>NZ_CP069429.1:0-2551932 GCF_028472845.1 Microbacterium sp. EF45047 | reverse complement strand
GGCGCTCCGGGCGGGGATACGGGGGCGCGGCTGTGGATGAGTCGCCAGGCGACGCCGTCTTCCCCCTGTGGATAACTTCGGATGCCACGGTAGTCATCGGCGCCCGGATTGGCAACCTGTCCCGGGAAAGACGCGGGTGTGTCGTCATCCGGCGTCGTCTCCACAGATGTGGATAATGGCTGTGCGAAACGTCCGGGCCAGGCGACGGCATCCCGGCGTGGATTTGCCCTGCGCGGACGCGGGACGTACTCTTAATCGGTTGACTTATGCCCATTTGGGCAGTTCCCCTGTCTCCGGAAGATAGACCCCGGTGACACCCACGTTCCGGAGTGATCCTCATGAGCAAGCGCACCTTCCAGCCCAACAACCGTCGTCGCGCCAAGAAGCACGGCTTCCGCGCCCGCATGCGCACCCGCGCCGGCCGTGCCATCCTCTCGGCCCGCCGCGCGAAGGGCCGCACCGAACTCTCGGCGTAACCCCCTGTGCTCGCCCGGCCGAATCGTCTGACCCGCGGCACCGACTACCGCCAGGTGGTCCGACGCGGAACGCGATGCGGCGGCGCGCGCCTGGTCACGTCCATGCTGGCCGGCGCCGAGCAGCGAGCACCCCGGTTCGGGTTCATCATCAGCAAGCAGGTGGGAACCGCCGTCGTCCGCAACACGGTCCGCCGACGCCTCAAGGCGATCTGCGCGGAGCTGCGCGACACGGTCCCGGAGGGCACGGATGTCGTCATCCGTGCCCTTCCTGCATCCGCCACCGCCGACTTCGCCGAGCTGCGCGCGGATGTCGCGCGATGCCTGCGACGGATGCAGGGCGCGGAGCGGTCATGAGCGCCCTGCCCTCCTACGCCTTCGGCACGGCGCACCTGCACCCGGGGGATCTGCTGCGCAGCATCCCGCTCATCCCCCGCAATCTCGCGCTCGCCTTCCTCGTCGCGTACCGCGCCGTCATCTCGCCGCTGTACGGGGACGTGTGTCGTTACTACCCGTCCTGTTCCGCGTACGCTGTAGGAGCGGTTCAGCAGCACGGCGCCGTGCGGGGGGCGGCGCTCTCCGCGTGGCGGGTTCTGCGCTGCAACCCATGGAGCAGGGGCGGCATCGACGATGTCCGCCCGCATGCTCACTTCCGATACGACCTGACGCCGACGGGCTTCGTCGTACCTGCTCGAAAGGACTGAACAGTGGGTCTTGACCTTCTGCTCGCAAGCACCTCCACCCCCGCGCCGAGTTCCGGCGGCGGGTTCGATCTGTTCGGCCTGATCCTGTGGCCGCTGAAGTGGGTCGTGGAGCTCATCCTCGTCGCGTGGCACGCGCTGCTGACTCTGATGGGCCTGCCCGCGGCCGCCGGCGTCACCTGGGTGCTGGCGATCGTCGGACTGGTGATCGTGGTGCGCGCAGCGGTGTTCCCGCTGTTCGTGAAGCAGATCAAGAGCCAGCGTAAGATGATGGAAATCGCTCCTGAGCTGCGAAAAGTTCAGGAGAAGTACAAGGGCAAGCGCGATCAGCTCTCTCGCGAGGCGATGAGCCGCGAGACGATTGCGCTGTACAAGAAGCACGGCACGACGCCTGTCTCCAGCTGCCTTCCGCTGCTGATCCAGATGCCGATCTTCTTCTCGCTCTACAGCGTGCTGGTCGACGTGCAGAAGATCCGCGACAACCCCGACTTCAGCGGTGTCGGCCTGCTCAACAACGAGCTGACGCAGGAGTTCTACGACGCGCGCCTGTTCGGCAGCGTGTCCCTGCACGAGACGCTGAGCGTCGCGTGGGAGAACCAGAACACGCTGGCGATCACGATCCTCGCCATCTTGGTGGTGC
The DNA here is from genome assembly GCF_028472845.1 of Microbacterium sp. EF45047. Taxonomy (NCBI): domain Bacteria; kingdom Bacillati; phylum Actinomycetota; class Actinomycetes; order Micrococcales; family Microbacteriaceae; genus Microbacterium; species Microbacterium sp. EF45047. The sequence goes on along the minus strand of NZ_CP069429.1, from coordinate 2,550,118 downwards.
TGATGATCGTGTCGCAGTTCATCACGCAGCTGCAGATCATCTCGAAGAACCTGTCGCCCGAGGCCAAGACCGGCCAGGCCTACCAGATGCAGAAGATCATGCTCTACGTGCTGCCCCTGGGCTTCATCTTCTCGGGCATCTTCTTCCCGCTCGGCGTGGTCGTGTACTGGTTCATCTCGAACCTGTGGACCATGGGCCAGCAGTTCCTCGTCATCCGCGAGATGCCGACCCCGGGCTCCGAGGCGGCGAAGGCGCGCGAGGAGCGCCTGGCGCGCAAAGGCAAGGCGATCAACGCCCAGGGCAAGGTCGTCCCGATCGCGGTGTACGAGGCGGAGCAGCAGCGCAAGCTCGAGGAGGCCGAGCGGGCCAAGGCGCAGGCGCCGAAGCGCGAGCAGCCGATGAGCAAGAAGCGTGCGAAGAAGAAGGGCGGCAACGGATGACCACCGAGGACCTGGCGACCGAGTCGACGCTCGAGCAGCTCGAGCACGAGGGCGATGTCGCGGCGGATTTCATCGAGGAGCTCCTCGACATCGCCGACATCGACGGTGATCTGACGCTGGACGTCCGGCAGGGTCGCGCATATGTGTCCGTCGAGGCGGAGGGAGATGGCCTCGGCGTTCTCTCGGCCCCTGAGACGGTGCAGGCCCTGCAGGAGCTGACCCGGCTTGCGGTGCAGAACAAGACCGGCGCGTTCTCCCGGCTGATCCTCGACATCGGCGGATCGCGGGATGCCCGGCGCCGGCAGCTGGAAGCGCTGGTCGACGCCGCGGTGGCGAAACTGGACGAGGGCGCCTCGCAGGCGTCCCTCCCGGCGATGTCCAGCTACGAGCGCAAGCTGGTGCACGACATCGTGTCCGAGCGCGGTCTTATGTCGGAGTCGTACGGCGAGGGCGCCGATCGCCACACGGTGATCTCCCGCCGCTGACGCTTCGCTGTCTCGGTCCCGTCGCGGTCCCGGTCGTTGAGTGAGCCCCGTCCCGGCCGTTGAACGAGCGCAGCGAGACGAAACGCACCCCAGACAGCCCCCACGGAAGGATCCCCGCATGTCCGACGAGCAATCCCCCGCCGTCGAACCGGAACCCTCCGCCGCGGCATCCCTCTTCGGCGACCGTATCGACCTCGCCCGGCGCTTCACCGCGTCCCTGGCCGCCGAGGGTGAGCTCCGCGGCCTGATCGGGCCGCTGGAACTCCCCCGCCTCTGGACGCGGCACGTCTTGAACTCGGCGATCGCCGCACCGCTCTTCCACGGTTCGGTGGCTGATGTGGGCTCCGGTGCGGGTCTTCCCGGTCTCGTGCTCGCGATCGCACGGCCGGACGTGACCTGGACGCTGATCGAACCGATGGATCGCCGCGTGACCTGGCTCAATGAGCAGGTCGATGCACTGGGCCTGGAGAATGTGACGGTGATGCGCTCACGCGCTGAGGACGTGGGCCTGGAGTTCGACATCGTGACGGCGCGGGCGGTGAGCGCGATGCGGACGCTCATTCCGATCACGGCGCCGCTGGTCCGAGACGGGGGCGAACTGATCCTCCTCAAGGGACACAATGTGCCGGCCGAGATCGAGGCTGCGCAGAAGGTGCTCAAGAAGCACAAGGTGACTGACGTCCGCATCGAGGTTCTCGGAGAAGGCGTCCTCACCGAGACCACTCGCGTCGTCCGCGCCCGAGTCCGCGCCTGACCGAAACCGGATGTTTCACGTGAAACGGACTGTCCCGGTCGTTAAGCGAGCGCAGCGAGACGAAACGAGTTCCCCTGGGTAGACGTTTCACGTGAAACGGCGTCGCCTTCTCGGTCGTTGAGCGAGCGTAGCGAGACGAAACGAACTCCCCGGCGAATGTTTCACGTCGGTCGTTGAGCGAGCGTAGCGAGACGAAACGAGTTCCCTGGGTAGACGTTTCACGTGAAACGGCGTCGCCTTCTCGGTCGTTGAGCGAGCGCAGCGAGTCGAAACGGGGTCTACCGGGGCGGGGGCGTTTCGTCTCGTCGCTTCGCTCCTCGCTCAACGGCCGACGGGTAGTTCGGTCGTTGAGCGAGCGCAGCGAGTCGAAACGCGTTCCGGTGACGGATGGCGTTTCGTCTCGGTCGCCCTGCGGGCGTCCTCGCTCAACGACCGATGGTGGGCAGCTTCGGGGCCAGGGCGTTTCGTCTCGTCGCTTCGCTCCTCGCTCAACGGCCGACGGGTAGTTCGGTCGTTGAGCGAGCGTAGCGAGACGAAACGCGTTCGGGTGACGGATGGCGTTTCGTCTCGGTCGCCTTGCGGGCTGGGGCAACTCCGGGGGCGAGGGCGTTTCGTCTCGTCGCTTCGCGACTCGCTCAACGGCCGGGGCGGTGGCGAGCGCTCCAGCCGCGGATGGCGTCGATGCCGCCGTTGATGAATGCCTGGCGCTTGGCGTGACTCCAACCCTGAATGCGCTTCTCCCAGCGGAACGCCTCATCGATGCGTGCGAACTCCTCCCACCAGACCAGCTCCACCGGAAGGCGGCTCGCGGTGTAGGCGCTGCCCAGGCCCTGGGCATGCGTCTCGATACGACGCCAGAGATCGTTCGTGCTGCCGACATAGAAGGTACCGTCGGCGCAGCGGAGGATGTAGGTGTATCCGACCATGCCGCAACGATAGGGAGGCGGGGTCCGGGGGGAGCGGGTGTTCCACAGGGGTTGCCGGGATGTGCGGCGTTTCACGTGAAACGGCGGATCTGTGGTGGACGATGCAACGTCGGAAGGGGCGTTTCGTCTCGGGCGCCCTGGGGGCGTCCTCGCTCAACGACCGGGGGTGGGGTAGGGCGTTTCGTCTCGTCGCTGCGCTCCTCGCTCAACGACCGGGGGGCAGGGCGTTTCGTCTCGTCGCTGCGCTCCTCGCTCAACGGGCGGTACGGGACGGGTTAGAGTGGGAGGCGGTCCCGGAAGGAGTGGATGTTTCACGTGAAACAACCCGACAAGGCATCGCCGAACGACGACTTCGGGATGGACACCCCCCTCGCACGCGAACTCGCCGACCTCTCCGCTCGACGCCGGGCGCTCCAGAACATCACCGTCGACTTCGACGGCGACACGCGGATCCTCACCGTGTCGAACCAGAAGGGCGGCGTCGGCAAGACCACGACCGCCGTAAATCTGGCCTCCGCTCTGGCCCAACTCGGCGGGCGAGTGCTCGTCGTGGACCTCGACCCGCAGGGCAACGCCTCCACCGCTCTTGGTGTCACCCACACCGCCGACACCCCTTCGGTCTACGACGTCCTCATCGACGACGCCCCCTTCGCCGACATCGTCCAGCAGAGCCCCGAGGGCGACACGCTCTTCTGCGCCCCCAGCACGATCCACCTCGCCGGCGCCGAGATCGAGTTGGTGTCCCAGGTGGCGCGCGAGTTCCGGCTCCGCCGCGCCCTCGAGACCTACCTGCGCGAGCATCCGATGGACATCGTGATCATCGACTGTCCGCCGTCGCTCGGCCTGCTCACGATCAACGCGTTCACCGCGGCATCCGAGGTGCTCATCCCCATCCAGTGCGAGTACTACGCGCTCGAGGGACTGAGCCAGCTCCTCGGCAGCATCCAGATGATCCAGAAGCACCTCAACCCCGAGCTGCACCTCTCCACCATCCTGCTGACCATGTTCGACGCCCGCACCCGCCTCGCACAGCAGGTCGCCGACGAGGTGCGCAGCCACTTCCCGGAGCAGACCCTCCACACGGTCATCCCACGGTCCGTCCGCGTCTCCGAGGCGCCGAGCTTCGGGCAGACGGTGATCGCGTACGACAACTCATCCGCCGGCGCCGTCGCCTACCGCGAGGCCGCCGTCGAGATCGCCCGCCGCGGCATGGCGGAACAGCAGACACCGCAGGCCGCCGGCCTGCAGAAGAAGGAGCGATGATGGCGAAGCGAACAGGACTCGGACGGGGTATCGGGGCGCTCATTCCTACGGCTGACCAGGCGGAACGTCCCGTCGATGTCTTCTTCCCCGGGGCACCGCGCGCCAAGGCGGCGGAGGCCACGAAGGTCGCCGAGGACGCCGCTCCCGCTGTCACGGAGTCGGATGCCGAGCTCGCGGCCGTCCCCGGCGTCCGCCTCATCCACGTCGACCCGCGCGAGATCGTGCCCAACCCTCGGCAGCCGCGCACCCACTTCGACCCGGACGACCTGTCCGAGCTCGTGCACAGCGTCCGCGAGTTCGGCGTGCTGCAGCCCGTCGTGGTGCGTCGCAACGCGGACGGCGCCTACGAACTCATCATGGGGGAGCGGCGCACCCGCGCCGCCCGGGAGGCCGGCCTCGACTCCATCCCCGCGATCCTCCGCGAGACCGCCGACGAGGACCTGCTCCGCGACGCCCTGCTGGAGAACCTGCACCGCTCGCAGCTGAACCCCCTCGAAGAGGCATCCGCCTACCAGCAGCTCCTCGAGGACTTCGGCATCACCCAGGAGGAGCTCGCCACCCGCATCGGCCGCTCCCGCCCGCAGATCAGCAACACCATCCGCCTGCTCAAGCTGCCCGTCCCCGTGCAGCAGCGCGTCGCCGCCGGAGTCCTCTCCGCTGGGCACGCGCGCGCCATCCTCTCGGTGGAGGACCCCGAGCAGATGCAGCGCCTGGCGGACAAGATCGTGAACGAGGACCTCTCCGTCCGCGCCGCCGAGCAGGCCGCCAAGGCCCTCCCCGCCGCACCCGGGGCGACCCCTCGCCCCCAGCCCGGAGCCCGCCGCGCCTACCTCGACGAGGTCTCGAACCGCCTCGGCGACCGGCTCAACACCCGTGTACAGATCACTCTCGGTGCACGAAAAGGCCAGCTCAAGATCGATTTCGCGTCGATCCAGGATCTCAACCGCATTCTCTCCGAGCTGGGCGAGGACGGCTACGGCGCATCCTGAGTCCCGTCCGCCGCGGCTGACACGGACGCGTCCCGGTGGGACTCCCGGATCGTCGCAATCGGGCGTTTCCCTTGCCTCCGCCGCATCCGTGGGTGTGTGATCGGAGGACACGGCAGCGACGCCGGGGCCACCGGTGTCCGTGCACGAACGGAGGCGCACCATGGCGGCACACGGCGGAGCTCCCCTCGAGGAGCCGGTCTACGACGACGAGGCCGACGACGGTCGTAAGGCGGGGGTCGTCCGCATCGCGATCGTCGCGGCCCTCGGCGGATTCCTCTTCGGATACGACAGTGCGGTGATCAACGGCGCGGTGGCGGCGGTGGAGCGGGAGTTCCAGGCCGACCCGGTCTCGCTCGGTTTCGCGGTGGCATCCGCTCTCCTCGGCGCGGCGGTCGGCGCCGTGATCGCAGGGCGGCTCGCGGACAGGATGGGCCGCCTGGCAGTGATGAAGGTGGCCGCCGTCCTGTTCCTCGTCTCCGCGCTGGTGACCGGGCTCGCCCCGGAGCTGTGGATCCTCGTCGTCGGACGCGTCATCGGCGGGCTCGGCGTCGGCATGGCATCCGTCATCGCCCCCGCCTACATCGCCGAGATCGCCCCGGCCCGCATCCGCGGCCGCCTGGCATCCCTGCAGCAGCTCGCGATCGTCACCGGCATCTTCATCTCCCTGCTCGTCGACTTCCTGTTCGCGCTGGCGGCCGGCGGATCCAGCGAGCCGTTCTGGTTCGGGCTGGACGCGTGGCAGTGGATGTTCCTGGCGATGGCCGTGCCGGCGGTGATCTACGGCGGGCTGGCCCTCACCATCCCCGAGTCGCCGCGCTACCTCGTCGCCACGCATCGTGTGGAGGAGGCGCGCGAGGTGCTCTCCCGACTGCTCGGACCCGAGAAGATCGAGACGACCATCGTCCGCATCCGGGAGACGATGGAGCGCTCGACGACCCCGTCCTGGCGCGACCTGAAGTCCCCGTCCGGCCGCATCGCCGGCATCGTCTGGGTGGGTCTGCTGCTGTCGATCTTCCAGCAGTTCGTCGGCATCAACGTGATCTTCTACTACTCCAACATCCTCTGGGAGGCCGTCGGCTTCGACGAGTCGCAGGCGTTCGTGATCACGGTGATCAGCGCGACCATCAACATCCTCACCACCCTCATCGCGATCGCCACCGTCGACCGCTTCGGGCGCAAGCCGCTGCTCATCATCGGATCCATCGGCATGACGGTCACCCTCGCCACCATGGCGGTGATCTTCGGCACGTCGCCGATCGTCGACGGCGCCCCCGTGCTCGAGGGTGCGTCCGGTCCGATCGCCCTTGTCGCGGCGAACCTCTTCGTGATCGCGTTCGGCATGTCGTGGGGCCCGGTCGTGTGGGTGCTCCTCGGTGAGATGTTCCCCAACCGGATGCGGGCGGCGGCGCTCTCCCTCGCGGCGGGCGGCCAGTGGGTGGCCAACTGGGTGATCACGGTGTCTTTCCCGGGGCTGAAGGATCTCTCCCTCGGGCTCGCGTACGGCCTGTATGCCACGTTCGCGCTGCTGTCGCTGCTGTTCGTGTGGAGGTTCGTCCGTGAGACCAAGGGCAAGTCGCTGGAGGACATGACCGAGTCCGTCGTCGTGGTGCGGCACTGAGGAGGTCGTGGGCGGCGGATGCCCCGCGCTCAGCCCGCCCCTCAGCTCCGCCCCTCAGCCCGTCCGTCAGCCGCCCCTCAGCCCCGGCCCGACGCCTCCGCGACCGCGGCGAGGGACCGTTCGACCGCCGGCCTCGGGTCCAGGGCGTACCCGCCGTCGCCGAACAGCTCGATGGTCGCGAGCCCGGCATACCCGTGGCGCTCCAGCGCCGCGACGATCCCGTCCAGCGGCAGCTCGCCGTCCCCCCACGCGAGGTGCCCGGCGGGCGCGCCGTCGATGAGGTGCACGTGCCGCACCCGGTCGCCGAGCTGCGCGAAGTAGTCGTCCACGCTGTCGCCCGCGACGGCGGCGGCCACGGTGTCCAGGGCCACGCCCAGGTTCCCGGCGCCGACGTCGGCCAGCATCCGCGCGGCATCGGCGGCCGTGTTCACCAGGTTCGACTCCACTCGCTGCAGCGGCTCGAGCACGCACTCGAGCCCGAGCGCGCCGGCATGTTCGGCGATCTCGCGCAGCGCCCCGGCGGCGCGCGCCCATCCGGCATCCGTCTCCTCGTCCTCCCCGCCGCGACCGGCGGTGAGGAACAGCATGCCGGCGCCGAGATGCACCGCGATCTCGGCCGCGCGCCGGAACATCGCCACGCTCTCGGCGCGCAGCCGCGGCGACGGCGAGGCGATGTTCACCGGGTAGGCGACCTGCTCCGGGGTGAAGCAGGCGATGCGCATGCCGCGCGCCTCGGCGGCGTCACGGATGCGGCGGGCCTCGGCATCCGTGAGCCACGGCACGTGCGCGTGCGGGGCGACGCCCCACAGCTCCACGTGCGAGCGCCCCAGGGCTGCCATGTCGTCGAAGCAGCGCTCCAGCGGCAGGTGCTGGTAGGAGAAGTTCGACCCGGTGATCCGGTCGATGAGCGGCGCGGTCATTTGCCGATGCCCTCCGACAGGCCCTTGATGAAGTACCGCTGGCTGGCGAAGAACAGCACGATCACCGGCAGCGCCGCGACCACCATGCCCGCGAACACGACCGGATAGTCCGTGCCGTGCTTGCTCATCAGGCTGGTGAGACCAACGGGGAGGGTCTGCACCTCCGTGCCGCTGGTGAACACCATGGCGAACAGGTACTCGTTCCACGCGAAGAGCACGTGCAGGATGATCGTCGAGGTGATGATCGGCTTGCACATCGGCAGCGTGATCCGCCAGAACGTCGTCCAGCGGCTCGCACCGTCCACCTCGGCGGCCTCGTCCACCTCGCGCGGCAGGTCGATCATGTACGCGCGGATGAGGAACGTCGTGAACGGGATGCGGAACGCGGTGTACAGGATCAGCAGCGCCCAGAACGTGTTGTACAGGCCCATCGCCTGGAACATCCGCACCAGCGGCACGAGCGCGACGGCGGGGGCGAGCATCAGGCCGCCGAGGATCAGCCCGGAGACGACCCGCCCGAACGGCATCCGCACCCGCGTGAGCCCGTACGCGGCCCACGCGCTGATGAACACGGTGGCGACGGTCGAGGTCACCGTGACCAGGATGCTCGCGGTGAGGTAGTCGCTGACGCCGCGGTTCCAGGCGTCGGCGTAGTTCTCCCAGTCCAGCTGCAGGGGGAGGGCGAACGGGTTGCCGAACAGCTCGGCGTTCGTCTTGAACCCGTTCATCACCATCCACAGCAGCGGATAGGCGACCACGACGACGAGCGCCAGCAGGAACGACCAGACGAACAGGCGCCCGACGGCGCCGAGGAATCCGGTGCGGGTCATCAGAACTCCACCCTTCTGCGGCGCGTGTACCAGAGCTGGCCGAGCGCGATGGCGAGGGTCACCGCGAAGATGACGGTGGCGATCGCCGCCGCGTATCCGAAGTCGTTGCGCACGAATCCGCTGCGGTACAGCCAGGTGGCCAGCACCTGCGTCGAGTTGTTGGGACCGCCGCTGGTCATCACCATGACCTCGTTGAACACCTGGAACGCGCCGGAGATCGTGACGATGACCATCAGCCCGGTCATCTCGCGGACCAGCGGCACCGTGACATGGAAGAACCGGCGGATCGGGCCGATGCCGTCGAGTGCGGCGGCCTCGTACAGCTCCGACGGGATCCGCTGGATCGCCACCGCGAACAGCAGCGTCGAATAGCCGAAGCCCTGCCACTGGCTCATCGCGATGATCGCGACCATCGCGGTGGACTCCTGCCCGAGCCACGGCTGCGCCAGAGCGCCGAGGCCGAGCCCGTCGAGCAGGTGGTTCAGCATGCCCAGGCGCGGCTCGTAGATGAAGTAGAAGAGCAGGCCGGCGACGGTCAGCGAGATCGCGGACGGGACGAAGTAGATGGCGCGCAGAGCCTTGCGCCAGCGGATGCTGCGCAGGCTCTCGATCATCGCGGCGAGGACGAGCGCCCCCGCCACCTGGAACACGATCGACAGCAGCGCGTACAGCACGTTGTTGCCGAGGGCGGTCCAGAACACCGGGTCGCCGACGAGCTTCTCGTAGTTCTCCAGCCCGACGAACTCGGATGCCCCGGAGTAGATGTCCCACTCCTGCGTGGAGAAGGCCAGGTTCTGCACCAGCGGGAGGTACACGAACACGGCGAGCACGACCAGGGCCGGCAGCACCCAGGCGAGCCCGGCCAGCCGCTTCAGGCCGCTGCGGGCGGGAGCGTTCGCTGCCGAGCCCGGTCGCGCGGCTCGGCCGGGGCGCCCCGCCCCCGCCGGCCGGCGGCGGTCGGCGGTGACGATGACCTCGGTGACGGTCGGGGGCCGGCGGAAACCGGCCCCCGACGGGACGTCACTTCGCGTCGTCGTTCGCTGCGCGAACACTCTCGAGCACCTCTTCCGGGGTGGCGCTGCCGCTGATCAGCGCCTCGCCGCCGGCGAGCCACGCGTCGGCGACCTCCGGCACGGTCACGGTGTCGAGCCAGACGACGAGGTCGGATGCCTCGTTCACCTTGGTGATCCCCTCGAAGACCGCCTTGCTCGAGGTCTCCTCGGTGACCGCGCCGATGACCGCGCTGGGCTGGCCGTAGGGCGGGGAGGAGAGCGTCTTGGCGTTCTCGAGCTCGGTCACGAACTTCATGAAGTCGACGGCGAGGGCCGCGCGGGGCGACTTCGCGTTGATCAGGTAGCCCTCCGGCGAGCCCTCGATGGCCCCCGGGTCTCCCTCGGCGCCCGCGGGCACGGGGAGCGCGAAGATGCCGAAGTCGTCCGGGGTCACCGTGGCGCCCTCGGCGGTGACGCTGTCGAACTCGAGCACCTCCTGGTAGTACATGGCGGCGCGTCCGCCGGCCAGCGCCTCCTGGGCGGTGGTGTAGAGCACGCCGTTGGTGCCGTTGCCGGTGTCGGTGCACTCCTCGACCAGGGTCTTGAACTGCTCCAGCGATCGCACGTACCCCTCGTGCGTCCACTCCGCCGTCTCCGGGTCGAAGTCGGCCTCGAGCACGTCGGCCGGGACGTTGTACGCGAACAGCTGCTGCAGGTAGTGCAGCGCCGGCCACCCGTCCTTGTTGCCGAAGGCGATCGGCTCGTAGCCGGCCGCGCGCAGCGGTGCGCACGACTCGATCAGGGCCTCGAAGGTGGTCGGCACCTCGATGCCGGCCTTCGCGAAGGCCGCCTTGCTGTAGCCCATGAACTTGCCGTTGTTGTAGAGCGGGATGCCGTAGTACTTGCCGTCGTACTGGAACGCCGAAAGCGAAGCCTCGCCGAAGCGGTCGCCCCACTCGGTGCCCGGCGCGATGACCTCGCTCAGGTCGGCGGCGAGACCGCCCTTGATGAAGTTCTCCGCCCAGTTGCCGGTCCACGTGAAGAAGATGTCCGGGAGGGCCTGGGAGGCGGTGAGCGTCTTGGTCTTGTCCTTGATGGACTGGTCGGTCTCCTGGATGAGTTCGATGTCCACGTCCGGATGCTCGGCCTCGTACGCCGCCGCGAGATCCTCGAAGTACGGTTCGAGCGGTTCCCCGGCGAACTTCGTGAGGATCGAGAGCGTGCCTTCGAAGACCGGCTCTTCGCTGACGTCCGCCACGGGCTGCGGGGCACTGCCGCCGCAGCCGGTGAGCGCGAGAGCGGTCGCCGCGGCGGTCGCGACGATCGCGAGGGTGCGTGTTCTGCGCATGATCTGCCTCTCTGAGGGGGCGGTCCGCCTGCCGCGGGTCGCGGCCACCGATCCGCCGTTGGATTTTCGGTGCATGCCTTGGCTGGCGAGTGTAGCCGAAAACCTGGTACCGGTACCAGACCAGAGCGGAAACTTCTCAGCATCCGGCCAGAGAACCGCAAGAATTCGAGCGTTCGTTGACGAATCCACTGCGGTGTGTCAGCATGATCCCGACCTGGTACCGGTACCACATACGATGGGCCCCGCCCTCGCGAAAGGATCAATGATGCTCGGCTTCGACGAGACCGCATTCCGCACCCAGACGGCCAGCGCCGTCGCCCTCCGCCCCCAGATCGAGCAGCTCGTCGACGACCTGCTCGCCAAGGGGATCGACAACGTCCTGCTCGTCGGCGCCGGCGGCACGTACGCCCAGATGTGGCCGTACGAGCTGCTCGCCCGTGAGCGCTCCACCATGCCCATCCGCGCCGCGATCGCCGCCGAGCTCGTGCTCGCCGGGGACGCCCTGCTCGGTGAGCGCACCGCCGCCGTGTTCACCTCCGTGAGCGGCACCACCGAGGACGTCGTGCGCGCCATCGAGTACGTCCGCGAGGCCGGCGCCACCACCATCGCCTTCACCGGCTACCCGGAGTCGCCGATCGCCCTGGGCGTCGACCACGCGCTGGTCTCCGAGCCGAAGACCTGGCCGTTCGACATGCAGCTGCTGCTCCTCGTGGGCCGGCTGCTGGAGCGCCGCGGCGAGTTCGACGGCTACGCCTCGCTGGCCGACGAGCTGGTGAACCTGCCCGACGTGCTCGTCGAGGTGGCCAAGCAGGCCGAGCCGGTCGCCGAGGCGTTCGCCGAGGCGCACCGCGACACCGACTACTACTTCCTCACCGGCGGCGGCCCGATCTGGGCCTTCACGTACCTGTACTCGATGTGCATCCTCGAGGAGATGCAGTGGCTGCGCACCACCCGCGTACACAGCGCCGAGTTCTTCCACGGCTCGCTCGAGCTGCTCGAGGAGGACACCGCCGTGATCGTGTTCCAGGGCGAGGACCGCACCCGTCCGCTCACCGATCGCGCCGAGGCGTTCGCGAAGCGGATCTCCAACGATGTGACGGTATTCGACACCCGCGACTACGCGCTGGAGGGCTTCAGCGCGGAGAACCGTGCGCTGATCGCCCCGATCGTGCTGGACACCGTGATGGGCCGGGTGAGCAAGCACCTCGAGCGCGTGCGCGACCACTCGCTCGACCTGCGCCGCTACTACCGCGTGATGGCCTACTGAGCGCGGGAGGACGGACATGCGAGTGCTCGGATTCGGCGACAACATCGTCGACCGCTTCCTGGATCGCGCGGTCGAGTACCCCGGAGGGAACGCCGTCAACGTCGCCGTGTACGCGCACCGCCTGGGCGCGGAGGCCGAGTACCTCGGGGTGTTCGGAGACGACGAGCGCGGGAGGTTCCTGCGCTCGTCGATCGAGGACGCCGGAGTGCCCACGCCGCGCAGTGTGGTCCGCAGGGGGGAGTCGGGGGTCTCCTCCCTGCGGGTCGTCGACGGGGAGCGCGTCTTCCTCGGCTGGAACGGCGGCGGCGTGACCGTCCGCCAGCCCATCGATCTCGACGACGGCCGTGAGGAGTACGCGGCCGGCTTCGACCTGGTGCACTCCAGCGTGTACTCGCGCACCGAGACGCAGCTTCCCCGGCTGCGCCGTCACGACGTCCTGGTGAGCTACGACCTCTCCAGCGAGGCCGAGTTCCGCGAGCCGGCGTACCTGGACCGGATCGCCCCGCACGCGGATCTCGTGCTGCTCTCCTGCGCGGGCATGGACGAGGACGCCGCCTTCGCGCTCCTCGACGAGGCGATCGCGCGCGGCGCCGGGCTGGCACTGGGCACGCGCGGCACGGACGGCGCGCTCGTCACGGACGGGCGGATCCGCCGCACCGCCCCGGCGCGGCTCATCCCGGACGGCGCCGGAATCGTGGACACGATGGGATGCGGGGATGCCTTCCTCGCCGGGTTCCTGGTGTCCCTGCACGGTGCCGGGTGGCGGCGCGACCGCATCCCGTCCGGCGAGGCGCTGCAGGCGGCGCTGCACGCCGGGGCGGATGCCGCGCACGACCAGTGCTTCGTCGAGGGGGCGTTCGAGCGCGGCCGGCCGAGCGGTGAACCCGTCACGGCTAACATGTGGTGAGCACGGGGAAGGGGGCGAGAGCGATGACATCCGAGCGCTCCGCTCCGCCCACCATCTCCGAGGTCGCCGCCGAGGCCGGCGTCGGCCGCTCCACGGCGGCACGCACCCTCGGCGGATACGGCTACGTCAGCCCGGAGGTCAGGGAGCGCGTACTGGCGGCGGCCGAGCGGATCGGCTACCGGGCCAACGCGCTCGCGCGGAGCATGTCGACCGGGGTCAGCCACACCATCGGCGTCATCGTCGCCGACATCGCCAACCCGTTCTTCGGCGGCGTGGTGCGGGGCATCTCTGACGCCGCGCGGGCGCGCGGCTTCGACACGCTGGTGATCAGCACCTACGAGGAGCTGGCGGAGGAGGTCGCGGCGACGAACGTGCTCATCGACAAGCGCGTGGACGGGATCATCGTGGCGTCGACCGCTCTCGACGCGGCATCCGCCGACCACCTCGAGCAGGCCCGTGGGCACGGGATCCCCGTGGTGCTCGTCGACCGCGCCGTGCCCGGGCTGGACGTCGACGCCGTCGTGATCGACAACCGCGCCGCGGCGCGGAGCGCGGTCGAGCGGCTGATCGACGCCGGGCACCGCCGCATCGGGTTCGTCTGGGGACCGCCGGTCGACGAGCGGCCGCGCCGCCGTCGCGAGATGGTCGAGCTTGCGGCGCGCAACCTGTGGACGGACGGCGAGCGTCTGCAGGGGTACCTGGACGCGCTGGACGACGCCGGCATCCTGTACGACGCCGATCTCGTCATGGTCGGCGCCAAGACCGAGGAGCACGCCCGCGACGAGGTGGCGCGGATGCTGGCGCTGCCCGACCCGCCGACGGCGCTGTTCTGCACGGAGACCGACGCGATGACCGGCTCGCTGCGCGCGCTGCGCGAGGCGGGGCTGCGGGTGGCCGCGGACGTCTCGCTGATCGGGTTCGACGACAGCTCCTGGGCGGCCGTGATGGAGCCGCCGCTGACGATGATCGAGCAGCCGATGCTGGCGCTCGGGACCCGCGCGGCCGAAGTGCTGTTCGCGGCGATCGACGGCGAGGCGGCACCCGGCGGTCTGCACACGCTGGAGACGCGGTTCATCGAGCGGGCATCCGTCGCCGCCGTGCCGGTGGCCGAGCGTCGGTGATCGCCCCTGCCTCCGCGGCCCTCGTGTCCGCGGTCGCGCTTAGGCTGGAACGGTGACCCCGTTCCCCCGCCGCGCCAGCCTGGAGGTGCTCCGCGCCGAGGCCGGCGACGAGCGCGCCGTGCTGGTGCACGAGCGGCTGCGGCACGGGCAGGACCCGTGGGACTTCATGTCCGAGATCCCCTCGGTCGACGAGCTCGTCGTGCTGCTGCTGCGCGCGGACGTCGTCGCGGCCCGGGGCGGGAACGTGCGCGATCGCGGCTGGAACGACGGCATCCTGCGCCGCATCGCCCTGGAGTACCCGGAGCTGACCCCCACGGTCTGGCGGATGCTGGGCTGACGGCATCCCGACGCGACGAAGCCCGCCGCCGGGAGGGGCGACGGGCTTCGGAAGGGCGTTTCGTCTCACCCGCCCGCGGCGGGTTCGCTCAACGACCGGAAAGGCCGGGTCAGCGGAGGAAGTCCGCGAGGTCCTGCTCGAGGGCGAACTTCGGCTTGGCGCCGATGATCGTCGTCTTGACCTCGCCGCCCTGGAACACCTTCATGGCGGGGATCGAGGTGATCTGGTACTTCATCGCCAGCTCGGGGTTCTCGTCCACGTTGAGCTTGAGGATGGTGATCTTGTCGGGGTTCTCGGCCTGGATCTCGTCCAGCACCGGCGCGACCATGCGGCACGGTCCGCACCACGCCGCCCAGAAGTCGACCAGCACGGGTCCCTCGGCCTGGAGCACGTCCTGCTCCCAGGTGGCCTGGCTCGTTGCCTTGGCGGTCATGGAATCTCCTTGCTCGGTATCGGTTGACGCCTGCTACAACAGCCGTCGGGCGGGATGTGTTCCCCGCGGGTCAGGCGGTGATGATCTCCGCGGCCTCGGCGGCCGGGACCTCGACGGATGAGTCCTCCAGGTCGGCGAGGAAGTGCTCGGCGTCCAAGGCGGCGACCGTGCCTGAGCCGGCGGCCGTGACGGCCTGGCGGTAGGTGGGGTCGATGACGTCGCCGGCGGCGAACACACCCGGCACGGACGTGCGCGAGGAGCGGCCGTCCACCCGGATCGTGCCCTCGGGCGTCAGCTCGAGCTTGTCGTGCACGAGATGCGTGCGCGGGTCGTTGCCGATCGCGACGAACAGGCCGTCCAGCGGCAGTTCGCGCAGCGATCCGTCGACCGTGGAGCGCAGCCGCACGCCGGTCACCGCGGTGTCGCCGAGGACCTCCTGCACCTCCGTGTTCCAGATGAACTCGATCTTCTCGTTCGCGAAGGCGCGCTCCTGCATGATCTTCGAGGCGCGCAGGGTGTCCTTGCGGTGGATGACGTACACCTTCGAGGCGAAGCGGGTGAGGAAGGTCGCCTCCTCCATCGCGGAGTCGCCGCCGCCGACGACAGCGATCGTCTTCTCACGGAAGAAGAAGCCGTCGCAGGTCGCGCACCACGACACGCCGTAGCCGGACAGCCGCTCCTCGCCCTCCACGCCGAGCTTGCGGTAGGCCGAGCCGGTCGCGTAGATGAGGGTGCGGGCTTCGTGCACGGTGCCGCTGCCGAGCGTGACCTTCTTCACCGGGCCGGCGACCTCGAGCTCGGTGACGTCGTCGTAGACGACCTCGGTGCCGAACCTCTCGGCCTGCTCCTGCATCTTGGCCATCAGCTCCGGGCCCTGGATGCCCTCCGGGAAGCCGGGGAAGTTCTCCACCTCGGTGGTGTTCATCAGCTCACCGCCGACCTCGACCGAGCTGGCGATGAGCAGCGGCTTCAGGTTCGCGCGTGCGGCGTAGATGGCCGCCGTGAATCCCGCGGGGCCGGAGCCGATGATGATGACCTGACGCATGTGCTCTCCTTGTCACGGGGCGCTCCCCGCATCGCCTGCTTCAACCCATGGTAACGGCGGGGCATTCCCGCGACCGGGCGGGTGACGTCAGGTTCCCGGCGGGTTCCCGGGTGCCGGTTCCTCCGCCTGCCGCGCCTCCCGGCGCTTGCGCAGCACGGTGCGGAGCACGCCCAGGCCGAGCAGCACCACGATGATGCCGCCGAGGACGACCAGGCCGATGCCCTCCCAGTCGGCCCGCAGCGTCACCCGCGCGGACTGCGGCACGTCGATCGGCACCCCGGTCGGGCTGTGCAGGCGGAACTCCACCCGCAGCTCTCCGCTGGCGACCCGGGCCTCCACCGGCACGGTCACCCGCGTGTTGCTGGCGGCGAGGGCCTTCACCTCGGTGGTGCGCTGCACCTTCAGCCGCGGGTCGCTGGGCTGCGTGGTGAGCGTCACCCGCACCGGCCAGGGCAGGTCGTTGCGCACCCACACCGGCAGCGGCGCCGCCGCGGTGAACAGCTGGATCGCGGACGGCTTCTGAATGCTCACCGCGCCCAGCGTCGCACGGGTGGACTCGCGGTGCGTCTGCAGCGCGACGGCGAGCTCCTCGTCGGTCGGGCCCACGCCGGTGAGACGCAGGATCCGGATGCGCTCCGGCACCAGCATCAGCTCCGGCTCCTCGAGCACGGAGGAGAACGGGACCAGCTTCTGCTCGTCCTCGAGCAGTGCGGTCAGGGCGGCCTTCCGCTCGGCATCCGGCTCACCCGTGAGCTTGACCGCGGCCGGCGCGGCGGAGCGGACCGCGGCCAGGCCGGCACCGGGGGTGGCGATGCTGGTGAGCGCGGCGCGCAGCGCCTCCGCGGTGCGGGTCTCGGAGCGGTCGAGGCCGACCAGCACCGGTGCCCCGGAACCGGAGGCGAAGAAAAGATGCCCGGCGGCGGCGGCCAGATCGCGGTCGCGCACGGCATCCTCCGTCTCCTCCACCGCGGCGGAGAGCCGGGCCGAGGCCCGGGCATCCGTCACCAGCAGCTCGCGCGCGCCCACCGCGGCGTGCCCGCCCGCATACCCGTCCACGGACGTGGACGGCAGCACCGTGGCGACCTGGTCGCCGAGGTACGCGCCGAAGGCGGCCAGATCGCCGTCGGTCACGTCGGCCGTGGGCCACAGGATGCCGGGGTCCGCGCCGCGGATGGCGGTGAGCTCGGCGGCGTCCGGTAGCGCCGGGTCGTCGGCATCCGTCCCCGGCGTCGCGGAGGGCGACGGCGTCGGGGTCGGCGATGCGGAGGCGAAGTCGGCGGGGTCGAGCAGCGCCGTGAGGTCGCCGGGCTCGAGGAGCGCGGGCCGGCCGGTCTGCGCCTGCACCGTGGCATCCGCATCGGCGAAGAGCAGCGTGAACGTCTCGTTCGGCAGGGCCTCCAGACGGGCCAGCCAGTCGACGGCCGACGCCGGTGCGCGCGTGCCGAGCCGACGGACGGATGCCGCGATCGCCGGGTCCACCGCGATGACGGCGCTCGTGCCGCTCACCGCGTCCAGCTGCTGGGTCAGCGCGCCCTCCGGCTCGGTGAGCTCGGCGAGCTCGTCCGCGGTGAGCAGCGAGCCGTCCTCGGGCGTGGCCGTGATCGGCACCATCACCGCGACGGCGGGCGCGGCGGCCGGGGGCACGGTGACGACCGTGGTGGCGGTCAGCTCCGCGGGCATGGGATCGCCCTCGCCGTCGGCCGTCGACCCGGTGAGCGTCGCGCGCACCGGGTACACGCCGGGTGCGCTGAGGCCGAGGTCGGCCGTCGACACCACGATGCTCGAGGACGAGGTCGACCCCTCCTCCACCGCGGCGGTCGGCTGGTCGGCGACGGCGTCGAGCCGGGCATCCGTCGACCCTTCGTCGAGCCAGGCGTCGAGGGCGGCGCCATCGGCGAGCGGGGTGCGGGAGATCTCGAGCCGGATGCTGCCCGCGCTGAGCGTCGTGCCGGCCGGCGTCTCGAGCGTGACCGTGGCGAGCATCGGCGCTCCGGCGGTGACCGTGGTGCCGGCGTTCAGGTGCATCTGCGCCGTCGCAGCATCCGCGGTCTCGTCCTCCTCGGTCGCGGCGACCGCCGGGGTGCCGCCGAACACGATCCCGCCGACGACGAGCACCGCCGCGAGGCGGCTCAGCAGCCGCTGCGCGCGCGTGCGCAGGCCGGATCGGGGGATGGTCGCGGTCATAGGATCTTCCTCGAACACCCCGGGGAGGTGAGTGTCGACGGTCCCGATTCTAGGCGGCACGCCCCTCGAAACCCTGAAGGCGCGTAGAGTGACGGCCGTGCCGGACCGTGCTCAGCCCCGCCCCGACGAACGGCTCGCCCTCGCGCTCGCCGCCGATCTCGACGCGTGCGACTTCCGCTCCGATCCGCTTCGCCGACTGTGGGGCGCGGAGGCCGACGACGCGCTCGCCCGCGGACTGCGCGAGCCGATCCTGCGGGCGCTGGCGCTGCGCGACGATCCGCTGCCGACCCTGGGTCGGCTGTTCGTGCTCGGCATGCCGCAACCGCTCGCCGCGGTGGAGCGCGCCCTGCAGCGGCTGGGCGTCGACGGGCTCACCGCCCTGGGTCTGGCGCGCATCGACGGCGCGAAGGTGGTGCCACTGGCGGTGATCCGGCCGCAGTCTTTCGTGGACGCCGACGGCGTGGGCGAATGGTGGGTCGCGAGCGATCTCGACGAGGTCGCGCTGGGGCGTGCGCTGCCGGCGGACCACGTCCTCGGCGTCGGCGGCGCCTCGCGCACGCTCGCCGAGATCCTCGTGCCGATCACAGTGGATCGCGCCCTCGATCTCGGCACCGGATGCGGCATCCAGGCCCTCCTCGTCTCCCGGCGTGCCGGCACGGTGGTGGCGACCGACGTCTCCGAGCGCGCTCTCGCATACGCCGCGTTCAACGCGCAGCTGAACGGGGTGCGGAACATCGAGTTCCGGCACGGCAGCATGTTCGAGCCGGTGGCCGGGGAGGCGTTCGACCTCGTCGTGTCGAATCCGCCGTTCGTGATCACGCCGCGGGCATCCGGCGTGCCGAACTACGAGTACCGCGACGGCGGGCTCGTCGGGGACGCCCTCGTCGAGCGGTTCGTCCGCGAGGTGCCCGCGCACCTGGCTCCCGGCGGCATCGCGCAGCTGCTCGGCAACTGGGAGTCGCGTGCGGAGGGGGCTTCGAGGACGATCGACGCTTCGGCGGGCGCCGCGTCCGGGCTGAACCGCGTCGCGACCTGGGTCGCCGACGATCTGGACGCCTGGGTGGTCGAGCGCGAGGAGCTGTCGCCGCTGGCGTACGCCGAGCTCTGGATCCGCGACGGCGGCATGCTGCCGCGCGACCCGGGTTTCGTCACCCTGCTCACCGCCTGGCTGGACGACTTCGCCGAGCGCGGCGTCACCGCGGTCGGCTTCGGCTACATCCTCCTTCGCCGCCCCACCGCGACGGATGCCGCGCCGTTGCGGCGCTTCGAGCACGTCGCCCAGCCGGTGTCGGGCGTCGGACGGGCGCTTCGCGACGGCCTCGCCGCTCACGACCTCCTCGCCTCGGGCATCCCGTCCGTGCTGCACGTCGCGGCGGACGTGACCGAGGCCCGCCACCACCTGCCGGGGGAGGACGACCCGAGCGTCATCGAGCTGCGCCAGGGCGGCGGCTTCGCGCGCACGGTGCCGGTGGACCCCGCGCTGGCCGCCTTCGTCGGAGCGTGCGACGGCGAGCTCACCGTGTCGCAGATCGCCGCGGCGCTCGCGGAGCTGTTCGACGTGCCGCTGCCCGAACTGTGGGCGGATCTCGAGCCCCGCATCCGCACCCTCATGCTCGACGGGATCCTCGTCCCGGCATCCTGAGCGGAATGCCTGGCGTGCTGTATGCGTTCGCATAGATCATGAGAGCTTTCGGATTCCTCTCCTTCGGGCACTACGCCGACGTGCCGGGTTCGGTCACGCGCACCGCCGGCGACATGCTGCGCCAGACCATCGAGATCGCGGAGGGCGCCGACGAGATCGGCGTGAACGGCGCCTACGTGCGGGTGCATCACTGGGCGCGCCAGGCGGCATCGCCGATGCCGCTGCTGGCCGCGATGGCCGCCCGCACCTCGCGGATCGAGGTGGGCACCGGGGTGATCGACATGCGGTAGCGCATGTCGGGGTTGTGGCGTTGGTGCGACCGGCTCTGCCGTTTACAGGTACCGGCAGACCTGGTCCGCGCTGCACGAGTCGGGGTCGGGCTGCGCGGCGTCGCGTCTGAGCTCGGTGATGGTGTCGCGCAGCGCGGCGAGCTGGGCGATCTGCTGCTCGATCTCGGCGAGGCGTGCGTCGAGGAGGTCGCGCACGTGCTCGCAGGGAGCAGCGCCGTCGTCGCGGATGTCGAGGATCTGGCGGATCTGGGCGAGGGTGAGGCCCGCGGCCTGGCCGCGGTGGACGAAGTCGATCCGGGCGGCCGTCTCGGGCGCGTAGTCGCGGTATCCGGACGGCGTGCGCTCGGCCGGCGGCAGCAGGCCCTGCTCCTCGTAGAACCGCAGCGTCTTCGCCGTCGTTCCCGCCCGCTCGGCGAGTTCCCCGATGCGCATCGCAGGCCCCCTCTTCTTTCGGCAGAAGTCCTCTTGACCTTCCCCTGCACTGGAAGGTCCAGTATGGCTGAGACAGACCGGAAGACCAAGTGTTGACAGGAGCTGCGATGCCCACGAAGTACGACCTCGCCATCATCGGATCGGGCGGTGGTGCGTTCGCCGCCGCGATCCGCGCGACCACGCTCGGCAAGTCGGTGGTGATGATCGAGCGCGGGACGCTCGGTGGCACCTGCGTGAACACCGGCTGCGTGCCGTCGAAGGCCCTGATCGCCGCGGCCGACGCACGGCACTCCACGGCCGACGCCGCCGACCGGTTCCCGGGGATCGCGACGACGGCGGGGCCAGTGGACATGCCCGCCCTGATCGCCGGGAAGCAGGCGCTGGTCGAGTCGCTGCGGGGCGAGAAGTACGCCGACGTCGCCGACTCCTACGGTTGGGCCGTCCGCCGCGGCGACGCCGCGTTCGCCGGCACCCCCGACGCACCGGTCCTCCAGGTCGCCGGGGACGACGGCAGCACCGAGACGATCGAGGCCGGGCACTACCTGGTCGCGACCGGCTCTCGGCCGTGGGCCCCGCCGATCGACGGCCTGGACGAGACCGGGTACCTGACCTCGACCACGGCGATGGAGCTGACCGAACTCCCTGAGTCCCTGCTCGTGCTCGGCGGCGGCTACGTCGCTCTGGAGCAGGCGCAGCTGTTCGCCCGGCTCGGCTCCCAGGTCACCGTGCTGGTCCGGTCCCGGCTCGCGTCGAAGGAGGAGCCGGAGGTGTCCAGGACGCTGGAGGAGGTGTTCGCCGACGAGGGCATCCGGGTGGTCCGCCGCGCGCTGCCGACGCGGGTGTCCCGCGACGCCGCGACCGGGCAGGCCGTCGTCACCGCGGACGTCGCCGGCGGGCGGGAGGAGTTCCGCGCCGACCAGGTGCTCGTCGCCCTCGGACGACGACCGGTCACCGACGGGCTCGGCCTCGACAGGGTCGGGGTCGAGACCGGGGACCTCGGCGAGGTGGTCGTCTCCGACCGGATGCAGTCCTCCCACCCGCGGATCTGGGCCGCGGGCGACGTGACCGGCCACCCCGAGTTCGTCTACGTCGCCGCCCACCACGGCACCCTCGTCGCCGAGAACGCGTTCGCCGACGCCGACCGGGCCGTGGACTACGCCCGACTGCCGAGGGTGACGTTCACCGGCCCGGCGATCGGCGCGGTCGGGATGACCGAGAAGGACGTCGTCGCCGCCGGGATCCGCTGCGACTGCCGCGTCCTGCCCCTGCACCACGTGCCCCGCGCACTGGTCAACCGCGACACCCGCGGCTTCGTCAAGATCGTCGTGGACGCCGACACCGGGAAGATCCTCGGCATCACCGCCGTCGCCAAGGACGCCGGCGAGCTCGCCGCCGCCGGGGTCCACGTGCTCGGCAAGACGGTCGCCGAGGTCGCCGACGCCTGGGCCCCCTACCTGACCATGGCCGAGGGCATCCGGATCGCCGCCAAGGCCTTCACCACCGACCCGTCGCTCCTGTCGTGCTGCGCGTGAACGCGCACGCAGACAATCGGGGGGAACGCTCAGCTGGGAGAGGAACAGACGATGAGCGGCGATAAGGACCACGACTCGCATCGCGCGGGCGTGCTTGTCGGTGCTGGGACGGGCTTGCTCCTGTTGGCATGCTGCGCGCTTCCGCTGCTGATCTGCTGCGGCCTGCCTCTCCTCGCCGCGGGCGGAGCCCTCGCAGGTATCGGAGGTTTCCTCGGCAACCCTTGGCTCATCGGTGCCGGGATCGCAGTCGGGGTGGCCGTCACAGCGGCGATCGTCCTCCGGCGACTGCGGCGGCACCGACGTCGCTCGACCGGCTGCTGCGGCAATCGTTCGACTACTGACCGGGGTCAGTAGTTCGAGTGGCTCCAGTCATCGTCGCCAGTTCGGCCACGTCGGCATCCCGCGACCCTTCCAGGTCTCCACGAGGCCAGCAACCCAGCGGACGGACGCGAAGACCCCGTAGCCGGCCGCCGCGAGGCCCGCGGCGATCACGAGCCAGCGCCCGATCCCGAGCCACACGCTACCGTCCACGTCCAGCGCCCACTGAGCGCCGGTGATGAGCCCAGCGATGCCCATCCAGAGCCCGGCGACGACCACCACCACCGGCAGGAGTGCGAGGCACATCGCGGCGGCGGCCGACCAGAGCTGACGGGCCTCCAGCTTCGCCGTGGCAGCGATGATCCGCTCGGCGCGCTCGTTCGATGCGTCGAGGTTTGCCGCGATCGTGGCAGACGCCTCCCCGGCGACCTGTTCGACGGCCTTCACGACTCGCTCCTCGGTGCGCTTTTCGATCCGCTGCACCGCGCCGCCGACCTGGCTGACGAGCTTCTGGTTCGCCGCGGCCTGCGCCTTGAGCCCCTCAATCGCCGATGCCGTAGCCGCGTGATTCCTCTGCGCCTCCGCGACCAAGCTCTGCGACGCGGCGTTCAAGCTCTCGCCGTTGAGACTCTGCGCGAACTCGCCTGCGGATGCCGCGCGATCGCGAGAGCACCGAACCCGAGGACGCTGTGGCGCAGCGGCAGTTCTGGGGGCGGGTCGCCGCGATCGTGGCGCTGGCGTCGGCCTTCGTTGCGCTGTCCGCCTTTGCGAACGCGTTCGTCGCCAGTATCCCGGGGGCTCTCGACGTGGTCCGCCTGTTCGGCGTTCCTGCCGGTGCCACCCTGGCCATGCTCATCGCCGCCGATGCCGCCACACTCGCCGAGACCCAGGCGGAACGCCTCAGCCTCCGAGCGTCCGCAACGAGAAGGACCTGGACCGGATTCGGACGGCGATCACGCGTATTCCAGGACGCATCGACCCGCATCCGACGGTGTCTCTGATCGTCCAGGGCGGACTCGCGGGGGCGATCGTGATCGCGCTGTGCTCGTGGATCGCTCACACCCTCGTGCCCCACGCCGGGGCGACGGTCGTCTTCGCCGTCTTCGCAACCATCGTCACCGCTTTTGCGGTGGCGACCGCTGTGCAGGTGATCCCCGCGGCGCTGCAGGCACGGGTGCTCGACGCCGTTACGGTGCCCCTGCTCCCTGCACTGATCGCGGTGGTTGTCGTCCTCGAAGGAGCGACGGTGTCGATGTCGGCAAGTACCGGCAGTGACCTCGCGCGGTACTTCGCCGGTGTCGTGTACGGGCTTCTGATCGCCGTCCCCGCAGTGGTGACTGTGGCACTTCTCACCCTGCCCCGGGGCCCGAAGCGGGTCTCGCCGCCGGTGCTGGCGTACGCGCGGGCGGGTCTGTGCGCGCGGGCCGAGCGGCTGGCGCAGTCCACACCGAAGGCGGAGCCCGAACCGTGGCGGATCTTCGCCACCGTCAGCATCGTCATGAGCATCGTCCCGCCGGTGGCCGTGGTGCTCGCTCTGATCGCCACCTGGCAGCGGCGCGGGCGAGGGGACACCGGCCGCGCGCTGATCACCGGCGCCTGGACCACGATCATGGTCGCTGCGCTCCTGGAAGTCGCGCTTCTCGTGCTGCTGCCGTTCTACGGCGCCGCGCTCGGCTGGTTCACACTCCGCTGACTGCCGATGCCTCGGCGCCCGGCGGGCCGTTCCCGGCATCCGCGCGCGGGTCCCGCTTCCGCACCCCGGTACCCTGGAACCCATGCTCAACATGGCCGACGGCCTCGCCCGTCTCGGCGCGCTCGCCGAGAACCCGGTCGTCGCCACCCTCTCGCGGGCGTTCGCGGATGCCGGCTTCGAGCTGGCGATCGTCGGCGGTCCGGTGCGCGACGCCCTGCTCGGCCGGGTGACGCACGACCTCGACTTCACCACGGATGCCCGTCCCGACGACATCCTGCGGATCGTCACCCCGATCTCCACCGCGCAGTGGGACATCGGGCGGGCGTTCGGCACGATCGGCGCGCGGGTCCAGGGCGAGCAGGTCGAGATCACCACCTACCGCGCCGACAGCTACGACGGCGTCACCCGCAAGCCGGTCGTCGAGTTCGGCGACAGCATCGAGGGCGACCTGCTCCGTCGCGACTTCACCGTGAACGCGATGGCCCTCCGGGTTCCCGACATCAAGCTGGTCGACCCGGCCGGCGGCGTCGAGGACCTCCTCGCCGGCACCCTGCGCACCCCGATCGATCCCGAGGTCAGCTTCGGCGACGACCCGCTGCGGATGCTGCGCGCGGCGCGCTTCAGCGCCCAGCTCGGCTTCGGCGTCGAGGAGGCCACCGAGCGCGCGATCGAGAAGCTGCGCGGGACGCTGAGCATTGTCAGTCCGGAGCGGATCCAGGGCGAGCTCGTGCGGCTGATGCAGACGGACGACCCGGTCCGCGGCATCCGCGTGCTGGTCGAGACCGGGCTGATCGAGGAGTTCCTCCCGGAGGTCAGCGCCCTGCGTCTCGAGGTCGACGAGCATCACCACCACAAGGACGTCTACGAGCACTCGCTCACCGTGGTGCGCCAGGCGATCGAGCTCGAGCACCGGCGCAACCCGGGCGCGGCCCCCGACGTGCCGCTGCGCTTGGCCGCGCTGCTGCACGACATCGGCAAGCCGCGCACCCGCAAGCTCGAGCCCGGCGGCGGCGTCACCTTCCACCATCACGACGTCGTCGGCGGCCGGATGGCCCGCAAGCGGATGCAGGCGCTGCGGTTCGACGGCGAGACGACGGATGCCGTGGCGAAGCTCATCGAACTGCACCTGCGCTTCTTCGGCTACGCGGAGGGCGCCTGGACCGACAGCGCCGTGCGCCGGTACGTGCGCGACGCCGGGGATCTGCTCGAGCGGCTGCACATCCTGGTCCGCGCTGACGTCACCACCCGCAACCGCCGCAAAGCCGCCCGGCTCGCTGCGGCCTACGACGACATCGAGCGCCGGATCGTCGAGCTGCGCGAGCAGGAGGAGCTGGACAGCATCCGCCCCGAACTCGACGGCAACCGGATCCAGGAGATCCTCGGCATCCCGCCGGGGCGCGAGGTCGGCGAGGCGTACCGCTTCCTGCTCGATCTGCGGCTCGACGAGGGCGTCATCGGCCCGGACGCCGCCGAGCAGCGGCTCCGGGAGTGGTGGGCCGCCCGCGGCTGACCGAGGCTTTCAGCCCTTGGCCGGCCGCCCGCTTCGAGCGGCGGGCGCCGGAGGGTCCGCGGCCTGTGGCGGCGACTTAGACTGGGCACACCGCCGTCAGCGCCGATGGGAGCAGCCGTGGCATCCCCGTGGTCCTCGTCCCGCGACATCTCGCCCGAGGCGTCGCGCCTGCTGATCGAGCGCGCGCACGAGGAGCTGGTCGCGGGCAACTTCGAGGACAGCCGCCTGCAGCAGGTGCGTCCGCTCGTCCGCGCCTCCTGGGAGCGGGCGTGGCGCAGTCGCGTCGGCGCCGAGGGCCTGCCGCCGCTCGACTTCACCCGCGAGGCGCTCGAGGAGTACCGCCGCGGGCATCCGCTGGCCGGCGCCATGGACCTCATCCGAAACCTGCTGCTGCCCGGCTCCGCCGAGGACTCCGGCGTCATCGTCGCGGTCGGCGACCACGCCGGCCGGCTGCTGTGGGTGGAGGGCGATCTGCGGCAGCGGGTGCTCTCCGGCGACATGGGCTTCGTCGAGGGGGCGAACTGGTCGGAGGCGTCGGTGGGCACCGCCGCGCCCGGCACCGCGATCGCGCTCGGCGAGTCGGTGCAGATCCACCAGGCCGAGCACTACAACCGGCTCGTGCAGCCGTGGTCCTGCACCGCGGCACCGGTGTTCGACCCGGAGACCCGGCGCATCCTCGGCGTCATCGACGTCACCGGCGGCAGCGAGGCGGTCACGCCGCAGGCGCGGATGCTGGTGGACGCCACCGTCCGCGCGGTCGAGGCCGAACTCCTCGTCGCCCGGCTCCGCGCCCGCGCCGAGGCGCCCGGAACGACCGCCCCCCGCGCCGGCGGGCGCCGCCACCAGGAGCCGGAACGTGCGATGCTCCAGGTGCTCGGGCGCGACCGCGCACGCCTCGAGGTCGCGGCATCCGACGCCGAGACGGTGATCGAGCTCAGCGCCCGGCACGCCGAGATCCTGCTCATGCTCGCCGTGCATCGCCAGGGCGTGTCGGCGGAGCGGCTGAGCGAGCTGGTCTACGGCGAGGACGCGTCGCCGGACACGCTGCGGCCAGAGATGGTCCGGCTGCGGAAGGTGCTCGAGCGGCTGTCTCCGCAGCTGGTGCCGCAGTCGCGCCCCTACCGGCTCGCGATGCCGCTGGAGACGGATGCCCAGAACGTGCTGTCCCTGCTCGACCGCGGTGCCCACCGGGTGGCGCTGTCGGCGTACCCGGGCCCGGTGCTGCCCGACTCGGTCGCGCCCGGCGTGGAGGAGTTCCGGCAGACGGTGCAGGCCACCCTGCGCGAGACGATGCTGACCGAGGCGAGCGTGGACGTGCTGCTCGCCTACGCCGACATCCCGGAGGGCGCCGAGGACCTCGAGGTGCTGCGGCTGTGCCTGGAGATGCTGCCCGCGCGCTCGCCGAAGCGCGCCGGGCTGGTCAGCCGCATCCAGCGCCTCGGCGGCTGACCCGTTCGAATCGCGGGAAGGGCCCAGCGCCCGCAACCGGATGCAACGTTGCGCACCGGGCCGCAACGTCGCGCGGCCTATCGTCGACCCACACGGAACCTGCGGCGCGGATGCCGCGGGCAGTCGAATGACAGTCGAAGGAGACGCCATGACCATCGTCGAAGAGAGTGTGTCGACCGCGTACGCCGCCCCCGGGCAGCCCGGGTCGATCGCCCAGTACCGTCCGCGCTACGGCCATTACATCGGCGGCGAGTTCGTCGAGCCGGTGAAGGGCCAGTACTTCGAGAACATCAGCCCGGTCAACGGCAAGCCGTTCTGCGAGGTCGCCCGCGGCACCGCCGAGGACATCGACCGCGCCGTCGATGTCGCCTGGAAGGCGTTCGAGACGTGGGGGAGGACCAGCCCCGCGGAGCGGGCCGTCATCCTGAACCGCATCGCCGACCGCATCGAGGAGAACCTGGAGCGGATCGCGGTCGCCGAGACGTGGGAGAACGGCAAGCCGGTGCGCGAGACGCTCGCCGCCGACATCCCGCTCGCCGTCGACCACTTCCGCTACTTCGCCGGCGTTCTCCGCGCCCAGGAGGGCGGGATCAGCCAGCTCGACGAGAACACGGTGGCGTACCACTTCCACGAGCCGCTCGGCGTCGTCGGGCAGATCATCCCGTGGAACTTCCCGATCCTGATGGCGACGTGGAAGCTGGCCCCGGCGCTCGCCGCGGGCAACTGCGTGGTCATCAAGCCGGCCGAGCAGACGCCGGCATCCATCATGTTCCTGTTCGACATCATCGGCGACCTGCTCCCCGCGGGTGTGGTGAACATCGTGAACGGGTTCGGGATCGAGGCGGGGGCACCGCTGGCGCAGCACAAGCGCATCCGCAAGATCGCGTTCACCGGCGAGACCACGACCGGCCGACTGATCATGCAGTACGCGTCGCAGAACATCATCCCGGTCACCCTGGAGCTCGGCGGCAAGAGCCCGAACGTCTTCTTCGAGGACGTCGCCGCCTCCACCGCCGATCCGTTCTACGACAAGGCTCTCGAGGGCTTCACCCTGTTCGCGCTGAACCAGGGTGAGGTGTGCACGTGCCCGTCGCGCGCGCTCATCCAGCGGTCGATCTACGACTCGTTCCTCTCCGACGGGCTCGAGCGCGTCTCGCGCATCAAGCAGGGCAACCCGCTCGACCCGGAGACCATGATCGGGGCGCAGGCGTCCAACGATCAGCTGGAGAAGATCCTGTCGTACATCGCCATCGGCAAGGAAGGCGGCGCGAAGCTGCTCGCGGGCGGGGAGCGCGCCGACCTCGGCGGCGACCTCAGTGAGGGCTACTACGTGACCCCGACGGTGTTCGAGGGCACGAACGACATGCGCATCTTCCAGGAGGAGATCTTCGGCCCGGTGCTGTCGGTGACGAGCTTCAGCACCTTCGACGAGGCCATCTCGATCGCCAACGACACGCTGTACGGGCTCGGCGCCGGAGTGTGGAGCCGCAACGGCGACACCGCCTACCGCGCCGGACGGGCCATCCAGGCCGGCCGCGTCTGGACGAACACCTACCACCAGTACCCCGCGCACGCCGCGTTCGGCGGGTACAAGCAGTCGGGTGTGGGCCGCGAGAACCACCGGATGATGCTCGAGCACTACCAGCAGACGAAGAACCTGCTGGTGTCGTACGCCGAAGGTCCGATGGGCTTCTTCTGATCCGCATCCACCCCTGCGTTGAGCGAGCGAAGCGAGACGAAACGCACCCGGACGGAGGCGTTTCGTCTCGTCGCTTCGCTCCTCGCTCAACGACCGAACGGCGAAGGGTCGTCAACATGGTCAGCATCGGCGCCTATCAGCGGGTCGACGTGACGGATGCCGCGGCATCCCTCATCCGCGACCTGACCGCGCAGCACGGGCCGCTCATGTTCCACCAGTCCGGTGGATGCTGCGACGGGTCGTCCCCGATGTGCTACCCGGTCGGGATGTTCCTCGTCGGGCCGAGCGACGTGCTGCTCGGCCGTCTCGAGATCGAGGGGATCGACCCGATCGAGGTCTACATGTCGGAGGCGCAGTTCGAGTACTGGAAGTACACGCACCTCACCATCGACGTCGTCGAGGGGCGCGGTGCCGGGTTCAGCGTCGAGGGCCCGACCGGCAAGCGGTTCCTCATCCGCTCCCGGATGCTCGACGAGGCCGAGCTGGAGCACTTCGGGCTCCGCGACCGAACCGGGCTCCATCACGGAACCGGAGTCAGTGGTCGAACTGCATCCACACCCAGCCGACGATCATGAGGATGAACACCAGGATCGTGATCCACGAGGTGCTCTTCTTCAGCCGCCGCCCTTCCGGCGCGACCCCGGGAGGGGGCGGCGTGATCATGCCGGCGGGCGGTGCGAACGGCAGGGGCGGCTGCGGCCCGGCATCCGTCGACGCGGGAGGGGCGGATGCCTGGGCCGCACGCAGACGCTCGTCCCGCCACCGCGCCCATTGATCGAACTTGGTCATCAGCGCCCCGACGATCCCGAACAGCCACGCCCAGGTCGCCGGGTCGGTGGTGGACACCGGGCGGCGCATGTAGAGGAACATCCAGTCGTCCACGATCTCGACGTCGAGCTCGGCGGCGTGGTCGATGAAGCGCGCCATGATGTCGGGCGTGAACAGGTAGAGGGCGTCCTGCTCGTAGCCGCGCGGGCAGTACAGCGTGAAGTACCGGTCGAAGTCGCCCTCGAGCGAGAGACGCTGATCCTTGGAGAAGGAGGCCGGCAGGTTGGAGCCGAGGGTGTTGTTGCCGACCGCGTCGAGGACGATGTTCGGCAGCGGCACGTCGAGCCTCACCGCCACATAGCCCCAGTGGTACGTGGTCGAGCTCTTGCCGTGCTTCACCGTGTACTGGTAGTTCCCGAACTCCACGAAGCGCGGGTGGAACCCGCGGACCAGCGAGGTCGACATCCGTCCCGAGCCGTGCTGGAAGATCATGCCCGGCAGCTGCGGATCGGCGATCCGGTCCTCGTAGACCATGTTGTTCGCGGCGGCGAACCGGGCGATCCGGTAGCGCTGCTCCCGCCGTCGGCGCCAGGAGAGGACCCCGAACACGGCGCCCCCGACGATCGTCAGTGCGAGGAGCAGGATCGGCACCACGGCGAGCGCGGAGAGGTCGCCGCCGTGGCTGAGGACGGTGGCGAGCACCACGGTCATGGCGCCGACGACCGGCAGGGCGACCGCGACCACGAACACCGCGGCGATGACGGTGAACACCACCCCCGCGGTGGACGGCGGGGTGCGCCGCCTCATCTCCCGCGCGAACTCGGCGACCGCCCGCGGATCGACCGGTTCGGTCAGCGGACGGGCGTCGAAGGGGACGGCGGGCGGCTGCGGATGCATGGGCACAACGGTACCCGCGCGCCCCGCCCGTCACTCCCCGTTCACCTCGGCGTCGCGCTCGCGTCACACGGCCTCGGCACGATGACCCGGTGCCCGCGCCGCTCGTCACCGTCATCGTCCCCGCGAAGGACGCCGGAGCCTACATCGGCACGGCGCTGGAGACGCTCACCCGCCAGTTCGACGACCCGTCGGCGCTGAAGCTGGTCGCGATCGACGACGGGTCCACGGATGCCACCGGCGCGCTCATGCGGCAGTACGCGGCGCGCTTCGATCACGCCGAGGTGATCCGCAACCCGCATCCGCGCGGCCTGGCGACCGCGCGCAACCAGGGACTCGCGCACGTCGAGGGGGAGGCGTTCTGTTTCCTCGACGGCGATGACTGGATGCAGCCCGCCCGCCTGCCGGTGCTCGCCGCGGCGCTGCGAGACCTCGGCTGCGACTTCGTGCGCACGGATCACGTCACCGTGAAGCGGACGGAGCGCAGGCTCGTGCGCGCGCCCTTCACCGCCCGCGGCGTGGTCGCCGACCCGCGCACGGCCGTGCTCCCGGTCGACGACAAGAGCATGGTCGACTACCCCTACGCGTGGGCCGGCATGCTGCACCGGAGGGTGCTCGATCGCGGCCTGGCCGGCTTCCGCGACGGGCTGTTCACCGCGGAGGACCGCCCCTGGATCTGGCGGCTGCACCTGCACGCCGACTCGTTCGCGGTCGTCGACGCGCCCCACCTGCTGTACCGCCGCGGGCTCAGCGACTCGCTCTCCCGCACCCTCGATCGTCGCCAGCTGCACTTCACCCGCGCCATGGGCGAGGTGCTCGACCTCGTCGACGCACATCCCGAGGCCGGCCGCTTCCGGCCGAAGGCCGTGTTCTCGGCACTCGCCCTGAGCGCGCACCACCTCGTGCGCGCCCGGCGGATGCATCCGGCCGTGCGGCGCGAGATGCGCACCGGCATCCGCGGCCTGCTCGCGCGGCTGCCGCGCACCGAGACGCACGCCGCGCTCGCCCGCCTGGACGGCCCGCGCCGGCGGGTGCTCGCCGGGGTGCTTCGTCAGGCGGTGCCGGCATGATCCAGCTCTTCGCGCTGCACAGCCCCTACGGCCTGATGACCGCCGCCGCCGCCATCGACGCCGGGCTGCTCGGCGCCTCCTCGCGCCGCATCCTCGTGCCGATGAACACGGCCGCCGTGCCGGAGACCGCCCTCGACATCGCGACGGCCCCGCGGTACGCGACACTGCGCGCCCGCTTCGACGCGATCCAGCCGCTGAATCCGCTGGTCGATCCGCGCCACCCCACCGCATGGACGCCCGATCCGCAGGACCTGCCGCTGCTGGAGCGGCTGTTCTCCCGGGCCTTCGACCTCGGCGACGCCGAGATCGAGCTGTTCGCGCAGTCCCCGCAGGTCGCCCCGGCGCGCACGCTGATGACGATGTTCTCGCGGGCTCGGCTCGGCGTGATCGGCGACGGCCTGATGACGTACTCGCCGACGCGGAACCGGATGCCTCGGCAGGTGACCGAACGGGTCGCCCGGGTCGTCTACCCGGACGTGGTTCCGGGCGTCGAGCCGCTCGTGTTCGCCGAGGCCGGTGCCGCACGCGTGCCGGTGCCGCCGGAGGCGTTCGGCCGGGTGCTGCACGAGGCGGGCGAGGCGGTGCCGGATGCCGCGCTGGATGCGCTCGCCGGCGACGACCGCCGCACCGGCCTGGTGATCGGCCAGTACCTCGGCGCCCTCGGGCTCGTCGGCGCGGCAGAGGAGACCGCCCTGCAGGTCGCGATGGTCGAGCGGCTCGCGGATGCCGGAGTCGAGCGGGTCGTCTTCAAACCGCATCCGTCCGCCCCTCCCGCACTCGCCGACGCGCTGGCCGCGAGCGCCGCGCACCGCGGGATGGCCTTCGCGGTCCACGACGGCGACCAGCCGGCCGAGCACGCCGCTCTGCGCCTGGGCGTCACGGACGTCGCCGCGTGCTTCTCCACCGCTCTGCCGACCCTGCGCGCACTCTCCGGCATCCGGATCCACGCGGTGGGCACGGATGCCGTGCTCCGCCGCCTCAGCCCGTTCGAGAACAGCAACCGCATCCCCGCGGTGATCGTCGACGCGCTCACCCGGCCCGTCGGCGACGGGACCGGCGGCGACGGGACCGGCGGCGACGAGCCGGGACGGCTGCAGCGGCTGGTCGACGCCGTCGGCTACGCCATGCAGCCGGAGATCTGCGCGCACCTGCGTCCGGGCGCGGAGGCGTTCCTCGCCGCCCTGCCGGCCGCGGAACGGGAGCGGTACGTCCCGCCCGAGCGCCTGCGCCGGCTCGGCCTGCCGGGGGCACCGGCGCCGACCGTGCTGCAGCGCGCGCTCGCACCGCGCGGGGGCATCGGGCGGCTGGAGGAGCTGCGGCTGACCGCGGCCGGAGCACGCCGGCGCGCGCGCCGCGTGTGGAAGGCGGCGACCGGACGATGACCCCCGGGACGACGTCCGACGCCGTGTCCGCGGGACCGGCCGCGCCGGCCGGGCTCACCGTCGCGATCATCCCGGCGCGCGGCGGCTCCCAGGGCGTGCCCGGGAAGAACCTGCGCCGCGTGGGAGGGACGCCTCTCGTCGAGCGCGCCGTCCGCGCCGCCGCGGCCGCCGGCGTGGACCTCGTCGCCGTCAGCACCGACGACCCGGGGATCGCCGGCGTCGCCGCGGCGGCCGGCGCCCGCGTGATCGACCGCCCTGCCGCGCTCGCCGGCGACACGGCCTCGTCCGAGAGCGCCCTGCTGCACGCGCTGGACGAGCTCGAGGCGAGCGGCACCCGCGTCGGCACGGTCGTCTTCCTGCAGGCGACGTCCCCGTTCATCCCCGCGGACGCCCTCGCCCGGGCGATCGGCGACGTGCGCGACGACCGCTTCGACAGCGTCTTCTCCGCGCATGCGACGTACGGATTCCTGTGGCGAAGGGATGCCGGGGCCGAGGCCGTGGCGATCAATCACGACGCCGCGCACCGGCCGCGGCGGCAGGATCGGGAGCCGCACTACCTGGAGACGGGAGCGTTCTACGTCTTCTCCGCGGAGGGCTTCCGCCGCGCCCGGCACCGCTTCTTCGGCCGCGTCGGCATCGCGGAGGTGCCCGAACGCACCGCGATCGAGATCGACGACGAGCATCAGCTCGCGCTCGCCGAGGCGCTCGCGGGAACCCTGGACGCCCCGGCATCGGCGGCATCGGCGGCGTCTGGCGGGGCATCCGTCCCCGCGCCGATCCCTGCGACGGCCCTCGTCACCGACTTCGACGGCGTGCACACCGACGACACCGCCACCGTCGACAGCGAGGGGCGCGAGTCGGTGCGCGTCAGCCGCGAGGACGGCTTGGGAGTGTCCCGGCTGCGCCGCGCCGGCATCCCGATGCTGATCCTGTCCACCGAGCAGAACCCCGTGGTCGCCCGCCGCGCGGACAAGCTGCGGGTGCCCGTGCGGCACGGCGTCGACGACAAGGCGGCCGCCCTCGCCGCCTGGGCGGACGAGCAGGGCATCCCGCTCGCGGACATCGCCTACGTCGGCAACGACGTCAACGACCTCCCCGCCCTCGCCCTCGCCGGCTGGCCGGTCGCCGTCGCGAACGCGCACCCCGCCGTGAAGGACGCCGCCCGCGTCGTCCTCACCCGCCGCGGCGGCGAGGGCGCCGTCCGCGAGGTGATCGAGCGGATCCTGCTCGCCGCCGCCACCCCCGCCCCCTGACTTTCGAATCGCGCGATCGGTCCCGAAACCGGCCGATTCACAGCAGTTCAGGCGATTCGAACGGACTGGTCGCCCGGCGGTCACCGACCCGACCCCGGGGGTTCACCTCCGGTGCGTAGACCGGTGGGACACAGCGAACGGAGGGCTGTCATGACCGTCAGCATCGGAAGCCGGGTGATCGGCGGGGGTCGCCCCACCTACGTCATCGCCGAGATCGGCCTGAACCACAATGGCGACGTCGAGATCGCCAAGAAGCTCATCGACGTCGCCCGCGCCGCGGGCGCGGACGCGGTGAAGTTCCAGAAGCGGACGCCCGAGATCGCCACCCCCGAGCACATGCGCGACGTGCCGCGCGAGACGCCCTGGGGCACCATGAGCTACCTCGACTACCGCCGCCGGGTCGAGTTCGACCGCGACCAGTACATCGAGATCGGCGACCACGCCACGATGGCGGGCCTGCACTGGTTCGCCTCGCCCTGGGACGTGCCCAGCGTCGAGTTCCTCGAGGACCTCAACGTCGTCGCGCACAAGGTGGCATCCGCCAGCCTCACCGACGCCGAGCTGCTGCGCGCCCTGCGCGACACCGGCAAGCCGGTCATCCTCTCCACCGGCATGTCGACCATCGACCAGATCGACCGCGCCCTGGACACGCTCGGAACCGACCGCACCATCCTCATGCACGCCACCTCGACGTATCCGATGGAGGCGGGCGAGGCGAACCTGAAGATGATCGCCACGCTCCGCGACCGCTATCCCGGCGTCCCCGTCGGCTACTCCGGTCACGAGCGCGGCCTGCAGATCTCGCTCGCCGCCGTCGCGCTCGGCGCCGTCGCCGTGGAACGGCACATCACCCTCGATCGTGCGATGTGGGGCTCCGACCACGCCGCCTCCCTGGAGCCCGGCGGCTTCGAGCGCCTGGTGCGCGACATCCGCGTCATTGAAGAGGCTCTGGGTGACGGCGTGAAACGGGTCTACCCCGGCGAGCTGGCACCGATGGCGAAGCTGAGGCGCGTCGTCGCATGACGTTCCGCGGCAGCCGTGAGCGCCGCCTGCGCGTGGTGGCGATCGCCGACGCCGACTCCTTCGTGAAGTGGTCGGCGCACCTCATCGACCGTGTCCCCGACATCAGCAGGCACCTGCTCCTCGTGCGCACGCCGCTCACGGTGAGCGAGGCGCAGGAGCAGGCTGCGCTCGCCGGCACCCGGTTCGCGGGGGATCCCGCATCCGTCACCCGCATCGACTTCGGACGCGTGGCCTCGTGGCTGGGCGCCGACCGCCCGGACGTCGTCGTGCTCGCCGGACGCGGGCCGTTCGTACGGCTTCTCGGGCGCGAGATCGACCGCCTTCCGGCGCGCCCGGTCGTGGTGAGCGGGCTGCCCGGCATGTCCATTCCCGCCCAGCGCGGCGCGCTGGACTACCGCCGGCACAGCGATCTGCTCGTCGTGCACTCCTGGCGCGAGGTGGCCGCGTTCACGCAGCTCGGACGGCGCATCGGCGTCGACGTCCCGATCGCGCTCGCCACGCTGCCGTTCGCGCGGCGGACGGATGCCGCAGGCCAGCGCGTCCGCGGCACCGAGGCCGATCTGCTGCACACGCCAGGCACCGACCTCGTCTTCGCCGCGCAGGCCCTGGTCCCGGCCACCCGGGGGGAGCGGCTGCGCATGGCCGAGATCCTCCGGCTCGCGGCCGTCGCGGAGCCGTCGAAGCGGGTGGTGGTCAAGCTGAGGTCGCGCCCAGGCGAGGCGGAGACCCATCACGAGCGCGACGCGTACCCCGAACTGCTGCAGGGCGCGCCCGACAACCTCGTGCTCTCGTACCAGCCGATGTCCGAGGCGCTCGCCACGGCGGAGGGGCTGGTCACCGTGAGCTCGACCGCCGCCGTGGAGGCGATCGCCCACGGGGTCCCGGTCATCGCGGTCGACGAGTTCGGCGTGAGCAAAGCGCTCCTGAACCACGTCTTCCGGGGCAGCGGGCTGCTGGGCGGTGCGGAGGACGTGGTGGCCCGACGCTTCCGGCATCCGGATCCGGGGTGGGCGGCCCAGAACTACTTCCATGATCCGCGCGACTCGCAGTGGTGGGCCCAGGTGCGCGGGCTCGTGGCGCAGCGCCGGCGCGGCGAGCTTCCGTCGCGCGTCGTGCCGCGTCCGCGCGGCGGTGCGCTGCACGCCGCATGGCACCGCCGGCTCGTGCTCGGCGAGGAGGACCGCACCCTGTCCGGGGCGCTCGCGGGCGCGGTCGGCGCGCCGCTGGTCTCGGCGCTGGTCGCTGTGCGCCGCCGGCGGGGCGGGACGGATGCCGGGTCCTGGCAGGATGCCGGCAGCGACCTCACCCTGGCACCCACTCCGCTCGCCGAGCCGGTGCGCCGCCGGACCGCCGCATCCCTCGCCATCGGGTAGACTTCTGTGGTTGTCTGCCTTCCGGCATCCGTCGGATGCGGACGACGTGCACAACACCCTCCTGCTTCCGGGAAAGTCCTGGGAGCCGTTCTAGTCCGAAGGAGGTGGGTAAGTGACGCACCAGTACGAGCTCATGGTCATTCTGACCCCCGAGCTGGACGAGCGCCAGGTTGCCCCCAACCTCGACAAGTTCCTGAAGGTCATCACGAACGATGGTGGCTCGATCGACAAGGTCGACATCTGGGGCAAGCGCCGTTTCGCCTACGAGATCAACAAGAAGAACGAGGGCATCTACGCCGTCGTCAACTTCACCGCGACGAGCGAGGCCACGCAGGAGCTCGACCGCCAGCTGAAGCTGAGCGAGCTCGTGTTCCGCACCAAGGTCCTCCGCGCCGAGGAGGCGCAGGCCATGGTCGCCGCTGAGGCCAAGCGCGCCGAGGCCAAGG
Source organism: Microbacterium sp. EF45047 (assembly GCF_028472845.1). Classification (NCBI taxonomy): domain Bacteria; kingdom Bacillati; phylum Actinomycetota; class Actinomycetes; order Micrococcales; family Microbacteriaceae; genus Microbacterium; species Microbacterium sp. EF45047. Next base: position 2,513,485 of record NZ_CP069429.1, on the reverse strand, counting down.
CCGCCCGCAAGCCCAAGGTCGCGAAGGCCTAAGGCTCATGGCCGGCGAAACCGTCATCACCGTGGTGGGGAACCTCACCGCCGACCCCGAGCTGCGCTACACGCAGAACGGCCTGCCGGTGGCCAACTTCACCATCGCCTCGACCCCGCGGACGTTCGACCGCCAGGCCAACGAGTGGAAGGACGGCGAAGCGCTGTTCCTCCGCGCGTCGGTGTGGCGTGAGTTCGCCGAGCACGTGGCCGGGTCGCTGACGAAGGGCATGCGCGTCATCGCGCAGGGCCGTCTGCGTCAGCGCTCCTACCAGGACCGCGACGGCAACAACCGCACCGCGATCGAGCTGGAGGTTGACGAGATCGGTCCGTCGCTGCGCTACGCGACGGCACAGGTCACGCGGGCCGCATCCGGCGGCGGCGGGCAGTCCCGTCCGCAGCAGCAGGTCTCGGACGAGCCGTGGTCGACCCCCGGGTCGACGAGCGCCGACGCCTGGAGCACTCCGGGCAGCTTCGGCGACGACACGCCGTTTTGATCCATCCCGGTCGTTGAGCGAGGGCCGCAGGCCCGAGACGAAACGCTCATCCGTCCGGAACTCTTCATCTTCTGTAAGGAAATCTCATGGCTGGAAAGTCGAGCGGCGACCGCCGCAAGCCGCGGAAGGGCGCGAAGAACGCCGCCCCCGCGAAGTCGATCCGCGTGGGCGTCATTGACTACAAGGACGTCGCCACGCTTCGCAAGTTCATCTCGGAGCGCGGCAAGATCCGCGCCCGTCGTATCACCGGTGTCTCGGTGCAGGAGCAGCGCCTGATCGCCAAGGCGATCAAGAACGCGCGCGAGATGGCGCTCCTGCCTTACGCCGGCGCTGGCCGCTAAGGAGCACCGACATGGCAAAGCTGATTCTCACGAACGAGGTCGCCGGGCTCGGTAGCGCCGGCGACGTCATCGAGGTCAAGAACGGGTACGCCCGCAACTACCTCATCCCGCAGGGCTACGCGGTCGCCTGGACCCGTGGCGGCGAGAAGCAGGTCGAGCAGATCCGTTCCGCTCGTCAGGCTCGCGCGATCCACGACCTCGACGAGGCCAAGGCCCTGAAGGACAAGCTCGAGGGCACCAAGGTGCGCCTGGCCGTCAAGGCCGGCGCCGAGGGCCGCCTGTTCGGCTCGGTCAAGCCGGCCGACGTGGCCGACGCGGTGGCCGCCGCCGAGCTGGGCTCGATCGACAAGCGCAAGGTGCACATCACCGCGCCGATCAAGTCCACCGGCGAGCACGAGGCGACCATCCGCCTGCACGAGGATGTCACCGCCGTGATCACCCTCCAGGTGGTCGCCGCGAAGTAACTCGCGACGCACGCACCAACGGCGAGAGCCCCCGTCCCCGCGACGGGGGCTCTCCGTGTCTCCGGGTTCGCCGGTCGCCTTGACCCTCGTTCGCCCGGCCACGTATAACGGGCGTATGCGCACAGTCTCACCCGGAAGGCTGCGGTTCGCTGCTGATCTCTCGTGCGCCGAATCCGTGGAGGATCTGACCCGCCGGCTGTACGCGGGCATCGACAAGGTCTTCGATGAGGTCGTCGTCAGATTCGACCTCCTCGACCCCGTCACCCACCGTCCGCAGCTGACATCCGCGCACGGCGTCAGCAGGTTCTTCCTCGCTCGCTACGACCTTCTTGCGCGTGATGAGGATCCCGTGCTGAGCCGTGCCATCGACACCCGGGACCTGGCCTACAACATCGCGATGATGTCCACGGAGGAGTGGGAGGAGTCCGTTCTCTACCGCGAGGTGTTCTCGCTGCATCACATGAGGGGCCTGGTGTACGCGCCGGTCATCGTGTCGGGTGAGGTCATCGGGACCCTCAATCTGGGCCGCGTCGCGGATGCCGCCCCGTTCACGTCCGAAGAGCTCCAGGAGGCCGCGGAACTGGCCGCACTTCTCGGCACGATCATCGAAGGCCTGTGGAAGCGCGGCAGCCTCGAGCGTGAGCTCACGCTGTTCCGGCGTGGCCCTCGCGGCTGTCGGCCCCATCACCGGCCTTCTCCGGAACGTTCCGGGTACCCGGGTACCCCGGGCACGCCTGGCACGCCCGGCACCCCTGGCACGCCCGGCACCCCGGGTACCCCTGGCACGCCGGGTACCCCTGGCACGCCGGGTACGCCGGGAACTCCCGGTGCTCCGGATACGCCCGGTACTCCGGGCACGCCGGGTACCCCTGGCACGCCTGGCGCGCCGGGTACCCCGGGAACCGGCGGCGCCCCCGGTGCCCGCGTCGGTTCGCCCGCGGGTCTGAACACCAGCGCGCGCACTGTTCACCGCTCCGTGCGGCCGTTCGCGACGTCCCGTGCCGGGTCGTCGACCCTCGCCGCGACGGGCGGGGAGGCCACGCCGCTCGGAGCCGCAGTGCTGCTCCTGGTCGCAGGGCTGATGATGCTGGTTCGGGTGCGTCGCAGCGCCTGACCTCGGGTCGAACCAGCTGTGGTGCGGGCACGAAGGGCCCGCACCACAGCCATGCCCGGCGCAGACGCGCCCGGTGTGCGCGGAGTTGACTTTTCCCCGTAGTTGTACACATGCGACAACGCGGCGGCCAACCTTCAATCAGAGCTTTAAGCGGAAATCCGTCCACAGCTTGAGGATCAGAAATACGGCTGGTCACAGCCATAAAAGTTCATCAAAATCTGAGCTGTCCACCGAGTTGTCCACAGTCGTTCTGCACAGACACTCCGAGGTTCTCCGCACGTCTTCCACAGAGTTATCCACAGCCCCTGTTGCACGGGGAAAAGGCCGCTCCTAGCGTGGTCGGGACCGGATGTCGGGAGCTCGTGGTTCCCTGTGTGCCAGGGACGGGATCTCCGCCCGGACCACGCGCAGAGCACGGGGGCTCTGCGAAGGCATCCGTATTGGGAGGGAGTGCTGTGTCGATCGCCGACATCTCGGAAGAACGTCTGGGTGGCACCCGCACGCCGGAGCGCACGCCCCCGCACGACCTTCTCGCGGAGCAGAGCGCGCTGGGCGGCATGCTTCTCTCCAAGGACGCCGTCGCCGACGTGATCGAGACCCTCAAGGGCGCCGACTTCTACATCCCCAAGCACGAGCTGATCTTCGAGGCCATCCTCTCGCTGTACTCGCACGGCGAGCCCACCGACGTCGTGGCCGTCACCGACGAGCTCATCAAGACCGGCGAGCTCGGCAGGGCAGGCGGTGCCGATTACCTGCACACCCTGACGTCGATCGTCCCCACCGCGGCGAACGCGGGCTACTACGCCGGCATCGTCGCCGAGCGGGCGATCCTGCGCCGCCTGGTGGATGCCGGAACGCGCATCGTGCAGCTCGGCTACGACGGTCAGGGCGACGCGACCGACATCGTCAACAGCGCGCAGGCGGAGATCTATTCGGTCACCGGCACCCAGGAGGCGGAGGACTACGTCCCGCTCACCGTCGCGGTGGACGCCGCAGTGGAGGAGATCGAGGCCGCGAGCGGTCGCGACGGCACCATGACCGGCGTGCCGACCGGCTTCCGCGAGCTCGACGAGCTGACAAACGGTCTGCACCCGGGACAGATGATCGTCGTCGCCGCCCGCCCCGCGATGGGCAAGTCGACGCTCGCGCTGGACTTCGCGCGCGCGGCATCCATCGGCCACAACCAGCCGTCGATCTTCTTCTCCCTCGAGATGGGCAAGAGCGAGATCGCGATGCGTCTGCTCAGCGCCGAGGGCGCCATCCCGCTGCAGAACATGCGTAAGGGAACCCTCGACCCCCGCGACTGGACCACCGTCGCGGCCACCCGCGGCCGGATCAACGACGCGCCCCTGTACATCGACGACAGCCCGAACATGACGCTCGTCGAGATCCGCGCGAAGTGCCGCCGGCTCAAGCAGCGGGCCGGGCTGAAGATGGTCATCATCGACTACCTGCAGCTGATGACGAGCGGCAAGCGCGTCGAGTCGCGTCAGCAGGAGGTCTCCGAGTTCTCCCGTGCCCTCAAGCTGCTCGCCAAGGAGCTGCAGGTGCCGGTGATCGCACTGTCGCAGCTGAACCGTGGCCCCGAGCAGCGGCAGGACAAGAAGCCCGTGATCAGCGACCTGCGCGAGTCCGGATCGATCGAGCAGGACGCCGACATGGTGATCCTGCTGCACCGCGACTCGGTGTACGACAAGGACGTCCGTCCTGGCGAGGCCGACCTCATCGTCGCCAAGCACCGTAACGGGCCGACCGCGACGATCACCGTCGCCTTCCAGGGCCACTACTCCCGGTTCGCCGACATGGCCCCGGGCGGCGACTTCAGCTGACGTCTCGTCGGGGTCGCGGCCGCGCCGCCACCTTGTGGCGGAAAAACGACGCTGGATGACGCTCCGGCCGATCGACCGATGTCGGTGCCTGGAGCGAGGATCGGGATATGGCGGATGCCCCTGCTCACCGATCCCCGGGACTGCCGACCGGGCCCGCACCGACCGGGCCCGCACGACCGCGCCCGCACCGACCGGGCCCGCACGACCGCGCCGGCACCGGGCGCGCCCGCACCGAACCTGCCTGCGCCGGGCACCCCGCGCGCGAACGCGCCGCTGACGCTGACCGCCGCGGCGGTGACCGTGGTGCTGTGGGCGTCGGCGTTCATCGGCATCCGCGGCGCCGGCCCGCACTTCGACCCGGGCGCCCTCGCCCTGCTGCGCATGGCAGTCGGCACGCTGGCTCTCGGGGTGATCGCGGTGCGCCACGGCATCCGCCTGCCCGAACGACGCCACTGGCCTCTCGTGATCGTGTGGGGCGTCGCCTGGTTCTGCGTCTACAACCTCGCGCTGAACAGCGCCGAACGCACGCTCGACGCCGGCACTGCGGCGATGGTCGTGAACCTCGCCCCGCTCATGGTTGTGGTCTTCAGCGGGCTGTTCCTCGGTGAGGGCTTCCCCAAGCCGCTGGTGATCGGCGCGCCGATCGCCTTCCTCGGCGTCGTCCTGATCGGGATGAGCTCGTCGACGAGCGCCGGCCTCGACATCACCGGCCTGCTGCTGGCCCTGCTCGCCGCGGTCATGTACGCCGGATGCACGCTGCTGCAGAAGCGGCTGCTCACCTCGGGCGTGGACTCGACGACCCTCACCTGGCTGGGCGCCGTCGCCGGCACGGTCGCGCTGCTGCCCTGGACCGCGCGCCTCATCGGCGACCTGCACGCCGCCCCGCTGGATGCGACGCTGTGGGTGATCTACCTCGGCATCTTCCCCACGGCGATCGCGTTCACCACCTGGGCGTACGTGCTGCAGCGCAGCACCGCCGGGCAGACCTCCGCCACGACGTACGTGGTGCCGGCCCTCGCGATCCTGATGTCGTGGCTGATTCTGGGCGAAGTGCCGACCCCGGTGATGTTCCTCGGCGGCGCCCTGTGCCTGCTCGGCGTCGTGATCACGCGCATGCGGTGGGGTCGCCCGCCGCACGGATGATGCCGAGACGCCGGACGAGCAGCCCGTCAGAGCACGATGTCGGCCGGCGTCCTCAGCATCCGCCATTCCCCGGGCCGCGCCGTGCGCGCGGCGAGCACGTCCGCATCCGGCAGCGGCCCGAGGTCGACCCCGGTGAGCTCCGCGATCTCGGCGATCGGCACCTGGAACGTGCGGAACGCCCCCAGCGCATGCACCGCGAGCAGACCGTCGCGCGTGTCGATCAGCTCGGACTGGTCGAGGACGAAACCGGCCGCGGCCAGGCCCGTCGGTCCGCGCCACGCGGCGAGCTTCCAGAACCGCAACGGGATCCGGATGCCGCGATAGGGCGGGTCGCCGCCGCCGAGGACCGGCGCGGTGAACACCGACAGCCGCTGATCCGTCGCGTCGGCGTACCCGAGCACGTGATCCTCCAGGCCCAGCCACAGCTCCTTGGACTGGTTGAACCCGGCCGCCTGCGGTGCCGCGTTCGGGTACGCGAACGTCGCGTCCATGGCGCGACGCGCCTCGTCGACGTCGCCCCAGCCGGGGTCGCGCCGGCGCACGAGGTGGCCGCGGTCGAGGTCGTTGCGCGCGTACATCTCGGGTCCGGTCTGCTCGTCGGGAGCGACCCGCGGATCCCGATGCCACTCACCCGTGCGCGCCAGGTCCTGCAGCAGGGCGCCGTCGATGTTCACCCCGGTCACCGCCGCCATCCGCCGCTCCGGATCGAGGAGCACGGTGAACCTCGGGTACGGGAGGCCCCGCACCGGCTGTGCCGGGCGGGGCAGCGGCAGCTCGGTCGCGAGGAAGTGAGGGTCGTACCCGTCCGCCATGGGACCCATCGTGCCGGATGCCCCCGACATCGTCCGGCCACGACCGCCGCAGAAGGGGGTGACGGATGCCGCGCCCGCGGCCTAGACTCGAGCTGGTCGAGGCGCGCACCTTCGACCAGCGCATCCAGCTGCTCGAGTACATCCCGACGGTGCTGGACGGCCCGCCGGGACGCTGAGATCACACCAGGCGCCGGATCGCCTGCAGCGGGATGCCGATCCAGTCCGGCCGGTTGCGCGACTCGTAGATCGCCTCGTAGACGGCCTTGTCGAGTTCGAGCGCGTCGAGCAGCGGCCGCTGCGCGGCGAGGTCGGCGCCGGATGCTCCCGCGTACCCGTCGAGGAAGGCCGCGCGCGCGGCATCCGCCCATGCCCGCACGGATGCCTGCCGGACGTCGGGCCGCTCCCGCTCGAGCGACCCGGCCACGTAGTCGAAGGAGCGCAGGGCGCCGGCGACGTCGCGGATGGCGAGGTCGGGCAGCATCCGCTCCGGCATCGGCCGCATCGGCTCGCCCTCGAAGTCGAGGATCACCCATCCGCGCCCGGGCGTGAGGATCACCTGCCCGAGGTGGTAGTCGCCGTGCACACGCTGCAGGTCCGGCCAGGCGGCATCCAGCGCCCGCGCGTACACCGCCGCGATCGCATCCTGGACGCCCGCGAGCACGGGGACCTCGGCGGCGGCGATGGACAGGCGCCGATGCCAGCCGGCGACGACCCCGGCACGCTCGTCCGCCGACGGCGGTGCCGACCCGAACAGACCGGCCAGCGACACATGCACCTCGGCGGTCGCGACGCCGAGGTCGCGGGCGCGCGCGCTGAAATCCTCACCCGCGGCGGCCGCGCGGAGGGCCACCCGGCGCGCGTCCTCGACCCCGGGCAGGAACTCCTGCGCGAACGCGAGCGAACCCTCGACGGGCGCGCCGGTCTCCGGGTCTGGCCAGGTGCCGGCCACGGATCCCACGGCTCCGGGCACGTGCGCGGAGCCGGAGGCGGCGAGGGCGGTCTGCAGCTCGATGTCGGGGTTGACGCCCGGATGCAGCTGCCGGAACACCTTGCAGATGATCGGCGCGGTGTCGTCGCCGTCGCGGTAGATGATCGAGGTGTTCGACTGCTCGCCGCCGAGCACGCCGGCCGCGTACTCCGCATCCGGGATCTGCGCCGCGGGGATGCCGCGCGCCCGAGCCCGCTCACCGGCGGCCTCGCCGCCGCGGGTCACCAGCCGGCGCAGCGCCTCGGTGTACGACGGGTCGAACGGGCCGTCCAGCAGCACGGTGCCCGGTTCGGGGCTGCCGATGACGTGGTCTGCGGCGGGGTCGACGGCGGATGCCGGACGCGCGACCACCGGCACCTGATACAGCACGACGGGGTGTGCGCCGGTGTCGGCGACGAGGAGCGTGGTGACGACGGCGCGCTCGCCGCCGTGACCGGCGAACGGGTCCGGCAGATCCCACGCGGCGACGAGCCGCAGCTCCGGGTCGCGACCCTTCGCCGAGTACCAGCGCTGCCGGGGCATCCAGGCCGCCAGGCACGCCACCGTGCTGTCCATACCTGCGACAGTAGAGCCACCGGATCGCCGGTGTCGACAGCCCTTCCGCGCGCCGCCGCGGATCGATCGTGACGCCCTCCTCGTACAGGTCGAACACCCGCGGGTCGATGTAGCTCGCACGCGCGACCGCCGGCGTGTTGCCGAGCACGGCGGCCGTCGTCTTCACCGCGTCGATGACGGCGCGGCGCCGCGCGGTCGCCGTGGTGCGCGGGCCGGTCTCGGCCAGGGCGCGTGCCGCGGTGACCGTGCCGTGCAGCGTGCGGAAGTCCTTCGCGGTGAACTCCCCGCCGGTGCGCGCGCGGACGTCGTCGTTGATGTCGGCGGCGTGCAGCGGATGCCAGCCCGCGTCGTCCTGCCAGGCCAGCAGCGTCGCGTCCGGGCCGCGGCGCTTCAGCCCGGCCACGAGCGCCGCGAGGTCGGGATCCTCCACGTCCGACTCCCACGGCTGCCCGCTCTTGGCGGGGAAGCGCAGCTCGACCACGGTGCCGCCGCGCACCGCCGCGTGCTCGCCGCGGAGCGTCACCAGCCCGATGCTGCCGTGCGTGCGCGCGTACTGCTCCGAGCCGACCCGCAGCAGCGCGGAGTCCAGCATCCGGAAGGCGCCGGCGAGCACCCGCTCCCGCGGGAATCCCTCGAGACGCAGGTCGGAGGTCACCCGTCCCCGCACCGACGGCATGACGGCGGCGAGCTCGAGCATCCGGTCGAACCCGCTCGCCTGGTTCAGTGCGCTGTTCGTGCTGGTCCCGGCGTATCTCAAAGCGCATCGCGACCTGGCACGGATGCCGGTGACCCCGGACTTCGTCACGGAGACGACGCCGATCCCGGTGATCGGCCCGACCGACGGGTCGATGGTGGTGGATGCCGTGCTCACCGCGCCGGTGCCGATCGTTCCCCCGCGGCTGTCGCGGCTGCGCCGGCCGGCGTCGCGGCGGCGCCGCTAGCATCCGCTCGTCGTCGACGCGGCGGCGGATGCGTGGCATCCGTGCTTCCTGCGCGCGGCATCCGTTCGTCGTAGACGCAACGGCCGAACATCATCCTTGAGACGGATGCCCGGCGTCGGAGGCCTCACCTACTCTTGATCACAGAGGCGCGCGGGGGGTGCGCCCGATGACACGGGGGGTCGTGCCATGACGTCATTGACGGTTGCGAACGCGCTCATCGAGCTGTTCGTTCCGATCGGGGTGGCCGGAGCAGTGATCGCGGTGGCCTGCGCACTCGTCGCGGCCACCGCGCTCGCTCGCGGCTGGGCGGGACTGTGCGGAGGGGCGGTCGGCGTCTGGATCGTCGCCGCCATGCTCAGCGTGGCGGCCACGTTCGCCAGCCTGTGGACGCCGGTGCTGGTCTCGCTCGCCGCGCTCGCCGCGGCGCTCGTGCTGGGAGCTGTGGCGCGCGGGCTCTCGGTCCGCCGCTCCGCCGCGGCCTGAGAGCGCCCTGCCGAGGAGCGCCGGTGGCCGCAGGCGATCTCCTGCTCAGCCGCCGAAAATGGGTGTTGACGGGTACCGTGCGGCAACCCGTACCATTCGACTACCCGAACGGCTGATGCCCCGTATGACGCTGTCGGGTCCTCAGCCTCCCGGCGGGGTGTGGTGATCACGCCCGCACCCCGCCGGGACACCAACGGCGGGGACGCGGACACGGCGGGGCACGCTACTCCACGTCGGCGCGCGAAGGTCGCTCCGTGCCGCGCCGGCGCACGGTCGCTTCGTGCGGCGGTCCCTCCGTGCGGCGTCGGCGCACGATTCGCAGCTCGCTGGCGAGGATCCCGAGCACGACCAGTCCGCCGCCGAGCAGCGCCGTCAGCGGCAGCCGCTCCCCGGCGATCCGGCCGACGACGGCCGCCCACACCGGCTCGCCGGCGTAGATGATCGTGGCCCGGGTCGCCGACACCGACTTCTGCGCCCAGTTCATGGTCAGCTGGATGAGGCAGCTCGCCGCGCCCAGGCCGACGGCGGCGCCGAGCCACACCCAGGAGAACGCCGGTGGCGCCTCGCTGACCAGCGGCATCGTCGCCAGCCCCAGCACACCGGCGGTGAGCAGCTGCACGATGGTGATCCGGCCCAGGTCGACGCGGTTCGCGAACAGGCTGATCAGGATGATCTCCGCGACGATGGGCAGCGTGCTGATGATCGTGGCGATCTCGCCGGTGCCGAGCGACAGCCGCAGGGCATCCGGCCCCGCGATGAGCACCAGCCCCGCGAACGCGAGACCGGCGCCGAGGAAGGCGAGGGCGGGCGGTCGGCGGCGGAACACGGCCCACTGCGCGAACGGCACCATCGGCACGTAGAGCGCGGTGAGGAACGCGGACGTGCTGCTCTCGATGGACTGCAGCCCGTAGGTCTGCAGGCCGTAGCCGAGGTGGATCATCAGGCCGATCGCGGCGCCCGCGCCGATGTCGCGCCAGCGGATGCCGCGCAGCGCGCCCCGAAAGATGAGCATGCTGATCAGGCCGGCCAGGAGGAAGCGGATGCCGACGAAGAACCATGGTCCGGAGTGCTCCATCGCCCAGTGGACCAGCAGGAACGTGCACCCCCACACCGCGGTGATCGCGATGAGGGCGAGCTCCTGCGGGCGCAGCCGCATCCAGCGCAGACGAGAGGGCATCCTCCGATTCTGCCCCGTCCCCCTCGCCCCCCTCGCCCCCTCGTCCCCCGCCCGGGCGGCGGGCGCTCTGCCGTGGGCGGATCCGCCTGGGGCGGATTCCGGTGCGGGGCATCCGCATCAGGGCGCAGGCTGACGTCATGACCGACGACACCACCGTTCCCCGCTTCGGGCCGGAGGCGCGGCGCGCACTGTTCCACGAGCGCGTCCTCGTCCTCGACGGCCCGCTCGACGACGACAACGGCACGCTGCTGATGACGCAGCTGCTCAGCCTCGCCGCCGAGGATCCTGTGACCGACATCGCGCTGTGGATCCATTCGCCCGGCGGCTCCGTCCCGGCGATGCTCGCCATCCGCGACATCATGCGCACCGTGCCGAACGACGTCGCCACCGTCGCGCTCGGCATGGCGTGCAGCGCCGGGCAGTTCCTGCTCTCGGCGGGCACCAAGGGCAAACGCCGCGCGCTCGAGCACGCGCGCATCCTGCTGCACCAGGCTTCGGCGGGGATCGGCGGATCCGCCGTGGAGATCGAGGTGCAGGCCGACGACCTGCGGCACATGCGCGACACCGTGATCGGGCTGATCGCCGAGGACACCGGCCAGCCGCGCGAACGCGTCTTCGAGGACTCCCTGCACGACCACTGGTACACGGCCGCCGAGGCCCTGGACTACGGCTTCATCGACGGGATCGTGGGATCCGTGTCGGAGGTGTTCCCGCGGCGTCGGTCGCGGATCGGACTGGGCGCCGAAGGCGGCCCCGAGCAGGAGGAGAGCGGACGATGAGCAGCTACACCATCCCGAACGTGATCGCGCAGCATCCGCGCGGCGACCGCATCATGGACGTCTACTCGCATCTGCTGTCGGAGCGGATCGTGTACCTCGGCACCGAGGTGGATGCCGGCGTCGCCAACGCCATCATCGCGCAGCTGCTGCACCTGGATGCCGACAGCCCGGACAGCGACGTGCAGTTCTCCATCAACTGCGCCGGCGGCGACCCCAGCGCGGCGCTGGCGATCTACGACACCATGCAGCACATCCGTCCCCGGGTGACGACGACCTGCGTGGGTCAGGCGATCGGCGTCGGCGCGCTGCTCGTCGCCGCGGGTGCCCCCGGGATGCGATCGGCGCTGCCGCACGCCCGGATCGTGCTGCACCAGCCGGCGGCGCAGACCCGCGGGGCGATTCCCGACCTGATCCTCGCCGCCGACGAGGTGGTGCGGGTGCGCTCGGAGATCGAGCAGGTGCTCGCACAGCACACCGGCCAGACCGTCGCGGCCCTGCGCGCCGACACCGACCGCGATCGGGTGTTCACGGCCGCCGCCGCCGCCGAGTACGGCCTGATCGACCAGGTGGGCTCAGCGCCCGAAGGACCGCGCCGCCGGGACGGGCTCAGCGCCGAAAGCCTGCGCCCGAACCGCGCCCGGGCCCGGACCCCCGCCCCGGGTCCGTAGACTGGAGGGGTCACCGATCGAGGACTCGTCATGCCCGCCCCTTCCCGCCCGTTCACGGCGCGCCACGTGCAGCTCAGCCGTGCCGCGCTCGCGGCCGTGGCTGCGCTGATGATCACGTTCTCGCCCGACCACTCGGCGGCGGTCGGCCTGTCCGTCTTCGGCGGCTTCGCGATCGTGACCGCCTTCGTGCTCGCGCTCGCCGCCTGGAGCGCGTATCCCGCCGGCCGCCGCTGGCCCGCCGTGGCCATCGCCGTGATCTCGATCATCGTCGGCATGGCCGGCAGCATCCCGTCCTGGCGCTCCGAGACGCTGTTCTTCGTGCTCGTGATCGCCTGGGCCCTGCTCACCGGACTCGTCGAACTCCTCGCCGGCATCCGCCACCGCGGCAGCGAGGGCGCCCGCGACGCGATGATCACCGGCGCCCTCGGCATCCTGCTCGCCGCCGCGCTGCTCCTGGTGCCCGCCGGCTTCGCGCAGCCGTACACCGTCGACGGCGCCGGCACCTTCACGCTCACCGGCATCATCCTGGGCGTCGGCCTCTTCGGCGGATACGCGGCGATCGTCGCGGTGTTCCTCGGCATCGCCGGGCTCACCCCGCGCGGGGCCGTGGAGAGGACGGATGCCGCAGCCGGCCCTCGTGCGAGCGAGGCCCAGAGTGGAGGACCCGCATGACCGACCACAAGCCGTCCCGCCGCGAGATCCTCCGCCCGCTGCACCTCGTCGGCATCGCCCTGGGCTGCGGAATCTTCGCGACCGTCGTGACCCTCGTCTCGACCGGAGCGTTCACCGCGCGGGTGAACCTGGCCATCGCCCGCGGCACGTACGAGGGCCTCACCCCGCTCGGCCTCGGCCTCGTGGTCGGCGGGGCCGCGTTCATCATCACGCTGCTGCTGCTCGCGATGCTGCTGCTCGCGATCGACCCGGCCGATGTCACCAAGCGCGTCGACCGGCCCGTGCTCTACGACGCGACCGACGCGGACGACGCGGGTGACGCAGGCGCAGGTGCCGAGGCCGGCGACGCGGATGACAGGGATGCCGCCGGCCGCGCCGGCCGCGCCACCGACCGCGCCACCGACCGCCGCGCCGACCGCGCCACGGACAGCACCGACGGGAACCCCGGCCCCGCGGACGGCGACGGCCCCGGATCCGCCGACCGTCGCGACCGGTCCTGATCCGGCGGAATGCCCGCCGACCGCGACCGGTCCTGATCCGGCGGAATGCCCGCTGGCCGCCGCGACCGGTCCTGATCCGGCGGAATACCCGCCGCGGCATCCGGCTTGTCCCTGAGGTGACCATCTCCGTCGATCGCGCCGACGTCGGCCTGCGCTCCGAGCGCGGGCCGGTGCTGGGAGCGCTGATGCTCGCGACCGGCCTGATCGCGATCGACGCGACGATCCTCGCCACCGCCGTGCCGAGCATCGTCCGCGACCTGGGCAGCTATCAGGAGTTCCCGTGGCTGTTCTCCGTCTACCTGCTCGCGCAGGCGGTCAGCGTGCCGATCTACTCGCGCTTCGCGGACGTCATCGGACGCAAGCCGATCATCCTGCTCGGCATCGTCCTCTTCCTCGCCGGCTCCGTGCTGTGCGGCTTCGCGTGGAGCATGACCGCGCTCATCGTGTTCCGGATCGTGCAGGGTCTGGGCGCCGGTGCGGTCGCCCCGATGTCGATGACCATCGTCGGCGACATCTACACGGTCGCCGAGCGCGCCAAGGTGCAGGGGTACATCGCGAGCGTGTGGGCGGTGTCGTCGGTCGTCGGGCCGGCTCTCGGCGGTGTGTTCTCGCAGCTGGATGCCTGGCGCTGGATCTTCTTCGTGAACGTCCCGCTGTGCGCGGTCGCGGGATGGATGCTGGTGCGCCGCTACCACGAGGCGAAGCACTCGCAGCGGCACCGCATCGACTACGCCGGCGCCGTGCTGCTCGCGGTCGGGCTCACGAGCGTGATCCTCGGGCTGCTCGAGGGCGGCAACGCGTGGGCGTGGCTGTCGGTTCCCAGCGCGGTGTGCTTCGGCGTCGGGATTCTGGCGCTGGCGGGCTTCGTCGTCGTGGAGCGGCGCGCCGCCGAGCCGATCATCGACCTGCGCCTGGCCGGGCGGCGGCTGATCCTCACCACCACGCTGGTGTCCCTCGGGGTCGGTGCGCTGATGATCGGGGTCACCAGTTTCGCCCCGGCGTATCTGGAGGGGTCGATCGGCATCGCGCCGCTGCTCTCCGGCCTCGCCGTGGCCGAACCCGGTCGTGGTGGCGATCGTGGCGTTCGTGCTCGGCTTCGGCCTGGGCTGGAGCGCCGCGCCCACGCTCATCGCGGCCCAGTCGTCGGTCGGCTGGGGGGAGCGCGGGGTGGTCACCGGCCTGAACGCGTTCGCCCGTTCCGCCGGAACCGCGGCCCGCGTCTCAGAAACTGCGGGTCCCCGGCATCCGCACCCGCATCTTCTGCGACACCGGCGGGCGCCAGCGTCGCCCGGCCCGCAGTCCCCGACTCAGCGCGCGAGCTGCTCCGCGAGCCCCACGTACGTCGCCGGGGTCAGCGCCAGCAGCCGCTGCTTCGCGGCGTCCCCGATGTCCAGGCCCTGCACGAACTCCGCGAGCTCCTCGGCCCCGACCCGGTGACCGCGGGTGAGCTCCTTCAGCAGCGCGTAGGGGTCGGTGATGGTCGAGCGCCCGGCGACGACCTCGGCCCGGATCACGGTCTGGATGGCCTCCGCGAGCACCTCCCAGTTCGCGTCGAGGTCGGCGAGCAGCACGTCCCGCGACAGCGAGATCTCGTTCAGACCGCGGCGCAGGTTGTCCAGTGCGAGCAGCGAGTGCCCGAACGCGACGCCGATGTTGCGCTGCGTGGTGGAGTCGGTGAGGTCGCGCTGCAGGCGCGAGGTGACCAGCGTCTGCGACAGCGAGCCGAGCAGGCTGCCTGCCAGCTCGAGGTTCGCCTCGGCGTTCTCGAACCGGATCGGGTTGATCTTGTGCGGCATCGTCGACGACCCGGTCGCGCCCGCGACGGGGATCTGTGCGAAGTAGCCGAGGGAGATGTAGGTCCACACGTCGGTCGCGAGGTTGTGCAGGATCCCGCCGGCGTGGCGCACCCGGTCGTACAGCTCCACCTGCCAGTCGTGCGACTCGATCTGCGTGGTGAGGCCGTTGAAGTCGATGCCCAGGCCCTCGATGAACTCGCGCGCCAGCCGCGGCCAGTCGACGTCAGGCTCGGCGGCGAGGTGAGCCGACCAGGTGCCGGTGGCGCCGGAGAACTTGGCCAGATACTCGGATGCCGCGATCTGCCCGCGCACCCGCTCCAGGCGCCAGGCGAACACCGCCAGCTCCTTGCCCATCGTCGACGGCGTGGCCGGCTGACCGTGCGTGCGGGAGAGCATCGGGGCATCCGCGTGCTCGACGGCAAGCTCGCGCAGCTTCGCGACGACGGCGTCCAGCGCCGGCAGCCACACGCCCTCGACCGCGCGCTTCACGGTGAGCGCGTAGGAGGCGGAGTTGATGTCCTCGCTGGTGCAGGCGAAGTGCGTGAGCTCGGCGATGGCGTCCAGGCCGAGGGCCGACAGCCGGTCTCGCACCAGGTACTCGACCGCCTTCACGTCGTGACGGGTGACGGCCTCCTTCTCGGCGAGCCAGTCGATCTCGGCCTGCCCGAACTCGCGGTACAGGGCGCGCAGGCGCTCCTTGTCGGCATCCGCCAGCGGTGACGTGCCGAACAGCGACCGGTCGGTGAGGGCGATCAGCCACTCCACCTCGACCTCCACCCGGGCGCGGTTCAGGCCCGCCTCGGAGAGGAAGTCGGCGAGCCCGGTGACGGCGGCGCGGTAGCGGCCGTCGAGCGGGCTGAGCGGCTGGGGCGGGAGGGAAGGCTGGGAAGTCAGGAGAGGTCCTCCGGCTCGGGGCCCCGCATCGCGCGGGACGTCGGGTGGGGCACCCGCACAGCCGGTTCGAGCTGGCGGAACAGCCCGCGGGTCGCGAGCTCAATCATACCGAGCACGGAATCGAACATCGCGGGCCCGGCGTAGTACGGATCCGGCACGTCCATGCTCGAGGCGTGCGGGTCGAAGGAGCGCAGCAGCGCGATCTTCGCCTCGTCGTCCTCGGACCGCGCCCAGGTGCGGAGGATGCGCTCGTGCGTGCGGTCGAGCGCGATCACGAGGTCGTTCTCGGCGAAGGATGCCGCGGTGAACTGCTTCGCCCGATGTGCGGACCCGTCGTAGCCGCGGCGGCCGAGCGCCTCGAGGGTGCGCTCGTCGGCGCGCTCGCCGAGGTGCCAGTCGCCGGTTCCGGCGCTGCGCGCTTCGATGCGGGAGCCGAGTCCCTGCGACTCCGCGAGCGCGCGCAGCACGACCTCCGCCATGGGGGAGCGGCAGATGTTCCCCGTGCAGACGAAGATGACGCGGAAGGGCGCTGGCGACGTCACGCCTCCCATTCTGCCGGTCGCCCGCTCGCTGTCCACACCCGCGGCGGTGAGGGATGTTGTGCACAGCGGCCGTGTTTCCGGGCTTCGGCGCCGTGGCGGTGGACGCACCATGGGGGCATGTACGACATCGCCCCCGCGCACGGCATCGCTCCCGCCGAGTTCTGGGCGGCGCTGGCCGCCCAGCGTGCCCTGGACGACGCCCTCGAGGCGCTGGAGAACGCACGCGCCGAGCTGAGCCGGCTCGCCGCGGAGACGACCTGGCAGTCCCGCGGGGTCGCCGCCCTGCACGAGCGTCTCGTCGCCGCCGGCGAGGATGCTGCGGATGCGGCCGGCACCGTACGCGGGATGCAGTGGTCGCTCGGAGCGGCGGTGGGCCCGTGACGGACGGCCTCGACATCGTCTCGGGCGGAGCGATCGCGGTCGACACCGAGGCGCTCCGCGACGTCGGCCGGCGTCTGCACGGGGTGGCGCGGATGCTGACGGATGCCGAGAGCGCGATCCGCCGCGCGTGCGGGATCGCCGGCGGCATCGCCGCCCTGCGCACCTGCGAGGGCGATCTGGCGGCGGGCGCCGGCCGGATCGCGCGCCTCGCCGACGAGTGCGCGGAGGATGCCGCCGGCACGCTCCTGATGGCCGACGTCTTCGAGGTCGTGGAGCTGCAGGCGCGGCAGCGCGCACTGGAGGTGAACGACCCGCGCGCCGCCCTCGCCCTGCAGGACCGGATCGACCGGCTGACCTCCGCCGATCCGCGGATTGGGTCGATGGCCGCGCAGCTGGTCGCCGGGTGGGAGGAGCGGCGCTTCCAGGGCCTGGAGCACCAGCATCTGGACCGGCTGCTGGTCCCCGGGTCGATGCCGTGGAGCGGCCCCGGGCCGATCGGCGGCCTGGCGCTCGCCGGCGGCGGAATCGCCGCGGTGCGCGGGCTCGGAGTGCTCCCGTACGGCGCCCGCCTGGACGGAACCGCGCCCCCGGTGCGGGTGGAGCGCGTCGCCACCTGGTTCCAGGTGCCGCCGCCGCGGAACATCGCGGAGTCGCTGCAGCGCATCCCGCGGAGGGGCGCGCAGGTGCGCGTCGAGGAGTACACGATGCGGGACGGCGCGCGCCGTTTCGTCGCCTACATCGACGGCACCCGCACGGCCCTGCCGCTGGTCACGCAGCAGCCGTGGGACATGGGGTCCAACTGGGACGCGTACATGCGGCAGGAGAAGTCCGCCGCGTACCACGCCGTGCAGGAGGCGCTGCGGGAGGCCGGCGCCGGCCCGGACAGCCGCGTCGACCTCGTGGGCTACTCGCAGGGCGCCATGATCGCCTCCTACCTCGCGATGGACGGGTCGCTCGACGTCGGCACCACCGTGCTCGCCGGCAGCCCGGTGGAGCCGTCGCTGCAGGACGGTCAGACCCTGGTGCAGCTGCGGCACAGCGACGACCCGATCGCGGCGCTCGCCGGTGGCGGATCACCCGGGTCCCCGGGCGCGGACGGGTTCACCGCCTGGCGGGAGGCGGGCGACGGCATGTTCGGGAACGACGCGCCGTTCGCGGCGCACGACCTGGAGGCCTACATCGAGACGGCGGGGATGGTCGACGCCTCCCGCGATCCCCGCGTGGAGGAGGTGACCCTGTGGAGCGAACTCGCCGGGGCCGTGGACGTGCGCGCCTTCGACTACGTCGCGACCCGGCCGGCCGGCTGACGGGCGGGCCGCGGTCGAAGGGCGGGGCGCGGTCGACGGGCGGGGGGCGTGGTCGACGGGCGGGGCGTGGTTGCGGTCAGTCGCGCGAGCGCTTCTGCGGCCGCAGTAGGAAGCCGAACACGGCGTTGATGATCGCGATCAGCAGCGCCGCGACCACGGCCCACCAGAAGTTGCCGAGCGTCAGCCCCCAGCCGAACCCGGAGGTGATCCACGCGGTCAGCCAGAGCAGGATGCCGTTCACGAGCAGCGCGATCAGGCCGAACGTGAGGATGTAGAGCGGGAACGCGACGATCCGGATCACCGTGCCGACCACGGTGTTCACGAGCGCGAAGATCGCGCCGACGGCCAGCAGCGTGAGCACGAGCTGCAGGTCCTCGCCGGGCGGGAAGGGCGTGATCACCACCTGCAGGGCGGGGATCAGGGACACCACCCACAGGGCGAAGGCGTTCACGACGACACGGATGACGAATCGCATGGTCCCCTCAGTCTGGCACGAGCGCCGCCCGATGTCGCAGTGCGTGCCCATCTTCACCGGAGCGGTGGGGCCGCGCGGACCGGCGGGCCCGCCACGGCGGTCGTAGACTCTCCCTCGTGACCGAGCCGATCCTGCCCCGCATCCGCCCGGAGATCGCCGCCCTGCCGCCGTACCGTCAGGGTCGCCAGGCCGGGCCGAACGCCTTCAAGCTCTCCAGCAACGAGAACCCGTTCGACCCGCTGCCGTCCGTCCAGGAGGCGCTCGCGCACACCACTCCGGTGAACCGCTACCCCGACGCGTCGGCCGCCGCGCTGCGCGCCCGCCTGGGTGAGAAGTACGGCGTCGACACGGATGCCGTGCACGTCGCCGCCGGTTCGGTCTCGATCCTGCACCAGCTCGTCCTCGGCACGGCGAGCGTCGGCGACGAGGTCGTCTACGCGTGGCGCTCCTTCGAGGCATATCCGAGCCTGCCGCTGGTCGCCGGCGCCACCGGGGTGCAGGTCCCGCTCACCACGGGCGCTCGCCACGACCTCGACGCGATGGCGGATGCCGTCACCAACCGCACCCGCGCCGTCATCGTCTGCACCCCGAACAACCCGACCGGCCCGATCGTCACCAGCGCCGAGTTCGCGTCCTTCGTCGACCGCGTCCCCGCCGACTGCCTGATCATTCTCGATGAGGCATATGCCGAGTTCGTCACCGACCCCGAGGCGGTCGACGGCCTCCGTGAGCGCCTGTTCGAGAAGCATCCGAACGTCGTGGTGCTGCGCACCTTCTCCAAGGCCTACGGGCTCGCCGGACTCCGGATCGGCTACGCGATCGGGCATCCGCGCGTCCTGGACGCCGCCCGCACCACCGGCATCCCGCTGTCGGTGACCAGCGCCGCCGAGCGCGCCGCGATCGCGAGCCTCGACGCCGAGGACGAGCTGGGCGAGCGCATCGCCGAGATCGTCGCCCGGCGCACCGTGCTGCGGGACGGCCTTCGCGCGCAGGGCTGGGACGTCCCGGACGCGCAGGGCAACTTCGTGTGGCTGCCGACCGGCGCCGACACCGACCACGTCGCGGCCGCGTTCGACGCCGCCGACCTGATCGTGCGCCCGTTCTCCGGCGACGGCATCCGCATATCCGTCGGCGAGCATGAATCCGTGGGCAAGGTCCTACAGGTCGCGGAATCCGTTGTGCGGACTCTCCAGCGTTGAGCCGGTGCCGCGGGGTAGCGTAGAGGCGTGAGCTCCCTCGACACCCCCCTCGTGCGCGTGCTGGAGGCGGACGGCAGCCTCGTCCGATCCGCGGAAGCCGAGCAGTACCAGCCGCTGATCGACGCGCTGACGGATGCCGAGCTCGAGCGGTTCTATCGCGACATGGTCGCGATCCGCGCGATCGACACCCAGGCGACCAACCTGCAGCGGCAGGGGCAGCTCGCGCTGTGGCCACCGAGCCGCGGGCAGGAGGCCGCCCAGGTCGGCTCCGCACACGCCGCCCGCCGGCAGGACACGATCTTCCCGTCCTACCGGGAGCACGCGGTCACCCGCATCCGTGGCGTCGACCCGGTCGACATCATCAAGCTGATGCGCGGGGTGTCGCACGGCGGCTGGAACCCGCTCGACCCGAAGAACGGCAACACCCGCATCTACACCCTCGTGCTCGGCTCGCAGACCCTGCACGCGGCGGGCTTCGCGATGGGCCTCGCCTTCGACGGGCGCTGCGGCACCGGCGACCCCGAGCGCGACGCGGCCGTGGTGGTCTACTACGGGGACGGCGCGTCCAGCCAGGGCGACGTGCACGAGGCGATGGTGTTCGCGGCGAGCTACGACGCCCCCGTGCTGTTCTTCCTGCAGAACAACCACTGGGCGATCTCCGTCCCGGTGGAGACGCAGTCGAAGGTGCCGCTCGTGCAGCGCAGCGCCGGCTACGGCATCCCGAGCGTCCGCGTCGACGGCAACGACGTGCTCGCCAGCTACGCCGTCTCCCGCGCCCTGCTCGACGAGGCGCGCGCCGGCAGCGGACCGCGGGCGATCGAGGCGGTCACCTACCGGATGGGCGCGCACACCACGAGCGACGACCCGACCAAGTACCGCCGCGCCGAGGAGGAGCAGTTCTGGGCCGAGCGCGACCCGATCGCGCGGATGCGGGCCTTCCTCGAGGCGCGCGGCGCCGCGGCATCCGTCTTCGCCGACGCGGAAGCCGAGGCCGCCGAGGCCGCGGAGGACCTCCGCGCCCGCACCGTCGCCCTTCCCGGTCCGCCGCGGGAGATGGTGTTCCAGAACATCTACAGCGAACCGCATCCGCTCGTCGAGGAGCAGCGCGCCTGGTTCGAGAAGTACGAGGCCTCGTTCGAAGGAGGCGCGGAGTGACCCTCGAGACCATGCCCTTCTCCAAGGCACTCAACGCAGGGCTGCGCAAAGCCCTCGAGGACGACCCGCGCGTGCTGCTGATGGGCGAGGACATCGGCAAGCTCGGCGGCGTGTTCCGCGTCACCGAACACCTGCAGCGCGACTTCGGCGAACGCCGCGTGCTGGACACGCCGCTCGCGGAGTCCGGCATCGTGGGCACCGCGATCGGGCTCGCGATGGCCGGGTTCCGCCCGGTGTGCGAGATCCAGTTCGACGGGTTCGTGTTCCCGGCGTTCGATCAGATCACGTCGCAGCTGGCCAAGCTGACCTACCGTCACGAGGGCGCGCTGTCGATGCCGATCGTGATCCGGATCCCGTACGGCGGTCACATCGGCGCCGTCGAGCACCACCAGGAGAGCCCGGAGGCGTACTTCACGCACACCCCGGGGCTGCGGGTGGTGTCGCCGTCCACGCCGAACGACGCGTACTGGATGATCCAGGAGGCCATCGCGTCGAACGACCCGGTCGTCTTCATGGAGCCGAAGAGCCGGTACTGGCCCAAGGGCGAGGTCGACCTCGCCGCGCCGGCCGTGCCGCTGCACGCCTCCCGCATCGTCCGCCGCGGCACCGACGTCACCCTCGTCGGCCACGGCGCGATGGTCACCACCCTGCTGCAGGCCGCCGCGATCGCCGAGGGCGAGGGCGTCAGCTGCGAGGTGGTCGATCTGCGCTCGCTGTCGCCCGTGGACTACGGGCCCATCCTCGACTCGGTGCGATCCACGGGGCGGATGGTGTACGCGCAGGAGGCCCCCGGATTCACCAGCCTGGGCAGCGAGATCGCGGCCACCGTCATGGAGCGCGCGTTCTACGTCCTCGAGGCGCCGGTGCTGCGCGTCTCCGGATTCGACACGCCGTTCCCGCCCGCCAAGCTCGAGGGCTCGTACCTCCCTGATGCCGACCGCATCCTCGAGGCCGTGGATCGCTCCCTCGCCTACTGAGTCCCTTTCCGGTCGTTGAGCGAGGAGCGCAGCGACGAGACGAAACGCCATCTTCACGAAGGATTCCTCATATGAGCACCCAGACGTTCACCCTCCCCGACGTCGGCGAAGGTCTCACCGAGGCCGAGATCGTCTCCTGGAAGGTCTCCCCGGGCGACACCGTCGCGATCAACGACGTCATCTGCGAGATCGAGACCGCGAAGTCCCTGGTCGAGCTGCCCTCGCCGCACGCCGGCACGGTCGGGGAGCTCCTCGTCAGCGAGGGCACCACCGTCGAGGTCGGCGCGCCGATCATCACCATCGTGACGGCGGATGCCGCGGAGGCGCCGCGCGCCGCCGCATCCGAAGCGCCCGCGGCGCCCGCGGCGAAGGACGCCGGCAGCGGCTCGGTCCTCGTCGGCTACGGCACCGGCGGCGACGTCACCTCCCGACGCAAGCGCCCCGCCGAGCGGCCGGTGCGCTCCTCGGTCGGGGTGATCGCGAAGCCCCCGATCCGCAAGCTCGCCCGCGACCTCGGCGTGGACCTGGCATCCGTCACCCCGACCGGAGCCGACGGCGAGGTGACCCGCGAGGACGTCGTCAAGCACGCCTCTCAGGCGAGCGTGTTCCGCAACATCGAAACCCCGGACTGGGGCGACGTGCGCGAGGAGACCGTCCCCGCGCCGCAGGCGAAGCCGGTGGGCGTCGCGCGCGGCATCCAGCCCGGCTCCGACCCGTCCCGCACCGAGGCCATCCCGGTGAAGGGCGTGCGCAAGGCCAGCGCGAACGCGATGGTGCAGAGCGCCTACACCGCCCCGCACGTGACCGTGTGGAAGGAGGTCGACGCCACCCGCACGATGGAGCTCGTGAAGCGCCTCAAGGCCTCGCCCGACTTCGCCGACATCAAGGTCTCGCCGCTGCTGATCATGGCCCGCGCCGTGATCTGGGCCGTCCGTCGCACGCCGATGGTGAACGCCGCGTGGATCGAGACCGAGGACGGCGCCGAGATCGCCGTGCGCCACTACGTGAACCTCGGCATCGCGGCCGCCACCCCGCGCGGCCTCATCGTGCCGAACATCAAGGACGCGCAGAACCTCGGCATGCGCGATCTCGCCCGCGCCCTGAACCGCCTGACGCTCACCGCCCGCGAGGGCAAGACCACGCCGGCGGATCAGCAGGGCGGCACGATCACGATCACGAACATCGGCGTGTTCGGGATGGATGCCGGGACGCCGATCATCAACCCGGGCGAGGCCGGCATCGTGGCGATGGGCACCATCAGCCAGCGCCCGTGGGTCGTCGACGGGGAGGTGCGTCCGCGCTGGGTGACCACGGTCGCCGGGTCCTTCGACCACCGTGTGATCGACGGAGACGGCATGAGCCGCTTCATCGCCGACGTCGCCGCCGTGCTCGAGGAACCCGCGCTGCTCGTCGACTGACAGTGATGATGGTGGTGGGAGCCCCGCAGCGGTTGTCCTGACTCAGCGACTGACTGACTACGGGTCTTGAACGCGATCTGTCGTTCGATCGCTGCGGGGCTGCCATGCACTCACCGTGCGAGGGTTGTGACCTCATAGGAGCCTGTGCCAGCAGGCACCCATCACTGTCTTGTCCGCTCGCTCTCGGATGGTGCGTGCCGTCCGATCGGAGAGTTGAGAGGAAGGGACGGCGATGACCACCATCGCACGAGAAGAGCAGCAGGACCAGGTCATGATCGTGGCGGGTATCGACACGCATGGCGATTCCCACACCGCGGCGGTCATCGACACCACCGGCCGGCTGCTCGGGAGCGCGCAGTTCCCCGCGAATCGTTCCGGTTATGCCGCGTTGCTGAGTTGGGCGTGTGCGTTCGGTGTGCTCGTGATCGCGGGGATCGAGGGCACCGGCGCATACGGTGCCGGTCTTGCCCGTCACCTGCGCGCTGCGGGTGTCGAGCTGCGGGAAGTGGACCGACCGGACCGGAAGTCGCGGCGCTTTGCCGGTAAGTCCGACCCGCTGGACGCGGAAGCTGCCGCCCGGGCAGCGTTGGCAGGCACACGATCGGGGATCCCGAAGGACCGAGCAGGGAAGGTGGAAGCGCTCCGCAATCTGCGGATCGCCAGGCGCAGCGCCGTGACCCAGCGCGCCGACTGTCAACGCCGGATGAAGGCGATCATCGTCACCGCACCCGACGCGCTCCGCGAACGGTTGCGGGGGCTGTCAGACCGGGAGCTGATCGAGGTATGTGCCGCTGCACGTCCCGACACCACACGCGCCGACGAACCCGAGCAGGCATCGAAGATCGCGCTGCGCGCTCTCGCACGCCGCCACCAGTCGCTGACCGCCGAGATCGCCGAACTCGACGCACTCATCGACCCTCTCGTCGCGGACATCAACCCGCGGCTGCTCGCCCTCAACGGGGTCGGCGCCGATGTCGCCGGGCAACTGCTCGTCACCGCTGGCGAGAACCCCGGCCGGCTCCGTTCCGAAGCCGCATTCGCGATGCTCTGCGGCGTCGCGCCCATCCCCGCCTCATCAGGCAAAACCCACCGACACCGCCTCAACCGCGGCGGCGACCGCCACGCGAACGCCGCGCTCTACCGCATCGTGCTCTGCCGGCTCCGCTGGGATCCCAGAACCCGCGCTTACGCCGCCCGACGCACCACCGAGGGCCTCTCGAAGAAGGACATCATCCGCTGCCTCAAACGCCTCATCGCCCGCGAGATCTACACCGCCCTCACCACTTGACATCCATAGGAGCATCGCGGCGGGGCGGCTCGCCGCGCGCGTCTGCGCGGTCGCGGGGTCTTTGCGGTCGCGGGGAGCTTCCCGCATCCCCCGGTGGGCAGTGCGATGCGTTTTCCTTCTGGCGGGGAGCGGCCCCGTGATCGCCGGGAGCTTTCCGCATCGGGGAGGGGTGTGGCGGGCCGCTGAAGCAGCAGAACGGCACAAACAGACGCCCGGGGGAGCGGGGCGGTGGGAGGGCGGTGGGAAGGGCGGGCGGCCGGTATGATAATGGTTCTCATTAGCAGGTAGGCTGGGCGGTATGAAGAAGTCTGCCGTCACCCTCGCCGCCGCATCCGTCGCCGCTCTCGCGCTCACGGGGTGCTCCACGTCGGCGAACGGGGCGGCCGGCGGCGATGCCGTCCAGGTCGTCGCCTCCACCAACGTGTACGGCGACCTCGTCGCACAGATCGGCGGCGACCGGGTCGAGGTCACCTCGCTGATCGCCTCGGCGACGAAGGATCCGCACTCCTACGAGCCGACCGCCCGCGACCGCCTCACCGTGCAGGGCGCGGACCTCCTCATCGAGAACGGCGGCGGCTACGACGGCTTCCTCGAGGAGCTGCGCGAGGGGTCGGATGCCCCGGTCATCACCGCGGCCGAGTTCTCCCACGACTTCCCCGGCGCGGAGGAGCACGGCACCGACGAGCACGACCACGAGGAGCACAGCGACGGCGAGCACGCCGACGCCCCAGCCGAAACCGACGCCGCCGAAACGGACGCCCCGGCGGACACCGAAGCGCCGGCCGAGGACGAGCACGCCGACGAGCACGGCCACGAGGGCCACGACCACATCGAGGGCTTCAACGAGCACGTCTGGTTCGACGTGCACACCATGGTCCACGTCGTGGAGCAGATCGCCGCGGACCTGACCGAGCTCGACCCGGAGGGTGAGAAGGAGTTCGCCGCCAACGCGGAGGAGCTCGTCGCCGAGCTGGAGGACCTCGAGGCCGAGCTCGACACCCTGCACGGACAGCACGAAGGCACGCCGGTGTTCCTCACCGAGCCGCTGGCCGGCTACCTGGCCGCGTCCGCCGGGCTCGAGAACGCCACCCCCGAGGGCTTCGACGAGGCGGTCGAGGAGGGCAGCGACGTCGCCCCGGCCACGCTGCTCGACGCCCTCGCCGTCGTCGAGGGCGGGCAGGTGGCCGCCGTGCTGACCAACGCCCAGACCGGTGGCGCCGAGACCGAGCGGGTCGAGGCGGCCGCCGAGAAGGCCGGCATCCCCGTCGTCGCGTTCACGGAACTGCTCGAGCCCGAACAGTCGTACGCTGAGTGGATGCGCGCCGCGATCGACGACCTCGCCGCCGCGCTCTCCCAGTGAGCGGCGGCGCGGCGCCCGTGTCGGGGCGTCCCGTCCTGGAGATCCGTGGCGCGGCCCTCCACCGCGGCGACCGCGAGCTCTGGTCGGGCCTGGACCTCGACGTGCATCCGGGCGAGTTCCTCGCCGTGCTCGGTCCCTCCGGCTCCGGGAAGACCACGCTGCTGCGCAGCATCCTGGGCCTGCAGCCGCTCTCCGGGGGCAGCATCCGCGTCGGCGGCGCCCCGGTCCACCGCGGCAACCCGCGCATCGGCTACATCCCGCAGCAGCGTCCGCTGCCGGCCGATACCGCCATGCGCGCCCGCGACCTGGTCGCGCTCGGCGTGAACGGCACCCGGTTCGGGCTGCCGATCCCGCGCCGCGGTGACCGCGCGCGCGTGGACGCCCTGCTGGCGGGCGTCGGCGCCGCGCACTACGCGGAACGGCGGGTCGGCCTGCTCTCCGGCGGCGAGCAGCAGCGGCTCCGCGTCGGCCAGGCCCTCGCCGGCGACCCGGCGCTGCTGCTCTGCGACGAGCCGCTGTCGAACCTCGACCTCGCCAACCAGCGCGGCGTGACCGGCATCATCGACCGGCAGCGGCGCGAGCGCGACGCGGCGGTGCTGTTCGTCACGCACGACATCAACCCGATCCTCGACCGCGTCGACCGCATCCTCTACATCGCCGGCGGCCGGTTCGTGCTCGGCACGCCCGACGAGGTGCTGCAGAGCCACGTGCTCACCGACCTGTACGGCACCCCGGTGTTCGTGCTGCGCGCCGGCGGCCGGCTGGTCGTCGTCGGCATCCCCGACGCCGACACCCACCACGAGCACGAGGGGGCCGAGGCGTGACCCCGCTCGTGGACTGGAGCGACGTGTTCTCCTTCCAGGACTACGGCGCGCTCCTGGCGCTCCTGGCGAACTCGCTCATCGCCGGTGCCGTCCTCGGCGTGGTCGGCGGCCTGGTCGGCGTGTTCGTCATGCAGCGCGACCTGGCCTTCGCGGTGCACGGGGTCAGCGAGCTGTCCTTCGCGGGCGCCGCGGCAGCCCTGCTGTTCGGCGGCAGCGTCGTGGCCGGCTCCCTCGGCGGCGCGCTCGTCGCCGCGATCCTCATCGGCGTGCTCGGCGCCAAGGCCCGCGACCGCAACTCGGTCGTCGGGGTTTTGATGCCGTTCGGTCTGGGTCTGGGCATCCTGTTCCTGTCGCTGTACGAGGGGCGCAGTGCGAACCGCTTCGGCCTGCTCACCGGCCAGATCGTGTCGGTGTCCAGCCCCGACCTCGGCTGGCTGATCGGCATCAGCGTGGCCGTGCTGGCCGGGCTGCTGCTGATGTGGCATCCGCTCCGCTTCGACTCGCTGGATCCGGAGTCCGCGGCCGCCCGCGGCGTGCCGACCCGCGTGGTCAGCCTGGCGTTCATGGTGATCCTCGGCCTGATCGTCGCGGTCAGCGTGCACATCATCGGCGCGCTGCTCGTGATGGCGCTGCTGGTCACTCCGGCGGCCGCCGCGATGCGCGTGAGTGCCGGCCCGGTCGCGGTGCCGCTGCTGGCCGCGCTGTTCGGGTTCGTCTCCGCCGTCGGCGGCATCCTGCTGGCGCTTGCGGGCACCCTGCCGGTGAGCCCCTACATCACCACGATCTCCTTCCTCATCTACGGCGGATGCTGGCTGGTGCAGCGGGGACGCCAACGCGTCCGTCGCGGCTGACGCGAGGTGACATCATGGATGCCGGGGGGCAGGCGACTTCAGAAAGGCACGACAGGTGAGCGAGACGCACGAGTCCGATGACGCCCAGAACGGCGACTTCTTCGATCAGCTGCTGACGACGGCGCCCAAGGAGCACTCCTCGTTCACGCAGGCGTTCCGCGGGTACGACAAGGCGGAGGTGGATGCCGCGATCGCCACGCTCCGCGACCAGCTGCGCCGGGTGACCGCCGATCTGGCATCCGTGGAGGAGCGGCACCGCGCCGAGCTGGACCGGGTGCGCGCCGAGTCCGAGACCGAGTTGCAGACGCTCCGGGCCGACAGCGAGGAGCGCGTCGCCCGGCTCGAGGAGGAGCTCGCTGCGGCGAGGGCGCAGGCCGAGGATGCCGCGCAGCAGGTGAGCACCCTGGCATCCGAACTGGCCGAGGGCACGCGTGGCGCGAGCGGTGACGAGCCGCAGAGCCGGGCCCAGTTCGAGGCCGTGCTGCGCGTCGCAGAAGAACAGGCCAGCGTGCTCATCCACAACGCCGCCACCCAGGCCGAGCGGCTGCTGCAGGCCGCCCGCGAGGAGGCCGAGGCCAAGCGCGCCGAGCTGGATGCGGACGTCGCGCGCATCACCGCGCAGGCCCAGCACGACGCCGACCAGGTGCGCCTGAAGATCGAGACGGAGTACACCGCCCATCAGGCGCGCATCGAGCGCGAGGCGGCGCACGCCGCCGAGAAGGTGGCGCAGGCCGAGCAGGAGGCGGCGACGATCCGCACCGAGGCCGAGAAGGGCGCCGCCGCGCTGCGCGCGATGGTCACGCGCGAGACCACCGACCTGCGCGCCGCCGCCGAGCGCGAGGTGCGCGAGATGAACGCCCGCGTGCTCGAGTTCGAGGAGACGCTGACCCGCCGGCAGGACGACGCGCAGCAGGAGTTCCTGGTGCTGCACAACCAGGCCGTCGCGCACGCCGAGCGGATCACCGCGGACGCCAACGAGCAGGTGCAGGCCTCCCTCGAGCACGCCCAGCGGATCTCCGCGAAGGCGGAGGACTACGAGCGGCTGATGCGCTCGCAGGCGCAGGCGATCGAGGCGGACGCCCAGGTGAAGGCGCGCGAGATCCTCGACCGCGCCCGGGTCAAGGCGCAGAAGATCGTCGAGACGGTCACCGCGCACGCGACCGGCGTGCTGCGCGATGCGGAGGACCGCACCCGTCAGCTGCGCTGGCAGCAGCAGCAGCTCACCAGCTTCATGGCCGAGGTGCGCGAGCTCATCCGCCCGGAGG
Organism: Microbacterium sp. EF45047; assembly: GCF_028472845.1. NCBI lineage: Bacteria > Bacillati > Actinomycetota > Actinomycetes > Micrococcales > Microbacteriaceae > Microbacterium > Microbacterium sp. EF45047. Next base: position 2,484,761 of record NZ_CP069429.1, on the reverse strand, counting down.
GTGTGCTGCTCGGGGCATCGGGGACGGATGATGCCGCGCCGTCGGCCGAGGAAACGGATGCCCCGGCATCCGAGGCGGCCGCGGAGCCCGACGGGGTCCTGGAACCGACGCCCTGACGCCTCCGGCGGGTGGAGCTCCCAGCCGGGGCGGAGCGGCGCCGCCTAGACTCGGCTGTATGGCTCAGCGGAACACCTGGCAGCGCGAACGAGTGCGTGACGCGCTCGCGGACGCGCGCGGGTTCGTGAGCGCGCAGGCCCTGCATGCGACCCTGCGCGAGGCAAACACCGGCATCGGGCTGGCCACGGTCTACCGTGCGCTCGCCGGGCTCGCGGCATCCGGCGACGCCGACTCGCTGCAGAGCCCGGAGGGCGAGGCGCTCTACCGCGCCTGCACCACGCAGGGTCATCACCACCACGTGATCTGCCGCTCCTGCGGGCTGACGGTCGAGATCGAGGCGAAGGACGTCGAGCAGTGGGCGCAGCGCACCGCGTCGCAGCACGGCTTCCGCGACGCCGAGCACGTCGTCGACATCTTCGGCCTGTGCGCCTCGTGCTCAGCGGCACGCGTGCGCGACGGCGGGGCGGGCGAGTGACGCACACCGCCGTTCCGGCTCGCCCGGCGACCCGGCCGCCGCGGCGCGTCTCGCCCTGGGCGGGCGCGGGCATCGGCCTGGGCATCCTGGCCGTGCTGCTCCTCATCGACGTGTTCGCGCCCGCGCTGTTCCCGGCCGGCCTGCCGACGCGGATGCAGGACGGGCTCACGCTCACGCTCAGCGTCCTCATCGAGGCGCTGCCCTGGGTGATCCTGGGCGTCGTGCTGTCGATCGTGGTGCAGGTGTGGCTGCCGGCGGATGCCCTGCAGCGCTGGCTTCCCTGGAATCCCTGGGGCCGCCGGGCCGTGCTGTCCGCGCTCGGCATGGTCGTCCCGGTCTGCGAGTGCGGCAACGTGCCGTTCGCCCGCGGCCTGATGATGCGCGGTCTCGGTCCGTCCGACGCGCTCACCTTCCTCATCGCCGCGCCGATCGTGAACCCGATCGTGATCCTCACCACCCACGCCGCGTTCGGCTGGGACGGCGGCATCCTGGTCGCGCGCCTCCTCGGCGGTTACGCGATCGCCAACCTCATCGGGTGGATCTACAGCCGGCATCCGGACCCGCAGGCGATGCTGACCGCACGGTTCGTGGACACCTGCGAGCTCGTCACGCATGAGCCCGGCAGCCCGGTGCACCGCAGCCTGACCCAGTTCCTCGTCGAGCTGCGCGCCGTGATGCCGGCGCTGGTGATCGGCTCGGCGCTGGCCGGCGCGGTGCAGGTGCTGGTGCCCCGCGACGTGCTGCTCGCGATCGGGGCGAACCCGGTGCTGTCCATCGTCGCCATGGTCGCCCTCGCGATGACCGTGGCGATCTGCTCCAACGTGGACGCGTTCTTCGCGCTGTCGTTCGCCTCCACCTTCTCCGCCGGGGCGATCATCGCGTTCCTGCTGGTCGGACCCCTCGTCGACGTGAAGATGCTCGCCCTGCTGCGCACCACCTTCACCGGCCGGGTGCTGGCGGGGATCGTCGGCGTCGTCGTGCTCGCCGCCTGCGCCATCGGGATCGGGGTGAACGTCCTTGTCTGAGCGCCTCTCCGAGCGCAACCGCGCCCTCCTGAACCGCTGGCTCGGCGTCGGCCTCGCCGCCGTCATCGCCGTGGTGACCATCGTCCTCGGCGTCACCGGGCGGCTGACGCTCTACATCAGCCCGGAGACGGTCTGGTTCGCGTGCGCCGCGGCCGTGGTCACGCTCGGCGTCGCGGTGTGGTCGTGCACGCTGCCGCTGGGCGCCGAGGAGCACCACGCGCACGATCACGCGCACGAGCACGGGACGGATGCCGGCGCCCGCCGCACCCTCGCGACCGCGGCGGTCATCAGCGGCGGGGTCATCGCGACCGGCACCGTGCTGGCGGCCCTGGTGCTGCCGCCGGCGTCGCTGTCGGCCGAGCTCGCGATGTCCCGCGCGGGGGAGCGCACGACCCTGTTCGCCGGCGCCGACGACGTCTCGCTCGGGATCGCCGACACCACCACGTTCGGGGTGGGCGAGTGGTCGAGCGTGTTCGCCACGGCCACGCGGCCGGAGGCGTACGACGGCTCGACCGTGACGCTCACCGGTTTCGTCACGCCGTCGGATGCCGGGGGCCTGAACCTCACGCGCATGGTGATCACCCACTGCGTGATCGACGCGCAGCCCGCATCCGTCCCGCTCGCCGAGCCGGAGGACGCCGGCAGCCTCGCGACCGGCGACTGGATCGAGGTCACCGGCACCGTGCGCGCCGACGGGGACGGCACCCTGCGGATCGAGCCGGCCTCGGTGACGAAGGTCGACGAGCCGAAGGACCCGTATGAGTACTGACGGCGACCGGCCCCTCACCCGCGCCCAGCTCCGCGCCCTCCGTGCTTCCCAGTCGTCGACTGAGCACGCCGACGGCTCCCGGTCGTTGAGCGAGCACGCCGAAGGCGAGCGAGACGAAACGCCCCCCGCGGCGGATCCCCGCCCCGCGGCGGACGCTTCGACGGGCTCAGCGTCCGCACCTTCCGGCGAGCAGGACGCCGTCCCATCCCGGTCGTTGAGCGAGCACCGCGTAGCGGAGCGAGACGAAACGCGTTCCGCCGGTCGGAGCGTTTCGTCTCGTGGGGCGAGCCGCCGCTTCCCGCTGACGCTCCTCGCCGTCCTCGGCATCCTCGCCCTCGTGGTCGGGGTGCTGGGCGTCGTCAGCCTGGTGCAGGGACCGCGGCTGAGCGACGTCCAGGCCTCACCCGCCGAGGCGATCGAGACCTCCGGCAGCCGGGTCATCCTCACCGCGAACCAGGCGCTCGCCGAGGTCGATCCCGAGCAGGTCACCGTCGAGCCCGCCGCCCCCTTCACCGTCGACGCGGCCGGGCGCAGCATCGGCATCCGCTTCACCGCCCCGCTCGACGACGCCACCGACTACACCGTGCGGGTCTCCGACGTCACCGCCGCCGGCGGCGGCCCGGCCGCCGACCTCGCCACGAGCTTCCGCACCCCGGCCGCGCAGATCTTCCTGCTGCAGCGCTCCGCGGACGGCGAGGACCGCATCTTCAGCACCGACCTCACCGGCGAGAAGGGCGTGCCGGTGTTCGCGCACCCGCGGATCAGCGACTTCCGCAGCACCCCCGACGCTCTCGTGGTCGCGGTCGAGGAGGAGGACGGCTCCCGGCTGCTGGTGATGGACCGCGACGGATCCGGCCAGCGCGAGCTGGAGCTGCCCGGGGAGGGCCACGTCTCCTCGGTGCAGGTCTCCGACCGCGGCGGCCTCGTCGGCTACAGCTACTCCGACCGCGAGCTCACCGACACCTCCGGCCGCGCCAGCATCCTCGTCACCCAGCCGCTCAGCGGCACCGGCGCCCCGCGCATCGTCGAGGTCGGCGGCGCGGAGGCCAGCGTCGCCGACTGGGAGTTCGTGCCCGACTCGTCCTCCCTCCTGTTCATCGACTTCGACGGCGCCCTCGCCGTCGAGGACCCGACCTCGGACGAGGGCGTCAAGCCGCTCGGCCTCGCCGCGAGCATCCTCGGCATCAGCCGCGGCACCTACACCGCGATCGTGGAGCGCACGGATGCCTCGCTCGTCGAGCTGAACCTCCTCGACGGCAGTGAGCAGCCGCTCGCCCCGACCGACCCCGACTACGGCCGCCCCACCACGATCGTCCCCTACCCGGGCGGCACGCTGCGTCACGTCGTGCAGCGCGACGACAGCGGCATGCCCACGGGGCAGGCGGTGATCCGGGTCGACGCCGACGGCCGCGCCGCGCCGATCGCCGAGGTGAGCGGGACGGATGCCATCCTGCAGGCGTGCGCCTCGCCGAGCGGCCAGTACGCCGGCGTCGTCGTCGCGCCCGACCTGCCGACCAACCCCTACGACGACCTGCTGCTCCCGCTGCCGACGACCCTGCACACCCGGCTGATCGACCTGGCCGGGGAGCAGGAGCTGCCGACGCTGAACGGCTTCGACATCTCGTGGTGCCGGGTGGCGCCGCGCCCGTGAGCGCGACCCTGCGTCGCGCCGGCCGCGACGACCTCCTCGGCCTGCCGCTCGAGGTCGCCCCGCGGCTCCTCGGCGGCGAGCTGCGCACCGTCGTCGACGGCGCCCAGGTGCGGCTGCGGCTCACCGAGGTGGAGGCCTATCACGGCCGCGGCACCGGCGATCAGCCCGACCCCGGCTCGCACGCCCGCATGGGCCGTACCGCCCGCAACGCCACCATGTGGGGCGAGCCGGGGCACCTGTACATCTATCTCAGCCACGGCATCCACTCCTGCGTCAACGTGGTCTGCGCCCCGGACGGGGTCGCCGGCGGGGTGCTGCTGCGCGCCGCCGAAGTCGTCGGCGGGACGGATGCCGCGGCGGCCCGCTCCGGCCGCACCGGCCGCGACCTCGCCCGCGGGCCCGGCCGGCTCGGCCAGGTGTCGGGGCTGCGGCATCCGCGCCACGACGGCATCGACGCCGTCACGGGCATGCCGCTGCACGGCGCGACGGCGGAGCTGTGGCTCGGCGACCCGCTCCCCGATGTCGCGACCGGCCCGCGGGTCGGCGTCGCCGGCCACGCCGGCACCCAGGCGTTCCCATGGCGGTTCTGGATCCCGGGCGACCCGACGGTCTCGCCGTTCCGCTGGGGCCGTGGGGCGGCCGCCGCGGCATCCGCCGGCTGAGCCGGGCCCGCGGCGCGGAGGCCGGCGCGCACGCGCGCACCCCGCACACGGCCCGGTGTCAGCTCCCGGATGCCGAGGTGCAGCCGCAGGACTCCCGCACCCGCAGGCGCGTGGTCAGCTCGTGGAAGCGCCGCTCCGGGTCCGGGTTCACCAGCGCTGCGATCGCCGTCTCCGCCATCTCGGCGAGCGGCTGCACGGCGGTGGTGAGCCGCGGCCAGACGAAGTCGGCGGGGACGGTGCCGTCGAAGGAGGCCACTGCGATGTCCTCCGGCACCCGCACGCCGTGCTCGTGCAGCGCGGTGAGCATCCCGATCGCGATCTGATCGGATGCGGCCAGCACGCCCCGCGGCATCCGCTCGGCGTTCGCGAGCCGCACGCCGGCCTCGTAGCCGCCCTGGTACGTGAACGGAGTGTGGATGAGCGGGCCCAGCGGCAGGCGCGCGGCCGACAGCGCCTCCGACCAGCCGCGCTCGCGCTCGTCGTAGCGGGCGGCGCTGCCGACGAACGCGATGTCCTGGTAGCCGTGCCCGATCAGATGCTCGACGACCTCGCGCGCGCCCCGGCAGAAGTCCACGCCGACCCCGGCGAGCCCCTCGGTCTCGCCGAACTGCCCGATCATCACCGTCGGAATGTTCAGCGACGCCACGAGCGCCTGCTCCCCGGCGGTGAGCACGGTGGCGATCAGGAGCGCGTCCACCTGACGCGCGGCGAGCTCGCGGATCTGCTCGCCCGGGTCGGCCTGGTCGCGGTCGGAGTTCACGATCAGCAGCGACCGGCCCTGGTCGGCGCTCGCCTTGTCCAGGGCGTGGCAGAGCTCGGCGAAGAACGGGTTCCGGTTGTCGTGCACGAGCAGGCCGAACATGTCGGCCGATCCCATCGACAGCGCCCGCGCGGCCGCATTCGGCCGGTACCCGAGCACGCGCACCGCGTCGAGCACCCGCTCCCGGGTGAGCGGTGCGACCGGCTTCGGGCCGTCATTGAGCACGTAGCTGACGACGGCGGTGCTCACGCCCGCGTAGCGGGCCACGTCCGCGCGCGTCACCGAGCGCGCTCGGCGCTCACCCGGCATCCGCGTCCCCCATGTCCGGGATGCGCAGCCGCTCCCCGCCGCGGCGCGCGGACTCGTGCGCGATCACGCCGGGGAGCGTGAAGCGGGCCGCCTGCCAGGCGTTCACGGGCGGCAGAGTGCCGTCGGTGACCGCGCGCACGAAGTCGTCGACGAGGAAGTGGTGGCTGCCCTCGTGCCCGTTCGGCAGGCGGCGCAGCTCCTCGGGGATGCGCTCGCGGTCGTGGATCGCGGCGTAGCCGGACACGAACGCCTCGCGCAGCGCGGGTGCCACGTGCGCGAGCGACGGGTCGTCGACGGATGCCGAGGCGTGGGTGTCGATCAGGTGCGAGATGTCCTCCACCCCCTCCCTGGTCTGCCACACCGTGGTGCGGGCGAGCTGCTCGAACGAGCCCTCCGTGCCGAACCAGCGGAACCGCGATTCGCGCAGGTGCGTGGGGTAGCCGACGCGGCGGAACTCGTTGATCCGCATCGAGCCGCCGCCGGCCAGCTCGAACAGGGCGGTGGCGTTGGAGAAGTCGTTGTCGAACTGGCTGACGTCGCGGTCGAAGACGCCGTCGCCGCGCTCGTCGACCACGCCGATCGCCGACACCGCGGTGGCGTGGGTAGGCCAGGCGCCGAGCACCCCGCCGATCGAGTGCGTCGGGTACAGCAGCGGCGGGTAGCTCGCGGTCGACCGCCAGTCCTCGCCACCGGAATACTGATATGCCTCGTAGAAGCCGAGATCCATGTCGTGGACGTAGTCGCCTTCGCCGTAGAAGAGGCGCCCGAACGCGCCCTCGGCGAGCTTGGCGCGGGCGAACACCGTGGCCGGGTTGTAGTAGCTGGTCTCGCCCATCATGTAGGTCAGCCCGGTCTCCCGCACCGCCTCGATGATCGCTGCGATCTCCTCCGCCGACACCGCCATCGGCACCGCCGAGTACACGTGCTTCCCGGCGCGCAGCGCCTGCACCACGAGCGGGCCGTGCGTCCACCGCTGGGTGAAGATCGCGACGGCGTCGATCGGCGAGGCCAGCATGTCCTCGAAGCTGTCGAAGGTGCCGGCCAGCCCGGCGCTGGCGACGAGGTCGTCGGCGCGGGAGCGGATGACGTCCGTGACGTGCACGGCGGAGACACCCGGATGATGATGGAAGAGTGTGGCGAACTGACCGGCGAACTGGCCTGCGCCGACCATCCCCAGTGTGAACGCCATGCGTGGAAGTCTTCCACCGAGGTCTACCGGTGTCAACAAGGCGGGTGATCCCGGAACCTAGCCCCCCTCGAAAAGGTTCCGGGATCTTTTCCCCCAGCGATCTACGCGGGTAACATATCACGAACCGAGCGTCGCCGCATCTCCGGATGTCGAGGACAATGAAGTCGAAGGACGAGAGGTACGCATCATGAAGCATCCCGTCGCCGCCCTGGCGCTGATCTCCGTCACCGGACTGGCGCTCACCGCCTGCACGGGGGGAGGTTCCGGCGGCGACGAGGTCTCGCTCGAGGTGCAGACGAACTTCGGCTCGACCGATCCGTCCCTCGACGTGCTGCAGGAGATCACCGACCGGTACCTCGAGGAGCACCCCGGGGTGGCCATCGACCTGGTGCCCTCCACCGACACCTACGAGGCCGACGTCAAGGTGCGCCTCGCCTCGGGCGACGTGCCGGACATCTGGGCCACGCACGGGTGGTCGCTGCTGCGCTACGCGGAGTTCCTCGAGCCGCTGGACGGCCAGCCCTGGGCGGAGAACTTCAACGAGGCGCTCGCACCGGCCATGAAGGACGAGGACGGCCGGTTCTACGCCCTGCCGATCGAGACCGACGTGGCGGGCATCGTCTACAACGCCGAGGTGCTGGAGTCCGCGGGCATCGACCCGGCGTCCCTCACCGACTGGGACGCGTTCGGAGCGGCCCTGCAGAAGCTGAAGGATGCCGGGGTCATCCCGATCTCCTCCTCCGGCAAGGACAGCTGGTTCGCCGGCAACATCACCGACTTCATCGGCTCGGGTGACTTCAGCGAGGAGGCGTTCGAAGGGTTCAAGGACGGCACCTTCGACGAGGCCGGGTACACCCGGATCATGGAGATGATCGACACCTGGCGGCAGAACGGGTACTTCAACCCGGACTACTCGTCCGCGACCATGGACGACCTCGGGCGGTCGCTCGCGGAGGGGAAGACGGCGTTCATCTTCGTGCAGAACTACCTCGTCGCCACCGCGCTGGAGTTCAACCCGGTTGCGCGCATCGCGTACATGCCCATCCCGTCGCAGACCGGGCAGCCGTTCCTGGTCGGCGGCGAGGGCCGCGCGTACGGGGTCGCGAAGGACTCGCCGGACAAGGAGCAGGCCCTCGACTACCTCGCCTTCCTCGCCGAGCCGGAGAACCTCGGGGTGCTGGCCGCGTCCATCGGCGGCATCCCCGGCCTGACGAACGCCGAGAGCGACCTGGGCGTGCTGACCGAGAGCTACGAGACCTTCGTCGCACCGGGGGAGGTGCCTCTGAAGCCGTACTTCGATCGCGTGTACCTGCCCAACGGGATCTGGGACACCATGGTGTCGACCACGGATGGCGTCATCACGGGCCAGATGACCCCGGCGGATGCAGTCGCGCAGATGAAGTCGAGTTTCGACTCGCTGCAATGACGGCGACCACCGCGGTGACGGTGCCGAAGGGCGAACGGGGGACCAGGGGGGCGGTCCCCCGTTTCGCTGGTCGGGGGCTGAACCTGCTCTACCTGCCCGCGCTCGCCGTGCTCGGCCTGTTCATGCTGTGGCCGCTCCTGAACGGCGTGCTGCTGTCGCTGACCGACTGGAACGGGTACAGCGCGGCGCGCGACCTGGTCGGCGCGGCGAACTACCTGCGGCTGTTCGAGGACCCGAACTTCCGCACCGCCCTCGGCAACACCTTCATCTACGGCTTCGGGTCGACGCTCGTGCAGCAGGTGATCGGCCTCGCGCTCGCGCTCGCGCTGGACCGCGCGGTGCGCGGGCGCAACCTCGCCCGCGCGATCATCTACCTGCCCGTGCTCGTCTCGCCGGTGGTGATGGGCACGATGTACTACCTGTTCTTCGCGTACAACTCCGGCGGGCTGAACGACCTCGTGATCGCCCTCGGCGGGCAGCGCACCGCCTGGCTCAGCGAGGTCGGCACGGCCATCGCGCTCATCGTCGCGGTCAACTCGCTGCAGTTCGTCGGCGTCTCGATGGTGATCTACCTGGCCGGGCTGCAGTCCATCCCGACGATGTACTTCGAAGCCGCGCGGATCGACGGCGCGAGCAGCATCCAGTCCTTCCTGCGCATCACCGTGCCGATGCTGCAGCCGGCTTTCGCGACCAGCATCGTGCTCAACCTCATCGGCGGCCTGAAGCTGTTCGACGTCATCCAGGTGCTCACCGGCGGCGGGCCGGGGTACGCGACGAATTCGGTGTCGACTCTGATCGCGAAGATGTACTTCGACAACCAGAGCGCCGGCTACGCCTCCGCGATGGGCGTCGTGCTGTTCCTGATGATCGCGGTGTTCACCCTCGTGCTGAACACCGTGCTGAACCGCCGGCGCCTGGAGCTGCTGTGAGCGCGCCCCGGGCATCCGCCTCCTGGGGCGCGCGGCTCGCCATCGGCGGAGGCGTGCTCCTGGCCGTGCTGCTGCAGCTGCTGCCGTTCTACATCACGGTGACCTCGGCGCTGAAGGCGCGCAGCGACCTGTCCTCGCAGTGGGCGTTCCCGATCGGGGCGTGGCACTGGCAGAACTTCGCCACCGCTGTCGAGGAGGGGCACATCCTGCGCGCGATCGGGAACAGCGCGATCGTGACCGGGAGCACAACCGTGCTGGTGTGCCTGCTCGGGGCGCTCGCCGCCTACCCGCTGGCGCGCCGCCCCACGCGGGGGAACCGGCTCGTCTTCGCCGGCATCGTCGGGCTGATCATGGTGCCGCCGCTGTCCATCCTCGTGCCGCTGTACTCGATGATGAACCAGTTGAAGGCGGTGAACACGTTCTGGGGCACCATCCTGGTGATGGTGGCGATGCAGTTGCCGCTGGCGATCTTCCTGTACGCCTCGTTCATGCGCGGCCTGCCGCTGTCGATCGAGGAGGCGGCATCCGTCGACGGGGCGAATGCGGTGCAGCTGCTGTTCCGCATCGTGTTCCCGATGCTCAAGCCGGTTACCGCGACCGTGGTGATCCTCACCGGTGTGGCGGTGTGGAACGAGTACGCCATCAGCGTCTATCTCATGCGCAGCCCCGAGATGCGCACCATCGCACCGGCGATCGGGACGTTCTTCGCGACCTCGTCCAGCGACCTCGGGGCCGCGGCCGCGGCATCCCTCCTCTCCGTGCTGCCGGTGCTGGTGGTCTACCTCCTGCTGCAGCGCTACTTCATCAAGGGGATGGTGGCAGGGGCCGAGAAGTGATCCGTGCTAGGATTGCTCTTCGTCTGCGCACTCTCCTGGTGCGCAGTTCGTCCCTCCTTCATGCTCGATCGGCCCGATGCCGGTCCCTGAGCCTGTCGAAGGGGCAGACAAGGGATCTTGGGTGGGGCCGTCCGGCCTCACGGTAGTGAAGGAGTCACCGACATGGCAGCAGTGTGCCAGGTGACCGGTGCTGTTCCCGGCTTCGGTCACAACATCTCGCACTCGCACCGCCGGACGAAGCGCCGCTTCGACCCGAACGTGCAGAAGAAGACCTACTACGTGCCGACCCTCGGTCGTAAGGTCACCCTCAACGTGTCCGCCAAGGGCATGAAGGTGATCGACGTCCGCGGCATCGACAACGTCGTGAAGGATCTGCTTGCGAAGGGTGTGAAGCTCTGATGGCGAAGAAGGCTCAGGACGTTCGTCCGATCATCAAGCTGCGCTCGACGGCGGGCACCGGTTACACCTACGTGACCAAGAAGAACCGCCGCAACACCCCGGACCGTCTCGTGCTGAAGAAGTACGACCCGGTCGTCCGCAAGCACGTCGAATTCCGCGAGGAGCGTTAATCATGGCGAAGAAGAGCAAGATCGCCCGCAACAAGCAGCGCGAGGCTGTCGTCGCCCGTTACGCCGAGCGTCGCGCCGAGCTGAAGAAGACCCTGGTCGACCCGAACGCGACCGACGAGCAGCGCGAGGCCGCTCGCGTCGGCCTGCAGAAGCTGCCGCGCAACGCCTCGCCGGTGCGCCTGCGTTCGCGCGACGTCATCGACGGCCGCCCGCGCGGTGTCCTCACGAAGTTCGGCATCTCGCGTGTCCGCTTCCGTGACATGGCGCACCGCGGCGAGCTGCCCGGCGTGACCAAGTCGAGCTGGTGAGCATCGCACCCTGAGCGCGTCGAAGGGACCCTGAGCGCGTCGAAGGGTAGGGGCGGGGATCTTCGGATCCCCGCCCTTCTGCATGCCCCGGCATCCGCCCCGCCCCTTGCGCTCGTCCTGCACGGAACGGATGCCGGAGCGGACTGTCCACAGCGGCCGGGTTCCGGCGGTTCGGGCCGCTCGCCGGTGCCGCAGGATCGCCGCATGGATCCGATCGATGCACTGCGGCGAGCGGGCGGCATCGCCCGTGTGCAGACCCTCCGGCGGCGCGGCGTCAGCGCCCACTCCTTCCGGCGCGCCCGTGAGGCCGGGGCGTTGATCGTCGTCCGCCGCGGCTGGGTGGCGCTGCCGGGCGCGGATCCGATGCTCGTCACTGCCGTGAAGCGCGGCGTGGTGCTCAGCTGCGTGACCCTCGCCGCGCGGCGCGGACTGTGGGTGCTCGACGCCTGCGAGCCGCACGTCGCCGCGCCTCCGCACTCCGGGCATGCACGAGTGACGCGCGGCGTCATCCACTGGAGTGCTCCGCTCTTCCCGCGCGACCCCGATTCCTGCGAGGACGCGATAGAGAACGCGTTGGTCCTCGTCGCCCGCTGCCGTCCGTATGAGGAGGCGCTGGCGGTGTGGGAGTCGGCGCTTCGGAAGGGAGCCGTCGATCCGGGCGTGCTCGATCGGGCGCCGCTGCCGCCGGATGCGAGACGGATGCTCCGTGACGCCCAGCCGTTCGCGGATGCCGGCACCGAGACGATCTTCCTCAGCAGGCTGCGCTGGCTCGGCATCCCGGTCCTTCCCCAGGCATGGGTTCTGGGTCGGCCCGTCGACTGCCTGATCGGCGAGCGCCTGGTCGTGCAGATCGACGGCGGCCATCACGTGGGTGCCCAGCGCAGCAGCGACATCACGCACGACGCGCTGCTGAAGCTGCACGGGTACCACGTGATCCGGATCAGCTACGCCCAGCTGTTCGACGACTGGCCCGCCGTGCAGGCCGTGATCATGGCCGCCATCGCCCAGCGCCTCCACCTCGCCCGCTGACATCCGCCGCCTCCGGGCCCGCTGACATCCGCCGCCTCCGGGCCCGCTGGCATCCCTCATCACCCGCCCGAGCGGTCCGCGCGGCCTGCTCTCGCGCACCGCGTCGGGAGGAGTTCTCTCACTCGGGCGGAGGATTCCCGGTGATTCGTCCTCCCGAACGTGAGAACTCCTCCCGCCCGGGAGGGGCGGGGGCGCCTCCCGACCGGGAGGGGCCGGGGCGCCGCCTGCCCGGGGGACGCGCGCCGCCTGAGCGGGGAAGGGTGTGACAGATGGGGCGGATGTGGCGCGACACGCCGCAGAAATCGCCCGAAACCCCTGAAATGACGCGGAAACACGGGGTGCCGTTGATACATTCGGAGCGGTCGATCGACCACCGGGGTGCGTCCGCCCCTCGGACCCAACATGATGCGACGGGATCTTCGTCGCTGGAGGATGACATGGCTGACAAGTCCATCACCAAGACCGAGCTCGTCGCGAGCATCGCTTCCGCCACCGGCGAGAGCCAGGCCACCGTCTCGCGCGTCCTCGACTCGCTCTTCGGCACCGTCTCCGACGCCGTCGCCAAGGGCAGCAAGGTCTCGATCCCGGGCTGGATCTCGTTCGAGCAGGTCGAGACCGCTGCTCGCACCGGCCGCAACCCGCAGACCGGCGCCGAGATCAAGATCCCGGCCGGCAAGCGCGTCAAGGTGACCGCGGGCTCCAAGCTCAAGGCTGCCGTCAAGTAAGACCGCAGTTCGCACGAAGGCCGTCCCCTTCCGGGGGCGGCCTTCGCGCGTCCTCCGGGTCCGTAGGCTGGGAGGGTGAACCCCTACCGCGTCGCGGGCCTCGCGATCCTCGTCGCCGCCTCGGCGGCGGCCCTCGTGGCGGCGCTGCTGTTCGGCGGCGGAGCGAACGCCCCGATCCTGCTCGATCCGGGCCCGGTCGTGCTGTGGGGCCTCCCGGCGGCGAAACTGGTCAGCAACCTCGGTGCCGCGGCCATGCTCGGATCGCTCAGCCTGGCGCTGTTCGCCCTGCGCACGCAGACGCGCCCGTTCGAGGTCGCCGTCGACACGGCATCCGTAGGCGCCGCCGTGTTCACGGTGGCATCCGGCCTCTCCGGCTTCCTCACCTTCATGGCCGCGTTCAACCCTCGCCTCACCGCCGACCGCGCCTTCGGCGAGCAGTTGGGCAGCTTCCTGCTCGAGATCCCGCTCGGCCAGGCGTGGCTGATCACCACGCTGATGGGGGCGGTGATCACCGTGATGGCGTTCGCCTGGCGCGGCTGGACCGGCACCCTGCTCACCGCTGCGCTCGCCGCCGCCGCGCTCCTGCCGATGGCCACGCAGGGGCACTCCGGCGACCTCGCCGGCCACACCGTCGCTGTGAACGCCATCCTGCTGCACACCGTCGGCGCGGCGGCGTGGCTCGGCGGCGTGATCCTGCTCGTCGTGCTCCGCCCGGCCCCGGGTCGCGCATCGTCGCGGACGGATGCCGGCCGGGGCGCGAGCCGGACGGATGCCGACCGGATCGACCTCCCGGCCCTGATCCGCCGCTATTCGAGCATCGCGCTCGCCGCGTTCGCGGTGGTCGCGGTGTCGGGCATCGCCCGCAGCGTCGTCGCCCTCGGCACGTGGAGCCAGCTGTGGAGCCCGTACGGCGGCATCCTGCTCGCCAAAGCAGCGCTGCTCGCCGGCCTCGGCCTGTTCGGCGCGTGGTACCGGATGCGGCTCATCCCGCACCTGGATGACGGCACCCGCGGCACCCGCGGCACCCGCGGCGGCGCGGCCGCCCGCCCCCGCCGCGCCTTCTGGACCCTCATCCTCGGCGAGCTCGCCCTGATGGGCCTGGCCTCCGGCGCTGCCGCCGCGCTCGCCCGCACGCCGCCGCCGGTCGGCGAGGAGGCCCCGGCCGCGCAGACGCCGGCCGAGCGGCTCACCCGCTCCCCGCTGCCCCCCGAGCTCACCCTGGACCGCTGGTTCACCGCCTGGGACATCGACATCCTCTGGTTGGTGGCCGCCGGCTTCGGCCTGTTCCTGTACGCCGCCGGCGTGTGGCGGCTGCACCGCCGCGGCGACCGGTGGCCGGTCCACCGCACAGTTCTCTGGACCCTCGGCATGCTCCTGCTGGTGTGGGTCACCTGCGGCCCGATCAACGCCTACCAGGAGTACCTGTTCAGCATCCACATGCTGGGGCACATGATGCTGAGCATGGCGATCCCGCTGCTCCTCGTCGCGGGGGCCCCGATCACCCTGGCGCTGCGCGCCATCCACAAGCGCGAGGACGGCACCCGCGGCGGCAGGGAGTGGATCATGTGGGCGGTGCACTCCCCGTTCGCGCGTGTGATCACGCAGCCGCTCGTCGCCGCCGCGATCTTCATCGGGTCGCTGTGGGCGTTCTACTTCACCGACCTCGTCCGGTGGGCGATATACGAGCACCTCGGGCACGAGTGGATGGTGATCCACTTCCTGCTCTCCGGCTACCTGTTCGTGATGAGCCTGATCGGCGCCGACCCGGTCCCGTACCGGCTGCCGTATCCGGGCCGCCTGATCACGCTGATCGCGGTGATGGCCATGCATGCCTTCTTCGGCATCGCGATCATGATGCAGGAGGGGCTCATGGTCGCGGAGTGGTTCGGCGCCATGGGGCGCACCTGGGGCCCGACGCCGTACGAGGACCAGTACGTCGGCGGCGGCATCGCGTGGTCGATCGGCGAGATCCCCACGTTGATCCTGGCGATCACGGTCGCGATCCAGTGGTCGCGATCGGATGCCCGGCTGCAGCGCCGCCGCGACCGGCACGCCGACCGCACCGGCGACGCCGAGCTGGCGGAGTACAACGCCCGGCTCGCCGAGATCGCCGAGCGGGACCGGCGCATCGCGGAGCGCGAGCGGCGCTGAGGCACGTGTGGCAGAGAAGAAGGTGGACCAGGGCCTGTGTGAGCAAACCACTGAACTCTTGTGGTGGTTCCTCAGTGGTGCCAGCTTCCGGAGCGGGGAGCTGCTCGGGGGGTGCGCCGATGAAAGCCAGGCGAGGTTATAGACGCGATGCCGCCATGGTGGCAGTGCTTGGGATTGTTCTGGCTGTCGTGTTACCGGCCAGCCCTGCGGCCG
This sequence comes from Microbacterium sp. EF45047, assembly GCF_028472845.1. Lineage (NCBI taxonomy): Bacteria > Bacillati > Actinomycetota > Actinomycetes > Micrococcales > Microbacteriaceae > Microbacterium > Microbacterium sp. EF45047. The sequence continues at coordinate 2,469,618 of NZ_CP069429.1, read as the reverse complement.
CATATACGACGACGGGGTGCACGTGGCCGACGGCCACCGGAACAGTCACCTGGAATCGGGACCAGTGACGCACAACGAAGGTTCACGTCACGAGCTGTTCGAAAGCGTCGACTCGCTTGCGGCCGCCAGCTCCTTCATCGGTGTGGTGGAGATCGATGACCAGAACATCATCGATGGGAAGTTTCGAGAGACTCTGTCAACGGCGGCCGTCATCACCTCTTTCGAGCCCCCGAGCCTCGCTTCGTCGCTTTCCGAAGCGCCCGCCGTTTCCGGAGACACTGTGATCGTGTGACAGTTGGGTGTTCCAGGAGACGTCGCGCCCTTCCCCTACCTGGAGGAAGGGAAGCGTTATCTGTTGTTCCTTACACCGTCGATGCTGGAAGGTGAGGCAGCAGGCCACTTCTACGTCACGGGAGGGTCGGCCGGGATCTACGCTCAGCAGGACGGCATGTTTGTTCACGGTCCGTTCGAGGAGGGAGACAAGCTCCCTGAGACGCTGGCTGCTGAAGACTTGGAGTAGCCACTCGCGACGTGAGCCCGCGCCCCTGCCCCGGCCTCGGCCCGGGTGCGATGCTCCTATGGATGTCAAGTGGTGAGGGCGGTGTAGATCTCGCGGGCGATGAGGCGTTTGAGGCAGCGGATGATGTCCTTCTTCGAGAGGCCCTCGGTGGTGCGTCGGGCGGCGTAAGCGCGGGTTCTGGGATCCCAGCGGAGCCGGCAGAGCACGATGCGGTAGAGCGCGGCGTTCGCGTGGCGGTCGCCGCCGCGGTTGAGGCGGTGTCGGTGGGTTTTGCCTGATGAGGCGGGGATGGGCGCGACGCCGCAGAGCATCGCGAATGCGGCTTCGGAACGGAGCCGGCCGGGGTTCTCGCCAGCGGTGACGAGCAGTTGCCCGGCGACATCGGCGCCGACCCCGTTGAGGGCGAGCAGCCGCGGGTTGATGTCCGCGACGAGAGGGTCGATGAGTGCGTCGAGTTCGGCGATCTCGGCGGTCAGCGACTGGTGGCGGCGTGCGAGAGCGCGCAGCGCGATCTTCGATGCCTGCTCGGGTTCGTCGGCGCGTGTGGTGTCGGGACGTGCAGCGGCACATACCTCGATCAGCTCCCGGTCTGACAGCCCCCGCAACCGTTCGCGGAGCGCGTCGGGTGCGGTGACGATGATCGCCTTCATCCGGCGTTGACAGTCGGCGCGCTGGGTCACGGCGCTGCGCCTGGCGATCCGCAGATTGCGGAGCGCTTCCACCTTCCCTGCTCGGTCCTTCGGGATCCCCGATCGTGTGCCTGCCAACGCTGCCCGGGCGGCAGCTTCCGCGTCCAGCGGGTCGGACTTACCGGCAAAGCGCCGCGACTTCCGGTCCGGTCGGTCCACTTCCCGCAGCTCGACACCCGCAGCGCGCAGGTGACGGGCAAGACCGGCACCGTATGCGCCGGTGCCCTCGATCCCCGCGATCACGAGCACACCGAACGCACACGCCCAACTCAGCAACGCGGCATAACCGGAACGATTCGCGGGGAACTGCGCGCTCCCGAGCAGCCGGCCGGTGGTGTCGATGACCGCCGCGGTGTGGGAATCGCCATGCGTGTCGATACCCGCCACGATCATGACCTGGTCCTGCTGCTCTTCTCGTGCGATGGTGGTCATCGCCGTCCCTTCCTCTCAACTCTCCGATCGGACGGCACGCACCATCCGAGAGCGAGCGGACAAGACAGTGATGGGTGCCTGCTGGCACAGGCTCCTATGAGGTCACAACCCTCGCACGGTGAGTGCATGGCAGCCCCGCAGCGATCGAACGACAGATCGCGTTCAAGACCCGTAGTCAGTCAGTCGCTGAGTCAGGACAACCGCTGCGGGGCTCCCACCACCATCATCACTGTCAGTCGCTCTCGACGTCCGGCGACCCGACCCGGATGGACGCCGACCCGTCCGGGAGGATCGCGATCGTCCCGTTGATGCGGAACGGCACGTCCTCGGACACGTGATCGATCGACCCGTCGAACAGGGACTGGATGTCGACCTCGATGTGAGCCACGGCGTCGGCGGGCGGGATCGCCCAGTTCGCGCCGTCGGGCACGACGGTCACGGTCGGATGCTGCACGATGGACCACTTCGGCGGCGAAGCGATCCGGTTGCGCACGGTGAGCCCGAACGGACAGGCGGTCGGCTGCAGCACCTCCTGCGTGGTGCAGCCCTCGAGGAACTCCTCGACCCGCTGCTGCACCACCTCGCGGAACTCCTCCGTGGGCTGCGCCTGCACCTCCACGGGAGTGCGGGCCAGGGGCGTGTCGGCGAGCACCTTCACCCCGGGGGTGTGCGAGATCGCGGTGTCCACGGTGACCGAGTACACGCCGGGCGTGAACACCAGCAGATGCAGCGGCTCGAGCGGATCGGCATCCGCCCCCTGCGCCGACACCTGCCGCCGGTCGACCTCGAAGCCGTTCACGGCGAAGCGGTCGGCGCCGCGCAGCCGCAGCTCGACCTCGGCGAGCGGGCTCACCGCGAAGCTCCAGTTCGGGGTGACGCCGACCCAGCCGTCCTGCACCACCGTGAACGTGGTGCGGCCCTTCGCGCCGCCCGCCCGGAAATCGGCGGTGACCAGGAAGGAGCCGTCCTGTTCGGTCTCCGACACGATCTCCACGTCGTCCAGCGGGGCGAGAGCCGCGCGGCGCAGCAGGGCCTCGGAGGCGGCGCCGTCGATCCCGTTCTCCTCCAGCGCGGCGCGGTCGACGGCCACGCCCGGCACGCGCAGCGCGTCCGCCGCCCGTCCGGACGACAGCAGGTCCAGATAGCGCTCGACGAAGGCGGACGGCCCGTAGAAGTCGCGGTACAGCGAGAGGCCGCCGGCGGCGATGGCGGCGAGCAGTAGCACCCCGACGATGCCGAGGATGGTGAGATCGGAGGCGAGACCGGCGCGACGTCGCGTCCTCGTCCTCGCCTGCTCCATGGCGTCAGTCTAGGAGGGGGCGCTGGGACGACGCCGTGACGCGCGGCCCGCATCCGCCGCGTTCGGCCTACCATGGGGGCGTGTCCCTCCCCGCCCTCTCCGCTGAGCAGCAGGAGCTGTTCCGGCTCATCGAAGACACGCACGAGCACGTCTTCATCACCGGCAGGGCGGGCACCGGCAAATCCACGCTGCTGCAGCACTTCGCGTGGAACACGAAGAAGCAGATCGCGATCTGCGCCCCCACCGGCGTCGCCGCGCTGAACGTCGAGGGGCAGACCATCCACTCGCTGTTCCGCCTGCCGATCGGCCTCATCGCCGAGAGCGAGATCGAGCAGACGGATGCCACGCGCCGCATCCTCAACGCGATCGAGACGCTCGTGATCGACGAGGTCTCGATGGTGAACGCCGACCTGATGGACGCCATCGACCGCTCGCTGCGGCAGGCACGCGGGCGGCGGGCCGAGCCGTTCGGCGGCGTGCAGGTGGTGATGTTCGGCGACCCGTACCAGCTGGCCCCGGTGCCGCCCCGCGGCGACGAGCTGCGCTACATCCAGGACCACTACCGGTCGTTCTGGTTCTTCGACGCCAAGGTGTGGACCGGCGGCGCCCCGTCAGCGGGCGCAGGGGACGCCCCGATGCTCGACCTCGGTACGCACGGCGCGAAGCTGCACGTGCGCGAGCTGGTCGAGATCCACCGCCAGTCCGACGACGGGTTCAAGGCCATGCTGAACGCCGTACGGTACGGCCGAGTCACCGCTGAGATCGCCGGCGTGCTCAACGCGCAGGGCGCGCGCACCCCGCCCGAGCCCGAGCCGGGGGAGACCCCGATCATCACCCTCGCCACCCGCAACGACATCGTGAACGCCATCAACCGGCGCCACCTCGCCGCGCTCCCCGGCCGCGAGCAGACCGCCCGAGCGGAGGTCAGCGGCGACTTCGGACGCGGCGAGGCGAACCACCCCGCCGACCTGGAGCTCAAGCTGAAGGTGGGCGCCCAGGTGATGTTCCTCCGCAACGACACGTCGATGTCGGGCGAGCCGCCGCGCTGGGTGAACGGCTCGATCGGGACGGTCACCCGCATCCTCGGCGGCACCGTCCGTGTCGAGGTCGACGGTGAGGAGTTCGACGTCGAACCGGCGGTGTGGGAGCGCTTCCGCTACGCCTACAACCCCGGGACGAAGACGCTCAGCCGCGAGGTCGTCGCCGAGTTCACCCAGTTCCCGCTGCGGCTGGCGTGGGCGGTGACCATCCACAAGTCGCAGGGCAAGACCTACGACCAGGCCGTGATCGACCTCGGCTCGGGGGCGTTCGCGCCGGGCCAGACGTACGTGGCGCTGTCCCGGCTGACCTCCTTGGACGGGCTCTACCTCACCCGCCCGCTGCGGCCGAGCGACATCCGCGTCGACCCCGACGTGCGCAGGTTCATGCGCGAGGCGTGGGAGGCGCGGCAGGTCGCCGGGGCGTCGTGATCGTCGACGGATGCCGGCCCGGCGGGCATGCCGGCCTTTCAGGATCGGCGTTCTAGACTCGGAACTATCGTCCCTGGGGGTCCCTTCATGCCGCATCGTCCGTCCCGCCGTCTGCGCACCGTGCTCGGCGCCGCCGCCGTTCTCGCGCTGACCCTGACCGGATGCACCTCCGCCGACCCGACCGTCACGTACACCCCGCCGCCTCAGGCGGAGGGCGGGCTGCCCGAGGACACCGTGGCGCAGCTGCAGACCGCGGTCGACGAGGCGATGGCGGCGGCCGGGGCATCCGGCGCCATCGTCGGCGTGTGGGTGCCGTGGAGCGGCAGCTGGGTCACCGGCGTCGGCACGCAGGGAGCGGGCGACGATGCCGAGGTGACCACCGACATGTCCTTCCGGATCGCCGACGTCACCCGGCTGATGACCTGCGACGTGCTGTACGGCATGGCCGACGACGGGCTCATCCCGCTCGACGGCAAGGTGCCCGACTACGTGCCCGGCGTCGCCGACATGGCCGACATCACCCTGCTCGACCTGTGCAATGGCACGAGCGGCGCCGGCTCCTCGGAGGAGAAGGTCAAGCCGTACCTGCTGAACACGCCGGAGCGGGTGTGGGCGCCGCTGCAGCTGGCGAGCTTCGGACTGGGCCAGCCGCGCAGCGAGGCGAAAACCGCGTACCGCGATTCGGATGCCGGCTACCTGATGCTCGGGATGGCGCTGGAGCGCGAATCGGGCAAGAGCGCGTCCCAGCTGATCGCCGAGTACGTCACCCGGCCGCTCGGCCTGGAGAGCACGTCGCTGCCCGGCGACAAGGCCGCCCCGCCGCAGCCGGCTCCCGCGCTCAAGGGCTACTACCTGCCGGCGATCGAGGGCGGGTACGACTGCGCCGCCCCCGTGGACATCACCGGGATGTCGGCGAGCACGGGCTTCACGGACTCGGGCGCCGTGTCGACCATCGAGGAGCTCGGGCGCTACGTCCAGGCCGAGGCCCGGCAGGCGCTGCGCGGGGAGAAGGCCGAGCCGGCCCGCTTCGGCAGCCCGCTGCCGGCCGGCCCCGGCGCGCCGTCCTGGCACCAGGCGACCGGCGGCGGCTACCTGGTCGGATCGATGATCGGCCAGCACGGCTGGACGCCCGGCTACGCCACCGCCGCCTACGCCGACCCGGAGACCGGCTTCACCGTCGCGGTGACCCTGAACAACTCCACCTCCGGCGGCGCCATCGCCGGGTACCTGGCGTGGGAACTCGCCGCGATCGCGTCCAAGGCGCCGGCCGCAGCGGGGCAGACCGCCCCCGAGTTCGGTCTGCCCTTCACCGCCGAGCAGTACAAGCAGGCCGTGCTCGACGCCGCCGTGTGCGCGCCGCCGGCACCTGCGGAGTGACCGTCTCCGCGGCGACCGCGCGCGGGACGCCCGGCGGCCGGGGCCGTCGGCCTCGTCGTCGCCGGCCTGCTCGCGCAGGAGGCCGGCGCCGCGCTCGCCGTGCTGCTCTTCCCCGCCGTGGGGCCGCTCGGCATGGTCATGCTCCGGCTGGTGTTCTCCACGGTCATCCTGATGCTCGTGGCGCGGCCGGCGCTGCGCGGTCACACCGCACGGGCCTGGCGCGCCGCCGCCCTGTTCGGCGCGGTGATCGCGGCGATGAACGGGATGTTCTCCCTCGCCCTGAGCGAGCTGCCGCTCGGGGTCACGGTGACGATCGAGGTGCTCGGCCCGCTGGCGCTCTCGGTGATCGTCGGCCGCACCCGCGCCGGATGGATCTGGGCGGGCGTGGCGCTGCTGGGCATCCTGGCCCTGGGCGGCGGGGGCTGGGACCGGCTCACGCTGCCCGGCGTCCTGTTCGCGCTCGGGGCGGCGGTCAGCTGGGCGGCGTACATCCTATGCTCCGCCCGGGTCGGCCGCGCGTTCCGCGGCCTGGACGGACTCGCGTTCGCGATGGGGTTCGGGGCGATCATGGCACTCCCGTTCGGGATCGCGGATGCCGGGTCGGCGCTGCTGCGGATCGAGCTGGTCGCCCTGGGCGCCGCCGTCGCGCTGATGTCGTCGACCATCCCGTACGCCTTCGAGCTGATCGCGCTGCGCCGGCTCGCGCCGGCCGTGTTCGGCGTGCTGATGAGCCTGGGCCCCGCGACCGCAAGCCTGGCCGGCTTCCTGGTGCTGGGGCAGCACCTGTCCCCTCTGGAGGTCGCCGGCATCGCGCTCGTCGTGGTGGCCAGCGCGGGTGCGGTGTGGGAGGGCCGCGACCGGAACGCGCTGCCCGAGGCCGAGGTGCCGCTGGCCGCGTCGGGTCCGCGCCCGGGGGCGCCTCGGGCGCGCGTGCGAGGATGGAGGGGTGCGCACGTCCCGCAGGCCCCACGTCATCCGTGGGTTCGCCGCCGCCTCGGTCGCGACCTTCGTCGCGCTCGCGTCGCACGTCTTCGCCGGCGGCGGGATGCCCGGGATGCTGGGCATCGCCGTGCCGTGGCTGCTGTCGCTCATGGTGTGCACGCTGCTCGCCGGCCGGCGGCTGTCGCCGGTGCGGCTGACGGCATCCGTGGCGATCTCGCAGCTGCTGTTCCACGCGCTGTTCGTGCTCGGCGGCATCGCCCCGCGCACCGGGCTCGGCCCGCACGAGCACGGGGTGCCGGCGCTGCCGGCGCTCGCGGATCGGCCGGTCGGAGGCCCGGTCGGGAGCCCGGCCGCCGCTGCGGCCTTCGTGCCGGACACCGCCGCGATGTGGGCGGGGCACGCGGTCGCCGCGGCGCTGACCGTGGTGCTGCTGTACCGCGGTGAGCGGATCGTGCACGCGCTGCGCGCGCTGGCATCCGCTCTCGCGGCGTGGCTCGGCCGCCCCGCCCTCGTCCCCGCGCGGCCGCACACCGCGCCGCGCACGCCGCTGCCGGTCGCCGTCCCCGCCCCGGTGCGGCAGGACCCGCCGCTGCGGGATCTGTGCCGCCGCGGTCCCCCTCTCCGCCTCGTCTGAGTCCTCCGCCGCCGACGGCGGCCGGCCCGCGCACGACGCGCGGCGCTTCCCCGCGCCCGGGACGCCCGGGCGCCCAGACGATGACGCCGCCCCGTGCGGCATCCGAAAGATGCCCTCCGCGGCATCCGAAAGAGAGGTTCCCTCATGTCCCGCATCCGCACCCTCCTCGCCGGCCTCGCCGTCGCGACCGTCGCCGTCCTCGCGGTCGCCGGCCCGGCATCCGCCCACGACGAGCTCGTCTCCAGCGACCCGGCCGACGGGCAGCAGCTGACCGCCGCGCCCGAGCAGCTCGTCCTCACCTACTCGAACAGCCTGCTCGCGCTGGAGGGCGAGAACAGCGGCACGGCCGTGGTCGTCACGGACGAGGCCGGACGCGAGTGGGCCGACGGGGCGCCCGTCGTCCAGGCCGAGACCGTCACGGTGCCGCTGCGGCAGGGCATGGCCGACGGCGCCTACCGCGTCGCCTGGCAGGTGGTCTCCAGCGACGGGCACCCCATCTCGGGCGAGTTCGGCTTCACCGTGGCATCCGCGACCCCGGAGACCGCCGCGCCGGCCGAGACCACCGAGCCGGCCGAGACCGCCGCCCCGGACGAGAGCGCGGAGCCCGAGGAGGCGCCCGCCGCCGACGCGGTGCCCGCAGCGCTGCTCTGGGGCCTGGGCGCCCTCGTGCTCGTCGCGGCCGCGGTGACCGCGGTCCTGCGGCTCCGCCGTCGCCGCTCCTGACCGCCCCGCGCCGGCGCGCGGGAGAGCCCCGCGCGCCGGCGTGCCCGCTAGAGTCGGCAGGGCGTACGGGAGGAGCAGGCCCATGGCGATGATCGACAACGGCATCTACGTCGACGGCATCCGCACCGAGAACCCGGAGAGTCTCGCCGAGACCTTCGAGCTGATGCGGAGCCGCGGCGGCATGGGCTGGATCGGCCTGTACCGGCCCAGCGAGGACGAGGTCCGCGCCGTCGCGGACGAGTTCGGGCTGCACGAGCTCGCCGTCGAGGACGCCCTCAGCGGCCACCAGCGGCCCAAGATCGAGCGCTACGACGACATCCTCTTCGTCGTCCTCCGCCCCGCCCGCTACCTGGACGCCGAGGAGGAGGTCGAGTTCGGCGAGCTGCACGTCTTCGTGGGGCCCGACTTCGTCGTCACGATCCGCCACGCCGAGTCGCCGAACCTGGCCAAGGTGCGCCGGCGCATGGAGTCGCAGCCCGAGCTGCTCGCGCTCGGGCCGGAGGCGGTGCTGTACGCGATCGTCGACGAGGTGGTGGACGAGTACGGGCCGGTCGTCGCGGGCCTCGAGAACGACATCGACGAGATCGAGAGCGAACTGTTCGTCGAGGACGTCGACGCCACCCAGCGCATCTACGAGCTCGCGCGCGAGGTCATCGACTTCCAGCGCGCCGCGCAGCCGCTCACCGGCATGATCGAGGCGCTGCTGCGCGGCGGTGAGAAGTACGCGGTGGAGGAGGAGCTGCAGCGCCACCTGCGGGACGTGCACGACCACAGCATCCGCATCGCCGATCGCGCCGCCACCTTCCGCACCATCCTCGACAACGCGCTCACCGTCGAGTCCACCATCGTCGCCCGGCGGCAGAACGAGGAGATGCGGCGGATGACCGAGCTCAGCATCCGGCAGAACGACGAGGTGAAGAAGATCTCCGGCTGGGCGGCGATCCTTTTCGCGCCGACCATCATCGGCGGCATCTACGGTATGAACTTCGACACCATGCCGGAGCTGGACTGGGAGTGGGGCTACCCGATGGCGATCGGGCTGATGCTCGCGATGGGCTTCGGGCTGTGGGTGGTCTTCAAGAAGAAAGGCTGGCTGTAGCGGCATCCGTCTGCCGCCGCTCGCGACGACGCGACCACCGCGCGAGCGCGTAGAGCACGGCGCCGGCGGCGAGCAGGATCGCCGCGAACAGCCACACCACCGGGCGCTGCTGGGTCAGCAGCAGGATGCACGAGCCGATGCCGAGCACCGGCACCGCCGTCCACACCCGGAAGTGCTCGTGCGCCACCGCGTCGCGCCGCAGCACCAGGACGGAGACGTTCGCGCTCAGGAAGACGAAGAGGAGCAGCAGCACCACCGTCTCGGCGAGCGTGGCGAGATCGCCGACGAGAGTGAGCAGCATCGCCACGAGGGTGGTGGCGAGGATCGCGACCCACGGCGTGCGCCGGCGGGGCAGCACGCGGGCGAGCACCTCGGGCAGCAGGCCCTGGTCGGCCATCCCGTAGGTGAGGCGGCTCGCCATGATCATCGTCAGCAGGGCGCCGTTGGCGACGGCGATGAGGGCGATGAGGCTGAACAGCCAGGACGGGATGCCCGCGCCGGTCGCCTCGACGACGGCGAGCAGCGGGCCTGTGGATTCCTGCAGCTCGGATGCCGGGAGCGCCGCCGCACTGGCCAGGCCGACCAGGACGTAGACGGCGCCGGCCGTGACGAGGGCGCCGAACAGTGCGCGCGGGTAGGTGCGGCTGGGGCGCTTCACCTCCTCGATGACGTTGGCGGAGGTCTCGAAGCCGACGAAGGAGTAGTAGGCGACGATCGCCCCCGACAACAGGGCGAGGCCGACGCCGGTGCCCTCCGGCGGCTGCATCGCGCGGGCGAGGTCGCCCCCGCCGCGGGCCAGGAAGAGCGCGACGACGACCACGACGATGACCAGGCCGCTGAGCTCGATGACCGTCATCACGAGGTTGGCGCCCATCGACTCGCGGATGCCGCGGGCGTTCAGCGCGGCGATGGCGGCGAGGAAGACGAGAGCGACCGGCAGCACCGGCAGCGGCAGGAAGGTCTGGAAGTACTCGCCGGAGAACGCGATCGCGAGCCCGGCGGCGCTGGTGACGCCGGCGGCGAGCATGCTGAACCCGACCAGGAAGGCCAGGAGCGGGCTGCGGAACGTGCGCTCGGCGAACACCGCCGCCCCGCCGGCGCGCGGGTACTTCGTGACCAGCTCCGCGTAGGAGCCGGCGGTGAGCAGGGCCAGCAGCAGGGCCAGCAGCAGCGGCACCCACAGCATCCCGCCCACCTTCTCGGACAGCACGCCCATCAGCGCGTAGACGCCGGCGCCGAGGACGTCGCCCAGGATGCGACCACCGTGGGCAGCATCTCCGGCGGCGGCTTCAACCCGGCGGTGGCCCTCGGCCTGTCGATGAGCGGTCACGTCGCCTGGAGCTCGCTGTGGCTCTACATCATCGCGCCGGTCCTCGGCGCGGTGGTGGGCGCGGTGCTGTTCCGCGTGCTGAACGCCGATGACGCGAAGAAGGTCGGCGCCGAGTAGCCTCAGGCCTCAGCCGAGATCCCTCGCCGCGCTCCTCAGCTTCCGCAGAAGGAGCGCGGCGAGGACCGTGGACGCCGCCAGCTGGTACCCCAGCCACACCGCCCCGACGAGCCCGCCGCGATCCTCTCCGGCGAGCCACCACGCAGCGAGCGAGGCGATGACCAAGCCGGCGTCGTAGGTCGCGAGGAACCGGCTGTGTCCGCGCAGGCGTGCCGCGCGCATCGCGAAGCCGATCTCCACGATGCCGCTGCCCGCGATCACCAGCGCCGTGAGGAGCGCCAGCGGCGGGTCCGCGTGCAGCAGCGTGCTCGCCGGCGCGATCAGCACCGTCAGTGCCACGGCGACGGCGAGCTTGAACACGCCGTCCGCTGCGAACCCGAACGCGAGAAGCCGCTCGCGCCCCGACCGGCTCATGCCGCGGCCGTCGCGTTCCTGGCCGGAATCGGCCTGCGAGGACGGCTGACGAGCCCGAATGCGCGTCCACCCAGGTCCGACCGCGTCGCCACGTCGAGCAGAGCCGCGGCCAGGTCGGCGCGATGGACGCGTCCGATGCCGTTTATCTCGGGAAACAGCTCGTAGCGGGTGCGCGGCTTGTCGACGAGGTAACCGGGGCGCAGCACCGTCCACTCGATGTCGTCGCCGGATGCCTGCAGCACCTGCTCCATCGCCTCGAGGTCGCTGTAGATGTTCGGGCCGGAGCGCCGCACGAGCGGGCGCACGATCCCGCGGAACCACCACGGCTCGCCCGCACCCGAACGCAGGACGGGGGATGCCGAGGTGGCGACGATCCGCGAGACGCCCTGGCGGCGCATGGCGCCGAGGAGATTGGTCACGCCACCCGCGCACACCGGTGCGGTGTCGTCGTACGAGCGCTTGCCGAGGGTGGAGATCACGACATCCGTGCCTTCGGGCAGCCGCACGGCGTGGTCGGCCACGACGTCGGCGCGGAGCACGCGGATGCCGGGGCCGGGTGCCCACGAGCTGGCAGGGCGGACCAGGGCGGTGACCTCGTGCCCGGCCGCATGCGCCTGCGCGGTCAGAAGACGGCCGGTCGCGCCGGATGCTCCGGCGATCACGATGTGCATGCTGCGGTCCTCCCCGCTCGCGAGCTAGTACAACTTGACTAGACCCTAAAACGAGGGGAGCTGCTAGTCAAACTGGACTAGTCTGGGGCGGGGAGGAGGAGTCATGACGGCGACGAGGCTGCTGATCCTGGGGGCGGTGCGGCAGCGCGGCAGCGCGCACGGCTACCAGGTGCGCCGCGACCTGGAGTCCTGGGCGGTGCACCGCTGGGGCAGCGTCGAGCGCGGCTCGATCTATCACGGCCTGCGCAAGCTGCGCGACGAGGGCCTGCTGGCGGAGGTCGCCCCGAGCGCGCCCGCGGCCGGGCCGGCGAAGACCGAGTACGCACTGACCCCCGCCGGCGAGAAGGCGTTCCTCCAGCTGCTGGAACGGGCGCTGGGCGGGGCGGACGACGACTTCTCCGCCACCATGGCGGGCATCGGCTTCATGCCGGCTCTCGCGCGCTCGCGGGTGATCGAGCTCCTGACCGAACGCCTGGCCGCCCACGAGCGGCAGCGGGCGCAGATCGCGGACGAGCTCGCCCGTCACCAGGGAGAGGACTGGGAGCATCACATCGAGGCGGTGAAGCTGTGGGCGCACACCGTCGACAGCGCCGCCCGGTGGGTGCGCGAGCTCATCGCACGACTGGAGAGCGGGGCGTACCGGATGGCCGGCGAGGCCTGACCGAGGCGCCCTGCAGCACAATGCCGGGCGGAGCCTAGCCGAGGGCTGCCGGGGTGCGCCGGCGCTGCCGCGCCGCTTTGTGGAGGTTGACAGGCGTCGCGTCGAGCACGCGGTCGACCATCGATTCGAGGAATCGGCTCGGCGTGAGGTGGAGCGGCATCGCATCGTGGCGTATCCGCACAGGAGGCAGAGCGGCGAGGTCGCGCTCGACATCTGGGGCCGGTACGTCCAGAACGTCCTCCTCGGCATCCGGGTCCTCGACCAGTCCGGCGGCGATGAGCGGGTTCTCGGGGTCTTCTCCCGTTTCGGTGGGGACCACGAGATCGTCGTCATATTCGATCATGATGAGGCACGTCGCATGGTACGCATCGTCCTCGCGCCCTAGCTTGGCGAGCAGATCGACCAGCCATTCGGCCGTTTCGGGCTCCTTCTCAAGGATGTCCGAGCGCAGGCCGAACACGAATCCGAGGGCCGCCAGCGGATGGCGCAGCCGCAGGTTCTTGGCATCCCCGTAGGACTCCTCGACCCGATTCGCCGCGTTCTTGCCATACGACGAGTCCATGCGCTTCGTGGATATCAGCAGCTCGGGTCCCGTCGCCCAGTCGGTCATGATGACGTCGACCTGCTTGAAGTAGTTCTTACCGAGGATGCTGGCGCTCGCCGCGGTGACTCCCGGAACCGTCGCCTTCTTGGCAAGCCGTGCGTCCAACATCACCCGCTCTTTGCCTCGTAGTGCGCGACGTAGGTTGGCCACAGGCGCCGGAAGGATGCGCGGGTGGATCGGACGGGGCCAGACAGCGTCCTCGTCGAAACCAGCGCGGCGCAGTTCGTAGCTGATCCACACGTCCAGCGCGAGGGCGGGAACGCCCGTGCGCGTATCCGCCCCGAGATAGAGCGGCACCCCGAGCAGCCGGCTCAGGGTTTCGTAGTCGGGGCCGTATCGCAGCGTCCCCTCATCGTCTCGGTACCAGGGATTCGAGTGTTCACCGGCCGGGGCCGCATCCGCGACAATCCGGTCGAAGAGCACCCACGCTCTCTCCTTCGCGCTCGGTTCACCGGGCACGCTGCCCCCTCGCTGTCCGTCGCCTGGCCATCTCGATGCGTGCGTCCCGAACCAGTGCGAGCCGCTCGCCTGCCATCACGCCCGGGTCCTCGAGAAGCACTTCATCGACCTGGTGCACGGCGTCGAGAAGGCGTCCCTGTCGGAGCAGCCTCCCGATCGCCGGCCTGATCTCGCGCAGCCGCTCTGCGCGGGAGCGCACTAGTGCCGGGCTCGGCATCAGCCATCGGTCCGCTTCCCGGGGCTCGATCTTCAGAATCCCACCGCCGTACGCGCGCCCGACCAGCTCGGCGTGCAACACGGTCACGGAGTTCAGGCTTGCGAGCGGAAGGAGCTCGACACCGAGATCACGATGCTGGTCCGCGAGGTACACGCCGTGCACCGAGTTCAAGTGGTGGGCTCGGGCTGTATTCGTCGTCAACCGAGGCGTGTCGGCGTTCATGCACGTGAGGAGCAGGTCGGCAGGTGGGACGAGCGGGACCTTGTACCACGGCTTTCTCACGCGGCACTTGTACGCGGTGTCGACACCGGTGCGGTGCCCGCTTTCGATATACGCCGCCGCAGCGGAGCTCAAGGTCTCTCCCGGGGCGAACAGCAGCGTTGAGGATCCGTCCGCCCCGAGCCGAGTCAGCATCCCCGTCGTCAGTGAGAGACCGCGGAGGTGCGCGCTGCCTGGAGGGGACAGCCGAACAAGTTCCTCCTGAGCGAGCCCCAGCTCTGCCGCCCGCGCGGGTGACATCGTGAAGAAGCGGTTGTTGCCGGTGACGATGCCGAGGGTGGTGTCGCCCCACGTCTCAAGGTCGCGGAAGGCTCCGTCGTCCGCGAGGGAGATCAGGGAGTCGGCCGCGGCTGCGGTGATGAGGCTGCTCGTCCACTTGGCGGAAGGGTCCATGGGTTGCCACTTCGACCCACGGTCGAGGAGAGGCAAGGTCTCGGCGTTCCTTGTCTGCCGGATCGTCGCATGTGTGGCCGGGCCAAGACCGAAGCCATCGGCGAGGAGCAGCACGACGTCGGCCTCGGCCTCGGGGAAGACCTGCTCATCGAAAAGGACGAGGGTGACGTCGGCGAAACTGTCGAACAAAAACCGGCGCACCGGGGCCGCATAGTTGACCGAGAGCAACTCCGCGGGAAGCACGAGGCCGAGCCGACCGCCGGGGCGCAAGAACTGCGCGCCGTGTACCGTGAACGCCGCCCAACTCGACGCGAGGCCGGTGAGCGGAACGCCCGCGCGGAGAGCAGCTGCGCGCGCGCGCATCCGGGACTCGCCGGAGAAGTCCTGATATCTGATGTACGGCGGGTTGCCGATCACCGCGTCATAGGTCGGTAGTGGTTCGACGCAGAAGAAGTCGTCGTGCTGAATCGCCGGTATGCCTCCGGCTTCCATCACCCGCCGCCGGGCAACCTCCGCGCTGTGAGCATGGATCTCGACGCCGTCGACTCGGGGCGCGATCTGCGGGGAATCCGCCAGGGAGTGAAGGCGCTTCACGGCCGCGATGAGAAACGCTGCATCTCCAGCAGAAGGTTCCATCACTCGGTCGGAGGCATCCCGCAGTGCCCACCCGGCGATGAACTCCGTGATCTCGGAGGGGGTGAAGAACGCCCCGCGCGCCTTTCGCAGCTCCGCCGTATCTGCAAGCTGTTCGGGGGTCACGGACGTCACGTCTCCATTCTCGCTTCTCACGGGCGCCATCACTGGCAGACAGGCGGAAGTGACGCCCGTTGGATTGCTCGGTGTGGACGATTCTCGTGGCAGCCACCGACATCGCCAATAGTACAGCCAATGATGTATTATCTGTTCATGCCCGCCATGACCGCCGCCGACGTGATGATCCGGCTCGGCCGCGCCATGTCCGACCGCACGCGCTCCCGCATCCTGCTCGAGCTCCTCGAGGGCGGCCGGTACCCGGCCGACCTCGCCGAGGAGCTCGGCCTCACCCGGCAGAACGTCTCGAACCACCTGTCGTGCCTGCGCGGCTGCGGTCTCGTCGTCGCCGAACCCCGAGGCCGGCGGACCCGTTATGAGGTCGCGGACCCGCACCTCGCCGCGGCCATCCGCGAGCTGCTGCGTGTCACCGTCGCGGTCGCGGAGAACGAGACGTGCTGCGACGGGGCCTGCGACGTCCTCGGATGCTGCGCGGGAGCGGAGTGACCGCCGGGACGGCGGCGCGGCGGGCGCTGCTGTATCGCCGGATCCGTCTCATCGTCGGCATCACGATCGGATACAACGTGCTCGAAGCGGTCGTGGCGCTCGCCGCGGGGAGCGCGGCGTCCTCGGCCGCGGCGGTCGCCTGGCAGTTCACGCGCCGCGACCCGGGGCGCTGGGAGAAGCCGGTGCTGAGGATCATCGCAATCGCGTTCTTCGCGCTCGCCGCCTGGGTCGCCGTGAGCGCCGCGCTCACGCTCGCCGGGTGGTGGGTGGAGCCGGAGCATTCGCCGCTCGGCATCGCGATCGCCACGGTGAGCGTGCTCGTCACGCCGTTCCTGTCTTGGTGGGAGCGCGTCACCGGGCGGGAGGCGGAATCGGCGACGGCGGTCGCCGACTCGAAGCAGGCTCTCATCTGCACGTACCTGAGCGCGGCGCTTCTCGTCGGGCTGGTGCTGCACGCGGGGCTGGGCTGGTGGTGGGCGGACTCGCTCGCCGCGCTCGTCATCGCTGGCTTCGCGGTGCGTGAGGGCGTGGAGGCCTGGAGCGGGGACACGTGTGCCACCTCGGTCGGAATGCTGATGGAGGGCGACGATCACGAGTGACGGCGGGGCCACGGAAGGCGCCGGATGCCGAAGATCGCCCGGCGTGTGGTGGCGGGGCGCTCTTCGCGTGTGGAGGGGCTGACGGGAATCGAACCCGCGCTGTCTGCTTGGGAAGCAGAAGTTCTGCCATTGAACTACAGCCCCGGAGCCTTGCGGCGTCTGGCCAGCATAACAAACCTCGCGGTCGCACCGCGCCGACGCGCGGACCGGTCCGCCCCTCGCCCGCCGTCCGCCGTCACGCGGCCCGGTCCGCCCTCCCGCCGCCCGTTAGGCTGATCCCGTGCTTCTCAGCGATCGCGACATCAGAGCAGAGCTCGCGTCAGGCCGCATCGGCCTCGACCCGCACGACCCGCAGATGGTCCAGCCGTCCAGCGTCGACGTCCGGCTCGACCGCTACTTCCGTCTCTTCGACAACCACAAGTACCCGTTCATCGATCCGTCCGAGGACCAGCCCGAGCTCACCCGGCTGATCGAGGTGTCGCCCGACGAGCCGTTCATCCTGCACCCGGGCGAGTTCGCCCTCGGCGCGACCTTCGAGCGGGTGACCCTCGCCGACGACATCGCCGCCCGCCTGGAGGGCAAGTCGTCGCTGGGCCGCCTCGGCCTGATCACCCACTCCACGGCCGGGTTTATCGATCCGGGATTCACCGGCCACGTCACGCTCGAGCTCGCCAACGTCGCGACGCTCCCGATCAAGCTGTGGCCGGGCATGAAGATCGGACAGCTCTGCTTCTTCCGGCTCACCTCGCCCGCGGAGAACCCGTACGGCTCCGGTCCGTACGGCAACCGCTACCAGGGGCAGCGCGGGCCCACGGCATCCCGGTCCTTCCACAACTTCCACCGCACCGACGTCGGTGTCACCGACGCGGGGTCCGTCGGCGGCTGAACCGCCGCGCGGGGCTTCCGGACGATCCGTCGGATGCCGCGGACGGACGGTCGGGCATCCGCCCCGCCGCCGGGCGAGGCTGGAAGCATGACCACGACCGCACCCCTGCCCGTCGCATCCGCCGCCCCGCCCCGCCTGCGCTACGGCGCGCTGCTCGCCATGATGACGATGAGCTTCCTGCTCGTCACCGCGGAGTTCCTGCCCAACGGCGTGCTCACCGAGATCGCCGCCGAGCTGCGGGTGACGCCGGGCCAGGCCGGGCAGATGGTGACCGTGACCGCCCTCGTCGGCCTGTTCGTCGCCCCCACGATCGGGCTCGCGCTGCCGCGCCTGGACCGCCGCGCGCTGCTGGTGTGGATGGCCGCGGCCGCGGCGGCGTCCAACGCGATCGTCGCCATCGCCCCCACCCTGCCGCTCCTGCTGCTCGCGCGCGTCCTCCTCGGCGCCGCCCTCTCCGGCTTCTGGGCGATGTCGATCACGGTCGCCGCCCGGATCGCAGGCCCCGAGCGGCTCGGCCGCGCGGTGATGTTCACCTCCGCCGGGACGTCGCTGGCGACCGTCGCCGGCGTGCCGATCGGCGTCATGCTCAGCGCCGTCATCGACTGGCGGGGCGTGTTCGCCCTCGCGGCCCTCGCCACCGGCCTGCTCGCCGTGGCGCTGCGCCTGTTGCTGCCGTCGGTCCCGGCCGAGAACGTCGCCCGCCTCTCGGTGCTGCTCGACACGCTGCGCCGCCCGGGCATCGCCCTCGGCGTCGCGGGTCACGTGCTCGTGGTGCTCGGCCACTTCCTCGCCTACACCTACATCCGCCTCGCGCTGGAGCGGGTGCAGGCCGACGGGCAGGCCGTGGACGCGGGCAGGATCGTGCTGCTGCTCGCCCTGTTCGGCATCGGCGGCTTCCACTCCCGGCCGGGGTCGGCATGGACGGCGTCGAGGACGCGGTCCAGGAAGGGGTCGCCGGCGCGATGCGGCCAGCCCTCGGGGGCGCAGCCGATCGTCGACCAGGCGCGGATCAGGGACTGCAGCAGCGTGGTGGCCATCATCCGGCAGATGACGAGGTCGCCCTCCCGCTTCGGGCAGTCTCCCTCGCGGTCGGCGCCCATGTGCTGGGCGAGGGCCGCGGCGGCCGGCTCGAGTCGGTCGAAGCCCTGGATCCATGCCGCCGTCGGCAGCAGCCCGGCGACCTCGGCGGAGCGCTCGTCCAGATCGAGTTCGGAGAGCAGGATGCCCGACCCGGCCGGCAGCAGCAGGGCGAGCGGCTCGCGGGAGAGCAGCGCGTCGCCGGCGCGGAGCTCGTCCGGCAGGCGCGGATGCGAGAGCGGGCGCACCACCCCGTCGAGCACGTACACGAGGCTGAGCCGGGCGGGGTCGAGGGCGATCAGCTCATCGGTACTGTGAGCGCAAACACTCGCCGCTCGGAGCCCCATGTCCCCTTCTGCCGCACCGTCCCTCACCTGGCGTGACGGCGGGCTCCTCCGGGACGGCCGCCCGCACCGCATCCTCTCCGGGGCCGTGCACTACTTCCGCATCCACCCCGGCCAGTGGGAGGACCGGCTGCGCCGCCTCGCCGCGATGGGAGCGAACACGGTCGACACCTACGTCGCCTGGAACTTCCACGAGCGGGTCGAGGGCAGGCCCGACTTCACCGGCTGGCGCGACGTGGAGCGGTTCATCCGCATCGCGGGCGCGGTGGGGCTGGACGTGTTCCTCCGCCCGAGCCCGTACATCTGCGCGGAGTGGTCCAACGGCGGCATCCCGTTCTGGCTGAGCGGGCGCACGCGGGCGCTCCGCACCAGCGATCCGGTCTTCCTCGCCGCGGTGGACGCCTGGTACGACGTGCTGATCCCGCGGCTCGCGCCGCTACAGGCCGCGCACGGCGGTCCCATCCGGTTGGTGCAGGTGGAGAACGAGTACGGCTCCTTCGGCAGCGACGGCGCCTATCTCGCGCATCTGCGCGACGGCACCGGCGTGCCGAAGGCCGTGGAGCTGCGCCGCGACGGCGAGGCGCTGATGTGCAGCGAGCTGTGGGGCGGCTGGTTCGACCACTGGGGGGAGAAGCACCACGTCCGCTCGGCTGCGAGCATGATCGGCACCGTGCAGGAGCTGCTGGACGCCGGCGGCTCGGTCAGCCTGTACATGGCGCACGGCGGGACGAACTTCGGCTTGTGGAACGGCGCCAACCACGACGGCGTGCTGCAGCCGACGGTCACCAGCTACGACTCCGACGCGCCGATCGGCGAGGACGGCACGCTGAACGACAAGTTCCACGCGCTGCGCGCGGCGTTCGCGCCGTTCCACGACGGCGACCTGCCGCCGATCCCGGATGCCCCGCGCCGCCGGCGCGCGGCATCCGCCCCCCTGCGTCCCGTCGCCTCGCTGCCGGAGATCCTGCGGGCGCTGCCGGTGCGGGCCGTCGCGCCGGTGCCGCTCAGCTTCGAGGAGCTCGGCGCCGAGGACGGTCTCGTCGCCTACGAAGCCGACGTCTCGTATCCGGCGGATGCCGTGCTCGGCGTGCTCGGGCTGCGCGACCGGGCCACCGTCCTGCTCGACGGGGTGCGGCTCGGCACCCTTGAGCACGACGGCTCGCACGAGCTGCGGATGCCCGAGGCCGGCGGCTCCGGGCGCCTGACGATCCTGGTGGAGAGCCTCGGCCGGGATCAACTACGGGCCGCTGACCGGGGAGCGCAAGGGCATCCTGCAGGGCGTCGTGATCGGACGGCGGTACGTGCACGGCTGGACGCACGCGTGCTCACGGGACGGGCGGACGCCGAGCCTGTCGAAGCGCCGGCCGACCCTTCGACAGGCTCAGGGTCCGCGCTGGGGGGCTCAGGGTCCGCGCTGGGGGGCTTCAGAGTCCGCGCTGGGGGGCTCAGAGTCCGCGCTGGGGGGCTCAGAGTCCGCGCTGGGGGGCTCAGAGTCCGCGCTGGGGGGCTCAGGGTCCGCGGTGGCCTCCTTCGACATCGACGAGCCGCTCGACGCGTGGCTCGCCTTCCCCGGCGGCGCGAAGGGCATGGTCTGGCTGAACGGCTTCCTGCTCGGTCGCTACTGGGAGCGCGGGCCGCAGGAGACGCTGTACCCTCCCGCCCCGCTGTGGCGGGAGGGCCGCAACGACCTCGTCGTGCTCGACACCGACCGGCTCGGAGCCGCGGTCGAGATCCGTGAGGAGCCGTCGTTCGGCGAGGCCGAGGAGTTCATCGGGTCCTGAGGGCTCCGCCGGGCCGGCGCTCGCGCAGCGGCAGGAGCAGCAGCAGGCCGGCCAGCAGCACCAGCACGATGCCGAGGATGCCGAAGGCGGTGCGACCGGTGAGCAGGATGAACAGGCTCCACGCCCCGGACGCCATCCAGCTCGCCGCCCGGCCCGTGGTGGCGTACAGCCCGAAGATCTCGCCCTCGCGTCCGGCGGGGGTCACCCGGGCCAGGAACGACCGCGCGGCGGACTGCGCCGGGCCGACGAAGGCGCACAGGATGAGCCCGCCGATCCAGAACACCGTCTTGCCGGCATCCGTGAGCAGGAAGACCGCGAGCCCCGCCGCCACCATGGCGGTGAGCGACCACACGATCACGCGCTTGGGCCCGAAACGGTCGTCGAAGCGGCCCGCGATGATCGTGGAGACGCCGGCGATGAGGTTGGCGGCGATCCCGAAGAACACCAGGTCGAGGAAGCCGAAGCCGAACACCGCGGCGGCGATCACGGCGCCGAACGCGAACACGCCGCCGAGGCCGTCGCGGAAGACGGCGCTGGCGAGCAGGAACCAGAACGTCGGCCGGGTGACCGGATTGCGGTACAGCCCGATGACGTCCTTCACCAGCAGCCCGTACGAGGCGAAGAAGCCGACCCGCCGCTCCGGCCGGCCGAGCGACGGCTCAGGGACGTTGAGGAAGATCGGGATGGAGAACACCACGGTCCACAGCGCGCAGCCGAGCGCGATGATGCGGAACGGCAGCCCGCCCTCCTCGCTGATCCCGAACCAGTCGAACACGGAGAACACCACGACGATGACCAGCGCGAGGATGCCGCCGAGGTAGCCGAAGCCCCACCCGAGGCCCGAGATCCGGCCGACCGTCCGCGGGGTGGCGATGCCGATCAGCATCGCGTTCGAGTTGACCGCCGCGATCTCGCCGAACACGCTCGCGGCCGAGATCAGGGCGACCCCGAGCCAGAACAGCGACGGCGACGGCTCGACGAACCAGAGGCCGGCGGTGCAGAGCACCAGCGCCCCGGTGCCGATGCCGAGCCAGAGCTTCTGCCGCCCCGCGGCATCCGCCCGCTGCCCGAGCA
Organism: Microbacterium sp. EF45047; assembly: GCF_028472845.1. Taxonomy (NCBI): domain Bacteria; kingdom Bacillati; phylum Actinomycetota; class Actinomycetes; order Micrococcales; family Microbacteriaceae; genus Microbacterium; species Microbacterium sp. EF45047. The sequence goes on along the minus strand of NZ_CP069429.1, from coordinate 2,448,270 downwards.
CGGGTGCGACGAGCAGGATCGCCAGCCCCGCGATCGTCGAGCCCAGCCCGAGACCCGAGGTGAGGTCGGCGATGCCCGCCTCCCGGGCCGGGTCGTCCTCGGCTAGGCCCTGCAGCGACGCCGGCAGGAACCGGTCGGTCGTGAGGTACAGCGCCGTGAAGATGAAGGTGAGGATCACCGTGTTGAACGGCTGGGTGGCCCAGTCCCACAGCGCCCACGAGTAGATCTGCTTCCGCGAGGGCGGCTCGTCCCCGCGCAGCTCCAGGCCGATCACGCCGACGGCGCCGCTGCTCGCCGTGGCGTCAGGGGGCGGAGGATCATCGCTCATGCTCGCAGTCTGGCGCTCCCCGGTGAACGGGAGGTGGCGGCGCGCCGTCCGCGGGCGTGCCCGGCAGGTGCCCAGTAGGGTCGTTCCATGCCGAGGACGCACACGGTCGTACTGGTCGAGGGGCGCAGCGATCGCCAGGCCCTCGACGTGGCCGCGCGCCGCCTCGGCGCGCCGCTGGATCCGGATGCCGGGTCGTCGGTGGGCCCGGATGCCGGGTGGGCCGGCGGTCCGGATGCCGCGTGGCCGGCCGATCCGGATGCGGCGCTGCGCGCCGCGGGGTTCTTCGGTGCCGACCGGGACCTGGAGGACGAGGCGATCCGCGCCGCCGGCCCCGAGCTCGTGCTGTCGGTGCTGGAGCGGACCGGCGACGGCTGCTGCGCCCGTACAACCCGGCCCAGGACGTGTCGCCCTTCGCGATCGCGCAGGTGGTGGATGCCGGTGACATCCCGGCCAACCCGTTCAACCTCACCGAAGCCGTCGACGGCATCGAGAAGGCCGCGAAGGAGCTGAGCGAGAAGGTGCAGCGGATCGTGACGATCGGCGGCGATCACGCACGGCACGCCGTTCCGCCGCGCGAGCGAGGAGGGGCTGATCGACCTCACCGCGAGCTGCCACGTCGGCACCCGCGGTCCGCTCTACTCCAAGCAGGACCTGGAGGACGACGAGCGGCTCGGCTTCTCGATCGTCTCCAGCGAGTACATCGAGGAGCACGGCGTGGAGGCCGGCATCGACCGCATCCGCACGCGCATCGGCGACAAGCCGCTGTACATCTCGATCGACATCGACGTGCTCGACCCCGCGCACGCGCCGGGCACCGGCACGCCCGAGGCCGGCGGGCTCACCAGCCGGGAGCTGCTGCGCATCCTGCGCGCGCTCACCGACCGGAACGTGGTCGGCGCGGACGTCGTGGAGGTAGCACCACCCTACGACCACGCCCAGATGACCGGCATCGCCGCGAGCCACGTCGTGTACGAGCTCGTCACCCTCCTCGCCGCCCAGGTCGCCGCCACCGGTCGTTGAGCGAGCGGAGCGAGACGAAACGCCACCCGTCGTTGACGTCACCTGTCAGTGGGCGGTTGCGACGCCGATCGTGTCGTGCACGATCACGGCCGCCACGCGCGCCCCGGCGCCCGCGGCGACGATGAGCTGCTGCGGGCCGGGGGAGGCCACATCGCCCGCGGCGTACAGCCCGGGCACGTCGGTGCGCCCCGACCGGTCGGTGTGCAGGTGCCCGTGCGCGTCGCGGGCGGGGGCGATCCCGTCCAGGAACGACAGGTCGGCATCCCACTCCGGCCGCACGAACCCGCCATCCACCGCGTACCGCGTCCCATCGGCGACACGGATGCCTTCCAGCCGCCCGCGGTCTCCCTCCAGCTCGGCGATCGGCGAGCGCACCACGGCGACGCCGGCGGTCGCGAGCTCCGCCTCCTCCGTGGTCGTGACGGCGTCCGAGCCGTGCGTGAACACGGTGAGGCTCTCGGTCCAGCGCGCGATCAGCCGGGCGCGGTCGGCGAGATCGGCCGACTCGCCGATCAGCGCCAGCCGGCGGCCGCGCAGCTCCCAGGCGTCGCAGGCGGCGCAGCTGAACAGGCTCATGCCGTAGTAGCCGCGCAGGTTCGGCACATCGGGAAGGGTCTCCCGCAGCCCGGTGGCGAGCAGCACGGTGCGGGCGGTCACCGTCTCGGTGGCCTCGCGGCGCCCGATGCCGGCGGCGAATCCGGCATCCGTCGCCCGCAGGTCGGCGACCCGCACCCGCGAGCGGATCTCGACGTTCGGGTACGCGGCGAGCTCCTCCCGGGCGATGCGGCGCAGCTCGAACGGCGGCACCCCGTCGCGGGTGAGGAACCCGTGCGAGTTGAGCGTGGCGGCGTTGCGCGGCCGGTCGGCGTCCACCACGAGCACCCGGGCCAGGGACCGGCCCAGGTTCAGCGCCGCCGACAGCCCGGCCGGCCCGCCGCCGACGATGAGGACGTCGTACTCAGTCATGGCCGCCGTCCTGCGCTGGCAGGGCCGCGACCAGTGGGTGGTCGCGCGGGATGACGCCGACCTTCGCGGCGCCGCCGGGGGAGCCGATCTCGTCGAAGAACTCCACGTTCGCGGTGTAGTAGTCCTGCCACTCCTCGGGCAGGTCGTCCTCGTAGTAGATCGCCTCCACCGGGCAGACCGGCTCGCAGGCCCCGCAGTCGACGCACTCGTCGGGGTGGATGTACAGCGAGCGCTCCCCCTCGTAGATGCAGTCGACGGGGCACTCGTCGATGCAGGCACGATCCTTCACATCGACGCACGGCAGCGCGATCACGTAGGTCACGGGGTCAGCACCTCCGCGCGCGAGATCGCGACCTGCTCCTCCCGCGGCACGACCTTGACCCGCTCGCGGGTGTGCACGTGCGTCTCGCCGAGGGCGCGCTCGTGCGCATCCAGTGCCAGCCAGCCGTCCCACGTGGTGACCTCGACCCCGCGGGCTTCCAGCACCGCGGCGATGTCCTCGGCCTCGGCCGGGGCGTCCAGCCGCCCGGCGGCGGCGTCGGCGACGAGGTGCGCGATGGTCTCGGTGGCGTCCGACTTGGTGTGACCGATCAGGCCCACCGGGCCGCGCTTGATCCAGCCGGTGGCGTACAGCCCCGGGATGGCGGCGCCGTCGGCATCCGTCACCCTGCCCTCCTCGTTGGGCACCACGCCGCGGCGCGCGTCGAAGGGCGCGCCGAGCACCTCCGAGCCGAAGTATCCGACCGCGCGGTAGACCGCATGCACCGGGTACTCGCGGAACTCGCCGGTGCCGGCGATGCCGCCGGTGCCGTCCGGCGCGGTGCGCTCGAAGCGGATGCCCTCGACGCGGCCGTCGCCGGTGATCTCCACCGGCGCGTGCCAGAAGTGCAGGTGCAGCCGCCGCGACGCCCCGATCGCGGGCCGGGTGCGCCACGTGTTGAGGGTGCGCAGCATCACCTTGAGCTGGTTGTTGGGGGCGGATGCCGGGTCGACGCCTTCGAAGTCCTCGTCGTGCAGCACGATGTCGAGGTCGCGCACCTCGCCCAGCTCGCGCAGCTCGATCGGGGTGAACTTGATGTCCGCCGGGCCCCGGCGGCCGAACACGTGCACGTCGGTGACGGCCGAGGCCTCGAGGCCTGCCAGGACGTTGTCGGGCACCTCGGTGCTGCGCAGATCCTCCGCCTGCTTGGCGAGCACGCGCGCGACGTCGAGGGCCACGTTGCCGTTGCCGATCACCGCGACCTCGCGGGCGTCCAGCGGCCAGGTGCGCGGCACGTCGGGGTGCCCGTCGTACCAGGCCACGAAGTCCGCCGCCCCGTAGGAGCCGGGCAGGTCGACCCCGGGGATGTCCAGGGCGGCGTCGCGGATCGCGCCGGTGGCGAGGATCACCGCGTGATAGCGGCCGCGCAGCTCGTCCAGGGCGACGTCGCGCCCGACCTCGACGTTGCCGAGGAAGCGGATGCCGCGGCGCCCGGCCCCCTCGGTCCGCGCGTCGAGCATCTCGTGCAGCGAGGTGACGATGCCCTTGATGCGCGGGTGGTCGGGGGCGACGCCATAGCGGATCAGCCCGTACGGCGCGGGCAGCGAGTCGAACAGGTCGATCTCGACGCCGCTGAGGTCAGGGCCGGCGGATCCGGCGGCGACGGCGGCGGTGAGGATGTTCCCGGCGTAGATGCCGGCGGGACCGGCGCCGACGATCGCGACGCGCAGCGGGTGAGAGGTCATGACGGGGCCTTTCGGGTGGACGGTTCGCGCGGGGTCAACGGGTGCGCGAGGTGGTGCTGTCGGCGAGTCCGGCGTCGACGGCCAGGCCGGCGTCGAACGCCGCGACGATGCGGGTCACCAGGGCTTGCAGTTCGGGGGTCGACACGCCGGATGCCGGATGCTGCGGGGCATCCCGTCCGACACGTGGCGTGTCGACCCCCGAAGTGTTCGGGGCCGCGTCCCCGGCGGCGGTGGTGCCGAGGCCGGCGGGGGCGTGCGGGCTGAGCCGGACGACGTCGCCGACGACGATCACGGCCGGGTTGCGCACCCGGCGGGCCGCGGCGACCCGGGCGATGTCGCCGAGGGTGGCGACGGTGACGCGCTCGCGGTCGCCGTACCCGTCCTCGACGATCGCGACCGGGCATCCGGTGCCGCGCTCGCCGAGCGAGAGCACGTGCGCGGCGTGCGCGAGCGTGCCCACCCCCATCAGCAGCACCACGGTGTGGTCGCGGCCGCCGGGCAGCTCCTCGAGCGGATCGTGCGCGCTGGCGACTGTGAACGCCGCCGCGACGCCGCGGTGCGTGAGCGGGATGCCGGCCACCGCTGGCACCGACACGGCGCTGGTCACCCCGGGGACGACCTCGACCGGCACGCCCTCGGCCTGGCAGTACAGCTGCTCCTCGCGGCCGCGGCCGAACACGAACGGGTCGCCGCCCTTGAGGCGGACGACCGCCTTGCCCTCGCGGGCGTACCGGACCAGCAGGGCGTTGATGCGCTCCTGCGGCACCGGGTGGTGGCCCGGATGCTTGCCGACGTCGACGATCTCGGCGCGCAGCCGCTCGCCCTCGGCGGCGAGCTGGTCGAGCACGGCGCGGGCGCCGAGCCTGTCGGCGACGATGACGTCGGCGGCGCGCAGCGCGCGCAGGCCGCGGAGGGTGAGCAGGCCGGCGTCGCCGGGGCCGGCGCCGACCAGGGTGACGGTTCCGGTGGTCATGAGGTTCCTTCCGTGAGCAGCCCGCGGCGGCGCAGCAGTCGCCGCTCCAGCGGCCCGAACAGGACGAGTTCGATGAGGATGCCGATCGCGAGGATCAGCAGGATCGTGGCGAGGACGCCGGCGAGGTCGGCGAGTTCGCGCGACTGCTGCAGCATCGAGCCGAGGCCGAAGCCGATCGTGCCGCCGAAGGCGATGATCTCCGCCGCCATCAGGGAGCGCCACGCGAACGCCCAGCCCTGCTTGATGCCGGCGAGGTATCCGGGCATGGCCGCGGGCAGCACGATCTCGGTGGCCAGCTGCCACCGCGAGGCGCCGAGGACGGTGCCGACGCGGCGCAGCTGGGGCGGCACCTGGTCGATGCCGGAGAGCAGCCCGTTCACGATCGACGGGATCGCGCCCATCAGGATGACGAAGTAGACCGTCGCGTCGGTCAGGCCGAACCAGATGATCGCGGCGGGAACCCATGCCACGGAGGGCAGCACCTGCAGTCCGGAGATCAGGGGACCCGCGGCCCGCCGCAGCGGTCGCGACTCGGCCAGCAGCATCCCCAGCGGGGTGCCGACGAGGATGGCGATCGCGAAGCCGAGGATCCCGCGCTCGAGGCTGGTGAGCACCGCCTCCTGCAGCCGCCCCTGCGCCCACGCGTCGCCGATCGCCGCGGCGACGTCGAGCGGGCCGGGGGCGAGGTCGGGGCGCGGCTGCGCGATGACGACGTACGCCTGCCAGGCGGCCAGCAGGGTCAGCAGCAGCAGGACCGGCGGGAGCGTCTTCGACAGCACCTCGCGCCAGGGGGAGCGGCGCCGGGACTCCTCGGACTGCAGACGGTCCAGGCCCGCGGCGAGCGTCTGCAGCTCGTCCTCGGGAGCGGGGCGGAGGTCGACGTCGCCGGGGGTGCGGAGGTCAGTGGGCATTGCGGCGGATCTCCTTCCGCAGCTCGGCGGTGATCTCGGTCGCGAGCGCCGACACCTCCGGGGACTCGATCCGGCGCGGGCCCGTGCTGGACACCCGCCACTCGCCGGCGATCCGGCCGGGCCGGCTGGAGAGCAGGACGACCCGCTGGCCGAGGCGCGCCGCCTCGCGCACGTTGTGGGTGACGAACACGATGGTGCGGCCGGTGGCCCGCCACACCCGCTCCAGCTCCTCGTGCAGCAGGTCGCGGGTGATGGCGTCCAGGGCCGCGAACGGCTCGTCCATCAGCAGCACCGAGCGCTCCTGCGCGAGTGCCCGGGCCAGGGCGACGCGCTGCCGCATCCCCCCGGAGAGCTCGTGCGGGCGCTTGTCGGCGGCGTCGGCGAGGTTCACGGTGGCCAGCAGCCGGCGCGCCTCGACGCGGCGCTCGCCGCGGGGCATCCCGCGCAGCCGCAGGGCGAGCTCGACGTTGCGGGCGGCGCTCAGCCACGGCATCAGCGCGGCCTCCTGGAACATCACCGCGGCCCCGCCGTCGGGGGTGACGATGCTGCCGGAGGTGACCGGCTCCAGGCCGGCGATGAGGTTCAGCAGCGTCGATTTGCCGCATCCGGATGCCCCGAGCAGGCACAGGAACTCGCCGGGTGCGATGTCGAGCGAGATGTCGTCGAGCACGAGCGGCCCGGAGCCGTAGCGCTTGGACACGTGGTCGATGCGGACGGCCGGCGGAACCGGCTCCGCGGGCGGGCGCAACGGGGTGACGCCGTCGAAGCTCGGGGCGAGCGGGGCCGTGGCGCCGATGGTCCGCTCCACCGTGAGGGTGGGCTCGGCGGTCACGGTTCCGCCCTCCCGAGCCCGGCGTCGTCCACCGGCTCCGCGCCGGACTCCTCGAGCAGCCGGTTCAGGATCGACAGGTCGAACAGCCCCTCGATCGAGCCGTCCTTCTGCGTGCCGGCGGCGACGCCGTCGGCGACGAGCTCCTCGAACGCGGCGGCGTGCGGGTCGGCCGTGAACGCGACGTTCTCCAGGGCGCGCGCGAGCACGGGTTCGGCGAGGGCCTTGCCGGTCGCCTGGTCCAGCGCCGCGTTGATGGCACCGCCCAGCTCGTCCGGGTGCTCCTCGATCCAGTCCAGGGCGGCGAGGTGGCCCTGCAGCAGCTTCTCCACGGCATCCGGATGCTGCTGCGCGAAGTCCGCGCGCACGAGCAGCACCGTGGTCGGGAACTCGCCATCCGGCCACAGCTCGCGCTCGTCGACCAGCACGTGCGCGCCGGCATCGACGACCAGGCGCGACGCCCACGGCTCCGGCAGCCAGGCGCCGTCGACGTCGCCGGACTGGAAGAGGGTCAGCGTCTGGGCGTTCTCGGTCGGGACGATCGCCACATCGCCGCCGCCGGAGGTCGAGGTCTCGAAGCCCTCGTCCGCCAGCCAGGCGCGCAGCGCCACGTCCTGCGTGTTGCCGAGCTGCGGGGTGGCGAGGGTCGCTCCCTCCAGGTCCTCGGGGGTGTCGATGCCCTCGCGGACGACGAGCGCCGCACCACCGGATGCCGCGCCGGCGACGATCACGGCGGACTTCCCGCGGGACTGGATGTAGGTGTTGATCGCCGGGCTCGGGCCGATGTAGGCGGCGTCGATCGCGCCCGCGGAGAGCGCCTCGACGGCGGCCGGCCCGGCGTTGAAGATCTGCGTCTCCAGGTCGATCCCGCCCAGGGCGTCCTCGAACAGGTCCTCCTCGACGCCGACGAGCGCCGGCGCGTGGGTGAGGTTGGCGAAGTAGCCGAGGCGCAGCGCGGCCGCCTCCTCCTGCGGTTCGGCGGATGCCGACTGGCAGCCGGCCAGCATGGCGGCGGCCACTCCCAGGATGGTGATGGTCGCGGTCGTACGGACGGTGTTCACTGTCGCCTCCTTCGCAGGGTCGGGTGTTGCGGGTCGGTGTCGGATGCCCGGGGCCGGTTCAGCCCAGGGACGTGATGGTCGCGGCGGCGAGCGTGGCGCCGTCGCCGAGGTGGATGAGCAGCAGCGCGCCGCCGTCGCGGTCGTCGGCGTAGCGCTGCAGCGGGAGCTCGGCGGCGAAGCGCAGGCGCACCCGGCCGATGTCGTTCACGCGCAGCTCGGAGGTGGGCTGGTGGGCCAGGGTCTCCAGGTCGCGGCTGGAGGTGACCTCGCTCACCAGCGCGCGGACGGTGGCGGTGCCGTGCTTGACCAGCACCTCGTCGCCGGGGATGAGCGGGCGGGGGTCGAGGTGGAAGATCTCCGCCTCCGCCTGCCGGTAGCCGGTGAGCCCGGTGCCGGCCGCCGCGATCACGGACCCGCGGGCGGCGTCGATCTCGTCCGCGAGGGTGAGCGCGACGGACTGCGCAGCGTGCGCCTCATCGCTCTCGCGCCCGGCGACGCGGATGCCGGTGACCGTCGTCTCGTGCCCGCCGGGGAAGACCTCGACGCGGTCGCCGACGCGCACCGAGCCCGAGGACACCCGGCCGGTGAAGCCGCGGTAGTCGCGCAGCGCCTCGGCATCCTCTCCCGGCGCGAGCCCGCCCTGGGGCCGGATCACGGACTGCACCGGCAGGCGGAACCGTCCGCGCACGTCGTCGATCTCGGACTCGGCGGGCAGCGTCTCCAGCAGCTCCAGCAGAGCGGGCCCGTCGTACCACGGGGTGCGGTCGGATGCCGCGGCGACGTTGTCGCCCTGCAGCGCCGACACCGGGACGACGTGCGCCGCCGGGATGCCGAGCTCCCGGGCCACGGCCCGGGCATCCGCCTCCACGGCACGGAACACCCGCTCGTCGAAGCCGACGAGGTCGATCTTGTTCACGGCGAGGATGACGTGCGGCACACGCAGCAGCGAGGCGACGGCGAGGTGCCGGCGCGTCTGCTCGAGCACGCCCTTGCGGACGTCGACGAGCACCAAGACGGCGTCCGCGGTCGCCGCCCCGGTGACCATGTTCCGGGTGTACTGCACGTGGCCGGGGCAGTCGGCGAGGATGAAGGTGCGCCGGTCTGTGGCGAGGTAGCGGTAGGCGACGTCGATCGTGATGCCCTGCTCGCGCTCGGCGCGCAGGCCGTCGGTGAGCAGCGCGAAGTCGAACTCGCCGTGCGCGAAGCCGCGCTCGGCCGAGGTGCGAGCGACCTGCTCCAGCTGGTCGGCGAGGATCGCCTTCGCGTCGTGCAGCAGGCGGCCCACCAGGGTCGACTTGCCGTCGTCCACGGAGCCGGCCGTCGCGAACCGGAACAGGATGCCCTCGAGGGTGGTCGTCGTCATCAGAAGTACCCGTCCTTCTTCCGGTCCTCCATGGCGGCCTCGCTGATCCGGTCGTCGGCGCGCGTCGCGCCGCGCTCGGTGAGCGTCGACCGGGCGACCTCCGCCACCACGGCGTCGACGTCCGCGGCATCCGATTCCACGGCGCCGGTGCAGCTCATGTCGCCGACCGTGCGGTAGCGCACCACGCGGCGCTCGACCTGCTCGCCGGCGCGCGGCGCGCTGTACGGGCCGACCGCCCACCACATGCCGTCCCGGCGGAACACCTCGCGCTCGTGGGCGAAGTACAGCGGCGGCAGCGGGATGCGCTCGCGGGCGATGTAGCGCCACACGTCCAGCTCGGTCCAGTTCGAGATCGGGAAGGCGCGCACGTGCTGACCGGGCAGGTGGCGGCCGTTGTACAGGCTCCACAGCTCCGGGCGCTGGTTGCGCGGATCCCACTGCCCGAACTCGTCGCGCAGCGACAGGATGCGCTCCTTGGCGCGGGCCTTGTCCTCGTCGCGGCGGGCGCCGCCGAACACGGCGTCGTGCCGACCGCGCGCGATCGCGTCGAGCAGCGGCCGCGTCTGCAGCACGTTGCGGGTGCCGTCGGGACGCTCGGTGAGCCGGCCGTCGTCGATCCAGTCCTGCACTGAGGCGACCTCGAGGCGCAGGCCGAGCCGGGCGACGGTCTCGTCGCGGAACGCGATCACCTCCGGGAAGTTGTGGCCGGTGTCGACGTGCAGCACCGGGAACGGGATGCGGCCGGGTGCGAACGCCCGCGCGGCGAGGTGCAGCACGACGACGGAGTCCTTGCCGCCGGAGAACAGCAGCACCGGCCGCTCGAACTCGGCGACCACCTCGCGGATGATGTGGATGGCCTCCGCCTCGAGCAGGTCCAGCGTGCTCAGGTGCGCTCCCTCGCCGAGGGCGGGCACGTCCGGGACCCGGCCGAGGTGCGCCGTCGACGACACCGGCCGCCCCTCCCGGTCGTTGAGCGAGGACGGCGCAGCCGACCGGGACGAAACACTCTCTGACGAAACGGTCTGTGCAGTGCTGAAAGTCATACGTGGAGTCCGCATTCGGTCTTGGCGAGTCCGGCCCAGCGGCCGGAGCGGGGGTCGTCGCCGGGGGCGACGGGGCGGGTGCAGGGTGCGCACCCGATGGACGGGTAGCCGTTCGCGACGAGCGGGTTCACCACGACCTCGTGCGCCGTGGCGTAGCCGATCAGATCGTCGAAGGTCCAGGCGGCGACGGGGTTGACCTTGACCAGACCGTTGCGCTCGTCGAAGGTCACCAGCGGCGTGGCGGCCCGGGTGGGCGCCTCCTCGCGGCGCACCCCGGTGAACCACACCTCGCAGTCGCCGAGCGCCCGCTGCAGCGGCTCCACCTTGCGGCGGGCGCAGCACAGGCCCGGGTCGCGGGCGAACAGGTCGCGGCCGAACTCGGCGTCCTGCTCCGCCACGGTCTGCGCCGGCTTCACGTCGACGATCCGCACGTCCAGGGTGCGGGCGACCTCGTGCCGGGTGAAGATGGTCTCGGCGAAGTGGTACCCGGTGTCGAGGAAGAGCACGTCGACGCCCGGCAGCTGCTCGGCGACGAGGTGCGGCAGCGCGGCATCCGCCATCGAGCATGCGACCGCGACGGCGCGCACGTCGAAGTTCTCCGCGACCCACGCCACGACCTCGGCGGGAGAGGCCTCGTCGGAGGCCCCGCTGCGCAGCGCTTGCGCGCCCTCGGCGGCCAGGGCGCGCAGTGTGTCGGCGTCCCGCCGGCTCATCGCACGGCCTCCTGCTCGGGCGCGGCCTGGAGCGCCTCCTCATCAGCTCTGTGCGCCCAGTGCGCGAAGGTCTCGCCCTCCTCGCGGTCGGCGAGGTAGCGGCGGATGATCCGCTCGGCGTAGTCGGCGATGCCGTCCGCCTCGACCTTGAGCCCGCGGACGGTGCGGCCGAGCCCGGCATCCGGGCGGTCCGGCGAGGCGAGCCCGCCGCCGAGGTGCACCTGGAAGCCGGGCACCTGCTCGCCGGCGGCGTTGGTGATCAGCTGGCCCTTCAGCCCGATGTCGGCGATCTGGATGCGGGCGCACGAGTTCGGGCATCCGTTCACGTGCAGGGTGATCGGCTGGCCGATCTCCGGCTCCAGCGCGCCCAGGCGCTCCTCGAGCCGGGCCACGGCATCCGCGGCGTTCGCCTTCGTCTCGACGATCGCGAGCTTGCAGTACTCGATGCCGGTGCACGCGATCGTGCCGCGGCGGAACAGGCTGGGGCGCGCCGACAGGCCGAGCGCGTCCAGGCCCGCCACGAGCGACTCCACCCGGTCCTCGGCGACGTCGAGCACGAGCAGCTTCTGGAACGGGGTGGTGCGGATGCGGGTGGAGCCGTGCGCCTCGGCGAGATCCGCGAGGGCGGTGAGGATGCTGCCGGAGACCCGGCCGACGACCGGGGCGGCGCCGACGTAGAAGCGCCCGTCCTTCTGCCGGTGCACGCCGACGTGGTCGCCCTGGCCGAGCGGCCGCGGTGCGGCGGGGCCGTCGGGCAGCGGGGCGTCCAGGTACTCGGTCTCGAGCACCTCGCGGAAGCGCTCCACGCCCCAGTCCGCGAGGAGGAACTTCAGACGGGCCTTGTTGCGCAGCCGGCGGTACCCGTAGTCGCGGAAGACGCGGGTGACGCCGTGCCACACCTCGGCGACGCGCGCCGGCGGCACGAAGGCGCCGAGCCGCTCGCCCAGGCGGGGCACCGTGGAGAGCGCGCCGCCGACCCACAGGTCGTAGCCGATGCCCAGCTCGGGGTGCTCGACGGCGACGAACGCGCAGTCGTTGATCTCGTGCACGACGTCCTGGCTGGGGTGGCCGGTGATGGCGGTCTTGTACTTGCGGGGCAGGTTCGCCAGCGACTCGTCGCCGAGGAAGCGCTCGGCGATCTCGGCGATCTGCGGCGTCGGATCGATGAGCTCGTCGGCGGCGATGCCCGCGACGGGGGAGCCGAGGATCACGCGCGGTACGTCGCCGCACGCCTCGGTGGTGCTCAGGCCCACGGCTTCGAGCCGCCGCCAGATCTCGGGGACGTCTTCGACCGGCACCCAGTGCAGCTGGACGTTCTGCCGGTCGGTGAGGTCGGCGGAGTCGCGGGCGAACTCGGTGGAGATCCCGCCGATGACGCGCAGCTGCTCGGTGGTGAGCTGGCCGCCGTCGATGCGCACCCGCAGCATGAAGTACTCGTCCTCGAGCTCATGCGGCTCGAGCTGGGCGGTGCGGCCGCCGTCGATGCCGGGCTTGCGCTGCGTGTACAGGCCCCACCAGCGGAACCGGCCGTGCAGGTCGGTGGGGTCGATGGACGAGAAGCCGCCCTTGGCGTAGATCGTCTCGATCCGCTCGCGGACGTTGAGGCCGTTGTCGGCGAGCTTGAACTCCTCGTTCGCGTTCAGCGGCTCGGTGCCGTCGACCTTCCACTGCCCGTGCGGCTTGGTGGGGACGCGCGCAGTGCGGGTGCGGGCGCCGCGGGTCGTCGCTTCCAGGGTCATCGGGGGTCTCGCTCTCGTGAAGGTGTGAACACGGTAAGGAGACTCGGGCGCCGGATGCGAGGACATGACGAACACCCGGAAACGGGAGGTCACAGTTCGTCACGGAGGGGCTCTCGCTCAGCAACGTGCGGTTACATAGCCGTGACTGCGTCTGCCCGCCGCTCGAAGTGGAGGAGCCGGTCGATCAGCCCAGGGAGGCGGCGGCGTCGCGGTAGCGGGAGAGGACCAGGTCGACCAGCGCGGCCGGCGGTTCGGCCGCGTCGAGCAGGGGCTCGGTGACGACGGATGCGCCCGCCTGGCGGACGGCGAGGTCGTGGAAGTAGCCGTGCGCGAGCAGGTACGCCGCGACGACGGCATCCGGATGCTGTGCGGCGACCGTGTCGAGCCGCGGCTCGCGCGCGGCCAGGTACGCGGTCTCGACCGGGCGGCCGAGCCGGGCGGCGAGCAGGCCCGCCATCGCGAGGGCGTCCGTCTCGGATGCGGGGTCGCGCGATCCGGCGACGGCGAGGATCACCGGGGTGTCCGGGCTGCCGGAGGCGCCGGACGCTGTGCCGAGCGCGCCGCCGGCCTGCGCGAGCCGCTCGGCGAGCACGTCCGCGAGGCGGGGGTCGGGGCCGAGCGGCGGGGCGATCGCGAGGTCGTCGCGGGCGAGCCCGCCGATGTCGACGTTGACGTGGAAGCCGCTGGACAGCAGCAGCGGCACGATCACGACCGGGCCGTCGATCGCGGCGAGGGCGGTGGCCGCCTCCGGCTGCTGCACGTCCACGAACGCCTCGTGCACGGCGACGCCGGGCAGCTCCTCCGCGACGCGGGCGACGAGGCGGGCGACCGCAGCCGCGCCGTCGACGTCGGCGGTCCCGTGCGAGACGGCGAGCAGAGCGGGTGTCGTCATGTCGGGTGAGCCTAGCGGCGCCGCGTTACCGGCGTGTGTCGCGCGTCCTCGCGTGACGGCGGGCGGACTCCGCATCGTGGCTTTGTTCGAATGTCGGTGGCTCGTGGTTCACTGAGAATATGACAAACGCACTGATGGACGCCAGTGACGCGCAGGTCGCCGCCCTGGATTCCATCGTGTCCTCGCTGCGTCAGACCGACGCCACGCTGAGCAGCGTGCTCGCGGTGCGCGACGGCATGCTCGCGCTGGCCTCCCGTCTTGCGCTGACCGTCGCCGAGCAGGGCGGGCATCCGGATCACGGCGACCTGACCCTGCGCACGGTGGCGGCCGAGATCGGGGCGGCGCAGCGGGTGAGCGATCGCACGGTGCAGCGCTGGATGGCGGATGCCGAATGGCTGGTGACCCGGTTCCCGCAGGTGTGGGCCGCGCAGGGCGCGGGCCGGATCAGCGCGGGTCACGCCCGTGTGATCGTGGAAGCGGGGAGCCATCTCGAGGATCCCGCCGAGCGCGCCGCCTACGCCGAGAGCGTGCTCGCGATCGCCGAACAGGAATCGCCGAACCGTCTCCGCCCGATGGCGCGACGGCTCGCGGAGCGGTATCAGCCGCTGCCGATCGACGAGCGTCACCGCAGGGCGCGCAAGAAGTGCGGCGTCTGGCTGGACGATCTCGAGGACGGCAACTCCAAGATCACCGCGATCACCTCATCGGCACTCGCGCACGGCATGTTCGACCGGCTCAGCGAGATGGCGACCGAGCTCAAGAACCACAACGCCCAGGCCGCCGCGGAGGCGCGCGCCGCCGGTGCGCGGGTCGTGCCGGCGTCGGATGCCGCGGCCCGGCAGGCGGCGGGGTCGTCGGCGTTCGGGTCGGCGGCGGATGGCGCGGTGTTCGTCGCGGACGACCGCACGGTCGCCCAGCTGCGCGCCGACCTCCTCGCCGACCTCGTGCTGAGCGGTGTGCCCACGGGTCACGACACCGAGGACGGCCTGCTCGCCCGGATCGTCCCGCACGTCCAGGTGACCGTCCCGATCCTCACCCTGATGGGCTTGGATCGCGCGGGCGTGCCGCTGCCGCCGGCCGAGCTCGACGGCGCCTGTCCGATCGACCTCGACACGGCCCGGCGCCTGGCCGGGGCGGCATCCGGCTGGGACCGCGTGCTCACGGATCCGATCACCGGCGGCGTCCTCGCCGTCGACCGGTACCGGCCGTCGACACACCTGCGCCGCTACCTGCATGCCCGGGACCAGCGCTGCCGCTTCCCCACCTGCGGGCGCAGGGCGTCGCAGTGCGACCTCGACCACAACCGCGCGGCTTCCGCCGGCGGGGCGACCTCGGCCGAGAACCTCGGCGACTTCTGCCGACGGCATCACATCCTGAAACACCACAGTCCCTGGCACGTCGAACAGCTGGGCGGCGGTGTCTTCGCCTGGACCAGCCCGACCGGCCGGCTGTACATCGATCGGCCGCCGCCGCAGAACACCGTCACCTTCCAGCCGCCCGATCCGGACCCGTCCCGCGACCTGTGGGCGTCCGTCCCGGCCGCGGAAACCGCGCCGTTCTGACCGGGGCCGCGGAACCCTTGCTTTCGGGCGGTGTCCCGCCGGACCGCCGGCGCGGGGTGCCCCCGGAGTGTGCTCTCCGGGGGCACCCGTAGGCTGGACAGGACCCGAGGAGACCGATGTTCCGCACCCCCGCCCGCCTGTTCCGCGTGCTCGCGATCGCTGAGGCGATCACCTGGAGCCTGCTGATCGCCGCACTCATCGCCCGAGCCGCCGGCCTCCCGCCGGTGCTGGTGACGATCGCCGGAGGCGTCCACGGCTTCGTCTTCCTCTCCTACGGCGCCACGGCGGTGCTCCTGGCCGTTCGTCAGCGCTGGCATCCGGGCGCCGCGATGCTCGCGATCGCGAGCGCCGTCATCCCCTACGCGACCGTCCCCGCCGAGCTGTGGCTGCACCGCACCGGCCGCCTCGACGGCGACTGGCGCCTCGACGAGACCGACGACCCCCGCGACCGCACCTGGTACGACCGCTGCATGCGCTGGCTGCTGCGACGGCCGTGGGCGCTGGCGGTGCTGATCCTCGCCGCGGTCGCCGCGCTCTTCGTCGTGCTGCTGATCCTCGGCCCGCCCGGCGGCCGCTGACCGCCTTCGCCGCGGCGCCCCGGCTACGCGGTCGGATGCTCCGACGCGGCGACGAACTCGTTGCGTCCCTCGTTCCGCGCCGAGCCGCGCACGAGATGGTTGAAGACGATGTTCAGCAGCACCGCGACCACCGTGGTCGAGCTGATCGCCGAGTTGAAGATCACCGTGAACCAGTGTCGCGATGCCGCTCGCCGCCACCGTGCCGAACAGCACGATCCCGACGCCGCCGAGCACCGGAGCCGGGATGGAGACCCCGCTCGAAGCCGCGCGCAACAAGCGCGACCTGGCGCGCGAGGCGCGCTGCGACGTCGCCCTGCACGGCTCGGTGATCACCTGGGACGAGACCGTGCCGGCACAGCTGGACGAGCTCGCGGCCATGGGCATCCGCTCGGTCAAGATGTACATGACCAACCGCGGCTCCACGATGAGCGACAACGACACCGTGCTGCGGGTGATGAAGGAGATGCGCCGCCTCGGCGGGCTGACCATCATTCACGCCGAGCACGACGCGATCATCGTGGACTGCACCGAGGAGCACGCGGATGCCGGCCGCATCGGCATCGAGCACCTGCACCACACCCGTCCCGAGCTCGCCGAGGCGCGCACCCGCGGGGTGGAGGCGTACTCCGAGACCTGCCCGCACTACCTGCTGCTCGACGACGGCGTGTACGCGTCCCGCTACCCGGAGTGGTTCGCATGCTGCCCGCCGATGCGCTCGGCCGAGACGGTGGCCGCGCTGCGGGAGCGGTTCGCCGACGGCTCCGTCGACACCCTCTCCAGCGACCACTCCTGCTACGACCTGACCCAGAAGCGCGAGCGCACCGACGACGTGCGCGAGATGCCGCACGGGCTGCCGGGCGTGGAGACGCGGATGCCGGCGGGCTTCACCGCACTGGCGGGCGACGCGCCGGCCGACGACGCCGTGCTCGCGCGGTTCGCGGACCTGTTCTCCGCCGGTCCCGCCCGCATCCACGGGCTCGCCGGCAAGGGGCGGATCGCGGCCGGGTTCGACGCCGACCTGGTGATCTTCGACCCGGACGAGAGTCGGCGCGTGGACGGCGGCGCGCTGCACATGGGCACCGACTTCTCGCCCTTCAACGGACGGATGCTGCGCGGCTGGCCTCAGGCGGTGATCGCCGCAGGCCGGGTCGTGCTCGACGAGGACGGCTTCCACGACCCCGGCGCCGTCGGGCGCCTGATCGGCCGGCACGCGCAGGGCGAGGACGCCGCGAGAGCGGATGCCGAACCCGTGCTCGCCGGAAGGGGCGCCTGACCATGGAGAGCACCGCGGTCCTCAGCGAGGCGCGGCCGACGCCCGGTGACCCGGATCGCACTGGACGCCGGCTCCGACCAGCAGTTCGACGCGGCCGGCATGCGCGCCGCCGCCGAACTGCTGGCGACGGCGGACGTCGACGTGATCGCCTGGAACGGCACCTCGGGCTCCTGGCTCGGGGTCGATCACGACCGGGCGATCGCGGCCGACGTCAACGAGCAGGTGGCGGCGCGGTACGCCGAGCACGGCATCGCGGTGGCCGGGCATCACGCGCTCGGCCTGAGCGACAACGAGTCGTTCGGCCGGGTGGTCCCGGAGAGCCTGGTGGAGCCGTCGCTAGCGCTCGCCGAGGCCGGCCCCGATGCGCTGGTGTACCTCTGCACGAACCTGTACGGCGCCCCGATCACCGAGCAGGTCGAGAAGCGCACCGGGGTGCCGGTGCTCGACTCGGTCGCGGTCACCCTCTGGCACTGTCTGGTGCTCGCCGAGGCCCCGCTGCTCGACCCGAAGTGGGGGCGATTGCTGACCTGACGACACGTGCCGGTCCGGGCCGGTGCTCCGCTGTTCCCGCCGCGGAATTCTTCGCAAACTTGAGTCCGGGAATATCAACTTTGTTGACATGCCCGGCTCGGACGGCGTATCCTTGAGCCATCGCGACTCAGGTTTCCGGGTCGCGCCAGGCTTCACACACAGCAGAGCAGGCTTCGACAAGAAGGAGAGACACATGGCACGTGCTGTCGGTATCGACCTCGGGACGACGAACTCCGTCGTCAGCGTCCTCGAGGGCGGCGAGCCCAAGGTCATCGCCAACGCGGAGGGTTTCCGCACCACCCCCTCCGTGGTGGCGTTCACGAAGGACGGGGAGGTGCTCGTCGGCGAGACCGCGAAGCGCCAGGCCGTCACCAACGTCGAGCGCACCATCTCGTCGGTCAAGCGCCACATGGGCACCGACTGGACCTTCTCGGTCGACGGGAAGAAGTGGACCCCGCAGGAGATCTCCGCGCGCATCCTGCAGAAGCTGAAGCGGGACGCGGAGTCCTACCTCGGCGACACGGTGACGGATGCCGTCATCACCGTCCCGGCGTACTTCAACGACGCCGAGCGTCAGGCGACCAAGGAGGCCGGCGAGATCGCGGGCCTGAACGTCCTGCGCATCATCAACGAGCCCACCGCCGCGGCCCTCGCCTACGGCCTCGACAAGGGCAAGGAGGACGAGCTCATCCTCGTCTTCGACCTCGGCGGCGGCACCTTCGACGTGTCGCTGCTCGAGGTGGGCAAGGATGACGATTTCTCCACGATCCAGGTGCGCGCCACCGCCGGTGACAACCGCCTCGGCGGCGACGACTGGGACCAGCGCCTCGTCGACTTCCTGATCAAGCAGTTCAAGGACTCGACCGGCGTCGACGTCTCGAACGACAAGATCGCGCTGCAGCGCCTGAAGGAGGCGGCGGAGCAGGCCAAGAAGGAGCTGTCGTCCTCGACCAGCACCTCGGTGAACCTTCCCTACCTGTCGCTCACCGAAAACGGCCCGGTGTCGCTGTCCGAGACCATCACCCGCGCCAAGTTCGAGGACCTCACCAAGGACCTCCTCGACCGCACCAAGAAGCCCTTCGAGGACGTCATCCGCGAGGCCGGCATCAAGGTGTCCGACATCGACCACGTCGTGCTCGTCGGCGGCTCGACCCGCATGCCCGCGGTCGCCGAGCTCGTCAAGCGCGAGACCGGCAAGGAGCCCAACAAGGGCGTGAACCCGGACGAGGTGGTCGCCGTCGGCGCCGCCCTGCAGGCCGGTGTCCTCAAGGGCGAGCGCAAGGACGTGCTGCTCATCGACGTCACCCCGCTCAGCCTCGGCATCGAGACCAAGGGCGGCATGATGACCAAGCTCATCGAGCGCAACACGGCCATCCCGACCAAGCGCAGCGAGACCTTCACGACGGCCGACGACAACCAGCCGTCCGTGGCGATCCAGGTCTTCCAGGGAGAGCGCGAGTTCACGCGCGACAACAAGCCGCTGGGCACCTTCGAGCTCACCGGCATCGCCCCCGCCCCGCGCGGCGTGCCGCAGATCGAGGTCACCTTCGACATCGACGCCAACGGCATCGTGCACGTGTCCGCCAAGGACAAGGGCACCGGCAAGGAGCAGTCGATGACCATCACCGGCGGCTCGTCGCTGTCGAAGGAGGACATCGACCGGATGGTGCGCGAGGCCGAGGAGCACGCCGCCGAGGACAAGAAGCGCCGCGAGGCCGCGGAGACCCGCAACCAGGCCGAGGCGCTGGCGTACTCGATCGAGAAGCTGATCTCCGAGAACGACGACAAGCTCCCCGAGGACGTCAAGTCCGAGGTGAAGGGCGACGTCGACGAGCTCAAGGCGGCGCTCGCCGGGGACGACGACGAGAAGGTCAAGGCCGCGTTCGAGAAGCTGTCGCAGTCGCAGACCAAGCTCGGCGAGGCGATCTACGCGCAGAACCAGAACGCTGCCGCCGGCGCCGCGGACGAGCCCGCTGAGGAGACCGGCGGCTCCGACGAGGACGTCATCGACGCCGAGGTCGTCGACGACGAGGACGAGAAGAAGTAATCATGACGGACAAGAACTTGGACGAGCCTTTCGAGGAGGCTCAGGGACCCGAAGACGGGAACGGTCCGGCGAAGTCCGGTGAGGGGTCGGATGCTCAGGCATCCGGCCCCGAGCCGCAGAATCCGGATGCCGCGCCGGCTCCCGAGAACCCGGATGCCGCGGAGAACCCGGATGCCGCGGAGGCCGCGGCCGCCGAGGGCTCCGACGACGACCTGGAGTTGACGGTCGACGACATCCTCGGCACCGAACAGACCGCCGAGGCTGCCGCCGAGGACGCGGCGCTGCTGGACGCCGAGAACGCGCTGCTGACCGACCTCAAGCGCCTGCAGGCGGAGTACGCCAACTACCGCCGGCGCACCGAGGAGCAGCGCGGCATCGAGATCGCCCGCGCCAAGGGCGAGGTGGCGAAGGGCCTGCTGCCCGTGCTCGACGACCTCGACCGCGCCCGCCAGCACGGCGACCTCGAGGAGGGCTCCCCGTTCGCCGTGATCGCCGACAAGGTGCGCGCGGCGGTCGAGCGCCTCGGCGTGGTCGCCTACGGTGAGAAGGGCGAGGAGTTCGACCCGCAGCACCACGAGGCGATCTTCCAGCAGCCCTCGCCGGACGTCGAGAAGCCGACGGTCCTCGAGGTCGTCGAGGTCGGCTACCGGCTGGGCGAGGTCGAGCTGCGCCCGGCGAAGGTCGTCGTCGCTGTGCCGGACGAGGCGTCGCCGGGCACGGAGGGCTAGGTGATCGATGGCTAGCCAGGACTGGTTCGACAAGGACTTCTACAAGACGCTGGGAGTCTCGAAGGACGTCAGCGACGCGGACCTGAAGAAGACGTACCGCAAGCTCGCGCGGAAGTACCACCCGGACGCCAACCCGGGCGACGCCGCCGCCGAGGCGAGGTTCAAGGAGATCAGCGAGGCGTACGCCGTGCTGAGCGACCCCGAGCAGCGCCGCGAGTACGACGAGATCCGCGCGATGGGCTCCGGTGCCCGCTTCACCGCGGGCCCGGGTGCCGCGGGCGGGTTCGAGGACGTCTTCAGCCGCTTCGGCGGCCGCGGCCAGACCGCGGACTTCGACGACATCTTCTCGATGTTCACGCAGGGCGGCGGGTTCGGGTCGGGTCGGTTCGGGCAGCAGACGGGCGGCTTCCGCGGGTTCGGCGGTCCGCAGCGCGGCGCCGACGTCACGGCCCGCACCACGATCGACTTCATGACGGCCGCCAAGGGCGAGACCATCACCCTGCAGGCCGAGGACGGCAAGCCGTTCAAGGTCAAGATCCCCGCCGGGGTCGCCGACGGGCAGAAGATCCGCCTGCGCGGCCGCGGCCGCCCCTCGCCGGACGGCGGGGAGAGCGGCGACATCGTGGTGCAGGTCACCGTGCGCCCGCATCCGGTGTTCAGGCGCGAGGGGAAGAACCTCCGCATCACCGTGCCGGTCACCTTCACCGAGGCCGCGCTCGGCGCCACCATCGAGGTGCCCACCCTGGACGGCGACACCGTCCGGCTGCGCGTGGCCCCCGGCACCCCGTCCGGCCGTGTGCTGCGCGTCAAGGGCCGCGGCATCACCACCGGCAAGGGCTCCGGCGACCTGCTCGCCGAGCTGCAGGTGGTCGTGCCGTCGCACCTCGATGCCGCCGCGCGCGAGGCGCTGGAGCGGTTCCAGGAGCTGGAGCCGAAGGAGAACCCGCGCGCGGAGATGATGGCGAAAGCGCAGGTGTAACGATGGACGCGGACTCCCCGCTGTTCGCGATCGCGGTCGCGGCCGAGCTGGCCGGGATGCACCCGCAGACGCTGCGGCAGTACGACCGGCTCGGGCTGGTCGTGCCCGGGCGCACCCGCGGCGGCTCGCGGCGGTACTCGATGCGCGACATCGAGCAGCTGCGGGAGGTCGCGCAGCTCTCCAGCGAGGGGATGAACCTGCCCGCCATCGCGAAGCTGCTCGACCTCGAGAACGAGGTGCGGATGCTGCGCCGCCGCGTCGCCGAACTCGAGAACGCGCTGCGCGCCGAGCGGGAGAACCGCCCGGGCGTGCGCGTGTTCGCCGCCGGGCCGTCGGGTCAGGTGATCACCCTGCCCTCCGGCCGCCGGGTGCGCCGCTCCACCGAGGTGGTGCTGTGGCGCCCGCGCATCCCCGCCGCCGGCCGCGAGGACGACGGCGGGGAGGCGGTGCCGGGCGGGCAGCCGGCACGACAGCAGCCGCGCCGGCCGGGGAACCAGCCGGCCGGAGGCTAGCCGCTGATCGCGGCGGATGCCCGGTCGGCGTCCTCCGCGGCATCCGCCTTCTCCCACGGCGCGCGGATCGGGAACAGCCGCTCCAGCGCGTCGCGCACGGCCCGCATCCGCAGCTGCTCCGGGATGTCGGTCTCGGCGCCGTCGTTCAGGCAGAACATGTCCAGGTCGCTTCTCTCGACCAGCCGGTCCACCCGCTCCAGCGCACCCGCCGTGGTGGTGTGCACGTACCGCACCCGCGGCCGCGTCGTCGGCACCGCGCGCCCGGTGAACAGCGCGTAGTAGTGGTACAGGCTGTTCGTCACCGAGATGTCGGTCATCGACCGGAACCGCGCGGCGGCGGTGCGGGCGAACTCCTCGGGGAAGGTCTGCTCCAGCTCGAACAGCACGCTGCGGCGCATCGGGGCGGCGCAGTGCTCCAGGTCGCGCACGATCGTCCGCCCGAAGCGCTCCCGCAGCAGGGCGCGGTTCACCCGCAGGCCGTTGTCGTGGCCGCTGCGCTCCACCTGCGGGGCGCCCGCGCCGATCCGGATCTCGCTCTCCACGAACTTCGTCGTGCCGCCCGGGGCGAAGAACAGCTCCGGCTCCAGCATCCGTCCGAAGAACATGTCGTCGTTCGAGTACAGGAAGTGCTCCGACAGGCCGGGGATGCGGTGCAGCTGCGCCTCCACGGCGTGCGAGTTGTGCGTGGGCAGCACGCTCGGGTCGGCGAAGAACTCCTCGCTGCGCACGATGGTGACCTTCGGATGCTCGGCGAGCCAGCGCGGTGCCGGCGAGTCGGTGGCGATGAAGATCCGGCGGATCCACGGTGCGTACATGTGCACGCTGCGCAGGGCGTAGCGCAGCTCGTCGACGTGCCGGTAGCGGGCCGGCCCGTCGTCGCCCTCGCCGACCACGTGCGCGGCCAGCTGCGCCGCGCGCTGCCGCTGGAACTCGGTGGAGGAGCCGTCCACCCAGGAGAAGACGATGTCGACGTCCTCGCGGAACTCGTCCGGCAGCGGGTCGAACATGCCGTCGATCGTGCGCCAGACCCGGCCGTACCGCTCGACCTCGGTGAAGGAGAGGTCGGATGCCGGCGTGAGCCGCCGGGTGAGCACGTTGTCGTCGGGCGCCTCGACGAGGTCTGCGCCGAACCGCCAGAACTCGACGCGGGCGGCCAGCGACGCTCCGTAGCGGAGGGTGCGGCCCGGTGTGATCCGGGGGCGGAACACGCGCAGCGCGGAGGGCGCGCCGGCGGGTGCGACGGCATCCTCCACCGGTACGGCGGGCCGTCCCTTGAGCTTGACGTAGAACGGGTCCTCGGGCAGGTGCGCGCGCAGCGCGTGGATGGCGGCCTCGCGGTTCTCGGCGTCCACGACCAAGGACGGGGTGGACCGGTCGCGGCGGATCAGCATCACATCGATGCCGGCGGCTTCGAGGGCGTCCGCGGTGGCGCGCAGGTCGTCGATGCGCGCCTGCCACGGCGTGACGTCGTCGTGGACGAGATGGAGCAGGCCCCGATCCAGCAGCACGTCCGGTCGTGCGATGAGATCGGTGCTGCGGTGGCGGGTGCGGGGCAGCGCCGAGAGTGTCGTCATCATCGTCCTCCTTCGCGGGGTCGGCCGAGCACCGCCGGCGGACCGGGGACCGTGCTCGGAATGAGCGTGTCGCGCCGTCGCGGATGCCGCGGAAGCGCTGCCGGGGTGCGATGGCACCCGAACGGCGGGCGTCTGGCGGAGTCGTCGAGCGACGAGGGGCGCGACGGAATTATATCGCCCGGGGCATCCGTCTGTCTCGGACGGGGCTGAGCGCTTGCACAGGAACGATCGGCGGGCAAGCCCCTCGACACCGTCCCGCGTGCGCCGAGAGGATGGCCACCCCGCTCACTTCGAGGAGGTGCATCGTGGCGGTCACCGAGGCACGCACGGCCGGCCGACGCGCCACGCGTGCCCGCGAGGTCCGGCGTGCCGGACGCGACCGCTACGACAAGCGCGAGGCGATCGCGGGGTACCTGTTCATCGCGCCGTGGCTGATCGGGTTCCTCGTCTTCACCGCGGGCGCGATGATCTACAGCCTGTAAATCTCGTTCAGCAGCTACAGCCTCGCCACGAGGGCGCTTTCGTGCTCGGCACGACCGGAGAGTTCCCCGCTGTCGACGTCGACGAGTTCACCGCGCTTGTGTCGGCCGCGATGGAGGAGCTCGCCGATCGGATGCGCGTGATCGTGCACGTCGGGCGGCCGAGCGCGTTCGAGGCCGTGCGCCTGGTCGGGGTCGCCCGGGCTCTGGGGGTGCGCGAGTTTGCCGCGCTGACGCCGTACTACCTGCGCTCGACCGACGACGCCGTGTTCGACTACTTCCGGCAGGTGTCGGATGCCGTCGGCAACGGGCGCCTGTACGTCTACATCTACCCGGCGCGCAGCGGCAACCCCGTGTCGCCCGAGCTGCTGGTGCGGCTCGCCGAGCTGCCGAACGTGGTGGGTGCCAAGGTCAGCGAGCTGACGCTGGACGACCTCGCGGCCTACCGAGCGGCGGTGCCGGAGGGTTTCGAGCTGTACACCGGAGCCGATCGCGACCTGGTCGCCGCCGCCGGGGCGGGTGCGCAGGGCGTCGTGTCTGGCGTGTCTGCCGTGACGCCGAAGCCGTTCCGCGCTCTCGCGGATGCGGCTCGCTCCGGCGACGCCTCGGCCGTCGCCGCGGCTCAGGAAGCCGTCGACGAGGTGGTCGCCCTGATCGGCGGCGACATGGCGCGCATGAAAGAGGGTTACCGGGTGCTCGGCGTCACCGACGCGCACTGCCGGATGGCGATCGCCGCGCCCGACGACGCCGGGCGCGCGGAGGTCGCGCGCGTGGTGCGGGCTCACGCCTGAGTCGACGAGACGTTCGTCGCGGCCTCGGCCGCGGCAGTGAGTTCGGGGAGGCGATGACCGACGCAGGTAAGGTCAGAAGTCCTGCAAGCCATCACCCGAGGACCGTCATGGCCACCATCTACGACGTCGCACGCGCCGCCGGAGTGTCGCCGGCGACCGTGTCGCGCGTGTTCAACGGGACGAGCGTGTCGGCGGAGAAGGCCGAAGCGGTGCGTGCGGCGGCCCGAGAGCTGCGGTTCGTTCCCAACCGCACCGCCCGCACGCTTCGGCGGCGGAGCTCCGAGGTGATCGGGCTGATCATCCCGGACATCGAGAACCCCTATTTCACCGAGGTGGCGCGCGGGGTCGAGGACGTCGCATCCGAGGCCGGGTACTCCGTGGTGCTGTGCAACTCGGATGCCGAGCCGGATAAGGAATCGACCTACCTGGGCATCGCCGTGGCCGAGCACATGTCCGGGGTGATCCTGGCGCCGGCCTCGGATCGGCCGGCGCTCGACGTGCTGCTCGACTCCGGCCGCCCCGTCGTCGCCGTCGACCGTCACGCCGGAGCGGAAATCGACAGCGTGGTGATGGCGAACCGGGAGGCCGGACGCGCCGCCGCTGCGCACCTGCTGGGCACCCACCGCCGGGTCGCGTACATCGGCGGACCCGAGCACATCGAGACCGCGGCCGAACGTGCGGAGGGCTGGCGGCAAGCGCACCATGATGCGGGCCTCGAGGCGCCCGAAGACCTCCTGCTGTTCTCGTCGTTCCGGGTCGACGGCGGGCGCCAGGCGATGGAGCGGCTGCTCGCGCTGCCCGAGCCGCCGGACGCCGTCGTGGCGGGCAACAACCTGATCGGCGTCGGGGCGATCCAGGTGCTCAGCGAGCGCGCGCTCACGCCGCCGAAGGTCGCTGTCGCCGTCATCGGCGGACTGCCGTTCACCACACTGTCGCCGTCGGCGGTGAGCGTCGTGCGGCTCCCCGCTCGGGAGATGGGCATGACAGCGGCGCGCATGCTGCTGGAGAGAGTGCACGGCGAGGCCGGCCCGCCGCGGAACGTCGTGCTCCACGGCGAACTGCATCCCGCTTCGGTCGGCGAGTGACCCGCGGCGCGCGGCGCGGTGACGAGCGCGTTGCATGATGAAATCGATTTCGCGTATCGTGGTCGCAGGTCTCATCAGTCAGGAGGACGAGATGCGCTGCACGCTCGGAGTGGACGTCGGCACGTCGAGCAGCAAGGGCGTGCTCGTCGCGGAGGACGGCACCATCGTCGCCACCGCCACCCGCGCCCATGAGGTCGGCCGCCCGCACGCCGGCTGGGTGGAGATGGACGGTCGCATCTGGTGGGACGAGTTCGTCGCGATCGCGCGGGAGCTGCTGGCGGACGAAGACGCGGAGGTCGTCGGCGTGGGGGTCAGCGGCATGGGTCCGTGCATCCTGCTGGCGGACGAGCACGACGAGCCGGTGCGCCCCGCCATCCTGTACGGCGTCGACACCCGATCCACCGCGCAGATCGCCCACATGACCGACGAGCTCGGTGAGGACGAGATCACCCGCATCGGCGGCTCCGTGCTCACCTCCCAGGCGGGTGGTCCGAAGATCGCCTGGATCGCGGACGAGGAGCCGGATGCCTGGGCGCGCGCCCGTCGGCTGTTCATGCCCGCCTCCTGGCTCGCCCGCAAGCTGACCGGCGCATACGTCCTGGATCACCAGTCCGCCAGCCAGGTGTCCCCGCTCTACGACATCGAGCGCGAACGCTGGCACGAGCCGTGGTGGGACCGCTACGCCGGCAGGCTCGAGCGTCCGCCGCTCGCCTGGGCCGGTGACATCGCCGGCACGATCACCGCGGAGGCCGCCCGGCTCACCGGCATCCCGGCCGGCACGCCGGTCGTCGCCGGCACCATCGACGCCTGGACGGAGGCCGTCAGCGTCGGCGCGCACGAGCCTGGCGATCTCATGCTGATGTACGGCACGACGATGTTCCTCGTCGCGACCGGCGGGGAGACGCTGCGCACCCCGTCGATGTGGACCACGGCCGGCGCCTTCCCCGGCACCCGCAACCTCGCCGGGGGCCTGTCCACCTCGGGCGCGCTGACCGCGTGGCTGAAGGACCTCACCGAGGCGGACTACCCGCAGCTGCTCGCCGAGGCGGCGGCTTCCGGTCCCGGCGCGCGCGGGCTGGTGATGCTGCCCTACTTTGCGGGGGAGCGCACGCCGATCCAGGACCCCGATGCCCGCGGCGTGATCGCCGGACTCACCCTGCGCCACGGCCGCGGCGACCTCTACCGCGCAGCGCTCGAGGCGACCGCCCTCGGCGTGCGGCACAACGTGGAGACCATGCGCGCCGCCGGCGCGGACATCCGCCGCATCGTCGCGGTCGGCGGCGGCACGCAGGGCCGGCTCTGGCTGCAGATCGTCTCCGACGCCACCGGCCTCGTGCAGGAAGTGCCGGAGACGACGATCGGCGCCAGCTACGGCGCCGCGTTCCTCGCGGCATCCGCCGTCGCCGCCGAGGGCGCGGCGCCCGTCATCACGGACTGGAACCCGATCGCCGAGACCGTCACCCCCGACCCCGCCGTCCGCGCGACCTACGACGCGCTCTTCGACCGCTACCTGCGGCTGTACGAAGCGACGAAGGACGTGGTGCACGAGCTCGCCCACGCGCAGCGGACCCACTGACCACCCTCCCCGAATCACCCGGAGCACACCATGAGCTACGCCCTCCCCACCCCGGCATCCCGCCCGGCATCCGCACCGAAGACCGCCTACCTCATCGCCTCGGGCGACCTGCGCGAGTCGGCGAACACCGCCGGCTGGCCGACGCAGGTCGAACTCGAGAAGGGGGTCACCGGGGTGCTCCGCGACCTCGGCTGGACCGTGATCCGTGCGAACGACGTCGACCCGGCCACCGGACACGGCTTCATCTCCAGCCAGCGGATGGGCCTGGAGGTCTTCAAGCGCATCCCCGTCGACGCGCCCCTGATCGTCGCCGAGGCGGTCTGGCAGTACTCGCACCACGTGCTCGCCGGGCTTCGCACCCACCAGGGGCCGATCCTCACGGTGGCGAACTTCGCCGGCGACTGGCCCGGACTCGTCGGGCTGCTCGGCCTGAACGCCGGGCTGACGAAGATGGGCAAGGAGTACGCCACGATCTGGTCGGTCGACTTCACCGACGACTGGTTCAAGGCCGGCATCCGGGAGTGGACCGAGACCGGCCGCATCACGCACGACGCCTCGCACGTGCGCCCGCTGCCCGCGCTGCCCGACTCCCCGGAGAAGGAGCTCGGCCAGGCGCTCGCCGCCGAGCTGCTCGCGGACAAGGCGATCATCGGCGTGTTCGACGAGGGCTGCATGGGCATGTACAACGCGATCTTCGATGACGAGCTGCTGAACGCGACCGGCATCTACAAGGAGCGGCTCTCGCAGTCGGCGCTGTACGCCGAGATGCTGCGCGTGACGGATGCCGAGGCGGACGCCGCCTACGACTGGCTGATCGACCGCGGCATGACCTTCCGCTACGGCGAGGACCCCGCCACCGAACTCACCCGCGACCAGGTGCAGTGGCAGCTGAAGATGTACATCGCCGCACTCCGGATCGCCGACGACTTCGGGCTGGACGCGGTCGGCATCCAGTACCAGCAGGGGTTGAAGGACCTCGTGCCGGCATCCGACCTCGCCGAGGGCATCCTGAACTCCACGGAGCGGCCGCCGGTGACCTCGCGCGACGGTTCGCGGGTGCTGCACGAGGGCCGCGCGTTCCCGCACTTCAACGAGGCCGACGAGGCCGTCGCGGTGGATGCGCTGGTCACCGACCGGGTCTGGCGCGCCATGGGCCTGGTGCCGGACAACACCCTGCACGACGTGCGCTGGGGGGAGGAGTACGACGGCGAGTTCGTCTGGGTCTACGAGATCTCCGGCTCGGTGCCTGCCTCGCACCTCGGCGGCTGGGACAAGGCCGAGGGCTGGCGGCAGGGGCACGTCTTCTTCCCCGCGGGCGGATCCACGATCAACGGCGTCTCCAAGCCGGGCGAGGTCGTGATCAGCCGGGTGTTCATCGCCGACGGCATCCTGCAGGCCGACATCTTCCGCGGCACCGTGATCGAGCTGCCCGAGGAGGAGACGCAGCGCCGCAAGAACGCCACCAATCCGGAGTGGCCGATCGCGCACGTGGTGCTGCACGGCCAGACCCGCGACCAGTTCATGGCCCGGCACAAGGCCAACCACGCGCAGGTCGTCTACGCCCCCGACGCCGAGACCGCCGACAAGGCCCTCCTCGCCAAGGCCGCGATGTTCGACGGCATGGGCATCAAGGTCAACCTCGTCGGAGACGTGAACATCTGATCGCGGGTCGGCACGCGGGGTCGGATGCCCGAGGTTGACCTGTCCGCTGCGTCAACTTCTACCGTGGCAGACATGACGATCACGATGATGGACCGGCTACATCAGCCTCACGCTGTGGCCGACCGACGAGAACCTGGCGCGACTGGAGGCGTCCGCGGTGCACGAGCTGCACCACAACCTGCGCTTCGCGCCGGGCGGCGCCGTCTGGAACCCGGCGACCGTCGCGGTCGGCGACCACGTCGTCTCGGAGGGGCTCGCCGACGCCTTCGCGCGGCAGCTGTACGGCGACGATCTCGGGTACACCCCGATCGCGCGGCCGCACTTGCACGACGACGCCGTGTTCGACAAGGTCGTCTCCGGACTCGACGTCCAGGGGATGCGGAACTTCGCCGCGTGGGTGCTCGGCGACGCCACCGCGCGCCGCTTCGGCGGTCAGCCGGTGGGCGTGCCGACCGGTGGCGGCTATGCGGTCGGCAACCGCCTCGCGGACCGCTACCTCGCCGCGACCGGCCGGACGGCCGCGGAGGCCCTGCACGCGCCGGCTCGCGAGGTGATCGAGACCGCGCTCCGGTCCTGACGGCGGAGGTCGGGCGGACGCGCTCTGGCCGGGCGGAGTTCAGGCCGGCGGCAGGCGGAGCACGTCCGACTCGCCCGCGGTCAGGTCGTCGGCGATGCGGATGCTGCGGGCGAGATCGTCCAGCGCGCCCTCCAGCGTGCCGAAGCGCTCGCGGTCGCTGCACACCGCGTTCAGTGTGATCAGGTGCGTGCCGGTGTCCCAGGTGTAGGTCGCGAAGGGCGGCGAAGCCGGAGTCCGCGGGATCGCCACCACGAGCTTCTCCCCCACGCCGAGCGGAGTCGGGAAGGCCTCGGTGTCGTCGTACTCCATCGGCATCATCGCGCGCGCGGTGCGCAGCTGCGGGGTCAGCTCCTGCACCGTGGCCATCGCGACCACGAGCTCGGGCTCGGCCTTCCACGTCCACGCCAGCACCCGCCCGCGCGCCCGGCGCATGGCGATCGGCACGGCCTGGCTGGCCAGCCAGGTGCCGAACCGGGAGCCGGGCAGCGATTCGCGTCCGGCGCCGGCGGCCGCCTGGTCGAGCAGCATCCGGATCGCCGCCTTGCGATGGCGGCGTCCGCGCCAGCCGAACGACTCGGTCACGGGGATCCACAGCGCGGGGTCGGCGGAGGAGGTGAGGCGCATGACCCTACGGTACGGGATGCACCTCGGCACGGCCTCCGGGCCGCCGCAGTCCCCTCGGGTAGAGTGGCCTGCGCCCCACCGTGGCAACCGAACTCGAGAGCTACAGATAGGCAGCCCTCCGTGACAACCTCCGACGATCATCGCGAACCGACGGATCCGTCGACCTCTGATCGCCCCCTGACCATCCTGATCGGATGCGACACCTTCGCCCCCGACATCAACGGCGCGGCGCGCTTCGCGGAGCGCCTCGCGGCCGGGCTGGTGCAGCGCGGCCACCGCGTCCACGTCGTCGCCCCGAACTCCGCCTACCGCCGCTCGGCGCCGCACACCGAGATCATCGAGGGCGAGCCGATGACCCTGCACCGCCTCCCCGCGGTGCGCTGGCTGCCGCACGACTGGCTGCGCTTCGTCTGGCCGTGGCGCTCGAAGCACTACGCCCGGAAGGTGCTCGACCGGGTCCAGCCGGATGTCGTGCACATCCAGTCGCACATCATCATCGGCCGCGGTCTGATGCGCATCGCGCGCGAGCGCCGCATCCCGGTGATCGCGACGAACCACGTGATGGCCGAGAACATCCTCGACCACACCACGATGCCGAAGTTCATCGACGACATCGTGCTGAAGCTGGCCTGGGCAGACGCGAAGCGCACCTTCGACATGGCCCGCGCCGTCACCACCCCGACGCGCAAGGCCGCCGACTTCCTGGAGCGCACGATCGACATCGAGGGCGTCGTGCCGATCAGCTGCGGCATCGACCGGTCCAACTACCGGCCGGTCATCGGTCCGCGCGAGCGCAACCGGGTCATCTTCGTCGGGCGGCTCACCGCCGAGAAGCAGGTCGACGTCATCCTGCGCGCCCTCACCAAACTGGACCCCGCGCTGGACGTGCACTTCGACGTCGTCGGCGGCGGCGACCAGCGCAAGAGCCTCGAGCACCTCGCCCACGAGCTGGGCCTGGACGGACGGGTCACCTTCCACGGGCAGGTGTCCGACGAGGAGCTGCGCGACCTGTACTCCCGGGCATCCGTCTTCGCGATCGCGTCGATCGCCGAGCTGCAGTCGATCGCGACGATGGAGGCGATGGCCTCGGCGCTGCCGGTCGTGGGGGCGGATGCCGTCGCCCTTCCGCACCTGGTGCACGACGGCGAGAACGGCTACCTCTTCGAGCCGGGGAACATCGACGACCTCGCCGAGAAGCTCACGCGCGTGCTGACCGCCGCCCCCGAGGAGTACGAGCGGATGCAGCGCGCGTCCCTCGACGGCGTTGCGGTGCACGACATCAACCGCACCCTGGACACCTTCGAGGCGCTGTACCGGGGCGAGCCGCTGCCGGAGTGAGCCCCTGCCGGAGTGACGGCCGGCCCGCCGGCATCCGGGTTCAGCGGTAACCGACGCCGGGCTCGGGATGCTGCGCGGCGTCGATCCCGGCGACGCGCGACCAATCGGTCGGCACGGGCCGGTAGCCGTCCCGGCGCACCTCGATGATCGTGGCGATGACGCCCCAGAGGGCGAGTGCTGCGAGAAGGATGGCGATGATCATGGCAGAAACGCTACGATCGTAGAGAACCTGTCACGAGTGGCAGAACGGACGGTGTTCGTAGGAAAACTGTCACGTCGTCTCGGCCGGGAGGAGTGCGATGAAGACCGTCGCCTGCGTGATCGACGAGGGCTTCGCCCCCTTCGAGTTCGGTGTGGCCTGCGAGGCCTTCGGCCTGGACCGCAAGGAGGATGGCGTCCCCGACTTCGACTTCCGGGTCGTCGCCGTCGAGCCCGGGCCGGTGCGCTCGAAGCTCGGCTTCTCGGTGAACGTCGAGCACGACCTGAGCTTCGCGTACGAGGCCGACCTCGTCGTCTTCTGCCCGGTGCCGCGGGAGAGCTGGGGGCGCATCGACCCGCGGCTGATCGACGTGGCCCGTGCCGCGGTCGAGCGCGGGGCCTGGGTGCTCAGCGTCTGCAGCGGGTCGTTCGTGCTCGCCGCGGCCGGCGTGCTCGACGGCCGCCGGGCGACCACGCACTGGATGTACGCGCACACGATGGCGGCGATGTACCCGCGGATCGACATCGACCCCGACGTCCTGTTCGTGCAGGATGGCCGCATCATCACCAGCGCGGGCACCGCCGCGGGAATCGACGCCTGCCTGCACCTGCTGCGGATCGAACTCGGCGCCGAGCTCACGAACCGGATCGCGCGGCGCATGGTCGTGCCGCCGCAGCGCGACGGCGGGCAGGCGCAGTACATCGACCGGCCGCTGCCCGCCGCGCCGAGCGACTCCCTCGCGGCGGTCGCGGACTGGGCCGTGGAGAACATCCGCGACGAGCTGTCGGTCGAGGAGCTCGCGCAGCGCGCGCACATGTCCCCGCGCACGTTCGCCCGGCGCTTCAAGGCCGAGTTCGGCGCGACCCCGGCGTCGTGGCTCACCCGCCAGCGGATCATCCACGCGCAGCGGATGCTGGAGCGCACCGACTGGGGCCTGGAGCGCATCGCGGAGGAGTGCGGCTTCGGCTCCGCCGCGGTGCTGCGGCAGAACTTCGCCCGTGTGCTCGGCACCACCCCGACCGCCTACCGCGCCCGCTTCTCGTGCGCGATGCCGGACGCGCTGCCGGAGGCCGTGCCCGCCTGAGCGGCTTCCGTCGGTTCGGTGTACCGGGTCAGCTCCACTCGCCCGGCCGTGCGAGCACGTGCGAGTGCACGTGCGCCCCGGCATCCGACACCGCGGCGATGCAGTAGAGCAGCGACATCGTGGGGTAGCCGTGCACGTGGTTGTCGCGGATGATGGCGCGGTCGTCGTCCCGCGAGAGGCGGCCGCTCTCGGCGAGCAGCTCCAGCCAGCGCGAGGACCAGTCGGCGTCGCCCGGGGCCGGGCGCTCCGCGCGGAACCGGGGCAGCCAGGTCGCGATGCGCGCGGTGGTGGGGTCGTCCAGCCCGTCGTGCGCGATCATGTGCACGCCCTCGGGTACCGGCGTCTCGCTCAGCTGCACCCCGTCCCAGGACAGCACGCGGGAGCGCTCCGAGGACACCTCGAGCAGGTTGAAGCCGTGCGTGCGCAGCGGCGGCTCCGGTGACCGCCCCGCGACGGACTCCAGGGCGAGGCTCCCCCGCGAGAGGACCTCGCTCTCGGGCAGATCGAGCACGTCGGCGCGGTTGAGCAGCACCGCCAGGCGACGGGATGCCGGGTCGACGGCCAGCCATGCGCCGCCGGCGCGCCGGTCGCGGATGCCGATCACGCCGGGGTAGTGCTCCGGCCACCACACGCCGAGGTCGTCCCACTCCCGCTGCGGATCCTCGTCGCGGACGGCGAGCAGCCGCGTGGGACGGGAGACATCGATCACGACCGTGCACACGAGGGAGAGTCTAGGCGCGCGCCGCGTGGGGCAGAATCGGAACCGTGAACATCGTCGTCGGCGTCACCGGTGGCATCGCCGCCTACAAGACGGTGCACCTGGTGCGCCTGCTCATCAAGAATGGTCACGAGGTGACGGTCATCCCCACCGAGGACGCGCTCCGCTTCGTCGGGGCGCCGACCTGGGAGTCCATCAGCCGGAACACGGTCACGACCAGCGTCCACGAGGACGTCGCGCGGGTGCGGCACGTCGCGCTCGGCCAGGCCGCCGACCTCGTCATCGTGGCGCCGGCCACCGCCAACACGATCGCGGCGATGGCCGCCGGGCTCGCCGACGATCTCCTCGGCACCACGCTGCTGGCCACCACCGCGCCGGTGATCATCGCGCCGGCGATGCACACCGAGATGTGGCGGCACCCCGCCACCCAGGCGAACATCGCCACGCTGCGGGAACGCGGCGTGCGGATCGCCGGTCCGGCCGACGGCGAACTCACCGGCGGCGACTCCGGCCCGGGGCGGATGCTGGAGCCGGAGGAGATCCTCGTCGAGGCGCTCTCCGCCCTCGCCCCGCAGGACCTCGCCGGCCTGCGCGTGGCGGTGTCGGCCGGCGGCACGCGCGAGCCGATCGACCCGGTGCGCTTCCTCGGCAACCGCTCCAGCGGCCGGCAGGGCGTCGCGCTCGCCGTCGAGGCGGCGAGCCGAGGCGCCGAGGTCGAGCTCGTCGCCGCCCACATCGCGGCCGACGTGCTCGCGGAGGCGCGGCGGCCGGGCATCCGCATCACCGACGCGGGCACCGCGGCGCGCATGGCCGACGCGATGAAGAGCGCCGCCGCCCGCAGCGACGTGATCGTGATGGCGGCTGCGGTCGCCGACTACCGGCCCGCGCGCGCGTCCGACCAGAAGCTCACGAAGGAGGACGGGCGGCTGGAGCGGATCGAGCTCGTCGAGAACGAGGACATCGTCGCCGGGCTCGCGGCCGCGCGCCGCGAGGGACGGATGCCGGAGGGGCAGACGATCGTCGCCTTCGCCGCGGAGACGCTCACGGATCCCGGTGAGCGCCGCGCCCGCGCCCGACGCAAGCGCGAGAGCAAGGGCGTCGACCTGCTCGCGGTGAACCTGGTCGACGCCGAGCGCGGGTTCGAGGCGGCCGACAATGCGGTCGAGATCATCGGAGACGGCGGAGAGGTCGTGGCATCCGCCGCCGGGACGAAAAGGGAGGTGGCGGCGGCGATCTGGGACGCGGTAAACTTGAGTCGACACAACTCAAGTTTGACCGCGAAGGCATCCCCAGGAGGAGCAGAATGACCATCCCCGCACAGCAGCAGGAAGAACAGCAGAGCCCCCTCGAGCAGTTCGGCATCAACCTGACCGACCGCGCCCGGCAGGGCAAGCTCGACCCGGTGATCGGACGCGACAGCGAGATCCGCCGCGTGAGCCAGGTGCTCACCCGGCGCACGAAGAACAACCCCGTCCTCATCGGCGAGCCCGGCGTCGGCAAGACCGCCGTCGTGGAGGGCCTGGCACAGCGCATCGTGGCCGGGGACGTCGCCGAATCCCTCAAGGACAAGGAGCTCGTCGCCCTCGACATCTCCGCCCTCGTCGCCGGCGCGATGTACCGCGGCCAGTTCGAGGAGCGGCTGAAGAGCGTGCTCAAGGAGATCACGGAGTCCGAGGGTCGCATCATCACCTTCATCGACGAGCTGCACGTGCTGATGGGCGCGGGCGGCGGCGAGGGCTCGGTCGCGGCCTCCAACATGCTCAAGCCCATGCTCGCCCGGGGCGAACTGCGCATGATCGGCGCCACCACGCTCAACGAGTACCGCGAGTTCATCGAGAAGGACGCCGCGCTCGAGCGCCGCTTCCAGCAGGTGTACGTCGGCGAGCCGAGCGTCGAGGACACCGTCGCGATCCTGCGCGGACTCAAGGGCCGGTACGAGGCCCACCACGGCGTCACCATCTCGGACAGCGCGCTGGTGGCCGCCGCAGCCCTCTCCAACCGGTACATCCCCAGCAGGCAGCTGCCGG
This sequence comes from Microbacterium sp. EF45047, assembly GCF_028472845.1. Taxonomy (NCBI): domain Bacteria; kingdom Bacillati; phylum Actinomycetota; class Actinomycetes; order Micrococcales; family Microbacteriaceae; genus Microbacterium; species Microbacterium sp. EF45047. The sequence continues at coordinate 2,412,763 of NZ_CP069429.1, read as the reverse complement.
ACAAGGCGATCGACCTCATCGACGAGGCGATGTCGCGGCTGAAGATGGAGATCGACTCGTCCCCGGTGGAGATCGACCAGCTCAAGCGTCAGGTCGACCGGATGCGGCTCGAGGAGCTGGCGCTGAAGCGCGAGAAGGACGACGCGTCGAAGGAGCGCCTCGCGGCGCTGCGGGAGCAGCTGACCGGCATGGAGAAGGAGCTGGCCGAGCTCGAGGAGCGCTGGGCGCGCGAGCGGTCGGGTCTGAACCGGGTGGGCGAGTTGAAGAAGCAGCTCGACGACGCGATCACGCAGCGCGACCTCGCCATGCGCCAGGCGGACTACACCCGGGCGTCCAAGCTCGAGTACGAGACGATCAAGCGTCTCGAGCGCGAGATCGCGGAGGCCGAGCAGGCCGAGGCGAACGCCTCCTCCGAGGGGCGGATGGTCAACGAGCAGGTCACCGACGAGGACATCGCCGCCGTGATCGCCGCGTGGACCGGCATCCCGGTGGGGCGCCTGCTGCAGGGCGAGTCCGAGAAGCTGCTGCAGCTCGAGCGCGAGCTCGGTCGCCGCATCATCGGGCAGAAAGAGGCCGTCACGGCCGTGTCGGATGCCGTGCGGCGCTCCCGGGCCGGCATCAGCGATCCGGGCAGGCCCACCGGCTCGTTCCTGTTCCTCGGGCCCACGGGTGTCGGCAAGACCGAGCTCGCCAAGGCGCTCGCGGAGTTCCTCTTCGACGACGAGCATGCCATGGTGCGCATCGACATGTCCGAGTACGGCGAGAAGCACACCGTCTCCCGCCTCGTCGGCGCCCCTCCCGGGTACATCGGCTACGAGCAGGGCGGTCAGCTCACCGAGGCGGTGCGGCGGCGCCCGTACAGCGTGGTGCTGCTCGACGAGGTCGAGAAGGCGCACCCCGAGGTGTTCGACATCCTGCTGCAGGTGCTCGACGACGGGCGGCTCACCGATGGCCAGGGCCGCACGGTGGACTTCTCGAACGTCATCCTCATCCTCACCAGCAACATCGGCTCGCCCATCCTGATCGACCCGTCGCTGTCGTGGGAGCAGAAGCGCGACGCGGTGATGGAGCTGGTGCGGCAGGCGTTCCGCCCCGAGTTCCTCAACCGCCTGGACGACATCGTGATGTTCTCGGCGCTGAGCGAGGACGACCTCGCGCAGATCGTCGAGCTCGCCGTCGACCAGCTCCAGCGCCGGCTGCACGACCGCCGGCTCACGCTCGCGGTGACCCCGGATGCCCGGTCCTGGCTCGCCGAGCGCGGCTACGATCCGGTGTTCGGCGCCCGGCCGCTGCGCCGGCTGATCCAGACCGAGGTGCAGAACAGGCTCGCCACGGCGCTGCTGTCCGGCCGCGTGCACGACGGCGATGTCGTCCGCGTGGACGTCGCGGCCGATGGGTCGGGGCTGGTGCTCACCAGCGCCGGGCAGGCGCCGGCTGCGCCGGCCGATGGCGACGACGATGACGAGGTGATCGAGGCCGTGATCGACGAGGAGTGATCCCGGTCACGCGCGGCATCCGCTCACACCTTCGTGCCGAGGACGATGGCCGAGCCGTCGGGCAGGTCGTCGATGGTCGCGTGCCACAGCGTCATCGCGACGCGGGTGCCGGCCCCGGTGCGGTACGAGGGGACTTCGAGGGCGAGGTCGCCGTGCTCGTTCTGCAGCAGTTCCGCGGGGATCTCGACGCCGTCGTGGAACACGATCGTGAGCTCCCGCGGACCGGCGGCGAGCTCGCTCGCCGGGATCGAGGTCAGCAGCCGGGCGCCGCGGTAGAGGTGCGTGTTGGTGGCGTGTGCGGGCAGTCTTCCGTCGGCCATGTCTCCTCCATGGGTGCGCACACATCCTGCCACGCCGCCCGCCGCCGTCCCACCCCTTCTGCGGACGGCGGCGGGCGGCGACCGGTCAGCCGCGCAGCGCCTCGGTCAGCTTCACCCTCGCGCCCATCCGCAGCAGCGAGTTCTCGTAGATCTTCGCGCCGACGGCGATCGCGGCGGCGCACGAGGCCAGCAGGATCACCAGCGACAGCAGCGGCTCCCACCACTGCGCCTCGCCGACGAACAGGCGCATCGGCATCCCCACCGGCGCCGAGAACGGCACGTACGACATGATCTTGAGCACCAGCGGGTTGTCGTTGAAGACGATCACCAGCACGTAGGGCGCCATCACCAGCATCGTGATCGGCGTGGTTGTCGCCCCGATGTCCTCCTGCCGCGACACCATCGCCGCGGTCGCCGCGAACAGCGACGCCAGCAGCACGAACCCGAACAGGAAGAACACCGCGAACCACACGATCGGCCCGCCGATACCGGCGAGCAGCTCGTTCTGGCCGGTGATGATGAGCCCGACGACGGCGACGGCCGCGAGCGCCAGGATCTGCGCCATCGCCAGCACCGTGTTGCCGAGCACCTTGCCGGCCAGCAGCGCGCGAGTCGGGATCGCCGAGATGAGCAGCTCCACCACGCGGGTCTGCTTCTCCTCCACCACGCTCTGCGCGATCGTGCCGCCGAAGGTCGACGCGGCCACCAGGAAGACGATGCCGAAGCCGATCGCGATGATCCCCCGCAGGTACGGGTTCGTCGCGTCGGGATCCAGCAGCTCCACCGGCGGCGACTTGGCGAGCATCATCAGCAGCGAGTTCGGCGCCTCGTCCATCGCGACGACGGTGTATCCGAAGACGGGGTCGTTCGACGGCACCAGGGCGGCGTCCACCTCGCCGTCGCGGACGAGCCGCTCGGCGGCGGTCCGGTCGGTCACCTCGGTCGGGTCGATCCCGTCGACGCCGCGCACGGCATCCGCCGTCTCCGCGGTCACCGCGACCGGCGTGCCGGACGCGTCACGGTTCACGAATCCGGGGATCAGGATGCCGGCGAGCGCGATCAGCAGCAGGATGCCGGTGGAGATCAGGAACGCCTTGCTGCGCAGCTTGGCCGTGATCTCCCGCTCCGCGACGAGCCAGATCGCGGTGCCGGTCGATGCGGGGTTCATCGGATGACCTCCTTGAAGATCTGCGCGAGGGACGGATGCTGCGGCGCGAACGACAGCACGTCGCCGCGCTCCAGAGCGGTGCGCAGCACGCGCTGCGCCGCCTCGTCGTCCTCGGCGTCGAACACGGCGTCGCCGCCCTCGAAATCCACGACCTCGATCCCCGGCGCGGAGCGCAGCCACCCGGCATCCGTCGTCGTCGCCAGTGCGAAGCGGCGCGTGGAGTGCTGGGCGCGCAGCGCGTCGCGGGAGCCCGCCGCCCGGATCGCGCCGCCGGCGATGATGACGAGGTCGTCGCACAGCCGCTCCACGACGTCGAGCTGGTGCGAGGAGAACAGGATGGCGGCACCGTCGGCGGCGCGAGCCTGCAGCACGCCCGCCACCACGTCCACGGCGAGCGGGTCGAGGCCCGAGAACGGCTCGTCGAGGATGAGAACCTCGGGATCGTGCACGAGCGCGGCCGCGATCTGCGCGCGCTGCTGGTTGCCCAGGGACAGCGACTCGATGCGGTCCTCCAGCCGTTCGCCGAGCCCGAGGTCGGTGAGCAGCCGCTCGGCGCGCTGTGTCGCCTCGGCCCTGCCGAAGCCGTGTAGCCGGGCCAGGTAGACCACCTGCTCGAGCACCTTCATCTTCGGGTACAGGCCGCGCTCCTCGGGCATGTACCCGAAGCGGCGGCGGTCGGCCGTGGTCACCGGCATGCCGCCGAGGGTGACCGCGCCGCCATCCGCGGCGAGCACGCCGAGGATGATCCGCATGGTGGTGGTCTTGCCGGCGCCGTTGCCGCCGACGAAGCCGGTGAGCCGGCCCGCGGCGACCGGGAACGAGACATCGTGGAGCACACGGCGCGAGCCGTAGCTCTTCGTCACGCCCTGCAGCTGCAGCGTCGGTGGCCAGTTCGTCGATTGCATGACATCCACGCTAGGAAGCGGCTGTGCCGAGGGCATCCCCCGGCGGGCGGATCCCGCGGCATCCGTCCTCGGACGGAGTAACTCTATTCATTGGAATAGAACGGTGGCTCGGGGCGGTTGTCCCCATCGTCCCCCTCACGATCAGACAGAAGGACTCTCATGACCCGCACCATCGGATACATCGTCGGCAGCCTGTCGAGCACCTCCATCAACCGCCGCCTCGCGACCGCGCTCGCGAAGCTCGCCCCGGAGGGCGTCGAGCTCGTCGAGATCCCGATCAAGGACCTCCCCTTCTACTCGCAGGACGCCGAGGCCGACTTCCCGCAGGCCGCCCGCGACTTCAAGCAGGCCATCGCCGACGCGGACGGCGTCATCATCCTCACCCCGGAGTACAGCCGCTCCATCCCCGGCGTGCTGAAGAACGCCCTCGACTGGGCCGCGCGTCCCTACGGGCAGGGCTCGTTCGACGGCAAGCCGACCGCCGTCATCGGCGCCTCCGGCGGCGGCATCGCCACCGCGGCCGCGCAGCAGCACCTGCGTGCGATCCTCGGCCACTTCAACGCCGTCACCATGGGCCAGCCCGAGGGCTTCGTCCAGGTCACCCCGGGCCTGATCACCGACGAGGGTGACGTCACCGTGGAGAGCACCGCCGAGTTCCTGCGCGGCTACATCGCCGCCTTCGACACGCTGATCACCCGCGTGGAGGCCGCACGCCGTCACGCCGCCTGACCGCCGACGGGTGAGGCCGGCCTCCGCGGGGGCCGGCCTCCTCAGGCGAGGCCGTGACGGTGCGCGAGCACCACGGCCTGCACGCGATCCCGCGCGCCGAGCTTCTGCAGGATGCGGGACACGTGCGTCTTCACGGTCGCCTCGCCGATGAACAGCGCGGAGGCGATCTCGGCGTTGCTGCGGGCGTCCGACATCAGCTGCAGCACCTCCGCCTCGCGCTCCGTGAGCGGCTCGGCGAGGACTCCGGATGCCCCGGACGCGGAGGCTCGGACGGCGGATGCCGGGCCGGCGGATGCCGTCGAGATGTGCGCCGGCGCTCCGCGCCCGGACGATGACGCGAACCGGGTGAGCACGCGGCGGGTCACCTCGGGCGCCAGCATCCCGTCGCCGGCCGCGAGTGCGCGGACCGCGGCGATGAGCTCCTCCGGGCCCGCGTTCTTCAGCAGGAATCCGCTCGCCCCCGCCTCGAGCGCCTGGAACAGGTACTCGTCGCGGTCGAAGGTGGTCACCACCGCGATCGCGGAGGACACCGCCGGGTCGGCGACGATCCGCCGCGTCGCCTCGAGGCCGTCCATGTCCGGCATCTGCACGTCCATCGTGATGACGTCCGGGCGCAGCTGCGCGGCCGTGGCGACCGCCTCCGCGCCGGTGGCCGCCTCGCCCACGACGGTGATGTCGGGCTGCGCGTCGAGGATGGTCCGGAATCCGGCCCGGAGCATGGCGTGATCGTCCACCAGCAGCACGCGGATCGGGGTCTGCGCGGTCATTCGGGTCCTCCTCCGGCGTCCGTGAGCGGCACCGCGACGCGCACCCGGAAGCCGCCCTCGGCGCGCGGCGCGAACTCGATGGTGCCGCCCGAGGCGTGCGCGCGCTCGCGCATGCCGAGCTGGCCGAGACCGGGACGGATGCCCGCGACGGGCCGGCCGGTGTTGGCCACCTCCAGCTCCACGGCGTCGGCGGCGTAGCGCAGGCGCACATCCGCGGTGGCGCCGGGGCCGGCGTGACGGCGGGCGTTGGTGAGCGCTTCCTGCGCGATCCGGTAGAGGTTCACGGCCACTACCGGCGGCACGGGCACGGGCGTGCCGATGACGTGGAACGCGGTGGGCAGGCCGGCATCCGTCGACGCGGCGGCGAGCGTCTCGATGTCGTCGACGCCGGCGGCGGGCGCGGCCGCCTCGGCGTCCTCTCCCGGCGCCCGCAGGGTCTCCAGCAGCCCGTGGAACTCGCGGATCGCGTCGCGGGCGCCCGCCTCGATCGCGGTGAGGATGCGGGCGGCCTCGGCGGGGGAGTCGTCGATGACCATGCGGGCGGCGCCCGCCTGCACCCCCATCACCGAGACGTGGTGAGCGACCACGTCGTGCAGCTCGCGGGCGATGCGGATGCGGTCGAGGGCGACGGCCTGCGCCGCGGTGACCTCGCGCTCGCGCTCGAGCTCGGCGGTGCGCTCCTCGAGAGCCGCGCGCTGCGCGGCGGCCTGCCAGGAGCGCTCGCCGAAGTAGTAGGCCCCGCCGAAGTACAGCACGTTCAGCAGCAGCTGGATCATCATGAACGCCACGTAGGGGGAGAACAGCCCGGCGGCGACGTCCGCCTCCTTCGCCTGGTCGATGGCGTCGCGGTACATCACCACGATCAGCCAGGCGAACATGCCGGCGATGATCGCGACCCGCACGATGAGGGCGGTTCGCCGGTTGTTCATCCAGGCGCCCACCGTGTAGAGCGCGACGAACATCGCGATGTTCATGACGTACAGCTCGGGCACCTTGAAGGTGACGCCTACGAAGAACGCGACGGCGACGACGACGGCCACCACGGCCGGCCTGCGGCGCCGCAGCGCGAGCGGCGCACTCACGGCCGGCACCAGGAGCAGGGCGGTCCACAGCGGCGCCTGCTCCTCGCCGTAGACGCCCGCGATCGACGACAGCGCGGCGGACAGCATGCCGCCGACGAGCATCGCCGCCGCGAGCACGAGATCCCCGCGGAGTTCGCGCGGCGTGGGCGTGCGCGTGAACGGGACGGAGGACGGCATGCTTCCACCGTAGGAGCGCATGGAGGCCGCGGCATCCCCCGCGCGACGGATGCGGGTGCACGAGGGCATCGGATGCCGGTCCGCGGCGGCGCTGGGGGCGCGATCCGTTTCGGGCCGACAGCAGTCAGGCCGCGGTGGCGAAGTCGAACCTCGCTCTGCCGCCGAGCCGCGGCGTGCCGGCGGGATCGACGTGCGGCGGCGGGATGGGCGAGCCGTTGCGCCCTGGTGAAGAGCCGCTTCTCGGTGCCCCAGTCGAGGATCTCGCCGCGGCCGCCGAGCACGCATGGGATGACGCCCCCGGACGCGGCCATCCTGCGCACCGAGCTGATGCTCACCGAGATGCTCGCAGACCTGCGCCAGCCCGGTCGCCTTGGAGACGCCCTGGGCCATCACCTCGACGAACGGCGCCCCGGACATCGTCGCCTCGAAGCCGGTCAGCCCGAGCGCGCGGAGCGCGTCGAAGACCTCGGCGATCGGACGCGACGGATGCCGGATCACCAGCTTCAGGCTCGGTGCGGCCAGCACGTCCGCCAGTGGCACGCCGCCCATCGTCGCCGGGTCGCGCTTGTGGTCGGCCAGGCCCACTCGTCGAACCCCGCCTGCTCGGCGATCGGCCGCAGACCGATCGGCTGACGAGCGGTGACCGGCACGGTGACGATGCCGGCATCCCGCGCCGCATCGAGCGCGGCCCGGGTGCGCGGCGACACCTGCCCGTCCGAGCCCAGGAGCGTGCCGTCGAGATCGGTGGCGATGAGGCCGATGCCGGGTGCCGTCACGCGAAGATCATCGGGAGGTCGTCGTCTTCCGCCGCGCCGCCGAAGTCGAGGTCGACCACGACCGGCACGTGGTCGCTGGGCTGCTCGCCCTTGCGCTCGTTGCGGTGAATGGTGGCGCCGGTGACGGCATCGGCGAACGTGCGCGAGCCGAGGATGAAGTCGATGCGGATGCCCTCGTTGCGCGGGAACTTCAGCCGCTGGTAGTCCCAATAGGTGTAGCCCTCGGGGATGAGCGGGCGCACGACATCCGTCACGCCCGCCGACTCCAGGGCGAAGAAGGCGTCGCGCTCGGGCTGCGAGACGTGGGTCGAGAAGCCGGGCACGATCGCGGGATCGCCGTTGTCCTTGTCGAACGGGATGATGTTGAAATCGCCGACCAGGGCGAGCGGGAGGTCGGGGTTCGCGGACAGCTCGGAGGCCGTCGCGGTGCGCAGCGCCTCGAGCCAGTGCAGCTTGTAGTGGTAGTGCGGGTCGCCGAGCGACCGGCCGTTGGGCACGTACAGGCTCCACACCCGCACGCCGTCGACCATCACACCCAGTGCGCGTGCCTCGATCGGGGCATCCGGACCCTCATGCCCCTTCGCGAAGCCGGGCTGGCCCTCGAACGAAGTGCGCACGTCCGTGATCGGCAGGCGGCTCGCGATCGCGACGCCGTTCCACTGGTTGAACCCGTGCGCCTCGACGTGGTACCCGGCCTCCTCGAACGGCGCGTACGGGAACTGCTCCGGCCGGCACTTGATCTCCTGCAGCGCGAGCACGTCGATGTCTTCGCGGACGGCGAAGTCGACCGCGCGGGACACGCGCGTGCGGATCGAGTTGATGTTCCAGGTGGCCAGACGCATGGAACCAGCCTATGGGCGGGTGCCGACGTCGCCGGGCTCACCGTTCGCCGGGGTCGGCCGTCCCGACGAGCACCCCGCGGGCGAGGGTGTGGAAGTGCCGGTTGAAGCCGAGCACCGCAGGGGTCGCCCCGGCCTCGAGGTCGAGCCGGTCCACATCGAGCGCGTCCACCACGAAGAAGTAGCGGTGCACACCGGTGCCCTCCGGCGGTGCGGCGCCGATGAACCGCTCCAGCCGCTTCTCGTTCGGCAGCACGGATGCCCCGGAGGGCAGGCTCTTCGCCGTGCCGTCCCCGGCCGGAAGCGAGCGCAGATCGGCGGGCAGGTTGTACGCGGCCCAGTGCCAGTAGCCCGAGCCGGTCGGGGCATCCGGGTCGAAGCACGAGACGGCGATGCTCCTGGTGCCGGACGGCGGCTCCGACCACTCCAGCGCCGGATGCCGGTCCTCACCCCCGCGCGCAGACGCCCACGCGAACAGCGGCAGCGGGCCGTCCGCGTCGAAGTCGGGACTGGTCAGCTCCAGCGAGGGAACCGGACGGAGCTCGGCAAGGGCGGCATACGGGTCGTACGAGAACATGGAACCTCCTCACCTGCCACGGTAGGCGAGGCCGGGCGGGTTGTGAACGACCCGCAGGGGAGGATGTCGCAGGAGCCGCCGCGAATACACTGGATGCCGTGACCGACCTCGCCTCAGACCGCCAGGCCCTGCTCGACCTCATCACGGGGGAGGCGGTGTTCCACGGCGACTTCACGCTCTCCAGCGGCAAGAAGGCCAGCTACTACGTCGACATGCGCAAGCTGACCCTCGACCACCGGGCCGCGCCCGCGATCGGCCGGGTGATGCTCGACCTCATCAAGGACCTCGACGTCTCCGCCGTCGGCGGGCTCACCCTGGGCGCCGACCCGATCGCGAACGCCGTCATGCACGCATCCGTCGACGCCGCCGCCCGTGGCGAGGGCCGCCCGCTCGACGCCTTCGTCGTGCGCAAGGAGCCCAAGGACCACGGCCGCGGCCGCCAGGTCGAGGGCGCGGACGTCGCCGGCAAGCGCGTTGTGGTCCTCGAGGACACCTCGACCACCGGCCAGTCCGCGCTGAAGGCGGTCGAGGCGCTCCGTCGCGAGGGCGCCGAGGTCGTCGCCGTCGCCGTCATCGTCGACCGCAAGACCGGCGCCCAGGCGGCGGTCGAGGCGGAGGGCCTGCAGTGGCTCGCCGCCTTCGACCTCGACGACCTCGGCCTCGACCCGCAGTGACCCGGCACCCGCGATGACCCGGTACGCGCTCGCCGTCGACGTCGGCGGCACCAAGCTCGAGGCGGCCCTCGTCGCCGACGACGGCACCCTCGTCGAGGGCAGCCGCACCCGCCGTCCCACCGGCCGCAGCGCCACACCGGCATCCCTCGACGCCGCCGTCGCCGAGGCCGTCGCGCACGCGCTCGCCGCACGCCCCGCGGATGCCGAGATCGCCGGCGCCGGCATCGGCAGCGCCGGCCCCGTCGACCGCGAGGCCGGCACCATCAGCCCGGTGAACATGCCGGATGCCCGCGGCTACGGCCTCGCCGCAGCGGTGCGCCGCGCGGCATCCGCCGTCCTCGGCCACGACCTGCCCGCCGTGCTGGGCCACGACGGCGGCGCGCTCGCCCTCGCCGAGTCCTGGCTCGGCGCGACCCGCGGCGCCCGCGCCTCGCTCTCGATCGTCGTCTCCACCGGGGTCGGCGGCGGATTCGTGCTCGGCGGCGCCTACGCCCCCGGTGCGTCCGGCAACGCCGGCCACCTCGGCCAGGTCCGCCGCGAGGGCGGGCTCACGCTCGAGGAGATCGCCTCGGGCCCGGCATCCGTCGCGTGGGCGCGCACCCAGGGCTGGCAGGGCGCCACCGGCGAGGACCTCGCCATGGACGCCGCCGCGGGCGTCGCCGTCGCCCGCGCCGCGATCGAGCGCTCGGCCAAAGCCGTCGGCGAGGCGCTGGCGGATGCGGCGACCCTCGTCGACCTGGACGTGATCGCGGTCGGCGGCGGATTCTCCCGCGTCTCGGACGACTACGTCGAGCTCGTGCAGCGGGCGCTGACCGCATCCGCCGTGCACGACTACTCCCGGCGCGCGCGCGTGGTGCGCTCCGGCCTCGGCGACGAGGGCCCCCTGATCGGCGCCGCCGCGCTCGCCCTGCGCTGACCGACCGGAGTGGTCCGAAGCGCGCCCGCTCAGCGGCGGTCGTCGTCCTCCCACGGCCCCTCGTACCACTCGCCGCGGTCGTCGCGCTTGGGGCGCTTCAGCAGCTGCACGGCGAAGATCGTCAGCGACACCAGGCCGATGCCGATCAGCACCAGGAACAGCAGGTCGTTCTGGGTCACGGCCGTCTCCCCTCTGCGGCATCCGCCACGATCTTCGCGATCCGCGCGGCGCGGGTCTCGGGGCGCTTCGCCGTGGCGATGTGCGTGAGCCCGAGCTTCTTCACCGACTTCGGGAACGCGTCCCAGTGCGCACGGGCGGCGGGCACGGCGTCCAGCGCCGCGGTGAAGTCGTCCGGCTCGATCCCGGCCTCGGGCCCGTCGAGCACGGTCCACGACCCGTTCGCCTTCGCGACCTCGATCGCGCGGATGCCGGCGGGCGCGAGCAGCCCCTCCGCTTCGAGCCGCGCCACCCGGGCCTTGTTCGTCGCCGCCCAGCCGCTGGTCGGCCGGCGCGGGGCGAACCACAGCCCGGCGGTGCGCTCGTCGAAGGTGCGCACCGGGCCGTCGATCCAGCCGAAGCAGAGCGCCTGCAGGATGGCGTCCTCGTAGTCGACGTGCAGATCGTCGTTCCCGGCCCGCGGCCGCACCAGCCAGGCGCCCTTCGACACGGCGTGGTTCGCCTCGAGCCAGGACCGCCAGGTCGCGGCATCCGGTGCCACCACGCGCTCGCCGTCGTCGAGGGCGCCCATCTCAGCCCTCCGTCGTACGCGGCAGCAGGTCGGCGACCGACTGCACGATCTCGTCGGGACGGAACGGGTACTTCTCGATCTCGGCCCGGTCGCTGATCCCGGTCATCACCAGCACCGTGTGCAGGCCCGCCTCGATGCCCGCGACGATGTCGGTGTCCATGCGGTCGCCGATCATGCCGGTCTTCTTCGAGTGCGCGCCGATCTTGTTCAGCGCGGAGCGGAACATCATCGGGTTCGGCTTGCCGACCACGTACGGCTCCTTGCCGGTCGCCTTCGTGATCAGCGCCGCGATCGCCCCGGTCGCCGGCAGCGGCCCCTCCGCGCTCGGACCGGTCGCGTCGGGGTTCGTGACGATGAAGCGGGCGCCGTCGTTGATGAGCCGGATGGCCTTCGTGATCGCCTCGAACGAGTAGTTGCGGGTCTCGCCGACCACCACGAAGTCGGGCCGGGTCTCGGTCATGATGAACCCGGCCTCGTGCAGGGCGGTGAGGATGCCGGCCTCGCCGATCACGAAGGCCGAGCCGCCGGGCAGCTGCTGGGCGAGGAAGTCCGCGGTCGCGAGCGCCGAGGTCCAGATCCGCTCCTCGGGCACGTGCAGCCCGCTCGCGCGCAGCCGCGCGGAGAGGTCGCGGGCGGTGAAGATCGAGTTGTTCGTCAGCACCAGATACGGGATACCGGCGGCCTCCCAGCCGTCGAGCAGATCGGATGCCCCGGGGATGGCGTCGTTCTCATGCACGAGCACCCCGTCCATGTCGGTGAGCCAGCATTCGATGTCGGAACGTTCACGCATGCGGCCAGCCTATCGGCGGGCCCCGACGCCGGTCAGGCGCTCAGCCACACCACCTCGGCAGCACCGGCCGGCAGCTCGACCGGCCTGCCGTCGAGCAGGATCCCGGCATCCGCCACCACGATCGCGCGGCCGACGCCGACCCCGGCGTTCTCCAGGGCGCGCAGCAGCTCGGGGTCGCGGTCGCTCACCCGCAGCACCCGGCCGGTGTGGCCGGGACCGGCGTCGCGGAGCAGCACGAACGGCTCGCGCTGCACCCGGCCCGAGGCGTCGGGGATCGCGTCGCCGTGCGGGTCGAAATGGGGCCGGCCCAGCCGCTCGTCGATGCCCTCGAGCAGCCGGTCGCTGATGGTGTGCTCGAGCACCTCGGCCTCGTCGTGCACCTCGTCCCAGGCGTAGCCGAACTCGCGCACCAGCCACGTCTCGATCAGGCGGTGCCGGCGCAGCATTTGCAGGGCTCGGCGCTCGCCGGCATCCGTCAACCGCACCGCGCCGTACGGCACATGCGAGACGAGACCCGCCGCGGCGAGCTTCTTCACCATCTCGGTGACGCTGGACGGGGCGATGCCCAGCTGCGCCGCGAGCTGTGAGGGGGTGATCGGCGCGTCCTGCCATTCGGTGTGCGAGTACACCGTCTTCAGGTAGTCGTCGGCCGCGGGGGATGCCACCTCTCGAGCCTACCCGCGGGCCATCCCGGCGGCCGTCGCCCGGCGCCGGCCGCTCAGCGCCCGGGCGAGCACGCCCTGACGGGGGCTGAACAGATACACGAGCGCGAAGACGGCGCCCTGCACCACAACCACCAGTCCGCCGGATGCCGCGTCGAGCCAGTAGCTGAGGTAGATGCCCAGCACCGACGACGCGGCGGCGATCACCGGGGCGAGGACGAGCATCGCGCCGAAGCGGTCGGTGAGCAGGTAGGCGGTCGCGCCAGGGATGATCAGCATCGCCACGACCAGGATCACCCCGGCCACCTGCAGCGCGACGACGGCGGTCAGGGCGAGCAGGCCGAGCAGGAGCGCGCCGAGCATCCGCGGCGACAGGCCGATCGCGAACGCGTGCGCCGGGTCGAAGGCGTAGAGCGTGAGGTCGCGCCGCTTGGCGATGAGCACCACGAAGGCCACGGTGGCGAGGATCGCGATCTGCACCAGATCGGCCGTGGAGATGCCGAGGATGTTGCCGAAGATGATGTGGTTCAGGTCGGTCTGGCTGGGCGTCACCGAGATGAGCACCAGGCCCAGCGCGAACAGCGTCGTGAACACGATGCCGATCGCGGCGTCCTCCTTCACCCGGCTGGTGCCCCGGATGAGGCCGATCAGGGCGACCGCGAGGAAGCCGAACACGAGCGCGCCGAGCGCGAACGGCGCGCCCACGACGTACGCCAGCACCACCCCGGGCAGCACGGCGTGCGACACGGCATCCCCCATCAGCGACCAGCCGATCAGCACCAGCCAGCACGACAGCACGGCGCACACCACGGCGGCGATCACGGTGGTCACCAGCGCGCGCACCATGAACTCGTACTGCAGCGGCTCCAGGAGCAGATCGATCGCGCTCATGACCCCTCCTTCCCGAGGATGTCCAGCCCGAACGCGCGGGTGAGCTGCTCGGGGTGCAGCGCCTCGGCCACCGGCCCGTGGAACAGCACCCGCCGGAGCAGTAGCACCGCGGCATCCGCAAGCCCGGGGAGGGCGTGCAGATCGTGACTGGAGACGAGCACGGTGCGCCCCTCGGCCGCCGCCTCGCGGAGCAGCCGGACGATCATCGCCTCGGACTTCTTGTCCACCCCGGCGAACGGCTCGTCGAGCAGCAGGATGCGGGCGTCCTGCGCGATGCCGCGGGCGACGAACACCCGCTTGCGCTGCCCGCCGGAGAGCCGGCCGATCTGCCGCTCGGCGAGGTCGGCGAGCTCCACGCGCTCCAGCGCGCGGTCGACGATCTCGCGGTCCTCACGGCGCGGCCGGCGGGTGGGACCGAGGTGGCCGTAGCGCCCCATCATCACGACGTCGCGCACCGAGACCGGGAAGGCCCAGTCGACCGCCTCGCTCTGCGGCACGTACCCGATCAGTCCTCGCCGCCGCGCCTCCGCCGGGGTCATGCCGTCCAGCCGCACCCGGCCGTGCGCGGGCCGCACCATGCCGGTGAGCGCCTTGAATAGCGTCGACTTCCCGGAGCCGTTCATGCCGACCAGCGCCGTCACGCTGCCGAACGGGACGCGCAGCGACACGTCCTCGAGCGCGACGACCTCGCCGTAGCGGACGCCGACGCCGTCGACCTCGATCGCCGGGTGCGGGCCGCTCATGATCCGCCCCCGGTGAGGGCGGCGACGATGGTCTCCGCGTCGTGCCGGATCAGGTCGAGGTAGGTGGGCACCGGCCCGTCCGCCTCGGACAGCGAGTCGACGTACAGGATGCCCCCGAACGAGGCCCCGGTCGCCTCCACCACCTGGCGCATCGGCTTGTCGGAGACGGTCGACTCGCAGAACACCGCCGGCACGTCGTTCTCGGTGACGAACGCGATCGCCCGGGTGATCTGCTGCGGGGTGGCCTGCTGCTCTGCGTTCACCGGCCAGATGTACGCCTCGGTGAGGCCGGCGTCGCGGGCCAGGTACGAGAAGGCGCCCTCGCAGGTGACCAGCGCGCGCTGATGCTCGGGCAGGGCGGCCAGCTCCGCCACCAGCTCGTCCTGCACGGCCTGCAGCTCGGCCTTGTAGCCCTCGCCGTTGCGGGCGAAGTGGTCGGCGTGCGCCGGATCGAGATCGCTGAAGGCCTCGACCATGTTGTCGACATAGATCTGCACGTTCAGCGGGCTCATCCACGCGTGCGGGTTGGGCTTGCCGGCGTACGCGTCCTCGGAGATGTCGATCGGCTCGACGCCCTCGGAGACGACGACGTGCGGCACGTCGACCGACTCCACGAACTGCGCGAACCACGCCTCGAGGTTGAGCCCGTTGTCGAGGATGAGGTCGGCCTCGGATGCCTTCGCGATGTCCCTCGGGGTGGGCTCGTAGCCGTGGATCTCGGCGCCCGGCTTCGTGATCGACTCCACGGCGAGGTGATCGCCCGCGACGTTGGCGGCGATGTCGGCGAGGACGGTGAACGTGGTGAGCACGACCGGGCGGTCGGCGTCCTCCCCGGCCGGGGCGCCGTCGCCCGACGCGGGCGCGCACGACGCCAGCGGCCCGGTGAGGGACGCGGCGAGGAGGAGGGCGACGCCGGCGCGGCGGAGAGTTTTCGGCATACCGAAATTGTAGGCGGATTTTTCGGTGCCCCGAAAGGTGCCCGTGCGGGCGCGCCCGGCATGCCGGCGGGGTGGGCGGCGGGGCGGGCTACGCTGGTCGGGATGGCTGAGCAGACCCCCGAGCGCTCCACACACGGGCTCGGCCCGTGGCAGGGGCCGTGGCCGGAGGGCGACCGATACGACCCGGAGCTGCTCGCGCACGGCGACACCCGGAACGTGATCGACCGCTACCGCTATTGGCGGATGGAGGCCATCGTCGCGGATCTCGACAGCCGGCGGCATCCGTTCCACGTCGCCATCGAGAACTGGCAGCACGACATGAACATCGGGTCGATCGTGCGCAGCGCGAACGCCTTCCTCGCCGACACCGTGCACATCATCGGCCGCCGGCGCTGGAACCGGCGCGGCGCGATGGTGACCGACCGCTACCAGCACGTCGTGCACCACGAGGACGTGGCATCCTTCGCGGCCTGGGCGCGGGGCGAGGGCATCCCGATCGTCGCGGTGGACAACGTGGGAGAGGCGGTGCCGGTCGAGCGTGCGGACCTGCCGGAGCGCTGCGTGCTGCTGTTCGGGCAGGAGGGCCCCGGCCTGTCGCCGGAGGCGCTCGCGGCGGCATCCGCCCATGTCGAGATCACGCAGTACGGCTCCACCCGTTCGATCAACGCGAGCGCGGCGGCGGCCGTCGTCATGTACGAGTGGTGCCGGCGGTACGCCTGAGAAGCAGGGCGCGGTCACATCGCCCTATGCCAGAACGGATGCTGCGGCCGTGGCCTGACCCGGTCAGCCGCGGTCGACGCCGAATGCGTGACGCATCAGCGCGTTGACATCGGCGTCGATGCGGTCGAGACGGTGATGGATCGCCTTGATCTCCGCTGCGAGACCGCTCATCTCCGCCCGGATGATCCGGACGAACATCGTCGACATCAGGGTGAGCATGCCGAACAGCCCGGCCGCGAAGACGCCGATCAGCGTCCACACCTGGGGTTCTGTCATGCTCAGCATTCCTCCATTGTCGTCCGGGTCCTTCGACAATGCCAGGGTCGCCCGTGCGGGTGAACCCCGGACACCGGCCGCTGGGGAGAGGTCGCGCTGACGCCGGGGCTGTGCAGGATCAGGCCCCGATCCGCATCCACCGGTCGGTGCGCACGCGCCAGCCGAGCGTGCCGAGCCGGGCGAGGAGGTAGAGCCCGAAGAACGACACGGCGAGCCAGATCAGTCCCGCGGCGCCGTCCACGCCCGTCGCCGAGATGATCCACAGCGCCGGCAGCAGCGGGACCAGGTTGATCACGCCTGCGACCGCGAGATAGCGCGCGTCGTTCGCGCCCATCAGTACGCCGTCCAGCACGAAGACGATGCCGGCGATCGGCTGCGCGATGGCGAGGACGAGGAACGCCGGCTGCACGAGGGCGGCGACGCCCGCATCCCCGGTGAAGACGACGCCGAGCACACCGGACAGGGCCGCGATGAGTCCTCCGACGATCACGCCGAACCAGGCGCCCCACGCGACGGTGCGGCGCAGCACCCGGCGCACCTGCTCGTCGTCTCCGGCGCCGAGGCCCTTGCCGATCAGCGCCTGCGCCGCGATCGCGAGCGCGTCGAGCGCGAACGCGGCGGTCGAGAAGATCGTGAACACGATCTGCCAGCCGGCGAGCTCCTCCGTGCCGATCCCGGTGGCGACGCCGACCGTGGCGAGCAGGGCGACGCGCAGGCTCACCGTGCGCAGGAACAGCCACCCGCCGGAGCGGGCCGATCCGCGGATGCCCTCGCGCTGCGCCTTCATCGAGGCGCCGTGCCGCAGTGCGAGCCGCCGGACCACCACGACGTAGGCGGCCACCATGCCCCACTGCGCGGTGACCGTCCCGAACGCGGAACCGGCGATGCCCCAGCCGAACCCATAGATGAACAGCGCGTTCAGCAGCGCGTTCGCCCCGAACCCGAGGCCCGCGATCCACAGCGGCGTCATGGTGTCCTGCATCCCGCGCAGCAGCCCGGTGGCGGCGAACACGATGAGCATGGCGGGAAGGCCCCACATCGAGATCACGAGGTAGGTCTGCGCCTCGGCGGACACGGCATCCGTCGCACCGAACAGCGAGACCATCCACGGCGTGGCGATCGCGCCGGAGGCGGCGAGCAGGGCGCCGAGCCCCAGGGCGAGCCACATCCCGTCGATGCCGATCGAGACGGCATCCGCATGGTCGCCGGCGCCGAACCGGCGCGCGACCGCGGGGGTCGTCGAGTAGGCGAGGAAGATCATCAGCCCGACGATCGTCTGCAGCACCGCGCTCGCGATGCCCAGGCCGGCCAGCGGGATCGTGCCGAGGTGCCCGACGAGCGCCGCGTCGACGATGAGGAACGCCGGCTCGGCGACGAGGGCGCCGAACGCCGGCACGGCGAGGCGCAGGATCTCACGGTTCAGCGTCGGGGCGGGCACCGTTCGAGCCTATTGCGAGTCCGAGAACCTCACCGGCCTCGGCCCGCCCGCCCTGCTGCTGCGCGTGGCGTCAGCGCCGGGCGGATGCCGCCGCCGCATCCGTCGCGCAGCCGGCGGCACCACGCGGGCTGTTCCGTCGCCGCCGCCGTGGGGGAGGCGGCGCATAGGCTGGGCGCATGACTGACGTGCTCCCCACCGGTGTTCTGCCCTCCGGACTTGCCATCGACGAGTTCAGCCCCGACATCCGTCCCCAGGACGACCTCTACCGCCACGTCAACGGCGCGTGGCTCGAGCGCACCGAGATCCCCGAGGACAAGGCGCGCTGGGGCTCCTTCCACCTCCTGCACGAACAGGCCGAGAAGGACGTCCGCGACATCATCGTCGAGTCGCAGGATGCCGCGCCCGGCACCCTCGCCCGCAAGGTGGGCGACCTGTTCGCGAGCTTCATGGACACCGAGCGCATCGCCGAGCTCGGCCTCGCCCCGCTGCGCGAGCAGCTCGACAAGGTCGACGCGATCGACGGCATCCCGTCCTTCCTCGCCGCCGTCGGCGGCTTCGACCGCGACGGCATCGCCTCGCTGCTCGGCGTGTTCGTCGAACCCGACCCCGGCAACCCCGACCGGTACGTGCCGTTCGTCGTGCAGGGCGGGCTGTCCCTGCCGGACGAGAGCTACTACCGGCTGGAGAACTTCGAAGGCACCCGCGCCGCGTACCGCGCCCACCTCGAGCGGATCCTCACGCTCGCCGGTATCGCGGATGCCGCCGGCACCGCCGACCGCGCCTTCGGCCTCGAGCACGAGGTCGCCGGGCACCACTGGGACAACGTCGCCAGCCGCGACGCGGTCAAGACCTACAACCTGAAGACCTGGGACGAGCTGCAGCAGCTCGTCGGCGTCGACCTGACGCCGTGGCGGGACGCCGTGGCCCCGGCCGCGGGCGCTGAGCCCGTCGACGCCTTCGCCGAGGTCGTCGTCTACCAGCCCAGTTTCATCGAGGGCCTGGGCGCCCTGCTCACCGAGGAGCGCCTGGAGGACTGGAAGGCGTGGCTGCGCGCCAAGGTCGTGCACGGCCTGGCCGCCTACCTCCCCGACGACATCGTCGACGAGAACTTCTCCTTCTACGGCACCGAGCTCACCGGCACGCCCACCATCCGCGAGCGCTGGAAGCGCGGCGTCACCCTCGTCGAGGGCGCCCTCGGCGACGCGGTCGGACGGATCTACGTCGAGCGGCACTTCCCGCCCGCCGCGAAGGCGGCGATGGATGAGCTGGTGGCGAACCTCATCGAGGCCTACCGGCAGAGCATCGAGACGCTGGAGTGGATGGGCCCGGAGACCCGGCGGAAGGCGCTCGACAAGCTGGCCACCTTCCGGCCGAAGATCGGGCACCCCGAGAAGTGGAAGGATTACGAGGGCGTCGAGATCTCGGCATCCGATCTCGTCGGCAACGTGCGCCGCGCCAACACGTTCGAGCACGACCGGCAGATCGCGAAGGTCGGCAAGCCGATCGATCGCGACGAGTGGTTCATGCCGCCGCAGATGGTGAACGCCTACTACAACCCGCTGATGAACGAGATCGTGTTCCCCGCGGCGATCCTGCAGTACCCGTTCTTCGACCCGAACCGCGACGCGGCCGCGAACTACGGCGGCATCGGCGCGGTGATCGGCCACGAGATCGGGCACGGCTTCGACGACCAGGGCAGCCGCTACGACGGCGACGGCCGGCTGCAGGACTGGTGGACCGATGAGGACCGCGCCGCGTTCGAGGAGCGCACCAAGGTGCTCATCGCGCAGTACGACGCGCTCGTGCCCGCCGGTCTGTCCGAGGAGCACCACGTCAACGGGGCGCTCACCATCGGTGAGAACATCGGCGACCTCGGCGGCCTGGGCATCGCGATCAAGGCGTACGAGCTGTCGCTCGGCGGCGCCGAGGCGCCCGTGATCGACGGGTACACCGGCATCCAGCGGCTGCTGCTGAGCTGGGCGCAGGTGTGGCAGCAGAAGAGCCGCGACGCCGAGACGATCCGGCTGCTCACCATCGACCCGCACTCGCCGAACGAGTTCCGGTGCAACCAGATCGTGCGCAACATCGACGCGTTCTACGACGCGTTCGGCGTGACCGAGGGCGATGCGCTGCACCTGCCCGCGGAGCAGCGTGTGACGATCTGGTGACGGAAGCCTCCGCTCCCGGTAGAGGGGGAGGCGGACGGGGTTACGATAGCCGGGGTGTCCGCGTCGGATGCACGCCGTGAACCGTCCGGACGCCCGCCGCCTCCCCTCCCCGGCCGTCGGACGAGGTCGCGCACCGTGACCGAGACGCGACGGCCCCGTAGCGCTAAAGGACTCCGCGTGGGCACTTCCCCTGGCCCCGTCGACGGGCCGCCGCCGGCGACGCTGCGCCGTTCGCAGCGCGGTGCCCGGCGCGTACCGCGTCGTGCCGCGCCCGGACGCCGCTCGTTCGGCTCCACCATGCGCGCCCTGGAGGAGCTGGCCGCATCCGGCGCGCAGGTCGCCGTGCACGTCGCCGACCTCGACACCGGGCAGCCCGTGCTCACCGGCGACGACCACGTCCCCCTCCCTGTCGCGGGCCTGTGCCTCGTGCCGGTGCTCGTCGAGGTGGCGGCGGCGCTCGAGGCGGGCGAGCTCGACCCGCTGCGTCTCGTGAATCGTCCGGATGCCGGGCTGGTGACGGGCTCCGGGCTGTGGCGCCACCTGCGCGCACCGGCGCTCCCGATCGTCGACCTCGCCGTGCTCGCGGCCGCCGCCGGAGACCCGAACGCCGCGAACGCACTGCTCGACCTGGTCGGGAACGAGCGCGTCCGGGCGCGCATGGTCGCGCTCGGGATGCCGCGCAGCGCCGTACTCGACCGCTTCCGCGACCACCGCGGGCCGGACGACGCCCCGCACGTCGCCGTCGGGACCACCCGTGAGTTCGCGGCACTGTTCTCGTCGCTGGTGAACGGGAAGGCCGTCGACGCGACGGTCAGCGCCCAGGTGGCGGAGTGGCTCAGTCTGAACCAGGACCTCAGCCTCGTCGGGGCATCCGCCGGTCTCGACCCGTTCGCGCACGACCACGACGCGCACGGGCTGCTCTTCATCGACAAGACCGGGCGCGACCGCGGCGTGCGGGCCGAGGCCGGCGTGCTCGCCGGGCCCCGCGCCGGCGTGTCCTACGCACTCACGGTCTGCTTCGACGACCTCTCGATCAGCCACCGGCTGCGCGCGCACGACGCGTTCCGCGTGCTCGGCGTCGACCTCATGGAGTACGCGTTCTGAACCCGCGCCGGGGCGCCCGATGACCCACCTGCGGCGCCGCGTTTCCGCACACGGCCCTGGACGGGCAGACTGGGTACGTGCGAACCATCCGCGATCTCGACACCGTTGAACTGATCCTGGACGCCCAGGCCCTGCTGGATTCCATCCGCGGGCCCGAGCGCGTCATCGACGCGGGCACCCTGCGGGCGCTGCAGCAGTCGGGCAACTATGTCGTCGGCCTGTTCGACGACGAGGACGGCACGGAGAAGATGGTCGGCGCCTCCATCGCGTTCTTCGGCGAGCCCGCCCGGCGCGCGATGCACTCGCACATCACGGCGCTGCTGCCGGAGTACCGCGGCCGCGGCTGGGGGCGCGAGCTCAAGGAGCACCAGCGTCAGTGGGCGTTCTCCCGCGACGTCGGCCGCATCACCTGGACCTTCGACCCGCTCGTCGCACGCAACGCGCACTTCTTCCTGACCGTGCTGCGCGCGCACGTCACCGGTTACTCGGTCAACCGGTACGGCATCTTCGGCGGCGGGGACGCCGGCGACGAGAGCGACCGCCTGGACGTCGAATGGGCTCTCGCGGAGCTCGCCAAGCCGCCGGCGGACGACGCCGTGGTGGAGACCCTGCAGATCCCGTCGGACATCGAAGCCATGCGCGTCTCCGATCCGGATGCCGCGCACGAGTGGCGTCTGCGCCTGCGCGGCGAGATGGAGGAGCTGCTCGGCCGCGGCCTGCGCATCGCCGGCTTCGACGTGAACCGCGGGTACCTGTTCACCGAGTGACGCTCAGCCCGCCGGGGGGAGCACGAACGCCCCCGTCTCGCCCGGGTTGACCGCGATCTCCCAGCGGAAGCCGTCGGGATCGGCGAAGTAGCCGGAGTATCCGCCCCACTGGCGCCGCTCGGCCGGCCAGACGCGGGCGCCGAGCGCCTCGGCCTCGGCGAGCACCGCGTCCACCTCGGCGTCGGTGGCGAGGTTGTGCGCGAGGGTGACCGGGGCGAGGCCGGATGCCGGTGCTTCGCCGATCTCGGCCGCGAACCCGTCGACGCTCCACAGTGACAGGATCATGCGGTCCGCGACCGGCAGCATCAGCACGTCGTCTGCCTCGAAGATCGGCTGCCAGCCGAGGCCGTCGACGTAGAACGCCCGGCTGCGGGCGACATCGGCCACCGCCAGGGTGATGAAGCTCACACGCTGTTCCATGCCCCCAGCCTGCCACCGGCGACCGGCTCCGGGCGCGGATAGGATGGGGATGTCCGTCATCACGGGCGTCTCCCCGCAGCATCCGACCATTGGAGCCACCGTGGCCGAACAGTCCCGTCTTGACAAGGTCATCAGCCTCGCCCGCCACCGCGGGTTCGTGTTCCAAGCGGGTGAGATCTACGGCGGTTCCCGCTCGGCCTGGGACTACGGCCCCCTCGGCACCGAGCTGAAGGAGAACATCCGCCGGCAGTGGTGGCAGACGTTCGTCCGCGGGCGCGGCGACATGGTGGGTCTCGACTCGAGCATCATCCTGCCCAAGCGCGTGTGGGAGGCATCCGGCCACGTCGCCACCTTCACCGACCCGCTGGTGGAGTGCCTCAGCTGCCACAAGCGCTTCCGCGCCGACAACCTGCTCGACGACTTCGAGTCCCGCAAGAACCGCAAGGCGGAGAACGGGCTGGCCGACGTGCCGTGCCCGAACTGCGGCACCAAGGGACAGTGGACCGAGCCGAAGGCGTTCTCGGGTCTGGTCAAGACCTACCTCGGCGTCGTCGACGACGAGTCCGGTCTGCACTACATGCGGCCCGAGACCGCGCAGGGCATCTTCGTGAACTTCACGAACGTGCTCACCGCCAGCCGCAAGAAGCCGCCGTTCGGCATCGGCCAGGTCGGCAAGGCGTTCCGCAACGAGATCACCCCCGGCAACTTCATCTTCCGCACCCGCGAGTTCGAGCAGATGGAGATCGAGTACTTCACCCCGCCGGCGGAGGCGCCGCAGTGGTTCGAGCACTGGGTCGAGGAGTGCTGGAACTGGTTCGTCGACCTCGGCATCGACCCCGACAACATGCGCCGCTTCGACGTCCCCGAGGACGAGCGCGCCCACTACTCGGCGGGCACCATCGACGTCGAGTACCGCTTCGGCTTCCCCGGCAAGGAGTGGGGCGAGCTGATGGGCATCGCGAACCGCACCGACTTCGACCTGTCCAGCCACAGCGAGGCGTCCGGCCAGAGCCTGACCTACTTCGACCAGGCATCCGGCGAGCGGTACACCCCGTACGTGATCGAGCCGTCCTTCGGTCTCACCCGCTCGATGATGGCGTTCCTCGTGGACGCATACCGCGAGGAGGAGGTGCCGAACGCCAAGGGCGGCACCGACACCCGCACGGTGCTCAAGCTCGACCCGCGTCTGGCCCCGGTGAAGGTCGCGGTGCTGCCGCTGTCGCGCAACGAGAAGCTCTCGCCGCTCGCCCGGTCGGTCGCCGACCGGCTCCGCGGGCAGTGGACCGTCGACTTCGACGACGCCGGCGCGATCGGCCGCCGCTACCGCCGCCAGGACGAGATCGGCACGCCGTTCTGCGTCACGGTCGACTTCGACTCCCTCGAGGACGACGCCGTCACCGTGCGCGATCGCGACAGCATGGCGCAGGAGCGCATCCCGCTGGAGGGGCTGCAGGCCTACCTCGGCGAGCGTCTGCGCGGCGCCTGACCGGAGGCCGGTCCACCGTGGAGACGACGACCTTCGCCGCGACCGCCGGGTTCCCGCATCCGGCCCTGGTCGGGGTCACCGGCGCCGAGGAGACGCTCGCGGTGCAGGGCGACCCGCACGCCGTGCTTCCCCTCGCGTCCGTGACCAAGCCGCTCACCGCGTGGGGGGTGCTCGTCGCGGTCGAGCACGGGCTGCTGGACTTCGAGGACCCCGCCGGCCCGGAGGGCTCGACGGTGCTGCACCTGCTCGACCACACCAGCGGCCTGCCGTTCGAGGGCGACCGGCCGGAGCGCCCGCCGGGCGAGCGCCGCATCTACTCCAACGCCGGGTTCGACCTGCTCGCCGCGCACGTCGCCGAGGCCGTCGGCATGCCCTTCGCCGAGTGGATGGCCCGCGAGGTGACCGGGCCGCTCGGGATGACGGAGACGGATGTCACGGGCCGGCCGTCCGCGGGCGCGCGCTCCTCGATCGGCGACCTGCTCATCTTCGGTCGCGAGGTGCTCCGCCCCCGGCTGATCCCCGCGGCGCTGCGCGACCTGGCGCTGACCGTCTCGCGGGAGGGGCTGCGCGGGCTCGTCCCCGGCTACGGCACGTACGCCGACAACCAGTGGGGTCTCGGCTTCGAGCTGAAGGGCGCCAAGACGCCGCACTGGCTGAGCGACACGCTGCCGCCGCAGACCGCCGGTCACTTCGGCGCCCAGGGCAGCTTCCTCTTCATCGACCGGTCCCGCGACCTCGCCGCCGCCTTCCTGTCGGGCGTCCCCTTCGGCGAGGCGCACAAGCGGATCTGGCCGGCGCTCACCGAGGAGATCGTGACGCGCTACGGGTGAGCCCGCCGCGCCGGCGCGGTCGGAGACGCGGTCAGCGTGTGATGCGGAGCGTGCGGACCTCGAAGGGGCGCAGGGACAGCTCGCCGCCCTGGCGCGGGTTCTCCAGCTCGTCCTCGATCAGCGACACCTCGCGGATGCCGGAGTGCGCGAAGTCGGCGATGAGCGTGCCTGTGGCCCGGCGGCCGAGCGCCTCGTACACCCGCACGATCACGTCGCCGGAGCGGTCGTCGGCCAGCTTCACCGCCGAGACGACGACGCCCTCGCCCTCGACGCGCACGAGCGGGGCGACCTCCGCCGCGCCGCGGACGACGGTCGCCGGGGCGTTGAGCTTCTGCCCCTCGGCGGTCGCGATCGCGGCATCCGCCCCCACCACGAGCCCCACGGTGATCTCGTGCCGTCCGTGATCGGTCTCCGGATCGGGGAAGCGCGGCGCGCGCAGCAGCGACAGGCGCACGGTCGTGGTGACCTCGTCCCCGTCGGCGTCGCGGCTCGTGTCGTAGCCGTAGATCGAGTCGTTCACGAGGGCGACGCCGAAGCCGTCCTCCTCGACGAGCACGAAGCGGTGCATCGAGGTCTCGAACTTCGCCGCCTCCCAGCTCGTGTTCACGTGCGTGACGCGGCGCTGGTAGCCGAACTGCGTCTCCGCGAGGGTCTCGCGGGCGAAGATGTCGAGCGGGAAGGCGAGCTTGAGCAGCTTCTCGGCCTCGTTCCAGTCGATCTCGGTGCGCAGCAGCACGGTGCGCGCACCCGGCTCGAGCGTGATCGTCTGCACCAGCGAGGACGCAGAGAAGGCCCGGCGGACGACGACGGTCGCGACGCCGTCCTCCACGGATGCCGTGACGGATTCCGCCTCACGGAGGTCCTCGACGCGGTTGCGGTAGTACCGGTCGATGTCCCACGCGTCCCACATGTTCGGGAAGTCCTGGTGCAGCTGGAACAGGTTCGCCGGGTTCCCGGCGGGGATGGCCTCGCGGCCGGTCGTGCGGTCGACCGCCGAGACGATGAGCCCGGAGCCGTCGACGAGGATGCTGACCAGCTCGTTCTCCAGGCGGAAGCCGCCGGACTCCTCTGTGAGGGTCACGGCGTTGTCGGCCGAGTCGTCTCGGCGCTCCGCGCCTCGCTCGATGACCGGGGAGGCGACGACCGGGGTGCGGGCAGACGCACCGCCGTCGGTGGGGGAGAAGACGAGCTCGAGGTCGCCGTCGCCGGCCAGGACATGCCGGGCGTCGGATGCCAGCTGCCGGGCATCCGCCACGACCTTGCCGAGCACCTCGACGGCCTCACGATGCACCCACGCGATCGACGTGCCGGGGAGGATGTCGTGGAACTCGTGCAGCAGCACGAGCTGCCACAGCCGGTCGAGCTCCTCGTACGGGTACCCGGTGCCGAGTCGCACGCATGCGGTCGTCGCCCACAGCTCGGCCTCGATGAGCGCGTGCTCGGCGCGGCGGTGCAGCGCCTTGGTGCCGTGCTGGCTGGTGAGGGTGCCGCGGTGCAGCTCGAGGTACAGCTCGCCCACCCACACGGCGGGATCGGTCAGCTCGGCGCGGGCGTCGGCGAAGAAGGCGTCCGGATGCTTCCACTCCACCTTCGCCGACCCCTCGAGGTCCGCCAGACGGGCGGCGCGGCCGGTCATCTCGCGCGTCGTCCCGCCGCCGCCGTCGCCCCAGCCGACCGGCGCCAGCGACATGGTCGCGACGCGGTTCTCCTTGAACTGTCGCGACGCCTTCGCCACCTCCGAGCCGGCGAGCTGGGAGTTGTAGGTGTCCATCGGCGGGAAGTGCGTGAACATGCGCGAGCCGTCGATGCCCTCCCACAGGAAGGTGTGATGCGGGAACACGTTGCGCTGGTTCCAGGAGATCTTCTGCGTGAAGAACCACTCGAAGCCGGCCCGGCGCATCAGCTGCGGTAGCGCCGGCGAGTACCCGAAGCTGTCGGGCAGCCAGACGCCCTTGCAGCGCACGCCGAACTCGCGCTCGAAGAAGCGCTGCCCGTAGGAGAACTGACGCACCAGCGACTCGCCGGTCGGCATGACGGTGTCGGACTCGACCCACATGCCACCCAGCGGCAGGAAGCGGCCGGCGGCCACGGCGTCCTTGATGCGCTCGTAGACCTCGGGGCGGTGCTCCTTGATCCACGCGTACTGCTGGGCGCTGGACATGCCGTAGAGGAACTCCGGCTGCTCCTCGATCAGCGTCGTCATCGAGGACGTCGTGCGTGCGACCTTGCGGATGGTCTCGCGCACCGGCCACAGCCAGGCCGAGTCGATGTGGGCGTGACCGATCGCGGCGATGCGGTGCGCGCTCGCCTCCGCCGGGGAGGACAGCACGTCCGCGAGCCTCGCGCGGGCAGCGGATGCCGTCTCGGGGATCCGCTGGAGATCGAGCACGTCGAGCGCGTCATCCAGGGCCTGCAGGATCCGCATCCGCCGCGGCGAGGTCTCCGGCAGCTCGGCCTGCAGTTCGAGGAGCACGTCGAGGTCGAGGGAGAGCTCGAACACCTCCGGCTCGAACACCGCGAGGTCCATGTGGCGGACCCGGTACAGCGGCTCGGGGGAGGAGGTGAGGATGTCGCCCTCCTGCGTCGGCAGGAAGGGGTGGTAGTCGAGCAGCACCGGGTTGGACGCGCCCTCCAGGTAGTACTCGACGGCCTCTCCGCCGGCGGCCTGCTCCGTGACGGTCAGCCACTGGTTGCGCGGGTTGATGCTCTTCACCGGGGTGCCGTCGGGGCGGTAGACGAGGCCCTCGCACTGGAATCCGGTCATGTTCACGTCGAAGCCCAGGTCGATCAGCGCCTCGACGCGACGGCCCGCCCATGCGGCGGGGATCTCGCCGCGCAGACGGAACCACGTCGTGCCCCAGGCCGGACCCCACAGGCTTCCGGCGGTGAACGGCTCGAAGTCCAGGGCGAGACCCTCGGCCGGTGCGATCGGCTCGCCGGGCAGGGCGCGCGCCGCGATCTCGAAGGGGATCCGCGCCGAGTGGATGGCGGGGCGGACGCGCTCGACGAGCACGCGGTTCACGCGGCCGACGGTGAGCGAGGTCTCTTCGTGCACAGTGTGCTCCTCTGGCGGTGTGAGAATGGGGGATACCCGCGCGGGCGATCCCCATCGCGGCGACTAAAACGGTCTAGTACGGTGAGTCTATGTCACGGACGAAGCGCGTCACCATCGCCGACATCGCGCGCCTCGCCGGGGTCTCCCCCGGGGCGGTGTCGTTCGCGCTCAACGGCCGCCCCGGCGTGAGCGAGCAGACCCGCCGGCGCATCCTGGAGATCGCCGAGGAGCACCAGTGGCAGCCGAGCTCGGCGGCCCGAGCGCTCGTCGGCTCGCGTGCCGGGGTCGTCGGCTTCGCCGTGAACCGGCCGGCGCGCACGCTCGGCACCGAGGCGTTCTTCACCGACCTGATCGCCGGCGTCCAGTCGGCGCTCGCCGCCCAGCGGATCGCCATGCAGCTCGTCCTCGTCTCGTCCATCGACGAGGAGATGGCCACCTATCGCCGCTGGCGCAACGCCCATCAGGTCGACGGCGTGATCGTGATCGACCCGCGCGATGACGACCCCCGCTTCGCCCTGCTCGACGAGCTCGGTCTGCCGGCCGTGGTCATCGGCAGCCATGCGTCGGATGCCGGGGAGCCGGCGGCGATATGGCTCGACGACGGCCAGGCCGCGCACGCCCTGTTCGATTACCTGGCCGCGCTCGGTCACCGCAGCGTGGCGTACGTCTCCGGCCCCGAGGAGTTCCAGCACACCCGCATCCGCGCCGGCGTCCTCGGCGATCTGGCCGCGCGCGGCGTGGCGGGCGAGACGTTCGTCACGGACTACTCGCCGAGCGCCGCGACCGCCACCACGCGGATGCTGCTCAGTCGCCGCGAACGGCCGACCGCGATCGTCTACGACAACGACGTGATGGCGATCGCCGGCCTCCGGGTGGCGCAGGAGATGAACGTCGCGGTGCCGACCGGACTGTCCCTGGCGTCCTTCGTCGACTCGGTGGTGACCGGGCTCGTGCACCCGTCGATCACCTGCCTCACGCGCGACACCTTCGCACTCGGCGAGCAGGCCGCGCAGTTCCTGCTCGCGCAGATCGAGTCGGGCGAGAAGCTGCCCGACCGGCTCGGTCCGCTGCCGACGCTCACGACCAGGGAGAGCACGAGCCCGCCGGGTCGGTGACCCGTCGACGGGCTCGGGGGCTCAGGGGGGACCAGGCCGGGCTCAGTGCCCGACGACGGTGTTCTGCGAGGCGTACTCCGGTGCCTCTCCGATGCCGGGGCGCACGAGCTCGGTGATCCCGCGGGCGGCGAGCGCCGCGGCATCCGCTGCCGTGGTCGACGTCACGAACGCCGGGTCCGCGCCGTCGGCGCACGCGTCGACCCAGGCCTGGAAGACCGAGCCGCCCGGGCTCAGCGCGCCGCGGCTGACCGGCACGTCATGCTCGTCGACCTCGATCACGATGCCGAGGGTGCGGGGCGGTGCAGGCCGGCGCTCGCGCAGCGCGGGGATGAGCTCGGCGAAGCGGCGGCCGATCGGCTTGGCGGCGCCGTCCTGGCCGATCAGCCCGAGTGTGTACTCGAGCTCGGGGAAGTCCGCCAGCTCGCGGCTGACGTCGTGCGAGCACCACCAGGTCACGCCCCACAGGTTCTCTGTGCGCGCCGCCGAGCGCACCGTCGCCTCCAGGAAACCGGGGGTCTCCTCGGGGGTGAGGCAGTTCGACGGGGCGCCCACCTCCTGCAGCCAGACCGGCCGGGCGGGGTCGGTCGCGAAGGCGCGGGAGAGCTCGATCATGTACTCGGCGTGACGATCTGATGCCACCGAGCGCCCGCCGTAGCGCTGCGCCGTGCCGTTGAAGATCCATGAGTGCACGGTCGTCATCGCGCCGAGGCGCGACGCGAGCGCCGGCGTGAAGCCGTGCCCGTCCATGTACCAGACCGCGTCGTACTCGCTGTGCACGTGGGGCAGGCCCGGGGCGGTGCGGTCGGCGGCTTCGAGCAGGGCGGTGATCCAGGCGGACGCCTCGGCCTCGGTCACCGGCCACGGCGACGGATGCGTCTTCGCCGAGAACTGGTTGGTCTCGTTGCCGGTCGTGAACCCGAGGAAGTTGCCGGCGTCCGCGAGCGCGGCGCCCAAGCGCTCGACGAGTGCCACCTGGCCGCTCACCGCGTCCGGATGCGTGAACATGTTCCGGTCGTGCCACGTGTACAGCCACGCCGGCACGAAGTCGAAGCTCGACAGGTGGCCCTGGATCACATCGACGCTCGCGTCCAGCCCGAACTCCGCTGCGACATCGACGACCGCGCGGACGTCGGCCACGGCCTTCTCGCGGATCAGCGTGCGGTTCGGCTGCAGCACGGTCCACAGCGGGAAGACGCGCACGTGATCGAGACCCAGCTCGGCGAGGGCGAAGAAGTCCCGGCGCACGGAGTCGAGGTCGAGGTGCAGCCAGGAGTGCATCCAGTGCGTAGCCGGCGTGTAGTTCGCGCCGAAGCGCAGCAGCGCGCCGGCCGAGCGCGGCGCGTCGGCCGAGAGTGGCGCGTCGGCCGAGAGTGGCGCGGACATGGCGGTCCTTTCCTGAATCGGATGCTCCGTCCCCGGCAGATCGGGGTTGGACGATGCGTCGTCGCTATGGCATGCTTACGCCACTATAGCGTTTTAGGAACCGGTCGCCACGCCCGAAGGCGAAACGACCCTGGGCCCTTCGAAGGAGAAGTCCATGAAGATCCGAAAGATCCTTGCTGTCGGCGTCGCCGGCGCGACGGCGCTCGCCCTGAGCGCGTGCACCGGCGGAGGCGGGGCCGGTGCGGCCGGCGGGGGAGGCCCGATCGACACCTCTGGCGAGCTCACTGGAACGATCAAGTTCCAGACCTGGTCGCTGAAGAACGAGAAGTTCACCCCGTACTTCGAGGCCCTCATCGACGAGTTCGAGAAGGAGCACCCGGAGGTCACCGTCGAGTGGCTCGACCAGCCCGGTGAAGGCTACCAGGACAAGATCCTCAGCCAGGCCAACTCCAACACCCTGCCCGACGTGCTGAACCGGCCGCCGGACATCGCCTTCCCGCTCGTGAAGGCCGGGAAGCTGCTCGACCTGGCCGAGGCCGACCCCGGGCTCGAGTCGCAGTACAACGAGGGCGGCTGGACCGCCTACAGCAGCTACAGCGGCACCGAGGGCACCTACGGTCTGCCCTGGTACCTCGGCAGCGACGCCTCGTGGTGGAACCTCGCGGCGCTCGAGCCCTACGGCATCACGAAGGACAACCTCCCGGCCACGACCGACGAGTGGCTCGACACCGCCAAGGAGGTCGCCACCGCCTCGAACGGCAAGGTGCAGCTGGTCTCCTCGATGCCCGGTGTCGACACGTTCATCTCGGCGGGCATCCCGGTGATGGACGAGGACGGGACCTTCACCTTCAACACCCCCGAGGCCGAGGCGATCATGCAGAAGTACGCCGACGCGTACGCCGCCGGGGCCATGCCGGCCGAGGCGCTGTCGGCGGTCGAAGGCGACCTCGAGCCGGCGCAGGCGGAGGCCATGGATGTGATGTTCGACTCGCTGTCGAAGGCGAAGGCCGCTCCGTTCCAGTGGACCGGCGACATGTCGACCTACTTCAACCAGCAGATCGCCCTCGCGATCAGCGGTGAGATGTCTGCGAAGGAGGCGCTCGACAAGATCGTCGACTACGCGAACGAGAACCGCATCGACAAGTGATCCCCGGACACCAGCACCCACAAGGAGCCTGATCATGCGATCGCATCGTTGGTACACGCCCTGGCTTCTCGTCGGGCCCGCCGTCCTGTGGGTGCTAGGAGCAGCTCGGCGCTGCGGCGGCCGATCTCACCGCCACCTCGCAGAAGCTCGCCGGCCAGCTCGCGGTGCACACGAAGCACCAGGGGTACGGCGTGTACGTGACGTACAACCTCACCTCGGCCGATCACTCGGCGTACCTGTCGGCGATCACCGAGCCGCTCACCGGTCTCGCGACCGTCCACGACGGCTGAACGGGTTCGAGCGGGTCGGTCTCAGGCGGTCACCGAGACCGACCCGCTCTCGAAGGCGCAGGCGTCCGGCCAGGCATCCGACACCGCCGGGCTCGACGTCACTTCGCCGTCTTGGCGGCGGCCTTCATCGCCTTCTTGTGCTCGCGCACCTTGGCGAGCGACTCCGGGGAGACGATGTCGGCGACGCTGCGGAACGAGCCCTCCTCGCCGTAGGGAGCGGATGCTTCGCGCCAGCCTTCACCCGTGTAGCCGTACTGCTTGCCCAGCAGCGCCAGGAAGATCTTCGCCTTCTGCTCGCCGAACCCGGGGAGGGCCTTCAGGCGGCGGAGCACCTCGGGGCCGTCCGGGTCGCCCTCGGTCCAGATCGCGGCCGCGTTCCCGCCCCATTCGTCGACGATGGTCTGGCACAGGGTCTGCACGCGGGCGGCCATCGAACCGGGGAAGCGGTGCACCGACGGGGTCTGCCTGAACGCCTCGAGGAAGGCATCCGGGTCCATGCCGGCGATCGCAGCGGCATCCGCAGCGCCCGTGCGCTGCTGGATCTTGAGCGGTCCGGCGAACGCGGTCTCCATGGGCACCTGCTGGTCGAGCAGCATCCCCACCAGCAGCGCCAGCGGGTTGGTGGTCAGCAGGTCGTCGGCGGCGGTGTCTCCGGTGATGTGAAGGGCCATGCCTCCAGTCTGACATCGCGCATGGTCGACCGCCGAAAGTGCTGTATTTGATAACTCACACCCTCAGATGCGCTCGACGCTGCTCACTGCCGAGGGCATCGTCGCAACCGGAGACATCCAGATGGACAGAGACGGCCGCTATTAAGTAGCGCAACGGCTAAGTTGAAGCACTCCCGTTCGACCGGGTCACGGCGATGTTCTTTAGTCCTGGCGGGGCCCAGCGAAGGTAGTATGCAAAGAACGGGTCGGCGAGGTGAAGCGTCGAGTACTCGGCATCGTACTCAAGAACGGGCTCTCCTTCGATCTTGTCCTTCGCGATCGAGGTCATCTGCTCGAGAACATTCGTAATCTCGTGCCGCTGGGGCAGTTCCGAATTAAGGATTTCGCGCAACGAGGCACGGATGTCGTCATAGCCGAGCGTCGTCCGGGGTCCTGTGTTCTCAATCGCCGCCAGCACAGCGCCATAAATATCCGTCTGGATGCCAGACTTCAGACTTCTGACCATGCGGTCAGTGCGTGTACGAGGGCCCGTCTTCAGCAGATCGAACGCCGACTTCGAAGTCGCGGACGCCTGCTTCTCGAAGAACTCCCGCCAGTCGGGCTCCACGAACACCTCGCTAAGTATGCGACCCTGTCGATTTGCGATGCTCAGATTCAGGCAATGCGTCTGCATCAGGTGGGGGCTTCCAAAGCTCTCGGCCACGAGGCGGGAGACAATATCGGGTGACACAGTGACCCCAAGTGCCTGGAAACCCTGGGTAGCGATCAACGCCAGGTCCTGCTCCTCCCACTGCGCAACAGGGAGTGGCTCTACTCGGCCGGTCATTTCCTTCTCGACGCGCACCACGTCGTACGCGCGATGCGGAACTGCGGCTACCACGACCGCAAGTCCATCGAAGATCAGATCCTTGAGTCCACGGACGATCAGGAGTTGCTGCTCGGCATCGATGTAGTGGAAGTCGTCAATGATGACGACGGGCCGTCTTTCACCAAGCGCCTTCCTTGCAACGGAACGGGAGTTAGCCTTGCGGCCACGGGAGATGCCCTTGTCGAGAGTGTTCTCGACGCGACCCGTACCTGACAGCGAGACCACTGCAGCATTGGCTCCACCCGCAACCTCCGCTCCGGTGCTGTGAGCAGTAGTGACGTTGAGGTGGTGCTCAGTGAACACTTCAAGCTCGTCACAGACACTTGCCCAGAAGTCATCTGCAGTGTCGATCGCTCCGCCCGACAGCCACATCGCATCGGGAATGGTCCTTTTGAGAAGCACTGTCTTGCCGGACTTGGTCGGGCCTGACACAGATAGGAGCGGCTTCTGACGGCGCTCGAGCCAACGGCCTAGGTCCTCCTCAAGCCGGAGGTGATCACGAGACACATAAGTTTCGTGCGGAAGTCCACCGGGAATGAATACGTCGTCGGGGCTAAGCGGCATGATCCAGATGATAGCTGTGGTCTACGACACCGACGCGCTGCCTGGCCGAATAGAGCTCGCTTTGAAACCGGAGGCAGTTCTGCTGCGTCGAGGGAACGCGTATGTCAATAGCAGCTAGCAATGGCCAGCGCACCTGCTGGACGAGCAGCATCCCCACCAGCAGCGCCAGCGGGTTGCTGGTCAGCAAGTCGTCGGCGCGGTGCCTCCGGTGATGTGAAGGGCCATGCCTCCGGTCTGGCGCCGGCTGTCGTGATCCGCGGAGCGCGGCTTCGTCGCGGCCGGGCCGCGGGGAGCTTTCCGCATCCCGTGAGGGTGCGGAGGGTGCGGTTTTCTCCCGGCGGCGGACGGATGCTGCGGCGCGGGGAGCTTTACGCATCGCGGACGGGCCGGGGAGGTGCGTTCTTCTCCCGCCGGCGCCGACACCCCGCGCGTCTGCGACGCCGGGGACCTACGCCGTCGCGGAGGTCTCGCCCGCGGCATCCGCCTCGGGCGTCAGGCCGTACAGCGTCTCGAGGGCGGCGACGAACTCGTCCGCGCGGCCCTCGGCGGCGAGCTCGTGCGCGCGGGAGGTCGGAGTGTGCAGCAGGACGCCGGC
Organism: Microbacterium sp. EF45047; assembly: GCF_028472845.1. Lineage (NCBI taxonomy): Bacteria > Bacillati > Actinomycetota > Actinomycetes > Micrococcales > Microbacteriaceae > Microbacterium > Microbacterium sp. EF45047. Next base: position 2,378,668 of record NZ_CP069429.1, on the reverse strand, counting down.
GAGGTGGCGCATGGCCTGCTCGACCCGGCCGTCCTCGTCGCCGCGGCGGCGGGCGCGCTCGATCTCCGCCTCGAGCAGACCGAAGATGTGCGTGCGCAGCGCGACCACGGCCGGGGTCACGCTCTGTCGGGATCCGACGATGTGGAACTTCTCGGCCGCCTCGCGGACGACGGTGCGCGCGGCATCCGTCGCCTGCAGCTCCTCGAGCGGCGCGTGCAGGCGGATCGTCTCCAGGTCGAGCAGCGCGACGCCCTCGAGCTGCGCGACCGCGGGGTCGACGTTGCGGGGCATGCCCAGGTCGATCACCAGCTGCGCGCCGGAACCGGAACCGGTCGCGGCGTGCACCGGGCATCCGCCGCCGACGGCGGCCGGGCGCCGCAGCTGCTCCGGCCCGAGCACCGGCTCGGTGGCGCCGGTGCAGGTGATGAGCAGCGTGGAGTGACGGGCGACGGCGGGGTACTCCTCCGCGGTGATCGCGCGGATGCCGTGCTTCTTCGCGAACACGGCGGCCCGACCGGACGGGGAGTGCACCGAGATGTCCACGGCTCCGCGCTCGCGGAGCGTGGCGAGGGTGACCGCCGCGTACGCCCCCGTGCCCACGAGCAGCACGCGCTCGGCGGACCAGTCGGCGATGCGGCTGTCGGCCAGCTCCAGCGCGAGACGCACCAGGGAGCGTCCGGCGCGGTGCAGCGCGGTGACGTTCTTCACCTTCCGCTGCGCCTCGCTGGCGCGCTGGAACAGGCGCTCGAGCTCGGGGGAGGTGGTGCCCTTCTTGCGGGCCGAGGTGAGCGCACGGCGCACCTGCCCGGCGATCTCGCCCTCACCGGACACGACGGACTCGAGACCGGATGCCACGGCGAACAGGTGTTCCGGGACGCGGCGGTCGCGGATGATGCGGTACGCGCCGTCGAGGTCGTCCGCGGGCACGCCGGTGGCCTGCGCGACGGCCTCCAGCAGCGCCTCCGATCCGATCGCCTCGGCGTCGTCGGTCTCGACGTAGGCTTCGAAGCGGTTGCAGGTGGCGAGGACGACAGCCCCCTGCGCACCGGCCTCGATCAGGGTCGGGGCGACGGTCTCGGGGTGGCGGCTGAGGCGTTCGAGCAGGTCGAAAGACGCGGTCTTGTGACTCGCCGTGACGCAGAGCAGCACGCGTCGATTCTACGCGCTGCCGCTGATCACGGCCTCTAAGGGAGGCCTAACCAGGCTGGCCCGCGGCTGGGCGGATGCATAGCAAGCCGGTGAAAGGATGGTGCGCATGACTGACCTGCTGCGCGCGCTCGCCGGCGAGACCCCGGAGCGCACTCCCGTCTGGTTCATGCGACAGGCGGGACGCTCCCTTCCCGAGTACCGCGAGCTGCGCGTCGGCACCCGGATGCTGGACGCGTGCCTGACCCCCGACCTGGCGGCCGAGATCACCCTGCAGCCGGTGCGCCGCCACGGGGTCGACGCGGCCGTGTTCTTCAGCGACATCGTCATCCCGCTGCGGCTGGCCGGCGTGGAGGTCGAGATCGAGCCCGGGCGCGGGCCGGTGTTCGCGAGTCCCGTGCGCACCGCCGAGGACGTCGACCGCATCACCGCGATCGACCCGGCTGATCTCGACGGCACCGCCATCGCGGAGGCGGTGCGGATCACCTGCGCGGAGCTGGGCGACACCCCGCTGATCGGCTTCGCCGGCGCCCCGTTCACCCTCGCCGCCTACCTCGTCGAGGGCGGGCCGTCGAAGGAGCACCTCCGCGCCCGCGCCATGATGCGCGCCGACCCCGCGTCGTGGAACCGCCTGGCCGGCTGGCTCTCGCGCATCTCGCGCCGCTTCCTGGAGATCCAGCGCGACGCGGGGGCATCCGTCGTGCAGCTCTTCGACTCCTGGGCCGGCTCGCTCAGCCCGGCGGACTACCGCGCCTTCGTCGCCCCGCACTCGCGCGCGGCGCTCGACGGCATCGGTCTGCCGACCATCCACTTCGGCGTCGGCACGGGACCGTTCCTCGCCGACATGCGGCTGGAGGGCGTCGCCTCCGCCGTGGGCGTGGACTGGCGGATGCCGCTGGACGAGGCGATCCGCATCCTCGGCCCCGACACCGCCGTGCAGGGCAACATCGACCCCGCCCTGCTGCAGGCGCCGTGGCCGGTGCTCGAGGCGCACGTCCGCGACGTCATCGCACGCGGCCGCTCCGCGAAGGGGCACATCCTCAACCTCGGTCACGGCGTGCCCCCGGAGACCGACCCCGATCAGCTGACGCGGATCGTGGAGCTCGCCCACGCCTGACCGCGCCGACCTGGAGTCACCATGACCGCTGAGCATCCCGCCGAACTCGCCGCCCGCGCCGCACAGCAGCACGTCGTCGTGATCGGCGGCGGCATCGGCGGACTCGTCGCCGCCCGCGAGTGCGCCAAGGTCGGGATGCCGGTGACCGTGCTCGAGGCGGAGGAGCGGCTGGGCGGAGCCGTGCGCAGCGCGACGCTGGACGGGCTGGTCGTGGACGCCGGGGCCGAGAGCTTCGCCACCCGGGGCGGCCACGTGCGCCGGCTCGTCGAGGAGCTCGGACTCGGCGAGGCGATCGTGTCGCCCGAGGGCGGCGGCGCGTGGCTGACCGGCATCCCGGATGCCGCGGATGCTCCGCTGCCGGTCGGCGGGATGCTGGGCATCCCGGCGAATCCGTTCGCCGACGACGTCCGCCGCATCATCGGCTGGCGCGGCGCGTGGCGCGCGTACCTCGACCGGCTGCGGCCGCCGCTGACCATCGGCCACGAGCACAGCCTGGGCAGGTTGGTCCGCTCCCGGATGGGCGCACGCGTCCTGGACCGGCTCGTCGCCCCGGTGACGGCGGGCGTCTACTCCGCGCACCCGGACGACGTCGATGTGGACGTCGCGATCCCCGGCCTGAACGCCGCGCTCACCCGCGTCGGCTCCCTCTCCGGTGCGGTCGCCGTCCTCCGCGAGGAGCAGAAGGCGCGCACGGCGCCCGGCTCCGCGGTGCAGGGGCTCCACGGCGGCATGGGTCGGCTCGTGGACGCCCTCCGCGCAGACCTCGAGACCTACGGCGCCGGCATCCGCACCGGCGTGCGCGCGACCGCGCTGCGGCGCGAGGGCGGCGTATGGATCGTCGACGTCGACGAGGCGTCGACGGATGCGGATGCGGACGCCTGCGAGCCGCTGGGGGCCGCCGCCGAGGCGCTGCGCGCCACCGGCGTGATCCTCGCCGTGCCGGAACCGGCGGCGCGAGCCCTCCTGGACGGGATCGCGACCCTCGGCGCCCCCGGCGCGGCGCCGGAGATCGAGATCGTCACGCTCCTGCTCGACGCCGCCACCCTCGACGCCGCGCCCCGCGGCAGCGGCGTGCTCACCGTGCCCGGCAGCCGCGCCGCCAAGGCGCTCACGCACTCGACGGCGAAGTGGGGCTGGCTGCGGGAGGCCGCGGCCGGGCGGCACGTGGTCCGGGTCTCCTTCGGCAGCCAGGGAGAGCCGGCGGCGACCGCCGCACTCGACGACGCGGAGGCCGCTCGGCTCGCCCTCGCCGAGGCATCCGCCATGCTCGGCGTCCCGCTCGAGCCTTCGCAGCTGCGCGCCGGCCACCGCGCCCGGTTCGTGCAGGCGCAGCCGTCCTCGCTGATCGGCGCCGCGGAACGGCGGGACGCCGCGCGCGACGCGATCCGGCGCACGCCCGGCCTCGCCGCGGTCGGGGCCTGGCTCGCCGGCACCGGGCTGGCGCAGGTGGTGCCGGACGCGGTCGCCGAGGCCGACCGCCTGCGGCACGCCCTGCTCTGGGACTGACCGGGCATTCTCCCCCTCCGGGCCGCGTCGCGCAAGACTAGATGCTGAATCGGGAATATGCGACTACCCTGGGAAGCCGGTCGCGCCCCATCGCGGGCTCGCGACCACGCCGCACACAACGTGAGGAGGCCCCCAATGAAGGGCAAGATCGGACTCGTCATCGGACTCGGAGCCGGATACGTCCTCGGGTCACGGGCAGGGCGCGAGCGCTACGAGCAGATCAAGAAGCAGTGGCTGAAGGTGTGGAATCGCGACGCGGTGCAGGAGCAGGTCGCGAAGGTGCAGGACTTCGCGAAGTCGCAGGCCGCGGCCGTGCCCGGCGCCCTGTGGGACGGCGCGGTGAAGGTCGTGCGTTCGATGTCCGGATCGGGCACGCCGGGGCAGAAGCTCGACTCCGCGATCGACGCGAGCAAGGACGCCGCCGAGGACGTGGCGGAGGCCGCCGAGGACACCCGCGAGGCCGCGAAGAAGACCGTCGCCGCGGCGAAGAAGAAGTCCGACGCCAAGGGCGCGGGCGCGTCCACCGGCTCGGCGTCCGGAGAGGACGAGTCGGCGTCCGGTCCCAGCGGGATCGCCTGAGATGCGCGGATACCGCGACCGCGCCGACGACAGCCTGCTCACGCTGATCGGCGACCTCCCGGAGCTGGTCGGGAACCTCGTCAAGGCCGAGATCGACGCGGCCAAGGTGTGGGTGTCGCGCACCGCGAAGGACGCCGGGATCGGGAGCGTCTGGTTCCTGATCGCGCTGTTCTTCCTGTTCTGGGCGGTGCCGGTCATCCTGGTGTTCGCCATCGCCGGCCTCTCCTCGTGGTGGCCGGTCTGGCTGTCCGCGCTGGCGGTGTTCGGCATCCTGCTGATCGTGGCGCTGCTGTTCGCGCTGCTCGGCATCCTGAAGTTCCGCAAGGTGCTTCGGCGCGAGAACCCCGCCCAGGCGGTCGCCGAAGACGTCCGCATCGTGAGGAGCGCCGGTCATGACCACCCCTGAATCGCTTTCCGTCTCGCATCCGCTTCCCCGCACGGCCGTGCCCGCCGGCATCACCGACCCGGTGGCGTCCGCCCGCGCCGAGCTGAAAGCGGCGCTGGCGGCCATCGAGGTGAAGGGGAACTTCCCGCGGCGGATCGAGCAGGCGTCCCGGCGCGGCATCGCCAGGGCGAAGATCTTCGCGCAGCGCAATCCGGTCGGCGCCGGTGCCGCGGCCGTCGGCGCGGCGGTGGCCGTCGGCGGGCTGGTCTGGGTGATCGCCCGCGCACTGTCCCGCTGATCCGGCGCGCTCGACGCGCTCAGCCCGCTGCCGCGGCCCGGTTCGTCGTCCTCCGGTTCGCCGTCCTCGCGCGGAAGGGGCAGACTGGAAGCATGTCCGAGCAGCGCGATGAGAACCCGTCCGGATTCACCCTGTGGGCCGTGTGGCGGCGCAACCCCGACCTCGCCGTCACCGAGAGCGACGCCACCGAGCTGGAGACCATCGTCGGTCACATCGAGGACTCCGGCGTCGCCGTCCGCGGCTTCTACGACGTCAGCGGGCTGAAGGCCGACGCCGACCTGATGGTGTGGCTGCACGGCGACACCGCCGAGGAGCTGCAGCGGGCCCTGCGCCGGCTGCGCCGCACCGAGCTGTTGCGCACCCTGCTGCCGGTCTGGAACGTGATGGGCGTGCACCGCGACGCCGAGTTCAACCGCGCCCACGTGCCCGGGTTCCTGCGCGGTGTCGAGCCGAAGCAGTGGCTCTGCCTGTATCCGTTCGTGCGCACGCCCGAGTGGTACCTCGCCCCCGAGGAGGACCGCCGGCGGATGCTGGCCGAGCACGGCCGCAAGGGCGCAGCGTTCACCGGCGTCATCGCCAACACCGTCGCCGCCTTCGCCCTCGGCGACTACGAGTGGCTGCTGCCGCTGGAGGCCGACGACCCCGTCGAGCTCGTCGACCTGATGCGCGACCTGCGCTACACCGACGCGCGCCGCTTCGTGAAGGAGGAGGTGCCGTTCTACACCGGCCGCCGCCTCCGCTTCGACGAGATCGCCGACGTCCTGCAGTGATGTCCGCCCCGATCCGCCTCGGCACCCGCCGCAGCGCCCTCGCGCAGGCGCAGTCCGGCCAGGTCGCCGCCGCCCTCGAGAAGGCCGCCGGGCGCCCCGTCGAACTCGTGCCGATCACGTCCGAGGGCGACACCAACCGGGCATCCCTGTCCGAGATCGGCGGCCGCGGCGTCTTCGCGACCCGCCTCCGGGAGGCGCTCCTCGCCGGTGACTGCGACATCCTGGTGCACTCCCTGAAGGACCTCCCCACCGCCGTGCCGGAAGGCCTCGTCATCGCCGCCACCCCGCCGCGGGAGGATGCCAGGGACGTCGTGATCACCCGCGGCGGCACGCCGCTGCACGAGCTGCGCTCCGGCAGCACGGTCGGCACCGGCGCTCCCCGGCGCATCGCGCAGGTGCGCCGTCGTGCCCCGCACGCGCAGCCGGTCGACATCCGCGGCAACGTCGACTCGCGGCTGGAGCGGGTCGCCTCCGGCGAGCTCGACGCCGTCATCCTCGCCGCCGCCGGGCTGTCCCGCCTCGGCGCCGAGCTGAAGCTGCATCGCGAGGACCTCGGGCTCGCCGAGTGGCCCACCGCGCCGGGGCAGGGGGCCCTGGCCGTGGAGACGACGGCGGACGCGCCGGCAGAGCTGCGCCAGGCGCTCGCGCGCCTCGACGACGAGGACACCCGCATCGCGGTGACGGTCGAGCGGGCGATCCTCGCCGGGCTCGAATCCGGATGCCAGGCGCCGATGGCCGCGCACGCGGCCGTCACGGGCGACACCATCCGCATCCGCACCGTCGTGTACGAGCCCGGCGGCGCCCGCAGGATCGGCCTCGACGTCACGGAGCGCCTGAACCGGGGGTATATTCGACGGAACGGCAGCGGCAACGGCGCGGATGCTGCCGATGATGCAGACCCGATGCGCGCGATCCGTGACATCGGCATGTCTGTGGCTCATCGGCTGCTCGAACAGGGGGCGGCCGACCTCCTTCCGCGAGAGTGATGCTGATGACTGCTTCCGAAACGAAACCGGCGAAGCCGCTGCACGGCTGGCGCGTCCTCGTGCCGCGCGGCGGCCCGTGGGGCGACGGGGTCGCGGCCAGCCTGCGCGCGCAGGGCGCCGTGCCCGTCGTGGCGCCCCTGATCAATTTCGCCCCCGCCGCCGACCAGGGCGTGCTCGAGGCGGCGCTGGAGCGCCTGCAGTCCGGCCACTACGACTGGCTCACCATCACCAGCGCGACCACGGTGGACGTGCTGTTCGCGCATCGGGTGAAGATCCCGTCCCGCACCAAGGTCGCCGCCGTCGGCGAGACCACCGCGGCGGCGCTGCAGGCGGTCGGCTACGAGGTCTCGCTGGTGCCCGACCAGGACAACTCGGCGGAGGGCATGGCCGAGCAGCTGATCGCGCTGGAGCCCGAGCCCCGGCGCATCCTGTCGCTGCGCAGCGAGATCGCCAAGCCCGTGCTGTCGGTGATGCTGAACCTCGCCGGACACGACGTCGACAGCGTCGTCGCCTACCGCACGGTCGGGGTCCCGGTCACCGAGCGGATCCGCCGCGACGTGGAGAGCGGACGCATCAACGCGATCCTGATCACCAGCGGGTCGGTCGCGCAGCAGGTGCGCGAGCAGTTCCCCGACATCCCGGACACCACCCTTCTCGCGGCCATCGGCCCGCGCACCGCGAAAGACGCCCGCCGCGCCGGGCTGCCGATCTCGGTGGTCGCCGACAAGCAGACCGTGGACGCGCTGATCGACGCGGTCTCGCACTTCACCCTTCCGCACGCCGCCGACGAGTTCGCCCGGTGAGCCGCTTCCCCGACACCCGCCTGCGCCGGCTGCGCCAGTCGCGCGCCGTCCGCGACCTCGTCCGCGAGACCTCGCTCGAGCCGCGCCAGCTCGTGCTCCCGCTGTTCGTGCGCGAGGGCGTGACCGAGCCCCAGCCGATCGGCTCCATGCCGGGCGTGGTGCAGCACTCCCTCGACTCCCTGCGTCGCGCGGTGACGGATGCCGCGGATGCCGGCGTCGGCGGCGTCATGCTGTTCGGCGTCCCCGCGGTGCGGGATGCGATCGGCAGCGCGGCCGACGACCCGGACGGCATCCTGAACGTCGCGACGGCCGCCGTGGCATCCGAGGTCGGCGACGCGCTGGTGGTGCAGACCGACCTGTGCCTGGACGAGTTCACCGACCACGGGCACTGCGGGGTGCTGGACGGCGACGGGGCGGTCGACAACGACGCCACGCTGGAGCGGTACGCGTCGATGGCGCTCGCGCAGGCGCAGGCAGGATCGCAGCTGCTCGGACTGTCCGGCATGATGGACGGCCAGGTCGCGGTGGTGCGGCAGGCCCTGGACGACGAGGGCTTCACCGACACGCTGCTGCTCGCGTACGCGGCGAAGTACGCCAGCGCGTTCTACGGCCCGTTCCGCGAGGCCGTCGACTCGCAGCTGTCCGGCGACCGCCGCACCTACCAGCTCGACCCCGGCAACCGGCGCGAGGGCGTCCGCGAGGCGCTGTTCGATCAGGACGAGGGCGCCGACATCGTGATGGTCAAGCCGGCGATGGCGTTCCTGGATGTGCTGCGCGAGGTGCGCGACAGCGTGGAGGTCCCGGTGTGGGCGTACCAGGTGTCGGGGGAGTACGCGATGATCGAGGCGGCTGCGGCCAACGGCTGGATCGACCGCCGTGCCGCCGTGCTCGAGTCGCTGCTGTCGATCCGCCGCGCCGGCGCCGACGCCGTGCTCACGTACTGGGCCGCCGAGGCCGCCCGCTGGCTCCGCTGACGAAGGACACCTCCCGATGACCGACCGCAACGACGACCTCTTCGACACCGCCCGCACCGTCATCCCCGGCGGGGTGAACTCGCCGGTGCGCGCGTACGGCTCGGTCGGCGGCACGCCGCGGTTCCTGGCATCCGCTCGCGGGGCGCGGGTGACGGATGCCGCGGGCACCGAGTACATCGACCTCGTCGCGTCCTGGGGTCCGGCGCTGCTCGGCCACGCGCATCCGGAGGTCGTGCAGGCGGTGCAGGAGGCGGCCGCGCGCGGACTGTCCTTCGGCGCCCCCACCGAGGGCGAGGTGGAGCTCGCGCAGCTGATCACCGACCGCGTGCGCCACGGCGATGTGCGCCCGGTCGAGCGGGTGCGCCTGGTGTCCACCGGCACCGAGGCGACGATGACGGCGATCCGCCTGGCACGAGGCGCCACCGGACGCGACCTGCTGGTGAAGTTCTCCGGCCACTACCACGGCCACTCCGACGGCCTGCTCGCCGCGGCCGGCTCCGGGGTGGCGACCCTGGCCCTGCCCGGTTCGGCGGGCGTGCCGGCGCCGATCGCCGCGCAGACGCTCGTCATCGACTACAACGACCCCGAGGCGCTCGCCGCGGTGTTCGCCGAGCACGGACAGCGCATCGCCGCGGTGATCGTCGAGGCGGCATCCGCGAACATGGGCGTCGTGGCGCCCCAGACCGGCTTCAACCGCCTCATCGCGGAGACCGCGCACGCACACGGCGCGCTGATGATCCTGGACGAGGTGCTCACCGGGTTCCGAGTGCATCCGGCCGGCTTCTGGGGTCTGCAGCAGCAGGCCGGCGAGGAGTACCAGCCCGACATCATCACCTTCGGCAAGGTGGTCGGCGGCGGGATGCCGCTGGCGGCGCTCGGCGGCCGCGCCGAGATCATGGACCTGCTCGCGCCGGTCGGCCCGGTGTACCAGGCGGGCACGCTGTCCGGCAACCCGCTCTCGGTCGCCGCAGGGCTCGCCACGCTGCGCCTGGCGACCCCCGAGGTGTACGCGGCGATCGACGCCGCGGCCGACCGCCTGGCGGCCTCCCTCGATGCCGCGCTGACGGATGCCGGGGTCGTGCACGCCGTGCCGCGCGCGGGCAACCTGTTCGGGGTGGCGTTCCTTCCCGAGGCGCCGCGCGACTACGCGCAGGCGCAGCGGCAGGAGTCGTTCCGTTACGCGCCGTTCTTCCACGCCATGCGCGAGCAGGGGGTGGCCCTGCCGCCGAGCGTCTTCGAGGCGTGGTTCCTTACCGCCGCCCACGGCGAGGAGGAGCTCGCGGCGATCGAGGCGGCCCTCCCCGCCGCCGCATCCGCCGCCGCATCGGCCGCCTGACCCCCCGGCATCCGCCGCCTGCCCCCCGGCAAGCCGGGGAGGGGATCGTTGCGGGTCTGTGAGCAAGTCGCAGACATCTCGCAGGACAGCGCTGGCAGACTGGATGCCATGGTGACGCTGTTGCTGGATCAGACGCAGCTCCAGATCGTGCTGTCGCCGATCGAGCGAGCGACCACTTTCCATCGCGGGAACCTGACCGTCGCGCGCGAGCACATCACCAAGGTGCAGCTCACCGACGACGCCTGGACGTGGCTGCGCGGTGTGCCGGGCCCCGGCACGCACATCCCCGGGGTTCTGGCGGCGGGCACCTGGAAGGCCGCGGGGACGACCGACTTCGTGCTCATCCGCCGGCGCAAGCCGAGCGTGGTGATCGACCTCGTCGGCGACGAGCAGTACCAGCGACTCATCCTCACCACGCGACACGGCCTCGCCCTCACGCAGGCGCTGCGGCTCGAGGTCAGCGACGAGCCGGCGGATGTGGCGGACATCGCCGCCACCGGGCCGGTGCCCACGGCATCGGGGCGCCGGCGCCCGGTGATCCGTCCGCGGCCCGCCTGAGGGGCGCCGGGGTCGGCGGATCCGTCGATCAGCCGTGGTGCTCACCGTCGTGGTGGTCGCCGGCGTGGTCGCCGTCGTAGTGGTGGTCGCCGGCCTCGTCGGTGCGGGTGTCGTCCCCGGCATCCGTCGGCTCCACGGTGTCGATCACGCGCGTCGCGTCGTCGGCCGGAGCCTCATCGGCCGGAGCCTCGTCGGCCGGAGCCTCGTCGGCCGGAGCCTCATCGTGAGCTTCCGCAGCGTCCGGTCGCGGGGCCTCGCCATAGGGGTAGTCGGGGGCGGGGCCCTCGAAGAAGCGGCGGGCGGCGTCGGAGAGCGAGGTGCGCATCGCGGTGAGGCGCGGGTCATCCTGGTCGTCCACGACCTCGTCCTCGTCCTCGTCGTGCGCGCCGAGCAGGGAGGAGAGCACCTCGATGCCCGAGGTCTCGGCGGGCGGCTCCTCGCCGTCGCGGGTGTCGTCCGCGGACCGGTCGCCGTCGAGCGTCGAGGGGATGCCGGTGATGAGCTCAGTGAAGCTCTGCCGATCGCTCTGCGGCGGCAACGAGACCGACATGGTCGCCAGGGGCAGGACGCCGGGGGTGTCCTTCTCCTTCGGCTCGGGTTCGGTCGGGCTGTCGCCCCACAGGCCCGTCGGCGGGAGCTCGATCGCGCCGGTCCGGTCATCGTGTTCGGACTCGCCGCGCTCGTCGCCGTCACGCTCGCCCTGGGCATCGTCCTCGTGCTCGATGCGCACGGTGCTGAGAGCCGCCAGGAAGTCGGAGCCGTCGTCGTTCGCGTCCTCGGCCCCTTCGGCGTCCGTCGTGCCCTGGAACTCGTGGACCGCGGAACCTTCCGCCTCCTCCGCATCGGTCGCCTCGGGGGAGGCTTCGCCGTGGTCGGATGCGGCCTCGGCCTGCTCGGTGTCGGGATGCTCGGTGTCGGTGTGCTCGGCGTCGGGATGCTCGGTGTCGGCGTGCTCGGCCTCGGCCTGCTCGGCCTCGGCCTGCTCGGTGTCGGGATGCTCGGCGTCGGTGTGCTGGTCCTCGGTCGCCGCCGCCTCGGTCGCGTCCGCGGGAGCGGCTTCGGTCTGCTCATCCGGGGCGGCGGCGCCTTCTTCGCCCTCCGAGTCCCCGGTGGACGAGACCTCGGCATCCGCGGGCTCGCCCGCGTCACCCTCCGCATGCTCTCCGGCGACCGCCGGTGCCTCGTGCTCGCCGGGCGCGGTCTCACCGGAGACCGCAGCGGTCGACGCCTCGTCCACTGCCGCGCCGGCATCCGCGTCGCGTGCCTCGGTCTCGTCGACGTCGGGAGCAGCGCCGGCGTCGAACGTCGCCGCGGCTGCGGCGCCCGCGGCATCCGCACCCTCGTACGGCGCGTGCGCCACCGGGTTCGCGACCTCGTTCAGGGCCGGGCTCTCCGTGCGGCGACCGTAGACGAGGTCGAGGAAGACCTCCTCGAGGCTCGGCCCGCGCTGCTGCAGGGTCGTCAAGGCGATGCCCGCGGCAGCGGCGACGGCGCCCACGGCGGCGGCATCCGAACCCCGCACCGTGAGACCCGAGCGCAGCACGTCGTACTGCAAGCCGGCCGCCCGCAGCGCGGCGGTGAGACCCTGGCGATCCTCGGCGTCGACGATCACCGAACCGGTGGTCGGGTCGACGAGGTCGTCGATGCTGCCGGCGTACACCGCACGCCCCTTCGAGAGCACCACGACGTCGTCGGCGACCTGCTCGATCTCGCTGAGCACGTGCGAGGAGACCAGCACCGTGCGTCCCTCGTCGGCGAGCCGGCGCATGAGGAGGCGCATCCAGCGGATCCCCTCGGGGTCGAGCCCGTTCGCGGGCTCGTCGAGCACCAGCGCGCCCGGATCGCCCAGCAGCGCCGTCGCCACGGTGAGCCGCTGACGCATGCCGAGGGAGAACCCGCCGATGCGGGTGTCGGCGTCGTCCTGCAGGCCGACCATGCGCAGCACCTCGTCGACGCGCGAGGCCGGGATGCCGTTGGCCTTCGCCGCGATCGTCAGCTGGCGCGCGGCGGTGCGGCGGGGACGATACATCGTGTCCTCGAGGACCGCGCCGATGGTGCGGAGCGGATGCCGCAGCTCGGCGTACGGAACGCCGCCGATCGTGACGGTGCCGGAGGTGGGGCGGATCTGGCCGAGCAGCATCCGCAGCGAGGTCGTCTTGCCGGCCCCGTTGGGTCCGAGAAAGCCCGTGACCGCGCCGGGCTCGACGCGGGCCGAGAAGTCGGACACCGCCGTCACGGCGCCGAAGCGCTTCGTGACCCGGGTGAACTCGAGCACCTGTCCTTCGGGCATGTGCGACCTCTCTGATCTGGGCAGTTCCTCCTATCTTTGCGGAAATCCCACGGTTTCGCCCATTTCCGGCCGGTCGCACGCCCCCGGAGTACCCTGGCGGACGTGACCGACTCCGCCGAACCCACCGTCCTCGTCCGCACCGAGCACTCGCTCGGCCGGATCACGCTGAACCGCCCACGCGCGATCAACGCCCTCGACCCGGAGATGATCGAACGGATCACGACCGCGCTCCAGGACTGGCGCGACGACAGCGACATCCAGTGCGTGCTGATCGACGGCGAGGGCGAGCGGGGCCTGTGCGCCGGGGGCGACGTGCGCGCCCTCTACGACCAGATCGTCGGCGGGCGGACAGAGCTCACGGAGGCGTTCTTCCGCGCCGAGTACGCGATGAACGCGATGATCGCCGAGTACCCGAAGCCGGTCGTCGCCTTCGCCGACGGGATCACCATGGGCGGCGGCATCGGGCTTGCCGGCCACGCCGCGGTGCGCATCGTCACCGAGCGCTCGCGGCTGGCGATGCCGGAGACGCGCATCGGATTCACGCCCGACGTCGGCGGCACCTGGCTGCTCGGCCGCGCCCCTGGCCGCCTCGGCGAGTACCTGGGGCTCACCGGCACGTCGATGAACGCCGCGGATGCCATCTACGCCGGCTTCGCGGACCACTACGTCCCCTCGGACCGCCTCGACGCGCTGCGCGACGCGCTCGCGCACCGTGCGGACCCGGGCACGCCGAACGAGCTGGTGCTGCTGTTCGACGAGACGCCGGAGCCCTCATCGCTGATCGCCGCCCGCAGCTGGGTGGACGACGCGTTCGCCGCCGACAGCGTCGCAGAGATCCTCGACCGCCTCGACGCGCGGGAGGAGCCGGATGCCGCCGCCGCGGCGGCGACACTGCGCGAGCTCGCCCCCACCGGTCTCGCGGTCACCCTCGACGCCGTGCGCGAGGCGCGGGCGATGAGCGGGGTGCGCGAGGCGCTGGAGGGCGAGTACCGGCGCGTGATCTGGTTCGTCCACCATCATCCGGACCTCGTCGAGGGCATCCGCGCGCAGCTGGTCGACAAGGACCGGCAGCCGAAGTGGCAGCCCGCGTCCATCGCCGAGCTCGCCCCGGACGCCGGGGCCCCGGCCCGCGAGTACGTCCCCGAGCCGGCGCTGTTCTCCGCCGTGCGCTGAGCCCGGCGGCCCGTTCGCGTCGGCCGGTTCGCATCGCCGCGGGGAGATTCGCGCAGCTCGGAGAGGTGTGGCGGATGCCGGATTCTCCCGGCGGCCCATGAGCCGGGTGACTGCCACGCCGCCGGGAGGTTCTCGCACCGCAGGAGGGCGCCGGGGATGCGGGATCTTCCCGCCGGTGGGGGTGCGGATGCCCCGCGCTCAGTTCCCGGGACGCTCCGCGACCGACGCGGCGATCTCCAGAAGCCTCGCGACGTGGGCATCCGGCTGCCGCTCCCGCGCGTACGCGAGGGCGGCGGCGCGCGGCGCGTCGAGCAGTGAGCGGTCGGCCTCGAGCAGCAGGATCTCGTCGGCGAGAGCCCGGGCATCCGTTCCCGGCGTGCCGATCGCGGCGTCGCCGAACTCCGTCGCGAGCACGGGGTCGCTGACGATCACGGGCCGGCCGTGCGAGAAGGCCTCCAGCGCCACCATCGGCTGATTGTCGAAGCCGAGCGAGGTGATCAGGGCGGCATCCGCAGCGGTCATCAGCTCGCTCACGCGCTCGGGCGGAACCGGCCCGTGGAAGGTGACCCCGGGCGCCGGGCGGCGCGTGCCCCCGGCGACGTCGAGGTGCACGCGCCCGGGGCCGAGCTCGTCGTGCAGGAGTCGCATCGCGTCCAGCGCCACGTCGATGCGCTTCTCCGGTGCGAACCGGGCCACCCACAGCAGGCGCAGCGGGCCCTCGCCCGGCGCGGGGCCGACGGAGCGCAGCGGCTGCGAGACGTTCGAGAACGCCTCGACCCGGCCCGCCCCGGCCGCGCGCAGCGCCTCGGCCTGGTGGCGAGACGGCGACAGCACGACATCCGCGCGCTCCGCCACCCGCAGCGTCATCGTGCGCAGGGCGTTGTTCAGCGGATGACTGCCGGTGAAGCGTCCGCCCTCGCCGATCCCGGTGAGCGCCCGGTGCACGCGGGTGACGAGCGGAGCGAAGGGGGCGAGGAATCCGGGGGCGCGCCAGAAGAAGGTGTGCACCGTGTGCAGCACCGGGATGCCCAGCCTCCGACCCACCGCGATCGCGGCGGCGGCGAGGGCGAACTCCGAATGCACGACGATCACGGTGACGCGGTGCCGCCGGGCGGTTGCCGCCAGCAGCGGCTCGACGTCGCGCGCGCGGCCCAGCAGCGGCAGGTCGAGCACGGGGATCGTCCCGCGACGCGGCGGCGACACCGTGACGATCCTCGACTCCGGATGCGGGGCGGGGGTCGCCGGCTCCTGCGCGGCCTCGTCGGAGACGATCGCGTCGGCATCCGGCGCCACGACCACCACCGGATGCCCCTCGCCGGCCAGCGCCTGGGCCTGCCGGATGAAGGCGGTCTGCGCCCCGCCGAGGTACTTCAGCGAGTAGTCGCAGACCAGCATCACGGCCGCCGCGGCCGCTTCGTCCTCGTGCATCCGTTCCCCTCGCCGTGACCTCCTGCGAGTCTATGCGGGGACGCGGCGAGTTGTTCGATCCAGTCCAGAAAATGGGCGCTGACCGGGGAAGGTTTCGTTGTCAGCGAAGGTCATCCTTCAGGGGGATACGGATGTCGGAGGTTCGTGGCACGCTGTCTGATGGCCCACCGTCGGCCCTGATTCCATCCCAAAAGGAAGTCCGCCTGTGCTGGGAAAACTCCTCGTCCGATATCTCTCGAAATACCGATGGCTGCTGCTCGGCGTCCTGGTGTTCCAGTTCGCCAGCGCGATGGCCTCGCTGTACCTGCCCCGGCTGAACGCCGACATCATCGACAACGGCGTGGCGCGCGCCGACACCGGCTACATCTGGTCGCACGGCCTGCTGATGCTCGCCATCTCGCTCGGCCAGATCATCGCCTCGGTGATCGCGACCTTCTTCGCGGCCCGGGCGGCGATGGCCGCCGGCCGTGACATCCGCGCGGACGTGTTCCAGCGCGTCAGCGGATTCTCCGAGCGAGAGGTGTCGCAGTTCGGCGCCGGCTCGCTGATCACCCGCAACACGAACGACGTGCAGCAGGTGCAGATGCTCGCGATGATGGGCGCGACGATGTTCGTCACGGCCCCGCTCCTCGCGATCGGCGGCATCATCATGGCGGTGCAGACGAACGTCGGCCTGAGCTGGCTGATCGCCGTCTCGGTGCCCGCGCTGCTCATCGTCGCCGGCATCATCATCGGCCGCATGGTGCCGCTCTTCCGCAGCTACCAGGGCAAGCTCGACGCGGTCAACCGCATCATGCGCGAGCAGCTCACCGGCGTGCGGGTCGTCCGCGCCTTCGTGCGCGAGCGCATCGAGGAGGAGCGGTTCCGCGGGGCGAACACCGACATCATGATCGTCGGGCGCAACGTCGGCTCGTTGTTCGTGCTGCTGTTCCCGCTGTTCATGCTGATCCTGAACGTCACGGTCGTCGCGGTGATCTGGTTCGGCGGCATCGAGGTCGACGCCGGCAGCGTCGAGGTCGGCACCCTGTTCGCCTTCATTCAGTACATCGGCCAGATCATGATGGGCGTCATCATGTCCAGCTTCATGGCCATGATGATCCCGCGCGCGGCGGTGTCCGCGGAGCGCGTGGGCGAGGTCCTCGACTCCGAGTCGAGCATGGTGCGCCCGGTCGACGGCGTGGAGGAGTTCCCCGCGCCGGGGAGCGTCGCCTTCACCGACGTCGAGTTCACCTACCCGGGTGCCGAGGCGCCGGTGCTGTCGGGCATCACCTTCCGCGCCGAACCGGGCGAGACCGTGGCGATCATCGGCTCGACCGGCTCGGGCAAGACCACGCTGGTGTCGCTCATCCCGCGCCTGTTCGACGTCACCGGCGGTTCGGTGGCGGTCGGCGGCGTGGACGTGCGCCGGGCCGACGTCGACGCCCTGTGGCGGAGCATCGGCCTCGTGCCGCAGCGCCCCTTCCTGTTCACCGGCACCGTGGCATCCAACCTCCGCTACGGCCGCGAGGAGGCCACCGACGAGGAGCTGTGGAAGGCGCTCGAGATCGCGCAGGCCCGCGACTTCGTCGAGGCGATGCCGGACGGCCTGAACTCGCGGATCGCGCAGGGCGGCACGAACGTCTCCGGCGGGCAGCGTCAGCGGCTCGCGATCGCGCGTGCGATCGTGCACCGGCCGCAGATCCTCGTCTTCGACGACTCCTTCTCGGCTCTCGACCTCACGACGGATGCCCGGCTGCGCCAGGCCCTCTGGCGTGAGCTGCCCGAGGTCACCAAGATCGTCGTGGCGCAGCGCGTGTCGACGATCACGGATGCCGATCGCATCGTCGTCCTGGAGGACGGCACCATGGTCGGCTCCGGAACCCACGACGAACTGCTCGCGTCGAGCACGACCTACCGCGAGATCGTCGAATCGCAGCTGGGGGTGGACGCATGAACACCGAACTGACTCCGCAGGAGCAGTACGAGGCGGAGCTCGCCGAGAAGGCGCGCCTGGACGGCGGCGGCTGGGACAGCGTCGCACCGGGCAAGGCCGACAACTTCGGCAAGAGCTTCGCCCGGATGATCGGGCTGCTCAAGCCCTCGGCCGTCTGGTTCGTGCTGGTGTCGATCCTCGGCGCCATCGGCGTCGTGCTCGCGGTCGCCGCGCCCAAGGTGCTCGGCGAGGCGACGAACATCGTCTACGAGGGGTTCGTCTCGCACGTCCTCGGCACCGGCTTCGGCGACTTCCCCGGCTTCCCGCAGGGGATGAGCCAGGAGGACGTGGTCGCCGCGCTGCGCCAGGCGGGTCAGGACGACTTCGCCAACATGGTCGCGGCGATGCAGAACTTCTCGGTCGGCACCGGTGTCGACTTCGAGCGGCTGCGGTGGATCATCGTCGCCGTGCTGGCGATCTACGTCGTCTCGGCGCTGCTGAGCTGGATCCAGGGCTACGTGATCAACGTCATCATGGTGCGCACCATGTGGCGCCTGCGTGAGCAGGTCGAGGCGAAGATCAACCGCCTGCCGCTGTCCTACTTCGACAAGGTGCAGCGGGGCGAGCTGATCTCGCGGGTCACGAACGACATCGACAACATCACGCAGACGATGCAGCAGTCGCTGTCGGGAGCGCTGACCTCGGCGCTCACCGTGATCGGCGTGCTGGTGATGATGTTCTCGATCTCCTGGCAGCTGGCGCTGGTCGCCCTGGTGGCACTGCCGCTGATGGGCGTGATCTTCGGCATCATCGGCCCGCGGTCGCAGAAGGCCTTCGGCACCCAGTGGCGCAAGGTCGGACGCCTCAACGCCCGCGTGGAGGAGGCGTTCTCCGGTCACGCCCTGGTGAAGGTGTTCGGTCGCGAGAAGGACGCGCTGGAGAGGTTCCAGGTGGAGAACGAGGAGCTGTTCCAGGCCAGCTTCAAGGCGCAGTTCCTGTCCGGCATCATCATGCCGGCGATGATGTTCGTCGGCAGCCTGACCTACGTCGGCATCGCGGTGCTCGGCGGCCTCATGGTCGCCGGCGGCAACCTGCGGCTCGGCGATGTGCAGGCGTTCATCCAGTACTCGCAGCAGTTCACCCAGCCGCTCAGCGAGCTGGGCGGCATGGCCGCGGTCGTGCAGTCGGGCACCGCCTCGGCGGAGCGCGTGTTCGAGCTGCTCGACCAGGAGGAGCAGGAGCCGGATGCCGAGGACGCGCCCACCGTGGCCGACGGCGAGGGCGTCATCGAGTTCCAGAACGTGGCGTTCTCGTACTCGCCCGACCGCCCGCTGATCCGGGACCTGTCGTTCCGGGTGGAGCCGGGGCAGACCGTCGCGATCGTCGGGCCGACGGGCGCGGGCAAGACCACGCTGGTGAACCTCATCATGCGGTTCTACGAACTGGACTCCGGCCGCATCCTGCTGGACGGACAGGACATCTCCGAGATGAGCCGCGACGATCTGCGCTCGCGCACCGGCATGGTGCTGCAGGACCCGTGGCTGTTCGCCGGGACGATCCGCGACAACATCCGCTACGGCAAGGAGAGCGCGACCGACGAGGAGCTGATGGCCGCGGCCAAGGCGACCTACGTCGACCGGTTCGTGCACTCGCTGCCGGACGGGTACGACACCGTGCTGGACGAGGACGCGTCGAACGTGTCGGCGGGTGAGCGTCAGCTCATCACCATCGCCCGCGCGTTCCTCGCCCGCCCGTCGATCCTCATCCTGGACGAGGCGACCAGCGCCGTCGACACGCGCACCGAGCTGCTGCTGCAGCACGCCATGGCGGCGCTGCGACAGGGCCGCACCTCGTTCGTCATCGCGCACCGCCTGTCCACGATCCGCGACGCCGACCTCATCCTGGTGATGGAGCACGGCGACATCGTCGAGAAGGGCACCCACGACGAGCTGATCGCCCGGCAGGGCGCCTACTGGCGCCTGTACCAGTCGCAGTTCGAGCAGGCCGCGACCGATCTGGACGCCGAGGAGGCGTTGACCGGTTCCGACCCGGTCGTCGTCACCGGCGACGCGGAGGAGGCCGAGCTCGACTCCGAGCGCGCCTGACCTCGCCGGGTCAGCCCTGGTCGAGACCGAACAGCTCGAGGGGGTGCGTCAGCCGCCACCAGATGCTGGGGCCCTCGAGCTCCGCATCCAGCGACACGCTCGTCGACGCCTCGTTCAGCGGCCCTTCCACGGTGAGACGGCCGACCTCGGCGCCGTCGGCTGTCCGGTCACCGAGCTCGAAGGCCGTGGCGGCGGTCGGCGTCGCACCGTTCCAGAGCACGACCTCGGCGTCGGCATCCGTCACGATCTCGACGGCCTCGCCCCACGCGGTCGAGACCCGCCCGACCACGGTGCCGGCAGGCACCGTCGCCTCCTGCTCGGCGAGGCTCTTCTCGACCTCGGCGAGCAGCTGCCGGGTGACCGCGAGCCGGGACTCGTCGTCGGGCTGCCCGAGCACGGCGGCGTACAGCCGCACCGTGGTGCCGTCGACCTCGACGTCTTTCGCGGTGAGCAGGTTCCACCAGGTGAGCGTGCCAGTCTTGATGCCGACGACGGCCGGGTCCTCGAGCATGCCGTTGCCGTTCGTCACGGTGCCGGCGCCGGGGATCTCGGCGGTCCTGGTGCCGACGATCTCGGCGAACACCGGGTGGCGCATCGCCACCTCGGCGAGTTCGATCAGGCCCTCCGGCGTCGCCACGTTGCGCTCGTCGAATCCGGACGGGGTGACCAGCGAGACGCCGTCGATGCCGTGCGCTCGCAGCCAGGTCTCGGCCGCGCGGGCGAAGTCGCGGTCCGACCCCCACAGCTCGTCCGACAGCCGGTCGATGTAGTTGTTCGCGGAGCCCAGCAGGATGCCCTGCAGCATCTGGTACTCGGTGAGCGTGCCGTCCACCGGCACGTCCAGGGCCGACTGATCGGACCGGCGGTAGTCCCAGTACTCGACGGAGTCGCCGTAGTCGAAGGAGAACTCCGGACCCTGCTCACCCGGGGCGAGCGGCAGGCGATCGAGCACCATCATCACGGAGGCGACCTTCGTGATGCTCGCGATCTCGGCTGGCTCCGCCGTGGAGGCGACGGTGTCCAGCCCCTCGACCGCCACCGCGGCGCTGCCGGCTTCGGGCCAGGTCACGACGGCCGGCGGTGCCGGCGGCAGTTCGAGCGCCACCGGCGACACGACCGGCGCCACCTCGTGCAACGGCCAGAGCAGGGTCGTGCCGGCGTAGGCTGCACACACCCCCAGCATCACGCCGAGCGGGACCAGCACGCGGGGCCGCAGCCAGTCCGGCCGCAGCCGGGCACCACTGAGCAGGTCCGCGCCTGCGCCCGCAGATGCCCCCGCGTCGAACACCGGCGTCGGAGACGTCTCGGCCACCGCACTCGGGTCGAGCCAGGTCAGTGCGGTCGGCGGGCGCTCGGCATCCGCCCACGCCACCGGGGTCGGCTCGGAGCGAGCGGATGCCGCAGCGGGAGAGGGCTCGGGGGCCGACGTCGGCGTCTCCGCCGCACGCGCGCGCAGATCGCGGCGCAGCGCAGGTCGCGGAGGGCGGTCGTCGGCGGTCACCTGCATACGCTACCGAATCCGGTTATGATCGGGGTCACAACCACGGGAGTCCGGCGAGCCGGGCTGAGAGGAAGCGAACCGCGCTTCGACCGTCGAACCTGATCTGGATCATGCCAGCGCAGGGAGGAGATCTGATGAACGCATCCCCGTCCGCATCCGCGTCCGCGACCACGCCGCGCACGTACACCTGGCGCGTCGTCGACATCGTCGTGGCCAGCGTGCTCGGCGTCGCGATCGGCCTGGTGTTCTGGGTGTGGAACACGATCGGCTACGCCTGGTTCACGGCCGCCGACGGCCTGACCCCCGGCCTCGGCGGCATCGCCGTGGGCATCTGGCTGCTCGGCGGGGTCGTCGGCGGGCTGGTGATCCGCAAGCCCGGCGCCGCACTGCTGGTCGAGCTCGTCGCGGCGATCGTCTCCATGCTGATCGGCAACGTGTGGGGCGTCTCCACCGTGCTCTCCGGCCTCGTCCAGGGGCTCGGCGCGGAGCTGGTCTTCGCCGC
The DNA here is from genome assembly GCF_028472845.1 of Microbacterium sp. EF45047. NCBI lineage: Bacteria > Bacillati > Actinomycetota > Actinomycetes > Micrococcales > Microbacteriaceae > Microbacterium > Microbacterium sp. EF45047. Next base: position 2,357,299 of record NZ_CP069429.1, on the reverse strand, counting down.
GTTCCTCTACCGCCGCTTCGGCCTGCCGGTCGCGATGCTCGCGGGCGTGGGCGCCGCCGTGGCGGCCTGGGTGTTCGAGCTGTTCTACGGCAGCTCCCCGAACATCCTGAAGACCGCGGAGTTCAACGCCATCTACCTGGGCACCCTCGTCGTCTCCGGCGCCGTCCTCGCCGGCGTCGTCGGCTGGCTGCTCGTCCGCGCTCTCGCCGGCACCGGCGCTCTCGGCCGCTTCGCCGCCGGACGCGAACTGCGCCGCGAGGTCTGACCATGCCGGGCCCCGCACGGGTCGTCGCCGACGGCTGGGGGTGGCGGTACGCCGGGCGCCGGCTGCCCGCGGTCCGCGACGTCACGGTCACGATCGAACCCGGCGAGCGGGTGCTGCTCCTCGGCGCGTCCGGAGCGGGCAAGTCCACGCTCCTCGCCGGGATGGCCGGCCTGCTCGGCGACGCCGACGAGGGGGAGCGCACCGGACTGCTGCACATCGACGGCGTGGCGCCCGAGCGGTGCCGGGGCCGGGTCGGCCTCGTCCTGCAGGATCCGGATGCGGGCATCGTGCTGTCCCGCGTCGGGGACGATGTGGCGTTCGGATGCGAGAACCTCGGCGTTCCGGCATCCGACATCCCCTCCCGCGTGCACGAGGCGCTCGACGCGGTCGGGCTCGAAATGCCGCTGCGGCATCCGACCAAGGCGCTGTCGGGCGGGCAGAAGCAGCGCCTGGCGCTCGCCGGCGCGCTGGCCATGCGCCCCGGTCTGCTGCTGCTGGACGAGCCGACCGCCAACCTCGACCCCGACGGCGTACGCGAGATCCGTGCGAGCGTCGAGCGGGTCGTCGCCGAGACCGGCGCGACGCTCGTGGTCGTCGAGCACCGCACCGAGGTGTGGGCCGACCTGATGACCCGGGTCATCGTGCTCGCCGCGGACGGCGGGCTCCTCGCCGACGGCCCGCCGGCGGAGGTGTTCGCCGGCCACGGCGACACGCTCGCGGATGCCGGCGTGTGGGTGCCCCGGCATCCGCTCGTCCTGCCGACACTGCCGCCGGTCGACCCGGCTCCCGCCGTCCTTTCCGCGGCGGGCCTGGCGATCTCCCGCAACGGGCGCACCGCGGTGCACGCGGACCTTCACCCGCGCGTCGCGGACGGCGCGGCGACGGTGATCACGGGGCCGAACGGCGCCGGCAAGTCGACCCTGGCGCTCACCCTGGCCGGGCTCCTGCCGGAGCTGGCCGGCATGGTGACCGCCGCGGAGCGCCTGCGCGGACGCGCCGGGCTGCGCCCGTGGCGCTGGCAGTCGCGCGAGCTGCTGACCAGGATCGGCACGGTGTTCCAGGACCCCGAGCACCAGTTCCTCACCCAGACCGTGCGCGAGGAACTCGCCGTGGGCCCTCGCGCCCTCGGCTGGGACGACGCACGCACGGATGCCGTGGTCGAGGCGCTGCTGGAGCGGCTGCACCTCGACCGCCTCGCCGAGGCGAATCCGTTCACCCTGTCCGGCGGACAGAAGCGGCGGCTGTCGGTGGCGACCGTGCTCGCCGCCGCACCCGAGGTGATGGTGCTTGATGAGCCGACCTTCGGCCAGGACCGCCGTGGCTGGCTGGAGCTGGTCGCGCTGCTGCAGGAGGAGATCGCGCGCGGGCGGTCGATCGTCGCGGTCACGCACGACCAGGATGTGATCCGTCACCTCGGCGGGCACCGCATCCGCCTCGACCTCGCGCAGACCCGAGGCGACGCAGGCCCCGACGGCCGGCGCGGCGCCCGGCCTGGGGCCCGGCGAGGCGCCCGGCCTGGAGCGGGAGAGGAGGCGGCATGACGCACGCCCCCGCCTACGCGCGTCCGGTCACCGCCGATCCGGTCTCGCCGGGATGGCTCGCGGGCGTCAACCCGGTGACCAAGGTGGTGCTCGCGCTGCTGCTCTCGGTGCCGCTGTTCGCGTCGATCGACGTCGTCAGCGGGTTGGTCGCGATCCTGCTGCAGCTGATGCTCGTGCCGCTGACCGGCCTCGGCTACGGCACCGTGCTGCGGCGCCTCGCGCCGATCGCGCTGGTCGCGCCGGTGGCCGGTGTCAGCATGCTGCTGTACGCCGAGCCTGAGGGGCGGGTGTTCTGGAGCTTCGGGTACGCGACCGTCAGCGAGGGGTCGATCCAGCTTGCGATCGCCGTCGGCATCCGCGTCGTCGCGCTCGGCCTGCCGACGATCCTGCTGTTCGGACGCACCGACCCGACCGAGCTCGCGGATGCCCTCGCGCAGGTCGCCCGGCTGCCCAGCCGCTTCGTGCTCGGCGTCCTCGCCGGCACCCGGATGCTGGGCCTGTTCGTCGACGACTGGCGCAGCATGGGTCTGGCCCGTCGCGCCCGCGGCGTCGGGGATCGCGGAGCGCTGCGGCGGTTCTTCTCGATGGCGTTCGTGCTGCTGGTGTTCGCGGTGCGACGCGGCACCAAGCTGGCGATGGCGATGGAGGCGCGCGGCTTCGGCGCCGACGTCCGGCGCACGTGGGCGCGTCCCTCGCGGCTGTCGCGGACGGATGCCGTCGCGCTCGCCGGAGGGGTGCTGATCATGGCGCTGTCCCTCGCGTCGGCGGTGGCCGCGGGGACGTTCCGCTTCATCTGGAGCTGAACCTGCTGCAGGACTTCGTCCAAAGATTCGAATCTGGCTCTTGTGCAACTAGAACACATGTTCTATCATGGGTATATGGACGAGGAGGAGTGGTTCGAAGACGAACCCGAGGAGCCGTCGGTGCCGCGGACAGCGGCGGAGGTGGTCGCGTTCTTGCTGGATGACCTGACCTGCACGGACAACGAGGCGAACCGTAAGGCGTCGCGGCGCGCGGAGCGGATTGTCGAGGCCGTGCGGATGGCGCGTGCGCATCCGGAGGTTTACGTGCCGCACGGTGACCCGGACGCGGCGCGGTATGCGGAGCGGTCGGTGATCCTGGATATCGGTCTGCGGTTGCGGCAGTCCGAGGATCAGATCCGGCATGTGCTCTGGGTGGCCGAGACCGCCATGCTCCGCCTGCCTTTGCTCTGGCATATGGCGCGCGAGGGGTTCGCGTCGATGGCGCAGGTCACGCAGGTCGTGTCCCTGACCGCCCGGATGCGCGCCGGGGACGGGGCGTCGGCGGGCGAACTGGAGGCAGAGGCGGCGGCTTTCGAGGCCGTGGACAGGGCCGCGGCGGAGTGGGCGACGACCTGCGCTCCGGCGGCCTTCCGCCGACAGGTGAAGACCCTGGTGGAACGGCTGGTCGGCCCGGACACCTCCCGCCGACACGCGCAGGCGATGACCAAGCGGCACGTGTTCATCACGGATGACGAGAACGGGATGAGCTGGATCGGTGCATACCTGTCCACCGTCGACGCCCGCGCCGCCTACCGTCGACTCACCGCCACCGCCAAACACACCCAGAAGTCCGAGCGGGACGGCCGCACCCGCGATCAGATCCGCGCGGACCTGTTCGCGGCCTGGCTGAAGGGCGAGGGTACGCCCACAGCGGTGAAGACCTGCATCTACGTCACCATCCCCGCGCAGCTGCTGGCCGGGCAGCCGGTGCCGGCCGAGAGCGCCCGGATCGTCGGCGGCGACACGATCGACCCACTCACCGCGAAGCAGCTCTTCCTGGACGCGAAGGCCTTCCACCGCGTGATCACCGACCCCGTCGCCGGGGTCGTGCTCGATATGGACCGCCGCACCTACCGGCCCACCAAAGCCCAACGCGACTTCCTCATCCTCCAGCACGGCACCTGCGCCCGCGACGGCTGCGAACGCCTCGCCGCCGAAGCCGACATCGACCACGAACACCCCTGGGCCACCGGCGGACGCACCAACATCACCGATCTGCGCCCCCTCTGTCCCCGAGATCACACCCACCGGCACCGAACCAAAGCGACCTACCGATCCCGACCCGACCGCACCGTCCAAGTCACCACCCCCACCGGACACGAAACCCGGCCCCCGCGAGCCCGATTGACCACCGCCGTGGACTGGGCCATCACCGTCCCCGACGCCCCGTTCTGACGCCCGGTACCGTCGCGAACCCGTCCGAGGCGCGCGCTCACCCCTCCACGTCGGTGTTCAACAGTGGACGCAGCGCCTCCTCCAGGACGGCCGCATGGGTGCGCTCGGGGTCGTGCGCGGCGTAGACGAGGGTGACGACCGGATGCCCGCGCAGCTCCGTGGCGAGGTCGTCCAGCGCGCCGGCGCTCTCGTGCGCCAGTTGCTGCCGATACCGGTCTGCGTAGGTCTCCCATTCGGCATCCGCAGCGGCGCGCCAGTCGCGGCGCAGCTCCGGGCTCGGCGCGGTGTCCTTCGCCCACAGATCGATGGCGGCGCGCTCCTTGGAGATGCCGCGCGGCCACAGCCGATCCACCAGCACGCGGAACCCGTCCGACGGGTCGGCCGTGTCGTAGGCTCGCTTTCGACGCAGGTCCATGCCCTCAGTGAACACCTCCTGGGGCATCCGGCCAAGGCTCGGACTCAGAACCACATATGCTGAGACTCAGTCGCATTCGTTCGTCGGTCACGTTCGAAGGAGAACACGATGCAGATCCAGGGACAGGGCGCGCTGGTCACCGGCGGGGCCAGCGGTCTGGGCCTCGCCACGGCGCGCCGCCTCGCGGCATCCGGCGCTCACGTCACGATCGTCGACCTGCCCGGCTCCGCGGGCGAGGAGGTCGCGGCCGAGCTGGGCGGGCACTTCGCCCCGTCCGATGTCACCGACGTCGACCAGATCCGCGCCGCGGTCGAGGCGGCGCAGGCCGCCGCACCCCTGCGCGTCGTCGTGAACTGCGCCGGCATCGCCCCGCCGGCGAAGGTGCTCGACCGGGACGGCAACCCGGCCGACCTGGCCGGCTTCGAACGGATCATCCGGATCAACCTGATCGGCACCTTCAACGTCGTCGCTCAGGCATCCGCCGTCATCGCGCGGAACGAGCCCACCGCGAGCGGCGACCGCGGCGTCATCGTGAACACCGCCAGCGTCGCCGCCTTCGACGGGCAGATCGGGCAGCCGGCGTATGCGGCATCGAAGGGCGGCGTGCACGCGATGACCCTGCCGATCGCCCGCGAGCTGGCGCGCCACGCGATCCGGGTGTGCACCATCGCCCCCGGCATCATGGAGACACCCATGCTCGCCGGCCTCCCCGAGGCCGCGCAGGAGTCGCTCGGCCAGCAGGTGCCGTATCCGGCGAGGCTCGGCCGGCCGGACGAGTACGCCGCGCTCGTCGAGCACATCGTCGCGAACGGCTACCTCAACGGCGAGACCATCCGCCTCGACGGCGCCATCCGCATGGCCCCCAAATGACCACGCATTTCGAATCGCGTGAATGACTGTCATCCGGCCCCGAGCACGGCCAATCAGGCGATTCGAAACGAGTCACGAGCATCCCAAGAGGAGAACAGACGATGTCACTGGCAGGCAAGACGATCCTGATGTCCGGCGGCAGCCGCGGCATCGGGCTGGCGATCGCGCTGCGCGCCGCCGCGGACGGCGCGAACATCGCGATGCTGGCGAAGACCGACACCCCGCATCCGAAGCTGGAGGGCACCGTGCACACCGCCGCGGAGCGCATCCGCGAGGCCGGCGGACAGGCGCTGCCGATCGTCGGCGACGTGCGCAACGACGACGACATCACCGAGGCCGTCCTCAAGACGCAGGGCGAGTTCGGCGGCATCGACATCGTGATCAACAACGCCAGCGTGATCGACCTGTCCGGATCCCTCGACCTGCCCGCCAAGAGGTACGACCTGATGCAGGACGTCAACGTGCGCGGCACGTTCATGCTCTCCCGCGCCGCGATCCCCGTGCTCAAGGAGGCGGCGAACCCGCACATCCTCTCCCTCTCGCCGCCGCTGAACCCGACCCCGCGATGGCTCGGCGCGCACACCGGCTACAGCCTGGCCAAATTCGGCATGACGATGGTCACGCTCGGCATCGCGGCGGAGTTCGCGGATGCCGGGATCGCCGCGAACACGCTGTGGCCGCGCACCACGATCGCCACCGCCGCGGTGCAGAACATCCTCGGCGGCGACCGCGTGATGGCCGCGAGCCGCACGCCGGAGATCTACGCGGATGCCGCGTACGCCGTGCTCACCAAGCCGGCGCGCGAGTTCACCGGGCGGGAACTCATCGTCGAGGACGTGCTCGAAGCCGAGGGCGTCACCGACTTCTCGAAGTACGCCGCGGTGCCCGGGACGCCGGATGAGGCGCTGTTCCCGGACGTGTTCCTGGACTGAGGCACCGGCCGGCGGCCGCCCGCGCAGCCCCGCCTCAGAAGAGCAGCGTCACGGCGCCCAGCACGGTGAGCACGATCACGATCCGGTCGAACAGCCGCTGCGGCATCCGCTTCGCGAGGCGGAGACCGGTCAGCCCGCCCGCGACGACCAGCGGCGCGAGCAGCAGGTCGGTCAGCAGCACCTGAGGGGTGAACAGCCCGAGCCCGGCGAGGAACGGCACCTTCGCGAGGTTCACGATCGCGAAGAACCAGGCCGCGGTCCCGAGGAACACCTGCATCGGCGTGCGCGTGGCGAGGAAGTACATCGACATCACCGGGCCGCCGGCGTTGGCGACCATGGTGGTGAAGCCGGCGACGCCCCGTAGCCGCCGACGGCAAGCGGGCCCGAGGCGGGGGTCGTGCGCCGCCTGCGCCACAGTGTGACGGCGACCATCGCCAGCAGGATCGCGCCGATCATGCGCCGCACCAGCTGGTCGTCGCCGACGGCGAGGAACGCGAATCCCGCGAGCAGGCCCGCAGCAGCCACGCCCACGGCGCGAGTTCGATCAACGTCCGGTCACCCGTCCGGTCACCGGTCGATCTCCGCCACGATGGCGTCGTAGCTGCGCTGTGCCGCCAGGTCGCGCGGCAGCACCCCGTCGCCGTCCGGGATGGTGACGTCCGCGCCGCCGTCGATGAGGGCCCGCACCACGCGCACGTACTTCTCCGACCCGTCGCCCAGCACGATCGCCTCGTGCAGCGCGGTCCAGCCGAGGTTGTTGACGTGGTTCGGGTCGACGCCCGCCTCGAGCAGGATCTCCACGGTGCTCAGCAGCCCGCGCTCGGATGCCGGGATGAGCGCGGTGCCGCCGTAGCGGTTCGTGCTGCGCAGATCGGCCCCGTGCTCCAGCGTCATCCGCAGGATCTCGTCGTGTCCGCGCGCCCCGGCGTACAGGTACGCCGAGTCCTGGATGTCGTCCTTCGCGTCGACATCCGCGCCCGCCTCGATGAGCACGGCGCGGACGGCAGCAGCGTCTCCGGATGCGGCGGCGGCGAGCAGGTCGCGGGTGGCGTCGGACATGGCGGTCTCCGTCGGGTCGGGGGCGGATGCAGGGGCGCAGCCGGTGAGGGCGAGGGCGAGGGCGATCGCGGCCAGAAGTCTGCGCATGCCTCTGGTCGCGTCAGGCCCGCACGGCGTCCAGCGCCGTGGCGAACCGGGCCGCACGGCGCTCGAGGTCGGCCCAGTCGCCGGCGGCGATGGAGGCCGAGTTCGCGAGGTCCCCGCCGGCGCCGACGGCGAGCGCGCCGGCGGCGAACCACTGCGCGAGGTTGTCGGGGTTCACGCCCCCGGTGGGCATCAGCGGGGCATCCGGGAACGGCCCGCGCAGCGCCGCGAGATAGGACGGTCCGCCGAGCGAGGCGGGGAACACCTTCACCACGTCCACGTCGAGCGCGAGCGCCGACATCACCTCGGTCGGCGTGAGCGCACCTGTCATCACCACGCGCCCGGTGTCGAGCATCGCGCGGGTCAGCTCCGGAAGGGTGCCGGGGCTGACGAGGAACGCGGCACCGGCTTCCGCGGCGTCCTCGGCCTGCGCCGGCGTGGTCACGGTGCCGGCGCCGACGTACGCGGCGTCGCCGTGACGGGCGATGAGCTCGCGGATCACCGCGGGGGCATCCGGGGTCGAGTACGTGACCTCGATCCCGGTCACCCCGCCGCGGATGATCGCCTCGGCGGCGTCCAGGGCGAGCTCGGGGGACGGTGCGCGCAGCACGGCGAGGACACCGGCCTGACGGGCGGGAGCGAGGCGATCGGACATCGGGCTCCTTCATCGACGGGTCGGTGCCCATTCTCCCGGTCCCGGCCTGTCATTACAAGCATGGTGTGGCCTTCGGCCCAGGAGCTTCCCATCCGCCACCGCGTACCCTGGAGGGATGACCGAGACCCCCCGCACGCGCACGACGCGCCCCGCGACAGCGCCCGCGTCCCCGGCGGCGTCGGCGGGGAGCATCCGCACCACCGGCACCCCGCAGGTGCGCCCTGCGACCGAGGGCTGGACGCAGAAGAAGGATGCCGAAGGCCGCCCGCTGCTGCAGTTCGCCAGCCCGAAGCGCGGCAAACCCCCGGTGCACCTCGCCGACCTCACCCCGGCCGAGCGCGTGGAGAAGGTGAAGCAGCTCGGACTGCCCGGCTTCCGCGCCAAGCAGCTCGCCACCCACTACTTCACGCACTACACCTCGGATGCCGCGGCGATGACCGACCTCCCCGCCGCGCAGCGCGACGACCTCGTCGCCGGGATGCTGCCGCCGCTGCTCACCGAGGTGCGCCGGCTGGAGACCGACCGCGGCGACACCATCAAGTTCCTCTGGCGCCTGCACGACGGCGCCCTCGTCGAGTCCGTGCTGATGCGGTACCCGGGGCGCATCACGCTGTGCGTCTCCAGCCAGGCCGGATGCGGCATGAACTGCCCGTTCTGCGCGACCGGCCAGGCCGGTCTCACCCGCAACATGTCCACCGCCGAGATCGTCGAGCAGATCGTGCGCGCCAACGCGCTGATCCGCGCCGGCGGGCTGGGCGACCCGCGCCGTGTGGGTCACGACGGCGAGCGGGTCACCAACATCGTGTTCATGGGCATGGGGGAGCCGCTCGCGAACTACAAGCGGGTGATGGACGCCGTGCGCGTGATGATCGCGCCGCAGCCCGAGGGGCTCGGCATGAGCGCCCGCGGCATCACGGTCTCCACGGTCGGCCTCGTCCCGGCGATCCGCAAGCTCGCCGACGAGGACGTGCCGGTCACGTTCGCCCTGTCACTGCACGCCCCGGACGACGAGCTGCGCGACGAGCTGATCCCGGTGAACTCGCGGTGGAAGGTCGACGAGGCACTGGACGCCGCGCGCGAGTACTTCGAGAAGACCGGCCGCCGGGTCTCGATCGAGTACGCCCTCATCAAGGACATGAACGACCACGCCTGGCGCGCGGATCTGCTCGCCGAGAAGCTGAACGCCCGCGGGCGCGGCTGGGTGCACGTCAATCCGATCCCGCTGAACCCGACGCCGGGGTCGATCTGGACGGCATCCGAGAAGGACGTGCAGGACGAGTTCGTACGCCGTCTCAACGACGCCGGCATCCCCACCACCCTCCGCGACACCCGCGGCAAGGAGATCGATGGGGCGTGCGGCCAGCTCGTGGCGACCACGGAGGACGAGGCGGCGGCCGCCGCCCTGGGCTGAACGCTCAGCCCACGCCGTCGGGCGCGGTCGGCACGTCGTCGGCCGGGGTCCGCACCCGCAGCAGGCGGCCGGAGCCCTCGATGAGCTCGGACCAGGAGCCGACGTCGACCGCGCACTCCGCGACCGCGCAGGTGGGCAGCTGCGTGTCCTCGCCGGTGAGCTCGCCGACGGCGTCGCTCATCCCGGGGTTGTGCCCGACGAGCATGGCGACGACGCTGTCCTCGGGCTGCGTCGCCGCGATCGCCAGGATCGAGCGGGCGGATGCCCCGTACAGCAGCGGCTCCTCGAGGATCGGGATGCCGAACGCGGCCGCGTACTCGTCGGCCGTGCTCCGCGCCCGCACCGCGCTGCTGGAGACGATCCGGTCGAGCGCCACGCCCTCGGCGACGAGCCGCTGCGCCATCGCCGGCGCGTCGCGGCGGCCGCGGGCGTTGAGCGGGCGATCGTGATCGGCGAAGCCCGGCATCCCCCAGTCGGACTTCGCGTGGCGCGCGAGCAGCAGGGTCTTCATGCCTCCAGCCTTGCACTCGCCGCGAGCGCTGGGAAGCTCGGAAGCTGGGAGTGCACGCAGGGTTCGTCCGGGAGTCGCTCAGGCGCGGTTTCCTACCCTCGAAGGATGTCCTATTCCGCGCATCGACCCGGTCGGATGGATTCCCAGGGCCGGATCTCGTTCGACGTCGACGGTCCCGAAGGCTCGGTCACCGACGAGGATCTGGAGTTCCTGCGCCGCTTCGAGCCCTCCGGCGGGTCATCGGACGCTGAGCCCGTCGAAGCGTTCCCCCGCTCTTCGGATGCCGACACCGCGGATGCCGACACCGCGGACGCTGAGCCCGTCGACGCATCCGCCCGCCCGCAGCCGCCCCGGCGCGCACCCCGTCCCGGGCGCGAGCGCCGGCGGCCCCGGACGGCGGCCGAGCGCCTGCGCACGCTCGCCATCCTCGGCGGCGCGGAAGGCCCGATCCTCGACCGCGTCCCCGGCGAGACGCCGCGCTTCGTGCAGATGTTCTTCGTGCTGCTCGGCACCGCGCTGATCTCCGCGATCTCGATGCTGTTCGCGCTCACCACCGGCGTGCAGATCGCGGCGTGGTTCGCCGTGCCGCTCGCGCTGATCTGGGCCGCGATCATCTTCAACCTGGACCGGTTCCTCACCTCCACGATGACCTCCACCCGGAACATCTGGAAGCTGCTCGGACTGGCCCTGCCGCGCGTCGCGATGGCCGCGCTGATCGGCTTCCTCGTCGCGGAGCCGCTCGTACTGCAAGTGTTCCACAACGACATCGCCCGCGAGGTGGCGTCCACCAATATCGTGCAGGCGCAGGCCGATCAGGACGCCCTCGAGAACGGCCCCGAGAAGAAGGCCCTCGATGCGGCATCCGAACGCGTCGCCGCCCTCGAGAACCAGGCCGCGACGGGCATCGTCGCCGGCACCGAGTCGGGCTCGGCGACCACGTCCGCCGCGCAGGCCACCGTCGACGACCTCACCGCGAAGATGGCCGAGCAGCAGGCGGTCATCGACCAGGCCCGCGCGCTGTACCAGTGCGAGCTCACCGGTGAGGGTGCCGGCACGGTGCCCGGCTGCACCGGCGTGAACGGCGAGGGATCGAGCGCGGATGCCGCCGAGGCGCAGCTCGCCCAGGCGCAGCAGACCTACGACGCGCTCGCGGCGCAGCTGCGCACGGCCAACGAGGAGCTGGCCGCGGCGGAGGAGGCCGCGCGTACCGAGACCAGCAGCTCGGAGTCGGCGAACCGTCAGCAGGCGCGCGACCAGCTGCCCGCGGCCCGGGAGACCTACGAGCGCGCGCTCGCCGCGTACAACGAGCGGGCGGATGCCGTGGCGCAGGGCAACGCCGGCGCCGTCGGCCTGCTCAGCCAGATCACCGGGCTCAACCGCCTCGGCGAGAAGGAGCCGACCATCTTCTGGGCGCACTGGCTGATCGCCGCGCTGTTCTTCCTGATCGAGCTGCTGCCCGTGCTCGTGAAGGTGCTCACCAGCTACGGCGAGCCCAGTCTGTACGAGCGCACCCTCGCGATCCGCAAACAGGTCGAGCTCGACCGGGTCACCGCAGAGGGCTTCCGCGACCGCGCCGCCATCGTGACGAACGGCGAAACCCCGTAGCGTGGAGCCATGGCCGCGTATCGGCATCTCGGAAACAGCGGATTCAAGATCTCGGAGATCACCTACGGCAACTGGGTGACGCACGGCTCGCAGGTCGAGGACGACACCGCCATCCGGACGGTGCACGCCGCCCTGGACGCCGGCATCACCACCTTCGACACCGCCGACACATACGCGAACACGCGCGCCGAGGTGGTGCTCGGGAAGGCGCTCGAGGGACAGCGCCGGGAGAGCCTGGAGATCTTCACCAAGGTGTACTTCCCGGTCGGGCCGAAGGGACCGAACGACACCGGGCTGAGCCGCAAGCACATCATGGAGTCGATCAACGGCTCACTGCGCCGGCTCGGCACCGACTACGTCGACCTGTACCAGGCGCACCGGTACGACTACGAGACGCCGCTCGAGGAGACCATGCAGGCGTTCGCGGACGTGGTGCGGCAGGGCAAGGCGCTGTACATCGGGGTCTCGGAGTGGACCGCCGAGCAGCTGCGCGAGGGGCATGCGCTGGCGAGGGAGCTCGGCGTGCAGCTGATCTCCAATCAGCCGCAGTATTCGATGCTGCACCGCGTCATCGAGGGGAAGGTGATCCCGGCATCCGAGGCGCTCGGCATCTCGCAGATCGTCTGGTCGCCGATGGCGCAGGGCGTGCTCAGCGGCAAGTACCTGCCCGGGCAGCCGCTGCCGGAGGGGTCGCGGGCCACCGACACGCACTCGGGAGGCCAGTTCATCAAGCGCCTGCTGCGCGACGACATCCTCGAGGCCGTGCAGCGGCTGAAGCCGATCGCCGCCGAGGCCGGGCTGAGCATGCCGCAGCTCGCGATCGCGTGGGTGCTGCAGAACCCGAACGTCGCGTCCGCCCTGGTCGGAGCGTCGCGCCCCGAGCAGCTGGCCGACACGGTGAAGGCGTCGGGAGTGACGTTGGACGCCGGCGTGATGTCGGCCATCGACCACGCCCTCGAGGGGGTCGTGAACGCAGATCCTGAGGACACCTACTCGGTGTCCCCGCGCGAGCGCCTGGTCTGATACGCCCCGGTTTGGGGCGGATTTTCACGTTCGGGGCGGTCGTATGCCGCCCCGAACGTCGAGATCCGCCCCAAACCCAGGAGAGGACAGCGGGGGGCGATCAGTCCAGGGTGATGTCGACCTGGATCTCGTGCGCGATGCGCTCCAGGTCCGCGCGCAGCGCGTCGAGGTCGGCGGATGCCGGCGCGGTCGCGGTGACGGTCGACTCGAACAGCCGACCGCCGGCCATCGCGGCATCCCTCGTCTCCGTCGTCATGCTCTCGATGCTGAGCGCGTGATCGCTGAGCACGCTCGACACCTCGCGCACGATGCCGGGCCGGTCCTGGCCGAGCACCGAGAGGGTGATGCGATCGGATGCCTCGGGGTGCTCCTCCGACCCGGTGCGGACGTCGATCGTGAGCAGCCCCTGCAGCTCGCGCAGCGCGGTCTGCAGCTCCGCTGCCCGGTCCTCGGCCACCGAGACCTCGATGACACCGGCGAACACCCCGGCGAGCTCGGACAGCTGGCTGTTCTCCCAGTTGCCGCCGTGCGCTTCGACGACATCGGCGACGGCGGAGACGAGTCCGGGGCGATCCGCTCCCGCGACGGTGAGGATGAGCGTGGTCATGCGTTCAGCGTACGCGAGGGCGTTTCGTCTCGCCTTCGGCTCGCTCAACGACCGGGGTGCGCTCGGTCACTAGGCGCCGCCGGCGAGGAAGCGCTCCATCCGCTCGCGGTGCGGGGCGAGGTCCCAGCCCTGCGCGGCGACCCACTCGTCGGAGTAGTAGATGTGCGCGTAGCGGACGCCGCTGTCGCAGATCAGGGTCACGACGCTGCCCTGCTGGCCGGCCTCCCGCATCCGTCCGATGATCTCGAACGCGCCGCGCAGGTTCGTCCCGGTGGATCCGCCCGCCCAGTGCAGGGTGCGCTCGCGCAGCAGCCGGATGGCGGCGATCGACGCGGCATCCGGCACCGGGATCATCTCGTCGATCACGCCGGGCACGAACGACGGCTCCACGCGCGGCCGCCCGATGCCCTCGATCCGGCTCGGGGTGCCGGTCGTGTGCGCCGGGTTCCGGTCGCGCCAGCCGCCGTAGAACGCCGAGCCCTCCGGGTCGACCACGGCGATCCGGGTGTCGTACCGCCGGTAGCGCACGTAGCGTCCGAATGTCGCGCTCGTGCCGCCGGTGCCCGCGCCCACGACGATCCAGGACGGGATCGGATGCCGCTCGCGCGCCAGCTGGCTGAACACGCTCTCGGCGATGTTGTTGTTGCCCCGCCAATCGGTGGCGCGCTCGGCGTACGTGAACTGGTCGAGGTAGTGCCCGCGGCATCCGGCGGCGAGCCGCTCGGCCTCCGCCGACATCTCGGAGGCGTGCTCGACGAAATGACAGCGCCCGCCGTAGAACTCGATGAGCTCGACCTTCTCCCGGCTGGTCGAGCGGGGGACCACGGTGATGAACTCCAGCCCCAGCATCCGTGCGAAGTACGCCTCGGAGACCGCCGTCGACCCGCTGGAGGATTCCACCAGCGTGGTGCCCTCGTCGATCAGGCCGTTCACCAGCCCGTACAGGATCAGCGAGCGGGCAGATGCGTGTCGGCGCTGCGGTTGGCGTCGGCCTCCAGCATCCGGATCGCGCCGTTGACCCATTCGCTCATGGCTTCGAGCGTAGCCGGGCCGCGGGAGGGGGCATGCGGCCGGACGCGGGCGGGCCCGCTCAGATCCGGGTGAGCGCGGTCTGCGACTGCTCGCGGTTCAACTGGAACTCGAACCGCGACCGGTCGCCGCGGTGGTGGGCGAGGAAGAACTCGATCACCCGGTCGCGGTCGTCGCGGCTCACGCTGCGCAGCCGCAGCAGCGCGGATCCGGCGCTCACCCCGAGGTGCTGCGCCTGCTCGTGTGTCGCGACCGTCGCCTCGGCCGAGCGGACGCCGTGCGTGGCGTGGATGCCGTGCTCGCCGAGCAGCCGGTACAGCGAGGATTCGCGCAGGTCCGCGCCGAGGGTGAGCACGCCCACCTCCTCGGGCATCCAGGTCGTGGACAGCGACCACGGCTCCCCGTCCACGTACCGCAGCCGCTCCAGCACCACGACCGGAGCGCCGATCGGCACCTCCAGCGCGGCCGCCACCTCGGCATCCGCCACCGTGCGCTCGTGCCGGAGGACCTCGCTGTGCACGTGCCCGCCGCGGCGCTCGACCTCGTCGTAGAGGCCCTCGAGGGTGTGCACGAGCGACTCGCTGGTACGGGGCCGGGCGACGAAGGTGCCCTTGCCCTTCACCCGCTCCACCAGCCCCTCGTGCTCGAGCTGCGCGAGGGCCTGACGCACCACCGTGCGCGAGATGCCGTACTGCTCGCACAGCCGGTGCTCGCCGGGCAGGGCGTCTCCGGGCTGCAGCTCGCCGCTGTGGATCCGGTCCACGATGAGCCGGCGCAGCTGGTCGTACATCGGCGCCGCCGAACGGCGGTCGATCGCGTCGGTCGCCATCAGTACGCCACACCCGCGTGCAGGATGACGTTGGCGTACGGCGTGAACTCGCCGGAGCGCACGAAGGCGCGGGCCGCGTGCGTGCGCTGCTTGAACTCGACGTGCGGCACCATCTCGATCTCGAAGCCCATGCCGGCGAACCGCTCGCGCAGGGCGTCCAGCACCTCGGGGCTGCGCTCGGCGACCTCCTCCGACACGGTCGCACCCTCGACGACGAGCTCGGCCAGCACGGTGTCGAGCACGTCCAGGAAGGCCGGCGCGCCCGGCCGGTAGGCGAGGTCGATGCGCTCCGCGCCGGGCGGGATCGGCAGGCCCGCATCCGTCACCACGACGAGGTCGGTGTGCCCGGTCTCGCTGATCACCCGGGAGAGCGCCGGGTTGATGGTCGTCGGTGTCTTGCGCATTCGTCCCCCTCCTGTGTGTCGCCGTCGTTCGTCTCGCGGTGCCGATGCCCGGGAGCGGTCAGACCGCGGCGCGCTGCGCGGCCAGCAGCGCGTCCACCTCGTCCCGCCGCGGCAGGCTCGGCGAGGCGCCCTGGCGGGTCACCGCGATCGCGCCAGCCGCGGTGGCCAGCCGTGTCGCCGCCGCGAGGTCGAGCCCCTCCGCGAGGGCGGCGCCGAGGTATCCGGCGTACGCGTCGCCGGCGGCCGTGGTGTCCACGGCGTCGACCGGAATCGGGTCGATGAACGTGGTGCCCTCCGGTGTGACCACGGCGGAGCCGCGCTCCGCGAGCGTGATCACCGCGGCGCCGACGCCCTGCTCCAGGAACCAGCGGCCCGCGCGCTCGGCCGACGCGGGGTCGGCGACCTCGATGCCGCTCAGCAGTGAGGCCTCGGTCTCGTTCGGCGTGACGATGTCGATGGTGCGCCAGACGTCGGCGTCCAGGGGTGCGGCGGGGGCCGGGTCGAGCACCACGGTCATGCCGTGTTCGCGGGCGCGGGTGGTGATGTGACGGGTGAGGGATGCCGGGGTCTCCAGCTGCGTCAGCAGCACGGACGTCGTCGGGGCGAGGGCCGCGAGCGCCTCGTCGACCTGCTCGGCGCTGAGCGCCGCGTTGGCGAGGGGCACCATCACGATGTCGTTCTGCGCCGACGCGTCCACGCGGATGTGCGCGATGCCGGTGGGACCGGGGACGGTGCGCAGATGTGCGAGGTCGACGCCCGCGGCGCTCAGCCCGTCGACGACGAGGTCGTGGAACAGGTCGTCGCCCACGCATCCGACCAAGCTCGTGCGTGCACCGGCGAGACCGGCGGCGACGGCCTGGTTGGCGCCCTTTCCGCCGAGCACCAGGGTGAACTGGTCGCCGAGGATCGTCTCGCCCCGGGCGGGCAGGCGCTGCGAGAAGGTGGTCACATCCGCGGTGACGCTGCCGACGATGACCACGCCGGGGCGTGCGGATGCGGTGGTGGACATGGGGCTCCTCGATCGCCTTTGACTTCAGTGGGATGCTGTCATTACATTAGCCGCAACCAACCTGTAACGACAGGTGGCGAGAGGAGTCGCGATGACCGCCCCGCGCCTGTACGTGGACAGCGCCGACACCGCCCGGGTCGGCACGCTGCTGGACGCGCGCGTCGTGCACGGCGTGACCACGAACCCGACGATCCTCGAGCGCAGCGGCCGCACCGCGGCGGACATCCCCGACCTGTACGCGGAATGGGTGCGCCGGGGCGCCCGGGAGGTGTTCTTCCAGACCTGGGGCGGCGACGCGCGGGCGTTCCTGCGCAACGCGCAGGGCATCCTCGAGCTCGGCGACCGGGTGGCGGTCAAGGTGCCGGCCACGGCGGACGGGTTCGCCGCGGCATCCGCCCTCGTGCGCGACGGGGCCACCGTGCTCGTCACCGCGGTGTACTCGGTCGGCCAGGCGCTCGCGTGCGCGAGCATGGGCGTGCGCTACATCGCCCCCTACCTCGGCCGGCTGCGCGACGCCGGGATGGACGGCGACGCGCTGATCGCACGGATGCAGGCGGTGTGCGCGGACAGCGACACGGACGTGCTCGCGGCGAGCCTGCGCACCCCCGACGACATCGTCGGCCTGCGCGAGGCCGGGGTGCCGTACTTCACGGCCGGGCCCGACGTGATCGAGCAGCTCCTCTTCCACGAGGTGAGCGACAGCTCGGCGGCGGAGTTCGAGGCCGCCATGCGGCGACTCGGGGGCTGAGGCCGGGCGGACGCCTCGCGGGCGGATGCTACGCCGACGCCGCCTGGCGCAGCCAGCGCTCCACGCCGGCGATGTGCGCGGTGGCGAGGGAGGTGGCCAGGGCGGCGTCATGCTGGGCGATGGCCTCGGCGATCGCGCGGTGCTCGGACAGGGTGCGCTCGACGGCTCCGGACTCGGTGAGCCCGCGCCACACGCGCGCGCGCACGGTCTGGCTGCTCAGGCTCTCGATGAGGCTCGCGAGGTAGCTGTTCCCGGTCATCCGCACGATGTCGCGGTGGAAGCGGATGTCGTGCGCCACCAGGTCGTCGATGCTCACGGTGGCCGGGTCGACGGAGGCGATCTCCGCCTGCAGCGCCGCGGCGGCCTCGGCGGTGGCGTTGCTCGCCGCGAGGCCGGTCGCCTGGGACTCCAGTATCCGCCGCACCGCGAACAGCTCCAGCAGCGAGTCGTCATCGTGCATGTCGATGACGAAGCTGATCGCCTCGAGCAGCAGGTGCGGCTCGAGGCTGGTGACGTAGGTGCCGTCGCCGCGGCGCACGTCGAGCACCCGGATGACCTCGAGCGCCTTCACGGCCTCGCGCATGGAGCTGCGCGAGAGGCCGAGCCGCTCGGCGAGCTCCTTCTCGGGCGGGAGCCGGTCGCCGGGGCCGAGCTCGCCGGACACGATCATCGCCTTGATCTTCTGGATCGCCTCGTCGGTGACAGCCATAGGCGTCATCGTAGCCAGTCATCGGATGTCTGGTGCGCTGCTGCGCGAACCTGGGGCAGGATGGGCGCATGCGCGTTCTGGATTCGCACCTGCACCTCTGGGACCCCGGCCGGCTCGACTACGACTGGCTCGACGGCGCCCTGGACGGCCGGTTCGCGGCGGACGAGCTCGCCGCCGCGCGGCTCGGTGACGCCGGTGCCGAGGCGGCGGTGTTCGTACAGGCGGAGTGCGTCGAGGGGCAGCACCTGGACGAGGCCCGCTGGGTCGCGGAGATCGCCGACGAGGTGGGCGTGCGGGCGATCGTGGCCGGTGCGCGGCTCGACCGCGGCCGCGAGACCTCGGAGCACCTGGCGGCGCTCGACGGGGTCGGCCTCGTCGCCGGCATCCGTCATCTGCTGCAGGATGAGCCGCCCGGCCTCGCGACCACGCCCGTGTTCCTGGACGGGGCGCGCGAGGTCGCGGCGCGCGGGTGGACCTTCGACGCCTGCGTGCGCGCGCCGGGCATCGGGGACGTCGCGGCGCTCGCGACCGCGGTGCCCGAGCTGCCGATCGTGCTGGATCACCTCGGCAAGCCGGCGGTCGGCACGGCCCGCGCCCCGCTCGAACCCGCTGCATCGTGGCGGCGGGATCTCGGCGAGCTCGCGCGGCATCCGCAGGTCTGCGGCAAGCTGTCCGGGCTGCCCGCCGAGGCCGGAGGGGACTGGGACGCCGCCCAGCTCGCGCCGTTCCTGGATGCCGCGCTCGAGGCGTTCGGCCCGGAGCGGTTGATGTGGGGCAGCGACTGGCCGGTGTCCGCGGTCGGCCCCGCCGGCTACGACCGGACGTCGCGCGCCGCCTGGTTCGAGGCGGTCGCGACCTGGGCGCGGGCGCGCGAGCTCGACCTCGACGCGCTGTTCTGGGGGAACGCGGCGCGGTTCTACGGCATCCGGTGACCGCCCGGCGGGGCGCTCTGTTCAGGTCGCAGAACGTGCCGCTCTGGCATCCGTCTCCTCGCTCAGGTCGCAGAAACTGCCGCTTTCCGGCGCCGGAAGCGGCACTTTTCGCGACCTGAGCGAGCCGCCTCGCGCGCTCACGCGGCCAACGCGGCCCGGATGCGCTCGATGAGCACGTCGGGGCGTGCGAGCAGCACGCTGGTGACCTCGATCACCGTCCAGCGACCAGGAGTCCTCCCGCACCAGCTCGATCGCCTCGCGCAGGCGACGGATGCCGGGGCGCCGGCCCGCTGCCAGCGCCGCGCGGAGCTCGTCGATCGTGGCCAGCGCGGACCGGCCGGGATCGGGGCGGCATGCGACCATCATCGTCCGCCGCCCGCAACTCGTTGACGGGCTTCATGAACGGTCAGAAGGTCTGCGCTGATTGCGCGGGCGCTCCGATCACGATGGCCTGTCCCGGATGCGGCTCGATTGAGGAGATTCGCAAACATCACCTCTGCGTCGAGTGCCGCCGGCCAGTCGCGATCCAACAGCTTCTCGCCGACGATGCGGGAGAGATCCGCGCGGACCTCCACCCCCTTGCTGACTATCTGCTCACGCACCATGGCAAAGCGGCGTCGCTTGAACGCTGGCTACACAAGAGCAAGTGCGCGATGGTGCTCCGCGAGCTCTCGGACGGGACCCTGCCACTCACCGCCGAGGCGATCATCACCCGAGCCCGCTCGGGACAGTCGGTCGCGCTCCTCCTCTCACTGCTGGTCCGTTTCGGCGTGCTGCCGGAGCTTGACGTCGAGAGCACGCGTTTCGACCACTGGCTCAACGGCTGGCTCGATGACATCGAGGATCCTGAAGACCGGCTGATACTGCGCCGCTACTGCACCTGGGAGCTCCTCCGTTCCGCTCGGACCCTGCGCAGCGCGTCCAGCCCTGCTTCCGGCTTCCTGAGGCAACGGGCTGCGCTGAAGTACTGCGCCGCGTTCCTTCGAGAGATCCGGTCGCAGCAGGAGACGTTGGCGACCTTCCCGCAGCGCCGACTTGACGCGTATCTGACCGATTCGCCGAGCCAACGCGACGCGCTGGCACCATTCACTCGCTGGCTGCGAAAGCACCGGCTGAGCACCGTTCGGGTCGAGTTCCGATCCCATCGTCTCGAAGGCCGAGACTACGCCTCCGACCACCGATGGCAAATGGCCCGCAGGTTCCTCTCCGCTGCCGACATGGACCCGAAGACCCGAGCCGCGGGCCTCCTCGTGCTGCTCTACGGGATCCAGCTGACCCGCATCGTCACGATCACACGGGCACAGGTCGATACGAACTCGCGGCCCGTAACGCTCACCGTCGGGGCCGAGCCGATCGAACTCCCTGAAATCCTCGGGAATGCGATGGTCAACCTCGTGGCCGCATCCGCGAGGCATCGCGTCTCGCCGGCGGTGAGTGGTCCGACTATCCGGCACTCCGTTCCACCCATGCCTGACCGAGCATCACACCTCGGAGCCTTGGCCCGATATCGCTACACGCAGCTGGTCGACGGTTGGCGACCCGGCGAGCCCCGCTGGGGTGCGGAACACCCTGCAGGCGAGCCCGACAGTGGCGTGCTCGTCAGCGAAGGGGTCCACACCGTCGACGAGCACGGTCGGGGACCCGTGGAACCCAAGTCGCACCGCGTCCTCAGCGGTCTCGACTCGCTGATGCGTGATCCGGACATCTGATCGGCCATCGACGACCTGAGCGAGCCGCTGGTCGAGCGCCTCCCAGTTGGGGCAGCCGTCGAAGTACTGCAGGGTGATCTCCATGGTTGGTCCTCTCAGTTCTCGGCGCTGCGGAGCATCAGGAGCGCTCCGGCGATCGCGGCGATGACGATGACGATGTCGGCGACGTTCCCGATGAACCAGTTGCCGTAGGCGAGGAAGTCCACGACGTGCCCCTGCGCGAATCCTGGTTGGCGGAAAAGCCGGTCGCCGGCGTGCGAGGCTGCGGCCCCGCCGAGCGCACCGATCACGATCGCCCATCCGGGGCGTCGGACTCGGAAGGCGAACACGATCGCGGTGAACGTGGCCGCGACGGCGATGAGAGCGAACACCCAGGTGGAGCCCTCGCCGAAGGAGAATGCCGCGCCGGGGTTGTAGGCGAGTTGCAGGCCGAGCAGGTCGCCGATCAGCGGGATGCGCTCGTGCTCCGACAGAGTGGCCTCGGCCCATGCCTTCGTCCCCTGATCGATGAAGACGACGACCACGGCGATCAGGAGTGCCCAGGCAGTGAGCCGCCAGCGCCCCCTCTGCGGCCGCTGTTCCGATGCCGACTCAACGTCTGCGTTCGTGTCCGGAGTCATGCGAGGACCTCGAAGAGACGGACGATGACGCCGGACTCGATCAGGATGAACAGGCCCAGGCCGATGAACACGACCGGGACGAGCCAGTGCTCGACGCGCTCGAGCGTCTCGGTGACCGCCTTGTGCGTGCCGATCAGGCGTCCGGCGGCACACCAGACGGCGACGAGGATCAGGAACACGACGATCATGATCACGACGTCGCCGGGAGTGCTGGTGCGGAAGATCGGCGTGTAGAGGGAGATGTTGTCCGCCCCGTTGGCGATCGTGATCCCCGCGACGCCCCACAGGCCTACTGCGCTGATCTTGTCGTCGTCGTCATCATCGTCGCCGTTGCGGCGCAGGCCGCGCACTAGGGTCCAGATGCCGATGCCGAGCGGGATGAGACCGAGGAAGCCCACCCATTCGTCCGGGACGATCGTGAGACCGAGCGCGGCGATCACGCTGATCACGACGAGGGTGATGAACCCGAGATACTGGCCAGCAATGATCTGCCACGGCCGTGGCTTCCCCCGGCTGGAGGCAAGGAACAGCACCGTGAGCACGACGATGTCGTCGATGTTGGTCGCAGCGAACAGGCCGATCGCTGAGCCGATGGTCGCGAGCATCAGCTCGCCAACCGTGGTGTGCGGGGGCGTGCGGCGCGCAGGCCGTTGAGGATCACGATGACCTCCGCGACCTCGTGGACCAGGACGACAGCCGCAAGTCCCAGCACACCGAACAGCGCCAGCGGGAGCAGTGCGGTGATGATCAGCAGCGACAGGATGATGTTCTGGTTGATGATCCGCCGGCCCCGCCGGGCGTGGTCGAACGCCCGCGGGATGAGACGCAGGTCATGGCCGGTGAAGGCCACGTCCGCGGACTCGATCGCTGCATCGGAGCCGGTCGCCCCCATCGCGATGCCGATGTCCGCGGACGCCAGGGCCGGGGCGTCGTTGATGCCGTCGCCGATCATCGCGACCGATCCCGCCTTCGACAACTCGCCGATCGCGGCCGCCTTGTCCTCGGGACGCAGCTCCGCGCGCACGTCACCGATCCCCGCCTGCGCAGCCAGCGCACGCGCAGTGCGGGCGTTGTCCCCGGTGAGCATCGTCACGCCGATACCCTGATCCGCGAGCGTGCGGACGACTTCGGGGACTTCGGGGCGCAGCTCGTCGCGGACACCGATCGCGGCGACCGCCACTCCACCGCGGTGGACGATCACGACGGTCATGCCCTGTTCCTCAAGAAGCGCGACCCGGTCGCCGAGCTCGCCGGCGTCGAGCCAGCGGGGGCTGCCGACGGTGATCGTCACGCCGTCGACGGTGCCTTCGATGCCGTGTCCGGCCTGCTCGGTCACGTCCGCGGCCGCGGGAACGCCCGGGGCGGCGGCGGTGATCGCGGAGGCGAGGGGGTGCGTGCTGTGCTGCTCCAGCGCCGCCGCCCAGGCCAGTGCCTGCGTCTCGGTCACGCCGTCCGCGGTGAGGACGGCGGTGACCGCGGGCTCGTTGCGGGTGAGGGTGCCGGTCTTGTCGACCGCGACGTGCCGGACCGTTCCGAAGCGCTCGAACACCGCGCCGGATTTGATGATCACGCCGAACTTGCTCGCCGCGCCGATCGCGGCGACGACCGTCAGCGGCACAGAGATCGCCAGCGCGCACGGAGAGGCGGCGACCAGCACGACGAGCGCGCGGGTGATCCATACCTCCGGGTCGCCCAGCAGCGACCCGATGATCGCGACGAGGGCGGCGAGGATCAGCACACCCGGGACCAGCGGCCGCGCGATCCGGTCGGCGAGACGCGCCCGCTCGCCCTTCTCGGTCTGCGCCTGCTCCACCAGCTCGACGATCGTGGTGAGCGAGTTGTCGGTGCCCGCCGCGGTCGTCTCGACCTCCAGCGCGCCGGCGCTGTTGATCGCGCCGGCCGACACCGCAGCGCCGGGCTCGACCTCAACCGGGATCGACTCTCCGGTGATCGCCGAGGTGTCCAGGCTGGAACGCCCCGCCCGGACGATCCCGTCGGTCGCGATCCGCTCACCCGGACGGACCACCATGACCTGGCCGACCGTCAGCTCTTTCGCCTGAACCTGCACGGACACCCCGTCGCGCAGCACTGTCGCCGTCTCCGGCACGAGCTTCAGCAGCGCCCGCAGTCCGCCACGGGCGCGGTCCATCGCCTTGTCCTCGAGGGCCTCTGCGATTGAGTACAGGAACGCCAGCGCCGCGGCCTCTTCGACGTAGCCGAGGATGACCGCGCCGATCGCGCTGATCGTCATCAGCAGCCCGATGCCGAGTTTGCCCTTGAACAGCTTGCGAATCGCGCCGGGCGTGAACGTCGACGCGCCCAGCAACAGGCCGGCCCAGAACAGCATGAGCGCCGGGATCTCGAGAACGGACCACTCGAAGACCAGACCTGTCAGGAACGCGACACCGGAGAAGACCGGCACCATGATCCCGCGGTCCTTCCACCAGGGCCGCTCCACCTCTTCGGGCTCATCCCCCGCAACGGCAGGCTCGTGCTCGCAGCCACACGCCGCACTCACGCGTCCGCCCCTGTACCGCAGCAGCCCGGCACCGTGCACGCTGAGTCCACGCAAGGTGCGTGCTCATCTACAGCCAGCGTCACATCCACGAGCGCGACGAGCGCAGCAGCAAGATGCGGGTCAGCGATCTCGTAGCGAGTCTGGCGGCCCTCAGGCTCAGCGACCACGATCCCGCAGTCTCGCAGACAAGTGAGGTGGTTCGACACGTTCGAGCGAGTTAGGTCGAGCTCACGTGAGAGCACCGCCGGGTAGCTCGGTCCCCCGAGCAACGTCATCAGGATCCGAGAGCGCGTCGGGTCGGCCATGGCCCGGCCAAGCCGGTTCATGACGTCGAGACGCGAAGCAATAGTCAGCATGCACTGAACTATACAGCACCGGCTGATCAATCAGCGCTCCACCAACAAGCGGCACAGCTACCGATTGCTCGTGAATACGCGACTCAGCAACAATCGGTGCTACCAGTAGGCTGCCGCCGGGTGCGCACGCCGTGGAACGGCCGGTCGAGATCGGTGCGACGGAGGCGGCCGGCGCCGACACCGGCATCCCGTGCCTGCTGCACGGAGAACCGGCGGCCGAGCCCCTCGGGGAGCGGTTGCGGAGACCTCATCGCAGCACCGTGGCACGTCCCGGCGGCGCGCGGGGACGTTATCCACAGGGGGGTGCCCCTATGTCCTCTGTCAAGCGGCGAGGGCGGGTTGGGCTGGTCGCGGTTGGTAGAGGGTGCCGTCGCGGAGCATGGCGTAGAGGACGTCGGAGCGGCGTCGAGCTAGGGCGATGAGGGCCTGGTTGTGGCGTTTGCCTTGGGCGATCTTGCGGTCGTAGTAGGCGCGTGATTCGGGGTCTCGGAGTGCGGCGAACGCGGAGAGGAACATGGTCCGTTTCAGGATCTTGTTCCCGCGCCGGGAGGGATGCTCGCCGCGGATCGAGGTGCCGGATCGTCGGGTCACGGGTGCGAGGCCGGCGTAGGCGGCGAGGTGCCCGGCAGTGGCGAAGGTCTTGGTGGTGACTTCGGTGAGGAGCCGGGCTGCGGTCCTGACGCCGACTCCGGGCATGCTCGTCAGGACCGGTTGAAGAGGGTGAGCGTCGACGATCTTCTCGACCTCGATGGCGATCTCATCACGCTGCCGTCGCAACGCCTGGAGCTGCTCTGCGAGCCTGGGGAGCACCAGCGCGGCGGCGTCGGTGCCGGTCACCACGACGGTCTGCTCGCCGAGCGCGGTCATGATCTCTGCCGCCCAGACACGACCTTTGCGGGGCGCGTTCTTCAGCAGCCGGTTCCCTAGCCGCTTCTCACCCGCAGTCTTCATCGCCGCCGGCGACGGGTAGCGCTGCAGCAGGTCCAGGATCGCGGGGTGATCCAGCCGCGGCCCGAGCACGCGTTCCAGCGCCGGGTGGATTTGGGTGAGCAGACCCCTGATCCGGTTGGAGACCTGGACGATCTGACCGGCGAGGTCGTCGTCGAACCCGCAGAGCATGCTCAGCTCCGCGACCTTCTCGTCGGCGACCTGGATCGACCGGAGCGTGTGCGGCATGGTGCGGGCCGTTTCGGCGATGATCGCCGCGTCTCTCGCGTCGGTCTTCGCCTCACCGGGATGCAGATCCGCGATGCGCCGCATCGCCAACCCCGGCAGGTAACCGACGAGAGCACCTGCGGCTTGCGCGACCGCGACCGGGAGTGCACCGATCGTCGCGGGTTGATCTACGACCAGCAGCACCACGCCATGCGAGGCGAGCTGGTCGATCACCGCCCGCAATTGGCGCTCGTCGTTCGGGAGTGCTCGGTCGAATAGTCGCTTGGCTTCCCGGTCGAGCGCGACCGCGTGATGCTCGCCCTTGCCGACGTCGAGCCCAACGAACACGTCGACCTCGTCGTATCTGTCGATGCTGGTGACCACTTCGTCCTCCGCTTCACTCGTGACGGCGTCCGCGGCGGCGCGTCTCGGCATCCACGTTACGAACGGCCTCGAGCATGCTCGGGTCCAGCCCCTATCAGCGATCACACACCGCCAACCAGGCCCGGTGACAACACCCCCCGGATCATCGAGGACAGGGGGCAGCAATCATGCCGGGCCCGGCAGGCCGTCACCGCCCAGCATGGCCGCCGAACGGGTCACGAAGAAAGTAACGCGGGGCGAACGCGGGGCGAACGCGGGGCAGGCGGCGCGCTCGGGTCGCAGAAAGTGTCGCTACGGCATCCGTCTCCCCGCTCCGGTCGCAGAAAGTGCCGCTTCGCGAGGCCGGAAGCGGCACTTTTCGCGACCTGAGCGCGTCGCCCGGCTACTCCGCGCGCAGCCGCAGCTGCGCCATCCCGCCGTCGACCTCGATGAAGGTGCCGGTGGTCGACCCGGATGCGGGGCTGACGAGGTAGAGCACCGCGCCGGCGACCTCGTCGGGGGAGACCAGGCGGCCGTGGGGCTGCCGCGCCTGGAGCGCGGCGCGCTCGGCCTCGGGGTCGGCGGCGGCGTCGAGCAGGCGCCCCACCCACGGGGTGTCGGCGGTGCCGGGGTTGACGGCGTTGACGCGGATGCCCTCGCGCAGGTGATCCGCCGCCATCGCGCGGGTCAGCGCCGAGACCGCACCCTTCGACGCCGAGTACAGCGCGCGCTGCGGCAGGCCGGTGGTGGAGGCGATCGATGCCGTGTTGCACACCGCCGCGGCGGGCGACTTCCGCAGCCAGGGCAGCGCGGCCCCGGTCACCCGGGCGATGCCGGTGACGTTGATCGACAGCACCCGCGCCCACTCGTCATCGTCGTTCGCGGTGATGTCGCCCTGCGCCCCGACGCCGGCGTTGTTGATCACGATGTCGATGCGTCCGAAGCGCTCGCCGACCGCCGCGACGGCCGCGTCCACCGAGTCGCGGTCCGACACGTCGGCCGTGAACGCGGGGAAGCGCGGGTCGGCCCCCGTGATGTCGCGGTCGAGCACGGCGACCTGCGCGCCCTCCTCGTGCATGCGGCGCGCGATCGCGGCGCCGATGCCGGATGCCCCGCCGGTGACGATCGCCACCAGGCCCTCGACCTGACCGCTCATGGCTGCTCCTCCCAGGCGACGAACTCCTGCCGCTGCCGGCCGAGCCCCTCCACCTCCACCTCCACGACGTCCCCCGGCTTCAGGTAGGGGAACCGGCCTCCGAGCGCCACCCCCTGCGGCGTGCCGGTGAGGATGAGATCCCCGGGCTCGAGGGTCGCGAACTGCGACAGGTGGTGCACGATCGTGCGCACGTCGAAGATCATGTCCGAGGTGTCCGAGTCCTGCCGGGGCTCGCCGTTCACCCAGCTCCGCAGCCTCAGCCCGGTCGTGTCCACCTCGTCGGGGGTCACCAGCCAGGGACCGGTCGGGTTGAACCCGTAGGCGATCTTGCCCTTCGACCACTGCCCGCCGGACACCTCCAGCTGGAAGGTCCGCTCCGACACGTCGTTCGCGGTCACGTAGCCGACGATGCAGGCATCCGCCTCCTCCGGCGCGTCGAGGTACGCCGCCCGGCGGCCGATCACGACGCCCAGTTCGACCTCCCAGTCCGTCTTCTCGCTGCCGCGGGGGATGGTCACGGCGTCGTTCGGGCCGACGACCGTGTTCGGCGTCTTCAGGAACACGATCGGCATGGCCGGCGGCTCGGAACCGGACTCGCGCGCGTGCGCGGCGTAGTTCTGCCCGATGCAGAACACCGCGCTCGGCCGCGCGATCGGCGCGCCGATCCGCAGCGACGCCGCGCCATCCAGTTCCGGCAGCGCCCCGGCGTCGAGGGCCGCCCGCGTGCGGCCGACCGGGTCGTCGGCGAGGAACGCGCCGTCCACATCCGATGTCACGGCGCGCAGATCGTAGGTGCGCTCTCCGACGATGACGACCGGGATCTCGTGTCCGGCCTCTCCCAGTCGCGCGAACTTCATGGATCTCCTTCGGGTCCTCGGGGCGGGTGAGCCGACGACGGTTCCCCATCGGCGGTCCGTTGACAGTATAGACATCGGATGTTTACACTCCAAGTGTCTGCGCCGAGGCATCCGTACCCGGCGACACGTGAAGGAGCCCTGTGAGCCGCATCGTCGCGCTGGAGACCAGCGACATCCGCTTCCCCACCTCGCTGAGCCTGGACGGCTCGGACGCGATGAACCCGGACCCCGACTACTCCGCCGCCTACGTGATCGTGCGGACGGATGCCGGCGACGACGTCTCCGGCCACGCCTTTGTGTTCACGATCGGCCGCGGCAACGACGTGCAGGTCGCCGCGATCGACGCGCTCGCCGGCCACCTCGTCGGCCGCGAGCTGGAGCCGCTCCTGGACGACATGGGCGGCACCTTCCGCGCCCTGATCGGCGACTCGCAGCTGCGCTGGCTGGGTCCCGAGAAGGGCGTCATGCACATGGCGATCGGCGCCGTGATCAACGCGCTCTGGGACATCAAGGCCAAGCGCGCGGGCCTCCCGCTGTGGCAGCTCCTGTCCCGGATGACGCCTGAGGAGATCGTCGACCTCGTCGACTTCCGCTACCTGAGCAACGCCCTCACCCGCGACGACGCCCTCGCCATCCTCCGCGCCGCCGAACCGGGCCGCGCCGAGCGCGAGGCCGAGCTGCTCGCGACCGGCTACCCGGCGTACACCACCAGCCCCGGCTGGCTCGGCTACTCGGACGAGAAGCTGGAGCGGCTGGCCCGCGAGGCGATGGCCGACGGCTTCACGCAGATCAAGCTCAAGGTCGGCGCCGACCTGGACGACGACAT
The DNA here is from genome assembly GCF_028472845.1 of Microbacterium sp. EF45047. Taxonomy (NCBI): domain Bacteria; kingdom Bacillati; phylum Actinomycetota; class Actinomycetes; order Micrococcales; family Microbacteriaceae; genus Microbacterium; species Microbacterium sp. EF45047. Next base: position 2,328,903 of record NZ_CP069429.1, on the reverse strand, counting down.
CCGCCGGTTCCGGAAGGCGCGGGAGGTGTGCGGGCCGGACTTCCCGATCGCGATCGACGCCAATCAGCGCTGGGAGGTGTCCGAGGCGATCGCCTGGGTGAACGCCCTCGCGGAGTTCCGCCCGGCATGGATCGAGGAGCCGACCAGCCCGGACGACGTGCTCGGCCACGCCGAGATCGCCCGCGGCGTCGCCCCGATCCGGGTCGCGACCGGCGAGCACGCGCAGAACCGGATGATCTTCAAACAGCTGCTGCAGGCGGATGCCGTCGCGGTGATGCAGATCGACGCCGTGCGCGTGGCCGGGGTGAACGAGAACATCGCCAACCTGCTGCTCGCGGCGAAGTTCGGGGTGCCGGTGTGCCCGCACGCCGGCGGTGTCGGCCTGTGCGAGGCGGTGCAGCACCTGTCCATGTTCGACTTCGTCGCCGTCAGCGGATCCCGCGAGGGCCGGCTGATCGAGTACGTCGACCACCTGCACGAGCACTTCGTCGTGCCCACCGACATCCGCCGCGGCAGCTACATGCCGCCGACGGCGCCCGGCACCGGGATGGAGATGAAGGCGGACAGCATCCGCACCTATACCTGGACGGGACGGCATGTCGCCGCGTGACGTCTCCGGAGTGGTGCTGCCGCCGCTCGGTTACGGCGCCGCGAACGTCGGCAACCTGTTCCGCCCGCTGAGCGACGACGAGGCGTGGGCGGTGCTCGAGGCGGCGTGGGATGCCGGCATCCGCTACTTCGACACCGCGCCGCACTACGGACTGGGCCTGTCCGAGCGGCGGCTGGGGGCGTTCCTGCAGACCAGGCCGCGCGACGAGTACGTGCTCTCCACGAAGGTCGGCCGGCTGCTGCGGCCGAACCCGGAGCACGCCCCCGGCGGCCTGGACGTCGCGAACGACTTCCACGTGCCCGACGACCTGCGCCGGGTGTGGGACTTCTCCGAGGCGGGCATCCGGGCGAGCATCGCGGAGTCGCAGGAGCGCCTCGGCATCGAGCGCATCGACCTGCTCTACCTGCACGACCCGGAGCGGCACGACCTCGACCTCGGGATCGCCTCCGCCGTCCCCGCGCTCGAGGCGGTGCGCGCCGAGGGTCTGGTCGCGGCGATCGGGGTCGGGTCGATGGTGACGGATGCCCTGGCGCGCTCGGTCCGGGAGGCCGATCTCGATCTGATCATGGTCGCCGGCCGGTACACCCTGCTCGAGCAGCCCGCGGCCGCCGAGGTGCTGCCGGCATGTGTGCGGCGGGGGACGGGTGTGGTGGCGGCATCCGTGTTCAACTCCGGCCTGCTCGCGCAGAGCGAGCCGCGACGCGACGGCCGGTATGAGTACGGCGCGCTGCCCGAGGAGCTGTGGCAGCGGCTGGTGCGCATCGCCGCGGTGTGCCGCAACCACGACGTGCCGCTGCCGGCCGCCGCGATCCGGTTCCCGCTCCGCCACGGTGCGGTGCGGTCGGTCGTCGTCGGCGGCAGCCGCCCCGGCCAGCTGCGCGAGAACGCCGCCTACGCCGCACATCCCGTCCCTGAGGAGCTCTGGACCGAGCTCGCCGAGGAGGGGCTCATCCCCGCCTGACACGTTCGATTCCAACGCTGAGAGAGAGGCTGCGAATGCTGGAAGGCATCCACCCGCTGCTGACCGGAGAGCTGCTGCTGCACCTGGACCGGATGGGGCACTCCGACGCGGTCGTCGTCGCGGACGCCCACTTCCCCGCGTGGGCGCTCGGGACGCGCGTGATCGATCTGCCGGGGACCACCACCCCCGAGGTGGTCGCCGCGATCCGCACCGTGCTGCCCCTGGACGACGCGCCCGCCATGGACCTGATGGAGTCCGCCGACGGCGAGGTGCTCGAGGTGCAGCGCGAGCTGATGGATGCCGCGGGCACCGAGGTGGGCACCACCCGGTTCGTGGAGCGCTTCGCCTACTACGACGTCGCGAAGGGCGCCTATCTGATGGTGCGCACCGGAGAGACCAGGAAGTACGGGAATGCGCTGCTGCGCAAGGGCGTCGTCGGGCATCCGGCGGGGTGAGACGCCTGGGGGCTGGCGGCGCTCGATCAGCGGGCGGACCTCGCGGTGGACGCGCGGATCACGAGCTCGGCGGGGAACGGGGTCACGGCCGGCGCGCGCGAGCCGGGGTCCTCGAGCTGGCGGAGCAGGGCGGATGCCGCGGCGCGGCCCATCTCGTACGCGGGCTGTCGCACCGTGGTCAGCGGGACGATCGCCTGGTGCGCCTGATCGACGTCGTCGAAGCCCACGATCGCGACGTCCTCCGGAACCCGGACGCCCGCGCGCAGCAGCACGGTCAGCGCCCCGATCGCGAGCATGTCGTTCGTCGCGAACACCGCATCCGGCCGCTCCTCGGGCGGCAGGCGGAGCATCTCCTCGCCGGCGGCCATCCCGGCCGCGATGGTGAGGCCCGGGGTGCGCATGACCTGGACGGCGGCGCGCCCGCCCACAGCATCCGTGAATCCGGCGAGGCGATCGGCCGACTCGCGCACCCCCTCCGGGTCGCCCAGGAAGGCCATCCGGCGGCGGCCGAGGGCCGTCAGGTGCTCCCCGGCCAGGCGTCCGCCGCCGACGTCGTCGAACGGGACGAAGCCGACCGCGGCGGAGGGCTGTGCGGGACCGATCACCACGGAACGGATGCCGCGGGCGGCGAGGCGCTCAAGCCGGGGGACGACGTCGCCGAGCGGGGAGATGACGATGCCGCGCGCGCGGTGCGCCTCGAACATCTCGATGTTGCGCAGCTCCTGCGCCGGGTCGCGGTTGCTGTTGCTGAAGAACAGCGACCAGCCCCCGTCGCGGGTGCCCTCCTCGACGCCGCGCGAGAGCTCGTTGAAGAACGGCAGCCAGGCGTCCAGCAGGATCAGCGCGATCGCCTTGCCCGAGCCGGCGCGCAGCTGGCGGGCGGACTCGTTCGGCACGTAGCCGAGCTCCTCGATCGCGGCCCGGACGCGCTCGAGGGTCGTCGCGCTGAGCAGCTCCGGGTGGTTGAGGTAGTTCGACACCGTCGAGGCCGACACCCCGGCGAGGGCCGCCACGTCCTTCACGCTCGCCGGCATCCTCGCACCTCCCTCCGGTACACCATAGCGCCTGTTGACACGTTGCAAGTCGACGCCGTAGTCTCGTCGGCACGAGGTATTGCAACGTGCCAATCTCCCCGCACGACGTGCCGACGCACGAGATGCGGACCCCCGCGACACCGCCGCCGCACAGCGAAGGAGCTCACATGAAGATCGGATGCCACGGCCTGGTCTGGACCGGACAGTTCGACGCCGAGGGCATCCGCCTCGCCGTCGCGAAGACCGCCGAGGCGGGCTTCGACCTCATCGAGTTCCCGCTGATGGATCCGTTCTCCTTCGACACCGGCGCCGCCGTGCGCGCGCTCGAGGAGAGCGGGCTGGCGGTGAGCGCCTCCCTCGGACTGTCCGAGGCGACCGACATCACCAGCGCCGACCCGGAGGTCGTCGACGCCGGCGAGGCGCTGCTGCGCCGGGCGGTCGACGTCCTCGCGGACATGGGCGGCACCCACTTCTGCGGCGTCATCTACTCCGCGATGAAGAAGTACATGGAGCCGGTGACGCCGGCGGGCCTGGAGAGCAGCCGGCGCGTGATCGGGCGCGTGGCCGAGCACGCCGCGGGCCGGGGCGTCGAGGTGTCGGTCGAGGTGGTGAACCGCTACGAGACGAACGTGCTGAACACGGCGCGGCAGGCGATGGCCTATCTCGACGCGATCGACCGGCCCAACCTCGGCGTGCACCTGGACACGTACCACATGAACATCGAGGAGTCCGACATGTTCGCGCCCGTCCTCGACGCGGCGCCGCGGCTGCGCTACGTGCACATCGGCGAGAGCCACCGCGGGTACCTCGGCACGGGCTCGGTCGACTTCGACACCTTCTTCAAGGCGCTCGGCCGGATCGGCTACGACGGCCCGATCGTGTTCGAGTCGTTCTCCTCGGCGGTGGTCGCCCCGGACCTCAGCCGGATGCTCGGCATCTGGCGCAACCTGTGGACCGACAACGAGGAGCTCGGCGCCCACGCGAACCGGTTCATCCGCGACAAGGTCGTCGCGGTGGACACGATCCGGCTGCACTGACTCGTCCCGGAGAGGGCGCGGCCCGGACCCGGCCGGGAAGGCCGAGAGAGGAGCATCCGTGACCAAGATGTTATTACAGGCCTTTCGTCGCGGGCACACCTTAGATACATTTAGATACAACTTGCGCCGCGAGCGATGCGCGCGCAATATTGATCCGACGTTTGAAATGGATTCCACGCTCGCGGAAGCCGCGGGACGACGACCTTCAAGGGAGCAGGTGCGACGATGAGCGATCCCATCCTCCGGGTGGAAGGCATCAGCAAGGGATTCCCCGGCGTGCAGGCCCTCAAGGACGTGCATCTCGAGGTGCGCGCCGGCGAGGTGCTCGTGCTGGTCGGTGAGAACGGGGCCGGCAAGTCGACGCTGATGAAGATCCTCTCCGGGATCTACACGCGCGACGAGGGCACGATCTGGTTCGAGGGGCAGCCGGTGGAGCTGACCAGCCCGCTGCAGGCGCAGCAGTTGGGCATCACGATCATCCACCAGGAGCTGAACATGATGCCCGACCTCACGGTCGCGCAGAACATCTACGTCGGCCGCGAGCCGAAGAACGGCCCGTTCCTGTCGGAGCGCAGGCTCAACCGGCAGACCGCCGAGCTGCTGGACCGGCTCGGCATCGACCTCGATCCGCGCCAGCAGGTCGGCGAGCTCACCGTCGCCGAGCAGCAGATGGTCGAGATCGCCAAGGCGCTGTCGTTCAACGCCAAGGTGCTGATCATGGACGAGCCCACCTCGGCGCTCACCGACAGCGAGGTGGAGACGCTGTTCCGGCTCATCGATCAGCTCCGCGCCCGCGGCACCGGCATCGTCTACATCTCGCACCGCATGGACGAGCTGCGCCGGCTCGCCGACCGGGTCACCGTGCTCCGCGACGGCACCTACATCGGCTCGCTGGAGAAGTCCGAGATCAGCATCCCGAAGATCATCGAGATGATGGTCGGCCGCGTGATCGACGAGGGCACCCGGCCCACCGCCCGCGAGCACCAGAACGACCCGGTGGTGCTGGACGTGCAGGGCCTGTCCACGAAATCGCTGCTCAAGGACGTCTCCTTCCAGCTGCACCAGGGCGAGATCCTCGGGTTCGCCGGGCTGATGGGAGCGGGTCGCACCGAGACCGCCCGGGCCATCATCGGCGCCGACCCCAAGGACGGCGGGCGCATCCTCATCGGCGGGCGCGAGGTGCGCATCGCGCAGCCGGCGGATGCCGTGAGGCACGGCGTCGGCTACCTGTCCGAGGACCGCAAGTCCCTCGGGCTCATGCTCGAGCAGGACGTCACCTTCAACACGGTGCTCGCCTCGCTCGGCACCTACGCCAACGGCATCGGCTGGATGGGCGACCGCAAGGCGAAGAACCAGACCAAGGAGTACGTCCAGCGGCTCCGCGTGAAGACGCCCTCGGTCAACCAGACCGTCAAGCTGCTGTCCGGCGGCAACCAGCAGAAGGTCGTCATCGCCCGGTGGCTGATGCGCGACTGCGACATCCTCATCTTCGACGAGCCGACCCGCGGCATCGACGTCGGCGCCAAGGAGGAGATCTACCGCCTGATGCAGCAGCTCGCGGCATCCGGCAAATCCATCATCGTCATCTCGTCGGAGCTGCCAGAGATCCTCCGCGTCGCGAATCGCATCGCCGTGTTCGCGAACGGACGGATCACCGGCACCCTCCGCAACGAGGAAGCCAGCCAGGAGAAGATCATGCACCTCGCAGCCCACGGGGAGGAAGAAGAATGAGCACCTCACAAGAGCCGGGCTCGACGACCACCGTCGTCCAGCAGGCCGTCACCGAGAACACCGACAAGCGCGACGTCGCCGGGTTCCTCAAGCGCCAGCTCCAGCAGTCGCTCGCGTTCGGCACCCTGGTCGTGCTGGTGATCTTCTTCTCGATCGCCAGCCCCAGCTTCTTCACCTTCAGCAACATCGCCTCGGTGCTGCTGTCGACCGCGGTGATCGGCATCCTCGCCCTCGGCACCACCTTCGTCATCATCACCGGCGGCATCGACCTGTCCATCGGCACGGGCATGGCCCTGTGCGCCGTGATGACCGGCGTGTTCATCACGAACATGGGGCTGCCGATCGCCGTCGGCGTGATCGGCGGCATCGCGACCGGTGTGCTGATGGGTCTGGTCAACGGGCTGAACATCACCTACCTGCGCCTGCCTCCGTTCATCGCCACCCTGGCGATGATGATGATCGCGGGCGGCCTCGCTCTGGTCATCTCCGGCGTCGCGCCGATCTACTTCTCCACCTCGGCCCCCGACTTCAAGCGGATCGCGCTGGGCGTGATCATCCCCGGCATCCCGAACGCGGTGCTGATCACGGCCGTGCTCGCGGTGATCGCGTACATCGTGCTGACCAAGACGCTGCTCGGCCGGTACACCTTCGCGATCGGGTCGAACGAGGAGGCCACCCGCTTGTCGGGCGTGAACACCCGTCGCTGGACGATCCTGATCTACATGTTTGCGGGCGCCTTCACCGGGATCGCGGGCGTCGTGATCGCCTCCCGCCTGGACTCGGCCCAGCCGCAGATCGGCATGGGGTACGAGCTGCAGGCGATCGCCGCGGTCATCATCGGCGGCACCTCGCTGCTGGGCGGTCGCGGCTCGATCCTCGGCACCGTGATCGGCGCGCTGATCATGAGCGTGCTGGTGAACGGCCTGCGGATCATGTCGATCCAGACCGAGTGGCAGAACATCGTCGTCGGCATCGTGGTGCTGCTCGCCGTGTTCTTCGACTCGCTGCGCAACCGGCAGCGCACCTGAGAGCTCGGGTGGCGGTGAACACCCGTGCCCGCCGCCATCCGATCGGCCCCGGCCGAACCCGCGGAGCGATCCGCATGGGCACACACCGGAATGTCCACCACCCGGCTGCGGAGCCGGACACACACATCAATGGAGTTCTCATGAAATTCGGCAGGAAGACCGCGTTCGCGGCGCTGGTCGCCGCCTCCGCGCTTGCACTGGCAGGCTGCGGCGGCGGTGGCGTGATCGAAGAAGGCGGCGACGGCGGCACCGGCGGTGGCGGCGGCGACGGCGAGATGTACATCGCCATGGTGTCCAAGGGCTTCCAGCACCAGTTCTGGCAGGCCGTGAAGAAGGGCGCCGAGGAGAAGGCCGAGGAGCTCGGCGTGCGGATCACGTTCGAGGGCCCCGCGGCCGAGACCGAGATCAGCCAGCAGCTCGACATGCTCACCGCGGCCATCGACAAGAGCCCGGATGCCATCGCATACGCCGCTCTCGACCCCGAGGCGTGCGTGGCGCCGCTGGAGCGGGCGAAGTCGCAGGACATCCCCGTGGTGTACTTCGACGCCCCCTGCAACGGCGACGTCGGGCTGAGCCTGGTGGCCACCGACAGCAAGAAGGCCGGTGCGCTGGCGGCCGAGCACATGGCGGAGCTGATCGGCGGCGAGGGCGAGATCGCCATCGTCGGCCACTCGCAGATCAACTCGACCGGCGTGGAGCGCCGCGACGGCTTCAAGGAGAAGATCGAGGCCGACTTCCCGGACATCAAGATCGTCGACATCCAGTACGGCGACGGCGACCACCTGAAGTCCGCCGACATCGCGAAGGCGATGATCGCCGCCCACCCGAACCTCAAGGGCATCTACGGCACCAACGAGGGCTCGGCCATCGGCGTCGTGAACGCCGTGAACGAGCTGGGCCTGGAGAAGGGCGAGCTGACCATCGTCGGCTTCGACTCGGGCGCCGCCCAGATCAACGCGATCAAGGACGGCACCATGGCGGGCGCGATCACGCAGGACCCGATCAACATCGGCAAGCAGGTGGTTCAAGCCGCCTACGACGCCGCCAACGGCGACGAGGTCGAGGAGTTCTACGACACCGGTTCGTACTGGTACGACAAGAACAACATCGAGGACCCCGAGATCGCCGCGGTGCTCTACGAGTGACCCGCTGATCCAGCGGGCAGGGCCTCTCGCCTCCGGGCGAGGGGCCCTTTCCGTGCCTGAGGACCTCAGCTCCGTGCCTGAGGACCTCAGCTCCGTGCCTGAGGGCCTCAGTTCCGTGCCTGAGGGCCTCAGTCGCCGAGGGCGAGCAGGCGTGCGGGGTTGGCGACGAGCATCCGCTCCACGGCCTCGTCGCCGAGGAGCGCCCGCAGCCGCGGCAGGTAGCGCTCGCCGAGGTAGGCCAGGCCCGGCATGCCGCCGTAGGCGATGTAGCGGGTGCGGCGGGCGACGTCGCCGCCCAGCACGATCCGGTCGCCGGCGCCCTGGGCGACGGCGGCCTCGGTGAGCGCCAGCAGCTCGGCATCCGATCGGGTGCGCGGCCGGGCGAAGCCGTCGTAGCCGAGGTAGGCGCCGCGCTCGGCCAGGGACGCGTGCAGCCCGGGATCCGGGTCGCGGTCGGCATGCGCGAGCACGACGCGGTCGGATGCCACGCCCTCGGCCGCCAGCAGGTCGAGCACCTCGTGCGCGGCCGTGCAGAACTCCAGGTGCACCATGATCGGCGCGCCGGTCGCGCGGTGGGCCGCGGCTAGGGCGATCAGCGTGGTGCGCTCGAAGGGGCTGATCCGCCAGTAGTCGGCGCCGCCCTTGAGCATCCCGGCGCGCACCGGCGCCCCGGAGGGGCCCTGGGCGCGCGGGCCGGACGGGTCGTCGTCGCGCGCCGGCATCCCCTCCGCCACCTCGCGCGTGAACAGCGCCGCGAGCGCGTCCTCGTCCATCCCGTGGGCCGGATGCCCGGCGGGGTAGTGCGCCTCGCGGTGGCGGCCGGTCGTGGCGACGACCCTCAGCCCGGTGGCGGCGCTGATCCGCGCCACGGCGGCCGGATCGCGCCCGAGCCCGAAGGGCGTGGCGTCCACCATGGCCTCGAAGCCGCTCGCCTTCAGCAGCGCCGCCTCCTCGCCGGAGGCGGCCTCGTCGTCGAGCTCGTCGCCGGGCAGCAGCGGCGAGACCTGGAACAGGTGCTCGTGGTAGTCCACCCGGCCCAGCGTCGCCGGGTCGACGTCGCCGAGGACCGTGCGCACCGGGCCGGCGGACATCAGCGCACCGACTCCGCGGCGGCGGCGAGCTCCTCGACGACGGCCGGCGTCAGGTCGAGCTCGAACACGTCGGCGACGACCTGCGACCAGCCGTGGATGAAGTACCGCCAGCCGTCCTCCACGTGCAGGCCGCGCGTCTCCTGCTGGGCCCGCGCCTGGTGCAGGAACTCCAGCGATCCGCGGTAGTTGAACTCCCACGCCCAGGCGCCCTCGGGGAAGACGACGGCGTCGCTGAGCGGCGAGCCGGGCCGGTCCTTGCCGAGGCCGGTGGCGTTGGCGATCACGGTCCCGGCCGGGGCGGCCGCGACCAGGGCGTCCGCCTGCTCGGGCGTCTCGGTGACCACGTAGCGGATCAGGTCTTCGCGGGTGCCGTGCTGGCGGTGCACCTGGCGCAGGTGGTCGAGCTTGTCCTGCGAACGGGCGGTGACCGTGACCAGGGCGGGCGCGTCGGCGCGCTCGGCGAGGGCCCAGCTCAGGGCGGTGCCGGAACCGCCGGCGCCGAGGATGACGACCTCGGCGCCGGTGCGGGCGAAGTGGTCCGCCGGCAGGAAGTCGTTCAGCGCGAGGTCCACGGTGATCGGGTCCTTCGCGCGGCCGATCAGCCGGTCGCCGCGCTTGGAGATGCTGGAGATCTCCGCGCAGGACACCGCGAACGGGTCGAGCTCGTCGAACAGGTCGGATGCCGCGGCGTACACGTTCATCTTGTGCGTGGTCACCAGGGCGCCGCGGTGGTGCGGGTCGTCGCGGATCTGCTCCACCATCGCGCGGTACTGCGCCGGTTCGGCGTCCATCGGCAGGTCGTGCCCGATCAGGGTGCGCGTTGGCAGCCCCAGGATGTCGGCCCAGAGCGGGAAGACCTTCATGATCGACGACGAGGCCGTGGTCACGCCGACGAAGCCCATGTAGTCGGCGGCGGGGGCGGCGGCGGTCTCGGGGGAGGGGGTCATGGGGTCTCCTAGCGGGTCACGAGATGGGTCGGCTCCTCGCCGCGCAGCACGGCGAGGACCTCGTCGAGCGACATCCGACCCATGTTGTCCACGGCCTGCGTGGTCTGCGCGCCCAGGTGCGGGGTGACGATCACCCGGTCGGCGAGGTCGGCGGTGAGCAGGGGGCTGCCGGAGGCGGCGGTGTCGCCGTCGAGCGTGTCGGCGGCATACGCGGAGAGGATGCCGGAGCGCAGCGCATCCGCCAGGGCCTGCTCGTCGACGAGGTCGGGGCGGGCGGTGTTCACCAGCGCCGTGCCGGGGCGGATGCTGCTGAGCCGTTCCGCGTCCACCAGCCGCTGGCCGCCGGGGGCGTGCAGGGTGATCACGTCGGCGGTGCGGAACAGGGCGTCCAGCTCGACCGGATCGGCGCCCGCGGCCCGGACCGCGTCCTCGGGGAGGAACGGGTCGGCGGCGAGGATGCGGGGGCCGAAGCCGCTCAGCCGCCGGGCGACGCCCTGGCCGATCCGGCCGAAGCCGACGATCCCCACGGTCGCCGCGCCGAGCTCGCGGCCGCGGCGCACCGACCAGTCGCCGCCGCGCACCCGCCGGTCGCCGTCCGGGATGAACCGCAGCGCGGCCAGCATGAGCCCCACGGCGTGGTCGGCGACGGCATCCGCGTTCGCCCCGGGCGTGTTCGTGACCGGGATGCCTCGGGCCGCGGCCGCTGCGAGGTCCACCGCCTCGGTGCCCACGCCGTACCGGGCGATGATCTTCAGCTTCGGGGCTGCGGCGAGGTGCTCCTCGGTGATCGGCCCGGTGCCGGCGATCCAGGCATCCGTGCCGTGCAGCAGGGCCCGCAGCTCGCTCAGGTCGTGATGGGCGGGCCCGCGCATGATGCGGTGCCCCGCGGCGGTCGCGCGGGCGACCAGGTCGAGGTCGCCGTCCGAGAAGGAGCGGCTGGTGACGAGGATCACGGCCATCAGCGCGGCCTTCCCGCGAACCACGGCGCGAGGGCGGTGTAGGCTTCGGTGAACCGGGCGTGCCGCTCGACGTAGACCGCGTGCCGCGCGGCATCCGGGGTGAACTCGGCGGTGACCTCGCTGAGGGCCCGCGCCGCGGAGAAGTCGGCGAGGCCGAGGCCGGCGGCGGCGGTCACCGCGGCGCCCAGGCTGTTCGCCTCCTCGACGATGGTGCGCCGGCGCACCGGCACGCCCCACACGTCGGCGAGGATCGCCAGCCAGGCGTCGCTCTGCGCCCCGCCGCCGACCGCGTCGATGCGGTCGATCACGGCGCCCGACTCGCGGAACGCGTGGATGCAGGTGAGCAGGTTGAACGCCACACCCTCGAGCACCGCCCGGACCAGGTGGGCGCGGGTGTGGTGCCGGCCGATGCCGACGAAGGCGCCGCGCGCGTCCGGATCCCACAGCGGGGCGCGCTCGCCGAGCAGGTAGGGGAGGAAGTAGAGGTCCTCGGTGTCCAGCGGCGCGTCCGCGGTGCCCGCGGCCTCGGCGGTGAGCCGTCCCGTCTCGGGGTGCGTGGGGTCGGGGGAGAGCGCCTCGGCGATCCACTGCACCGACGCACCGCCGGCCTGCATGGTCGCGGTCGGCACGAAGGACCCGGGCACGACGTTGTCGAAGGTGAACGTCCGCATCCCCGGGTCGTGCAGCGGGGCATCCGCCGCGAACGAGATCCACGAGCTCGTGCCGAGGCACACGTACGCGCCGTCCTCGGGGGCGACGATGCCGGAGCCGACGGCGGCGAGCGGCCCGTCGCCGCCGCCCATCACGACCGGGACGGATGCCGGCAGGCCCAGCGCCGCGGCGGCGGCATCCGTCAGCGTGCCGGCGATCGTGGTGGACTCGAGGATCTCGGGGAACAGCGCCGGGTCGAGCCGCGCCGCCTGCAGCACCTCGTCGGACCAGGTGCCGGCCTGCTGGTCGTAGGCGTTCGTGCCGGAGGCGTCGGAGCGGTCGGTGGCGAGGCGGCCGGTGAGGCGGAGGACGATGAAGTCCTTCGCGACGCACACCCGGCGCACGCGCGCCCACACGTCCGGCTCGTTGTCGCGCACCCACATGATCTTCTCGACCGAGTAGGTGGGGTTCAGGCGGTGCCCGAGCACCCGGTACGCGTGCTCGGCGCCGAGGGCCTGCTCGAGCTCGCGCTGCTGGGCGCCGGAGCGCGTGTCGGCCCAGATGATCGCGGGGCGGGCCGGCTCGCCCTGCGCGTCCAGCAGCACCGCGCCCATCATCTGTCCGCTGACGACCAGGCCCGCGACGGATGCCGGTTCGGTGCCGGTGCGGGCGACGAGGTCGCGGGTGGCGGCGACGACGGCATCCCACCAGTCCTGCGGGTTCTGCTCGGCGATCCCTCCGTCGGCGAAGCGCGCGGGGTAGGGCACCGTGACCGAGGCGACGAGGCGCCCGTCGTCGTGATGCAGGGACGCCTTGTTGCCGGTCGTGCCGAGGTCGTGCGCGATGATCACAGTTCTCGCCAATCGATGTCGCGGTTTCGGGTGTTTCGGAGTATACCTGTAATTACAAGTTATGAGGAGGCCTTTCGTGAGCACCGCTGTGGACACCCCCGTCGTCCTGGAGATCGCGCCCGAGGGCGGTATCGCCGGGCGGACCCGCCGCTACGAGAAGTTCCTCGGCGACATGGCCGGGGTGTACCGCGACGAAGCCGCCTGGCAGGCCGCGGTGGCCGAGCGCGGCGCGGACGAGCTCGTCTACTGGGTGGACGACCACCGCTATCAGGAGGGGCCGGGAGCGCTCATCGTCGGCACCAGCACGCTGCTGCCGGGCCGCATCGGCGACGAGTTCGCGGTCACCCGCGGGCACCTGCACGCCATCGCCGACCGCGCCGAGCTGTACCACTGCCTGAGCGGGCACGGCGTGATGCTGCTGGAGACCCTGGACGGGCAGTCGACGGCGATCGAGCTCACCCCGGGCAAGGCCGTGAACGTGCCCGGCCACTGGATCCACCGCAGCGTGAACGTGGGGGACGAGCCGTTCGTCACCCTGTTCTGCTACGCCGCCGACGCCGGGCAGGACTACGCCGTGATCTCGGACGCCGGCGGCATGAAGAACCTCGTGGTCGCGGACGGCGACGGCTGGGCTCTGGTCCCGAACCCCGACCACCGCGGCTACCGCCGCTGACACCCGGCCCGCCTCTTGTCCTCCCCTCCGCGGAGGAGCAGACTGACCCCCGGCTGCCGACCCCGGCGGCCGGGAGGAGCAGGGACATGGCACACGGCGACATCACCCACATCGACATCCCGGTGAGCGACATGGCGAGGGCCACGGCGTTCTACTCGGGCCTGTTCGGCTGGCAGATCGCGGAGATGCCCGGGTTCGAGGGCTACCCGATGTGGCAGGCGCCGAACGGCATCTCCGGCGGCGGGCTCGCCCCGCGCGACGCCGACTTCACCCAGCCGCGCTCGTACGTCGAGGTGGACTCGATCGACGACACGATCGCGGCGGCCGAGGCCGCCGGCGGCTCGGTCGCGATGGGCAAGCAGCCCATCACCGAGACCAGCGCGTGGGCGGTCATCGTCGACCCCGACGGCAACCACATCGGCCTGTTCGAGGGCGTGGTGAACCCGGAGGGCTGAGCCCCGTCGGCTCTTGCGTGCAGCGCCCGGTCAGTGCCGGGCGCTGCGGCGTGCCCGGTAGGCCGCCACGGCGTTGCGGTTGGCGCAGGTGGTCGAGCAGTAGCGCTTCGAGCGGTTGCGTGACAGGTCGAGCGCGAGCGCGTGGCATCCGTCGTCCGCGCACACCGAGATGCGGCCGCCCTCGTCGGCGCGGATGACGTCGATCAGCGCCATCGTGGTCTCGATCAGCACGCGCTCCGCGAGCGGGCGGTCGTCGGCGACGGCGTGCAGATGCCAGTCGAGGCCGTCATGCCGGCGCAGCTGGGGCATCAGCGTGGACTCGGCGAGGGCGGCATTGACCTGCGCCACCATCTCGTCGCGCGGGGCGAGCAGCATGGCGCGCAGGCGCGGGCGCAGGGCGCGCAGCTCCTCGAGCTCGGCGGCGTCGCGGTAGATGCGGCCGGTGTACGGGTACGCCGTGAGGAACCGCTCCTCGTCCTCGAGGGTGACCAGCGTGTCAGGGTCCTCGGCGGAGTTGACCAGCCAGACCGCCGCCCTCAGGGCATCCTCGGTGTCATCGGTGAAGATCACATTGACATCTTACATGGCGCGGGAGTAGCGTCACATGTCATGAGCAGGGTCACCAATGACATCCGTCGTCCCGGGCTGCGGCGCGGCGCGAACGCGGGCGTGCTGTTCGCGCTCGCCGCGGCGCTCTCCTTCGGCACCTCCGGCATCTTCGCGCGGGGGCTGATCGACGCCGGCTGGTCGCCGGGCGCGGCCGTCACCGTGCGGATGTGGGTGGCCGCGCTCGTGCTGCTCGTACCCACGCTCCTCGCGCTGCGCGGCCGCTGGGCCAGCGTGCGCCGCAACGCCGGCATGATCGTGCTGTACGGCCTGCTCGCCGTCACCGCCGCGCAGCTGTGCTACTTCCAGGCGGTGGCCGTGATGGATGTCGGCATCGCGCTGCTCATCGAATACACCGCCCCGATCGCGGTGATCCTGTGGCTGTGGCTGCGCCGCGGCGAGAAGCCCACCCGCCGCAGCATCCTCGGCGCGGTCGTGGCGTTCGTCGGGCTCGTGCTCATGCTCGACGTGCTCACCGGCGCCCAGGTGCACCTCGGCGGCATCCTGTTCGCGCTCGGCGCGATGGTGGGCGCCGCGACCTACTTCGTGCTGTCCGGACGCGCGGACACCGGACTGCCGCCGATCGCCCTCGCCGGGCTGGCGCTGATGATCGGCGCGACCGGGTTGACGGTCGCCTCCGCCGTCGGCCTGCTCCCGTTCGCGTGGACCACCGCCGACGTCGACTTCCGCTTCGTCACCGTGCCGTGGTTCGTGCCCGCCATCGCCGTCGGCGTGCTCTCGACCGCGCTCGCCTACAGCTTCGGCATCGTCTCGACACGCATGCTGGGCTCGCGGGTGGCCTCGTTCCTCGCGCTCTCCGAGGTCGTCGCGGCGATGGTGTTCGGCGCGCTGCTGCTCGGGCAGGTGCCCGGCCCCGCACAGGCCCTCGGCGGCGCGCTCGTGCTCGCCGGCGTGATCATGGTGAAGCTCGGTGAGCCCGCGGTGGCGGATGCCGAACCCCCGGTGACGGCGCCGGAGCCGCTGGCGATCCCGGCGGCCGAGGCGACCGTCCCGGCGGGCCCCGAGCGGAATGTATACATATAACGGACGAAGATCGCCCCGGGCTGGCGTGAGCCGGGGATTATGCATACACTGAGCGCATGATCACCGCGGCTGACCGTCTCACGGCCAGTGAACGCGCCTACGCGACCCTCCTCGAGGAGATCCAGTCCGGCGCTCTGCCCGCCGGCGCCGTGCTCGCCGAAGTGGAGCAGGCCGAACGGCTCGGGATCAGCCGCACGCCGCTGCGCGAGGCGCTGCGCCGCCTCGCCGCCGACGGCCTCGTCGTGCAGCAGTCGCCGCGGGTGACCGTGGTCGCCGGCATCGACACGGACGACATCCGTGCCTTGTTCGAGATCCGCCGGGCGCTGGAGGAGACGTCGGTGCGGCTCGCCGCGCAGCGCGGCGACGCCGCCGTCTTCGCCGGGCTCGCCGACGAGTTCTCCCGTGTCGATCTCCGTGCGGATGCCGGACGCGACGCCTACTACGCCCTCATCGCCCGCTTCGACGCCGCGCTGGATGCCGCGGTCGCCAACGACTACATCGCCGCCGCGCTGCGCACCGTCCGCACCCACCTCGGGCGGGTGCGGCGGATGGCGCGCGACAAGCCGGAGCGACTCGCCGCCTCGGCATCCGAGCACCGCCTGATCGCCGGAGCGCTCGCCGCGCGCGACGCCGAGCTCGCCGCGCACGCCACGCACGTCCACCTGCACAACGCCCTCGACAGCATCCTCGAATCCCTCACCGAAGGAGCAGCATGACCGTCACCCATCACGTCCGCGTGCACCGCAGCGACGAGAACCTCGAACGCCCCGGCCAGCTCGCCTGGAAGATCGCCGAGGTCGCCGCCGACCCGGTCGAGGTCGAGCCCGAGGTGGTCGACATGATCGTGAACCGGATCATCGACAACGCCGCCGTCGCCGCGGCATCCCTCACCCGCCGCCCGGTCTCCGCCGCGCGGGCGCAGGCGTTCTCGCACCCGGTGTCGACGGGGGGCGCCGGCGCGACCGTCTTCGGGGCGGCGCTCGACCGCCGCACCAGCCCGGAGTGGGCGGCCTGGGCCAACGGCGTCGCCGTGCGCGAGCTCGACTACCACGACACCTTCCTCGCGGCGGACTACTCGCACCCCGGCGACAACATCCCCCCGATCCTCGCCGTCGCCCAGCACCTCGGCAAGGACGGCGCCGCCCTCGTGCGCGGCATCGCGACCGGGTACGAGATCCAGGTCGACCTCGTCCGCGCGATCTGCCTGCACAAGCACAAGATCGACCACGTCGCCCATCTCGGCCCGTCCGCGGCCGCCGGCATCGGCACCCTGCTCGGCCTGGACGTCGAGACGATCTACCAGGCGGTCGGCCAGGCGCTGCACACCACCACCGCCACGCGGCAGAGCCGCAAGGGCGAGATCTCCACCTGGAAGGCGCACGCCCCCGCCTTCGCCGGCAAGATGGCGATCGAGGCCGTCGACCGGGCCATGCGCGGCGAGACCAGCCCGTCGCCGATCTACGAGGGCGAGGACGGCGTCATCGCCTGGATGCTGGACGGGCCCGACGCCGCCTACGAGGTGCCGCTGCCCGCCCCGGGCGAGCCGAAGCGGGCGATCCTCGACACATACACCAAGGAGCACTCCGCCGAGTATCAGGCGCAGGCGCTCATCGACCTCGCCCGCCGCCTCGGCACCGAGCGGCCGGAGCTGCGCGACCCGGCGAACATCGAGTCGATCGTCATCCACACCAGCCACCACACCCACAACGTGATCGGCTCGGGCGCGAACGACCCGCAGAAGTACGACCCGAAGGCCTCCCGCGAGACCCTCGACCACTCCATCCCGTACATCTTCGCCGTCGCCCTGCAGGACAGCACCTGGCACCACGTCGACTCGTACACGCCGGAGCGGGCCGCCCGGCCGGACACCGTCGAGCTGTGGCACAGGATCACCACGGCCGAGGACGCCGAGTGGACGCGCCGCTACCACTCCACCGACCCGGCCGAGAAGGCCTTCGGCGGACGCGTCGAGATCCGCCTGGCGAACGGGGAGACCGTGGTGGACGAGATCGCCGTCGCCGACGCGCATCCGCTCGGCGCCCGCCCGTTCGGCCGCGAGGACTACATCCGCAAGTTCCGCATCCTCGCTGCCCCGGTGCTCGACGCGGCCGAGATCGACCGGTTCCTCGAGCTCGTGCAGCGGCTGCCCGAGCTGTCGGCATCCGAGGTCGCCGAGCTCTCCATCGTCGCCAAGGCGGGCGTGCTCGAGGGCGCGCCGGCGCCGAAGGGGCTGTTCTGATGCTCTCCGCAGGCTGTGGAACCGGTCGTGTGTCACGGAACGTGCGGGTTCGCCCGCCTGCATCCGACGTCTTCTGTGACGCGCCACGGCGGTGTGTCGCACAACCTGCGGGAGCCGCGCTGCGTAACCCGCAGATTCTGAGACACGCTCGACGGATCGCCGCCGGCCGGCTGCGAGGAGGACTCTGATGCTGTACTCGACCACCCCCGCGGCCGAGAAGCGGCGGCTGTTCCGCGAGCGGCTCGCCTCGGGGGAGCTGCTGCGTTTCCCCGGCGCGTTCAACCCGCTCTCGGCGCGGCTCATCGAGCGGAAGGGGTTCGAGGGCGTCTACATCTCCGGCGCCGTGCTGTCCGCCGATCTCGGCCTGCCCGACATCGGGCTCACCACGCTGACCGAGGTCGCCGCACGGGCCGGGCAGATCGCGCGGATGACGGAGCTGCCGGCGATCGTGGACGCCGACACCGGCTTCGGCGAGCCGATGAACGTGGCACGGACCATCCAGGAGCTCGAGGACGCCGGCCTCGCCGGCGCGCACATCGAGGACCAGGTGAACCCGAAGCGCTGCGGTCACCTCGACGGCAAGAGCGTCGTCGACCAGGACACCGCGATCAAGCGCATCCGCGCGGCCGCCGACGCCCGCCGCGACGAGAACTTCCTGATCATGGCCCGCACCGATGTGCGCGGCGTGGAGGGGATGGAGGCTGCGGTCGATCGCGCCAAGGCGCTCGTGGACGCCGGCGCCGACGCGGTCTTCCCCGAGGCGATGCGCTCCCTCGCCGAGTTCGAGGCGATGGCGGATGCCGTGGACGTGCCGATCCTGGCCAACATGACCGAGTTCGGCAAGAGCGAGCTGTTCCCAGTGGACCGCCTGCGGGACGCCGGCGTGCGGATCGTGATCTGGCCGGTGTCGCTGCTGCGGATGGCGATGGGCGCGGCGGGCCGCGCGCTCGATACGCTGATCGACGAGGGGCACCTCACCGGCCGCCTCGGCGAGATGCAGCACCGCGCCGATCTCTACGACCTCATCGACTACGAGTCGTACAGCCACTTCGACTCCGGCGTCTTCAACTTCACGATCGAGAAGCCCTCCGGTCGTTGAGCGGTACGCGAAGCGACGAGACGAAACGAAGGAGCACACAATGCCCGAGGACATCAAGAAGGGCCTCGCCGGAGTCGTCGTCGACACGACGGCCATCTCCAAGGTCAACCCCGAGACCAACAGCCTGCTGTACCGCGGATATCCGGTGCAGGAGCTCGCCGGCACCCAGCCGTTCGAGGCGGTCGCGTACCTGCTCTGGCACGGGGAGCTGCCGGATGCCGGGCAGCTGGCGCAGCTGCGCGCCGAGGAGCGCCGTCATCGCGCCCTCGCCGACGACGTGAAGGCGGCGATCGACCTGATCCCGCTCGAGGCGCATCCGATGGACGAGGTCCGCACCGCGGTGAGCGTGATCGGCGCGGCCGACACCAGTGCGGGCGGCTCGGTGCTGAACGCCGGCGGCAGTCCCGAGGAGAACCTCGCGCGCAGCATCCGTCTCTTCGCCGCCCTGCCGGCGATCGTCGCGTACGGGCAGCGGCGGCGTCGCGGCCAGGAGATCGTGCCGCCCCGCGACGACCTCGACTACTCCGCGAACTTCCTCTGGATGACCTTCGGCGAGATGCCCGACCCGGTGGTGGTCGACGCGTTCAACCGATCGATGATCCTGTACGCCGAGCACTCCTTCAACGCCTCGACGTTCACGGCCCGCGTGATCACGTCGACCCTCAGCGACCTGTACTCCGCGGTGGTCGGGGCGATCGGCGCGCTCAAGGGCCCGCTGCACGGCGGGGCGAACGAGGCCGTGCTGCACATCTTCGACGAGATCGGCGACGCCGCCAACGTGAAGCCGTGGCTGGACGAGGCGCTCGCCCACAAGCGCAAGATCATGGGCTTCGGGCACCGGGTGTACAAGCACGGCGACTCGCGCGTGCCGACCATGAAGGCGGCGCTGGACACGCTCATCGAGCACTACGGGCGCCCCGACGTCGCCGAGCTGTACGACACCCTGGAGCGCGAGTTCGTGGCACGCAAGGGCATCCACCCGAACCTCGACTACCCGTCGGGACCCGCCTACAACCTGATCGGCTTCGACACCCTCACCTTCACGCCGCTGTTCGTCGCGTCGCGGGTGACCGGCTGGACCGCGCACATCATGGAGCAGGGCGCCTCCAACGCCCTGATCCGCCCGCTCTCGGCCTACAACGGACCGGACGAGCGGCACGTCGCGGTCTGACGCCCGGCGATCAGCCCCCGTTGCTGCGGTGCTCAGACCGGAGACGAAGGGTCAGAGCAGCGCCGCCGCCTGGCGGGCCGCGCCGAGGGCGACGTACTCGCCAGGCTCGGGAACCTCCACCGGCATCCCGAACACCTGCGGCGCGATCGCGCGCACGGCCTCGGACTGCGCGCCGCCGCCGATGAGCAGGGCGCGGCGCAGCGGCACGCCGAGCGCGCGCAGGGCGTCGAGACCCGCGCGCAGGCCGCCGAGCATGCCCTCGACCGCGGCGCGCGCGAGGTTCTCCCTGGTCGTCGAGGCCAGCGTCATGCCGGACAGGGATGCCGTGGCATCCGGCAGGTTCGGCGTGCGCTCGCCCTCGAAGTAGGGCACGAGCACGAGTCCGCCCGCGCCGGCGGATGCCGAGAGGGCGAGTGCGCTGAACGCGTCGTGGTCGACGCCGAGCAGCGCGGCGGTCACGTCGAGCACGCGGGCGGCGTTGAGGGTGCACACGAGCGGCAGGAAGTGCCCGTCGGCCGAGGCGAAGCCGGAGACCGTGCCGGACACGTCGGCGGTGGGCGCCTCGCTCACCGAGAACACCGTGCCGCTGGTGCCGATCGAGACCACCACGTCCCCCGGGCCCGCGCCCAGTCCGAGCGCGGCGGCGGCGTTGTCGCCGGCGCCGGGGCCGACCCGCCGGCCTTCCGCATCCGTCACCGCCTCGTCCGGCCCGAGCACGCGCGGCAGCACCGTGTCGTGACCGAGCGCGGCGACGAGCAGCTCGCGATCGTACGCGCCGGTCGCCGGATTCCAGTACCCGGTCCCGGAGGCGTCCGAGCGGTCGGTGACCAGCTCCTCCAGCACCGGGTTCTCAGGGCCGAAGCCGCGCAGTCGCCAGGTGAGCCAGTCGTGCGGCAGCGCCACGGCTGCGACGCGCGCGGCGTTCTCCGGCTCGTGGTCGCGCAGCCAGCGCAGCTTCGTGATGGTGAAGGATGCCACCGGCACGAGTCCCGTGCGGCGGGCGAGCTCCCCGGCGCCGAACTCGCCGACGAGGTCGTCCGCGGTCTCCGCCGACCGGGTGTCGTTCCACAGCAGGGCGTCGCGGATCACCCGGCCTGCGGCGTCGAGGGCGACCAGGCCGTGCTGCTGGCCGCCGATCGCCCACGCCGCGATGTCATCCATCCCCCCGGCATCCGTCACCGCCTGCTGCAGGGCATGCCACCACGCTTCCGGGTCCACCTCGGTGCCGGGCGGGTGCGGCGCCCGGCCGGTGCGGACGACGGCGCCGGTCCCGACGTCCACGACGACGACCTTGCACGACTGGGTCGAGCTGTCGACCCCCATCACGAGTGCCATGCCACCATCCTCTCGTCTTTCCTGCGCCGAGACCGTGCGCGGCGCGGCGGCTCACCGGGTCAGCCAGCTCCGCAGCATGCGTGTCACCCGGGGCAGCACCCAGTACGTCATGATCGGCGTGAGCACGACCGTGGACGCGAGCGTGCGCAGCCAGAGCGGCAGGACGTCCCAGCCCGGGACGGGGGAGGCGGCGTAGGCGAAGGCGACGCTCAGCGGGAAGAAGCCGAGCCAGATCGACACCGCCTGCTTCCAGCGCGGCGGCGTGTGCACGACGGTGACGCCGGTCGTGCCGGTGCGGTCGGCGTTCGGCATCGGGATGCTGCCGGTGGAGGGCTCGTCGAACCAGCCTTCGATGCCGGTGCGCCGCTGCGTCCGCTCGCTGCGCACGAAGCCCTCGCCCATCGACAGCCACCACTCGCGCTCGGGCGAGGTCTCCCACGCCGCCAGGGTCTCCTCGTTCGCGAAGCGGTACAGCATGTGCCATACGTGCGAGTCCTCGCCCGCCCGCACCCAGCCGGAGCCGAGGAAGCCCGGGTACCGGTTGGCGAGGTTCACGCCGGTCTGCACCCAGACGGTCGCCTCGGCGATGCGGGCCGGATCGACCTCACGGCGGATGGACACGGTGATGGGCTCGGACATGGGTGGGGTCCTCGGGTGCGGGCTCGGGTGTGAGCGGATGCGGCGGCGGGTGGCCGGATACGAGTGTAGGCCCGGATACGAGTCGGCGAGGCGCGCCCGCGTCTCTTCGCTACAGCATCTCCAGCGGCACCGGATGCCGCGGCGCGGGGAAGCGCCGGTCGATCTCGTCCAGCACGTCGTCGGGCAGCGCGACCCCGAGCGCGGCGGCGTTCTCCCTGGCGTGCGCGACCGAGCCCGCCTTCGGGATCGCCAGGACCTCCCCGGAGCGGACGACCCAGGCCAGCACGAGCTGCGCCGGGCTGAGGTCGACGGATGCCGCGAGCTCGGCGAGACCGGGGTCGTCGAGCAGCCGCGCCTGCTCCAGCGGCGAGTACGCCATCGCCGGGATGCCCTGCGCGTGCAGCAGGGGCAGGAGGTCGATCTCGGGGCCGCGGCGGATCGGGTTGTAGAGCACCTGATCGGTGGCCGCCCCGGCGGGCAGCTCGGCGAGGTCGTCGGGGTCGAGGTTGCTCACGCCCCACGCGAGGATGTCGCCGTCCGCGCGGAGCCGCTCGAAGGCGGCGACGGTCTCGTCGAACGGCACCGCGCCGCGCCAGTGCAGCAGGTACAGGTCGAGACGGTCGGTGCCAAGGCGCTCCAGGCTGGCCTGGGCGGCGCGCCGCACACCGGCGGCATCCGCGTGGGAGGGTAGCACCTTGCTGACGAGGAAGACCTCGTCGCGCCGCCCGGCGATCGCCTCGCCGACGAGCCGCTCGGAGCGGCCGCCGCCGTACATCTCCGCCGTGTCGATCACCGTGAGCCCGGCGTCCAGCCCGGCCCGGATGGCGGCGATCTCCTCGTCGCGCCGGGCGGGGTCGTCGCCGACGAACCAGGTGCCGATGCCGATCTCGGGAACCACGGGGCCATGCGGGAATCGGATGCTCATGACTCCACCGTACGGCGGCCCCGGCGTCGCTTGCGCGGGTGAGAATGGGGGCATGAGCAGCGAAGCCGTGGTCGTCGACGTCGTCCGCACGCCCGTCGGGCGCGGCAAGCCTGGCGGGGCGCTGTCGGCGGTGCATCCGGTCGATCTGGCGGCGGGCGTGCTGCAGAGCATCCTCGGCCGCAACGGACTCGAGTCGGAGCAGATCGACGACGTGCTGCTCGGCTGCGTCAGCCAGGTGGGCGACCAGGCGATGAACATCGCCCGTCAGGCCGTGCTCGCCGCCGGGATGGACGTGACCGTGCCGGCCACGACGATCGACCGTCAGTGCGGGTCGAGTCAGCAGGCCGTGCACTTCGCCGCGCAGGGCATCGCCGCCGGGGCCTACGACGTCGTGATCGTCGGCGGGGTGGAGTCGATGAGCCGCGTGCCGCTGGGCTCGTCGGCCGCGGGCGGCACGCCGATGTCGCCGCGATTGCGCTCGCGCTACCCGGAGGGGCTGGTGAACCAGGGGGTCAGCGCCGAACTCATCGCGCATCGCTGGAACCTCGGCCGGGAGCAGCTGGACGCGTACGCCGCTGAGTCCCACCGTCGTGCGGCGGATGCCTGGCGCGAGGGCTTCTTCGACCGCACGGTCATCCCCGTCCCCGAGGCGCCGGATGCCCGCGGGGACGAGACCGTCCGCGATGGGACGACCGTGGAGAAGCTGGCGGCGCTGCCCGCCTCCTTCCGCACGGATGCCCTCGCCGAGCGCTTCCCCGAACTGGAGTGGCGCATCACGCCGGGCAACTCCTCGCCCCTCACCGACGGGGCCTCGGCGGCCCTGATGATGAGCGCGGCGCGCGCGGACCGGCTGGGCCTCACGCCGCGCGCCCGTTTCCGCGCCTTCGACGTGTTCGGCGACGACCCGATGTTCATGCTCACCGGACCGATCCCGGCCACCCGGCGCGTGCTGGAGCGGGCGGGCCTGACGATCGACGACCTCGACGCCTACGAGGTCAACGAGGCCTTCGCCTCGGTGCCGTTGGCCTGGGCGGCCGAGCTCGGCGCCGATCCGGCCCGGCTCAACCCGCGGGGAGGCGCGATCGCCCTCGGCCACGCACTCGGCTCCTCCGGCACCCGCCTGCTCGGCACCCTGATCGACCACCTCGAGGCCACGGGCGGCCGCCTCGGCCTGCAGACCATGTGCGAGGGCGGCGGCATGGCCAACGCGATGATCATCGAGCGCCTCTAGCCGGCCGGAAAGACCGGCCGGAAAGAGAGGACCCCCGCCGACCCGATTCGGCGGGGGTCACGCGGTCGGAGACCGCGGCGGGAGCACAGGACGGCTCACCGCGGCGCGACATCCGGCACCCGATCCGGTCTGAGGCCTCGTTCGCGCAGTCACTGTTCTACGGGCCGGAGGTGGCCGCGCGGTGAACCCGGGGTGAAGGTCCGTCGCCCTCACCGCGGACTGGAAGCGTTTGCCCAGCTGATGCCCGAGAATCCTCGGCCTCGTCCGCATCGCCGCCAAACTTTCTGCAAACGCTTGCACGACGTCCGTCGCCCCTGCTACCGTCGCCCACAGCGATCCGGGCACGCCGCCGTGCCCTCCCCAGCCCCCAGGGAGAACCCGTGTCGAAGACGACAGCCTCACGCCGTGCCGCCCTGCTCGCCATCGGCGCGCTCGCCGCATCCCTCCTCGGCGCCGCCGCGCCCGCGCCGGCCGCCGCCGCCGACCGCACGGTCGCCCTCGTCGGCGACCTGCAGTCCGAGCTCGGCTGCCCCGCCGACTGGGCGCCCGACTGCGCCGCCACCGACCTCGCCCCCACCGGAGCCCCCGGCGTGTACTCCGCCGCGTTCGAGGTGCCCGCCGGCAGCTACCAGTACAAGGTCGCGCTCAACGACAGCTGGGACGAGTCCTACGGCCTCGACGGCGGGGGTGAGAACATCCCGCTCACGATCGCCGGGCCCGCCACCCTCCGCTTCACCTTCGACGACACGATCAAGCGGGTCGGCGTCGAGGTGTCCGACCTTCGCGGCGGCTACACCTCCGACGACGACGCCCTCGCTGCCGCACCGGTGCGCCAGCCCGGCGCCGGCGAGCAGTTCTACTTCGTGATGACCGACCGGTTCGCGAACGGGGACGCCGCGAACGACACCGGCGGGCTCGAGGGCGACCGGCTGGTCACCGGCTTCGACCCGACGAACAAGGGCTTCTACCAGGGCGGCGACCTCGCCGGCCTCCGCCAGAACCTGGACTACATCGAGGGTCTCGGCACCACCGCCATCTGGCTCACCCCGAGCTTCGCCAACCGCCCCGTGCAGGGCACCGGCGACGCGGCATCCGCCGGCTACCACGGCTACTGGGTCACCGACTTCACCCGCATCGACCCGCATCTGGGCACCAACGAGGAGCTCGCCGCGCTGATCGACGACGCGCACGCGCGCGGCATCAAGGTGTACTTCGACATCATCACCAACCACACCGCCGATGTCATCGACTACGCCGAGGGGCAGTACTCCTACATCGACCAGGCGACCCGCCCGTACACCGACGCGAGCGGCACGCCATTCGATCCCGCCGACCACGCCGGCAGCGGCGCCTTCCCGGCCCTCGACCCGGCCACGAGCTTCCCGTACACGCCGGAGATCGCCGAGGCCGACCGCGAGCTCAAGGTGCCGTCCTGGCTGAACGACCCGACCCTGTACCACAACCGCGGCAACTCGACCTGGACCGGCGAGTCGGTCACCTACGGCGACTTCGACGGTCTCGACGACCTGATGACCGAGCATCCCACCGTCGTGAACGGCTTCGTCGACGTCTACCAGGACTGGATCGACCTCGGCATCGACGGCTTCCGCATCGACACCGTCAAGCACGTGAACTTCGAGTTCTGGGAGACGTGGACCCGCGAGGTGCTCGACTACGCGCACGCTCAGGGCAACGACGACTTCTTCATGTTCGGCGAGGTCTACGACGCCGACCCAGTCAAGCTCGCCCCGTACGTCCGCGACACCGACATGAACTCGGTGCTCGACTTCACCTTCCAGTCCTCCGCGGTCAGCTACGCCTCCGGCAACTCCGCCAAGGGGCTGCAGTCCCTCTTCGCGGGGGACGACCGGTACACCACGCCGGATTCGTCGGCCACGGCCCTGCCCACCTTCCTCGGCAACCACGACATGGGGCGCGTGGGCTCCTTCCTGCGTTCGACGGATGCCCCGCTGGCGCGCGACGAGCTGGCGCACGAGCTGATGTTCCTCAGCCGCGGCCAGCCGGTCGTCTACTACGGCGACGAGCAGGGCTTCGCCGGCCCCGGCGGCGACAAGGACGCCCGTCAGACGCTGTTCGCCACCGAGGTCGCCGAGTACGCGAACCAGGCGCTGGTGACCGGCGAGCAGGCCGGCTCCGTCGACCGGTACCACACGAACGCCCCGCTCTATCAGCACATCGCGACCCTGTCCGCCCTGCGCGAGGCGCACCCGGCGCTGGACGCCGGCGCGCAGATCGAGCGGTACGCGGCATCCGGTCCGGGCGTGTACGCGTTCTCGCGCGTCGACGCCGGGGAGAAGGTCGAGTACCTCGTCGCGGTGAACAACGCCACCAGCGCACAGACGGTCGACCTCACCACGCTCACCGCGGAGGCGTCCTACGCCGTGCTCTACGGGGACGCCGCCCCCATCGCCACCGACGCCGGGGCGGCGACCTCGATCACGGTGCCGGCGCTGTCCGCCGTGGTGTGGAAGGCGGATGCCCCGGTCACCGCGCCCGCCCAGGCGGCCCCGGTCACGGTAGCCGTGCCCACCGCCGGGGCCGGCGTCACCGGACAGACCCCGGTGCAGGCGGACATCGCCGACCAGTGGGCGCAGACCAGCTTCGCCTGGCGCGTCGTCGGCTCGGAGGAGTGGCATCCGCTCGGCACCGCCGAGGACACCGAGCCGCGCGTCTTCCACGACGTGCGCGGTCTCGACAGCGGCACCCTCCTCGAGTACCGCGCCGTGACGACGGATGCCGCCGGCAACCGCGCCGCCGCATCCACGTACGCCTCGGTCGGCAACGCCGTCACCCTCACGCCCGGCGAGGAGCCGGAGTCGCCGATCGACATGGTGACCGTGCCCGGCAGCCTGAACTCCGAGCTCGGCTGCGCCGGCGACTGGGACCCCGCCTGCGAGAAGGCGAAGCTCACCCTGCGCGCCGACGGCGTGTGGGCGGGCACCTTCGACCTGCCCGCCGGCGACTACGAGTACAAGGTCGCCGTCAACGGCAGCTGGAGCATCAACTACGGTGCGAACGGCGTGCCCGACGGGCCCAACATCGTCATCAGCCACGCCGGCGGCCCGATCACCTTCTACTTCGACCCGCGCACCAACATCGTGCAGTCCACCGCCGAAGGCCCGATCGTCACGCTCCCCGGCTCGCTGCAGAGCGAGCTCGGCTGCGCCGGCGACTGGGCGCCGGACTGCCTGGCCACGCTGATGGCAGACGCCGACCGCGACGGCGTGTTCGAGTTCTCCACCGACGACCTGCCCACCGGCGCATACGAGGTGAAGGCGGCACACGGGCTGAGCTGGGCGGAGAACTACGGCGCCGACGGCGTCCGCGACGGCGCGAACATCTCGTTCAGCGCCACCGAGGGCAAGGTCACGAGCTTCCGGTACACCCTCGCCACCCACATCCTCGAGATCACCAGCGCCGACCCGCCGCTGCCCGGCACCGGCGAGCAGCGCGCGCACTGGATCGACGAGACCACCATCGCCTGGCCGGCGAACCTCGGATCCATCGACCGCGCCGCCTACCAGCTGTACTCCTCCGCGGACGCCGCCCTCGAGGTCGTCGACGGCGAGGTCACCGGCGCCGACCCGATCCCGCTCGAGGTGGTGGAGGGCGGGCTCACCGAGGAGCAGCTCGCGCGCTTCCCCGCGCTCGAGGGCTACCTCGCGCTGCGGGTGACGGATGCCGACGCCGCCGCGCTCCTGCGCACCCGGCTCGCCGTCGCGCAGCGCGACACGTCCGGCGCGCTGACGGCGTTCACCGGCGTGCAGATCCCCGGCGTCCTCGACGATCTGTTTGCGGCCGCGCTCGAGGACGTCGAGCTCGGCGTGAGCTTCGACGGCAAGCGGCCCGCCTTCCGGCTGTGGGCGCCCACCGCCCAGAGCGTCACGCTGCTGACCTGGGAGGCCGGCGCCGACGGCGACCCGGTCCGTCACGAGGCCGCCCGCGATGCGGCATCCGGAGTCTGGGAGGTCACCGGCGGCAAGGGCCTGAAGGGCGACGAATACCTGTGGGAGGTGGTCGTCTACGCCCCGGCCACCGGCCGGATCGAGACGAACCTCGTCACCGACCCGTACGCGGTCGCCCTGACGGTCGATTCCGAGCGCGCCGTCGCGATCGACCTCGACGACAAGAAGTGGCAGCCGAAGCAGTGGCGGAGGGCAGAGGCGCCGGCGGTGGAGCGCAACGTCGACCGCGCCATCTACGAGCTGCACATCCGCGACTTCTCGATCGGCGACGAGACGGTTCCCGCGGAGGAGCGCGGCACCTATCGCGCCTTCGCGCGTGACAGCGCCGGCACGGCGCAGCTGCGCGAGCTTGCGGATGCCGGCATCAACACCGTGCACCTGCTGCCGTCCTTCGACATCGCCAGCATCGAGGAGGACCGCGCGGCCCAGGCGCAACCGGCCTGCGACCTCGCCTCGTTCGGGCCGGCCGACACCGCCCAGCAGGAGTGCATCCAGGCCGTCGCCGACCAGGACGGCTTCAACTGGGGCTACGACCCGTTCCACTACCTCGCCCCCGAGGGCTCCTACGCCGTGAACCCGGACGGCGGCGCCCGCGTGGCGGAGTTCCGCTCCATGGTCGGCGCGCTGCACGGCATGGGCCTGCAGGTGGTGCTCGACGTCGTGTTCAACCACACCGCCGAGTCCGGGCAGGGCGAGCGCTCCGTGCTCGACCGGGTCGTGCCGGGCTACTACCACCGGCTCAACGCCGCCGGCGCGGTGGAGACCTCGACGTGCTGCCAGAACGTCGCCACCGAGCACCTGGCCGCGCAGAAGCTCATGGTCGACGCGATCGTGACCTGGGCCCGCGACTACCGGGTGGACGGGTTCCGCTTCGACCTGATGGGGCACCACTCCACCGGCAACATGCGGGCGATCCGCGAGGCGCTGGACGCGCTCACCGTGAAGAGGGACGGCGTCGACGGAAAGGCCGTCTACCTCTACGGCGAGGGCTGGAACTTCGGCGAGGTGGCGAACAACGCGCTGTTCGAGCAGGCCGTGCAGGGCCAGCTCGCCGGCACCGGCATCGGCACCTTCAACGACCGGCTGCGCGACGCCGTGCACGGCGGCAGCCCCGTCGACTCGTCGTCGACCTTCCGGCAGGGCTTCGGCACCGGGCTCGGCACCGACCCGAACGGCGACCCGATCAACGGCACCGTCGAGCAGGCGCTCGCCGACCTCGGCCACGAGACCGACCTGGTCAAGCTCGGCCTCGCCGGCAACCTCCGCGACTACGCGTTCACGACCAGCGACGGGCGGACCACCGCGGGCGAGGACATCGACTACCGCGGCTCCCCGGCCGGGTACGCCGAGCACCCGGACGAGGTGATCAACTACGTCGACGCGCACGACAACGAGACCCTGTACGACCTGTCGGTGCTGAAGCTCCCGCGGGACACCCCGATGGCCGACCGGGTGCGGATGAACACGCTGTCTCTCGCGACCGTCACCCTGTCGCAGTCGCCCTCGTTCTGGCACGCCGGCACCGAGCTGCTGCGCTCGAAGTCCCTCGACCGCAACAGCTACAACTCCGGCGACTGGTTCAACCGCATCGACTGGACCGGTCAGGAGTCCACGTTCGGCTCCGGGCTGCCGCCGGCGGCGGACAACCGCGAGAAGTGGCCGGTCATGGCGCCGCTGCTGGCGGACCCGGCGCTGAAGCCGGCACCGGCCGACATCGCCGCGGCCGAGGCATCCGCTCTCGATCTGCTGCGCGTGCGCGGCGAGGTCGACCTGCTCCGGCTCGGCTCCGCGGAGCTGATCGCGCAGAAGGTGTCGTTCCCGAACGGCGGGACGGATGCCACGCCCGGCGTCATCGTGATGCTCATCGACGACCTGCTCGGCGAGGACGTCGACCCCGAGCTGGACGGCGCGCTGGTGGTGTTCAACGCCTCGCCCGAACCGGTCGCCCAGACCGTCGGCGCGCTCGCCGGACGCGACTTCGCGCTCACTCCCGCGCAGGCGGAGGGAGCGGATGCCGTGGTCACGGCGACCACGTGGGACGCGGCGAGCGGCACGGTCACCGTGCCGGCCCGCTCCGTCGCGGTGCTCGTGGACGCGCAGGGGTAGCCGGGCGTTCATCCTGCACAGCCGGGCGCGTTCCGCGGATTCTCCACAGCGCCCGGGGTTCGGCGGTGACCGGGAACGCCCAGATCGTGCTGGTCTGGGAGCGCCGCGGCGGCGCCGGCATCCGCCCCGCCGACCGCGCCTGGTCCGATAGTAGGAAGCCCTAGCAATTGCACGGATGCCCGAGTATTCTGTCACTGTGCCAATGACGGCACGGAGGAGTGTCAGCAGAATGACTAGTACCATCCCGCATTTCGTGGGCGGATCACTGATCGAACCGGACAGCGGCCGCTTCGCCGACGTCTTCGACCCGAGCACCGGTGCGGTGCAGGCCCGAGTGCCGCTGGCGTCCAGCGGCGACGTCGCCGCGGCCATCGGCGTCGCCGAGGCCGCCCAGCCGGCCTGGGCCGACACCAACCCGCAGAAGCGCGCCCGCGTGCTGATGCGCTTCGTAGAGCTGGTGCACCGCGACATGGAGGAGCTGGCCCGGCTGCTCTCCAGCGAGCACGGCAAGACGCTCGCCGATGCCAAGGGCGACATCCAGCGAGGCTTGGAGGTGGTGGAGTTCGCGATCGGCGCACCGCACCTGCTGAAGGGCGAGTACACCACCGGCGCCGGTGCCGGGATCGACGTGTACTCGATGCGGCAGCCGCTCGGCGTGGTCGCCGCGATCACGCCGTTCAACTTCCCGGCGATGATCCCGCTCTGGAAGGCCGGTCCCGCGCTCGCCGCGGGCAACGCGGTCGTGCTCAAACCCAGCGAGCGCGACCCCTCGGTCCCGGTGCGGCTGGCGCAGCTGTTCGTCGAGGCGGGGCTGCCCGCCGGCGTCCTCAACGTCGTGCACGGCGACAAGGAGGCTGTGGACACCCTGCTCACCGATCCCCGCATCCAGGCCGTCGGCTTCGTCGGCTCCACCCCGATCGCCGAGTACATCTACGCGACCGCGGCCGCGCACGGCAAGCGCGCGCAGTGCTTCGGCGGGGCCAAGAACCACATGATCGTGATGCCCGACGCCGACCTCGACCAGGCCGTCGACGCGCTCGTCGGCGCCGGATACGGCTCCGCGGGCGAGCGCTGCATGGCGATCTCGGTGGCCGTGCCCGTGGGCGAGGCGACCGCCGACGCGCTCGCCGCCAACCTCGTCGAGCGGGTCCGCGAGCTGAAGGTGGGTCCGTCCCTCGCCGATGGTGTCGACTACGGCCCGCTGGTCACCCGCGCCGCGGTCGAGCGCGTCGAGCGCTACATCCAGCAGGGCATCGACGAGGGCGCCACGCTGCTCGCCGACGGCCGCGGCTTCACGGTGGACGGGCACGAGGACGGGTTCTACCTCGGCCCCACCCTGTTCGACCACGTCACCACCGAGATGGCGATCTACCGCGAGGAGATCTTCGGCCCGGTGCTCGTGATCGCCCGCGCCGGCGACTACGAGGAGGCCCTCGCCATGGCATCCGAGCACGAGTACGGCAACGGCGTCGCGATCTTCACCCGCGACGGCGACGCGGCACGCGACTTCGCCGCGCGCGTGAACGTCGGCATGGTCGGCGTGAACGTGCCGATCCCGGTGCCGATCGCGTACTACACGTTCGGCGGCTGGAAGAACAGCGGCTTCGGCGACCTCAACCAACACGGCGCCGACGCCTTCCGGTTCTACACGAAGACGAAGACGGTGACGAGCCGGTGGCCTTCCGGAGTCCGTGAGGGCGCCAGCTTCGTCATCCCGACTTTCGGTCACTGAGCGAGGGAAGCGAGACGCGATGTCAGACACCATGACCCCCACCGTCAGCACCGAGGAGCGCGAGGCGATCCTCGCCGCGGTCCGCGACTTCGCCGAGACCGAGCTCGCCCCGCATGCCCTGGACTGGGACGAGCACCACACCTTCCCGCGCGAGGCGCTCCGGCGGGCGGGCGAGCTCGGCCTGGGCGGCGTCTACGTCCGGGAGGAGTCCGGCGGCTCCGGGCTCTCCCGCGTGGACACCGTCGCGATCTTCGAGGAGCTCGCGAAGGCCGACCCCGCCGTGGCCGCGTACATCTCGATCCACAACATGGTGGTGTGGATGATCGACACCTACGGCGACGACGCCCAGCGCGCCCGCTGGCTGCCGGATCTCACCGCCATGGCCGAGTTCGGCGGGTACTGCCTGACCGAGCCCGGGGTGGGGTCGGATGCCGCCGCCCTCGTCACCGGCGCGGTGCGGGACGGCGACGAGTACGTGCTCACCGGCGTGAAGCAGTTCATCTCGGGCGCGGGTGAGGCCGCCGTCTACGTGGTGATGGCCCGCACCGGCGAGCCCGGCTCGGGCGCCAAGGGCATCACCGCGTTCCTCGTCCCCGGCGACGCCGAGGGCCTCAGTTTCGGCGTGCCGGAGAAGAAGATGGGCTGGCACGCGCAGCCGACGCGCCAGGTCATCCTGGACGGCGTACGGGTGCCGGCATCGGCCGTGCTCGGCGAGGAGGGGCGCGGGTTCGCGATCGCGATGTCGGCGCTGAACGGCGGACGCCTCAACATCGCCGCCTGCTCACTGGGCGGTGCGCAGTGGGCCCTCGACCGCGCGGTGCAGTATGTGCACGAGCGGGTCGCGTTCGGGGAGCCGCTGGCCGAGAAGCAGTCCATCCTGTTCGCGGTGGCCGACATGCGCACCGACCTGCAGGCCGCGCGGCTCATGGCGCGCGACGGCGCGCAGGCGGTCGACGAGAAGGCGCCGGACGCCACGATGCGGTGCGCGATGGCGAAGCGCTTCGCCACGGATGCCGGGTTCGACGTCGCCAACCGGGCCCTTCAGCTGCACGGCGGCTACGGGTACCTTCAGGACTACGGGATCGAGAAGGTCGTGCGCGACCTGCGCGTGCATCAGATCCTGGAAGGGACGAACGAGATCATGCGACTCATCGTCGGGCGGGAGATGCTGCGTCCCGCGGGCTCCGCGTCGATGCGGAGCGGATCATGACCCGCATCGGCTTCCTCGGCCTCGGCCACATGGGCCTGCCGATGGCGAAGAACCTGGTGAAGGCGGGGCACGAGGTGCTCGGCTACGACGTCGTGCCGGCCGCGGACGAGGCGGCGCGGGCGGCCGGCATCCCGGTCGCGGAGAGCGGGGCGGATGCGGTCGCCGATGCCGACGTCGTGATCACGATGTTCCCGGCCGGCAAGCACGTCATCGAGGCGTACCGGGACGGGCTGCTCGCCGCGGCCAGGCCCGGGACTCTGTTCATCGAGTCGTCCACGATCGCGGTGGACGAGGCGCGCACGGCGCACGAGATGGCGGTGGCGGCCGGGCACCGCAACATCGACGCGCCCGTCTCCGGCGGCGTCGTCGGTGCGGAGAACGCGACGCTGGCGTTCATGGTCGGCGGGTCCGACGAGGACTTCGCCGAGGCGCTGCCGCTGCTGGAGGCGATGGGGAAGCGGATCGTGCACTGCGGCGGGCCGGGCCTCGGGCAGGCGGCCAAGGTGTGCAACAACATGATCCTCGGCGTCACCCAGATCGCGGTGGCCGAGGCGTTCGTGCTCGGGGAGCGGCTCGGGCTCGAGCATCAGGTGCTGTTCGACGTGGTGTCGCAGGCATCCGGTCAGTGCTGGGCGCTGACGACGAACTGCCCGGTGCCGGGTCCCGTGCCCACCAGTCCCGCGAACCGCGACTACCAGCCCGGCTTCGCCGGCGCCCTGATGGCGAAGGACCTGGGGCTCGCGCTGCAGGCGATCGAGCAGACCTCGACGGATGCTCGGATGGGCCGCCTCGCCCAGGAGATCTACTCCGCCTACGCCTCCGGCGAGGGCGCTGCGCGCGACTTCTCGGGCATCATCACCGAGATCCGCGACAGCGAGGTCTGACTTCCCCCCCGCCACTCTCGTTTGGGGCGGATTCTCACGTTCGGGGCGGCGCGGTGCCGCCCCGAACGTGAAGATCCGCCCCAAACCGTGGGGAATACTGGTACTGCCGCGGCGTTGCGGTGGAGGGAGCGACATGACCGAGTACGAGACGATCCGGACCGAACGACGAGAACGGGTGGGGTGGATCACCCTCGACCGGCCGCAGGCCCTCAACGCTCTGAACCGCACCGTGGCGGAGGAGGTCGCCGCCGCGGCCGTCGCCTTCGACGAGGACGACGCGATCGGCGCGATCGTGGTGACCGGGTCCGAGAAGGCGTTCGCCGCCGGCGCCGACATCAAGGAGATGGAGTCGAAGACCGCCGCCGAGATGCTCGCGACGGATCACTTCGGCGCGTGGAGCGACTTCGCCGCGGTCCGCACCCCCGTGATCGCCGCCGTGTCCGGGTATGCGCTCGGCGGCGGATGCGAGCTGGCGATGATGTGCGACATCATCCTCGCCGCCGACACCGCGACCTTCGGTCAGCCCGAGATCAACCTCGGCGTGATCCCCGGGATGGGCGGCACGCAGCGGCTCATCCGCGCCGTCGGGTACTACAAGGCCGCCGAGCTCATCCTGTCCGGCCGGCTCATCGGCGCGGAGGAGGCGGAGCGGATCGGCCTGGTCTCGCGCGTCGTCCCGGCATCCGATCTGCTGGACGAGGCCGCGAAGCTGGCCGAGACGATCGCATCGAAGTCGCTGCCGTCGGTGTACGCCGCGAAGGCGGCGCTGGATGCCGCGATGGAGACGTTCCTGTCCGACGGGCTCGCGCACGAGAAGCAGGCGTTCGCCGCGCTGTTCGACACCGCCGACCAGAAGGAGGGGATGGCCGCCTTCCGCGAGAAGCGCCCCCCTCATTTCACGCACCGATGAACGGGGTGACCGAGGTGCTGCCCGACGACGCCGACCTGACGCTTCCCGTGGAGGATCGCCGCGAGCTCGTCGAATGGACGGTGGCGTGCGCCGAGCGGCTGCTCCCGCTGTTCCTCGCCGAGCGGCCGTCGGATGCCCGCCCGCGTGAGGCCCTGGAGGCGGCGCAGGCGTTCATGCGCGGCGAGCTGGACATCGACGCCGTGCGCGAGAAGGCGTTCGCCTGCCACGCCGCCGCGCGGGAGGCGACCGACCCGGCCGCGATCGCCGCGGCCCGGGTGTGCGGGCAGGCCGCCGCGGTCGCGCACATGGCCGGCCACGCGCGGCAGGTTCCGCGGTACACGGCCAAGGCGTTCCCGCACGACCGCTCCCGCCGCGACGAGGAGCTCGCCTGGCAGCGGATGCACGTGCCCGCGCGCTTCGACCACTACGTCTACGACGGCGACTGACAGCCGCCCCGAGCAGACGGGATCTGGCGGACGGGTTCCGGGGGCTCGAGGACGGTGTGAATGCGCAGCTCTCCCACGCCGTCAGCCTGCGACGAGGACCGGCATCAGAGCGGGTCCGGGAGGGGACGGGGGTCGGTGAAGTCGCCGGCGTTGCGGCGCAGCCGGGCGACGATGCCGACGAGGTCGGCCGCGTCGCCCGGGTCCAGGCCGGGATCGGCGAACACCTCCGCGTTCAGGGCGGTCGTCGCCCGCTCGACGAGGTCGCGGCCGGCATCCGTCAGCGTCAGCATCGCGGCGCGCCCGTCGTGCGGATGCGGCTCGCGCGTGACCAGCCCGTCGCGCACCAGCCGTTCGGCGGTGCTCGTCACGCTCGTGGGATGCACCTGCAGCCGCGCCACCACGCTCGACAGGGGAAGCCGGCCGGCGCGGCTGAACGCGAGCAGCCGCAGCACCTCGTACCGGGCGAAGGTGAGCCCGAACGGTCGCAGCGTGGCATCCACCCGCGCCTGCAGCAGCTGCTGGGCGCGCATCACCGAGATCACCACGGCCATGCCGTCCGCGGCATTCGTCCACCCGTGCGCGACCCATTGGCGCTTCGCCTCGGCGAGCGGATCGATGGGCAGCGGGCGGGGTCGGGCCACGGCTCTACGGTACCGTTCGCGGCCCCGGAACCGGCGGATCGTTCGGCGTGAAACCGAGTCCCACCCGGATAGACTCGGAGGCGGCGTGAGGAGCAGTCGATGAAGATCTACGTCCTGGTGAAGGAAGTCCCCGACACCTACGGTGACCGCAGGCTCGACCTCGAGACCGGACTGGCCGATCGCACGGCCGGCGAGGTCGTGCTGGACGAGATCACGGAGCGCGCGCTCGAGGTCGCCCTCTCCCACGCCGACAGGAACCCGGGCACCGAGGTGGTGGCCCTGTCCATGGCGCCCGAGTCGGCGACGGCATCCGTCCGGCGCGCGCTGGCGATCGGCGCGACGTCCGCCGTCCACGTCGTCGACGAGGAGCTCCGCGGTGCCGACCTGGGCCTCACCGCGGAGGTGCTCGCGGCCGCCATCCGCCGCGGCGAACCCGACCTCGTCATCACCGGCAACCTCTCCACCGACGGCTCGGGCGGGATGATCCCGGCCATGCTCGCCGAGCACCTCGGATACGCGCAGGCGACGGCGCTCAGCGCCGTCGACATCGGCGTCGACCGGGTCACCGGCACGCGCGCCTCCGACGGCGGGAACCAGCAGGTCACCGCACCGCTGCCCGCGGTCATCTCGATCACCGAGGCGCTGCCGGATGCCCGGTTCCCGAACTTCAAGGGCATCATGGCGGCGAAGAAGAAGCCCCTTGAGGTGCTCTCGCTCGCCGACCTGGGGGTCTCCGCCGACCCGTCGCTGGCGCCGCGGAGCATCATGACGGCGGTGTCGGAGAAGCCGCCGCGTGCGGCCGGGATCAAGATCGTCGACGAGGGCGACGCCGCCGAGCGCCTCGTCGAGTTCCTCGCGCAGAACAGGCTGGTGTGACATGGCGTACCCGGAGAACCCGATCCTCGTGCTCGTGGACGTCGACCCGGCCGGGGGAGCGGCCAGCAGCACCGCGGGACTGGTCGGCGCGGCCTCGACGATCGGCGGCCCGGTCGCCCTCATCGTCGGCGGGACCCCGGAGGCGACGGATGCCGCGGCCGCGGCCGGCGCGCAGGTGGTGCTCACGGCACCCGGCGACCCCGCCGCGCTCACGGTGCCGATCGTGGACGCGCTGCAGGCCGCGTACCGCCGGGTGCAGCCGGATGCGGTGCTGATCTCGAACTCGATCGCCGGGCGCGACGTGGCCGGGCGCTTCGCGGTGCGCGAGAGGCTCGCCGTCGCGGTCGATGCGGTCGGCGTCTCGCGCGACGAGGAGGGCGTCGTCGCCCACCATTCGGTGTACGGGGGCGCGTTCCTGGTGGACTCGGCGCCGACGTCCGGTGCGCCGGTGATCACGGTCCGGCAGGGGGTGGTGGATGCCCGCGCCGAGGCGGTGGCGTCTCCGGTGGTGGAGGAGCTCGCGGTCGAGCCGTCCGGCGCGGTCGCGGCGACCGCCGGAGCGATCGAGGCGGTCGAGCAGGCCTCCTCCCGCCCCGAGCTGCGCGGCGCGGCCAAGGTCGTCGCCGGCGGGCGCGGGCTCGGGTCGAAGGAGCAGTTCGCCCTCGTCGAGCAGCTCGCGGATGCCCTCGGCGCCGCCGTCGGCGCGTCGCGGGCCGCAGTGGATGCCGGATACATCCCGTACGCGCATCAGGTCGGGCAGACCGGGGTGTCGGTGTCGCCGCAGCTGTACGTCGCGCTCGGCATCTCCGGCGCGATCCAGCATCGGGCCGGCATGCAGACGGCCAAGACCATCGTCGCGATCAACAAGGACCCCGAGGCGCCGATCTTCGAGATCGCCGACTTCGGCATCGTCGGCGACGTGTTCACCGTCGTGCCGAAGCTGATCGAGGCGCTGCAGGCGCGAGGGAAGTAGGTCACGCCGGTGATCGAGCGAGCGCAGCGAGACGCGATCCGCCGGGGACTCCCGCGGGTGAAGGGCGGCGAGCCCTGGCCGCCCGCCGGACTCGTGCCCGCTGCTGCGAACCCGCCGGTCGCCCCGTCGCCGGAACGGATGCCCGAGACCCCCGGGACGCCGGGCGCGGGTGATCGGGAGATCGAAGCGGAGCCGGGCCTCGGGCGTCCGGAGACGGTGTCGGCGACGGGCGGCATCCCGCTGCGGCGCGGGCTTCCGCGCGTGCGCGGCGGCGAGCCGTGGCCGCCGGCCGCGCTCGCCTCGGTGGCAGCAGACATTCCGGCAGCGCCCCCGCAGCCGTCGGCGCACGCGGGGGCGGCCCCGGGCGCGGACGGCCGCGCCGAGACCCGGGATGCTCCGATCCCGGAGCAGGGAACGCAGGCCGGCGGTTCCGCGCACCCGGCGCCCGCGCCCTCGGCGTCCGGTGAGCGCGCGCCCGAGGCTGGCATCCGACTCCGCCGAGGACTGCCCAGGACGAAGGGCGGCGAGCCGTGGCCGCCCGCCGGACTCGTCGCCGCGGCCGTAGCTGCCGACGCGGAAACCGCCGCCCCGGTCGCGGCCGCCTCCGCCCGAGCCACGACGCCGCCCGTCGCCCCGGCGATCGACGTCTCCACGCCTCTGCCGTTCACCCGCACCGTCTGGCCCGGCGCCGCCTCGCGGCGCACCCCCGCGGCCCCCGCGGCCCCCGCGGCCCCCGCCGCACCGGCGGGTCGTCTCTCGCGTCCGACGTGGCCGCAGGCGCTGGCCGGGCTGTTCGCGGCCGCGGGCCTGGGCATCCTGGCGGGCGCCGCCGTCGCGTTCGTGCGCGCGTTGCTCAGCCTGCCGTTCATGCAGGACTTCCTGGCCGCCTTCCCCGGCGAGTACGAGCCGGCCGTCCCGGTCGAGCCGGGATTCGCGCCCTGGATCGGCTGGCAGCACTTCTTCAACATGTTCCTGATCGTGCTGATCATCCGCTCGGGCCTCCGGGTCCGCTCCGAGAAGCGCCCCACCGTGTTCTGGACGCCGCGGGGCAACCCGAAGGGCAAGATCAGCCTCACGCTGTGGTTCCATCAGGCCCTCGACCTGCTCTGGCTGATCAACGGCGTACTCTTCGTGGTGCTGATCTTCGTGACCGGGCACTGGGGGCGGATCGTGCCGACCAGCTGGGAGGTGTTCCCCAACGCCCTGTCCGCCGCCCTGCAGTACGTCTCGCTGGACTGGCCGCACGAGAACGGCTGGAACAACTACAACAGCCTGCAGCAGCTCGCCTACTTCATCACCGTGTTCGTCGCGGCCCCGCTCGCCGCGGTCACCGGATTCCGGATGTCGGGTCTGTGGCCGAAGCAGGCGGAGCGGCTGTCGAAGGCGTACCCGGTCGAGTGGGCGCGGGCCGTGCACTTCCCGGTGATGCTGTACTTCGTCGCGTTCATCATCGTGCACGTCGCGCTCGTCATGCTCACCGGATTCCTCCGCAACCTCAACCACATGTACGCCTCGCAGGATGCCGTCACCTGGACCGGGTTCTGGGTCTTCCTCGCCTCCCTCGCCGTCATCGCGGTCGGGTGGATCGCAGCACGGCCGCTGGTCCTGGCACCGATCGCCAAGGTCTTCGGGCAGGTGTCCGGGCGCTGACCGCCGCCGTATCGGTTCCCTGTTCCGCAAGAACGCGGGTTCTTTCCTCGTCATCGGCGCGGCAGAACGATGGTTCCCGGCATCCGGGTCGATAACCTGACCCCAGCAGGGCCGCACCAACGCGGCCGCCGGCCCGCCGTCGGAGGGACATGCAGTGACGCAGATCGGAATCGTGCAGGAGCGCCTGGACGAGGCGCGGGTGGCCGCGACCCCGGCGACGGTGACGAAGCTCCAGGCGCTCGGCTACGAGGTCGTCGTGGAGACCGGCGCCGGTGACCGCTCCTCCTATCCCGACGAGGCGTATCGCGAGGCGGGCGCCCGGATCGTCGACGCCGCCACCGCGTGGGCGAGCGCGATCGTGCTGAAGATCGACGCCCCCACCGAGGCGGAGATCGCCCGGCTCGCCGACGGCGCCACGATCATCGCCCTGCTCTCCCCGGCGCTGCGTCCGGATCTGCTCGAGCAGCTGGCCCAGCGCGGACTCACCGCGATCGCGCTCGACGCGGTGCCGAGGATCTCCCGCGCCCAGTCGATGGATGTGCTCAGCTCCATGGCCAACCTCGCCGGCTACCGGGCGGTGATCGAGGCCGCCCACGAGTTCGGCCGGCTGTTCACCGGGCAGGTCACCGCCGCCGGACAGGTGCCGCCGGCGAAGGTCCTCGTCGCCGGCGCCGGCGTCGCCGGGCTCGCGGCCATCGGCGCGGCATCCAGCCTGGGTGCGATCGTCCGCGCCACCGACCCGCGCCCCGAGGTCGCCGACCAGGTCGCCTCGATCGGCGGCGAGTACCTGGCGGTCGACGTCGAGGTGGAGAAGTCCACCGACGGCTATGCCCGGGCGACCAGCGCGGACTACGACCGGCGCGCCGCCGAGCTCTACTCCGCCCAGGCCGCAGAGGTGGACATCATCATCACCACGGCGCTCATCCCGGGGCGGCCGGCGCCGCGGCTGATCACCGCCGCCGACGTGGCGCGGATGAAGCCGGGCAGCGTCATCGTGGACATGGCGGCCGGGCAGGGCGGCAACGTCGAGGGCTCCGTCCCCGGCCGGCGGGTGGTCACCGCGAACGGCGTGATCATCCTCGGCTACACCGACCTCGCCTCGCGCCTGGCCTCGCAGGCGTCGCAGCTGTACGGCACGAACGTCGCCAACCTCGTCGCCCTGCTCACCCCCGGCAAGGACGGCCGGCTCGCCATCGACTTCGACGACGTCGTGCAGCGCTCGGTCACCGTCGTCCGCGACGGGGAGATCACCTGGCCGCCGCCTCCGGTGCAGGTCGCGGCGACGCCGCCGGCATCCGTGCCCGCCGCCGCGCCCGCGGCCGCGGTCCCCGAGCCGAAGGGGATGCCCGCCGGCCGCCGGGCGGGACTGATCGCGCTCGGCATCGCCGCGCTGTTCCTGGTGAACGCGTTCGCGCCGCCTCCGCTGCCGCAGCACCTCACGGTGCTCGTGCTGAGCGTGGTGATCGGCTTCTACGTCATCGGCAAGGTGCACCACGCCCTGCACACGCCGCTGATGTCGGTCACCAACGCGATCAGCGGTGTGATCGTGGTCGGTGCGATGCTGCAGGTCACCGACCCGAACCCCGTGGTCCAGGTGCTCGCCGCGATCGCCGTGCTGGTGGCGAGCATCAACATCTTCGGCGGCTTCGCGGTGACCCGCCGGATGCTGGCCATGTTCACGAAGGGTGCGCAGAAGTGACCGTCGACGCGCTCGCCGGCGCCGCCTACCTCGTCGCCGCGCTGCTGTTCATCCTGAGTCTGGCCGGTCTCAGCCGTCACGAGTCCGCCCGCAACGGCGTCGTCTACGGCATCGCCGGCATGGCGATCGCGCTGCTGGCGACCCTCGCGCTCACGATCGCCGGGGCCTGGGGCGGAGCCGGCGCCGCGCTCGGCCTCACCCTGCTCGGTGCCGCGGTGCTCGTCGGCGCCGCGATCGGGCTGTGGCGGGCGCGGGTGGTGAAGATGACCGGGATGCCCGAGCTGATCGCCCTGCTGCACAGCTTCGTCGGCCTTGCCGCCGTGCTCGTGGGCTGGAACGGGCACCTCGCCCACCCGGAGATCCCGGCCGCGCTGGCCGGCATCCACGACGCCGAGGTCTTCATCGGCGTCTTCATCGGCGGGGTGACCTTCACCGGCTCGATCGTGGCGTACCTGAAGCTGTCCGCCCGGATCTCCTCACGCCCGCTGACGCTGCCCGGCAAGAACGTGCTGAACGTGCTCGCCCTGGTCGCCTTCCTCGTGCTCACGGTGTGGTTCGTGATCGACCAGCAGCTGTGGCTGCTCATCGCGGTGACCGTGCTGTCGTTCGCGCTGGGCTGGCACCTGGTCGCCTCGATCGGCGGCGGGGACATGCCGGTGGTGGTGTCGATGCTGAACAGCTACTCCGGCTGGGCCGCGGCCGCCGCCGGCTTCCTGCTGAACAACGACCTGCTCATCGTCACCGGCGCGCTGGTGGGATCGTCCGGTGCGTACCTGTCGTACATCATGTGCAGGGCGATGAACCGGTCGTTCCTGTCGGTGATCGCCGGCGGGTTCGGCATCGCCGCCTCCTCCTCCCCGGAGCTGGAGATGGGGGAGTATCGCGAGATCACCGCGGAGACCGCGGCGGGGATGCTGGCCAACGCGCAGAGCGTGATCATCACCCCCGGCTACGGAATGGCCGTCGCGCAGGCGCAGTACCCCGTCGCCGACCTCGTCGCCCGGCTGCGGGACCGCGGGGTGACCGTGCGCTTCGGCATCCACCCCGTCGCCGGACGCCTCCCCGGTCACATGAACGTCCTGCTCGCCGAGGCCAAGGTGCCGTACGACATCGTGCTCGGCATGGA
Source organism: Microbacterium sp. EF45047 (assembly GCF_028472845.1). NCBI lineage: Bacteria > Bacillati > Actinomycetota > Actinomycetes > Micrococcales > Microbacteriaceae > Microbacterium > Microbacterium sp. EF45047. The sequence continues at coordinate 2,286,747 of NZ_CP069429.1, read as the reverse complement.
GGAGATCAACGACGACTTCGCCTCGACCTCCGTCGTCCTCGTCATCGGCGCGAACGACACCGTGAACCCCGCCGCCGCGGAGGATCCGGGCAGCCCGATCGCCGGCATGCCGGTGCTGCGGGTGTGGGAGGCGGAGAACGTGATCGTGTTCAAGCGGTCCATGGCCGCGGGCTACGCCGGCGTGCAGAACCCGCTGTTCTTCCGCGAGAACGCGCACATGCTCTTCGGCGACGCCAAGGAGCGCGTGGAGGACATCATCCGCGCACTGTGAGCCCGCTCAGGCGCGCGGATGCCGGCGAGCGGATGCCGGAACCGGCGACGGAGGCCGGTGCCGGCCGTCGTCACCGGCTCAGCGGACGAACCGGACTTCCGTCAGCGTCTCGCCGAGGAACGGCTCGGTGTGCTTCGCGCCGTCGAGGTGGAAGCCGTTGCGGGCGTAGAACCGGTGGGCGCGCGGGTTGTCCTCGGCCACCCACAGGTACAGCGGCTCGTCCTTCTCGACCGCCGCGTCGAACAGACGCTGGCCGATGCCGGTGCCGTGCCACTTGTCGAGCAGGTAGATGAAGTACAGCTCGCGCAGCGCGGGGGCATCCCGATCGCGTGCGGGGCCGGACCCGACGAAGCCGACGATCTCGCCGTCGACGAGGGCGGCGCTCATCTTGAACTGCGGGCCCTGAGCGGCCCAGTGCGTCCACAGCTCCGCGAGCCGGCGGGGCTCGACCTTCGCCAGCGCGGCCTTGCTGATCAGGTGGTCGTAGGTCTCGTGCCAGCACTGCGCGTGCACACGACCCAGAGCCTCCGCGTCCACATCGCGGACAGGACGGACGATGATGTCGGGCTGGGCTTCGGCGCTCATGCCGCGACTCTACGCGCGGTCGCCGCGGAGGTGAAATCGACGGGTCGGACACCCCCGCCTCTGTGCGGAATCGACAACGGATTCCGGCGTCCGCTCCCGGATGGCTACCATCGGGCCTCGTGAACGTGATCTGGCGCACCCTCCTCGTGATCTGGCAGGCCCGCCGTCGTGCCCGCCGCGGCGACACCGTCGAGGTGACCGACGTGGGCCGCATCCGCCTGACGACGCTGCCCACCGACCTCGACATCCTCCGCCACATGAACAACGGCCGGTACCTGTCGCTGTTCGACCTCGGCCGCTGGGACCTGCTCATCCGCAGCGGCCTCTTCGACGCCATGCGCCGGCGCGGCTGGTACGCCGTGGTCTCCAGCGAGACCGTCACCTTCCGCAAGTCGCTCGAGCTGTGGCAGCGCTTCGACATCGAGACCCGGTTCACCGGTCACGACGACAAGGCGCTGTTCATGGAGCACCGGGCGGTGGTGGACGGCGAGGTGTACGCCCGCGTGATCGTGCGGGCACGGATGCTGCGCCGCAGCGGCGGCACGGTGTCGCACGAGGAGCTGTTCGCCGCGGTCGGCCACCCCGAAGGCGTGCCCGGCGTCGAGGACTGGGTGCACGCCTGGGCGGAGGCGTCCGCGCTGCCGTCCACGAAGGCGCCCGCACCGAGCGTCTGGGCGTGAGCGGGCCCGCCTGATCAGCCTGGTCGGCATGCTGCTCGTGCTGCGCGACGGGCTGCTCTCGCTGCAGAGCGTCGCCCCGCTGCCCGAGTCCGCCGCCGAACGGCGACGCTCCTTCCTCACCGCGCTGCTCGCCAGCATCCTGCCCTTCTTCGCCGTGTACGCCGCGCAGGGCCTGCTGCGCGACGACGTGCAGGCGTACGCGCTGCGGGCGCTGGCGAAGAACAGGGAGGAGATCGGGGCGACGCTCGGGACGGACCGCACCTTCGACCCGGGCGACAACGTGCTCGAGCTGTCCTTCAACGTCTGGACCGTGCTCATCATCGCCGCCGCCTTCGCCGCGCGGTGGGCGTGGGGACGCTGGTCGAGCCGGCTGCCGAAGGCGCTCTCGCTTGCCGCGGTGTACTGCGAGGTCGTCTGGGTGTTCTTCTCGCTGCTGCTGCTCAAGGACCTCAGCGACGCGGCATCCGCCTGGGTCGACACGCGGGTGGCGATGGTGTGGCTCGGCGACGCGCGGGCCGCCGTGGCCGGCTGGTTCGCGCCCTTCGTCTGGGCCGGCGACGCCCTCGGCTGGCTCATCTCGCAGGCCGGTCCCGTGCTGCTCGCGCCGCTGTCCTGGCTGACCGTCGCCGGTGTCGTCTACGGCCAGGCCATCGTCGCCGAGAAGCTCACCATCCAGCACCGGCTCGTGGAGCAGATGCGCGAGCGGGTCGCCCGGGTGCCCAACCCGGTGATGCGCCGGCTGCGCGACCTGGGCACCGAGCTCGGCTCCCGCGTGCTGCCGATCTGGAGGGCGATCCTGCTGATGTGGCGGGCGGGGCCGGTGATCATCGCGTCGTACGCCCTGCTCTACACGGCGGTCGTCGTGGCGGAGTCCTGGCTGCGCTACGGGGTGAGCCGCTGGATCGGGCCGCACGACCTGCACGCGTTCTGGGCGGTGTACTGGCCGGTGATCTTCCTGATCCCGCCGCTGATCGTCGAGCCGATCCGGCTGGCGCTGCTCGCGGGCGCGTACGACACCACGTTCGGCATGCTGCGCCGTGCGCAGGACGCGAGGACGGATGCGGATGCCCCGGTCACCGTGGAGGAGGCGGATGCTGCAGCCATCACCGCCGCCGCCGGCGTCCTGCCGACCGCGTCGCCGCGCACCGCCGTCACGGATCCACGGTGAAGCGCACGAACCGCGACTCGGCGAACAGCGGCTCCACATCGACCCAGAACGGCCCCTCGGCGTCCTCGGGCACCACGTACGGCAGCACCAGCTGATACGGCTCGGCCGTCTCGCCGTCGAGCGTCGGCACGCACTCCTCGGGCTCGGCGGTGTCCCACAGCAGGCCGGATCGCGCCGGCCGCGGTGAGGATCCAGCCCGTCGGCACGCGATCGGCCATCTTCCGGACCCACGCGGTCGCCCGGGCCTCCGACCCTGCGCGCTTCGCGGCATCCGCCTCGCCGAGCTCCCCCACGAGCAGACCTCCCTCGGCACCAGCATAGAGTCCGCCCCCGCCGACGCGAGCCCCGGTTCGGCGTCCGCGGCGGATGCCCCGCATAGGCTGGGGACATGGCAGAGGAGTCGTCGTCCGGACCGGGGCAGCGTCTCGCCGACGCCGCGGTCGAACTGGCCCGCCGCTGGGTGCAGGAGACGGCCGTGACACCGGCCGATCCCGCCGCCGCACGGCTGACCGAGGTGCTCCGCGACCCGCACGGCCTGCAGTTCATGATCGGCTTCGTCGACGGCGTGATGCGGCCGGAGAGCCTGACCGCCGCCGCCGCGAACCTGCAGCGCGTCGCCCCGCTCGCCCCCGGCTTCCTGCCCTGGTACCTCCGCGGGGTGGTGCGGCTCGGCGGCGCCGTCGCACCGGTCATCCCGGCGCCCACCGTGCCGATCGCCCGGCGCGTGCTGCGCGAGATGGTCGGCCACCTCATCGTGGACGCCCGGCCGGACAAGCTCGGGCCCGCCCTGCAGCGGGTCCGCGAGAGCGCGGCCGGCGGCACCGGCGTCCGCCTCAACCTGAACCTCCTCGGCGAGGCGGTGCTGGGGGAGGCCGAGGCGCGCCGCCGCCTGGACGGCATCCACGAGCTGATCCGCCGCGAGGACGTCGATCACGTGTCGGTGAAGGTGTCGGCGATCATGAGCCGCATCTCACTGTGGGCCTTCGACGAGGTCGTGGACGCCACCGTGGAGCGGCTGCTGCCGCTGTACCTCACCGCCGCGAGCCAGGGACCCACCTTCCTCAACCTCGACATGGAGGAGTACAAGGACCTCGACCTCACCATCGCGGTCTTCACCCGCATCCTCGAGGACCCGCGGCTGAAGCACCTGTCCGCGGGCATCGCCATCCAGGCCTACCTGCCCGACGCGCTGCCCGCGCTGCGCGAGCTCACGGCGTGGGCACGCGACCGGGTCGAGCACGGCGGCGCGCCGATCAAGGTGCGCCTGGTGAAGGGCGCGAACCTCCCCATGGAGAAGGTGGACGCCGTGATGCACGGCTGGCCGCAGGCGCCGTACCAGAGCAAGCTCGACACCGACGCGAACTACCTGCGCTGCTTGGACGAGGCGCTCCAGCCCCGCAACACCGCCGCCGTGCGCGTCGGCGTGGCCGGGCACAACCTGTTCGACATCGCCTACGCCTGGCTGCTCGCGGGGGAGCGCGGCGTGCGCGAGGCGGTGGAGTTCGAGATGCTGCTCGGCATGGCGCAGGCGCAGGTCGCTGCCGTGTCGCGCGAGGTCGGCGGGGTGCTGCTGTACGTGCCGGTGGTGCGTCCGGACGAGTTCGACGTCGCGATCAGCTACCTGGTCCGCCGCCTGGAGGAGAACGCCTCCCCGTCGAACTTCCTCTCGGCCGCCTTCCACCTCGCCGACGACCCGTCGCTGTTCGAACGGGAGCGGCTGCGCTTCCTTGACTCCGTCGCCCGTTCCGCTGACGACACCCTGCGGATCGGCCCTCGGCGCACCCAGGACCGCACCGCGCCGGTGCATGAGGCGGTGCGCCCGGTCGCGCCGGCACCGGCATCCGACGTCGATCTCACCCGCGCGGTGCTCGGCATCTCGCGCGGATCGGATGCCGGCGGGGACCCCTTCCTGGAGACCGCGGTCTACTCCCGGCAGGAGGCCGCCGCGGCCGCCCGCGCCGAGGGCGCGCCCGGCTTCGCGAACACGCCGGACAGCGATCCCTCGCTCGCCGCGAACCGCGAGTGGGCGCGGGGCATCCTCGCCCGCATCGCGGATGCCGATGCAGGAGGCGCCGCGCTCGGTGCATCCGCCCTGCGCGAGGCCCGCATCGAGGACCCGGACATGCTCGACCGCGCCGTGCAGCGGGTGCGCGACGCGAGCGTCGGGTGGGGCTCCCGCCCGGCGGCGGAGCGGGCCGAGATCCTGCAGCGCGCGGCCGCCGCGCTCGAAGCCCGCCGCGGGGAGCTGATCGAGGTCGCCGCGGTCGAGACCGGGAAGGTGTTCGCCGAAGCCGACATCGAGGTCAGCGAGGCGGTCGACTTCGCGAAGTACTACGCGGCGACGGCCCGCGAACTGGACGGCGTGACCGGCGCGGTGTTCGTGCCGGCCCGGGTGACCGTGGTGGCCCCGCCGTGGAACTTCCCGCTGGCGATCCCGGCCGGGGGTGTGCTCGCCGCGCTCGCCGCCGGCTCGGGCGTGGTGCTCAAGCCGGCGCCGCAGGCGCGGCGCTGCGCGGCGGTGATCGCGGAGACCCTGTGGCAGGCCGGCATCCCGCGGGACGTGCTCGCCCTGGTCGACATCGACGAGGGCGACCTCGGCCGGCAGCTGATCGCGCACCCGGACGTGGAGCGGGTGATCCTGACCGGATCGTGGGACACCGCGGCGCTGTTCCGCTCCTGGCGTCCGGACCTGCCGCTGCTGGCGGAGACCAGCGGCAAGAACGCCATGATCATCGCGCCCACAGCCGACCTCGACCTCGCCGTGGCCGATCTGGTGCGCAGCGCCTTCGGGCATGCCGGGCAGAAGTGCTCGGCGGCGTCGCTGGCGATCCTGGTCGGGCCGGTCGGCCGGTCCAAGCGCTTCCGCCGTCAGCTCGTCGACGCCACCCGGTCGCTGCACGTGGCCTGGCCGTCCGACCCGCGCGCCGAGGTCGGGCCGGTCATCGAACGGCCGCAGGGCAAGCTCGCCTGGGCGCTCACCGAACTGGAGGGCGACGAGCAGTGGCTGGTGAAGCCGCGGCCGGTGCCCGGCGACGAGAGCGGGCGGCTGTGGACCCCCGGCATCCGCGTCGGCGTGCAGCCCGGCTCGCGCATGCACCTCGAGGAGTTCTTCGGGCCGGTGCTCGGCATCATGCACGCGCCCACCCTGGCCCGGGCGATCGACCTGCAGAACGCCGTGCCGTTCGGGCTCACCGCCGGGCTGTGCACCCAGGACCCCGACGACCTGGCGTTGTGGCTGGATCGGGCGCAGGCGGGCAACCTGTACGTCAACCGCGGCATCACCGGGGCCATCGTGCAGCGGCAGCCGTTCGGCGGGTGGAAGCGGTCCTCGGTGGGGCCGGGGGCCAAGGTCGGCGGAGCGAACTACCTGATCCGGTTGGGCTCGTGGCGTTCGCGTCCGCGCGGCAAGTCCTCCAGCACCCTGCACCTGCGCGGTCTGGACAGCCGCATCTCCGCGCTCATCGAGTCCGCCCAGCCCTCGCTCGACTTCGACGCCTTCGAGTGGCTGCGGCAGTCCGCGCTGTCGGATGCCGTGGTGTGGGACCGCGAATTCGGCCAGGTGCGCGACGTGTCCCGCCTGGGCGTCGAGCGGAACCTGTTCCGCTACCGGCCGGTGCCGGTGGCGCTGAGGGCCACCGCGGACGCTCCGCTGCAGGAGGTGCTGCGGGTGGTGATCGCCGGCATCCGCTCGGGCGCCCGCTTCCTGCTGTCGGTGCCGAAGGGACTCCCCGCCGCCGTCCGCCGCGAGCTCGGCGGCCTCGACGTGCTCGTGGCCGTGGAGTCCGACGCGGAGTGGATCGACCGGATGGCGCGCCGGCACGAGACCCCGGCTGAGCCCGCATCCGCCACCCCGCCCGAGACCGACGCCGAGGCGGATGTCGCGCCGGCCGCGCTCGCCGCGATCGCGCGCGTGCGGCTCATCGGCGGCCGGGAGGCGGTCGCCGCCCTGCACCGCGACCTCGCCCGGGCCGTGAACGGCGACCCCGGCCTCGCCGTGTACGACGACGAGGTCACCTCGGCCGGACGCCTGGAGCTGCTGCCCTTCGTGCACGAACAGTCGGTGACCATCACCGCGCACCGGTTCGGCAACCCGGACGACTGGAGCAGCGGCGTCATCTGACATGCACCGCCGTATCTTCCCTGGATCCGTTTCGAGTTGCCCTGGCTACAACGCCACGAGACGGTCAACACCGCGAACCTGCACACCTACGACTCGATGGTGCAGGAGCTGAAGGCGCAGGACGCGCGGCAGGACGCTCTCGAGCTCGAGGTGATCAAGCACCTGGGCACCGGTCGCATGGCCGACGTGCTGGACGACATCAACATCCTGGTGCTGCCGATGCTCAACCCCGACGGCGCGATGGGCGACGTCGACTTCCCGCTCGACTACATGATCGACCTGCACCACCAGGGCACGCAGTCGCGGGTCGACGGGACGCTGGTCTCCGGGTCGATCCTGTACCCGACCACCCCCGATGTGGACCCGGCCGTGCTGGAAGGTTCGAAGCGGCTGGGCGCCGTGGTCTACGCCAGCGTGGACCCGACCGGCTGGGGGCACCTGGGCAAGTACGTCGGCGGCACCGCGAACCCGCAACGGCATCGCGGCCGAGTACGGCATCTCGACGCGTCACCCTGGAGAGCACCATCCGCGCCGTGGCGAGCGGCGAGGTGGAGACCGCCGACACGTCGTTCTGGGACACGCTCCCCCAGCAGGCGTCGGACCCCGCCGACGAGTGATCGACCGGGTCCTGGCGCGCCGACGCCCGCGCGCCAGGACCCCGTCCGCTCCTCGGGATGCTGGCGATGCACAGACTTCGGTGAGAGAATGAACGCGGCGTGCCCGAGTCGCATCTTCCCCGCCGCCGCGCAGCGGGTCGAAGGACCGCCGGGCCTGTGGACAGCGTCCGCCGCATCCGTTTCCGAGGAGCATCCATGTCGACGCCTGAGACCGCCGTGACGACCGCGCCCGCGCGGATCGCGCACCACCGCCGCTATCTGATGTGCCGCCCGGAGCACTTCACGGTGAGCTACACGATCAACCCGTGGATGGAGCCGGCCAGGCCCACCGACACCGCCAAGGCCGTGGCGCAGTGGCAGAAGCTGTACGACCTGTACCTCGAGCTGGGCCACGAGGTCGAGCTCATCGAACCGCTGGCCGACTACCCCGACATGGTCTACACCGCCAACGGCGGGTTCGTCATCGACGGTCGCGCCTACGTGCCGAAGTTCCGCTTCGTCGAGCGCGCGGGCGAGGCCCCGGCCTTCGCCGAGTGGTTCCGCAGCCACGGCTTCGAGACGATCGAGCCGGAGGAGGTCAACGAGGGCGAAGGCGACTTCCTGCTCGCCGGCGACGTCATCCTGGCCGGCACCGGCTTCCGCTCCACCGGCGACAGCCACCGCGAGGTGGGGGAGGTCTTCGGCCGTGAGGTGGTCTCGCTGAACCTCGTCGACCCGCGCTTCTACCACCTGGACACCGCGCTCGCCGTGCTCGACCCGGTCGAGGGCGTGGAGAACGGCGGGCCGGAGCGGGCGAACATCGCCTACCTCCCCGGCGCGTTCGACGAGGCCAGCCGCGCGATCCTCGAGGAGCGGTTCCCGGACGCGATCCTCGTCTCCGACGAGGACGGCGCCGTGTTCGGCCTGAACTCCGCCAGCGACGGCTACAACGTGATCATCTCGCCGCGCGCCAAGGGATTCGAGCGGCAGCTGCGCGAGCGCGGCTACAACCCGATCACCGTCGACCTGTCCGAGCTGCTGCTCGGCGGCGGCGGCATCAAGTGCTGCACGCTCGAACTGCGCGGCGCCCAGCGGAGCGAGTCGACGGAGGGTGCGAAAGTGAGCGCCGTGACCGAGGAGGCCACGCACGCGTCGACGGGCTCGGCCGCCGAGCCGCACGTCGCGGAGAACTACCACCCGCTCCCGGTGACGATCGCCCGCGCCGAAGGCGCCTGGGTGACCGACGTGGAGGGGCGCCGCTACCTCGACCTGCTCGCCGCGTACTCCGCGGTGAACTTCGGCCACCGGCATCCGGCGATCGTCGCCGCGCTCACCGAGCAGCTGGGTCGCGTGGCGCTCGTCAGCCGCGCCTTCCGCAGCGACCGCCTGGAGCCGTTCGCAGCGGCCCTGGCCGGGCTGTGCGGCAAGGAGATGGTGCTGCCGATGAACACCGGCGCGGAGGCCGTGGAGACCGGCATCAAGGTCGCCCGCGCCTGGGGGTACCGCGTGAAGGGCATCACCGAGGGCCGGGCGCGCATAGTCGTCGCCGAGGGCAACTTCCACGGCCGCACCACCACGATCGTCAGCTTCAGCGACGACGAGCAGGCGCGCGTCGACTTCGGCCCGTACACGCCGGGCTTCGACCTGGTGCCGTATGGCGACGCGGATGCCATCGCCGCCGCGATCACGGACGAGACCGCCGCCGTGCTGATCGAGCCGATCCAGGGCGAGGGCGGCGTGATCATCCCGCCGGACGGGTACCTGCGCCGCATCCGGGAGATCTGCGACGAGCGGAACGTGCTGTTCATCGCGGACGAGATCCAGTCCGGGCTGGGCCGGGTCGGGGAGACCTTCGCGTGCGACCGGGAGGGCGTCGTGCCCGACCTGTACCTGCTCGGCAAGGCGCTCGGCGGCGGCATCCTGCCGGTGTCGGCCGTGGTCGGCAACCGCGACGTCCTCGGCGTGATCCGCCCGGGCGAGCACGGCTCGACCTTCGGCGGCAACCCGCTGGCCGCGGCCGTCGGGCTGCGCGTGGTGGAGATGCTGGAGAGCGGCGAGTTCCAGGAGCGCGCCCGCGCCCTCGGCGAGCACCTCGCCGGCCGGCTGGAGACCCTCGTCGGCGAGGGCGTCACGGCGGTGCGGATCGCCGGGCTGTGGGCGGGCGTCGACATCGACCCGGCGCGCGGATCCGGGCGGGAGGTCGCGGAGAAGCTCCTGGAGCGCGGCGTGCTCGTGAAGGACACGCACGGTCAGACCATCCGCATCGCCCCGCCGCTGGTCATCCGCGCCACCGAGCTGGACTGGGGTGTGGAGCAGCTGCGGGTGGTGCTGGGGGGCTGACCGCCCCGCGAGACTCGGCGTTCTGCACGAGACGGCACGAACAGCGGCCTGTCTCGTGCAGAACGGCACGTCTCGCGCGGATCAGTCCTCGCGCTCGGGACTCGCGTCGCCCTGGATGGCGCCGTGCGGCGAGTGGCCGTGCGAGCTGTCACCCTGGATCGCGCCGCCCTGCGTCGCGCCCTGCGGGTCGTTCTCGACGGGCTCCTCGTCGGCTCGGGCGGCCGATGTCTCGTGCTCGTCCGGTTCGGTGAACTCCTGCCGGTGGGCGGGGTCGTTCGGGTCGGGGATCGCCTGGTTCTCGTCCATGCCGCAACGGTAGGCGCGGCGAGACGGATGCGGCAGGGGGTTGACAGCCCGGCCCCGCCGGCCCCCGGATGCCTGCCGGCCGCGTCCAGGTCGCGAAAAGTGCCGGTATCGCGGCGCCGAAGCGGCGGGTCAGGCGGGGGAGTCGTCGGGGTCGAGGGCCTTCAGGGCGTCCTCCTCGACGGCGGTGTCGGCGTCGAGCTGCTCCTCGGTGTTCGCGTCCCCGCCCAGCGGCGCGCCGCCGCCCTCGGCGTTGCGTGCGCCCTCGCTGCTCGGCCCGCCCCTGGCTGCGGAGTCGTCGGATGCCGGCCGCTCGGCGCCGTCGGCCTGCCTCGGCTCGCCGGACCCCTGCGGGTCCTGACCCGGCGTGTGCGGGTGCTGCCCGGCATCCGAGCGCTGCCCGGCCTCCGAGCCGTGTCCGGAGTCCGACCCGTGCCCGGCATCCGATCCCGGCGTGTTCTCGTGGTGGTTCTCGTCCATGCCGCGGACGCTACCCCGGGGCGTCGGAGCGTACGAGGTGCTTGACAACCGCGCCGGTCAGTCCTCGCGCTCCACCCGGATCGGGGTGGTCGCCGCCGTGCGGTCGTCGAAGGATGCCGGATCCATCGCCCGGATCACCGACAGCGGCCGCGTCTCGTCCAGCGTGAGCCGGAAGCGGGCGTCGTCGCGGCGATGCAGCCGTCCCGACCACAGCATCCAGCCGATGCCGATCCCGAACGCGAGGATGCCGGCGACCCCGCCGACCGTGATCGCGGCTCGCGCGGAGAACGTGTCCACCACCCATCCCGCGATCGGCGCGCCGATCGGCGTGGACCCCATGATGACCGCCATGTACAGCGCCAGCACGCGGCCGCGCAGCGCGGCATCCGTCGTCGTCTGCACGTACCCGTTCGCGGTGGTGAGCATGGTCACGGTGGAGAAGCCGACGAGCACGAGCACCGCCGCGTACGTGCCGTAAGTGGGCATGGCGGCGGAGACGAGGGATGCCACGCCGAAGCCGCCGGCGGCGAGGACGAGCACCCGCACGCGGGCGCGGTCGCGGCGCGCGGCCAGCAGCGCGCCGGTGAGCGAGCCGATGGCGAGCACCGAGCTGAGCAGGCCGTAGCCGTCGGCCTCGCGGCCGAACTCGAGGGCCATGGTCGACGCGTAGATGGGGAAGTTCATGCCGAACGCGCCGATCAGGAACACCATCACGAACACGACGACGAGGTCGCTGCGTCCGCGCACGTAGCGGAAGCCCTCCGCGAGCCCGCCGGCGCGGCGGTGCTTCGCGCGCGGGATGAGCTCGTTCCGCCGGATCAGCAGCAGCGCGACGATCATCGCGAGGAAGGTCACCGCGTTCGCGACGAACACCCAACCCGAGCCGATCGCGACGATGAGGAGGCCGCCCGCGGCGGGTCCGATCAGACGGGCCATGTTGAACGAGGCGGAGTTCAGGGCGACCGCGTTCGAGGTGTCCTCGATGCTCACCATGTCGGACACGAAGGCCTGGCGGGCCGGAGCGTCGAAGGCGTTCGCGACGCCGAACGCCGCGGCGAAGCAGAACATCAGCGGCAGGGTCATCACGCCGGTGAGCAGCAGCACCGCGACGGCGAGCGCCAGCAGCATCAGCACGGTCTGCGTGCACAGCAGCACGCGGCGGCGGTCGAAGCGGTCGGCCACCCAGCCGGTCATGCTCACCAGGACGAGCGGGGGCCCGAACTGCAGGGCCATCGTGACGCCCATCGCGGTGGCGTCGTTGTCGGTCAGCTCGGTCAGCACGACCCAGTCCTGGGCGGTGGCCTGCATCCATCCGCCGATGTTCGACACCACCGCGCCGAGGAACCAGGTGCGGTAGTTGAACGACCGGAAGGATCGGAATATGGCGCTCATCGCTCGGCCAGCCTCCGGATCAGAGCGCTGGCCTCGCGCAGCACGGCGATCTCGTTCTCGTCCAGGCCGAGGTCGGTGATCATGCCGGCGAGCAGCTCGTCGCGGCGGCGGATGGTCTCGGCGACGAGCTCGATGCCGCGCTCCGTGATCTCGACGTGCACGCGCCGGCGGTCGTCCTCGTCCGGGATGCGGACCACGTACCCCTGTTCGGCGAGGCCGTTGATCATCGAGGTCATCGTGGGTGCGGTGACCCGTTCGCGCTCGGCGAGAGCGGAGAGCGTGTGGCGGCCGTGCATCCGCAGCGCGGCGAGGACGGCGAGCTGTGCGTCGCTCATCGCGTCGACGGCGCGGGCGCAGCGCAGGCGCCGGGCGAGGCGGAACACCGCGAAGCGCAGCTCGGCGGCGGTGTCGTGGAGGGCTTCGGGCGAGGATGGCATTACTTAGACAGTCTAAGTAAATTTCTCGAGGATCGGAAGCGGGCGCCTCTCCGGCCGGTGCGCGCCCCCGCTCGGCAGCACGCGGACCCCGCCGGGCGGGGCAAGTATGCGCCTCGGGCGACCGTCGCGCCAGCCCATGGCGAAGGCGGCGGCGCGGGGGCACGCTGAACGTGCGGGCGGACGGTCGCGCCCGGCGTCCGCCCCGCACCCATGGAAGGAGCGAGCATGGACACCCCGCAGCACGAACTGGTGAGCCTCGCGGACAGCGACCGCACGGTCGCCGAGGAGGACGACATCCGCGGTCGGACGGTGAGGGACCTCGACGGCGAGGAGATCGGGAAGGTGGAGGATCTGCTCGTCGACACCGAAGAGAACAAGGTGCGGTTCCTCGTGGTCGCCTCCGGCGGATTCCTCGGGCTCGGCGAGCACCGGTCGTACATCCCCGTCGACGCCGTCACCGGCATCCGCGACGACGAGGTGCGCATCGACCAGAGCCGGGAACGGCTCGCCGGGGCACCCGGCTACGACCCGGAGCTGATCAACGACCGCGAATACAACGAGGGCGTCTTCGGCTACTACGGGTACACCCCGTTCTGGGCGGCCGGATACGTGTACCCCGCGTACCCGTACCTGCCCTGACGTCCGGCGTCACGGCGCACGGGAGCGCGCAGGCGCCCTCGTAGACTCGTCGGCATGACGCGCACAGCGGAGTTCACCGACGCGTACGGCATCGCGATCGTCTACGACGTGCACGAGGCGCAGGAGCCCGCCCGCGGCGTCGTGCAGCTGCTGCACGGTGTGGGCGAGCACGCCGGACGGTACCCGAAGCTCATCGAGGCGCTCACCGGCGCCGGATTCCACGTGTACGCCGACGACCACCGCGGACACGGCCGCACCGGCATCCGTCAGCACGGCGGGCCGGAACGGCTCGGCCGGCTCGGCAAGGGCGGACTGCGCGCCGCAGTCGATGCGGTGTGGCGGCTGACGGAGATCATCCGCGCCGAGCACCCCGACCTCCCGCTCGTGCTGCTCGGGCACTCCTGGGGGTCGTTCCTCGCGCAGAAGCTCCTCAACCGGCATCCGGAGGCCTACGACGCGGTCATCCTCTCCGGCTCCGCGCTGCTCACCCCGACTGACCTGAACCCGCTGCCGCTGAACGCGCGGTGGAAGGCGCCCGATGCCACCGGCTTCGAATGGCTCTCCCGCGATCCCGAGGTGTGGCGGGCCTTCGCCGACGACCCGCTCACGACCGACGTGCCCCTGTTGAAGCTCTTCGGCCCGGTCGAGGCGGCGCGGCTCTACGGCGTGCCGCGCCGCGACCTCGGCAGGGACATCCCGGTGCTGCTGCTCGTGGGCCGCGACGACCCGGTCGGCGGGCCCCGCAGCGTGCACCGGCTCGCGCACGCGTATCGCACGCGCTCAGGGCTCACGGATGTCACGACGCTCGTCTATCCGGATGCCCGGCACGAGCTGTTCAACGAGACGAACCAGGAGGAGGTCCGCGCGAACGTCCTCGTCTGGCTCGACCGCCGCTTCCCGCCTCGCGCCTAAGCTGGACTGCGTGCACGGAGAGTACAAGGTCCCAGGCGGAAAGCTCGTCGTCGTCGACCTCGAGGTCGAGAACGGCCTGATCCGGGACTTCCGCCTCGCCGGGGACTTCTTCCTCGAGCCGGACACGGCCCTCGACGACATCAACACCGCGGTGACGGGGATGCCGGCCGAGGCCGATGTCGCCACGATCGCGGCCGCCGTCCGCCGGGCGCTCCCCGACGGCGCACAGCTGCTCGGCTTCTCCCCGGAGGCGGTCGGCACCGCGGTGCGCCGCGCCCTCGTCACCGCCCCGGGCTGGCGCGACTTCGACTGGGAGATCGTGCACGAGCACGCCGTCTCGCCGCGGATGAACCTCGCCCTCGACGAGGTGCTCACCGCACGCGTCGGCGAGGGCAGGCGCCGCCCCACGCTGCGGATCTGGGAGTGGAACGAGTCCGCGGTCGTGATCGGCTCGTTCCAGTCCTACCGCAACGAGGTCGACCCCGAGGGCGCCGCGCGGCACGGCTTCGACGTGGTGCGCCGGATCTCCGGCGGCGGGGCGATGCTCATGGCGGCCGGGCAGATCATCACGTACTCGCTGTACGTGCCGGCATCCCTCGTGCAGGGCATGACCTTCGCCGACTCGTACGCGTTCCTCGACGACTGGGTGCTGCAGGCGCTGCGCTCCGTCGGGATCGAGGCGACCTACCAGCCCCTGAACGACATCGCCAGCCCGACCGGCAAGATCGGCGGCGCCGCGCAGAAGCGCCTGGCCAACGGCGGCGTGCTGCACCACGCCACCCTGTCGTACGACATCGACGGTCAGATGATGACCGAGGTGCTGCGCATCGGCCGGGAGAAGCTCAGCGACAAGGGCACCGTCTCTGCCGCCAAGCGCGTCGACCCGCTGCGCAGCCAGACCGGTCTGCCGCGCGCAGAGATCATCGAGCGCTTCAAGGACACCTTCCGCTCCCTCACCGGCGCCGAGGACGGCACGATCACACCCGACGAGTACGCCGACGCCGAGGCGCTCGTCGCATCGAAGTTCGCGACCGAGGCATGGCTGCATCGCGTGCCGTGATCGCCGCCGATGAGGGCGCGGACCCTTCGACGGGCTCAGGGTCCGAGACGGGCTCAGGGTCCGAGACGGGCTCAGGGTCCGAGACGGGCTCAGGGGCCGCGCCGGGGGCCGTCGAGGTCATTCAGGGCGACAGCCTCGAGGTCGCCCGCACGCTGCCCTCGGCATCGTTCACCCTGGTCTACCTCGACCCGCCGTTCAACACCGGCCGCGCCCAGCAGCGCCAGGTGATCACCTCCCGCCGCCCGGCCCAGGATGCGCCGGCTGACGGCGGGAGCGAGCGCGAGGTGCGTCACGGCTTCCACGGGCATGCGTACGAGCGCGTGCGCGAGATGCTGCGCCAGTACGACGACCGGTTCGACGACTACGGCGCCTTCCTGATGCCGCGCCTCGAGGAGGCCTGGCGGCTCCTCGCCGCCGACGGCACCCTCTACCTGCACCTCGACTATCGCGAGGCCCATTACGCCAAGGTCATGCTCGACGCTGTGTTCGGTCGCGACGCCTTCCTGAACGAGATCATCTGGGCCTACGACTACGGCGCCAAGTCGCGCCGGCGCTGGCCGACCAAGCACGACACGATCCTGGTCTACGTGAAGACCCCCGGCGGGCACGTGTTCAACGCCGACGACATCGACCGCGAGCCGTACATGGCCCCCGGCCTCGTCACGCCCGAGAAGGCGGCGCGAGGCAAGCTGCCCACGGATGTCTGGTGGCACACGATCGTGCCGACCACCGGCCGGGAGAAGACCGGCTATCCGACGCAGAAGCCCGAGGGCATCCTGCGCCGCATCGTGCAGGCATCCAGCCGTCCGGGCGACCGCGTGCTCGACCTGTTCGCCGGCTCCGGCACGACCGGCGCCGTGGCATCCGCCCTCGGCCGCGACGCGGTGCTCGTCGACCACAGCCCCGAGGCCATCCGCGTGATGCGGAAGCGGATGCCGCACGCGGTCATCCGCACCGCCTGAACCGCCGCGCACGGCGATCCGCAGCGCCTGACCCGCCGCGAGCCGCCGCGCCCGGCCGGCCCGCGAGCGAGGGCCCCGCCGTTGTCGTTCCCCTTCGCATCCCCGCGATGAAAAGGATAATCATTCGCAACAGCTGCTAGAGGCCCTCATCGTGCCCGCACGTCGAAAGGACCGCATGCCCCGTCGCCCCGCGCTCGCGCTCGCCCTCGTCCTCGTGCTCACCGGGTGCGCCGCGGCTTCCCCGGGTTCCGGCGACAGCAGCACCGGCGGCGGCAGCCCCGAGGGGGGCGAGACCGCCCGCGCGAGCGACGGCATCCGCGAACTGTCCGAACCGGCGCTGCACCTGGAACCACGGCGACCACGCCCACTACTACCGCGCACCCTCCCGCGTGATCGGCGAGATCCGCGGCCCCGGCACGCCGGTGGTCGTCCCCGGCGAGACCGGCACCGGCATCCTGTTCCACGGCGAGGCCGTGCTGCTGGACACGATCGCGCTCGCCGACGGCGAGATCGCCGAGCTCTTCCGCATGGACGTCGCGCCGCACACCGGGCTCGTCGTCCCGCTCGCCGAGGGTGCGGCCGTCACCGAACCCGACGCCTCCGGCCTCGCGCACGCACTGCGCATCGTGGACGCCGACGGGGTCGCCGGGGAGCGGATCGAATGCGCGGATGCCGCCGGCGCGATCGCCACGGCCGTCGGCGTCGTCGTCGGCTGCGCGGACGGCGCCGTGCTCGCCGTCGGCGGAGACCCGGCCGCCGGCATCGCAGCCGTCCTGCTGTCGGGATGCGCCGCGCCGTCCGGCGCCGCAGACACCGATGCCGCAGACACCGACACCGACGCCGCCGCGGCGGGTGACGGCCCACGCGTCGCCATCGCCTACGAGGGCGGTGTGCTCGTCGTGGACGGCGAGACGCTCGAAGTGATCGCGGACCTGCCCTCGGAGGAGTTCGTGCGGCTGAATCCCGCCGGCGACGACCGGCACGTCGTCGTCACCACGTCGAAGGGCTTCCAGTTCCTCGACATGGATGCCGCCGAGCTCACCGACCTCGTGGTCCCGGCCGAGGCGGCCGCGCACGTGGTGCGCCACGCCGGCCGCACAGTGCTCTACGACGACGCCACCAGCGACACGACGATCTTCGACACCGCCGAGCTCGCCGAGATGGACGGCACACTGCCCGCGGCGGAGGTCGTCCCGGGCGTGGAGGCGCACCACGGTGTGTCCGTCGTCCTCGAGGACGGCACGCTCGTGACCACCGTCGGCGACGCCACGGCCCGCACCGGCATCCGCGCGACGGATGCCGAGGGTGCCGACATCGCGGCGAACGCCGACTGCCCCGGTGTGCACGGCGAGGGCGCGGCGAAGGACGAGGCGCTCGTCTTCGGATGCGAGAACGGAGTGCTCGTGTACGACGACGGCGAGATCACGAAGCTGACCTCCCCGGACGCGTACGGCCGGATCGGCAACGCGTACGCCTCCGAGGACAGCCCGCTCGTGGTGATGGACTACAACGACGACCCTGATGCCGAGGGCTACCTGCTCTCGGACATCGTCCTCGTCGACACCGAGGCGAAGACCCTGCAGAAGGTGGCTCTGCCGGACGGCGTCGAGTACACCTGGCGCGGCGTCGTGCGCGGTCCGTCCGGCGATGCGCTGATGATCGGCTCTGACGGCCGGCTGCACGTCATCGACCCGGCAACCGGCGCGGTGACGGCCTCGCACGACGCGATCGAGGCCTGGGAGGGACCGGCCGAGTGGCAGCAGCCGCATCCGGCCATCGCCGTCGCCGGCGATGTGGTGTACGTGACCGACGCCGCGAACCGTGAGATCGTCGCCCTCGACGCCGCCGGCGGCGAGGAGATCGCCCGCGCGGGCCTGCCCGAGACGCCGAACGAGATCGCGGTCGTCGAGTAAGCGCGCGCCCCGGTGGGTCAGCCCGCGGGGTCGCGGTGGGATGCCAGCGCCTCGGCCAGCGCCGAACGCACCGCGCGGATGCCGCCGGCCTCGCGGGCCACGGTGCGCACCGCCGTGAACACCTCGCGGACCGGTTCGCCCGGGAGCGGGGCGAGCGTCACCTCCGGGCGGCGGTCGCCCCAGATCAGGTCGGGCAGCATCCCGACCGCGTGACCGGCCGCGACGAGCCGGACGTGCGCGGTGAGGTCGGTGGCCTCGAACCGCACGTCCGGCTCGAAACCCGCAGCCCGGCACTGCTGCACGGCCCACTGCCGTGCCGCGGTGCCGGGCGGCTCCATCACCCAGGCGCGGTCGCGGAGCGCGGCCAGGGGCTGCGGCTCCTCGGCCGGCGGCAGCACCAGCCGGATCGGGTCCTCGCCGAGCAGCTCGTGCTCCACGCCCTCGCGCCGCTCCCGGGTGTGCCCCGGATACTGCTCCGCGATGACGAGGTCGAAGCGGCGGGCGGCGAGCTCGAACAGGCCGTCCTCCGGCGCGAGCTCGGCCACCTCGACGCGCAGTGCGGGCATCCGTTCGGCGAGGAGCGTCAGCGCGGCGGGCACGATCGTCTGCGCGGCCGTCGGCATCGCCGCCATCCGCACCGGCTCCAGGCCGCCGTGCACGGACAGCGCCGCCCGTGCCGCCTCGTCGAGCTCGAGTGCCCGCGCCGCGTGCGCGGCCAGCTGCCGGCCGTGCGCGGTCAGGCGCACCCGCCGGCCGTCCGGCTCGAGCAGGGGAACGCCGGCCTCGCGCTCCAGGATCGCCAGCTGCTGCGACACCGTGGACGGGCTGTAGGACAGGTTCGCGGCCACCTCGGCGATGGTGCCGCGGAGTGCCAGCTCGTGCAGCATCCGCAGTCGTCGGAGTTCGAACATCGGTCTCTCTCATCTCCCCCGTCCCTCCTCCTCCCTCCTCCTCCCTCTCCCTCCTCCTTTTCCCCGGGTTTGGGGCGGATTCTCGCGTTTGGGGCGGTGCAGCACCGCCCCAAACGCAGAAATCCGCCCCAAACCCGAAGTGAAGTGAAGGGGAGGGTGCCGGGAGGACGGATGCCGGGATGGGAGGACAGGGTGGGGGGTCGGGATTGGGTGGGGTTTTCGAACATTATCCATTGGGAATCGTCGCTTTTCCTGGAAGGTCGGCGGCGGCATCCTGGATGCATGACCATCGCCGCCGCATCCGCGTACACCCCCTCCGCGGACCTCGCCGACCTCGCCGACGACGCCGTCGCGCTCGTGCGCCGCTGGCTCGTGGAGAGCCGCGACGTCCCCGTGGACGCCGCCGCCCAGCGCCTCGCCGGCGTGCTCCGCGACCCGAACGGCCTCGACTTCACCGTCGGCTTCGTGGACGGCGTCGTGCGTCCCGAGGACACCAGGGTCGCCGCCCGCAAGCTGCGCGAGCTCGTGCCGCTCACACCGAAGTTCCTGCCCGCGCCGCTGCGCGGCGCGATCGCCCTCGGCGGCGCCCTCGCACCTGTCCTCCCCGGCATCGTGGTGCCGATCAGCCGCCGGGTGCTGCGACAGATGGTGCGCCACCTCATCGTCGACGCGCGCGACGCGAAGCTCGGCGCCGCGATCCGCAGCATCCGCGAGAAGCAGGACGTGCGCCTGAACATCAACCTCCTCGGCGAGGCGATCCTCGGCCAGGAGGAGGCGGCGCGCCGCCTGGAGGGCACCCGGCGCCTGCTCCAGCGCAACGACGTCGACTACGTCTCGATCAAGGTGTCCTCGACCGTCGCCCCGCACAGCCCGTGGGCGTTCGACGACGCCGTCGCGCACGCCGCCGAGGCTCTCCTGCCGCTGTACCGCATCGCGCTCCGCGGCCGGAAGTTCATCAACCTCGACATGGAGGAGTACAAGGACCTCGACCTCACCATCGCGGTCTTCACCAGCATCCTCGACCGCCCCGAGTTCCAGAGCCTCGAGGCGGGCATCGTGCTGCAGGCCTATCTGCCCGACGCGCTCGGCGCCATGATCCGGCTGCAGGAGTGGGCCGCCGCCCGCGTCGCCGCCGGCGGCGCGCCGATCAAGGTGCGCGTCGTGAAGGGCGCCAACCTGCCGATGGAGACCGTCGACGCCGAATCGCACGGCTGGCCGCTGGCCACCTGGTCGACCAAGCAGGAGTCCGACTCCTCCTACAAGGCGGTGCTCGACTACGCGCTGCGCCCCGAGCACGTGAAGAACGTGCGCATCGGCGTCGCCGGGCACAACCTCTTCGACATCGCCCTCGCCTGGCTGCTGGCGAAGAAGCGCGGGATCGCCGGCGCCGCCGACCGGGCTGTCGAGTTCGAGATGCTGCTCGGCATGGCGTCCGCGCAGGCGACCGTCGTCAAGCGCACCGTCGGATCGCTGCTGCTCTACACGCCGGTCGTGCACCCGGACGAGTTCGACGTCGCGATCGCCTACCTGATCCGTCGTCTCGAGGAGGGCGCCTCGCAGGAGAACTTCATGTCGGCAGTGTTCGATCTCGGCAGCGATCCGGCCCTGTTCGAGCGCGAGAAGGAGCGGTTCCTGGCATCCGTCCGCACCATCCCGGCCGAGGTGCCGGCCCCGAACCGGGTGCAGAACCGGCAGCTTCCCGCGGCACCGGCCCCGCGCGAGGGCTTCGCGAACACGCCCGACACCGACCCCAGCCTCGCCCCGAACCGGGAGTGGGCCGATGGCATCCGCGCCCGCATGAAGGACTCCACCCTCGGCGACGACACCGTCGCCGCGAACACGCTCCGCGAGGCCGCGCAGGTGGACGCCGCGATCGCCAGGGCCGTCGCGGCGGGCGAGGCCTGGCGCGCGCTGGGCGCCGAGGGGCGCGCCGAGATCCTGCACCGGGCCGGCGACGTGCTCGAGGCGCGCCGCGCCGACCTGCTCGAGGTGATGGGATCCGAGGCCGGCAAGGTCATCGAGCAGGGCGACCCCGAGGTGTCCGAGGCGATCGACTTCGCGCACTACTACGCCGAGAGCGCGAAGAGGCTGGCGCACGTCGACGGGGCGGCGATGCGCCCCGTCGGGCTCACCGTGGTCACCCCGCCGTGGAACTTCCCGGTCGCGATCCCGGCCGGATCGGTGCTGTCGGCGCTGGCCACCGGCTCCCCGGTGATCATCAAGCCCGCCCGCCAGGCGCGCCGCTCCGGCGCCGTCATGGTCGAGGCGCTGTGGGAGGCCGGCGTGCCGCGCGAGGTGCTGCAGTACGTGCAGCTCGAAGGTCGCGAGCTCGGCCGGCAACTGGTCAGCGACCCGGCCGTGGAGCGCGTGATCCTCACCGGCGGCTACGAGACCGCCGAGCTGTTCCGCGGCTTCCGGGCCGACCTGCCGCTGCTGGCAGAGACCAGCGGCAAGAACGCCATCATCGTCACCCCGTCGGCCGACCTCGATCTCGCCGCGAAGGACGTCGCCTACTCGGCCTTCGGCCACGCCGGCCAGAAGTGCTCCGCCGCGTCGCTGGTGATCCTCGTCGGCTCGGTCGCGACCTCGGAGCGGTTCCGCCGTCAGCTCCTCGACGCCGTCACCTCGTACCCGGTCGGCGAGCCGAGTGACGGCACCAGCCGGATCGGGCCGCTGATCGGGCCGGCCGAGGGCAAGCTGCTCGGCGCCCTGACCACCCTGCACGCGGGGGAGTCCTGGCTGCTCGAGCCGCAGAAGCTCGACGACGCCGGTCAGCTGTGGCTGCCGGGCATCCGCGACGGTGTGAAGCGCGGCAGCGAGTTCCACAAGGTCGAGTACTTCGGCCCTGTGCTCGGGATCATGACCGCAGAGACGCTGGACGAGGCGATCGACATCGTCAACGAGATCGACTACGGCCTCACCTCCGGTCTGCACGCGCTGGACGAGGAGGAGATCCAGCGCTGGCTCGCCCGCGTCGAGGCGGGGAACGTGT
Organism: Microbacterium sp. EF45047; assembly: GCF_028472845.1. Taxonomy (NCBI): domain Bacteria; kingdom Bacillati; phylum Actinomycetota; class Actinomycetes; order Micrococcales; family Microbacteriaceae; genus Microbacterium; species Microbacterium sp. EF45047. The sequence goes on along the minus strand of NZ_CP069429.1, from coordinate 2,264,986 downwards.
ACGTCAACCGCGGCACCACCGGGGCGATCGTGCAGCGCCAGCCGTTCGGCGGCTGGAAGAAGGCCGCGGTCGGCGCCGGGGCCAAGGCCGGCGGCCCGAACTACCTCGTCGGCCTCGCCGACTGGGAGGACGCGCCGGTCACCGCCGACCGCGCCTTGGACGCGCTTGCCGAGAGCGCGCTCTCGGCCGGCGTCGACGAGGCGGATGCGGCGTGGCTGCGCGGTGCTCTGGCGACCGACATCGCCGCCTGGGAGGACGAGTTCGGCGTCGTGCGCGACGCGACCGGGCTGGCCACCGAGCAGAACGCGCTGCGCTACCAGGCGGTGCCGGTCACGGTGCGGTTCGAGGGCGGCCGCGTCGCCGAGCTCGTCCGCGTCGTCGCCGCGGGCCTGCGGACCCGTGCGCACGTCACGGTCAGCGTCCGCGAGCCGCTGCCCGCGCCCACGCTCGCCTGGCTCGGCCGCCACGGCGTCGCGGTGGTCACGGAGGACGCCGCCGCGTGGGCGGCGCACGCCGGTCGCCTCGCCGCCGCCGACGGCCGGGTGCGTCTCATCGGCGCCCCCGCGACCGAGACCGCGCAGGCCGTGAAGGGGGCGCCGAGCCTGGCCATCTACGCCAACCCGGTGGTGTCCGCCGGGCGGATCGAGATGCTCCCCTTCGTGCGCGAGCAGGCCGTCTCGGTCACCGCGCACCGCTTCGGCACCCCGCACCGCCACGAGATCCCGCGGCTCGAGCCGGTGCGCTGAGTCGCCGGCGAGGGGCCGGGCCCTCAGACCAGCGGCACCGCCCCGTCGTAGGCGGTCGACGACACCTCCGGGCCCTCGTCGGCGCCGAACACCCGGGCCGTGCCGGGGGTGCTCGCCCACGCCGGCCAGCCCGGGTCGTGCTGCCTGACGAAGGCCGCGGCGGCGCCGTGCATCTCGTCCGCGAGGCGCTGCGGCGGGCGGCGGCCGGCGATCGGCGCGACCCGGGGCCCGTGCAGCACGTCCCACCAGAACGGCACGTCCAGGCAGTGGCACGACCAGCCCAGCGTCGGCGACACCCAGGCGAACCGGTACACCCAGGTCGGGGCGTCCCGCCGCGCCTCCGCGACCGCGACCACCAGCGAGCGGAACACCTCGTCGGCGACGTAGCGGCCCAGGGTGCCCACGGCGTTGCGCCGCAGCGCCCGATTCGACCGCCGCCAGCTGCGTCGCCTCCCGGCGTCCCGCTCCACGATCCGCAGCAGCAGGTGCCGGGGCAGCCGGCGCAGCACCCGCGGGGCGGTCTCGATCGCCGTGGTGAACTCGTCGTCGGTCGCGCCCAGCAGCAGCGGCTTGTCGGCGCCGACGCCGTCGCGGAAGGAGTCGACCGTCGGCTGGGGGATGAGCTCCCCGTCGATGACCGGACCCCACGGCAGCCCGTCGCGCAGTGCCGCCAGGGTGGCGGCGAGCCCCCGCTTGCCGAGCAGCGACGCCTGGTACTGCCGTCGGGTGAGCTCGCGCTCGGTCGCCCCGCGGAAGCCGTCCAGCGTCGGCTCCACGCCGACCATCTCGGCGAGGCGGATGCTGCGCTGCCGCGCCAGGTCGCGGGGGATGTCGGCGATCGCCCCGGAGAAGGACATCACGGCGCCGAACAGGTGCTGCGCGGCCGGCATCCCGAGCAGCGCGAGCACCGCCCCGCCGCCGGCGGAGTGCCCGCCGATCGTGACGCGGTCGGGACTGCCGCCGAAGGCGGCGATGTTGCGCTGCACCCACTCCAGGGCCGCGATCCAGTCACGCACGCCCCGGTTGTCGGGGGCCCCGTCGATGACGCCGAAGCCGTCGAAGCCGAGCCGGTAGGACAGAGTGACCACGACCACCCCGTCCCGGGTGAACGTGCCGCCGTCGTACCACGGGCTCGCAGCCGACCCCGCCGAGAAGCCGCCGCCGTGGATCCACACCAGCACCGGCCGGCCGCCGTCGTCGGCCGCCGGGGTGAACACGTTCAGGTTGAGCGTCTCCGCGCCGGGGATGCTCGGCTCGGGGATGAGGGCGTTCGGCTCCTCGCGGCGCTGCGGGGTGGGCCCGTACCGGGTGGCGTCCCGCACCTCGGTCCACGGCCGCACCGGCTGCGGCGCGAGGAAGCGGCGCTCGCCGGTGGGCGGCGCGGCGTACGGGATGCCCAGGAACGCGACGTCGTGATCCCGGCGGATGCCGCGCACCGGCCCCTCACGCGTCTCGACGACCGGCCCCTCGCTCATCTCCCCTCCCACGCCCAGTATCCCGCGGCCGGCGACGGCCCGGATGACGCTTGCGCCGGCGGCCCGGTTATGGCACTCCGCGGCGCTCAGGAGTCGAAGCCCATCCCGACCGCGTCCAGGGTCTTCAGGAAGAGGTTGCGGCGGCCCTCATTGTGGTCCGCGCGATCCATCGAGGCGCGGACGAGATTGATGCCGATCGCCGCGGCCGGTTCGGGAGGGAACGGGATCGGCCGCGTGTGCACCATCTCGAACTCGGTGCGCTCGGTCTCAAGGCCCGACAGCCGGTCGAGCATCACGTCCGCCGCGAAGCGGGTGGCGCTGACGCCGAGCCCGGTGAAGCCGGCCGCGTAGGCGACGCGGCCGCCGCGGGCCAGACCGAAGAAGGCGCAGAACCGGCTGCAGGTGTCGATCGCGCCGGCCCAGCGGTGGCTGAACTGCAGACCCTCCAGCTGCGGGAAGGTCGTGAAGAAGTGCGCAGCCAGCCGGCGGAAGCTCTCCGGCCGGTCCTCGTACGCCGCCCGGACCCGCCCGCCGAAGTGGTAGATCGCGTCGTACCCGCCGAACAGGATGCGGCCGTCGGCGGTGAGCCGGTAATAGTGGAACTGGTTCGCGCTGTCGGCGATCCCCTGCCGGTTCCGCCAGCCGATGGCGCTCAGCTGTGCTGCCGTGAGCGGCTCGGTCATCAGCACATGGTCGTAGACGGGCACGGTCATCAGCCGGTTGCGCCGGAGCAGCGACGGGAACACGTTCGTGGCGAGCGCGACGTGGTCCGCCACGACCCGGCCGCCACCGTCGATGGCGAGCGTCTGGGTCCCCCGGCCGCTGATGCCCGTGACCCGGCTGCCCTCGTGGATCTCCACGCCGAGCTCGGCGGCCACGCGCGCCAGCTCGACCGCGAGCTTGCCCGGATGCACCATGGCGCACGCCGCCGGGTCCCAGGATCCGGCGAGGTAGGTGGGGGAGTGCACCTCGGCGCGGACCGCCTCCTGGTCGAGGAAATGGCCCTCCTCCCGCATCCACTCCACCTGGTGCGGCTCGGTGGCGACGTGCATCTCGCCGGTGCGCTCCCAGTCGACGTCCATGTCGTACCGGGCGACGGTCTCCTCGATCTCGCCCAGGTTGCGCATCCCGAGCTCGTCGAGCCGGTCGATCTCGCCCGGCCAGCGGCGCCGGCCGTTCTCGCGCCCGTGGGTGAGGCTGGCCGCGCAGAAGCCCCCGTTGCGGCCGGACGCCGCCCATCCGATGCGGGCGGCTTCGAGCAGCAGCACGCGCCGGTCAGGGTCGCGCTCCTTCGCCCGCACGGCGGTCCACAGGCCCGCGTACCCGCCGCCGACGACGACGAGGTCGGTGCGCACGGTGCCGCGCACCGGCGGATGCTGCGGACGTTCGACGTCCTCGAGCCAGAACACGCTGCGGCGGGCGCCGCTGAGCGCGTGGTCGACGACGGCGTCGTCCGGGCGCCGTCGTTCGAAGACGGTGGTTCCCATGATCACTCCGATGTGAGGGGCGGATGCGGGGGCGACGGCGTCAGCGTGTGCCCCAGTTGTAGAAGTCCTTGTGCAGGCCGGCGTAGAGGAAGCATTCGGTGTGCGAGACGCCGGGGATCGCGCGCACTCGGGTGGCGACCAGCGACAGCAGGTCCTCGTCGGTCTCGCACACCGCCTCCGCCAGGATGTCGAAGGAGCCGAGCGTGACGACGACGTACGCGATCTCCGTGATCTGCGAGAGCGCCTCGGCCGCCTCCCGCGGATCGCCGTCGACGCGGATGCCGATCATCGCCATGCGGGAGAACCCGAGCTGCCGCGGGTCGGTCACCGCGACGATCTGCATGATGCCCGCCTCGGTGAGCCGTTGCACCCGCTGCCGCACCGCCGCCTCGCTGAGCCCGACGGCACGGCCGATGTCGGCGTACGGACGTCGCCCGTCCTCCTGGAGCAGTTCGATGATCCGCTTGGAGACGTCGTCCAGGACCGCGTGCTTCGGTTTCTCGGTCATGCGACGATCTTGACAGTGTGTACGGCGATTTACAACTGATTTCGTAGAAATCTGTGCCGAAAGCTTCCGATTTCGCGGCAGTAGGGGGTTGGCGGTGTCAGCGGAAGCGCTTCACGTGGCGGCGTTCGTGCAGCACGAGTCCTGGCCGCTCCTCGACCTTGGTCGCGCCGTCGGCGATCCAGCCGTTCCGCTCGTAGAACCGGGCGGCGCCGATGCTGGCCCAGCCGACGATCGAGCCGTCGCGCTCGGCGACGAGGGTGAGCGAGTTCGGCCTCGGGTCGCGCAGGATCGCGTCCCAGCCGTTCTCGCGCTGCTCGACCGACAGCCCGTCCAGCACGTCCTGCGGCATCAGCCCCCGGTACGCCTCCTGCCACGCCCGCACGTGCACCACAGCGATCCCCGGCGCGTCCCCGCGCACGGCCTGCCGCACCCGCACATCGCGCACCAGCTGTCCCGCCCCCACAGATCCGTCAACCGGCGCTGCGCCGCGCCTCCCAGCCCGTCTGCACCATCTCGTCCACCGAGTACCGCATCTTCCAGTCGAGGTCCCGCGCCGCCAGCTCGCCGGACGCCACGATCCGGTCCGGGTCGCCGGGCCGGCGCGGCCCGATCACGGGGGTGAAGTCGATGCCGGTCACCCGGGCCATGGCATCCATGATCTGCTTCACGCTGAGGCCGTCTCCGGAGCCGAGGTTGTAGGCGGGTTCGATCGGCTCGCCGGCGGTGAGCCGCTGGGCGGCGGCGACGTGCGCGGCGGCGATGTCGCCGACGTGCACGTAGTCGCGGACGTTGGTGCCGTCCGGGGTGTCGTAGTCGTCGCCGTTGATCCGCGGGGTGTCCCCGGCCAGCAGGGCCTCGAACACGATCGGGAACAGGTTGTGCGGGCTGACGTCGTACACGGTCGGGTCGGCGGAGCCGACCACGTTGAAGTACCGCAGCGAGGTGTGCCGCAGCGGCTTGTCGCTCTCGGCCGTCGCGATGCCCTGGTCGCGCAGCAGCCATTCGCCGATCAGCTTCGACTCGCCGTACGGGCTGGCGGGCCGCTTCGGGGTGTCCTCGGTGACCTGGTCGACGTCCGGGGTGCCGTAGACGGCGGCGCTGGACGAGAACACGATCCGGTCGACGCCGGCGGCCTCCATCGCCTCGAGCACGATGCGGGTGCCCTCGACGTTCTGCGCGTAGGTGTGCAGGGGCCGCTGCACCGAGACCCCGGCGTACTTGAAGCCGGCGACGTGGATCACGCCCTCCACGTCGTGCTCGCGCAGGGCGCGCTCCATCAGCTCGCGGTCGAGGATGCTGCCCTCGACGAGCGGAACGTCGGCGGGGACGAAGGACGCCCGGCCGCTGGAGAGGTCGTCGAGGACGACCGGGGCGATGCCCGCCGATGCCAGCGCGCGCACCACGTGCGCTCCGATGTAGCCGGCGCCGCCGGTGACAAGCCAGGACATGGGACTCCTTCCGTCGCGCTCGTGCGCACCGTCCATTCTGTCAGGCGGTCTCAGATGTCCCGGCGCGGCCCCTCGGACGGGGCGACGGTGAACTGGTGCGGTGCGGTGAAGCCGGATGCCGCGAAGGCGGCCGCCACGGCATCCGTCACCCGCTCCACGGCGTCGCGCTCGACGAGCGCGATCGCCGCGCCGCCGAAGCCCCCGCCGGTCATCCGGGCCCCGAGCGCACCGGCCGCGAGCGCCGACTCGACGGCCGTGTCGAGCTCGGGCACGGAGATCTCGAAGTCGTCGCGCATGGATGCGTGGGACGCGGTGAGCAGGTCGCCGATCGCACGGGGGCCGTGTGTGCGGAGGGCTGCGACGGTGTCGAGCACCCGCTGGTTCTCGGTGACGACGTGGCGCACCCGGCGGAACGTCACGTCGTCCATGAGCTCCGCGGCGCGCGGCAGGTCGTCGACGGTCGCGTCGCGCAGCGAGCGGATGCCGAGCAGTGCGGCGCCCCGCTCGCAGGCTTCGCGGCGCTCGCGGTACCCGCCGCTGGAATGCGAGTGCGTGACGCGGGTGTCGATCACGAGCACCTCGAGCCCCTCGGCGTCGAAGCCGGTCGGGATGGACCTGGTCTCCAGGGTGCGGCAGTCGAGGAAGGTGGCGGCGTCGGCGCGGCCGAGCATCGAGGCCATCTGGTCCATGATGCCGGTGGGGGCGCCCACGGCCTCGTTCTCGGCGCGTCGCCCGGCGCGGGCGAGCGCGACGGGATCCAGCCTGAGCGCCCACAGCTCGTTCAGCGCGACGGCGACGGCGCCCTCGATCGCGGCCGACGAGGAGAGCCCGGCGCCCACCGGCACGTCCGAGGAGATCGCGATGTCGACGCCCGGCAGTGCGGACCCTGCGCGGGCGTCCACTGCATGCCGCAGCGCCCACGCGACCCCGAGCGGGTACGCCGCCCACGCCGGAACCGCCGGACCCTGAGCCTCTCCCGGGCCTTGAGCCTCTCCCGGGCCTTGAGCCTCTCCCGGGCCCTGAGCTCGGCGAAGGGTCACCGGGAACAGCGCGTCCAGTTCGTCGAGCCCGACCTCCACGGGCTCCGCGGCGAAGGTCGAGGCGACCCGGATCCGGCCGTCCTCCCGCATCCGCACGGCCGCCGACGTCCGGTGCGGGATGGCGAAGGGCAGCACGAAACCCTCGTTGTAGTCGGTGTGCTCGCCGATGAGGTTCACCCGCCCCGGTGCCGACCAGACGCCGGCCGGGGCGCGGCCGGTGATCCGGCGGAACAGGTTCTCGGCGTTCATCGGGTCTCCTCCGTGACGGATGCGATCGCGGCGCGCAGCCGCTCGGCGGTGTCCTCGGGCAGGATCTCCGCGGTCCACGCGCCCATCGCCGCCTCCGAGCCGGCGAGGAACTTCATCTTGTCCGCCGCCCGGCGCGGGCTGGTCAGCTCCAGCCGCATCCGCACCGTGTCGCGGCCGGTGTGCACGGGCGCCTGGTGCCACGCCGCGATATACGGGGTCGGCGTGGGGTACAGGGCGTCCACGCCGCGCAGCAGGCGCAGGTAGAGCGGGGCGAGCTCGTCGCGCTCCTCCCCGCTGAGGGCGGCGAAGTCGGGCGCGTGCCGGTGCGGCAGCAGGTGCACCTCGAGGGGCCAGCGCGCGGCGAACGGCACGTAAGCGGTCCAGTGCTCGCCCTGCAGCACCACCCGGTCGGATGCCTGCTCGAAGGCGAGGACGCGCGCGAACAGGTCGGGTGCGGAGCGGTCGATGCTGTCCAGCAGCCGGGTGGTGCGGGGGGTGATGTAGGGGTAGGCGTAGATCTGGCCGTGCGGATGCGGCAGGGTGACGCCGATGGCCTCGCCGCGGTTCTCGAACGGGAAGACCTGCGCGATGCCGGGGAGCGCGGAGAGCGCGGCGGTGCGGTCGGCCCAGGCCTCGATGACGGTGCGCGCGCGGGTGACGGTCTGGGTGCCGAACGAGCCCTCGTGCTCGGGGCTGAAGCAGACCACCTCGCACCGCCCGACGCTGGTGCGGGTGCGCCCGAGGCCGAGGTGCGCGAGGTCGTCGAGCCCGCGCGGCGGATCGGATGCCGCCGGCGCGCCGCCGGTCGCCTCGGCGAGGGCGGGGCCGAACGCGGGGGAGCGGTTCTCGAACACCGCGACGTCGTAGTGCGACGGGATCTCGGACGGGTTGACGTCGGTCTGCGGGGCGAGCGGGTCGGCGTCCGCGCCGGGCAGCATGACCCGGTTCTGGCGCTGGGTGGCGTAGGTGATCCAGTCGCCGGTGAGCACGTCCTGCCGCATCGTCGCCGTCTGCGGGCGGGCGTCGAGGGTGCGCCGGTCGATCCGCCGTTCCGGCCCGAGAGCGGTGTCGGGATCGTCGTAGTAGAAGAGCTCGCGGCCGTCGGCGAGCCGCGTCGCCCGCTTCACCACGCCGGCGGTCAGGGTCTCGGCGCGCTGCTCGGCGCGCTGCTCGGCGGACTGGTCCATGTTCACGTCAACACGGTAGCCCCTCCGCCGTGCTAACGTCAACACAGCGGGAGACGGCGACGGATCGTGCGGCGGAGGGGAGGAGCGTGATGGTGAGTGAGGGGCGCCGGGTGTCGATGGCGCAGGTGGCGGCGCGCGCCGGGGTGTCCGGGCAGACGGTGTCGCGGGTCGTGAACGGCAGCCCGCGGGTGGATCCCGCCACCCGGGCCCGGGTCGAGGAGGCCATGGCCGAGCTGGGCTACCGCCCGCACCGCGCCGCCCGCGCGCTGCGCACCGGCCGCTCGCACACCATCGGGCTGGTGGTCACGACGCTCGCGACGGTCGGCAACTCGCGGACGCTGCAGGGGGTCGCCGAGACCGCCGCCGAGCGCGGCTACGCCCTCACCGTGGTCACCGCGGGCCCGACGGCGGCCGCGATCGACGGGGCCTTCGACACGCTCCGAGACCAGGGCGTCGACGGCCTGATCGTCCTGAACGAGGCATCCGCTCTCCTCGACCGCGACCGCGTCCCCGGCGACCTCCGCCTCGTCGTCATCGACGCGCCGCACGGCTCGCCCTTCCGGTCGGTGCAGAGCGACCACGCCGGCGGCGCCGCCGCCGCGACCGGACGGCTGCTCGCCCTCGGGCATCCGTCGGTCGACCACCTCGCCGGCCCCGAAGGGTCCTACGCCGCCGCCGAGCGCGAGCGCGGCTGGCGCGAGACCCTCGAGCGCGCCGGCATCGCGGCGCCGCCCGTCGTGCGCGGTGACTGGTCGGCCGACAGCGGGTACGCCGCCGCATCCGCCCTCGCCACCGCCGGCGCGGTCTTCTGCGCCAACGACCAGATGGCGCTCGGCCTGATCCGCGGCCTCACCGAGAGCGGCCGCCGCGTGCCCGAGGACGTCAGCGTGGTCGGCTTCGACGACGTGCCGGACGCCGCCAACTACCGGCCGCCGCTCACCACGGTGCGCCAGGACTTCACCGCGCTCGCCCGCACCGCCGTCGCCGCGCTGGTCGCCGACATCGAGGCGGCGCCCGCGCCCGCGGCATCCGTCATCCCCACCGAGCTGGTGCTCCGAGAATCGGCGGCCGCCGCGTCCTTCGGCGCCGCCGTCTCCCCGCACCCGCCCCGCTAGGCTCGCGCTATGAGTCCCCGAGAGGCGGGGGGCCGGATCCGGAAGGGCCCCCCACGCTGCATGAGGTCGCGCGTGCGGCCGGCGTCTCCCTGGCCACCGCGCGCGGCACCTCCGCGGTGATCGCGCTGCTCGTCGCCGACATCGCCGACCCGTATTTCGGTCTCATCGCCTCCGGGGTCGCACGTGGCGCCGACGAGCAGGGCCTGATCGTCACGATCGCTATCACTGAGCGCGACCCCGAGCGGGAGGCCCGCATCCTCCGGGCGCTGCGCGGTCAGCGCCCCCGCGGGGTGATCCTCGCGGCCTCGCGCACCGACGAGAACGAGAGCGGAACCGTGACCGAGCTCGAGGCGCTCCGCGCCCTGGGCGGCCGTTCGGTCACCTTCGGGCCCGGCGGCGATCGGTGCATCATCGACAACCGCGGCGGGGCGGAGCGGCTGGGCCGCGAGATGGCCCGGCTCGGATACCGGCGAGGCGGTCGCCCTGGGCGCCGCCGAGGGCGTGCGCACCTCGGACGACCGCCTCGCCGGGTTCCGCGCCGGTTTCGCATCCGGAGGCGGCACGGTCGAGCGCACCTACCGCGGCACCTTCGAGCGCGAATCGGGCGCCGTGACGATGTCCGCCGCACTGGCCGACGGGATCGAGCCGGGCACGCTGGTGTTCGCGCTCAGCGACGTCGTGGCGATCGGTGCGATGACCGCGATCCGTGAGGCCGGCCGCCGCGTCGGCGACGACATCGCGATCTGCGGCTTCGGCGACGTGCCGGTCAGTCGGGACGTGACCCCGCAGCTCACCACCGTGCGCGTGCCCCTGAGCGATCTCGGCTACCAGGCGTTCCGTGCCGCCGTCGACCCCGACTGGTCGCAGCCCGACGCGACGCTGGAGGTCCTCGTCCGCGCCAGCTCACCCGGGGCCTCGGAGCGCTGATCGGCCCCGATGCGCGGCCTCACGGCCTCCGTGGGCTTACGGCATCGGCGGGCTGAAGGCACGCGCGGGCTCACGGCATCCGCGGGCTCGCGGCATCCGTGGGCTTACGGCGCCCTTCGGGCTTACGGCGTCCGCGCGGCCTTGCGGGCCATGGCGCGCTCGAGGTTGTCCAGGAGTCCCTCGATCGCGCGGTCGTGCTGCCGGCGCAGCGTGATCGGCCAGAGCAGCGCGAACAGTCCGCGCAGCGGGCTGTCGATGGAATGCCGGACGAGGGTCCCTCTTTCCACCGCGAAGAGCTCGACGCCGTGCCCGCGGGGCATCGCGCGTCCGACGTCGAACCAGAGCCGGCGGCCCGGCTCCACCTCCCCGACGCGATACGCGACGCGGTCGTGCCGCACCGGGGCGCCGGGGAAGACACCGTCCGGCAGCGCGAACGTCCCGCTGCTGGCGGGATAGAGGGCCCCGAAGTCGATGAGCACGTCCCAGACCTCGTCCGGGGTGCCGGCGACCACGCGCTCGTGGATGTTCCGCACCATCTGTTCCTCCATACGGTTGCGTATGGTTTGACCATACACCGGCGTATGGACACCGGCAATGGTCTCTCCGCCTCCGCGGCTTTCACTCGCGCGCGGGGAGGAGCCCGTCGAGAACGCCCAGCGCCGACTGGACGAACCGGTCCCGCTCCGCCGCGGTCGCGGGCATCAGCGCCGGCAGCGACGCCTGCAGCTGCAGCAGGCCGAGCCACATCGCGTACGCCTGAACCGCGCGGTCGTGCGCGACGCCGGGGGCGAGGCCGGCCGCGGTCAGGCTCTCGGTCATGAAGGCGACGCGCCGGGCGCTGACCCGTTCGATCGCGGCGGCCACGGCCGGATCATCCGTCCGGCGCAGGAGATCCAGCTCCGCCCGATCACGCGGCACCAGGGCGAACACGCGCTCGAAGAGCAGGCGCAGCCGCTCACGAGGATCGGAGATCCCGACGATGTCGTCGATGATCTCCTCGGTCTCGGCCAGCCAGAGCTCCAGGACGGCGTTCACCAGCTCGCCGCGGTTGCGGAAGTGCCAATAGAAGCTGCCCTTGGTCGCCCCGAGAGCCTCGGCGACGCGCTCGACCGCGACCGCGCTCAGGCCCGACGCGCTGAACATCTCGAACGCCGCACGCGCCCAGTCGTCGCGCCCGAGCCGGGATCCCTCGCTACGCCCCATGCCCATACGGTACCGTCCGGTGGCGCCCCGCTGTCCCCCCGCCGTCGCCCCGCCGTCCCCGCCGCCGTCGCCCCGCCGTCGCCCCTCCCTCCCCGGAGAGGAACGGGGTCTCAGCCGCCCAGGGCTGCGGCGACGACGGCGCGAGCCTCCTCCTGCACCTGGGCGAGGTGCTCCGGGCCGCGCAGGCTCTCGGCGTACAGCTTGTAGACGTCCTCCGTGCCGGACGGGCGGGCGGCGAACCAGGCGTGCTCGGTCTGCACCTTCAGGCCGCCGATCGCCGCGCCGTTGCCCGGGGCGTGCGACAGCTTGGCCGTGATCTCCTCACCGGCGAGGGAGGTCGCGGTCACGGCATCCGGCGACAGCTTGCCGAGCGTCGCCTTCTGCTCCGGCGTCGCCGGCGCGTCCACACGCTGGTACGCGGATGCGCCGAACGCCTGCTCCAGCTCGCGGTACCGCTCGGACGGCGTCTTGCCGGTGACCGCGATGATCTCCGCGGCCAGCAGGCACAGCAGGATGCCGTCCTTGTCGGTCGACCACACGCTGCCGTCCCGCCGCAGGAACGAGGCGCCGGCCGACTCCTCGCCGCCGAAGGCCACGGAGCCGTCCAGCAGCCCCGGCACGAACCACTTGAACCCGACCGGCACCTCCAGCAGCCGCCGTCCCAGCGACTCGGCGACCCGGTCGATGATCATGGACGACACCAGAGTCTTGCCGATCGCGGCATCCCGCGGCCACTCCGGCCGGTGCGAGAACAGGTAGTCGATCGCGACGGCGAGGTAGTGGTTCGGGTTCATCAGCCCGGCATCCGGGGTCACGATCCCGTGCCGGTCGGCGTCCGCGTCGTTGCCGGTGAGCACGTCGTAGTCGCCCTTCTTGGCGACCAGCGACGCCATCGCGCTCGGCGAGGACGGATCCATCCGGATCTTCTCGTCCCAGTCCAGCGTCATGAACCGCCAGGTCGGGTCGACCTCCGGGTTCACCACCGTGAGGTCGAGCCCGTGCATCTCGGCGATCAGCGCCCAGTACTCCACCGACGCGCCGCCCATCGGGTCGGCGCCGATGCGGACGCCCGCGCGCTTGATCGCCTCGACGTCGATGATCGAGGGCAGGTCGCGCACGTACGCGTCGCGGAAGTCGTACTCGCCGATGGTCTCCGCGTCGATGTCGGCGTAGCGGGTGCGCTGCACGCCCTCGAGACCGGCGGCGATCAGTTCGTTCGCGCGCGCCGCGATCCAGCCGGTGGCGTCGGTGTCGGCGGGGCCGCCGTGCGGCGGGTTGTACTTGAAGCCGCCGTCGCGGGGCGGGTTGTGGCTCGGGGTCACCACGATGCCGTCGGCGCGGCCGGGGTCGGATGCCTCGCGGCCGCGGTTGTAGGTGAGGATGGCGTGGCTGAGAGCCGGAGTCGGCACCCACGAGTCGCGCGCGTCGACACGGACGTCGACGCCGTTCGCGATGAGCACCTCGATGGCGCTGCGCTCGGCGGGCAGGGACAGCGCGTGCGTGTCGCGGCCGAGGAACAGCGGCCCCTCGATGCCCTGCTCGCGCCGGTAGTCGACGATCGCCTGCGTGGTGGCGAGGATGTGGTCCTCGTTGAAGCTCGTCGACAGGGATGAGCCGCGGTGCCCGCTGGTGCCGAACACGACGCGCTGCCCGGGATCCGCCGGATCCGGATGGCGGTCGTAGTAGGCGGCGATCAGCTCGTCGACGTCGATGAGGTCTTTTTCCTCCGCGGGGAGGCCGGCTCGGCTCGTCATGCCGATAGTCTGCCCCGCCTGCGGCGGATGCGCACCCTCGGGGTTCCGATGTTTCGGATGCCCGCCCCCAGAGGCATCCGCCCCCGGGTCCGGCGCCATCCGCCGCCGAATCCGTGTCCGCAGTGCTGTTGCCGCGGCCTTGTGCGCTTCGCGCGGACCGGATGCCGGAATCCGGCCGCGGGAACTGCACATGGCCGCGCGAAGGCGCGGGTGCGGGGCGTCGTCTAGGCTGGCGCCGTGACCGAACGCCGCACCTACAGCTATCTGGGTCCCGCCGGAACCTTCACGGAGGCGGCGCTCGAGCAGGTCCCCGAGGCGCGCGGCCACATCTGGAACCCGGTGCACAACGTCGGCGAGGCGCTCGCCGAGGTGCTCGAGGGGCGCAGCGACGCCGCGATGATCGCGATCGAGAACTCCATCGAGGGGGGCGTCTCCACCACCCTGGACGCGCTCGCGACCAAGCCGGGGCTGCGGATCCTCGGAGAGTACCTGGTCAGAGTCAACTTCGTGCTGGTCGCCTCGCCGGGCACGACCCTGGACGACGTGAACGTCATCGCCGCGCATCCGGTGGCCTACGCGCAGTGCCACGGCTGGCTCGGGCGCCACCTGCCCACGCACTCGCACGTCCCCGCGGCGAGCAACGTCGCCTCCGCCCTCGGCATCCTCGACGGCACGCTTCCGGCGCAGGCCGCGATCGCCGCCCCCGGCATCGTCCAGCACCACGACCTCGCCGTGCTCGCGGAGGACATCGGCGACAACGAGAACGCGGTGACCCGGTTCGTCCTGGTCACGCGCACCACCGTGCCGCCGGCCCCCACCGGCGCGGACAAGACGTCCCTCATCGTCGAGCTGCCCGAGGACCACCCCGGCGCTCTGCTCGAACTGCTCGAGCAGTTCTCCACGCGCGGCATCAACCTCTCGCTGATCGAGTCCCGCCCGATCGGCGACGAGCTCGGCCGCTACCGCTTCGTGCTCGACGCAGACGGGCACATCCTCGACGAGCGGATGGCGGACGCCCTGCTCGGCATCCGCCGGTTCAGCCCGCGCGTCGTGTTCCTCGGCTCGTACCCGCGCGCGGACCGGCGCATCGTGCAGTACCCCGAGCGCTACGCCGACGAGGTCTTCGTCGAGGCCCGCGACTGGCTGCGCGCGCTGATCGCCGGCGAACCGGAGGCGTAATCCGGCAGCGCGGCACGGCATCGCCGACCGCCGGCCGGTCAGCTCAGGAACGCCACCGCCCGCACCGCCGCGCCGTCCGCGGCGAGGGCCAGCGGGAAGAACCCGACCCGCACGCGCGAGGGCAGACCGTCCAGGCCCCGCAGGTTCTCCACGATCAGCTCGTCGCCGCCGAGCACGACCTCGTGCACCGGGAACCCGGCGGCGTCGGCATCCGTCGGATCGGGGCTGAGCGTATCGACGCCGAGCACGCGCATGCCGCGGCGCATGAGCTCGCGTGCGGCGGCGGGATCCAGGAACGGATGCCGCCGAGCACGCTCCTCGCCGAACCAGCGCGCCCACACGGTGTCGACGAGCGCGCACGGTGCGCGCCATGGGACTCAACGTTAGGAGCGCGCGGGAATTCCCGGCCGCGGTGTGACGAACGATGACGGGTGGCGGGTGAGCGCGGGGGTCAGAGCGCGCGCCGGCGGCGCCGGTCGGTCTCGTTCGCGGGGAACATCCCGAGCCGCAGATCTTCGAGGAAGTACGTGAGCGGCGTGCCGAGGGCATCCGCGATGCGCAGCAGAGTGTGGATGCTCGGCAGCGCGCGCCCGGATTCGTAGGCGCGGATGTTCGAGGAGTCGATCTCGGCGGCCACCGCGAGCTGGTCCTGCGTCATCGTCGCGGACTCCCGAGCCCCGCGGATCTTGGCCCCCACATGAGCGGCAGCGGGTGAGGGGACGCGGGGCACCCTTCAAGCGTTCCGGGTACCCGGCCGTTCGCACCAGGGTGGATATCGCCGGGTACAAGTACACTGATGCTCGTTCTGAGAATGGGGGCGTCGTGGGGGACGATTCGGCGACTTTGACTGCAGGGGTTCAGTACCCCGGTGCTGAAACGGAGTCCGAGTATCTCGCCGTCGCGGCCGAGTCGGACGAGGGGCCGGAGAGTCACGATCTCGATGCCCCTCCTCGCGGAGTTCCGTGGGCTGGCGGACAGCAAGCGCATGGCCGGGAACTACCTCGAGCAGCTGGCTCGCCACTATCTGACGGTTGAACCGCTTGTAAGTCTCTGAAGTGGCTGGCCTGGGGTCGGCTGGCAGGGTGGGTGCTGGTGCTCCGTCTGGTCGTGACTCTTGAATCGCCTGGCCTCCCGCTTCGGCGGGGTGCCTTTCCCAGGATCTGTCCGGCCGGGTGGGTGCCGGCGCCGACCCTGCCCACTCCGATGGCTTGATCAGAAGCTTGCCCGACCGTTCACGGCGGTCGTGGCCCATTACAGGCCTGCCTCGAAGTGACCATTCCCGGGTCGACGCCAGCAGTGACGTCAACCCAGTGGAGAGGATCACGGTCACCATGACCATCGTCGCAAACACGTTCGCGTATGTCATCGGCGCGGACACCCATTCCAGAACACACACTCTCGCCGTGCTCGACGCGCGCACTGGCGCCAGAGTGGACACTCGGACCTTCCCGACGACGCCGGCGGGATTATCACGCGCGGTCGCGTGGATCGCTCGGCGCACCAGCGGGCTGGCCGATGTGCTCGTAACGATCGAGGGCGTCGGCTCGTATGGCGCCCGGCTCGCGAGAGCATGCCAGGACGCCGGCTACCGGGTCGTGGAGTCGTTCCCGACAGCGGCACGTGAACGTCGCGGACGAGGCAAGAGCGACGAGATCGACGCGGAACTGATCGCCCGCTCCGTGCTCGGCGTCGATGCCGACAACCTCCGTGATCCGCGTCAGGACGCGGGAGTCCGCGCGGCGCTGCGGGTGCTGATCGGCGCCCGCGACCTCATCAACCTCGAACGCACCAGGTCGATCAACGCCTTGACCGCGCTGCTTCGAACGGTCGACCTCGGCATCGACGCCCGCGCCTCGCTCACCAAGAAGCAGCTCGCGGCGATCGAGTCCTGGCGCACGCGACAGGAGGACCTCGCGACCGCGACAGCCCGCCGGGAAGCGATCCGGCTGGCCCGACGGGTTGCCGTCTGCGATGAGGACCTCGCTGCTAACCGTGACGCGATCACCGCGCTGGTCGCCGCCAGCGACGCCGCAATCCTGCTCGACGAGCCCGGGATCGGCGCGATCAACGCGGCCGTGATCATCGCCGCCTGGTCACACCCCGGCCGGGTCCGCTCCGAAGCAGCGTTCGCCGTGCTCGCCGGCGTCAGTCCCGTGCCCGCCTCGAGCGGAAACACCACCCGTCATCGCCTCAACCGAGGAGGCGACAGGCGTCTGAACAGAGCCTTATCGTCGATCGCGCTGACCCGAATGTCGCACCACCCGCCGACCCGCGCCTACGTCGAACGCCGACGAGCCGAAGGACGCACCACCAAGGAAATCCGCCGCTCACTCAAGCGATACATAGCCCGCCAGCTCTACCGCCGCCTCAGCGAGCAGAGCGGACTTGACAACACATAGAAGCATCCTGGGTCTGATGGAGACTCCTGACCTTGGAAACGAGGATGGAGTTATGCCCAAAGAACTGGCGAATGGGAAGCCGACAACGCGTCGCTACTCGAGCGAGGAGAAGGCGGCCGCAGTGCGGATGGTGAGAGCGCTGCGCGCTGAGCTCGGCGTCACGCAAGGGACCGTGCAGCGCGTCGCGACGCAACTCGGCTACGGGGTCGAGTCCGTGCGGACGTGGGTGAGGCAGGCCGACGTCGATGACGGTGTCGCCCCCGGCGTGAGCAGCGCCGAGGGGGTGTGTCAGATTAACGGTGGATCTGGCCTGGCGCATTTCAGTTGATTCGGCCTTCGAAGGTGATCGCGAAGGCGTTGAGTGCGGGCTTCCACCTCGTCGCCCAGCGTGCCCGACCCCTGCCAGTGGGGTCAAGCGACCGAGTCACGAGGTAGAGACACTTCAACGCGGCGGCGTCGTTCGGGAAGTGCCCTCGGGCGCGCACGGCGCGGCGGTAGCGGGCGTTGAGGGACTCGATCGCGTTGGTGCTGCAGATGATGCGGCGGATCTCGACGTCGTAGTCCAGGAACGGGATGAATTCTGCGTTCCGTGCGACGCGACAAGCCGGATGCGTCGCCTGGCGACATCCTCAAGGAGCTCGACAGCCGGTACGTCGCCACCGTCACCATCGCCAGCAGCGGCGTCGGCGCCTCGGCGGCGATTCCCGGCTTCGGCGTCCCGATCGCACTGGGTCTCGGCGTGGCCGACCTGCTCTTCTTCTACGAGACCAGCGCACTCTACGTGCTCGCGGTGGCCGAGCTGCACGGCATCTCCGTGGAGGACCCGGAGCGTGCCAAGCCTCTCGTATTCGGGATGCTGCTCGGGCAGAAGTCGCAGAGCCAGGTCAGCAACCTCGTGCTCTCGGCGTTCGGTGCCGGCGGCGCGGCGCAGGCGCGAACCAAGGCGGCCGGAGCCGTGGGCAAGGTCGTCCCGGGCGGTCGGGGAGAAGTGCTGACCCAGCAGCTTCCGGAATCCGCCCTCGCGCCGCTCACCATCGTGCTCGGCCGTGAGGCGCTCAAGGTGGGCGGCAAGCTCGGCGCGGGAACCATCGGCAAGGCGATCCCGTTCGGCGTCGGCGCCGTGATCGGCGGAGTCGGCAGCTTCACCTTCGGGCGCGATGTCGTCAAGGCGGCGCACGTCGCGTTCCCGGAGACGCCCACGGAGTTCCCCGAATGGCTCCTCGATTACGAGAAGCCGCAGGCCGGGCCGGCCGAGCCCTCCCGCGCCGCTCAGGCGCTCGAGGCCGCCGCCAGCAGCGCGAAGGACTTCGGTGAGAACGTCTGGGGCAAGGTCAGCGAAATCGCGGACGTCTTCCGGCCGATCGACCTCGACGGCGATGGCATCCCGGATGAGGCACGAGCGCTGACCGCCGCGAAGCGCGCCGGCAGCGCGGTCGTGGGCACGGCAAGCAAGACCGCGGAGGCCTTCCGGCACGTGGACCTCGCAGGCGACGGCATCCCTGACGAGGCGCGAGCCGTGACCGCCGTGAAGAACGCGGGAAGCGCGATCGCGGGGTTCGCCGACGGCGCCCGAGGCAAGGCGGCATCGTTGTTCTCCGGTCGACGGAAGCCGACGACCGACGCCGAGAGCGGCGAGGAGCAGCCCACGGCGCAGTGACCAGGCTCTGAATCAACACGGAGCAGCCCAAGCGGCCCCCGTGCGCGGACGATGCGCGGGGGCCGCTTCGCGCGTCTCGGAAGAACTCAGACCCCACCCTTGGCAGCCCCACGCCCCTCATGTAACATCTGTTACACCCATTCGCAGATCAGCCCCCTCCGCACGATCTGATACACACTTGCCCCGGTGTCGATGCCGACGCCACACGAAAGGTCCCCCGACGATGACGTCAACGACGCACACCCCGCGCGACCTCGCGCACGACACCGGCGCGGCACCGCGCAAGACACTCCGGCTCTGGGAGGTCGTCGCGATCTCCGTCGGCTTCATGGGGCCGGTGATGGCGATGTCGCTGAACGGCATCGGCGTGGCCGGCCTCGTCGGGGCATCCGTGCCCTTCACGTTCATCGTCTCGTTCCTCGGCACGATGCTCGTGGCCTACGCGTTCATCCGGCTCACCCGCTACATCACCCACGCCGGCTCCGTATACGCGCTCGCCGGATCCACGCTCGGCCCGCGCGCCGGCTTCTTCGGCGGATTCGCCCTCCTCGGCACCTACCTGTTCTTCGCGGCCTGCATCGCCGGCGCCTGCGCCGTGTTCTTCGAGGCCATGATGGTCGAGCTGGGGGTCACCCTTCCTGCCTGGAGCTGGGTGCTCGTGCCGGTCGTCGTCGCCGTCTTCACTCTCCTCCTCAACGTGCGCGAATCCACGGTCACCGCGCGCACGCTGCTGGGCATCGGCTTCCTCGGGATCGCCGCCATGGTCATCCTCTCCGTCGTGATCATCGTCCGCGTCGCGACCGGCGACGCCCCGGTGTCCACCGGCGTCGACCTCTCCGTGCTGCTGCCCGGCGACGCGCCGATCAGCGCGGTGATGACCGCCGCCGTCTTCGGCTTCCTGTCCTGGGCGGGCTTCGAGTCCGGCACGTCGCTCGGCGAGGAGACCCGCAACCCGAAGCGCGTCGTGCCGATCGCGCTGCTGCTCGCGGTCGTCCTCGCCGGCCTCATCTACATCCTCGTGATGTTCGCGCAGACTATCGGCTTCGGCACCGACGCGGAGGGCATCGCGGCCTTCGCCGGCGCATCCTCCACCCTGACCACCCTCGCCTCCACCTACATCGGCCAGTGGTTCGCCGTGCTCATCGCCGTCTTCGCGTTCCTCGTCGCCTTCGCCTCGCTGCTCAGCTCCACCGCCGCGGCATCCCGCCTGCTCTTCGCCCTCGCCCGCGACGGCTTCGGCCCGCGCGCCTTCGCCGCCACCAGCGCGAAGACCGGCGTCCCGGTGAACAGCACCGTGTTCGTCGTGATCCTCACCGTCGTCCTCGCCGTCGGCTTCGGCCTGCTCGGCGCCACCTCGGTCGATGTGTACTACTGGTTCGCGACGATCGCCACGCTCTGCATGGTCGTCGCCTACGGCATGACCTCGGTCGGCGTCATCCGGCACACCTTCTCCCGCGGATCCACCATCCCGAAGTGGGAGGCGATCATCCCGGTGCTGGGCCTGGCCTTCCTCGTCTACGTGTACGTGATCCAGATCGCCGGACAGCAGCCGCCGTACACCTACTTCCCGTGGATCGCCGGCGCGTGGTGCCTCATCGGCCTCGTGATCGTGCTCGCCAAACCCGCCCTCGCGGACCGCATCGGATCCCGCCTCAGCACGGAGGACCTCGACTGATGAGCCTCATCGACCAGCCCCTCAGCCGCCCCGCCCAGGCGCCGACCGGAACGGATGCCATGCAGACGCCGCCCACCCCCGACGTCGACGAACTGATCTTCATCGCCACCACCGACATCGCCGCCCGTACGAAGGGCCGCTCCATGCGGCTGGCGGATTTCGACGAGCGCACGTCCCTCGGGTGGGTGCCGGCGAACCTCGGCATCGGCTCGCTCGGCCACATCGTCGACGACATCCCCTACGGCTCCACCGGCGACCTCCGCCTGCGGCCCGACCTCTCCTCGCTCGCCCGCGTCGACGGGATCCCCGGCCGCCCGCCGCTGAACATCGTCTTCGCCGACCTCGTCAACACGGACGGCACACCGTGGGAGAGCTGCCCGCGAACCTTCCTGCGCGACGCCGTCGACCAGCTGCGCACCGAGTTCGGGATCACCACCCGCTGCTCCTTCGAGCACGAGTTCGTCGACGTCAGCGCGAAGGGCGACCACCACCCGTTCTCGCTGCAGGCCTTCCGCCGCGCCGAACCGATCGGCTCGCGGCTGATGACCGTGCTCAACCGCGCCGGACTCGAGCCGGAGACGTGGCTGCCCGAGTACGGACGGCACCAGTACGAGATCACGGTCGCACCGTCCGACCCGGTCACCGCCGCCGACCGTGCGATCCTCGTCCGCGACATCGTCTACGACATCTTCGATGCGCACGGCCGGGAGGCCTCCTTCGCCCCCGTCGTCTCGCCCGGCGAGACCGGCAACGGCGTGCACGTCCACTTCGGCCTGGACGACGCCGACGGCGAGACGCTCGTCTTCGACGCCGACCGCCCCGGCCGGCTCTCCCCGCTCGCCGGCAGCTTCGCCGCCGGCATCGTGAAGCACGGTCCGGCCATGGCGGCGCTGTTCGCACCGCTCGCGACGAGCTACCTGCGCCTGGCCCCGCACAACTGGTCCACGGCGCGCGCGTTCCTCGGCCTGCAGAACCGCGAGGCGCTGCTGCGGATCTGCCCCACCAACGAGATCGACGGCCGCGACCCGCGCCGTCAGCTGCACTTCGAATTCCGCGGCGGCGACATCGGCGCGAACCCGTGGATCCTGCTCGGACTCATCCTGCGGGCCGGCATGCAGGGGCTGCGTGAGGGGCTGGAGACGCCGGAGATCGTCGACGGCGAGCTCGACCTCGACGGACGTCACGCCCACCTGCCGAAGCTCCCCCGCAGCCTCGAGGAGGCGCTCACGGTGCTGAAGGAGGACGAGGTGGTGTCGGGCTGGTTCTCGCCGGCGTTCCTGGCGACCTACGAGGCCATCAAGCGCGACGAGTTCGCCTCGGTGCAGGCGCGCTCGCTCGCCGAGCAGTGCGAGGTGTACGCCCGTGTCTACTGAGCCCGCAGAGCCCGGCGCCACGGAGAGCCTCGCCACTGAACGCCTCGTCACGGCATCCGACGTCCCCCTGCTCGACCATCACTGCCACGGTGTCACCACCGCCGATCTCGACCGTGCGGCCTTCGAGGCGATGATCACCGAGTCGGACTGGGACGCCCCCGACGGGACCACGCACTTCGACAGCCAGGTCGGTTTCGCCATCCGTCGCCACTGCGCGCCGGTGCTGGGGCTGCCGCCGTTCGCCACACCGGAGGAGTACCTGCAGCGGCGCCGCGAGCTCGGCGGGGCCGAGGCGAGCCGCCGGCTGCTGCGCGCCACCGGGATCAGCGACTACGTCATCGAGACCGGGCACCGCGGCGACGAGATCCTCGACCCGGAGGGGATGGCGGATGCCGGCGCCGCGCGCGCCTTCGAAGTGGTCCGCCTGGAGCGGATCGCCGAGGAGCTCGTGCTGGACGGATGCGACGCCGCGGCTTTCCGCACCGCCTACGAGCGGATGCTGGACGAGCGCCTGCAGCACGCGATCGGCGTGAAGTCGATCGCGGCGTACCGGATCGGCCTCGATTTCGCCCCGGAGCGCCCGGACGCCGACGAGGTCGACACCGCCGTCGCCACCTGGCTCGAGCGGATCGCGGCGGGCGCCCCGGTCCGGCTCGACGACCCCGTGATCATCCGCCACCTGCTGTGGACCGCGGTCGACCGCGCGAGCGCCATCCAGTTCCACATCGGGTACGGGGATGCGGATGTGGATCTGCACCGCTGCAGCCCGCTGCTGCTCACCCAGTTCCTGCGGCTCACCCGCGAGACCGGCGCGCGCGTGATGCTGCTGCACTGCTACCCGTTCCACCGCGAGGCCGGCTACCTGGCGCAGGTGTTCCCGCACGTGTACTTCGACGTCGGGCTGGCCATCAACTACACCGGCTCGCGCTCGGAGGAGGTCATCGCCGAGACGCTGGAGCTCGCGCCGTTCCACAAGATCCTCTTCTCGACGGATGCCTTCGGCGTGGCCGAGCTGTACCACCTCGGCGCCCTGCTGTTCCGCCGCGGCCTCGAGGGGGCGCTGGAGACCTTCGCCGAACGGGACGGTTGGCCCCCGGCCGAACGCTCCCGCATCACCGAGCTGATCGCCTGGCGCAACGCCCGGCGGGCGTACCGCCTCGACGGCGCCGGAGCGTCCGCGTGAGCCCGACGATCACCCGCCTCACCGACCTGGCGGCGCGATGGGACGCCGCGCTCGAGCGCGAACTGGCCCCCGCCACACGCCTGCGGCAGGAGCTGCACGCCGATCCCTGTGTGTCGGGCCACGAGCATCCCGCCACCGAGCGCCTGTTGCACGAGCTGCGCGATGTCGCGGTGTTCGACGCCGTGGCGGATGCCGGGGCCGTGGCCCGGATCGGCCCCGCAGAGGGGGCCTCGATCGCGCTGCGCGCGGAACTCGACGCCCTGCCGGTGACCGAGCGCACCGGCGCCCCCTTCGCCGCCACCAACGGCGCCATGCACGCCTGCGGGCACGACGTGCACCAGGCGGCGCTGGTCGCGCTGCTGCGCGCCGCCGACGGCCTCGACCTGCCGGTCGGGCTCGTCGCCCTGCTGCAGCCCCGCGAGGAGAGCTACCCCTCTGGCGCGCTGGACGTCGTCGACGCCGGGGTCCTCGACCGGTTCTCGGTGGCGCACGTGATCGGTGCGCACGTGCATCCGGGCGTTCCCGTGGGCGCCGTGGCATCCGGCGGCGGCTTCATCAACGCTGCCGCGGACGAGATCGAGATCCGCGTGCACGGGCGCGGCGGCCACGCCGCCTACCCGCACGAGGCGAACGACGCCGTCTCGGCGATCGCGCAGATCGCCCTGGGCATCCCGGAGATGGTGCGCCGCTCGGTGAGCCCGCTGCGCCCGGCGATCATCAGCATCGGCACGCTCACCGCGGGGGAGGGGGCGGCCAACGTCCTCCCGGCGGAGGCGCGCATCTTCGCGACCATGCGCACCACCGACCCCGCCGACCGCGCCGTGCTCTTCGCCGCCGTGCAGGACATGGCGCAGCGGACCGCCGAGGCGTACGGCACCAGCGCCGTGGTGCGCCGCATCGAGGGTGAGCCCGCGCTCATCAACGACGCCACGCTGGCGGCGAGCGCCGACGACTGGCTGACCCGGCTCGGAGTCGACGGCGCCGAGCCGATGCGCTCCCTGGGCGCGGACGACTTCTCCTACTACTGCGACGCCGTGCCGTCGCTGATGCTCTTCGCCGGCGTGGCCACCGCGGGCAAGGGACCGCAGCCGGGTCTGCACCACCCCCGGTTCCTTCCCGGTGACGACGCGATCGCCACCGTGGCGCGGGCGCTCATGGCGGGCTACCTCGCCGCGGCCGAACGGGTCCTCGGCATCGAGCACCACCGCAGCGAGTCGGCGGCCCGCCCGGCGGGGGATTCGGAGGTGTGACCGGCGGCTCGGGCAGCTGACGTCAGTCCCGCGCCGAGACGCGCAGATCCTGCTCAGTCCCGCGCCGAGGCGCGCAGGTCTTCCATCGTCTCCACGCGCCGGCGACCCGTCTCGCCGAGCCGGTCGGTGACGCCAGCGACCACCGTCTCGAGCACGGCCATGGCCGGCACCAGCGAGTCGAACGGCGAGGGCGAGTCCACGTTGGCCGGGAGCACCGTCGTCGCGGCATCCGCGGCGGGCGAGAGCCAGCGGTCGGTGAACAGCACCAGTTCGGCCCCGCGCCGGGCCGCCCGTTGAGCGAACCGGACGATCCCGGGGTCGTAGCGCCGGTAGTCGAACGCCACCAGGACGTCGCCCCGGCGGGTGTCGGGGATCGCCGCGAGACGGTCGAACTCGTCGCGGCCGATGACCTGGACGTCCGGGCGCAGCAGCATCAGGTGCGCCCCGAGGTACTCGGCCAGGAGGTGGCTGAACCGCCCTCCGATCAGCCGGATGCGGTGACGGTTGTCGGCGAGGAGAGCGACCGTCCGCTCGAACTCGCTCGCGGGCAGCTCGCCGATCGTGGCGGAGATGCTGGCCGCGAACACGCGCGCCGCGCGAGCGAGGTCGCCGTCGCCGGAGAGCAGATCGTCGCGCCCGTACTGCTCGAGCGGGGACCCGAGCCGCTCGTGCACCTCGCGCACCAGCCGCTTCTGGAACGCCGGGAACCCGCTGAAGCCGAGACGGCTCACGAACCGGACGACGGTGGGCGCGCTCACGTTCGCGCGTTCGGCGAGCTCCGCCACCGTGCCGAGCCCGGCCAGCGGATAGTTCGCGAGGATGGCCCGCCCCACCTTGCGCTCGCCGGCGCTGAGCGTGTCCAGCGAGGCGCGGACCAGGTCGCTGAGCGGCCGTCCCGTCGCCCCGTCCGCGTCGTCCGTCTGCTCCGTCATCGTGCCCCGCCCCTCGAAGTGAAACATACGTTACACGCGCCGGCGCCCGGCGCGTGTGCCGCCGGGGTCCCCGCCGGCGACGGCGGTGCGGGCGATCAGCTCCACCAGGGCCTCGTCGAGCGTCGGCAGCGTGAGCAGGGCGATCTCCCGCGACAACGGCCGGCGCAGCTCGACGACCGCGACGTCCTCGCCCCGATCGGCCGGGCCCGGCAGCGCCAGCTCGGGGACGAGCGCGATGCCCAGACCCTCCGCGACGTACGCCGCGACCACGCGGTAGTCGTCGCTGCGCGGGCCGACCTCCGGAGCGAATCCCTCGGTCCGCGCCGCTGCGATCAGCGCCCGGTCGCCCGGATCGGCCTCGCTCGTGCCCAGGATCCAGCGATCCTCGCAGAAGTCGCGCAGGCGCCGTGCGCCCGTGCCGGCCAGCGGATGCCCCGCGGGCACGATCAGCGAGAACCGCTCCGTGAACAGCGGGCGGCGCCGCAGCCCGGGAAGCACCGCATGCGGCTCGTCCGCGCGGGCGAAGACCACCGCCGCGTCCAGCGCCAGCCGCTCCAGCAGCTCGGTGAGCTCGTGCATCTCGCCCTCAACGACCTCCGGCCGGTACCCGGCATCCGTCAGCGTGTGCACGAGACCCGGCAGCAGCCGCGCCGCGGCGGTGGGGAAGATGCCCAGCCGCAGGCGCCGCCGCCCGTCGGCGAGCGCGGTCGCCACCTCGGCCCGTGCCCGGTCGGCGCGATCGAGGATCGCGACGGCGTGCGGCAGCCACAGCCGTCCGGCGGGGGTGAGCCGGGTGCCGGCGCGCGAGCTGGCGACGACCGGCGCTCCGGTCACGCGCTCCAGCCCGCGCAGGTGGTGGGCGACGGTGGGCTGGCTCCAGTCGAGGGCATCCGCCGCGGCGAGCACCGAGCCGTGCTCGGCGACGGCACGAAGGGCGATCAGCTGACGAAGATCGAGCACCGGGCATCCGTTCAATACAAGGTATGGATAACTGAAGAGTACTCGCTATTCCGTATTCATCTCAGGTCGGCGAGGCTCGAAGCATGACCTCCGCCTCCCTGCTCGCCCCCGCCGGCGACCGGACCGAATCGGGCACCTCATCCACCCCGTACGCCGATGCGCTGGCCCGCTACGCCGCCCGCGACACGGTGCGGCTGAACGTGCCCGGCCACTCCGCCGACCCGGAGGCCGTGCCGCAGGTCGCCGAGTACTTCGGGCGCGACGTGCTGCTCAAGGACGTGCCGCCGCTGCTGGCCGGGCTCGACAAGGGCGAGGGCAACCCGCTGGCGCAGTCGCTGCGCCTGGCCGCCGAGGCCTTCGGCGCCCGTCGCACCTGGTTCCTCACCAACGGCGCCTCGCAGGCCAACCGCATCGCCGCGCTCGCCCTCGCCGGCTTCCGCGCGCAGACCGCGCCGGTCGTCGTCCAGCGCAGCGCCCACTCCTCCTTCTCCGACGGGATCATCCTCGGCGGGCTGTCCCCGCGCTTCGTGCAGCCCTCCATCGACGGCTGGTTCGGGATCAACCACGGCGTCTCCCCGGCGTCGCTGCGCGAGGCGCTCGGACGGCTCGAGGAGCACGAGCGGCCCAAGGGCGTGTACGTGATCTCGCCCAGCTACTTCGGCGCCGTCGCCGACATCGCCGGGCTCGCCGAGGTCGCGCACGAGGCCGGCGCGCCGCTCATCGTCGACGCCGCCTGGGGCGCGCACTTCGGCTTCCACGAGGACGTGCCCGAGAACCCGCTCCGCCTCGGCGCCGACCTCGTCGTCTCCAGCACCCACAAGCTGGGCGGCAGCCTCACCCAGTCCGCCATGCTGCACCTGGGCGACGGCCCCTTCGCCGACGAGCTGGAGCCGCTCGTCGAGCGGGCGTTCCGCCTCGAGCAGTCCACCAGCGAGAGCTCGCTGCTGCTGGCATCCCTCGACCTCGCCCGCGACGCCCTGCAGACCGGCCGCGACCGGATCGGCGCGGCCATCGCCGCCGCCGACGAGCTGCGCGACCGCATCCGTCGCGGCCGGCGCTTCCGCATCGTGAGCGACACCTTCGACCGGTTCGACGACATCGTCGCCGCCGACCCGCTGCGCGTCTCCATCGACGTGGCCAGCGGCGGCGTGCACGGCCCGACCGCGCGCGAGCTGCTCATGGAGCAGGACGGCGTGTACTTCGAGATCGCCACCGAGACCTGCCTGGTCGCCGTCGTGGCGCCCGGCGTCGTCCCCGACGTGGCACGCGTGGTGGACGCCCTGCACGCGCTCCCCGTCGACGCGGATGCCGCCGCCGACGTCGACGCGATCGAGGCCGCGACCGTGCTGCCCGAGCCCGGTCCGCTCGCGATGCTCCCGCGCGACGCCTTCCTCCGCTCCGCCGAGACGGTGGACGCCGCGGATGCCGTGGGCCGGGTCTCCGCCGCCGCGCTCGCCGCCTACCCGCCGGGCATCCCGAACGTGCTGCCGGGCGAGGTCATCACCGAGGACGTGGTGCGCTTCCTGCAGCGCGTCGCGGCGACTCCCGGCGGCTACGTGCGCGGCGCCGCCGACCCGACGCTGGCGACCCTGTCGGTCGTGCGCTGACGGGGGCCCTCGTCAAGCGGGTCCGCCCTCGGTATGCCCAGGGCGAACACGGGCATCCGTCCCTCGCGCGCTCGTTACTCTCGATGTACAGGTCACGGTGGGAGCCGTGCACCAGGCGCGATGCCAAGGAGTCACAGCAATGTTCGAGAGATTCACGGACCGAGCCCGTCGAGTGGTCGTCCTCGCCCAGGAAGAGGCGAAGATGCTCAACCACAACTACATCGGGACCGAGCACATCCTGCTCGGCCTGATCCACGAGGGTGAGGGCGTCGCCGCGAAGGCGCTCGAAAGCCTCGGCATCTCCCTCGACGCCGTGCGCGAGCAGGTGCAGGACATCATCGGCCAGGGTCAGCAGCAGCCGACCGGGCACATCCCGTTCACGCCGCGCGCCAAGAAGGTGCTCGAGCTGAGCCTGCGCGAGGCGCTGCAGCTGGGCCACAACTACATCGGCACCGAGCACATCCTGCTCGGCCTGATCCGCGAGGGCGAGGGCGTCGCCGCCCAGGTGCTCGTGAAGCTCGGCGCCGACCTGAACAAGGTGCGTCAGCAGGTCATCCAGCTGCTCTCCGGGGCCCCGGGCCGCGAGCCCGCCGCCGTCGGCGCGACCACGCACGAGAACCAGCAGTCCGCCCAGGGCGGCTCGCAGGTGCTCGACCAGTTCGGCCGCAACCTCACCCAGGCCGCGCGCGAGAACAAGCTCGACCCGGTGATCGGGCGCGAGAAGGAGATCGAGCGGGTCATGCAGATCCTCTCCCGCCGCTCCAAGAACAACCCGGTCCTCATCGGCGAGCCCGGCGTCGGCAAGACCGCCGTCGTCGAGGGCCTCGCGCAGGCGATCGTCAAGGGGGACGTGCCCGAGACGCTGAAGGACAAGCAGCTGTACTCGCTCGACCTCGGTTCGCTCATCGCCGGCTCCCGCTACCGCGGCGACTTCGAGGAGCGCCTGAAGAAGGTCACCAAGGAGATCCGCACCCGCGGCGACATCATCGTCTTCATCGACGAGATCCACACCCTCGTCGGCGCCGGTGCCGCCGAGGGCGCAATCGACGCCGCCAGCATCCTCAAGCCGCTCCTGGCGCGCGGCGAGCTGCAGACGATCGGCGCGACCACCCTCGACGAGTACCGCAAGTACTTCGAGAAGGATGCCGCGCTGGAGCGTCGCTTCCAGCCCATCCAGGTGAACGAGCCGAGCCTGCCGCACGCGATCAACATCCTGAAGGGGCTGCGCGACCGCTACGAGGCGCACCACAAGGTGCAGATCACCGACGGCGCGATCGTCGCGGCGGCGAACCTCGCCGACCGCTACGTCAGCGACCGGTTCCTCCCGGACAAGGCCATCGACCTGATCGACGAGGCCGGTGCCCGGCTGCGGCTGAGCATCCTCTCCTCCCCGCCGGAGCTGCGCGAGTTCGACGAGAAGATCGCGAAGGTCCGCGAGGAGAAGGAGGCGGCCAGCGAGGAGCAGGACTTCGAGAAGGCCGCGGCGCTCCGCGACCAGGAGAAGGAGCTGCTCGGCGAGCGTCTGCGCCTGGAGAAGCAGTGGCGCAGCGGCGACGTGGCGACCTCCGCGGTCGTCGACGAGGGCCTGATCGCCGAGGTGCTCGCGCAGGCCACCGGCATCCCGGTGTTCAAGCTCACCGAGGAGGAGTCCAGCCGTCTCGTCTTCATGGAGAAGGCGCTGCACCAGCGCGTCATCGGCCAGGACGAGGCCATCGCGGCGCTGTCCCGCACGATCCGCCGTCAGCGCGCGGGTCTGAAGGACCCCAAGCGCCCGTCGGGCTCGTTCATCTTCGCCGGCCCCACCGGCGTCGGCAAGACCGAGCTCGCCAAGGCGCTCGCCGAGTTCCTCTTCGACGACGAGGCCGCGCTGATCTCCCTCGACATGAGCGAGTTCGGCGAGAAGCACACCGTCTCGCGGCTGTTCGGCGCCCCTCCCGGATTCGTCGGCTTCGAGGAGGGCGGGCAGCTCACCGAGAAGGTGCGTCGCAAGCCGTTCTCCGTCGTGCTGTTCGATGAGATCGAGAAGGCGCACCCGGACATCTTCAACTCGCTGCTGCAGATCCTCGAGGAGGGCCGTCTCACCGATGGCCAGGGCCGCGTGGTCGACTTCAAGAACACCGTGATCATCATGACGACCAACCTCGGCTCGTCGGCGATCGCCGGTGGCCCGGTCGGCTTCCAGATCGAGGGCAACACGCAGACGACCTACGAGCGGATGAAGGGCAAGGTGGACGAGGAGCTGAAGCGGCACTTCAAGCCCGAGTTCCTGAACCGCGTGGACGACATCATCGTGTTCCCGCAGCTGAACAAGGACGAGCTGCGCCAGATCGTGGGCCTGTTCACCAAGCAGCTGGGTGAGCGCCTGCTCGACCGGGACATGACGGTGGAGCTGACGGATGCCGCGAAGGACAAGCTCATCGAGATCGGCTTCGACCCCGCCCTCGGCGCCCGGCCGCTGCGCCGCGCCATGCAGCGCGAGGTGGAGGACCAGCTCTCCGAGCGGATCCTGCACGGCCAGCTCAACGCCGGCGACCACGTGAAGGTCGACGTCGCGGACGGCAAGTTCGTCTTCGTGAACACCCCGCGCGGGCAGAAGGTCTCGGTCGGCGTGAACACCGGCGGCGGCATCTCCGCCACGCCCGACCTCGCCGCCGGCTGAGGTCGCGTCGAGTCCAGATCGCGTGAAGAAGCGGATGTCGTGCGCCACGGCATCCGCTTCTTCGCGTCCTAGGCTTGATCGTGTGAGCGACCTCCTCGTCCGGCCGGCCCGCAGCACCGACATCCTGCCCATCCACCGCATGCTGGAGCCGCTCGTCGAGCAGCGCATCCTGCTGGGCAAGGATCTCGCCGTGCTGTACGGCGCGGTGCAGGAGTTCGTCGTCGCCGAGGCCGACGGCGAGCTGATCGGATGCGGGGCGCTGCACGTGATCTGGGAGGACCTCGGCGAGGTCCGCACCCTCCTGGTGCGCGACGAATGGCTGCACCACGGTGTGGGCAAGGCGATCGTGGAGCGGCTGGAGCAGAACGCCCGCGCCCTCGGACTCACCCGCCTGTTCTGCCTGACCTTCGAGGTGGACTTCTTCACCCGCCGCGGTTTCGAGCCCATCGGCGAGCAGATCGTCGACGCCGACGTGTACTCGCAGCTGCTGCGCAGCGGCGACCCCGGCGTCGAGGAGTTCCTCGACCTCGCGCACGTCAAGCCGAACACGCTCGGCAACACCCGGATGCTCAAGCGCCTCTAACCTGGAAGCATGCCCCGTCACTCCGCCGCCGTCTACCGTCGCCGGCGACTGGCGGTCCTCTCGCTGCTGCTGGTGCTGATCCTGGCGATCGGCGGGGGAGTGTGGCTCGCCCTCGCCCAGCCGTGGAATGCGCCCGCGCCCTCGGCCTCGTCGCCGGCGCCCGAGGCGGAGCCCACCGCGTCGTCGCCGTCGCCGTCCCCGACATCCCCCGCGCCCTCGGCCTCCCCCGAGCCGTCGGCCTCCGCCGAGCTCGTCGCGTGCACCGCCAAGCATGTGAGCGTCGAGGCGGTGACGGATGCCGAGACCTACCCCGCCGACGCGCTGCCGCAGCTGTCGATCCGCCTCACCAACATCAGCGACACCGATTGCGCGATCAACGTCGGCTCGGCCACGCAGACCTTCGAGATCTCCAGCGGCTCGGACGTGTGGTGGCGGTCGACGGACTGCCAGCAGAACCCGAGCGACATGATCGTCACCCTGGCGGCCGGACAGTCGGTCACCAGCAGCGAGCCGGTGGTGTGGGACCGCACCCGCTCCTCGGTGGACACCTGCGACGAGCCGAACCGTCCGCGCGCACCAGGGGGCGGCGCCTCGTATCACGTGAGCGTGTCGATCGGCGGCTTCGAGAGCATCACGTCTCGGCAGTTCCTGCTGTACTGATCCGGTTGCGCCGATGCGGCTGACACAACCGGAATGTTGGGATACCATTAATGAGTTTCTCCGATAGCGCGGCCAAGCCATCCCCAGTGGTGTCGTACAGCGTCCCCAGCGCTTCGACAATCGCCGCCTGAGAACCGGAGGGCCCTCTCGAGTACCCCAGTCCCCGATGGAGGACTCGAGAGGGCCCCAACTCTTCCCCCGCCGCCGGGGGATTCCCCCGCCGCCGCGCGCTTAGGCTGGAGGCATGGCGAAGAAGAGGGCAGGCGGGAAGAAGCGACCCGCCCCGGAGGACTTCCGCTCCGAGGCCCTGGCGCAGGCCCTCGAGAAGCAGGACATGGCCGCCGTCGCGCTGGCCCTGCGCAACGGCATCACCGTCGTCCCCCTGATCAAGCCCGGAGCGCGCGACAACCCGCTCGACGGCGGAGAGGTGTGGACCTATCGCGACCCGAACACCGGCGATGTCGCGCTGCTGCTCTTCAGCGACGCGAAGAACAAGCCGGCGAACCTGCCGCCCGGGGTCGGGATCTACTCGCCGGCCTGGCTGCGCTCGTTCCTCAGCACCCACCGCGACACCATCACGACGGTGTTCCTGGACATCGCCGGCCCGCATCCGATGCAGGCGTCGCCGGAGGAGCTGCTGAAGGCGCTGGACGCCTGAGCGCCACCGCGCCTCAGAACGCCGGGATCTCCTCCTCGAGCCGCCGCGTCCTCGACCGCGCCCGCACGTCGTTCAGGGCCGACCGCAGCGTCCCCGACCGGTCGTCGACGACCTGACGGTACCCGAGGCGGGCGGCCTCGCTGCGCCGCTGCGCGGCCTGCGTCACCGGCCGGATCTCGCCGGCCAGGGAGAGCTCGCCCACGGCGGCGATCGTGCGCGGCACGGACACCTGCCGGATCGACCCGGCCACCGCGACAGCGATCGCGAGATCCGCCGCCGGCTCGGTGAACCGCACCCCGCCCACGGTCGACACGTACACGTCGAGCTTCGAGGTCTGGATGCCGGCCCGCTTCTCCAGGATTGCGAGCACCATCGCCACCCGCGACGCGTCCAGGCCGTGCACCACCCGGCGCGGATTCGGCGTCGACGCCTCGATCGTCAGCGCCTGCACCTCCACGGGCAGCGCTCGCCGGCCCTCCAGCGCGATCGCGACGCACGTGCCCGGCTCGGCGGCTCCCTGCGACAGGAACAGGCCGCTGGGATCGGGCACCTCGGCGATGCCGGTGCCGGTCATCTCGAAGCACCCGACCTCATCGGTCGGGCCGAAGCGATTCTTCAGCGCGCGGATGAACCGCAGCGAGGTCTGCCGGTCGCCCTCGAAATGGCACACCACGTCCACGAGGTGCTCCAGCACGCGCGGGCCGGCGACCTGCCCGTCCTTCGTGACGTGGCCGACGATCACGATCGGCAGGTCGCGCTCCTTCGCCACCCGGATCAGGGTCGCGGCGACCTCGCGCACCTGGCTCGGCTGGCCGGCCGCGCCGTCCACCAGCGACGACGCCACGGTCTGCACGGAGTCGACGATGACCAGCTCCGGTCGCACCTCGTCGATGTGGCCGAGGATCGTGGCGAGGTCGGTCTCGCTGGCGAGGTACAGCTCGTCGTGCAGCGCCCCGGTCCGCTCGGCGCGCAGGCGGACCTGCGCGGGCGACTCCTCGGCGCTCGCGTACAGCACGCGCCGCCCGGACCGCGCCGCCTGCGCCGCCACCTCCAGCAGCAGCGTCGACTTGCCGACCCCCGGCTCACCGCTGAGCAGGATCGCCGCGCCCGGCACGATGCCGCCGCCGAGCACGCGATCGAACTCGCCCACGCCGCTGGTGCGCCGCGGCGCCTCGGAGGTGCTGATCCGCGTGATCGGCCGGGCCGCGCGCTCCACGCTCGGGGTCAGCGGCGCGATCTGCCGGACGATGCCGGTCGGCGCGGACTGCTCCTGCACGGTGCCCCACTGCTGGCACTCGCCGCACCGGCCGACCCACTTCGCCGTCGTCCAGCCGCACTCGGAG
Source organism: Microbacterium sp. EF45047 (assembly GCF_028472845.1). Classification (NCBI taxonomy): domain Bacteria; kingdom Bacillati; phylum Actinomycetota; class Actinomycetes; order Micrococcales; family Microbacteriaceae; genus Microbacterium; species Microbacterium sp. EF45047. The sequence continues at coordinate 2,231,729 of NZ_CP069429.1, read as the reverse complement.
CAGGCGAAGCCGGGCGGTGCGGGTCGACGGGTGGCCATGCCCTCACCCTAACCGCCGCCCCCGACACCGCCGGCCATCATCATGCGCGCAGGCTATGGAGGGGATCCGGGATTTCGATCATCACCGGGGGTCTTCCGCACCCATCCGCTGGGAGGATGGAGGCGAAGGCACGGCGTGCAGCGTCGCACTCCCGCATCCGAGAGGAGACGCACATGGAATGGCTGGATCCGCTGGTCCTGTCCCGCTGGCAGTTCGGGCTGACCACCATCTACCACTACCTGTTCGTGCCGCTCACGATCGGCATGGCCAGCGCCGCCGCCGTCTTCCAGACCGCCTGGGTGCGCACCGGCAGGATCCACTACCTGCACCTGACCCGCTTCTTCGGCAAGATCTTCCTGATCAACTTCGCGATGGGCGTGGTCACCGGCATCGTGCAGGAGTTCCAGTTCGGCATGAACTGGTCGGACTACTCCCGCTTCGTCGGCGACGTGTTCGGCGCGCCGCTCGCCTTCGAGGGTCTGCTGGCCTTCTTCTTCGAGGCCACCTTCATCGGCCTGTGGATCTTCGGCTGGGACCGGCTGCCGCAGAAGCTGCACCTGGCGACCATCTGGTGCGTCTCGATCGGCAGCATCCTCTCCGCCTACTTCATCATCGCGGCCAACGCGTTCATGCAGAACCCGGTCGGCTACACGTACAACCCCGAGACGAACCGCGCCGAGCTGACCGACTTCTGGGCGCTGCTGACCAACCCGGTCGCGCTCGCCGCGTTCCCGCACACGATCTTCGGGGCGTTCATGTTCGCCGCCGGGGTGATCATCTCCGTCTCGGCCTGGCACCTCGCCCGCGGGCAGCACACCGAGACGCTGCGGCCGGCGCTGCGGTTCGGGCTGTGGAGCATGATCGTCTGCGCAGCCGGCGTCGCCCTCACCGGCGATCAGCTGGGCCTGGCGATGTACGCCACGCAGCCGATGAAGATGGCCGCCGCCGAGGCGACGTTCAACACGGTATGCGGGAAGGACGCCGCGTTCAGCCTGTTCACGCTGGGCACCCCGGACGGGAAGACCGACCTGTTCAGCATCCGCGTCCCCTACCTGCTCTCGGTGCTGTCGAACCACAGCCTCGACGGCTGCGTGCACGGCATCAACGACCTCAACGCCGAGTACGCCGAGCGCTTCGCAGACACCGGGCTGAGCGATTTCACCCCGGTGCTGTGGATCACCTACTGGGCGTTCCGCTGGATGATCGGCCTCGGCATGCTGCACGCCTTCATCGCCCTCGTCGGGCTGTGGGTGACCCGGAAGGGGGCGAAGAGCGCCCCGGCGCCGTGGATGTGGAAGGCCGCGATCTGGTCGTTCCCGCTCGCGCTGGGCGCGAACATCGTCGGCTGGGTGTTCACCGAGATGGGCCGGCAGCCGTGGATCGTGTTCAGCCTGATGACGACGCGCGACGGCGTCTCGCCGGGGGTCTCCGGACTCGAGGTGCTGATCTCGCTCGTGGCCTTCACCGCGATCTACGCCGCGCTCGCCGTGGTCGAGGTGCGCCTCATCGTCCGCGCCGCCCAGAAGGGGCCGGACACCGCCGAGCAGCCCGCCGAGGCGACGGCCCAGCTGCCGTCGGCCGTGTACTGAGTCGTCCGGGAAGGGAACCGTCATGGACCTCGCGAACCTCTGGTTCTGGATCATCGCCTTCTTCTTCGTCGGCTACTTCGTGCTCGACGGGTTCGACTTCGGCGTCGGCATGTCGCTGCCGTTCCTCGGCCGCGACGACGTCTCCCGCCGTCAGGTGATCAACACGATCGGCCCGGTGTGGGACCTCAACGAGACGTGGGTGATCGTCGCCGGCGCGGTGCTGTTCGCCTCGTTCCCGGAGTGGTACGCGTCGCTGTTCAGCGGCTTCTACCTGCCGCTGCTGGTCATCCTGCTCGCGCTGATCCTGCGCGGCGTCTCGTTCGAGTACCGGCACCAGCGGGAGGACGCGGCGTGGAAGCGCCGCTTCGACCGGATGATCGTGATCGGCTCGGCGGTGCCGGCGCTGCTGTGGGGGGTGGCCTTCGGCAACATCGTGCAGGGTGTGGCGCTGGACCGGTCGCACGTGTTCGTCGGCGGCGTGTTCTCGCTGCTGAACCCGTACGCGCTGCTGGTCGGGGTCACCACACTGCTGCTGTTCTTCCTGCACGGGGTGCACTTCGTCGCGTTGAAGACGGATGGCCGGGTGCAGGCGGATGCCCGGAGGCTGGCCCGTGCCGCGGCGGTGCCGGCGATCCTCGCGGCGGCCGGGACGCTGGCGTGGACGGCCGGCATCGCCGCGGGGCGGGAGGCTCCGCTGCTGGGGGTGGTGATCGGATGCGGCGCGGTCGCGGCATCCGCTCTCGTCCTCTCGACGGTGCTCTCGCGGCGCGGACGCGACGGCGCGGCGTTCGCGGCGGGCACGGTCACGGTGGCGGCGGCGGTCGCGGCGCTGTTCGCGGCGCTGTTCCCGTATGTGCTGCCGTCGACGCTGTCCGCGGCGGGCAGCCTCACGATCGCGAACGCGTCGAGCACGCCGTACACGCTGCAGATCATGAGCTGGACGGCGCTGATCGCCCTGCCGCTGGTGCTGGCCTACCAGGCCTGGACCTACTGGGTGTTCCGCAAGCGGGTCACCCGCGCCTCGATCGAGGCAGCCCCGGTGCACGCGTGAGAGAACGCCCATGAAACCCGTCGACCCGCGCCTCCTGCGCTACGCGCGCGCCGCGCGCGGGTTCTTCGCGGCATCCGCTCTCATCGGCGTGGTGCAGACGGGGGTGACGATCGGGTTCGCCTGGCTGCTCACGGATGCCGTGACCGGCGCGATCGCGGGCCGCGACGTCACGGCGCCGATGCTGCTGCTGGTCGTCCTCGCCCTCGCGCGCGGCCTGCTCATCGCCGCCTCGGATGCCGCCGGCACGCGTGCCGCCGCGCGCACCGGCAGCGAGCTGCGCGAGGCGCTGATGCGGGCGATCGGCCGGCTCGGCCCGGACTGGCTGGCCGGCCGCAACCGTGCCGCGCTCGCCGTCACGGCCGGTCACGGGCTGGACGCCCTGGACACGTACTTCGCCCGGTACATCCCGCAGCTGGTGCTCACCGTGATCGCAACGCCGGTGCTGATCGCGGTGATGTGGTGGCAGGACTGGCCGAGCGGTCTCACCGCGGCGATCACGGTGCCGCTGATCCCGCTGTTCCTGGCGCTGATCGGCATGGCGACCCGGTCGGTGCAGCAGCGGCAGTGGCGGACGCTGCAGCGCCTCGCCGCCCGGTTCGCGGACACCGTGCAGGGGCTGGCCACGCTGCGCCTGTTCGGGCGGGAGGGCCGCGCCGCCGACCGGATCGCGCAGACCGCCGACGAGTACCGGCGGGAGACGATGACCGTGCTGCGGTACTCGTTCCTGTCCGGGTTCGCGATGGAGCTGCTGTCGTCGCTCGCCGTTGCGCTGATCGCCGTGGCGGTGGGGTTCCGGCTGCTCTCCGGCGACCTGTCGCTCGAGGTCGGCCTGTTCGTGCTGCTGCTCGCCCCGGAGGCGTTCCTGCCGATCCGCCAGGTGGGCGTGCAGTTCCACGCCGCGGCGGAGGGTGTTGCGGCGACCGAGGACGTGTTCGCGGTTCTCGACGAGGCCGGTGCCGTTTCGAATCGCGCGATCGGTCGCTTTCCGGCCTCGGGAGCGACCGATCGCGCGATTCGAAACCCGGGGGAGGAGGTCCTGGCGGTCGAGGGGCTGCGGGTGCGGGGGCTTCCGCCGGTGTCGTTCACGGCCCGGCCGGGCACGATCACGCTGATCGAGGGGGCGAGCGGATCGGGCAAGTCGAGTCTGCTCGCGGCGCTGCGCGGCGCCGTGGCGTTCACCGGGGCGGCGACGCTCGGCGGGGTGGATGTCCGCCGTCTCGATCCCGCGGACTGGACGGCGTGGGCCGACCAGCGGCCGGGGCTGCTGCAGGGCACCGTCGCGGGGAACGTCGCGCTGGGCGACCCCGCGCCGTCGGCGGATGCCGTGCGCGCCGCTCTCCGGGCGGCCTGCGCCGACGACCTCGACCCCGCGCAGGAGCTCGGCGTGCAGGGCGGCGGCCTGTCCGGAGGGCAGGCGCAGCGGGTGGCCGTCGCGCGCGCCCTGTACCGGCACGCCGCCGAACCGGGCCGGGTGCTCCTGCTCGACGAGCCCTCGAGCGCCCTGGACGCCGAGACCGAGGCCCGGCTCTGGCGTTCGCTGCGGGAGCGGGCGGATGCCGGGGCCACGATCCTCCTCGTCTCCCACCGCCGCACCGCCCGCAGCATCGCCGACCAGATCGTCCCGCTGTCCGCGGCGTCTGCCGCCTCCCCGTCCGGTGGCGCTTCGACGGGCTCAGCGACCGACCCTTCCCGGTCGTTGAGCGAGGGCGGCGGCGCCGACCGAGACGAAACGCGCTTCGCTCGTTCGACGGCTGAGGCGTCGTCCTTCCTGCGCCTCGCGCAGCCGCCGCTGCGGCGCTTCCTGCCCGGGCTGATCTGGGGCGTCCTCTCCGCGGCATCCGCCGTCGCCCTGCTCGCGGTGAGCGGATGGCTGATCGTGAGCGCTTCGATCGTCGACTCGCTGGTGCCGCTGTCGATCGCCGTGGTCGGGGTGCGGTTCTTCGCGGTCACCCGCGCCGTCACACGGTATCTGGAACGGCTCAGCGGACACGACGCCGCCCTCCGCCGGCTGGCGGTGACCCGCGCCGCGATGGTGCGCCGGCTGACCCCGCTGGCTCCGGCGGGGCTCGGCCGCACCGACCGCGGCCGGGTGCTCGCCGCCCTCGTCGACGACGTCGAGAACCTGCAGAACCTCCCGCTCCGGGTCGTGCAGCCGCTGGCGGTGTCGGCGATCGTGGCCGCGGGCGCGGTCGTGTTCCTCGCCCTGGTCGCCCCTCCCGCGGCGCTGACCCTCGTCGTCTGCCTGATCGTCGCGGCCGCGGCATCCGCCGGCCTGGGCTGGGTGCTCGGATCGCGCGCCGAGACCCGCATCTCCGCACGGCGGGGCGACCTCGCGGCGGCGCTGGGCGACTACCTGGGCGCGCTGGACGTGCTGCTCGCCTACGGCGCGGAGCCCGCCGCCCGTCTCCGGGTGCGGGATGCGGATGCGGCGCTCCGCGGGGCGGTCGGCCGCGGATCGGTCGCGCAGGCCGCCTCCGCGGGCATCGTGTCCGCCGTGTCGGGCGTCGCGTCCGTGACGGCGCTCGCCGCGGCGTCGCCGGGGCTGGCCACCGGCGCCATCGACGGTCCCTGGCTCGCCGTGGCCGTGCTCGTGCCGATGGTCGTCTTCGAGGTCTTCGGGGCCGTGCCCGCCGCGGCATCCGCGTGGCGCAGCGTGCGTGCGAGCGCGCGTCGCCTCGCCGACGTGCTCCCCGCGCGCCTCCCCGCAGAGCTGCGCCCGGATGCCGGCGCCGACCCCGCATCCGACTCAGCCCCCGCCCCCGCAGCCGCCGCGCCCGCCGCCCCTCCCGCCCTCCGTCTCCGCGGCGTCCGCGCCGCCTGGCCAGGCGGCGCCGATGCGCTGCGCGGCGTCGACCTCGACCTGCACGCGGGGGAGCGCGTGCTGGTGGCGGGCCCGAGCGGATCGGGCAAGAGCACGCTCGCCGCCGCGCTGGTGGGCTTCCTGCGGGTGCGCGGCGAGTTCCGCATCGGCGGGCAGGATGCCGCGGCGCTTTCCGGGCCGGCGCTGCGGCGCACGATCGGCCTGTGCGAGCAGAGCCCGACCCTGTTCGACGAGGACATCCGTCAGAACCTGCTCTTCGCCCGCGACACCGCCACCGACGACGACCTCCTCGCCGTGCTCGACCGCGTCGGCCTGGCGGACTGGGTGCGCGGTCGCGGCGGCCTGGACGCCCGCGTCGGGGATCGCGGCGCGCTCGTCTCCGGCGGCCAGGCACAGCGCCTCGCCCTCGCCCGGGCGCTACTGCGCGGCTTCCCGGTGCTCGTGCTGGACGAACCCACCGCGGGCGTCGACCCGGACGCATCCGACGCCCTGCTGCGCGACCTCCTCCGCGCCGCCGGCCCGCAGTCGGTGCTGCTCATCTCGCATATCGAACCGCCCGCGGGCCTGATCGACCGCGTCGTCCGCATCGCCGACGGCCGCACGCCGTCGGCGGCCCCCGAGCGCAGCGATCCCGGCGACCTCGTTAGGCTGGTCGGATGACCCAGCCCCGCGGAGCGCTCCTCGTCGGCAGCGTGAACTACGACGACGCCGAGAAGACCATGCGCACCGCCGCCGGGATGCTCGGCGGACTGCTCCGCCGCATCCCGGGCTCGACGCGCGGCCGCTGCGCCTCGCCGACGGCGTCGACCCGGACGGCATCCGGCTGCCTCCGCTCGGCTATGCCGCCGCCGCGGAGGCGTCGTACGCCGTCTTCCGGCGCCTCCGCGAGGAGGGCGTGATCGCCGAGGGCGTGCGCTTCCAGGTGTCGCTGCCGACCCCGGTGGCCGTGGTGTCCTCCTTCTTCTCCGGCGACGACCGCATCGCCATCGAGCCGGTGTACGCCGCCGCGATGCGGCGCGAGCTCGAGGACATCCTCACCGGCATCCCGCACCGCGACCTGGCCGTCCAGTGGGACGTCGCCAGCGAGATGGGCATCATCGAGCACGCCGCCGGGTACGGCCGGGTGATGGAGGCCTGGTGGCCGGGCGACCCCTTCGACGGCCTGGTCTCCCGCCTCGCCGGCCTCGTCGACGCGGTGCCCGTCGATGTGGAGGTCGGGGTGCACCTCTGCTACGGCGACGCGGGCGAGCGGCACTTCACCGAGCCCGCGGATGCCGGGAACCTGGTCCGCTACGCGAACGCCGTCATCGCGGCATCCGCCCGCCGGCTGAGCTGGCTGCACCTGCCGGTGCCGATCGAGCGCGACGACGATGCCTACGTCGCCCCGCTGCGTGACCTCGCCCCGGTGGACGAGCTCTACCTCGGGCTGGTGCACCGCGAGGACGGCGCCGAGGGCGCGCGGAGGCGCATCGCCACGGCATCCCGCGTGGTGCCGGCCTTCGGCGTCGCGACCGAATGCGGCATCGGCCGCGCCCCGCGCGGGACCACGGAGGACATCCTCCGCACCCACGCCGAGGTCGCCGCAGCCTGGTGACGGACTGGCGCCGCGCGGGTGCTTCGGGCGTGCCGTCTGCCGGCGACCCGCGTGTGCGCTTCGCGCGGAGAAGTGCGCGTCGCGCGGACCGGATCCGGGCATTCCTCCGCGCGAACAGCACATCGCCGCGCCGGCCGCACGGCGGCGATTCGCGCCAGCACGGCGTGTGCCGTAAACTTGTCCTCGGTGACGTGTCCGAGCGGCCGAAGGTGCAACTCTCGAAAAGTTGTGTAGGGTAACCCCCTACCGTGGGTTCAAATCCCACCGTCACCGCCACGAAAACCCCTGGTTCGCCAGGGGTTTTCCGCTTTCTCGGGTTCCCGTCCCGCGTCGCGCCTGCCCCTTACGCGCGCGGGAGCCACGGGCTACCATCCAGCATGACCATCAGACTCGAGAACGTCGGCATCGCCGTGCGCGACATCGACGAGGCGATCGCCTTCTTCACCGACCTCGGACTCACCGTCCTCGGCCGGGACACGATCAGCGGAGACTGGGCCGACACCGCCGTCGGGCTCGACGGCAACCACGTCCGGATCGCGGTCCTGCAGACGCCCGACGGGAACGGGCAGCTCGAGCTGTTCGAGTACATCCATCCGGACGCGATCGAGCGCGAGCCCGTGCTTCCGAACGAGATCGGCATGCACCGCGTCGCGTTCTCCGTCGACGATCTCGACGCCGCTCTCGAGATCGCCGCGAGGCACGGATGCCGGCCGCTGCGCGGCGTCGCCACCTATCAGGACCTCTACCGGCTCACCTACCTGCGCGGCCCGAGCGGCATCCTCCTGATGCTCGCGGAGGATCTGCAGCGCCGCGCCGGCAGGCGGGACGCCCAGGCGTCGGCCCCTGACGCGAGCGCCGGCTGACCGCCGCCGGACATGGTCACGGCGGCCGCATACCCGGGAAGCATGCGGCCGCCGTGGTCTCGGGGGCGAGGCTCAGTGCTCGCCGAGCTGCTCCGTCGGGGTGCGGAAGGTCTCGCGCAGGCCGAAGGCGCACAGGATGAGGAGGAGACAGGCGGCGCTCGAGTACAGGGCGACGCCCAGGGAGTCCTGGCCGCTGGCCATGAACAGCGCCGTGGCGACCGGCGCGGCGGTGCCGCCGCCCAGTGCGGCGCCGATCTGGTAGGTCGTGGAGATCGAGGATCCCGAGGAAGGCGAAGAAGAACAGCCCGTAGACGATGGCGCCGCCGATGAGCACCTTCTTGCGGCCGATGCGGTCCGACAGGGACGCCATCAGGAACGTGCTCACGCCCATCACCAGCAGGGTCAACACGAGCATGGCCTTGCGGCCGATCCGGTCGCCGAAGTGCCCGACGACGATGCCGCCCAGCGGGCGCGCCACGAAGCCGGCGCCGAAGGCGGCGAAGGCGACGATCGTGCCCATCAGCGGGTCCACGTCGGGGAAGAAGAGCTGGGGGAAGACCAGCGAGGCCGCGAAGCCGTAGATGATGAAGTCGTAGAACTCGAGTGCGGTGCCGAGTCCGGAGATGAAGAAGGTGCGCAGGCTCGTCACCGGCGGTGCGGTGCGTGCTGCGGGGGTGATCTGCGTCTGCGCCATGGCATTCGTCCTTGAACGTCGTCCTCGGAGGAGGGGATTGGGGGCGGAGTCGCCGAGACTCCGGTTCGGGTGCTGGGAAGTCGCGGTAGCCACGTAAAACGTTTTGTGCAACACTGTCCCTCGAGGAGGTCGCGATGAGGCGGAACGGCGTCACCATCAGGGATGTCGCGGCGCGCGCCGGGGTGTCGATCACGGCGGTCTCGCACGCTCTGAACGGCAAGGGCACGGTCAGCGAGAAGACGCGGGAGCGGGTGCGCCGGGTCGCGGAGGAGCTGGGCTACCAGGCGGATGCCTTCGCGCGGGGCATGCGGCAGTCGCGCATCGACGCCGTGGGGCTGGCGATGCGATCACTCGACGTCCTCGGCGACTACACCCCGGAGGGCGTGGACGTCTTCGACCGGTTCGCCGGTATCTTCGCGGCGAAGGCGCTGGCCCGCGGGCTGAGCCTGACGCTCGTGCCGGACATCAGCGGGCGCTCGGTGCCGCCGCTCGCTTTCGCGTTGGACGGCTACGTCGTGATGAGCCCCCAGGAGGGCGATCCGGTCACCGCGATGCTGGAGAGCCGCGGCATCCCGTACGTCACCTACGGCCGTGAGCCGGGCCGAGACAGCCACCACCGCTGGGCGGCGGAGGACGACCGCGATGCCGCCCGCCGCGCACTGCACCACCTCGAGCACGCCGGGGCGCGCGAGATCGTCCTGCTCAGCGGGACCGACCGCAACGCCTGGAACGACGACTACCGCATCGAGTACCGAGAGTGGTGCCGCCGCACCGACGTGGCGCCGCGCATGGACGAGCAGCCGGAGCGGAGCGGCGTCGACGGCGGCGCCGAGGCCGCGCGCCGGATCATCGGCGGGGGAGTGCCGGATGCCGTGCTGTGCATGACCGGCCGCCATGCCGCCGGTCTGCAGGCCGAGCTGCAGCGGCACGGGTTCGTCATCCCGCGGGACGTGCTCGTGCTCGCGGCATCCGACTCCGAGCAGGCCCGCTCGGCGAAGCCGGCCATCACCGCCTTCTCGTTCCGCCTCGCCGACACCGCCGACGCGCTGCTCGACATGCTCGTGCAGCTGCTCGACACGGGGGAGTGCGAGGGCCCGCGGCTGACGCGGGCCCAGCTCAAGCCGCGCGCCTCGACGCGGGCCCAGCGTGAAGGCCGGCGCTCAGAGGCGTGACATCCCCGCTTCGGCCGCCTCGGCCGGGCTGCCGGGGAAGAAGTCCAGCCCGAACCCGGCCGCGTCCACGCTGATGGTGAGCAGCGTCTGCCACTGGTCCGGGCGCGGCAGCGCGTCGTCGGGACGGATGCAGATGACCGCCCCTTCGCCCTCGCCGCCGCACGCGGCCGCCGCGCGTTCCGTGGGCGCGAGATCGGCCAGCGTGCCGCGCACCCGATCGAGGTGCTCGTAGCGCTCGCGGGTCTCGGAGGCGTCCGGCATGGTGTCGCCGGTGGCGAGCTCCGGGTCGAGGAAGTGGTTGGTGTGGAACAGCCAGCCGTCCTCGGCAGGCCGGACGATCGCCATCGCAGCGGGGGACAGCTCGATGCTGGCGGCCTGCGAGCCTTCGGCGGTGGACTCGAAGACGGTGAGCACGGTGGAGGCGCTGACCGTGGCGCTGCCGGCGATCCGGATGGCGTCGTCGAGGCTGCGCGCCTCGTCGAGGATGCGGCGCGCGACGGCGTGCACCGGCACGCCCCCGGCGTCGGAGTCGGAGGAGTGCATCAGGATGTTGAAGTGCAGCCCGACGCCGGCGTCGTTCACGCCGATCTTCGCGGCGGTGCCGAACTCGGTGAACAGCTTCACATGCAGCCCGGCGTCGGAGGTGAAGGAGCGCATCAGCCCCTCCGGAACGAGGAACTCGTGCCAGTCCCAGGTCTGGAAGGTCTCCGGGGCGATGCCGGGGCCGGTGCGGACGGCGGTCGAGCACTCCGCCGCGCTCCTGGTCGGCGCGACCGCGAGCACTTCGGTGCGCGCGCCCACCGCGGCGAGCTGCCACAGCTCGATCCCGGACGCCTCGGCGATGGCCTCCGTCTCCGCCGCGAGGCCCGGCGCCCAGGCGCGGAGCGCGTCGTGCGAGCGCTCGGTGATCGCCTGCACGGTGGCGTCGGCGATGCCGAGCTCCTCGAAATGCTCGAGGTAGAGCCGCACGCTCTCACGGAACTGCGGGGCGAACTCGGCGCCGAGCTCCCGACCGCGTGCGGCGGCGTCCGGGGCGGTGGATACGGAGAATCGAAGCTGCATGGCGCCATGCTGGGCACATAAAACGTTTTGTACAAGCGAAGCGGGCGGGCGTCGTAACGCTGGATTCACAGCGGCGCTGGTACAGTGAGCGCTGGGTGGCGCGCCAGGGTGGGCGGCCGGCTGGGGGGAATGGCCGTGGGGGGCTCGAAGGCGCGACGGTGGCTGCCGCTGGCGGCGCTCGCGTTGGTGATGGCGGTCGTCGCAGGATGCGGGGTGCCGGCCGCGGATCCGGCCGAGACGGTGAAGCCGCCGGAGACCACGCCCACGCCCATCGCGACGCCCACGCCGACTCCGGCGCCTGTGGTCCCGGTCGCCCGCAACGGGCTCACCGCCGAGCGCATCGCGCAGCTGCAGGCGTCCTGCCCGCAGCAGCTGCCCGCCGAGGTCGCCGGCCGCCTGCCGTTCGATCTCTCGCAGGCCCGCGCCGACGCGGTCGACTTCTTCGCGAGCACTGGCCAGTGCGGCGACGTGCCCGCGGTGCTGAACACGCCGGATGCCGCGGCGGCCGAGTTCCGGTCGCCGGTGCAGTACCTGACGCCCGCCTGCCCCGCCGGCACCATCGTCTCCTTCTGGGCGCACTTCGACGACGACCTGCTGTTCGGCAGCCCCACCCTGCCCGAGGCGCTCGACGCCGGTCAGTGCCTGCGCTCGTTCTTCTTCACCAACGGCGATGCCGGCAAGGGACGCGACTACGCGGTCGGCCGTGAGGAGGGCATCCGCCTGGCATACGACGCGATGCGTGGCGCCTCCACCCCGTGGACCGATCGCACCGTCACGCTGCGCAGCGGCCTCACCGTGCTGCTCACCCAGCCCGCCGACGACCCGCGGATCACGCTGATCATGCTCCGCCTCCCGGACGGGAACCTCACCGGTGACGGGTTCCCGGTGACCGGCTCGCAGAGCCTGGCCAAGCTGTGGCTGGGTGGGATCGACTGGATGACGACCTTCGACACCGCCGTGCAGGTGACCCTCGACGAGCTCAAGGCCACCGTCGCCGAGCTGTCGGCAGGCTTCGCGGCCACCCGCGTGCTGGCGCACATGCCCGGCTTCGCCGCCGGCGCCACGGGCGATCACCCCGACCACCGCGTCGTCGGCCGCATCGTCGCGTCCCAGGCGGAAAGCGGCGCGATCGACCCCGCGGTGGTCAGCTACGCGCAGGGCTACCCGGTCGCGCAGCGGCCCGCGAACCTCACCGACGCTCAGCTGGACCGCAAGCTGCGGATCTTCGCCGCCTACGCCGGTCACGACCCGGTCATCCCCTGCTCGCAGGGCCGGGACTGCCTCGCCGTGCGGAAGTTCGGCGACTGGCTGCGCCGGCAGTATCTGGTCAGCCATCAGGAGCTGATGGCGACGGGTTGAGCGACCGGATCTTCGGCCCGGATCCGGCGGAAGACTGACCATCGACGCCGGTGCGGCGCGGGCGTACCCTTGCCCCAGGCGGGTGATCCTGCCCGCTGTCGGAACCCGACGAGGAAGGCGGTGCGCGATGGACTCGATGATGATGGACGCCATGTCGAAGGACATGACCTCGATGCCCGGCATGGAGATGACGGACATGCAGGCGATGCAGGCCTGTATGGACGCGTGTTCGGCCTGCGAGCAGGCCTGTACCGTGTGCTCGACCCAGATGATGGACTGCAGCGCGGCGTGCATGAACTGCGCCGACATGTGCAACACCATGATGCGGGCGATGATGCGGATGCAGGGCATGACGCCCGAGGCGATGACCGCGATGCTGGACGCCTGCATCACGATGTGCCGCATGTGCATGGACGAGTGCATGGCGCACGCCGAGCACAGCGAGGTCTGCAAGATGTGCGCTCAGGCGTGCAAGGCCTGCATGGCGGCCTGCATGGCGATGCGCGACTCGATGGCGAAGACCGCCTAGGCGGAGCCCGTCGAAGGGCGGTCCCTGAGCCCGTCGAAGGGCGGTCCCTGAGCCCGTCGAAGGGCGGTCCCTGAGCCCGTCGAAGGGCGGTCCCTGAGCCCGTCGAAGGGTCAGACCGCCACGTTGTACTGCACCCGACCGACGGCCAGCACGCCGTAGTCGCGGTGCAGGGCCACCGGAGTGCCCGGCGCCGCCTCCAGGGCGGCGCCGCCGGCGTTCCACACCAGGTGCTCCTCGCCGTCGAGCGTGCGCAGCGCCAGAACGCCGGATGCCGCATCCGCGCTCTCGACGATGGCATCCGCCCACCCGAGCGGAGTGGCCGACGCCATCCGCGCCTGGATCAGGTGCAGGGCGTGTCCCGGGGCGAACGAGGAGCAGGTGTCGCCGTGGCCGCACATGCACGCCGAACGCTCACGCACCTCGAAGGGCGGGCGGCGGGTCAGCGGCGTGTTCACGGCGGGCTCCTCACGGGATCGGACGTTGCAGGAACGTTACGCCGTGCCGCGGCCGCTGCCAACGCCGGGCGAAACGGAGTGAAACAGTCGGCCGCGCGTAGAATCGAGGCGTGCTGTTCATGGAGGACGCCCGCGTGGCGCGGAGGAGGACTGCGGGCGCGATGCGCGCCGGCGTCAGAGGCTGAATGAGAGCCGGTGACGGATCCCGTCGCCGGTGCTTCGCCGTCTCGGCATCCGTCTGAGGGATGCCGTCCTCCCGACCTCTCGCCGCCCTGTGGCGGCGCCGACAGAAAGCACTCGCATGCGTCCCCTCGACGACCGCGCCATCCGCGCATCCTTCCTGAACGCCTCCCGCAAGGAGGCCGCCTCGCTCACCCTCCCGCCCGGCTTCGACGAGCTCGACTTCGAGCGGCTGGACTACCTCGGCTGGTCCGACCCGAAGATCCCGCGGCGGGCGTACGTCATCGCCGACCTCGACGACCGCCCTGTCGGGGTGCTGCTGCAGCGCGCCGAGCAGCGGGTGCTCCGGCGCGCGCTGTGCTCGTGGCGCATCCTGCGCCTGCGCGAGCACGTTGCGGCGTTCATCCGCGAGCTGGGCTGAGCTCGACGCCGTGCCGGCAGGAGCGCGTTGCCCTCCCGGCGCGGAGGGTCGTCAGCCGGCGACGGCGCGGACGTGCTCCCACGCCGGGCCGGCCAGGCGGGCCGAGACCGCGGTGAACGCGGCCGCGCTGCGCAGCCCGGGCCAGTCGTCCGGCAGAAGCTCCGCGGGGAGCCCCGGGTCGATGTAGGGCAGCACCCGCCAGCTGTCGATCAGGCGCACATAGGCGGGGAACGGCGGCTCGCCGTCATGCGCGCGCACGGATGCCAGGAAGCGCAGGTGCTCGGCGCGGAGGGCGTGCAGATCCCACCACGAGCCCACGGCATCGGCGAGCGGACGGGGCGGGCGCGGGTCCGCGGTGCGGAACAGGGTGGCGGACGCCCGCGCGCCGAGGTCCTCGAGCAGCAGCTCGACCTCCGCCTCGAGATGGCCGGGGACGATCCAGAGGCCGGCGGACACGGCGCCGGCGCCGAGGAACTGCAGCCGCCGGCGCAGCTGGTGGCGCAGATCGCGCCGGGTCTCGGGGATGGTCGCCGAGATCAGGCACCACGGGTCGCCCGGAGCCATGGTGCGCACCTGGAAGATGCGCCGGTCGCCGCGCTCCAGCATCCGCACGGCCGCCGGGTTCAGCGCGTACCCGGGGCCGGGCGCGGGCAGCAGCAGTCCCTTCTGCTTCAGCCGCGCGATCGCGGTGCGGGCGGGACCGGCCGCGATGCCGAGGTCGTCGGCGAGCCGGACCAGCGCGGCGGACGACACCTCGCCGCCGAGCCGGCGCAGGTAGAGCCCCACGACCGTGCGCAGCAGGGACGTGGTGCTGCCCGGCCGAGCCTCGATGTCGTCGAGGACCGTGTCAGCCGGCATCGTTCGGCAGGGCGTCGCGGACGGCGAGGATGCCGCGGAGGGTCTCCTCGTGCGAGGTGCTCAGCGGCGACAGGCCCAGCCGGATGCCGTCCGGGAACCGGAAGTCGGGGATCACGCCGTCCGCCCACAGCCTGCGGGTCACGTCCTGGAACGAGTCGTGGCCGATGGTCACGTGCCCGCCACGGCGCGACGCCTCGCGCGGCGACAGCAGCCGCACGCCGCGCGGGGCGAGAAGCGCGTCGTAGGCGCGCACGGCGAAGTCGGTGAGCGAGATGGACTTGGCGCGGACCGCGTCGATGCCCGCCTCGTCGATGAGGTCGAGCATGCCCTGCATCCCGAGCATCGACATGACCGGGGGTGTGCCGCTGAGCAGCTGACGGATGCCGGCGACCGGCGCGTACTCCGGACCCATCGCGAAGATGTCGGCCGCACCCCACCAGCCGTGGATGGGCTGCTGCAGCACACCCTGGTGCTCGGCGCGGAGGTACGCGAACGCGGGCGAGCCCGGGCCGCCGTTGAGGTACTTGTACGTGCAGCCGACCGCAAGGTCCACGCCCCAGGCATCCAGCTGCATCGGCACGGCGCCGACCGAGTGGCACAGGTCCCAGAGCATGAGCGCGCCGGCATCCTTCACCGCGCGCGTGATCGCCGGCATGTCCGCCAGGGCGCCGGAGCGGTAGTCGACATGGCTGAGCACGACGAGGGCGGTGCGGTCCGAGACCACGGCGGCGACGTCGTCGACCGCGACGCCGGTGACCGGATCCGGCTCGAGCCAGCGCAGCGCGGCGCCGGTCTCCTCGGCGACGCCTGCGGCGATGAAGCGATCGGTCGGGAAGTTGCCCGCCTCGATCACGATCTCGTCGCGTCCCGGCCGGGCGGCGACGGCCGCCCGCATCAGCTTGTACAGCAGCACGCTGGTCGAGTCGGCCACGATCGTCTGGCCGGATGCCGCGCCGAGGGTGACCTCGGCGATGCGGTCGCCCAGGCGCATCGGCAACTCCATCCACTGCTCGTCCCAGGAGCGGATCAGCCGGGTGCCCCAGTCCTCGCGGACGAAGGCGGCGACCCGCTCGGGCAGTGACCGGAGCGGTCGGCCGAGTGAGTTGCCGTCGAGGTACGCGTGGACGCCGGGCGCCTCGGCGAACGCGTCGAGGTGGCGGGCGAGCGGGTCGGCGGCGTCGAGAGTGCGCGCCTGTGCGCGCAGCTCCGCCTCGGCGGCATCGAGCACGGCCGGATCGGTGGCTTCGGTGTCGGTCATCTCGGGTCTCCAGCGTCGTCGAAGGGGTGGGTGGCGCCCAGGTCGGCGGGTGTGAGCCGGCGGGCGCGGGCGGGATCGCCGTCGGGGAGCAGCAGCAGGACGGATGCCGGACCGAGCGGGTCCTCCGGCGCCAGCGCCCGCAGCAGGTCGAGGCCGTCGACGCCCGCTTCGCGCAGCGCGGCCACCTCGCTGTCGCGCAGGTCGACCGGGGTGGGGCCGTTGCCCATGTCGCTGCCGTACACGAGCATGCCGCCGGCGGCATGGAACCGGCGGACGTTGTCGACGACGTGCGCGTACGCCTCGCCCTCGTGGATCGCCATGGTCGAGATCCACGAGACGGATGCCGCCTGCGCGGCGATCTCGTCGTCGGTCAGCCGCTCGGTGAACGGGGCGTGCGCGAGCCGGCTCGCCCCGAGCCGGGCCACCCGCTGCGCCTGCCCGGCGCCCTCGGCGTGCGCGACGAGGGGCAGGTCGTGGTCGGCGGCGAGGCCGGCCAGCAGCCGGAGCAGCGCGTCGTCCAGCACCGGGCCCGCGTCGCTGTTGCCGACGGTCTTCAGGCAGCTGACGCCGGCGGCCGCGAGGGCGGCGACGGTGGCCGTCGCGCCCTCCGCATCCGTGATCTCGTGCACGGCGCCCTCGGGCGCCCACGCGCGATCGGACGGATAGCCGCCCATCGCGGTGAGGAAAGGGCCGGCGTACTCGACGCGCACGGCAGGGTGCTCGGCGGCGATCTCGCGGATGCGGTCCACGTTCGCCCCGAGGTCGATCACCCGGCCGAGCCGCGAGTCCGGGAGCAGGGTGTGGTCGACCAGCTGCAGGTGCACGTGGTGGTCGGTGAACCGGCCGGTGACCAGCCCGTCCAGCCGGGCCGCGTCGGCGGGGGCGGGCCCTGCGGCGAGCCGCGGAGTGCCGTCGATCCCCGCTGCGAGCACGCCCTCGCGCAGCATCCGTCCGTCGAAGTACGCGACCGCGCGAATGCCGGCGGTCGTCGCGCTCATCGCCCGATCTCCGTGCGCACGCTGTACAGCTCCGGAAAGAACGTCAGGTCCAGCGCGCGGCGCAGGAAGTCCACGCCGCTCGACCCGCCGGTGCCGGTCTTCCAGCCGATCGTGCGGGTGACCGTGCGCAGGTGGCGGAACCGCCAGAACTGGAAGTTGTCCTCGACGTCGACGAGCTCCTCGCAGGCCTCGTACAGGTCCCAGTACTCGTGCGGGTTCTCGTAGATCTCCCGCAGCACCGGCACCAGGTCGGCGTGCTCGCGGTACGGCTCGCGCACGTCGCGGTCGAGGATGTCGTGCGGCACCGGCAGGCCGCGCCGGGCGACGTAGCGGAGGAACTCGTCGTACAGCGTGGGCCGCTCCCACTCCGCGGTGAGCAGCGCGAGGTCGGCCGGGTGGTTCCGGAAGACGCCCAGCATCCGCTCGTTCTTGTTCCCGAGGGCGAACTCGACGGCGCGGTACTGCACGGACTGGAAGCCGGAGGAGTTGCCCAGGTCGCCGCGGAACTGCGCGTACTCCGTCGGCGTCAGCGTGGCGAGCACCGACCACTGCTGGGTGAGCACCTCCTGGATGTGCTTGATCCGCGCGATGTGCTTGAGCGCGGCCCGGAGGTCGTCCTCGGCGAGCCGGTCGCGGGCCGTGCCGAGCTCGTGCAGCACCAGCTTGAGCCAGAGCTCGGTGGTCTGGTGCTGGATGATGAACAGCATCTCGTCGTGATGCTGCGGCTGCGACACCGGATGCTGCGCGCTGAGCAGCCGGTCGAGGTCGAGGTAGGACCCGTAGGTCATCCGATCCTTCAGATCGGTGACGATCGAGTCCTCGAGCGGTCGCTGGTTGGGGTGCGCGGCGTCATCGGGGCCCATGCCCACGAACATATCACTTCTGTGCCGTTCGTCACAGAGGTGAAATGTCCGGGTTCATCCGGCGGTGTGCGTCTTCAGGAAGTCGAGGGTGCGCTGCAGGGCCTCCTGGGCCTCCGGCAGATCGAGGTGGAACTGGTACTCGTGCGGCAGCCGCGGTTCGTGCGGCTCCGGCCAGAACAGTGTGGTGACCTCGACGCCGAGCTCGTCCAGGCGCTGCGACATCGGGATGGACTGCAGCCAGGTGAGCCCGTCGCCGTTGCCGCCGCTGATGTAGGTCGGCGGGAAGTCGGCCGTGACGAAGTCGATCGTCGACATCGTCGCGCCGGTCCAGCCGTCCGCCCAGTTCCGCTCGCCGGCGTACGCCCACATCGCGGACTTGAAGCCCCACCCCTCGATGCCGTCGAGGGCGGCCAGGGCCGAGAGGTCGTACACGCCGCAGTTCAGGATGGTCGCGGCGAGCTGCCCGGGCTGGAGCGCCGGCTCGATGCCCATCAGGGTCGCGTACTCCTCGCTCGTGATCAGGGTCGCCAGCTGGCTGGCGAGCTGACCGCCGGCGGAGTCGCCGGCGAGCACGATGCGGGACGGGTCGACGCCCAGCTCGGCGGCGTGCTCGTCGATGTACGCCAGGGCGCTGTTGAGCTGGTGCACCGCGGTCGGGTACGCGGCCTCCGGGCCGCGGGTGTAGTTGAGACCGATGGCGGTGTAGCCCTCGGCGGCGAGGATGCGCAGGTAGGGCGCGACGTCCTCCTTCGAGCCGGAGATCCACGCCCCGCCGTGCACCCACACCACCGTGGGCAGCGGCGCGTCGGCGGATGCCGGTGCGAAGACGTCCATCGTCGTGTCGGCGCCGTCGTCGCCGTAGGCGATGTCGAGCTTCTCGGTGAGCTCGGCATCAGGCTGATGGCGGTTCATCTCGGCGGCCGTCTCCTGGCCGCCCTTGGTGAACACCGACCGGATGATCATCGCGGAGGGCCAGGGCGTGATCGACCCGATCACCGCCGCGATCACGCCGATCGCCAGGATCGCCCCGAGGACGATCCGCACGACCCTCCCTCGCGCGCGCGCCGTGGTCACGACTCCTCCTGCCGGCGGATCCGTCCGGCGCGGGCGAACCAGGTGACGACGAACGACAGCACCAGCGCGATGAACACGCCCAGGTTCGCGTACGCCCAGTCGCCGTCCTTGCCGCCGATCAGCCCGAGGAAGTAGCCCTGCCAGTTGTTCCACGGCGCGGCATCCGCGAACAGGTTCACGACGAAGCCCCAGCCGATGATGCTCGCCACGATCATCGTGCCGATCGAGACCCCGTCCCAGGCGCCGTAGCGCCCGGCGGGGTCGAACAGCGCCTGCTCGTCGTAGTCGCGGCGGCGGCGCAGGATGTCGGCGATGAGGATGCCGGCCCAGGACGCCAGCGGCACGCCCAGCGTGATCAGGAAGGACTGGAACGGGCCGAGGAAGTCGGCGGCGAAGAAGACCACCCAGATCGTGCCGAGGGTGAGGATGACGCCGTCGATGCCCGCC
Source organism: Microbacterium sp. EF45047 (assembly GCF_028472845.1). Taxonomy (NCBI): domain Bacteria; kingdom Bacillati; phylum Actinomycetota; class Actinomycetes; order Micrococcales; family Microbacteriaceae; genus Microbacterium; species Microbacterium sp. EF45047. The sequence goes on along the minus strand of NZ_CP069429.1, from coordinate 2,212,402 downwards.
GCGGCCGGGCGGGGGATGCGGATGCCGAGGCTGATCAGCGTCAGGCCGGAGGAGTAGATGCCGAGCACGGCGCCGGAGACCAGCGCGAGCACGGCGGTGAGCAGGAAGGGCACGAGCACCCAGACCGGCAGCAGCGCGGCGAGGGCGCCGATCGGGTCGGCGCCGACGGCGGCCATGAGCTCGTCGTCCGAGCCGGCGAGCAGGAGGCCGAAGACGACGAGCAGCACCGGGGCGATCGCGCCCCCGAAGGTGTTCCAGAACACGATGGAGCCGTCCGAGGCGGTGCGCTTCTGATACCGCGACCAGTCCGCGGCGATGTTGATCCATCCCAGCCCGAACCCGGTCATCACCATGACCAGGGCGCCGACGACCTGTCCCACGCCGCCGCCGGGTCGCGCCAGCACCGCGCCCAGGTCGATGCTCGGCACGGCGAGCACGACGTACAGGATCGTCACGATGCCGGTCACCCAGGTGAGCACCGACTGCAGCCGCATGATCGTGTGGTAGCCGAGCACGGACGCGGTGACGATGAGCGCGGCGACGATGACGGTGGCCACGATCCGCAGGGCGATGCTGTCGCCGTCGCCGCCGAGCCGGCCGATGATGGTGGCCGTCGCGAGCACCGCCAAGATCGCCAGGAACGTCTCCCACCCGATCGAGGTGAGCCACGACACGATGCCGGGCACCTTCTGCCCGTGCACCCCGAACGCCGCGCGGGAGAGCACCATGGTCGGCGCGGAGCCGCGCTTGCCGGCGATCGCGATCAGCCCGCACAGCAGGAACGAGATCACGATCCCGATCACCGACACCAGCGTCGCCTGCCAGAACGAGATGCCGAAGCCGAGCACGAACGAGCCGTAGCTCATCCCGAAGACCGACACGTTCGCCGCGAACCACGGCCAGAACAGGTCTCGGGGCTTGGCGGTGCGGTCGGACTCCGGCACGATCTCGATGCCGGTGCGCTCGATGAGGGCCGGGGCTGCGGCGATCTTCTCGGACATGCCCTCATCCTGGCATCCGAGCCGCGATCGCGGCATCCAACCCGTGCGCCTCGACACGATGGCGGAGCGAGCTCGGCGAACAGGGTACCGTTGATCGCCGGCCCGCACCGGCCCACCCGCCACCCGCTTTCAGTGCCGAAAGGAATCCTCCCATGGATGCCGCGCGCATGCACGCCGTCTCTCCGGAATCCGCCGCGATCGTCGACGCGGTCCTGGACTACTCGCGCCGCCGGATGCTCGCCGACGATGTGCCGCTGGACAAGCCGCAGACCCCGGCGGAGCTGCGCCGGATGGTCGGTCGCACCATCACCGACCAGGGGCTCGGCGCCCAGCGCGCCCTGTCGGTGTTCGAGCACATCCTGGCGCCGGCGTGTCTCACCACGAGCCACCCGCTCTACCTGTCCTTCATCCCGACCGCCCCGACGATGGCGGCGATCGCGTTCGACCTCGTCGTCTCGGCATCCGGCCTCTACGGCGGCAGCTGGCTCGAGGCGGCCGGGGCCGTGCACGCCGAGAACGAGGTGCTCGCCTGGCTGGCATCCGAGTTCGGGCTGCCGGAGAGCGCGGGCGGCGTGTTCGTGCAGGGCGGCACGATCGGCAACCTGTCCGCGCTCGTCGCCGCGCGCGAGGCCGCGAAGGAGAAGCTCGTGGCCGCGGGCGAGCCGCTGCCGGAGCGGTGGAAGATCGTGTGCAGCATCGAGGCGCACTCCTCCAACAAGTCGGCCGCGCGCGTCATGGACGCGGACGTCATCGCGGTGCCGGCCGGCGAGGACGGCAAGCTGCGGGCGGATGCCGTGCGCGCCGCGCTGGAGGAGCACGGCGACAGTGTGTGCGCCGTCGTCGCGACGGCGGGGTCGACCAACTTCGGCATCGTCGACGACATCGCCGGGATCGCGGCGCTCAAGGACGAGTTCGACTTCTGGCTGCACATCGACGGCGCGTACGGGCTCACCGCCATGCTCGCCCCGGAGGCGCGCGACATCTTCGCGGGCGTCGAGCGCGCCGACTCGCTCATCGTCGACCCGCACAAGTGGCTGTTCGCGCCGTTCGACTGCTGCGCCCTGCTCTACCGCGACCCCGAGCTCGGACGCCGCGCGCACACCCAGCACGCCGAGTACCTGGACACCCTCACCGAGACCGACGACTTCAGCCCCTCGGACTATTCGATCCAGCTCACTCGCCGCCCGCGCGGCCTGCCGCTGTGGTTCTCGCTGGCGACCTATGGCGTGCAGGCGTACCGCGACGCCGTGTCGGCGACGATCGCGCTCACCCATCGCATCGCCGAGGAGATCGACCGCCGCCCCGAGCTGACGCTCGTGCGCAACCCGCAGCTGTCGGTGGTGGTGTTCGAGCGCAACGGCTGGACCCGGGCGGACTACGACCGCTGGTCGGCGCAGCTGCTCGACCAGCAGCACGCGTTCGTGGTGCCGAGCTCGCACGCCGGCCGGCCGAACACCCGCTTCGCGATCCTCAACCCGCGGACCACGTTCGAGGACCTCGTCGCGATCCTCGACACGATGGCCTGATTCGGGTCGTTCAGCTGGCGAAGAAGGCGCGCGCGACGCGCGCGAGGTCGTGGAGGTCACTGACCCCCGCGAGCTCGCGCGCCGAGTGCATCGACAGGATCGGGATGCCGACGTCGACCGTGCGGATGCCGAGGCGGGTCGCCGTGATCGGCCCGATGGTCGACCCGCACGGGACGGCGTTGTTCGAGACGAACTCCTGCGCCGAGACGCCCGCCGCCTCGCACCATCCCGCCCAGGCGGCGGCGCCCACGGCATCCGTCGCGTAGCGCTGGTTCGCGTTGATCTTGAGGATCGGGCCGGAGCCGAGCACCGGCTGCACCACCGGGTCGTGCTTGTACAGGTAGTTCGGATGCACGGAGTGCCCGACGTCGCTGGACAGGCACCAGGATGCCGCGTACGCGCGACGGCGGTCTGCGCCGTCGGCGCCGAGCCCCGCGTACACCCGCTCCAGGACGTCCTCGAGGAACGGGCCGGCGGCGCCGGAGCGGGACTCCGAGCCGAGCTCCTCGTGGTCGAAGGCCGCGAGCACCGGGATCACGCCCGCCGCATCCGTCGTGTCCGTCGAGCCGGGCCCACCCGCAGCCTCGATGAGCGCGACGACGCCGGCGTGCACCGACGCCAGGTCGTCCAGGCGGCCCGAGGCGAAGAAGACGTCGTCCTTGCCGAAGACCGCGCCGCGCGCGGCATCCGCCACCACCGCGTCGAAGCCGCGGACCTCCGCCGGGTCCACGCCCGCAGCACCGGCGAGCTCGGCGAGCAGGTCGGCCTCGGCCGGGTCGCCGAGTCCCCAGACCGGCTGCGTGTTCGCCTGGGGGTCCAGCGTGAGCTGCTTGTTCGCCTCGCGGTCGAGGTGGATCGCCAGCTGCGGGAGGCGCAGCAGCGGTCCGGTCGCGGCCAGCACGACGCGGCCGTCGGCGAGGGCCAGGCGGCCGGCGAGGCGCAGCTCGCGGTCGAGCCAGGAGTTCAGCAGCGGGCCGCCGTAGATCTCGACGGCCGCCTGCAGCCAGCCCTTCACGCCGGTGGTCGGCCGCGGCTTGAGCTTGAAGCCGGGGGAGTCGGTGTGCGCCCCGAGGACGTGCACCGGGGCCGTGGCGGTGGCGCCGGACGGCACCGCCCAGGCGATGGCGGCGCCGTCGCGGACGACGACGAACCGGCCGCCGGCCTGCGCCGGCCAGGCATCCGTCTCCTCGAGCCGGGTGAACCCGGCCGCCTCGAGGCGCCGCGCGACCTCCTCGGCCGCGTGGTAGCTCGACGGGGACGCCGCGACGAAGTCGGCGAGATCGGAGGCATGCGCGAGGGCTTCAGAAGACGGCATGCCTCCGATCGTATCCGTGTGGTCTCACCCGGGCGGCGGGGCGGGTGTCGGGCCGGGTGCGCGGCCCACTCCCGAGGCTGCGCGCGTCACTCCACGAGGTTGCGCGCGGCGAGGAGCATCCGGGCCCGGTACTCCGGGCTGTCCGCCGGCTCGCTGGTGCCGAAGATCGCGCGGATCCAGTGCCCGTCGGTGTTGTTCGGGAAGAGGATGAAGTCCCGTCCGAAATGCTCGGCGTCCTCGGCGGCACGCGCCTTCCGCTCAGCGACGGAGGTGACGTAGTAGCGGCGGCGGAAGTCGTTGAGGTTGTCGCCGAGATAGGCGATCACCTCGTACTTCTCCGCGATCGCCTGCTGCGCGGGCTCCTTGTTCGACGACTCCCGCTGGAAGACCGCGTGCGCGTCGTCGGCGAAGGCGAGTCCGGCGTGCTGCAGGTTCGCGACGCCAAGCTGCTGCGTGTCCGGCCCCTGGTCGCGCTGCGAGACGTAGAAGATCTCCACGCCGCGGCTCTTCGCGTAGTGGGTGAAGTCCACCGCGCCGGGCGTGGGCGTGGGGCCGTTCTCACGCACCCACTCGTCCCACAGGGCGTCCGGTAGAGCATGTCGCGTCGGATCCCATTGCGCCCCGGTGCGGGCGAGAGGATAATGGGCCCTCTCAGAGCCGATCCGGAGGGGTCTCATGAACGCTCTCAGTGTCGAGGGGTTCGGGTCCATCGAGTTGCTGCGCGCCTACCAGACGCTGGGCATCTCGCCGGGGGATCTCGCGTCGGTGATCGAGGACGAGGCGCGGCGCGCCATCGACGAGGCGGGCGGGGACCGGCACAGGGCGATCACGCTCGGTTTCCGCCGCATGCGCCGCAACGGTCTCCTCACGGATGCCGACGTGAAGCGCCTGGAGCGGCTGGCGCTCATCGTCTTCCGCGTCGAGGCGGGGAAACAGCCCGCAGAGGAGGGGGCGTCGGAGATCGACGCGCTGTTCCGCGAGTCGCTGGACGATGAGGGTGCGAGCGAACTGGGCTCGGCGATGGTCGGCGTCACGTACTCGGCGCGGAACAGCACCGTCGCCCCGGCGATGGGCCTGTTCGGGATGCTGGTCGGGGCGCTGCTCACCGGTGGGTCGGGCGGGATGCTGATCGGCGGACTCGTGGGATGGGGCGTCGGCAAGGTCTGCGGAGACGAAGAGGACTGAGACCGGGAGGACCGCCGGCACGGGGCCGGGGGCGAAGAGGGCTGGGGTGCACCATGGCGATACTGACGCTGACGTCGATCACCTGTCTCGGGCAGGCGGAGACGTTCACCGACGAGCTGTACGTGACGTTCAACGGCACGAAGAGATCGCTGCCGAACATGACCAAGGGGCAGACGAAGGATCTGGGCGATGAGTTCCTGTTCGCAGGATCGCAGCAGCTGAGCCTGTTCGAGAACGACGGCGACCACTGGTACGACCGTGACGACTTCATCGGCGCGCACACCATCACCGAAGCATCCGTCGACACGACGCTGTACTTCCGGTCCACCAGCGGCAACGCCCTGGGCGCGCATTACGGGCTGGGCGTGCGCGTCGGCCCGCCGACGGGGTCGGCCGTCCTGCGCCTGAAGTCGATCACGTGCCAAGTGCAGGCGGAGACGTTCACCGACGAGCTGTACGTGACGTTCAACGGGATGAAGCGCTCGCTGCCGAACATGACGCAGGGTCAGACGAAGGAGCTGGGCGACGAGTTCGTCTTCGTCGGGACGAAGGAACTGAGCCTGTTCGAGAACGACGGCGACCACTGGTACGACCGCGACGACTTCATCGACAAGCACGCGATCTCGATGACACCCAGGGACACGACGCTGGAGTTCCGGGCGACGAGCGGCAACGCCGAGCCTGCGCATTACGCGCTGAGCCTGAGCGTCACCCCCGGCCCATAGTCGCGGAAGCACTCGGGGAAGAGGAGGGCACCATGCCCGTGAGAAAGAAGTTCGTCCGCGCGGGGGACTGGCGGACGTTGGAGACCTTCTGGAACGTCACGACGACGGCCTGGTTCCAGGGGCCGGCCGGCGCGGAGGTGAAGATCCGCTACTCAGGCTGGTGGTTCGGCGTCGATCGTCAGCGCCAGCGCCTCGACGGCGTCACGGTGAAGCGGCTCGTGGTGAGCCGCTGGTCGGTGTTCACCGCCCGTCTCCAGATCCGGGTGCCCGCCGACACCGCGGTGATCTACGTGGTCGAGCCGGGGGACGTCGCGAATCTGCCGCCCGGCATCTCGTTCTGAACCGGGTCGTCAGGCGATCGGCCGGCATCCATGAGCCGAGTCCACGCGTCGAAATCTTCGCGTCGAACCGCGATGCCGGGATGCCGGTATGCGCACCGGCGTGGGCGTGGGGGGGTGCCCGGGTTCAGGGGGTGCCCGGGTTCAGAAGGGTGCGGGTTGGGGTTCGGGGGCGGGTTGCCGGTAGAGGCGTGGCTGGTGCGGAGCCTCGGGGCCTGCTCCGGGGTCGGTGTCGGGCTCGGGATCAGTTCCGGGGTTGGTGTCGGGGTTGGGGGTGAAGAGGACCCGTGCTCGGGGCCGGTCGGTGTGGGTGCGGCCGAGGGGGCTGGTCCATTCCAGAGTGCCATCAGGAAGCTGGCGGACGGCCCAGCGGATGTGGTCAGGCAGATCGGGGTGCTTGATGGTGTGGTGGGTCAGGCAGAGGTGGCTGAGGTTGCCGATCGCGGTGGGTCCGCCTTTGGCGTGATCGTGGTTATGGTCGATCTGGCAGCGGTGGGCGGGCATGCGGCAGCCGGGGAAGCGGCAGTGCTGGTCGCGCGCGCGGAGGAACCGCCGCATGGGCTCGGTCGGTGTGTAGGTGTCGGTGTGGGTGATGAGGCCGGTGGGCGAGAGGAAGAGTCGGGTCCATCCGGTGGTGCGGCCGGCGAGGGCGCGGGCGGTGTCGGGGTGGAGGGGGCCGTGGCCGTCGAGTTCGGCAGATCGCTCGTCGTCGCCGTGGAGGGTGGTGGCGTTGATGGTGACCTGGATGCGGGCGGTGATGGCGTCCAGAGCAGTGCCCCGGGCCTGGGCCGGATCCGTGGTCAGGAGGAGGTCGGCGAGCAGGTCCGCGCGGATCTGATCCAGCGTGCGCGTCTCCTCGACCGTGGGTGATTCGGCGGGGAGAAGCGGTGCGGGGTCGGCGGAGAGGATCTGTTCCCAGATCCGCGTCCATTCCTTCTCATCGATCCCGCCATCGTCCTCGTCTTCACCGTCGTCATCGACGTCGTCGTTGTCGGAAAGAAACGATCCTTCGTCGTGCTCACCATCAACCCCGTCGAGTTGGCGGCGGAAAGCGTCGACGGCTGCCCAGTCCTCGGCGGTGAGGGCATGATCGTCCTCGTGCGCGTCCAGGAGGGCGATGCCAAGGTCGGGATCGAGCGGTCCCGGCCGCCCGGTCCCCGCCGCCGCACCGGCTCCGGCCGCTGCGGTGGTCCCTGCACCCGCCCCGGCTCGTGCGGTTCCCGCCGCCTTGGTGGTTCTGGTGGGTTTGTGGGTGCGGAGGAGGTGGCGGCCCATCTGGGTGAGGCGGTCCATGATGCCGGCGGCGAGGTGTTCGGGCAGGACGGCGGTGAGCAGGGCGAGGCCGTCGCCGACGGAGCGGATGGTGACGGTGCGTTCGGCGCGGGCTTTGCTGTGCCGTTCGGTCACGGTCTGCCCGGCCAGGGACGCGGCGACCTGCCGGGCGTGCGCGCGGGTGCGGGCGGGGCTGTCCTGTTCGGCCACCACCAGCACCGCCGCCTCGTACAGGGCCAGGGTGCCCGGGGCGACCGCGCCGTGCCCGATCGCCTCGTGCACCGCACCGGCGCAGCGCACGATCTCCCGCACATGCCCGATCGTGACCCGCCCATCCTGGAGCGCTTCACGTACGGCGGGGAAGTCCTCCGCCAGCGCCCACGCGTCCGTGAACGCGTACTCCACGCTGCCCTTGGAAAGCCGACCGGCGGCGGAGTACTCCGCGACCATCGACCGCCAGATCCCGTCCCGATGCACCGGCGACCGGGCCGCATCGGTCTCCATCACCCGCATCCGCTCCGCGAGCAGCCCCGCCGCCCGCGCCTCCAGCGCCGCGATCTCGGCCCGGGTCCGCACCCACTCATCCAGCAGCGCCGCCCGCCGCTCGAAGTCCAGAGGATCCGTCCCCGCCATGAACACATATTAGAACACAACTACGAAGATAGCAAGAGAGAGGTGCGAAGATAAGTCCGACGAACCTCGCGCCTCATCCCCCGACGGCGCGCATGTACCGGCCGTCGTTCGAGATCCCCGAGGCCGACACCGTGAAGCGCACGACGTCGCTGAGGTACCGGTCCTCGGACGCCTCGAAGACGACGCCGTCGGCGTCGCGCGAGATGCGGCTCAACCGCAGGATCGGCGTGCCCTGCGGCACCTCCAGCAGCGCCGCATCCTGCTCGTCCGCCGCCACCGCGTCGATCTCGTGCTGCAGCCCGACGATCGGATGCCCGCGCGAGGCCAGGTACTCGGTGATCGAGACCTCGTCGAGGTTCACGTCGAACAGGGTCCGGCCGACGGCCTCGGTGTAGCTCAGGCGCTCCAGCATCGTCGGACGCCCGTCCAGCAGGCGCAGCCGCACGACGCTGACGATGGTGTCCTCGGGGGAGACGCCGAGCGCGGCCGCCTTCTCGACACCCGCTCTCCGCAGGCTGAGCTCCTGCGTGATCGCCCCCGGCGTGACGCCCAGATCGCGGGCCCACCGGGTGAACGGGATCGAGACGTCGACGGCCTGATCGGCCTTCCTCGACACCACCCGGCGTCGTCGAGCGGGCCTTCCAGCGCGCCGCCGAGCGCACCGGCGTCGGCCGGACGGATGCCGTGGCAGGAGGCTCTGCAGTACGTGCGCGACACCATGGGTCAGTCGAAGATCGACGTCTTCACCCATCTCGCCGGCGGCGACCGCGCCGCGGCTGAGCGCGCCACGGCGGCGTTCGAAGGCGCGTACGCCGAGATCGTCGCCGAGCAGGGCGCGGAGGAGATCCCGGGTGCGCGGGCCGCGATCGAGGCGCTGAAGGACTCCGGCGTCGCCGTCGCGCTGACCACCGGGTTCGCTCCGGTGACCCGGGACGCGCTGCTGGCCGCGCTCGGCTGGGGCGACCTGGTGGACGTCGCGCTGTCGCCCGTGGATGCCGGCCGCGGACGCCCCGCGCCGGACCTGGTGCTCACCGCGCTGATCCGCACGGGCGCCTCGTCGGTGCAGGCGGTGGCCGTCGCGGGGGACACGGTCAGCGACGTGCAGTCCGGGCGCCGCGCGGGCGCCGGGTTCGTCGCCGGTGTGCTCTCCGGGGCGCACGACCGGCCGGCGCTCAGCGCCGCCGGGGCGGATGCCGTGCTGGGCAGCGTCGCCGAGCTGCGCGACGTGCTCGCGGAGCGCGGATTGCTCGCCCTCGCCCGGGCATGAGAGCGGCACCCGCGCGCCCCGACCAGGACCCGGCGGCCGGCCGGCGGCAGGACATCGCGCTGCGTCCGCCGGCCGTGGCGATGGCGTTCCTCGGCGACCGGCACGAGACGATCGCCGTCCCCGGGGTCGCCCTCGCCCCCGACGACGTGCTCGTCGCGGTCGAGCTGTCCACGATCTGCGGCTCCGACGTGCACACCGCGCTGGGTCGCCGGCCCGCGTCCCTTCCCGTCGTCCTCGGTCACGAGAGCGTCGGACGGGTGGTCGCGCGATCGGGGAGGCGGGCGCGGATGCCGCGGACGGCACGCCCCTGCGTCTGGGCGACCGGGTGGTGTGGTCGGTGACGGTGTCCTGCGGCCGGTGCGACCGGTGCGCGGCCGGGTTGACGCAGAAGTGCCGCGACCTCGGCAAGTACGGTCACGACCGGATCGCGCCGCATCGCGAGCTCACCGGCGGCTTCGCCAGCCACGTGCAGCTGCGGGCGGGGACGCACATCGTGCGGGTGGCCGAGACGCTCCCGGCGGCGACCCTCGCCCCGGCGTCCTGCGCCACCGCGACCGCCTGGGCGGCGGTGGCCCGCGCCGGCCGCCTGCGCCCGCTGGACGGCGCCCGGGTGCGGGTCTATGGCGCCGGTCTGGTCGGCCTGTCCGCGGCCGCGATCGCCGCCGTGGACGTGGGCGGGGTGGTGGTGCTCGTCGGCAGCGTGTTCCCGGCCGACCCGGTGCTCTTCGACGCCTCCCGGGATCGGCGCCGCAGGTCAGCCCTCGCGGACCTCCTGCTCGCGGGGCTGGTCCTCGCCCTGCGGATCGTGCCGGTAGTCCGGCCGCTCCGGCTGCGGCGGCTGGTCGGAGAGTTCGCCGCCCTCGCGTCCGCCGTACGGCCGGCCGTGGTCGGCGAACTCCTCGCGGGAGTACACCAGCGATGCTCCTATGGATGTCAAGTGGTGAGGGCGGTGTAGATCTCGCGGGCGATGAGGCGTTTGAGGCAGCGGATGATGTCCTTCTTCGAGAGGCCCTCGGTGGTGCGTCGGGCGGCGTAAGCGCGGGTTCTGGGATCCCAGCGGAGCCGGCAGAGCACGATGCGGTAGAGCGCGGCGTTCGCGTGGCGGTCGCCGCCGCGGTTGAGGCGGTGTCGGTGGGTTTTGCCTGATGAGGCGGGGATGGGCGCGACGCCGCAGAGCATCGCGAATGCGGCTTCGGAACGGAGCCGGCCGGGGTTCTCGCCAGCGGTGACGAGCAGTTGCCCGGCGACATCGGCGCCGACCCCGTTGAGGGCGAGCAGCCGCGGGTTGATGTCCGCGACGAGAGGGTCGATGAGTGCGTCGAGTTCGGCGATCTCGGCGGTCAGCGACTGGTGGCGGCGTGCGAGAGCGCGCAGCGCGATCTTCGATGCCTGCTCGGGTTCGTCGGCGCGTGTGGTGTCGGGACGTGCAGCGGCACATACCTCGATCAGCTCCCGGTCTGACAGCCCCCGCAACCGTTCGCGGAGCGCGTCGGGTGCGGTGACGATGATCGCCTTCATCCGGCGTTGACAGTCGGCGCGCTGGGTCACGGCGCTGCGCCTGGCGATCCGCAGATTGCGGAGCGCTTCCACCTTCCCTGCTCGGTCCTTCGGGATCCCCGATCGTGTGCCTGCCAACGCTGCCCGGGCGGCAGCTTCCGCGTCCAGCGGGTCGGACTTACCGGCAAAGCGCCGCGACTTCCGGTCCGGTCGGTCCACTTCCCGCAGCTCGACACCCGCAGCGCGCAGGTGACGGGCAAGACCGGCACCGTATGCGCCGGTGCCCTCGATCCCCGCGATCACGAGCACACCGAACGCACACGCCCAACTCAGCAACGCGGCATAACCGGAACGATTCGCGGGGAACTGCGCGCTCCCGAGCAGCCGGCCGGTGGTGTCGATGACCGCCGCGGTGTGGGAATCGCCATGCGTGTCGATACCCGCCACGATCATGACCTGGTCCTGCTGCTCTTCTCGTGCGATGGTGGTCATCGCCGTCCCTTCCTCTCAACTCTCCGATCGGACGGCACGCACCATCCGAGAGCGAGCGGACAAGACAGTGATGGGTGCCTGCTGGCACAGGCTCCTATGAGGTCACAACCCTCGCACGGTGAGTGCATGGCAGCCCCGCAGCGATCGAACGACAGATCGCGTTCAAGACCCGTAGTCAGTCAGTCGCTGAGTCAGGACAACCGCTGCGGGGCTCCCACCACCATCATCACTGTCCAGTCGCCGATCGTGAAGCGCGCGCCCGTGCGGAGCACCTCCGTGCGCGCCCCGTCCGCGCCCTCGGGCACGTTCGCGTTCATCTCGCCGGCTCCGTGCAGGGTGAGCACGTACTCGTCGCGGTCGTCGTGCAGGATGGTGGCGTGCACGGGGTCGGCCCCGTCCAGCACGAGGCTGCTGCCGGCGGCGGAGCCGATCGTCACCCGGTTCTCGGTGAGCGGGAAGACGAGCCGCTCGTCCAGGCTGCGCAAGACGATGAGGTGCGGGTCGCCCGCACCCCACTCCGCGTGGGTCGTGGTCGGCTCGGCGGTGTCGGGCTGCTCGTCCATGTGCTCTCCTTCTCTCGTGAGGCGGGGTTCGTGAGGCGGGTGCGTTCGTGGTTCGTGCGGCTGACGGATGCGGCGGCGCGCGTCGACCGGGCGACGGGTGTCACTGCTGCGAGATGCGCTCCACCGTCTCCCCGGTCGATTCGGCGTCCAGGTGCCGTGCCACGTCGGCCTGGCTGATGATGCCGACGAGCCTGTGGTCCTCGATCACGGGCAGCCGGCGCACCTGGTGCTCCTGCATCTTCTGCAGCGCCGTCTCCACGTCGTCGTCGGCGCCGACGGTGATCGGCATGCCGGCGGCGAGCCGTCCCGCCGGGATGGAGTCGGGGTCCTCGCCGGCGGCGACCGCCTTCACGACGATGTCGCGGTCGGTCAGCATCCCCTTGAGCCTGCCGTCCTCGCCGCAGATCGGCAGCGCCCCGACATCGAGATCGCTCATCATCTGTGCGGCGATGGTCAGGGAGTCGTTCTCGCCGATGCACCGGGCTCCCGGTGTCATGATGTCGCGCGTCAGCGTCATGGTCTTCTCCGGTCGTGTGGGTCCGTCGATGGGTTCGCTTCGACGCTAGGGCGGAGGGCACAGGCCGGGCAGGGCCTTGACAGCCCCGGCAGGAGGAGTCAAGGCACTTCTCGCCGATATGCCGACGCGGCCAGCATCCGGAGAAGAGGGAAGGGAGTACGACATGGCCGGCGAGGAGAAAGACGGCCCCGAGATGGCGGGGCCGGTGGCGATGTTCTGGACGTGGATGGGCCTCGTGATCGCAGGCTTCGCCGCCATGTTCGCGGTCGTGGGAAGCGGGCACTGACATGCGCCGGTTCCTCAAGGACAACGGGCTCAGCCTGTTCTTCCTCGTCCTGTTCCTGCTCGCGCTCGCCGGTCAGTCCGTGGCGGGGTGGCTGCGCACCAACGAGGAGATCGCCCAGCACGGCATGGCACCGGAGGGGTACCTGCCGTTCGTGTTCTCCAGCGACTTCGTCGTGGACGTCGCGGAGAACTGGCAGTCGGAGTTCCTGCAGTTCCTGCTGTTCATCGCCGCGACGGTCTGGTTCATCCAGCGCGGGTCGCCGGAGTCGAAGAAGCCGGATGACCAGGGGCCGGCCACCGACGAGGATCAGCTCGTCGGAGAGTACGCGCCGCCGGACGCGCCGAAGTGGGCCAAGGTCACCGGCATCCGGCTGTGGCTGTACGAGAACTCGCTGGTGCTGGTGATGGGCGCGATCTTCGTGCTGTCCTGGCTGCTGCAGTCGCTCAGCGGCGTGGTGGTGGCCAACGAGGAGCACGCCCAGCACGGCGAGGCCCCGATCACGTGGGCGGAGTACGTCGTCTCGCCCGACTTCTGGGACCGCACGCTGCAGAACTGGCAGAGCGAGTTCCTCGCGGTCGGCACCATGGTCGCGTTCTCGATCTTCCTGCGTCAGCGCTCCTCCGCTGAGTCCAAGCCGGTCGGCGCCCCGCACCACGTGGCGGCGTGGGAGTCGGAGTGAGAGCCTGCAGCTCAGGCCGCCGCACGGCCGCCTGAGCGGGGTCACTCCTCGGCGTCGAGGTGCTCCGGCAGCAGCATGATGCCGCCGCTGGTGTTCGCCGAGTTCGCCATCGCGTGGATCCACTCGGTGCTCAGCGTCGGCGGGTCCGGCTCGCCGAACTCGAAGCGCAGCGGGATGGACGGATGCAGCCAGATTGTGGAGCGGCCGGCCGGATCGCCATCGGGATGCCGCCACGAGAGGGTGAAGCTCTCGTTGCGACGCAGCTTGGTCGCGATGACCACCTTCAGATGCGCGAGCGCGCGGTCCTCGATCTCGATGGGATCATCGCCGGCCCCGTAGTGCAGCTTTCCCATGCGGATAAGCTAGCCCCAACCGGGGAGGGGCACGACGGTTTGCGCGAACGACGAACGAGCACGAGGGACGCATGGGCAAGTTCATCTACGACGGCACGGTGAAGACGGAGTTCGAGGACCGCGCGCTCTCCCACCTGCAGCTCGTGATCACCGCCAAGCTGCGTCGCGGCGAGCCGTTCCCGTTCAGCTGGCGGGAGGATCCGAGCGTCGGCGGCGGCCGCACCACCGTGTGGGTGCACTCCGGCAGCTCGCTGGTGTTCAAGTACTACGGCAGCCGCCAGCCCTCGATCAACCGCGCCTGGATCGAGGCGCTCGCCTTCACCGCGAACACGCCCGCCGGCCTGCACCTGGTGCCCGAGCCCGCCGAGGGCACCGAAGCCCCGGGAGAAGCCGCGTCCTTCGGCTGAACTCGTCCGCCGTGCAGGCCCGGGTGCGGGCCTGCGGGGGGTGCCCCTATGTCCTCTGTCAAGCGGCGAGGGCGGGTTGGGCTGGTCGCGGTTGGTAGAGGGTGCCGTCGCGGAGCATGGGGACTGTCAGCAAAACGGTGGATCTGGGACTGGCCTGACCGAAAGGAAGGGCTATGAGCCAGACCATCGAGATGATCGATCCTGTGACGGGAGAGATCATCGATCAGCAACAGATCGCCGAGCAGCTGCTTGCGCAGGCGAAGGAGCAGGGCGTCAGCCTCGTGGGGCCGGGAGGCCTGCTGGGCGGTCTGACGAAGACCGTGCTCGAGACCGCGCTCGAGGCGGAGATGACCGAGCATCTCGGCTATGAGAAGCACGCGTCATCGAACGGCGAGAACGCGCGCAACGGGACCCGGTCCAAGACCGTGTTCACCGAGGTCGGTGCCGTCGAGATCGACGTGCCGAGAGATCGTGACGGGTCGTTCCAGCCGAAGATCGTGCGCAAGCGGCAGCGGCGGTTGGACGGGATCGACGAGATTATCCTATCGCTGACCGCGCGCGGGCTGACGACCCGCTCATCCCCGCCACCGGGTGGGACGCCGAGAAGCTGCAGAGCTTCGGGCAGGACACCCCGCTCGGCCGCGCCGGGCAGCCCGCAGAGCTCGCCGGGGCGTACGTGTACCTCGCCGCCGAGGAATCCTCCTACGTCTCCGGGAGCGTCATCGCCGTGACCGGGGGGAAGCCGCTGTGAGTACGATCGTGTCCCCTCCTCCCCCCACCTCCCCCGCCCCCCACGGCGACTGGGACCTCACCCCCCTCGGCCGCGACAGCTGGCGCATCTGCGACCCGTCGCGCCGCCAGGGCGACGCCGAGTGCCTCATCGCCTACGTCGAGCGCAACGACACCGGCACGCTGGACGTGCTGTGGCTGCGCCGGCCGTGCCCGCGGCGCTCGCGCTTCCACGATTTCGCGGATCTGTTCTCCGAGCTGGACGCCGCGGTGGCCGCCGCCTCCGACCGGTCGCGTCCTCCGGTGACGATCCCGCACATGCCTCCGCTGTGAGGGTCCCGGTGTCGCCCGCCGTCCGCGCGGGCGACACGGGACAGGGGCGGATGCCCCGCCGGGCGTAGCCTCGGAGGGTGACTGATCTGCGCGCACTGCTCGGCATCCGGCATCCGATCATCCTGGCGCCGTTCGGCGGCCTGTCCTCCGTGGCGCTGACGGCCGCGGTGAGCGAGTCCGGCGGGCTCGGGTCGTACGGGCTGTACGGCTACGACGCCGACCGCATCCTCGCCACGGCGGACGCCATCCGGCAGCGGACGGACGCGCCGTTCGCGTTCAACATCTGGCTGCCCACCGGCGACGAAGTGGAGCCGGATGCCGCGCACGACCGCCACGCGCAGGCCCTCGCCCCGTTCTTCGCGGAGGTCGGGCTGGAACCGCCGGCGCGGCCGGAGCGCTACCTCCCGCCGCTCGACGAGCAGCTCGACGCGGTGTGGCGCGCGGCGCCGGCGGCGCTGAGCGTCGTGTTCGGGGTGCCGCCGGCCGGCGTCGTCGAGGAGGCGCACCGCCCGCGGCATCCGCGTCATCGGCACCGCGACCACGGTGGCGGAGGCCGTCGCGCTCGAGGAGGGCGGCGTCGATGCGGTCGTCGCGACCGGGGCCGAGGCGGCCGGGCACCGGGTCTCCTTCCTCCGCCCGGCCGAGGAGTCGCTCGTCGGGCTGTTCTCCCTGCTGCCGCAGGTCGCGGATGCCGTGCGGGTGCCGGTGATCGCCGCCGGCGGCATCGCCGACCGTCGGGGCGTGGCGGCGGCGTTCGCCCTGGGTGCCGCGGCGGTGCAGGTGGGCACGGCGTTCCTGGTCACCGCCGAGTCGGCCGCGAACGACGCGCACCGGGCGGCGATCCGCGCGACGCCGGACGACGGCACGGTGCTCACCCGCGCGATGAGCGGGCGGCTCGCCCGCGGCGCCCGCAACCGCGCGGTCGCGGAGATCGAGGCCGCCGGGGCGATCGCGCTGTTCCCGGCGCAGAACTGGCTGACCGGCCGGTTCCGGGCGGTGGCGGGCGAGCGCGGCCTCGGCGACCTGCAGTCGCTGTGGCTGGGTCAGTCCGCGCCGCTGGCGCGCCGCGACACCGCCGCCGAGGCGTTCGCCGAGCTCGTCGCCGGCCTCCCCGCCGGAGCCTGACGCGGCGCCGGACGGCCCCCTCCCCGGCATCGGTCCCCCGCCCCGGCATCCGGGCTCGCGCCCCGGTATCCGGGCCCGCGCCCCGGCATCCGGGGCCGCGCCCAGGTCGGCGCGCCGCCTCGCTACAGGATGACGGTGGAGCGGCCGTGCACGATCACGCGGTCCTCGGCGTGCCATTGCACGGCGCGCGCCAGCACCAGGCGCTCGACGTCCGCGCCGCGGCGCTGCAGCTCCGCGGCCGACTCCGAGTGCGTCACACGGGTGACGTCCTGCTCGATGATCGGGCCCTCGTCGAGATCCGCGGTGGCGTAGTGCGCGGTCGCGCCGATGAGCTTCACGCCGCGCTCCTTGGCCCGCGCGTACGGGTTCGCGCCGATGAAGGCGGGGAGGAAGGAGTGGTGGATGTTGATCACCGGCGCGCCGATCCGCTCGATGAAGTCGTCGGTGAGGATCTGCATGTACCGCGCGAGCACGACCAGGTCGACGTTGCCCTGCAGCAGCTCCAGCTGCCGCCGCTCCATCTCGGCCTTGTCCGTCGACGGGATGTGCACGAACGGCACGCCGAAGGACCGCACCGCATCGGCGAGGTCGGGGTGGTTCGAGACGACCATCGTGATGTCGATGTCCAGCTGGCCGCGCTCGGTGCGCCACAGCAGCTCCATCAGGCAGTGGTCGTACTTCGACACGAAGATCGCGACGCGCTTGCGCCGTGCGGTGTCGTGCAGCGACCACTCCATGCCGAACCGCTCGGCCACCTTCTGGATCGACGCCTCCAGCGCCGGGCGCTTCGCGGCCAGACCCTCCAGATGCAGCACCGTCCGCTGGAAGAAGCGGCCGCCCTCGGCATCCGTGGAGTGCTGGTCGAGGGAGATGATGTTCGCGCCGTGCTCGGCGAGCACGCCCGCCACGGCGGCGACGATGCCGGGCCGGTCGTCGCAGGCGATGAGCAGGCGTGCGGTGTCGGACTGTGACATGGATGCTCCTCGGGGTCTGGGTCATTCTCCCCCGGATGCGGCGGCGAGCACGAATCGCCCGCGTCGCGAGGCGTGCGGTCGATAGCCTGAGGACGTGGAAGCGAGCGAGGCGGTCACGGCGTCCGCGCTGTTCGACGACGCGCGCCGGCGGCTGGCGGATGCCGGCGCGCCCCGCGTGGCGCTCGGTCGCGAGCGGCGGTCGCGGTGGCGCGGCGAGCGGATCGTGCGCGCGGGGGAGGCGTGGCACCTCGGTGTGCTGCTGCTCACCGCGGACGCCGTGCTCGCGACGGGGGAGATCCTGCGGGCGGGCGATCCCGGGCGGCGCGGTTACGCGGCGGAGTCGTCGCGGGCGCGGGCGGAGCGGCGGATGCAGGCGCTGCGCGGCGGCTTCGCGGAGGGGGAGATCGTGCACCTCGGCTGGACGGCGGTCGACCTCGGCGCCGTCGACGCCGGAGGAGAGTCCGGCCCGCTGCGGAGCGTCGACGGCATCCCGCAGGTGCGGTGGGCGCCCGGCGGGGCGTTCGTGCCGCTCGCCGGCTACCTCGACGAGCGCATCGCGCTGCTCGGTCGGGCGGACGGGGCCTGAGGGACCGCGAACGATCGGCGACGCGGTCAGCGTCGGCGACGGTCAGCGGGCGGCGACGCGGTCGGCGAAGCGGCGGAGCAGGTCGGTGCCGCGCACGGATGCCGCGAGCACGCGCTGCGCGGTGAGGTCGTACTCCCGCGGATCGAAGTAACCGGTGCTGCGGTAGTAGGCCATCCGGTCCACGAAGTCCTGCGGGGTGACCTCGGGGTGGAACTGCGTCGCGTACAGCCGCGACCCGACCCGGTACGCCTGCACCGGGCAGTCGTCGTTCGTGGCCAGCAGCACGCTCCCCGGCGGCGGCTCGGCCGAGCCCTCCTTGTGCGCCGTGAGCACCGGCAGCTCGGGCGCGGACGGGCCGAACACGGGATCCTCCGCACCCGCGGCCGTGATCCGGATCGTGGTCGGGCGCGTGGACTCCGGGGTCGCCGTGCCGACCGTGCCGCCCAGCATCCGCGTCACCACGCCGATGCCGTAGCAGGTGAAGAACGCCGGCGTGCCGCCGTCGAGCGCCCGCTGCGCCATCGTCTCGAGGTCGGCCTCCACGCGGCGCTGCACCGCATCGCGCTCCTCGGCGACGACGTTGAACGGCGAGCCGCCGACGACCACCCCGTCGAAGCCGTCCGCCTCGCCGTCGAGCGGGCGGTCGATGAGGTCGATCCGGGCCAGCTCCGGCACGCCCAGCGCCCGCCGGAACGAGCGGTGCTCGGCATCCGCCGCCCCGCGCTCCGGCCTCACGCAGACGTAGAGGAGCGAGACCACCCGGCGATTCTATCGACGGGCCGGAACGCGGATCCGGATCGGGAACCGGGAATAGACACGCGCAGCCCGCGTTAAACTTGAGTGAAGCACGCTCAACTTTCCAGGAGGACACAGTGCCCAACGACTTCAGCCCTTCCGGCGCGAGCTCGTTCGATGAGTTCCTCGCCCGGTATCTCGCGGGCGAGCAGGCCCGCCAGGTGCGCTCCATCGACCTCAGCCGGTTCCTCACCGCGCGCACCCAGCAGATCCTTCAGCGCGCCGGCCGCTTCGCGCTCGAGCGCGGTCAGACCGAGCTCGACTCCCTGCACGTGCTCCGCACGATCGTCGAGGACGACGCCGTCGCGCACGCCATCGAGCACATCGGCGTCTCGCCGCGTGCCATCGTCGAGGCCGTCGACGCCCGTCTGCCGATGCCGGCCGAGCCCGCCGGCGTGACGGCGGCGACCATCACGCCCAGCGCCAGCCGCGCGCTGTTCCACGCCTATCAGGTGGCCCGCTCGTCCGGGTCGACGTACATCGAGCCCGAGCACCTCTTCTTCGCCCTCGTGCTCGGGCAGGACGTGCCCGCCGGGCAGATCCTCGCCCGCGCCGGCGTCACCGCGGAAGCCCTCACGCAGGGCATCCGCGAGCAGGTCAGCGCGCCGGTCGCCGACGACGGCTCCACCGAGCAGTCGGCCACGCCGATGCTGGACAAGTACGGCATCGACCTCACCGCCCGCGCCCGCGCCGGCGAGCTCGATCCCGTGATCGGGCGCGCCGACGAGATCGAGCAGACCATCGAGATCCTCAGCCGCCGCACCAAGAACAACCCGGTGCTCATCGGCGAGGCCGGCGTCGGCAAGACCGCGATCGTGGACGGCCTGGCGCAGGCGATCGTCGACGGCGCGGTTCCCGCTCAGCTGCAGGGCCGCCGCGTGATCGCGCTCGACCTGCCGGCCATGCTCGCCGGCACCCGCTACCGCGGCGACTTCGAGGAGCGCCTCACCAAGACCATGGACGAGATCGCCGCGCACAAGGACGAGACGATCGTGTTCATCGACGAGGTGCACACGGTCGTCGGCGCCGGCGGGTCCGGGGACAGCGGCATGGACGCCGGCAACATCCTCAAGCCGCGCCTGGCCCGCGGCGAGCTGCACATGGTCGGCGCGACCACGCTCGGCGAGTACCGCACCATCGAGAAGGATCCGGCGCTGGAGCGCCGGTTCCAGCCGGTCAAGGTCGATGAGCCCTCGATCGAGGATGCCGTGCGCATCCTGGAAGGGCTGAAGGATGCGTACGAGCAGCACCACCGGGTGACGTACACGGATGCCGCGCTGCGCGCGGCCGTGACGATGAGCGCCCGGTACCTGCCGGATCGCGTGCTGCCGGACAAGGCGATCGACCTCATCGACCAGGCCGGCGCCCGCCTTCGGCTGCGCCTGGGCGCGCCGGTGGACGCCTCCACGCTGATGGCCGAGCTGGCCGACCTCGAGGCGCGCAAGAACGCCGCCGTCGCGGGGGAGCACTACGAGGAGGCGTCGCGGCTGCGCGACGAGATCGCCGCGGTGCAGGCTCGCATCGGCGCCGTCGCGAACGGCGCCCCGATCACCGAGGGCGAAGCCGTCGTGGACGAGGCGGAGATCGCCGCCGTGATCTCCCGTGCCACCGACATCCCGGCCAGCCGTCTCACCGAGAGCGAGCGCGAGCGTCTCGCCGACCTCGAGCGCGAGCTGCACGAGCGGGTCATCGGCCAGGACGACGCCGTGGCGGCGGTCGCCCGGGCCGTGCGCCGCAGCCGCACCGGCATGGGCGACGCCCGCCGGCCGGTCGGGTCGTTCCTGTTCCTCGGCCCCACCGGCGTCGGCAAGACCGAGCTGGCGAAGGCCCTCGCCGCCCGCCTGTTCGACGACGAGAACGCGGTCATCCGCTTCGACATGAGCGAGTTCGGCGAGCGGCACACGGTGTCGCGCCTGGTCGGCGCCCCTCCGGGATACGTCGGCTACGACGAGGCCGGCCAGCTCACCGAGCGCGTGCGGCGCAACCCGTACTCGATCGTGCTGTTCGACGAGATCGAGAAGGCGCATCCGGACGTGTTCAACCTGCTGCTGCAGGTGCTCGACGACGGGCGTCTCACCGACGGCCAGGGCCGCACGGTGGACTTCCGCAACACGGTGATCGTGATGACCTCGAACATCGGCTCGGAGTTCCTCGCCTCGCGCTCGGGCGCGCTCGGCTTCGTGGCGTCGCGGGATGCCTCGGGCTTCTCCTCGCCGGAGGACCTGCGCGCGCGGGTGATGGGCAAGCTCCGCGAGGCGATGCGTCCGGAGTTCCTGAACCGCATCGACGAGATCGTGCTGTTCCAGAAGCTCACCCGCGATGAGATCACCCGGATCGTGCGGCTCCTGCTGCGCGCGACGGCCGACCGGCTCGCCGGGCGCGAGGTCGCATTCGAGGTGACGGATGCTGCGGTGGCGTGGCTCGCCGAGCACGGCTACGAACCGGAGTACGGCGCCCGGCCGCTGCGCCGGCTGATCCAGCGCGAGGTCGAGGACCGGATCGCGGATCTGTTCGTCACCGGGGCGCTCGCGGACGGCGGCGCCGTGCGGGTGGATGCCGGAGACGACGGCCTGCGTGTGGAGGTGCCGGTCCGCGCGTGACGCCTCGCGGCCGGGACGAGACGCACCGGCCACGGGCGTCTCGTCTCGGTCGCGCTGTGCGCCGACCGGGGGGCGCCCGGCGGCGCGCGGCGGGCGAATGCCGCGGGGAGGAAAACGCACCGCGCAGCGGGCTGCGGGATGCGGGATTCTCCCGGCGATGGTGGCAGTCGGCGTCGCGGGGAGGAAAACGCACCCCGCAGGCGGTGCTGGGGTGCGGGATTCTCCCGGCGATGGTGGCAGTCGGCGTCGCGGGGAGGAAAACGCACCCCGCAGGCGGTGCTGGGGTGCGGGATTCTCCCGGCGACGGGGCGCGCCGGGAGACGGACGGGGACGACCAGGCGGGTCAGCGGGAGGAGTTCTCGGTGCGGCCGCGCACGATGCCGACGAACGCCTCGACCTCGGGGGTCGTCCGGTCGCGGCGCCAGGCCAGGGCCACCGTCGAGGCCGGCCCGTCCACGAGCGGCCGGTGCCCGGCGTCCCTGCGGTGATGCAGACGCGCCAGTGACATCGGCAGCACCACGATCCCGACGCCGGAGGCGGCGGTCGCCACGGCATCCGCGGTCGTCTCCAGCGGCGGGAAGGCCGGGGGCTGCGTCGGCAGGTCGAGCGGGCCGAGCACGTCGTCGCCCGGCGTGATGAGCACCTCTCCGGCGAGATCCTCCGCCGTGAGCTCGTCCGCGGCCATCAGATGCGACTCGGCGGAGGCGACCACGACCGGCACCTCGTCGTACAGCCGGATCACGTGCAGGTCGTCCGCGCGCGCGACGGGCAGGCGGATGAGCGCGGCGTCCACGGTCTCGAGCTCCTCGCGCTGCGTGGCGACGGCGATCGGCACCAGCTCGAGCGGGATCCCCGGCATCCGGCGGTTCCAGGTGTCGATCCAGCGTCCCGGGGTGGCACCCGGGACCACGCCGAGGCGGAAGACGCGCGGCCCGCTCGTCGCCTCGGCGGACGGGGGCTGCGGCGCCAGGGCATCCGTCCGTCCGGGCTCAGCCGAGTCATCCGGTCGCCGGCGGCTCTGCGCGGCATCCGCCCGTCCGCGCGCCGCCCCGCCCTTCCTGCCCGCCGCGCCGCCCTGCCCGCCCGCGCGACCGGGGCGCGCCGGCCCCTTCGCGGAGCGGCGGCCGCGGGGTCCGCCTCCGCGCCGCTGACTGCTCATCGCCACAGGCTACCCGGAGCCGGAGGCGCTGCTGCGCACGGCCACGCAGCAGCGTCCCGCACCGCGGTCGAGGTCGGCACGCAGCCGGGCGCAGCCGAGGCCGTCGAGCATGCCGTCCACGTAGGAGTGGTTCGCCGCGCAGATCAGCGCGGTGTGCTCGCGGGCCAGGGAGTCGAACGGGCAGTTCGCGAGCAGGATCTCCGCGTCCGAGGTCCGCGGCTCGTATCCCTGCGCCTCGAGGGCGCAGGCGGCGCGGGCGAGCTCATCCGCCGCATCCGCCGCGTCCGCCGGATCCACCGCGGCGGACGCGGTCGCGCCTGCGCGCCGTCCCTCCTCACGCGCCACCTCGCCGACGGCTTCGACCACCGGCCGGCCCTCGTCCGCTCGCTCGATCGCGCGGGCCAGCAGGTGCCCGACCAGGTCATAGCGCCGCTCCGGCAGCGAGACGGCGATGGTCTCGGCGACCCGGCGGTAGAGCTTGGACGGCCGGCCGGCACCGGGCCCCGAACGCCCGCTCAGACGCCGGAACTCGGTCTCGAGCAGGCCCGCGTCGACGAGCTTGTCCAGGTGGAAGCGCGCCATGTGGACCGGGATGTCCAAGGCCGCGGCGACCGCCTCACGGCCCACCGGATCCTCCTGGGCGACGACGTGGTCGTAGATCGCCCGGCGCGTGGCGTCCGCCAGCGAACCGATGCGCGCGGCGCGCGAGGAGACGTCCATGGCGACCTCTATCAGAACCTGATCTTGTTTTAGAGCTTCCGGCTTCTAACGTAGAGTTTAACTTCATTTAGAAAGGAGCTCAACGATGAGCACACAGATCCGCGCCCGGACATGAGAAAGGCTCCCGCGTGGGGACGCGGGAGCCGGGACGGCCGCACGAGCGGATCGTGCGGCCCTTCTGCTGTCGGCCGGCGTTCAGGCGGCCAGCCAGAGGCCCTTCCTGTCCGTCGCCACCGCCTGACCGGCGGGGACGGTCTCGTCGTCGCCGATCCGGGCGCCGCGTGCGACGCGCGCTCCGGCGCCGACCTCCGTGCGGACGCCGATGTGCGCGCCGTCGCCGACGGCGGCACCCGGGCCGATGTGCGCGTGCGCATCGATCTGCGCGTTCTCGCCGATGACGGCGTCGGGCTCGATCCACGCGCCACGGGCCACACGCGCGCCGGCTCCGACGCGCGCCCCGGGTTCGACATAGGCGCCGGCCTCGATGAGTGCCTTCGGATGCACCTTCGCGCCGTGCGCGACGAGGCCCCGGCCGTTGGCGTGCTTGCGGTATCGCAGCGTGGCGCCCTGGTCGTCCTCGATATCGACGTAGTTCTTGCCCACGATTCCTCCCGTATCCGGGTTCTTCCGGATATAGCAACAACCACGGACAGGGCGATTTCATTCCCCCAGGGGGATGACCGGACGGCGGCGGCCGAGGGCGTGTCCGGCGGAGCTCAGCGTTGGCAGTTCGGGCACCAGAACGTGACGCGCTCGCGCGTGGCATCCGCCCCGATCGCACCCCGCCGGATGAGCGTCCCGCAACGGCGGCAGGGCCGGCCGGCGCGGCCGTATACCCAGGTCGTGAAGCCCCGGCGGGCGTTGCCGGTGAAGGTGCGGTCGACGCGGATCCGGTTGGCCCGGATGGTGCGTGCGCCCAGGTCGAGGAGGGCGTCCACGTCGACCTCCGCGGGCGGCGTCTCCGGCAGCACGCCGCGCAGGAACAGCAGCTCGACGGCGTATTCGTTGCCGAAGCCGGCGACGTTGCGCTGGTCGAGGAGGGCGACGTGGATGCTGCGGCCGTCGTCCCGGATGCGCCGTGCGGCCTCGACCGGGTCCCAGTCCTCGGCCAGCGGGTCCGGGCCGAGATGGCCGATCACGGTGTGCTCCGCGGCGGTCGGCAGGACCTCGACCATGGCCAGGTCGACCCCGACCGCTTCGCGTTCGGCGGTGCCGACGATCGCGCGCACCGAGAAGGCCGGATGCCGCCATTTCTCGCCGGGACGATAGAGCAGCCAGGCGCCTTCCATGCGCAGATGGGAATGGAGCGTGCGGTCGCCGATCCGCATCAGGAGGTGCTTGCCCCGCGGCACGACGGAGCGCACCATCTCGCCGGTGAGGTCGGCGGTCGCCGCCCGCGGGACGCGGATGTCGAATCGCGTCACCTCGTGCCCGCGGAGCGCCTCGTCGAGACGGTGCGCGGTGCGGTAGACGGTGTCCCCCTCGGGCACGTCAGCGCGCTCCCGCGGGAGGGGTGGGTGGAGCCGGCGGCGCGGCGGCCGCGTCGGCGGGTCTGGCACGCTCGGTGAGGTCGCGGGCGAGGATGGTCGACCCGGCGACGGCGGCCGGCATCGCCACCACCGCTCCCAGCGGCACCAGGAAGCAGAGCTGCGCCGCGACGCCGAAGCCGATCACCCGCGCCCGGCCGGAGGCCAGCAGCGCGGAGCGCGCGGCGGAGTTCAGGCCCCGCGCCTCGAAGGCCCGTCCGGTGAGCTCGCGGGCGAGCAGCCGGCCGGAGAGCACCACGCCGACGACGGCCGCGACCGGACCGCCGACGACCGGGATCAGGCCGATCAGCAGCGTGAGCAGCGACACCAGTGCGCCGAGGACCACGAGCCGGACTCCCTCGCCGATGGTGGACAGGATCCCGGATTCGCCGGTCGGCTCCGGCCCGCCCAGCGAGCGCTCCACGCCCCGCCAGATGCGCTGGTAGAACGGGTCGCCGATGGTCAGCGTGAGCGCGGTGAAGACGGCCGCGGCCAGAGCGATGGCGGGGATCAGGATCACCAGGCCGAGGCCGGCGCGCAGCAGCTCCCGCCACGGGCTCGCCCAGTCGTCGGCGAACGGGGTCAGCCAGTCCGTGAGGGCGCCCAGGGACAGGCCCAGCGGGATCAGGGCGCCGAGCAGGACGGCGAACGCGATGGCGGCCGGGACCAGCCCGAGCGCGAGCAGCCGGGGATGGGTGCGCCACATGCCGAAACCGCGCAGGAGGGTGCCGAACCCGGTGCCGAACTCACGGAGCATGCTCATCAGCGTAGGCGCCCGGTCAGACCGCCTTGCGCAGCGTGTAGCCGCGGGGCGTGGCGACGAATCCGGCATCCTGCAGCGCGGTGGCGAACGCCGTGCCGTACACGCCCTCGCCGTTGATCTTCTCGACGGTGAGGGTGTCGAGCCGGCGGCTGCGGGCGGTGGCGGCGAGATCGGATGCCGCGGCGCGCAGCGCCTCCGGGTCGTCGTCGAAGGCGAGCACCGTGCGTCCGCCGCGCTCGAGGTACAGGACGAGGGCGCCGTCCACGAGCACCACCAGGCCGCCCGCCTTGCGGCCCGGCCGGTGGGACACGGTGTCGAGTCGGGGCCACGGCAGCGCCGCGCCGTACGGGTTCGCCGGGTCGGTGGCGGCGAGGGTGAGCGCCGCGCGCGGCGGCGGATCGGCGAGCCCGGCGAAGGTGCGCAGCCGGTCGACCGTGGTGGAGGCGGCGAACTGCGCCGCACCGAGCCGCTCGATCACGTAGCCGCGCCGGCAGTGCCCGGCCTCCTCGAATCCGGCGAGGATCCGGTACACCTGGGCGAACCCGCCCGGCACGCCCTCGGCCTGCACGGCGCCCCTCGTGACGACCCCGTACCGGTCGAGCAGCAGCCCGGCGATCACCGTGGCGCGACGGGCAGCCCCCGCCGCGGAGTCACCGGACGCGTCCGGCTCCGGCAGCACCGACCAGCGTCCGCCGACCGAGGGCGGCCGGCCACCGGGGCGGGTCAGCGAGACGCCCCGGTAGGTGCGCGTGCGCGGTGCCCGGCGCGTGGTCTTGTGCGCCTGCGAGCCCCCGGCGATCAGGGCACGCACCGGCGCGAAGGTGTCGTTCGTGATGTGCCCCTGCCAGGTGAGCGACCACAGGGCATCCAGGATCTCCGATTCCGGCATCCGGTGCTGCGGGTCCCCGCTGTCGAGCATCGCGCGCAGGGCGCCGACGAAGGAGGCGCCGCTGAGACGCAGCGCGTCCAGGAGCTTCTCCTCCAGCGAGCCGGGGGCGGGGGTCTCCTCGGGGATCGGCAGCGTGAACGGCGCGAGGTCGACCGGATGCAGCGAGATCCAGCCGTCGCGGCCGGGGAGGGCGCCGTGCCCGGCCCAGACGACCTCGCCCGCCGCGGTGAGCTCGTCGAGCAGGGCGGGTGTGTAATCGCGCACCCGGGAGGGCAGGACCAGCGATTCCCAGGCGCTGGCCGGGATCGGCACGCCGGCGAACTGCTCCACGACCGCGAGCACGCCGTCCGGGCCCTCCAGGGGGCGGGTGAGGTGCTGCCAGTCCGGCAGGAACCGCGCATAGGCCTGCGCGGACACCGGTTCCACGCTGCCGCGGATCGCGGCGAGCGACCGCATCCGGAGCCGGCGGAGCACCTCGGTGTCGCACCACTCCTTCTCGCCGGCGGAACCGGCGGATGCGGACGCTTCGACAGGCTCAGCG
Source organism: Microbacterium sp. EF45047 (assembly GCF_028472845.1). Lineage (NCBI taxonomy): Bacteria > Bacillati > Actinomycetota > Actinomycetes > Micrococcales > Microbacteriaceae > Microbacterium > Microbacterium sp. EF45047. The sequence continues at coordinate 2,185,606 of NZ_CP069429.1, read as the reverse complement.
TCCGCGGGCAGGAAGAACCCGCTGGTCAGCCGTCCCGAGGATTCCAGCCGCTGCAGGGTGTGCCGCGCGACCGCGGCGCCGATGCCGAACCGGTCGGCGACCGCGGCGGTGGTGAACGGGCCGTGCGTGCGCGCGTATCGGGACACCAGATCGCCGAGCGGGTCGGCGACGGGATCGAGGAAGGCGACCGGGATGCCCGTCGGCAGAGCGACCCCGAGCGCGTCGCGGAGGCGCCCCGCGTCCTCGATCGCCGCGACGCGGGAGCGCCCGGCGATCGTGACCGGGATCGCGCGCCGTGCGTCGACGAGCGCGTCCAGGAGCGCCGAGGCCTGCGCGACGGATGCGGATGCCGAGCCCGGCAGTGCGGACGCCGAGCGTGTCGAAGCGTCGGGAGGTGCGGTCGCCGAGCGGGTCGGAGCGTCGGGAGGTGCGGACGCCGAGCGTGTCGAAGCGTCGGCGACGGACCCTTCGACGGGCTCAGGGTCCGTGGCGGGCTCAGGGTCCGTGGCGAGCTCAGGGGCCGTGGCGAGCTCAGGGGCCGTGGCGAACTCAGGGTCCGTCGCGGGCTCGGGGGCAGCCGACGGATCGGTATCCACGGGCGCGAGCCGGAGGGCGACCTCCTCCGCGTCCAGCGGGCCGAGCAGCCGGAGCAGATCGGCCACCCCTTCCCGTCCGCGGGCGCGCCGCTGCGGGTCGAGCCGCTGCGCCTCGCGCTCGAACTGCGCGATCACGTCCGGGTCGAGCAGCTCCCGCATCTCGACCGTGCCGAGCAGTTCGCCCAGCAGCGCCGGATCGACCGCGAGCGCCGCCGCGCGACGTTCGGCGAGCGGGGAGTCGCCCTCGTACATGAACGCGCCGACGTAGCCGAACAGCAGATCGCGGGCGTACGGCGACGGCTGGGCGGGCTCGGTCTCCACGAGCCGGATCCGGCGCTCGGCGATGTCGGCGGCGAGGCGTCGCAGCGACGGGAGGTCGTAGACGTCCTGCAGCACCTCGCGCAGGGTCTCCAGGATCACCGGGAAGGTGGGGTGCCGCCGGGCGACCTCGAGCAGCTGCGCCGAGCGCTGCCGCTGCTGCCAGAGCGGCGTGCGCCGGTTCGGGTTCGTGCGGGGCATGAGGAGGGCGCGGGCCGCGCACTCCCGGAACCGGGAGGCGAACAGCGCGGAGCCGCCGACCTCGGCGGTCACGATCTGCTCCAGCTCATCCGGCTCGAAGACGAACAGCTCTGCGCCGGGCGGGTCGGCCTCGGCATCCGGGATCCGCACGATGATGCCGTCGTCGCTGGCGACCGCCGATCCCTCGACGCCGAGGCGCTCGCGGATGCGCGCGTTGATCGCCAGCGCCCACGGCGCGTGCACCTTCATGCCGTACGGGGAATGAAGGATGACGCGCCAGTCGCCGACCTCGTCGTGACCGCGCTCCACGGTGAGCGTCCGGTCGGTGGGCAGGGTGCCGGTCGCCTCCCGCTGCTCGGACAGATAGCCGAGCAGGTTGTCGCGGGCGCGCTCGTCCAGCCCGGCGTCGATCAGGCGCTGCTGCGCCTCCTCCGGCGGGGCGGTGGAGATCTCGCGCGAGAAGCGCCCGAGCGCCTCGCCGAGCTCGAACGGGCGGCCGATGCCGTCGCCGTGCCAGAACGGCACCTTTCCGGGCTGCCCGTAGGCGGGGATGACGTTCACCCGGTCGTGGGTGATCTCCGCGATCCGCCAGCTCGTGGTGCCGAGGGTGAACACGTCGCCCACGCGCGACTCGTACACCATCTCCTCGTCGAGCTCGCCGACCCGCGCCCCGGTGGTCTCCCCGGCGACGAAGACGCCGAACAGCCCGCGATCCGGGATGGTCCCGCCGCTGGTGACCGCGATCCGCTGGGCGCCCGGCCGGCCGGTCAGCGTCCCGGCATCCCGATCCCACACCACCCGCGGACGCAGCTCGGCGAACTCGTCCGACGGGTACTTCCCGGCGAGGAGGTCCAGGGTGGCCTCGTAGGCCGAACGCGGCAGCGTCTGGAAGGGCGCGCTGCGCCGCACCGTCTCGTACCACTCCTCGACGGAGATCGGATCCAGCGCGCACGCCGCGACGGTCTGCTGGGCGAGGATGTCGAGCGGGTTCCGCGGCACCGAGATCGCCTCGATCTGCCCGGCCAGCATCCGCTCGGTGACGATCGCCGTGTGCAGCACGTCGCCGCGGTGCTTGGGGAACAGGGCGGCGCGGCTCACCTCGCCGACCTGGTGCCCGGCGCGGCCGATCCGCTGCAGGCCGGATGCCGCGGAGGGCGGCGCCTCGACCTGGATGACGAGGTCGACGGCGCCCATGTCGATGCCGAGCTCGAGGCTGCTGGTGGCGACCACGCAGCGGAGCGCGCCCGATTTCAGCTCCTCCTCGACGAGGGCTCGCTGCTCCTTCGACACCGAGCCGTGGTGCGCCTTGGCCAGCACCGGCTCGACGCCCGCGGTCGACCCGGCCTGCGCCATCATGGCGGCCGGCGGCCCTGCGGGCTCCGGCACCGGCATCCCGATCCGGGATGCGTAGATCTCGTTCAGCCGCCCGGTGAGGCGCTCCGCCAGCCGCCGGGAGTTCGCGAACACGATCGTCGAGCGGTTCTCGAGGACCTTGTCGACGATCGCCTCCTCCACATGCGGCCACACCGATCCGGTGACCTCGGTGTACTCGGCATCCGTCTCACTCGCCGCCGTGGGCGCGCCCGGAGGCGGAGGCGGGTTACGCATGTCCTCGATCGGGACCACCACGCCCAGTTCGAAGGTCTTCACGGCGCGCGGCGCCACGATCTCCACCGGCGCCGAACCGCCCAGGAAGCGGGCGACCTCATCGATGGGTCGCACCGTGGCGGACAGGCCGATCCGCTGCGCCGCGGCCTCCGCGCCCCGGGCCCGGCGCAGGGCGTCGAGCCGCTCCAGGCTCACCGCGAGGTGGGCGCCGCGCTTGGTCGCCGCGACCGCGTGCACTTCGTCCACGATCACGGTGTGGACCCCGGCGAGCGTCTCGCCCGCGCGGCCGGTGAGCATGAGGTACAGCGACTCGGGGGTGGTGATCAGGATGTCGGGTGGGTTCGTGACGAGCTTGCGGCGGTCGCTGGAGGTGGTGTCGCCGGAGCGCACGCCCACCGTCACGTCGGGCGCCGGAAGCCCCAGCCGCCGCGCGGACTGCCCGATGCCGACCAGGGGCGAGCGCAGGTTGCGCTCCACGTCCACGCCCAGCGCCTTCAGCGGCGAGATGTAGAGGATGCGGGTGCGGGTCGTCGACTCGGATGCCGGGGGAGTGCGGGTGTCCGATCCCGTCGGGCCGGACCCTGAGCCCGTCGACCCGGACCCTGAGCCCGTCGAAGGGTCGGTCCTCTCCATCCGCTCCCGGAACACGCTGTCGATCGCCCACAGGAAGGCCGAGAGCGTCTTCCCCGATCCGGTGGGCGCCACGACGAGGGCGTGCTTCCCGGCGGAGATCGCCTCCCAGGCGCCGGCCTGCGCGGGGGTGGGCGCGTCGAAGGCCCCGCGGAACCAGTCCCGGGTCGCGGGCGTGAAGCGCTCGAGCACGCGGTGCGCGGAACCTGTCGAAGCGGTGCTCATGGGACCATCCTCCCCGGTGCCACCGACATCGGGGCCGGGAGGGTCACGGCTCGTTCGGGATGAGGATCCAGAGCACGAGGTAGACCCAGATCGAGAGCCCGGCGAACACGACGGCGAGCACGGTGAGGATGCGCACGAGCGTCGTGCTCCATCCGAACCGGTTCGCGACGGCCCGGCACACACCGGCGATCATGCGGCCCTGACGAGGACGGACGAGCTGGCTCATGAGCCCATCCTCTCCCCGGCGACGCGCCGCGGCAACCGCGTTCCGGCATCCGGAGAGGTCCCGGCATCCGGAGTGCGGACCGCCGCCGACGACCGCACCGCACGCACGGCACGGTGCGGTCGTCGCGGCCGGGGCTCAGTCGACCTCCGCGATCCTCCCGTCGGCGTCCAGCTCGAGCACCAGATCGAGATCCAGCCGCGCGAGGAACGCGTCGTCGTGGCTGACGACGAGCACGGCTCCGCGATAGGCGCGCAGCGCCTCCACGAACCGGTCGACCGTGTCCAGGTCGAGGTTGTTCGTCGGCTCGTCGAACACGACGAGGTGCGGGGCCGGATCGGCGAGCAGCAGCCGCGCCAGGGCGACGCGGAACCGCTCGCCGCCGGAGAGCGCCCCGACCGGCCGGTCCATCGCGGCGCCGCGGAGGAGGAACCGGGCGAGCCGGTTGCGCAGCTCCTTCTCCGGCACGTGCGGGGCGACGGCGGCGATGTTCGCGACGACCGACGCCGCCTCGTCCAGGCCGTCCACCCGCTGCGGCAGGTACCCGATCCGGTCCGTGTGCGCCTCCGCCCGGAGTGAGGAATTCAGGACGAACGCCGTTTCGCAGGACGGATCCGCGGCATCCGTCCTGCAATCCTGCATCCGTCCTGATTCCGTGACGGAGGCATCCGCCACCAGTCGGCGCAGCAGCGTGGTCTTGCCGACCCCGTTGCGGCCGATGAGCGCGACCCGCTCCGGACCCTGGATCGTCCAGGACCGTTCGCCGTCGCCGACCGTCGCGATCCGGCGCGACCGCGACACCCCGGGAGCCGGCAGCTCGATCTTCATGGTGTCGTCGTCGCGCACGCGGCGGCCGGCCTGGTCGAGGGCCTGCCGTGCGGCATCCTCCTTCTCCGCGACCTCGGTGCGCAGCCGTCCGGCCGAGACCTGCGCGGCCATCCTCCGGCCGTTCATCACGATCTTCGGCTCGCGCTTGTTCTCGTAGGCCTTCTTCGCGAACCGCGCCCGATGCGCGAGCTTGGTCTCGGCCTCGATCCGCTGGCGCTTCTCCTTCTTCAGCACCTGTGCGGCCTCGCGCTCGGCCTGCCGGGCGGCCTGCTGCTCGGCGTCCAGCCAGGCGCGCCACTCGGTGTACGGGCCGCCGAACACGCTCAGCTCGTGCCCGTACAGCTCGGCGGTGTCGTCCATCAGGTCGAGCAGCGCGACGTCATGGCTGACCACGATGAGCGTGCCCTTCCACGCGCGCACCAGGTCGTACAGGCGCGCGCGGGCGACGCGGTCGAGGTTGTTCGTCGGCTCGTCGAGCAGCGTGATCGGCGCCCGGCGCAGGCGGATGCCGGCGATCGCGGCCAGCACGGCCTCGCCTCCCGACAGCGCGCCCACCGTGCGATCGAGGAACGCGGGGTCGAGGCCCGCCTCGGCCAGCGCGGCCTCGGCGCGCGCCTCGACGTCCCAGTCGTCGCCGACCGCGTCGAAGCGCGCGGGATCGACGTCGCCCGCGGCGATCGCCCGCACGGCGTCGAGCGGTTCGGCGACGCCGAGCAGCTCCGCGACGCGGGCATCCGTGTCGAGGGTGAGGCGCTGCGGCAGGTACGCGACGTCGCCGGTGCGCGAGACGTGTCCCGAGCTCGGGACCAGCTCGCCGGCGACGAGCCGCAGCAGCGTGGACTTGCCGGACCCGTTGCGGCCGACCAGTCCGGTGCGGCCGGATCCGAACGAGCCGGAGACGGCGTCCAGTGCGGTGCTGCCGTCGGGCCAGGCGAACGTCACCCGGTCGAGGGTGACGGATGCGGTGAGAGCGGGTGTTGACATGAGCGGCTCCCGGGTGTGCGGGTGCGCCGACGCCGACGGTCACGTCACGCAGAAGCGTGGGAAGACCGGATGCCGATGGCAGGAAGGATCGTCGGATCAGCGCGTGGACAGGACGCGGAGACGACGATTCAGATCAATGGACTTCCAGACACGGCGGACAGGACCCGAAGACTCTACCTTCGGGGTTCGCCTGGTCGCAACCGTTCGCGGCCGAGAACATTCCCGACCGCATCCCGCCGTCGCGCCGGATCGTTCACCCGCAGGTCGCCCCGGTGTCACCGGCCGGGGTTATCGTGACGCCATGACCTCACTGCGCCGCCGCATCCGCACGACCGGCATCGCCGCCGTCCTCGCGCTCGCCGCCACAGCCCTGGCCGCGCCGGCCGCGGCAGCCCCGGCATCCGTGTCGGCGGGTGCGCGGGGAGAGGCGACGTCGAGTGCGAACGCGGCTAGCGTGAAGGACGTGCGATTCGCCACGTTCAACGCCTCGCTGAACCGCGGCGCCGAGGGTGCGCTGGTGCGCGACCTGTCCGCGCCCGGGAACGCGCAGGCGGATGCGGTCGCCGAGATCATCCAGCGGGTGGACCCGGACGTGCTGCTGATCAACGAGTTCGACTACGACGCCGAGGGCGAGGCGCTGCGGCTGTTCCACGACAACTACCTCGCCGTGCCGCACGGCGACGCCGCGCCGGTGGAGTACCCGTACCGCTACGCGGCGCCGGTGAACACCGGCGTGCCCAGCGGCTTCGACCTCAGCAACGACGGCACCGTCGGCGGCGGCGACGACACGTGGGGATTCGGGCTCTTCCCCGGTCAGTACGGCATGGCCGTCTACTCGAAGCTGCCCATCGACGAGGAGGCGATCCGCACCTTCCAGCGCTTCCGCTGGGCCGACATGCCGGATGCCCTGCTGCCGGACGATCCGGCCACACCGGAGCCGGCGGACTGGTACTCGCCGGAGGAGCTGGCCCGCTTCCCGCTGTCGAGCAAGTCGCACTGGGACGTGCCGATCCGGGTGGCGAAGAACAAGACCCTGCACTTCCTCGTCTCGCATCCGACCCCGCCGACGTTCGACGGCGCCGAGGACCGCAACGGCCGGCGCAATCACGACGAGATCCGGTTCTGGGCCGATTACATCACCGGCGGCGACGCGGCGTCCTACATCGTCGACGACGCCGGCCGGTCGGGCGGCCTGAAGGGCGGATCGCTGTTCGTGATCGCCGGCGACCAGAACGCCGACCCGCACGACGGCGACTCCACCGACGGGGCGATCGACCAGCTCCTCGGCCACCCCCGCGTGAACACCGGGTCGGTGCCGACGAGTCCCGGCGGTGCCGAGGCCGCGCAGCGGCAGGGCGGCGTGAACCTCGAGCACACCGGGGATCCGGCCGAGGACACCGCCGACTTCGCCGAGCCGCCGGGGAACCTCCGCGTCGACTACGTCCTGCCCAGCCGCCCGCTGAAGATCCTCGACGCGGGCGTGTTCTGGCCGGCATCCGACGATCCGCTGTCCCGGCTCACCGGCTCGTACCCGTTCCCGTCGAGCGACCACCGGCTGGTGTGGGTGGACGTCGACGTGCCGGGGGTCATGCGCTGACGCCGAGCCTCAGCCGGCGGCGGATGCCACGCCGTCGCGCCACCTCGTGACGAAGGTGCGCACGTCGGCGAGCTCCTGCTCGGAGATGCTGTGGGTCAGGCCCTGGTACACCCGGCCGGAGAGCTCGGAGTGATCCGGCAGCCACTGCGCGGTGTGGTCGATGAGGTGCGGCGGGATCACGTCGTCGTGCGTGCCGCGGCCCCAGAACACCGGGGGCCGTCGCTCGCGCAGCAGCGGGTCGTTCGGCAGCTCGCCCGGCGCGGCGTATCCGCTCAGCGCGATGATCGCGCCGAACCGCTCCGGGGCCAGCCGCAGCGCCTGCAGCGACACCGCGGCGCCCTGCGAGAAGCCGAGGAGGGCGACGGATGCCGCGTCGCCGGCCTCCGCGTCCAGCCATTCCAGCAGCGACTCCGCCGCGACCGTGATCGCGCCGGCATCCCGCGACCTCAGGTCGTCGATCGGGTACCAGGAGCGGCCCGGCATCGGCCACGGGGGAGTGAGCGGGGCGGCGACCGCCGCCACGGCGATGCCGTCGGGCAGGTACGGGACGAGACCGAACAGATCGTGCTCGTCCGCGCCGTAGCCGTGCAGCAGGACCAGCAGCGGCATCCCGCCGCGCTCGCCGGTGGACCACAGGGTCGCGGTGGAGTCGATCGAGAGGCGCACACACCCATCCTGACATCCGCCGCCGACGTCGCTGGTAGAAAGGAGGCATGACGGTGCGCACACCCGACCCGGATCCCGACGGCGACTTCGGGTTCGAAGAGGTGCCGCCGAGCCAGGCCAACCCGGCGTGGCTGAGCGACATCGAGCTGGAGGAGGCGCGGCGCCGGCTGCCGATGCTCTACGTCGAGGGCATCCCGGTGCGCACCGACGGCTACGGTCAGGTGACCGAGATCGGGGTGCTGCTGCGTTCCACCCCGCTCGGCGAGATCACCCGCACCATCGTCTCCGGCCGCGTCCGCTACGGCGAGACCATCCGCGACGCGCTCTTCCGCCACGTGGAGAACGACCTCGGCCCGATGGCCTTCCCGCTGCTGCCGCCGCAGCCGGCGCCGTTCGCGGTGGCCGAGTACTTCCCGATCCCGGGCGTCAGCGCGTTCCACGACGACCGGCAGCATGCGGTGTCGCTGGCGTACGTCGTCCCGGTGACCGGCACCTGCGAGCCCCGCCAGGACGCCCTCGAGGTGACCTGGTTCTCGCCCGAGGAGGCGGCATCCGACGGTCTCGCCGCCGAGATGGAGGGCGGCCGCGGCACCCTCATCCGCCAGGCGCTCGCGCACCTGGGCCTGCTGCGCTGACAAGCGGGCGGGCCGCCGGGCGCGGCGACCGCGGGCGCGCCCGCCGCGCGCAGGTCAGCCCAGGCCTCGTCAGGCGGTGGTGAGGCGCCCCAGCTCGGCGACGAAGGCGTCCACGTCCTCCTCGGTCGTGTCGAAGGAGCACATCCAGCGCACCTCGTTGCGTGCGGCGTCCCAGTCGTAGAAGCGGAACGACTCGCGCAGGCGGTCGGCGACGCCGTCGGGCAGGGTCGCGAAGACGCCGTTCGACTGCGTGGGCTGGGTGAACGCGACGCCGCGGATGCTGCCGTCGGCGAGGCCCTTCTCGATGGACGAGCGCAGCCGCTGCGCCATGCCGTTGGCGTGCCGGGCGTTGCGCAGCCAGAGGTCGCCCTCGAGCAGCGCGATCAGCTGCGCCGAGACGAAGCGCATCTTCGACGCCAGCTGCATCGAGTACTTCCGCGCGTAGAGCAGGCCCTCCGAGGCATCCGGGTTCAGCACCACGATCGCCTCGCCGAGCATCGCGCCGTTCTTCGTGCCGCCGAAGCTGAGCACGTCCACGCCGGCGTCGCGGGTGAACGCGCGCAGCGGCAGGTCCAGCGATGCCGCCGCGTTGGACAGCCGGGAGCCGTCCATGTGCAGGCGCATGCCCCGCTCGTGCGCGTGGTCCGCGAGGGCGCGGATCTCGTCGACGGTGTACAGCGTGCCGAGCTCGGTCGACTGCGTGATCGAGACCACCAGCGGCTGCGCGCGGTGCTCGTCGCCCCAGCCCCACGCCTCGCGGTCGACGAGCTCGGGGGTCAGCTTGCCGTCCTCGGTCGGCACCGTGAGCAGCTTCATGCCGCCCATGCGCTCCGGCGCGCCGCCCTCGTCGACGTTGATGTGCGCGGTGGATGCCGCGATCACGGCGCCCCAGCGGGGGAGCATCGACTGCAGGCCGACGACGTTCGCGCCGGTGCCGTTGAAGACCGGGAACGCCTGCACCCCCTCGCCGAAGTGCTGCTGGAAGACCTCCTGCAGCCGCGCGGTGTAGGCGTCCTCGCCGTACGCGACCTGATGCCCGCCGTTCGCCGCCGCGATGGCGGCGAGGACCTCGGGGTGGATGCCGGAGTAGTTGTCGGATGCGAAGCCGCGGACGGCCGTGTCATGCAGAACGCTCACCGCACAAGCCTATTGCCTCCGAGGAGGGCGGAATCGCCGCCGCCGCACCGGAAATCCACCGGCTCCGCACCGGAAATCCACCGCCTCCCCTGTCGGATGTCGGAGGCGGTGATTACGCTCGGACCCGTGACCGAGACGGGTTCAGACTCCGCCGGCGGCACCGCGCCCGCGGCCCCCGGAGATGCGCGCGCGACCAGGGCGTTCGCGAACGTGCTGGTGAACACGCTCATCGCCAACGTGACGACGAGCTTCCTCTGGTTCGCGCTGACGTTCTGGGTGTACATCGAGACGCAGTCGGTGCTCGCCACCGGCATCATCGGCGGCGCCTACATGCTGTTCGTCGCGTTCTTCGCGATGGTGTTCGGCACCATCGTCGACCGCAACCGCAAGCACACCGTCATGCTGATCTCCAGCCTGGTCTCGGCGGGGGCCTTCGCGATCGCGGGCGGGCTCTACCTGTGGCATCCGGAGGCCGCGCTGCTCGATCTCAGCGGCCCCTGGTTCTGGCTGTTCTCCGGGGTCATCCTCTTCGGCGGGGTGATCGAGCAGCTACGGAACATCGCCCTGTCCACGACGGTGACGCTGCTCATCCCTGAGGAGCGCCGCGCGAACGCCAACGGCCTCGTCGGCACCGTGCAGGGCATCGCGTTCCTGGTGACCAGCGTCTTCTCCGGCCTGTCGATCGGCTTCCTCGGCATGGGCTGGACGCTGGTGATCGCGGTCGCCGCGATGGGCCTCACCTTCGCGCACCTGCTGTTCATCCGCATCCCGGAGGACGCGCCGCAGCCCGACCCGAACGCTCCCAGCGCGCTCGACTTCCACGGCAGCGTGCGCGCCATCCGGATGGCCCCCGGGCTGTTCGCGCTGATCATCTTCTCCACGTTCAACAACCTCATCGGCGGCGTCTACATGGCGCTGATGGACCCGTACGGCCTCACCCTGTTCTCGGCGCAGATGTGGGGCTTCGCGCTGGCGTTCTCCTCCACCGGGTTCCTGATCGGCGGGGCGCTGGTGGCCAAGTTCGGTCTCGGCTCGCGCCCGGTGCGCACGCTCCTGCTCGTCGTGATCGCGATGGGGGTCGTCGGCACGATCTTCATGATCCGCGAGTCCTGGCCGCTGTTCGTGATCGGGATGTGGGCCTACATGACGCTCATCCCGCCGGCCGAAGCCGCCGAGCAGACGATCATCCAGCGGGTGGTGCCGTACGAGCGCCAGGGCCGGGTGTTCGGCGTCGCGGCCGCGATGGAGGCCGCGGCAGCCCCGATCACCGCGTTCCTGATCGCCCCGATCGCCGAGTTCCTGATCATCCCGTACATGCGAGGCGAGGAGGGCCAGCGGCAGTGGGGCTGGCTGCTCGGCGGCGGCGACACCCGCGGCATCGCGCTGATCTGCTTCTTCGCCGGGATCGTGATCGTCGTCGCCGCGGTGCTGGCCTTCTTCACCCGCTCGTACCGCAAGCTCAGCGACCTGTACGCCCGTGCGCCCGAACCCGCGCCGGAGGGCGAGGAGGGGACGGATGCCGGGGCGCCCGCCGCCACCGAGCAGCACGCGGCCGATGGCATCCCCGACCCGGTGACCGCGCGCGGCGGGTTCGTGGAGCCGCACCACGCGGACTCCCCCGAGGACGATGACGGCAGCGACCCGGGGCGCTCGTGACGCCGCACGCGACCGGTGTGATCAGAGGGTGATCGCCCGGTCGTTCAGCTCGGCGGCATCCGTGTCCCACAGGCCGGCGACGGCGCCGGCCAGCACCTCCGGATCGAGGGCCTTGACGCGGAACGCCACGGCGGCGGCGCGCAGCGGCTCCGCGGCATCCCGCGCCGCCTTGGCGAAGCCCTGCGCGATGGCGCGGGTCCACGCCTCGCTCGCCGCCTTCAGCGCGGTGTAGTTCGCGCCGCCGGCGAGGGGGCGCTCGACCGTCGTCGAGGAGACGATCGCGAAGCGTCCGGCCTCCGACGCGCGCAGCGCCGCATCGAAGGCGCGGCTGGTCGCGCGCACCGCCTGGAACGCCGGCAGCAGCGCGTCGAAGTCCTCGTCGCTCTGCCCGGCCAGGCCGCCGCCCCCGCGCCAGCCGCCGACGAGCGGGACGACGCCGTCCACCGCGCCGAGGCGCTCGGCCAGCGCCGACATCTCGGCGCGGGACGTCGCGTCGGCCACCTCGACCTGCGCGCCGGCATCCGCCAGGGGCGCCAGCCGCTCGGTCGAGCGACCCGTCGCGACGACCCGCGCGCCTGCGGCGACGAGGGATCGTGTGACGGCCAGGCCCGCGGCGCTCGTCGCGCCGGCCAGCACCACCGTGCGTGCAGCGTTCATGGCAGCATCCTCTCCTGTCCGGCCGGAGACGGCCGGCTCTGCTCGGTCCCGAACGGCGAATCGCGTCCCGATCCGCTGGACCCCTCGCGAGGAGTGGCCGACGGATCGGGACGCGCTCGGCGGGACGCTCCGGTCGTCAGTCGTCGGTTCCGCGGATGCCGACGGTCGACTCGATGACCGGCTTCATCTTCTTGTCGAGGGCCTCGAAGAACATCGACAGCGGGAACTCGTCGTCCAGCACGGCGTCGGTGTAGCCCTTCGGCGGGCCGGCGAGGATCTCGTCGCTCAGACCGCGAGCCCAGACGGATGCCGGGTGCGGGGTGAGCACGCTGCGGATCAGCTCGTACGCCGCCAGCCAGTGCGCGGTCTTGGGACGGTCGATCGAGCGCCAGTAGAGCTCGTCGATGGCGTCGCCGAGCGCGACGACCGCGTCCGGCACGCCCTCCCAGTCGAAGGCGAGCTGGGTGTCGGTCCAGTGCAGCACGCCGCGCTGGTGCAGCCACGCGAACAGCAGCTGGCCGCCGAGCCCGTCGTAGTTGCGCACCCGCGAGCCGGTGATCGCGAACCGGAAGATCCGGTCGAAGATCACCGCGTACTGCACGAGTCCGGCGTGCTGGAGCATCTCCTGCTCGGCGGCCGGCAGCTCCTCACCCTCGGCCACCCGCGCCTTCAGGGCCCGCTGGATCTTCACCGACTCGCGGAACGCGGTCAGGTCGCAGCGCAGCTCCTCCAGCGAGTACAGGAAGAACGGCATCCGCTGCTTGATCATGAACGGGTCGAAGGGCAGGTCGCCGCGCATGTGGGTACGGTCGTGGATGATGTCCCACATCACGAAGGTCTTCTCCGTGAGCGACTGGTCGTCGAGCATCCGCGCCGCGTCCTCGGGGAGGTCGAGCTTGGTGATCTCGGATGCCGCGCGGACGACGCGGCGGTAGCGGGCCGCCTCGCGGTCCTGGAAGATCGCGCCCCAGGTGAAGGCCGGGATCTCGCGCATCGCGACGGTCTCGGGGAACAGCACGGCCGAGTTGGTGTCGTAGCCGGGCGTGAAGTCCACCAGGCGCAGGGAGACGAACAGCTTGTTGCCGTAGTCGCCCGCCTCGAGCTCGCCGATGAACTCCGGCCAGATGGTCTCGACGATCAGCGCCTCGACGAGGCGGTCGCTGGAGCCGTTCTGGGTGTACATCGGGAACACGACGAGGTGGCGGATGCCGTCGACGCGGTGCTGCTGCGGCTGGAAAGCCACGAGCGAGTCGTAGAAGTCCGGCACGCCGAAGCCCTCGTCGGCCCAGCGCTGGAAGTCCTTGACGACCGCCTCGAGGTACTCCGCGTCGTGCGGGAACGCCGGGGTGAGGGCGCGGATGCCGGCGATGATCGCGGCGACGTGCTGACGCGCGGCGTCGTGGTCGGCGGTCTCCGGGATCGAACCGTCCTTGATCTGCAGCGGGCGGATGGCGATCGCCGCCTCCTTGAGCAGCTTCCAGGCCTCGCTGGTCTCGGCGGTGCGGGCATCCTCGACGACCTCGGGTTCGCCGATGATGGCCTGAACAGCGGTGCTGTGGGCGGAAAGAGTGGACATCGGAACCTCCAATCGTGAGGTAGAGCGGAATATTTCCGGCGAATACCGGTTCTGACAGGTATTATTCCACGTATGGACGATTCTGTCGACCGGGCCATCCTCGCCGCGATCTCCCGCGACGGCCGTGCCACCCTCGGGCAGCTGTCCGAAGCGGTCGGGCTGTCGACCTCCGCGGTGCAGTCGCGGCTGCGGAGACTGGAGACCCGCGGCGTCATCACCGGGTATCGGGCCGTGCTGGACCCCGAGCAGGTGGGCGCGCCGCTGTCGGCGTTCATCGAGATCACCCCGCTCGATCCGGCCCAGCCGGACAACGCCCCAGAACTCCTGGAGCACCTGACCGCCATCGAGGCGTGCCACTCCATCGCCGGCGACGCGAGCTACATGCTGTTCGTCCGCGTCTCCTCGCCCCGCGCGCTGGAGCAGCTGGTCCGCGACATCCGCCTGGCCGCGAACGTGAGCACCCGCACGACGGTCGTGCTGCAGACGTTCTACGAGCACCGGCCGATCGTCACGGCCGAGTGAACCCGGGCGGCCGACTCGCGGGGTGACGCGCGGGCCGGATCCGCGCCTCGGCACCCGGCGGCCGCGCATGGGCGGCCTCGCTAGGATGCCTGCGTGGCAGGAACCTCGAAGCAGAAGAAGTCGAAGCGACAGGCTCCGCGGAGCGCCGCCCGCCGGCGGCCGGTGGGCAACCCCGCGAAGCGCCCGGCCGCGACCGTGGACCCGGTCACCGCGAGGGACTGGATCGGCGCGGCGCGGCTGCGCACCCTTCCGCTCGCCGTCGCACCCGTCGTCCTCGGCAGCGGAGCCGCGCAGGTCGCCGACCGGGAACTGCACTGGGTGATCGCGCTGGCGTGCCTGGCGGTGTCGGTGCTGCTGCAGATCGGCGTCAACTTCGCGAACGACTACAGCGACGGCATCCGCGGCACCGATGCGCACCGTGTCGGGCCGGCGCGGCTGACCGCATCCGGCCGGGTGCCGGCGAAGCGGGTCCTCGTCGTCGCCCTCGTGTTCTTCGCGCTCGCCGCCGTGGCGGGTCTTGCGATCGTGATCCGCACACAGCAGTGGTGGATGCTGGCCGTGGGGGCCGCCTGCATCGTGGCGGCGTGGTTCTACACCGGGGGGAAGCGGCCGTACGGCTACAACGCGCTGGGCGAGGTGTTCGTCTTCGTGTTCTTCGGGCTCGTCGCCACGCTCGGCACCACCTGGGTGCAGGCGTTCCAGCTGCCGCTGGAGGCGTGGCTCGGCGCGGTGTCGGCCGGTCTGTTCGCGTGCGCGGTCCTGCTGGCGAACAACCTGCGCGACATCGACCAGGACCGCGCGGCGGGCAAGCGCACGCTCACGGTGCTGATCGGCCGGCGGGCCACGCAGGTGCTGTTCACGCTCTTCGTGCTCATCCCGTTCGGGCTGGCCGCGTGGATCGCCGTGCTGTACCCGATCGCGTGGCTGGCGCCGCTGGCGCTCCTGGCGGGGCTGCCGGCGATCCTCATCGTGTGGACGTATCGGCAGCCGCGTGAGCTGGTGATCGCGCTGGGCCTCACCTCGCTGACCGCGCTCGGCTACGCCGGTTTCGTGTACTGGGCGCTGGTCGGCTGATGTTCTCGTCCTACTCCCTGCCCGCCGTCGCCGGGCGGGAGAGTGAGGACGCGCTCGCCGTGGGCGACGGCATCGCGGTCGTGGTGGACGGGGCCGGCCTGCCGACGTCGATGCGGAGCGGATGCCGGCACGCGGTCGCCTGGTACGCGCGGTGTCTGGCCGAGGCGTTCCGGGAGGGGTTGGAGAACCGCGCCGTCGCGATGCCGGCGGCGCTCGCTGCGGCGATCGAGCGGGTCAGGGCGTCGCACGCGCACACGTGCGATCTCGGGGCCGGATCGCCGAGTGCGACCGTGGCCGCCTGGCGGATCGACGACGAGGAGGTGGAGCACCTGGTGCTCTGCGACGCGTCGATCGTGCTCGTCGGCCGCGACGGCGCGGTGCGCGAGGTCACGGACGACCGGATCGACGCGGCGGTCGAGCGGCGGGCATCCGAACTGCTCCGAGAGGGAGCGGCAGGCGGGGAGCCGGCCGAGGAGGAGGTCGCCGCGGCGCGGCTCGCCGCACTCGACGAGACGCGCAACCGCGACGGCGGGTTCTGGTGCTGCCACACCGATCCGCGTGCGGCCGGGCACGCGCTCACCGGGCGGAGCCGGGTGGACGAGCTGGCGGCGATCGTCGCGGCCTCCGACGGAGGCACGCGTGGGTTCCAGCTGCTGGACGCGCATCCCATCGAACGGTTCGGCGCCCTCGCCGTCGCCGGGCGGCTGGCCGACATCGCCGCGGAGATCCGCGCCGCTGAGGACACGGCGTCGCTGCGCTTCGCGAAGACGCACGACGACATCCTGCTCGCGGTCGAGACGTTCTGACGGCCGGGGCAGGCGTTCGTCGCGGTGCGCCCAGTTCGGGGCCGGCGTCGCGGTGTCGCGCGGCCGCGAGCCTCGAGGCGGATGCCGCCGCTCAGGCGCTCGTGGTGCCGCCGTCCTCGACGTCCTCGTCCGTGAGCCGCTCACGGCGGGCGGCGCGCCGGGCGTGCAGGTCGCGGGAGGCGTTGGAGAGCGGGGCGCGCAGGAACAGCAGCGAGATGCTCATCCCGATCAGCGCGGCGAACAGCGCCGCGAGCCACCAGTACTCGCGGAAGATCGGGAAGAAGAACCACAGGATGGCGAGCGGGACGAGGAAGGCCAGCAGTCGCAGCACCGTGTAGAGGAGGAGGTTCTTCACCCTGCAAGTCTAGGTTCGGCCGGTTAGGGCTCCGCTGGGTGCCGGCACTCGAGGCGGCATGCCCGGCGCTGTCATCCGGCGTCGCGGTTCGTCATCTCCGGCAACCTGCGGGCGCCGATGGGGGAGGTCCGAGGTAGCGTCGGTGCATCGCGGCGATCCGGGTGGTCCCGGGCCACAGCTCATACCTGATGGTGCAGCGGGTTCGACTCCCGCCGTCGCGTCGAAGACTCCCGCCCTCACGTCGCGTGGAAGGGCGGCGGCCGGGCGGCGCCGCGGCACATCAATCCGGGCCGTGTCTGACGTACGGCGTAAGGTGGGCAGGCACCCTGACACGAGGGCATGTGGTGGAACAGCCGGCCGTCGCGTAGTGTTACAGCAAGTGGATTGGGCATTCCCGATCGGCGCCTGGCCTCCGGTAACCCGGGGGCCTTTCGCTTTATGAGTGGATCTTCAGTCCGTACCCGTTGATGCTTCCGGACGCTGATCGACGCAGCTTCGGTTCGATGATGTCCCACGCACGGTTGGGCTGATCCGGTCGAAGGACATGGAGCCCGACCGGGCGCGCGACCATATCCGCCACTTGCAAGCCGGAGCTGTTCGATTGCTTGCTCACGCAGAGGAAGTCGAGGCTCTGCGCCATGCCCTGCATCTGCGTTCGAGCCATCAACCTTCGGAATTCGAGCTCAAGCTCGTCATCCTCTTTCCGTCCACGGCTCTCGAAGATCACCCGCGTCACCCTTCCGCGTTGTCCGCGGCTCTGCAGTTCCATGAAGACGCGCTCAAGCCCGAACTCGAGAGCGACGTGATACGGGTTGTTCGCGACACCTCGCCTGGCTTTGTAGGGCTCCTTCAGAATCACACTCGCCGTCACGATGAACGGCGACTGGGTGAGCAGGGCGTTGAGGTCGGACATGAAGGCGGCGCGAACCCCTGGGTCCCTGAGGATATGGAAAGGAGGTCTGGCCTTGCGGATATCCATCTCATGAAGGATCACCATGTCGTGGCCGAAGTACCTGAACTTCAGACGTTGTACTTCCGGCACGATCTGGCCGACGTATGTCGGCACATGGAAGATGCAGAACGCGAGTACGAACACCGGGTAGTCCGGGTTGATCTGCTCCAGGCCATGGTCGCCACTCTCGTCGACGTAGACGACGTAGTCGCTGAACTCCGGCATGCGTTCAGCGTAAAGGTGCGATCCGATACCGCCCCGCGGCATCCCGTTCTGATCACGCATTCGGACGCGAGACCAGAGGAGCCCACAAGGACACCCGGGCGCGGTCCCGCGGATCCCGCGCCCGCACGCGGATCTAGACTGGAAGCATGGCCCGAGTGCTGATCGTCGGCGGGTTCCTGGCCGCCGCGTTCTGGATCTTCAGCATCGTCGACTGCGCTGTGCAGCCGGCGGCGCGGCACCGCGGCGTCTCGAAGGGCGTCTGGGTGGCCATCGTGGTGCTGATCCCGGTGCTTGGCGGCATCCTGTGGTTCGCGCTCGGTCGCCGGCGCGCGGACGGCGGAGGCTCTCCGCTGATCGCGCCGGATGACGACCCGGAGTTCCTCCGCGGCCTCAACCGCACGGAGCAGGACGAGCGCATCCGGCGCCTGGAGGAGGAGCTCGCCCGCCTCGAGGACGAGTCCGACGGCCCGGACCCTCGCTCGTGACGGATTCCCCCGCGAGCGCGGAGGCCGTCGCCCTCCTCGCCGAGCTCGTGGCGCACGGCGTGCGGGACGTGGTGATCGCGCCCGGATCCCGGTCGCAGGCGCTCGCCCTCGCCGCGACGGCGCTGAGCCGTGCCGGTGCGCTGCGCGTGCACGTGCGCGTCGACGAACGGGTCGCCGGGTTCACCGCCCTGGGCATCGCCCGGGAGACGCGGGTTCCGGTGGCCGTCATGTGCACTTCGGGGACCGCCGCCGGCAACCTCCTCCCCGCCGCCATGGAGGCGTTCCACGCCGGCGTCCCGCTGCTGCTGCTCACCGCGGACCGCCCCCCGGAGCTGCGCGGCGTCGGCGCCAACCAGGCGACCGTGCAGCCGGGCCTGTTCGCCTCGTTCGTCCGCTGGGGGCATGACGCGCCGGTACCGGGGGACGGCTCGTGGCGCGGGCTCGGGGCGCGTGCGGTGGCCGCCGCGGTCGGGAACGAGGGGCAGGGCATCGCGGGCGTGGCGGGGCCCGTGCACCTGAACCTCCCGTGCCGGGAGCCGCTGTCCGGCCCGGTGGAGGTCTCGGTCGCGTCCGGTGAGGCGCCGCGGCGCCCGGAGCCGGCGCCCACGACGCTGGAGCGCGGCCCGCGGACCGTGGTGATCGCGGGGGCGGATGCCGGGCCGGATGCCGAGGCGATCGCCTTCGCCGGCGGCTGGCCGCTGATCGCCGAGATCGTCAGCGGCGCGCGGTTCGGCCGGCTGCTCGTGCACGGCTATCGGATGCTGCTGCGCGACGAGCAGCTCGGCGGACGGATCGAGCGCGCGGTGGTGCTCGGGCATCCGACGCTCAGCCGGGAGGTCGCCGCCCTGCTCGCACGGCGCGACGTGGACGTCGTCGCCGTCCGCTCGGGCGGGGAGGCACTGAACCTGAACGGCCGCACGACGGCTGTCCAGGCGGTCACGGTCGCGCCGGGGGAGACCGACCGGGAGTGGCTCGGAGCGTGGATGGCCGCATCCGCCGCGGCATCCGTCGACCTCAGCCCGCCCGCACCGGATCAGGAGGGGCTGTCCTCCGAGGACCGCGCGGCCCGCCTGGACGCGGTGCGCGCCGAACTCGACGTGGTGCGCCGTCCTCTCGACCGGGAGCTCGTGGCGGATGCGGTGTGGCGTGCGACCTGGCCGCATGACCGGCTGGTGTTCGGCTCCTCCCGCCTGGTGCGGGTGGCGGACCAGGTGCTCGGCGGGAAGAAGGTGCCGGTGCACGCCAACCGCGGGCTCGCCGGCATCGACGGGACGATCGCGACGGCGACCGGCATCGCCGTCGCCAGCCAGGCCGGCGGAGCGCCGGGCGTCACCCGCGTGCTGCTCGGCGACCTCGCGTTCCTGCACGACGTGGGCGCCCTGATGCTGCCCGCCGACGAACCGCGTCCCCGGCTGCAGCTGATCGTCGGCAACGACGGCGGCGGCACGATCTTCGACGGGCTCGAGGTCGCCGGATCCGCCGCCGCGGAGGACCTGGACCGGGTCTTCTACACGCCGCAGACCGTCCGCCTGGAGGAGCTGGCCGCCGCGTACGGCTGGGAGTACGTCCGGGTGACCACGCGATCCGCCCTGGACCAGGCCCTGACGACCCCGACCGGTGGCACGCAGATCATCGAAGTGCCGCTGCCCCGGTAGCCGGGCGTCGGTCCGTCGTCACCGCAGCCGCTCGGTGATCTCCTTGATGTCCGCGCTCGCGTACCGGACCGGCGCCTCGAGGGACTCGGTCTCCGTCGCGAGGCCCTCCGTCTCCGCCGTGAGCTTCTCCCGGCCTTCGGTGAGGTAGAGGTCGGCCTTCTGCGGCGCGATCGCGAGCGTCTCGATCGGGTCGGTCTCGGTGAGCACATCCTCCAGACCCTGCAGGGCGCTGAACCGGCGCGCCTGGGTGACGACGTTGCGGTCGAGGGAGCCGGCGAACCTGTTGTACGCCTCCACGGTGGAGTTCAGCCGCTTACCGAGCGTCGCCAGGTGCTGACCGAGCGTCCCCAGCCGCTTGTGCAGTTCCTTGCCGACCGTGAAGATCTGGTGCGCCTCCTGCGCCAGCTGCTCCTGCCGCCAGGCGTGGCCGACGGTGCGCAGCAGCGCCACCAGCGTCGACGGGGTCGCGATCACGACATTGCGCTCGAACGCGTACTCGTAGAGGGTGGCGTCCTGGTCGAGCGCCGCGGTGAGGAACGGCTCGGCCGGCACGAACATCACGACGAACTCGGGCGAGCCGGCCACGGCGTCCCAGTACTCCTTGGTGCCGAGGTCATCGATGTGCTTCTTCAGGTGACGGGCGTGCGCCTGCAGCCGCTGCATCCGCACGGTCTCGTCGGTCGCCTCCATCGCCTCCAGGTATCCGTTGAAGGCGACCTTCGAATCCACCACGACGCGCTTGTCGCCGGCGAGGTGGATCACGAGGTCGGGGCGCAGCGCACCCTCGTCGGTGCGGTGGTGCTCCTGCTCGGCGAAATCGACGTGGTTCAGCATCCCGGCCGCCTCGACCACGCGGCGCAGCTGCAGCTCGCCCCATCGGCCGCGCACCTGCGGGGCCCGGAGGGCGTTCACGAGGTTGCGGGTCTCCGAACCGAGCGCCTCGGAAGACTGCCGCATGAACTGCAGCTGCTCGGTGAGGGCGGCGTTCGCCTCCGCGCGGGCCTTCTCGGCCGAGGTCATCTCGCTCTTGACGGTGTCGAGCGTCTTCTGGATCGGCTCGATGAGCTTCTCCACCGCCTCCTGCCGACGCCGCAGCTCTGCGGCGCCCTCGCTCTGGCTGCGCTTGAGCCGCTCCTCCGCCTGCGCCAGGAACGTCTTCGCATTGGCATCCAGCGCCCGCTTGCTGAGCGCCTCGAACTCGTCCGCGAGCCGCTTGGTGTCCGCGCGCAGCTCCTCGATCCGCTGCTCGGCGCGCCGGCGCTCCTCAAGCACGTCCTTCTCCGCCTCGGCGCGGACCTCGGCGAGGCGGCGCTCGTGGGCGGCGCGCTCGTCCTGCATCCGCTGCGCCGCATCCCGCCGGACCTCGGCCAGCGCCGCCTCGGCGAGCTCCCGCGCCTCCGCCACGCGCTGCGCGCCCAGGCGGCGCTCCTCCTCCACGCGCCCCGAGGTCTCGGCGCGCGCCGCCTCCACGTCCCGGCGGAGGCCGTCGATCTGCAGGCGCGCCGCGACCAGCTCGGCCTGCTCGGCCGTGCCGGAGGCCTGCCCGCGCTGACGGCCGAGCACGAAGCCCAGCGCGCCGGCGAGCGCGGCGGCGACGATGGCGATGACGACGAGAACGATGTCCATGTCCCCAGTGTGACGGGGGTCTCGGACATCGCCGCATCCGCCCGCCGCATCCGTCCCAGCATCCGTCCCCGCATCGATCCGAATCGGCGGAGGCGCGCTGCCGCCGCGTCGTGGATGATGGGCACATGACGACGCAGCGATGGCCGACCGGGGAGCTGCTCCGGGTCGGTGACGGCTTCCGGCTGGACGATGTCGATCCCGCGGCGACGCCCGGCTACGACCGCGGCAAGGCGGCGGGCAAGAAGGACCTCGCTCTGCGCGGCGACGTCCTCAGCGAACTGCAGGAGCGGCTCTACGCGGCCAGCCGGGGCGGGGAGGCGCGCGACGCCGTGCTGCTCGTGCTGCAGGCCATGGACACCGCCGGCAAGGGCGGCATCCTGCGTCACGTGATGGGCGGCGTCGACCCGCAGGGCGTCGCTCTGGCCGCGTTCAAGGCGCCGACCGAGGACGAGCGCGCGCACGACTTCCTCTGGCGCGTCGAGAAGCGCCTCCCCGAGCCGGGGATGATCGGCGTGTTCGACCGCTCCCATTACGAGGACGTCCTGATCGTCCGGGTGCGCGGGCTCGCGGACGCCGCCGAGATCGAGCGCCGCTACGGTGCGATCGCCGAGTTCGAGCAGCGCATCGCGGCATCCGGCACCCGCATCGTGAAGGTCATGCTGCACATCTCGCGCGACGAGCAGAAGGCGCGGCTGATGGAGCGGCTCGAGCGCCCGGACAAGCACTGGAAGTACAACCCGGGCGACGTGGACGAGCGGATGCGGTGGGACGACTACATGGCCGCGTATCAGACGGTGTTCGATCGCACGGCATCCGAGACCGCGCCGTGGTATGTCGTGCCGGCCGATCACAAGTGGTACGCGCGCCTGGCGGTGCAGGAGCTGCTCATCGCCGCGCTGGAGGACATCGACCCGCAGTGGCCCGCCGCCGACTTCGACGTCGAGGCCGAGAAGAAGCGCCTCGCCGCCAGCTGACCCCGCCCCGCGGGGGCCCGGGCCCCGCGTCTCCACCCGTCTGTTTGTGCCGTTCTGCTGCTTCCCGGCCTCGGAAGCAGCAGAACGGCACAAATAGACGCTCAGGGGCGGGGCGCTCAGGGGCGGGGCGCTGAGGGGCGGTCAGCGGGGCTTGCGGGCGCGGTGCAGGGCGACGATCCCGAAGCTCAGGTTGCGGTAGGCGACGTCGATCCAGCCGGCCTCCCGGATCCAGGCGGCGAGGGTGCGCTGGTCGGGCCAGTCCCGGATCGACTCGTTCAGGTAGTCGTACGCCTCGCCGTTCGTCCCGGCCACGCGCGCGATCCGCGGCAGCACCTGGCCGTTGTAGAACCGGAAGAACGCCCGGAACAGCGCACCCGGCGGCGTGGAGAACTCGTTGATGACCATCCGCCCGCCGGGTTTGGTGACCCGGTACAGCTCCCGCAGCGCCTTCTTCGGATCCTGGACGTTGCGCAGCCCGTACGACATCGTGACCGCGTCGAACTCGCCGTCCGCGAAGGGCAGGTTCATGGCATCCGCCTCGACGAACGTCAGGTTGGGGAGGTGCCCGTGCCGCCGGCGGCCCTCGGCCAGCATCCCGGGGGAGAAGTCGGCGGCGACCACCTCGGCGCCGCTGCGGGCGAGGGAGGCGGAGGAGGATGCCGTGCCCGCCGCGAGATCCAGGATGCGCTCGCCCCGGCGCGGCGCCACGGCCCGCGTGGTCGCCGCACGCCACAACGCGTCGTTGCCGAGCGTCATCGCCGTGTTCGTGCGGTCGTACCCGGGCGCCACCTGGTCGAACATGCCGCTGACGCGGGACGGATCCTTGCCGAGATCGGCGCGATTGGGCTCGCGGGAGGTCATGCTCCGAGTCTAGGCGGGGCCGCGTCGCCGCACCCGTGCCGGTCGGCACGCCCCGGGCCGTGCGCTTCGCGCGGAGATGTGCAGTTCCCGCGGCCCGGAATCCGGAATCCGTCCGCGGCAGGCGCACATGTCCGCGGCAACGCGCACCCGCCCCTGCTCGAAGCCCGCCCACGCGGGGCCCGCCTCCGGTCGCCCCCGTAGACTCGCCCCGTGAACCACGCGCGCCCCGCCCCCGGAACCCCGATGGTCTTCCAGTGGCGCAAGTGGGACGGCTCGCCGCACTGGCGCGGCGAGTGCGTGTACCTCGGCGCCGACGACTGGGGCGACTGGGTCGGGCAGCCGATCGGCTGGCGCAGCGCGCGTCCCGGTGCGACGTTCACGGCGCAGGGCCCGAACGTCACGCTCATCCCGCGGACTCCGGATGCCGGGGGCGCCGACTTCGCTCTCACGGTGACCCGCGACCATCCCCGCGGCACCCGGATCTACATCGACATCGGCTGGGACGTCCGCTGGGAGGGTACGGATGCCGCCGGAGCCCCAGACGCCGTAGCCCCCGACGCCGGAGCGACGGACCGCGACCTCCCCGTGCTCGCCACTGGCATCGACATGGACCTCGACGTCGTCCGGGTGGTCGGCGACCGCGGCACCTGGGTCGACGACCGCGACGAGTGGGAGGAGCACCGCGTCCGCTACGGCTATCCCGCCGATGTCGTTCGGCGTCTGGAGGCGCTGGCGCTCCAGCTCGAACGGGAGGTGCGGGCGCAGCATCCGCCCTTCGACGACGCCACCGGCGACCACTGGCTGGACCGGCTCGCCGACCTCCGCCTCGATAGGCTGGAGGTGTGACCAGCCCCCGCCTGATCGCGCGGACCCGCGAGATCGACCCCGTCGAGGACCTGCTGGCGCACACCTCCCCGCGGCATCCGCTGGCCTGGCTGCGTCGCGGCGACGGCATCGTGTCCGCATCGAACGGGACCGCCGCCGCCATCCGCGTCCCGGCCGGCACCGACCGCCCGCGTTCGCGCGCCCTCGCCGAGGCGTGGCGCGATCTCGCCGGCTCGGCCGAGATCGACGACGAGGTGCGCCTCCCCGGCACGGGACTGGTCGCCTTCGGCGCGCTCACCTTCGACGAGGACTCGGCGGCCGACAGCATCCTGCTCGTCCCGTCCACGATCATCGGCCGGCACCGCGGGCGCACCTGGCTCACCCGCATCCGCCCCGCGGACGAGGCGACGGATGCCGGGGCGCCCGCCGCCCCGCGTCCGTACGGCCCGCACTGGGCCGGCCGCGTCGGTCCCGGGGCGCTGACGCCGCAGGGGTACCAGGATGCCGTCCGCCGCGCGCTCGTCGAGATCGCCGCGGGCGAGTACAGCAAGGTGGTCCTGGCCCGCGACCTCACCGGCACCGTGCCATCGGATGCCGACCTGCGCCGCCTGGTGCGCGCCCTCGCCACCGGATACCCCGACACGTGGACCTTCGCCGTCGACGGCCTCATCGGCGCCAGCCCGGAGACCCTCGTCACCGTGCAGGACCGCACCGTCACCGCGCGCGTGCTCGCCGGCACCGCCGCCCGCGGCGCCGACGCCGATGGCGACACCGAGGCATCCGCCGCCCTCGCCTCCAGCGTGAAGGACCTCGACGAGCACGAGTACGCCGTGCAAAGCGTGCTCGCGGCGCTCCGTCCGCACACACGGGCGCTCGCCGCGAGCGACCAGCCGTTCACCCTCAAGCTGCCCAACCTCTTCCACCTCGCCACCGACGTGGAGGGCGAGCTGTCCGACGGCGCCTCCGCGCTCGATCTCGTCGGCGCGCTGCATCCGACCGCCGCGGTGGCGGGTACGCCGACGGATGCCGCGCTCGCCGCGATCCGGCGGCTGGAGCCCTTCGATCGCGGCCGCTACGCGGGGCCGGTCGGCTGGGTGGACGCGGCCGGCAACGGGGAGTGGGCGATCGCGCTGCGGTGCGCGCAGTTCGGCGATGCCGCGGCATCCGCTGGCGCGGGACCCGAGACCCTCCCGGTGACCGCCTACGCGGGCGCCGGGATCGTCGCCGGGAGCGACCCCGAGGCGGAGCTGCTCGAGACCCGGGTGAAGTTCCGCCCCCTCGTCGACGCGCTCGCCTGACGACGCCGACTCGCGTCCTCGCGACCACGCCGGCACACGGGCCTGGCGACGCCGACACCTCATCCGGACGACGCCGGCGCATCCCCGCGACCACCGGCGGCGTCATGTGACGATGCCGCCGCGGCGGGGTGAGCGGCGGGTTCCGCCGCGCGGGTAGGCTGGAGGCGTGACTTCGAGCCCCGCAGCCCCGGGCACGCGACTGGCGAGCCGACTCGGCTTCAGCGACCGCGTCTTCCTGGGTCCTGCGGCCCGGCGCGTCGCCCGTGAGATCGAGGAGGGCCTCGACCTCGTTGAGTCGGGTCTCGCCGACGAGCTGCGCGTCGCCGACGCGGTCGCGGATGCCGCGAGCCGATACCTCTACGAGGCCGGCGGCAAGCGCATCCGTCCCGTCCTGACGCTGCTCGCCGCCCAGCTCGGCGAGGGCAACATCCCGCCCGTGATCGACATCGCCAAGGCGCTGGAGCTGACCCACCTCGGCTCGCTGTACCACGACGACGTCATGGACGGCGCAGACAAGCGCCGCGGCGTTCCCGCCGCCCACGCGGTGTGGGGCAACAGCGTGGCGATCCTCACCGGCGACATCCTCTTCTCCCGCGCCAGCCAGATCATGTCGCGCTACGGCGATCGCGCGATCCGGCTGCAGGCCGACACCTTCGAACGGCTCGTGCTCGGGCAGATGCACGAGACCGTCGGCCCGCAGGAGGGCGACGACCCGATCGCGTTCTACATCCAGGTGCTCGCCGACAAGACCGGCTCGCTGATCGCGGCGGCGACGCAGGGCGGCGTGATCTTCTCGAACGCCCCGGCGGAGTACGAGGAGCCGATGCGGGTGTACGGCGAGAAGGTCGGCGTGGCCTTCCAGCTGCTCGACGACGTCATCGACCTGTCCGCCGACCCCGCCGAGACCGGCAAGGTGCCCGGCACCGACCTGCGCGCCGGCGTGCCCACCATGCCCTCCCTGCTGCTGAAGGCGGGAGAGGCGGAGGCCGACCAGGACCTGGCCGCGCGGATCGACGACGGCGTCGTGCGCATCGCCGGCGGTGAAGACCCCGGCATCCTGGACGGGCCGCTCGCCGAGCTGCGCGACCACGACGCGACCCGCCGCACCTTGGAGCTCGCCCGCACCTGGACCGCCGAGGCGATCGCGGCCCTCGAGCCGCTGCCGAAGGGCACGGTGCGCGAAGCCCTCACGCGATTCGCCGAGACCCTCGCCGATCGCAGCAGCTGACGGAAGGAACCCCCAATGACCAAGCTCAGGCTGGCCATCGTCGGGGCGGGACCGGCCGGCATCTACGCCGCCGACATCCTGCTCAAGGCGGAGCGCAAGTTCGACGTGTCCATCGACCTGTTCGAGCAGCTCCCCGCCCCCTACGGCCTGGTCCGCTACGGCGTGGCCCCCGACCACCCGCGCATCAAGGGCATCATCACCGCCCTGCGCGACGTGCTCGACCGCGGTGACATCCGCATCTTCGGCAACGTCCGCTTCGGCGAGGACATCACCCTCGACGACCTGAAGCGCCACTACAATGCGGTCATCTTCGCCACCGGCGCGATCCGCGACGCGAGCCTCGACATCCCGGGCATCGACGCGATCGGCTCGTACGGCGCCGCCGACTACGTCAGCTGGTTCGACGGGCATCCGGACGTGCCGCGGGAGTGGTCGCTGGATGCCGAGTCGGTCGGCGTGATCGGCAACGGCAACGTGGCCCTCGACGTCTCCCGGATGCTGGCCAAGCACGCCGAGGACCTGCTGGTCACCGAGGTGCCGGACAACGTGTACCAGGGGCTCAAGGCGAGCAAGGTGAAGGACGTGCACGTCTTCGGGCGTCGCGGGCCGGCGCAGGTGAAGTTCACCCCGCTGGAGCTGCGCGAGCTCGGCGAGCTGCGCGACGTGGACATGGTCGTGTACGACGAGGACTTCGACTACGACGAGGCGTCGAAGGATGCCGTGGCCAGCAACAAGCAGGTGATGGTGATCGACCGCGTGCTGCAGTCGTGGCGCAAGCGCGACTCGGTCAACAACGCCGGCGGCACGGCATCCCGGCGGCTGCACTTCCACTTCTGGGCCAAGCCGGTCGAGGTGAAGACGGACGAGAACGGACGCGTCGCCGCCCTGGTGTACGAGCGGACCCGGCCGGACGGGCAGGGAGGAGCGGTCGGCACCGGCGAGTTCCGCGAGGTGCCGATGCAGGCGCTCTACCGCGCGGTGGGCTACTTCGGCTCGCCGCTGCCGGGCGTGCCCTTCGACAAGAAGCACGGGGTGATCCCGAACCGCGAGGGTCAGGTGCTCGAGGCGAAGTCGAACCAGCCGGTGCCCGGCGTGTACGCGACCGGCTGGATCAAGCGCGGTCCGGTCGGCCTCATCGGGCACACGAAGTCGGATGCCATGGAGACCGTGCGGCACGTCATCAACGACCAGGGGTCGTGGTGGCGTCCGGAGGACCCGTCGGAGGAGGCGATCCCTGCGCTGCTGGCGTCCCGCGGCGTGCAGTGGACCGACCTCGAGGGCTGGCACCGCCTGGACGAGCACGAGATCTCCCTCGGCGCCCCGCAGGGCCGCGCCCGCATCAAGGTCGTCCCCCGCGACGAGATGGTCCGCATCTCCCGCGGCGAGTGACCCCGGCGCCCCTCGCCGTCCCCCAGCGTCTGTTTGTGCCGTTCTGCTGCTTCAGCGCCGCTGAAGCAGCAGAACGGCACAAACAGACGGGAGGGGATGGGTAGGGTGGCGTCATGGGGGAGTGGGTAGCGGACGTCCTCGGCGACGGGTTCGAGCAGCAGACGCTGACGCTCGGCGACGACGAGGAAGGGCCGGTCGTCGCGACCCTCGTCCGCGCGCTGCCGGATGCCGTGCCGTGGTGGCGCTTCGGCCAGGACACGCGGCCCCTGGCCGATGTCGACGTGCTCTACGTGCACGGCTGGTCGGACTACTTCTTCCAGCGTCGGCTGGCCCGGTTCTGGACCTCGCGCGGCGCCCGCTTCTTCGCGCTCGACCTGCGCAAGTACGGCCGCAGCCTGCGCCCCGGGCAGACGCCCGGCTACATCACCAACCTCGACGCCTACGACGAGGACATCGCCGCGGCGCTCGCCGCGATGTCGGATGCCCCGTCCCGCCGGCTCGTGCTCTTCGGTCATTCCACGGGCGGGCTCATCCTCAGTCTGTGGGCGGCACGGCATCCGGATGCCGCGTCCGCGGTGATCCTGAACGCGCCGTGGCTCGAGTTCCAGCTCGGCGCCGCGCGCCCCGCGATCGCTCCGATGATCGAGCTGAGCGCACGGTTCTGGCCCCGTGACGCGGCGCCGCAGGTCGACCTCGGCTTCTACACGCGGGCGCAGCGCGAGGTGGCCGACCCGGACGACCCGATGGACATCAACCCCGAATGGCGCCCCGAGCTGACGATGACCGTGCACGCGGCCTGGCTGCATGCGATCCTCGCCGGGCACGCGAGGGTCTCCGCGGGCCTCGGCATCCGTGTGCCGGTGTGCGTGCTGCTGTCGGAGCGCACGGCGATCCCGACGCGCTGGTCTGAGGAGCTCACCCGCGCCGACAGCGTGCTCGTCGTCGACGACATCGCGCGCGCCGCGCTCAGACTCGGGTCGTCCGTCACCGTGGAGCGGATCGACGGTGCGCTGCACGACGTGTTCCTCTCCCGGCGGGAGGCGCGGAACGAGGCGTACTTCCGGCTGGAGCGCTGGGTCACCGGATGGAACGCCGCGCGCCACGTGCGCCCGCCGGCGACGGAGGCGCCGCAGGCCGAGGCGGAGCGGATGCCGGTGGCCTGAGCCGATCCGGCGGCCCCGCGCGTCGGCTCAGCCGGTGCGCTCCGCCGGGTCCGCGGCGTCGGATGCCTCGCTCGCCGCGTCCTCCGCACCGCGCACGCCGTACATGAGGCGCGCCGCCTGCTCGGCCGCCGCGGCGTCGCCGTCGAGGATGGCCTCCTCGAGAGCGTCGAGGCCCTCCTCGGCCATCGCCCGTTGCTCGGCGGTCGGACGCCACAGGCGCAGGTGGCGCAGCAGGGCCATGCTCGACTCCGCGGTGAGCTCGCGCTGGATGCGGTTGCCGGAACAGCGCCCGAGATGCTCGAACAGCTCCCATCGCGCCTTCGACGAGGCTTCGGCGTCGGCGCCTGCCGCGCGGATGCGCTCGATGATGCGCCGGGCGTGCGCCCGCTCCGCGGCCGACATCCGGCCCACCGCCATCGCGCAGACGATGCCGGTCTGATACCCGGCGTACTCGCGCGCGTCGTCGATGGCCTCGGGCGTCGGCTCGGTGACGCGCGTGAACCGGCTCGGCGCCATCTCGACCAGGCCGATCCGCTCCAGGCGCTGCAGCGCCTCCCGGACCGGCGTCCGCGACACGTTGTACTGCGCCGCGAGGTCGGCGTCGCGCAGGCGGGTGCCCGCCGGGATGCGGCCGTCGACGATCGCCGAGCCGATCTCCAGGAACACCTCTTCGGCCAGCAGCCGTTTCGACGGCGGGATCAACCCCGACCAATCCCCATCCATGCTGAACACCCTCCCCAGCGGCATCCATCCGAGCGTCCCTCCCCAGGGAACGTCCCAAGGCCCTCGGGATACGAGGCCTTGTGAGCACACTAGATCACAACGGCATATCGGCGCTATGGCCGCTCCGGCGGCGCGGGATCAGCCCGCCGACGGCGGGGCGCCCGGTCAAGTGCCGCGCGCAGCGGTGGGTCGCCGGCCGGGGTGCGCGGGTTCAGCGGTAGTTGACGAACTGCAGGTCGATGTCGAGGTCGGCGGCCTTGAGGAGGCGGATGACCTCCTGCAGGTCGTCGCGGCTCTTGGACTGCACGCGCAGCTCGTCGCCCTGGATCTGCGACTTCACCGACTTCGGACCCTCGTCGCGGATGATCTTGCCGATCTTCTTCGCGTTCTCGCTCGAGATGCCGTTCTTCAGGCTCGAGACGATGCGGAACTCCTTGCCGCTGGCGACCGGCTCGCCGGAGTCGAGGCTCTTCAGGGAGATGCCGCGCTTGATCAGCTTCGACTGGAAGACATCCAGCACGGCCTTGGCCCGCTCCTCCGAGTTGGCGGTGATCACGATCTGCTCGCCGCTCCACGCGATGGATGCGCCGGTGCCCTTGAAGTCGTAGCGCTGCTCGACCTCCTTGCGGGCCTGGTTGAGCGCGTTGTCCGCCTCCTGGCGGTCGACCTTGGAGACGATGTCGAAGGAGCTGTCAGCCATACAGGCAGTGTATCGAGCGCTGCGACCGCACGCGCGGGCGCGGCGCCGTCGGGGAGCGGATGCGGCGCAGTCGCGCAGCCCGAACCGCCCGGCATCCGTCTTGAAAGCGCTTGCACCTGCGTTCGCGAGGAACGTGCGCCAGAGGCCATATCTCAGCTCGATAACGCCCGAAAGCGGGCGTTGCGCGGATGCCGCGTCGCAGGGCATACTGTAAGCGCTTGCATATCGGGCAGGCCCCCACGCATCGAGAGAGGCACACACCAATGAAGGTGACCAAGAGGAGCATCCTCGTGTTCGGCGCCATCGCGTCCGTCTCCGCCCTGGCGCTGACCGGCTGCGGTGCCGGCTCCACCGGCGGCGACGCGGACGACAAGGGCGACGCGGGCGCGATCACGGTCTGGGTCGACGCAGACCGCGCGGGCGTCCTGAAGGACGCCGCCAAGGACTTCACCGCCGACACCGGCGTCGAGGTCAAGCTCGTCCAGAAGGAGTTCGGCGACATCCGCGACCAGTTCGTCCAGCAGGTCCCGACCGGCAAGGGTCCGGACGTGGCCGTCGGCGCGCACGACTGGCTCGGCGTGCTCGTCGACAACGGCGTCGTCGCCCCGGTCGAGCTCGGCGACCGCGCCGGCGAGTTCGAGAAGGTCGCGGTCGACGCGTTCAGCTACGACGGCCAGGTGTACGGCGTCCCCTACGCGATCGAGAACATCGGCCTGCTTCGCAACGCCGACCTCGTGCCCGAGGCGCCCACCTCCTACGACGACATGATCGCCAAGGGCAAGGCCGCCGGCACCGAGTACGCGTTCCTGGTCGGTCTCGACCCCGAGGCCGCCGACCCGTACCACCTGTACCCCTTCCAGACCTCCTTCGGCGCTCCCGTGTTCGGCACCAAGGCCGACGGCAGCTACAACGCCGAGGACCTGCAGATCGGCAACGACGGCGGCAAGGCGTTCGCCACCTGGCTCGGCGAACAGGGCAAGGCCGGCATCCTGAACACGAACATCACCGGCGATCTCGCGAGGGAGAACTTCAACGCCGGCAAGGCGCCGTTCTTCCTCACCGGGCCGTGGAACGCTCCGTCCGCGACGGAGGCCGGTCTGAACGTCGTCGTCGACCCGATCCCGTCCGCCGGCGGTCAGCCGGCGCAGCCGTTCGCCGGTGTGCAGGGCTTCTTCCTGAGCTCGGAGAGCAAGAACAAGCTGGCCGCCAGCGAGTTCCTCCTCAACTACATCGGCTCGGAAGAGGTGCAGACGGCCCTCTACGAGGTGGGTGGACGCGCCCCCGCGCTGACCGCCGCCTTCGAGGCCGCCGTCGAGAGCGACCCCCTCACCGCCGGATTCGGCGCCGTCGGAGCGGACGCCGTCCCGATGCCCAGCATCCCCGAGATGGGCGCCGTGTGGCAGTACTGGGGCGTGACCGAGGCCGCGATCATCAACGGCACCGGCGGCGACCCGGTCGCCCTGTGGGAGAAGATGGCCGCCGACGTGCAGGCCGCGATCAGCAAGTGAGCGCACGGGGCGGGGCGGCATCGGCCGCCCCGCCCCTCCACCACCCGAATCCGCGCACGCCCACGAGGACACCCGATGACGATCACCGAGGATCAGGACGCCCGGTCCGACGCCCCCGCCACACCCCGACAGCGCCGGGCCGCCCGCATCGCCGAGGCCGCCGGCGGCGGCTGGGGCCTCATCCTGCTGAAGATCGTGGTGCTCGGGCTCATCCTGGCGCTCGCGGTCTACGCCGCCCTGGTGCTCATCCGCATGGACCAGTGGGTGCCCGCGGTGCTCGTCGTCGCGGCGGCGCTGCTCGCCGTCTGGATCTACTCCGGACGAGGCCGGCTGCCCGCGAAGTACCTGATGCCGGGGCTCGTCTTCCTGTTCGTGTTCCAGGTGTTCGCCGCGCTGTACACCGGGTACGTCGCATTCACGAACTACGGCACCGGTCACAACAGCACCAAGGAGAGCGCCGTCAACGCGCTCATGCTCTCCGCTCAGGAGCGGGTGCCCGACTCGCCCGAGTACGAGCTGACGATCCTCGACCAGCTCGGCGAGCTCTCCTTCCTCGTCACCGATCCCGACGGAGAGGTCCTCATCGGCGGTGAGGACCGCCCCCTCGAGGAGGTCGACGACGCCGAGATGCGCGGCGGCAAGGCCGTCGCCCTCGACGGCTACACCACGCTCGAGTTCGCCGACATCGTCGCCAACCAGGAGCGCATCTCCGAGATGGCGGTGCCGCTCAGCGACGACCCGAACGACGGCGCGCTGCGTACGCCGGACGGCTCCATCGCCTACGTGTACACCTCGACGCTGGTGTACGACGAGGCCGCCGGCACCATGACCGATACCCGCACCGGCGTGGTGTACTCCGACATCGGCACCGGCGCGTTCACCGCCGAGGACGGCACCGAGCTCAAGCCCGGATGGCAGATCGTCGTCGGCTTCGACAACTTCACCCGCGCCTTCGCCGAGGAGTCGATCCGCGGCCCGTTCCTGTCCGTCCTGGTCTGGACCTTCGCGTTCGCGCTGCTGTCCGTGCTCACCTGCTTCGCCCTCGGCCTGTTCCTGGCGATCGTGTTCAACGACCCGCGGATGAAGTCGAAGAAGTACTACCGGGTGCTGATGATCCTGCCCTACGCCTTCCCCGGCTTCCTCTCGGCGCTGGTCTGGGCGGGCATGATGAACCAGGAGTTCGGGTTCCTCAACGTCGTCCTCTTCGGCGGCGCCGACATCCCGTGGCTCACCAACGAGTGGCTGGCCAAGGCCAGCATCATCCTGGTCAACCTGTGGCTCGGCTTCCCGTACATGTTCCTCATCTGCACGGGCGCGCTGCAGTCGATCCCCGAGGACGTGCAGGAGGCCGCGCGCGTCGACGGCGCGAGCGCCTGGCAGGTGTTCCGCTCGATCAAGCTGCCGTTGCTGCTGGTGGCGGTCGCCCCGCTGCTGATCTCCTCGTTCGCCTTCAACTTCAACAACTTCAGCCTGATCTACATGCTCACCGGCGGCGGTCCGCGCGACGTCACCGCGGGCGTGAACGTGGGCGCCACGGACATCCTCATCACCATGGTGTACAAGGTCGCCTTCGTCGGATCCAGCGCCGACTACGGTCTGGCCAGCGCCTTCTCGATCATCATCTTCATCCTCGTCGCGACCATCTCGGTCCTCGCGTTCCGGCGCACCAAGGCCCTGGAGGATCTGAACTGACATGACCACGCAGACCGCGGCGCCCTCCACGGGCGCGATCGTCACGGCCGAGGCCGGGGTGCGCGGCGAGGGCCGCGAGCCCCGCCGCCCGTTCCGCAAGTACTTCCGGGAGACCGGCTGGCGCCACATCGTGGGGGTGCTGGCGACGGTGTTCGCCCTGTTCCCGCTGCTGTACGTGTTCAGCGCCTCGCTCAACCCGGGCGGCACCCTGCTCACCGCGAACTCGCTGTTCAGCAGGGTGAGCCTGGAGAGCTACCTCACCCTGTTCCAGAACGAGACCCACCCGTACGGGGCGTGGTTCGTGAACACGCTCGTGATCGGCCTGGTCACCGCGTTCTTCACGGTGCTGCTGGGCGCGCTCGCGGCGTACTGCTTCTCGCGGATGCGCTTCACCGGCCGCCGGTTCAGCCTGACCGCTCTGCTCGTCGTGCAGATGTTCCCGCAGATGCTGGCGATGGTCGCGATCTTCCTGCTCATGGTGACCATCAGCGACATCTTCCCGGCGATCGGGCTGAACACGCAGATCGGGCTCATCATGGTGTACCTGGGCGGCGCGCTCGGGGCGAACACCTACCTCATGTACGGGTTCTTCAACACCGTCCCGGCATCCATCGACGAGGCCGCGAAGATCGACGGCGCCGGGCACGCCCGCATCTTCTTCACCATCATCCTTCGACTGGTCGCGCCGATCCTCGCCGTGGTCGGGCTGCTCAGCTTCATCGGCACCTGCAGCGAGTTCGTGCTCGCCAGCGTCATCCTCGTCGACCCCGACAAGCAGACCCTGGCGGTGGGCCTGTACCGCTTCGTCTCCGACGAGTTCTCGAAGAACTGGAGCGTGTTCGCCGCCGGCGCCGTGCTCGCCGCGATCCTGCCGGTGGCGCTGTTCCTGGCGCTGCAGCGCTACATCGTCGGCGGGCTCACCGCCGGCAGCGTCAAGTAGACGACCAGACGAGTGGGGGCATCGGCCGTCGGCCGGTATCCTCCTCACGAACACAACCGAAGGGCTCTGTCACGGCATCCGGCCGTGCAACCACGTCGCATCCACGGCGGGTTGCCGCCGCATCCACAGGAAGGCCCTGACATGACCGTTCTCCTCCCGCACCACGACGGCTCCCCGCTGTACGTGTCCGACGACGCCCCGGCGCTCGGCGACGTCGTCACCGTCCGCCTGCGCGTCCCCGCCGGGTACGGCCCGCTGCGCGCGGTGCGCACCCGGTCCAACCCCGACCACGAGCCCGAGTGGACGGATGCCCGTCGCCTCGGCGAGACCGACGGCTGGGAGTGGTGGGAGGCGCCGATCACCGTGCGCAACCCGCGGCACGGCTACCGCTTCGTGCTGCAGCACGAGGACGGCACAGTGGAGTGGCTGAACCAGACCGGCCTGCACCGGCTGGAGACCCTGGACGCCGAGGACTTCGCCCTGGTCGCGAACGAGGCGCCGCCGGCCTGGATGCACGAGTCGGTGATGTACCAGGTGTTCCCCGACCGCTTCGCCCGCTCCGCCCAGGCCGACGAGCACCCGGTGCCGGACTGGGCCATCCC
Organism: Microbacterium sp. EF45047; assembly: GCF_028472845.1. Taxonomy (NCBI): domain Bacteria; kingdom Bacillati; phylum Actinomycetota; class Actinomycetes; order Micrococcales; family Microbacteriaceae; genus Microbacterium; species Microbacterium sp. EF45047. The sequence goes on along the minus strand of NZ_CP069429.1, from coordinate 2,150,466 downwards.
GGCCTCCTGGGACACCCCGGTCGACCCGGTGATGCCGGGCCGCGCCCACCAGTTCTACGGCGGCGACCTGCCCGGGATCGTCGAGCACCTCGACCACCTCGTGGAGCTCGGCGTCAACCTGCTCTACCTCACCCCGATCTTCCCCGCCGCCTCCAACCACCGCTACGACGCGTCCAGCTTCGACAGCGTCGACCCGCTGCTCGGCGGCGACGAGGCCTACGTCCGGCTCATCGAGGAGGCGCACGCGCGCGGCATCCGCGTCATCGGCGATCTCACCAGCAACCACTCCGGCGACCGGCACGAGTGGTTCCGCGCCGCCTACGGCAACCCCGGCGCCCCGGAGGAGTCCTTCTACTACTTCACCGACGAGGGCAACACGGCGTACGAGTGCTGGCTGGGTACGCCGAGCCTGCCGAAGTTCGACTGGTCCAGCGAGGAGCTGCGCCGCCGCTTCATCACCGGCGAGGACTCGGTCGTCGCGAAATGGCTGAAGCCGCCGTACAACGCCGACGGCTGGCGGGTGGACGTGGCGAACATGACCGGCCGGCTCGGCGCGGTCGACCTGAACGACGAGGTGCGCCGGCTGCTGCGCGAGACGGTGCGTCGGATCAACCCCGACGCCATCCTGCTCGGCGAGTCCACGAACGACGCGACCAGCGACCTGCAGGGCGACGGCTGGCACGGCGCGATGACCTACCCGTCCTTCACCCGGCCGGTGTGGGCGTGGCTGAGCGAGCCCACCGGTGCGCCGTACCGGAACGCCGAGGGCGAGGAGCTCACGGAGCCGTGGTTCTTCGGCATGCGCACCGGCGGCATCCCGCGGTACACCGCCCGCGACGTGGTCGCATCGATCACGCGCTTCACCGGCGGCATCCCGTGGCGGGTGCGGCTGGGGAACATGCAGCCGCTGGACACCCACGACACCGCCCGCTTCGCCACCAACGCGGCACCCGGCACGATCCCGGTCGCGGTCGGGCTGTCGATGACGCTGCCCGGGCTGCCGGTGGTGTTCGCCGGGGACGAGTTCGGGCTGACCGGGGTGGACGGCGAGACCAGCCGCACGCCGATCCCGTGGGGCACCGAGTCGCAGCCCGATGTGGCCGAGCGGCTCGCGCTGTACCGCGAGCTCGTGGGGCTGCGTCGTGCGCACCCGGCGCTCGGGACCGGCGGTCTGCGGTGGCTGCACGTCGACGACGACGCCATGGTGTTCGTGCGCGAGTCGGCCGAGGAGTCGGTGCTCGTGCTCGCCACCCGCGGGCGCGTGGACGCCGAGCTCGCCCCGGGCGCGCTGCCCGGGGCGGCGGAGGCGGAGGCGCTGTTCGGCGAGGCGACGCTGGCCGTCGCATCCGACGGCGCCGTCGCGCTCGCCGCCGAGGGGCCCGCGTTCGCCGCGTGGCGCCTGCCCGGCGTGCGCGTCCCCGCCGCAGGGACGGATGCCGACGCGGGCGCGGAAGCCGGCACGCGCACGGATGCCGGCGCGGGCGCGGATGCGGGCACGCGCACGGATGCTGCCGCGTTCACGGATGCCGGGGGAGCGCGGCCATGACGACCCCGGAACGGTACGAGGAGCTCAGCCGCGGCCTCGCGGACGGCGTCCGCGCCCGGGACGGGCTGAGCGGGCTGGTGCTGCTCGGCTCGGCATCCGACGAGGCGCGCTTCCGGCGCGACGAGTGGTCGGATCACGACTTCTTCGCGCTCGCCGAGAGCGGGAGAGGGCCCGAGATCCGCCCGGATCTCTCCTGGCTCCCGGACCAGGACCGCATCGTGCTCACCGCGCGCGAGGGCGAGATCGGGTTCGTCGCGGTGTACGACGACGGGCACGTCTTCGAGTTCGCGCTCTCGGATGCCGAGGAGCTCGCCGGCGCGGTCGCGGGCGATGCCACGGTCGTGGTCGACGACGCCGAGGGCACCACCGCGGCCCTGGTGGCGCGGGCGCGCGAGCGCGCCGCGGCGGCGGACCGCTTCGACCCGGAGAACGACGCCCGTCTCGTGCTCGTCAAGCTCCTCCTCGGCGTCGGCCGGGTGCGCCGCGGGGAGCGTCTGAACGGCGGGCAGTTCATCCGTCAGCACGCCGTGCAGCACCTGGTGCGGGTCGTGCGCGGCCGGCTGTCCGAGCGCTCCACGGCGCTGCGCGACACGATCGACCCGGTGCGCCGGTTCGAGCGCGACCTCCCGGAGTGGGGGTCGCGGATCGCCGTGGCCCTCGCCCGCCCGGAGGAGGAGGCGGCGTGGATGCTGTTCGGCCTGCTCCGCGAACTCGAGCCCGGCTGGCCGGAGTTCCCGAGCCGGGCGGCGCAGGCGGTGGCCGCGCGGCTCGGCTGGGCCTGACGCGGACGGATGCCGGGACCCGGCGCGCCCGTGTGTCGGCGCCGCCGCACGCGACGGCCCGGGCGTACCCTGAGCGCATGGGGGCACGGATCGGAGGGCGCAACCTCGTCGCCAGCTGGATCGTCGGCGTGCTGTGCGCGGCGATCGTCGCCGCCCTGCTCTGGCTCGCCCTGCCCGCCGGACCCGGACTCGTCGTCGTGCTGACCGCCCTGCTCGACTCCACGCTCGGCGGCTGATCGGCCCGCGACTCCGCCGGTGCCCGTCCGCACCGCGGATGCCCGGCCGGACTGTGGCGCCCGCGTGCTGCGACACGTCGGCACGCCTCCTGGTTCCGCGCCCGCCGCGGCGATACCCTCGCACTGCACCCTTCCACGAGAGGCAGCCATCATGAGCGACCCCGAGGTCCCGAAGAACGAGCGACACGACGACGTCGACCACGTCGTCGACAGCGCCAACGAGGGGCTGGCCGAAGCGGAGGCGGCCCGCGCCGAGGTCCCCGGACCCGACGCCCAGGTCGCCCCGGTGGACCCCGACCTCGCCGCGTTCGAGGCGGCGGAGCGCGAGCACCCCGGCACGTTCAGCGCCGCCGAGCAGCGCGACGCGGATGCCGCGGCCGACCGTGCCGTGCAGGACGCCGACCGTCGCGACCTGGAAGCCGACCGCCGCGACCTCGACGCCGAGCGCCACGATGTGGACGCCGAGCGCCGCGACGTCGAGGCCGAGCGCCGCGATGTGGAGGCGGAGCGCGACGCCGTCGCGGCCGCCGAGACCGCCGAGCCCGAGACCACCCGGCACACCTACCACGCCGACCCGGAGCACCCCACCGTCGCCGACACCGCGTACGGTGCGGGCGCGGCGACATCCGCGGAGACCCGCGTCGTGCCCGCCGAGCCGCTCGTCGCCCCGGCGCCGCAGCCGATCTTCGTGCAGGCCCCCGAGCCGCCGCGCGAGCTGGGCAACCGGGGCACCGCCGCCGGCATCGGCCTGCTCGCGACGCTGTGCTTCGCCCTGCTCTACCTCGGCACGATCCTCGGACTCGGTGCGCTGGAGGGCGACGTCACCGGCGAGAACATCGCCGACGCCGCGCTCGCGCCGCTGACCACCTGGTCGTTCTGGGTGCCGGTCGTCGTGTTCTTCCTCGCCTTCTGGCTGCTCGGGGTGTTCATCAACCGCGGCCGCTGGGGGCTGTGGGTGATCTTCGGACTGTTCGTCGCCGCGGCCGCCTACGGCGGGCACCTGCTCGGCCAGCTGTTCCAGGCCGGGTTCTGGCGGATCGGGCCGGCCGCATCGGCCGAGCTGGTGAACGAGCAGCTGCTGGCTCCGCTCGCGATCGCCGCCTTCGTGTTCGCGCGCGAGCTGACCGTCTGGTTCGGCGCCTGGGTCGCCCGCCGCGGCGCCCGCAAGAAGGAGCTGAACGCCGAGGCGCAGCGCGAGTACGAGCGCACGCTGGAGGCCGGGCCCACTCTGGCCCGGTGAGCCGAGAATGACCACCGGAGACCCCCGCGGCGATGCGCCGTCGGGGGTCTCCGTCGTCACGGCGCTGACCGTGGGCGCCGTCCTCTTCGCCGCCCTGGCGATCCTCGGCCTCGGGATGCTGAGCTACTTCGCCGACATCGACATCATCGCGGTGTCGGCGCTGGGCCAGTGGCCAGGCATCGCCGGTATGTTCGTGGCCGTCGCCGTGTTCACCGGCATGCTCTGGCCGGTGCTGCGCGTCCCGCATCCGCTCTACCCGCCGGTGGCGCTCGTGGCCGTCGTGACCGGACTCGCGCACCTGGCCGCGGTGTGGCTGAGCGCGTTGGTCGCCGGCTCCGGCCTCGCGCCGGCATCCGCCGCCGTCTCGCAGCTCGTGCTGCGCGGGCCGAGCGCGGTGCTCCTGCTCGCCGCGGCGGTCGCCGCCTGGATCGCCGTGGCGCTGCGCCGCACCCGCGCCCGCCCGCCGCACTGGCCGTGGGAGCGTGCCGCCGATGAGGAGTGAGCCGGTGCAGGGTGCCGCGTCGCCGCGCGCCCCGCGGGAGGCGCCCGGATCCGCGCCGCGGCGGCGCCGCGGTCGTACCCTGTAACCGTGGAGAGGTCGCTGGACACTCAGGTCGGTCAGGCCGTGGAGGCGTGGCTGCGCTGGGTACCGCGCTGGGCCCCGGCGACGCACCGCGGCCGGGTCGCCCCCTGCCGGCGCTGTCTGGGCTCGCCGATCCTGTCCGCGGCCGGCATCGGCGCGAACGTCCCGCACGCCGTGCAGCACGGACTCTCCACCCGCATCAAGGCGATCGTGGACCACGCCGTCGCCGAGTACACGGCACGCAACCTGCCGATGCTCCAGGCCGAGCTCGACCAGCAGGCCGAGCGCAACCGGGCCCGGAGCTACCGGCCGGCGGAGGGCCTGGATCCCGAGTTCGAGGGGATGCCGCTGGATCCCGATCCGGTCCCGGGGGCGCCGTTCCTGTTCACCGTCGCCGGGCTCGCCGACGAGTCCGCACCAGATCTGCCGCCCCTGCCCCCGCTGAGCGAGGAGGCGAAGGCGGCGCTGCGGCAGGAGGTCGCGCTGGCCGACGAGTACGCGAACATGATCGGCCGGGAGATCTGCGGCATCCTGCTGCGTCACCGGCTGCGCGTGCAGGCCGCCATCTCGCAGTACGTGGAACCGCAGATCGAAGCTCTGCTCGCGGAGCTCAGCGAAGCGCTGGACTCGCCCTTCGACCCGGACACCCCCTGACCCGCGCCCGGCTCGGGACGACCGACGCCTGCCGATCACGGACGTCGTGTTCCGAAATGTTCACCGGAAGGATGATGCGTGCATTCCGGCATATCGGATAGCATGCGAACCGCCGGGCTCGACGCCGAGCACGGCGCGAAGGGTGTCCGATGGTGCATCGGCCGCCACGGCCGCATTGCAGAGGACAACGTGAAGACATCCGTGAAGAAGGCGCTCCGCCTGCTCCCCGCATCCCTCGTCGCCGCGACCACCGCCGGCGCCCTGCTCGCCGGGCCGGCAGCGGCCGCGGAGGAGGACACCGCGCCGACCGAAGGCAGCGCCTACGCCTCCTTCGCCGAAGACGTCATCACCAGCGACGAGGCCGTGAACGGCATCGGACGCAACGCCGAGGGCGAGATCGTCGTCTCCGCCGAGGTCGACCGGCTGCAGGCCGCGACGCAGGCCTGGCTGGACTCCTTCGGGAACGTCGTCCTCGCCGACCGCGAACCCGCGACGGCGCACGCCACGAGCGACGTCGTCGGCGGCGCCGGCTACGCCGTGATCGACCGCGCCACCGGGCAGGGCTCGCTCTGCTCCTTCGGCTTCTCGGCCTGGACCCCCGACGGCGACCCCGCGATCATCAGCGCGGGGCACTGCGGCACGGCCGGCGAGACGGTGGAGCGCACCCGTCCCAGCCAGGACGACGCCGCGACCTACCCGGCCCCGCCCACCTTCTCGCCCGGCCTGCTCGACGGCGGCACCATTCTCGGCACCTTCGCGTTCTCGCAGTTCGGCGGCCCCGGCGGCACGTCCGGTGCGAACAACGACCCGGCCAGCACCGACATCTCGGCGATCGACGTGACCGCCGCCGGATTCACGCTGAAGCCGTTCGTGACCGACTGGACCACCGAGGCCGGCGACGACCTGTCCGCCTCCGGCACCCCGGTCACCGCCGTCGGCACCGCACAGCCGGGCGACCAGATCCTGCGCAGCGGCCGCACCACGGGACAGCACACCGGCGAGGTGCTCGAGACCGGGTGGTACGAGGTCAACGACACCAATGGCACCGGCCACTGGGTCAAGGGCTTCCTGACCACGGCGCTGTCGGACCACGGGGACTCCGGCGGCGCGTTCCTGCGCGGCACGACCGCGGTCGGAGTGCTCTCCGGGGGCGGCACGGATCCCCAGATCGGCGACTTCTCCATCGCGACCGACCTGCTCAGCGGCCTCGAGCGGACCGGCGGGTACACGATCATGCTCGACGTCGCCGAGCCGACCGTCACCTCCCACCAGGCCGGATCCACGGCCCACCCGGGCGACAGCGTGAGCGGCACCGGCCCCGCGGGGCACACCCTGCTGGTCACCCTGAACGGCATCACTACGCCGGTCCCGATCGATGCGGCCGGGCTGTGGAGCTTCCCGGTTCCGGTGATCGAGGGGCTCGTCGAGTACGTGCTGCAGGTGTCCGACGGCGGGTACAACCGCTCCGAGCCGGTGCCGTTCGGCCTCACCGTCGAGGAGGCGCCGATCGCCGCTCCCGTGATCACCGCACCCGAGACGGATGCCGTGCTCCCCGCGGGCGAGGTCACCATCACCGGCACCGGCCAGCCCGGCGCTGCGATCGCCCTCTCCGGCGACGTCACCGGGACGACCGAGGTGGGCGCCGACGGCTCCTGGTCCCTGACGGTCGCGGCACCCTACGGCCCGGTCGCCTACACCGTCACGCAGACCGCGGGCGACGACGTGCAGACCGCGCAGAGCACGTTCACCGTGCTGCCGCCGGCCCCGGCCATCATCGGCCCGGCGGACGGCTCGTCGACCACGGATGCCCCGAACGCGATCTCCGGGACCGGCGTCCCCGGCGCGGTGGTGGAGGTCTTCCTCGACGGCGAGGCCGCCGGCACGGCCATCGTCGGCGCGGACGGCACCTGGTCGCTCGCCCTGGAGCCGGCCCCGGCCGTCGGCGAGCACACGGTCTCCGCCGAGCAGACGGTGAACAGCGCGACCGGCCCGGCCGCCGCCAGCCGCTTCACCGTGGCGCCGGCTCCCGCGCCGCAGCCGCCGACCGGTCCGCAGCCGCCGACCGGCCCGCAGCCGCCCGTCGGCCAGCCGCCGGCCGGGCAGCAGCCGCCGGCGCCGCCGTTCGGCGACCTCGCCACCACCGGCGCCGACCCGGACTCCCTGCTGGGCCTGAGCATCGGCGGGGCGACCCTGATCCTGCTCGCCGGCGCGCTGCACATGGCGTCCCGGCGGCGCGAGCGCGCCTGAGCGGTGAGGCCGGGGCGGCCGGACCGGGGCGGCGCGGGGAGGACCCGCGCGGCGGCGCCGGACGATCGCGCCCCGCGGCATCCGCTCATTTGACCGGCGCCGTTACGCCGCATTACACTTGATCGGGTGTGCGCACGCCTGTGCGCTCATGCAGGGCGCCGGTACCTCCGGTTCGCCCCCACGGCATACCCACCACCTGACAGCACGGCGGATCCGTCGTGCCGGTGGGTCATGATGTGAAATCCATCACGCTGTCACCGTGCAGCACTATGAGGAGAGAACGTGCCAACCATTCAGCAGTTGGTTCGCAAGGGCCGTACGCCTAAGGTCTCGAAGACCAAGGCTCCGGCGCTGAAGTCGAACCCGCAGCAGGCCGGCGTGTGCACCCGTGTGTACACCACCACCCCGAAGAAGCCGAACTCGGCGATGCGCAAGGTCGCCCGTGTGAAGCTCCGCAACGGCACCGAGGTCACTGCCTACATCCCGGGCGAGGGCCACAACCTGCAGGAGCACTCGCTCGTGCTCGTCCGCGGCGGTCGTGTGAAGGACCTCCCCGGTGTCCGCTACAAGATCGTCCGCGGTGCGCTCGACACCCAGGCCGTCAAGAACCGTAAGCAGGCTCGTTCCCGCTACGGCGCGAAGAAGGGTTGAGATAGATGCCTCGTAAGGGTCCCGCCCCGAAGCGCCCGGTCGTCAACGACCCCGTCTACGGCGCGCCGATCGTCACCTCGCTCGTGAACAAGATCCTCGTCGACGGCAAGAAGTCGCTCGCCGAGTCGATCGTCTACGGCGCCCTCCGCGGCGTCGAGGCCAAGAGCGGCCAGGACGCCGTCGCCACGCTCAAGAAGGCGCTCGACAACGTGCGCCCCACCCTCGAGGTCCGCAGCCGCCGCGTCGGCGGCTCGACCTACCAGGTTCCGGTCGAGGTCAAGCCGCACCGCGCGAACACGCTCGCTCTGCGCTGGCTCGTCAGCTACGCGAAGGGCCGTCGTGAGAAGACGATGACCGAGCGCCTGCAGAACGAGATCCTCGACGCCTCGAACGGCCTGGGTGCCGCGGTCAAGCGCCGCGAGGACACCCACAAGATGGCCGAGTCGAACCGCGCCTTCGCCCACTACCGCTGGTAAGGGGCAGAGCGGATGCCGCCACCGCGGCATCCGCTCCCACTCTCTGATTCGTTCCTGAACCATCCCGGAGGAACCCCCGTGGCACAAGAAGTGCTCACCGACCTGAGCAAGGTCCGCAACATCGGCATCATGGCCCACATCGATGCCGGCAAGACCACCACCACCGAGCGCATCCTGTTCTACACGGGTGTCAACCACAAGCTTGGCGAGACGCACGACGGCGCCTCGACGACCGACTGGATGGAGCAGGAGAAGGAGCGCGGCATCACCATCACCTCCGCCGCGGTGACCTGCTTCTGGAACAAGAACCAGATCAACATCATCGACACCCCCGGTCACGTGGACTTCACGGTCGAGGTGGAGCGCTCGCTCCGCGTGCTCGACGGTGCGGTCGCCGTCTTCGACGGCAAGGAGGGCGTGGAGCCCCAGTCCGAGACCGTGTGGCGTCAGGCCGACAAGTACAACGTCCCGCGCATCTGCTTCGTCAACAAGATGGACAAGCTGGGCGCCGACTTCTACTACACGGTCGACACCATCGTGAACCGCCTGGGCGCGAAGCCGCTCGTGCTGCAGCTGCCGATCGGCGCCGAGAACGACTTCGTCGGCGTCGTCGACCTGATCGAGATGCGCGCCCTGGTGTGGCCGGGCGACGCCAAGGGCGACGTGACCATGGGCGCCCAGTACGAGATCCAGGACATCCCGGCCGACCTGAAGGACAAGGCCGAGGAGTACCGTCAGCAGCTGCTGGAGACGGTCGCCGAGTCGGACGAGGAGCTTCTGGAGAAGTTCTTCGGCGGCGAGGAGCTCACCGTCGCCGAGATCAAGGGCGCGATCCGCAAGCTCGTGATCGCCTCCGAGATCTACCCGGTGCTGTGCGGCTCCGCGTTCAAGAACCGCGGTGTGCAGCCGATGCTGGACGCGGTCATCGACTACCTGCCGTCGCCGCTGGACATCCCCGCCATCGAGGCCCACGACCCGAAGGACGAGGAGAAGATCATCGAGCGTCACCCCGACGCGAAGGACCCCTTCGCGGCGCTGGCGTTCAAGGTGGCCGTCCACCCGTTCTTCGGTCGTCTGACCTACGTGCGCGTCTACTCGGGCGAGCTCGAGTCGGGCGCTCAGGTCGTCAACTCGACCAAGGGCAAGAAGGAGCGCATCGGGAAGATCTTCCAGATGCACGCCAACAAGGAGAACCCGGTCGACAAGCTCACCGCGGGCAACATCTACGCCGTGATCGGCCTGAAGGACACCACCACCGGTGACACCCTCGCCGACATCAACCAGCCGGTCGTGCTGGAGTCGATGACCTTCCCGGAGCCGGTGATCGAGGTCGCCATCGAGCCGAAGACCAAGGCCGACCAGGAGAAGCTGGGTCTCGCGATCCAGAAGCTCGCCGAGGAGGACCCGACCTTCCGCACCGAGCTCAACCCGGAGACCGGTCAGACGACCATCAAGGGCATGGGCGAGCTGCACCTCGACATCCTCGTGGACCGCATGAAGCGCGAGTTCAAGGTCGAGGCGAACGTCGGCAAGCCGCAGGTGGCGTACCGCGAGACGATCCGCAAGGCCGTCGAGAAGCACGACTACACCCACAAGAAGCAGACCGGTGGCTCGGGTCAGTTCGCGAAGATCCAGTTCACCATCGAGCCGCTCGAGGTGACCGCGGACAAGACCTACGAGTTCGTCAACGAGGTGACCGGTGGCCGTGTGCCGCGCGAGTACATCCCGTCGGTGGACGCGGGCTTCCAGGACGCGATGAACGTCGGCGTGCTGGCCGGCTACCCGATGGTGGGCGTCAAGGCGACCCTCGTCGACGGTGCCGCGCACGACGTCGACTCCTCGGAGATGGCGTTCAAGATCGCGGGCTCGATGGGCTTCAAGGAGGCCGCCCGCCGTGCGAACCCGGTGCTCCTCGAGCCGCTGATGGCGGTCGAGGTGCGTACGCCGGAGGAGTACATGGGCGACGTCATCGGCGACCTGAACTCGCGTCGCGGCCAGATCCAGTCCATGGAGGACGCCCAGGGCGTCAAGGTCGTGCGCGCTCTGGTGCCGCTGTCGGAGATGTTCGGCTACATCGGCGACCTGCGCTCGAAGACCTCGGGCCGCGCGGTCTACTCGATGGAGTTCGACAGCTACGCGGAGGTCCCGAAGGCCGTGGCCGACGAGATCGTCCAGAAGGCCAAGGGCGAGTAAGCCCTGTCGGATGCCGCGGACGCTGAGCCCGTCGCAGCGCCCGGTCGTCGAGCGAGGCCCGCAGGGCCGAGACGAACGCCCGGTCCGCGGCATCCGGTACCCCACAACTTCACACTTCCCTCTCTATTAGACTGAGAACCTAACCCGTAGAGAAGCGGTCGCAAACCAGTGCCCGCTGTCGCTACATGACCGTCCTGAGGAGGACCCAGTGGCTAAGGCCAAGTTCGAGCGGACCAAGCCGCACGTGAACATCGGAACGATCGGTCACGTCGACCACGGCAAGACCACGCTCACCGCAGCGATCTCGAAGGTGCTTGCTGAGAAGTACCCGTCGGATGTCAACGTCGTGCGCGACTTCTCGTCGATCGACTCGGCTCCGGAAGAGCGTCAGCGCGGTATCACCATCAACATCTCGCACGTCGAGTACGAGACCCCGAAGCGTCACTACGCACACGTCGACGCCCCGGGTCACGCTGACTACATCAAGAACATGATCACCGGTGCCGCCCAGATGGACGGCGCGATCCTGGTCGTGGCCGCCACCGACGGCATGATGGCTCAGACGAAGGAGCACATCCTCCTCGCCAAGCAGGTCGGCGTGCCGTACCTGCTCGTCGCCCTGAACAAGGCCGACATGGTCGAGGACGAGGAGATCCTCGAGCTCGTCGAGATGGAGGTCCGCGAGCAGCTGTCGAAGAACGACTTCGACGGTGACAACGTTCCGGTCGTGCGCGTCTCGGGCCTGAAGGCTCTCGAGGGCGACGAGAAGTGGGTGCAGTCGATCGTCGACCTCATGGAGGCCGTCGACGAGAACATCCCGGACCCGGTGCGTGACCGCGACAAGCCGTTCCTGATGCCGATCGAGGACGTCTTCACGATCACCGGTCGTGGCACCGTCGTCACCGGTCGTGCCGAGCGCGGCACCCTGGCCATCAACTCCGAGGTCGAGATCGTGGGTCTGCGCCCGACGCAGAAGACGACCGTCACCGGTATCGAGATGTTCCACAAGCAGCTCGACGAGGCGTGGGCCGGCGAGAACTGCGGTCTGCTCCTCCGCGGCACCAAGCGCGAGGACGTCGAGCGCGGCCAGGTCGTCGTGAAGCCGGGTTCGATCACCCCGCACACCCACTTCGAGGGCACCGCGTACATCCTCTCCAAGGACGAGGGTGGCCGCCACAACCCCTTCTACACGAACTACCGTCCGCAGTTCTACTTCCGCACCACCGACGTCACCGGCGTCATCACGCTGCCCGAGGGCACCGAGATGGTCATGCCGGGTGACACCACCGACATGTCGGTCGAGCTGATCCAGCCGATCGCCATGGAGGAGGGCCTCGGCTTCGCGATCCGTGAGGGTGGCCGCACCGTCGGCGCCGGCACGGTCACGAAGATCGTCAAGTAAGCACTGCTTCTCGCAGAGGGGTCGGACCTTCGGGTCCGGCCCCTCTGTCGTTGATGCGCGTGGGGCGGGGCGGCGCGGTGCCGCCCGGCGCGGCGCGGCGCGGTCGCCGGGAGCTTTCCGCATCCGCGGGGGTGCTGTGCCGTGTGTTCTTCTCCCGGCGGCGGGATGCCTCGCGGTCGTCCGCGGTCGCCGGGAGGTTCTCGCATCCGCGGGGGTGTTGCGCGGTGCGTTCTTCTCCCGACGGTGGGATGCCTCGCGGTCGTCCGCGGTCGCCGGGAGCTTCTCGCATCCGCGGCGGCGCTGCGCGGTGCATTGTTCTCCCGGCGGCGGGATGCCGCGCGGGCGCCTTCGGTCGCGGGGAGGTTCCTGCATCCGCGGAGGTGCTGTGGGGTGCGTTCTTCTCCCAGCGGCGGCATGCCTCGCGGCTGTCCGCCGTCGCCCGGGAGCTTTCCGCCTCCGCGGAGGTGCTGCGCGGTGCGTTCTTCTCCCGGCTGATGCCGGGTCAGGCGGCGCTGCGCTGCGCGACGGCGCGGCGGAGGCGGGCGAGGAAGGCCGCGCGGCCATCGGCGAGGTCGAGCTGGGTGATCCGGAGCACCAGCCATCCCCGCTCCTCGAGCTCGCGCTGCCGCCGGATGTCCTCACGCCACTGCTCCGGGTCGGTGCGATGGCCGTCGCCCTCGTACTCGATCGCGATCTTCCACTCGGGATACGCGAGATCGACCGTCGCGATCTTGCGTCCCCGTTCGTGGACGACGTATTGGACCTCGGGTTCGGGCAGGCCGGCCGCCATGATCACCACCCGCGCTTCGGTCTCCTTGGGGGAGTCGACGCCGGCCCGTGCGCGTGTCAATGCGGTGCGGACCCGGCCCACGCCCGGAAACGAGCCCCATTCGGCCAGGCGCATGTCGATCTCGCCCGCATCCGTCAACGGGCGCGGACCGACCAGGTTCGGGTACTTCCCTGACGGGGTGATCAGCGCCTCGATCAGCACGAGCAGCTGTGTCGCCGTGAGCTCGGCGGCGAGCACGAAGAGCGTCGCCACCGGATCGAGCACGGGCACGCCGTCGAGCAGAGCCGCCCGCATCCGCACCGTGCTCAGCCGATGGCCGGCGACGCCGGCGACCTTCGGCGGAGCGGCACCCTCCGGCACCGCGATGTCCAGGAGCTCATGGGGCGTCCAGAACCAGGGGAGCGGAAGGCCCCGCAGGCGCGCGGCAGTGCGCCGGGAGAACGCCTGCCCCTCGCGCAGTCTGGGCGCGTAGTAGCGCACGCGCGCGAGGAAGGTGTCGGGCACCGCGACGGAGCGGATGCCCGGGAAAGGCCGTGCCAGGTCCGGAGCATTGCAACGGCCGCGGCCGATGCCGTGCTCCTCGGCCTGTCGCAGGTGGAACGCCGGGATGAGTGCCGGTGGCAGGAGAACACGATGATGCATCCGTCAAGGATGCGCAGTGTTCACCTCACCGGGATGCGCGATTCCCGGCATCCGTGGAGAACTCGTCGAGGGGCCACATCTGTGGAGGACGAGGCGTCACACGTGCGGCGGGAGGATCCTGCACCCGGGAGGCCCGTCTCCGATGCGGGATTCTCCCGGCGGCGCGGGCGGGACCGGCCGCCAGGAGGAAAACGCACGGGGGAGGGCCTGGGGGATGCGGGATCCTCCCGGCGGCGTCCCGGCGGCGCGGCGACGGCGCGGTGGCGGAACCCGGCTCTTGTCCGCGCGGACGGGGATCGCGTAGAAAGGAACCTGGGTGCGGCGACTGCGCACCGACACGGAACGGGGGAGGAACCCATGGGCATCGAAGACGCACTGAACAAGGGCAAGGAGATCTTCGAGCAGAACAAGGAGAAGGTCGACGAGGCGATCCACAGCGAGCAGGCCGAGGGCATCAGCGACAAGGTGCTCGACGGCGTCTCCGACTTCGCCAAGAAGATCGCGCCGGGTGCGTCCGACCACATCGACGGCGTCCGCGACAACATCGACAAGGCCGTCGGCAACGAGTGACGCCGCGCTGAGCGCGAAGAGGCGGTGCATCCCCGGCGGGTGCACCGCCTCTTCCGTGTCCCGGGTCCGCGGCACGCGGGGGCGGATGCTGGCCGCGCGCGGCGCCCGTCCCCTACACTGAGGATCGCCGCCTGGGGAAAAGCGGCACGGCGGGAGCGGGGAAGCTCCCGCTCCGGCGCATCCGATGCGTCGAGGACATTGGGGATTGCATCTTGGGGAACAGCGTGCCGAGCGCGCGGGGAGTCCGCGATGGCATCACCATGCGCCTGCGACTCGTGGAGCGCCCGCGGACGAGGCGTCCGGCGTCCCTCCATGCCCGACGCCTCCGGCCCGGCGTGCCCCCTCGCGCCGGGCGTCCCCCAGCGCGGGTGGGGCATGGGGATGCCCCACCCGCGTCTCCCCGACGGATGCCGCGGAACCGCGGAATCACGCGCGACACGCCCGGGTTTGCGCAACCGAAAACCCGCATGGCAGAATAGACAGGTTCCACATTCCTGCGCCCTGCGCGGGATCACTGCCAGGGCAGTGCATAGACGGCGCCCCTCCGGGTGCAGGGTTCTAGGCCGCGGGCAGCAGAACACAAAAATCCGACACCTCCCGAACGGGATCCCGGCGTGCCTGCACGGCGGGGGTCGGCATCCGTGCGCTCCGGCGTGCGGCTGACAGCAGAACAGTGGTGCCCCTTCGACGGGCTCAGGGACCGGTACGGTCCCGGATCCGCGAAGTCCAGTGCCGAGGCGTGAACAGCGCCGACGTGCGTCCAATGCCCCAGGGTCACCCGGCCCAGGACGGTAAGACGCCTTAAAGAGAGTGAGCAGACAAATGGCGGGACAGAAGATCCGCATTCGCCTGAAGTCGTATGACCACGAGGTCATCGACACGTCGGCGCGCAAGATCGTCGACACCGTGACCCGTGCGGGCGCGACTGTCGTCGGCCCCGTGCCGCTTCCGACCGAGAAGAACGTCGTGTGCGTCATCCGGTCGCCCCACAAGTACAAGGACAGCCGCGAGCACTTCGAGATGCGCACCCACAAGCGTCTGATCGACATCGTCGACCCGACGCCCAAGGCCGTCGACTCGCTGATGCGCCTTGACCTTCCGGCCGACGTCAACATCGAGATCAAGCTCTGAGGTTCGACATGGCTGACATCAACGCAAAGATTTCCAAGGGCATGCTCGGCACCAAGCTCGGCATGACGCAGGTGTGGAACGAGAACGGAAAGCTCGTCCCGGTCACCGTCATCGAGCTGGCGCCGAACGTCGTCACCCAGATCCGCACCCCTGAGAAGGACGGCTACAACGCCGTGCAGATCGCCTACGGCCAGATCGACCCGCGCAAGGTCACCAAGCCGCTGACCGCGCACTTCGAGGCCGCCGGCGTCACGCCGCGTCGTCACGTCACCGAGATCCGCACCGCGGATGCTGCTGACTACTCACTCGGTCAGGAGCTCACCGTGGACGGCCTGTTCGAGGCCGGCCAGCTGGTCGACGTCGTCGGCACCAGCAAGGGCAAGGGCACCGCCGGTGTCATGAAGCGCCACAACTTCAAGGGCGTCTCCGCCTCGCACGGTGCGCACCGCAACCACCGCAAGCCCGGCTCGATCGGCGCCTCGGCGACCCCGAGCCGCGTCTTCAAGGGCATGCGCATGGCCGGCCGCATGGGCGGCGAGCGCGTGACCGTCCTCAACCTCACGGTGCACGCCATCGACGCCGAGAAGGGACTCATGCTCGTCAAGGGCGCCGTCCCCGGCGCGCGCGGCCGCATCGTCTACGTCCGCAACGCAGTGAAGGGTGCCTGACCATGGCCGACTCGACTCTCGCGCTCGACGTCATCGCGGTCGACGGCAAGAAGGCCGGCTCTGTCGAGCTGCCCGCCGCGATCTTCGACGTCAAGACCAACGTCCCGCTGATCCACCAGGTCGTCGTCGCGCAGCTCGCCGCGGCGCGCCAGGGCACCCACTCGACCAAGCGTCGCGGTGAGGTCTCCGGCGCCGGCCGCAAGCCCTTCAAGCAGAAGGGCACGGGCAACGCCCGTCAGGGCTCGATCCGCGCGCCGCACATGACCGGCGGTGGCATCGTGCACGGCCCGAAGCCGCGCGACTACTCGCAGCGCACCCCCAAGAAGATGATCGCCGCCGCCCTCCTGGGCGCGCTCAGCGACCGCTTCCGCGGTGAGCGCCTGCACGCCGTCGAGGCGTTCGTCGCCGGCGAGACCCCTTCGACGAAGTCCGCCGCGGGCCTGCTGGCCGGTGTCGCCCCGTCGAAGAACGTCCTCGTGGTGACCGAGCGCAACGACGAGCTGACCGTGAAGAGCGTCCGGAACCTTCCGAACGTCCACGTGCTCAGCTACGACCAGCTGAACGCCTACGACGTGCTCGTCTCCGACGACATCGTCTTCACCAAGGCCGCTCTCGAGGGCTTCATCGCCTCGAAGACCGGCGCAACCGAGGAGGTCTCGGCATGAGCGAGCAGAACATCCTCGCGACGGCCCTGAACAAGGACCCGCGCGACATCATCCTGGGCCCGGTCGTCTCCGAGAAGAGCTACGGTCTGATCGACGAGGGCAAGTACACCTTCCTCGTGGACCCGCGCGCCTCGAAGACCGAGATCAAGCTCGCCATCGAGAAGATCTTCGGCGTGAAGGTCGCCTCGGTGAACACGATCAACCGCGTCGGCAAGGCCCGCCGCACCCGTTTCGGCACCGGCAAGCGCAAGGACACCAAGCGCGCCATCGTGTCGCTGAAGTCGGGCTCCATCGACATCTTCACGGCAGTCGGCTGACCGGGGGATAAGGACAGAACATGGCTATTCGCAAGTACAAGCCCACGACCCCGGGTCGCCGCGGTTCGTCTGTGGCCGACTTCGCCGAGATCACCCGATCGACGCCGGAGAAGTCGCTGCTGCGCCCGCTCGCCAAGACCGGTGGCCGCAACAACCAGGGCCGCATCAC
Organism: Microbacterium sp. EF45047; assembly: GCF_028472845.1. Lineage (NCBI taxonomy): Bacteria > Bacillati > Actinomycetota > Actinomycetes > Micrococcales > Microbacteriaceae > Microbacterium > Microbacterium sp. EF45047. The sequence continues at coordinate 2,133,504 of NZ_CP069429.1, read as the reverse complement.
CACCCGCCACATCGGCGGTGGCCACAAGCGCCAGTACCGTGTCATCGACTTCCGTCGCAACGACAAGGACGGCATCAACGCCAAGGTCGCTCACATCGAGTACGACCCCAACCGCACCGCGCGCATCGCGCTGCTGCACTACGTTGACGGCGAGAAGCGCTACATCCTCGCCCCGAACAAGCTGAAGCAGGGCGACATCGTCGAGTCGGGTCCCGCCGCGGACATCAAGCCCGGCAACAACCTGCCGCTGAAGAACATCCCCACCGGTACGGTGATCCACGCGATCGAGCTCCGTCCCGGCGGCGGTGCGAAGATGGCTCGTTCGGCCGGCGCCTCGGTGCGCCTGGTCGCGAAGGACGGCCCCTACGCGCAGCTGCGTCTCCCCTCGGGCGAGATCCGCAACGTCGACGCGCGCTGCCGCGCGACGATCGGCGAGGTCGGCAACGCCGAGCAGTCCAACATCAACTGGGGCAAGGCCGGCCGCAAGCGCTGGAAGGGCGTCCGCCCGACCGTCCGCGGTGTCGCCATGAACCCGGTCGACCACCCGCACGGTGGTGGTGAGGGCAAGACCTCCGGTGGTCGTCACCCCGTCACCCCCTGGGGCCAGGCCGAGGGACGCACCCGTCACGCCAACAAGGAAAGCGACAAGTACATCGTCCGTCGCCGCACCACTGGCAAGAAGCGCAAGTAGGAGTAGAGGAAGATGCCACGTAGTCTCAAGAAGGGCCCCTTCGTCGACGAGCACCTGCTTCGCAAGGTGGTCGGTCAGAACGAGGCCGGTACCAAGAACGTCATCAAGACCTGGTCGCGTCGCTCGATGATCATCCCGGCCATGCTGGGTCACACCATCGCCGTGCACGACGGTCGCAAGCACATCCCCGTGTTCGTGACCGAGACCATGGTCGGCCACAAGCTGGGCGAGTTCGCGCCCACCCGCACCTTCCGCGGCCACGAGAAGGACGACAAGAAGGGCCGCCGCCGCTGACGCGGGGGCGATAGAGGAGAGAGAAATGGTGGAGTCCATCGCACGCGTGCGACACATCCGCGTGACCCCTCAGAAGGCTCGTCGTGTCGTCGCCCTGATCAAGGGCAAGCAGGCCCAGGAGGCGCTGGCCATCCTGAAGTTCGCGCCGCAGGGTGCCAGCGAGCCGATCTACAAGCTCGTGCACGCCGCCATCGCGAACGCGCAGGTCAAGGCCGATCGCGACGGCGAGTTCCTGGACGAGCAGGACCTGTACGTGAAGAACGCGTACGTCGACGAGGGCACGACGCTCAAGCGTTTCCAGCCCCGCGCTCAGGGCCGCGCATTCCAGATCAAGAAGCGCACGAGCCACATCACGGTCGTGCTGGCCACCCCCGAGGTCGCTGAGGCGGCCCCGGCTGCCAAGACGAAGAAGGCGAGCAAGTAATGGGACAGAAAGTCAGCCCCTACGGCTTCCGCCTCGGCATCACCACGGACCACGTGTCCCGCTGGTTCTCCGACTCCACGAAGCCGGGCCAGCGTTACGCCGACTACGTGGCCGAGGACATCAAGATCCGCAAGCTCCTGCAGACGCAGCTCGACCGCGCCGGCGTGAGCCGCATCGAGATCGAGCGCACCCGCGACCGCGTGCGTGTGGACATCCACACCGCTCGTCCGGGCATCGTCATCGGCCGCCGCGGCGCCGAGGCGGAGCGCATCCGCGGTGACCTCGAGAAGCTCACCGGCAAGCAGATCCAGCTGAACATCCTCGAGGTGAAGAACCCCGAGGCCGACGCTCAGCTCGTCGCGCAGGGCATCGCCGAGCAGCTCTCCGCGCGCGTGGCGTTCCGCCGCGCGATGCGCAAGGGCCTGCAGGGCGCGCAGCGCGCCGGCGCCAAGGGCGTCCGCATCCAGGTCTCCGGCCGTCTCGGCGGCGCGGAGATGAGCCGTTCCGAGTTCTACCGCGAGGGTCGCGTGCCGCTGCACACGCTCCGCGCGAACATCGACTATGGCTTCTACGAGGCGAAGACCACCTTCGGCCGCATCGGCGTGAAGGTCTGGATCTACAAGGGCGACCTCACCAACAAGGAGCTTGCTCGCGAGCAGGCCAACCAGAAGCCTTCGCGTGACCGTGGCGGCGACCGTCGTCGCGCCCCGCGCACCGAGGCTCCCGTCGCAGAAGGAGCGTCTGCCTGATGCTTATCCCTCGCAAGGTCAAGTACCGCAAGCAGCACCACCCGAAGCGTTCGGGCCAGGCGACCGGCGGCACCAAGGTCACCTTCGGTGAGTTCGGCATCCAGGCCCTGACCCCCGCTTACGTGACGAACCGTCAGATCGAGTCCGCTCGTATCGCGATGACCCGTCACATCAAGCGTGGTGGAAAGGTGTGGATCAACATCTACCCGGACCGTCCGCTCACGAAGAAGCCGGCCGAGACCCGCATGGGTTCCGGTAAGGGCTCGCCGGAGTGGTGGGTCGCAAACGTCAAGCCGGGCCGCGTCCTGTTCGAGGTCGCGGGCGTGAACGAGCAGCTGGCTCGTGAGGCGCTCACCCGGGCCATTCACAAGCTGCCTCTGAAGGCACGCATCATCAAGCGCGAGGAGGGCGACGCGTAATGGCGATCGGCACCAAGGAGCTCGCACCCGCCGAGCTCGACACGTTCGAAGACCAGCGCCTCGTCGAGGAGCTGCGCAAGGCCAAGGAGGAGCTGTTCAACCTCCGATTCCAGTCGGCCACCGGCCAGCTGGAGAGCCACGGCCGCATCCGCGCCGTCAAGCGCGACATCGCGCGCCTCTACACCGTGATCCGCGAGCGCGAGCTGGGCATCCGTGCGACGCCCGCTCCGGTCGAGGCTCCGGCCAAGAAGGCGTCCAAGTCGAAGGCGAGGAAGGCCGATGAGGCCGAGGCGCCGAAGGAGGAGGCCGAGTAATGGCTGAGAAGAAGGCTGCAGAGGCCGGCCACGAGTCCGCCGAGCACGACGTCCGCGACGTCAACGCCCGCGGCTACCGCAAGGCGCGTCGTGGCTACGTCGTCAGCGACAAGATGGACAAGACCATCGTCGTCGAGGTCGAGGACCGCGTGAAGCACCCGCTCTACGGCAAGGTCATCCGCCGCACCTCGAAGGTGAAGGCCCACGACGAGAACAACACCGCCGGCATCGGCGACCTGGTTCTCATCAACGAGACCCGTCCGCTGAGCGCCACCAAGCGCTGGCGTCTGGTTGAGATTCTGGAGAAGGCCAAGTGATTCAGCAGGAGTCCCGCCTCAAGGTCGCCGACAACACCGGCGCGAAGGAGCTGCTCACGATCCGCATCCTCGGTGGCTCGCGCCGCCGCTACGCGGGTCTGGGCGACACCATCGTCGCGACGGTCAAGGACGCGATCCCGGGCGGCAACGTCAAGAAGGGCGATGTGGTCAAGGCCGTCATCGTCCGCACCGTCAAGCAGACGCGTCGTCCCGACGGCTCGTACATCAAGTTCGACGAGAACGCCGCCGTGATCCTGAAGAACGACGGGGAGCCCCGTGGCACCCGCATCTTCGGGCCGGTCGGTCGTGAGCTTCGCGACAAGAAGTTCATGAAGATCGTCTCCCTGGCCCCGGAGGTCATCTGATCATGGCGAAGATCAAGAAGGGCGACCTGGTTCAGGTCATCACCGGTCGCAAGCAGGACAAGGGCGGCGACCGCGGCAAGCAGGGCAAGGTCCTCGAGGTCCTCGTCGAGCAGAACCGCGTCGTGGTGGAGGGCGTGAACTACGTCACCAAGCACACCCGCGTCGGCCAGACCCAGCGCGGCACCAAGACCGGTGGCATCGAGACCGTCGAGGCGCCGATCCACATCTCCAACGTCGCCCTCGTCGACCCCTCGACCAAGAAGCCGACCCGCGTCGGCCACCGCGTCGAGGAGCAGGTCAAGGACGGCGTCAAGCGCACGGTCCGCGTGCGCTACGCGAAGAAGTCAGGTAAGGACCTCTGATGGCAGCGACTGACGCCGCGCAGGCTGGCAAGATCCAGCCGCGCCTGAAGGCGAAGTACAACAACGAGATCAAGAAGGCTCTGCAGGACGAGTTCGGCTACAAGAACGTCATGCAGATCCCCGGCCTGGTCAAGGTCGTCGTGAACACCGGCGTCGGCGAGGCCGCTCGCGACAGCAAGGTGATCGAGGGTGCGGTCGACGACCTCACCCGGATCACCGGCCAGAAGCCGGTCGTCACCAAGGCTCGCAAGTCGATCGCGCAGTTCAAGCTGCGCGAGGGCCAGCCCATCGGCGCGCACGTCACCCTCCGCGGCGACCGCGCCTGGGAGTTCCTGGACCGCCTGGTGAACCTGGCTCTGCCGCGCATCCGCGACTTCCGCGGCCTGTCGGCGAACCAGTTCGACGGCAACGGCAACTACACCTTCGGTCTCCAGGAGCAGAGCGTGTTCCACGAGATCGACCAGGACAAGATCGACCGCGTCCGCGGTTTCGACATCACCGTGGTGACGTCGGCCAAGACGGATGCCGAGGGCCGCGCGCTCCTGCGCCACCTGGGCTTCCCGTTCAAGGCCGCCGACGCCCCGGCCTGATCGGAGACGCGGGGAGGGATGCCGGAAGGCATCCCTCCCCGCGTGCCGTACAATTGAAGATTGCGTGTGTTCAGGAAGGCCGTCTGTCGTGTAACGGCAGCCGGAACCCCATGATCGAAAGAAGACAACAATGACAATGACAGACCCGGTCGCAGACATGCTGACCCGTCTGCGCAACGCGAACTCGGCGCACCACGACTCCGTGACGATGCCGTCGAGCAAGCTCAAGGCGCACATCGCCGAGATCCTCCAGCAGGAGGGTTACATCGCCGGCTTCGAGGTGACCGACGCCCGCGTCGGCAAGAACCTCACCCTGTCGCTCAAGTACGGTCCCAACCGCGAGCGCTCCATCGCCGGCATCAAGCGCGTGTCGAAGCCCGGTCTCCGCGTGTACGCGAAGTCAACCGAGCTGCCCAAGGTCCTCGGTGGCCTCGGCATTGCCATCCTGTCCACCTCCTCCGGTCTCCTCACCGACCGTCAGGCTGAGCAGAAGGGCGTGGGCGGAGAAGTTCTCGCCTACGTGTGGTGATCTGACATGTCGCGTATCGGACGTCTTCCCATCGACATCCCCGCGGGCGTGACCGTCACGGTCAACGGCCGCGAGGTGTCGGTGAAGGGCCCCAAGGGTGAGCTCACCCTGCAGGTGGCCAGCCCCATCGAGGTCGTCGTCGAGGAGAACCAGGTCCTGGTCACCCGTCCCGACGACGAGCGCGAGTCGCGGTCGCTCCACGGCCTGACCCGCACCCTCATCAACAACAACATCATCGGCGTCACGCAGGGCTACTCCAAGGGCCTCGAGGTCGTCGGCACCGGTTACCGCGTGCAGCAGAAGGGCAGCGGCGTCGAGTTCGCGCTCGGCTTCTCGCACCCGGTGCAGGTGGACCCGCCCGCGGGCATCACGTTCACGGTCGAGGGCACGAACAAGCTCACCGTGAGCGGCATCGACAAGCAGGCTGTCGGCGAGGCAGCCGCCAACATCCGCAAGATCCGCAAGCCCGAGCCGTACAAGGGCAAGGGTGTGCGCTACGCCGGCGAGGTCGTGCGTCGCAAGGCCGGAAAGGCTGGTAAGTAAACCATGGCTGTGAAGTCGAAGTCCGACGCCCGCGCGCGTCGTCACGCCCGTCTTCGCAAGAAGATCGTGGGCACCGAGACGCGTCCGCGTCTGGTCGTCACCCGCTCCGCACGTCACGTCTTCGTGCAGCTGGTGGACGACAGCAAGGGCCACACCGTGGCATCCGCTTCCACGCTCGAGACCGACCTGCGCTCCTTCGACGGTGACAAGACCGCCAAGGCCCGCAAGGTGGGCGAGCTCGTCGCCGAGCGCGCGAAGGCCGCCGGCATTTCCGAGGCAGTGTTCGACCGTGGCGGCAACCGCTACGCCGGTCGTGTCGCCGCCATCGCCGATGGCGCCCGCGAAGGGGGGCTGGCACTGTGAGTGACATCAAGGAGAACAACGAAGTGACCGAGCAGGCTGCTGCCGAGGCTCAGGCCGAGCCCCAGCGCGAGCAGCGCGAAGGCCGCCGGGGCGGTCGCGACCGCAACCAGGGCCGTGACCGCAACTCGCGCGACCGCGGCGACAACCAGTTCCTGGAGCGCGTCGTCACCATCAACCGCGTGTCGAAGGTCGTCAAGGGCGGTCGCCGGTTCAGCTTCACCGCGCTCGTGGTCGTCGGCGACGGCAACGGCATGGTGGGCGTCGGCTACGGCAAGGCCCGCGAGGTGCCGCTGGCGATCTCGAAGGGCGTCGAGGAGGCCAAGCGCAACTTCTTCCGCGTGCCGCGCGTCGGCTCGACCATCCCGCACCCGGTGCAGGGCGAGTCCGCTGCGGGCGTGGTGCTCCTGCGTCCGGCCGCCGCGGGTACCGGTGTCATCGCCGGTGGTCCGGTCCGTGCGGTCCTGGAGTGCGCCGGCATCCACGACGTGCTGTCGAAGTCGCTCGGCTCGTCGAACACGATCAACATCGTGCACGCCACCGTCGAGGCTCTGAAGGGCCTGGAGGAGCCGCGCGCCGTCGCCGCTCGCCGTGGCCTGGACTACGACGCGGTCGTGCCGGAGATCATCATCCGCAACGAGGCGCGGGCCGCTGCGGCCGCCGCCGCTGCGCAGAAGGTAGGTGCCTGATGGCCGCACGGCTCAAGGTCACGCAGATCAAGTCCAAGGTGAGTGAGAAGCAGAACCAGCGCGACACGCTGCGCAGCCTCGGTCTCAAGCGGATCGGCGACTCGGTCGTCCGTCCCGACGACGCGCAGACGCGCGGCTACGTCCGGACCGTCGCTCACCTCGTCAAGGTTGAGGAGATCGACTAATGGCTGAGAAGAAGGAAGCCGTCGAGGTCGTCGAGGCCGAGAAGGCCGAGAAGAAGAAGTCCGCGACGCGCAAGTCGACCGCGGCCGCCACGAAGCCGGCCGCCAAGAAGGCGGATGCCGCGGCCTCGCGCCCCGGCGTGCTGAAGGTGCACCACCTGCGTCCGGTCCCCGGCGCCAACACCGCGAAGACCCGCGTGGGTCGCGGTGAGGGCTCCAAGGGCAAGACCGCCGGTCGCGGCACCAAGGGCACCAAGGCCCGCAACACTGTTCGCGCCGGGTTCGAGGGTGGGCAGATGCCGCTGCACATGCGCACCCCGAAGCTCCGCGGCTTCAAGAACCCGTTCCGGGTCGAGTACCAGGTCGTGAACCTGGCGAAGCTCGCCGAGCTCTACCCGCAGGGCGGCGAGGTCACGGTCAGCGACCTGGTCGCCAAGGGAGCGGTCCGCAAGAACGAGAAGGTCAAGGTCCTGGGCGACGGGGACATCTCCGTCAAGCTCACGGTCTCGGTCGACAAGGTCTCGAGCAGCGCCGAGCAGAAGATCGTCGCCGCTGGCGGATCCGTCAAGTGACACACGCGAGGAGGGGTCGGAGATTTCCGGCCCCTCCTTTGCGTTACCCTTGACTTTCGGCCGTCCCCCGCGGATCGGCAATCCCTTCAGGAGGAACGACCTTGTTTAGCGCCATCGCGCGAATCTTCCGCACGCCTGACCTGCGGCACAAGATCCTTTTCACCATCGGCATCATCGCGCTCTACCGCCTGGGGTCGAACGTTCCCGCACCGTTCGTGCACTTTCCGAACGTGGAGGAGTGCCTCGCCGCCAACGCCGGCACCGAGGGCCTGCTCGGACTGGTGAACCTGTTCTCGGGCGGTGCGCTGCTGCAGCTGTCCATCTTCGCGCTCGGCGTCATGCCGTACATCACGGCGACGATCATCACCCAGCTGCTGCGCGTGGTCATCCCGCACTTCGAGACCCTGCACAAGGAGGGGCAGGCGGGGCAGAGCAAGCTGACGCAGTACACCCGCTACCTGACCATCGCGCTCGCGCTGCTGCAGTCGACCACCCTGGTGACGGTGGCCCGCAGCGGCCAGCTGTTCGGCACCACCGACATCGCCGCCTGCCAGCAGCTGCTCACGAACGACGTCTGGTGGGCGCAGCTGCTCATCATCATCGCGATGACCGCCGGCACGGGCCTGATCATGTGGTTCGCCGAGCTGGTCACCGAGCGCGGCATCGGCAACGGCATGTCGCTGCTGATCTTCACCTCGATCGCCGCCACGTTCCCCTCCGCGATGTGGACCATCTGGGAGGCCCGCGGCTTCGAGACGTTCCTCCTCGTGCTCGCCATCGGCATCGTCGTGATGGGGCTCGTCGTGTTCGTCGAGCAGTCGCAGCGGCGCATCCCGGTGCAGTACGCCAAGCGCATGGTCGGCCGGCGCACGTACGGCGGCACGAACACCTACATCCCGATCAAGGTGAACATGGCGGGCGTGATCCCGATCATCTTCGCCTCGTCCCTGCTCTACATCCCGATGCTGGTGGCGCAGTTCAACACGCCGCCGGACGGCAGCGAGCCGCCCGCGTGGGTGGCGTGGATCTCCACCTACTTCGCCAGCGGAGACCATCCCCTGTACATGGCGGTGTACTTCCTGCTGATCATCGGCTTCACCTACTTCTACGTCGCGATCACGTTCAACCCCGTCGAGGTCGCCGACAACATGAAGAAGTACGGCGGGTTCATCCCGGGCATCCGTGCCGGGCGTCCCACCGCCGAGTACCTGGACTACGTGCTCACCCGCATCACGTTCCCGGGCTCGATCTACCTGGGCCTGGTCGCGCTGATCCCGCTGATCGCGCTGTCCACGGTGCAGGCCAACCAGAACTTCCCGTTCGGCGGCGCCTCAATCCTCATCATCGTGGGCGTCGGTCTCGAGACGGTGAAGCAGATCGACGCGCAGCTTCAGCAGCGCCATTACGAAGGGCTCCTCCGATGACCGCATCCGCACGCCTGCTGATCGTCGGGCCGCAGGGATCCGGCAAGGGCACCCAGGGGGTGCGCATCGCCGCCGCCTTCGGCATCCCGGTCGTCTCCACCGGCGACATCTTCCGCGCCAACATCAAGGAGGGCACCGAGCTCGGCAAGCGGGTCACCGCGATCCTCGACGCCGGCGACCTCGTGCCCGACGCGCTGACCGGTGAGATCGTCCGCGACCGGCTCTCGCAGCCGGATGCCGCGAACGGCTTCCTCCTGGACGGCTACCCCCGCAACGCGAACCAGGTGCACGACCTCGACGACTTCCTGTCCGGTCGCGGCGAGACCCTGGACGCCGTGATCCTGCTCGACGTCCCGCGCGAGGAGAGCATCGAGCGCCTCCGCCTGCGCGCCGTCGAGCAGGGCCGCTCGGACGACACCGAGGAGGCGATCGCGCACCGGCTCGACATCTACGAGAAGGAGACCGCGCCGATCCTCGCGATCTACCGGGAGCGCGGCATCGTCGACCGCATCGACGGCGTGGGCACGCTCGACGAGATCACCGAGCGCATCTCGGCGGCGCTGGCGGCCCGCGGGCTCGCGCAGCTGGTCTGACGTGTTCCGCAAGTCGATCTACAAGACCCCGGCGCAGCTGCGCTCGATGGTCGAGCCGGGGCTGATCACGGCCGCCGCGCTGGACGCCGTGCGCGCACTGGTGCGTCCTGGTGTCACGACGGGAGAGCTGGACGCGGCCGCGGAGCGGGTGATCACCCAGCGCGGCGCCGAGTCCAACTTCAAGCTCGTGCGCGGCTACCACCACGCCACCTGCATCTCGGTGAACGAGCAGGTCGTGCACGGCATCCCCGGGGACCGCGTGCTCGCGCCGGGCGACATCGTGTCGATCGACTGCGGGGCGCAGTACCAGGGCTGGAACGGCGACAGCGCGATCACCATCGTCGTGCCCGACCCGTCCCGGCCGGAGGTCGTGGCGCGCCGGGAGGAGCTCTCCCGGGTGACCGAGGGGTCGATGTGGGCGGGCATCGCCGCCATGGCGACGGCCTCGCACATCGGCGACATCGGCGCCGCGATCCAGGACTACATCGAGGCGCAGGGCGTCTCGGCGGTGTCGGGTGAGCCGTACGGCATCCTGCGCGAGTACGTCGGCCACGGGATCGGCCGGAAGATGCACGAGGCGCCCAGCGTGTTCAACTACCGCACTCCGGATGCCGGGGCCGAGGTCCGTCCGGGCCTGGTGCTCGCGATCGAGCCGATGGTCACCGCCGGGGGAGAGGCCACCCTGGTCGAGGACGACGACTGGACCGTCTCCACCGTCGACGGCACCGACGGCTCGCACTGGGAGCACAGCGTCGCCCGGCACGAGGGCGGGATCTGGGTGCTCACCGCGCCCGACGGCGGCGCGGCGGGGCTCGCGCCGTTCGGGGTGGTGCCGGCGCCGCTCGCGTAGCGCGGGGCGCGCGGGGGCGGCCAGAATCAGTTCCGGGGGCGAGAATCAGCTCTGCGCGCTGATTCTCGCGCGCGAAACTGATTCTCGTGCGACTTCACGGTGTCGCCGGCGCAGAGTCGCCAGCATCCCGCGCTGCAGTGGCCTGACGCGCGGCACGCCTGCCAGGTCCAGCGCATGGCACATCGGGGCCACGCGCCAGGCGTCGGAGAGATCCCACCGTGCGAACGGATGCGTGTGGCGTCGCAGCCTGTCCTCGCGGCGCTTCTCGTCGGCCAGCCGCTTGCCGGCCGTCTGCGGGTCCTCGAGCGCGTACTTCTGCCAGCCGTCCGCCTCGCCGATGGCGCGGCATCCGGGGAAATAGAAGTCGACGCGGTCCCGCACGCCTTCATAGTGGAACTCGTGCTGGAGCTCCGGTTCCGGATAGCCGCTCCACTCGATCACCGCACGGCTGACGCTTTCCGCCGGGGACTCGGCACGGCCGTCCGCATGTGCCCACACCCACTCGAGCAGCTTCGTGCCGCGGGCCGTCGACTGCCCGTCGGCGATCTCCCGAAGGTCCGCGAGCCGCAGCATCCCGCCCTGAGCCGGCGAGATCGCGGCGTCGGTGACAGCGAGGGCTTGTGCAGGGGCGAGCAGCCGCGCCAGATCGACTGCCGTCTCGCCGAGGGCGGTGACGAGGATGCCATCAGTGCGCTGCACCGCACGGTCGTCGCGACTCGTGTGCACGACGACGTCCCCGTAGCGCGTCGACGACGGGCGGTCCGGGTCGTACACGTGGATGTCGCGAGATTCACCGAAGAGCGGGAGGCCGTGCACCACGGCCGCGGACTCGAGGCACAGCACCGAATGCGGGTGGGTGCGGCTGTAGGCGTGCACGCGGACGGCATACCGCTGCCACGGTGTGAGCGCTTCGTAGTCGCGGCGGGAGGTGTACACGCCCCGGCGCACCGCGACGTGCGCGGATGCAGAGAGGCGGATGCCCAGCATCCGTGCTTCGTCGGCGGTGAACAACGGGAGAGGGGACGTCAGGCACGCCCGGTCCGACAACAGCTGGCCCATGACCCCATCGTCGCCGCACGGCTGCGGCCGAACGCGGCCGGGACCGGCGGATGTGGACAACTCGCCAGCGAGCGCGAAATGTGGGGAACCGCCAGAGTCGGTTGCGGCCGCGAGAATCAGTGCATGGCGCCGATTCTTACGCGCGGAACTGATTCTCGGCGCGGGCGGGCGCTCACATGCAGGACATAGCGTCGCGCGGGCAAGATGGATGTGCACGTGTGAGTCTCCACAGATCGGAACGCAATGGCCGCTGCGCAGGGCAAGACCAACTGGTTCGCCATCGGAATCTCCATCGCCGTCGTGGTGGTGCTCGTCGCCCTCGGCGGCGTCGTGGTGTGGCTGAACAACCGCGCCAACGACCCCGGAGCGGCGCCGAAGGGCGAGATCGTGAACTCCGACAGCGGTGCGATCAGCTTCGGCGAGGGCGAGGACACCGTCGCCGTGTACGTCGACTTCATGTGCCCGATCTGCAACCAGTTCGAGCAGAGCTACGGCGAGCAGCTGCGGACCGCCGCCGAGGACGGCCGGATCACCCTGGAGTACCACCCGATCTCGATCCTGGACCGCTTCTCCCAGGGCACTGACTACTCCTCCCGGTCCGCGGGCGCGGTGTTCTGCGTCGCCGAGAAGGCGCCGAGCAAGACGCTCGACTACATCGACACGCTGTTCCAGAACCAGCCCGCCGAGAACACCGCCGGCCTCACCGACGAGCAGCTCGCGCAGTACGCGACCGAAGTGGGTGCGGATGCCGCGGCCGACTGCATCACCGAGGGCACGTACGAGAAGTTCGGCGTCGCGCAGGCCGAGAAGCACGAGATCCAGGGCACACCGACGGTCGAGATCAACGGCGAGCGGCTGGACCTGCAGAACCAGGACGACTTCAAGAAGTTCACCGACCTGATCAGCTGATCGGGCCGCCGGGCGCCCATTTGCCGCAGGCGCGCGGAGGGTCTATCATAGATCTTTGGTGCCTTGCGCCTTGATTCGGCGTGTCCTCCCGGACGGCACCGCACCCACCCATCCACCGCAGATCGGCCGATCTGCAGAAGCGTCAGCGAGGCTATGGCTAAGAAAGACGGTGTCATCGAGATCGAGGGCGTCGTGTCCGAGGCTCTGCCCAACGCGATGTTCCGCGTTGAGCTCACCAACGGGCACAAGGTCCTGGCGACGATCTCCGGAAAGATGCGGCAGAACTACATCCGCATCATCCCCGAGGACCGCGTGGTCGTGGAGCTCAGCCCCTACGACCTGACCCGCGGCCGCATCGTCTATCGCTACCGCTGATCGGTCGAGAAGTAACACCCCAGGCGCCCGCGCCTGCCCGGTGAAGACAGCGAACAGGAAAATCATGAAGGTCAACCCGAGCGTCAAGCCCATCTGCGACCACTGCCGCGTGATCCGTCGTCACGGTCGCGTCATGGTGATCTGCAAGAGCAACCCCCGCCACAAGCAGCGCCAGGGTTGAGTCATCGGCGGGTCATGCGCCGCGCAGCGGCGCTTGACGCGCGATGACTCAAGGTTGAGCGAGCACGCGCACGGCGCGAGCGAGTCGAAACCTGACGCGACCAGATAACTCAATACAGACCGGCTGCGTTTCGTCTCGGTCGCTGCGCGTCCTCGCTCAACGACCGGAAGGGCTTAGCCGGAAATGCCACAGGCAGAGTCAGAACCCGCAAGGGGGACACCTCGGGACGGAGGCCCGGGCACCGATTCTGCTCCACACCTCCACCAACTCCAGGAGAATCCGCATGGCACGTCTTGCCGGCGTCGACATCCCGCGCGACAAGCGCGTGGTGATCGCCCTCACCTACATCTACGGCATCGGCCGCACCCGCTCGGTCGAGATCCTCAAGGCCACCGGGATCGACGAGTCGATCCGCGTCAAGGACCTCACCGACGACCAGCTCGTCGCGCTCCGCGACTACATCGAAGGCAACTACAAGGTGGAGGGTGACCTGCGCCGCGAGGTCGCCGCAGACATCCGCCGCAAGGTCGAGATCGGCTCCTACGAGGGCCTGCGCCACCGTCGTGGCCTCCCGGTCCGCGGTCAGCGCACCAAGACCAACGCTCGCACCCGCAAGGGCCCGAAGCGCACCGTCGCCGGCAAGAAGAAGGCCCGCTAAGCGGCCAGGGACTAGGAGAGAACTTTCATGGCTGCACCCAAGGCCGCCGCGCGCAAGCCGCGCCGCAAGGAGAAGAAGAACATCGCGCTGGGCCAGGCCCACATCAAGTCGACGTTCAACAACACCATCGTTTCCATCACCGACCCGTCCGGCGCCGTCATCAGCTGGGCTTCGTCCGGTGGCGTGGGCTTCAAGGGCTCGCGCAAGTCGACGCCGTACGCCGCCGGCATGGCCGCGGAGTCCGCGGCCCGTCAGGCCGCCGAGCACGGCGTCAAGAAGGTCGACGTCTTCGTGAAGGGCCCGGGCTCGGGCCGCGAGACCGCGATCCGCTCGCTGCAGGCCGCCGGCCTCGAGGTCGGCTCGATCCAGGACGTGACGCCGCAGGCTCACAACGGCTGCCGTCCGCCGAAGCGCCGCCGCGTCTGATCCCGCGCGAGATGCCGGTCCGCCGTTCGCTGCGGACCGGCATCCGCCGCGAGCATTCGCCTTCACAACTCAAGACCTCACCCACCACATGTCATATAGCGGGCATGTGATCGAAAGGAACACATAGTGCTCATCGCACAGCGTCCCACTCTCACCGAGGAAAAGATCTCCGAGAACCGCAGCCGGTTCGTGATCGAGCCGCTCGAGCCCGGCTTCGGCTACACGATCGGCAACGCGCTGCGTCGCAGCCTGCTGTCGTCGATCCCCGGCGCCGCGGTCACCACCATCCGCATCGACGGCGTGCTGCACGAGTTCAGCACGATCCCCGGTGTCAAGGAGGACGTGACCGAGATCATCCTCAACATCAAGCAGCTGGTCGTCTCCAGCGAGCGCGACGAGCCCATCACCGCCTACCTGCGCAAGACGGGTGCGGGCGAGGTGACCGCGGCGGACATCTCCGCCCCGGCCGGCGTCGAGGTGCACAACCCCGAGCTCGTCATCGCCACCCTGAACGACACCGCCCGCTTCGAGCTCGAGCTCACCATCGAGCGCGGCCGTGGCTACGTGTCGGCGGCGCAGAACCGCAACGAGTACGCCGAGGCCGGTCAGATCCCGATCGACTCGATCTACTCGCCGGTGCTCAAGGTCAGCTACCGCGTCGACGCCACCCGTGCCGGTGAGCGCACCGACTTCGACAAGCTGGTGCTCGACGTCGAGACGAAGAACTCGATCAGCCCGCGCGACGCCGTGGCATCCGCCGCGAAGACGCTCACCGAGCTGTTCGGCCTCGCCCGCGAGCTGAACGTCGAGGCCGAGGGCATCGAGATCGGCCCGGCGCCGGTCGAGGCCGTGCTCTCCAGCGAGCTGTCGATGCCGATCGAGGACCTCGACCTGTCGGTGCGCTCGTACAACTGCCTCAAGCGCGAGGGCATCAACACCGTCGCGGAGCTGGTCGCCCTCTCCGAGACGCAGCTGATGAACATCCGCAATTTCGGACAGAAGTCGGTCGACGAGGTGCGCGACAAGCTCGTCTCCCTCGGCCTGTCGCTGAAGGACTCGGTGCCCGGTTTCGACGGCGCCCACTTCTACGGCGGCAGCGAAGACGAGTCCTTCTGATACCCGACCTATTCTGACCAGGAGCTAGACGATTATGCCCAAGCCCACCAAGGGTCCCCGCCTCGGAGGCGGCCCCGCCCACGAGCGCCTTCTTCTCGCGAACCTCGCCGCGGCGCTGTTCACCCACAAGTCGATCAAGACGACCGAGACCAAGGCCAAGCGCCTGCGTCCGCTCGCCGAGCGCCTGATCACCTTCGCCAAGCGCGGTGATCTGCACGCTCGTCGTCGCGTGCTGTCCGTGATCGGTGACAAGGAAGTCGTGCACGTCCTGTTCACCGAGATCGCCCCGCTGGTCGCGGAGCGCGAGGGCGGCTACACCCGCATCACCAAGGTCGGCAACCGGAAGGGCGACAACGCCCCGATGGCCGTGATCGAGCTCGTCCTCGAGCCGGTCAGCCCGAAGAAGAAGTCGGCGAAGCCGGCCGCCAAGGCCGAGGCGCCGAAGGCCGAGTCGGAGGAGGCCGCGGCGGAGGAGCCGAAGGCCGCCGAGGCCGAGGAGACCACGACCGAGGACGCTCCGGCCGAGGAGAACACCGCAGCCGAGGCCGGCGCGGAGTCGCAGGCCGAGGGCGAGGCCGCTGAGGCCGCCGCCGAGGACGCCGTCGCCGAGAAGTCGGAGTAAGCACCCGCGCACGCACGAAGCCCGTCGCCCCGTCAGGAGCGGCGGGCTTCGTGCGTGTCCGGAGGAGTGGCGGGCTTCGTGCGTGTCCGGCTCAGCCCGGGACGGCGACCTCGCCGGAGAGCGGCTCGTTCGCGCGATACCGGGTGCCGGGGCGCCCCTTCGTGGTGTAGTCGAGGCGGCGGATCGCGCGGCCCGTGCTGGCCAGGTGCTCCAGGTACCGCCGGGCGCTCACCCGCGAGATCGACAGCCGCTCCCCGATGTCGGCTGCGGAGGCATCCGGATGCTCGGCGAGGGCCGCCGCGACCCGTCCGAGCGTCTCGGCGCTGAGCCCCTTCGGCAGCGCCGCCCGCTGCCGGAACGCGATGATGGCGTCCGCCGCCTCCACCCGCCGCACGACGTCGTGCAGCTCGGTGTGGTCGCGCAGCAGCAGCGTCGCCTCCACCCGCTCCCCGTCCAGCTGCGAGCCGGTGCTGCGGGCGACGAGCACACGGGACCCGACGATGACGGGACGGCCGGCGTCCTCTCCGTCGCGCAGCACCGTCATCAGCTCCTCGTCGAGCACGTCCGCCGCGCGGGCGCCGGTCATGGCATCCGCGGAGGTGCCGAGGAAGGCTGCAGCCGCGTCGTTCGCGAGGGTGATCACGCCGCCGGCATCCACCGTCACCACGCCCTCGCTGAGGCCGTGCAGCGTCGTCTCCTGGTTGCGCACCAGCGCCGTGATCTGGTGCGGCTCGAGGCGGTGGATGCGGCGGCGGAACCAGCCCGCGCTGGTGTGGGCACTGGTGGCGAGCCTCTACATCGGCAACGTCATCCTCATCGTGCTGAACCTCCCGCTGGTCGGGATGTGGGTGAAGCTGCTGCAGATCCCGAGGCCGTACCTGTACGCCGGCATCCTGCTGTTCGCGGCGTTCGGCGCGTACGCGCTGAACTTCGCCGTCGTCGACGTGCTGATCCTGCTGGTCATCGGCGTGCTCGGCTACTTCATGCGCCGGTACGGCTATCCGGTGGCGCCGCTGGTGGTGGGCATGATCCTCGGCCCGATGGGCGAGGACTACCTGCGCAAGGCGCTGCAGCTGAGCCAGGGCGACCTGTCGACGCTGATCCTGCAGCCGTTCGCCGCCGCCGCGTACATCGCACTGGCGCTGCTCATCGCCGGAGGGCTCTGGCTGCGGCGCCGGCAGCGGCGCTACGAGCAGGCGCTCACGCAGTCGATCGCGGTGCCGATCAAGGCGGATCAGGAGGTCTGAGACGCCCCCGGCCCCGGCTGCGGGCCGGGGCCGGCGGGGCTCCCGGGATAGGCTGGTCCGGTGAACGCGGACCAGGCCATCACCCGGGGGCCCCGCGCGTACCTCGCCTTCGTGGGCATCGGCCTGATGGCCGGTCTCCTCTCCGGCCTGTTCGGCGTCGGCGGCGGCACCGTGATCGTCCCGCTGCTGGTGCTGATTCTGCACTTCGACCAGCGCCGCGCGGCGGGCACCTCGCTGGCCGCGATCGTGCCGACCGCCGCCGTGGGCGTGATCTCGTACGCGCTGGCGGATGCCGTGGCATGGATCGCCGCGCTCATCCTCGCCGCCGGGGCGGTCGTGGGCGCGCAGATCGGCATCCGGATGCTGGCCCGCGTCTCGCAGACCGCGCTGCGATGGAGCTTCGTCGGCTTCCTCGCCGTCGTCATCGTGAGCCTGTTCGTCGTGATCCCCTCGCGGGATGCCGAGCTGGTCCTGTCCTGGGTGAGCGGCGCCGGACTGGTGCTCGTCGGCGTCGCCACGGGCATCGTCGCCGGGCTCATCGGCGTCGGCGGGGGCGTCATCGTCGTCCCCGTGCTGATGCTCGTCTTCGGGACGAGCGACCTCGTCGCCAAGGGCACGTCCCTGCTGATGATGATCCCGACCGCCGTCTCCGGGACCGTCGGCAACATCCGCCACCGCAATGTCGACCTCGTCGCCGCGGCGATCATCGGCGTCTCCGCGTGCACGACCACGGCGCTCGGCGCCTGGCTCGCGACGCTGATCGACCCCTTCGCCGGAAACGTCCTCTTCGCCGCCTACCTCGTCGTGATCGCCCTGCAGATGGCGCTCAAGGCGATCCGCGGGCGTCGCCGCGGCTGAACGCGGACCTGCACACCGGCCGCCGGGAGGTTCTTGCACCTCCGCGGCCGCTCCCGGGTGCGTTCTCCTCCCGGCGATCGCGCGGGCGTTCGTCGCGGGGAGCATTCCGCATCGCTCTGGCCCTGGCGGGGTGCGATTTGCTCCCGGCGGGGGCGGCAGGCCGTCCGCCGGGACGCGACGCGCGGTCGGATGCCCGTGAGCGAGGAACCGCCGCGCCGGGCCCTGGGTAGGATCGGAGGGTGCCAGTGAACCCCGAACTGGTCGGCCGCGAGTTCCCGCCGACCCCGCCGTACCTCGTCGGCCGTGAGAAGGTGCGCGAGTTCGCCCGCGCGGTCTTCGCGGACGCGCCCCTGCACACCGACGTCGAGGCGGCCCGCGCGCTCGGCTACCCGGACGTCGTCGCACCGCCCACCTTCGCGATGGTCATCCAGGATCTGACCCTGCAGCAGCTGCTCGCCGAGCCCGACTCCGGCATCGTGCTCGCCCGGACCATCCACGCCGAGCAGCGCTTCCAGTACACGCGTCCCATCGTCGCCGGCGACGAGCTGACCGGGCGGCTCCGCGTCACCGGCATCCGTGCCATGGGCGGCAACGCGATGATCACGAGCGAAGCGGAGATCACCGACGCCGACGGGGCGCACGTCGTCACCGCGACCAGCGTGCTGCTGGTCGGCTCGGGCGAAGAAGGGGAGGCCGCGTGATGGCCGCGTTCACCGTCGGCGACGTCATCGCCGAGCGCACCGTGCACCTCACCCGTGAATCCCTGGTGCGCTACGCCGGGGCATCCGGAGACTTCAACCCGATCCACTACCGCGACGACGTCGCCGCCCAGGTGGGGCTGCCGGGCGTGCTCGCGCACGGCATGCTCACGATGGGCATCGCCTCGTCCGTGGTCGTCTCGGCGCTGGGCGATGTGGCGCGGATCCTCGACTACGGCGTGCGCTTCACCAAGCCCGTCGTCGTGGACCCCGTCGACGGCGCGGACGTGCACGTGGTCGCCACGGTCGGCGCGGTGGACGACGAGGCCGCGCGCATCGACCTCAAGGTCACCTCCGCCGGGACCACCGTGCTGGTGAAGGCCCAGCTGCGGGTCGCCGTCTGAGATGCCGGAGATCTCGCCGATCCCGCTCTCGGCTCTCACGACGCTCCGCACCGGCGGGGCACCGCAGCGGATGCTCGACGCCGTCACGCGTGCGGAGCTGATCGAGGCGCTGCAGGAGGTCTGGCAGCGCGGCGACGACTGGTTCGTCCTCGGCGGCGGCTCCAACCTGTTCGCGGGGGATGCCGGGTTCGACGGCACCGTGATCCGCGTGCTCACCTCCGGCATCGAGGAACTGCCGTCCCCGCACGAGGGGCGCGTGCGCCTGCGTGTCCAGGCCGGGCATTCGTGGGACGGCCTCGTCTCCTACGCCGTGGAGCGCGGCTACGCCGGGATCGAGGCGATGTCCGGCATCCCGGGCACGGTCGGCGCCGCCCCCGTGCAGAACGTCGGCGCGTACGGTCAGGAGATCCAGGAGACGCTCGTCGAGGTCGAGCTGATCGACGAGCACGCGGGCGCGCCGGCGGTCGTGCCGGCCGAGGAGCTCGGGCTGGGTTTCCGCACCTCGGTGCTGAAGCACCACTACGGCGCGTCGACCCGTCGCCGCGCGGTGATCCTGTCGGTCACCCTCGATCTCGCCGTCGCCCCGCACGGCGCCCGCACCGTGCGCGGCGAGCAGCTCCGCCGGGCGCTCGGGATCGACGGCGACGAGCCGGTGCCGCTGACCTGGGTGCGCGAGCGCATCCTCGCCACCCGCGCGGCGAAGGGGATGCTGCTCGACCCCGCCGACCCGGACACGAACAGCGCCGGCTCCTTCTTCCAGAACGCGATCGTGCCGGAATCCGTCGCCCGCGCGCTGCCTCCGGAGTGCCCGCGGTGGCCGGTCACCCCGGATCTGGACGCGGTCACCGTCATCCCGCTGGCCGCGTACGGCGGGATCGTGCCGGTCACGGACGCATCGCCGGCGGAGGTCAAGGTCAGCGCGGCGTGGCTGATCGAGCAGTCCGGCATCCGCAAGGGGTTCAAGCTGCCGCGTTCGCGGGCCGGCGTGTCGAGCAAGCACGCCCTCGCGCTCACCAACCGCGGCGGCGCGACCGCGGCGGAGATCGCCGAGCTGGCCCGCTTCATCCGCAGCCGCGTGCACGCCGAGTTCGGGCTGCTGCTGCAGCCGGAGCCGGTGCTGATCGGCGTGGATCTCTGACCGCATCCGCGTCGCCGCGTCGGATGCCGCGCAGTCACTCGCTCGGGACGACCTCGACGGCGCAGGAGTCCGGGCCGAGGATGCGGGACATGTGCCGCGCGGTGCGCAGCACGACCGCGCGATCGCCGATCCGTGAGCCGGTGAGCGCCGACTCCAGGGCGATCTCGAACCGGTTCACGTCCGACATGTGGCGCAGCCAGACCGCGAGGATGAGGTTGTACCGGCTGGCGCTTGCGGTGTTCGCGGTCACCGGCCTGGTCACCTCCGCGATCGCCTCGCGCTCGTTCACCTGGGAGATGGTGGTGACCTACCTCCTCATCGCCGCCCTCGTGCTGGTCGGCCTCGGGCTGGCGAAGGCGACCCGCGGCCGGCTCCCCGCGATCATCTCGGTGATCACGATCGGCGCGCTGCTCACCTCGCCGATCTCGCCGGTCGCGGGCTGGCTGACCGGGGTCTCGGCATCCGTCGACTTCCTCGCCATGATCACCGCGATGCTGACGAACGCCGGGTTCACCCTCGGCAAGGACCTGCCGCTGCTGCGCAACATCGGCTGGAGGATCATCCCGGTCGGCACGGTCGCCATCATCGCCTCGTTCCTGCTCTCCGCGCTGGTGGCGCAGCTCGCCCTCAGCATGTGGGGGAACAGAGCCCGGCACGCGGAAGCGCCGGCGCCCCGGGAGGGGCGCCGGCGCTTCCGCGTCGTTCAGGAGAAGGCGCTCAGGAGAACAGGCGCTGCAGGCGCTGCACGCCCTCGAGCAGAGCGTCGTCGCCCAGGGCGTAGGAGAGCCGGATGTAACCCGACGGACCGAACGCCTCACCCGGCACGACCGCGACCTCGGCCTTGTCGAGGATCAGGTCGGCCAGCTCGAGCGAGGTGGTCGGGGTCACGCCGTCCCACGTCCGGCCGAGCAGGCCGGTGACGTCGGGGTAGACGTAGAAGGCGCCCAGCGGGTTCGGCACCCGCATCCCGTCGATCTTCGACAGCTCGGACACGATCAGGCGGCGTCGCCGGTCGAAGGCCTCGCGCATCTGCTGGGCCTCGGTCTGCGGCCCGTTGAGGGCGGCGATCGCGGCCTTCTGCGCGACGTTGTTCACGTTGCTGGTCAGGTGCGACTGCAGGTTGCCGGCGATCTTGATGGCATCCGCAGGTCCCACCATCCAGCCGACCCGCCAGCCGGTCATCGCGTAGGTCTTCGCCACGCCGTTCACGAGGATGGTCTGGTTCGCGACCTCGGGGACGGCCTCGACGATCGAGGTCGCCTTGACGCCCTCGTAGGTGAGGTTCTGGTAGATCTCGTCGGTGATGATCCAGATGCCGTACTCGAGCGCCCACTCGGCGATCGCCGCGGTCTCCTCGGCGGTGTACACCGAGCCGGTCGGGTTCGACGGCGACACGAACACGAGCGCCGTGGTGCGGTCGGTGCGCGCCTCCTCGAGCTGCTCGACGGTGACCTTGTAGTCCTGGTCGGCGCCGGCGAACACCTCGACCGGGGTGCCGTCGGCGAGGCGGATCGCCTCCGGGTAGGTGGTCCAGTACGGCGCGGGCAGCAGCACCTCGTCGCCGGGGTTCACGACCGCCTGGAACGCCTGGTAGACGGCCTGCTTGCCGCCGTTGGTCACGATCACCTGGCTCGGCGAGACCTCCAGGCCGGAGTCGCGCAGCGTCTTCGCGACGATGGCCTCGCGCAGCGCGGGAAGGCCGGGGGCGGGGGTGTAGCGGTAGCTGGCCGGGTCGGCGAGGGCCTCGGCGGCGGCGTCCACGATGAACTGCGGCGTCGCGAAGTCGGGCTCGCCGGCGGCGTAGGAGATCACCGGCTTGCCCTCGGCCTTGAGGGCTTTGGCCTTGGCATCCACCTTCAGGGTGGCGGACTCGGCGATGGCGGACAGCTTGCGGGAGAGAGGGGCGCGTTCGGTCACGATACGAGAGTACCCGGGCGCGCCCGGGCGCTGCGACGCATGTCGCCTCAGGCGCGGTACGCCGAAGGCAGGGCGCAGTAGTCCGCGAACCGGCGGGACGGATGCCCGGGATCGGTGAGATCGACGAGAGCGGATGCCGCGGTATGCGGCCGCTCTGCTCCGGCCAGCTGCCACACCGTGAAGTTCCACAGCCCGCGCGCCTCGCCGTCGAGCAGCCCGGCCGGGCCGGAGACGAGGAGCACGCGGTCGGATGCCCGGTCCTCGCGGAACGGGGCGACGATCTCCGTGCGCAGCGCGGCGGCATCCGCCGTGTCCGCATGCACCCTGGTCACCCTCTCGCCGCGGGCCTCAAGGGCGTCGGCGAGGGCATCGGCCGCCGTGCGCGAGCGCTCGGCATCCGCCCCGGCCACCGCGAGCAGCCGCCCGCCCCGACGGTAGAGGTGGAGGAACTCCTCGGCCACGCCGTCCCACACGTCGCTCATGGTCTCAGGCTACGCCCCGGGAAGGCCCGGCGGGGCCGGCATCCGCTCACCGCTCGAGCGCCGACCGCGCGACGCTCAGCGCTCGACGAGGATGCCGTCCTCGTCGGCGTAGAGCCGCGCCCCCGGGCGGAAGCTCACGCCGCCGAACTCGACGACGACGTCCACCTCGCCCCGGCCGGTCTTGCCGCTCTTGCGGGGATTCGTCCCGAGCGCCTTCACGCCCAGCGGCAGCGCGCCGATCGCCACGCTGTCACGGACCGCGCCGTGGATGACCACGCCCGCCCAGCCGTTGTCCACCGCGCTCTGCGCGATCATGTCGCCCATCAGCGCGGTGCCGAGCGACCCGTCGCCGTCGATCACGAGCACCGCGCCGTCGCCAGGGGTGGCCAGCAGCTCCTTGACCAGGGCGTTGTCCTGGAAGCAGCGGACCGTGCGGATCGGCCCCTCGAACGCCGGGTGCCCGCCGAAGGAGCGCAGCTGCAGCGGCAGCGACTGCAGGTCGTCGCCGTGCTGGTCGTAGAGGTCGGCGGTGCTGGTCATGATCGCTCCTTCGGTGCATCCGGCGGCCCGGCGACGGGCGCGCGCGTTCTTCGAGTATGCACCGGGGAGCATGCACCGGCCGGTCAGGGACCCGCCGGGTCCGGGATCGGCTCCACGGCGACCACTGTGCGCTTGAACTCCGGCATCGAGCTGTGCGGGTCGGTCGCGGCGCTCGTGAGCAGGTTCGCGCTCTCCGCGCCCGGGTAGTGGAAGGGCAGGAACACGGTGTCCGGGCGGATGTCGTCGGTGAGCTCGACGTCCGCCTCGACCGTGCCCCGCGCGTTGGTCAGGCGCACCCGCGAGCCCGTGCGGATGCCGCGGTCCATCGCGGTCACCGGATGCAGCAGCGCGACCGGCCGGGGTGCGGCGGCGTGGAGTTCGGGGATGCGCCGGGTCTGCGCCCCGGACTGGTACTGGGTCAGGATCCGCCCGGTGATGAGGTTCAGATCCGCGCCGCGCGGGGGCTCCGGCTGCCGGGCCCGCACGAGCCGGTCGAACGCGACGCGCTCGCCGTCGTCCAGCTCGACGGCCGACCTCGGGCGGTCGATCCGCACCACCCGCCGGCCGGTGAGCACCGACGCGCCCGCGGCGGCGAAGTCCTCCGCGACGGCCGTGGTCAGCGCCTGCCGGTCGATCTGCCCGGCCGCGTATTCGGCGATCATGATGCGGTTGTACGGATCGTGGCTCTCGGCGCCGACGATCGTCAGGTCCACCCGGCCGTCCCGGGCGGCAGGCAGCAGCTCCTCCGCGAAGCGCGCGCCGACCGGGCCGAAGCCGACCAGGACCACTCGGTGCGGGGACACGGGCGCCGCCTCAGACGATCCGGCGGTCGAGCGCGGCCCGCGGCACGAGGTAGATCGCCGCGGTGAGCGCGGCCATCAGCGCGTAGCCGGCGGCGAAGCCCCAGAACGCGGCGTCGTAGCCGCCGGTGGCGCCGTGGGACGCGTTCAGCACCTGCGGGATCACGAATCCGCCGAATCCGCCGATGGCGGAGATGATGCCGACGGCCGCGGCCGCCTGCCGCTGCGCCGAGACGGTGTGCTCCGCCCCGGCCTGCGCGGCGCCGCGGGCCGCGAAGATCAGCGGGATCATCCGATAGGTCGAGCCGTTGCCCACGCCGCAGGCGAGGAAGAGCAGCAGGAACAGTCCGAGGAACAGCCAGAATCCGGCCAGGGGGAGGGTGAGGTTCACCGCCACGGTCACCGCCGTCATGGCGGCGAACGCGAGGACGGTGACGCGGGCGCCGCCGATCCGGTCGGCGAGGCGGCCGCCGAACGGGCGGGCCAGGGAGCCGGTGAGGGCGCCGAGGAAGGCCAGCGACACCGTGGCGCCGCCCACCGCGAGCGTGGAGAACTCCGGGAACTGGTCGGCGATCAGCTTGGGGAAGACGCCGGCGAAGCCGATGAACGAGCCGAAGGTGCCGATGTACAGCAGCGCCATGATCCAGAGGTGCCGCTCGCGCAGCGCCGCGGCCACCCCGGCGAAGTCCGACCGGGCGGCGGACAGGTTGTTCATGAACCGCCAGGCGCCCCAGGCGGCGACGAGGATCAGGGGCACCCACACCCATCCCGCGAGGCTCGGATTCAGGGTGCCGGCGGCCCCCAGCGTGACCACCACGGGCACGGTGAACTGCGCCACGGCCGCCCCCAGGTTGCCGCCGGCGGCGTTCAGGCCGAGCGCCCAGCCCTTCTCGCGCTGCGGGAAGTAATAGGTGATGTTCGCCATGGAGCTGGCGAAGTTCCCGCCGCCGACGCCGCCGAGCGCGGCGACCGCGAAGGTGTACGGGATGCGCAGGGTGGCGCCGACGAGCGTCGGCAGCGAGATGAGCCAGAACTGCTCGCCGGTGGTGAGTACGAACCCGGCAGCCGGGAGCAGCACGACCACGACGCTCCACAGCTGCCAGACCACGAAGCCGAGGAACTCGGCGAAGATCGACCAGACCAGGTTCCGCTTCGCGATGGCCGACCCTGCGACTCCCACTGCGCGGCGTTCTCGGCGTCCCAGCCGTCCAGCCAGCGGCCGGGCCGCTCGCTGAGGGCGGCGGTTCCCTGTCCACTGGTGCGTACGGGGGCGGTCGATGTCGTCATGCCGGGCCTCCTCAGGGTGATGCGGCGCGCGGGGGCGCGTATCGGTCACGCTAAGCAGGGCATGTTCCGGGCATGCGGCGAAGACGTTGCGGCGAGGTGACATGTTCTTCACCGCCGCGGCGCGCGGTTGAGAGGACGGCGAAACATCGCCGTAACGCCGCGCATCCGGGGCCCGCGTGTGGTGCGGGCCCCGGATGGGGGTGCCGGCCGGTCGGCGAATGCGCCGACACCAGGCCGGGGTCGGCGGCTTCCGGGCGGGTTCTCGCTCAGTCGGTCTCGACGAGGTGACGGCTGTACGCGCCGGTGGTGAGGAACGCCGGGAATTCCTCGCGCAGCGCCACCTCGCGGAACACCTCGGCGGCGTCGTCGAAGCGGTCGCCGTCGGAGCGCGGGACGGATGCCAGCACGTCGGCGATGAGATTCTCGACGTACTCGACCGTGATCGGGGTGCCGTCCTCGGTGGTGCGGTCCTGGTGGATCCACTGCCACACCTGCGAGCGGCTGATCTCGGCGGTGGCCGCGTCCTCCATCAGGTTGTCGATCGCGACGGCGCCCAGGCCGCGCAGCCACGCCTCGATGTAGCGGATCGCGACCGAGACGTTGTCGTGCACTCCCTGAGCCGTGATCGGGCGCCCGATGTGCAGATCGATCAGGTCCTCCGCGCGCACGTGGACGTCGTCGCGCTGCCGGTCCAGCTGGTTCGGCCGGTCGCCGAGCACGGCGTCGAACTCGGCCTGGGCGGCCGGGATCAGGTCGGGGTGCGCCACCCAGGTGCCGTCGAAGCCGTCTCCCGCCTCGCGCTTCTTGTCCGCGGCGACCTTCTCCAGCGCCCGCGCCGTCACCTCCGGGTCGCGCCGGTTCGGGATGAACGCGCTCATGCCGCCGATCGCGTAGGCGCCGCGCTTGTGGCACGTCTTCACCAGCAGCTCGGTGTAGGCCCGCATGAACGGCACAGTCATGGTCACCTCGCTGCGGTCGGGCAGCACGAATCGGGCGCCGCGGCCGCGGTAGTTCTTGATGATCGAGAAGATGTAGTCCCAGCGCCCGGCGTTCAGGCCGGCGCAGTGGTCGCGCAGCTCGTACAGGATCTCCTCCATCTCGAACGCGGCGGGCAGCGTCTCGATGAGCACCGTCGCGCGGATGGTGCCGCGGGGGATGCCGACGTACTCCTCGGCGAAGGTGAACACGTCGTCCCACAGCTTCGCCTCCTCGCTCGACTCGAGCTTGGCGATGTAGAAGTACGGGCCGCGGCCCGCGTCGATGAGCGCCTGGGCGTTGTGCAGGAAGTAGAGCCCGAAGTCGACCAGCGACCCGGATGCCGCCATGGTGCGGCCGCTCCGGTCGGTGAACTCCAGGTGCTTCTCGACCAGATGCCAGCCGCGCGGGCGCATCACGATCGTCGGCGTGCGCTCGGCGGTGACGCGGTACTCCTTGCCGTCCGGGCTGGTGTAGGTCAGCTCGCCGCGGATGGCGTCGCGCAGCGACAGCTGCCCGCCGATCACGTTCTGCCAGGTCGGGCTGGTGGCGTCCTCCTGGTCGGCGAGCCAGACCCGGGCGCCGGAGTTGAGGGCGTTGATGGTCATCTTCGGGTCGGTCGGCCCGGTGATCTCCACCCGCCGGTCCTCCAGGCCGGGCCCGGCGCCGGCGACCCGCCAGTGCGGGTCCTGCCGGATGTGCGCGGTGTCGTCGCGGAAGCGGGGGTCGTGGCCGTTCCCGATCTCGAAGCGGCGCCGCATCCGGTCGGCGAGCCGGTCGTGCCGGCGGTGCGCGAAGCGGTGGTGCAGCTCGGTGAGGAAGGCGATCGCCTCCGGCGTGAGGATCTCGTCGTAGCGGTCGCGCATCGGGCCGGTGATCGTGATCGCCGGCCCCTGCCGGGTGGTCTCGATCGGGGTGGTCGGGGGTGCGGTGGGAGTGGTCATGATCGCGGTCCTTGTCTGAAACCGGTTTTGGGGCGGATTCCTGCGTTCGGGGCGGGTGTCCGCCGCCCCAAGGGTGAGAATCCGCCCCAAACCCGGGAAGTGAAGGGGATGGGGGTGGGGGCTCAGTGGAACTGGGCCGTCTCGGTGGAGCCGGCGAGGGCGAGGGTGGCGCTGTCGGGGTTGAGCGCGGTGGAGATGACGTCGAAGTAGCCGGTGCCCGCCTCGCGCTGGTGGCGCGTGGCGGTGTAGCCGGATGCCTCCGCGGCGAACTCGGCCTCCTGCAGGTCGACGTAGGCGCTCATGGCGCGCTCGGCATACCCGCGGGCGAGATCGAACATGGAGTAGTTCAGGGCGTGGAAGCCCGCCAGGGTGATGAACTGGAACTTGTAGCCCAGGTCGGCCAGCTCCTGCTGGAAGGTGGCGATCTCGGCATCCGAGAGGTGACGCTTCCAGTTGAAGCTCGGCGAGCAGTTGTACGCGAGCAGCTTGCCCGGGAATTCGGCGTGGATCGCGTTCGCGAACTCGCGGGCCAGCGCGATGTCCGGCTCTCCGGTCTCCACCCAGAGCAGGTCGGCGTACGGGGCGAAGGCCAGACCGCGGCTGATCACGGACTCGATGCCGGGACGGATGCGGTAGAAGCCCTCGCTGGTGCGCTCGCCGGTGGTGAAGGCGCGGTCGCGCTCGTCGATGTCGCTGGTGAGCAGATCGGCGGCGAGCGCGTCGGTGCGGGCGATGATCACGGTCGGGACGCCGGCCACGTCCGCCGCCAGACGAGCGGCATTGAGGGTGCGGATGTGCTGCTGCGTCGGCACCAGCACCTTGCCGCCCAGGTGGCCGCACTTCTTCTCGCTGGCCAGCTGGTCCTCCCAGTGGATGCCGGCCGCGCCGGCCTGGATGAGCGACTGGGCCAGTTCGTACGCGTTCAGGGGGCCGCCGAAGCCGGCCTCGGCGTCGGCGACGATCGGGGCCAGCCAGTCGCGGGTGACGTTCCCCTCGGCGTGCTCGAGCTGGTCCTGCCGCAGCAGGGCGTTGTTGATGCGGCGGACCACGGCGGGGACCGAGTTGGCCGGGTACAGCGACTGGTCGGGGTAGGTCTGCCCGGCGAGGTTGCCGTCGGCGGCGACCTGCCAGCCGGACAGGTAGATGGCCTTCAGCCCGGCGCGCACCTGCTGCACCGCCTGGCCGCCGGTGTAGGCGCCGAGGGCGCGGACGTAGTCCTCCTCACCGTCGGCACCAGCGACGTGCAGCAGATTCCACAGGTTCTCCGCGCCGCGGCGGGCCAGCGTGTTCTCCTCGCGGACCGAGCCGCGGATGCGGATGACGTCCTCGGCCGTGTAGGTGCGCTCCACGCCGTCCCAGCGGGGGTCGGTCTCCCAGCTCTCCCGGAGCTCGGCGGCGGTCTGGACCTGGTCCCCGGCGCGCAGGCCCGAGGCGGTGGCACGGTTCTCGGTGTTCGTCATCGATCTCTCCTCCGTGAGGTGTGAGCCGCGGATGCGGCGGGGCGTTGCATCCACTTTCCATGAAATCATGCGGCTGCGAAGACCGATTCCGGGGAGAAGTTCAGGCGAAATTCTGTTTCTGTGAGAGACTGGTGGCCATGACCACTATCGACGACGTGGACGAGGCCGACGCGCTGACCATCGGGCGCCGCATCCGCCGGCTGCGCACCGCGCGCGGGATGACGCTCGAGGAGCTCGCCGCCGCGGTCGGCCGCGCGCCGAGCCAGATGTCCATGTTCGAGACCGGCAAGCGCGAGCCGAAGCTGAGCATGCTGCAGGCCATCGCCCGCGCCCTCGGCGCCACGATCGACGCTCTGCTGGAGGGGGAGCCGCTCGATGAGCGCAGCGCCATGGAGATCGCGCTCGAACGCGCCATGAAGGGGCAGACGTTCCAGGCGCTCGGGATCTCCCCGTTCCGCATCGGCAAGCAGATCCCCTCCGAGGCGCTCGCCGCGATGCTCGCCCTGCACGGGGAGATCGAGCGGCTCCGCGACGAGCGGGCCGCGACGCCGGAGGAGGCCAGGCGTGCCAACGTCGAGCTGCGGCACCTGATGCGCCGTCAGGACAACTACTTCGAGGACCTCGAGCGCACGGCCTCCGACATCCTCGCCGCCGTGAAGCACCCGGGCGGGCCGCTCACCCAGCGCACCGCCTCGGAGATCGCCGCGCACCTCGGCTTCACGCTGCACTACGCCGCCGACCTCCCGCAGACCACGCGCAGCGTCGCCGACCTCGAGAACGGCCGGCTCTACCTCTCCCGCCACGTGCAGGAGAAGGGGGATGCCCGCGCGCCGGTGCTGCAGGCGCTGTCCAGCCGCATCCTCGGGCACGCCGAGCCGCGCAGCTACGCCGAGTTCCTGCGGCAGCGGGTGGAGACGAACTACCTCACCGGGGCGCTGCTGATGCCGGAGGCGCACCTCGTCCCGGTGCTGCAGGACGCCAAGCAGCGCCGGGCGATCTCGATCGAGGACCTCCGCGACGCCTACTCGGTGTCGTACGAGACCGCCGCGCACCGCTTCACCAACCTCGCGACCCGGCACCTGGGCATCCCGGTGCACTTCCTGAAGGTGCACGAGTCGGGCACGATCACGAAGGCGTACGAGAACGACGACGTGAACTTCCCGACCGACCGGCTCGGCGCCATCGAGGGGCAGATGTGCTGTCGGCGGTGGACCAGCCGGGTGGTGTTCGACGTCGAGGACCGGTTCAACCCGTACTACCAGTACACCGACACCGGCAACGGCACCTACTGGTGCACCGCCCGGGTCGAGCCCTCCAGCGAGGGGCTGCACTCGGTGAGCGTCGGCGTGCGCTTCGACGACACGAAGTGGTTCGTCGGGCGCGACACCCCCAACCGCGGTGTGTCGAAGCACTCCGTCGAGGTGTGCTGCCGGCGGGCCCCGGCCGAGCTCGAGGAGCGCTGGCGCGACAAGGCGTGGCCGAACGTGCGCACGCCGCGCACGCTGCTGGCGACCCTGCCGACCGGGGCGTTCCCGGGCGTGGACACGACGGACGTGTACGAGTTCCTCGAGGCGCACGCCCCTCGCTGAGCCGATCGGGGTCAGCCGGCGACGGCCGCCGCCTCGGCGCGCAGCACGCCCGGCTCCAAGCCGAGGGTCCACTCGGCCACGTCGGCGACGAAATGCACGTACGACCCCTCGGGGAAGGCGTTGCGGTTGTTCGCGTACGCGCCGATGCCGTCGATCGCGATGAAGATCCGCACGCACGCGGCGAACGGATCGTCGGTGCGGAAGTCCCCGGACTGCACGCCCTCCTCGATGAGGGCCACGAGGCGGTCGCGGTCGAGGGCCTCCTGCCCTCGGGCGGATCGGTCGTCGCCGAGTACCACCGGGAGGGCTGCGCGCGGGACGACCGGCACCTGCTGATGAGCGTCTCGAAGTCGCTGTGCGGCATCGTGGTGGCAGCCCTCGCGGCGGACGGCGCGATCGACCGGGTCCGCCCGGTGGTGCACTACCTGCCCGAACTCGCCGGCTCGGTGTACGACGGACCGTCGGTGCAGCACGTGCTCGACATGCAGATCGCGATCGACTACCGCGAGGACTACCTCGACCCGGCATCCGAGGTGCAGACCCACGACCGGTCGACGGGCTGGCGCACGCGACGCGCGGGGGATCCGCGGGACACCTGCGCCTTCCTCGCCACCCTGCGCGGGAGCGGCGAGACCGGTGCGTTCCAGTACTGCTCCGCGAACACCGACGTGCTGGCCTGGCTGGTCGAGCGCGTCACCGGGCTGCGCTACAGCGAGGCGCTGTCGGCGCTGCTGTGGCAGAAGATCGACGCCGACCGGGATGCCGTGATCACCGTCGACCCGTCCGGCTTCGGCTTCGCCAACGGCGGCATCTCCTGCACGGCCCGCGACCTCGCCCGGGTCGGCCGCGTGATGCTCGACGGCGGCGCCGCGCCGGGCGGCCGGGTGGTGCCGGAGGAGTGGGTGCAGCGGGTGCTTGGCGGCGGCGACCCGGCCGCGATGCGCGGCTCCGGGTTCGCGGAGACGTTCCCGGGCGGCTCGTACACCGACCAGTGGTGGTGCTTCGGCAACGACCGCGGCAACGTCAGCGGCATCGGCATCCACGGGCAGAACCTGTGGCTGGACCCGGTCACCGACAGCGTGATCGTGAAGTTCTCGACGTGGCCCGAGCCCGACACGGATGCCTGGCACGACCGGCAGACGGCCCTGCTGCTCGAGGTGAGCGCCGCGCTGGGCTGAACACGCGGGCGGGACCTCAGCGCGTCGCGCCTCGCGTGCCGGCGGTCTGCAGCGCCGCCCACAGCTCGGCACGCGCCGGGAAGCCGGACAGGTCGGCCGACAGGATGCCCGAGGCCTGCGCGATCCACGACCGCAGGGTGTGCCGGTGCACGCCGAGCGCCGCGGCGGCCGGCTCCAGGCGCGCGTCGTGCTCCAACCACGCGCGCAGTGCCCCCTCCAGGTCCGTTCCCGCCGCCTCGTCGTGACGGCGCAGCGGCGCCAGGCGCGCCTCGGCCGCGAGCCGCGCCTCGTCCGAGCCGAGCGCCGTCAGCAGGAACGAGGTCGCCGCATCCGCGTACCGGGACAGCCCGGGCCGGCGGCGGCGCAGGGCGGCGAGCGCCTGCGCGTGCGCGCGGGAGAAGGCCGCGTATCCCTCGGGCTCCGAGACGCCCAGGCGCACCCCGAACCGTTCCGCGAGCTCGGCCAGCAGCGGCTCGTCGTCGGCGTTCACGCACATCGTGAGCCCGTCCTCGGACTCCGCGGCGAACACCGCCACCCCGTCGTCCGTGCGACGGCGGTCCCACCACTCCAGGATCGCCGGGACGGGGGCATCCGGCTCCGCCACCGCCACCACCACCGGCGCGTGCGGCACCGAGCCGAGCACCTGCCGGGCCAGCGACGGGTCGTCGAGCAGGAGCGAGGCGAGCACCTGGCTGCGCAGTCGGCGCCGGGCCCGCTCCAGCTGCTCGTTCTGCTCCAGCGCGAGGCCGGCCATCGCGATCACCGAGGTCACCACGGCCCGCGCCTCCGGGTCCAGGGTTCCCACGGCGATCGCGATCACGCCGCGCAGGTGGCCGCCGCGCCCGAGCGTGAACAGCGAGAACACCGCGTCCCCGGCGACCAGGGACTGGCTGGCCTGCCCGCCGCGGGCGAGCAGCTCGGCGACCCGCGCGGAGAGCTCGGGTGCGGCCTCGGCCGCGAGGGACGGATGCTCGTGCACCAGCGCCCCGGTGGCGTCGAACATGCCCACCCACGCGTCCAGCCGGCGGGACAGCTCGGTCAGGGTCGCGTCCAGGCCCCGCGGTCGCAGCGCCGCGATCGCCAGGGCGCGCTGGGTCTCCAGCGCCCACGTGCGCCGCGCGTACGCCTGTGCCGCGATCGCCTCCGCGTGTGCGCGCGCGATCGCGATGAACGGCGTGCCGTACGGCACCTCGAACAGCGGCATCCCGCGGGCCGCGCACGCCGCGGCGAGCTCCTCCGGGATGCCGGAGCGGTGCACCTCGGTGCCGAAGCCCAGCCCGAGCACGCCGTGTCCGGCCAGTCGCGCGACGTACGCGTCCACGCCTGCCGGGTCGTCGTCGGCGAACTGGGTGCCGGTCGTGAGCAGCACGAGGTCCTCGGCCAGGAACGGGGTGGGATCGGCGAGATCCGAGCTGTGCACCCAGCGCAGCGGGTGGTCGAGCGCCGCCTCGGCGAGGGCGGACTCGTCCGCCACCAGCCGCAGGCCCAGATCGCGGCGCCGCAGCAGCGAGCGGAGGGTGGGCTGTTCCATCGGTGCTCCAGGATGTACGGTGCGGCGAAAGGGCCGTCTCGATTGTACAGTCCGGCGAATGCATCCCGGCCGGAGTCGACGTAGCCTCGGGGCATGACCCTCATCGACGCGGCTACGACCTCGCTTCCCTCCGGCGGCCCCGGGCTCCCCCAGGAGCGTCGCCTCGTCACCGAGCTCCCCGGCCCCCGCTCGGCCGAGATCCTCGCGCGCAAGGCGGATGCCGTGGCATCCGGCGTGGCGCACTCCATGCCCATCGCGACCGTCGCGGCCGGCGGCGGCGTCGTCGTCGACGCCGACGGCAACTCCCTGATCGACCTCGGCAGCGGCATCGCCGTGACCACGGTCGGCAACGCGCACCCGAAGGTCGCGGAGGCCGTCGCGGCGCAGGCGGCGCAGTTCACGCACACCTGCTTCATGATCTCGCCGTACGAGTCGTACGTCGACGTCGCCGAGGCGCTGAACCGCCTCACCCCGGGCGACTTCGCGAAGAAGAGCGCCCTGTTCAACTCCGGCGCCGAGGCGGTGGAGAACGCGATCAAGATCGCCCGCAAGCACACCGGCCGCCAGGCCGTCGTCGCCTTCGACCACGGCTACCACGGCCGCACCAACCTCACCATGGCGCTCACGGCGAAGTCGATGCCCTACAAGAGCGGCTTCGGTCCGTTCGCGCCGGAGGTGTACCGCGTGCCCGGCTCGTACCCGTTCCGCGACGGGCTCACCGGCGCCGAGGCCGCCAAGCGCGCGATCACCCTGATCGAGAAGCAGATCGGCGCCGGCAACCTCGCCGCCGTCATCATCGAGCCGCTCCAGGGCGAGGGCGGCTTCATCGTCCCGGCCGACGGCTTCCTCGAGGCCGTGGTCGCCTGGTGCCGTGAGAACGGCGTCGTCTTCATCGCCGACGAGGTGCAGACCGGCTTCGCCCGCACCGGCGCGATGTTCGCCAGCGAGCTGTTCGGCATCGAGCCCGACCTGATCACCACCGCCAAGGGCATCGCCGGCGGCCTGCCGCTGGCCGGCGTCACCGGCCGCGCCGAGATCATGGACTCCGCGCACGCCGGCGGCCTGGGCGGCACCTACGGCGGCAACCCGATCGCCTGCGCCGCTGCGCTCGCCGCGATCGACGCCTTCGAGAACGACGGGCTCCTCGAGCGCGCCCAGCAGATCGGCGAGATCCTCGTCGGCCGTCTGAACGCGATCCGCGAGAAGGACGCCCGCATCGGCGACGTCCGCGGCCGCGGTGCGATGATCGCCGCCGAGTTCGTCGACCCGGAGACGGGGGAGCCGGACGCTGCGCTCACCGCCGCCGTCGCCAAGGCCGCGATCGCCCAGGGCGTCATCGTGCTCACCTGCGGCACCTTCGGCAACGTCATCCGCTTCCTGCCGCCGCTGTCCGTCGGCGACGAGCTGCTGAACGAGGGCCTCGACGTCATCGCCGACGCCCTCGCCTCGGCCTGAGACCGCCGGCCGCGACCCGGGTCGGGGGATTCCGGGTTGCGGCCGGTTACATCTGTTCCCCCATATCCTCCGCATCCAAGGAGCCAGCATGACTGAACTCAGCCGCGACGTCGTCGTCGTCGGTGCCGGTGCCGCCGGTCTCACCGCGGCGAACGAGCTGCGCAAGGCCGGCCTCTCCGTGGCCGTGCTCGAGGCGCGCGACCGCGTGGGCGGACGCCTCTGGACGGACGTCATCGACGGCGCCACCCTCGAGATCGGCGGCCAGTGGGTCTCGCCGGATCAGGACGCGCTGAAGGAGACGCTCGCCGACCTGGGCCTGGAGACCTACTCCCGGTACCGCGAGGGCGACAGCGTCTACATCGGCCGCGACGGGAAGCTCACCCGGTTCACCGGGGACATCTTCCCGGTCGCACCCGAGACCGAGAAGGAGCTCGTCCGCCTGATCGACAAGCTCGACGCCATGGTCGCGCAGGTCGACCCGGACCGCCCGTGGGAGACACCGGACGCGGAAGCGCTCGACACGATCTCCTTCGAGCAGTGGCTCGCGAACGAGACCGAGGACCAGGAGGCGCGCGACAACATCGCGCTGTTCATCGGCCCCGCCATGCTCACGAAGCCGGCGCACTCGTTCTCCACCCTGCAGGCGCTGCTGATGGCGGCATCCGCGGGCAGCTTCACGCACCTGGTCGACGCGGACTTCATCCTCGACGAGCGCGTCGTGGGCGGCCTGCAGCAGGTGCCGCTGCGCCTGGCCGAGCGCCTCGGCGACGACGTGCTGCTGAACCAGCCGGTGCGCACCCTGGAGTGGGGCGACCCGTCGACCGGCTCGGCGTCCGGTGTCGTCGCCCGCACCGACGACACCACCGTCCGGGCCCGGTTCGCGATCCTCGCGCACGCCCCGGTGCTGTACAACCGCATCTCCTTCGTGCCCGCCCTGCCGCGTCGCCAGCACCAGCTGCACCAGCACCTGTCGATGGGCTTCGTGATCAAGGTGCACGCCGTCTACGACCGCCCGTTCTGGCGCGACAACGGCCTCTCCGGCACCGCGTTCAGCCCGTACGAGCTCGCGCACGAGGCGTACGACAACACCAACCACGGCGACGAGCGCGGCACCCTGGTCGGCTTCGTCTCGGACAAGAACGCCGACGGCGTGTTCCAGCTGTCCGCCGAGGAGCGCAAGGAGCGCATCCTCGAGTCGCTGTCGCACTACTACGGCCCTGAGGCGAAGAACCCGGTCGTGTACTACGAGAGCGACTGGGGCAGCGAGGAGTGGACCCGCGGCGCGTATGCGGCGAGCTTCGACCTGGGCGGTCTGCACCGCTACGGCGCGGACCTGCGCACCCCGGTCGGCCCGATCCACTTCGCCTGCAGCGACATGGCCGGCGCCGGCTACCAGCACGTCGACGGCGCGATCCGGATGGGTCGCCTCGTGGCCTCGAACATCGTCGAGGCCAGCCGCGCCAACGGCGACGCCGAGCAGCTCGCGGCGGCGGGGAGCGCCGAGCGGTGACCTCCTCGATCGTCGTCGGCTACACGGCGACGGATGCCGGGGCGGACGCCCTCGCCCTCGGCGCGCGCCTGGCGCGCGGCCTGGGCATGGCGCTCGACCTGGTGATCGTGCTGCCCGCCGAGGGGACCCGCAGCGCCGCCGTGCCGCCCGAGCGCGCCTACGAGGATCACGTGCGAGGGCAGGCCCAGCAGTGGCTGCGGGACGCCGCGGCATCCGTCCCCGACGACGTGGCCGTCACCGGCCACGTCCGCTTCGGCGACTCGTTCGCCGAGGGGCTGATCCAGGCCGGTGAGGAGTTCGACGCCCGGCTGATCGTCGTCGGCGCCGCCAACGGCAGCGCGTTCGGGCGTCATCGCCTGGGTTCGGTCGCCTCCGAGCTGGTGCACTCCTCGCCGATCCCGGTGGCCCTCGCCCCGGCCGGCTCGGCGCGCGACACCGACGTGACCACCCCGATCTCGCGCGTCACGGCGGCCGTGGGCACCCGAGCCGGCGCCGACGTGCTGCTCGAGGAGGCCGCCGCGCTGACCACGGCCAGCGGCGGCTCGCTGCGTCTCATCTCCCTCGTCCCGTTCGACGTGCCCGCCGGTCTCGACACCGGGACCATCACCCTGGTGCAGGGCGCGCACGGTGACGACGTGCTCACCCAGGCGCGGGAGGCCCTGCCCGAGGGCATCACCGCTGAGCTCGAGCGCGCCGCGGGCGAGAGCGTCGAGGTCGCCATCGCCCACCTGCCCTGGCAGCCCGGCGAGGTGCTGCTGGTCGGCTCCAGCCGCCTGGCCCAGCCCCGTCGTCTCTTCCTCGGCTCGACCGCCGCGAAGATGCTGCACGAGCTGCCCGTACCCATGATCGTCGTCCCGCGCACGCGGGCGGCCGGAGAGGCTTGAACCTTCCCATGTCCCAGTTCACGCACAACGACGTGTCCGACCCGGTCACCACCGGCATCTCGCAGAAGGGCCTGCGCGCCGGGGCGGTCGGCGTGCTCGGCGCCGTGGTCATCGGCGTCTCCACCATCGCCCCCGCCTACACCCTCACCGCGTCGCTCGGCCCGACGGTCGCGGTGGTCGGCACCCAGGTGCCCGCCATCATCCTGGTCGGCTTCATCCCGATGCTGCTGACCGCGTTCGGATACCGCGAGCTCAACCGCGTCATGCCCGACTCCGGCACCTCGTTCACGTGGGGCGTGCGGGCCTTCGGCCCGTGGATCGGCTGGATGACCGGCTGGGGCCTGGTCGCGGCCACAGTGATCGTGCTGTCCAACCTGGCCGGCATCGCGGTGGAGTTCCTCTTCCTGCTGATCGCCCAGCTCAGCGGCAACCCCGGCATCGCGGACCTCGCCTTCAACCCGCTCATCAACGTGTCCGTCTGCCTGCTGTTCATGCTCGGCGCCACGCTGGTGACGTACCGCGACATGCAGACCACCCAGAAGGTGCAGTACGTGCTCGTCGGCTTCCAGGTCGCCGTGCTCGTGCTGTTCGCGATCGTCGCGATCGTGAAGGTGGTCAACGGCGAGGCGCCGGAGCCGACCGCGTTCTCGTGGTCGTGGTTCAACCCGTTCGAGGTGCCCACGTTCAGCGCCCTCGCCGCCGGCCTCTCGCTGTCCATCTTCATCTTCTGGGGCTGGGACGTCGTGCTCACCATGAACGAGGAGACGAAGAACCCCGAGAAGACCCCGGGCCGGGCCGCGATGCTGACCGTGGTCGTCGTGGTGAGCCTCTACCTGCTGCTGTCGATCGGCCTGATCATGTTCGCCGGGGTCGGCACCGGCGCATTGGGGCTGGCGAACGAGGACATCTCGGCCAACGTGTTCTTCGCGCTGTCCGACCCGGTGCTCGGCCCGCTGGCGTTCCTGGTGTCGCTCGCCGTGCTGTCCAGCTCGGCCGCCTCGCTGCAGTCCACCGCCGTGGGCCCGGCCCGCACGCTGCTGGCGATGGGCTACTACGGCGCGCTGCCGCCGAAGTTCGCGAAGGTGAGCCCGCGGTTCTTCACCCCTGGCTACGCCACCATCGTGTCGGCGGTCGTGGCATCCGTCTTCTACGCCGTGATGCGCCTGCTCAGCGAGAGCGTCCTCACCGACACGATCCTGTCGCTCGGCATGATGATCTGCTTCTACTACGGGCTCACCGCGTTCGCCTGCGTGTGGTACTTCCGCCGGCAGTGGTTCGACTCGGCGCGGAGCTTCTTCTTCACGTTCCTGTTCCCGCTCGTCGGCGGCGGCATCCTCGCCGTGCTGTTCGTGACCACGCTGATCGACTCGATGGATCCCGCCTACGGCAGCGGATCCAGCATCGGCGGCGTCGGCCTCGTGTTCGTGCTCGGTGTCGGGATCATCCTGGCGGGCGTCGCGATCATGTTCTGGCAGGCGGTCCGCCGCCCGGCCTTCTTCCGCGGTGAGACGCTGAGCAAGGAAGCGCCGCCCAGCCTCACCCGCCGCTGACCCTCATCCCCACAGAATCGAGACGATTATGAGCACTGCACTTGCATCGACTGAACAGGACCTCCTCAGCCGCGTGCCCACCGGCCTCTTCATCGGAGGGGAGTGGATCGACGCCGAGGAGGGGCGCACCTTCGACGTGCACGACCCGTCGACCGGCGCCGTGATCCGTTCCATCGCCGACGCCACCCCGGCCGACGGCATCCGCGCCCTCGACGCCGCCGTGGCCGCGCAGGAGGCGTGGGCGGCGACCGCCCCCCGCACCCGCAGCGACATCCTGCGTCGCGCCTTCGACCTGGTGCAGGAGCGCAAGGAGGACCTGGCGCTGCTGATGACGCTGGAGATGGGCAAGCCGCTCGCCGAGGCGCGCGGCGAGGTCATCTACGGCGGCGAGTTCCTGCGCTGGTTCAGCGAGGAGGCGGTCCGGATCACCGGTCGTTACGGCCTGAACCCGGAGGGCACCGGCCGGATGGTCGTCTCGCAGCGACCGGTCGGCCCGTCGTTCTTCATCACGCCGTGGAACTTCCCGTTCGCGATGGCCACCCGCAAGATCGCGCCGGCCCTCGCCGCCGGATGCACGGTCGTCATCAAGCCCCCGGCGCTGACCCCGCTGACCACGATGTACTTCACCACGCTGCTGGAGGAGGCGGGCCTGCCCGCCGGCGTCGTGAACGTGGTGCAGACCTCGCGCTCCAGCGCGCTGTCCGGCCCGATCATCGCCGACCCGCGCCTGCGCAAGCTGTCGTTCACCGGCTCCACCGAGGTGGGCCGCAAGCTCATCTCGCAGGCCGCCGAGGGCGTGCTGCGGGTGTCGATGGAGCTCGGCGGCAACGCCCCGTTCGTCGTGTTCGAGGACGCCGACCTGGACAAGGCCGTGGACGGCGCCCTCGCGGCGAAGTTCCGCAACATCGGCCAGGCGTGCACCGCGGCGAACCGCTTCATCGTGCACAAGGACGTCGCAGAGGAGTTCGCGCGCAAGGTCACCGAGCGCGTGCAGGCGATGAAGGTCGGCCGCGGCACCGAGGAGGGCGTCGCCATCGGCCCGCTCATCGACGCGGATGCCGTCGCCAAGGCGTCCGAGCTGGTCGGCGACGCCGTCGAGCGCGGGGCGACCCTGCTCACCGGCGGCAAGGCGCTCGAGGGCGAGGGCACCTTCTACCAGCCCACCGTGCTCACCGACGTGGTCGCCGGCAGCGCGATCCTGCGCGAGGAGATCTTCGGCCCGGTGCTGGCGATCGCCACGTTCACCGACGAGGCCGAGGCCGTGCGCCTGGCGAACGACACCGAGTACGGGCTGGTCTCGTACGTCTACACCGAGGACCTCGCCCGCGGTCACCGCATGATCGACGCGCTGGAGACCGGCATGATGGGTCTCAACGTGGGCGTCGTGTCCAACGCGGCCGCGCCGTTCGGCGGCGTCAAGCAGTCCGGCATCGGCCGCGAGGGCGGGTTCGAGGGAATCCACGAGTACCTGTCCACCAAGTACACGCTCATCCCCAACAGCTGACTCCGTCGCGGGCGGCGGTCCCGGTCGCGGAGCGGCTGACACCGGCGACCGAGACGAATCGCACATCATCCCCCGGTCGTTGAGCGAGGGAGCGCAGCGACCGAGACGAAACGCACACCATCCCCCGGTCGTTGAGCGAGGGAGCGCAGCGACCGAGACGAAACGCACACCACAGGAGAGAAAATGACCGACTACGCCGTCGTCAATCCCGCCACCGGCGAGACCGTGGCGACCTACGACACCTTCACCGACGCCCAGATCGACGACGCCGTCGCCCGGGCCGCGGCCGCCGCGGCGACCTGGGGCGCCACCGTCCCCGCCGAGCGCGCTGCGGTGATCCGCCGCATCGCGGAGCTGCACCGGGAGCGCCGCGAGGAGCTCGCCGCGATCATGGTCCGCGAGATGGGCAAGCCGATCGCGGCGGCCCTGGGCGAGGTGGACTTCGCCGCCGACATCGTCGAGTTCTACGCGGACAACATCGACAAGATCACCGGCGACCAGCCCCTCGACATCCTCGGCGAGGGGACCGCGGTGATCCGCCGTGCGCCGCTGGGCGCACTGCTGGGCATCATGCCGTGGAACTTCCCGGCCTACCAGGTCGCGCGCTTCGCCGCGCCGAACCTCGCGGTGGGCAACACGATCATCCTGAAGCACGCCCCGCAGTGCCCGGAGTCCGCGGCCGCCCTCGAGGCCATCTACTCCGACG
This sequence comes from Microbacterium sp. EF45047, assembly GCF_028472845.1. Lineage (NCBI taxonomy): Bacteria > Bacillati > Actinomycetota > Actinomycetes > Micrococcales > Microbacteriaceae > Microbacterium > Microbacterium sp. EF45047. The sequence continues at coordinate 2,093,234 of NZ_CP069429.1, read as the reverse complement.
CCGGCCTGCCGGACGGCGGCTACGTGAACGTGTACGCCACGAACGAGCAGGCCGCGGCCATCATCGCCGACCCGCGCGTGCACGGCGTCTCGGTCACCGGCTCCGAGCGCGCCGGTGCGGCCGTCGCCGAGGTGGCTGGCCGCAACCTGAAGAAGGTGGCGCTCGAGCTCGGCGGCTCCGACCCGTTCATCGTGCTCTCCACGAACGACCTCGACGCGACCGTGCAGGCCGCCGTCGACGCCCGCCTGGACAACAATGGTCAGTCCTGCAACGGCGCGAAGCGCTTCATCGTCGTCGACGAGCTGTACGACGCGTTCGTGGAGAAGTTCGTCGCCTCGCTCTCGGCGGTGAAGGCGGAGGACCCGACCCAGGAGGACACCGTCCTCGGCCCGCTGTCGTCGCTCGCCGCCGCCGAGCGCCTGCAGGAGCAGATCGACCGCGCCGTGGCGCAGGGCGCGACGGTGCTCACCGGCGGCACCCGCGACGGGGCGTTCTTCGCCCCCACCGTGCTCGCCGACGTCACGCCGGAGATGGACGTGTACCGTGAGGAGCTGTTCGGCCCGGCCGGGGTCGTGTACCGCGTCGCCGACGAGACGGAGGCCGTCAAGCTCGCCAACGACACGCCGTTCGGGCTGGGCTCGTACGTGTTCACCACGGATGAGGAGCAGGCCGAGCGCGTCGCCAACAGCATCGAGGCGGGCATGGTCTACGTCAACCTCGTCCTCGCCGACAGCCCCGAGCTGCCGTTCGGCGGCGTCAAGCGCAGCGGCACCTCGCGGGAGCTGGGTCTGCTGGCCGCCGACGAGTTCGTGAACAAGAAGCTCATCCGCAAGGCGTGAGATCGGACCGGAGGGGGCGGATGCCGCGCGGCATCCGCCCCCTCCGGCGTTCCCGCGCACCGTCAAGGTGCGGCGGGCACCGCGCGATGCTCCGCCGTGCCCATCCGCCGTCGCGTCGCGGCATCCGGATCACGCCTGGGCATCGTCACGCGGAGAGCGAACGCGCGCGGAGCCGCCTCGGTTCGGAGCGGGGGTGCGCATGGCGTACACTGGACAGGCAGTTGTCCGATACTTTCGCCGTGCCCGGGATCCGGTCGCGAGGAGGATGAGGACCCAGGGATCCGACGGATCTCTAGGGCGGTAGCTCAATTGGCAGAGCAGCGGTCTCCAAAACCGCAGGTTGCAGGTTCGATTCCTGTCCGCCCTGCGCGTCAGCGCGATGCTGACTCACGAAAGGTACACGCAGGATGGATCAGGACGAAGCGCGCGGCGAGGTCGTCACGGCCGGGGCAGGAGCCCTGCGCGACTCGAAGCTCGGCTTCTTCGGCCGCATCGCCCTGTTCTTCCGCCAGGTGATCAGCGAACTGCGCAAGGTCGTCACCCCGACCCGCAAGGAACTGGTCAAGTTCACGCTCGTCGTGCTGGTGTTCGTGCTGATCGTGATGGGTCTGGTCTCCGGCCTCGACTGGCTTTTCGGAATGCTGACCCACTACGTGTTCGGAGTGCCCGGCAGCTGACGCACCCTTCGACGGGCTCAGGGACCGCCTGCCAGCCGTCGCAGTGAACGGAAAGAAGCAACGTGTCTGAACGATATTCCGACGACGCAGACTGGGCCACCGCGGCAGAGCAGTCCAGCGAGGAGGACGAGGCCCAGGAGGGCAACGTCCTCGCAGAGCAGGAGCGCTCGTCGACCTCGGCCGAGCACATCGCCCTCCACATCGAGGGCGACGGCGAGGAGTTCGACGGCGCGGACGAAGACATCGACATCGAAGACCCGGAGGCGGACGCGATCGTGAACGACGCTCTCAACCTGGACGAAGCGGCTGAGGCTGAGGCCGCCGCTGAAGTCCTCAACGATTCGGTCGCCGAAGAGGCCGCCGAGCTCGAGGCCGCGGCCGCGGACGAAGTGGACCCGTACGACGGGCCCGACGTGAACGGCGACGCGGAGACCTCGGACGACGAGTCCGACGCGGAGGAGGACCCGTACGAGGCCTTCCGCGCCGAGCTTCGGATGCTGCCCGGCAAGTGGTACGTGATCCACTCCTACGCCGGCTTCGAGCGCAAGGTGAAGGCCAACATCGAGCAGCGCAAGTCGACGCTCGAGGTCGAGGACGAGATCTACCAGGTCGAGGTCCCGATGGAGGACGTCGTCGAGATCAAGAACGGCCAGCGCAAGATGGTCAACCGCGTGCGCATCCCCGGCTACGTGCTGGTGCGCATGGAGCTGAACGAGGACACCTGGTCGGTCGTGCGGCACACGCCGGGCGTGACCGGCTTCGTCGGGAACGCGCACAACCCGACCCCGCTGCGCTTCGAAGAGGCCTTCAACATGCTGAAGCCGCTCGTCGAGGTCAAGGACGTCCCCACCGCGAAGTCCATCGCCGCCAAGGGCGGCACCGCGGTCGCCCGCCCGGTGCTGGCCGAGGTCGACTTCGAGGTCGGCGAGACCATCACGATCAAGGAGGGCTCGTTCGCGGGTCTTCCCGGCACGATCAGCGAGATCAAGCCGGAGAGCGGCAAGCTCACCGTGCTCGTGTCGCTGTTCGAGCGCGAGACCCCGGTCGAGCTGTCGTTCGACCAGGTCACCAAGATGCTCTGACGGTTCTGACCCGTCACTGGAACGGCCGCTCCTCCGGGGGCGGCCGTTCCTGCATCCGACGGCCGTCGGCGCCGTCGTGACGGATCGGGGGTCGACACGCCAGTTGGCGGGTTACATCGCCGAACCCGACCGACATGTGGCGTGTCGACCCCCGAAGTGGTTGCCCGGGACGCGTGCGCCGCCGCATCCGTGCGAAGCGCCCGGGGCACGATGCGCCGGCGGATGCTCGTCAGCCGGCGTGCCGTGCGGCCCAGTGCGGACTCTGGACGAGGCCCAGCAGGTTGCCGAACGGGTCGCTGACGGATGCCGACCACCAGCCCTCGCCCCGCTGCGTGACCGGGTCGAAGGGCTGCGCCCCGAGCGCGATCAAGCGGTCGAAGGCCGCCCGGATGTCATCCACATGCATGCTGACGAGCGCGCCGCCGGGCTGCGGGAGAGCAGGTCGGAAGCGCGCGTCCATCAGGGCGAGTTCGTCCTCGTCGTCGCCGAAGCGCCACTCGGCGTACTGGGCGGGCCCTGCTCGGGGCGGACGAAGTACGGCGGCGCGTCGAACACGCGGGTGTACCAGTCGATGGCGGCGGCCATGTCGTCGGCCACGAGGTTGAGGTTGGCGAGTCCACGGAACATGTCGGTTCTCCTTCTGGCGAGGTGCGGATGCTTCTATGCTCGACGTTGAAGTGATCACCCTTTGATCACTTCTCGCGGGACGGATTCCGAATGCGCGCCGATCGCCTCATCCAGGCGCTGCTGCTGATGCAGGGGCGCGCCCGGATCACGGCCGCCGAGCTCGCGGCCGAGCTCGAGGTCTCGGTGCCGACGGCGCGCCGCGACCTCGAGGCGCTGGCGATGGCGGGCGTGCCGATCTATCCGACCCGGGGGAGGGGCGGGGGCTGGCAGCTGATCGGCGGGGCACGCACCGACCTGACCGGCCTCACCGAGACCGAGGTCACCGCTCTTCTGGCCGGTCTGACCCAGAGTCTCGGGGCAGGACCTGACCGCGTGGCCGCTCTCCGCAAGCTCGTCCGCGCCGTCCCCGCGCCCTTTCGTGAAGGAGCGCAGCGGATCGCCGAGGCGACCGTGCGAGACGTGCCGTGGGGTGAGAGCTCCGCGCCCGACGACCCCGCCAAGGTGGCGGTGCTGCAGCGAGCGATCGCACGGCGCATCCGCGTGCGGTTCGACTACGACGGCTCACGGGGTCCGGCGACGGTCGAACTCGTGCCGCTCGTCGTGGGCAGCCGCGGTGCACGCTGGTACCTGCTCGGCGCGCCGGCGCAGCGCGGGACGGATGCCGCCGACGAGAGCGGACTGCGCACCTACCGCGTCGACCGTCTCTCGTCGCTCGAACCGCTCGACCTACCCGGACTGCCGCCGTCCGACTTCGACGCCGCCGCGACGTGGGCGCGCATGGTCGAGCGGGTGGAGGGGTTGCGCGGCGCTGTCCGTGCCGTCGTGGAGGTCGACGCGTGGGCGGTGCGGGCGCTGTGCGACCGCTTCGGGGTGCAGGCCCGCCTGCTCGACCACGGCGCGAGCGCCGAGGCGCCGAGCCGGGTGCGGGTGGAGGTGAGTGCGCGTCGCGCGGACGCGCTCGCGGAGCAGCTGGCGGGCTGGGTCGACGTGGCGGAGGTCGTCGAGCCGGCCGAGGTCCGCGTCGGGCTGCGGATGCTCGGGGAGCGCATCGTGGCGCGATACCGCGACGCGTAGCATCCGGCGGCCCCGTGACGAATCGGGGGTCGACACGCCGGTTGACGGACCACATCGCCGGATCCGACCGAGGTGTGGCGTGTCGACCCCCGAAGTGGTTGCCGCGGATCGGCGCGGACTCGAGCATCCGTGCCGATCCGGTAGACTGTTGTGGTTTGTGTGCGCGCTCATGCGTGCGCGCAGGCGACCGCGGTCCGGAGATGCCGGATTCGCGGGAGAACGGATGCCGCGGCATCCGCTCGACGAAAGGAAAGAGAATGGCACCGAAGAAGAAGGTGACCGGCCTGATCAAGCTTCAGATCAACGCCGGTGCCGCCAACCCGGCGCCGCCGATCGGCCCCGCGCTCGGTCAGCATGGCGTCAACATCATGGAGTTCTGCAAGGCGTACAACGCCGCGACCGAGTCGCAGCGCGGCAACGTCATCCCCGTGGAGATCACCGTCTACGAGGACCGCAGCTTCACCTTCGTCCTGAAGACCCCGCCGGCCGCGGAGCTCATCAAGAAGGCCGCCGGCCTGCAGAAGGGCTCGGCCACCCCGCACACCGCCAAGGTCGGCAAGCTGACCAAGGAGCAGGTGCGCCAGATCGCCGAGACCAAGCAGCCCGACCTCAACGCGAACGACATCGAGGCCGCGTCGAAGATCATCGCCGGCACCGCCCGTTCCATGGGCATCACGGTCGAGGACTGAGGGGGATAGGAACAATGGCTACCAAGTCCAAGGCTTACAAGGCTGCCGCCGCGAAGATCGAGGCGGACCGCTACTACACGCCCACCGAGGCCGTCGCTCTGGCGAAGGAGACCGGTTCGGCGAAGTTCGACTCGACCGTCGAGGTCGCGCTGAAGCTCTCGGTCGACCCGCGCAAGGCCGACCAGATGGTGCGCGGCACCGTCATGCTCCCGCACGGCACCGGCAAGACCGCCCGCGTCATCGTGTTCGCGAACGGCCCGGCCGCTGAGGCCGCTCTCGCCGCGGGTGCGGACGAGGTCGGCGGCACCGAGCTCATCGAGAAGGTCGCCGCCGGCTGGACCGACTTCGACGCCGCCGTCGCGACCCCGGAGCTCATGGGCCAGGTCGGTCGTCTCGGCAAGGTGCTCGGCCCCCGCGGCCTGATGCCGAACCCGAAGACCGGCACCGTCACCCCGAACCCGGCCAAGGCCGTCGAGGAGATCAAGGGCGGAAAGATCGAGTTCCGCGTCGACAAGCACGCCAACGTGCACTTCATCGTCGGCAAGGCCTCGTTCTCGGCCGAGCAGCTCGACGAGAACCTGAAGGCCGCGCTCGAGGAGATCGTGCGCCTGAAGCCGTCCAGCTCGAAGGGCCGCTACATCCAGAAGGGCGCCGTGTCGACCACGTTCGGCCCCGGCATCCCGCTGGACGTCAACGCCATCTGACGCTGACACCCGGCACGAAGAGCCCTCGCCTCGGCGGGGGCTCTTCCGCGTTCCGGGCGCCGGTGCCGTCCCCACCGGTGCCCGGTCCCGCCTGATGTCACGCGCCGTCACAGGATGCGGCCGGGTCGCCGCAACCTGCGTACGCTGGATCACGCGCGAACGCGCCCTCATCCGAGAGCGCCGCCTCACCCGAGACACAGGAGATCGCCCATGGTCCGCCGCCTCACCGCCGTCGCAGCCCTCGCCGTCACCGCCCTCGCCCTCGCCGGGTGCGGCGGCAGCTCCGAGCCGAGCAGCACCGCGGATGCCGGCGGCGACGACTTCGGACTGGTCACCCCCGGCACCCTCACCGTCGCCACGGAGGGCACCTACCGTCCGTTCAGCTACCACGAGGACGGCGGCACCGGTGACCTGGTCGGCTACGACGTGGAGATCATCGAAGCGGTCGCCGAGAAGCTCGACCTCGAGATCGAGTTCAAGGAGACGCAGTGGGATGCGATCTTCGCAGGACTCGACGCCGGGCGCTTCGACCTCATCGCCAACCAGGTCACCATCAACGAGGAGCGCGAGGCGAACTACCTGTTCAGCGAGCCGTACACCGTCTCTCCGGGCGTCATCGTGACCCTCGAGGACGACGACTCGATCTCCTCCTTCGACGACCTCAAGGGCAAGACCACCGCGCAGTCCCTCACCAGCAACTGGTACGACCTGGCCGTCGAGTCGGGCGCGAACGTGGAGGCCGTCGAGGGCTGGGCGCAGGCCGTCGCCCTGCTGCAGCAGGGGCGCGTCGACGCCACGATCAACGACAAGCTCACCTACCTCGACTACGAGAAGACCGACGGCCCGACCGGGCTGAAGATCGCCGCCGAGACCGAGGAGGCCGGCGAGCAGGCCTTCGTCTTCACCAAGGACAAGAAGGCGCTGGTCGAGGCGATCGACGGCGCACTGGAGGAGCTGCGGGCCGACGGGACGCTCGCCGAGATCAGCGAGAAGTACTTCGGCGCCGACGTCACGCAGTAGCGGATGGACGGCTGGGAGCTCTTCCTCGGCTCGCTGGGCCCGCTGGCGCTCGCGGGCATCACCGGGTCGATCCCGCTCGCGGTGATCTCGTTCGCGCTCGGGCTGGTCATCGCGATCGGGATCGCGCTGATGCGGATCTCCACCCGGCCGCTCGTCTCGGGCCTCGCCCGGGGCTACATCTCCGTCATCCGCGGCACGCCGCTGCTGGTGCAGCTGTTCGTGATCTTCTACGGCCTGCCCTCGATCGGGCTCCTCGTCGACCCGTGGCCGAGCGCCATCGTCGCCTTCTCGCTGAACGTGGGCGGGTACGCCGCCGAGGTGGTGCGCGCCGCCATCCTCTCGGTGCCGAAGGGGCAGTGGGAGGCCGCCTACACCGTCGGGATGGGGCGGGCCCGGACCCTGCGCCGGGTGATCCTGCCGCAGGCGGCGCGAGTGTCGGTGCCGCCGCTGTCGAACACGTTCATCTCGCTGGTGAAGGACACCTCGCTGGCATCCCTCATCCTCGTCACCGAGCTGTTCCGGATCGGTCAGCAGATCGCCTCGTCGACGCAGCGGTTCATGATCGTGTACCTCGCCGCCGCCCTGGTCTACTGGGTGATCTGCCTGGTGCTGTCCGGGCTGCAGAACCTGCTGGAGAAGAGGCTGGATCGTCATGTCGCGCGATAGGACGTTCGGCGGCACCCCGCTGCTGACCGCACAGGGCCTGCACAAGAGCTTCGGCGGCACCGAGGTGCTCAAGGGCATCGACCTCACGCTGCACCGCGGCGAGGTGGTCGTGCTGATCGGCCCCAGCGGCTCCGGCAAGACCACCGTGCTGCGCTCGCTGAACGGCCTCGAGATCCCGGACGCCGGGACGCTGTCGATCGCCGACACCCGGGTCGACTTCGCCGGCGGCATCACCCCGGCCGAGCGCTTCGCGCTGCGTGATCGGTCGGCGATGGTCTTCCAGCACCACAACCTGTTCCCGCACATGACCGTGCTGCAGAACGTGATCGAGGGTCCGTGGCGGGTGCAGCGGCGGCCCAAGGACGAGGTGGTCGCCGAGGCGCAGCAGCTCCTCGCCCGCGTCGGGCTCGAGGGTAGGCAGGATGCCTATCCGCACGAGCTCTCCGGCGGGCAGCAGCAGCGGGTGGGCATCGTGCGCGCCCTCGCCCTGCGGCCCGAGCTGCTGCTCTTCGACGAGCCCACCAGCGCCCTCGACCCGGAGCTCGTCGGCGAGGTGCTCCTGGTGATCAAGGAGCTGGCCGACGAGGGCTGGTCGATGATCGTCGTCACCCACGAGCTCGGCTTCGCCCGCGAGGCCGCCGACCACGTCCTCTTCCTGGATCACGGCGTGGTCGTCGAGGAGGGGCCGCCCGCGCAGCTGTTCACGGCTCCCGCGCACGAGCGCACCCGCCGGTTCCTCACCCGCATCCTGCGCCCGCTCGACGGGGGGTAGGTCGGGAGCCCGACGACCGTCGGTTGGGAGCCCGACGACCGTCGGTCGGGAGCCCGACGACCGTCGGTCGGGGCCCGACGCCGGCCGGGTCAGCCGCCGAGGACCGGCAGCACCAGGCCGACGCCGAGCACCACCATGACCACGGCGATCCCGGCATCCAGCATCCGCCACGCCCGCCGCGTGCGCAGCCAGCGTCCGAGGTGACGCGCGCCGAGGCCGAGCCCGGCGAACCACAGCACGCTCGCCGTCATCGCCCCCGCCGCGAACAGCCAGCGCTCCTCGCCGTGCGTGGCGGCCACGGAACCCAGCATGAGGACCGTGTCGAGGTAGACGTGCGGGTTCAGCCAGGTGAGCGCGAGCACCGTGCCGATCACGGGCGCCAGGCGGGTGCGGGTCATCGTCGCGGTGCCGCCGGATGTCGGAGCGGATGCCGCGCCGGCGTCGGCGGTCGAGAGGCCGGCGGAGGAGGGGGAGGCGTCCACCTGCAGGCTGCCGTCGCCGCGCCAGGCGCGCCGTGCCGCCATCACGCCGTAGGTCACGAGGAAGACCGCGCCCGCCCAGCGGGCGATCGTCACCAGCCACGGCGCCTGCTGCACGATGTAGCCGAGGCCGGCCACACCGGCGGCGATGAGCACGGCATCCGACACCGCGCAGATCACGACCACGGGCAGGACGTGCTCCCGCCGGAGGCCCTGGCGCAGCACGAAGACGTTCTGCGCGCCGATGGCGACGATGAGGGAGAGGCCGAGTCCGAGACCCGCGAGAACGGTGAGCATGCCTCCACGCTAGGTTTCGGTTCACCTGAACGCCAGTTATGAATCCTGCCTCGGCATTAGCATGATTCATGTGCAGATCGACGCCCAGCTCGCCGCGACCGTCGCGGCCGTGATCGACGAGGGCAGCTTCGACGCCGCCGCGCGGCGCCTGCATGTCACGCCGTCCGCGATCAGCCAGCGGATCAAGGCCCTGGAGCAGCGTCTCGGCCGGGTGGTGCTGGTGCGCTCCAAACCGGTGCGCGCCACCGAGGCCGGGGAGGCGCTGGTCCGCCTGGCGCGGCAGATCGCGCTGCTCGAGCACGACACGGTCACCGCGTTCGGCCTGCGCCCGGACGGCGGCGAGGCGCCCCGCATCCGCATCCCGCTGGCGGTAAACGCCGACTCGATGGCGACCTGGTTCCTGCCGCCGATCGCCCGCCTGGCCGAGGAGCACGACGTCGACTTCGACCTGCACCGCGACGACCAGAACTACACCGCGCGGCTGCTCGAGTCCGGGGAGGTGATGGCGGCGGTCACCTCGGAGGCGAAGCCGGTGGGCGGGTGCCTCGTCACCGGCCTCGGCGTGCTGGAGTACCGGCCGATGGCCACGCGCGCGTATGCCGAGCGCTGGCTGCCCGACGGCGCCACCCCGGAGGCGCTCGCCCGAGCGCCGTTCGTCGACTTCGACCGGCGCGACACCCTGCAGCACGACTGGCTGCGGGCGCGCGGCGTGGACCCGTGGGCGGTGCCGCGGCACTACGTGCCCGCCTCGTACGACTTCGCGAGGGCGGTCGAGCTCGGGCTGGGGTGGGGGCTCATCCCGGAGCCGCAGGCCTCGCCGGCATCCGCCGATCTCGTCGACCTCGGCGGCGAGCCGACCCGCGTGGCGCTCTACTGGCAGCAGTGGAATCTGCGCTCGCCGCTCCTCGACGCGATCGGCGCGGAGATCGCCGCCGAGGCGCGCCGCCGGCTCGCGCCGCTGCGCTGACCGGGACTCCAGGCGCCGCGAACCACGATGTTCACGCGGAACCGTCGGATTCGCCGAGGCCGCGTGGTTCCGCGTGAACAGCGTGGTTCCGCGCGCGACGGGCGCAGGGGAGAGGCGCGGGTCAGTCGGCGAGGGCGAGGGCGCGGAACATGTCGCGCTCGCGGAGGGACTCCAGGCGGCTCTCGACGGATGCCGGCGCGGCGGCCGGCGGGCGCTGACCGGTGGTGCGTTGGTAGAGCTCGTCGATCAGGCGGGTGGCGAGGCCGACGAGGCGCGCGATCTCGCGCTCGTCGCGGTCGATCCACACCGCCTTCGGCTCGTCGTGCACCGGGCTGAAGTCGTCGTGCTCCTCCCAGACGAACAGGGTCCGCTCGGCGCCGAGCACATGCTGCTGCCACCACACCTGGCGCAGGTAGGTGCGCGGGATGCTGCGCCAGGACTTGTTCGTCGTCTTGATCTCGGCGAGCAGCACCCGGCCCTCGCCGTCGACGCGGATCCCGTCCGGGGTGGCCAGGTGGCGCCGCTCGCGTTCGGCGCAGAACAGTGCGGTGGAGGGCAGGATGCCGTGCGTCGCGGCGACCCAGGACGCGATCTCGGGCTCGCGACGGCGGCCGTGGTCGGTGTACGCGTTGCCGCCGAAGCGCGGGCCGCGGCCCAGCTTGGCGTCCGCCGCACGCGCGATCGACGCCTCGCTGGAGAGCCCGGCGACGTCGGTGGCGGTGATCCCCCTGGCCCTCGCGCGGAGCCACGCGACGCGGTCGCGGGAGTCCGCCACGATGCGCGCTTGGAGTTCCGGGGTCACCCCTCCACGCTACCCCCGGACCGCCGACACGCCCGCGCCGGATCCTCGGCGTGCCGGGCATCCGCCGCTGTCACGTGCGCGCCGGCGCGGGGCCGCCGGCCTCAGCGCTTGGACGGCCAGTCGGCCGGGCCGCGCGAGCCCGCCGGGTACTCCTGCATCGGCACCTCGCCGCGGCGCCACGCCTCCAGGACCGGCGCGACGATCCGCCAGCACTCCTCCGCGGCGTCCCCGCGCACCGCGAGCGTCGCGTCGCGATCCAGGATGCCGGCGAGCACCTCCGCGTACGCCTGCAGCGCCCCCGGGCCGAGTTCGGCGGTGAGGGTCGCCCGATCCAGCTCGAACGGGTCGCCCGGGCCGTTCACGTTCATCTCGATCGACATCCGGTCCGGGCCGAGCGTGAACCGCATCACCTCGCCGGGTGCGGAGCCGGTGAACCCGCGCGGGATCGCCTCGACCGGGCGGAAGAACACCGCGACCTCGGCGAACTTCGCGCCCATGGCCTTGCCGGAGCGGAGCGTGAACGGCACCCCGCGCCAGCGGTCGCTGCGCACCTCGAGATCGACCTCGGCCAGGGTCTCGGTGTCGCGGGCCGGATCCACGCCCGGCTCCTCGAGGTAGTCGACCCGTGCGGCGCCGTCGATCTCGCCGGCCGTGTAGCGGGCGCGGCGCGAGGAGCGCACCGGATCGTCGCCCCAGACGTGCACGTCGCGGAGCACCCGCGTGGTCGCCTCGCGGAAGTCGTGCTCGTCGAGCGCCTCCGGGCGGTCCATCGCCACGACGGCGAGCAGCTGCAGCAGGTGGCTCTGGATCATATCGACCAGGGCGCCCGCCTTGTCGTAGTAGCCGGCGCGGCCCTCGAGTCCGAGCTTCTCGTCGTACACGAGCGTCACCGACTCGATGTGCTCGGCCGACCAGATCGGCTCGACGCGGCGGTTCGCGAAGCGCACGCCGAGCAGGTTCAGGATGCTGGAGCGGCCGAGGAAGTGGTCGATGCGGAACACCTGGTTCTCCGGCACGATCCTCGCCAGCCGCTCGTTCAGCGCGCGGGCGCTCTCCTCGTCGACCCCGAACGGCTTCTCGAGGGCGAGCATGACCCCCGGCGGCAGCATCTCGGAGTTCAGCGCCTCGCATGCCTTCGCGGTGACCGCCGGCGGCACCGCGAAGTACAGCGCGGCGGCGTCCGGCGCGCGTTCGAGCAGGGCGGCGAGCTCGGCGGCATCCGTGATGTCGCAGCGGACGTACTCGACGCGGATGCGGTCGAGCGCCGATTCCGCCTTCGCCGCGGCGAATGCCGTGTCGACGACCCGCTGCAGATCCGCGTCTGTCCAGTCCTCGGTGCTGGACCCGAGCAGCCGCACCGAGCGGTCGGGTTCGGTGCTGAGCAGCTGGCCGAGGGCCGGCAGGAGCAGGCGGGATGCCAGGTCGCCGGATGCCCCGAAGAGCACGAGCGTCGTCTCGTCGGTCATGCACGCCACGCTAGCCTGCGGGCCGTCGCGCGCGGAACCCCCGCCGATTTGGCGAGCGGGCGGGGAGCCGTTAGAGTTGTCGTAACCGAAGACCGCCGGTCATCGTCGTGCGCGAGCACGGGGATCGAAGCACTGCTGAGCAGGGGCCCGCGCAGGTGACACGAACGATTCAGGATTCCTCCTGTCCACCGCTCCGTGCGCTTGCGCCGGAGCGTTTTTCTTTGCCGTGCGCCCGGGGTCGAGGCCGATGTCCCACTGCCGTGGGACATCACGCACACACAAGGAGTGGCCATGGCGCAGAAGGAAGCATCGGTCGCCGAGCTCACGAAGCACTTCGAGGACTCGACCGCCGTTCTGCTCACCGAGTACCGCGGTCTGACGGTCGCCGAGCTCAAGGAGCTTCGCAACAGCATCCGTCAGGACGCGGAATACGCCGTGGTGAAGAACACGCTGACCAAGATCGCCGCGAACAACGCGGGGATCACGGCGCTGGACGACGAGCTGAAGGGCCCGTCCGCCATCGCCTTCGTGCACGGTGACCCGGTCTCCGTCGCGAAGGGTCTGCGTGCTTTCGCCAAGGCACACCCTCTTCTGGTGATCAAGGGCGGCTACTTCGACGGTGCCGCCCTGTCCGCAGAAGAGGTCGGCAAGCTCGCCGACCTCGAGAGCCGTGAGGTCCTGCTCGCCAAGGCAGCCGGCCTCTTCAAGGCCTCGATGGCGAAGGCAGCCGCACTCTTCCAGGCACCGCTGTCGAAGACCGTCCGCACGGTCGAGGCGCTGCGTGAGAAGCAGGAGTCCGCTGCCTGAATCCGGGCGCGGCGATAGAAACCCCGATCAAGGAGATACATCATGGCGAAGCTCAGCACTGAGGAGCTGCTCGACGCGTTCAAGGAGCTCACCCTCATCGAGCTCAGCGAGTTCGTGAAGGCCTTCGAGGAGACCTTCGACGTCACCGCTGCTGCTCCGGTGGCCGTTGCCGCCGCGGGTGCCCCGGCCGGTGGCGCCCCCGCCGAGGAGGCCGAGGAGAAGGACTCGTTCGACGTCGTCCTCGAGGCCGCCGGCGACAAGAAGATCCAGGTCATCAAGGTCGTCCGCGAGCTCACCTCGCTCGGCCTCGGCGAGGCCAAGGCCGTCGTCGACGGTGCTCCGAAGGCCGTCCTCGAGGGCGCCAACAAGGAGACCGCCGAGAAGGCGAAGGCCGCCCTGGAGGAGGCCGGCGCGACGGTCACCCTCAAGTAATCCGCGTCACCGCGTTTCATGAAGGCCCCGGGTCCGCCCGGGGCCTTCGTGCGTGTGCGGGGGCGTTTCGTCTCGCTCCGCCTGCGGCGGTGCTCGCTCAACGACCGGGGAGGTCCGCCCGGGGCCTTCGTGTGTGTGCGGGGGCGTTTCGTCTCGCTCCGCCTGCGGCGGTGCTCGCTCAACGACCGGGGAGGTCCGCCCGGGGCCTTCGTGCGTGTGCGGGGGCGTTTCGTCTCGCTCCGCCTGCGGCGGTGCTCGCGGGCGCGATCTGTTAGCCGGTTGTGACCTGCGGGTCGTTGTAAGCGTTACCAGGGGTGAATAGATTGTCACCATGGCGGTCGGTGTCGATCGCCGCGTGAGGAAGAGATCCTGCGCACATCAAGGAGGCACGAATGAGTATTTCCAAGCGGCGCATGTTGCTTGCTTCGCTCGCGGTCCCGACGGTCCTGGGCGTCTCGCTCGTCGGATGCGCGGAAGCCGACACCGGTGGTGGCGGCGGCGACGGCGAGCAGACGGTGCGCATCTCCGGCGGCATCACCGGCACCGAGGCGGACGACCTGAACGAGTCCTTCGCGGCGTTCGAGGAGGAGACCGGGATCAACGTCGAGTACACCGGCGACAAGAGCTTCGAGGGCAACATCGTCACCAAGGTGACCGGCGGTGACGCGCCGGACATCGCGATCGTCCCGCAGCCGGGTCTGCTGAAGACCCTCGTCGACACCGGCAAGGTCGTGCCGGCACCGGAGAGCGTCGAGAAGGCCGTCGACGAGAACTGGTCCGAAGCGTGGAAGGACATCGCCACGTTCGACGACACCTTCTACGCCGCACCGATGCTGGCCAACCTGAAGGGCTACATCTGGTACCAGCCTGCGAAGTTCCAGGAATGGGGTGTCGAGGTCCCGAAGACCTGGGACGAGCTGATCACCCTGACTGAGACGATCCGCGAGAAGACGGGGCAGCCGCCGTGGTGCGCGGGCTTCGCCTCCGGCGACGCCTCCGGCTGGCCGGGCACCGACTGGATCGAGGACCTGGTCCTGCGCCAGGCCGGCCCCGAGGTCTACGACCAGTGGGCTGCGGGCGAGGTGGAGTTCACCGACCCGAAGATCAAGGAGGCCTTCGACGCGGTCGGCTCCATCCTGCTCAACCCGGAGTACGTGAACGCCGGGTTCGGCGACGTGAAGAGCATCAACTCCACCGCGTTCGCCGACGTCGCGGCCAAGATCGCCGACGGCACCTGCGCGCTCACCCACCAGGCGTCGTTCCTGTCGGCGAACTTCCTCGACGTGAAGAACGCCGACGGTGAGACCCCGACGGTGGCGCCGGACGGCGACGTCTACGCGTTCATCACCCCGGGCATGACCGAGGGCGAGCTGCAGGTCTCCGGTGGCGGCGAGTTCGTCGCCGCGTTCAACGACGACGAGGCCACCCAGCAGGTGCTCGAGTTCATGACGACCCCGGAGTTCGCTGACGCGCGCGTCGAGCTGGGCGGTGTCATCTCGGCGAACAAGAAGGCCGACCCGAGCCTCGCCTCGAGCGAGTTCCTGCAGGAGTCCATGGCGATCCTCCAGGACGAGTCGACCACGTTCCGTTTCGACGCGTCCGACCTGATGCCCTCCACGGTCGGCTCTGGCTCCTTCTGGAAGGGGATGGTCGACTGGATCGACGGGAAGCCCACCGAGCAGGTGCTCTCCGACATCCAGGCCGGCTACGAGAACTAGTCCGGAGCAGGGCTGATCTCAACCTGCTGATCGACGCGGGGTCGGGCCGCGTGCCCGACCCCGCGTCCGCATCCGCACCGGACGAGTCCGGCGCCGTACTCAGAAGGGGTCTCCATGTCACAAGCGACCGTCGACCGTGAGGCGACGACCGACAGTCCGGTGACGACGCACGGCACTGATCCGAAGGGGCGCGCGATCACGCGTGCCGTCGTGATCGTCGGCTTCGTGCTCGTCGCCGCACTGCTCTTCATGCTCATCTTCAGCGCCCCGGTGGAGGACCCGGCACGGGTCACGATCGGGGTCTCGCTGAACAGCTACTTCCTGTGGCTGGGCAACCTGCATCCGCTGCTGCAGATCCCGGCCGTGCTGCTCGCCTTCGGCGTCGTCGTGGCGATCCTGCTCGTGCTCATCGAGTTCGCGCCGCGACCGGGCCGCGGGTACTTCGTCATGCGCCTGGTCGCATGCCTCGCCATCCCCGTGCTGGCGTTCATGCTGCTGCGTCCGTATGCGAACGCGGTGCTCTACGTCGTCGCGATCGCCCTGCTCGTCGGGGCGCTGCTGTTCTTCGCCGACTACCGGTCGCGGCAGGGCGCCGGCTACCTGTTCCAGCTGGTGCTGTTCATGGCCCCGGCGGCGGTGATGCTGCTGACCGGGCTGATCTACCCGGCGATCGCCACCTTCGTGAAGTCGTTCTTCGACAAGACCGGCACCGACTTCGTCGGCCTCGAGAACTACGTCTGGGTCTTCACGAACCCCGTCGGCTCGGCATCCGTGATCAACACGCTGATCTGGGCGATCCTCGCCCCGGTCGTCTCCGTGGTGATCGGCCTGGCGTATGCGGTGTTCATCGACCGCGCGCACGGCGAGAAGGTGCTGAAGGTGCTGGTGTTCATGCCGGTGGCGATCTCGTTCGTCGGCGCGGGCATCATCTGGAAGTTCATGTACGACTACCGGCAGGGCGACCAGCTCGGCCTGTTGAACGCGGTCGTCACGCTGTTCGGCGGCGACCCGGTCAACTGGCTGGCGGTGAAGCCGATCGTGAACACCCTGATGCTGCTGGTCGTGTTCATCTGGACGCAGACCGGCTTCGCCATGGTGATCCTGTCCGCCGCGATCAAGGCGGTGCCCACCGAGCAGATCGAGGCGGCCGAGCTCGACGGCGCGAACGCGTGGGAGCGCTTCCGGAACGTCACCGTCCCCGGCATCCGCTCGTCGCTCATCGTCGTGCTGACGACCATCACGATCGCGTCGCTGAAGGTGTACGACATCGTCGCGGTGATGACCGGCGGACGTGACGACACCACCGTGCTCGGCTTCGAGATGGTGAACCAGCAGCAGCGGTTCCAGAGCTACGGGCACTCCTCGGCGCTGGCCGTGGTGCTGTTCCTGTTCGTGCTGCCGCTGATCGTCTACAACGCCCGATCGCTGCGCAAGCAGAGGGAGATCCGCTGATGAGTGCCACCGAAGCCGTCGTGCTGGACAACCGCAGCAAGCGCCAGGTGGCGCGCGACACCCGCCGCAACGAGGCGATCGCCCACAAGAAGCTGCGGTCCAAGGGCGCCACGATCGCCGCGGTCATCATCGCGGTGTTCTGGACGATCCCGACCTTCGGCCTGTTCGTCACCTCCTTCCGTCCCGGCGCCGACACGCAGTCGACCGGATGGTGGACGGTGTTCACCGACCCGTCGTTCACGCTGCAGAACTATGCCGAGGCGCTCACCTCGGGCGGCACCTCGACCACGCTCGCCGCCGCGTTCGTGAACTCGCTCGCGATCACGATCCCGGCCACGGTGTTCCCGATCGTGATCGCGTCGATGGCCGCCTACGCGTTCGCGTGGATCGACTTCAAGGGCCGGAACATGCTGTTCATCTTCGTGTTCGCCCTGCAGATCGTGCCGCTGCAGATGGCCCTCGTCCCGCTGCTGAGCCTGTTCTCGGACGGGCTGACGATCGGCGATGTGCAGGTGTTCCCGGGCTTCGGCCTGAACGACGTGAACTACAGCTACGCCCGCGTCTGGATCGCGCACGCGATCTTCGCGCTGCCTCTGGCGACGTTCATGCTGCACAACTTCATCGCGGAGATCCCGGGCGACATCGTCGAGGCCGCCCGGGTGGACGGGGCCGGCCACGGCCAGGTGTTCTTCCGGATCATCCTGCCGCTGGCGATGCCGGCGATCGCGTCGTTCGCGATCTTCCAGTTCCTCTGGGTGTGGAACGACCTGCTCGTGGCGACGATCTTCGCCGCACCGGGCGCGCTGCCGATCACCCAGGCGCTGAACTCGCTGTCGGGCACATGGGGCAACCGCTGGTTCCTGCAGTCGGCGGGTACCTTCATCTCGATCATCGTGCCGCTGATCGTGTTCTTCTCCCTGCAGCGCTTCTTCGTCCGCGGTCTGCTGGCGGGGGCCACGAAGGGCTGATCTCCGCCCGCCCGGCCCGGCTCCGCCCGCCCGGCTCCGGAGACGGATGCCGGGCCGGGTCGGACGGTTGCCAAGCCGGGTTCGGGGCGGATTCTCGCACTTGGGGCGGCGGATGCCCGCCCCGAACGGGAGAAGCCGCCCCGAAACGGGGAGTCCCATCCGGCATCCGCGCGTCTAGCCTGAGAGCATGCGCTACGCGGAATCCGTCGCCGACCTCGTCGGCGGCACGCCCCTGGTCCGGCTCAACCGGGTGACGGACGGCGTCGCCTGCACCGTGCTGGTCAAGCTCGAGTACCTGAACCCGGGCGGATCGAGCAAGGACCGCATCGCCCGCCGGATCATCGACGCCGCCGAGGCATCCGGCGACCTGCGTCCGGGCGGGACCATCGTCGAGCCGACCAGCGGCAACACCGGTGTAGGGCTGGCTCTGGTCGCCCAGCAGCGCGGGTATCGCTGCGTGTTCGTCGTACCGGACAAGGTGGGGCAGGACAAGATCGACGTGCTGCGCGCCTACGGCGCCGAGGTGGTGGTGACACCGACATCCGTCCCCGCCGACAGCCCCGAGTCGTACTACAGCGTCAGCGACCGGCTCGCGCGTGAGATCCCCGGCGCGTTCAAGCCGAACCAGTACGAGAACCCGAACGGCCCGCGCAGCCACTACGAGACCACTGGCCCCGAGATCTGGGCGGACACCGAGGGGCGGATCACGCACTTCGTCGCCGGCGTCGGCACCGGCGGCACGATCACCGGCACCGGACGGTACCTGCGCGAGGTGTCCGGCGACCGGGTGCGGATCGTGGGCGTCGACCCGGAGGGCAGCGTCTACAGCGGCGGCACCGGGCGGCCGTACCTCGTCGAGGGCGTCGGCGAGGACATCTGGCCGGGGGCGTACGACGCGTCGGTGCCGCACGAGATCGTGGCGGTGAGCGACGCGGAGGCGTTCGCCATGACCCGCCGGCTCGCGCGCGAGGAGGGCATCCTCGTCGGCGGGTCCAGCGGCATGGCGGTGGTGGGGGCGCTTCGCGTCGCGAAGGACCTCCCCGCGGATGCCGTGATGGTGGTGCTGCTGCCGGACGGCGGGCGCGGGTACCTGAGCAAGATCTTCAACGACGCGTGGATGCGGGCGTACGGCTTCGGCGACGACGAGGGCCCGGGGACCGTGGCCGACGTCCTCGCGGTGCGCGCACGGATGCGGGAGGAGTCGGGGTCCGTGATCCCCGACCTCGTGCACGTGCATCCGGACGAGACCGTGCTGGACGCGATCGGCATCATGGGCGAGTACGGCGTCTCGCAGCTGGTGGTGCTCAGCACCGAGCCGCCGGTGATGATGGGCGAGCTGATCGGGACGGTGGATGAGCGCGGCCTGCTGGACCTGCTGTTCCGCGGGGAGGCGACGCCCGCCGACCCGGTCGGCCGGCATGTGGGGGAGCGGCTGCCTCTGGTCGGTCTGCACGCGCCCGTGGAGCAGGCCAGGGCGGCGCTCGCCGACGCCGACGCCCTGCTGGTGACCCAGGACGGCCGCCCGCACACGGTGCTCACCCGCCAGGACCTGCTGGCCTACCTGTCGCGCTGAGCCCCCGCCCTTCCAGCCACACTGTGTCCCGAACTGCGGGTCGGAGGGGCTTCCCTCAGCACTTGGTGACACATTGTGTCGGGAGGGGCGGGGGTGCCCCGGGCGCGGGGCGTAGCGTGGAAGCACCGACCCGAGGAGTGACATGACCGACCGCGCCTTCGCCACCCGTGCCATCCATGCCGGCCAGACGCCGGACCCGACGACCGGGGCGATCATCCCGCCGATCTACCAGTCGTCCACTCACGTGCAGGACGGCATCGGCAACTTCCGCGGCGGCTACGAGTACAACCGGGCCGGCAACCCCACCCGCTCGTCGCTGGAGACGCAGCTCGCCGCGCTCGAGGGCGGCGTACGGGCGCTGTCGTTCGCCTCGGGGCTTGCCGCCGAGGACGCGCTGCTGCGCGGCGTCCTGAAGCCGGGCGATCACGTCGTGCTCGGCAACGACGTTTACGGCGGCACCTACCGGCTGCTCACCCGGGTGCTCGCGCCGTGGGGCATCGACACCACGACGGTCGAACTCGGCGACGCCGACGCCCTGCGCTCGGCGCTGCGGCCGGAGACCCGGATCGTCTGGCTGGAGACGCCGAGCAACCCGCTGCTGAAGATCGTCGACATCGCGCAGATCGCCGGGATCGCGCACGCCGCAGGGGCGATCGTCGTGGTCGACAACACCTTCGCCTCGCCCGCGCTGCAGCAGCCCCTCGCGCTCGGCGCGGACCTCGTCGTGCACTCGACCACGAAGTACCTCGGAGGGCACTCCGATGTTCTCGGCGGCGCCGTCGTGTTCGGCGACGACCGGTTCGTCGAGCAGGTCGGGTTCCAGCAGTTCGCGGTCGGGGCCGTCTCCGCCCCGCTGGACGCCTGGCTGACGACCCGCGGCATCAAGACGCTCGCGGTGCGGATGCGGCAGCACTCCGAGAACGCGGCGGCGATCGCGGAGTGGGCGGCGGCGCGGCCCGAGTTCTCCGAGGTGTTCTACCCGGGGCTGTCGTCGCACCCCGGGCACGAGGTGGCCGCGCGGCAGATGAGCGCCTTCGGCGGGATGCTCTCGCTGGGGCTCGCCGCCGGACCCGAGGCGGCCCGCGCCTTCGCGGAGTCCACCGAACTGTTCCAGCTCGCCGAGTCGCTCGGGGGAGTGGAGTCGCTGATCGGCTACCCGCCGGAGATGACGCACGCGTCGGTGCGCGGCACCGCGCTCGCCGTGCCCGAGAACGTCGTCCGCCTGTCGGTGGGCATCGAGGACGTGAGCGACCTCATCGCCGACCTCGAGCAGGGCCTCGCCCGCGTCGCCCGCTGACGGCGGGGCGCACGGGCGCGCGCTGGCTGCCCGTTGCGGACGAGCGGATGCCCGCGAGTAGCATGGAACCCTCCGAGTCGAAACGATTCGGCCCGGCATCCCCCACTCGTGAAGGCCTTCCGTGACCGACCTCCGCACGCCCACCGGCAGCATCCGCACGCCCACCGAGAGTTCCGACACGCCCACTGAGCACTCCCGCACGCCGACCGGCAGCATCCGCGCCATCACCGACACCATCCGCGCCACGCCGCCGACCGGGGCGATCCGCACGCTCGGCAGGAATCCGGCGACCGCACCGGTCGTCCTGCATCCGGGCGACGCGATCCCGTGCGGCCGGCGCACGGCGTACATCCTGCTGCTCGGAGCGCTAACCGCGCTGGGCCCGTTCACGATCGACCTGTACCTGCCGGCGTTCCCGCAGCTGGAGCAGGACTTCGCCACCTCGGCGGCCATGATCCAGCTGACGCTGACCGGCACGATGATCGGCTTCGCGATCGGCCAGCTCGTGGTGGGGCCCCTCAGCGACAAGCTCGGCCGCCGCATCCCGCTGATCGTGGTCACCGCGCTGCATGTGCTCTCCAGCCTCGCCGCGGCGTTCGCCCCCGATCTCATGCTGCTCGGCATCGCACGGGTGCTGATGGGCATCGGCGCGGCGGCCGGCGGCGTCGTGGCGATGGCGATCGTACGCGACCTCTTCGGCGGGCAGCGTCTCGTCGTGATGCTGTCGCGCCTGGCACTGGTGTCGGGAGTGGCGCCGGTGGTGGCGCCGCTCATCGGATCGGCGCTGCTCACGGTGATGCCGTGGCGAGGCATCTTCGGCGTGCTCGCCGGCTACGGAGCGGTCATGCTCGTCTCGGCGGTGCTGCTCATCCCGGAGACCCTGCCGCGGGAGCGTCGTCACGAGCGCGGGGCGACGACCGTGCTGCAGCGGTACCGCAGCGTGCTCACCGATCGCGTGTACCTCGGGGTGCTGGTGATCGGCGGGATGACCTTCTCCGGCCTGTTCTCGTACCTGTCCGCGTCGCCGTTCCTGTTCCAGCAGACGCACGGCCTCGACCCGCAGGCGTACGGGCTGCTGTTCGCGGTGAACTCGCTCGGCGTCGTCGGCGGCGTGCAGGTGTCCTCCCGGCTGGCGACGCGCTTCGGGCCGCAGTGGGTCCTGGCGTTCTCGACGGCGATGCAGCTCGTCTCCGGCGCGGCGATCGTCGCGTTCGATGTGCTCGGGCTCGGCTTCTGAGGCACGGTCATCCCGCTGTGGTTCTTCATGACGGCCTGCGGGTTCAGCTTCCCCTGCGTGCAGGTGCTCGCCCTCGACCGGCACGGCAAGGCCGCCGGCACCGCGGCGTCGATCCTCGGGGCGGCGAACTTCGGCGTGGCGGCGATCATCTCGCCGGTGGTCGGGTTGATCTCGGCGGATGCCGGGATCACGGCGACCACGATGGCGTCGGTCATGGTCGGATGCGCCGTGGTCGGCATCCTCTCGCTGTGGCTCGTGGTGCGCCCGCGGTCGGTCGGGATGCTGGCACCCTGACGTCGCTCCGACGCCTCTCGAGCGGCTTGGGCAGAATGGGACGATGACCGCACATCGGACGATCACTCGACGCGCGGCGCTGACGACCGGAACCGGGCTGATCACGGCGGCCTGCCTGCTCGGCATACTCGTCGTGGTGCTGCCGGGCGAGGCGACGGCGTCGTTCGACGTCGCGTGGAACTCGTTCATGGCGGAGGTCCGGCAGCCGTGGATGCTTGCCTTCGCACACGTGATGAACAAGACCGGCGGCGGATGGATCGCGACGATCCTCGTGCCGATGCTCATCGCAGGCCTGCTGGTGCTGCTGCAGCGGTGGCGGTCGGCGCTGTTCGCGTTCTTCGCGTTCGCGGTGAGCGCCGCGATGGTGCAGCTGATCAAGGGGGTGTTCCGCAGGGCGCGTCCCGACGACATGCTCGTGGCCTCCGACTTCGGTTCCTTCCCGTCCGGGCATGCGGCGAACGCCGCGACGATCGCGGTCGTGCTGTGGGCGGTGTTCCCGCGGATCTGGGTCGCGGTTCTCGGCATCCTGTGGACGGTGCTGATGGCGCTGTCGCGCACCGTGCTGAGCGTGCACTGGCTGACCGACACGGTGGGCGGAATCCTCGTCGGCGTCGGCGCGGCGCTGATCGTCGTCGCGGCAGCGTCCTCGTGGGCTTCGCTGGGATGGACGGATGCTCCGTCCGCGGCGCCGTCTGACCCGTCCGGGCCGTCGGCGCCGTCCGGGCCGTCCGGGCCGTCTGAGCCGTCCGGGCCGTCGGCGCCGTCCGGGCCGTCCGCGCCGGCCGTTCCGTCCGGGCCGGATCCCGAGGAGACCGCCGCGCCGCGCATCCGTCCGTACCGCCCCGAAGACTGCGATGCGCTCTACGAGGTGTGCGTGCGCACCGCGGATGCCGGCGGGGACGCGACCGGGATGTTCACCGATGACCGGTTGTGGGGCGACGTGTTCGCGGTGCCCTACGCCGAACGGCATCCGGATCTGGCTTGGGTGGTCGAGGCGGAGGACGGCCGTGTGATCGGCTACATCGTCGCCACGGATGACACGGACGCCTTCGAGCAGTGGTTCCGGGACGAGTGGTGGCCGACGCATGCCGAGCGGTACCCGCTGTCCGGCCAGGCCGAGCCCACCCGGCAGGACGGCATCATCAGGTACGCGGCGGGCCGCGCGCCCGGCCGCGAGCCGAACACCGCCGAGTACCCCGCGCACCTGCACATCGACCTGCTCCCGGAGACCCAGGGGCAGGGTCTCGGACGGGCGCTGATGGACACGCTGTTCACCGAGCTGCGCCGCCGGGGCGTTCCCGGGCTGCATCTGGGACTCAGCCCCGAGAACACCGGTGCCAGGGCCTTCTACGAGCGGCTCGGCATGGTGCCGCTGGCGTCCCCGCCGGGGACGCTCAGCTACGGCATCCGATTCGAGGACTGACGCCCCGCGGGTCACGCGGCGGCGCTGCGCGCCGCTGGTTCGAATCCCACAACCTCGATAAATGTCCGAAGGCCCCCGCTACGCGGAGGCCTTCGGACAGTCGGCGGTGACGGAGGGATTCGAACCCTCGGTTGCTTGCACAACACACGCTTTCCAAGCGTGCTCCTTCGGCCGCTCGGACACGTCACCTGGGGAACAACCTGACCATCCTATCCGATCGGCGAGGGCGTTTCGTCTCGCTCCGGCTGCGCCGGTGCGGTTCCTGAGCCTGTCGAAGGGCGCTCAACGACCGGGGGAGGGGGAACAACTGGGGGCTGTGGCGTCCCGATCCGCCGAGGGCGTTTCGTCTCGCTCCGGCTGCGCCGGTGCGGTTCCTGAGCCTGTCGAAGGGCGCTCAACGACCGGGGGCGTTCGTCTCGCTCCGGCTGCGCCGGTGCGAGCTGTGGAGGGCGCGCGGCGGCCGGGAGGGACCGGGAGGACGGGCGCCTAGAATCTCCTGGTGCCCACCCCGAAGATCGTCCTGTTCTACGCGTTCGCGCCGCTCGCCGACCCCGAGGCGCTCCGGCTCTGGCAGCGCGATCTGTGTGAGGCGCTGAAGCTCCGCGGCCGCATCCTGATCTCGTCGCACGGCATCAACGGCACCCTGGGCGGTGACCTGCCGAACGTGAAGAAGTGGGTGCGACGCTTCCGCGAGTACCCCGCCTTCAAGAACGCCGACATCAAGTGGAGCGAGGGCACCGGGCTCGACGAGGACGGTCTCAGCCTCGACTTCCCGAAGCTGAGCGTGAAGGTGCGCGACGAGATCGTGTCGTTCGGAGCGCCGGGCGAGCTGCGCGTCGATGAGCACGGCGTCGTCGGCGGCGGCATCCGCCTCACCCCCGAGGCGCTGCACGAGCTCGTCGCCGAACGCGGCGAGGAGGTCGTGTTCTTCGACGGCCGCAATGCGCTCGAGGCGCAGATCGGGCGCTTCCGCGGCGCCGTCGTCCCCGACACCGAGACCACCCGCGACTTCGTGCGGCTGCTCGACTCCGGAGCGTACGACGACCTCAAGGACAAGCCGGTGGTGACGTACTGCACCGGCGGCATCCGCTGCGAGGTGCTCTCCAGCCTGATGACGGCGCGCGGCTTCGGCGAGGTGTACCAGCTCGACGGCGGCATCGTCCGCTACGGCGAGACCTTCGGCGACGACGGCCTCTGGGAGGGCTCGCTGTACGTCTTCGACGGGCGCGGCGCGATCGCCTTCTCCGATCACGCGGCCGTCATCGGCGAGTGCAGCGGATGCGGCGCGGCGACCAGCCGCACCGCGAACTGCCCTGATGCCTCCTGCCGCCGGCAGTCCGTGGTGTGCGAGGACTGCGACGCCGTGGCGTGCGCCGAACACGCGGAGGCGCACCCCGCGGCGCGCCGCGAGCAGTCCGCCCCGCCCGCCGAGCGCTCAGACGCGCGCGCCGTCTGATCGGGACCGGATCCTCGGCAGCAGCGACCGCGGCATCATCAGCGCCCTGATCCGCGCCACCGGCCCGAGCACGCCGCCCAGGCGCCGCAGCACCGTCCGCAGCGGAGCGGCCAGATCGCCGGCATCCCGGGGATTGCGCGCATACCCCGCCTGCTCCAGCGCGTCCACCAGCCGGGCGATCGCCGCGGCATCCACCCCTCTCTCCTCCACCAGCTCGGCGGCGCGCATCCGCACGGTCTGCGCGTCGGTGGCCGGAAGGCCGAGATCGACCAGCGTGTCGGTGAGCTCGCGCCACGCGGCCAGCGCATCGCCCGCCCGCGCCCTGCCGAACCGCACCAGACGGCGCACCGCGCGCACCGCGGCGGGCAGCAGCACGACCGCGAGCACGCCGAGCACCGTGTACGTCACCGGCCTCGGGTCGACCGTGCGCAGCGCGTCACCGCCGCCGGCCTCGTCCGCCCGCGGATCCTGACCCGCGGTCGGTCCCGTGGTCGGCGCGGTCGTCGGGCCCTGCTCCTGTCCCGGCTCGTCCGGGGTGCCCCCGGTTCCGCCGGTCGTGCTCGCCGGGGCGAACGCCGTGGGCACGCCGAGCGTCGCCGTCGGCTCGAAGGGCACCCACCCGATCCCGGAGAAGAACACCTCGGGCCAGGCGTGCAGCTGGTCGCTGGTGACCGAGTACACCGTGTCGTCCCCGCGCTGCTGATCGGTGGGGTTTCCGGGCAGGTAGCCGACCACGATCCGCACCGGCATGTCCATGGTCTGCGCCATCAGCGCGAACGCCCCGGCGAAGTGGATGCAGTACCCGGTGCGCTCCTGCAGGAAGCGCTCCACCGCCTCCACGCCCGTGCCATCGAAGCCCTCCTCCACCGGCGCCTCGAGGGAGTAGCTGAACGCGGACCGGAACCAGTCCTGCAGCGCGATGAGCCGGTCGTAGTCGTTCTGCGCCCCGGCCGTCACCTCGCGCGCGGTCTCCGCGATGACCGGCGGCAGGTCCGCGGCGGGCTGCAGGTCGACCGGAGCCGCGGTCGCCTCCGCGGCCTGGATCTGCTCCAGGGTGGGCGTCACGACGGTCGCCTCCACGGTGTAGTCGCTGCCGGCGGCGTCGCGGCCGCGGCTGATCACCGTCCGGTTCAGCGGCATGGCGCTCCACCCGCTCGCCACGCCGAACACCTCCTCGGCGGCGTACGGCACCGGCAGCCGGCTGCTCGACATCCCGAGCACCCGGATGGAGGTCCGCTCCTGCGTGGTCGCGATCTCCTCCGTCCAGTCCGCCCCGCCGAACCCGTCCGACAGCGGCTGCAGCCTGCTGCGGTCGGGGCGCCACACCTCACCGTCGAACCGCGAGAGCGTCGCCATCCGCAGGTACGGCGCGGCTGTGCCGGTGGTGACCACCGTGAGCACCTCGGTCTCCCGAGGCCGGCGCAGGTCGTCGCCCAGCCGCAGGTTGGCATCGACGGTCAGCGCCGCACCCGCACCGGGCAGAGTCTCCGCCGCCGGCAGCCCGGGCGCCACGATCAGGGCGCCGGCGACCGACGCCGCGCCCACCGTCATCGCCACCGCGAAGGACGCCTCGCGGGGCGAGTCGCGATCGCCGCGGGCCGCGGTGCGCAGCAGCAGGAGCACCAGCACGGCGTGCAGCAGGAACCAGGCGATGTTGACGCCGCCGAAGGTGACCAGCATCGGCATCGCCCCGACCACCGTGGTCAGCAGCACCGCCAGGAGCGCCAGCCGCTGCGCCACGAGGTGGTCCACGAGCACCGCGACCACGGCGAAGGAGAGTCCGAGCAGGGTGGCGAGGGGGACGGATGCCGCCAGCGGCGCGGATCCGTTCACGATCTCGTCGAGCGCCTGCTGGATCCGGATGCCGTGCACGCGCACCGTCGCCGAGGTCGGGATGAGGCCGAACCCGGCGCCCTCCGGCGCCAGCAGCGCCGTGCCGATCATCCCCGCCGCGGCGAGCTGGGCGCACAGGGCGATCAGCTCGCGGGTCCCGCGGCGCAGGCGCGCGGCGGCGCTGCGCGCGGCCAGACCGGTGAGGGCGATGACGGCGACGAGCACGACGACCACGAACGTCCACCGTCCGGGCGTGATCACCCCGGTGTACGGCCACATCGGCACCAGCGTGGCCGCGGCGCCGAGCGCGGCGCCCGACACGGCCCGCCGTCGCACCGCGTGCGTCTCCTCCGCAGCGACAGCCGCCCCCGCCGGCCGCGGCGGACCCTCCGGCATCCTGCTCCGCTCAAACACGCGCGCTCCCGAACTCCGGCAGGGCGTCGGCCCACACCTCGGCGAGGTCGTCCCCGGTGCGCAGGTGCGCGGTGCGCCAGCCGCGATGGGACGCCGCCGCCAGCGCACCGGCCTCCGGTGCGCTGGCGAACAGCATCGGCGCCGCCGCCCCGGCCGTGCTCAGGTGCCCGGCGTCCTCCTCCGACAGCCGTCCCGTGATCATCACCAGCGGCCCCGGCGCCGTCCCGCCCACCAGGGAGCGGATGTCGCGCGCCTCGCCGCGCGGAGCGAGGGCGGCCAGGGCGACGAGCAGCCCGTCCCGGTCGTCCTCGTGCCCGCGCAGCGCCCCGAGCAGCGTGCCGGAGGAATCCAGCACGTCCACGCTGTACCCGTCCTGCATGAAGCGCAGGGCGGCGGAGGCGCACAGCGACACGGCCGCCTCGAAGCCGGGATCCGGCTCCTCCCCGGCGCGAGGCCAGCGCGCCGCCGAGCGGTCGAGCACGACCATCGCGTCCGGGCTGGACTCCTCCTCCTCCTGCCGGACCATGAGATCGCCGCGGTGCGCGGTGGCGCGCCAGTGGATGCGGCGCATCGAGTCGCCGGACACGTACCGCCGCGGGATGAGGTCGTCGCTGCCCTGCCCGAGCCGGCTCGACCGGGTCTGCGCGGTGCCGCCCGCGGCACCCACCCGCGTCGGCAGCGGGGCGAGCGCCGACACCTGGGGCACCACGGTGATGGTGCGGGTGTCGCCGAACACCTGCTCCCGCTGGGCGAGCCCGAACGGGTCCACCGTCCGCAGGATCAGCGGCCCCAGCGTGGAGATGCCGCGGCGCACCCCGGTGATCTCGTAGCGCAGCACGCGGCTGCCGTCCGGGTACTCCCCGGATGCCGTGCCGCTGACCGCGTCCGGAAGCACGTCCCGCCAGACGCCGCGCGGGATGCCGGGGGCCACCAGGTCGAAGCGCACCGACACGCGGGACGCCTCGCCCACGGCGACCAGGTCGGTCGCGATCACCCGCGTCACCGTGCCGCGCCGGCGCGGCAGCCGCACCGCCAGCACGGCGATCACGGTCAGCAGCACCAGCAGCGCGCCGACGTACTGCAGCGCGGGGGCGGCGGCCACGCCGCCGGCGATCACCAGCAGGACGCCGAGCGCCAGGCACCCGGCACCGCGAGCGGTGAGCGTCCGGCGCCGACGGGGGGACATGGCTCAGAGCCGGCCGGCGGCGAGCGGCACCGGCACCCGGGCGACGATCTGGTTCAGCGCGGCCTCCACCGGCTGCGCCCCTGCGCGGTGCACCCCGCGGGCCGGCAGCAGCCGGTGCGCGAAGACGGGGATCAGCAGGTCGGTCAGGTCGTCCGGGATGACGAAGTCCCTGCCGTCCAGCGCCGCCCACACCTTCGCCGCGCGGACCAGCTGCAGCGTGGCGCGCGGGCTCGCCCCGAGGTGCAGGTTCGGGTCCATGCGGGTGGCCTGCGCCAGCGCCACGGCGTACTCCTCGAGCGACTCGGCGACGTGCACCCCGCGCGCCCAGGCGATCAGCTGCTGCACGGCCCGGGCATCCGTCACCGCCGTGACCGCGGCGAGCGGATTCACCCGCTCGCGCTGCCGGATCATCAGCGCCTCCGCGGCGGCATCCGGGTACCCCATCGAGATCCGCATCATGAAGCGGTCGCGCTGCGCCTCCGGCAGCGGGTAGGTGCCCTCCATCTCGAGCGGGTTCTGGGTGGCGACGACGAGGAACGGCGCGGGCAGCGGGTGCGAGGTGCCGTCGACGGTGACCTGGTGCTCCTCCATCGCCTCCAGCAGCGCCGACTGGGTCTTCGGCGAGGCGCGGTTGATCTCGTCGGCGATCACGATGTGCGCGAACACGGCGCCGCGCTTGAACTCGAACTCGCGGTCGACCGGGTTGAACACGGCGACCCCGGTGACGTCCCCGGGCAGCAGGTCGGGGGTGAACTGGATGCGCCGCACCGTGGCGTCGATGCTCGCGGCCAGGGCGCGGGCGAGCATGGTCTTCCCCACGCCGGGCACGTCCTCGATGAGCAGGTGCCCCTCGGCGAGCAGGCACACCAGCGCGCTGCGCACCGCCTCGGGCTTGCCGTCGATCACCGACGAGACGGATGCGATGATGCGGGAGGTCTGCTCGGCGAACTGCTCGGCGGAGAGCGACGGTGACGTCGAGGATGCGGTCTGATGCATGCGATGCCTCTCGCTGGCGCGACGGTGCGTGTACCCGATCGTACCCTCCGGGGAGGACCCCGGTCCCGGCGTCGGGTAGACTGGACGACGGCTCTCCGCGTGACGGCATCCAGGCCAATTCCCCCAGGACGGAAACGTAGCAAGGGTAACCGGGCTCTGTCGGGTGCGCGGAGGGTCTTCTCTTTTCCAGGCTCCTCCGGGGCCGCGCTGTCAGGATCGGGACGTGAGCAGGTCTGCGGCAGCCGCACAGCGGCGCAGGACACCCGCCGCCCGTCAGCGGCGGCGCTCGACCGCGCAGCGGCGGCGCGCGACGGTGGCACGCCGCCGGCGCCGGATGCGGGTCGCGGCGATCACCGCGGCCGTCGGCGCCGCGGCGTCCGTGCTGCTGCTGATCCTTGGTCTGGTGACCTCCTCCCGTCCGGAGCCGTTCTGCCTGGACGAGCCGCAGGCCTACCCGGCGGCCGGCGTGGCCGGCTGGAACGGCGAGCACCTGGAGAACGCCGCGACCATCGTGCGCACGGCGCGCGAGCTGGGCTTCGCCCGGGACGGCCAGATCATCGGGGTGATGACGGCGATGGGGGAGAGTTCGCTGCGCAACATCGCCTACGGCGACTGGGAGACCTCGGGCGTCACCAACCCGGACGGCACCCCCACCTCCAGCATCGGCCTGTTCCAGCAGCAGGACTGGTGGGGCAGCCGCGAGGCGCGCCTGGACCCGGCCACCGCGGCCGCCCTCTTCTACACCCGCCTGGCACGGCTGGACGGCTGGCAGCAGATGGAGCCGTCGCACGCCATCCACCGGGTGCAGGTCAACAGCGACCCCGAGCACTACGCCCGGTTCGAGGCGGATGCCGCCGCCGTCGTCGACGCCCTGTCCGGGCCGTGCCCGGCGACGACGCGCTAGCTGTACCGGGTCATCACGTTGGTGCCAGTCGGGTGATCGGCGGGTGGCCTCCGAGGGCTGAGTGGCGCCGTCCAGTGTTGTAGTGCTCGAGCCAGGGTGCAAGCGCTGCGGTGCGGTCTGTGTTGGTGAGGAAGACGTGCCGGTAGGCCCATTCGGTCTGCAGGGTGCGGTTGAAGCGTTCGACCTTGCCGTTCTGCCAGGGGCAGTGCGGCTTGATGAACTTCTGCCGGATCCCGTGCGCGGCGCAGACCTCGCGCAGCGAGAACCTGTAGGCCCAGGCGTTGTCGGTGATGAGCCGCTCGATGCGGGGGATGCCGTGGGCGGCAAAGTAGGCGATCGCGCGTTCCAGGAACGCCGCGCAGGTGGCTCCCTTCTCGTCGGGCAGGACCTCCGAGTACGCGAGCCGGGAGTGATCGTCGACGAGTGAGTGGACATAGTCGTACCCGACCTTCGTGTTCCGGTCTCGCAGGATGGATCCGCTGGCGCGGCCGTGTGCTTTCCAGCCGCCGCCGTCGGGGATCTTGCCGAGCTTCTTCACGTCCATGTGGACCAGCTCGCCGGCCCGGTCCCGCTCGTAACGGACCGCGGTGGTCTTCGACGCGCGGATCACCTCCCCCGTGATCGGATCCAGTGCCCGCAGCGGCGGGACGCCGTGACGGGCGAGGATGCGCGAGACCGTCCGAGCCGACATGCCCAGTCGCGCGGCGATCTCCTCACGCCCGATGCGTTCCCTCTGGCGCAGCTCGAGCACTGCCTCCTCGCGCCCGGGACTCGTACGCGTCGGGCTGGTGTGCGGACGCGAGGAACGGTCGACCAGCCCAGCCTCGCCCTCGGCGCGGTAACGCTCGATCCAGCGCTTCACGCAACGACGTGAGACTCCCATCGCCGC
Source organism: Microbacterium sp. EF45047 (assembly GCF_028472845.1). Classification (NCBI taxonomy): domain Bacteria; kingdom Bacillati; phylum Actinomycetota; class Actinomycetes; order Micrococcales; family Microbacteriaceae; genus Microbacterium; species Microbacterium sp. EF45047. Next base: position 2,062,194 of record NZ_CP069429.1, on the reverse strand, counting down.
GGCGATGTGCGCCTGCTTCCAGCCGGCTCGGGCACGTTCAATGATCAACCGCCTGCCATGAACGGTCAGACGGGCGTTAGCGTGGGCCATGGGACCTCCGTGTGCTTCGTGAAGACGTCAGATATCTCCACTAAGCCCGGAGGTCCTCCCCATTCACAATCCCAACGAGGGGACCAACCTCATGGCCGGGTACAGCTAGCGGCGGGGCGAGGCGGAGGGATGCGGGGCCGCGCCGCCCCCACCTAGGCTGGGGCCGTGGCGCGGAGCATCTACATCACCTCGGCCGAGGGGCACACCGGCAAGTCGACGATCGCGCTGGGCGTGCTCGACGCCCTGATGCGGGTCTCGCCGCGCGTCGGCGTGTTCCGCCCGATCGCGCGCTCGGCCGGCGAGCGCGACTACGTGCTCGAGCTGCTGCTCGCGCACGACGGCGTGCACCTGGACTACGAGGACTGCGTCGGCGTGACGTACGACGACGTGCGGGAGGACGCGGAGCACGCGCTGGCGACGATCGTCGCCCGGTTCAAGGCCGTGGAGGCCCAGTGCGACGCGGTGGTCGTGATCGGCAGCGACTACACGGATGTGGCCAGTCCCGCCGAGCTCGGCTACAACGCCCGCATCGCCGCGAACCTCGGCGCCCCGGTGATGCTCGTGCTCTCCGGCCGCGACCAGCAGCGGCAGGCCGAGCAGCTGGGCACCACCACCGCGCGGACCCCCGCCGAGGTCGGTCACATCGCGGCTCTGGCATCCGCCGAGCTCGCCGCCGAGCGCGCCGAGCTGTTCGCCGTCGTCGTCAACCGCGCCGACCCGGACCGGCTCCGCGAGATCGTGGACGAGCTGCAGGACGGCCCGGTGGGCCGGACACCGGTGTGGGCGATCCCGGAGGACCGCACCCTCGTCGCCCCGTCCATGCGGGGCATCCTCGCCGCCGTCGACGGCCGCGTCGTGCGCGGCGACGCCGACCTGCTCGAACGCGAGGCGTACGCGGTCGTGATCGCCGGCATGTCGATGGTGAACGTGCTGCCGCGGCTGACCGAGGGCGCCGTCGTGGTGATCCCCGCCGACCGCACCGAGGTGCTGCTGGCCACCCTGCTCGCCTCCTCCTCTGGCACCTTCCCGTCGCTCGCCGGGATCGTGCTGAACGGCCCGTTCCCGCTCCCCGAGCCGATCGAGCGGCTGCTGGACGGGTTCTCCGTGCAGATCCCCATCGTCGCCACCGACCTCGGCACCTACGACACCGCGGTGCGGATCATGAGCACGCGCGGCCGGCTCACCGCCGAATCCGGCCCGCGCTACCAGCGCGCGCTGTCGCTGTTCCAGCGCCATGTGGACCTCACCGAGCTGACCATCGAGCTCGGGCTCGCCGAGTCCCGCGTGGTCACGCCGCTGATGTTCCAGTACGGCCTGATCGAGCGGGCGCGGGCCGACCGGCGGCACATCGTGCTGCCGGAGGGCGACGACGACCGCATCCTGCGCGCCGCCGCGATCCTGCTCGCGCGCGACGTCGCCGACCTCACCCTCGTCGGCGCCGAGAAGGACATCCGCGCCCGTGCCGCGGCCCTCGGCCTCGACCTGTCCGCGGCGCGCGTGGTGAGCCCGACCGACCCGGAGCTTGTGGAGCGGTTCGCGGCCGAGTACGCCCGGCTGCGGGCGCACAAGGGCGTCACCCTGCAGCAGGCGGCGGACACCGTCACCGACGTGTCCTACTTCGGCACGATGATGGTGCATCTCGGCCTCGCCGACGGAATGGTCTCCGGCGCCGCGCACACCACCGCGCACACCATCCGGCCCGCGTTCGAGGTGATCAAGACGCGTCCGGGCGTGGACGTCGTCTCCAGCGTCTTCCTGATGGCGCTCGCCGATCGGGTGCTCGTCTACGGCGACTGCGCCGTCATCCCCGACCCCACCAGCGTGCAGCTCGCCGACATCGCGATCTCCTCGGCGGCGACCGCGCGGCAGTTCGGCATCGAGCCGCGGGTCGCGATGCTCTCCTACTCGACCGGCGAGTCCGGCTCCGGGGCCGACGTCGACAAGGTGCGCGAGGCGACCGCGCTCGTGCGCGAGCGGGCGCCGGAGCTGCTGGTGGAGGGGCCGATCCAGTACGACGCGGCAGCCGACGCCGCGGTGGCGAAGGCGAAGCTGCCCGGGTCGGCGGTGGCCGGCCGCGCCACCGTGTTCGTCTTCCCGGATCTCAACACCGGCAACAACACCTACAAGGCCGTGCAGCGCTCGGCCGGCGCGGTGGCGATCGGCCCGGTGCTGCAGGGCCTGAACAAGCCGATCAACGACCTCTCCCGAGGCGCCCTCGTCGACGACATCGTGAACACCGTCGCGATCACCGCCATCCAGGCGCAGGCCGCGGGCGCACCGGCGGGCGCCGACGCGACGACCCCGGGGGAGGACCGGTGAGCGTCGTCCTGGTGATCAACAGCGGCTCGTCGTCGCTGAAGTACAGCCTGATCGACATGGACAGCGAGACCGAGCTCGCGGACGGGCTCGTCGAGCGGATCGGCCAGGCTGAGGGGGCCGTCACCCACACCGTGCACCAGAGCGCCGGGCCCGGGGAGCCCGCGCCGGCGATGCTGAGGGCCACGCGGACCGAGGAGCGGCCGATCGCCGACCACGACGAGGCCTTCGCCGCGATGCTGGCGATGTTCGCGGCGCACGGCCCCGCGCTGGAGGACCGCCCGCCGGTCGCGGTCGGGCACCGGGTCGTGCACGGCGGCGCCCGCTTCTTCGCGCCCACCCCGATCACCGACGACGTGGAGCGGCAGATCGGCGAGCTCAGCGTGCTCGCGCCGCTGCACAACCCGGCCAATCTCGCCGGCATCCGCGCGGCGAAGGCGGTCTTCGGCGACGTGCCCCACGTCGCGGTCTTCGACACCGCCTTCCATCAGACCCTGCCCGCCCCGGCGTACACGTACGCCATCGACGAGGCTCTCGCGCGGGAGCACCGGGTGCGCCGCTACGGGTTCCACGGCACCAGCCACAAGTACGTCAGCGAAGCCGCCGCGGCCTTCCTCGGCCGCGACCTCGGCGCGCTGAAGCAGATCGTGTTCCACCTCGGCAACGGGGCATCCGTCACCGCCGTCGACGGCGGGCGCTCGGTGGAGACGTCGATGGGCCTGACACCGCTCGAGGGCCTGGTGATGGGCACCCGCTCGGGCGACATCGATCCCGCGGCTCTGCTGCACCTCGCCCGCCGCGCCGGTCTCGGCGTGGACGATCTCGACGACCTGCTGAACAAGCGCAGCGGGCTGCGGGGCCTTGCCGGCCGCAGCGACATGCGCGACATCCTCGCCGGCCGGGAGGCGGGCGACGAGGCGGCCACCCTCGCCTACGACGTGTACATCCACCGGCTGCGCGCCTACGCCGGGGCGTACATCGCCCAGCTCGGGGGAGTGGACGTGATCTCGTTCACCGCGGGCGTGGGCGAGAACGCGGCGCCGGTGCGCGCGGATGCCCTCGCCACGCTCGGCTTCCTCGGCGTGCGGGTCGACCCGGACCGGAACGCCGAGCGGGCCCGGGGCATCCGTCTCATCTCCGCCGACGACTCCGCGGTCGCCGTCCTCGTCGTACCCACCGACGAGGAGCTCGAGATCGCACGGCAGACGCTCAGCGCGATCTGACCGCGGCGGGCGGGTGGGTGCGCGGGCCCGGTGGGCGACGGAAAACCCAGTCCGATCGTCACACCTCCGGCGTGTCGCCGGTTCGACACGCCGCGCCTGCGGCATCCGGTCCGGGATTTCCGGCGGATGCCGGGGCGTGGATGCCCGGGAGGAGCGGATGCCGGGGAGGGGCGGATGCGGGATTCGCGGCGCATGCGGGCACCGGCGTCACTACGCTGGGTAACGGCCAACCGACCAGCCCGCCGCCCCCAGGAGCCTCCGTGTCCGACTTGCCCGACCTGCGCCGCGCCGCAGCGGTCCTCTTCGACCTCGACGGCGTGCTCACCCCCACCGCCGAGGTGCACATGCGCGCCTGGAAGCAGGTGTTCGACGAGGTGTTCGACCGCTGGGGGATCGAGCCCCCGTACACCGACGACGACTACTTCGCCTACGTCGACGGCAAGAAGCGCTACGACGGCGTGGCGAGCCTGCTGCACAGCCGCAACGTCGAGATCCCCTGGGGCGAGGTCGACGATCCGCCCGAGGCGGAGACGGTGTGCGGCATCGGCAACCGCAAGAACGCCGCCTTCGCCGCGGCGCTGCGCAGCGGCGGCATCGCGCCGTTCCCCGGATCGCTGGCGCTGATCGAGCTGCTCCGTGAGGAGGGCGTGCCGATGGGCGTCGTCTCCAGCTCGAAGAACGCCGAGGAGGTGCTCGCCTCCGCCGGCATCCGCGACTTCTTCACCGCCGTCGTCGACGGCGCGGTCGCCGAGCGCGACAGCCTCGCCTCCAAGCCGGCGCCGGACATGTTCCGCGAGGGCGCCGCGGCGCTCGGCGTCGCGCCCGCGGACGCCGTGGCGGTGGAGGACGCCGTCTCGGGCGTCGCGTCCGCCGCGGCGGCCGGCTTCGGCGTCGTGATCGGCGTCGACCGCGGGGCCGGCGCGGATGCGCTCCGCGCGGCCGGCGCAACCGGTATCGTCGATGACCTTGCCCGACTCCTTCCGACCCCCTCGGAGAACGCATGATCGACCGCGGCCTCTACCCCGTCGACCCGTGGCGCCTCATCGAGACGCGCTACGACCAGCACGGCGTGTCCGAGACCCTGTTCTCGGTCGGCAACGGCTACCTCGGCCTGCGCGGCAACCACGTGGAGGGCCGCGGCGCGCACGAGCACGGCACGTTCATCAACGGCCTGCACGAGACCTGGCCGATCCGGCACGCCGAGCAGGCGTACGGGTTCGCCGAGGTGGGCCAGACCATCGTGAATGCGCCGGATGCCAAGATCATGCGCGTCTACGTCGACGACGAGCCGCTGTCCTTCGACGAGGCGGACGTGCGCGAGTACTCCCGGGTGCTGGACATGCGCCGCGGCGTGCTGGAGCGCTCGCTGGTGTGGGAGACCCCGTCCGGGAAGCGGGTGCGCATCCGTGACGAGCGGATGGTGAGCTTCGAGGAGCGGCATCTGGCGGTGCTGCGCCTCGAGGTCGAGGTGGAGAACGCCGACGCCCCGGTCACGATCAGCTGCCAGCTGCTGAACCGCCAGGACGGCGGCAGCATCTACGCCGGCACGCCGGCCGCGGCGCGGTCCACGGCGGGGAAGACCGCGACGTTCGACCCGCGCAAGGCGGAGAAGATCACCGAGCGGGTGCTGCAGCCCGCCGAGTACTGGCAGGACGGGCTGCGCTCCGCGCTGTCGTACCGGGTCACCGATTCGGGCATGACGGTCGCGGTGGTCGCCGACCACATCATCGAGACCGACAACGACTACAGCGCCCGCTCGCTGGTCGAGCCCGACATCGCGAAGAACGTGTTCCGCGTGCAGGCGAAGGCCGGCGTCCCGGTGCGGATCACCAAGCTGGTGAGCTACCACACCTCCCGCGGCGTCCCGCCCCGCGAGCTCGTGGACCGCTGCCGGCGCACGCTCGACCGGGCCGCGGTGGAGGGTGTGGACACCCAGTTCCGCCGTCAGGCGGAATGGCTGACCGCGTTCTGGGATCGCAGCGACGTGCGCATCGGCGGACGCGACGACCTGCAGCAGGCGATCCGCTGGTGCCTGTTCCAGCTCGCGCAGGCCTCGGCGCGCGCCGACGGCGCCGGCGTGCCCGCGAAGGGCCTCACCGGCTCCGGATACAGCGGCCACTATTTCTGGGACACCGAGATCTACGTGCTCCCGTTCCTCACCTACACCTCCCCGCAGTGGGCGCGGAACGCCCTGCGCGCGCGTGCCCTGATGCTGCCGGCCGCGCGCCGTCGCGCCGCGCAGCTGAACGAGGCGGGGGCGCTGTTCCCGTGGCGCACGATCAACGGCGAGGAGGCGTCCGCCTACTACGCCGCCGGCACCGCGCAGTACCACATCAACGCCGACATCTCCTTCGCGGTCGGCAAGTACGTCGAGGCCACCGGCGACCGCGACTTCCTGCTCCGCGAGGGGGCCGACATCCTCGTCGAGACCGCGCGGCTGTGGGCGACGCTCGGCTTCTGGCGCGACCCGGCGGCCGGGACGCTGCCGGCCGCGGCCGGTCACCACGGCTCGGCGACCTTCCACATCCACGGCGTGACCGGGCCGGACGAGTACACCACGGTCGTGAACGACAACCTGTTCACCAACGTGATGGCCCGCTTCAACCTCGGCTACGCCGCGCAGGTGGTGCAGGAGATCGCGCAGGAGCATCCGGCCGCCTACGCCGCCCTGGTCGAGCGCACCGGACTCGACGCCGGCGAGCCGCAGGCGTGGGCGCGCGCCGCGGAGGCCATGCACATCCCGTTCAGCGAGAACCTCGGCATCCACCCGCAGGACTCGCTGTTCCTGGAGCGCGAGGTGTGGGACCTGGCGAACACCCCGCCGGAGCAGCGGCCGCTGCTGCTGCACTTCCACCCGCTGGTCATCTACCGCTTCCAGGTGCTGAAGCAGGCGGACGTCGTGCTCGCGCTGTTCCTGCAGGGCGACCACTTCACGGCCGAGGAGAAGCTCGCCGACTTCGAGTACTACGACCCGCTGACCACCGGCGACTCCACGCTGTCCGCGGTGGTGCAGTCGATCATGGCGGCCGAGGTCGGCTACCAGGACCTGGCGCGGGAGTACTTCGAGCAGGCGCTCTTCGTCGACCTCGGCGACCTGCACCACAACGCCGCGGACGGGGTGCACGTCGCCTCGGCGGGCGGCGTCTGGGCCGCGCTCGCCTGCGGGTTCGGCGGCATGCGCGACCACGGCGGCCGGCTCAGCTTCGATCCGCGCCTGCCCCAGGACTGGCCGGAGCTGACCTTCCCGCTGCAGTGGCGCGGCTCGCAGCTGCTCGTGACGATCACCCGCGACCGGCTGCGCGTCGAGGTGCGTTCCGGCGACGACGTCGAGTTCACGGTGCGCGGCGCCGCGCACAGCGCGGGCGTCGGGCGCGACGCCCTGGTCCCGCTCGCCGGGCAGGGCCCGCGGCGGCCCGGCCGCCCGTCGCTGCAGAAGTTCGCCGAGGCGCGCCGCGAAGACGGCACGCTGATGTCGCCGACGGTCCCGGTGACGACCTCGGCGATCCCGGTCATCGCCATCGAGGACTAGCGAGTTCCCGGCATCCGTCGCGGGCGGATGCCGGGAACCCGCTCTTCGGCGGATGCCGGGGCGGAACAGGTCGGCGGAAGCCCGGGCGGGATGCGCGGATGCCCGGGGTCCGGTGTCGGCGGCACGCCGTAGGCTGGACGGGTGACCACAGCCCTCTACCGCCGCTACCGGCCTGAGACCTTCGCGGAGATGATCGGGCAGTCCCAGGTGACCGAGCCGCTCATGACCGCGCTGCGCAGCGACCGGGTCGGGCACGCCTACCTGTTCTCCGGGCCGCGCGGGTGCGGCAAGACCACCTCGGCCCGCATCCTGGCGCGCTGCCTGAACTGCGCCGAGGGGCCCACCGACACCCCGTGCGGCGTGTGCCCGAGCTGCGTGGAGCTGTCGCGCTCCGGCGGCGGGTCGCTGGACGTCGTCGAGATCGACGCGGCCAGCCACAACGGCGTCGACGATGCCCGCGACCTGCGCGAGCGCGCCACCTTCGCGCCCAGCCGCGACCGCTACAAGATCTTCATCCTCGACGAGGCGCACATGGTCACGCCGCAGGGCTTCAACGCGCTGCTGAAGCTCGTCGAGGAGCCGCCGGCGCACGTGAAGTTCATCTTCGCGACCACCGAGCCGGAGAAGGTGCTCGGCACGATCCGCTCGCGCACCCACCACTACCCGTTCCGGCTGGTGCCGCCCGCGGCCATGCTCGAGTACGTCGAGAAGCTGTGCGCCGAGGAGGGGGTGCAGGTCGAGCCGGGTGTGCTTCCGCTCGTGGTGCGCGCCGGCGGCGGTTCGCCGCGCGACACGCTGTCGCTGCTGGACCAGCTCATCGCCGGCTCGGATCAGGACCGCGACGGCGCGGTGTCGGTGCGGTACGAGCGCGCGGTCGCGCTCCTCGGCTACACGCACGCCGCCCTGCTCGACGAGATCGTGGACGCGCTCGCCGCGGGCGACGCGGCAGCGGCCTTCCCGGCCGTCGACCGGGTGGTGCAGACCGGGCAGGACCCGCGCCGGTTCGTGGACGACCTGCTCGAGCGGCTGCGCGACCTCATCGTCATCGCCGCGGTCGGCGAGGGCGCCTCGGCGGTGCTGCGCGGCATCCCGGCGGACGAGCTGCAGCGGATGCGGGAGCAGGCGGCGGCCTTCGGGTCGGCGCGGCTGTCGCGCACCGCGGACCTGGTCAGCCAGGCACTCGATGACATGACCGGCGCCACCTCGCCGCGACTGCACCTGGAGCTGATGGTCGCGCGAGTGCTCTCGGGGGCCTCGGCGGATGCCGTCGCGGCCCCGTCCGTCGCCGGCAGTGCCGCGCAGGCCGCCGCGAACGCCGCGGGTTCCGCCGTTGGTGCCGCTCCTGCGGCCGGTGGGGCTCCTGCGGCCGGTGGGGCTCCTGCGGCCGGTGGGGCTCCTGCGGCCGGTGGGGCGGTGGGGACGCCGTCCAGCGCGGGCCCGGCATCCGCGGGCCCAGCGGGCAGCGCGAGCGCTGCCGACGCGCAGGTGCCGGCTCCTGGCGGCGCGGCCGAGCAGACGGATGCGGCACCCGCCGCTTCCGGCCCGGTGACCTTCGAGCGCATCGCCGCCGCCTGGCCGGCCATCCTCCGCCGTCTCGAGGGCATCAGCCGGGCATCCTGGCTCGTCGTCACGGCCGTGCAGCCGCTCGCCTACGACACCGACAGCAGCGTGCTCACACTGGGCTTCACCAGCCCGAGCGACGTGGCGCGATTCAAGGGCTCCACGCCGGGCAAGGGCACCTCCGACCACCTCCGCACCGCCATCCAGCAGGAGCTCGGCGTCACCGTGAAGTACCTGCCCGCGCCGATGCCGCCCGGCGGAGCGAATCCGGGATCCTCGGGGCCCCCGGCCCCGGGCGCAGGAACGTCCGCCGGCCCGGCTTCGGGCCCGGGCTCGGCGTCCCGCGGGAGCGGTCCGTCGTCCGGCCCGGCACCCCGGACGGCTCGCGGCACCGCGGACCCGCGCGCATCCGCCGGTCCGGACGCCCCCGCCCGCGGCTCGCAGCCCTCCAGCGGCCCCGCTGCGGCAGGGAGCGCTCCGCTGTCCGACAGCGCGCCGGCCGCCGGCTGGGCGAACCCGATGCAGGAGCCGGAGCGGCCGGGCCCCCGGGCATCCGCTCCGCGACAGGCCCCGCGCGCGCAGTCGGCTCCGGTGACCGAGTGGGCGGTCGCGCCGATCCCCACGGCGACGATCACAGCACCGCAGCCGCAGTTCCCCGTCGACGAGGAGCCGGCCGAGGTCGAGGCCGCCCGTTCCGCGCCCGCGTCTGCGGTGGACGGCATGGTCGACCCGGAGCCGCCGCCGCTGCCCGATGACGAGCCGCCCTACGACGACCACCCGCCCTACGACGACGAGCCCCCGTACGATCCGTATCTCGACGGGCCCGGTGCGTCCGCACGCGCTGGCGCGCCCGTGATCCCGGCGGGGGGACGGACCGCGTCGGCTCCCGATCGCGCGTCGGCCCATCGTGCGTCGACGTCGGCCCCTGCTGCGCCGTCCGGCCCGGCATCCGGCTCCGGTCCGGCATCCGGCTCCGCATCCGCGCCGGCATCCGCCTCTCGGGCATCCGTCCCCGGGCGCGGGCCGGCCGGGCCGAACGCGCCGGTCGTGACGGCCCGCTCCGTGGCGCCCGAGGGCGTGCAGCGCTACGGCGAGGCCGTGGTCCGCCAGGTGCTCGGCGCCACCTTCCTGCGCGAGGAGCCCTTCGAGCCCCCGACGAGGTTCAGCTGATGTACGACGGCATCGTTCAGGAGCTCATCGACGAGTTCGGCCGGCTGCCCGGCATCGGACCGAAGTCGGCGCAGCGGATCGCGTTCCACATCCTGCAGACGCCGAGCTTCGACGTCGCCCGTCTCGCCGAGCTGCTCACCGAGGTGCGCGCCCGGGTGCGATTCTGCGAGGTGTGCGGGAACGTGTCCGAACAGGACCGCTGCGCCATCTGCCGCGACCCGCGACGCAATCCCGAGCTCATCTGCGTGGTCGAGGACGCCAAGGACGTGGCCGCCATCGAGCGCACCCGCGAGTTCCGTGGGCTGTACCACGTGCTCGGCGGCGCGATCAGCCCGATCGCCGGCGTCGGCCCCGACGACCTGCGCGTCGCGCAGCTGATGAGCCGCCTCGCCGACGGCACCGTGCAGGAGGTCATCCTCGCCACCAACCCGAACCTCGAGGGGGAGGCCACCGCGAGCTACCTCAGCCGGCTGCTCACGAGCATGCAGATCACCGTCTCCCGCCTGGCATCCGGCCTTCCCGTCGGCGGCGACCTGGAGTACGCCGACGAGGTCACCCTCGGGCGCGCGTTCGAGGGGCGGCGCCGGCTGTGACCGCGCACACCGCAGGATTCACGCGCAAAGGCTGGATCCTCTTCGCGATCATGTCCTTCGTGTGGGGCACCACCTACCTGTTCATCAAGGAGGCGGTGCACTCCTACAGCCCGCCCGCCGTCGTCGCCGGTCGCACTCTGCTCGGCGCGCTCATCCTGCTGCCCTTCGCCCTCCGCAGCGGCGCCCTGCGCGCCGCGTGGCGGCACTGGCCGTGGGTGCTCGCCTTCGGCGTCGTCGAGATGGCCGGCCCGTTCCTGCTGCTCAGCCACGCCGAGACCCGTCTGCCGTCCGGGCTGACCGGGCTGCTGGTCGCGACCGTGCCCCTGTTCGCCGTGCTCATCGCGCTGCTGCGCGGCGACCGCACGGTGCTCGCCCCGGTCCGTCTGGGCGGGCTGGTGCTCGGGTTCGCCGGCGTGGTCATCGTCGTCGCCGGCCCCGGCCTGTTCCCGCAGGGCGCCGGCAGCATGCTGGCGATCGGCGAGATCCTGCTCACCGCGCTGCTGTACGCGATCGCGCCGTTCATCATCGCGCACAAGCTTCACGACGTCCCCTCGATCGGCACGATCACCCTCGCCCTGTTCGCCATCGGCATCGGCTACCTGCCCGCCGCGCTGCTGACCCAGCATGACGTCCCCACGCTGCGGTCCACGGTGTCGCTGGCGCTGCTCGGGATCGTCTGCACCGCGCTCGCGTTCGTGGGCTTCTTCGCCCTGATCCGCGAGGTCGGGCCGGTGCGGGCGCCGCTGTTCACGTACATCAACCCGATCGTGGCGATCCTGCTCGGCACCGCCCTGCTCGCCGAGCCGATCACCCTCGGGCTGCTCGTCGGGTTCCCGATCGTGCTCGCCGGCTGCTGGCTCGCCGCCACCGGCGGCCGGCTGCACGCCCCGGCGGCGGACCTCACCACGGGCCCGGTCACCACCGCCGAGACCGCCGAGGTCGTCGTCGCCGACAACGAGCGCTGACCGTCACATGCACGGGCGGGCATGAGGCGCGTCCGTAGAATGTGCGTGGGCGGATCCGCCCGACGTCCCCGGGAGTGAACGTGGCCCTGATCGTGCAGAAATACGGCGGCTCGTCCGTCGCCGACGCCGAGAGCATCAAGCGCGTCGCCAAGCGCATCGTCGACACGCGCCGTGCCGGGCACGACGTCGTCGTCGCGGTGAGCGCGATGGGGGACACCACCGACGATCTCCTCGAGCTGGCAGGCGAGGTGGCGCCGATCCCCGCGCCGCGGGAGCTCGACATGCTCCTCTCCAGCGGGGAGCGCATCTCGATGGCACTGCTGGCGATGGCGATCCACTCGATGGGCTTCGAGGCCCGCTCCTTCACCGGCAGTCAGGCGGGCATGATCACGGATGCCAAGCACGGCGCCGCCCGCATCGTGGACGTCACGCCGGTGCGGCTGCGCGAGGCGCTGGACGAGGGGGCGATCGTCATCGTCGCCGGGTTCCAGGGCTTCAACCGCGACACCCGCGACATCACCACGCTCGGCCGCGGCGGCTCCGACACCACCGCCGTGGCGCTCGCTGCCGCGCTGGACGCCGACGTGTGCGAGATCTACAGCGACGTGGACGGCATCTTCACCGCCGATCCGCGCGTCATCCCGAAGGCGCGCAAGCTCGACACCATCACCAGCGAGGAGATGCTCGAGCTCGCGGCCAACGGCGCCAAGGTCCTCTACATCCGCGCCGTCGAGTTCGCCCGCCGCCACGGCGTTCTCATCCACGCCCGGTCGAGCTTCTCCTCGGCAGAGGGCACCTACGTTCTGGGCGAGGGCATGCGAAGCCCCCGCGACCCCGAGGGAGCAGCCATGGAAGAACCGATCGTCACCGGCGTCGCCACCGATCTCAGCCAGGCGAAGATCACCGTGTCCGGCGTCCCGGACGTGCCGGGCAAGGCAGCCGAGATCTTCACCATCGTCGCCAAGTCCGGTGCGAACGTGGACATGATCGTGCAGAACGTGTCCGCCGCCTCCACCGGGCGCACCGACATCTCGTTCACGCTGCCGAAGGCGGATGCCGCCGCGGCGCTGAAGGCGCTCGCCGCCGACCAGTCCGAGATCGGGTTCGAGAACCTCATCCACGACGACCAGATCGGCAAGCTCTCCGTCGTCGGTGCGGGCATGCGCACCCACTCCGGCGTGTCCGCCACCCTGTTCGAGGCGCTGAAGAACACCGGCATCAACATCGAGATGATCTCCACCTCGGAGATCCGCATCTCGGTGGTGCTGCGCGGCTCCGACCTCGTCGACGCCGCCCGCGCCGTGCACACCGCCTACGGCCTGGACGGCGAGGTCGAGGCCGTCGTCCACGCCGGCACCGGCCGCTGATCCCGCCGCCCCCGGCCGCGACCCCGCCCGGCCCTCCGGCCGCTGATCCCGCCGACCCCCGGCCGCGACCGCGCCCGGCCCCCGAACCGTCCGGAGCGGGGCGGCCGGGGAGAAGGCGCGACCCGGGGGTGCGGGGAGGCGGTAGACTCGCGGCAACCCTGACATCGCCGCCAGGCGCAGCATCCGCACCCTGGGGCTGAGCCTGGCGTAACGTCACCACGCCAAGGATCCCCCATGACCCGTATCTCCGATTCCGGACTCTCCGTCGCCATCGTCGGCGCCACCGGCCAGGTGGGCACCGTGATGCGCGAGATCCTCGCCGAGCGGTCCTTCCCCGTGCGCGAGCTGCGCCTGTTCGCCTCCGCCCGCTCCGCCGGCACCGCCATCGACTTCGGCGGCGTCCCGGTCGTCGTCGAGGATGTGGAGACCGCGGATCCGTCCGGGATCGACGTCGCCCTGTTCTCCGCCGGCGCCACCGCCAGCCGCGCCTACGCGCCGCGGTTCGCCGAAGCCGGCGCCGTCGTGGTCGACAACTCCAGCGCCTGGCGGATGGACCCCGAGGTGCCGCTGGTGGTCAGCGAGGTCAACCCGCACGCCGCCGCCGACCGGCCCAAGGGCATCATCGCCAACCCGAACTGCACCACGATGGCGGCGATGCCCGTGCTGAAGGCGCTGCACGAGGAGGCCGGGCTGGAGCGTCTCATCGTCTCCACCTACCAGGCGGTGTCCGGTTCGGGCCTCGCCGGAGCGCAGGAGCTGCTCGGGCAGGTCGAGGGCGTGCTCGCCCAGGGCGACACGCTGCGCCTGGTGCACGACGGCTCCGCCGTGGACTTCCCGGAGCCGCAGAAGTACGTCGCCCCGATCGCGTTCGACGTCATCCCGCTGGCCGGATCCGTCGTCGACGACGGGCTGAACGAGACCGACGAGGAGAAGAAGCTCCGCAACGAGAGCCGCAAGATCCTCGAGCTGCCCGACCTCCGCGTGGCCGGCACGTGCGTGCGGGTGCCGGTGTTCACCGGCCACTCGCTCTCGATCAACGCCGAGTTCGCGCGGGAGATCACCCCTGAGCGGGCGCGCGAGGTGCTGGCATCCGCACCCGGCGTCGCCCTCGAAGAGGTGCCCACGCCGCTGCAGGCCGCCGGCAAGGACCCGAGCTTCGTCGGCCGCATCCGCGCCGACCAGTCCGCCCCCGGGGGCAGGGGGCTCGTGCTATTCATCAGCAACGACAACCTCCGCAAGGGCGCCGCGCTGAACGCCGTGCAGATCGCCGAGCTGCTGGTCCCCGCGCTCGTCGCCTGAACGGCTCCCGGACGGGTCACGCGGCCAAGGGGGCATCCGGCGTCGAACTAGACTGGTCGGGTGACTGAAACCGTCGACGTCGTCCTGATCGGTGGTGGCATCATGAGCGCCACCCTGGGTACCCTGCTGCACGAGCTCCAGCCCGACTGGAGGATCGTGGCGTTCGAGCGCCTCAGCGACATCGGCGAGGAGAGCACCAACCCCTGGAACAACGCCGGCACCGGTCACGCCGCCCTGTGCGAGCTGAACTACATGCCGCAGGGCAAGGACGGCTCGCTCGACCCCGCCAAGGCGATCTCGATCAACGAGCAGTTCCAGCAGAGCCGCCAGTTCTGGGCATCCCTCGTCGAGCGCGGGGTGCTGCGCGAGCCGGCGACTTTCATCAACTCCACGCCGCACATGACCTTCGTGCGCGGCGAGAAGGACGTCGCCTACCTGAAGGCCCGCTACGAGATCCTCAAGGACCAGCCGCTGTTCGAGGGCATCGAGTACAGCGAGGACTCCCGGGTGATCAACCAGTGGGCGCCGCTGCTGATGCAGAAGCGCCGCAAGGGCGAGCCGTTCGCGGCGACGCGGGTGCCCTCCGGCACCGACGTGGACTTCGGCGCCCTCACCCACCAGCTCTTCGACCACCTCTCCGCCAACGGCGTGGAGCTGCGCACCGACACCGAGGTGCGCCGCCTCAAGCGCCAGAAGGACGGCTCCTGGCTGGTCAAGTACCGCCGCACCATCGGCGGCACCCCGGGCGAGGTGAAGGCGCGGTTCGTGTTCGTCGGCGCCGGCGGCTGGGCGCTGAAGATGCTGCAGCGCTCCGGCATCCCGGAGATCAAGGGCTACGGCGTCTTCCCGATCGGCGGACAGTTCCTGAAGACCACGAACCCGAAGATCGTCGCCCAGCACAAGGCGAAGGTGTACTCGCAGGCCTCCGTCGGCGCCCCGCCGATGTCCGTCCCGCACCTGGACGCGCGCGTCGTGGACGGCGAGTCGTCGCTGCTGTTCGGCCCGTTCGCGACGTTCAGCCCGAAATTCCTGAAGAACGGCTCGCTGCTCGACCTGGTCACCCAGGTGCGGCCGCACAACATCTGGCCGATGCTCCGCGTCGCCTTCGCCAACCCCGACCTGATCACCTACCTGGTCGGCGAGCTGCTGAAGACGCACCGCAAGAAGGTGGACAGCCTGCGGGTGTTCATGCCGACCGCGCAGGACGAGGACTGGGAGCTCATCCAGGCCGGTCAGCGCGCCCAGGTCATGAAGAAGGACCCGGAGAAGGGCGGCATCCTGCAGTTCGGCACCGAGGTGGTCGCGGCGGAGGACGGCACGATCGCCGGACTCCTCGGCGCCTCGCCGGGTGCGTCCACGGCGGTGCCGATCATGCTCAGCCTGCTGCAGCGCTGCTTCCCGGACCGGTTCCGGTCGTGGGAGCCGGCGCTGCGCGAGCTCATCCCGACCTACGGCGAGAAGCTGAACACCGACGCCACCAAGGCGCAGGAATCGATGCGCCGCACCGCCGAGGTGCTGCAGCTCCAGGCCTGAGCACGCCCGTCGCGGCCACTCGCGCGGGGCCGCGACGGGCCCGGCTCAGGCGGCGAGCTCCTCGCGCAGGGCTGCGACGTGCCCGTTCGGGTCGACCCGGTACTGCGCGAGCTCGATCCGCCCGTCGCCGTCGATGACGAAGGTGGAGCGCAGCACACCCGTCAGGGTGCGTCCGTCGATCTCCTTCTCGCCCCACGCCCCGTACGCCTTCGCGACCTCGTTGCCGGGGTCGGACAGCAGCGGGAACTCCAGGCGGTCCTCCGCGGCGAAGCGCGCCAGCGTCTCCTGGTCGTCGCCGGACACCCCGACGACCTCGTAGCCCGCGCCGCGCAGCGACGCGAGGTTGTCGCGGAAGTCGCACGCCTCGGTGGTGCACCCCGGCGTGAAGGCGGCGGGGTAGAAGTACAGGATCACGCGCCGTCCGGCGAAGTCGCCGAGCCGGACCGTGCGTCCGGCGGCATCCGTGAGCGAGAAGTCGGGTGCGGCGTCTCCGGGCTCGAGTTGGGTGGCCACGATGCCTCCAGTTCCGTATCGTGAAACAAAGCTTCTGTGTATCGGAATCCGAGCCTAGAGCACGGATGCCGCGGCGCGCAACGGCGCGTTCTCAGCCGCGGCCATCGTAGGGCATGCCCGCGGCCGTCACCACCAGTTCGTGCACAGCGACGTCCAGGGGGAGATCGGCGACGTCGGCGATCAGCCGGGCGGCGTGCGCGGCGTCGAAGGACGGCTCGGGGCGCCGCGAGCCGTCCGCCTGCAGCGCGCCGGCGTCCGCGCCGATGCCCTGCAGCAGCTCGGTGGCGGCGTTGCCGATGTCGATCTGGGTGGCGGTGATGCCGAACGCGCGCCCGTCCAGGATGCTTCTATGTGTTGTCAAGTCCGCTCTGCTCGCTGAGGCGGCGGTAGAGCTGGCGGGCTATGTATCGCTTGAGTGAGCGGCGGATTTCCTTGGTGGTGCGTCCTTCGGCTCGTCGGCGTTCGACGTAGGCGCGGGTCGGCGGGTGGTGCGACATTCGGGTCAGCGCGATCGACGATAAGGCTCTGTTCAGACGCCTGTCGCCTCCTCGGTTGAGGCGATGACGGGTGGTGTTTCCGCTCGAGGCGGGCACGGGACTGACGCCGGCGAGCACGGCGAACGCTGCTTCGGAGCGGACCCGGCCGGGGTGTGACCAGGCGGCGATGATCACGGCCGCGTTGATCGCGCCGATCCCGGGCTCGTCGAGCAGGATTGCGGCGTCGCTGGCGGCGACCAGCGCGGTGATCGCGTCACGGTTAGCAGCGAGGTCCTCATCGCAGACGGCAACCCGTCGGGCCAGCCGGATCGCTTCCCGGCGGGCTGTCGCGGTCGCGAGGTCCTCCTGTCGCGTGCGCCAGGACTCGATCGCCGCGAGCTGCTTCTTGGTGAGCGAGGCGCGGGCGTCGATGCCGAGGTCGACCGTTCGAAGCAGCGCGGTCAAGGCGTTGATCGACCTGGTGCGTTCGAGGTTGATGAGGTCGCGGGCGCCGATCAGCACCCGCAGCGCCGCGCGGACTCCCGCGTCCTGACGCGGATCACGGAGGTTGTCGGCATCGACGCCGAGCACGGAGCGGGCGATCAGTTCCGCGTCGATCTCGTCGCTCTTGCCTCGTCCGCGACGTTCACGTGCCGCTGTCGGGAACGACTCCACGACCCGGTAGCCGGCGTCCTGGCATGCTCTCGCGAGCCGGGCGCCATACGAGCCGACGCCCTCGATCGTTACGAGCACATCGGCCAGCCCGCTGGTGCGCCGAGCGATCCACGCGACCGCGCGTGATAATCCCGCCGGCGTCGTCGGGAAGGTCCGAGTGTCCACTCTGGCGCCAGTGCGCGCGTCGAGCACGGCGAGAGTGTGTGTTCTGGAATGGGTGTCCGCGCCGATGACATACGCGAACGTGTTTGCGACGATGGTCATGGTGACCGTGATCCTCTCCACTGGGTTGACGTCACTGCTGGCGTCGACCCGGGAATGGTCACTTCGAGGCAGGCCTGTAATGGGCCACGACCGCCGTGAACGGTCGGGCAAGCTTCTGATCAAGCCATCGGAGTGGGCAGGGTCGGCGCCGGCACCCACCCGGCCGGACAGATCCTGGGAAAGGCACCCCGCCGAAGCGGGAGGCCAGGCGATTCAAGAGTCACGACCAGACGGAGCACCAGCACCCACCCTGCCAGCCGACCCCAGGCCAGCCACTTCAGAGACTTACAGGCGATTGAGCGGGTGAGGCCGGTCACCGCGTGCTTGGTGATGGCGTACGCCGCCGAGCGCGGCCGCGGCCGGTGGGCGGACACGGACCCGTTGTTGATGATCCGTCCGCCCTGCGGGCTCTGCGCCCGCATCCGCCGGAATGCCTCTCGGGCGCAGTGCAGCGCGCCGGTGACGTTCACGGCCAGGGTGGCCGCCCAGTCCTCGTCCGAGAGCTCATCGACGCGCGCCTGCGGGCCGAAGGAGCCGGCGTTGTTGAAGAGCAGATCCACCCGGCCGAAGCGCTCGTGGGCGAGGTCGAACGCCGCGCCGACCTCGTCGGCGCGCGTCACGTCGGCAGGCGCGCACAGCACGTCCGCCCCGCCCTGCGCGCGGATCTCGGATGCCGTGCGCTCGAGGGTCTCCGGGGTGCGGCCGATCAGGGCGAGCCGCCAGCCGCGCCGGCCCAGCTCTCGCGCGGTGGCGTGGCCGATCCCGGAGCCCGCTCCGGTGACGACGGCGACGCGCGACGAGGCGGATGCGCTCATCCGCCCGAGCGCGGACATCGACGGCTGGGTGGAGGCCGTGGTGTCGGCTCGTCCGTACTCCAGCGTGGAGGAGGTGCTGTCGGTTGCCCGCGAACGGGCGCTCGACTGGACGGACGAGGACATCGATGCGGCGCTGGCACATCATCCGCGCATCGGCGAGCGGGCGAGTGGAAGCTCGACCGAGGCCGGCATGTAGCGCGGTGAGCAGGCCGGCGTCGATGCCAGCGATTCGGCGCTGGCCGAGCAGCTGCTCGAGGGCAACCGCGCCTATGAGGAGCGCTTCGGCCGTGTCTTCCTCATCCGGGCGGCGGGCCGCAGCGGTCGGGAGATTCTCGACGAGCTGAACCGCCGACTCGGCAACACCGACGAGGACGAGATCCGGGAAGTGGCCGAACAGCTTCGCCAGATCGCGCTCCTCCGACTGGAAGGGATCCTCCGCGCATGAGCCACGTCACCACGCACATCCTCGACGCCTCGATCGGCCGGCCGGCCGCGGACGTCGCGGTCGTGCTCGAGGCCGGCGACGGCGCGGTCGTCGCATCCGCCCGCACCGATGCGGACGGACGTGTGAAGGACCTCGGCCCCGAGACCCTGCAGACCGGGCACTACCGGCTGCGCTTCGAGGTCGCCGACTACTTCGCGCAGCGCGGCACGGACACCTTCTATCCCGTCGTCACGATCGATCGAGGCGCAGCGCCTCCTCGCCGAGGAGTGGGGCGTAGCCGCGGACGTGTGGTCTGTGACCAGCCACGAACTGCGCCGCGAGGCCCTCGACGCCGACAGCGCCGTGCTGCATGCCGGCCAGCCGCGCGAGCTGTACGTCACGCGCCGGCCCCGCTCCCGTCTGCGGCGGCTCCTGGTTCGTTCAGGCCGCCCGGTTCGGCTCAGGCCACCCGGTTCATCTCGCGGCCGATGGCCTCTGCAGCGGAGATCAGCAGCGGCACGGCGCGCTCGCCGAACGCCTCGTCGACGCGGGTCTGCGGACCGGACACGGACACCGCGGTCGGGGTGGGCGCGTTCGGGATCGGCACGGCGTAGCAGCGCACGCCGATCTCCTGCTCGTTGTCGTCGATCGAGTAGCCGCGGCGGCGGATCTCCGACAGGTGGGCGAGCAGCTGGTCCGGGTCGCCGATGCTGTGCTCGGTGGCCCGGGGCATCCCCACCCGGGTCACGATCGAGCGCACCGTCTGCTCGTCCAGCTGGGACAGGATGGCCTTGCCCACGCCGGTGTCGTGAGTGTGGGCGCGGCGGCCGATCTCGGTGAACATGCGCACCGAGTGCGGCGAGGGCACCTGGGCGACGTACAGCACCATGTCGCCGTCGAGCACGGCGAGGTTCGCCGTCTCCTGCAGCGTGCCGACGAGCTCGGCGAGGTACGGTTCGGCGATCTGCCCGAGCTGCCGGTTGGCGCCGTCGCCCAGCCGGATCAGCCGGGGGCCCAGCGCGTACCGGCGGTTCGGCAGCTGACGCACGTAGCCGCGGCCGACCAGGGTGCGCAGCAGCCGGTGGATGGTGGGCGGGGGCAGCTCGGTGCGGTTGGCGAGCTCGGAGAGCGTCTGCGTGCCTCCGGCGTCCGCCATGAGATCGAGAAGCTCGAAGGCGCGCTCGACGGACTGCACGCCGCCCGTGGTCCGTTCGGTCATGGTTCCTCCTGAAGGGAGTCGGTTGCAGCGGCGCCCGCCGGGCCTCGCCGATCAAGGAGGATCCTATGGCCAACCCCAGCCCCGGTTATTCAATCACCGTCCGTGTCGAAGCGCCCTCGAGCTACCAGGTCACCAGTGAGCTCGCGGCCGCCGTCGGCGCGGCCGGCGGCCAGGTCACCGCGCTCGACGTCGTCGAGTCGCACGCCGACCGCATGATCGTCGACGTCACCGCCAACACCTCCTCGCCCGAGCACGCCGACCGCGTCGCCGACGCGATCCCATCCGCGGTCAGCGCGTGCTCACCAGCGCCGGCATCCGGCCGCGCGAGGTGGGCGTGCGCGACGGCGTGATCGTCGCGATGCAGCCGCTGGGCAACAACCTCGACGGCACCGAGGTCGTCGAGCTCGCCGACGACGAGACCCTCATCCCGGGCCTGGTCGACACGCACGTGCACGTGAACGAGCCCGGCCGCACCGAGTGGGAGGGCTTCGACTCGGCGACCAGGGCGGCCGCCGCCGGCGGCGTCACGCCGATCATCGACATGCCGCTGAACAGCATCCCGCCGACGGTGAACGTGGAGGCGCTGAACGTCAAGCGCGAGGCCGCCACGGGGCAGACGCACGTGGACGTCGGCTTCTGGCGCCGTGCCCGGCAACACCGGCGACCTGCGCGCCCTGCACGACGCCGGCGTGTTCGGGTTCAAGTGCTTCCTGCTGCACTCGGGCGTGGACGAGTTCCCGCCGCTGGATGCGGACGAGATGGAGAAGGACATGCGCGAGCTGGCATCCTTCGACTCCGTCCTCATCGTGCACGCCGAGGACTCCCGCGCCATCGACCGCGCCCCGCAGCCCGAGGGCGACGACTACAGCAAGTTCCTGGCCTCGCGTCCCCGCGGCGCCGAGAACCTCGCCATCGCCGAGGTCATCGAGCGGGCCCGCTGGACCGGCGCCCGCGCCCACATCCTGCACCTGTCCTCCTCGGACGCGCTGCCGATGCTGCGCACCGCCAAGCAGGACGGCCTGAAGCTCACGGTCGAGACCTGCCCGCACTACCTCACGCTCACCGCCGAGGAGATCCCGCACGGCGCCACGCAGTTCAAGTGCTGCCCGCCGATCCGCGAGGCCGGCAACCGCGAGCTGCTCTGGCAGGGGCACGAGGACGGCACGATCGACTTCATCGTCTCCGACCACTCGCCGTCCACCCTCGACCTGAAGGACCTCGAGAACGGCGACTTCGCCGTCGCCTGGGGCGGCGTGGCGTCCCTGCAGCTCGGCCTGTCGCTGATCTGGACCGAGGCGCGACAGCGCGGGCTGTCGCTGGAGCAGGTGGTCTCCTGGATGAGCGAGCGCCCGGCGCAGTTCGCCGGGCTGACCGGCAAGGGCCGCATCGCCCCCGGCTACGACGCCGACTTCTCGGTGTTCGCCGCCGACGACGCCTACGTGGTCGACGTGAAGAAGCTGCACCACAAGAACCCGCTCACCCCGTACCACGGCAAGCCCCTGGCCGGCGTGGTGCGCAAGACGTGGCTGCACGGCGAGGTGATCGACTTCGAGACCCCGCGCGGCCGGCTGCTGCGCCGCGGCATGACCGACTGACCCCCTCCCGAACGAGGGAGTGGGCCGGCATTACACTCGACCGGTGGCCAAACTGTACTTCCGCTACGGCGCGATGAACTCCGGCAAGTCCACCGCGCTGCTGCAGGCGGCGTACAACTACGAGGAGCGCGGCCAGCACGTGCTGCTCGCGAAGCCGGCGATCGACACGAAGGGCGCCTCGCAGATCGAGAGCCGCCTCGGC
This sequence comes from Microbacterium sp. EF45047, assembly GCF_028472845.1. NCBI lineage: Bacteria > Bacillati > Actinomycetota > Actinomycetes > Micrococcales > Microbacteriaceae > Microbacterium > Microbacterium sp. EF45047. The sequence continues at coordinate 2,040,366 of NZ_CP069429.1, read as the reverse complement.
GTCACCCGCGAGGTCGACTTCCTGCTCGGCCCCGACGACGACGCCCGTGCCCTGTTCGCCGCCGAGCGCGAGCGCGTGCGCCGGAGCGCGGATGCCGGACTGCTCCCGGCCGGCCCCATGGACGTGGCCTGCCTGCTCATCGACGAGGCGCAGTTCCTCACCCCCGCGCAGGTCGACGATCTGTTCCGGATCGCCGTGCTCGACGGCATCCCGGTGCTGGCCTACGGCATCCGCAACGACTTCCTCACCCACGCCTTCCCCGGCTCGGCCCGCCTGCTCGCGATCGCGCACACCCTCGAGGAGCTCAAGACGATCTGCCGCTGCGGACGCAAGGCCGTGTTCAACGGCCGGATCGTGGACGGCCGCTTCGTGTTCCAGGGCGACCAGGTGGCCATCGACGGCACCGGGGCGCTGCGCCCGGCCACCGGGCCGGGCGTGGTGTCGTACGAGTCGCTGTGCGGCAACTGCTACCTCGAGGAGTCCGGCGGGCGGCTGGGCTGACGGACGCCGCCGCGGTTGCGTGGTCAGACCACACAGGATACTCTGTGGTCAGACCACAGGGAGGTGCGGATGCCGGACGCGAGGCAGGGCTCGCAGGCGCCGCGCGCCTGGCGCACCGTGCTGGAGCGGATCGAGGGAAATCTGCTGGACGGCGTCCTCGGCCCGGGGGACCGTCTGCCGTCGGAGCGTGAGCTCGCGGCCGACCTCGGCGTGGCGCGCTCCAGCGTCCGGGAGGCGCTGCGGGTGCTCGAGGTGATGGGCCTGATCCGCACCACGACCGGCTCCGGCCCGCAGGCGGGCGCGATCGTCGTGGCCGCTCCCGGAGGCGGGATGGCGGCCCTGCTGCGGCTGCAGGTCGCGGCGCAGGGCTTCCCGCTCCGCGACGTGGTGCAGACCCGTCTCGTGCTGGAGGACGCGGTCGCGGCATCCCTCGCCGCCCGACCCGACCGCGACCTGGCCGAGGCGCGGCGGATCCTCGACGCGATGGATGCCGAGGAGCTCACGGCGCCGGAGTTCCTCGCCTTGGACGCCCGGCTGCACCTCGCCCTCGCCGAGGCCTCCGGCAACACCGTGATCACCGCGATGATGGCGGGGCTGCGCACCTCGATCGAGTCGTACGTCCTCGAGGGGGCGGGTCGCGTGGAGGACTGGCCGGCGATGGCCGGCCGGCTCCGCGGCGAGCACCGCCGCATCGTGGAGGCGATCGCGGCGGGCGACGCGGATGCCGCCCGCGCCCTCGTGCACGACCACATCATCGGCTACTACACCGCGGCGGGCCTCGTCGCCGAGGACCGCCCCGTCCGCACCGACTGACGCCCCGACCGTCCGCACCGACCGCCCCCGCCGCCGCACACCGAGAGGAATGCCATGGTCCAGCGCCAGCTGCCCAACCCCCGCGAGATCTTCGAGCTGATGAGGTTCAAGAAGCCCGAGCTGGATCTGCGCAAGCGCCGCCTGGAGTCCGCGCTCACCATCGGCGACCTGCGGCTCATCGCCAAGCGCCGCACGCCGAAGGCCGCGTTCGACTACACCGACGGCGCGGCCGAGGGCGAGATCTCCCTCGCCCGCGCCCGTCAGGCGTTCCAGGACGTCGAGTTCCACCCGGGCATGCTGAAGCCGGCGCCGACGGTGGACACGAGCGTGTCGATCCTCGGCGGACCGAGCGCGCTCCCGTTCGGCATCGCGCCGACCGGATTCACCCGGCTCATGCAGACCGAGGGCGAGGTCGCGGGGGCGGGCGCGGCCGGCGCCGCCGGCATCCCGTTCACCCTCTCCACGCTCGGGACGACCTCCATCGAGGGCGTGACCGAGGCGAACCCGCGCGGACGCAACTGGTTCCAGCTCTACGTCATGCGCGACCGGGAGATCTCGTACGACCTGACCCGGCGGGCCGCCGCGGCCGGCTTCGACACGCTGATGTTCACCGTCGACACCCCGGTCGCCGGTGCCCGCCTGCGCGACAAGCGCAACGGCTTCTCCATCCCGCCGCAGCTCACGCTGGGCACGGTCATCGACGCGCTGCCCCGCCCGTGGTGGTGGTTCGACTTCCTCACCACGCCGAAGCTCGAGTTCGCCTCGCTGAGCTCGACCGGCGGCACGGTCGGCGAGCTGCTGGACGCGGCGATGGACCCCACGATCAGCTACGCCGACCTCGACGTGATCCGCGACCTCTGGCCCGGGAGGATCGTCGTGAAGGGCGTGCAGACGGTCGAGGACTCGCTGCGGCTGCGGGACGCGGGTGTGGACGGCATCGTCCTCTCCAACCACGGCGGCCGGCAGCTGGACCGGGCGCCGATCCCGTTCCACCTGCTGCCCCAGGTGCGCCGGGCCGTCGGCGACGAGTTCACCGTGATGATCGACACCGGCATCATGAACGGCGCGGACATCGTGGCATCCGTCGCCCTCGGGGCGGACTTCACGCTGATCGGGCGCGCCTACCTGTACGGGCTGATGGCGGGCGGGCGCGCCGGCGTCGACCGCGCGATCGCGATCCTGCGCGGCGAGATCGAGCGCACCATGCGCCTGCTCGGCGTGTCCTCGCTCGCCGAGCTCGAGCCGGCGCACGTCACGCAGCTGACCCGGCTGGTGCCGGTGGTGTCGGATGCCGTGGGGGCCGCCGCCCGCTGAGTGGCGTCGCCGCACGGGGCGAGGAGGCCGCGGTCAGGCGCGAGCGGATGCCACGTCGGCTTCGAGCGTCTCCAGGAGGGCGTCGAGCTTGTCGGCGGTGTCCTCCCAGCCCTCGACGGCGACCGAGGGGACGCCGAGTGCGAGGACCGGGTAGTCGTTGCCGCCCTCGTCGAGGCGGTCGCCGTAGAAGAGCATGTCGGCCAGCGGGATGCCGGTGTGCTCGGCGAGCTGCAGCATCCCGTACGCCTTGTCGATGCCGGCGCGGGTGACGTCGATCGACGTCGAGCCGCCCGAGCGCACCTCGAGCTCGGGGAGCCGGGCGGCCACCGCGTCGCGCAGGGCGGCGCGCTTGGCGCCGTCCGGGTCCCAGCGGTGCTTCGCCTCGCGCGGTGCCTGCTGACCGAGCGCGGAGAACGTGATCTGCGAGCCGCGGTCCTCGAGGATCTCTCCCCAGGGCTCCGCCTCCCACAGTCCCAGACGCGTGGCCTCCTCGCGGAGCGCGACCATCGCCGCCTCCTTCTCCTCCTCGGAGAGGTCGTGGGCGTACACGGTCGCGAAGCCGGTGCCGTCGTGGCGCAGATAGCGCGTGCCGCAGGTGGGGAGCAGGTGCAGGCGCGCCTGCTCGGCGGGGTCGGCCTCGCCGAGGCGGGCGATCACCTGGGAGCGGAACTGCTCCTCGTTGCCGCCGGAGATGATCGCGACGTCCACGTGGCGCAGCAGCGCCCGCAGCAGGTCCGCGATGCGTGGATCGATCGCACCCTTGGACGGGGCCAGCGTGTCATCGAGGTCGAAGGCGACGAGGCGAGGCGTGGTCGAGGTCATGGTGTGTTCCAGGGTAGTGGAGCAGGCTGAACGGAGGCGTTCAGGGTGGGCGGGGCGGGGCGGATGCCGGGGCGCGGAGCCTCCTGCACCGCGGGGCCCCGCTGTCACCTCGGCGAAACGAGGAAGGGCCCGCCGATGGCGGGCCCTTCCTCGTTTGTCGGGGTGACAGGATTTGAACCTGCGGCCTCTTCGTCCCGAACGAAGCGCGCTACCAAGCTGCGCCACACCCCGTTTCGCAACCGTTCGAGTCTACATCGAACCGGCGCCGATCTCCGAATCGAGGGGGCACGCGCGGGCGTGTCCTCGTAACGTGCGGAGTCCGGCTGGAGCTGTGCCGCGCCGCGGACGGTCGTGAGGGCTGGCTGCCGCACACCGTCCTGGTGTGACGGCGGCGGGTCAGCCCCGGGCCGTGAGGGTGAGCAGCGTGGCCTCCGGACGGCACGCGAAGCGCACCGGGGCGTAGATCGAGTGCCCGCACCCGGCGCTCACGTTCAGCGGCACCGTGCGGCGGTGGTGCGTCCAGCTGCTCAGGCCCTTCGCCTGCTTCAGCGGGATGTCGCAGTTCGCGACGAGGGCGCCGAAGAACGGCAGGCAGACCTGCCCGCCGTGCGTGTGCCCGGCGAAGATCGCATCCGCGCCGAGGTCCGTGAACGTGTTCAGCACGCGCTGATACGGCGCGTGCGTCACCCCGAGGACCGACGCGCCCTCCGGCCGCGGGCCGAGCCCGTCGAGGGCGGCGGGGAGGTCATCGAGCCGGTCCCAGTCGCGATGAGCGTCGTCCACGCCGAAGAGGTCGACGGTCCCGCCGGCGACGCTGAGCCGCACCGCGGCGTTGTTGAGCCCGTGCCAGCCCAGCTCCTCTGTGAAGAAGCGGTCCATGGCCGCGGTGTCGAGAGGACGCGGGTCCGGCTTCTTCACGGACGGGCCCAGGAAGTAGCGGAACGGGTTGCGCGGCGACGGCGCGCTGACGTCGTTCGAGCCGTGCACGAAGACGCCGGGGATGCCCGCCAGCGGCTCGAATGCGCGGCGGATGCCCTGCATGCCGTCGCGGTGCCCGAGATTGTCCCCGGTGTTCACGACAAGGTCGGGCTCCAGCGCCGCGAGGGATGCCAGCCAGCGCTGCTTGCGCTCCTGCCAGGGCGCCATGTGGGCGTCCGACACGTGCAGCACCCGGATCGGCGCGGACCCGGGAGCGAGGGCGGCCACCGTCGCCTCACGGACCGTGAACAGATACCGCTCGATGCCGATGCCCCACACCGCGGCGGCCGCACCGGCGGCCCCCATCGCGCCGAGCGCGATGAGGGCCGGGTGCGTCCGTGCGGCGCTCAATCGTCGTCGCCGCACTGCAGTGCGACGGAGGTGCCGGGCGGTACAGCGGCGCCGGCGGCCGGGTTCTGCGCGACGACGGCGTCGTCGTTGCCGCATCCGTCCGATGTCACCCCGTAGCCGGCGTCGGTGAGCGCCTTCTCGGCCTGCTTGAGCTTCGAGCCGACGACGTTCGGCACCGGTGCGGCCGGCGCCTTGCCGGAGCTCGGCGAGATCGTGACGGTCGTGCCGGCGGCGGCCTGACCCGCCGCCGGGTCCTGGGCGGCGACGAGGCCGGCCCCGACGGTGCTGTCCACCGGGGCGCCGACGCTGACCTGGAACCCGGCCTCCTCCAGCGTCTGGGTCGCCTGGTCGACCGGCATGCCGACGACGTTCGGCAGCTCCTTCATGACCGGACGGGTGAGGTTCTGATCGGGCCGGGGGAACTCCTCGCCGCCGTAGACCTCGTTCGCCGCGTGCTGCATGACCGGGGCGATCTCGTGGCGCAGGTCGGAGTAGCGCACGCCGTTCCACCACTTGTCGTACAGCGAGCCGTTCTCGCCCTTGTAGTCGCCGACCCACACCGCGGTGGTCACCTTGGTGCTGGACTCGACCATCATCGTGCTGTAGTCCTCGTGCGTGCCGGTCTTGCCGAGCACCGGCGTCCCGTCGAACGGATTCGAGGCGCGGCCGGTGCCGTTCGTCATCACGCCCTGCAGGGCGAATGCCGCCGTCGCGGCGATCTCGGGCTGGATCGCCTGCGTGCAGTTCGACTGGGGGACCGGCAGCTCGGTACCGTCCTGGGCGATGATCTTGTCGATCACGCGAGGCTGGCAGAAGATGCCCTTGTTGGCGACCGCCGCAAAGGCCCCCGCCATCTGCAGCGGGGCGATGTTCTTCGATCCGAGCACCGCACCGTAGGGGTCGTTCTTCTCGGTCACCGGGGTGAGGTCACCCTGGTAGACCCCGAGCCTCTCCGCGACCTTGTTGATCTCGCAGAGGTCGAGCTCCTGCGCCATGGCGAGGAACCCCGAGTTGAGCGACTGCTCGGTGAACCTGCGCACGGAGCCCGTGTAGCCCCGGTTCTGCTCGTAATTGCCGATGAAGCTGTTGTTGTTGTACGGGCGCCCGCAGGAGGTGAACTCGCGGAACGTGCGGTTCACGCCGTTCAGCGTCTCGTTGATGGAATGCCCGTCCTCGAGCCACTTCAGAAGCGTGAAGAGCTTGTACGTCGATCCGACCTGGAAGCCGCTCCCGCCGCCGAGCCTCTTGTCGGCGGCGAAGACGAGGCTGGACACGCCGGGAGTGCCGGCATCCCCTGCGGACTCGGAGAAGCGCGTGTTCTGCACGATCGACAGCACGCGGCCGGTGTCCGCCTCGAGCGACACCGCGGATGCGCCGAGGGCCATGTTGGGGTCGGACTCCGGCACCCACTCGTTCATGGCGTCGATCGCGGGCTGCTGGACGCGCATGTCGAGGGAGGTGTAGATCTCCATGCCGCCGCGGCTGAGCTTCTCGCGCCGCTCCTCGAGCGTCTCGCCGAAGGCCTCGTCGTTCTCGATGACCGCCTTCACGTACTGGCAGAAGTAGGCGTTGTCGCCGGCGGCGCCGCAGCCCTGCTGCGTCGGCGTGATCACCGGGGTGATCGGCTCGGCGAGCGCCTGCTCGTACTGCTCGTCCGTGATCTTGCCGTCGGTGTGCATGCGGCCGAGCACGTAGTCGCGGCGATCCTTGGTCTCCTTGTAGCCGTCGTGGGCGCCGTTGAGCGGGTTTCCGTCGGCATCCGTCGTCGAGCCGCCCGGCATGTCGATCCGGTAGCGGTTCGGGTTCTGCACGATGCCGGCCAGCGTGGCCGCCTGCGAGACTGTGAGGTTCGCGGACGTCGTGTTGAAGTAGTAGTTCGCCGCGGCCTCGATGCCGTAGGTCTGGCCGCCGAAGTTGGCGATGTTCAGGTAGCCGAGCAGGATGTCGTTCTTCGAATAGTCCTTCTCGATCTGGATCGCGTAGCGCATCTCCTGCAGCTTGCGCTCGATGCCGGCCGCGCCGGTGGCCTGGGTGGCCTCGGTCCAGCAGGCGCGGAGCTCGTCGAGATAGCCCTCCTCGCTCGGCGAGGCGTTCTTCTCGCACTCCTGGATCAGCACGTTCTTCACGAACTGCTGGCTGATCGTCGAGGCGCCCCGGGACGAGGTCTTGCGCAGGTTGTCCACGACGGCCTTGATCGTGGCGCCGAGGTTGACGCCGCCGTGCTCGTAGAAGCTCTTGTCCTCGCTGGAGAGGATCGCGTCGTAGAGGACGGGGGAGACCTGGTCGAAGGTGACCGGCACGCGGTTCTGGTCGTAGAACTTCGCCAGCTGCACCGGGTTGCCGTCCGTGCCAGTGCCGTAGATCGTCGTCGGCTCCATCGGAGCGCCGATCTTCAGATAGCTCGGCAGCTCCTCGAACAGCGTCAGGGCCTGGGAGCCGGAGAAACCGGCCATGGCGATCGCGGGGGTGACACTCGCGGTCACGAGGACGCCGGCGACCGCGCTCAGGCCGACCAGCCCGAGAAGTCCGCCGAGCACACCCTTCAGCGTGCGTTTCGTTTCAGGCATACGCTTGATCGTAGGGGAGTTCCCTGAATAAGAGCCTCGACGCCAGCATCCGGAACTGGCCGTCGCCGACGCGCAGGAGTGCCATGACCACGTGGGAGTATCTGACCACGCCGCTGCTGATCCACAACACCGCCGCGATCCTCAACAACTGGGGCAAGCAGGGCTGGGAGCTGGTGCAGGTGGTGCAGGGACCCGAGGGCGGTCTGGTCGCCTACTTCAAGCGTCCGGTGACGCAGGACGCCACGGCGAACGCCGGCCTCGCGGCCGCCGCCGAGGCGTCGCGCCAGTTCGAGGGCGGTGCCGCGTGAGCATCGCCGCACGCCTCCAGGAGCTCGGCATCGAGCTGCCCGCCGTCGCCGCGCCGGTGGCGGCCTACGTCCCCGCCGTCGTCCACGGCGGTCTGGTGCACACGTCGGGTCAGCTGCCGTTCGTGGACGGCGCGCTGCCCGCCACCGGCAAGGTGGGCGGGGGCGTCGACCCGGCGGATGCCAAGGAGTACGCCCGCACCTGCGCGCTGAACGCGCTCGCCGCGGCCGCGGATGCCGCGGGCGGCGTGGACCGGCTCGCCGGCGTGCTGCGGGTCGGCGGCTTCGTGGCATCCGACCCCTCCTTCACCGGCCAGCCCGGCGTCATCAACGGCGCCAGCGAGGTGCTCGGCGAGATCTTCGGGGATGCCGGGAAGCACGCGCGCGCCGCCGTGGGCGTTCCGGTGCTGCCACTGGACAGCCCGGTCGAGGTCGAGGTCAGCTTCCTGCTCGCCTGAGGTCGCCGGCGGACGCCGCGGCGGACGCCCCGGTGCGCGGCCGACACCCCGTCCTGTCGCCGAGACCCCCTGCTGCGGACGTCCACAGCAGGGGGTCTCGGTGTTTCGACGGGGTCTCGGCGCGGGCGGCTACTTCACCTGCGCCGAGATGATGCTCATCACCGCGGTGTCGGCGAGAGTGGTGGTGTCCCCGACCTCGCGGCCCTCGGCGACGTCCCGCAGCAGACGGCGCATGATCTTGCCCGACCGCGTCTTGGGCAGCTCGCCCACGATGTACACGTCCCGCGGGCGGGCGATCGGGCCGATCTGCTCGCCGACCCACTGCCGCAGCTGTGCGGCGAGCCCCTCGGGGGAGTGCTCGGCGAGGTAGCTCTCCTTGATGATCACGAAGGCCACGACCGCCTGGCCGGTGGTCTCGTCGGAGGCCCCGACGACCGCCGCCTCGGCCGTCGCCTCGTGCGCCACCAGCGCCGACTCGATCTCCGCCGTGGAGAGACGGTGGCCGGACACGTTCATGACGTCGTCCACACGGCCGAGCAGCCACAGGTCGCCGTCCTCGTCGAGCCGCGCGCCGTCCCCGGCGAAGTAGTAGCCGCGGTCGGCGAACTTGTCCCAGTACGTCTCCTTGAACCGCTCCGGGTCTCCCCAGATGCCGCGCAGCATGCTCGGCCAGGGCTCGGTGATCACGAGCAGACCGCCGTTGCCGTTGCCCACCCGCTCGCCGGCGTCGTCGACCACGTCGATGGAGATGCCCGGGAGCGGCACCTGCGCGGACCCGGGCTTCGTCGCGGTGATGCCGGGCAGCGGCGACACCATGATCGCCCCGGTCTCGGTCTGCCACCAGGTGTCGACGATCGGCGTGCGCTCGCCGCCGATCACCTCGCGGTACCACATCCACGCCTCGGGGTTGATCGGCTCGCCCACCGAACCGAGCACGCGCAGGCTCGACAGGTCGAACTTCTTCGGGACGCTGCGGCCGATCTTCATGAAGGAGCGGATGGCGGTGGGCGCGGTGTAGAAGATGGTCACGCCGTACTTCTGGATGATCTCCCACCAGCGGCCCGGATGCGGGGTGTCCGGCGTCCCCTCGTAGAGCACCTGGGTGGCGCCGTTGGCGAGCGGTCCGTAGGTGACGTAGGAGTGGCCGGTCACCCAGCCGATGTCGGCCGTGCACCAGAAGACGTCGGTCTCGGGGTGCAGGTCGAAGACGTACTTGTGGGTGAACGACGCCTGGGTGAGGTAGCCGCCGGAGGTGTGCAGGATGCCCTTCGGCTTCCCGGTGGTGCCGGAGGTGTAGAGGATGAAGAGCGGATTCTCCGCGGGGAACGGCTGCGCCTCGTGGTCGGCCTCGGCCGCCGGGACGACGTCGTGCCACCAGATGTCGCGGCCGTGCTGCCACTCCACCTCGTTCTCGGTCCGCTTCACGACCAGCACGTGCTCGACGGTGGCCTGCTCGCCGTCGCCGCGGTCGCTGAGCGCCTGGTCGACGGCGGGCTTGAGCGGCGACACCCGGCCCTTGCGATATCCGCCGTCGGCGGTGATGACGAGCCGGGCGCCGGCGTCGTCGATGCGCGAACGCAGGCTGTCGGCGCTGAACCCGCCGAAGACCACGGAGTGGATCGCGCCGAGGCGGGCGACCGCGAGCATGGACACGATCGCCTCGGGGATCATCGGCAGGTAGATGGCCACGCGGTCGCCCTGGCCGATGCCGAGATCCTCGAGCACGCGGGCGAGGCGCTTGACCTCGTCGGTGAGCTCGGCGTACGTGATGCGCCGCTCGTCGCCGGGTTCGCCCTCCCACAGGATCGCGACCCGGTCGCCGTTGCCCGCTTCGACGTGCCGGTCGAGGCAGTTGTAGGCGACGTTCAGCTCGCCGTCCGCGAACCACTTCGCGAAGGGCGGATTCGACCAGTCCAGCACCTGCGTGAACGGCGTGCTCCAGTGCAGCAGCTCACGCGCCTGCTCGCCCCAGAAGCCCTCGCGGTCGGCCGCGGCCCGCTCGTAGAGCGCAGGATCGTCGATCGACTGGGAGACGAATTCGGGCGAGGGCGGGAACTGCCGGGACTCGTCGAGGAGATGGTCGATCTGGCTGCTCATGTCGCTCGCTCCTTTGCGTGGGTACCGAGGTCGTGGCGGGGCACGACCGTGACACGGCGAATCTAATGCGGGCCACCGACGCGGGATACTGCCGGAAGTCGGTACCCGCGGCGGGTTTTGTGCGGGTCCGCTCGTTGCGTACACTGACCTCAGCCGAATCGTATTCCGGCTTCCGCGTGCCCGATACCCCCCGATCACGGGCATGCGTGGGCGGCATCTCATTCCCCCCGTGAGGTGCCGCCCTTTCACGTCTCCGGGTGGTGCGCCGTGGACCGCGGGACGTCGCCGACCCCGGCCCGCCGGGAGCTTTCCGCATCGCGGGGCGGCGTGTGCGGTGCGTTCTTCTCCTGGCGGTGGCGGATGCCGCGCCGCCGGGAGCTTTCCGCATCGCGGGGCGGCGTGTGCCGTGCGGTTTTCTCCTGGCGGTGGCGGATGCCCGTGCCGTCGGGAGGTTCTGGCATCGCGGAGTCGCGTGTGCGGTGCGTTCTCCTCCCGGCGGCGGCGGGGGCGGCCGCGGGCGATCGCGCCGGATGCCCCTGCCCGCCCGTTCTGCACGGCGGCCAATTCTGCCGGGTTGTGCACAGCGGCCGGGTTCGAGGGCCGGGCACGTCCGTCGCTCCGCCTACCGTCGGGGCATGGCCGAACCCTTCGTCCTCCGCCCCCGCACCGCACACGCGGGGTCCGGTCCGTCCGCGGGACGGATGCCGCTTGATCCCGCCTTCGGCGCGCTCGCCGAGTTCTGCGCCGATGACCGGGTCACCGACCTCTTCGTCAACGGCGCGGGCGGACTCTTCGTCGACCGCGGACGGGGCGCGGAGCGTGAGGAGGGCTGGCGGGCATCCGAACGGGAGGTGCGCGACCTGGCCGTGGCGCTCGTGGCGGCCGGCGGCCGTCATCTCGACGATCAGTCGCCGTGCGTCGACGTGCGCCTGGACTCCGGCATCCGGGTGCACGCGGTGCTCGCCCCGGTCTCCACCTCGGGCACCGCGCTGTCCATCCGCATCCCCCGCGTGCTCGCGGCCGATCTGGACGCGCTCGCTGGATACGGCACGTTCGCGCCGGGGGAGCGCGAGTGGCTGGGGCGGCTCGTCGCGGAGCGCGCGAACGTCCTCATCACCGGCGGCACCGGCAGCGGCAAGACCACCCTGCTGACCGCCCTGCTGTCCGAAGTGCCGCCGACCGAGCGCATCGTCACCATCGAGGACGTGGCGGAGCTGCGGCCGCGGCATCCGCACCACGTCTCCCTCGAGGCGCGTCAGGCCAACCTCGAGGGCGCGGGACGGATCACGCTCGCCATGCTCGTGCGCGAGTCGCTGCGGATGCGGCCCGATCGCCTCGTGGTCGGCGAGTGCCGCGGCGAGGAGGTGCGCGAGCTGCTGACCGCGCTGAACACCGGGCACGACGGCGGCGCCGGCACCCTGCACGCGAGTGGCCTCGCGGATGTGCCGGCCCGTATGGAAGCCCTCGGGGCGCTCGCCGGCATGGACGCGACGGCGCTCGCACGGCAGGTGGTCAGCGCGTTCAGCGTCGTGCTGCATCTCGGCCGGGATCCGGACGGCACCCGCCGCATCCGGCGCGCCGGGAGGTTCGTGCTGCACGGCGACCGCCTGGGGATCGAGGAGATGTCGCCGTGCTGAGCCCGCTTCGCCGGATCCGCCTTCCGCGCCGTCGCGAGGGACACGAGAACGACGCCGGGGACGCAGCGGTCGCGGTGCGCACGCTCGCGGTGCTGCTGCAGGCCGGAGCGCGGCCGATGACGGCCTGGCGGCATCTCGCCGACTCCGGGAACGCCTCCGCCGAACGCGTCGTGGCGCGCTGCGCGGACGGCCTCGACCTCGTCTCGGCGATCGAGGCCGAAGGCGGCACCTGGGTCGATGTGGCGGCGGCGTGGGACGTGGCCACCACGGTGGGCGCCCCGCTCGCGGAGGTCCTCCGCGCGCTCGCCGAGTCGCTGCAGGACGCCGCGGCCGCCGCCGATGACGTCAGGATCGCCCTCGCCGAACCCGCCGGGACCGCCCGGCTGCTGCTCTGGCTGCCGGTGGCGGGCCTGCTGCTCGGGTACGCGCTCGGCTTCGACACCGTCACGGTGCTCACCACGAACCCGTTCGGGATCGCCTGCGTGGCCGCCGGCCTGCTCCTGGTGCTCCTGGCGCGGTGGTGGACCCGCCGGCTGGTGCGCCGCGCGCAGCCGGAGCCGGGCACGCCGGGCATGCACGCCGAACTCGTCGCCGTCGCCCTGTCCGGCGGGGCGGCCATCGCCCGGGCGGTGCGGCTGGTGGAGACGAGCGCGGCGCAGCTGCGCGACGAGCGTCATGCCACGGATGCCGTGCTCGAGCTCTCCCGCGCCGCCGGCGTTCCCGCCGTCGAGCTGCTCCGGGCATCCGCCGCGCAGCAACGGCAGGATGCCCGGGTCCAGGGACGTCTGCGCGCCGCGCGTCTCGGAGCGAAGCTGCTGCTGCCGCTGGGCGCGTGCACGCTGCCGGCGTTCCTCCTGCTCGGCGTGGCACCGCTGATGCTCAGCGTGCTGAGTTCGACGCCGCTGCCGGGATGAGCCCTGTGGGCTGTGGACCACGGAACGAGAGGCACGGTGCCTCCCGAGGAAAGGAAGAGAAGAAGATGAACCGGATGGAACTGCCGACCCTGACCAGGCGCCGGGCGGCGAACCTGTTCACCGACGAGACGGGCGCGGCCACTGCGGAGTACGCCATCACCACGATGGCCGCGGTCGCCTTCGCGGGACTCCTCGTGGTGATCATGCGATCGGATGAGGTGCGCGGCATCCTCACCGATCTGGTGCGGCGAGCCCTCACGGTGTCGTGACGGGGTACTCGCGCAGGCGAGCGGGACCCGGGCCCGCGCCGCGGGGACGTGCGAGCCCGGGGCGCGAGGACGGATCCGTGGCCGCGGAGCTGGCGCTCGCGGTGCCCGCCGTGGTGCTCGCACTCCTGATGGGCGTCGGCGCGCTGAGCGCCGCCGCCTGCCAGGTGTCGCTGCAGGATGCCGCCGCCGACGCGGCGCGACTGCTCGGTCGCGGCGAGGACGCCGGCCGCGCGTTCGCGGTCGTCTCCACCGCCGTCGGCGGCGCCACGGCTCGCTCGGAGCAGCGCGGGGATCTGGTCTGCGTCACGGCGTCGACGTCGTTCCAGGTCGGCGCCCTGGTGCGGATCCCCCTCGGCGCCGAGAGCTGCGCGCTCGCCGGCGGGCTGTGACCTGGAGGGACAGAAGACCGGGGGTCGGCACCGAGAGTGGAACACCGAACCTGCACCGAGAGCCGGAACACCGAAAGAGAGAGGAGAAGCCCATGGCGGGAACCGCGATGGCCGCCGGCGTCCTGACGGTCGCGGCGACCCTGTCGCTGGGGTTCGCGGCCGTCGGCGGCGCGGCGGTCACCGCGCAGCGCGCCGCCGGGGCCGCGGACGCGGCGGCCCTCGCGGCGGCGGACGTCGCCTCCGGCGCGGTGCCGTCCGCGGAGGATCCGTGCGCCGTCGCCGCACGCGTCGCCGCGGCCTCCGGGGCGGCGCTCACCGGCTGTGCGCTGGAGGGACTCATGGCGACCGTGCAGGTCGAAGCGGCGTACGCTGGGATGAGCGCCGTCTCCCGTGCCCGCGCCGGGCCACCCGAGGGACCATGACGGCTCCGGACCTCCGCCGCTGCATCCGCCGCCCGGCCGCACCCGACCCTGGGCCGGCGTCACGACAGCGGTGTGTATGGTGTGCTTCGAAGAAAGGACGCACCCTTGGCTGCAGGCAAGAAGCTCGTCATCGTCGAGTCGCCGACGAAGATGCGCTCGATTCAGGGCTACCTCGGCGACGAGTACGAGGTCCTCAGCTCGGTGGGTCACATCCGCGATCTGGCCGACAAGAAGGACATCCCCGCCGCCGACAAGCCGGCCTACGGGAAGTACTCGATCGACGTCGAGAACGACTTCGACCCGTACTACGTCGTCAGCGACCGCAAGGCGAAGACCGTCGCCGAGCTCAAGCGCGCCCTGAAGCAGGCCGACGAGCTCCTGCTCGCCACCGATGAGGACCGCGAGGGCGAGGCCATCGCGTGGCACCTGCTGGAGACCCTGAAGCCGAAGGTCCCCGTCAAGCGCATGGTGTTCCACGAGATCACCAAGGACGCCATCCAGGAGGCGGTGCGCAACACCCGCGAACTGGACCACGCGCTCGTCGACGCGCAGGAGACCCGCCGCATCCTCGACCGCCTGTACGGGTGGGACGTCTCGCCCGTGCTCTGGTACAAGGTCAAGACCGGCCTGTCCGCCGGCCGTGTGCAGTCGGCCGCGACCCGGATGATCGTCGACCGCGAGCGGGAGCGGATGGCCTTCGTCTCGGCCGAGTACTGGGACGTCGAGGCCACGGCATCCGCCCGCACCGCGGCGCGCTCCGGCTTCACCGTGCGTCTAGTCCGCGTCGACGGCGGCCAGCTCGCCCGCGGCACCGACTTCGACGACACCGGCGCGCTGAAGAAGGCCGTGGTCGTCCTCACCGAGAAGGAGGCGGCCGACCTCGCCGCTGCCGTGAACGCCGCCGGCTCCGCCACCGTCACCAAGGTCGAGGCCAAGCCCGGCACCCGCAGCCCCTACGCACCCTTCACGACCTCCACCATGCAGCAGGAGGCGGGGCGCAAGCTCTCGATGAGCGCGAAGCAGGCGATGAGCGTCGCCCAGCGCCTGTACGAGAAGGGGTACATCACCTATATGCGCACCGACTCGACGGCGCTCAGCACGCAGGCCGTCCAGGCCGCGCGCAACCAGGCCGTCGCGCTGTACGGCGACGCCGCCGTGCCGCTGAAGCCGCGCGTGTACAAGTCGAAGAGCAAGAACGCCCAGGAGGCGCACGAGGCCATCCGGCCCTCCGGGGAGAACTTCCGGACCCCGGCATCCGTCTCCGGGGAACTCGATCGCGAGGAGCTGCGGCTCTACGACCTGATCTGGAAGCGCACGGTCGCCAGCCAGATGGCCGACGCGAAGTACGAGACGACGACGGTCACGCTCGAGACGGATGCCGCGGGCCGCCGCGCCGAGTTCACGGCATCCGGCACCGTGTACACCTTCAAGGGCTTCCTGGAGGCGTACGAGGAGGGCCGCGACGAGAAGCGCGGCGACCAGGACACCGCGGCGGACCAGTCCCTGCCGCAGGTCGCGGTCGGCGACGAGCTCGCCGTGACGGATGCCGAGGCCAAGGGCCACCGCACCACTCCGAAGCCCCGGTACACGGAGGCGTCGCTGGTGAAGGCCCTGGAGGAGCACGGCATCGGCCGGCCGTCCACCTTCGCGAGCATCATCGGCACGGTCATCGACCGCGGCTACGCGATCAAGCGGGGACAGGCGCTCGTGCCGACCTGGCTCGCCTTCAGCGTCGTGCGCCTGCTCGAGCAGCACTTCGCCGACCTCATCGACTACGACTTCACCGCCGCGCTCGAAGACGACCTGGACGCCATCGCCCGCGGAGAGCAGAACCGGGTGGAGTGGCTCCGCTCCTTCTACTACGGCTCGAAGGACCACGTCGGCCTGCGCCAGGTGGTCGACAACCTCGGCGAGATCGACGCCCGGGCGCTGAACTCCACGCGGATCACCGACACCGCGACCCTCCGGTTCGGCAAGTACGGCCCCTACCTCGAGGTCGTCGACCCCGCCCACCCGGACGCGAAGCCGCGGATCGTGAACGTGCCCGAGGACCTCGCCCCCGACGAGCTGACCCCGGAGAAAGCGCAGGAGCTCATCGACGCCCCCGTCGCCGGGGACCGCGTGCTCGGCGAGAACCCGGAGAACGGCAAGATCATCGTCGTCAAGGACGGCCGCTTCGGACCGTACGTGCAGGAGGAGGACCCGGTCGACGAGACCGCCGCCGCCGTGGACGAGGCCACCGGCGAGGTCGTCGAGGCGCCGAAGGCGAAGGGCCGCGGTGCGAAGAAGGAGGCCGCGCCCAAGCCCCGCACGGCCTCGCTGTTCCGGTCGATGTCGGTGGACACCATCGACCTCGACACCGCGCTGAGGCTGCTGAGCCTGCCGCGCGTGGTCGGCACCGACCCCGCCACCGGCGAGGAGATCACGGCCCAGAACGGCCGGTTCGGCCCGTACCTGAAGAAGGGCGCCGACTCGCGGTCGCTGGAGAACGAGCAGCAGATCTTCGACATCACCCTCGAGCAGGCGCTGGAGATCTACGCGCAGCCGAAGTACGGCGCCCGCCGTGCCTCCAGCGCGCTCGCCGAGTTCGACGCCGACCCGGTCAGCGGCAAGCCGATCCGCATCCGCGACGGCCGCTTCGGGCCGTACGTCACCGACGGCGAGACGAACGTGACCATCCCGCGCGGGCAGCAGCCCAGCGACATCACGTACGAGATCGCGGTGCAGATGCTCGCCGACAAGCGCGCGAAGGGCCCGGCGCCCAAGCGCGGTCGTGCGGCGGCGAAGAAGACCACCGCGAAGACGACGGCCGCGAAGACGACGGCCGCGAAGAAGGCTCCGGCGTCGAAGGCGGCGGCGAAGACGGGTGCCAAGGCGCCGGCCAAGACGGCGGCCGCGACCGACAGCGCGAAGGCGGCGGCGCGTTCGGCTGCGGCGAAGAAGGCCGCCGCGACGCGCGCCGCGAACGCGAAGCGCCGGGCCGAGCAGGCGGAGTGAACCGGCGTGACGAAGGCGGATTCGTGACCGCGGACCGCGACTCCGCGAGCCGTGGCGCCTCCGCGCACCCCGGTCTCTGGATCACCCTCGAGGGCGGCGACGGTTCGGGCAAGACCACCCAGGCCGCCCTGCTCGCCGAATGGCTGCAGTCGCAGGGTCGCACGGTCGTGCACACCCGCGAGCCGGGCGGTTCCGAGGTCGGCCGTCTCATCCGCGAGATCGTGCTGCACCACCGCGGCGACATCGCACCGCGCGCCGAGGCGCTGCTGTACGCCGCCGACCGGGCGCACCACATCGCCGCCGTGGTGCGGCCCGCCCTGCTGCGCGGGGACGTGGTCATCCAGGACCGCTACCTCGACTCCTCCGTCGCCTACCAGGGTGCCGGGCGGATCCTGGATGCCGGCGAGGTGCGCGACCTGTCGCTGTGGGCGACCGAGGGCGCGCTGCCCGACCTCACCGTGCTGCTCGACCTCGACCCCGCCGACGCCCGTCGCCGGCTCGACGCCGACGACAAGCCGTTCGACCGGCTCGAGGCGGAGAAGGACGAGTTCCACGGCCGGGTGCGCGACGCCTACCTGCGGCTCGCGGATGCCGAGCCCGAGCGCTTCCTCGTCGTGGACGCCGCCCTCGCCCCCGAGGTCATCGCCGAGCGGATTCGCGGCCGCGTGCAGGCGCTGCTCGGCGCCTGACCCGGCCGGCGTCCGTGCCCGCGGCTAGGCTGGAGCGCATGACCACCGTCGCGACCGCCCCGTTCCCGTGGTCCGATGTGTGGGGGCAGGACGAGGCCGTCCAGACGCTGCGCGCCGCGGCATCCGACCCGGCATCCCTGTCGCACGCCTGGCTGATCACGGGGCCGCCGGGCTCCGGCCGGTCCACCCTCGCCTACGCGTTCGCCGCCGCGCTGATCGCCGACGGCCCCGAGGACGAGGCGACGATGCGGCAGGTGCTCGCCGGCACGCATCCGGACGTCACGGCGCTGCGCACCGACAAGGTCATCATCACGATCGCCGAGGCGCGCGCGCTCGTCGAGCGCTCCTACTTCGCCCCCTCCGCCGGACGCTACCGGGTGATCGTGGTGGAGGACGCCGACCGGATGGTCGAGCGCACCTCGAACGTGCTGCTCAAGGCGCTCGAGGAGCCCCCGGAGCAGACGGTGTGGGTGCTGTGCGCGCCGAGCGAGGCCGATCTGCTGCCCACCATCCGCTCGCGGGTGCGGCCCCTGCGGCTGCGCGAGCCGGATGTCGCCGACGTGGCACGGCTGATCACGCTGCGCACCGGCGCGGACGAGGCGACCGCGGAGCAGGCGGCCCGGCACGCGCAGCGCCACATCGGCATGGCGCAGCGCCTCGCCACCGACGAGGCGGCCCGGCGCCGGCGTGACGAGTCGCTGCGGGCGGTGCTCGGCGTGCGCGGGGTGGCGGATGCCGTCGAGGTCGCCGGCCGCATCATCCAGACCGCGACGGACGACGCCAAGGCGCTGACCGCCGAGCGCGACGAGGCCGAGCGCCGGGCGCTGCTGCGCACCGTCGGCGTCGCGGAGGGGCAGCCGGTGCCGCCGGCGCTGCGCGCCCAGGTCTCCGCCCTCGAGGACGAGCAGAAGAAGCGGGCCACCCGCAGTCTGCGCGACGGCATCGACCGGGTGCTCACCGACCTGCAGTCGCTCTACCGCGACGTCGTGATGCTGCAGTACGGGCGCGGCGAGGCGCTGATCAACCGCGAGCTCGGCGCGGAGCTGGCCGCGCTCGCCGCGGCCTGGCCGGTCGAGCGGACCATCGTCGCCCTCGACGCGATCGCCGACACCCGTGAGTCCCTGGAGCGCAACGTCGCCCCGCTGCTCGCCCTGGAGAGCCTGCTCATCACGATCGCCAGCGGAAGGACGCCGTGATCCGCGGAAGCCTCACCCCCCGAACCCCGCCCGCCCCAGATGCGGCCCGCGGTGCGGCCGCGCACGGTGCCGCCGCGCACGGTGCGGCCGCGCACGGTGCCGCGACGCGCAATGCCGCCCGCAGAGGTGCGCGTCGTCTCCTCGCCGTCGTCGCCGGCGCTGCCGCGCTGGCCGTCGCGCTGTCCGGATGCCTGTACGCGATGATCCCGGAGTCCCGGCCGTCCCGCACCAAGGCGCCCGACACCAGCGGCGTGCCCGCGGAGCTGCTGCCGTTCTACGGGCAGACCCTGGAGTGGAAGGCGTGCCCGACGGCCGGCCCGTCGTTCGACTGCACCACGGTCACCGCCCCGCTGGACTGGGACGACCCGGATGCCGGTGAGATCGAGCTCGCGGTGGTGCGGCACCAGTCCGCCGGCGAGCCGCAGGGGTCGCTGCTGATCAACCCGGGCGGTCCCGGTGCGAGCGGATTCGACTTCGTCGCGGAGAGCCTCGGCTACGCGGTCGGTCCCGACCTGATCGAGAGCTTCGACGTCGTCGGCTTCGATCCGCGCGGCGTCGGCCGGTCCACGGCGGTGACCTGCCTGGACGCCGAGGCCATGGACGCCTACCTCTACGGCATCCCGGAGGTCGAACGCGGCACCCCGGAGTGGGAGGCCGAGCTGACCGCGCGCAACGCGGAGTTCGCCGAGGCGTGCGAGGCCAACAGCGCCGGCATCCTTCCCCACATCACCACCGAGAACGCGGCACGCGATCTCGACCTGCTCCGCGCCGTGCTCGGCGACACCGAGCTGAACTACCTCGGCTACTCCTACGGCACGTTCCTCGGCGCCACCTACGCCAAGCTGCACCCGGAGCGGGCCACCGGCCTGGTGCTCGACGGGGCGATCGACCCGTCCATCCCCGGCCTCGAGGTCGGCGCGACGCAGGCGCTCGGGTTCGAGAAGGCGCTCCGCGCCTACCTGGAGAGCTGCCTGGACACGGCGGAGTGCCCGTTCAACGGCACCGTCGACCAGGCGCTCACCGACTTCCGCGCCCTGCTCGCCGCCGTCGCGCGCGTGCCGCTGCCGAACGGGGACGGACGGATGCTGGGCGTCGACACCATGGTGACCGGGGTGATCCAGGCGCTGTACAGCGAGGAGTACTGGCCCTACCTCAGCAGCGCCCTCACCGGCGTGCTCGAGGGCGAGCCGTCCGAGATGTTCTTCCTCGCCGACAACTACAACGGGCGCGACGAGCACGGCCAGTACCTGGACAACTCGACCGAGGCGTTCCGCGCCTACAACTGCATGGACTACCCCGTGGAGGACGACCCCGCGGCGGAGGAGGCCACCATGGCGCGGATCCGCGAGGGCGCCCCGACCTTCGCCCCGTACTGGGAGGGCCCCGACCCGTGCGAGGTGTGGCCGCATCCGCCGACCGGCACCCGCGGCGAGATCGCCGCGCCGGGATCCGGCCCGATCCTCGTCGTCGGCACGACGAACGACCCGGCCACCCCCTACGAGTGGTCCGAGTCGCTGGCCGCGCAGCTGGAGCAGGGCGTGCTGATCACCCGCGTCGGGGAGGGGCACACCGGCTACAACAAGGGCAACACATGCGTCGATCGCGCGGTCGAGGAGTTCCTCATCGAGGGCACAGTCCCGCAGGACGGACTGCGCTGCGGGTGACCAGTCGCGCATTTCGCGGTGCGCCCCGGGACAGGGTAAGATCGATGATCGTGCCGCGGTGCGCCGCGCACGCCGCCTTAGCTCAGTCGGCAGAGCGATTCACTCGTAATGAATAGGTCAAGGGTTCGATTCCCTTAGGCGGCTCCATCGGCCCCGGGATGCCTGCATCCCGGGGCCTTCGCGTTCCTCGCGGCGTACCCTCGAGGTATGACCAGAGCACTCCTCATCGTCGATGTGCAGAACGACTTCACCGAGGGCGGCGCGCTCGCCGTGACCGGCGGCGACGCGGTCGCCTCGGCGGTCTCCCGGCTGCTCGCCGAGCGGGCCGGGGACTACGAGGTGATCATCGCCTCGCGCGACTGGCACGACGCGGACGGCGACAACGGCGGTCACTTCTCCGACGACCCCGACTACGTCGACTCGTGGCCGGTGCACTGCGTGGCCGGCACCGAGGGCGCCGACTACGACCCGCTGCTGGAGACCGAGGCGATCACCCATCACGTCCGGAAGGGACAGGGGAAGCCGGCGTACTCGATGTTCGAGGGCACCACCGAGGACGGCGAGACGGTCGGCGCGATCCTCACCGAGCACGGCGTGGTCAGCGCCGACGTCGTCGGCATCGCCACGGATCACTGCGTGCGGGCATCCGCCCTGGATGCCGTCGCGCACGGCCTGCGGGTGCGGATCTTCACCGACCTCATCGCCGGCGTCGGCGAGGAGTCCAGCGCCGCGGCCCTCGCCGAGCTCGCGCACGCGGGCGCCGAGCTGGTCGAGAGCACCGCCCGGTGACGGGGCGCAGCGTCCTGCTGCTGCGCGCCGTGAACCTCGGCGCCCGCAACCGGGTGCCGATGGCCGAACTGCGCGCTCTGCTCGCCGAGCGCACGACGCTGCAGGACGTCTCGACCTACATCGCGAGCGGGAACGTGCTGTGCCGCACCCCGGACGACACGGCGGCGGCGTGCGCCGAGGTCCGCGCGCTGATCGCGGATGCCTTCGGCGTCGACACCCCGGTGATCCCGCGCCGTCACGACGAGCTGGTCGCGGCGCTGGCGCGCAACCCGTTCGCGGATGCCGCGGCGGAGAAGCTCGTGCACGTGATGTTCCTCGAGGACGAGCCGCCGGGCGACGCCGTCGCAGCGCTCACGCCGCGCCTGGTGCCGGGGGAGCGGATCGCCCTGCACGGACGCGACCTGTGGATCGACTACGCCGCCGGCGGCGTGCACTCGACACGGCTCACGAGGCCCGTGCTCGACCGCGCGCTCGGGGTCGCCGGGACCGCGCGCAACGTCCTCACAGTGCGCAAGCTCGCGGAGCTCACCGCCTGACGCGGCTCGCCGCCCGGGGCGGACACCCAGCCAGGCCCGGGGCCGGCTCGATGGTTGACCTGGCTCCACGCGTCACACGGCCCGCGCCCGTTGCCTGACGCGGCGCGGCCGTCGCCGGGGCGGAACACGGAGCCGGACCCGGGGCCGGGACGGCTCTCGCCGCGGGAGGTCGGCCCCGCAGCAGGCGGCCGGCCCGCGCCCCGGCTGCACCGGTCAGTCGATGTCGACGTTCACCGGGCTGAGGTCCTCGGCGAGATCCACGTCGGCGTCGCCGCCGTCGGCGAGCCGGATGCCGACCTCATAGGCGATGCCGGGGTCGTCGCTCGCGGCGACCGCGTCGACGGTGCCCTCGGCCTCGGCGGCGGCGAGGGCGGCCTCGATGACCTCAGCCAGGCGGTCGAGATCGAGGACGGGGTCGGCGCTGCCCTCCACGTCGTCATCGTCGCGTCGCGTGGCGGTGCCCTCGATGTCGACGAAGACGTCCGGCTCGCTGCCGTCCGCGAGCCGCACCTCGACCTCGTATCCGCCCCGTTCGACGTCGATGGAGGTGACGCCCTCGCCGTCGACCGCGGCGATCGCGGCCTCGGCGGCGGCGCGCAGCGCGGCGGCATCCGCGTCCGGCAGGCCCGCCGCGGCGGCACCGGCGTCGTCCTCGGTCGCGGGGCGGCCGTCCTCGTCGTCCCGATCGTCCTGATCCTCGCGGTCGTCGCCGCGCGGGCCGTCGGGGCGGTCGCCGCCGGGGGCGCCGGGTCCGCCCTCCTGGTGGATGCCGGGGCGGTCGTCGTCATCCTCGTCGCCGACGGCGTTGCCGATCGCGTAGGCGCCACCGCCCACGAGGAGCAGCGCGGCCGCCGCTGCGGCGCCGATCAGGAGCGTCCGGCGGCGACGGCGCTTGCGGTCGGCGTCGGCTGCGGGTGCCGCCGCGTCGCCGGCCGGTGCCGCCGCGTCGCCGGGCGTGGATGCGGAACCGGCGGCGGTCGCACCCGCCGGCTGCTCGGAAAGGCGCTGCGTCTCGGTGGCGGCCGCGGCGGCGGCCGCGGCGGCGGGGGCCTCGTCGGCCGGGTCGGCCGTGCCGGGGCGGGCGGGCGCTTCGGTCGCGCCGGGGCCGGTCTCGGGCCGACCCGGGGTCTGCGGCTGGTCCGGGGTCTGAGACTGGTCCGGGGTCTCGGGCTGGTCGGGGGTGCGGGGCTCGTTGGTATCCATGTCTCCACTGTGCCCACCGGGCGGTGAACCGCTGCTGAAGGAACCTGAAGGGCTCTTCAGGATGCCGCCGGCAGCTCCAGCGTGAAGCGGGCGCCGCCGGCCTCGCCCTCGTCGAGCAGGATCCGCCCGCCGTGCGCGAGGGCGACCTCGCGGACGATCGCGAGTCCGAGCCCGCTGCCGCCGTCGTCCCGCGCCCGGGCCTCGTCCAGGCGGGTGAACCTCTCGAAGACGCGCTCCCGCTCCGCCGGAGGGATGCCCGAGCCGTCGTCCTCCACCTGCACGAACGCGCGTCCGTCCCGCGTCCCGGAGCGCAGCACCACCCGGGTGCGGGCGTGCCGGACGGCGTTGTCGGCGAGGTTGCGGATCGCCCGGGCGAGCAGCTGCTGCGCGCCGAGTGCCCGGGCCGGCCCGATTCCGGAGGCGTCCACGTCCACATCCATGCGGCGCAGCCGCTGCGCCTCCGCGAACGCGAGATCGTCGAGGTCCACCGGCGCCGGATGCGGCACCCGGTGCTCGTCCAGCCGCGCCAGCAGCAGCAGCGCCTCCACGAGCTCCTGCATCCGCGCGCCCTCGTCCAGCACCACGCGGCTGAGCTCCGCCACCGGCATCGCCTCCGGATGCGCGGCGGCGACCTCGGCGTGCTGCCGGATCGTCGCCAGAGGGGACCGCAGCTCGTGCGAGGCGTCGCTGACGAACCGCCGCTGCGTCTTCTGCGCGTGCTCGATGCGCTCCAGCATCCGGTTCATCGTCACCGCGAGCGCGCCGAGCTCGTCGTCCCCGCCGGCATCCACCCGGCGATCCAGCTCCGTGGCGCCGATGGCATCCACCTGGCTGCGCAGGCGCTCGACGGGGGCGAGCGCACGCGTCGCCACCACCCACAGCACCACGCCGACCAGCGCCAGCACGAGCGGCACCGCGACCGCGAGCAGGCCCGCGGTCGCCGCGACCGCCTCGTCGACCGCCTCCAGCGATCGGGCGACGGTCACCGTGCCGCGGTCGGTCTCGTGCGAGGCGGCGAGGTACGGCTCGTCGTCGACGACCACGCGGGCCGTGCGCCCCTCGGGGACGATCGGCAGCGCGGCGGCGTCCTCGTCGTTCACCGCGCCGTCGCCGGAGCCGCCGTCGCCCTCTCCCTCGCCGGGGTCGTCCCCGCCGGGGTCGTCCTTGCCGGGGTCGTTCTCAGCGCCCTGCGGGCCGTGCACGCGGACGAGCACGTCGTCGTCGACCTGGTCGATCGGGCCCGGCCCGCGATCCGGGCCGTCGTCGATCGCATCCAGATCCTGCTCGAGCGCGACCGCCACGCCGTCGGTCAGGGAGGTGCGCAAAAGCTGCACCGCGGCCACCGCGCCCAGGCCGAGGGCGATCGCCACGATGAGCAGGGCGCCGACCGTCACCCGGCCGCGGATGGACCGGAGCACGCGCCGCCGGCCGGCCATCTCAGCCGCCCCCGGCGGCGAGCCGGTAGCCGGCGCCCCGCACCGTCTCGATGGCCTCGCGCCCGAACGGGCGGTCGATCTTGCCGCGCAGATGCCCGATGTACACCTCGACGATGTTGGCGTCCCCGTCGAAGTCCGAGCCCCACACGTTCGCGATGACCTCGGGCTTGGTGACGACCTCGCCGCGGCGCCGCATCAGGAAGTCCAGCACCGCCAGCTCGCGCGCGGTGAGGGAGACCTCGGTCCCGCCGCGGAAGACGCGTCGGGCGGCCGGGTCCAGGCGCAGGTCGCCGGCCTCCAGCACCGCCGGGCGCTCCCGTCCGCCGCGACGCACGAGGGCACGCAGCCGGGCGACGAGCACCGGATAGGAGAACGGCTTGGTCAGCCAGTCGTCGCCTCCGGTGTCCAGGCCCTCCACCTCGTCCCACTCGCCGTCCTTCGCGGTGAGGAACAGCACCGGGGTCCAGATCCCGGCCGCGCGCAGCGCCTGGCACACGCGGTAGCCGCTCATGCCGGGCATCATCACGTCGAGGACGATGGCGTCGTAGTCGTGGTCGCTCGCCATCCGCAGGCCGTCGGGCCCGGTATGCGCGACGTCGACGACCATGCCCTCCGCCTCCAGACCGCGACGGATGCCGTCGGCGAGGCGCACCTCGTCGTCCACGAGCAGTATCCGCATCCTGCCAGTCTGGCCGGTCGCGGCTGAAGCGCAACTGAAGCGGGCCGTAGCCTGGGAGGGTGCACGCCGACTCCGCCGATCTCCCTGCCACGATCGCGGAGCCGGTGGACCACGAGCTCGTGATCCGGAAGTCCCGCTTCCTCGCGCACGTCGCACCCGTGGCATCCGTCGAGGAGGCGGATGCCGTGATCGCCGGCGCCCGCCGCCGGGCGTGGGATGCGCGGCACCACTGCAGCGCGCAGGTCCTCGGGCTGTACGGCGACCGCGCACGCTCCTCGGACGACGGCGAGCCGTCGGGGACGGCGGGGATGCCGATGCTCGAGGTGCTGCGCCGGCGCCGCCTCACCGACGTCGTCGCGGTGGTCACGCGCTACTTCGGCGGGGTCAAGCTCGGCGCGGGCGGGCTCGTGCGGGCCTACTCCTCGGCGGTGTCCGAGGCGCTCGACGGCGCCCGGCTCGTCGACCGACGGACGTTGCAGCAGGTGCGCATCGCAGTGCGGCATGCGGATGCCGGACGCTACGACCACCTGCTCCGCGACTGGGCCGCTCGGCGCGAGGTCGTGCTGGGCGAGACGCGCTACGGCGCGCAGGCCGTGCTCGAGGTGTGGTCGCCCGGGGACGCGGCCGCCGCGCTCTCCGCGGAGGTGTCGGCGGCGAGCGGCGGCGCCGTGGCGGCGGAGCTCACCGGCATCGAGCGCATCGTCGACGTGCCGCGTCCCTAGGCCGGTCTGCGCGCGGCATCCGGCCGGCGGACGTGCGTCGGCTCGCGGCCGCGGCATCCGTCTGTCGGACGTGCGTCGGCTCGCGGCAGCGGCATCCGGCCGGCGGACGTGCGGCTGCTCGCGGCGCTCAGGCGGTCTGGCCGCGATGCGCGCCCTCGGCGACCTCCTCCAGGACCTTCGCGTTGAAGGCGGGCAGGTCGTCCGGGGTGCGGCTGGAGACGAGGCCCTGGTCGACGACCACCTCCCGGTCGACCCACGCGGCGCCCGCGTTGCGCAGGTCGGTGGCCAGGCTGGGGTAGCTGGTCAGGGTGCGGCCGTCCACGACGCCGGCCTCGATGAGGATCCACGCGCCGTGGCAGATCACGCCCACGGGCTTGTGCTGCTCGAAGAAGGCCCGCACGAACGCCACGGCGTCCTCGTCCATGCGCAGGTGGTCGGCGTTCACGACGCCGCCAGGGAGGACGAGCGCGTCGAAGTCGTCGGCCGACGCGTCCGCGACGTGCAGGTCCACGGTCTGCACGTGCCCGTTCTTGCCGGTGATCTCGTCCGCCGTCGGCGACACCATGGTCGCCGTCGCACCGGCGCCGGTGAGCGCCTGCCAGGGGGAGGTGAGCTCGCTGTCCTCGTACCCGTTCGTGGCCAGGAATGCGACCTTCGCGTCCGACACGTTCGCCATGGTTCATCCTTTCCCTGTGTTCCGTGGTGACGTCCTCAGAGTGGGGACGAGGAACAGCATGCAACGGCGGCCGGGCGCGAGCGAGGGGGTGGTCGTCGACCCGGGATCGTGTTATCGAGGCCGGTGATCGACGGTGCGCGGCGCGGCTGGGAGAGGACGCGATGGGTTCGGTTCCTTGGTGTCTTCGGCAGGAGCGCCCGCCGCGGCCGCGGACGATCGCCAGTTGTCCCCCATGCGTTCATATGTGACGATCGCATGGCAGTTGCGACACCGGACATCGCACTTGGCGATCTCGGCGGTGAGGATCGGGATGCTGAAGCCGTTGCGAACCAGCTGCATGACGCCGTCACGCTTCGCCGTACCTGGGCGGTGGTCGAAGTCGAGCACACGAACATCGGCAATTCCGCAATCCACGCAAGGGTGCTGGCTCAAGTACTCGGCGATAAAGGCGATGCTCCTTTCCCTCTGGGCAACCGTGCGAGCCCGGATGACAGAGATGTGATGCTCGCGATTGCGTCGGTAGTACGCACGAGACGACTCGCGGTTGCATTCGCGACAGACCTCTTGCAGCCCGTCCGGGCGGGAGGACTTCCGGTTGAAATCTGTGAGTGGTCTAAACTTCTGGCAGGTGCCGCACCTCTTCTGTGCAGGCGTCTGCCCCCGTAGCTCAGAGGCAGAGCAACCGGCTTTTAACCGGTGGGTCGGGATGTCGGAATTCCCCGGGGGCACCTCTCCGTCGGTCATCTCGTCTCCTCAATTCGGTCATCGCCACGCTACGCTGAGCCGGGGACATCGATGAGCTTCGCGGCCGACCGGCGTACCCTGGATCGGGTGCCAGAGCAGTTCCATCGCCCCGTTCGCCGGCCGCCGGAATCCTTCGACAACATCGTCGGAGCCGCGGACCCGGCCGAGCAGGCGCGCGTCGCGCACGCGACGGCGGCGGCGCTGCTGGAGCGCACGCGTCGGGACGAGACGGGGGAGACTGCGGAACGGCTGATCGCCTTCGCGTCGGAGCACGGCATCGATGAGATTGCCGAGCTGTGGTCGCACGCACCTGCGCGGTCGCTTCCGGGCGCACTGTGGCGGCTCTATCTGCTGCAGATCGCGATCCGCTCGGATGCCACGACCACGGCGATGCTGTACGAGCGCGGGCGCGTGGAGCTTCGTTCGGCGGATGCCGTGATCGCCGGCGCTCCTGCACCCGCCGGCCCCGGCGAGCTCGTCGCCCTGGTGGACACGATCCTGCGCGGCGTCTTCCGCGGCGACTTCGCGGTCGCCCTGGATCGCGCCGCGGCGTACTGCCGGGTGCAGGCATCCGGGGCCACGCACACCGCAGACGACTACGAGGCCACCGAGCCCGGGCGCGCCAGCGACCTCACGCGCCGCGCCCTGCGGCTGAGCACGTACGCCGACGACCTCACCGCCTCCGCCTCCGCCTGGCGCCGTGGCGCCCTGACCTGACGGGCCTGCCTCCGCCCGGCCGGTCCGCCTTCGCGGTCGCCGGGAGCTTCTCGCATCCAGGAGGCCCCTCGGGGGTGCGGGATTCTCCCGGCGTTGAAGGGTGCCCCGGTCGTCGGGAGCTTTCCGCATGGGAAACGGAGCCGCGAGGTGCGGGTTTCTCCCGGCAGTGAAGGGGCGCGGCGTCGTCGGGAGCTTTCGGCACGGGAGTCGGTCCCGGGAGGTGCGGGTTTCTCCCGGCGGGATCGGAGCGCCGGCGCTGGGAGGTTCTTGCATCCGAGGGCCCTCGGGAGGTGCGGGTTTCTCCCGGCGGGGTCGGGACAGCGCCGTCGGGAGGTTCTTGCATCCGCGAGGGCCCTCGGGCGTGCGGGATTCTCCCGGCAGTGGAGGAGTGCGCCGTCGCGAGGAGCTTTCCGCATGGGGGACGGGCGTGGGAGGTGCGGGATTCTCCCGGCGGCGGAGGAGTGCGCTGTCGCGAGGAGCTTTCCGCATGGCGGACGGCCGCGGGAGGTGCGGGATTCTCCCGGCGGGGATGGGGCGGCGGATGCGGTGGGGGCGGATGCACGGACGGATGCGGCGGCGGAAGCGACGACGGACGCGACGGCGGGATGCCCCCGGCCCACGCCCGGCGCAGACCCGCCCGGACATGAAAGGGCCGGGCCGCAAGAACGCCTCTCGGCGGAAGGCCGCTCGCAGCGGCAGAAGTTGGAGCCCGGGGTTATGCGGCCCGGCCGATCAAGTGTAACGCGTCCGGCGGCGGGGTATTCCCCGGAGCCCTAAGCTCGTTCCCATGGCAGCCCGGTTCGCCCTCATGATCACCCCCGCCGACGCCGCGGACGACCGCGCCGACTTCTCCGACACCTTCACCGAGGTGGATCCGTCCGCGCCGGCGCTCAGCGTCGGCGAGCTCAGCACCCAGCGGGGCGACGGTGTGTTCGAGTCGATCGGCGTGATCGACCGGCACGCGCAGGAGGTCGAGCCCCACGTGCAGCGCCTCGCGCACTCCGCGAAGCTGTGCGACCTGCCGGCCCCGAACCTGGAGCAGTGGCGTCAGGCCGTGCAGCGCGCGGCATCCGCCTGCCCGCCGGGCGAGGCCGTGATCAAGCTCATCCTCAGCCGCGGCGTGGAGCACGGCCCGGCCCCCACCGCCTGGGCGACGGCCGCACCCGCGCCCGACTTCAGCGCGGTGCGGCGGGACGGCGTCCGGGTGGTCACCCTCGACCGCGGCTACGACCTCGGCGCCGCCGAGCGCGCGCCCTGGCTGCTGCTCGGCGCGAAGACCCTGTCCTACGCGGTGAACATGGCGGCGCTGCGCGAGGCCCGCCGCCGCGGCGCCGACGACGCCGTGTTCGTCACCAGCGACGGCTACGTGCTCGAGGCGCCCACGGCGTCGCTCATCATCCGCACCGGCGACCGGTTCCTCACCCCGGCGCCGTCCGGCGGCATCCTGCACGGCACGACCCAGCTGAGCGTGTACGAATGGCTCGAGAAGCAGGGCTTCCAGGCCGAGTACGCCACGCTCACGGCATCCGACCTGGCGAAAGCGGATGCCGCGTGGCTGGTCTCCAGCATCCGTCTCGCCGCGCCGATCACGGCCGTCGACGGCGCACCGCTGCCCACCGACCCCGACCTCACGGCGTCGCTGAACGCCTACCTGCTCTCCCCGCGCTGAACCCGGGCGCCGGGGACGCGACCGGCGCCATCACGAGAATTCACCCGAAGCGGCCGGAGACGTAGTCCTCGGTCGCCTGCACGGACGGGGTGGTGAAGATCGTCCGGGTGTCGTCGTACTCGATCAGCTTGCCGGGCTTGCCCGTGCCGGCGATGTTGAAGAACGCGGTCTTGTCCGACACGCGGCTCGCCTGCTGCATGTTGTGCGTCACGATGACGATGGTGTACTCGTTCTTCAGCTCCTCGATGAGTTCCTCGATCGCGTAGGTCGAGATCGGGTCGAGGGCCGAGCACGGCTCGTCCATCAGCAGCACCTCCGGGGCGACCGCGATCGCCCGCGCGATGCACAGACGCTGCTGCTGACCGCCGGAGAGACCCGAACCGGGCTTGTCGAGCCGGTCCTTGACCTCGTTCCACAGGTTCGCGCCCATCAGCGACTTCTCGACGAGGGCGTCCTCGTCCGAGCGGGACATGCGCTTGTTGTTCAGCTTCACGCCGGCCAGCACGTTCTCGCGGATCGACATCGTCGGGAACGGGTTCGGACGCTGGAACACCATGCCCACCTGGCGGCGCACCAGCACCGGGTCGACGCCGGGGCCGTAGAGGTCCTTGCCGTCCAGCAGCACCTCGCCCTCGACGCGGGCGCCCGGGATGACCTCGTGCATCCGGTTCAGGGTGCGCAGGAACGTGGACTTGCCGCACCCGGACGGGCCGATGAACGCGGTGACGCTGCGCGGCTGGATGTCGAGCGAGACGCCCTCGACGGCGAGGAAGTCGCCGTAGTAGACGTTCAGGTCGTTGACTTCGATGCTCTTGGACACGGGGGTTCCTTCGGGTTGCGGCTCAGCGGCCGTTGGTCTTCGGGGCGAACCACTTGGCGATCAGGCGCGCGAGCAGGTTCAGCAGCATGACGATGAGGATGAGGGTGAGCGCGGACGCCCAGGCGCGGGCGACGGATGCATCCGCGTGCGCGCCCTGGTTCATGTACTGGCTGTAGGCGAACACCGGCAGGGTCATCATCTGGCCGTTGAACATGTTCGTGTTCAGGCTCGCGGTGAATCCGGCGGTCAGCAGCAGCGGCGCGGTCTCGCCGATGACGCGGGCGATGGCCAGCATGACCGAGGTGGTGATGCCGGCCATCGAGGTGGGCAGCACGACCTTGAGGATGGTCAGCCACTTCGGCACGCCCAGCGCGTAGGCGGCCTCGCGCAGCTCGTTCGGCACGATCCGCAGCAGCTCCTCGCTGCCGCGCACCACCACCGGCACCATCAGCACGGCGAGGGCCAGCGCGCCCATGAAGCCCATCGAGATGCCGGGGCGGACGAAGAGGGCGAACACCGAGTAGATGAACAGACCGGCGACGATCGACGGGATGCCGGTCATCACGTCCACCAGGAAGGTGATGCCCTTCGCGATGCGGCCGCGGCCGTACTCGACGAGGTAGATGGAGGTCATCAGCCCGATCGGGACCGAGATCACGGCGGCGGTCAGGGTGACCAGGACGGTGCCCCAGATGGCGTGCACGATGCCGCCGCCGTCGCCGACGATGTTGCGCATCGAGAAGCTGAAGAACTCGGCGTCGAAGCGCTGCAGGCCGTTCGCGACGACCGTCCACAGCAGCGAGATCAGCGGTAGCAGGGCGATCGTGAACGCGGTCGCCACGAGCGCCGTCATCAGCCGGTCGACGGCCTTGCGGCGGCTCTCGACGATCGACGAGAGCACCGTGATGAGCACCATGTACAGCAGGACGCCGACGATCACGGCCCCGGCGATGTTGAAGTCGGCCAGGTCGGCGCCGATGGACGCGACGCCGAACACGACGAAGGACACGGCCAGGCACGCCCCGAGCAGCGCCCACGGCGCCCAGCGCGGGAGCCGGCCGGAGGTGAGCGAGCCGCCGGAGACGACGGGTGCGGTGAGGACGGTCATGTCAGTTCGCTCCCGAGAACTCGGCCCGGCGCGCGACGATCCAGCGCGCCACGGCGTTCACCGCGAAGGTGACGACGAACAGGATCAGGCCGGTGGCGATCAGCGTGTTCACGCCGGTGTCGTGCGCCTCCGGGAAGGCGAGGGCGATGTTCGCCGGGATGGGCGTCGGGTTGGTGGAGGTGAGCACCAGGAAGCTGACCACCGCCGAGGGGGAGAGCACCATGGTCACCGCCATCGTCTCGCCGAGGGCGCGGCCCAGGGCGAGCATCACGGCCGAGACCATGCCGCCGCGGGCGAAGGGCAGCACCGCCATCCGGACCATCTCCCAGCGGGTGGCGCCGAGGGCGAGGGCGGCCTCCTCGTGCAGCTTCGGGGTCTGCAGGAACACCTCGCGGCAGATGGCGGTCATGATCGGGATCACCATGACCGCGAGCACGAGCGCGGCGGTCATGATCGTGCGGCCGGTCGAGGAGACCTGGCCGCCGAAGATCGGCACCCAGGCGGCGTTCTCGTTCAGCCACGCGTACACCGGCTGCAGCAGCGGGGCCAGCACCAGGCCGCCCCAGAGGCCGAAGACGACCGAGGGGACCGCGGCGAGCAGGTCGATGATGTAGCCGAGCACGCCGGCCAGGCGGCGCGGCGCGTAGTGCGAGATGAACAGGGCGATGCCGATCGAGATCGGCGTGGCGATCAGCAGCGCCAGGAACGACGCCCACACGGTGCCGAACGCGAGGGGGCCCACGTACTCCCAGAACGACTCGCCCTGGAGGATGTGGTTGTCGCTCGTGTCCGGCGCGAACGCGGGCAGGCTCTGCACGACGAGGAACGTCGCGACCGCCGCGAGGACGATGAGGATGATGATGCCGGCGCCCAGCGCCGTGCCCGAGAAGACCCGGTCGCCCAGGCGCTGCTTGGCCTTGATCGGCGCAGGCGCCGGTCGCGCGGCGGGCGTGCCCGGCGAGGCGGGCGGCGCCTTCGTGGTCGTCGTGCTCATGGTCTCCTGTTTCGGGCTGGGATGCGGATGCCGGCTGTCGGGCGGGGATGCGGGATGCCGGCGGGTCGTTCCCTGACGGCCCAGGGCCCTCGCGCTCCGGGGAGCGCGAGGGCACCGGCGTCAGCGGACCGTCATGCGGCGGTCAGTCGACCTTGATCGTGTCGATCGCGGCGAGGACCTTCTCGCGGAGGCCCTCCGAGATCGGGGCGCTGCCGGCGTTGTCGGCGGCGGCCTGCTGGCCCTCCTCGCTGGCGATGTACTCGAAGTACGCCTTCACCAGCGCGGCGGTGTTGTTGTCCTCGTACTCCTCGCACGCGATCAGGTAGCTGACCAGGGCGATCGGGTAGGAGCCCTTCTCGGCGGCGGCGGGGTCGACGTCGAAGACCAGGTCGCCGGCGCCGCGGCCCTCGACCAGCGGCGAGCTCTCCACCAGCGCCGCGGCGGCCTCGGCGGAGTACTCGACGTACTCGCCGGCCACCTCGACGTGCACCTGGCCCAGGCCCTCGGTCTGCGAGGCGTCGGCGTAGCCGATCGCGCCGTTGCCGGACTTGATCGCCTGCACCACGCCGGAGGTGCCCTGCGCGGCCTCGCCGCCCTGGACCGGCCACTCGCCGTCGGGCTCGTGGGTCCACACGTCGGGGGCGGTCGCGGCGAGGTAGCCGGTGAAGGTCTCGGTGGTGCCCGAGTCGTCGGAGCGGTGCACCGGCGAGATGGCCAGGTCGGGCAGCTCGACGCCGTCGTTCTGCGCGGCGATGGCCGGGTCGTTCCACTTCGTGATGGTGCCGGCGAAGATGCCCGCGATGGTCTTCGCGTCCAGGTTCAGCGACTCGATGCCCTCGAGGTTGAACGCGACGGCGACGGGGGAGATGTACAGCGGGACCTCGACGATCGCGTCCGAGGCGCAGGTGCCGAAGCCGCCCGCGGCGACCTCGTCGTCCTTGAACGCGCGGTCGGAGCCGATGAAGTCGCTCGCGCCGGCGAGGAAGTTCTCACGGCCGGTGCCCGAGCCGGTCGGCTCGTAGTTGATGGTGACGTTCGGGTTGGCGGTCTGGAACGCGGCGACCCACGCCTCCTGCGCCGAACCCTGCGACGATGCGCCGGTGGCCTTGAGCGTGCCCTCGAGGTTCGAGGCGGCCGGAGCCTCGGAGCCCTCCGGCGCGGTGCCCTCGTTCGCGGCGCAGCCGGCGAGGGCGAGGGCGGCGACGGCGCCGATGGCGCCGATTCGAGCGATTCGGGTGATCTTCACTGTGGATCCGTTCGATCGTGGATGGGTAGAGGCCCGGTGCAGGGCACACAGTGACGTTAGGAGGGACGGTTAACGAGACTCACCCACGCAGGTGAACAGCAGGTGAACGGCTCGGGGACGGGGAACGTCGCCCGCGGACCGGCCGTTCGAGCCCAGACCCACGGTGCGTGGGCGCCCCGCTTCGCGCTCAGACCCGCGGCTCGTGCGTCTCGATCGAGATGATGCCGGATCCCGGATTCGTCAGCGACAGGTGCACGACCGAGAAGGCCGCGACGTCCAGGGCGCTCGCGCTGCCCACGTACGACCCCTGCAGCGTCCCGGTGGCCAGGGCGATCTCGGACATGATCGCCGGCAGCACCGGCCCGTGGCTGCACACCACGGCGGGCTTGCGCGCACGCACCCGCTTGCCGATCACGGAGCGGATGTCGGCGGTGCCGGCCTCCCACGCGTCCTGGCTGATCTTCGCGGTCCGCACCGGCGTGCGGCCGATCTTCTTGGCCAGCGGCGCGACGCTCTGCACGCAGCGCACGGCGTCGCTGGTGACGATGCGGCGCACGCCGAACGCGCGCAGCGGCCCGACGATCGCCTTCGCCTGGCGCATCCCGCGCTCGGTGAGCGGGCGCTCGGCATCCGGCCCGTCCCATTCCGAGCGCGGCAGGGCCTTCGCGTGCCGCAGCGCGATCACCGGGAAGGTGTGCAGCACGCCGTCGTCGACGAGGTGCGCGAACGCCTCGAGGATCTCCACGTCCACCGGGTAGCTCAGACGCGCCCGCGCCTTCTTCAGGCTCACCCACTCGATCCCGGAGATCTCGCCGTTCGGCACGAAGCTGGAGGCGCGGATCGCCTCCTCGGTGGCCTCCGCGGCCCAGTAGTGCACCACCTTCTGCCGCCGGGGGCGCAGGTGGTAGCGGCTGACCCCGACCGGCACGCCGAGGCTGACGCGGATGCCGGTCTCCTCGCGCACCTCGCGCACCGCCGTCTCGGCGAGCGTCTCGCCCGGGTCGACCTTGCCCTTGGGCAGCGTCACGTCGCGGTACTTGGTGCGGTGGATGAGCAGGACCCTCAGCTTGCCCTCGACCAGGCGCCACACCACGGCGCCCGCCGCGTACACGGCCGTGTCGGTCATCGGGCCGTTCGCTTGCGACGGCGACGCTGGATCTCGGACATGGTCCGATCCTGCAGATCCGCGAGCGGCTCGCCGGCGGCATCCTCGGCGTGTCGGGTCCACACGCCGCCGGCGCCGAGGTGCCAGGAGGCGATGCCGTCGTCCATCGCGGCGTCGAACAGCGACACCAGCTCGTGCACGTGCGCCGGGTCGCCCACCCGCACCAGCGCCTCCACCCGCCGGTCGAGGTTGCGGTGCATCATGTCGGCGCTGCCGATGAACACCTGGGGGTCGCCGTCGTTGTGGAAGGCGAAGATCCGGGAGTGCTCCAGGTAGCGGCCGAGGATGCTGCGCACCGTGATGTTGTCGCTGATGCCGGGCAGGTCCACGCGCAGGCTGCAGATGCCGCGCACCCACACGTCCACCCGGACGCCGGCCTGGCTGGCGCGGTACAGCGCGTCGATGATCTGCTCGTCGACCATCGAGTTGACCTTGATCCGGATGTGCGCGGGCCGGCCGGCCTCGGCGTTCTTGCGCTCGTTGTCGATGTGCCGCAGCAGGCCCTTGCGCAGGTGCAGCGGAGCGACCAGCAGGCGCTTGAACTTCTTCTCGATCGCGTAGCCGCTGAGCTCGTTGAACAGGCGGGTGAGGTCCTTGCCCACCTGCGGGTCGGCGGTGAACAGGCCGAAGTCCTCGTAGATGCGGCTGGTCTTCGGGTTGTAGTTGCCGGTGCCGACGTGCGAGTAGTGCCGCAGCACGCCGTCCTCCTCGCGGATGACGAGCGCGAGCTTGCAGTGCGTCTTCAGCCCGACCAGTCCGTAGACCACGTGCACGCCGGCCTTCTCCAGCTTGCGGGCCCACACGATGTTGTTGGCCTCGTCGAAGCGGGCCTTCACCTCGACCAGGGCGAGCACCTGCTTGCCCGCCTCGGCGGCGTCGATGAGAGCCTGCACGACCGGGCTGTCGCCCGAGGTGCGGTACAGGGTCTGCTTGATGGCGAGCACGTGCGGGTCGCGGGCGGCCTGCTCCAGGAACGCCTGGACGCTGGTCGCGAACGACTCGTAGGGGTGGTGCACGAGCACGTCCGCCTTGCCGATCGCCTTGAAGATGTCGGGGCGCTCGTTGCTGTCGCCGGGCTGGAAGGCGAGGGCCGTGGTCGGCACGTGCGGCGGGTAGCGCAGGTCCGGGCGGTCGACGCGGGCCAGGTCGAACAGGCCGCGCAGGTCCAGCGGCCCCGGCAGCCGGTACACCTCCTGGTCGGTGATGTCGAGCTCCTTCAGCAGCAGCTCGAGGGTGACGTCGTCCATGTCGTCGGTGATCTCGAGCCGGATCGGCGGCCCGAAGCGGCGCCGGAGCAGCTCGGCCTCGAGGGCCTGGATGAGGTTCTCGGTCTCGTCCTCCTCGATCTCCACGTCCTCGTTGCGGGTGAGCCGGAACGCGTGGTGGTCGAGCACCTCCATGCCGGGGAAGAGGTCGTCGAGGTGGTTGGCGATGAGCTCCTCGAGCCGGATGAACCGGGTGATCTCGCCGGCGCTGGGCACCTCGACGAAGCGCGGCAGCATGGGCGGCACCTTCAGGCGGGCGAACTCCTGCCGCCCGGTGCGGGCGTTGCGGATGCGGATGGCGAGGTTCAGCGAGAGCCCGGAGATGTACGGGAACGGATGCGCGGGGTCCACGGCCAGCGGCATCAGCACCGGGAACACCTGCGCCTGGAAGTAGTCGCTGAGCGTGGACCGCTCGGCGTCGGTGAGGTCCTCCCAGTCGGCGATCTCGATGCCGGCATCCGCCAGCGCGGGCCGCACCTGCTCGGTCCACACGTCCGCGTGGCGCAGCTGCAGCTTGTGCGCCTCGCGGGAGATGTCGGCGAGCACGTCGCTGGGGGAGCGTCCGACGTTCGTGGGCACCGCCAGCCCGGTGACGATGCGGCGCTTGAGGCCGGCGACGCGCACCATGAAGAACTCGTCGAGGTTGCTGGCGAAGATGGCGAGGAAGTTCGCGCGCTCCAGCTCCGGCAGCGACGGGTCCTCGGCGAGCTCCAGCACCCGCTGGTTGAACGCGAGCCAGCTCAGCTCGCGGTCGAGGTAGCGGTGGTCCGGGAGCAGCACGTCCGGGGCTTCGACCGCGTCGAAGTCGTCGTCCTCGGCGTCGCCGAGCCCTGCATCTGCCAGTGCCGGTTCCATCATGGGGTACATCCTTGCACCGCGCGGTGACGCCCGTGTGAACTATTCCGCGCGCGGGTGGTCGTCGTCGAAGAGGTTGAAACGGTAGCCGACGTTGCGGACCGTCCCGATGACGTGCTCCGCCTCGCCGAGCTTCGCGCGCAGCCGCCGCACGTGCACGTCCACGGTGCGGGTGCCGCCGAAGTAGTCGTAGCCCCACACGTCGCTGAGCAGCTGCTCGCGCGTGAACACGCGGGACGGATGCGTGGCGAGGAAGTGCAGCAGCTGGAACTCCTTGTAGGTGAGGTCCAGCGGCTTGCCGTGCAGCTTGGCGGAGTACGACTGCTCGTCGATGGTGATCCCCGAGACGTGCACGCCGGTGGGCTCGGAGGCCTCCGCCCTGGCCAGGAGCAGGCGGATGCGGGCATCCGTCTCCGCCGGACCCGCGGTGCTCAGGATGACGTCGTCGAATCCCCACTCGGCCGCGACCGCGCTCATCCCGCCCTCGCCCACCACCAGCAGCACCGGGGTGTCGTTGCCGGCGGTCTCCAGCAGCCGGCACAGCGACTTCGCCTGCGCGAGCTGGGTGCGCCCGTCCACCACGATCACGTCGGCGTCGGGCGCGGAGGCCAGGCGCGCGGCATCCGCGGGATGCTGCCGCACCCCGTGCGAGAGCAGCTCGAGCGCGGGCAGGACGCCGTCCGCGTCGGCGGAGAGAACCAGCAGCTGGGCCACGCCACCATGCTAGGGGCAGTGCATGGGTGACAATGGGGGCATGTCCGAACCGGCCCTCGCCCCGCGCAACGCGTTCCACGGCGTCGTCGCCGTGTGGATCGTGTCGTTCGTCACCGCGATCCTCCTCGGGTTCCTCGTGCCCGAGGCCGAGCGGGTGCGGTGGGTGCTCATCGCGTTCGGCGCGATCATCCTGCTGTCCTTCGCGGTGCAGCTCGCCTACGGGCGGGTGCAGGGCTTCATCGTGCGCACTGCGGGCAGCGTGATGGGCGCCCTGGCGCTGATGGGCATCGTCTCGATCGGCTTCGCCCTGGCCGCGCTGGGCGGCGCCTGAGCATCCGGCGCCCCGTCGCGCCCGGCATCCGCGGCCCGCGCGTGGCGGCGAGTGACTAGAGTGGAGGCATGGACCTCGTCGCGCTCGAAATCTTCTTCCTCGGCCTCCTCGGCCTGGCGAGCCTCGCGATCGCCTTCGTCTCCGGCGTCGTGCTGCTGAACCTGTTCCGCGGCCAGCGCTGATCCGAGGACGTCGTGCGCGATCTGCCGACCGACCTGCCCGCCGACATCGTCCCGCTGTCGTGGCTGCTGGGCGTGTGGGAGGGCACCGGCGTGATCGACTACACCGCCGGTGACCATCACCATCAGGGCGAGTTCACGCACCGCGTCAGCTTCAGCCACGACGGCGGTCCGTTCCTGAACTACGCCGCGACGGCCTCGTTCCTGGGCGCCACGGGCGACGAGCCGCCGGTGCCGCTGCTGGCCGAGACCGGCTTCTGGCGGGTGTCGCGCCGGCAGACCGCGGCGGATCCGGGCCCGGCGCTGCTGCCGCCGAGCGAGAGGTCCGCCGCGCGCACCGCGGAGGACGTCGAGGAGCTGCGCACCTCCGACGGCTTCCCGATCGAGGTGTCGCTCGCGCACTCGGACGGCACCCTCGAGCTGTACCTGGGGCGGATCGCCGGTCCCCGCATCGACATCGCCACGGATGCCGTGGTGCGCACCGCCGGGGCGAAGGCGTACACCGCCGCCTCGCGCATGTACGGTCTCGTCGACGGGCACCTGCTGTGGGCGTGGGACATCGCCGCCGAGGGATCCCCGCTCGCCTCGCACGCCTCGGCCCGGCTGGCGAAGGTGTGACCGTGGACCTCGGCAGCATCCCCGGGGCCGTCCGAGACGGCGAGACCATCGCGCACTTCGGCGACCCGATGACGGAGCAGCGCCGGCTGGCGGCCGGTGCGGCCGTGGTGCCGCTCGGCGATCGCCGGCTGATCGAGGTCGCCGGCGAGGACCGGCTGACCTGGCTGGACTCCATCACGTCCCAGGCCGTCGCCGGGCTGCGACCGGGGGAGAGCACGGAGCTGCTGGTGCTCGACCCGCACGGCCACATCGAGCACGCCGCCGGCATCATCGACGACGGGGTGTCCACGTGGCTGATCGCGGATGCCGGGGACGCGGACGGACTGGCCGCCTGGCTGCAGCGGATGGTGTTCCGGTCGCGGGTGACCGTCACGCCGCGTCCGGAGCTCGCGCTGGTCGGCTTCCACGCCGGCGGGGAGGCCGAGGCGGCGGTGCCGGCGTACGCCCCGAACGGGGTGCCGCTCGTCTGGCGCGACCCGTGGCCGCAGGTCCAGCCCGGCGGGCACCAGTACGCGCAGGCGGCCGGGCATCCGTCCGCCGGGTTCGCATGGTGCGTCGCCGTGGTCGCGGAGGATGCCGAGCTCACGGGGCCGTCCGCGGTGCCGTTCGCGGGGGCGCTCGCCGCGGAGGCGCTGCGCATCGCCGCGTGGCGGCCGCGCTGGGCGACCGAGGTCGACGAGAAGTCCCTGCCGCACGAGACCGACTGGATCCGCAGCGCGGTGCACCTGAACAAGGGCTGCTACCGCGGGCAGGAGACGGTCGCGAAGGTGCACAACCTCGGGCATCCGCCGCGCCGGCTCGCCGCCCTGCACCTGGACGGCAGCGACGCGGTGCTGCCGTCGCCCGGCGACCCCGTGCTGGCCGGCGACGCCGAGGTCGGCCGGATCACCTCGGCCGCGCGGCACCACGAGGACGGCCCGATCGCGCTCGCGATCCTGTCGCGGCGCGCCCCCGAGGGCGACCTCGTCGTCCGCAGCGACGGCGTGGACATCGCCGCCGCGCAGCAGGTGATCGTGCCCGCGGATGCCGGGGCCACCGCCGACGTCCCCCGCCTCACCAGGCTCTCCCGCCGCCCGGAGGCCGCCCCCGGCAGTCCTTCCGGTCTTTGAGCCCCTCCCGTCGCTGACGCCTTCCGGTCGCTGACGCCCTCCGGTCGTTGAGTCCTTCCGGTCGTTGAGCGAGGGCGCCCGGAGGGCGCCCGAGACGAAATGCCCGCGCCGGCGGGGGAGAATGGGGGGATGGCGCGTTCTCCGCTCGGTCGGCCCACACGGGGGACGACGGGGACGAACCGGCTGCGGCGGAACGACCGGTGGATCGCGGCGAGCCCGGCGTTCCGCGCGGCATCCGACCCTCTCGTCGTCGACCTCGGGTTCGGGGCCAGCGGGGTGACGGCCTTCGAACTGGCCGCGCGGCTGCGACGGCACCGCGCCGACGCCGAGGTGCTCGGCCTGGAGCTCGACCCGGAGCGGGTCGAGACGGCGCGCGCGCAGCTCGCCGAGGTGCGCGCGGGGCGCACCCCGTTCCCGCCCGACCTGCCGGTGTCGTTCGCGCGCGGGGGTTTCGAGGTGCCGCTCCCGGACGATCGCCGGCCGGCGGTCATCCGCGCCATGAACGTGCTCCGGCAGTACGACGAGGGCGACGTGGGGGAGGCGTGGCGGGCGATGGCGTCGCGCCTGGCGACCCGCGGGATGCTGTGCGAGGGCACCTGCGACGAGATCGGCCGGATCGCGTCGTGGGTCGACGTCGCCCCGGACGGGAGTCCTGTCCGCTTCACGATCTCGCTCCGGCTGGCGGAGCTGGAGCGGCCGGGCGTCGTGGCGGAACGGCTGCCGAAGGCGCTGATCCACCGGAACGTCCCCGGGGAGCGCGTGCACGAGCTGCTCGCCGCTCTCGACCAGGCGTGGGACCGCGCGGCCGGTCTGTCGGTGTTCGGCGCCACGCAGCGGTTCGCCGCAGCCGTCGCCGCCGTGAAGGCGGAGGGCTGGCCGGTGCTCGGGCGCCCGGCCCGCTGGCGCCTCGGCGAGCTCACCGTGCCGTGGGACGCGGTGGCGCCGGCGGAGTGAGCACCCTGCCCGCCCGGGGCGTTTCGTCTCGTCCGCGCTCCGCGCGTCCTCGCTCAACGACCGGAAGAAGCGCACCCACCTACCGCCCCACCCCAGGGCGCCCGTCCTGCGTCCCCGTCACCGGAGAGGGTTCGGCGGCCTTCCCGGAGCGAGCATCGGGAGGGGCCCCGCTCGCAGAGCGGGGAGGGAACCCGCTCTGCGAGCGAAGGGAGGACATCCCCGCGGAACCCCCAGAGCCGCCGAACCCGGCCCGACACGAAACAGTCCCGTCATCGGTGCATCGCTAAGCTGGGACGCATGACGCGCACCCTGATCCTCCTCCGTCACGGCCAGAGCGAATGGAACGAGCTCAACCTCTTCACCGGCTGGGTGGACGTCCGGCTCACCGAGAAGGGCAAGGCCGAGGCGCGCCGCGGCGGCGAGCTGCTCGCGGAGTCCGGCATCCTGCCCGATGTGCTGCACACCTCGCTGCTCAGCCGCGCGATCCAGACCGCCGACATCGCGCTCGACGCCGCGGATCGCCTCTGGATCCCGGTGCAGCGCTCGTGGCGCCTGAACGAGCGCCACTACGGCGCCCTGCAGGGCAAGGACAAGGCGCAGACGCTGGAGGAGTTCGGTCCCGAGCAGTTCCAGCTGTGGCGCCGCTCCTTCGACGTTCCGCCGCCGCCGCTGGACGACCACAGCGAGTTCAGCCAGGTGAACGACCCGCGCTACGCCGGCATCGACGGCGAGGTGCCGCGCACCGAGTCGCTCAAGCTCGTCATCGACCGCCTCCTGCCGTACTGGGAGAGCGCGATCGTCCCCGACCTCGCCGCCGGGAAGACCGTGCTCGTCACCGCGCACGGCAACTCGCTGCGCGGTCTGGTCAAGCACCTGGAGGGCATCAGCGACGCCGACATCGCGGAGCTGAACATCCCCACCGGCATCCCGCTCGTCTACGAGCTCGACGAGCAGAACCGGCCCACCGGCCCTGGCCGCTACCTCGACCCCGAGGCGGCCGCCGCGGGCGCCGCGGCCGTCGCCGCGCAGGGCAAGAAGTAGCCCGCAGGTCCACGGGGAGGGGCGGATGCCGCGCGGCATCCGCCCCTCCCCGCATCCGTCACACGATCGCGGCCAGCTCGTCGCGGATCCACGACCGCAGCGTGGTGGGCGTGGTGGATGCCACGGTCCGCGGCTGCTCCGGCACGAACCCGTCGCGCAGACCGGCCGACATGCCGATCATGGCGTCCGCCCATGCCGGGGACATCCCCATCGACAGGTAGGCCTCGCGCATCTCCTCGTCGGCGATCCGCTCGGCCGTGACGCGGCGTCCGATCTCCGCGGTCAGCAGCGCCGCGACGTCGTTCCAGCTGAGGTCGGCGGGGCCGTGCGCCGCCTGCACCCGCCGGCCCGACCACCCGGTGTTCAGCAGCAGTCCGGCCGCGACCTCTGCGATGTCCCGCGGGGCGACCCACGGCATCCGGGCATCCGGCGGCAGCAGCACCGGGATCGTCCCGGCGCGGATGGCGTCCACCTGGAACGCGAGGTTGGTGAAGAAGTAGCCGCAGCGCAGATGCACGACGTCGATGCCGAGCTCGTCCAGCGCGACCTCGGTGGCCGCGAGTCCGTCGATCTCGCCGGCGCCGTGCCGCTTCTCCGCCCCGACGCTGCTCTGGAACACCACCCGGCGGATGCCGTTGGCGGTGACCGCCCGCACGAGCGCCTCGCGGGCGCGGGCGTACTCCGCGAGCGGGTCGTCGCCCGCGGCGGGCGGGCTGATCCAGTGCAGTGCGTCGACGCCGCGGGTGGCGGCCACGACGTCCTCCGCGACGCGGGAATCGGCCTCGGCGACGTCGACGACGTCCCGCAGCTCCGCGTCCAGCCGGCCGGCATCCCGGAGCAGGACCCGGGGACGCACCCCCGCCCTGATCAGGGCGCGGGTGAGGTGGCGGCCGACGTGCCCGTTCGGCGTGGTGACAGCGATCCTCATGTGTTCTCCTCTCCGGCTGTCACGCTACGGGCGGATGAGGACGACTTCTGTCCGCATCCCGTGCGAGACTCGCAGCGTGACGCCGACCGACCGCGCTCTGCGCCTGCTGTCCCTGCTGCAGGCCGGCGGGGATCTGCCCGCGGGGCTGCTGGCGCGGCGGCTCGGCGTGAGCGAGCGCACGGTGCGGCGGGATGCCCGTCGGCTGCGCGACCTCGGATACGACGTCCGGTCGCGTCCGGGGCCGGGATCGGGATACCGGCTGCATCCGGGTGTGCGCATCCCGCCGCTGCTGTTCACCGAGGACGAGGTCGCGGCCGTCGCCGCCGGGCTCGGTGTGCTCGCGGCCTGGGCGCCGGAGGACGAGGCCGCCGTCGCCGCCGCCGGGAAGCTCGCGCAGGTGCTGCCGCCGCGGCTCGCCCGGCGGGCCCGCGCGGTGGCGCTGTCGACCCAGGTGCTCCGCACCGGCATCCGTCCCGCCGTGGACGTGGCGGTGATCGGCACGATCGCGGATGCCGTGGCCGCCGGCACCCGGGTGCGGTTCTCCTACACCGACGGGGAGGGCCGCGCCACGCGGCGGCTCACCGAGCCGTACCGTCATGTGCTGCGCGGCGACGTCTGGTACCTGGTCGCCTTCGACGTGGACCGCGACGACTGGCGGCTGTTCCGCCTGGATCGGGTGACGGATGCCGAGCCCGCGCCGGGCACGGCTCGAGAGCGTCCGTTCCCCGAGGCGTCGGTGGAGGCGTGGCTGGCGTCGGACTTCGGCCGCGCCCGGCCGGGGGCGCGGAGCGCGCCGGGGTCCGGGATCGCGCGGGGGCCGGGGAGCTAGTTGCGCTCCTCCTGCGCCTCGGCGGCGAGGGCGATGTCCTGCTCGTCCACGGTCCAGTCGCCGGTGGACAGGTAGACGACCTTCTTCGCCACGGCCACGGCGTGGTCGGCGAAGCGCTCGTGGTACCGGCTGGCCAGGGTGGCGTCCACGGTCGCGGTCGCCTCGCCCTTCCAGTTGTCGCTGAGCACCTTCTCGAACACGCTGAGGTGCAGCTCGTCCACGTCGTCGTCCGCGTTGCGGATCGCGTCGGCGTGGCGCAGATCCTGGGTGCGCAGCAGGTCGCTCAGGGTGCGGGAGATCTCCACGTCCAGCTCGCCCATCCGCTTGAAGGTG
This sequence comes from Microbacterium sp. EF45047, assembly GCF_028472845.1. Lineage (NCBI taxonomy): Bacteria > Bacillati > Actinomycetota > Actinomycetes > Micrococcales > Microbacteriaceae > Microbacterium > Microbacterium sp. EF45047. The sequence goes on along the minus strand of NZ_CP069429.1, from coordinate 1,996,323 downwards.
CTCTTCAGCCCCTTCGGGATCGCGCGCTCGGGGAACCGCAGCCGCGCGAGCTGGGCGATGTGCTCGGCCATGTCGCCCATCCGCTCGAGCGAGGCGCTCACGCGCAGCGCGGTGATGACGATCCGCAGGTCGCGGGCGACCGGCTGCTGGCGGGCGAGGATCTCGATGGCCTGCTCGTCCAGGGCGACGGCGAGGTGGTCGATCTTCGCGTCGTCGGCGATGACCTCCTCGGCCAGGGCCACGTCGCTCTGCGCGAATGCACGGGTCGCCTTCTCGATCGCAATCGTCACCAGATCGGAGATCTCGACCAGGCGGGACTGGAGGTCCTCGAGGGACTGGTGGAAGACTTCGCGCATGTCGGCGCAACCTTTCGTCGTGGGCTCGGCGGGGCTCGGGCCGAATCGGACGCGCACGGCGGCGCGGACCAGAGCCGATTGTGTTCGTCGAAGGTTAACGAACGGTGCCCAGAACGTGAATACTAGCCCGCACCGCCCGCGCAGGGGCCGCTGAGCCACGGGACGACGGGTGAACGGGCCCTACTCTGGAGGCATGCCCTCACCGCAGCTCGCGCTGATCGCACTCGCCATCGGAGTGATGATCGGCGTCGGTGTCACCCTCCTGCTCGTCTGGGCGTACCGCACCCGGGCGCGCGTCGCCGAGGAGACCTCGAACGCGATCCCGACCGGGATCACCGACGTGCTGGCGGGGATGGACGACGCCGCGTGCGTGCTGGACGCCTCCGGTCTCGTGGTCGCAACCTCGCAGGCGGCCACCCGGTTCGGGATCGAGGCGGGATCGGTGCTGGAGAACCCGGAGCTGCGCCAGCTGGTCCGCGGGGTGCGCGGCAGCGGCGGCACCGCCACCGAGACGCTGCGGCTGACCCGCGGCGGAGCCGGGCTCGACCCGCGGCTCGTCTCGGCGCGTGCCAGCGCGGTCGGCTCGCGGCTGACGCTGCTCATCATCCGGGACGTGACCGAGCGCGAGCGGCTCGATCAGATGCGCAACGACTTCGTGGCCAACACCAGCCACGAGCTGAAGACGCCGGTGGGGGCCGTGAGCCTCCTCGCCGAGGCCATCGAATCCGCGGCCGACGACCCCGAGCAGGTGCGCATCTTCGCCGCCCGCATCTCCGCCGAGGCCGCCCGGCTCGGGCAGCTCACCGGCCGGATCATGAGCCTGTCCCGGCTGCAGGCCGCGGAGGGGCTGACCGAGGTGGGGCCGGTGGCGATCGACGAGGTGATCGCGGCGTCGATCGAGGCGCACGCGGTGCAGGCCGACTCGGCCGGGGTCGAGCTCACCCGCGGCGGCGACCGCGGCGTCTGGGTGCGCGGCGACGCGCAGATCCTCATCGAGGCGGTCGGCAACCTCATCGCCAACGCGATCGCGTACTCGCCGAAGGGCTCCCGCGTCGGGATCGGCGTCAAGGCGGATGCCGAGGTGGTCGAGATCGCCGTCACCGATCAGGGCATCGGCATCTCGGAGGCCGATCGCGAGCGCATCTTCGAGCGGTTCTACCGCGCCGACGAGGCCCGTTCCCGCCGCACCGGCGGCACCGGGCTCGGCCTGTCGATCGTGAAGCACGCCACCCAGCGCCACGGCGGCGAGGTGCGGCTGTGGTCGCGTCCCGGGCGCGGCTCCACCTTCACCATGCGGCTGCCGCGGATCGACGCCCCCACCGAGGACGACCTCACCGCGAAGAAGACCAAGAAGAAGCGCGCACGCAAGGCCGGCAACGGGCGGCTGCGCGTACGGAACGGAGAGAACGCATGACCCGCATCCTGCTCGTCGAGGACGAACCCGACCTGGCCGACCCGCTGGCGTACCTGCTGCGCCGCGAGGGCTACGAGGTCGAGATCGCCGAGGACGGACCGGGCGCGCTGAACGCGTTCCGCGAGCGCGGTGCCGACATCGTCCTGCTGGATCTCATGCTGCCCGGGATGCCCGGGACCGAGGTGTGCCGGCAGATCCGGCAGTCCTCCGCGGTGCCGATCATCATGCTCACCGCGAAGGACTCCGAGGTGGACATCGTCGTCGGGCTGGAGCTCGGCGCGGACGACTACGTCACGAAGCCCTACTCCTCGCGCGAGCTGCTCGCCCGGATGCGGGCGGTGCTGCGCCGCGTGGTGCAGGCCGAGAGCGAGCTCGACGAGCGGGTGCTGGAGGGCGGCCGGGTCACGCTGGACATCGACCGGCACACCGTGTCGGTGGCCGGCGAGCAGATCAACATGCCGCTGAAGGAGTTCGAGCTGCTCGAGGTGCTGATGCGCAACGCCGGCCGGGTGCTCACCCGCGGGCAGCTCATCGACCGGGTGTGGGGGAGCGACTACTTCGGCGACACGAAGACGCTGGACGTGCACATCAAGCGCATCCGCTCCCGGATCGAGGAGAACCCGTCCGAGCCGGTGATGCTGGTCACCGTCCGCGGGCTGGGATACCGCTTCGAGGGCTGAGCCCCGCCGGGGACGTGAAGAGGCCGGCCCCGCGGGGCCGGCCTCTTCACATCGGTCAGTACCGGGAGTCGGTCAGTGCGAGGACTCCTCGTGGTCGCTCTCGCTCTCGGTCGGCTCCGGAGCCGGCGTGAAGCCGCCGGGCACCAGGTCGCGGTAGTACGGCAGGGTGCCGTCGAGCACCGGCACCTCGGCGGCCGAGCCGGCGTCGCCGCCGGAGGCGAAGTAGATCTCCACCGTCGACCCGGGCACGGCGTCCAGGCCGTCGATCTCCAGCGGGTCCTCGTCGGCGCCCAGGCTGATGCGCTCGCCGCCGGGGACGTCCACGGTCAGCGTCTCGCCGTTCACCTCGACCGTGAGGGTGGCGTCGTCCTCCGAGGTGTTCACGAGCGCCGCGACCAGGTTCCCGACCTCGCCCTCGGCGTCGGCGACGACCATCGCGTTGCGGACCTCGACCGGGCCGCCCGTGGTCTCGATGTTCACGCCGTCGGAGGCGGGATACTGGATGGTGGTGGCCTGGTGCGTCAGGAACGCGCATCCGGTGGCGCCGAACGCGACGGCGGCGCCGAGCACGGCGGTGGCGGCAAGGCGCGGAGCGACGGACGCAGCAAGGCGCGATTTCACGGATCCTCCTGAGGTGCGACGGGTGTCCTGCTTCAGTGTAGTGGGTCCGCGCCGCACGCCCGGGAGGCCCGCAGGCGCGAACCTTACTGCATACCGGCTGTGGTATTCTGGAGGTTGCCGAAAGGACACGTTTTTATGCTTTTTGAGGTTGGCGAAACAGTCGTCTATCCGCACCACGGAGCCGCCACGATCATCGAGGTCAAGGACCGGATCATCAAGGGCGAGACGAAGAAGTACCTGAAGCTCAACGTCACCCAGGGCGATCTGATCATCGAGGTGCCGGCAGAGAACGTCGATCTCGTCGGCGTCCGCGACGTCATCGGCAAGGAGGGCCTCGACCACGTGTTCGAGGTGCTGCGCGCCCCGTTCACCGAGGAGCCGACCAACTGGTCGCGTCGTTACAAGGCGAACCTGGAGAAGCTCGCCTCGGGCGACGTCATCAAGGTGAGCGAGGTCGTCCGCGACCTGTGGCGCCGCGATCAGGACCGCGGCCTGTCGGCCGGTGAGAAGCGGATGCTGGCGAAGGCCCGGCAGATCCTGGTCTCCGAGCTGGCTCTGGCGGAGAAGATCGACGAGGAGAAGGCCGGCGAACTCCTCGACGAGGTGCTCGCTTCTTGACGCGTGACAGAAGGCGGATGCTCCGGCATCCGCCTTCTTCGTCTGTCCGGACGGATCGTTACACTGACGGGATGCCCCGGCCGGCACGACGACGCACGATCCCGCTCCGCTACGACGACGGGTTCCGCGGGGCGATCGCGATGGTGGTCTCCGCCGTGTTCGTGGTCGTGCCGATCGTCGCGCGACTCGTCGGGGCCGACGTGCCGGTGAGCGTGCTCGTGGCATCCGTCGGCGTCTCGCTCACCGTGTTCTCCCTCGTCTACGTGGTGTGGACGCACCGCCTGTACGCGGCGACCCCCGAGGGGGAGGCCCTGCGGATCGCGGCGGAGCAGCATCGCGGCGGGCCGAGCCGGATGTCCCGCGTGGTCGGGTTCGGCGGCCCGGAGAACTGGGCGATGTCGGCCGCGGTCACCGCGCTCGTGGTCGCCATCGCGACCGCGGTCGTCTGGTACACGGATCGGATGCTGTGGCTGCCGCTGATCGCCCTCGGCACGGCCGCCCTCTCCTGGGTGCTGATGGCCTACGCGTTCGCGCTGAAGTACTTCCGGCTGCACGCCGCCGGGGAGCGGATCGAGTTCGACATCGACGAGGAGCCCGCGTTCCCGGACTTCGTGTCGCTGGCGGTGATGATCGCCGCCGCCGGGGCGCTGTCGGCGGCGACGCCGCGGACGAGAGCGGGCCTGTCCGCCGTCCGGACCCAGACGGTGATCGGCTTCGGCTTCAACTCCCTGGTCGTCGCGATGACCGTGTCGCTCGTGGTGGGGCTGCTCGGCGTCGCGTGATCGGTAACGTGAGACCGTGACCCTGCTTCCCGTCCCCACCACCGCGATCATCGTCGTCGCGGCCGGCTCCGGCACCCGGCTGGGCGCCGACGCGCCGAAGGCGTTCGTCGGCATCGACAGCCGGTCGATCCTGCGGCACGCCCTGGACGGCGTGTTCGCCGCCGCGCCCATGCAGGTCGTCGTCGTCGCCCCGGCCGGCTACGAGGGCGAGGCCGAGGCGGAGCTGCGCGCGGCCGCCGGCGACCGCGCCGACCTCGGCCGCGTCGTCACCGGCGGTGCGACCCGGCAGCAGTCCGTCGCCGCAGGGCTGCGCGCCCTGTGGGGCGATGTGACCACCGTGCTCGTGCACGACGCCGCCCGCGCGCTCACGCCGCCCGCCCAGATCGACGCGGTGGCCGAGGCGGTCACCGGGCAGGCCGGCGTGATCCCGGCGCTGCCGGTCGTGGACACCCTGAAGCGGGTGGACGGGGCGGAGGTCGTCGCCGCGGTGGACCGGTCCGAGCTCGCCGCCGCGCAGACTCCCCAGGGCTTCCCCCGGCGCGCCCTCGAGGAGGCGTACGCGCAGGCGGCCGCATCCGGCACCGACCACACCGACGACGCCGCCCTGTACGCCGCCGCCGGACACCCGGTGCGCCGCATTCCGGGATCCGAGCGGGCCTTCAAGATCACCACGCTCGCGGACCTGGAGCGGGCCCGGCACCTGCTCGGGCACGCCGCAGCGCCGGCGACGCCCGCGCTGCCGCGCATCGGCATCGGCACCGACGCGCACGCGTACGGCGGGGAGGGCGACCTGTGGCTGGCGGGTCTGCGCTGGCCGGGGGAGCGGGCGCTGTCCGGCCACTCCGACGGCGACGCGGTCGCGCACGCGATCGTCGACGCGCTGCTCTCGGCGGCAGGGCTGGGCGACATCGGCACGCACTTCGGCACCGACCATCCCGAGTACGCCGGCGCCCACGCCGACGTCTTCCTGCGGCGGACGGCGCAGCTGCTCGCCGAGGCCGGGTTCGGCATCGGCAGCGTCTCGGTGCAGTTCCAGGCCAACCGGCCGCGGTTCAGCGCCCGGCGGGCGGAGGCCGAGCGGGTGCTCTCCGCCGCCCTCGGCGGCGCCCCGGTGTCGGTGACGGCCACCACCACCGACGGGCTGGGGTTCACCGGCCGGGGCGAGGGCGTCGCGGTCACCGCCGTCGCGCTGGTCGTTCCGGCGGGATGACCCGCGCGCATCCGCGGGCGTCGTGCGATGTCACCGCCCGGCTGCGGCACAGCGGCCCCGGTAGTCTTGAGCGGTGACCCTCCGCCTGTACGACACCCGCGCTCAGCAGCTGCGCGACTTCGTTCCGCTCGACGCCTCGAACGTGACGATGTACGTCTGCGGGCCGACCGTGCAGTCCGGACCGCACATCGGGCACGTCCGCGCCGCGCTGAGCTTCGATCTGCTCCGCCGCTGGCTGACGCATCGGTACGGCCGGGTGACCTTCGTCCGCAACGTCACCGACATCGACGACAAGGTGCTCGCGAACGCCACCGACGCCGAGCCGTGGTGGGCGCTCGCCTACCGCATGGAGCAGGAGTTCTCCCGGGCGTATGCCGCCGTCGGCATCCTTCCCCCGACGTACGAGCCGAGGGCGACCGCGTCGATCCCGCAGATGCAGGAGATCATCGCGGCGCTCATCGAGCGGGGCCACGCCTATCCGGCGCCGGACGGCTCCGGCGACGTGTACTTCGACGTGCGCTCCTGGCCGTCCTACGGCGAGCTGACGAACCAGTCCGTCGACGCCATGGAGGCCGCGGCGGACGCCGACCCGCGCGGCAAGCGCACCCCGCAGGACTTCGCGCTGTGGAAGGGTGCCAAGCCCGAGGAGCCCGCGGATGCCGTGTGGGCCTCGCCCTGGGGCCCGGGCCGCCCCGGCTGGCACATCGAGTGCTCCGCGATGGCCAAGCGCTACCTCGGCGCCGAGTTCGACATCCACGGCGGCGGGCTCGACCTGCGCTTCCCGCACCACGAGAACGAGCTCGCCCAGTCCACCGCGGCCGGCGACGGCTTCGCGCGGTACTGGGTGCACAACGGCCTGGTCACCGTCGACGGGCAGAAGATGTCGAAGTCGCTGGGCAACTTCACCCTCGCCGCCGACGTGCTCGCCGCGCACGACCCGCTCGTGGTGCGGTACGCGCTCGCGGCCGCGCACTACCGTTCCAGTCTCGACCTCACCGAGTCGTCCTGGGCGGAGGCGGAGGCGGCGTTGGGGCGGATCCGGACGCTCCGGCAGCGCATCCTGCGCGCCACGAACGCGGACCCCGCGGCGCTCGTCCCGGGAACGCTGCCGACGGCGTTCGCGGATGCCATGGACGACGACCTCGGCGTGCCGCAGGCTCTCGCCGTGCTGCACGAGACCGCGCGCACGGCGAACGGAGCGCTCGACCGGGGCGATCTCGACACCGCCACGGACGCCGCACGCGCCGTGGCCGCGATGACCGGTGTGCTCGGGCTGGACGAGGGCGACGCCGTCGCGGCGGAGGGCGGGGCGACGGCATCCGCTCTCGACGCCCTCATCCGCACACTCATCGCGCAGCGCGCGCAGGCGCGCGCCGACAAGGACTGGCCCGCCGCCGACCGCATCCGTGATGCGATCGGCGCGGCGGGGATCACTCTGGAGGACACTCCGGACGGAACGCATTGGAGCATCGATGGCTAAGCCAGGTCGCCCGGGAGCGGGCAACAGCAAGAAGAAGGGCGCCCTGAAGGGCACCGGCGGGCACGGGCGCAAGGCGCTCGAAGGCAAGGGCCCGACCCCCAAGGCCGAGGACCGGTCCTGGCACGTCGCCGGCAAGCGGAAGGCGGCGCAGGAGCGCTACGCCGCCGCCGGCGGCAAGGGCAAGCCGGGTCAGAAGGGCCAGAGCGGTGCGTCCCGGCGCCCGGCATCCGGGGCGGGGAAGAGCACCAACGACACCGAGATCGTCACCGGGCGCAACTCGGTGCTGGAGGCGCTGCGGGCGAAGATCCCCGCGGTGACGCTGTACATCGCCCAGCGCGTCGAGATGGACGACCGCGTCAAGGAGATGCTCGCGATCGCCCGCAACCGCGACATCCCGGTGCTGGAGGTCACCCGTCAGGAGCTCGACCGCATGGCCGGCTTCGACGGCGTGCACCAGGGCGTCGGCCTCAAGGTGCCGCCGTACGAGTACGCGCACCCGCAGGACCTGCTGGAGCAGATCATCGACCGCGGCGAGACGCCGCTGCTCGTGGCCCTGGACGGCATCACCGACCCGCGCAACCTCGGCGCGATCATCCGCTCGACCGCCGCGTTCGGCGGGCAGGGCGTGATCCTGCCGCAGCGTCGCTCCGCGAGCGTGAACTCCGCGGCGTGGAAGACCAGCGCCGGCGCCGCCGCGCGGATCCCGGTGGCCCTCGCCGCGAACCTGACCACGCAGCTGAAGGAGTTCAAGAAGCAGGGCGTGTTCGTGCTCGGCCTGGACGGCGGCGGCGACGTCGCGCTGCCCGCCCTGGAGCTGGCGGACCGGCCGGTCGTCATCGTCGTCGGCTCCGAGGGCAAGGGGCTGTCGCGCCTGGTGACGGAGACCTGCGACCAGGTCGTCTCGATCCCGATCTCCGCCGCGACGGAGTCGTTGAACGCCGGCATCGCGGCATCCGTCGCGCTGTACCAGGTCGCCACCCTGCGCGCCGCGGCGGAATAGCGCCGCCTCGTCGGCGATTGTCTTTGTCAGCACATCCCGAATGGAAGGAAGCCCCATGGCCCGCATCGTCGTCGTCGGAGGAACCGGGTACGCCGGATCGCACATCGTCCGCGAGGCGGTGAGTCGAGGGCACGAGGTGGTGTCGGTCTCCCGCACGGTGCCCGACGAGCCGATCGAGGGCGTGGAGTACGTGCAGGGCTCGGTGCTCGACATCGACGCGCTCGGCGACGTCTTCGACGGGGCGGATGCCGTGATCTCGGCCGTGTCCCCGCGCGGCGACATGGCGGACAAGGGTCTGGACGCGGTCCGCGCGCTTGCCACAAAGCTGACCGGCACGTCCACGCGCCTCGGCGTCGTCGGCGGCGCGATGGGCAGCCTCGCCGCCCCCGGCGGCCCGCGGCTGTGGGACCTCGGCGTGCCGGAGGAGTACCGCCACGAGGCGCAGGTCGGCATCGACACGCTGGAGCTGCTGCAGCAGTCCGAGCCGGGGCTGGACTGGTTCCTGGTGCACCCGCCGAAGGTGTTCGGCTCGTGGGAGCCGGGCGAGCGCACCGGACGGTACCGCACCGGGGGCGAGGTCGTCGTCGAGGCCGAGGACGGCACGTCGTACATCTCCGGCGCGGACTTCGCCGTGGCCGTCGTCGACGAGATCGAGCGCCCCGCCCACCGCCGCGCCCGCTTCACCGTCGGCTACTGATCCCCGCGCCCCTTCGGGTCACGGGGTCTCCCATCCCCACCCCGCCAGGGGTCCGGGCGCGTCCGGGGACTCAGACGAGGTCGCGCCAGTCGATCGCGCCGGTCTCGTCGGAGACGGGGAGCTCGCCGGTGATCACGGGCAGGCCCATCGTCTCCGTCGGCGGGCCCATGATGGTCGCCTCGTCGCGGCGGTGCCGCAGCACGTCGTTGATGTAGCTGGTGAGCACCTCGGCGAGCGGCACCGAGCGGCCCTGCGCCTGCGACAGGTACCAGCGGTGCTCGAGCACCTGGTGGAACACCTCGGCGGGCTCGAGCTTGGCCCGCAGGTCGTACGGGATCGCCCGGACCACCGGCTCGAACACGCGCGTCAGCCACTCGTGCGCGTACATCTCCTCATCCGCGTACTGCTTGGTCGACCGGGCGCGGAACTCGTCCAGGTCGTTCAGCAGCCGCCGCGCCTGGTTCTCCTCGACGTCCAGGCCGGTGAGCCGGATGAGGCGGCGCTGGTGGTGCCCGGCATCCACCACCTTAGGCTGGATCCGCACCACCGTGCCGTCCGCGGTCGTCTGCATCGACATCTCGTCGATGTCGAAGCCGAGGGCGTTGAGCTTCTCCACGCGTTCGGTGATCCGCCACGACTCGGTGACGTCGAAGGACTCCTCGTCGGTGAGCGCCGCCCACAGCGACCGGTACGAGGAGACGATCCCGTCGGCGACCTGCAGCGCGTCCACGCCGCGCTCCAGACGCCCGCCCGCGGCGAGGTCCATGATCTCGCCGGCGATGTTGGTCCGGGCGATGTCGAGGTCGTACGCGCGCTGACCGTCGGTCAGGCCCTCCTCGTGCAGCTCTCCGGTCTCGGCGTCGACGAGGTAGGCGGCGAAGGCGCCGGCGTCGCGCCGGAACAGCGTGTTGGAGAGCGACACGTCGCCCCAGTAGAAGCCGACGTTATGCAGCCGGACCAGCAGCAGCGCGAGCGCGTCGACCAGGCGGGTGGCCGTGTCCGGGCGCAGCACGCGGGTGAACAGCGCCCGGTACGGCATCGAGAACCGCAGGTGCGAGGTGACCAGCACCGCCGGCAGCGGCGTGCCGTCGCGCTCGGTGCGACCCGAGATGACGGCCACGCGGCTCACGCACGGCACGTCGAGGCGCGCCAGGTTCCCCAGCATCTCGTATTCGCGGCGCGCCATCTCCTCGGTCGTCTCCTTGACGGCGACCACTCGACCGGAGAGGTCCGCGAAGCGCACGAGGTGACGGGAGAGGCCCTTCGGCAGCGAGACGATGTGCTCGGAGGGCCATTTCGCGAGGGGGGTGGACCAGGGCAGCTCCAGCAGCCCGGGATCGACCGTGCTGGCGGTGATGCGCAGCGCGTCCTGCATCGGCATCCTCTCCGGGAAGACGACGCGGCGCGGGCGACCCCATGGTCGACCCGCGCCGCGCGACGGAAGGTGATCAGGCCGAGACGATCGGCTTGTCGTTCAGGCGGTCGCCGGTCTCCACGTCGAAGGCGTGCACGTGACCCGGGTTCGCGGCGAGCGTGACCGTCTCGCCGGCGTTCGGGTGGTTGCGGCCGTCGACGCGGGCGACGATGTCGGTCCGCTTGCCGTTGATCTCGGTGTGGCCGTACAGGTAGCCGTCCGCGCCGAGCTCCTCGACGAGATCCACGACGACAGAGAGACCCTTGCCGTCGGCCGGGCCGACCGTGATGTCCTCCGGGCGGACGCCGACGGTGACCTGGCTGCCGTGGGCGCGGCCGGTCACATCGCGGTCGAGCGGCACGACCTCGGAGCCGAAGCGGACGCCGCCCTCGGCCAGGTCGGCCGGGAACAGGTTCATCGCGGGCGAGCCGATGAAGCCGGCGACGAACACGTTGTTCGGCTTCTCGTACAGGTCGCGCGGCGTGCCGACCTGCTGCAGCAGACCGTCCTTGAGCACGGCGATCCGGTCGCCCATGGTGAGCGCCTCGGTCTGGTCGTGCGTGACGTAGACGGTGGTGACGCCGAGGCGGCGCTGCAGCGAGGCGATCTGGGTGCGGGTCTGCACGCGCAGCTTGGCGTCGAGGTTCGACAGCGGCTCGTCCATGAGGAAGACCTGGGGCTGACGGACGATCGCGCGGCCCATCGCGACGCGCTGACGCTGACCGCCGGAGAGCGCCTTCGGCTTGCGGTTCAGGTACTGCTCGAGGTCGAGCAGCTTCGCGGCCTCCAGCACGCGCGCGGCGCGCTCCTCCTTGCCGACGCCGGCGATCTTGAGCGCGAAGCCCATGTTCTCCGCGACGGTCATGTGCGGGTACAGGGCGTAGTTCTGGAACACCATGGCGATGTCGCGGTCCTTCGGCGGAACGTCGGTGACGTCGCGGTCGCCGATCAGGATGCGGCCGGAGTTGACCTCTTCGAGGCCGGCGAGCATGCGCAGCGAGGTGGACTTTCCGCAGCCGGAGGGGCCGACCAGGACGAGGAACTCCCCGTCGCCGATCTCGAGGTTGAGCTTGTCGACGGCAGGCCGGGTTGCTCCGGGATAGAGGCGGGTCGCGTCGTCGAAAGTGACAGATGCCATGGCGTTTCTCCTTCACCGGCAGGTACGTGCCGGACGATCCGTAGTGATGGAAACGGTGGGTTGCCCCGCCGCGGCCCCTCGTCGGGCCGAGTTCAGTATGGCATGGGAGTCCCCGATCCGGGTATGACGGGATTCTCCTGGGCATCCGCGCCACGTGCGGCACCTGGGGATTTCTCAGCCTGCCTGACTAGCATCGAACCCGGTGCCGCGCTTCTCGCGGCCGTGGGGACGCCGATTCCCCGCCGGACTTTCAAGAGGAACGATGTCGAGCGACGAAACGCCGAACGTCCCTGCCGCTCGCGATTCGCGTCAGGCGGTGCGGGAGAAGGCCCAGCAGGTGTACGCCCAGCAGTCGAGGGCGAGGCTCATGCGACGGGTGATCATCGGTCTCGTCGCGATCGTCGCCGTCGGATCCATCGGCACGGCGGTCGCGCTGGCCGTCACCTCGTCGATCTCGAGGCCGAACCTCACCCCCTCGGGCATGGCCGATGACGGGGTCACCGTCCGCGACGTGAACGTCTCCGCGCCCCAGGAGGGCGCCGCGGCGACGCCGTCCGCCGAGCCCAGCGAGGCCGGGTCCGCGACGCCGGCGCCGGAGGAGACCGCGGCGGCCGAGCCGGTCGACATCCACATCTACGTCGACTACATGTCGCCCGGCGCCGCCGACTTCGAGCGCGCCAACGCCCGCCAGCTGTCCGGCTGGATCAGCGAGGGCGCCGTCACCGTCACGTATCACCCGGTGGCGCTGCTGACCGCCAACTCGAACGGCACGAAGTACTCCCTGCGCGCAGCGGCGGCGGCCGCCTGCGTCGCGACGCACTCGGCCCCGCAGTTCTACGACTACAACCACGAGCTGCTCACCGACCAGCCCGAGGAGGGCACCGACGGCCGCACCGACGCGCAGCTCGCCGACCTGGCCGTGGCCGTGGGGGCGGAGAACGTCAAGCGGGTGCGTTCGTGCATCGAGAAGCAGGACTTCGTGTCGTGGGCGAAGGATGCCACGGCGCGCGCCCTCGAGGGTCCGCTGGCCGGTTCCGACGACCTGAAGCTCAGCGGCGCCCCGATGATCGTGGTCGAGGGCGAGGCGTATGTCGGCGCGATGGACGACCCGGCGGAGTTCTCGCAGTTCGTGCTGACCATCGCCAGCGACGCCTACTACGGCGAGGGCGAGTCCACGCCGACTCCGACGCCGGGCGCGACGACGCCGGCACCGGGGACGACGTCCGCGCAGTGAGGTCCTAGACTCGAGGATGCACCGCGGCGAGCTTGAGCACGCCGTCCGCCGACTTAGCTCAGCTGGTAGAGCACCTGTCTTGTAAACAGGATGTCGCGGGTTCGAACCCCGCAGTCGGCTCGCGCAGACGAAGGGCGCCGGATCCACCGCCCCGGCGCCCTTCTCGCGCATTCAGCCGACCGGCCCCTGCGTGGGCCAGCCGTCGATGGGCCCGGTGTCGGTCAGGTACCCGATGTCGTCGGCGTGCGGGATGCCGTGCCAGATCATCGGGTCCGTGCTCCACACCTGGCCGGTGGTCAGCCCGCCGAGCGGCGCCTCGATGCCGAGGACGTTCTGCCGGATCGCCTTGCCGCGGCTCTTCTGGCCGATCGAGCCGCCGTAGGTCTCGAAGAACACCATGGGGTGGCTGTGCCCGGTCGGGTTGAGGCCGTTGTAGTCCAGACCGAGCATCACGGCGGAGGAGACCCCGCCCTTGATGTCGATCTCGCGCGGCCCGCCGACGCTGTAGCGGTCCATGCTGATGAAGCCGTACTTCTTCAGCTCGGTGTATACGTGACCCTGCATCCGACGCGTGGCGATGTCGTATTCGCAGCTCGTTGTTGGCGTGCGCAGCCGGGTACCACCCGGGCGCAGGCAATTGTTCAGACACGGTGAAGCCCCCTCCGGTCGTCCTGTCCCCAGCGGATTCTCTGGATCAGTGACGGCACTCTACCCGCGTAGACGGGTCGGGGAAGTATGAATTCCGCGCCGTCAGAACAGCCGTTCCGGCTCGCCCTTGTCGTCGGTCCTCGGTGTCGCCGTGATCCGCTCGTCGAGCGTCGCCGCGGCCTGCAGCGCACCGTCGATGAGCTCACGGGACGCCTCTTCTGTCAGCCACTCCTGGGCGAACGAGGCAGGCACCAGCACCGGCACGCGATCGTGCAGTGCCGCGAGGTGCTCGGGTGCCGGACGCATCAGGATCGAGTAGCAGGTGACCCACTCGCCGTCCGGCGTGCGGCCGCGCTGCGTCGTCGCCGCCATGCCGAACAGCACGCCCTTGCCGAGCCCGAACTCGTGCCAGCGGCGCTGCGGCTTCTGCATCTCGTACCACCCGGTCGTCGGCACGATGGCGCGCCCGCGCAGCGCGCCGGGCTTCTCCTGCATCCGCTCCGATCTCGTGTTGATGGACGGGAACCGGGCGGGCGCGCCGTTGACGAGGAAGCCCCACCACGCCGGCTCGAGCACCGGCTCCGCCTCGAAGCGCACGATCGGGTTCAGGTTCCGCAGGTTCCGCCCGGTCGGACGCAGCGTCTCGCCGGCGTTCTCCTCGGCCCAGGAGCGCAGCCCCTCGAGCACCGCCGCGTCGGCCTCCGCCAGCAGCTCCGCCTCGGAGAACCGGGGATCCAGCCCGTAGCTCGCGCACATGCTGACAGGCTAGCGACCGGCGGCGACATCCGGCTCGGGTAGGGTTCCAGAAATGACCGAGTCCCGACCGCTGCCCGCCTTCGCGGCGCTCGGCGGCGCGGTGGCGATCGGCGCCATGACGGCGGCCCAGGCGCGCATCAACGGCGTGCTCGGGGTGCGCATCGACGACGGCATCGTCGCCGGATTCATCTCCTTCTTCGTCGGCCTGGTCGCGATCCTGATCGTCACGCCGTTCCTGCCCTCGGCCCGTGCGGGCGTCGCCCGCCTGGCATCCGGCATCCGGGCCCGCAGCATCCCGTTCTGGATGCTGCTCGGCGGATGCTGCGGCGCACTGACCGTCTCCACTCAGGGGCTCGTCGCCGGTGTGCTCGGCGTCTCCCTCTTCACGGTCGGCGTCGTCGCCGGGCAGACCCTGCACGGGCTGCTCCTCGACCGGATCGGCTTCGGCCCCGCCGGGGTCGTCGCGGTCACCCCCGGGCGCCTCATCGGCGGGCTGCTCGCGCTCGCCGCGGTCGGCATCTCGCTGAGCGGCGACGTACTGTCATCCGCCCCGCTCTGGCTGCTCCTGCTGCCCTTCCTCACCGGCGCCGGGATCGCCTGGCAGGCCGGGGCGAACGGCCGGCTCGCGCAGCGCACCGGATCGCCGCTGGCGGCGACGCTGATGAGCTTCCTCGCCGGCACGATCGTGCTGGTCCTGGCCGCGAGCACGAGCGTGGCGGTGCGGGGCATGCCGGAGCGCCTGCCGTCCGACCCGTGGCTGTACCTGGGCGGCTTCCTCGGCTTCGCCTACATCCTGCTCGGGGCGTTCCTGGTGGCGCATACCGGCGTCCTGCTGATGGGCCTCGGGTCCGTGCTCGGGCAGCTGACCACCTCCGTGGTCATCGACCTGCTCTGGCCGGCGACCGGAGGCCCCGCGCTGTGGCAGCTGCTCGCGATGGTCGTCGTGGCCGCGGCGTCCGTGCTCGTGGCCCTGCCGCGGCGGCGCCGGGCCTGAGCGTCAGGCCGGCTTCTCGGACTTCTCCGGCTTCTCGGACTTCTCCGGCTTGTCGGACTTCTCCGGCTTGTCGGACTTCTTCGGTGTCTTGGCCTTCGCCGGCATCCGGCTGAGGAAGGATTCGGCGTCCACGGGCTTGCGCCGTCCCGGCCGCTTCCGCGACGGCTTCCCGCCGACGTACAGCCAGCCGAGCAGCTCCTCGTCCTTCTTCAGCCCGTGCGCCTTCGCGACCGCCTTGGCGCGGGTGTAGTGACCCGTGCGCCAGATCACGCCCCAGCCGGCCTCGTCCAGGAGCAGGCTCAGCATGTGCGCGACCCCGGACGCCACCGCCTCCTGCTCCCAGTGCGGCACCTTGTCGCTCTTGCGGTAGCTGGCCACGACCGCGATCAGCAGCGGCGCGCGCAACGGCTTGCTGGAGGGCTTCTTGTCCCCCTCCGCCTTCGCGATGGCGGCGCCGAGCCGTTCGCGGTCCTGCACGCGCAGCTCGATCAGGCGCCATGGTTTGAGCGAGGAGTGGTCGGCGACCCGCCCGGCGGCGGCGATCAGCGGGAGCAGCTCCTCGCGGCTGGGCGCATCCTGGGTGACCTTTGACCACGACCGCCGCGCCCGGACGGCCTCGAGCGCGCTCACGACGGGTCGGGGGTGAATTTCAGCGCGACCGAGTTCATGCAGTACCGGTCGCCGGTGGGGGTGCCGAAGCCGTCCGGGAAGACGTGCCCGAGGTGGGAGCCGCAGGTCGCGCAGAGCACCTCGGTGCGCTGCATGCCCAGGCTGTTGTCCTCCCGCAGCTCCACGGCCTCGGGGCGGATCGACTCGTAGAAGCTCGGCCAGCCGCATCCGGAGTCGAACTTCGTGCCGCTCTTGAAGAGCTCCGCGCCGCAGGCGCCGCACGTGTACAGGCCCTCGCGCTTCTCATCCAGCAGCTCGCCCGTCCACGGGCGCTCCGTCGCCGCCTGCCGCAGCACCGCGTACTCCTGCTCGCCGAGCTCCGCGCGCCACTCGTCCTCGGTCTTGTTCACGCTGTACGACATGTCTCCTCCAGGGGTTCCGCTCCATTCTATCGCGTTCGCGGGCCGGCGGAGGCGGGAAGGCGAGAATGGGAGGATGACGGATGCCGTGCGCGCGCGCTTCGAGCGGTTCGCCGCAGAGGAAGCGCCGGGGCGCAGCGACGTGTACGCGGAGTGGGCGGCCGGGATCGCGGCGGACGCCGACGTGCAGGAGGTGCTCGCGCGCATCCCCGAGACGCACCGGCAGCCGCCGCTGGTGTTCGCGGTGACGCGGATGCAGGGCGCGACGGCCGGCCCGTATCCGCAATGGCGCCGCTTCGTGCTCGCCCACGCCGACGCGGTCGTCGCCGAATGCACCCGCCGCCGGGTGCAGACCAACGAGCCGCTGCGGCTGGCGCCGCTGCTGCCGGTCCTCAGCCGGATCGAGGGACCGGTCGCGCTGCTGGAGATCGGTGCGGCGGCGGGGCTGTGCCTGTACCCGGACCGGTACTCCTACCGGTTGCGCGATGCCGACGGCGCGCTGCGCCTGGCTCTCGACCCGCGCGGCGGCGCGTCGCCGGTCGTGCTCACCAGCACCGTCACCGGGCCGCTCCCGCCGCTGCGGATGCCGGAGGTGGTCTGGCGCGCCGGCATCGATCTCGCACCGCTGGACGCCCGGTCATCGGCCGACCGCGACTGGATGCGCAGCCTGGTGTGGCCGGGGGAGACGGAGCGGGAGGAGCGGATCACGGCCGCTCTCGACATCGCCGCCGCCGACCCGCCGCTGCTGGTCGCAGGGGACGCCGCCGAGCGGATCGACGAGCTCGCCGCCCGCGCACCGGCCGATGCGACGCTCGTGATCACGACGCCGGGCGTGCTCGTGTACCTGCCGCGCGCGGCGCGGCTCGCGCTCATCTCCCGCATCCGTGCCCTGCCCGCGCGGTGGATCACGATCGACGCCCCCGGTCTCCACGACGCCTGGGACCCTCCGCTCGACGCCGGCGCGTGGCGGGGCTCGGCGGTGGCGCTCGACGGGCGGGTGATGGTCGCGGCGGATCCGTTGGGCCGATGGTGGGAGTGGCGCACGGGCAACCGCGCGGATGCCGCATAGCCTGGTGCCATGTCCGGAGAGCTCACCGATCGCGACCGCGCGATCCTGGCGCTGGAAGCCGCCTGGCCGCGGCACGGCGGCATGAAGGAGGAGACGATCCGGGCGCAGCTGGGGATGAGCCCGGCGCGCTACTACCAGCTGCTCGGCCGGCTGATCGACAGCGAGGCCGCGCTCGAGCACGACCCGCTGCTGGTGCGCCGGCTGCGCCGCATCCGCGACACCCGCTCCGCGCAGCGCGCCGCCCGCATGCGCGGGTTCGTCGGCTGACCGCCCGCACCGGATTCCCGGCCACGGGCCGATAGCATCGAGTGGTGTCCACCCCTCCCCGCGATCGATTCGATGAGGTGCCCCGCTCGACGGGGCGTGTCGGCGCGCACCGCGCCGAAGCACCCGGCATGAACGGGTGGATCGTGCTGCTGTGGTCGGCGGCCGCCGCGCTCGTGCTGATCGTCGGCGGCATCTTCGCCTCGCTCGTCGTGATGGGCCGCATCGACCTCTTCCCCGAGGCCGCCCCGGTGACGACGTCGACCCCGGGAGTGAAGGGGGAGATCGACACTTCGTACCGGGTGATGATCCTGAACGCGACCCCCGACGAAGGGCTCGGGGAGGAGCTGCGGCAGACCCTGCTCGACAACGGCTGGACCGCCGAGACGGTGTTCGCCAGCGACGGCGCCAGCGAGGACTTCCCGCAGACGACCGTGTACTTCGTCGACGACGCCGACGTGTCCGCCGCGCTCGGCCTGGCCGAGCTCATCGGCGGTGCCGAGGTCGAGAAGAGCGACTTCTACGCGGGGCTGAACGACTCCGATTCGCCGCAGCTGACCGTGGTGCTCGGCCTGGACAAGGCGGCCGCCGCGCCCGAGACTCCCGCCGAGTAGACGCGCCTCCGCCGCGGCTTGCACTCTCTGGGGGCGAGTGCCAGAATGGCGTTAGCACTCATCGACTCTGAGTGCTAAACCCAACGCCTACGTCCGGGAGGGACGACAAAACTCATGGCAAAGATCATCGCTTTCGATGAGGAGGCCCGCCGCGGCCTCGAGCGCGGCCTGAACATCCTGGCCGACGCCGTCAAGGTGACCCTCGGCCCCCGCGGTCGCAACGTCGTGCTCGAGAAGAAGTGGGGCGCCCCCACCATCACGAACGACGGCGTGTCGATCGCCAAGGAGATCGAGCTCGACGACCCGTACGAGAAGATCGGCGCTGAGCTGGTCAAGGAGGTCGCCAAGAAGACCGACGACGTCGCGGGTGACGGAACCACCACCGCGACCGTCCTGGCTCAGGCGCTGGTCCGCGAGGGGCTGCGCAACGTCGCAGCCGGCGCCGACCCGATCTCGCTCAAGCGCGGCATCGAGAAGGCCGTCGCCGCCATCACCGAGGAGCTCCTCAAGGGCGCCAAGGAGATCGAGTCCAAGGAGCAGATCGCCGCGACGGCGTCCATCTCCGCGGCCGACACCGCGATCGGCGAGCTCATCGCCGAGGCGATCGACAAGGTCGGCAAGGAGGGCGTGGTCACGGTCGAGGAGTCGCAGACCTTCGGCACCGAGCTCGAGCTCACCGAGGGCATGCGCTTCGACAAGGGCTACCTGAACCCCTACTTCGTCACGGACCCGGAGCGCCAGGAGGCCGTCTTCGAGGACCCGTACATCCTCATCGCGAACCAGAAGATCTCCAACATCAAGGACCTTCTGCCCATCGTCGACAAGGTGATCCAGGACGGCAAGGAGCTCGTCATCATCGCCGAGGACGTCGAGGGCGAGGCTCTCGCGACCCTCGTGCTGAACAAGATCCGCGGCATCTTCAAGTCCGTCGCCGTCAAGGCCCCGGGCTTCGGCGACCGCCGCAAGGCTCAGCTGCAGGACATCGCGATCCTCACCGGCGGCCAGGTCATCACCGAGGAGGTGGGTCTCAAGCTCGAGAACACCACCCTCGACCTGCTCGGCCGTGCGCGCAAGGTCATCGTCACCAAGGACGAGACCACGATCGTCGAGGGCGCCGGTGACTCCGCGCAGATCGAGGGCCGCGTGACCCAGATCCGCCGCGAGATCGAGAACACCGACAGCGACTACGACCGCGAGAAGCTCCAGGAGCGCCTCGCCAAGCTCGCCGGCGGCGTCGCCGTCATCAAGGCGGGTGCGGCGACCGAGGTCGAGCTCAAGGAGCGCAAGCACCGCATCGAGGACGCCGTCCGCAACGCGAAGGCCGCGGTCGAGGAGGGCATCGTCCCCGGTGGTGGCGTCGCGCTCATCCAGTCCGGCACGAAGGCCTTCGAGGGCCTCTCGCTGGAGGGCGACGAGGCGACCGGTGCGAACATCGTCAAGGTCGCCATCGAAGCTCCGCTGAAGCAGATCGCCCTCAACGCCGGCCTCGAGCCGGGCGTCGTCGCCGCGAAGGTCGCCGAGCTCCCCGCGGGCCACGGCCTCAACGCCGCGACCGGCGAGTACGGCGACCTGTTCGCCCAGGGCATCATCGACCCGGCCAAGGTCACCCGCTCGGCGCTGCAGAACGCCGCGTCGATCGCCGG
Organism: Microbacterium sp. EF45047; assembly: GCF_028472845.1. NCBI lineage: Bacteria > Bacillati > Actinomycetota > Actinomycetes > Micrococcales > Microbacteriaceae > Microbacterium > Microbacterium sp. EF45047. Next base: position 1,976,663 of record NZ_CP069429.1, on the reverse strand, counting down.
CCTGTTCCTCACCACCGAGGCGGTCGTGGCCGACAAGCCCGAGAAGGCGTCCGCCGCTCCGGCCGACCCGTCCGGCGGCATGGACTTTTGACGCGGGTGGGCTCAATGCCGCGCAGCGGCGTTGAGCCCACATCGGGTCAAGGTTGAGCGAGTTCCGGTCCGGAGGGCCGGAACGAGCCGAAACCCACGATCTGACGATCTGACGTCCGTCTGCGACACAGCGCCCCCGGCTCCGGCCGGGGGCGCTTTGCGTTCCGCCAGGGGGGTCAGCGGAACAGGCTGGCCGAGTACTGGTCGGCTTCGGCGTACTGCATCGCCGCCGTGGCGAGGGCGCCGCCGATGGACCCGAGCACCTGCTCGACGTGCAGCTGCGCCGCGCGCCACTGCTCGCTGCACTCCTGGAACGCGGCGGAGGCCGGGCCGGTCCACGCGGACTGCAGCTGGGTGAGCTGCGACATCAGCGTGCCGGATTCGGTCTGCAGGCGGGACATCGTGCCGAGGACGGCGCCGTGCGCGGCATCGACGGCGTCGGTGTCGACGGTGAAGACGGTCATTGGGGACTCCTCTCGACGGGTCTCCGACGCTACGCGGCGAGCCCGCGCCGCGAGGGCGTGTTCCCGGCCGCTGTGCAGAACTCGCCGAAAGGCATCCGCTGTGGAGGAGGAGCCGAGAGTTCCCGCCTGAGCCCGCCGCCGTCAGAGCTCCAGCCGGTCGAGCGGCTGCGTCTCCTCGAGAAGATGCTCGGGCGTCGCCTGCGGCGGGGCCAGCGGCAGCGCCACCGTGAACGTCGCGCCGCCGCCGGGCGTCTCGTCCACCGTGACCGACCCGTTCAGGGCATCCACGATCGAGGCCACGATCGCGAGCCCCAGACCCGCGCCCCCGGTCTCCCGCGCCCGCGAGGTGTCGGCGCGCCAGAAGCGCTCGAAGATGTGCTCCCGGATCTGCGGCGGGATGCCCTCGCCGTGATCCACCACCGCGATCGTGCCCACGCCGCGCCGTCGATCCGCGCCCACGACGATCTCGATCGGGCTGTCGTCCGGCGAGAACCGGCGGGCGTTGCCGAGCAGGTTCGTCACCACCTGGCGCACCTTGTTGTCCTCGCCGAGCACGATCGGGGGTGTGCGCACCGGGGCATCCGTCGTCTCCGTGAAATCGATCGACGGCACCTCCGGCGCGGGGCGCGGGCGGCGCCGCAGCCGCGACAGCGCCACGCCGGGACGGGGGCGCGGCGCCGGCGGCGCGTCCTGGATCGGGATCGGGGCCGTGGTCGCCGGCGGCGCATCCCCGGCGGTGGTGTCGATCACGGTGACGGTGCGCCCGGGGGATGCCACCCGCACGTCGAGCGCGGCGTCCCGGGCGATCGGCCGCAGATCCAGCGGCTCGATCCGGATCTCGCGTTCGCGCTCCTCGTCGAGGCGCGCCAGGGCGAGGAGGTCCTCGACGAGCACGCCCATCCGGATCGCCTCCTTCTCGATCCGCTCCATCGCCCGGGCGGTGTCCTCCTCGCCGCGGATCGCGCCCATCCGGTACAGCTCGGCGTAGCCGCGCACGCTCACCAGCGGGGTGCGCAGTTCGTGGCTGGCGTCGCCGATGAAGCGCCGCATGTTCTGGACGGTGCGGTCGCGCTGCGCGAGGGAGCGGTCGACGCGATCCAGCATGGTGTTGATCGCGGCGTTCAGTCGGCCGACCTCGGTGCTCGGCTCCAGGTCGGTGAGGCGCTGGCTGAAGTCGCCGGCGGCGATGGCCATGGCGGTCGCCTCGACGTGCCCGAGCCTCCGGAAGGTGAGGGTGACCAGTCCGCGGATGAGCAGGGCCGCGAGGAGGATGGTGACCAGCGCGACGGTCGTGTACACCCCGAAGTAGGTGGCGATGATCCGGTCGGCCTCCTCGAGGGGGAGGGCGACGAACTGGATGTAGTACGCGCCGGGGCCCTCGTCCACGAAGACCGCCCCGTGGTACGCGGCGCCGTCCTCGCTCTCCAGCGGGATCGGGGCGCGGTCCTCGAGGGCGTGCGCGGCTTCGAGGGTGAGCGTGCGCGGGAACACCGGGCCGTCGGATGCCCCGGACCCGCCGCCCCGCGCCAGCAGCGTGCCGTTCGCCCCGTACACGGCGAACACGTAGTCGGAGGATCGGGGCGCGGTCTCCTTCGGCGTGAAGACGAGGGTGCCGCCCTCCGACGCGATGTCGAACCACCGCTCGGCGATGCCGCTCTTGGCGAGATCCGGCAGCTGCGCGTCGATGTTGCTGATCAGCGCGTTGCGCAGGATGGGGACCGTGCCGATGCCGGCGACGACCAGCCCCAGAGCCAGGACGGCGACGGTGACGCCGGTGACCTTCGCCCTCAGGCTGATCCGCCGCCACCAGCTGGTGACCGCGTCGGGCTTGTGCGCCATGCGGCCCCCTCGCCGGCTACTTGCCGACCTTGAGCATGTAGCCGAAGCCGCGCTTGGTCTGGATCACCGACTCCTCGGTGTGCGGGTCGATCTTGCGGCGCAGGTAGGAGATGTAGCTCTCCACGATGCCGGCGTCGCCGTTGAAGTCGTACTCCCAGACGTGGTCGAGGATCTGCGCCTTCGACAGCACCCGGTTGGGGTTCAGCATGAGGTACTTGAGCAGCTTGAACTCGGTCGGGCTGAGCTCGATCGGCGTCTTGCCGACGTACACGTCGTGCGTGTCCTGGTCCATCGACAGCTCGCCGGCGCGGATCACCGACTCCTCGTCGGCCTGCATGGTGCGGCGCAGGATCGCCTGCGCGCGGGCGACGATCTCGTCGAGCGCGAACGGCTTGGTGACGTAGTCGTCGCCGCCGGCGTTCAGGCCCTCGATCTTGTCCTGGGTGTCGTCCTTGGCGGTGAGGAAGAGGATCGGCGCCGTGAAGCCGGCGCCGCGCAGGCGCTTGGTCACGCTGAAGCCGTTCATGTCGGGCAGCATCACGTCGAGGATGATGAGGTCGGGCTCCTCCTCGAGCACGGCCGAGATGGTGGCCGCGCCGTTCGCGACCGTCTTCACCTGGAATCCGGCGAAGCTGAGACCCGTGGACAGCAGGTCGCGGATGTTGGGTTCGTCATCGACGACCAGGATGCGCGCATCAGTCATGTCCCCATTATGGTGATCCGGGCCATGCGGCGGCTGATTGTGCGCGGATCGGCGGTCAGGCCGCGGGCCCGTGCACGGCGGCGGCGACGGCGAGGGTGACGGATGCCGCGATGGGCGCGTCGGGGTCGACCGTGAGCCGGTGCAGGAGCAGCCCGTCGCACGCGGCCATCAGCATCGGCGCGCGCTCGGCCGCGGCGGGGCCGCCGATCGCGCCGAGAAGCGACCGCGTCCACTCCTCGAAGATGCGCCGCTGACGGCGCAGGGGTGTGACGGCCTCGTCGTCGACGGCCTCGAGGAACAGTGCGTACCGGGCGCGGGTGCGGGCGGCTCTCGGCCCGGACTCGATCTCCATCGCGGTGACGAGCATGTCGACCAGCGCCTGCTCGGTCTCGATCGGGGCGGGGAAGCCGCCCTCGGCCCGCTCGCTCTCCGCGATCCAGTCGATCACGCCGGCGAGCAGGGCGGCGCGCGTGCGGAAGTGGTTCGACGTGGACCCCGGGGGGAGTCCGGCGGCGGCGTCCACTCGGGCGTGGGTGAGGGCGCGGACGCCCTCGGTGCCGACAAGGTCGACGGCGGCATCCAGGGCGCGGTCGCGGGTGGTGCTCATGACGTCATACTACAGACGTAGTGACAAACTACTATGAACGTAGTAGATTGGGCGCATGGCTGGGGCGGCCTGCTCGCATCGAGGGAGAGGCTCATCATGGACACGCCCGCATCGCACACCGCCGGCACGACGACGTGGTCGCCGCCGCTGCCGGATGCCCCGGGTTTCGAGCACCGGATGGTGGACACACCCGGTCTGCGGACCCACATCGCGACGATCGGCACCGGCGACCCGGTGCTGATGCTGCACGGCTTCCCGCAGCACTGGTGGCAGTGGCGGCGGATCGGGCCGCGGCTCGCCGCCGCGGGGTACCGCGTGATCTGCCCGGACCTGCGCGGCTCCGGATGGACCGAGGCCGACGAGCAGGGCTACCGGCGCGAGACGATGCTGCACGACGTCGTCGCCCTGCTCGACGCGCTCGGCCTGCCGCGCGTCCGCGTGGTCAGCCACGACCTGGGGTCCGTGGTCGCGGGGCAGCTCGCGTACGCGCACGCGGAGCGGGTGCGCTCGGCGGTGCAGCTGTCCGTGCCGCCGGGATTCATGATCTTCACCCCGAAGCTGCTTCCCGCCTTCCGTCACATGCCGCGGATGTTGCGGCACCGCGAGGGCGCCTCCCTGCGCTGGGTGTTCGGAGGTCCGTGGACCGCGACGCCGATGACCGACGAGACGATCGACGGGTACCTCCGGGTGCACAGCCGGCCCGAGGTCAGCCGCGCCGTGAGAGCGCTGTACCGCGGAATGGTCATCCCGGAGGTCATGCGGCTCTCCCGTGGCGACTACAAGCGGATGCGGCTGCATCCGCCCACTCTCGCCGCCTTCGGCCGTGAGGACGGGCCGTTCCGGGAGGAGATCGTCCGGCGGATCTGCCGCGAGGCCGACCGTCGTGCCGACCGCTTCGAGCTGGCTTTCGTCGAGGGGGCCGCGCACTTCATGACCGACGACGCCCCCGACGAGGTGGCCGAATTGATCCTGGACTGGTTCCGTCGCAGCTGACCTCCCTCACTTCCCGGCACATTGTGTCGCGATCTGCGGGTTGAGGCCTGGGGGACTGGCACCTGGTGACACAATGTGGCGTTCCGGGTGGGTGGTCAGGCGGCGAGGGCGTCGGCGTCCATGATGGTGTAGCTGTAGCCCTGCTCGGCGAGGAAGCGCTGCCGGTTCTGGGCGTAGTCCTGGTCGACGGTGTCGCGGGCGATCAGCGTGTAGAAGCTCGCGGTGTGTCCGGACTGCTTCGGCCGCAGCAGCCGCCCCAGCCGCTGCGCCTCCTCCTGCCGCGACCCGAACGAGCCGGACACCTGGATCGCGACGGACGCCTCCGGCAGGTCGATCGAGAAGTTCGCGACCTTCGACACCACCAGCAGCGAGATCTCGCCCTCGCGGAACTGCCGGTACAGCTCCTCCCGCTCGTCCACCGGCGTCGCCCCGGTGATCTGCGGCGCATTCAGCGACTCGGACAGGGTGTCCAGCTGGTCGAGGTACTGGCCGATCACGAGGATGCGCTCGCCGGGGTGCTTCGCGATCAGGTCGCGCACGGCCTTGATCTTGGCAGGGGCGGATGCCGCGAGCCGGTACCGCTCCTCGTCGGTCGCCGCCGCGTACTCGAGCCGGTCGCCCGGCGGCAGGTCGACGCGCACCTCGTAGCAGGCGGCGGGGGAGATGAACCCCTGCGCCTCGATCTGCTTCCACGGCGCGTCGAACCGCTTGGGCCCGATCAGGCTGAACACGTCACCCTCCCGGCCGTCCTCCCGCACCAGGGTCGCGGTCAGCCCGATCCGGCGCCGCGCCTGCAGGTCGGCGGTGAGCTTGAACACCGGCGCCGGCAGCAGGTGCACCTCGTCGTACACGATGAGGCCCCAGTCCATGGCGTCCAGCAGGGCGAGGTGCGCGTACTGGCCCTTCCGCTTGGCGGTGAGGATCTGGTACGTCGCGATGGTGACCGGCTTGACCTCCTTGGCCTGGCCGGAGTACTCGCCGATCTCCTCGGGCGTGAGCGAGGTCCGCTTGAGCAGCTCGTCGCGCCACTGCCGGGCCGAGACGGTGTTCGTCACCAGGATCAGCGTGGTCGTCTTCGTGTTCGCCATGGCGCCGGCGCCGACGATGGTCTTCCCCGCACCGCACGGCAGCACCACGACCCCGGAGCCGTCCTTCGCGAACGCCTCCACCGCCTCGCGCTGGTACGGACGCATCTGCCAGCCGTCCTCGGCCAGCTCGATCTCGTGCGGCGTGCCCGGCGTGTAGCCGGCCAGGTCCTCCGCCGGCCAGCCGATCTTCAGCAGCTCCTGCTTGATCTGGCCCCGGGCCCAGGCGTCCACCACGTAGGCATCCGGCGAGGGGTGCCCGATCAGCAGCGGCTGGATGCGCTTGTTGCCGGCCACCTGCGTGAGCACGGCCGGGTCGCTGGAGCGCAGGATCAGCCGGCCCTCCTCGTCGCGCTCGATCACGAGCCGGCCGTAGCGGTTCACGGTCTCGCGCAGATCGACCGCCACCGACGGCGGGACCGGGAAGCGCGACCAGCGCTCCAGGGTCTCCAGCATGTCCTCCGCGGTGTGCCCGGCGGCCCGTGCGTTCCACAGGCCCAGACGCGTGATCCGGTAGGTGTGGATGTGCTCGGGTGCGCGCTCCAGCTCCGCGAAGATCGCCAGCTCGTGCCGGGCCGTCTCGGCGTCGGCGTGCGCCACCTCGAGCAGGACGGTGCGATCGCTCTGCACGATCAAAGGGCCATCAGACATAGCAGACCAGTCTACCGCCGCCCCCGCCGGCCGGACCGTTCAGCCCTCCAGCACGCGCACCGAGCGGATGCTGCGCACCGGCAGGGTGCGCTCGACGTCGGCGGTGCGGTCGCGGCCGCGCAGGCGGCCGCCGCCGAGGCCGGATGCCTCGAGCGCCAGCTCCCGGCTGGAGCCGTCCGGCATGGCGACCTCGACGAGCACGACCGCCCGGGCACGGACGGCCGCCTCGAGCTCCCGGTCGAGCCACGCCGCATCGGCATCCGGACCCTGATGCGCGCGCAGCCGGGCGATCAGCGGCGCATAGGACGCGGCGGCGGCCGGATGCTCGTCCGCCATGCGCCGGCGCGCCGGGGGGATCGCGGCCCCGTCCCCGCCGACGAGAGTGGCGGGGTAGCGCGCGTCGGCGAGCGCCCAGGCGACGGTGTCGGCGCCCACCCGGGAGACGAGCACCTCGCCGTCGCGGACCAGGCCGAGCGGTCGCAGCGCGCGGTCGACCTCGATCGCCTGCAGCAGGTGCGCGTCGGTGCTGGAGACCACGGTGCCGCGGGCCGGGTCGGCCGTCACGCGGACCAGGCCGTGCCGCTGCGCCGTCTGCGCCACCAGGTAGGACAGCGGCTGCGGCAGGCCGGTCAGCGACAGTCCGGTGAGGAAGTCCAGGATGCTCTGCCCGGTCTCACCGTCCGCGAGGGCGCGGGCGATCGACTCGGCGGTGAACCGGTAGGAGGAGGCCTGCGCGGCGTCGTGCTCGGTCATCGCCCGCAGCCGGTTGTCCAGCGCCGGCAGCAGCGGTCCGGGCGCGATCGCGGTGAGGTCGTTCTGCAGGAAGACCCGGTCCACCTCCGAGGGCAGCAGGGTGGCGAGCGGCTCGGCATCGGCCGGCTCGCCGCGCCGCAGGGGTGTCGCCCAGGCCGGTTCGCCGCCGTCGTCGGCCGAGAGCCCCAGCAGGGCGGCCCGGTTGCGCAGCGCCGCGACCGCCGCGGGCCATCCCGGATCCCAGGGGTGGGCGTCGTCCCAGGCCGCGACCGGAATCCAGCCGGCGCCGGTGCGGATGCCGCGCGGCAGGCTCTCCCGGAACGCCTCGGCGAGCAGGGCCCAGCGGCGCCGGAACGGGGAGTCCAGCCAGTCGCCGGCGGCGGGGGTGATGCGCAGCTCCCGGTCGACGGGGCGGGCGAGGTCCGCGGTCACGGCCAGGGCGCGCAGCTCGTCGAGCACCTCGGCATCCATCCCGCCTTCGGCGAGCCGGCGTCGCTCACCGGCGCCGAGGGCGCCGGATGCGACGAGGGTGAGCGGGGCGGTGCGGGCGCTCAGCAGCAGGTCGGCGAGGCCCCGCACGGTCTGGAAGGCGCGCTCGGCCGCGCGTGCCGCCGCCTCGGCGGACGCGGGCGCGGCCTCCGCGGCGACCGGCGCCGGCGGCACGTCCCGCTGCTCCGCGATCGCGGCGACAGGGGGCGGGACGCGGCCGTCGTCGTCCATCAGCGCGAGGGCGTGCAGGCCCGGCGAGGGATCGCCCGCGCTGCCGTCGCGCGCGGCGCGCACCAGGGCCTCCGCCTCGTCGCGGGTGAGCGTGCACAGCGCCCGCTCCACCGAGGCGGTGTCGAGCAGCGCTTCGGCGGCATCGAAGAAGTCCTGCCATGGGGCATCCGCCCGCACGCCGCGAGCGTGGAACAGCTCTGCGAGCCACGCGTCGTCGGCTGCGGCGAGCCGGACGGCGAGCGGACGCGCGTAGGTGCTCATCGGCCGCTCAGGAGCGCGAGGACGCGCGCCCCTTCCGGATGAAGCTCATGACGAGCAGGGCGATGATCATCACGAAGGCGAGCGGCAGCCCGTACATGGGCACGGCCGCGACCACGGGCCAGGCGCCGGTGCCGAACGCCTGCTGGTCCATCCCGGCGGCCGTGCCGATGATGATCGCGAAGAAGCAGACGATCGACAGCGCGGCGACGCCCAGTGCCCCGAACGCGAGGAAGCGGTCGATCCCGCGGACCGGGACGTCGCGGTCGGCGTCGGGGCCGTCATGCTCAGTGCTCATCCGTCTCAGCGTATCGCCTGCGCGCCGGGGCCGGACCGGTAGGCTGGAGGGGTCGCGCCGCCGCGCGACGTTCTTCCATACCGTTCACAGCGAGGTTCTCCCATGCCCACCGGCAAGGTCAGGTTCTACGACGAGGAGAAGGGGTTCGGCTTCATCGCCAGCGATGACGGCCAGGACGTCTTCCTGCACGCCTCTGCCCTTCCCGCGGGTGTCACCGTGAAGAAGAACACCCGCGTGGAGTTCGGACTCGCCGACGGCCGCCGCGGCCCGCAGGCGCTCTCCGTGCGCGTGCTCGACGCGCCGCCCAGCCTGGCCAAGGCGCATCGCAAGCCGGCGGACGACATGGCCGTCATCGTCGAGGACCTCGTGAAGCTCCTCGACAGCATCGGCGGCGATCTGCGCCGCGGTCGCTACCCGTCGCCCAGCCACGGCCGCAAGGTCGCGGCCGTGCTCCGCAAGGTCGCCGATGAGCTCGACGCCTGACGAGCTGGCGGCCGCCACCCGCGACCTCGCCCTCGCCGCCCTGCAGGAGATCACCCCGGCCTCGACGATCGGCCCGGCGGCCGGTCACGTGGTGGAGGCGGACGGCGCGGTGTCCCTGCGGTTCCAGAACCGCCTGCCCGGCTACCCGGGATGGTTCTGGACGGTCACCGTCGCGCAGGTGGAGGGCGCCGAGCCGACCGTGCTCGAGGTGGAGCTGCTGCCCGGCGACGGCGCGCTGCTCGCCCCCGAGTGGGTGCCGTGGGCGGAGCGCCTCGCGGAGTACCGCGCGCACCAGGCCGAGCTCGCCGAGCAGGCGGCCGCGGCCTCGGCGGATGCCGGGGAGGGGGATGCCGACGCGCTGCTGGACGCCGCCCTCGAGGCGGACGGGCTCGACGAGGACGACGACCAGGAGCAGGACATCCTGCACGCCGGCGACCTGGACGGGGTCGACATCGACGAGCTGGACGAGTCCGGCGAGGACGACGACGCCGACGAGGACGAGGCGGACGACGACGAGTCCGACGACGCCGACGACGATGAGTCCGATGAGGACGGGTCCGATGAGGGCGACGACTCGGATGAGGACGACGAGGAAGACGACGAGCCCGAGGGCGACGCCGACGACGAGGAGTCCGAGGACGACGGCGAGGCGTTCCCCGACGAGGAGGAGTGACCGCCGCACGGGCGCGCGGTGACCGCGGCGCCCGCGCCCGGGCATCCGTTCGTCAGCCGGCGGTGCGCTCGAGCACGTAGTCGAGAGCGCGCGTGAGCGTGCGCACGTCGTCCGGCTCGATCGAGACGAACGTCGCGATGCGCAGCTGGTTGCGGCCGAGCTTGCGATAGGGCTCGGTGTCCACGATGCCGTTCGCGCGCAGCTCCTTCGCGACGGCCGCGGCGTCCACGCGCTCGTCGAAGTCGATCGTGACGACGACGGGGGAGCGGTGCGCGGCATCCGTCACGAACGGGGTCGCCACCTCCGAGGCGTCCGCCCAGTCGTAGAGGATGCCGGAGGACTCCGCGGTCCGCGCGGCGGCCCAGCCGAGCCCGCCGTTGTCGAGGATCCAGCCGAGCTGGCTGTCGAGCAGGTGCAGCGTCGCCAGCGCGGGCGTGTTCAGGGTCTGGTTGAGCCGGGAGTTGTCCACCGCGTTCTTCAGGCTGAGGAACTCAGGGATGTAGCGGTCGGATGCCGCGATCCGCTCGATCCGCTCGATGGCGGCCGGGGAGGCGGCGGCGAACCACAGGCCGCCGTCCGAGCCGAGGTTCTTCTGCGGGGCGAAGTAGTACACGTCCGCCTCGGCGATGTCGAGGTCGATCCCGCCGGCGGCGCTGGTCGCGTCGATCACCGTGAGCGCGCCGTCGGCCGCCACCCGGCGGACCGGGGCGGCGACACCGGTGGAGGTCTCGTTGTGCGGCCAGGCGTACACGTCCACGCCCTCCACGGCCTCCGCGTCGGTGCGCGAGCCGGGCTCGGCGTTGCGCACGTCCGGCGCCTCCAGCCACGGAGCCGCGGCGGCCTTGGCGAACTTGCCGCCGAACTCGCCGAACACCAGGTTCTGGCTGCGGCGCTCGATGAGGCCGAACGCGGCGGCGTCCCAGAACGCGGTCGAGCCGCCGTTGCCGAGCAGGATCTCGTAGCCGTCCGGCAGCCGGAACAGCTTCGCGAGGCGCTCGCGCACGCTGCCGACCAGGTTCTTCACCGGGGCCTGACGGTGCGAGGTGCCCAGGAGGCCGGCGCCCGCGGCGACGAGGGCCTCCAGCTGCGCGGGGCGCACCTTGGACGGACCGCATCCGAAGCGTCCGTCGACGGGCAGGAGTTCTCGGGGGATCTCGATCGCCATGGGTCGATTCTAGGGGGAGGGGCTGGGCCGCCCCGCCCGCATGACGCCCCGCGTCATCGCGGGAATGTAGGCTTGCCTAAGAACCACCGGAGGCCTTGCATGACCGACCTGATCGACACCACCGAGATGTATCTCCGCACGATCCTCGAACTGGAGGAGGAGAACATCGTGCCGCTGCGCGCGCGTATCTCGGAGCGTCTCGGGCACTCCGGCCCGACGGTGTCGCAGACCGTCGGACGCATGGAGCGCGACGGTCTCGTCGTCGTCTCCGAGGACCGCCGTCTCGAGCTCACCGAGACCGGACGGCGCAAGGCCGTCGACGTGATGCGCAAGCACCGTCTCGCGGAGCGCCTGCTGTCCGACGTCATCGGGCTGGACTGGGCGTACGTGCACGACGAGGCCTGCCGCTGGGAGCACGTGATGAGCGAGCAGGTCGAGCGCCGACTCGTCGAGCTGCTCGGCCACCCCACGGAGTCGCCGTACGGCAACCCGATCCCCGGGCTGGATCAGCTCGGCGACCTGCCGGCCCGCACCTTCGACGAGGGCGTCGTCGGCCTGGTGCAGAAGCTGAACGAGGCGGGCGGCCCGATCGAGGGCACCGTGCGCCGGCTCGCCGAGCCGGCCCAGGTGGACCCGGAGCTTCTGGAGCAGCTGCGAGACGCCGGCGTGGTCCCCGGCGCGCGCGGCGACTACCGCTACAACGAGGGCTACGTGCTCATCCAGATGGAGGGCAAGGACGAGGGGCTGGAGCTCCCGGTCGAGCTCGCCTCGCACATCTTCCTCGTCGGCGAACCCGCGTGATTCCGCGGCTGCGGGCCGCATCCGGGGGATTGCCAGGTTCGCAGGGTGACAGAATCGTTATCTTCCGGTAACCTCGGACGGGTCGCCGGCGAAGAAGCCCGCCGGTGATGCACGCGAAGATCGCCTCCCTGGCTCGTCGTCTTCGCGAGAAGTTCGCACAACGTGCCCGTGTGACTACGTGCCCGAGAAACGACAGTGCCGACGAGCCAGCGCTGCCCGAGCGCCGAGGCGCAGGAGGAAACCCTTTTGGCCGCAGACATCGACAAGACCGCGACGACAGCAGAACAGAGTTCCCCGGCACGGCGCCGAGCATCCTCGGCCGGCCGGAGTGTGAAGCCGATGCGGACCGTCGCGATCTTCGCGGCCGTCAGCGCGCTCGTCGCCGCCGTGGCGCTCCCCGCCTACGCGGCCACGAAGCCGACCGGTACGGAGGCGACCACGCTGCAGCAGCTGGCCGTCGACGACGCCCAGTCCCTCGTCGTCGCCTCCGAGGCCACCGCCGCGCCGCTGAACCGCGGCAGCTACTCGGCGACCACGCCCGAGGAGATCGAGAAGAAGAAGGCCGAGGAGGCCGCGGCCGCCCGCGCCGCCGCCGCGGCCCAGCTCGCCGCCGCGGGCGCTGACGGCGGACGGGTCAGCGACGCCGACCTCCGCCTGGTGGCCGCCGGCTCCGGCGAGGTCCGCTACCCGCTGCCGGCCGGCTCGTACTACGTCAGCCGCACGCTCAGCAGCGGCCACGACGGCGCCGACATGGTCGCCGACGGCGGCACCCCGATCTTCGCCGCCGCCGGCGGCGTGGTCCGGATCTCCTCCGAGAGCTACTACGGCTACGGCGTCGCCGTCGTGATCGACCACGTGATCGGCGGTCAGCGCGTCTCCACCGTGTACGCGCACATGACCAACGGCACCCGCGCCGTCAGCGCCGGGCAGGTCGTCCAGCCCGGCCAGTTCATCGGCAAGGTGGGCAACACCGGCCGCTCCTACGGCGACCACCTCCACTTCGAGGTGCAGGTCAACGGCTCCCTCGTCGAGCCGATGGGCTGGCTCAGCGCCAACGCCGGCTGAGCCCTCGTCGACACGCCCAGCGCTGTTCACCGGCTGTTCCCGTCCCGGATGCCCCGGGATGGGTTAGCCTGAACGCGTCGTCGTACGAGTGGGAGAAGCCGATGTATCCGATACCGAGCATCCGCACCATGGATGCACTCGGTCGTCTGGTGCTCCGGCATCGCCCGCAGGGCTGCCTCGGTTCCGCCGAGTGTGAAAGGCGCTGTCCGTAGACAGCGCCTTTTCCGTACCTGCGAGCGCTCCTCATCCGCACGGCGTCGTGTGAGTCGAGAGTGCCGGGAAGCCATCCCGGCGGATCGAGAGGATGACGATGCGCACACTGGTCCTGAACGCCGGATACGAGCCGCTCGCGGTCGTGTCGTTCAAGAGAGCCCTGGTCCTGGTCATGAACGACAAGGCCACGGTGATCGAGCACATGGAGGACGACCCCGTCTGGGCCGCCCGCGGCGCCTACGAGCGCCCCGTGGTGATCATCCTCTCGCGCTACGTCCGGGTGCCGAATGCGCGCCGGATGCCGGTCACCCGCCGCGGCGTGCTGCGCCGCGACGACCACCGCTGCGGCTACTGCGGCAAGTCGGCGTCGACGATCGATCACGTGCTGCCGCGGTCGCGCGGAGGCCGCGACACTTGGGAGAACCTCGTCGCCTGCTGCCTGCGCTGCAACAACATCAAGAGCGACCGCACTCCGCAGGAGATGGGCTGGGAGCTGCGCGTCACGCCGCGCCCGCCGCACGGCACCGCCTGGACGGTCCGCGGCGTCGAGCGCAGCGACCCCCGCTGGGAGCCGTACCTGGCCCTCGCGGCCTGAGCCTCCCGCGATGGTGCCCTCGAGTCCTCCATCGGCCCCTCCGCGCGCCGCTCGTCGGAGGCGGATGTCGCGTGGGGAGGGAAGGCGGCGCGCGGAGCCTCCGGCCGATGGGGGCCCGCTGTCGAGGGCTTAGACGATGGAAGGGCCGCCCGTGGGCGGCCCTTTCAACATCGTGCCCCCGACAGGATTCGAACCTGCGACCTGCCCTTTAGGAGAGGGCTGCTCTATCCAGCTGAGCTACGAAGGCGCGCGTCAAGTCTAGTCGTGCGCCGGAAGCCGCCGGAGCGCCGCCGGAGCGCCGCAGGGGGAGCGTGCTCAGTGCGCGGCGCGGTAGGCGTCCACGATCTCGCTGGAGACGCGACCGCGCTCCGAGACCTTGTAGCCGTTCTGCTTCGCCCACTCGCGGATGGCCCCGGCCTCCGCATTGCCGCCCGCACGGCGGCGGGACGTCCCGCCGCGGACCGCGCCGGCCGTCGTCGCACGCCGTCCGGCCTTGATATACGGGGCGAGCGCCTCACGCAGCTCGTCCGCGTGCGCGGTGGTCAGGTCGATCTCGTAAGCGGCGCCGTTGAGCGAGAAATGCACCGTCTCGCCCTCACCGCTTTCCAGAAGAGTTCCATCGATGTCGTCGACGAGCTGATGAACGATTTTGCGAGCCATGGCACAACGCTATTGCGCAAACGGCTCCGACGGCAACATTCAGGCGTGACCGGTGTCGACGAGTTTCAATCCCACGATGCATCCGATCAATCCGGTCAGCAGCAGAATCCGCACCCACGAGATATCCGTCTCGCCCGTGATCATCGCCCAGATCACCGTGAGCGAGGCGCCGATTCCCACCCAGACCGCGTACGCCGTCCCGGTCGGAATGTCGCGCATCGCCCAGGCGAGCCCGAGCATCGAGAGAATGAGCCCCGCGAAGAACACCACGCTCGGCCACAGCCGGGAAAGGCCCTCGGATTTCCCCAGCGCTGTGGCCCACACGGCCTCGAGAACTCCGGAGATGATGAGCACGACCCATGCCATGATTGCGACCCTCCAGGACCAGTCCTTTCGCTCACCGGGTACTGGCCTGCCTCGTCCGGGGCCGCTGCCGGCGGCCGCATCCCAGATTATCCGGGCGGGGTCGGCCGGTCAGGGGAGCAGGCCGAGCCGCCGCGCCCGCGCCACCGCGGCGTGACGAGTGGACGCGTCCAGCTTCGACATCGCCGAGCCGAGATATGCCTTGATCGTCCCCTCGCGCAGCCCGAGCCGCACGGCGATCTCCGCATTGGTGGCGCCCAGCGCCACGCAGGCGAGCACGTCGGTCTCCCGCGGGGACAGCCGCACCGTCGGCACCGGACCGGTCGTCGCCGGGACGACGGGTTCGCCGGCCAGGCCCAGCAGGCGCCGCTCGACCGCTGCGAGCCGCTCCCGAAGCGACTCGTCCGCGATGTCCGCGGCGATGCTGCGCAGCTCGGCGTAGCTCTCGCGCAGCTCCTCGCGCTGCGCGGGGGGCAGCTGCGCGGGGCTGGGCAGCGCGTGCAGGCGCCGGTCGACCTCGTCGCGGATGCCGAGCTCGGTCGCCACCGAGGCCGCGACCTGCATGGCCGGGGCCGTCGCGACGCCGCCCACCTGCCACTCCTCCCACGCCCCGGCGTAGAGCACCCCGCGCGGCCGTCCGCCCACCACGACGGGGATCGCGAGCAGCGTGCGCAGCCCCTCGCCGAGCACGAACATGTCGTAGTCGTGGGTGATCTGCTGGGAGGTCCGGTAGTCGCTGGTCATCCGCGGCCGCAGCTCCATCATCGCCCGGCCGCCGAGGCCGCGCTCCGGCCGCACCCGGAGGCCGTGCAGGCTGGGCGTGCGGTTGCCGACGATCGCGGTCACCGCGACGACGCCGTCCTCGACCAGTCCGCCGAACGTGACGGGGAAGCGCGTGCGACGCGCCAGCTCACGCACCGCGTCGGCGAGGAGCTGCTCCTCGGGGTCGGGTCGGATCATCGTGGTCAACGGATACCAACTTTCGGGGGTGACGGCGCCGTTCCCCTTTTCGTAGCGTCGACCTTATCACCCGCGCGGCGCCGCCGCGCGAGACACGGACATGTGGCAAGGAGGCCTCATGAAGGATCGGGTCATGGGCGATTCCCCGGGAGCGATCGATTACATCGCCGTGGAGGAATCGCCGAAGTTCCAGCACCTGAAGCGGATGCAGCGCTCATTCGTGTTTCCGCTGGCGGTGTTCTTCCTGCTGTGGTATTTCGCATACGTCCTGCTGGCGGCATTCGCCACCGAATTCATGAGCCAGCGGGTCTGGGGGGATATCACCGTCGGGCTGCTCTTCGGGCTCGGGCAGTTCGTCACCACATTCGCCATCACGATGGCGTACGTCTCGTTCGCGAATCGTCGGCTGGATCCCGTCGCGCAGGAGATCCGTGAAGAACTCGAGAATGCGGAGGCGAAGGCATGAGCACCACGATCATCGCCGCGGAGACGGTCCAGAACGACCCCGTCCTCAACATCGCGATCTTCGGCGCATTCGTGGCGGTGACGCTGTTCATCGTCATCCGCGCCAGCCGCAACAACAAGACCGCGGCCGACTACTATGCCGCAGGCCGCTCCTTCAGCGGACCGCAGAACGGCTTCGCGATCGCCGGCGACTACCTGTCCGCGGCATCCTTCCTCGGCATCTGCGGGGCGATCGCCGTGAACGGCTACGACGGGTTCCTGTACTCCATCGGGTTCCTGGTCGCGTGGCTGGTGGCGCTGCTGCTCGTCGCGGAGCTGATGCGCAACACCGGCAAGTTCACCATGGCCGACGTGCTGTCGTTCCGGCTGCAGCAGCGCCCGGTCCGCCTGGCCGCCGCGATCACGACCCTCGCGGTGTGCTTCTTCTACCTGCTCGCGCAGATGTCCGGCGCCGGCGGCCTGGTGTCCCTGCTGCTCGGCATCGACACCCAGATCGGGCAGTCCCTGGTGATCGCCGTGGTCGGCGTGCTGATGATCCTGTACGTCCTCATCGGCGGGATGAAGGGCACCACGTGGGTGCAGATCGTGAAGGCGGTGCTGCTCATCGCGGGCGCCATCGCGATGACGCTGTGGGTGCTCGCGCTGCACGGCTTCAGCCTGAACGCGCTGCTCGGCGCGGCCGTCGAGGCCTCGCCGCAGGGCGAGAAGGTGCTCGGCCCTGGCCTGCAGTACGGCGCGAACCCGCTCGACTTCCTCTCCCTGGGGATGGCGCTCGTGCTCGGCACCGCCGGCCTGCCGCACGTGCTGATGCGCTTCTACACCGTGCCGACGGCCAAGGAGGCGCGGCGGTCGGTGGTGTGGGCGATCTGGCTGATCGGTCTGTTCTACCTGCTCACCCTGGTGCTCGGCTACGGCGCCGGGGCGCTGGTCGGACCGGAGAACATCCTGGCCGCCCCCGGCGGCGTGAACTCCGCGGCGCCGCTGCTGGCCCAGGCCCTCGGCGGCCCGATCCTGCTCGGCTTCATCTCGGCCGTGGCGTTCGCGACGATCCTCGCGGTCGTCGCCGGGCTCACGATCACCGCGGCGGCGTCCTTCGCGCACGACATCTACGCCAACGTGATCAAGCGCGACAAGGACGGCAACCACACCGCCGACCCGAACGGGGAGGTGCGGGTCGCCCGCCGCACGGTGGTCGTGATCGGCATCCTTGCGATCCTCGGCGGCATCGCGGCGCAGGGCCAGAACATCGCGTTCCTGGTGGCACTGGCGTTCGCGGTCGCGGCATCCGCGAACCTGCCGACCATCCTCTACTCGCTGTTCTGGCGCCGGTTCAACACCCGCGGTGCGGTGTGGAGCATGTACGGCGGCCTGATCTCCGCGGTCGGCCTGATCGTCATCTCCCCGGTGTTCTCCGGCGGGGAGAAGTCGATGATCCCCGGCATCGACATCGCGATCTTCCCGCTGAACAACCCGGGCATCATCTCCATCCCGCTCGGCTTCCTGCTGGGCTGGATCGGCACGGTCACCGCCCGGCACACCGAGTCGCGCGCGCTCGCTGCCGAGATGGACGTGCGCTCCCTGACCGGCTTCGGCGCGGAGAAGGCGGTGGAGCACTGATCGTAGCCGATGACGGATGCTGACGCCGGTCCCGATCCGGCGGACGCCCGCACCCGACGGACCCCGGCGGCCTACACGCCGGGGTCCGTCGGGTCACGCCTCGGACCGGCTTCGCGTTCGAGGTCGAGCAGGAAGCGCTTCCGCTCCGGATACGCGCCGTAGTGCCCCGGCGTCCCGTCGGCGCGGATGACGCGGTGCACCGGCACGATGACCGAGAACGGCGTCTCCCGGCAGGCGGTGCCCACCGCGCGCGCGGCCCCGGGGCTGCCCGCGCGCACCGCGACCTCGCCGTAGCTCATCGTCTCGCCCCACGGGATCTCGCACACGGCCTGCAGCGCCGCGCGGGCGAAGCCGTCGACCAGGCGCCAGTCGAAGCGGAGATGATCGTCGAAGCGGATCGGCGCGCCGTCGAAGTACGCATCCAGCAGGTGCGCCAGTTCGTCCGCCGCCCCGGGATCGTGCTCGGGCGCCGAGCCGAGCCGGCGGCTGAACCCCTCCAGCAGCCACGGGACGGTGGGATCCTCCGCCTCGGACAGGTCGAACCCGACGATGCCGTCGTCCGAGAACACGGCCAGCCCGTCGCCGAACGGCGTCGGCACGAAGTCGTAGCGGTACCTCATGCACCCATCCTGGCCCCGGCGCTCCCGCTCCGGCGCGCCGCCGGCCGGGAACGGGGGAGAACCCGCGACGAGGATGCGGCTGTGCAGAACGTCCGGGAATTCGGCCCGATCCGGCGGGGATACCGCACGGACCGGCGTGTCGCGCCTAGGCTTTCCGTGTGTGGCGACGAGAGGCGAAGTCTGCGGAGAGCGCAGGAACGGATGCCGCGGTGACCCTCGGTGAGCTCAGCGACTCATCGACCGGCGTCGGCATCGCCCACGCCGCCGAGGCGGAGCGCACCCGCCGCCGCGCCGAGGCGGCCGATCTCGGCGGACCCTCCCCGCTGGTGACCTACCGGGACACGCCCGAGGCCGGGATCGACATCTCCAAGGCCCATCCCGGGAGCCTGCCGCAGTTCATCACCGGACGCTCCACCCTGCTCTCCAACCTGTTCCGCGACGAGGTCGGGCTGCGCACCGCGCGCATGGCCGCCGAGCGCATCACCGCCCGCAACACCGAGCTGCGCACGGTCCGCGGCATCGACGCGGTGCGCCTGGCCGTCGGTCTCGCCCGCTGGCGGCTCGGCGGCGCCGAGTTCTCCGCCCCGGTGCTGCTGCGCCCGCTCGCGATCCGCCGGCACCACGCCGATTTCGAACTGAAGCTGCAGGGCGCCTTCGAGGTCAACCCGGAGCTCGTGCGGGTGGCGCGCGAGCACTTCGGCCTCAGCCTCGACCCGGTCGGCCTCGCCGCCCTCGCCTACGACGGCGGCATCTTCAAACCGCAGCCGGTGATCGATCAGCTGCGCGCGCTCACCCAGTCCATCGACACCTTCGCCGTGCAGCCGCGCCTGGTGGTGTCCACCTTCGCCGACGTCGCCGCTCCGATGGTGCGCGACCTGGCCTCCCTCGACCATCCCGTGCTGAACGCCCTCGCCGGGCACCGCGCCGACCGCGAGCAGGTCACCGCCCCGCGCCCGGAGCCGGAGATCGTCGGGCCGGACGAGCGGGCACCGGCATCCGACAACCTGCTCCTGGATGCGGATGCCGAGCAGGAGCAGGTGCTGGCGCGGATCGCGGCCGGCCACTCGCTCGTCGTCTCCACGCTCCCCGGCACCGGCGGCACGCAGACCGTGATCAACGCGCTCGGTGCGGCGGTCCGCGCCGGCCGCCGGGTGCTCGTCGTCTCAGCCCGCCGCTCCACACTCGACGGCGTCCGGCACCGGCTCGCGGGCATCGGCCTGGACGGCCTGGCCGTCTCGCCGGCGAACCTGCGCCGCGACCTCATCCGCGCGATCGGACGCTGCGAGAAGGCGACGCAGCCCAAGGTGGCCGAGGTGGACGATGCGCTGGTGCGGCTGCGCGCCGTGCTGCGCGACTACCGCACCGCGCTCACCTCACCGGTGGGGCGCACCGGCGCCTCCGTCCTGGACGCCACCCGGCACCTCACCCGGCTCGCCTCCCTGCCCGTCCCGCCGTCCACGACGGCACGGCTGAGCATGGACGCGCTGGAGCGCCTGGCATCCGACCGGGGACCGGCCGCCGAGGCGCTCACCACGGCCGCGCGGCTCGGCGAGTTCCGCTTCGGCCCCGACGACTCGCCCTGGTACGGCGTCAGCTTCGAGACCACCGAGGCGGCGCGGGCGGCGCACGCCCTCGCCGGGCGGCTGCACGCCAGCGCCGTGCCGTCTCTGCTGGAACGCGGCTACGAGCTCATCGCGCAGACCAGCATGCGCCCGTTCTCCACGGTCGAGGAGCTGGGGGAGTACCTGCGCCTGCTGCAGGGCATCCGCGACTCCCTCGACCGGTTCAGCCCCACCGTCTTCGAGCGCCCCCTCGGCGAGCTCATCCAGGCGCACGGCTCCCGCCGGGACGCCCCCGGCATGTCGGCGGCGAACCGCCGGCGCCTGAAGCGGCTGGCCCGCGAATACGTCCGCCCCGGCGCGCACGTCAGCGAGATGCACGAGGCGCTGCTGCGCATCCAGCAGCAGCGCACGCAGTGGCAGCGCTACGTCGAGGCGGGCGTCGCCCCGCAGGTGCCGCTGGGACTGGCGGACGTCGCGGTGGCGTGGCAGCGCGTGAACGCCGAGCTCTCGGAGCTGGACGCCGCGCTCGGCCGCCGGGAGCCGCTGGCCTCGCTGCCCGTGGCCCGGCTGCTGCGGACGCTGTCCGGCCTGGCCGCGAAATCGGACGTCTTCGACAACCTGGTGGAGCGCACCCGCATCCGCGACTCGCTCGCCGAGCTCGGCCTGGGGCCGCTGCTGGCGGACCTCTCGATCCGGCACGTCCCCGAGGACCGCGTGGCTGACGAGCTCGAGTTCGCCTGGTGGCAGTCGCTGCTGGAGCGCGCCCTGCAGGACGACCGGGCGCTGCTCGGCGCGAACACCGCCGTCGTGGACCGGCTCGAACGCGACTTCCGGCTCGTGGACGAGGCGCACACCGGGCTCGCCGGCCCTCTGCTGGCGTGGAACCTGGCCAGCCAGTGGCGGATCGCGATCGTCGACGAGCCCGAGGAGGCGCGGCACCTGCGCTCGGCGCTGAAGACCGGGGAGGCGACGCCCGCCGAGATCGCGGCAGTCGCCCCGACGCTGATGCGGGTGCTCGCGCCGGTGTGGATCGCGTCCCCGTACGAGGTGCCGGCGATCCCGGAATCCGTCGAGTTCGACCTGGTGCTGCTGGTCGACGCGGCCGCGATCAACCTCACCGAGGCGGCGCCGGCCATCCGCCGCGCGCGGCAGGTGGTCGCCTTCGGCGACCCGGTCACGCAGAAGCCGACCCCGTTCCAGCTGGCGACCGACCCTGCGTCGGAGTGGGAGCCGGAGGTGCCGTTCGACGACGTGTCGGTGTTCGAGCGGCTCGCCGAGCTGTTCCCGGTGATGACCCTCACCCGCAGCTACCGCGCCGGCGGCGAGGATCTCGCGGAGCTCATCAACGACGCGTTCTATGGCGGGGAGATCGTGTCGCTGCCGTGGGCGGGCTCGTACCTCGGCCGCGGCAGCCTCACCGTCGACTACGTCGAGGGCGGGGTGGGCACGCCCGACCCGGTCACCGGTGCGGTGGAGAGTCCCGACGCGGAGGTCGCCCGCGTGGTGACGCTCGTCGTCGAGCACGCGGTGCACCGGCCGACCGAGTCGCTGATGGTGGTCACCGCCAGCCGGCGGCACGCCGAGCGCGTGCGGGCCGCAGTCACCAGCGCGTTCGCGGGCCGGTCCGACGTGGCCGACTTCGTCGGTCGCGACTCCGCGGAGCCGTTCGCGGTGCTGACCCTCGAGGAGTCCGTCGCGGAGAGCCGCGACCGGGTGATCTTCTCGCTGGGCTACGGTCTCACCAAGCACGGCCGCGTGCTCAGCGACTTCGGCGACCTGTCCCAGCCCGACGGAGAGCGCCTGCTCACGGTCGGCATGACGCGCGCCCGCCGGTCGATGGTGATCGTGTCG
Source organism: Microbacterium sp. EF45047 (assembly GCF_028472845.1). NCBI lineage: Bacteria > Bacillati > Actinomycetota > Actinomycetes > Micrococcales > Microbacteriaceae > Microbacterium > Microbacterium sp. EF45047. Next base: position 1,955,109 of record NZ_CP069429.1, on the reverse strand, counting down.
TGCATCCGCCCCTCCGCCTTCGACGAGGGCCGCCTCGAGCATGGCGCCGCCACGCTGATGTCGATTCTCGGCGGGCTCGCCGCCCGCGGGCGCGACGCGCGGCTGGAGGACCTCGCCGACCCGCTCACGCTCGCGCTCGCCCGCGAGCTGCGCCGCCTGGGCGCCTCGGTGGACGTCGACTACCGCGGGCTGCTGCCGCTGGTCGCCCAGCACGCCGGCCGGGCCGTGGTGATCGAATCCGACCCGGAGTCCCGCGGCGAATCGCTGCGCGAGAGCCTGCGCCTGCGCCCCCAGGTGCTGCGCCGGCTCGGCTGGCACTACGTGCGGGTGCACGCCTTCGACCTGTACAGCGACCCGGCCTCGGTCGCCACCCGCATCGCCTCGGTGCTCGGCATCCAGGAGGACGCGGTCCGCGCCGAGCACGACACCGAGCCGATCGACCTTGGGGACGCGGATGCCTGAGAGCCGCCGCCAGCGGATCGAGCGCGTTCCGGGCGCGCGCCGCGCCCGGCTGACCCCGGCCCCCGGCACGGACCCGGACCCCGAGTCGCGGCCGGGCTCCGAAGCGGTGTCCGACGCGGCGCCGGATCCTGCCGCGCCGGATGCGGCCCCGCCGCGGGTCGCCCGTTCGCGCACCGGCGCCGCCCCGGCATCCGGGCCCAACGACGAGCGGATGCTCCGCGAGGTCCCGCCGCACTACTGAGCCGGCGGACACGACGACGCCCCCGGCGGCGGAGGGCGGCCGGGGGCGTCGGTGACCGGATCAGCGGGCAGCGCTCCTGCGCAGCTCGTCGCGGATCTCGATCAGCAGCTCCTGCTCGGTCGGGAGGGTCTCCTCCTCGACGGCCGGGTTCTTCGCCGCCTGGCGCTCACGGTACTTGTTCATCGGCATGACGAACACGAGGTACACGATGAGAGCGACGGCGAGGAAGTTGATGACCGCCCCGATGATCGCGCCGATGCCGATGACGCCCAGCTTCACGTTGCTGAGGTCCTCGGCGTTGAACAGCAGCCCGATGATCGGGTTGATCAGGTTGTCGACGATCGCGGTGACGATGGCCGAGAACGCGGCGCCGATGACGACCGCGACGGCCAGGTCGATCACGTTGCCCTGGGCGATGAATTCCTTGAATCCCTTGAGCATGGGTCCTCCCCTATTCAGAGACGGGCGACCTCAGGCCGAGGCCGCGGCCTTCGCGGGCGCCGGTGCGGCGCTCGACGAAGAATCCGTCTTCGATGATGCCGGGGAGGCAGCCTTCGCACCAGCATCGCCGCGCGAGTCGGTGCGGTAGAAGCCGGAGCCGTTGAACGTCACGCCGACGGAGCCGTACTGCTTGCGCAGCCGGCCGCCGCATTCGGGGCACAGCGTGAGCGCGTCGTCGGTGAAGCTCTGCACGGCGTCGAACCGGTGGTCGCAGGCCGTGCAGGCGTAGGCGTAGGTGGGCATGCGCAATCTCCGTTGTCAGTGCCGCTCCGGGGAGAGCACGATGGTCTGCGTCGGCGTGACGATGCCGTCGACCGGCTGGTCGTGCACCTCGCGCGGCAGGGTGTCGAGTACCTCGGAATCATAGATCACCGCGTACACCGGGGGGCACTTCTGCATCGAGCCGATGGTCTTGTCGAAGTAGCCGCGGCCCCAGCCCAGGCGTGTTCCGGTGCGGTCCACCGCCGCGGCGGGGATGATCATGAGGTCCACATCGTCCACCGCGATGGGGCCGAGGACCTCCCCGGTCGGCTCGGGCAGACCGAACATCCCCTCCGCGACGTCGTCCGGGTCGTCGGCGACGGCCCAGTCCAGCAGGCCGTCGGTCCGCGTGATCGGGAGCAGGACACGGATGCCGCGTCGCACCGCGTTCCGCACGAACTCGCGGGTCCCCGGCTCGGAGGTCGTGGACAGGAAGCAGGACACCGAGCGCGCTCCGAGGCGGTCGACCAGCTCGTCCAGCTGCCGGGCGATACCCGCCTCGGCGCTCTCGCGCTGCGCGGGCGAGAGCAGCTGGCGGCGTTCCCGCAGCTCGGCGCGCAGTGCCCGCTTCTGCTGCTCCGGCTCGGTCGGCATCCTCCGATCATACGCGGCGCGGGGCGGGCGCCGAGCGGGCCACCGGTAAGCTGACGGGCATGGCGAAGAAGAGAATGAAGGCGGTCATCCCCGCGGCGGGACTGGGGACCCGGTTCCTCCCGGCGACGAAGGCGATGCCGAAGGAGATGCTGCCCGTCGTCGACAAGCCGGCGATCCAGTACGTCGTCGAAGAGGCGGCCTCCGCCGGGATCGACGACATCCTGGTGATCATCGGCCGCAACAAGAACGCCATCTCGAACCACTTCGACTCCGTGCCCGAGCTCGAGGTCAAGCTGATGGAGAAAGGCGACACCGGCCGCCTGGAGCGGGTGATGAAGTCGAGCGACCTCGCCGACATCCACTTCGTCCGCCAGGGCGAGCCGAAGGGGCTCGGCCACGCCGTGCTGCGCGCCCGCACCCACGTCGGCGACAGCTCCTTCGCCGTGCTGCTGGGCGACGACCTCATCGACGAGCGCGACCCGCTGCTGACGAAGATGATCGAGGAGCACGAGCGCACCGGCGCCGCCGTCATCGCCCTGATGGAGGTCGAACCCTCGATGATCCACATGTACGGCGCCGCCGCGGTGGAGACCACCGACGACGCCGACGTCGTCCGCGTCACCGACCTGGTCGAGAAGCCCGCGCGGGAGGACGCGCCGTCCAACCTCGCCGTCATCGGCCGGTACGTGCTGCCCGCCAGCGTGTTCGAGATCCTGGAGCGGACCGAGCCCGGCAAGGGCGGGGAGATCCAGCTCACCGACGCCCTGCAGGAGCTCGCCACCGCCGAGGGCGGGCCGGGCGTCGTCGGCGTGGTGTTCCGCGGACGCCGCTACGACACCGGCGACCGGGTCGACTACATCAAGGCGATCGTGCAGCTCGCCGCCGACCGGGACGACCTCGGCGCGGACCTTCGTCCGTGGCTGAAGGAGTTCGCGGAACGTCTCTGAACGGGAGGGCGGTCAGGTCATGCAGCTCGATGCGCTGGCCCCGCTGCAGCACGGGCCGGTGGCGCTCCGCCTCGTCCGCGCCCGCGACGCGAGGCCGCTGCAGAACGAGCTGCTGACCAACCGCCGCTGGCTGCAGCCCTGGGAGGCCACGCTGCCGGGCGCGGCCACGTCCTTCGACATGCGTCTCAGCATCCGCCGCCTGCTGCAGCAGCACCGCGACGGAGGCGGGTACCCGTTCGTGATGGAGTACGACGGCGAGATCGCCGGCCAGCTCAACATCTGGGGCGTGGCCCGCGGCTCGCTGTGCTCCGCCACGATCGGGTACTGGGTGAGCGAGCGGTTCGCCGGCCGGGGCATCACCCCGACGGCCGTCGCGCTCGCCACCGACGCCAGCTTCACCCAGTACGGGCTGCACCGGATCGAGATCTGCATCCGCCCGGAGAACAGCGCCAGCCTGCGGGTGGTGCAGAAGCTCGGCTTCCGCTACGAGGGACTGCGCCGCCGCTACATCCACATCGACGGCGACTGGCGCGACCACTACGCCTTCGCGCTCATCCGCGAGGAGGTGCCCGACGGGGTGCTGCAGCGCTGGCTGGAGGGGATGGCGCCGGAGGACGCCGCGAGCATCCCGCCGGGCGACCGGCTGCCCGGCTGAGCGTCCACAGCCCGTGCGGGTTCCGCTGGTCGCGGCGACACGCCGGTGCACGCCACGACACGCGCCCGCCGTGCCGGGCGCGTCCGCCCGTCGTCGCCTACCGTGGGGGACATGGATGGGCCGGTGCTGAGTGGCGGCGTGATCGTCGTCGTCGCCGTGCTGCTGTGGGCTCTCTATCTGATGCCCAGCTGGCGCGGCCGTCATCAGTACTACGCCGCGGAGCGCAACGCCGTGCGGCTGAACCAGGCGCTCCGGGTGCTCGCGGAGACGAGCGAGACGCCCGCCGAGGTCCGCCTCGAGTTGAACATGCGCACCGCGCTCGCGCAGCAGCGGCTCGCCAAGCGCGTGCAGGCCGAGAAGGCGAACGCCGAGCTGGAGCGCCTGCGCGAGGAGCTGGCGGCGACGCGTCGCGATCCGCTCGTGCGGCAGGCGCGGGCGCGCCGGCGAGTGCGCCTGAGCGCCACCGTCGCGGGCCTGGCCGGAGCGGTGCTGGCCGGTCTCGGCGTCTGGCAGTTCGCGGTCTCCGGCGGGTGGGTGCTGCTCGCGATCGGAGCCGTGCTGCTCGTCGCGGGAGTCGCCGTGCTCCTGCAGATGTCGCGGGTCGCCCGCCGCAGCGCGCGTCGCGCGGCCGCGCCGGTGATGACGGATGCCGCGGCTCCGCGCGTCTCGCCCCCGCTGCACGACCAGGGACCGGCATCGTGGACGCCGCGCCCGCTGCCGCAGCCCATGGTCTCGGTGGCCGGATCCCGCGCGCAGGCCGCGCGGGCGCAGCAGCAGGCGCAGGAGGACCGCCGTCAGGCGGCCCGGCTGGCAGAGCTGCGCCGCCGCGCGGAGGAGCTCGCGCCGCCGGCTCCCGTTCGTCTTCCGGCCGCCGCCGAGACGGCGACGACGGATGCCGGCGACTCGCCGTACGCGCGGATGGGCTTCGTCGACGACGCCGAGATCGAGGCGCACGTCCGCCGGCTGCTGGCGCGACGCGCGGCGGGCTGAGCGCATGGTAATGTAGCTGAGTCCACGGGCCCATGGCGCAGTTGGTAGCGCGTCTCGTTCGCAATGAGAAGGTCGGGGGTTCGAATCCCCCTGGGTCCACCACAAGAGGCTTACTGCAATCGGCATCTTCGTAAATGCCGTTCGGTACCTCACTCCAGAGATGTTTTAGTTCCGCCAAGCCGCCCCCCGGGGCGGCTTTCGGCGTTTCCGGCCCTGTGTGGCGTGCTGCGGCGGCCTGGGTGGCGTGGCGGGCGGTGTCGGGGCCTGCGCCGCCTGTGCGGGCGTTCCAGCCGTGCTCGGCAGCGAGGAGCGTCTTCCCTTGGCTGTCGCGGGTGAGGTCGACCATCCCGGTCAGCTCCTTCGGCCCCCGTCGGCGCGGGTCGACGTGATGCCAGACGTGCTCGTCGACGCCGAGGCTGGTGACATTCTCGAACCGGGACTCGTCCGCCGCGAGCTTGACCAGTTCGGGTTCGACGGCCCGCCACACCGTCTTCCACGACGTCCCGAGCTGCCGGGCGAGTCCTTGGATGGTGGCGTGCTCGCGACGCAGCTGCCCGATCGCCCACGCGACGGCGCGCTTCGTGATCGACCCGCGCGGCGCGACCAGCGACGGGACCTGTTCCACGAACGTCTTCCGCGGACAGCCGGACTCGCCGCACCGCCACATCCGCTGCCGCCACACCACCCTCACCCGCGTCACACCCGGCACGTCATGCAGCACCCGAAGGCGCCGACCACGGCTCGTCACGAGCACGCCGCACCCCGGGCAGCCCGTCGGGGACGCCGGAGTCGAAACGGTCACCACAAGAAGTCCGTCGCGACGCTCGACGTGCTCGACATGGACACCGTCGAGGCCGAGAAGCAGGTCGCAGCGGGCACACGGACAGTCGGCGGGGCGCGCGTCAGCGCACCCCGAAGTAGGGTGAAGCACGTCGAGGTCCTCGGTCGGAATCAGAGAGTTAGCGCTTCTGATCCTCGGGGACCTCGACCCCTACCGCCGAATCACCGCCCGGCCACCCTCACCCCACCGGATGTCCGAAGAGCCGAAAGTGGGCTTGATCCGCTTCATCCGCAGCAGATCGCGCGGGCGACAGGTCGTGCCGTCGGGAGCGTAGCCCGGGACGTGGTGCGGTGGGCGCAGGCGGGATGTCATCCCACGGCCGATCACTTCAGGCTCCTTCGGCGGCACGGCCTCGAGCACGCGTTCCCCTCACGAGAGACAGTCGACGATCTCGAGAGGAGCGGAAAGTGTCAAGGCGGGTGAGACAGATTCCGTCAGGCGGTCTGTATGAGGGCCTCCTGTGAGGGCTGGTTGATCCAGGCGGCCTCGGGCAGCTTGGGCGCCTGGGGTCGGCGGTGGCCGAAGCGCTCGGGACGGGCGGCGTAGGCCGCGTCCAGGGTGGCCTGGCGCTGGGCGCGGACCTGCCCGGCGGTGCCGAAGTGGACGCTGGCGGGGGTGTGCAGCCCGATCCCGCAGTGGCGGTGCTCGTGGTTGTAGTAGGCGAAGAACTGCTCGGCGAACGCGCCGGCGTCGGCCAGGGACCCGAAGCGCTCGGGGAAGACCGGGGCGTACTTCAGCGTCTTGAACGCCGCCTCGCTGTAAGGGTTGTCGTTCGACACGTGCGGGCGGGAGTGCGACCTGGCCACCCCGAGGTCGACGAGCAGCTGAGCGACCGGTTTGGAGGTCATCGAGGTCCCGCGGTCGGCGTGGATCGCCTCCGGCACGCCATGGATGCCCATGGCGTGCTCGAGCAGGTTCTTGGCGATCTCGGCGTCCTCGCGGGCCGCGATGGTCCAGCCCACGACGAACCTGGAGAAGATGTCGAGCACGACGTACAGGTCGTAGTACACGCCCCGCTCCGGCCCCTTGAGCTTTGTGATGTCCCAACTCCACACCTGCCCCGGCGCCGTCGCGACGAGCTCGGGCCGGGTCCGGGGCGGGTGGCTCGCCTGCCGGCGCCGTTCCCCGGCCATGTCGTGCTCGCGCAGGATCCGGTGCATCGTGGACATCGAGCACAGGTAGGTGCCCTCGTCCAGCAGCGTGGCCCAGACCTGGGCGACCGACTTGTCCGCGAACCGCTGGCTGGTCAACACGGCCAGCACGTGGGCCCGCTCGGCGGCGGACAGCTTGTTCGCCGGTGCCGGCCGCGGTGTCCGTGGACGTGGCGGTGGCGGGTTCTTGGCCCGGTAGTGACTGGCGCGGGAGCGACCCAGCAGCGCGCACGCAGCCGCGGTGCCGACGTGCTCGGCCAGCCCGTCGACGGCCGGGTTGATCACCGCGGCGACCGCGGCGGCTTGTCCGCGCTCTCGGAGAGCGTCTCCAAGAGCGCGTGTGCTTTTCCCATCAGGTCCAGCGCCGCCCTGGTCTTGGCCAGCTCGGCCTCGGCCTTCTCCGCCCGGGCCCGTAGCGCCTGCAGCTCCCGCTCGCGCCGGTCCCGCGGCTTGCTGCCCAGCCCGGACAGCGAGCCGGCGGCCGCGGCCTTGCGCCACTCGATGATGTGGGAGGTGTACAGGCCCTCCCGGCGCAGGATCTCCCCACGCCCAGAGCGGTCCGCGGCGTCGTACTCGGCCAGGATCGCCGCTTTGAACTCGGCGGTGAACGTCCGCCTCTTGGGCCGGTCAGCACGAGGAGCCATAGCCCCATCATCGGTGCCGACGTCAGCAACCGTCATCGTCATCTCAGTATTGGTCCGTTCTCGCCCCGTGCAGTGCGAAGGTCAGCAGTGCTGGTGTCTCACCCCATCCTGACGCACAGGGGAGCGCCGACGCAGTTCGTGGGGCGGGGCGTGTCGATCGCACGGAGCTGGCTCTGATGCTGATCCTCCAGGGGCGCACCCCGCGCGAGATTCGCCGCTCGCTCAAGCGCTACCTCGCCCGTCAGATCTACAGGCAACTCAACGCCACGATCACACCTGCGGCGGCTGCTTGACATACATAGGAGATTCAACGGGCGGCTCGAACACCTCCGCGGCTCCGCCCTCGGCTTCCGCAACCTCACCCACTACATCGCTCGGTCGCTGCTCGAAGCCGGAGGGTTCAGACCCGCGCTACACCCTCGTTCGTGAAGAGCCCCTTTAGCGACGTGCGTGGCAGGTGTTAACGCGCGAGGTGGAACTACTGGACTGGGTAATGGGCTACCGCGCGCAGCCGCTCGATCGCAGATCGGATGTCGTCCGTGCGGAAAACATCAATGTTGCTGCGGAGGGTTTCTACCGGTAGCTCCCACCATCTGAGCTCCTCCAAGTCAGCGATGACGTCGTCGCTGAATCGCATCCGCAGCTTGCGTGCGGGTGCGCCCGCGACCACGCTGTAGGGCTCGACATCGGGACACACGATGACCGTATCGATCACCGCACCATTACCGATCGAGACTCCGGGCATGACAATCGCCTGCGTGCCGATCCAAACGTCATGCCCGATGGCGACGCGATCCACCTGCTGGCTACGGGGATCGCGCGAGATGCCCAGTTCGGGTACGTAGGGGAATGCATGGGTGGTGAGGTGTGTCATCGGATGCGAGATCGCGCCGATGGTGACGTCCCATGAGACCGAGCCGAATGATCCCAGATCCGCAAAAGCGATCTTGGAGAAGCGCCCGATCGATGTGAAGGTGCCAACGCTGCAGGATCGCAGGCTGGCGTGATGCGCAACACGGGCGTGCAGTGCAAGTCTCGAATCGTCGAGGGTCACCGACCGCCAACTTACGATCGCTCCGGCCCGTCGGGCGCGAGCGATGTGCTTTAGATTATTGAGCATTATGCGGTCATCGACTTGCTCGATGAGGTGCGCTTCTGCTCCCAATTCCAAGCGTCCGCGCATGCGTCGGCAATCCCGAGCCGGGCCTTCCAGCCCATCACGCGTTCCGCCTTTGACGGATCGGCGTACGACACCGCGACGTCTCCCGGCCGTCGTTCGCAGAACACGTAGGGTACCTCCACCCCCGTAACCTTCTCGAACGTGCGGATGAGCTGCAGAACGCTTACAGGCTCGCCCGTGCCGAGATTGAACACCTCGTAACCGGGACGCGCAGTCTCTAGGGCCTTGACGTGCCCCCAGGCGAGATCTTGAACATGGATAAAGTCACGAACTCCCGTACCATCGACGGTGTCGTAATCGCTCCCGAAGACTTGCACCGCTTCGCGACGTCCTGCCGCAGCATCGACGACAATAGGCATGAGATTTGTAGGGGCGAGGCGAGGGCTCTCGCCGATCAGGCCGGATGGGTGCGCTCCGACGGGATTGAAGTAGCGGAGACTCACAGCCCTGAGCGAGGCGTGAGCGGCTGCAGCATCCGCAATGATCTCTTCGATCATGCGCTTGGTCTTGCCGTAGGGATTAGCGAGCGCGAGGGACGTCGGGGTCTCTTCGGTGACGGGCAACTTCTCCGGGAAGCCGTAGACAGTGGCGGAGCTCGAGAAGATCATCGTGTCAATCGCCGTGGCGGCCATCGCCTTAAGCACTGCGATCGCCGAGCTAATGTTCACGTCGTAGTAGCGAACCGGATCGGCCGTCGACTCCGCGACGGCTTTGAGACCCGCGAGGTGGATGACCGCGTCAATGGGCGCGTGAGCTTCGATGAAGGCTTGCACCGCCGCCGCTGACCTGCAATCAACCTGTTCGAACGGCACCGGCCGGCTGATGATCGACTCGACTCGCGCGACGACGTCTGCGTGGGCGTTCGAGAGGTCATCGATGATGAGTGGCTCGTGCCCGGCCTCAGCAAGTGCGATCGCGGTGTGAGCACCGATGAAGCCGGCGCCGCCGGTAAGAAGCACGCGCATGTCTCGAGCCTACCGGTGGTCGATGCGGTGAACTAGGCCGTGTTGCTAAATCCATTGCAAGGCGGCGGAGAGGCAGATCCCTGCCGCGTATGACCGGGCGGTCTTGTCGTAGCGGGAAGCGAGTCCGCGCCACTGCTTCACGAAGTTGAAGCACCGCTCGACGACGTTGCGGCCCTTGTAGCGCTCCCGTTGCTCATCGCCGAAGTCGATCGGACGGCCCGGCCGCTTGCGGCGGTGCGCGATCTGGTCGTCGCGTTCGGGGATCGTGGCCTTGACGCCGCGCTCGCGCAGCCAGGCCCGGTTCTTCTTCGACGGGTAGCCCTTGTCCGCGAGCACCCGGTCCGGTCTCGTGCGCGCGGGCCCTCGGCCGGGGATGTGGATCTCGTCGAGTACGCAGGTGAACATGCTCGTGTCTGCGACCTGCCCGCCAGTGAGGACGAACACCAGCGCCCGGGCCTTCCCGTCGCAGACGAGATGGATCTTCGTCGTCAAACCACCCCGTGACCGGCCGATCGCGTGGTCAGGAGGCTCTGGCCCGGACTTCTTGTAGTTCGACGGATCCCCCTGTGACCCGGGGCAAGGTCGCGCCATGCTGATGGACACGCGCGATCGAGGAATCCACCGACACGACCCAGTCGATCTCACCCTGAAGCGACGCCCGCTTCTGCACGTGGGTGAGCAGGTCCTCCCAGACGCCGTCGCTCGCCCACCGGCGGAAGTTCTTGTAGATCGTGTTCCAGCTCCCGAACCGGTCGGGCAGGTCTCGCCACGCCGATCCCGTGCGGAACCGCCACGCGGTCGCCTCGACCACCGTGCGCCGATCCACCGGAGGACGGCCCCGTGTCCTCACCGGCGGGAACACGTCCCGGATCAGCTCCCAGACCTCGTCCGTGATGACATCTCGCGACACGCCTCAAGGATCACCCGAAGGCTCCACACCCGCCGTCGGGCGAGGGTGCTGGGATCGCTTCATCTGCGCGGCCCGACGGGGCGTGACAGTTGTCATGCCTAACTCGTGACGGGCGCGGATCGTGCGCGCGCGGAGCGTTCGGCGAGTGTGGAGGCATGGACACACGGGATGCCGCCGCGGTCGCGCTGCGCGGCGTGGTGAAGCAGTTCGGAACGGGACCGGGCGCCGTCCGCGCGGTCGACGGGATCGACCTCGAGATCGGCCGAGGCGAGATCGTGGCGTTGCTCGGGCCCAACGGTGCCGGGAAGACGACGACGCTCGACATGGTGCTGGGCCTGACGAATCCCACCGACGGCGACGTCGCGGTCTTCGGCCAGGCGCCGCGCCGGGCGGTGCGCGCCGGCCGGGTGTCCGCCGTGCTGCAGACCGGCGGACTGCTGCGCGACCTCACCGTGCGCGAGACCATCACCCTCATCGCCTCGACCTTCGCCGATCCGCTCTCCGTCGACGAGGTGATCGCGCGGGCGGGTCTCGAGGGCATTGCGCGCAGACGAGTATCGAAGTGCTCGGGAGGAGAGCAGCAGCGGCTGCGGTTCGCGCTCGCGCTGCTGCCCGATCCGGATCTGCTCATCCTCGACGAGCCGACGGCCGGCATGGACGTGCGCGCTCGCCGGGAGTTCTGGGACACGATGCGCGCGGATGCCAGAAGTGGGCGCACCGTGATCTTCGCGACGCACTACCTCGAGGAGGCCGACGCGTTCGCGCAGCGGATCGTGATGGTCGCCGGCGGCCGGGTGGTCGCCGACGGCACGACCGCGGAGATCCGCGCGACCGCGACGGGCCGACGGGTGTCTGCCTACGTCGATGCCGGATCGCAGCAGGCGGCGCTCGAGCGGCTGCGGGAGCTCGGGGAGGTCGAGGTCGACGCCGGGCGGCTGCTCGTGCGGACCGCCGACTCCGACGCGGTCGCGCGCGTGCTGTTGAACGAGCTCGGCGCGCGCGACCTCGAGATCGCCACGGGCAGCCTCGACGATGCGTTCGAGGCGCTCACGGCAGGTGCCGCTCCGGCGGCCGCGGCACCGATGGGAGCGGCGTGATGAACCTCACGTACTTCGGCATCGAGCTGCGGCGCATCGTGCGCGACGTCGTGACGATGTTCTTCGTCGCGGTTCTGCCCGCGCTCCTCTACGTCATCTTCGGCGCGAGCCAGTCGTACGGCGAGAACAGCGTCGGCAACGGCAACGTCGCGTTCTACGTCATGATCGGCATGGCGGCGTATGGCGCCGTGACGGCCACGGTCGGCGTCGGCGGCACGGCTGCGGTCGAGCAGATGCAGGGATGGGGTCGGCAGCTCGCGCTCACACCGATGAGCGATGCCGAGCGGGTGGTGACGCGCGCGGCGGTCGGGTTCGTCGTCGCGATCGTTCCCGTGGCGCTCATCTACGCGCTGGGCGCCATGACCGGCGCCGAGGCGGATCCGCACGTGTGGGCGATCAGCGCGCTCGTCGTGCTGCTCGGATCCGCCGTGTTCTCGTTCTTCGGGCTGCTCGCCGGCCTCCTGTTCCGCAGCGAGGCCGCGGTGAGCGCGGCGAGCGGATCGCTCGTGATCTTCGCCTTCCTCGGCAACCTCTACTTCCCGCTTACCGGTGCACTGCTCGACATCGCGCGCTTCACCCCGCTCTACGGCTACGTCGCGCTCGCGCGGTACCCGCTGACCGACGGATGGACGGTGCGCCAGAGCCCGGCGGACGACTCGGTGCAGGAGGCGCTGTGGGTGCCGGCGCTCAACCTGGGCGTGTGGGCCGCGATCTTCATCGTCGCCACGATGCTCGTCGCCCGGCGCGGCCGGTCCCGCCAGTGACGGATCCGCTCGCGACGGGTCCCGCGCGGATGCTGGGCCCCGCACCCGCGCCTGTCAGCATGGAGGGCATGGCGCAGGCGAGACGAGCGGATGTGGGCCCCTGGGCCCGCTTCTCGTGGACCCTCGGCGTCGTCTGGGTCGTCTGCATGTTCTTCCCCATCGCGTCGGCGCTCGAGTCCGGGGCCGCCCCGGCCGCGCGGACGACGGCGGTCGTGCTGCTCGTCATCTTCGGCGTGCTGTACGTCGCGACGTTCGTGTGGCTGACGATGTCGGCGTCCTGGGAGCAGGCCGCCCGGCGGGGCCTGCCGGCGCTCGCCGTCATGACGGTGCTCATGCTCATCGCGACCGCCCTTGTCGGCGTCGGCGCGCTCGGGGCGGCGCCGTTCCTCGTGGCCATTGCGATGTTCTCCGGCCCCCGCACGGGGTCGCTCGCGCTCGCGGTCGCGATCTCCGTGGCGCTCGTCATCGCGCTCGCGGCGAGCGGACAGCTGGGCGACCACTGGGGGCTCCTGCTGCCGACGGCGTTCGTGCTCGTCACGTGCGCGATCGTGCGGATCATCGACGGCGCACAGGACGACCACAACGAGCTCGAACGGCAGCTCGCCGTCGTCGCCGAGCGGGAGCGCGTCGCCCGCGACGTACACGACACGCTCGGGCACTGCCTGACGCTCCTGACGGTAAAGGCCGAGCTCGCCGAGCGGCTGGTGGACCGGGATCCCGACGCGGCGAAGGCGGAGCTCGCGCAGATCCGCAGCCTCACGCGCGAGGCGCTCGCCGAGGTGCGTGCGACCGTCGCAGGGCTGCGCGTGGCGCGGCTCGGCGACGAGCTCGAGAGCGCCAGGCGCGCGCTCGCGGACGCCGGCGTCGAGGCGGACGTGCCCGCCGATCCGGAGGTCGTCGATCCGCGGCACCGCATCGTCGTGGCATGGGCGCTGCGCGAGGCGGTGACGAACGTCGTGCGGCACGCGCGGGCGCGGCGCTGCGTCGTGCGCCTCGCGTCGGCCGGGATCGTCGTGGAGGACGACGGGATCGGCACGCCCGCGGACGTCGCGGCGACCGGCCTGCGCGGCATCCGGGAGCGCGCGGCGACGGCGGGCGCCAGGCTCACGGTCGGGCCCGCGCGAGAGCTCGCGGCCGGTGGAGATCGCCCCGGCACGCGCGTGGAGGTGACATGGTGATCCGGCTGCTGCTCGCCGACGATCAGGCGCTCGTGCGCGGCGCGCTCGCCGCGCTACTGAGCCTCGAGCCCGACCTCGAGGTCGTCGCGCAGGTCGATCGGGGTGACGTCGTCGTCGACGCGGCGCGGGCATCGGGGGCGGATGTCTGTCTGCTCGACGTCGAGATGCCGGGCGCCGACGGCATCGAGGCCGCCGCCGCGCTGCGCCGCGAGCTGCCCGGCGTGCGCTCGCTCATCGTGACGACGTTCGGCCGACCCGGCTACGTGCGCCGCGCGCTCGAGGCGGGTGCGGCCGGGTTCGTCGTGAAGGACACCCCAGCGGGCGAGCTCGCCGACGTCGTGCGGCGCGTGCAGGCGGGGGAGCGGATCGTCGATCCGGCACTCGCGACCGAGTCGCTCATCGGAGGTGCGAACCCGCTCGGTGAGCGGGAGCGCGAGATCCTCCGGCACTGCCTCGACGGCCAGCCCGTCGCCGCGATCGCCGAGCGTGTGCATCTCTCGCCCGGCACGGTGCGCAACTACCTCAGCGCCGCGATCGCGAAGACGGGCGCCTCCGGCCGCGTCGCCGCCGCCCGCATCGCCCAGGAGCGCGGCTGGCTCTGAGGCGGTTCACCGGGTCGGTTGCCGGGCACGCCCGCTTGCGGTGGTCGCTTCATCTTCGCGGCGCGCCGCTTCGTTCAGCAACCGATGGCTGCGGCCGGGTCGTGCGGCAACCGAGGGGCGCGGCCGGGTCGGTTGCGGGGAGGGGCCGCTCGGCGTGATCGACTCGGTCACCTATGAGGAGGCGAACACCTCGATCCCGAACTTCATCCGTCAGCGCAGCCGCTGGATCAAGGGCTACATGCAGACCTCGCTCGTGCACGCTCGCAACCCGATGGTGCTCATCCGCCAGGCCGGGCTCATCCCGTTTCTCGCGTTCGCGCTGCTGATCGCGGGCACGCCGCTGACGTTCCTCGGGGTGATCCCGTCGTACGCCGCGACGATTGCCGATCACGGGCTCGCCCGTCACGCCGAACAGCTCCGAGTGGATCGAGACGGGGTTGACGTCGCTCGAGGGCACGCCGCTCAACGCGGAGGAGCGGATGGCGGCCGTGCTGGCCATCACGTGCCCCTATGTCCTCTGTCAAGCGGCGAGGGCGGGTTGGGCTGGTCGCGGTTGGTAGAGGGTGCCGTCGCGGAGCATGGCGTAGAGGACGTCGGAGCGGCGTCGAGCTAGGGCGATGAGGGCCTGGTTGTGGCGTTTGCCTTGGGCGATCTTGCGGTCGTAGTAGGCGCGTGATTCGGGGTCTCGGAGTGCGGCGAACGCGGAGAGGAACATGGTCCGTTTCAGGATCTTGTTCCCGCGCCGGGAGGGATGCTCGCCGCGGATCGAGGTGCCGGATCGTCGGGTCACGGGTGCGAGGCCGGCGTAGGCGGCGAGGTGCCCGGCAGTGGCGAAGGTCTTGGTGGTGACTTCGGTGAGGAGCCGGGCTGCGGTCCTGACGCCGACTCCGGGCATGCTCGTCAGGACCGGTTGAAGAGGGTGAGCGTCGACGATCTTCTCGACCTCGATGGCGATCTCATCACGCTGCCGTCGCAACGCCTGGAGCTGCTCTGCGAGCCTGGGGAGCACCAGCGCGGCGGCGTCGGTGCCGGTCACCACGACGGTCTGCTCGCCGAGCGCGGTCATGATCTCTGCCGCCCAGACACGACCTTTGCGGGGCGCGTTCTTCAGCAGCCGGTTCCCTAGCCGCTTCTCACCCGCAGTCTTCATCGCCGCCGGCGACGGGTAGCGCTGCAGCAGGTCCAGGATCGCGGGGTGATCCAGCCGCGGCCCGAGCACGCGTTCCAGCGCCGGGTGGATTTGGGTGAGCAGACCCCTGATCCGGTTGGAGACCTGGACGATCTGACCGGCGAGGTCGTCGTCGAACCCGCAGAGCATGCTCAGCTCCGCGACCTTCTCGTCGGCGACCTGGATCGACCGGAGCGTGTGCGGCATGGTGCGGGCCGTTTCGGCGATGATCGCCGCGTCTCTCGCGTCGGTCTTCGCCTCACCGGGATGCAGATCCGCGATGCGCCGCATCGCCAACCCCGGCAGGTAACCAACGAGAGCACCTGCGGCTTGCGCGACCGCGACCGGGAGTGCACCGATCGTCGCGGGTTGATCTACGACCAGCAGCACCACGCCATGCGAGGCGAGCTGGTCGATCACCGCCCGCAATTGGCGCTCGTCGTTCGGGAGTGCTCGGTCGAATAGTCGCTTGGCTTCCCGGTCGAGCGCGACCGCGTGATGCTCGCCCTTGCCGACGTCGAGCCCAACGAACACGTCGACCTCGTCGTATCTGTCGATGCTGGTGACCACTTCGTCCTCCGCTTCACTCGTGACGGCGTCCGCGGCGGCGCGTCTCGGCATCCACGTTACGAACGGCCTCGAGCATGCTCGGGTCCAGCCCCTATCAGCGATCACACACCGCCAACCAGGCCCGGTGACAACACCCCCCGGATCATCGAGGACAGGGGGCAGCAATCATGCCGGGCCCAGCAGGCCGTCACCGCCCAGCATGGCCGCCGAACGGGTCACGAAGAAAGTAACGGGGGGAAACGGCTGCACCTGTTGTGTACAATTCAACAGTTCACACAACGGGGAATGGACGCTATCGTGCAGAGCACGTCTGACGATCGGGCGGACGATCCGATCGCCGGGGGGCACGCAGGCAGCCGATCACGAGTGAGCTCGTGACCGCATCCCGTGCGCAGCACACGATCACGATCAGCGTTCTTCATGTCTACGGGGAATAGGTCAGAAGAACCATGTCTCGATCGTTCGATCGGCCCATCAACTCACCATGCGCACAGCCCGGCCTTGCGACGGGCCGTGCGGGCGCGCGCTCCGACCAGCGACGCCGGGTGGCTGGGCGACGCTTCGCCTCCCTCGCCGTCGGCGGGGCGCTGGTCCTGGCCGCCGCTCCCTCGGGGCTGGCGGCCGCGGCCGCCGAGACGACCGCGGAGCCGACCATCGAGCTGACCGTCCTCGTCCTCGACGACGGGTCACCGACGGTCGGAGCGATCGCCGATCGCCTCGAGGACGAAGGGGTGGCCACCCGCCGTCTCGCGCTCGGCGACCCCTCTCGCGCGCGGATCACCGCCGAGTTCCTCGCCGACCACGAGGCCGGCATCGCCCACTACCTGGGCGTCGTCGCCCCGTCTGCTGCCCTCACCGGGCTCGGCGAGGACGAGAAGAGCACCCTGGCCAGCTACCAGGCAGAGTTCGGCGTCCGCGAGGTTGACGCGTACAACTGGGCCCACCCCGGGGTCGGGACCGGCTACCCGACCTACTCGGGTCCGGTCGATGGTCTGGAGGCCACCCTGACCTCCGACGCCCTGGGCGGCGACTGGTCCTACCTCGACGGCCAGGTCGACCTCGACGACGTGGACCCGGCGGTCTCCGAGTCCTACGGCTACCTTGCCGACCCCCTCCCCGCGACGGACGACTCCTCCTTCACGCCGATTCTCACCGCGACCGGGAGCGACGGCCGTAGCGGCACCCTCATGGGGGTCCACGAGGTCGGCGGCCGGGAGCGGCTGATCCTCACCTTCGCCTCCAACGGCTACCAGAGCCACTTCAAGGTGCTCTCCCACGGCATCGTCTCCTGGCTCACCCAGGGCGTCTCGACCTCGCTCTACCGCAACATCTTCAGCGTTCACATCGACGACGTCTTCCTCTCCAACGGCGAGTGGAACGCCGAGGGCAACTGCACCCCGGGTGACGAGTGCGACCCGGCCCGCTACCCCGACACCGCACCCGGGGCGACGTCCCGGATGGACGCCAGCGACGTCAGTCACCTCGTGGACTGGCAGCGGGCGAACGACTTCAAGCTCGACATGACCTTCAACGCCGCCGGCGCCCGCCGAGGCGATGCGCTCACCACGTCCCTCCTCGCCAACGCCGGTGAGATGCGCTGGCTGAGCCACACCTGGGAGCACCCCTACATCGGGTGCTTCAAGGACAAGTCGGTGACGCCGTGGCAGTGCCAGTCCGACCCGGTGACCGGTCAGGTGAAGTGGTACCCGAAGGGGGACATCAGCCGCGAGATCAACCGCAACATCCGCTGGGCCCAGAGGAACGGCGTCGCGCTCGACCGCACAGAGCTCGTCACCGGCGAGCACTCGGGTCTGAAGAGCCTCCCGCAGATGCCGGCCGACAACCCCAACCTCGCAGGGGCGCTGAACCAGACCGGGATCTCCTGGATCGCCTCAGATGCCTCTCGTGAGGCCGAGCAGCGCAGTATCGGCAAGGCGCTGACGGTGCCGCGCCACCCGATGAACATCTACTACAACACCTCCCTGACGAGTACCGCGGTCGACGAGTACAACTGGGTCTACACCTCTGCCGCGGACGGCGGGTCCGGGATCTGCGAGACGGACCGACGCTCAACCTGCATCGAGCCGCTCGACGTCTCCAGCGGGTTCGCGGACTATATCGTCCCCACCGAGACTCGCATCGCTCTCGGTCACCTGCTCGGGATGGACCCACGGCCGCACTACGCCCACCAGTCCAACCTCACCGGCGACCGGATCCTCTACCCCGTCCTCGACGGCGTGCTGGGCACATACCGTGACCTCTTCGCGGACTCCGCACCCGTCGTGAACAGCTCGCTCGCCGAGTCCGGCGAGGAGCTGCGTCGCCGAGACCAATGGGAGAGCTCTAAGAGCCAGGTCGAGGCCTCGGTCACCGGCGACATGCTCACGGTGACCAACACCGGGTCGGCCGCTCTCTGGGTCCCGGTCACCGCTCCTTCGTCGGCGACGATCGCGGGTCAGCCCTTCGGCACCTCCTACGCCGGCTCACGCTCCTCATGGGTCGAGCTCGGCGCCGGGGAAAGCGTCACGGTCGATCTGGGCCGCGACGCCGGACTCGGTGACCCTGCACCCGAGGCCGAGCTCCCGACGAGCGATGACCCGGCCCAACTGCCCGAGGTGAGCGAACCGCCCGTCGACGCGCAGGACGCGACGGTCGAGATCGCCGAGGACAACGAGGCGACGTCTGCGGTCACCGACCACGGCCACGGCGCGCACGAGCCGCGGTAGGGGCCCCGATGGAGATCGCGCTCGTCAACGAAGGCACCTACCCGATCACGACGGGCGGGGTGAGCACCTGGTGCCACCAGCTGCTCGAAGGGATGCCGGAGCACCGCTTCCACGTGGTGACGGTCACCGGTCCTGATGACACCCCGATCGTCTGGCCGACCCCGCCGAGTGTCGCCTCAACCACGCTGCACCCCGTCTGGGGACGAGCAGCGAGCTCTTGGACCGACGTCCGGCCGTTCTCCCGCAGCCGGCGTCGGTGGATCTCCCACGCGATGCACGCGTTCTGGTCGGCCGTGCTGCCGCCAGCGCCAGCGGGCGGGTTCACCGGTCCGGTCCGGCACGACTCTGCCGCGGTCGGTGCGGCGGTCCGCGCCCTCGTCGCCGCAGGCAACGGGCGACTGCGCACGCTGCTAGTCTCCCCCGGGTCGGCCGAGGCCCTGCTCGCTGCGTGGGAACACCACGCACCCGGGCTTGACGGCGAGTCTTGCCTGACCGTCGGGGCTGCCGCCGACGCTGCGGCACACGTCGACCGCATCCTCAGCGCCACTGACGTCGACTTCCCCGAGGTCGACGTGGTGCACGCGTCCTCGAACGGCGCGGCAGCGCTCATCGCCGTCGCGCGCAAGTGGCGCGACGGCACCCCCTTCGCCCTTACCGAGCACGGAGTGTACCTGCGCGAGCGCTATCTTGCTCTCGGCGGAACCGACCTCGAATGGGAGAGCCGGTATGCCGTCGCGACGGCCCTGCGCGCGCTCTGCGAGCTCGCCTACGCAGAGGCTGACCGACTCCTGCCGGTGAGCGACTTCAACTCGCGGTGGGCGATCCGCCTGGGCGCCGAGGCTGACCGCTCTAGCCCGGTGCTCAACGGCGTCGACCCAACGGCGTACCCGCCGATCGAGACCGAGCCGGACGTCCCGACGATCAGCTTCGTCGGCCGTATCGACCCGCTGAAGGACCTGCATACCCTGCTGCGCGCCTTCGCCCTCGTCCGGACAAAGGTCCCCCAGGCGCGGTTGCGCATCTTCGGACCCTGCTCTGACTCCGCGGCGGCATACCAGGCTGACCTGCTCGCCGAGAGTGCCAGCCTGGGCATCGAGGACGCCGTGACCTGGGAGGGCCCGAGCGAGGGCTCACGCCCGGCGCTCCTCGCCGGCCACGTCGTCGCCCTGTCCTCCGTCTCCGAAGGGCTGCCGCTGACCCTCATCGAGGCGATGATGAGCGGCAAGGCCACCGTGAGCACCGATGTCGGCGGCGTCGTCGAGCTCGTCGGGCGATCCGGCGACCGCGGCGCCCTCGTGCCGCCGAAGGACCCGGAAGCCTTCGCCACCGAGTGCATCCGCCTCCTGACCGACCGGGCCCACCGGGCGCGCGTCGGCGCGGCAGCCCGTCGGTACGCCCAAGAGCACCTCACCCTGCAGAGCTGCGTCGGTTCGTTCCGCCGCTGGTATGCCGAGCTCGCCGGCGAAGGGGAAACGACGCCCGCGGCGTTCCTGCCGGCCTCCGTGGCGCCCACCGCGGATGCTCCCGACCAGCCGGTCCGGTCGTTCGTCCGCCTGGACCCTCCGCTCGAGCATGACGAGAGCGTGGGTCGCTCCCGTTCTGGTCGGTCCGCGAGGGTCGAGCTCGTGAGCGCCTCCCTCTCCGAGCGACTCGGCGGACCCGTCGCGAGCCGCCTGGCCGACCAGCCACCGAAGGGGCGGGTGCTATCGGCACCCAGGTCATCATGAAGTATGCGGACCCGGTGGTGGACCCGTCCGCGCGGCACGCCAGCCTCGTCGCCGGTGCGGTGGACAGCCTGGACGCCACTGCGCGCCTCGAGGCCGCCGGCTTCAGCGATGCCATGGCGCGCGAGTACGGCTTCGCCGACGTCTACCACTACGCGCGAACCCTCCCCACCGGCAGCACGTCCCACCGGCGAGCGGTCCGGAGTGATGCCAGCCCTCGGGCGGAAGGCTGGCTGCGGGCGGTGGTCCTGCTCTCCGGCGCCCTCATCGTCGCCCTCGCCGCGGCCAACCTCGTGCAGATCGAGGCGGTCGCGCGAGCGGTCGTCCCGCTCGGCCTTACCGGCTGGATCACCGGCAGCCTCGTCGGCGCGGTGGCCTGGCGTCGCGTCGGGCTCGCTCAGCCGGCCGACGGAGCGAGGCGCAGCGCTGCGTTGGCGATCCTCGCTGTCCCGGCAGCGATCCTCCTCGTGTTAGCGATGGCGGGCGACCACCGAGTAGTCGTCGGCCTCATCGCCCTGCTGTGGCTGCCCTTCGTCGCCGCCCAGGCCATGACCACGGTCTTCGGCCGATTGCGGGTCCTGGCCGCCCTGGCCGCCGCCTGCCTCGTCGCGGCCGGGACGGGCCACCTGGCCGGCGCACGCTGGCTGCCCGGCGCCGCACTGGTCGCCCTCGCGGTGGGAACCTGCGTCCTCGCGACGGCGAGCTATCGGCGAACGACGAGCGTGGGTCGACGGGCTCCGAGGCTGCCGGACCGGCGGGACCTCGGTGCGAGCGCCGTCGCCGCGGTCCAGGCCGCGCTGTTCTCCGCTGCAGTGGTCGTCGCGCTCTACTCAGTCGGCCTCGGGGCGCGGATCCCGCTCTCGCTCGGCCGGGTCCTCGCCGCCGCTCTGTGCGACCCGCTCATGGTTGACTTCGCGGTCCGGCTGCGCGCTCTCACCCGGCGCGGCTCGGCCTGGTCTACCGTGCGGGCCGGGGTGATCGCGCGAACCCTGACCTACCTAGCCCTCGCTGGCCTCATCGCCGGCGCCACCACCGTCACGGTTGCCGTTGCGCTCGACCATCGGTCGGTCGCCGACGCCGGACGGGTCAGCGACGACGTCGCCTTCTTCGTCATCGCCCCTGCGCTCGGGCTGTTCACCATGGCGACGGCGATGACGCTGCGCGCTGGACGCGCGATGGGAGCGGTGCATCTCGCGGGTCTGTGTCTCATCGGTATCCTCGCCGTCACCCACCTCTCCACGGCCCTGGGCGCAGCAGTGCTCACGGCCTGCGTTGTCCTCACGGCGGCACGCGCCATCGACACCACCTGCCACCCCCGTAGCTGGTAGGTCCGAAATGGTCGAGATGCGTGCCGGCATCCCGCTGTACCGGCATCCCGTCGAGGACCCGGGCCTCTGGCGACGCTGCCTGCAGAGCCCCGATGTGTCGGTCCTCGTCGTCAACGTCGACTCGGGGCCTGGCTCGACCCCCGACGCTGCCTATCGTGATGCCCTCCTCGACCGTGAGGACGGGCGGGTTCCGGGCAGCCGCGTGCACGGGTACGTCCCGATGGACTACGGGCGCCGAGCCATCGCCGAGATCGTCGCCGATGTGCGCCGGTGGCAGGACCTCTATGGGGTCGAGTCGATCTTCCTCGACTGCGCGCCGTCCGCGGTGACCGGCACCGGTGTGCTGGACCATCCGGCAGCAGCGTCGTTCGAGCGGGTTGTCGGCGCAGTCCGCTCCGCTGGCGCATCGCGGGTCTCCGCCAATCCCGGCACGCTGTGCCACCCGGCACTGCTCGACCTCTGCGATGCGGTCTGCGTGCGCGAGTGCGACGTCGAAACCCACCTGCGGCTCGATCCGCCCGGTTGGCTCAGTGACGGGGATGCCGGCGACGTCTGGCACCTGATCCACGGGTGCCGACCCGACCAGGTGGCCGCAGTGGTCCGCCGGAGCCGCGAGCTGGGCGCGACGCTGCTCGGGGTCAGTCCCGGCGCCCTACCTCACCCGTGGGGTGAGGTAGGCTGGTTCGGACCCACGTCGCGGCGCGCTCAGCACGTCCGGTAGACGTACCCGGGAGCACCTCGCGGCACGACGGCGCGGTCCCTGAGCATGATCGAGGCGGGCCCGTCTGCGCGGGCGCACGCGCGCTCGAAGGCGTCCACCCCGCCGTCCGCATACTCGATCTCGATCACGCGCCCGCCATGGATCGCGCGGTAGCGGTCGCACTCGGTGCCCTCGCCCCAGGAGTAGCGGCCGCAGTCCTCGGCGACCGCGAAGTCGAAGCCGACCGCTCGTACCTCGGCTGCGGTGAGCTCAGCAGTGTTCTTCTGCGCCACGGCCAGCCCGAGGTCATGGGCCTGGGAGGTGATGAGCGTGGCGAGCGCCAGGTTGTCGCTACGAGTGAGCGCGCCGCCGCTACGGGTGAAGGTGTCGAGGTTGTCCGGCTCAACGGCGTCGAACCCGCGGCTCGCGCAGTCCGTGAGCCACGGTCCGATCACCTCACTCATGAGCCGCTCTCGGGCTGCGGCGCTCGAGGTGTCGACAAGCGCCTCGTCCCAGTCGGCGTCGATGACCACCGCGCCGTCGCGGCCGCGCAGCACCAGATCCGGACGGTCCCGCTCCCACTGAGCGAGCTCGTCGGGCTGGACCTGGAAGGCGTTGACGTAGCAGATCGAGTACACCCCGTCGACTGGATCCTGCGACCGGTCCCTGGTGACGATCTCCACCTCGGGGTCGGGCGGGTAGGCCCCACCGATCTGGTAGTCCGCGATGCCACCGAGCGGCGGCAGGGTGATCCTTCGGCCCGGTTCGTCGTCCACGTCCTCCCCCTTCGCGAAGATCAGCATCCCGACGACGGCCACGCACAGCACCAGCAGCGCCAGCAGCGCCACCGAAATGACCCTCGTCCCCTTCATCACCCGATGATCCTACCCCGCGCACCAGATCCGAATTTCCCTAGGACGTGTTGCTAAATCCATTGCAAGGCGGCGGAGAGGCAGAGCCCTGCCGCGTATGACCGGGCGGTCTTGTCGTAGCGGGAAGCGAGTCCGCGCCACTGCTTCACGAAGTTGAAGCACCGCTCGACGACGTTGCGGCCCTTGTAGCGCTCCCGTTGCTCATCGCCGAAGTCGATCGGACGGCCCGGCCGCTTGCGACGGTGCGCGATCTGGTCGTCGCGTTCGGGGATCGTGGCCTTGACGCCGCGCTCGCGCAGCCAGGCCCGGTTCTTCTTCGACGGGTAGCCCTTGTCCGCGAGCACCCGGTCCGGTCTCGTGCGCGCGGGCCCTCGGCCGGGGATGTGGATCTCGTCGAGTACGCAGGTGAACATGCTCGTGTCTGCGACCTGCCCGCCAGTGAGGACGAACACCAGCGCCCGGGCCTGCCCGTCGCAGACGAGATGGATCTTCGTCGTCAAACCACCCCGTGACCGGCCGATCGCGTGGTCAGGAGGCTCCGGCCCGGACTTCTTGTAGTTCGACGGATCCCCCTGTGACCCGGGGCAAGGTCGCGCCATGCTGATGGACACGCGCGATCGAGGAATCCACCGACACGACCCAGTCGATCTCACCCTGAAGCGACGCCCGCTTCTGCACGTGGGTGAGCAGGTCCTCCCAGACGCCGTCGCTCGCCCACCGGCGGAAGTTCTTGTAGATCGTGTTCCAGCTCCCGAACCGGTCGGGCAGGTCTCGCCACGCCGATCCCGTGCGGAACCGCCACGCGGTCGCCTCGACCACCGTGCGCCGATCCACCGGAGGACGGCCCCGTGTCCTCACCGGCGGGAACACGTCCCGGATCAGCTCCCAGACCTCGTCCGTGATGACATCTCGCGACACGCCTCAAGAATCACCCGAAGGCCCCGAACCAGCATTTAGCAACACGGCCTAGGAAATGGGGTCAGCCCATGACGCCTTGCCGCGGTGGGTGGCGCGGATGCCGATCCTGAGCACGATGACACGGTTCTTCGACACACCTCCGACAGTGACCTATGACGCGACTCACCAGAGACGGGTTGCGCCCGGTTCAGGGCTGCGTGGGCGGACCGTAGGAGAGTCGATCGAAGATGAGTACGCTCTCGGTGATCTTCGCGTCCTTGACGGTGAAGAACTCGGCCGCCGGCGCGGTGGAGGTCGTCGCGGTCTGCGGGTAATAGAACAGCGCCACGCGGTCTTCGTCAGCGAACTCGGCGATGTCGCCGATGCCGGTGAGCATCGGGGCGAAGCCGCCGATGTACCCGCGGTAAGCGTCCTTGCCGTCCAGGTCGACGCCGGGAGCACGGCACGTGATGTCGTCGGCGACGTAGCTCATCGCTGTGTCGATGTCGCCGCTCGTCCAAGCGCGGTGATACTTCTGCACGGTGTCGTAGGCGTTGTGGTGGGTCACGAGGTTCTCCTTGGTTCGTGCCGCGGTTGCGGCGTGATCGGTCGGTCCGGGAGCGGCTGCCAGCCGTCGGGCCCGGCGTCTGCGCCGGTTCCGGCGATGGCGAGACGGGGCAGGAAGTTCGCCCAGCCGTCGGCGTGGCCGCGCACCTCGGTGTCGGGCAGGTCGGAATGGAGCAGATCGACTCTGGTCCCGCCGCTGATCGGGGTGAGGCGGAACTCGACCGTCGATGCTCCTGCCGGAAGGTCGTCGCTCCCCGCGAAACCCCAACTCATCACGACGCGGCTCGGTGGCTCGACGTGAAGATACTCGCCCCGCACGGGATGGCCGGCTATGTCGACGGCGAACGTGCCGCCCGGCGTCGGGTCGAGGTCTGCGTATTGCCCCATCCAGGCCGTCATGCCGTCGTTGGTGGTCAGGTACTCGAACACCGTCTCCGGCGAAGCCTCGATATCGATGGAGGCGCGGAACTCAGCCACGGGAATCCTCCTGCCGCGACTCGATGGCGGTCTTGAGGTCGGCCAGTTTCCGTGGCCAGAAATCATCCAGGTACGAACGCACCGCCGCAAGCCCATCGGTATCGACCGCGAACAGATGGCGGGTGCCCTCGCGGGTGCCGACCACGAGCCCCGCCTTGCGGAGCACCCCGAGATGGTGCGAGGTCGTCTGCTGCGAGAGCCCGAGGTCCTCCGCGATCATCCCCACCGGTTGCGGAGCGGAACGGATCAGCCGCAGGATCGCTCGCCGGTTGCCATCGGCCAGCGCACGCAATGCCAGATCGAGGTCGACTGCAGCCGGGGCACCCATCGTGAATCTCCTTGCTCGGTGGCTGCCACTCTAGCACAAACAGCTATTTGTACTCATGTTCATCAGTAAACGAAAATTCGGCCTGGCGGGGGAAGACGCCTCCGTGTCCGCCGCGGCGAGCCGGACGATGCGGTCTGCCGTGGCGATCGTCTCGGGTCTGTGCGCGATCAGAAGCACCGCGCGGTCCTGTGACCGGTTGAGGAACTCCATCACCACCGCATCGGCTGCCGGGTCGAGCGAAGCGGTCGGCTCGTCGAGGATCAGTACCCGGGGATCGTTGAGGAGTGCGCGGGCGATGGCGACACGGGCGCGTTGCCCGCCGGAGAGACCCGTTCCGTGTTCTCCGATCGGGGTGTCGAGTCCTTCGGGAAGCCCGATCCCGGGGTCGAGGAGTCCGGCGGCGCCGGCCGTTGCGCGGATGACGGTGTCGCACGCCTCCGGATCGCCCAGCGTGATGTTGGAGCGGATCGTGCCGCGTTGAAGCGGCGAGGACTGAGGAACCGCGGAGACGAGCCGGCGGAGCTCGTCATCGGGGATGTCGCGGAGATCCGTGCCGTCGATCCGGACGCTTCCCGTGTCCGGATCCCACAAGCGCAGCGCCAGCCGTGCCGCTGTCGTCTTCCCGGCGCCCGAAGGTCCCCACCAGCGCCACGGTCTCTCCCGGCCGGATGTGCAGAGAGAAGTCGTCGAGGATGCGTCCGGAATCGTCGTAGGCGAACCCCACACGGTCGAAGACGAGCCCGGCCTCGGACGCACGAGCCGGACGGTGCGGGCCGGTGGGCGTGTGCAGAGCCGGTGGACAGTCGAGGACCTCGGTGATGCGCTCGGCCGCGCCACCGCGACACAGGCCGTGAGCGCTCCCGCGAACGCCGCGACGTTCAGTGACAGGCCGCCGAGCGTCGCGGAGCCCAGCACGATCACCGTCACGGCGCCGACGCCGGCCCCGGACGAGACGCCGAGGACGTACGGCTCGGCGAGGGGGTTGCGCACCGTGACCTGCATCAGGGCGCCGGCCAGTGCCAGCCCGGCTCCTGCCAGTCCCGCGAGCAGTGCGCGCGGGAGTCGGAAGTGCCACACCGCCTGGTCCTGGAGCGGAGACAGCGACCCGTCCGACATCCAGGGCATGCCAGGGAGCACATGACCCACGACGAGCTGTGCGGCTTCACGCGGGCTGACCGGCACCGATCCGGTCGCGGCGGAGACCACCGCGAGCACGCCCACGGCGACGGTCAAGAAGGCGCACAGCAGCCACGTGCGAGCGCGAACCCGGCGGCGGGACCGGCCGGCGAAGACCGCAGGCGCCTCCGGGCGCATCGAAGCCGTGAAAGCGGAAGGGGACACACGATGACCGTATCGATAATGATTATCATGAGCAACTTCAGCGCGAGGATCCGCGTGACGCCGCCGGGCTGATCACAGACCCTGGCCGGCATCCCACAGGCGCTCGGTCCGTCCGGTGAGCAGCGCATCGAGTGAGAGTGCCTGGGCGTCGGTGAGCGAGGCGACGTAGTCGATGATCCCGCGCCCTCGGCCCAGGGCCTCGATGTCGGCGTCGCTCCGAGAGGCGACCAGCAGCGGCGCATCCTCCCGGAGCCGACGGTAGTCGTCGGTGGCGAGCTCGACGAGGTCGAGCAGACGGCGCGGCGCTCGGCGCGCGTCGCGCGGATCGTCGAGCCACGCGGCGAAGCCGTCCACGAGCCGCTCCAGCACGCTCGCCTGCCCGCGTTGATACACCGTCAGGTCGGGCCGCTCGAGGATGAACCGCTCATGCAGGAACTTCAGCACCGCCACCTCGTGCCAGGTCTGGCGGCTCAGGCTGACGTGCCCCGAGCGGATGTCCGGATGCCGGTGCACCTCGATCGACGACTGCAGGCGCCGGATCCAGGCCGTGGTGAACCGCGCGAGCGACCGCTCACTCGCCAGAGATCCGTCGAAGGGCTCGGCGATGAGTCCGTCGACCACCTCGGCCCGCACCTTCGCGACCGCCTCGCCGAAGGCGTCCTCGTCGGCGATCCAGCCGTCTTTGCTCCGCAGCCGCCGCCACAGCAGTTCCAGGGAGTGCCCAGGGCTCCTGCTGCCCGAGGCCAGCTCCGCCTCGTCGGCGGCGCGCAGCTTCGCGAGATCCCGGCGCCAGGCCCGGAACTCTGCGGACAGCGTCGCGGGATTCAGCAGGTCGGCGCGGTAGAAGTCGTCGAGGTCGTGCAGCGAATAGGCGATGTCGTCGGAGATGTCCATGATGGAGCATTCGACGGTCTGCTGACCCGGCTCGATCAGGGGGTAGGCGTCGAGCGCCTGCCGGGCGTCCTGCTCGTCGATCGCGTAGAAGCTGAACTTGCTCGCCCCTCCGCGGCGCTGCCCGCCATGGCCGCGGCGCCACGGATACTTCAGCACCGCGGCGCGGACGGCGGCCGTGAGGTTGAGGCCGACGCCAGGCCGGTCGTACTCGTCGAGGCGGGTGAGGATGCGGTAGGTCTGCGCGTTGCCCTCGAAGCCCTCGGTCAGACCGAACCGGCTGCGGGCCAGGCGGTCCAGCGTCTGCTCGCCGAGGTGGCCGAACGGCGGATGCCCGAGGTCGTGCGCCGCGGCGGCCGCCTGCACGACAACCGGGTGCGCCCCGCCCAGCTCCGCCGCGATCCGGCCGGGTTCGTCCGTCCGCGCCGACAGGTGCGTCGCGATCGCCCTGGCGACGGCGGCGACTTTGATGGAGTGCGTGAGCCGGTTGTGCACCGCCAGCCCGGCACCGGCCTGCGAGATCACCTGCGTCACGGCCGACAGCCGCGAGTAGAACGGGGAGAACCGGATACGCTCGACGTCCACGCGGAAGTGCGGGTGCCCTTCGGCGCCCTGGAACTCATCCAGCGTCTCCGGCAGACGTCGGCTCTGGCGGGCATCGGGGGTCGGCTGCGGCATGGAAGTCAGTGTCCCATGGCGCCGCGCGCGAGGGACGGGAGCCTAGCGTTCGAGGTCGAGGTCGCGGACGGCAACCCGGCGCGGTCATGATCCCCGTGCGGTCATCCGGGCATCGGCGGGGCGGCTGTCACCCCAGGCAGCGTCCCGTCGCCACCGGCTGATCCGCGCCCTGGGCCGCCTCGAGCGCCGGCATCAGCTCGGCGTTCGTCATGGCGTAGCCGACGTCGGCGCGGGCCTCGTCGCGAGCGAACACGACGCCGGCCACCTCGCCGGTCTCGGTGAGCAGGGGTCCGCCGGAGTTGCCGGGCTCGACCTGCGCCCGCAGGGCGTACACGTCGCGCTCGGCGCCCGTCCCGCCGTAGATGTCGGCGACCGTCATCGGGTCGGATGCCGCGACGCCGGCCGGTACGGTGCGGAACGGCCCGCCGTGCGGGTAGCCCTGGATGACGCCGCCCGCACCCGGGGAGAGGGCCTGGCCGAGGGGGAGCGGGGCCGCATCCACATCCGCGGCGACCACCGCGAGGTCGTCCACGGGGTCGAAGTACACCACGTGGCCGTCGCGGGCGGGCTCGCCGGGCAGCTCGACGCGCAGGGTCTGGACGCCGGCGACGACGTGGGCGTTCGTCACGATGCGGTCCTCGGCGGCGACGAACCCGGTGCCGGACAGCATCGCCTGGCACTCCCGGGCGACGCCGGTGAGCCGGGCCACCGAGGCCGCGGCCCGGGCGAGCTGGGGATTGTCGGTGTCGATCTCACCGGCGTCGGGGGCGATGGACAGGTCGCTGTCGTCCAGGAGGCCGTCGATGGTGGGGAGCACGGTGTCGCCGAGCACGGCCTCGTGCAGGCGCGCCATCGCCTCGTCCAGGGGCTCGGGCGTCATCCCGTCGATCGTGCGCAGCACGGTCGACGACGCCACCGCCGAGGAGACCACGGGGATGCCCGCGGAGGCCACGCCGGCGCCGGCGAGGACGACGGCGAGGACCGCGGCGAGCAGGCTGAACGCCCCGCCGAGCAGGCGCTCGGCGACCCGTATCCGCAGCCGGTCGGCGCCGCGGCGCAGCAGCGAGCCCATCGCGGCGCCGATCCCCGCGCCCGCCGCGAGCAGCAGCACGGCCGCGGCGACGACGGCGGGACCGCGCCAGGCCTCGTCGGTCACGAGGCCCGCCACGGCGGGCAGCGCCCACGGCGCGGCGAGCCCTCCGGCGATGAGCCCGCAGACCATGCCGAGCGCGGAGAACAGGCCGGCGCGCAGCCCCGCCACGAACGCGGCGAACAGCAGCAACACGATGACGATGTCGACCACGGGCGGCGTGCGTCCTCCACGTTCTCGGACTCGGCGCCGTCGGGCACGGGCCGGTCGGGTCAGGCTACCCCGACGGCCTGTGCCCGGGCCGGGAGCGGGTGCCCGGCGGAATCTAGACTGAGCGGATGAACGCTCCGACCAGGCAGGCCGTCGTGGTGACGGTCTCGGATCGCTCCGCGGCGGGGCTGCGCGAGGACGTCTCCGGTCCGCTCGCCGCCGAACTCCTCGCGGGCGGTGGCTGGCGGGCCGACGTCCGGGTGGTTCCCGACGAGGTCGCGGAGATCGTCGCCGCGGTGCGAGAGGCCGCGGATGCCGGGGCGCGTCTGGTCGTGACGACCGGCGGCACCGGCGTCTCCCCGCGGGACGTGACGCCCGACGCGATGGACGAGCTGTTCGACCGCGAGCTGCCGGGGATCGCCGAGGAGCTGCGCCGCCGCGGCGCCGCCGTCCTCCCGCAGGCGCTGCTCTCGCGCGGGCGGGCGGGGATCGCGGGGCGCGCGCTCGTGGTGAACCTCCCCGGCTCGCCGGGCGCGGTGCGCGACGGCATCCCGGTCGTCCTCTCCGTCGCCGCGCACGCGCTCTCGCAGCTCGACGGGGGTGATCACCCGTGATCGTGCGCAGTGAGATCTCCGCGCAGCCGCTGGACGTCGCCGCGCACCTGACCGCGGTGGCGGATGCCGCGGCCGGCGCCACCGCGCTCTTCGTCGGCACTGTGCGCGACCACGACCCGGATGCCGAGGGGCGCGTGGTGCGGCTGGAGTACAGCGCGCACCCGGATGCCGGGCGCTTCCTCGCCGCGCTCGCCGCCGATGCGGATGCGGCGGGGCTGAGGATCGCGATCAGCCACCGCGTCGGGGCGCTCGGCGTGGGTGAGACGGCCATCGTGTGCGCGGTGTCGTCCGCGCATCGCGCCGACGCCTTCGAGGTGTGCCGCGCGCTGGTCGAGAGCGTGAAGGCGGAGCTGCCGGTGTGGAAGAAGCAGGTGGAGGCCGACGGCGGGGCGTCCTGGGTCGGCCTGGGCGGTCTCGCGACGTGAGGTCCGCGGGGTTCGCGGCCTGAGGCCGCGAGGCCCGGCGCCGGGCGCCTGTGACGCGGGGCGCCGCGCAGCGGCGATCGTGGTCTATTCTCGCCCCATGGCCCGGAACCCCCCGACAGAGGACATCGACGAGACGCGTCTGCGCGTGACGGCTCCGAAGGAGGTGGCCGTGGGCGTGCCGGCCGTGCTGCACGCCCTGCAGATCGCGCACGAGCAGATGGGGATCGTGCGCTCGGTGCAGACCCTGACGCGAGTCAACCAGAAGGACGGGTTCGACTGTCCCGGCTGCGCCTGGCCGGAGGAGGACAGACGGCACATCGCGGAGTTCTGCGAGAACGGCGCCAAGGCGGTCGCCGAGGAGGCCACGGTGCGCCGCGTGGGCCCGGAGTTCTTCGCGGCGCATTCTGATCCCCATCCTCGCGGCGGTCTCGGCGCCGTCGTCGCTCGCGGTCGAGCTCGCCGCGGCGTCCGGACTCACGCTCGTCGGTTTCCTCCGCGGGCGCTCCATGAACGTGTACACCGGGGCGGAGCGCATCCGGGTCGAGGCCGCCCGGGTGTGACGCCGCGACGCCGCGCGCCCGGCGTCAGAGCCGCGGCGTGCGCGGCGGAGGCGTGCGCCGCGTGCCGGGGGTCCCGATCGCCTCGAACGCGGAGGCGACGCGCAGCAGCTCGGTGTCGTCGTACGCCCGGCCGATGAAGGTGAGCCCGATCGGCATGCCGATGTCCTCCATCAGGCCCATCGGCACCGTCACGCTCGGGATGCCGAGGTGACGCATCGCCAGGTTGCCGTTCGCGATCCAGACGCCGTTGCGCCAGCCCAGGTCCGCGGATGCCGGGTTCACATCCATGTCCGCCGGTCCCACGTCCGCGACCGCGGGGAACACCACCGCATCCAGGCGCAGCCCGTCCATCCACTCCTCGAGGTCGCGGCGGCGGGTCTCCTCCAGCCCGCGCAGCCCGTCGGCGAGCTCCGGCATGTCGTCGAACGTCGCTCCCGGGTGCTCGCGCACCCAGGCCGGGTACTCCGCGATGTCGTCGTCGAACCCGTCGTACCGGTCCGGCAGCGCACCCTCCGGATGCGGGAAGATCGTCGCCCCGTCCACATCCGCGAGCGAGCGCAGAGCCGGGTCACCGTTCGCCTGCAGGAAGTCCTCCCAGCCCCACGCGGAGAGGTCGACGATCTCCCGGCGCAGGTACTCCGGGCTGACCAGGCCGCGGGTGGCGATCGTGGGCGCCCCAGGCCGGTCGCCCTCGTAGTTCGACACGACCGGGAAGTCCACCTCGACCACCGTGGCGCCGGCGGCCTCCAGGTCGCGGCGCGCGACCTCCCAGCGGGCGATCACGGACGGGCGGGTCTCGATGCGCCGCCCGGTGGGGCCGCCGATGCCGGGGTTCTCCGCGGTGCCGGCCTCGGGGTCGGCGTTGATGTACATCTTCGGGATGCCGATGCGCTTTCCCGCCAGGACCGCCGCGCCCTGCTCGGCATCCGTCACCGCGAGCGCGGGGTACGAGGCCGGGCGCACCGCGGATGCCGCGGGCAGCTGCACCCACGGCTGCACGCGCCAGAAGTCGCCCCGCGTCTCGGCGTCGTCGCCGACGATGACGTCGAGCACCTCGAGCAGATCCGCCATGCTGCGGGTGTGCGGCACGACGACGTCCATGGTCGGCACCAGCGGCCAGTTGCCGCGCACCGAGATCACGCCGCGGGACGGCGTGTACGCGCACAGGGCGTTGTTCGTCGCCGGTCCCCGCCCGCTCGACCACGTCTCCTCGCCCAGGCCGAAGGCGCCGAAGCTCGCCGCCGTCGCCGTGCCGGATCCGTTCGAGGACCCGGAGGCGAACGGCGCGGTGAGGTAGTCGGCGTTGTACGGGCTCTCGGCGCGGCCGTACACGCCGCGCTGCATGCCCCCGTTGGCCATCGGCGGCATGTTCGTCAGGCCCAGGCAGATCGCCCCGCCGGCGCGCAGCCGCTCGATCGTGAACGCGTCGCGCTGGGCGACGAGGTCCTTGAACGCCGGGCTGCCGGATGCCGCGGTGAGCCCCTTCACCAGGTAGCTGTCCTTCGCGGTGTACGGGATGCCGTCCAGCGGGCCGAGCGTCTCGCCGCGGGCGCGCCGGGCGTCGGATGCGGCGGCCTCCGCGCGCGCCTCCGGGTTGCGCACGACGACCGCGTTCAGCGCGGTGGGCGTGTCGGGGGCGTCGTAGGCGTCGATGCGGGCGAGATAGGCGTCGACCAGCTCCACGGCGGTCGTCGCGCCGGTCTCCAGCGCACGGCGCAGGTCGGCGATGGAGCGTTCGTACACGTCGAACATGGGGTGACTCCTTGCAGGGTTCGTCTCGGGTTGCCGGGGTCGTCTGGGGCGGCTTTCCGGCCGCGGCCGGCGGCTGTGTCTCGGCGGGCGTTCAGCGGGTGGTGTCGGGCAGGGCGGGCTGCTGCTGCGTGATGCAGTGGATGCCGCCGCCGCGGTCGAACAGCGGGCGCGCGTCCACCGTGACGACGCGGCGACCGGGGTACACGTCGGACAGGATGGCGCGGGCGCGGGCATCCGCCTTCTCGTCGCCGAAGCCGCACGCGACCACGCCGTCGTTCGTGACGAGGTGGTTGACGTAGCTCCAGTCCACGAAGCCCTCGTCGTCGCGGAGGGTGGACGGCGCCGGCAGGTCGACGATCTCGAAGGTGCGGCCGGCGGCGTCCGTCTGGGTCTCCAGGTGTGCGCGCAGCTCGGCCATCACCTGGTGATCGGGGTGCGCCGGGTCCTCCTGCGCGTGCATCAGCAGCACGCCCGGGGAGGGCAGGGTCGCCACGATGTCGACGTGGCCGTTCGTGCCGAACTCGTCGTAGTCGCGGGTGAGGCCGCGGGGCAGCCAGACCGCGGTGGTGGCGCCGATCGTGCGGAGCATCTCCGCCTCCACGCGCGTGCGGTCCAGGTACGGGTTGCGGCGCGGGTCGAGCTGTACGGTGTCGGTGAGCAGCACGGTGCCCTCGCCGTCGACGTGGATGCCGCCGCCCTCGTTCACGAGCGTGGAGCTGACCAGCTCGGCGCCGGTGGCCGCCGCGATGATCCGGGCGTGCTCCGCGGACTTCCGCCACTGCGCCCAGGCCGGGGCGCCCCAGCCGTTGAACACCCAGTCGACGGCGCCGAGCACCCCGGGGCGCTCGTCGTCGACGACGAAGGTGGGGCCGGAGTCGCGCATCCAGAACTCGTCCACCGGAGCCTCGACGATCTCGATCTGCTCCGACAGCATCCGGCGCGCGCGGCCGAGCTCGCTCGGGTCGACGAGCATGGTGACCGGCTCGAACTCGGCGACCGCGTGCGCGACCGCGGTCCAGGCGGCGTATCCCTCCTCGCGCTCGGTGTCGCTCTCGCCGAGGGTGATCCCCTCGGCGGGGAACGCCATCCAGGTGCGGGTGTGCGGTGCGGTCTCGGACGGCATGCGCCAGGACATGGGATCTCCTTCGATTCGCCGCCGCCTGATCTCTCGGGCGACGGTCTAGAGCGATGGTAGTGAAACGGGGCCGGGGTCAGGTGCCGATGACGTGGACGGTGCGGCCGCCGACGACGGTGCGGACGACGGATGCCGCCAGCAGTGCGTCCGGGCCGAGGGCGAACGGGTCCCGGTCGAGGACGGCGAAGTCCGCCCGCATGCCGGCGGCGAGGCTGCCGCGGAGGTGCTCCTCGCCGAGGGACGCCGCGGCGTCGCGCGTGCCGTGCACGATCGCCTGCTCGAGGGGGAGCGCGAAGTGCGGCAGCACCGGGGGCAGGGAGGGGTCGGCGGCGGAACGGCGGGTGGCCGCGATGAACATGTTCGCCAGCGCCGGGTGCGGCGCGGTCGGCGCGTCGGTCGAGAACGCGAGCCGCACCCCGGCGTCGACGTACTCCGGCCAGGCGAAGCCGCGGGCGGCGCGCTCAGGCCCGAGCATGGCGGCCCAGTTCTCCCAGATCGACGGGTCGGCGTGCACCGGCTGCATGGATGCGGTGACGCCGAGCTTCGCCATCCGCGCCGGGGTCTCCGGCGCGGCGTACTCGAGGTGCTCGATGCGGTGCCGGCGCTCGCGGGCGCCGTTGCGGGCGACCGCGGCCTCTAGGGTGTCCAGGGCGATGTCGCTGGCCCGATCGCCGATCGCGTGCATCGCGATCTGCAGCCCCGCCGCGTCCGCGGCGGTCACCACCGGGATCAGCCGATCGAGGGGCCAGATCGGGTCGGCGTTCGCGCCGTTCGTGTACGGCGCCCGCAGCGCCGCGGTGCAGGCGTCGATCACGCCGTCCAGGATCAGCTTGATGCCGACCACGCGCAGCCACGGGGCATCCGTCCGCTGCGACAGCTCCACCGCACGGCGCACCTGGGCGAGGTTCTCCTCGTCGTCGCCGGTGTTGTGGACGAACCAGTGCGCGCGCACCGCGAGCGGGAGCCCGCCGCGGCGCCCGGCGATCCGGTCGAGGGCGGCGAGGGCGACCGGATCGAGCGCCATGCCACGGCGCCGGTCACGCCGGCGGCGAGGTACGCGGCGAAGGCGCGCTCCAGGGCCTCGTCCCGCTCGGCATCCGTGCGGACCTCGTCGAGGAACGGCCAGACGATCTGCTGCGCGGCCGTCTCGTAGAACATCCCGTCCGGCGCACCGTCCGCGTCACGGCCGATCTCGCCGCCGAGCGGGTCCGGCGTGTCCCGGGTGACGCCGAGCTCGGCCAGCGCCGCCGAGTTCACCCACACGGAGTGGTAGTCGTTGGCCTGCAGGTACACCGGCACATCCGGCACGGCCGCGTCGATCATGGCTGCCGTGGGACGACCGCCGGGCACCGAGTCGAACAGCCAGCCGCGGCCGTGCAGGCGCGGGGCCGCGGGATCCGCCGCCCGGGCCTCGCGCAGACGCGCCTGGATCGCCTCCAGCGTGCGCTCCTCCGTGAGCGGGACGGCGCCGAGCGCTTCCCCCATCATCAGCAGGTGCGTGTGCACGTCGAGGAAGCCGGGCAGCACGACCCCGCCGTCCAGGTCGACGATCTCCGCGTCCGGGCCGGCCGCGGCGCGCGCGGAGTGCTCGTCGCCCACGAACGCGAGGCGATCGCCGTCGACGACGAGCGCCTCGGCCCAGGGGGCCTCCGCGGCGGTGAACACCCGGGCACCTCGATAGATCGTTGCCATGAATTCAGACTCCTGCCGTGCGGATGAGGTCGATATCGGGGGAGGCCTCACCCGGGAGCAGCTGCTCCTTCTCCACGCGTGTGGAGAGGCGGGCGACCAGGATGAGCGGGATCAGCAGGACCGCGCTGATGCCGGCGAGCACGATCCCGAGGCCGAGGAACCCGGACATCTCGGCGATCCACGCCCCGAACAGCGGCGAGAAGCTCGAGCCGATGAGGTACACGCCGAGCACCGGACCGGACCATCGCCCGCTCGCGTCCAGGGCGGCGGCGGTGGCCACGATGTACATGAAGGCGACGGCGTACACGGTGTTCCACGCGATCATGCTGACGAGATACACGGTGGGGTCGGTGGTCGTGCAGGCGAGCAGTTTGAGCGCGCCGCCGAGCGCGATCAGGATGCCGAGCGGCAGGGCCCGCCCGAGCCGGGCGCCGAGGACGATGAGCGCGATCGCGGCGACCAGGCCTCCGGCCGTGGACGCGCTCAGCACGAGCCCGAGGCCTCCGTCGTCCATGCCGGCCTGGGCGATGCCGATCGCGCCGGACATCGCCCACAGCGAGTCCTCGCCGACCGCCCAGACGGCGAACATCACCAGCAGGGCGAAGCCGGCGACGGTGAGCGTGCGGGTGGAGGTGCGGACCCGGCTGGTGCCGGTGCGGGTGGTGATGATCGCCCCGGTGAGCGCGGGATCGGTCGCGGCGTCGCCGGACGGCTCGCCGTCGTCCAGGGCGAGACCGATCCCTGAGCGCGGCCCGGCCGACGGCGCGACACGCCCGGAGCGCGATCCGGATTTGCCGGGTCGGCGGGATCCGCGTAAGTTGTTACCTGTTCGCCCCAAGCGGTTGAGCGGAAGGCCGGAAGGTCCAGCTCCCCTCCAAGCGGCGGACACACCTCCTACTTCACATCAGTGGTCACGTTGGTGTAGGATGGAGGGCCCGGGTCCGGAAGGCTGCACAGCCTCAACGGTGCCCGGACAGATTGCGAAGTTGCCCTGCGCGTCCTGCCTTGGTTGGTGGGTGTGTGGGTGCGTCCGATCCTTGAGAACTCAACAGCGTGCACTTGTCAAATGCCAAATTATCCTCGTCGGCTTTTCGGAGTCGTTGAGAATTCCTTTGGATCAATTTGCGGATGTCAGTGACATTCGTTTTGGTCATGATTGAACTCGCTGGCCTTCGACTGTTTTCCCGGTTGTTGGTTGGCTTCTGTTTTTTTACGGAGAGTTTGATCCTGGCTCAGGATGAACGCTGGCGGCGTGCTTAACACATGCAAGTCGAACGATGAAGCCCAGCTTGCTGGGTGGATTAGTGGCGAACGGGTGAGTAACACGTGAGCAACCTGCCCCTGACTCTGGGATAAGCGCTGGAAACGGCGTCTAATACTGGATATGTGCCATGGCCGCATGGTCTGTGGTTGGAAAGATTTTTTCGGTTGGGGATGGGCTCGCGGCCTATCAGCTTGTTGGTGAGGTAATGGCTCACCAAGGCGTCGACGGGTAGCCGGCCTGAGAGGGTGACCGGCCACACTGGGACTGAGACACGGCCCAGACTCCTACGGGAGGCAGCAGTGGGGAATATTGCACAATGGGCGCAAGCCTGATGCAGCAACGCCGCGTGAGGGATGACGGCCTTCGGGTTGTAAACCTCTTTTAGCAGGGAAGAAGCGTGAGTGACGGTACCTGCAGAAAAAGCGCCGGCTAACTACGTGCCAGCAGCCGCGGTAATACGTAGGGCGCAAGCGTTATCCGGAATTATTGGGCGTAAAGAGCTCGTAGGCGGTCTGTCGCGTCTGCTGTGAAAACCCGAGGCTCAACCTCGGGCCTGCAGTGGGTACGGGCAGACTGGAGTGCGGTAGGGGAGATTGGAATTCCTGGTGTAGCGGTGGAATGCGCAGATATCAGGAGGAACACCGATGGCGAAGGCAGATCTCTGGGCCGTAACTGACGCTGAGGAGCGAAAGGGTGGGGAGCAAACAGGCTTAGATACCCTGGTAGTCCACCCCGTAAACGTTGGGAACTAGTTGTGGGGTCCTTTCCACGGATTCCGTGACGCAGCTAACGCATTAAGTTCCCCGCCTGGGGAGTACGGCCGCAAGGCTAAAACTCAAAGGAATTGACGGGGACCCGCACAAGCGGCGGAGCATGCGGATTAATTCGATGCAACGCGAAGAACCTTACCAAGGCTTGACATACACGAGAACGCCCTAGAAATAGGGAACTCTTTGGACACTCGTGAACAGGTGGTGCATGGTTGTCGTCAGCTCGTGTCGTGAGATGTTGGGTTAAGTCCCGCAACGAGCGCAACCCTCGTTCTATGTTGCCAGCACGTTATGGTGGGAACTCATGGGATACTGCCGGGGTCAACTCGGAGGAAGGTGGGGATGACGTCAAATCATCATGCCCCTTATGTCTTGGGCTTCACGCATGCTACAATGGCCGGTACAAAGGGCTGCGATACCGCGAGGTGGAGCGAATCCCAAAAAGCCGGTCCCAGTTCGGATTGAGGTCTGCAACTCGACCTCATGAAGTCGGAGTCGCTAGTAATCGCAGATCAGCAACGCTGCGGTGAATACGTTCCCGGGTCTTGTACACACCGCCCGTCAAGTCATGAAAGTCGGTAACACCTGAAGCCGGTGGCCTAACCCTTGTGGAGGGAGCCGTCGAAGGTGGGATCGGTGATTAGGACTAAGTCGTAACAAGGTAGCCGTACCGGAAGGTGCGGCTGGATCACCTCCTTTCTAAGGAGCATCTGGCACCTGTTGGTGTCCAGGCGCCGGTTCGGGGCGAACGTTCCCGCCGGTCAGCTCATGGGTGGAACATTTGACATGACGTCAGCGCAGCTGTCTTCTGCTAGTACGCCGCTTCGGTGGTTGGAAGGTGGGGGGTGGTGAGCGGGGCGTCTGCACGCTGTTGGGTCCTGAGGGACCGGGCCGGCTTTCGGGTTGGACTGGACCTCGTGGCCCTTTCTTCTGTCGCCGTGGTGGTGGTGGGGGAGGGGGACCGCCCGTACTTTGAGAACTACACAGTGGACGCGAGCATCTTAAAGAAAACTTCGACCGGCCCTTTTGGGGTTGGTCGTGCTCATGTGATTTCAAGTCTTTAAGAGCAAACGGTGGATGCCTTGGCATCTGGAGCCGAAGAAGGACGTAGCAATCTGCGATAAGCCTCGGGGAACTGATAAGCGAGTTTTGATCCGAGGATCTCCGAATGGGGAAACCCCGCCGGGCGGCGTGCCGACCTGGTGACTCCCGTCTGAATATATAGGGCGGGTAGAGGGAACGTGGGGAAGTGAAACATCTCAGTACCCACAGGAAGAGAAAACAACCGTGATTCCGTGAGTAGTGGCGAGCGAAAGCGGATGAGGCTAAACCGGGTGTGTGTGAGAGCCGGCAGGCGTTGCATATCCGGGGTTGCGGGACTCTCCTGGTCGTTCTGCCGAGTGGCCGACGTGATGCGATCGTATAGACGAATGGTCTTGAAAGGCCAGCCGTAGTGGGTGCCAGCCCCGTAGTCGAAATGCGGTTCGCAGCGTGGAGTGTATCCCAAGTAGCACGGGGCCCGAGAAATCCCGTGTGAATCTGTCAGGACCACCTGATAAGCCTAAATACTCCCAGATGACCGATAGCGGACAAGTACCGTGAGGGAAAGGTGAAAAGTACCCCGGGAGGGGAGTGAAATAGTACCTGAAACCGTTTGCTTACAAACCGTTGGAGCACCCCTGGTAGGTGTGACAGCGTGCCTTTTGAAGAATGAGCCTGCGAGTTAGTGATATGTGGCGAGGTTAACCCGTGTGGGGTAGCCGTAGCGAAAGCGAGTCTGAATAGGGCGTTTGAGTCGCATGTCCTAGACCCGAAGCGAAGTGATCTATCCATGGCCAGGCTGAAGCGACGGTAAGACGTCGTGGAGGGCCGAACCCACTTAGGTTGAAAACTGAGGGGATGAGCTGTGGATAGGGGTGAAAGGCCAATCAAACTTCGTGATAGCTGGTTCTCTCCGAAATGCATTTAGGTGCAGCGTTGCGTGTTTCTTGCCGGAGGTAGAGCTACTGGATGGCCGATGGGCCCCACCAGGTTACTGACGTCAGCCAAACTCCGAATGCCGGTAAGTGAGAGCGCAGCAGTGAGACTGTGGGGGATAAGCTTCATAGTCGAGAGGGAAACAACCCAGACCACCATCTAAGGTCCCAAAGCGCGTGCTAAGTGGAAAAGGATGTGGAGTTGCTCAGACAACCAGGAGGTTGGCTTAGAAGCAGCCACCCTTGAAAGAGTGCGTAATAGCTCACTGGTCAAGTGATTCCGCGCCGACAATGTAACGGGGCTCAAGCACGCCACCGAAGTTGTGGCATTGACATTTTTGGTAGGCCTTCGTGGTCCAGCCGTGTTGATGGGTAGGAGAGCGTCGTGTGGGCGGTGAAGCGGCAGAGTGATCTAGCCGTGGAGGCCACACGAGTGAGAATGCAGGCATGAGTAGCGAAAGACGTGTGAGAAACACGTCCTCCGGAAGACCAAGGGTTCCAGGGTCAAGCTAATCTTCCCTGGGTAAGTCGGGACCTAAGGCGAGGCCGACAGGCGTAGTCGATGGACAACGGGTTGATATTCCCGTACCGGCGAAGAACCGCCCCAGTCAATCCAGTGGTGCTAAGCGCCCGAACCATCACACCGCCGCCTTCGGGTGGCATCGTGGTGGGGAGCGCGCGACCCCATGCTGGTGCGGCTAGCGTATTAACAGGTGTGACGCAGGAAGGTAGCCCAAGCCAGGCGATGGTTGTCCTGGTGCAAGTGCGTAGGCCGAGTCGTAGGCAAATCCGCGGCTCATACAGGCTGAGACACGATGCGGATGAAAAGTGGGTGATCCTATGCTGCCGAGAAAAGCATCGACGCGAGGTTCTAGCCGCCCGTACCCCAAACCGACTCAGGTGGTCAGGTAGAGAATACCAAGGAGATCGAGAGAATCGTGGTTAAGGAACTCGGCAAAATGCCCCCGTAACTTCGGGAGAAGGGGGCCCTCCGCTTATTAGGACTTGCTCCGAAAGGGCGTGGGGGCCGCAGAGACTAGTGGGTAGCGACTGTTTACTAAAAACACAGGTCCGTGCGAAGTCGCAAGACGATGTATACGGACTGACGCCTGCCCGGTGCTGGAAGGTTAAGAGGACCGGTTAGCCGCAAGGCGAAGCTGAGAATTTAAGCCCCAGTAAACGGCGGTGGTAACTATAACCATCCTAAGGTAGCGAAATTCCTTGTCGGGTAAGTTCCGACCTGCACGAATGGCGTAACGACTTCCCAACTGTCTCAACCGCGAACTCGGCGAAATTGCATTACGAGTAAAGATGCTCGTTACGCGCAGCAGGACGGAAAGACCCCGTGACCTTTACTACAGCTTGGTATTGGTGTTCGGTGTGGCTTGTGTAGGATAGGTGGGAGACGGTGAAGCTCGGACGCCAGTTCGGGTGGAGTCATTGTTGAAATACCACTCTGGTCACTCTGGATATCTAACTTCAAACCGTGATCCGGTTCAGGGACAGTGCCTGGTGGGTAGTTTAACTGGGGCGGTTGCCTCCCAAAGAGTAACGGAGGCGCCCAAAGGTTCCCTCAACCTGGTTGGCAATCAGGTGTCGAGTGTAAGTGCACAAGGGAGCTTGACTGTGAGACTGACAGGTCGAGCAGGGACGAAAGTCGGGACTAGTGATCCGGCAGTGGCTTGTGGAAGCGCTGTCGCTCAACGGATAAAAGGTACCTCGGGGATAACAGGCTGATCTTGCCCAAGAGTCCATATCGACGGCATGGTTTGGCACCTCGATGTCGGCTCGTCGCATCCTGGGGCTGGAGTAGGTCCCAAGGGTTGGGCTGTTCGCCCATTAAAGCGGTACGCGAGCTGGGTTTAGAACGTCGTGAGACAGTTCGGTCCCTATCCGCTGCGCGCGTAGGAAGTTTGAGAGGATCTGACCCTAGTACGAGAGGACCGGGTTGGACGAACCTCTGGTGTGCCAGTTGTTCCGCCAGGAGCACCGCTGGTTAGCTACGTTCGGGATGGATAACCGCTGAAAGCATCTAAGCGGGAAGCCGGCCTCAAGATGAGACTTCCATCACCCTCGGGTGGAGAGGCTCCCAGCCAGACGACTGGGTTGATAGGCCAGATGTGGAAGCCCAGCAATGGGTGCAGCTGACTGGTACTAATAAGCCGACGACTTGATAACACTTTCCCTTGAGAAAGCTCGCGTCCACTTTGTGGTTCTCGACGTACGGTCGGAACCAAACAACACACCACACGAGTGTGTTGCCGATGAACATGTCAACAGTGTTTCGGCGGCCATAGCGTGAGGGAAACGCCCGGACACATTCCGAACCCGGAAGCTAAGCCTCACAGCGCCGATGGTACTGCAGGGGGGACCCTGTGGGAGAGTAGGACACCGCCGGACTTCTTCTGTGAAAGAGCCACCCAGTGCTGGGTGGCTCTTTCGCGTTTAACGCCCCTGTCCCGGGGCGCTCACCTCCCGTGCGCGGCGCCACGATGATTCGGTCACGGTGACGCGCCCGGCCGGTCGCGCCGTCCGGTGCGTCGCTCCAGCGTGCGGGCGGCACCGGCCACGGCATCCGTCACCGCCCCCAGGTCGACGCCGGCGTCCGCCGCCCAGGTCACCGCGACTGCGGCGGTCGGCCACCCGGCGTGATCGCGCACGGCCACGGCGACCGAGCGGAAGCCCTCGGTCACCTCGCCGTCCTCGGTCGCCACCCCGGTGCGCCGCACCTGGCGCAGCAGCTCCCTCAGCTCAGACGGCTTCGACGGGCCGCGCCCGGTGCGCTCGGTGAACGCCGAGACGTCCGGATACAGCGCGCGCACCTGCGAGGCCGGCAGCGCGGCGAGCATCGCGCGGCCGGTGGCGGTGAGGTGCGCGGGCAGGCGCACCCCGACCTCGGTCACCAGCGCCGGGCGGCGCAGCGCCCGCTCCTCCACGATGTACAGCACGTCTCGTCCGCTCATCACCGCGAGGTGAGCGCTCTCGCCCAGGCGGTCGG
Organism: Microbacterium sp. EF45047; assembly: GCF_028472845.1. NCBI lineage: Bacteria > Bacillati > Actinomycetota > Actinomycetes > Micrococcales > Microbacteriaceae > Microbacterium > Microbacterium sp. EF45047. The sequence goes on along the minus strand of NZ_CP069429.1, from coordinate 1,912,373 downwards.
CGAGGCCTGCGACCAGGGGCCGGCCGAGACGTGCCAGGGGCTCCTGTCGGGCGTAGCCGCCGGCGAGCTCGAAGGCGCTGGTGCCCAGACCCCAGCGCCGCTCCTGCGGCAGCCGCACCACGAAGCCGTGCGCCTCGAGCGTCGCCAGCAGGTGGTAGACCGTCGACCTCGGGATGCCGAGGTCCCGGGAGAGCGCGGATGCCGCCACCGGCGCCGGCCGCCGCGCGAGATGGCGGAGGATGCGCAGGGTCTGGTCCGCCGCGGGAACCTGCGGGCGCGCCTCGGGGCGGGCGAGTTCGTCTGGGATCACAGACACAGTCTGTCATTCCGCCCCTCCGCCCGGCACCCCCAGGGTGTGGAATCGAAGCATGCAGGAAACCTCCCCGATCGTCATCGGCGCGACGCCGCTCACTCCCGCGGACGTCGTCGCCGTCGCCCGCCACCACGCCCCCGTCACCATCGCCGACAGCGCCCGTGACCGCGTCGCCGCGGCCCGCGCCGTCATCGACGGCATGGCGGCCGATCCCAAGCCGCACTACGGCGTCTCCACCGGGTTCGGCGCCCTCGCCACCACCTTCATCGCCCCGGAGCGCCGCCGTCAGCTGCAGGTCAGCCTGATCCGCTCGCACGCCGCCGGCACCGGCTCCGAGGTGGAGACCGAGGTCGTCCGCGCGCTGCAGCTGCTGCGCCTGCAGACGCTCGCCTCCGGCCACACGGGCGTGCGCCCGGCGGTCGTCGACGCCTACGCGGCCATGCTGAATGCGGGGATCACCCCGATCGTGCGCGAGTACGGCTCGCTCGGCTGCTCCGGCGACCTCGCCCCGCTCGCCCACATCGCGCTCGCCGCGATGGGCGAAGGCGAGGTGCGCGACGCCCACGGCGAGCTGATGCCGGCGGCCCAGGCGCTCGCCGCCGCGGGCATCGAGCCGCTGGTGCTCGTGGAGAAGGAGGGGCTCGCCCTCATCAACGGCACCGACGGCATGCTCGGGATGCTCGTGCTCGCGCTGCACGACCTGGAGACGCTGGTCACCACCGCCGACCTCGCCGCCGCGATGTCGATCGAGTCGCAGCTGGGCACGGATGCCGTGTTCGCCGCCGATCTGATGGCGCTGCGCCCCCAGGTCGGCCAGGCCGCCTCGGCCGCGAACCTGCGCGCCTTCCTCGGCGACTCGCCCATGGTGGCCAGCCACAAGGGCCCGGAGGACGGGCGCGTGCAGGACGCCTACTCGCTGCGCTGCTCTCCGCAGGTGCACGGCGCCGCCCGCGACACCATGGCGCACGCCGCGACGATCGCGGAGCGCGAGCTGGCCTCCGTCGTCGACAACCCCGTGGTCACCGCCGACGGACGCATCGAATCGAACGGCAACTTCCACGGCGCCCCTGTCGCCGCGGTCCTCGACTTCCTCGCGATCTCGGTCGCCGACGTGGCATCCGTCTCCGAGCGCCGCACGGACCGCGCCCTCGACCCGGCGCGCAGCCACGGCCTGCCGCCCTTCCTCGCCCACGAGGTGGGCGTGGACTCCGGGCTCATGATCGCCCAGTACGCCGCCGCCGGCATCGTATCGGAGCTGAAGCGGCTCGCCGCCCCGGCATCCGTCGACTCCATCCCGTCCTCGGCGATGCAGGAGGACCACGTCTCGATGGGCTGGGCCGCAGCCCGCAAGCTGCGGCGCGCGATCGACGGACTCGCCCGCGTCCTCGCCATCGAGATCCTCACGGGCGCCCGCGCGCTCGACCTGCGCGCGCCGCTCGAGGCCGGACCCGCCACCGGCGCGGTGCGCGACCTCGTCCGCACCGTGACCGAAGGCCCCGGACCCGACCATTTCCTCTCACCCGACATGGAGGCCGTCACCGAGCTCGTGCGCTCGGGCGAGGTCCTCCGCACTGCGAAGGAGCACGCGAATGTCTGACACCACCACCGCGACCACCACTGCGACCGCCGCCAACGGGATCGGCCACCAGGGGCGGAGCGTCCGCGCCCCGCGCGGCAACGAGCGCACCGCGAAGAGCTGGGGCGCCGAGGCCGCCAAGCGGATGCTGATGAACAACCTCGACCCCGAGGTCGCCGAGCACCCCGAGGACCTCGTCGTCTACGGCGGCACCGGCCGCGCCGCCCGCAACTGGGAGGCGTACGACGCGATCGTGCGCACCCTCGACGAGCTGGAGCCCGACGAGACCCTGCTGGTGCAGTCCGGCAAGCCGGTCGGCGTGTTCCGCACCCACGAGTGGGCGCCGCGCGTGCTCATCGCGAACTCGAACCTCGTCGGCGACTGGGCCACCTGGCCCGAGTTCCGTCGGCTCGAGTCGCTGGGCCTGACCATGTACGGCCAGATGACCGCCGGCTCGTGGATCTACATCGGCTCGCAGGGCATCCTGCAGGGCACCTACGAGACCTTCGCCGCCGTCGCCCGCTCGCTCGGCCGCGACTCGCTCAAGGGCACGCTGTCCCTCACCGGCGGCGCCGGCGGCATGGGCGGCGCGCAGCCGCTCGCGGTCACGCTGAACGAGGGCGCCTGCCTCATCGTCGACGTCGACGAGACCCGCCTGGCCCGCCGCGTGGACCACGGCTACCTGGACGAGTACCACACCGACCTCGACACCGCGGTGGCCCGTGCCGTGGCCGCCAAGCAGGCCGGCGAGGCCCTCTCGGTCGGCATCGTCGGCAACGCCGCCGAGGTGTTCCCGGAACTGTTCCGCCGCGGCGTGCCGATCGACATCGTCACCGACCAGACCAGCGCGCACGACCCGCTCGCATACCTCCCGATCGGCATCTCGGTCGAGGACTGGAAGGCCGAGGCCGAGCGCGACCCGGAGGAGTTCACCCGCCGCTCGCGGGAGTCGATGGCCGCGCACGTGCGGGCCATGGTCGACTTCCAGGACGCCGGCGCCGCGGTGTTCGACTATGGCAACTCGATCCGGGCCGAGGCGCAGCTCGGCGGCTTCGACCGCGCGTTCGCGTTCCCCGGCTTCGTGCCGGCCTACATCCGCCCGCAGTTCGAGGAGGGCCGCGGCCCGTTCCGCTGGGCCGCTCTCTCGGGCGACCCGGAGGACATCTACAAGACCGACCGCGCCATCGCCGAGCTGTTCCCGGAGGACGCCGCCCTGCACCGCTGGCTGAAGAAGGCGGGGGAGAAGGTGCACTTCGAGGGCCTGCCCGCGCGCATCTGCTGGCTCGGCTACAAGGAGCGCCACCTCGCCGGCCTGAAGTTCAACGAGATGGTCGCCTCGGGCGAGCTGAAGGCGCCGATCGTGATCGGCCGAGACCACCTCGACTCCGGCTCGGTGGCCTCGCCGTACCGCGAGACCGAAGCCATGAAGGACGGCTCCGACGCGATCGCCGACTGGCCGCTGCTGAACGCGCTGCTGAACACCGCCTCCGGCGCGGCGTGGGTGTCCATCCACCACGGCGGCGGTGTCGGCATCGGCCGCAGCATCCACGCCGGCCAGGTCACCGTGGCCGACGGCACCGAGCTCGCCGCGCAGAAGCTGGAGCGGGTGCTCACCAACGACCCCGGCACCGGCGTGATGCGGCATGTGGACGCCGGCTACGAGCACGCGCGCGAGGTCGCCCGCGAGCGCGGCCTGAAGGTGCCGATGCTGTGAGCGCCACGCTGATCACGAACATCGGGGAGCTGACCACCAACGACCCCGGCGCCGCCGGCGACCGCTGCGGCACGCTGCACGATGCCGCCGTGCTCATCGAGGATGGCCGGATCGCATGGGTCGGCGCCGCCCCGGATGCCCCGGTCCGGGCATCCGGGGAGAGCGGCCGCGGCGCCGCCGAGGTCGTCGACGCCGGCGGCCGGGCGGTCATCCCCGGGTTCGTGGACAGCCACAGCCACCTCGTCTTCGGCGGCGATCGCGCCGCCGAATTCGAAGCGCGCATGGCCGGCGAGAAGTACGCCGCGGGCGGCATCCGCTCGACCGTGACCGCCACTCGCGGCGCGAGCGACGACCAGCTGCGCGAGCGGCTGCGCGGCTTCCTCGACGAGATGCACGCCCAGGGCACGACGACGGTGGAGATCAAGAGCGGATACGGGCTCGACGTCGCCACCGAGGAGCGGCTGGTGCGGCTCGCCGCCGAGGTCACCGAGGAGGTGACGTTCCTGGGCGCGCACGTCGTGCCGGCCGAGTACGCCGGCCGCGCCGACGAGTACGTCGACCTCGTCGTCGGGGAGATGCTGGACGCGTGCGCGCCGCACGCGAAGTGGATCGACGTGTTCTGCGAGACCGGGGCCTTCACGGTGCCGCAGTCGCGGCGGGTGCTCCAGGCCGGCATCGCGCGCGGGCTGCAGCCGCGCCTGCACGCCAGCCAGCTCGGCCCCGGTGAGGGCGTGCAGCTGGCGGTCGAGCTCGGCGCGGCATCCGTCGACCACGGCACCTACCTCACCGACGCGGACGTCGCCGCGCTCGCCGCATCCGACACCGTGCTCACCCTGCTGCCGGGCGTGGAGTTCTCCACGCGCCAGCCCTATCCGGACGCGCGGCGCCTCATCGACGCCGGGGTGACCGTGGCGCTGGCATGCGACACCAACCCCGGGTCGAGCTTCACCTCGTCGATGCCGTTCTGCATCGCCGTCGCCGTGCGCGACATGGGCATGACCACGGCGGAGGCGGTCTGGGCCGCGACCGCCGGCGGGGCCGCCGCGCTCCGGCGCGATGACATCGGCGTCATCGCGCCGGGCAGGCGCGCCGACCTGGTGCTGCTGGACGCCCCGACCCGCGTGCACCTGGCCTACCGCCCCGGCGTGCCGCTGGTGGCGCGGGTCTGGAAGGACGGCGTTCCGGTGCGCTGACGCCGGACTCAGGTGTTGCGGGTGAACGTGATGCCGTGCTGTGCGGCGGCCGCGCCGAGGAGCTGCAGGGCGCGGTGGACCTCTTCGCCGGTGCGGCCGTTGAGTCCGACGTGCACGGTGGCCGCGCTGCCGAGCATCGGGGCGAAGAGCACCATCCTGCGCGCCTTGGTCGTGGCCCGGGCCTTCACGGCCTCGTAGTCCTTCAGGGACAGCGTGATCACCTTCATCGAGGCGTCGATGCCGGCGTCGGCGATCCCCTTCCCGACCGCGTTCGCCGCGATCGCGAGCCAGACCAGGATCGCCGCGATCGCCAGGCCGATCACGATCCAGCCGACCAGCGGCACGCCGAGCAGGATGAACCCGATCCCGACGCCGATCCCGAGGACGCAGGCGATGGCCACCCCGAGGCTCTTGCCGGCGAGGGACCTCTGGGCGGTGGGGTCGCTGACGTAGCGGAGGCGTTCGGTCCAGGTGTGCGGTGTCACGGATGCGGCGGTCACAGCCCTCATCCTAGGGTCGGCCCGCCGACCTCCGGAGGAGGCGCGGTCTCAGCGCGAGGCAAGCCCTGCGAGCAGCTCCAGCACACACAGCGCGGTCAGGCGCACGGTGCGCGCGTCCTCGGCATCCGCCGTCGCGTCCACCTCGACGAGGTCGGCGCTGACGACGCGGGCGTCCGAGGCGACACCGCGGGTGAGGGCGCGCAGCTCCCACGCGGCGAGCCCGCCGGGCGCGCTGGCCGGGCAGCCGGGTGCGACCGACCGGTCGCACACGTCCACGTCGATGTCGAGGTGCACGCGGGCGCCGTCCCCGGCCCCGGCGATCTCGAGGGCCTCAGCGAGGACGTCCGGGATGCCGCGGCGGCGCAGCTCGTCGAGAGCGATCACTCGGATGCCCCAGTCGGCGGCGCGCTGCGCGTAGGCGACCGAGTTCGTGAAGTCGGCGATGCCGATCTGCACGATCCGCCGCGGGTCGATCCGCTCCTCGTCGGGGGCGTCCTCCACGAGTCGGCGCACCGGGGAGCCGTTGGAGACGCCGTCGCGCAGGTCGAAGTGCGCGTCGAAGGTGATCAGACCGGTCGCCCGGGCCCCGCGCGCGACGGGGTAGGTCACCGAGTTGTCGCCGCCGAGCGCGATCGTGAAGGCCGGGCCGAACTCGCGCACCCGCTGCACGACCGCCGCGATGCCCTCCTCGCCGTCCGGTTCGGACACGTCCCCGGCATCCGCGATCCGCAGCACCGCGTTCAGGTCCACCGCGGGCGGGCCCATCAGGGTCGGGCTGTACCGGGCCAGCGCCTCGCGCACGGCCGCCGGGGTCGCGTGCGCGCCGGTCGGCGACAGCGAGCTGCGCCAGGCGGGGACGCCGAGCAGCACGGCATCCGCCGCGTCGTCGAAGGCCGGCCAGGAGCCCGCGCGGGGCCAGAGGGGGTCGTGCGAGAGTGCCATGTCATGCTCCGGGGATCAGGTTGTGGGCGACGGCGAAGATCGCCAGGCCCGCGAGGGCGCCCACGACCGTGCCGTTCAGGCGGATGTACTGCAGGTCGCGACCGACCATGAGCTCGATCTTCTCGGTGGTCTCGGCGGCGTCCCACCGCTCCACGGTATCGGTGATGATCGAGGCGATGTCGTGCCGGTAGCGGTCGACGAGGAACACCGCCGCCTCGGTGGCCCAGCCGTCCACGCGGGCCTGCAGGGCGGCATCCGTGGCCAGCCGCTCGCCCACCTCGGTCAGGGCCGTGGCGGCGCGCCGCCGCAGCCCGCTCTCCGGGTCGGCGAGAGCCGTGAGCAGCCCGTTCTTCGCGGTGTTCCACGCCTCCGCGGCCAGCGCCGCGACGCGGGGACTGTCGAACATGGCCGCCTTGGCGCCCTCGAAGCGGGCGCGCACCGCCGGGTCGTGCTGCAGGCCGTCGGCGAGGCGGGCGAGGTAGCCGTCGAGAGCGCGGCGGGCCGGATGCCCGGCATCCGCCTGCACGGCGCGGACGAACTTCACCGCCTCGTTGTACACGGTCTCGTCGACCAGCCGCTGCGCGATCCGCGGCACCCAGGCCGGCAGGCGGCGCGACACCAGGCCGGAGAACGCCTCCGCGTTGCCGTCCAGCCAGGTGGCGATGCTGTCCACGGCGAGATCCACCGCGCCGCGGTGCGCGTCGGCCTCGACGATCCGCTGCAGCCAGGCGCCCGCCGGCGGTCCCCACTCCGGCGCGACAAGGTGCTCGCGGGCGAGATCGGCGATCAGGTCGCGCACGTCGTCGTCGCTGAGCGCGTGCAGCACGGCGGTGGCGACGGTCGCGCCCTCGGCGGCGACCCGCTCGGCGTGCGCGGGCCGGCGCAGCCAGTCGCCGAAGCGGCGCGCCACGGACGTCGTCGCGAGCTTGGCGCGCACGACCTCCGCGGACAGGAAGTTCGCCTCCACGAACTCGCCCAGGGAGCGGCCGATCTCGTCCTTGCGGGTCGGGATGATCGCGGTGTGCGGGATCGGCAGGCCGAGCGGGCGGCGGAACAGGGCGGTGACCGCGAACCAGTCCGCCAGCGCCCCGACCATGCCGCCTTCGGCCGCGGCGCGCAGATAGGCCAGCCACGGATGCCGCTCCTGCAGCCAGAACGCGAACACGAAGGCGATCGCCATGGCCAGCAGCGCGCCCAGCGCGACCGCCTTCATCCGCCGCAGGCCGCGCAGCCGCTCCTGATCGGCGGGGGACAGCAGCGCCATCGGCGTACGCGACATGCCGCCATCCTTTCATGGACGTGCCGGCGGATCCCGCCGGGCTCGTGCGGACTACGCTCGAAGGGTGATCGACGACATCAAGAAGCGCGCCCTGCACCGCACCAGCATCCTCGAGGGTCAGCTGCGCGGGATCGCGCGGATGATCGAGAACGAGGAGTACTGCATGGACATCATCACGCAGTCCCGTGCGATCCAGCGGTCCCTCGAATCCCTGAACCGGCTGCTGCTGGAGAACCACCTGCGCACCCACGTCACGCACATGTTCGAGCACGGCGGGGAGCAGCGCGACAAGGCGGTCGGCGAGCTGCTGAAGGCGTTCAACTTCGACGGACGCTGATCCCGGATATCCGTTGCTCGATTCGGCGAATGCAACGGATATCGTCGCAAAGTGCTCCGTATGCTTCGTTTTTCGCTGTACCTCGGTCGGCTCTTGTGATTGACTACCGGCAGTCGGAACTCGATGGGGAGGTCTCATGCCGGGCACTGCCGCGAATCCACACGACGAGGTGCGCGCGGGCGGCGCCTCGCACTGCTCGACCGGGACCCGTCCGACGGACCGGCCGACGAGATCGGCAGCACGCGGGTGCTCGGCACGTGGGTGGAAGGGGAGCAGGTCTACGACGCGGAGCCCGGTCGCTGAGCGAGGACGCCCCTGAGCCTGTCGACGTCCGCTCGACGGACGGGCTCTCAGAGGATGCGGGCCGCCTCGCCGAGGACCCCGCGGAGGATGTCCGCGATCTCGCGGAACTCCGCGGCGCCGACCGTGAGCGGCGGGGCGAGCTGGATCACCGGGTCGCCCCGGTCGTCGGCGCGGCAGTACAGCCCGGCCTCGAACAGCGCCTTCGACAGAAACGTGCGCGTTCAGCCTCTCCTCGTCGAAGATGTCGAGGTTCTCCAGGGCGACCGCCGCCGACACCGGGTGCCCGCCGAAGGTGTACCCGTGCGGGAAGAAGGTCTGCCCCGTGGAGAACGGCTCGTAGATCCGATCCGACACGATGGTCGCGCCGATCGGCGCGTACCCGCTCGTCATCGCCTTGGCGCACGTGATCATGTCCGGGACGTAGCCGTAGCCCTCGCAGGCGAACGTGTGCCCCAGCCGGCCGAACGCGCAGATCACCTCGTCGGAGACCAGAAGGACATCGTGACGGTCGCAGTTCTCGCGCACCCGGGCGAAGTAGCCCGGAGGCGGCGGAAAGCATCCGCCCGAGTTCTGCACCGGCTCCAGGAACACGGCCGCGACGGTGTCCGGTCCCTCGAACAGGATCATCTCCTCGATCCGGTCCGCCGCCCACCTCCCGAACGCCTCCTCGTCGTCGGCGGGCCCGCCCGCCTCCGCCGCGCGGTAGAAGTTCGTGTTCGGCACCCGGAACCCTCCGGGGGCGACGGGCTCGAACATCTCCTTCATCGCCGGGATGCCGGTGATCGCCAGCGCTCCGTGGGGCGTGCCGTGATAGGCGACCGCGCGGGAGATCACCTTGTGCTTGCCAGGCTTCCCGGCCCAGGCGCCAGTACTGTTTGGCCAGCTTGAACGCCGTCTCCACCGCCTCGCCGCCGCCCGTGGTGAAGAACACCCGGTTCAGGTCGCGAGCGAGCTTGACAACCGAAAGCGAAGCCTCAGTCCGCCTGGAGCTTCGGATTCAGGACTCGAGCGGCCCCAGCCACGCGGTGGCGGCGGTGGCGTGCGCCGACTCGGGGTCGGAGGGGTGGAACATCCCGGCGAGCACGTCCCGGTACAGCCGGGAGAGCTCGTTGCCGGTGAAGTAGGAGCCGCCGCCGGCGACGAGCATCGCCTCGTCAACGACCCGCTTGGACATCGTGACCGCGCGGTGCTTGACGCCGGACAGCAGCGTGAACCATCGGGCCCCGTGGTCGGCCTGTTCGTCCACGTCGCGTGCGAGGGCGGCGATCTGCGGCGGCAGGGCGTCGTAGGCGAGGGCCATGTCGGCGATGCGCCAGCGGATGTCCGGGTCCTGGCTGTACGGCCGCTGAACCGCGCCCTGAGCGTGCCGAAGGGTGGAGCGCCGGGTCTGCGCGGTCGCCACCGCCAGGTCGAGGGCCCGCCGGGCGATGCCGGTGTACACGGAGGCGAGCAGGATCTCGAACACGCTGAAGATGCCGAACACGATCGGATCCGGGTTCGGGCCGGGATCGATCCGCCGCACGACGTGCTCCGGCGCGGCGACGGCGCCGTTCAGGCGCGTAGTGCGGCTCTGGGTGCCCCGCATGCCGAGGGTGTCCCAGTCGCCGCTCGTGGCGACGGCATCCGTGCGATCCACGAACGCGAAGACGAGCTTCGGCGCGTCCTCGCTCGCGGTGTCCAGCCCGTGCAGGCCGAGCCTCGTCCAGACCGGTGCGAGGGAGGTGAAGATCTTGGTGCCGGTGAACGCGTAGCCGCCGTCCGGACGCGGCGCGGCCTCGGCGCTGCTGCCGAACAGCACCAGGTCGTTGCCGGCCTCGCTGATGCCGAACGCGTATACCTCGCCGGCGGCGGCGCCGTCCTGCACGAACTCCAGGCCCGGGACGCCGCGGTCGCCGAACACTTTCGCGACCCCGGTCCACACCAGGTGCATGTTGACCGCGAGGGCGGTGGCGGGGGAGGCCGTCGCCAGGCGCTGCTGCAGCAGCGCCGCCTGCTCCAGCCCGAGCCCGGCGCCGCCCCGTGCCTCCGGGACGAGGATGCGCAGGTATCCGGCATCCCGCAGCTCGTCGAGGTCCTGCTGGGGGAAGGTGTTCTCCCGGTCGTGGATCGGGGCGCGCTCGCGGATCCGCGCGAGCAGGTCGTCGGGCAGGTGCGCGGCGGGGTCTGAGGCGGCGGGGTCTGAGGCGGTCATCGCAGGGCCTCCAGGATCTCGTGGACGGTCTCGTCGGGCTTGTCGCGGTGCGGGGAGTGGCCGGCGCCCGCCACGATCGACATGGTGATGCGCGGGTTCTCCAGGACGGATGCCGCCAGCTCCCCGGTGAACAGGCTGTACACCTCCGGATCGGCGCCGATGATGTGCGTGGGCACGGTGAGGCGCGCGGCCTGCTCGCGCACGTCCCATGGCCGGTTCTGGGCGCTGGTCTCCGCGACGGCCCACGCGCTGGCGCGGCGGACGGCGTCCACCTTGAGCTCGACGTCCTGCGGATGCCAGTGCGGATGTTCGGCGCGCACCGTGGCCTCGGACGGGTCGGCGAAGGCCCGCTCCTGGCTGCGGCGGATGATCCCGGCGTCCCGGCCGGCGACGTGGATCGCCGGGTCGATGAGCACCAGGCGCCGGGTCCAGTGCGGATGCCCGGCCGCCGCGACCACGCCGGCGGCGCCGCCCAGGGAGTGCCCGATCACGGCGTCCCACGCGCCGCCGCCGTCCGGCGCGGTCGCGGCGAGATCGGCCGCGTAGGCGCCGACGGTGTAGTCCAGGGCGCGCGGGGCGTCGCCGTGGCCGCGCAGATCGACGGCCGTGGCCTGCCATCCGGCATCCGCGAGCGCGACGCCGATGCGCCACATCAGGGCCGCGGAGGAGCCGAGGCCGTGGACGAGCAGGGCGCGGCTCGGGCCGGCGCCCCAGACGATCCGGGGGAGCGTGAGCGGTGCGGGCACCGTCCCAGCCTACGGCGGAGGGCCGGCGCGATCGCGCCGGCCCTCCGTGGCGTCTGCAGCGGATCAGCCCCGCGCGACGGATCCGGTCGCCGCGGTGACCGGCTCGGGGCGCGGCACCAGCCGGGTGAGGACGAGGTAGAGCGCGCCGCTGGCCAGGAAGCCGACGATCCAGGCGACGTCCACGTCGGCCAGGGCGACGCCGAGTGGGCCGGTGTAGAGCGGGGTGACCATGAACGGCAGCTGCACGAGCAGGCCCACCGCGTAGGTGCCCAGGCCCACGGCGTTCCACTTCCCGTAGCGCCCGCCGTCCCGCTGGTACAGTACGACGCGCTGCCCGGGCTCGGTCACGCCTGCGGGCACAACCTCATCGCCGCCAGCGCCGTCGGCGCGGGACTCGCGCTGGCCCGCGTCGCCGACGAGCTCGGCATCACCGTCCGCGTCTACGGGACGCCGGCCGAGGAGGGCGGCGGCGGCAAGATCGAGATGATCGAGCACGGCGCGTTCGCGGATCTGGACCTCGCGATGATGGTGCATCCGGCGCCGGTCGATGTGGCCGAGGCGCGTCCGTTCGCCGTGGCGCACAGCCACGTCGCGTACCAGGGCGTGTCGGCGCACGCCGCCGCCTATCCGGACCAGGGCGTGAACGCCAACGACGCCTTCCTGATCGCGCAGGTCGCGATCGGCCTGCTGCGCCAGCAGCTGCCCGCGGACACCCGGGTGCACGGCATCCAGACCCTCGGCGGCGACGCGCCGAACGCGATCCCGGAGCGCACCGAGGGGCGCTGGTACTGGCGGGCGAACACGCTCGAGGAGCTCGCCGAACTGGAGGAGCGCGTGCGCCGCTGCTTCGAGGCGGGCGCCCTCGCCACCGGGGCGGCGCTGACGATCACCCCCGAGTCGAAGCCGTACGCCGAGTTCCGCACCGACGAGCGCGCGCTCGCCGCGTACCGGCGCGCGGCGCGCGAGCGGGGCCGCGTCTTCGCCGATCCGGCGGTGGCCGGCCGGATGAACCGCGCCTCCACGGACATGGGGAACGTGTCGCTGCTCGTCCCCGCCATCCACCCGTACATCGGCGTCGACTCGCTGCCGCACGGCAACCACCAGAAGGAGTTCGCCGCCGCCTGCGTCGGGCCGACCGCGGAGCGCGCACTCCTGGACGCCGCCGTCCTGATGGCCTGGACGGCGATCGACACCATGATCGAAGGAAGAACCGCATGACCACCATCGACTGGCAGACCCGCGCCCGCGACCTCCGGATCGACGGCCGCGCGTTCGACGGGGGCGCCTGGAGCCGGATCGGCGCCGCCGACCGCGGGCGGGTGCTGATCGCGCTGGCGGATCTCATCCAGGAGAACCTGGAGGAGCTGGCGCTGCTGGAGACGCTCGACTCGGGCAAGCCGATCGCGCAGACGCTCACCGTGGACGTGCCGGGCGCGGCGGAGACGTTCCGCTGGTACGGGGAGCTCGCCGACAAGCGCACCGACGAGATCCCGGCGACGCCGCCCGGATCCACCGCGCTGGTGCGCCGCGTGCCGCTGGGCGTGGTCGGTGCGATCACCCCGTGGAACTACCCGCTCGAGATCGCCGCCTGGAAGCTCGCCCCGGCCCTCGCCGCGGGCAACAGCGTCGTCCACAAGCCGGCGACGGAGACGTCGCTGACCGCGCTGCGGCTCGCGGACCTGGCGCTCGAGGCCGGGGTGCCGGCCGGGGTGCTGAACGTCGTGCCCGGACGGGGCTCGGATGTCGGGAGCAGGATCGCCCGGCATCCGGACGTCGACGTGCTGGCGTTCACCGGGTCCACGGCCGTCGCGAAGCGGCTGCTGATCGACGCGGGGTCCTCGAACATGAAGCGCGTCGCGCTGGAGGCCGGCGGCAAGAGCGCCAACCTCGTCTTCGCCGACGCGGACCTCGGCACCGCCGCGGAGAAGGCCGCCTTCGGGGCCTTCTACAACCAGGGCCAGGTCTGCTCGGCGAACTCCCGCGTGCTCGTCGAAAGGGCGGTGCACGACGAGTTCCTGGAGCTTCTCGTGGCGGCCTCCCGCGCGTACGAGCCCGCCGACCCGCTCTCCGGCGGGCCCGGCAACGGCAGCCTGATCAGCACCGCGCACGCCGACGACGTCAGCCCGGCGATCGAGGCCGGCGCACGCGACGGGGGCCTCGTCAGCGGCGGCGAGCGGGTCACGATCACCGGGTCCGACGCGTACCTCCGGCCCGCGATCGTCACCGGGCTGGACGCCGGTCACGACCTGCACCGCAGCGAGGTGTTCGGACCTCTCGTGGTGGTGCATCCGTTCGACACGGAGGAGGAGGCCGTGGCGCTGGCGAACGCGACCGAGTACGGGCTCGCGGCGTCGCTGTGGACGTCCGACCTGTCGCGCGCGCACAGGGTGTCCGAGCGGCTCGTCGCCGGAACCGTGTCGGTGAACACCGTCGACGCGCTGGGACTGACCACGCCGTTCGGAGGCTTCCGGCAGTCCGGCTTCGGCCGCGACCTCTCCCGGCACGCCCTGGACAACTACACCGACTGGAAGACCACCTGGTTCCAGCGGCTGAGGACCGGGACAGATCAGGACGGCGTGACCGCCACCGGCTCGGTATCCGGGTGCGGGCTGGCGTCGCGATGACGCAGGTCGGGGAAGGCGCGGACGGCGAGCACCGACACGATCAGCCCCACCGCCACGAAGAGCACCGCGGCGAGGTAGGCGCCGGCCGGTCCGCGCTGGTCGATGAGCACGCCCGCCACCGCGGAGCCGGCCGCGGCGCCGATCAGCTGACCGGTTCCCGCCCAGCCGAAGGCCTCGGCGGTCTCGCTGAACTTCACGCTCGCGCTGGTGATCGCGAAGAGCACCGCCAGCGCGGGTGCGATGCCGACCCCGGCGAGCAGGAGCGTGCCGCCGAGCCAGAACACGTTCAGCGACACCATCGTCAGCGCCAGGCCGACCGTCACGATGAGCAGGCGCCGCGCCATCGCCCACGGGCCGATCGGCACGTGGCCGAAGGCGAGACCGCCGGCCAGGCTGCCCACCGAGAACACGGCCAGGACGAGGCCGGCCTCCAGTCCGCCGTGCCCGAAGGTGGCGACCACCCCGACCTCGACCGCGGCGCAGGCGCCGATGAGGAGGAAGCCGAGCACCGTGGCCAGCAGCACCGGGGGCTTGAGCACGACGAGTCCGAAGGCGCGGCGGCTGCGCGGGATGCGCACCCGGCCCACCTCGGGGGAGAGGATGAACCACGCGCCGCCGCCGGCGAGGATCACCGCCACCAGGAGCAGACCGGGCACCGTGCCCGCCTGCGTGGAGACGACGGTGATCACCACCGGGGCGACGATCCAGATGATCTCCTGCAGCGACGCGTCCAGTGAGAACAGCGGCGTCAGATGCCCGGCGTTGACGAGCTTGGGGTAGATGGTGCGCACCGCCGCCTGCACCGGGGGCGTGGAGAGGCCGGCGAGCAGCGCCAGCGCCATGTAGCCGGGCAGCCCGAGCGGCAGCAGCGCCAGGCCGAGCACCGAGAGGACGCACACGACGAGGGTGAGCAGCAGCACGCGGCGCATGCCCCAGGCGCCCATCCAGCGGCTGGTCACGGGGCCGGCGACGGCCTGGCCGACGGATGCCGCGGCGAGCACGATGCCGGCCGCGCCGTAGGAGCCGGTCTGCTGCTCGACATGCATGAGGATCGCCAGGCTCATCATCCCGTTGGGGAAGCGCGCCGTCAGCTGCGCGGCGATGATGCGCGCCACGCCGGGCGTGCGAAGAAGGTCACGATATCCCGCCACCAGAGCAACGATATCGGCGGGACGCGACACCGCGCGAAGCCGCCGGCGGTGCGACACGCCGCGACACGCCGAAGGCGGCTCTCCACAGGAAAACCGATGTCCGAGGGGTGGCGTAGCGTCCGCCCTGTGGATGGATCGCGGACCGGCCGTCGCGAGCCGCGGGAAACCGCGCTTCGAGAGCCCTCCGCCGGCATCCGCGCCTGTGGAAGAAACGGGGGAGAACCTGTGTTGAAACCAGGGAGAACGGTGGAAAACTACACGGATGTAACTACTACCCCTTGTGGTCGCTTCCAATGTCCGTCCCCATATGTAGTATTGAGTTCCCGGCGGGGGTCTGCCGGGGCAACAGCCGGAATCTGAGGGGAAGAAGAGCCAACATCATGTCGATCACGGTCTACACCAAGCCTTCGTGCGTGCAGTGCAACGCCACCTACCGCGCCCTCGACGCCAAGGGCATCGAGTACGAGATCCACGACCTCTCGCAGGACGCGGACGCGCTCGAGCAGGTCAAGGCACTCGGCTACATGCAGGCGCCGGTCGTCGTCACCGACGAGGACCACTGGTCGGGCTTCCGCCCGGACAAGATCGACGAGCTGGCCGCTCGCCTCGCGTGAGGAGTGACCATGAGCGTCGTCGCCACCGCCGCGCCGCTCGTGGTCTTCTTCTCGAGCGTCTCCGGCAACACAGCCCGCTTCGTCGAGAAGCTCGGGCTGCGAGCCCGCCGCATCCCCCTGCACAGCACGGATGAACCGCTCGTCGTGGACGAGCCGTTCGTGCTGATCACCCCCACCTACGGGGGCGGGCAGGGGCGCGGCGAGGAGAAGGGTGCGGTCCCCAAGCAGGTGATCCGGTTCCTCAACGACGAGCGCAACCGGAGACACATCCGCGGAGTCATCTCCGCGGGCAACACCAACTTCGGCGAGGCCTTCTGCCTCGCCGGGGAGATCATCAGCCGCAAGTGCCACGTGCCGCACTTGTACCGGCTCGAAGTCTTCGGCACACAGGACGACGTCGATCGCGTGAGCGACGGATTGGAACGATGGTGGGCAGCGCAATCGAGCATGCAGAGCAGGACGCAATGACCGAGCGGACCGAGGAGGCCTTCAAGGTCAACCCCGCGTACGAGGGCCTGGACTATCACGCCCTGAACGCGATGCTGAACCTGTACGACGCGAACGGGAAGATCCAGTTCGACGCCGACAAGCGGGCGGCGCGGGAGTACTTCCTGCAGCACGTGAACCAGAACACCGTCTTCTTCCACTCGCTCAAGGAGCGGCTGGACTACCTGGTCGAGAAGGAGTACTACGAGGCCGCGGTCATCGAGAAGTACTCGTTCGAGTTCATCCAGAAGCTCAACGACCTCGCCCACTCGAAGAAGTTCCGCTTCGAGACCTTCCTCGGCGCGTTCAAGTACTACACCAGCTACACGCTGAAGACCTTCGACGGCAAGCGCTACCTCGAGCGCTTCGAGGACCGCGTCGTGATGACCGCCCTGGCGCTCGCCGACGGCGACGAGCAGCTCGCCGTGAACCTCGTCGAGGAGATCATCTCCGGCCGGTTCCAGCCGGCCACCCCGACCTTCCTCAACGCCGGCAAGGCGCAGCGCGGCGAGCTCGTCAGCTGCTTCCTGCTGCGCATCGAGGACAACATGGAGTCGATCGCCCGCGGCATCAACTCCGCGCTGCAGCTGTCCAAGCGCGGCGGCGGCGTGGCGTTGCTGCTGTCGAACATCCGCGAGGCCGGTGCGCCGATCAAGCAGATCGAGAACCAGTCCTCCGGGATCATCCCGGTGATGAAGCTCCTCGAGGACAGCTTCAGCTACGCTAACCAGCTGGGTGCGCGTCAGGGCGCCGGCGCCGTCTACCTCTCGGCGCACCACCCCGACATCATGCGGTTCCTGGACACCAAGCGCGAGAACGCCGACGAGAAGATCCGCATCAAGACGCTCTCCCTCGGCGTCGTCGTGCCCGACATCACCTTCGAGCTCGCCAAGAACGACGAGGACATGTACCTGTTCTCGCCGTACGACGTCGAGCGCGTCTACGGCGTGCCGTTCGGCGACATCTCGGTCACCGAGAAGTACCGCGAGATGGTGGACGATGCGCGGATCAAGAAGACGAAGATCAACGCCCGCGAGTTCTTCCAGACGCTCGCCGAGATCCAGTTCGAGTCGGGCTACCCGTACATCATGTTCGAGGACACGGTGAACCGGGCCAACCCGATCAAGGGCCGGATCAACATGTCCAACCTCTGCAGCGAGATCCTGCAGGTGAACACGCCGACCACCTACAACGACGACCTGTCGTACAAGGACATCGGCAAGGACATCTCCTGCAACCTCGGCTCGATGAACATCGCCCTGTCGATGGACGCCGACGACCTCGGGCAGACCGTCGAGACCGCGATCCGTGCGCTGACCGCGGTCAGCGACCAGAGCCACATCCGCTCGGTGCGCTCGATCGAGGACGGCAACGACCGCTCCCACGCGATCGGCCTCGGCCAGATGAACCTGCACGGCTACCTGGCGCGCGAGCGCGTGTTCTACGGCTCGGAAGAGGGCCTGGACTTCACGAACATCTACTTCTACACCGTGCTCTACCACGCGCTGCGCGCCTCCAACCGGATCGCGATCGAGCGCGGGGAGACGTTCGACGGCTTCGAGGACTCGACGTACGCGTCGGGGGAGTTCTTCGACAAGTACATCGAGCGGGAGTGGGTGCCGCAGACCGACAAGGTCAAGGAGCTGTTCGCCCGGCACCACATCCCGACCCAGCAGGACTGGATCGAGCTGAAGGAGTCCATCCAGAAGCACGGCATCTACAACCAGAACCTGCAGGCCGTCCCGCCGACCGGGTCGATCTCGTACATCAACAACTCGACGAGCTCGATCCACCCGATCGCCTCGAAGATCGAGATCCGCAAGGAGGGCAAGCTCGGCCGCGTCTACTATCCGGCGCCGTTCATGACGAACGACAACCTGGAGTACTACCAGGACGCGTACGAGATCGGCTACGAGAAGGTGATCGACACCTACGCCGCCGCCACCCAGCACGTCGATCAGGGTCTGTCGCTGACGCTGTTCTTCAAGGACACCGCCACCACTCGCGACATCAACAAGGCCCAGATCTACGCCTGGAAGAAGGGAATCAAGACGATCTACTACGTGCGGCTCCGTCAGCTGGCGCTGGAGGGCACCGACATGACCGAATGCGTCTCCTGCATGCTGTGACCCTTCCCGGTCGTCGAGCGAGGGCCGCAGGCCCGGAGACCACCGGCCGTTGAGCGAGGGCCGCAGGCCCGAGACGAAACGCACACTCAGACACTTCAAGGAACACCATGACCCCTGAACAGATCAAGCTGGCCACCGAGGTGCAGGCGATCAACTGGAACCGGATCGAGGACGACAAGGACCTCGAGGTCTGGAACCGCCTCACCGGGAACTTCTGGCTGCCGGAGAAGGTGCCGCTGTCCAACGACATCCAGTCGTGGAACACGCTCACCCCCGAGGAGCAGACCCTCACGATGCGGGTGTTCACCGGGCTCACGCTGCTGGACACCATCCAGGGAACGGTGGGTGCGGTCTCGCTGCTGCCGGATGCGCTGACGCCGCACGAGGAGGCGGTGTACACCAACATCGCGTTCATGGAGTCGGTGCACGCGAAGAGCTACTCGTCCATCTTCTCGACGCTGTGCTCGACGAAGGAGATCGACGAGGCGTTCCGCTGGTCGGTAGAGAACCCGAACCTGCAGAAGAAGGCGCAGATCGTCCTGCACGACTACCGCGGCGACGAGCCGCTGAAGCGCAAGATCGCCTCCACCCTGCTGGAGTCATTCCTGTTCTACTCCGGCTTCTACCTGCCCATGCACTGGTCGAGCCGCGCCAAGCTCACCAACACCGCCGACCTGATCCGCCTCATCATCCGCGACGAGGCCGTGCACGGCTACTACATCGGCTACAAGTACCAGCGCGGGCTGGAGCAGGTCGACCAGGCCAAGCGCGACGAGCTGAAGGACTACACCTTCTCGCTGCTGTACGAGCTCTACGACAACGAGGTGCAGTACACGCAGGACCTCTACGACGCCGTCGGCCTCACCGAGGACGTGAAGAAGTTCCTGCACTACAACGCCAACAAGGCGCTGATGAACCTCGGCTACGAGGCGATGTTCCCGTCATCGGTGACGAACGTGAACCCGGCGATCCTCTCGGCCCTGTCGCCGAACGCCGACGAAAACCACGACTTCTTCTCCGGGTCGGGCTCCTCGTACGTGATCGGCAAGGCGGTCGCGACCGAGGACGACGACTGGGACTTCTGAGTCGCAGTCAGCACGGCTGACAGAGGCCCGGCCCGCAGGATGCTGCGGGGCCGGGCCTCTTCTCATGACCGGCCGGCACCATGACCTGTCACGCGCTCGCGTCGTCGACCTCGCCGATGTCGGGGATCGTGGGGAGCCAGTCGGCGAAATCGTCCACCCAGCGCTCGATCGCCCTGACCGCGTAGTGCGACGGATCCCATCCCGCATACAGGCGCATCCGAACCCGCTTCCCCCGCTGCATGATCCGCACCGGCCTCAGCCCGAAGACGGCCGCGTTGGTCAGGATCGCCGCCCCGCGACCGGTGGCCGCCACGCCCTGTGCCATGAACGACGAGGCCATCTCTATGGCGCTCGCGGGCTCCAGCCGCTCGGCGGCCAGCGCGTCGTCGAACACCGTCCGTGCGGCGTTGGTGCGATCCATGAGCACGAGCGGATGCCGCACCAGCTCGGACATCTCGACCTCGCCGCGTCCGCCGAGCGGATGATCGGGGGGAACGTGGGCGCTCAGGCCGACTTCGCACAGCAGGCGATCCGACCAGCGGGCAGGCGGAGGGACGGTGGAGACGCCGAGGTCGGCTCCGATCTCGACGGCGCGTTCGAACACCACCGCGGGGCTCGCCTCGACCGCGTCGATGATCGGATGGGACGACCCGCGCTCGGCGGTGAACGGGGCGAGGGTGCGCAGAATCGTCGCGAACGGAGCGACCACGGTGAACTGCGTCTCACGGAGGCGATCGGCGCCCAGCGCGGTCCGTGCCATCTCCTCCCGGCGGACGAGATCCCGAACGATCGCGAGGAAGCGTCTGCCGGCGTGGGTGAGCCGGAGCGCACCGTGACCGCGTTCGAAGAGCGTGGTGCCGAGCTCCCCGAAAGCGGGCGGCGACGGTACGCTCCTGCGCCGCGGACACGTAAGGGGTTGCATCCCTTCGGCGGGTGTGTCAGCAGCGACAGGTATCTTGAGCCCGCCGGTGTCAAGAAACGTCCGGCACGCATGGTGCCGGCGCCCCGCGAGGAGTGTCGTCCTGACATGGGGAGAATCATCTATGACGGGTCCGAATACCCGATCGAAATCGACGATCGGACCCTTGCGCACCTCAAGGTCGTGATCGCGACCAAGCTGCGCCGGAACGAGGCGTTCACGTTCTCGTGGGTGCATCCGGACAGCGACAACGGCGGCAGGTCGACGATCTGGCTGCATCCGTCCATCCCGCTGCGCTTCGTCTTCGAGGATCCGAAGCCGCCCGCACTCAATCGCGAGTGGATCGAGCGGCTCATGCACTCCGCGAACTCGAGCGGCGGTATCACCTTGCTGGAGGAGAACGTCCCCGAGAACGTGTCCGAAGCCGTGTGAGCGAACCCGATCTGTCGCGACTGTGTCGGGCGCGTTACATGATGCCGCCGAAACGCTCCTGGTGCGCTACGGTCGGCATATGGGCGCACTTTTCTACGGTCAGTCCGACGACCCGATACACATCGATGATCGCGCGCTGGCGCACCTGAAGGTGGTCATCGCAACGAAGCTCCGCCGCCAGGAGAGCTTCACGCTGTCCTGGCGGCATTCGGACGGGGACGCACCCGGCCGGTCGACGATCTGGATGCACCCGTCCATCCCGCTGCGGTTCGAATTCGAGGAGTCGGAACCGCCCCAGCTGAACCGTGAGTGGATCGAGCGGCTGATGCACCTCGCGAACACGACCGGCGGCATCATGCTCGTCGACGAGGTGATCGATCCGGACCAGAGTCTCGCAACGGCCTGAGCGGCCCCGGCGCGTATGCCCATGCCTGCATACGCAGGCGCGTAGCCTGGCATCAGCGATCGGCATCCGCCTTTGGCTTCCACAGCTCAAGGGCTTCCGATCGGCAGGAGAAGGCCATCTCTCTCACCCAGACCGCTCCCCCCACCGCCACTCTCGGCCCCGTCCGGCAGACGTACGCCGGCACCGCGGACTTCCCGCCGATGGCGAAGGCGTACAACCAGGTCTCGCAGGTGGTGCGCGAGACCGGCCTGCTGCGCCGCACCCCGGTGTTCTACGGTCTCGTCGCCGCCGGCATCCTGCTGGGCTTCGCCGGATGCATCGCCGGGTTCCTCCTGCTCGGCGACAGCTGGTTCCAGCTGCTGATCGCGGGGGCCCTGGGCATCCTGTTCACGCAGGTCGCGTTCCTCGCGCATGAGGCGGCACACCGTCAGATCCTCTCCAGCGGGCCCGCGAACTTCCGGCTCGCGCGCATCCTCGCCGGCATCGTCGGCATGAGCTACTCCTGGTGGGACTCCAAGCACACCCGGCACCATGGCAACCCGAACCGGGTCGGCAAGGATCCGGACATCGAGGTCGACACCATCTCGTTCCTCGACACGGATGCCGCGCGCTCGCGCGGTCTCACCCGGCTGATCACCCGCAGACAGGGCTGGCTGTTCTTCCCGCTGCTCACCCTCGAGGGGCTGAACCTGCACGTCCTCGGCCTCAAGCACCTCGTCTCGCGGGGCCCGGTGAAGGGCCGCTGGACCGAGCTCGGCCTCATCGCCGCGCGCTTCGCGCTCCTGCTCACCCCGATCTTCCTGCTGCTGCCGCTGGGCATGGCCTTCGCCTTCCTCGGTGTGCAGCTGGCCGTCTTCGGCGTGTACATGGGCGCGTCCTTCGCGCCGAACCACAAGGGGATGCCGATCATCGCGCCGGACGCGAAGCTCGACTTCTTCTCCAAGCAGGTGCGCACCTCCCGCAACATCAGCGGCGGCTGGTGGGCGACCTGGCTGATGGGCGGGCTGAACTACCAGGTGGAGCACCACCTGTTCCCCAGCATGCCGCGGCCGCATCTGGCGCGGGCGCGCGAGATCGTCCGCGAGTACTGCGCGACCCACCAGGTGCCGTACACCGAGACGACGCTGCTGCGCTCCTACGGCATCGTCATCGCCTACCTGAACCGGGTCGGCCTGGCGGCGCGCGACCCGTTCGACTGCCCCGCCGCGGCATCCTTCCGCCGCGTCTGACGCCGCGCACGGCGGCCCGGTGAGCTCGCGGCGAGAGACACCGCTCAGCGGCTGCGGTGCTGGTGGTAGTAGGCCAGCAGCGCGCGGGTGGAGGGGTCCTGCGCGTCGATGGCGGCGTCGTCGCCCTCGAGGGCAGGGGCGATCTGCAGGGCCAGCTGCTTGCCGAGCTCGACACCCCACTGGTCGAACGAGTTGATGCCCCACACCACGCCCTGCGTGAAGGTGATGTGCTCGTACAGCGCGATCAGCTGGCCGAGCACCTGCGGGGTGAGCGCCGGGGCGAAGATCGAGGTCGTCGGCCGGTTGCCGGGGAACGTCCGCGCGGCGACGAGGGCGCCGGTGGTGCCCTCCGCCTCCACCTCGGCGGCGGTCTTGCCGAAGGCGAGCGCCTTGGTCTGTGCGAGGAAGTTCGCCAGGAACAGCCCGTGCACGTCGCGTCCGCCGTCGCTCAGCGGGTAGGCCGGGTTGACCACGGCGATGAAGTCGGCCGGGATCAGCCGGGTGCCCTGATGGATCAGCTGGTAGAAGGCGTGCTGGCCGTTCGTGCCCGGCTCGCCCCAGAACACCTCGCCGGTGTCGGTGGTGACCGGGGTGCCGTCCCAGCGGACCGACTTGCCGTTGGACTCCATCGTCAGCTGCTGCAGGTACGCCGGGAAACGGCTCAGCTGCTGCGCGTACGGCAGCACGGCGTGCGACTGCGCGCCCAGGAAGTTCACGTACCAGACGTTGAGCAGGCCCATCAGCACCGGCACGTTGCGCTCGAGCGGCGTGGTGCGGACGTGCTCGTCCACGGCGTGGAAGCCGGCCAGCAGGTCCCGGAACGCCGCCGGCCCGAGCGTGATCGCCAGCGAGAGGCCGATCGCCGAGTCCACCGAGTACCGGCCGCCCACCCAGTCCCAGAACCCGAACGCGTTGGCCGGGTCGATGCCGAACTCGGCGACCTTGTCGAGGGCGGTCGAGACGGCGACGAAGTGGTGCGCCACGGCATCCGCCCGGCTCGCGTCGTCCTCGCCCACGGCGCCGGATGCCGCCAGCCGCTGCCACAGCCAGTCCCGGGCCAGCCGCGCGTTGGTGAGCGTCTCGAGCGTGGTGAAGGTCTTGGACGCCACGACGAACAGCGTCGTCTCCGGGTCGAGGTCCGCCGTCTTCTGGGCGATGTCGGTGGGGTCGATGTTCGACACGAAACGGGCCTCGATCCGCCCCGCATCCGCGAACGGGCGCAGCGCCTCGTACACCATCGCCGGCCCGAGATCCGACCCGCCGATGCCGATGTTCACCACGTGCGTGACCTTCTTGCCGGTGACGCCGCGCCACTCGCCGGAGCGCACGCGCTCCGCGAAGGCGGTGAGGGCGTCGAGCACCTCGTGCACGTCGCGGTCCACGTCCTGACCGTCGACCACGAGGGCGGGGGAGGCGCCCGCCGGGCGACGCAGCGCGGTGTGCAGCACCGCCCGGTCTTCGGTGGTGTTGATGTGCGCGCCCTCGAGCATCGCGGCGAACCGCTCCGTGACGTGGGTCTCCTCGGCGAGGCGCAGCAGCGCGGCGAGGACGTCGTCGGTCACCAGGTTCTTCGACAGGTCGACGTGCAGGTCGGCGAGCGGGAACGTGAGCCGCTCGGCGCGCTGCGAATCCTCGGCGAACCAGCGCCGCAGGTCGGGGGAGAAGCCGTCACGGAGGGTGGAGAGGTCGGCCCAGGCCGAGGTGCGAGTGGGGTCGATCGGTGCGCTCATGCGACCAACGTTAGCGTCGCGCCGTGTCAGGCGTGTTTCGCGAGTCGCGCCTCCAGGTTCGCCTCCACGGCCGGCCACTCGGGCTCGATGATCGAGTACTCCACGCTGTCGCGGAGAGCGCCGTTGCGGTAGCGGCCGATCGCCCGCATCACGCCGTCCTGCTTCGCGCCCAGTCGCTCGATGGCGGCCCGGGACTGGAAGTTCACCCACTGCGTGGTGAAGCCGACCCGGTACACGCCCAGCGTCTCGAAGGCGTGCCGCAGCAGCAGCAGCTTCGACTCGGCGTTCGTGCCGGTGCCGTGCGCGGACGGGCGGTTCCAGGTGTAGCCGATGTGCAGCCGCGGCACGTCGGCGACGATGTCGTAGTACGTCGTCATCCCGAGGACGCGTCCGGCGGCATCCACCGCGGTGAACGGCACCATCTCGCCCTTCTCCTGGAGCGCCAGCCGGCGCTCGATCTCGGCCTCGATGCCGTCCGGCGCCGGCACCGAGGTGTACCAGGCCCGCCGCCACAGGTCCCCCTCGGAGACCGCTTCGATGAGGTCGTCCCGGTGCTCTCGGGTGAGCGGACGCAGCTCGACGAGGCGGCCGGTGAGGGTGATGGGGTCGATCGCGAATGCCATTCCGCCATTCAACCAGCGCGATAGCGTGGTCCCGACACGGGAGGAGCCCCCATGAAGCACGTCCCCTTCGGCGCCGGGACCGCGCCGGCCGTGATCGCCGGCATGATGCGGATCACGGAGAAGACGGATGCCGAGATCCGCACCCTCTACGACACCGCGCGCGACGCGGGCGTGGACTTCTTCGACCACGCGGACATCTACGGCGGTGACATGCACGTGTGCGAGGACCGGTTCGCCGCCGCTCTGCAGCTGACCGCGTCGGAGCGAGAGGAGATCGTGCTGCAGACGAAGTGCGGCATCGTCCCCGCGCAGGGCATGTTCGACTTCTCCTACGAGCACATCGTGGCCCAGGTCGAGGGGTCGCTGCGGGCGCTGCGCACGGACTATCTCGATGTGCTGCTGCTGCACCGGCCGGACGCCCTGGTGGAGCCGGACGAGGTCGCCCGGGCGTTCGACGAGCTCGAGTCCTCGGGCAAGGTGCGGGCGTTCGGCGTCTCGAACCACACGCCCCGGCAGATCGACCTGCTCCGCACCGCGGTCCGCCAGCCGCTGATCGCGAACCAGCTGCAGCTGTCGATCACGCACGCGCCCATCCTCGCGCAGCCGCTCGCGGCGAACATGCTGGCCGCGGACCAGAGCATCGTCCGCGACGGCGGCGGCATCGTCGAGTACTGCCGCATCAACGGCATCACGATCCAGGCGTGGTCGCCGTTCCAGGGCGGCTTCTTCACCGGCGTCTTCCTCGGCAATCCCGAGTACCCGGAGCTCAACGCCGTGATCGACCGGCTCGCGGCGTCCTACGGCGTCGAGCCCATCGCGATCGCGACCGCGTGGATCACCCGGCATCCCGCGAAAATGCAGGTCGTGCTCGGCACGACGACGCCGGAGCGGGTGACGGATGCCGCGGCCGGCGCCGACGTCGAGCTCAGCCGCGCGGAATGGTACGAGCTGTTCCGCGCCGCCGGGCACATCGTCCCCTGATCGTCCCCCCTGATCGTTCCTGAGAGCGGAGGAGCCATGGTGAACCCCCTGATCCAGGCCGAGGAGCTGCAGCGGCGCCTCGGCGAGGTGCACGTGCTGGACGCCCGCTGGCAGCTCGGCCGCGACGACGGCCGGGAGCAGTACCTCGCCGGCCACATCCCCGGTGCCGTGTTCGTCGACGTGGAGCGGGAGCTCGCGCGGCACGGCGAGCCGCACGAGGGCAGGCACCCGCTGCCGCGGGACGCCGACCTCGCCGCCGCGGCGCGGCGCTGGGGCATCCGCCGCGGGGTGCCGGTCGTGGTGTACGACGACCACCGGATGCTGGCCGCCTCCCGCGCCTGGTGGGCGCTGCGCCGGGCCGGCGTGGCGGATGTGCGTGTGCTGGACGGCGGATGGCCGGCGTGGCTCGCTGCGGGCGGGGAGATCCAGACCGGGGAGGTCGTCGTGCCCGAGGGCGACGTCGAGCTCGCAGCGCCCGGGGATGCCGGCACGATCGACACCGAGGGCGCCGCGCGCTGGCCGGAGCACGGGGTGCTCATCGACGTCCGCGCGCGGGAGCGCTACCGCGGCGAGATCGAGCCGATCGACCCGGTCGCCGGTCACATCCCGGGCGCGCGGAACCTCCCGATCGGGGAGCTGCTCACCGCGGACGGCCGGTTCCGCCCGGCGTCCGACATCGCCGCTGCGCTGGACGGCATCGGCGCCGGCGTCGACACCCCGGTCGCGGCGTACTGCGGGTCCGGGATCACCGCGGCCCAGTTCGCCCTCGCCGGGGCCATCGCCGGCCGCGACGTGACGGTGTATCCGGGGTCGTGGAGCGCGTGGTCCAACACGCCCGGCCGCCCGGTGGCGACCGGGGCTCTCGATCGCCTTCCTCCCGGTCGTTGAGCGAGTCGGTCCGCTCGCGGGCATCGTCCGACGACCGGGAGTCGCCGGTCGTCTACCCTGAGACCATGCCGTTCCTGTTCACCCTGCTGACCATCGCGCTGATGGTGTTCGCCCTCGTCGACATCATCCGGCGGGAGGACGCGCAGGTGCGGTACATGCCGAAGTTCGTCTGGCTGCTTCTGGTCATCCTGCTGCCCCTCATCGGCAGCATCCTGTGGTTCGCCATCGGCCGGGAGTACCCCGACGGCGGCATCCGTCTCGGCGGGCCCGCGCGGGCACCGCGAGCAGTCACGGCCGCCCCTCCGGCGCCGCCGGCGGCGCCGCCGGCGCCCGCCGACACCCGCACCACCGAGGAGCAGATCGCCGACCTGGAGCGCGAGATCGAGGAGTGGCGGCTGCGCGAGGAGATCGCGAAGCGCAAGAAGGAGCGCGGCGAAGAACAGGACGGCTGATGCGGGCGGTCCTCGGCGGCGGCAGCGGCTTCCTCGGCCGCGCCCTGCGCCGCGCGCTTGAGGAGGACGGGTACGAGATCGCGGTGATCGGCCGCGACGGCCCGGATGCCCGGTGGGACGACCCGGACGCCGTGCGCGGACTCGTCGACGGCGCCGACCTGCTGATCGGCCTG
The DNA here is from genome assembly GCF_028472845.1 of Microbacterium sp. EF45047. Lineage (NCBI taxonomy): Bacteria > Bacillati > Actinomycetota > Actinomycetes > Micrococcales > Microbacteriaceae > Microbacterium > Microbacterium sp. EF45047. The sequence continues at coordinate 1,885,357 of NZ_CP069429.1, read as the reverse complement.
GCCGGCCGGAGCGTGAACTGCCGCTTCACCGACCGCAACCGCGAGGAGATCCTGCACTCCCGCCTCGACACCACCCGGGTGCTGCGCGAGGCCGTGGCGCAGTCCGCGCATCCGCCCGCGGTGTGGATGAACGCGAGCAGCGCCACGGTGTACCGCTACGCGCTCGATCGGCCGCAGACCGAGGCGGACACCGAGTTCGACACGGGATTCTCCCCGGACGTCGCGCTGGCCTGGGAGGAGGAGTTCTTCCGCGGCGCGCTGCCGGCCACGCGGCGGGTCGCTCTCCGCATCACCATCGTGCTCGGGGACGGCCCCGCCACCGACCTGCTCTTCCGGCTCGCACGGTGGGGCCTGGGCGGACCGCAGTACGACGGCTGGTGGTTCCCGCACCGCCGATACCGGGGGATCGGGCAGCATCCGACGCAGCCGCGGCAGCCCCTCGGCATCCGCTCTCGCGGCCGGCAGAAGTTCAGCTGGATCCACCTCGACGACGTCGTGGGGGCGGTGCGATTCCTCCGCGACCACTCCGGGATCGACGGTTCATCCGGGCGAGATCGCCTACGATTACTGGACGTCCGTGCGGGCGCTGGAGGCGATCGACCGCCGTCCCGCCTTCGGCTTCAACTGGGATCCGTCCCACATGATGTGGCAGAACATCGATCCGGTCGGCTTCATCTGGGACTTCCGGGACCGCATCTACCACGTCGACTGCAAGGACACCCGGATGCGGCCTCGCAACGGCCGCGCCGGCGTGCTCGGCTCGCACCTGCCTTGGGGCGACCCGCGTCGCGGCTGGGACTTCGTGTCCACGGGTCACGGCGACGTGCCCTGGGAGGACGCGTTCCGCGCGCTGGACGCGATCGGCTACACCGGGCCCATCTCCATCGAGTGGGAGGACGCGGGGATGGACCGCCTGCACGGGGCCGCGCAAGCGGTCGGATTCGTGCGGTCGCTGCTGTGGCCGCCGCCGGAGGCGTCGTTCGACGCCGCGTTCAGCAACCAGTAGCCGGGGCTCAGTCGCGCGCGGTCGCCAGGTGCTGCTCCAGTGCCTCGACGACCAGCGCGTGGTCGTCCGCCTGCGCCAGGCCCGACACCGTGACGCTGCCGACCACGCCGACGCCGGCGACGGTCACCGGGAAGGCGCCGCCGTGCGCGGCGTAGCGGGCCGGGTCGTTCCACGGCTTGTCGAGGAAGTCGGCCCCGGATGCCTTGTGGCTGAGGCCGACCAGATACGAGCTCTGCCCGAACCGGGAGACCGTGTTCGCCTTGCGGGTCGCCCAGCCGTCGTTGTCGGCGGAGGTGCCGGGAAGCGCGGCGTGGAACAGCACCTGCTCGCCGCGGACGATGCGGATCGTGATCGCCAGGCCGCGTTCGCGGGCGGCCCGGACGAGCCAGCTCCCGATCTCCCAGGCCTCGTCGAAGGTGAAGCGGGGGAGCACCAGGCGCTCCTCCTGGGCCCGGATCTCGGCGATCCGGGTGCGCAGCTCCTCGGTCATGGTTCCTCCCTCGGTCTCGAACGCGGCGGCTGTCCTCCTCAGCGCTCGCGCAGGCGCACCAGGCGCTCGTGCCCGGTCTCCTCGAGCTCGGCGATGTCGTCCCGCGACTTCAGGAAGTCGGAGAACGACCGGTAGCCGAGCGCCTTCTCGCTGAAGGACGGGTCCATGCGCCGCATGTGCGTCTTCACCGCCGAGCTGTGCAGCCACTCGTCGGCATCCGCCTTGTCATGCCCGAGACGCAGTGCACGCTCGAGCAGCTGCGTCGCCTCGCCCTGCTCATCGAGCTTCGGCGCGGCCATCGCCTTGCGGGTACTGCCTCCCGTCTTCCCCTCGGCTCGCTCCTTGGCGGGCGCGGATGCCGTCGCGACGACCTCGGCACGCGGCGTCGGGCGGACCACGCCGGGCAGCGAGTCGTACGCCTCGAACTCGTCGCACGCCGCGGCGAGCGACTTCGCGGTGGAACCGGCCACCCCCACGCCGATGACGTAGCGGCCCAGCCGCTTGCAGCGCTGCGCCAGCGGCACATAGTCGCTGTCGCCGGCGACGATCACCACGTGCGTGAGGTCGGGCAGGCGGAACATGTCCTCGACCGCATCCACGGCGAGGCGGATGTCGGCGCCGTTCTTGGCGTACGCGGCCGCCGGGAACAGCTGCACCAGGTCCACCGCGCGCGCCACCAGCTGCGTGCGGTACTCGGCGTTCACGGGCGAGGACCAGTCGGCGTACGCGCGGGTGAGGACGAGCGTGCCGAAGGAGGCGGCGTAGTCGATGATCGCGCCGACCTCGATCATGGCGCGGCTGAGCCGGTCGGCGACCTCGGCGTCGTTCGGGTCGTCGGCGATGCGCTGCCGGTCCTTGCCGTAGGCGTTGCGGCCGTGCACGCGGTCGTACCAGGAGATGACGATGTTGTCGAAGTCCAGGTAGACCGCGACGCGGGCGTCCGTGCTCTCTGCCATCAGGTCGTTCCTCCGTGGGCCATCAGGTCGTTCCTCCGTGGGCCATCAGGTCGTTCCTCACTCACCCGGGTAGGTGACGCCGATCTGGCGCCGGATCTCGTCGAGGGTGCCCATGATGGCGACGCTCTCGGCCACCGGGAGGATGTCCCCGGCGAGGGTGCCGTCGGCGACGAGGCGCTCCGCCGCGAACGCCTGGAACTGCATGCCGCGCCCGTCCACCCTCGACACGTACTCCTCGAGGACCTCGCCGGCCGGCGCGACCACCCGGAACGACGTCGGGGTGTACCAGACCCGGTCGATCTCGATCCGGGCATCCGTTCCCACGACCACCGCCGTGTTCGGCCCCGCCGCGCGCGACGACGAGATGCTGGTCGACACCGCGCCGCCCTCGTGCGTCATCACGGTGGCGACCTCGCTGTCGGCGCCCGTCTCGACGAGCCGGCCCGACGCCTTGACCGAGGTCGGCGCGCCCAGCACGTCCCAGATGAACGAGATCGAGTAGATGGCGAGGTCGAGCAGGGCGCCGCCGCCGAGCTCGAGCGCGTTCAGCCGGTGCGCGGGGTCGGAGGGCAGCAGCTGGGTGTGATCCGCCGTCACCGCGCGCAGCTCGCCGAGCGTCCCCGCCGCGAGGATCTCGCGCAGCCGCACCATGTGCGGCAGGTAGCGGGTCCACATCGCCTCCATCACCAGGAGGCCCTTCTCCTCCGCCAGCCGCTGCAGATCCTCCGCCTGCGCCCGGTTGATCGTGAACGCCTTCTCGACCAGGGCGTGCTTGCCGTGCTCCAGCGCGAGCCGTGCGTTGGCGTGGTGCATCGGATGCGGCGTGGACACGTACACGATGTCGACGTCCGGGTCGGACACGAGCGCCTCGTACGACCCGTGCGCGTGCGGGATGCCGAAGCGCTCGGCGAAGGCATCCGCCGCCTGCTGCGTGCGAGAGCCGACCGCCACCAGGTCGAGGCCGGCGGTGCGGAGGTCGGAGGCGAAGGCGGAGGCGATGCCCCCGGTGGCGAGGATTCCCCAGCGAAGACCGGTCATGCACTCAGACTAGCCCGCGCGGGCGCGGCCCGGCGGGCGAGCGGACGGCACCCCGCGCCCCGGACCTCAGATCCCGGCGAGCGCCCGGTCGAGATCCGCGATGAGGTCGTCCGGGTCCTCCAGACCCGCCGACAGCCGGATCGTCGTCGGCGAGATGCCCGCCGCGGCGAGCTGCTCGGCCGTGAGATGCGAGTGCGTCATCGACGCCGGGTGCGCGACCAGGCTGCGCGCGTCGCCGATGTTCGCAACCAGGCGCCACACCCGGAGGGCGTCGATCACCCGCGCGACCGCCTCCTGCGCGGCCCGGTCGGCGGGGGCTGCGAGATCGAACGAGAACACCGAGGGCACCCCGCGCGGCAGGTACCGCGCGGCGAGGTCGTGCCACGGGTTGCCGGGCAGCCCCGGGTGGTTCACCGCCGCGACCGCCGGATGCCGCTGCAGATGCTGCGCCACGGCGAGCGCCGTGGCGCTCTGGCGGGTCACCCGAAGGTCGAGCGTCTCGATGCCCTGCAGGATCTGCCACGCGTTGAACGGCGACAGCGACGGGCCCAGGTCGTGCACGTACTTCGACTTCACCAGCGGCACGAAGGACTGGCCGATGCCGAAGCGCTCCCACAGCACCAAGTCGCCGAACCGCGGGTACGGAGCGGTGAACTGCGGCCACCGCTCCGGCTCGGCGCCGAAGTCGAAGCTGCCCTGGTCGACCACCACCCCGCCGAGGGAGGTGCCGTGACCGGAGAGGAACTTCGTCGCCGAGTGCACCACGAAGTCCGCGCCGTGCTCGCCCGGCCGCACCAGGTAAGGGGTGCCGACGGTGTTGTCGATCACGAGGGGCACGCCGGCCTCGTGCGCGATGTCGGCGACGAGGCGGATGTCCAGCACCTGCGCGATCGGGTTCGCCACCGACTCGGCGAACACCGCGCGGGTCTCGGGCCGGATCGCGTCCCGCCAGGCGTCCGGGTCGTCCTGGTCGACGAAGGTCACCGGGATGCCGAAGTCGGCGAACGTGTCGTGCAGCAGGTCGACCGTGCCGCCGTAGAGCTGGTTCGCGGCCACGATGTGCCCGCCGCGGCCCGCCAGGGCGAGCAGCGTCACCGCGACGGCGGCCTGCCCGGAGGCCACGGCGGCGGCGGAGGCGCCGCCTTCGAGAGCGGCGACGCGCTCCTCCAGCACCTGCTGGGTCGGGCTGGCGTTGCGGCTGTACAGGTTCCCGGACTTGCGCAGCGCGAACAGCTCCGTGGCATCCGCGAGCGAGGCGAACTGGTACGCCGCCGTCTGGTGGATGGGCGGGATCGCGCCGTTCTGCGGCGTGCCGGGGACGTAGCCGGCCTGGATCTGAAGGGTCGCGAACGCGCTCATGCCGTCCATCATCCGGGCAGGGGCCCCGCCCGCGCCCGGTCTGTTACCGCCGGTTACCGCCGCGGCGTCACGGCACCAGGATGATCTTGCCGCGCGCCGCGTGCTCCTCGATCAGCTCGTGCGCCCGCGCCGCCTCGGCCAGCGGCAGCTCCGGCCCCAGCTCCACCTGGAAGTCGCCGGCCTCGATGAGGTTGATGGTCAGCGGCAGCGCCTCCGCCCGCCAGGCCTTCTCCTCGTCGGTGAGCGGCACCGGGCTGCCGCCGGAGAACGCGCGGATGCCGAAGTCCGCCGCCTCCGGGCCGCGCACGAGCGTCGCGATCCGGTCCCGGTCGGGGACGAGTGCGAGCGAGGTCTGGATGGCCTCGTCCGTGCCGACCACGTCGATCGCGACCGTGATGCCGCCGGGCGCCGCCTCGCGGACCCGCTCGGCGAGCCCCTCGCCGTAGGCGACCGGGATGCCGCCGAGGGCGCGCACCTGCTCGAAGCGCTCCGGGCTGGCCGTGCCGATCACGGTGGCGCCCCACAGCGTGGCGTACTGGACGATCGCCTGACCGACGGCGCCGGAGGCGGCATGCACCAGCACGGTGTCGCCCTTGCGCACGCCCAGCGAGCGCAGGGTCTGGTAGGCGGTGCCGGCCGGGATGCCGAGGGCGGCGCCCTCGGCGGTGGTCACGCCGTCCGACAGGCGCGCCAGGTGCGCGGCCGGCACGGCCAGAGCCGTGGCGTAGGTGCCGACGGTGTCGCGGATCGCGACCCGGTCGCCGACCCCGAAGCCCCGCACGCCCTCGCCGATCGCCGTGATCACCCCGGCGCCGTCGAAGCCGACCCGGCGCGGCCGGGTGATCGGCGGCGACGGCCGGCGGCCGCCGCGCAGCTTCGCGTCGAGGGGGTTCACCCCGGCGGCCTCGATCCGCACCACGACCTCGCCCGGACCGGCGACGGGATCGGGCACCTCCTCGAGGCGCAGGACGTCAGGGGCACCGATTTCCGTGTACACGATCGCTCGAGCCATGGTCCCAGGCTAGTCGGCCGGGATCACCGCCGGGGCGACCCCGCGCGTCTCCTGCCCCGGCGGCGGCGCGAGCACGAGCAGCACCAGCACGAGCCCGATCAGCCCCAGGCCGACCCAGCCGATGAGGCTCAGCCGCTCGCCGACGATGAGCACCGCGAGCACGGCGGCGACCGCGGGCTCGGTCAGGGTGAGCGTGGTGGCGGCGATCCCGAACACCGCTCCCATCGACGCCGCACGGCTCACGCCCGCGCCCATCAGGCGGGTCGCGGCCCACGAGTAGATCGCGTATGTCGCTCCGGCGACCAGGCCGAGCAGGATGCCGGCGAACGTGCCCCACAGCGCGCGACCGGCGTCGCCGTCGAGGGTGGACAGGCACAGCAGCGCGCTGCCGAGGATGCCGGCCGCGGCCGCCGCCACCCACCAGCGTCCCAGCCGCGCGCCGTCGACGACCCGCTCCAGCACACCGGAGGCCAGCGGCGCGGATGCCAGCGAGACCCCGGTCCCGATCGCGACGCCCGCGAGGTGCATCGAGCTGTAGAAGGCGAGGGGGTAGATCGTCACGGACAGGGCGCCGGCCGCCACGAGAGCGCGGTGCTCGTGCAGCCGGACGCGCGCCTCGCGCAGCGGCCGGATCGCCACGGCGGCCTGCAGTACGCGGCCGACGCCGAGCGCGGCCGCGGCGATCGCGAGCGGCCCCGCATCCGAGGCGAACGTCGCCGCCGTCCCGGTCGTGCCCCACAGCACCGAGGCGGCGGTGATGGCGAGGATCGCGAGCAGACGGTGCGGCAGACGGTGCTGGTGCATCAGACGGTGCCGGGCATCAGGCGGCTCCGGCCAGGGCCTTCTGGATGCGCTGCGGCGAGACCGGCTGCGCGGTGCCGAGCCGCTGCGCGAACAGGCTGATCCGGTATTCCTCGAGCAGCCAGCGGACCTCCACGAGCGGCGCCGGCGCGGCGGCGGGGAGGGGGATCGTGCCGCCGGCATCCGCGAACAGCTGCGCCATCCGCTCGAACTCGCTCATCCGGGCGCGGTCCTTCCCGGGAGCCTCGGCCAGCACGCGCAGGCGCTCGAGCATGCCGTCCAGGTAGCGGGGGAGATGCGCAAGCCGGGCGATGCCGGTGGCCGAGACGAAGCCGGGATGCAGCAGCCCGGACAGCTGCGAGCGGATGTCGTTCAGCGGGCCGAGCAGCGCGAGCGAGTTCTGGGCGCGGATGCCGCGCTCGACCTCGCGCGCACGGGTGAGGATGCGCGCCACGAGCGAGACGCACGCGAACAGCTCGTCGACGAGGGAGGCCGAGACGGCATCCCGCACGCGTGCGAAGGCCTCCGCGGTGCGGATGCCGCCGCCGTCCGGGCTCGCCTCGTCGATGATCCGGTGGGCGACCGCGGCACGGCAGTCCTCGATCAGCGCCGCGACGTTCGGATACGGCGAGGCGGCGAGCGCGAGCTTCTCCTGCGCGGTCAGGTGCTCCTGCACGTACGAGGCCGGCGAGGGGACGTTCAGCAGCACGAGCCGCAGCACGCCGTCGCGGGTGGCGGCGGCCGCGGCATCCGCCGTCGCCTCCACGCGCAGCGAGACGGACTTCCCGGCGTCGATCAGGGCCGGGTAGCCGCGGACCACGCCTCCGGCCACCCGGGTGTCCAGCACCGGCGGCAGGTCGCCGAAGTCCCAGGTGGTGATCCCGTCGCGCTCGACCGTCGGTCGTCCCGGACCCTGAGCCTGTCCCTGACCCTGAGCCTGTCCCGGACCCTGAGCCTGTCGAAGGGTTCCTCCGTCACCCGGACCCTTCGACGAGCTCGGGGTGCTGTTGTCGCCCTTCGCGACCGTGCGCGCGACGCTCGCGCGGGAGCGGTCGGCGAGCCGCTGCTGCAGCGCGGTGAGGTCGCGGTCCGAGCCGACCACGCGGCCGCGTTCGTCCACCGCGCGGAAGTTCATCCGCAGGTGCCCCGGCACCCGCTCCATGTCGAAGTCGGCGGCCGAGACGGGCTGGTTCGCGAGCGGCTGGATGAGCTTGGCGAGCGCCTCGCGCAGCGATCGGGGCGGCAGCCCGTCATGCCGCTCGGGCGCGTCCGGGGCGACGTCCTCGCCGAAGCGCTCCGCCCAGTCTGCCGCGGGCACGACGTGCCGGCGGATCGCCTTGGGCAGCGCCCGCAGCAGCCCGGTGATGAGCTCGGCGCGCAGGCCGGGCACCTGCCAGTCGAAGCCGGTGTCCCGGACCTGCTGCAGCAGCGCGAGCGGGACGACGACGCTCACGCCGTCGTCGGGCGCCCCCGGTTCGAAGCGGTAGGCGAGGCCGAGCACCTGGTCGCCCTGCGGCCAGCGCGTGGGGAACTCGCCGCGCTCGCCGCGGTCGGCGTCCTCGAGCAGGTCGCTCTCGCGCATCACGAGCAGCTTCGGGGCGGTGGGGAGCGTGTCGCGCCACCACTTCTCGAAGGAGCGCACATCGAACACCTCGGGCGGGATGCGCTCGTCGTAGAAGCGGTACACGGCCTCGTCGCCGGCGAGGATGTCGCGACGGCGCTCCCGCTCCTCGCGCTTCTCCAGCCGCCGGCGCAGCTCGGCGTTGCTGCGCCAGAACGCGCCGACCCGCTTGTCCAGCCGGGACGGATCCCACTCGCCCTCCACCAGCGCGTGCCGCAGGAACAGCTCGCGCGCGCCGGGTCGGTCGATCCGGGCGAACTGCACGCGCCGGCGCGGCACGATCTCCAGTCCGAACAGCAGCACCTTCTCGAAGGCGACCGCGGCGCCGGCGTCCTTCGACCAGTGCGGCTCGGACACCTGCCGCTTCGCCAGGTCGCCGGCCAGCGCCTCCGCCCAGGCCGGATCGATGGCCGCGACCGTGCGCGCGAAGGTGCGCGAGGTCTCCACGATCTCGGCGGACATCACCGCGCGCGGGCTCTTCTTCCGCAGCGCGGAGCCCGGGAAGATCGAGAAGCGGATGCCGCGCGCACCGCGGTACTCGGCGCCGCGACGGCGCGGATCGGTGCGGGCGCCCTGGCCCTTCGCCGCGGTGCGCTCGTCGAGGATGCCGATCTGGGAGAGCAGACCGGCGAGGATCGCCCGGTGCAGGGCATCCGGGTCGGCGGTGGCCGTCTCACTGGGCGACCGGGAGGGCACCAGGGTGCGCAGCTGACGGTGCACGTCGAACCACTCCCGCACGCGGACGTAGTTCAGGTGCTCGGCGCGGCACAGCCGGCGGAAGGCGCTCGACCCGAGCTCCCGCTGCTGCGCGCGCAGATGGTTCCACAGATTCAGCAGGGTCAGGAAGTCGCTGCCCGGGTCGGTGAAGCGGGCGTGCGCGCGCTCGGCCTCGTCGCGCACCGCCTGCGGGGCGTCGGCGGACGGGCGCTCGCGGACGTCCTGGATGGACAGCCCGGCGACGATCGCGAGCACGTCGCGGAGCACCTCGGGCGAGCTCTTCGCCGCCTCCACCAGCATCCGGGCGAACCGCGGGTCGATCGGCATGCGCGCGATCTCCCGGCCGATCCGGGTGAGGCGCGGCTCGCCCCGGGAGAGGTCGGCCGCCCCGATCTCGGTGAGCAGGTCCAGCGCCGCCTTGATTCCCCGCGAATCCGGCGGAGTGAGGAACGGGAAGTCGGCGATGTCCCCGAATCCCAGCGACAGCATCTGCAGCACCACCGAGGCGAGCGAGGTGCGCAGGATCTCCGGTTCGGTGAACTCCGGCCGCTTCGCGTAGTCCTCCTCGCTGTACAGCCGGATGGCGATGCCGGCGCTGGTGCGGCCGGCGCGTCCGGAGCGCTGGTTCGCGGATGCCTGCGACACCGGCTCGATGGGCAGGCGCTGCACCTTGGAGCGGCTGCTGTACCGCGAGATGCGCGCGGTGCCGGTGTCGATGACGTATTTGATCCCCGGAACGGTGAGGCTGGTCTCGGCGACGTTCGTAGCCAGCACCACCCGGCGGCGCAGTCCCGCCACCGTCGACCTCTCGAACACCCGGTGCTGCTCGGCGGCGGACAGCCGGCCGTACAGGGGCAGCACCTCGACCGGCGCGGTCTGCGAGCGGTACGCGCCGCGCACGGCGTCCGCGGCATCGCGGATCTCGGCCTCGCCGGGCAGGAAGACGAGGACGTCGCCGGGCGCCTCGCGGTCGAGCTCACGCAGCGCCGCGACGATCGCCGACACCTCGTCCTCCGGTTCCCCGGCGGATGCAGAAGCGGACGCTGGGCCCCTCGCGGACGCTGGGCCCGTCGCGGACGCTGGGCCCGTCGAAGCGTCATCGTCTCCTGCAGCCGGCGGCCGGTAGCGGATCTCCACCGGGTAGGTGCGGCCGGAGACCTCGATGATCGGCGCCGGTGCGCCGCCCGGGGCGGCGAAGTGCGCAGCAAAGCTCTCCGGGTCGATGGTGGCGGAGGTGATGATCACCTTCAGGTCCGGCCGCTCGGGGAGGACGCGCTTGAGGTAGCCGAGCAGGAAGTCGACGTTCAAGGACCGCTCGTGCGCCTCGTCGATGATGATGGTGTCGTAGCGGCGCAGCAGCCGGTCGCGGTGGATCTCGTTCAGCAGGATGCCGTCGGTCATCAGCGCGATGCGCGTGGCATCCGACACCTGATCCGTGAACCGCACCTTGTAGCCGACGAGGCCGCCCAGCGGCACCTGCAGCTCTTCGGCCACGCGCTCGGCGATGGTGCGTGCGGCGAGCCGGCGCGGCTGGGTGTGCGCGATCCGCTCCCGCCCCAGCTCCAGGCAGATCTTCGGCAGCTGGGTGGTCTTGCCCGAGCCGGTCGCGCCGGCGACGATCACCACCTGGTGGTCGCGGATCGCGGCGGCGATCTCGTCGCGCGCGGCGCTGACCGGCAGCTCGGGCGGGTACGAGATCGCAGGCGCGGACATAGCCCTCCATCGTATGCCGTCGCCTCCTAGGATTGCCTCATGACGAGCACCGGGGAGCCGGGCCGTGCCGACGCGGCGGCCTCCTGGTTGCGCACCTTCGGCCGGCCGCCGCGGATCATGGGACTCGACGTGGCCCGCGCGGTCGCCATCCTCGGCATGATCGGCGCGCACCTGGGGGACGTGCCGGATGCCTTCCGGCCGGACGACCCGGACAGCTGGGGAAGCGTGGTGCACGGGCATCCGTCCGTGCTCTTCGCAGTGCTGGCCGGCGTGTCCGTCGCGCTGATGACCGGCGGACCGGCCGGGCCCGCACCCGAGCGGCTGCCGTCGCTGCGGCTCGGACTCGTGGGCCGCGGCGCCACCATCTTCACGATCGGCCTGCTGCTGGAGCTGCTGAACACCCCGATCGCGGTGATCCTCACCCTGTACGGGGTGCTGTACGTCGCCCTCATCCCGGTGCTGCGATGGCGGACCGGGTCGCTGTTCGCCGCGGCCGCGGTGCTCGCCCTCGCCGGTCCCGTCGTCACGGCCCTGATCGGGGTGCTCGCGCTGGGCCCGTCCGGGCAGGCGGCCGGGTTCGTGCTGTACGGGTCGTACCCGCTCACGGTGTGGCTGGCGTACGCCCTGGCCGGGATGGCGCTGGGCCGGCTGGGGATGGACCGCGCCGCCACGGCGTGGTGGATGCTGGCGGGCGGCGTCCTCTTCGCGCTGGCCGGGCACGGGCTGGGCGCGATCGGCCGGATGCTCGGGGTGGCCGAGGACGACGCGCGGCCGCCGGTCGACGCTGCGTTCCGGGCCTCCGGCTGGGAGGGTTGGCTCGACGCCGTCCAGGCGGCGGACCCGGGCCGGGTCGCGCTCGCCGCGCTCCTCTCCGTCGACCCGCACAGCGGCGGCACCGCCGACATCCTCGCCGCGGCGGGCATCGCCGCCGCCGTGATCGGGCTGTGCCTGCGGGCGGCGCAGCCGCTCCGGCTGCTGCTGCTGCCGTTCGCGGCGCTGGGATCCATGCCGCTGAGCGCATACACCCTGCACGTGATCTCCTACGTGCTGATGGCGGGGCCGGGCGGGTTCCTCCGCGACAACGGCATCTGGCTGGTCAGCGCGCTGGTGCTGCTGCTCGGCGCGACCCTGTGGTCGATCCTCTCCGGCCGCGGTCCGCTGGAGCGCCTCACCGCCGCGGTCGCGCGAGCCGCGGCATCCGTCCCCACGCGATGAACCCGCGATCTCGGCGCCCGGGCTCTCCGGCGGTGACAGCCTGTCATCACAGGCTCTAGGCTGAGGGGGCATGACGATCCCCACCCTCGAACTCAACGACGGCAACAGCATCCCCCAGCTCGGCTACGGCGTGTTCCTCGTGCCCGCCGACGAGGCCGAACGCGCGGTCAGCGAGGCGCTCGAGGCCGGTTACCGGCACATCGACACCGCGGCCATCTACGGCAACGAGGAGGGCGTGGGCGCCGCGATCGCCAAGAGCGGCATCCCGCGCGAGGAGCTGTTCATCACCACCAAGCTGTGGAACGACCGGCACGACGGCGACGAGCCCGATGCCGCGATCGCCGAGAGCCTGGAGCGCCTCGGGCTCGAGCAGGTCGACCTGTACCTGGTGCACTGGCCGACCCCCGCCCGCGACAACTACGTGCACGCCTGGGAGAAGCTCATCGGCATCCGCGAGCGGGGCCTCGCCCGCTCGATCGGCGTGTCCAACTTCCTCGTCCCGCACCTCGAGCGCATTGTGGCAGAGACGGGCGTGGTGCCCGCGGTGAACCAGATCGAGCTGCACCCGGCGTACCAGCAGCGCGACATCACCGAGTGGGCCGACCGCAACAGCGTGCGCATCGAGTCGTGGGGCCCGCTCGGCCAGGGCAAGTACGACCTGTTCGGCACGCCCGCGATCGCCGAGGCGGCCGCGGAGACCGGCAAGACCCCGGCCCAGGTGGTGCTGCGCTGGCACCTGCAGAAGGGCTTCATCGTCTTCCCGAAGTCCTCGCGCCCCGAGCGCATGCGCGAGAACCTCGACGTGTTCGACTTCGAGCTCACCCCGGTGCAGATGGAGCGGATCGACGCCCTCGACCCGCTCGACGGCACCGGCCGCGTCGGCAGCCACCCGAACGACCTGAACTGACGGCCCCCGGGCTGAGGGCTCGGCGTAGCGTGGAGGGATGAACCGCCTCGCCGACGCCCTCAGCCCGTACCTCCGCGCGCACGCGGGGAACCCGGTCGACTGGTGGCCGTGGGGCGCGGACGCCTTCGCCGAGGCGCGTCGCCGGGACGTGCCGCTGCTGATCTCGATCGGCTACTCCACCTGCCACTGGTGCCACGTGATGGTGCGGGAGTCTTTCGACGACGACGCCACCGCCGCGGACATCAACGACGGGTTCGTCGCCGTGAAGGTCGACCGCGAGGAGCACCCGGACGTCGACGCGGCGTACATGGCCGCCGCGTCCGCGTTCACGCAGAACCTGGGCTGGCCGCTCACGGTCTTCACCACCCCGGAGGGACGGGCGTTCTACGCCGGGACCTACTGGCCGCCGGTCGCGCGCGGCGGCATGCCGGGCTTCCGCGACGTGCTCGCCGCCGTGCGCGAGGCGTGGACCGAGCGGCGCGGGCGGGTGCACGAGTCGGCGGATGCCGTCGCGGACGCGCTCGCCGCGGCATCCGCAGAAGCCGCCCCGTCGGACCTGCCCGATCTTCCCGCGCTGCGCGCCGCCGCCCGCCTCGCCGCCCAGCGCGAGGACCGCGTGCACGGCGGCTTCGGCGGGGCGCCGAAGTTCCCGATGGCCACCACGCTCCGGTTCCTGCAGCGCTTCGAGCCGGACGTCGTCGACCGCGCGCTCGCCGCGATGGCCCGCTCGGAGCTGCGGGATGCCGTGGAGGGCGGGTTCTTCCGGTACGCCACGCAGCGGGACTGGAGCGTGCCGCACTACGAGCGGATGCTGACCGACAACGCGCAGCTGCTCGAGGTGGCGCTCGACGCGGGGGAGGAGGAGGTCGCCCGCGGGATCGCCGGGTTCCTGCTCGGCGTGCTGCGCCGCCCCTCGGGAGCCTTCGGCGCTGCGCAGGACTCCGAATCGTGGATCGACGGCCGGCGTGACGAGGGCGGCTACTACCGCCGCTCCGCCGCGGAGCGCGCCGGGCTGGAGCCGCCCGCCGTGGACGCCAAGGTGATCACGGGATGGAACGGCCTCGCGATCGGCGCCCTCGCCCGCGCCAGGAGCGTGCTCGGAGAGCCGGAATGGGAGCGCGCCGCGGCCGACGCGGCCCGGCACGTGCTGGCGGTGAACCGCGCGCCCGACGGGCGTCTGGTGCGGGCATCCGTCGACGGTGCGGCCTCGGATGCCGTCGCGACCGCCGCCGACATCGGCCTGCTCGCGGAGGGGCTGTTCGCCCTGGCTCTCGCGACCGGGGACGCGACCTGGGCGGTGACGGCGCGGGAGCTGCTGGAGGTGGAGCCGGCGGCGGATCCGGTGCTGGCCGCGCACGGCATCCCGGGCTCGTCCGATGACAGCGACGGCGACCTCCCCTCGGGGACGGCGGCCCTGGCAGCCGCGTCGCTGACCGCCTGGCGGCTGGGAGCCGGCGAGCGGCACCGCGAGCGGGCCGAGGAGCTGGTGACGCGCACGGCCGGCCGGGCGCTCGCGCAGCCGTTCGCGTACGGGGCGCTGCTGCGCGTCACGGCCGGTCTCGCCGAGCCGCCGCGGCAGCTGGTCGTGGTCGACTCCGATCCCGGCGGGCCCCTCGCAGCCGCGGCGCGGGACGCCGACGCGGACGTGGTCGCGGTGGTCTCGCCCGCGCAGGCCCGCGCGTTCGCGGATGCCGGGTTCGCGCTCTTCGAGGGCAAGGACGCCGCGGACGGCGTGGCCTACGACTGCCGCGCGTTCGTGTGCCGGCTGCCGGTGAACGACCCGGGGGCGATCCCTCGGGAGCGCTGAGCCCGGCGTCCGGGCCGGTCCGCGAGGGGCGGCCCTGCGGGGGCGGGACTGTGCAGATCGTCCAGTGATGCGCCCGGAGCCGCGACGCCATTGCGCGCCATGCGCAGTGATCGCTGGGCCGTTTGCCCATCCGGCCGCCGCCGTCCTAGTCTTGCGCACCGGAGTCCCGGGCCGATCCGGTGTCCTCCTCCCGATGCTTCCCGACGCTTCCGACGCACAGGACAAGGAGGTCCGCGCATGAGCGCTGTTCCCGTCACCACCACCACGACCAAGGGGCTGCATCCCGGTCTCACCCGCCGGCAGATCTCGATGATGGGCCTCGGCGGGGCGATCGGCGCCGGACTGTTCGTCGGATCCGGGCAGGCGATCGGCATCGCCGGGCCCGCCGTCCTGGTGTCCTACCTCGTCGCCGGAGCGATCGTCATCCTGGTGATGGCCATGCTCGCCGAGATGGTCGCCGCGCGGCCGAGCTCCGGCGCGTTCAGCTCCTACGCCCAGAAGGCGATGGGCCGCAGCGCCGGCAGCGCGGTCGGCTGGCTGTACTGGATCCAGCTCGTCGTCGTCATCGCGGCCGAGGCCACCGGGGCCGCCGGCATCGTCGCCGGCTGGGTGCCCGGCATCCCGGCCTGGCTGTGGGTGCTCGTCTTCGTCGTGACGCTGATGACGGTGAACCTGTTCGGCGTGCGCAACTACGGCATGTTCGAGTTCTGGTTCGCCGCGATCAAGGTCTTCGCGATCATCGCGTTCCTCGTCGTCGGCGTGTGCGCCATCCTCGGGTTCGTCCCCGGCGTGCCGGCCACCGGCATCGGCAACCTCTTCGCCCACGGCGGGTTCGCACCGAACGGTCTCGTCGGCGTCGCCGGCGCCCTGCTCATGGTGATCTTCGCCTTCGGCGGCACCGAGGTCGTCGCCATCGCCGCCGCCGAGTCCGACGATCCGTCCCGCAACATCCGCCGCATCGTGCGCGAGGTCGTCGTCCGGATCCTGGTGTTCTACCTCGGCTCGATCTTCGTGATCGTCGCGGTGCTGCCGTGGAACTCCCCGGCCGTGCTCGAGGGGCCCTTCTCCGCCGTGCTGGCGACGCTGCGCGTGCCCGGGGTCGACCTGGTGATGTCGCTCATCGTCGTGATCGCCCTGCTGTCGGCGATGAACGCCAACATCTACGGCGCCTCCCGCATGTTCTTCTCGCTCGGCGAGCGCGGGCTCGCGCCTCTCGCGGTCACCCGCACCAGCGACAAGGGCGTCCCGTACGTCGCCGTACTGGCATCCGTCGCCTTCGGCTTCGTCACCGTGGGCCTGAACTGGGCCTTCCCGGACGTGGTGCTGCCCGCGCTGCTCAACGTCGTCGGGTCGACGCTGCTGGTCATCTGGACCGCCACCGCGGTCTCGCAGATCATCCTGCGCGGCCGCGCCGACCGCGCCGGCGAGCCCATGCCGATGCGGATGTGGGGCTTCCCCTGGCTCTCCGGGCTGTGCCTCGTGCTGCTGGGGGTGGTGATCGTGCTCGCGATGTTCGACCCGGCCGCGCGCACGCAGCTGCTGCTCACGCTGGGCCTGACCGTGCTGCTCGTGGTCGCGGCGCGGCTGACCCGGACGGTGTCCCGACCCGGGGTTGTGAAGGAGTAGCCGTGCGGATCGATCGGCTCGATGCGGAGCTGATCCGGCTGCTGACCGAGTCGCCGCAGCTGCCGATCCTGGAGTGCGCACGCCGGCTGAGCCGGCGGTGCCCGGCCGGGCGTCCGTCGCCTAGTAGCGTGGGAGTTCCCCACAGCATCCAGGAGGCACCACATGTCCGTCGGTCTGCTCGCCGTCGTCGACGACATCCTCACCGCCGCGATCAAGGCGTCCTCCAAGTCCGCCGGGGTCGTCATCGACGACGCCGCCGTGACCCCGCAGTACGTGCAGGGCATCACGCCCGCGCGCGAGCTGCCGGTGGTGGCGAAGATCGCGCTGGGGTCGATCGCGAACAAGTTCCTCATCATCATCCCGGTGGCGATGCTGCTCGCCGCGTTCGCGCCGTGGGTGCTGCCCTACCTGCTCATCATCGGCGGCTCGTACCTGTGCTTCGAGGGCGCGGAGAAGGTGCTGGAGTGGTTCGGGTTCGGGCACGGCCACGTTGAGGAGGGCGCACGCGACGAGAAGCGGCTGGTGTTCGGCGCGATCCGCACCGACCTCATCCTGTCCACCGAGATCATGCTCATCTCCCTCGCCAGCCTCGACCCCGAGATGGGGCTGTGGCAGACGCTCGCCGTGCTGGCCGTGATCGCCCTGCTGATGACCGTGCTCGTGTACGGCGCCGTCGCTCTGCTGGTGAAGATCGACGACATCGGCCTGCGGATGGAGCAGAGCCCCGCAGCGCGCGTCCGCCGCACCGGCGCGGCCATCGTGCGGTCGATGCCCGCGGTCTTCCGGGTGATCAGCGTGATCGGCACCGTCGCCATGCTCTGGGTGGGCGGGCACCTCGTGATCGTCAACCTCGGCGAGGTCGGGTTCCACCTGCTCGAGGACCTGCTGCACGGCGTGGAGCACGCGATCGAGGCGGCGGGGCCGGTGGTGGTGTGGATCGTCGACACCGCGATCTCCGCGGTCGTCGGATTCATGGCGGGGCTGCTGATCGTCGGCGTGGTGCTGGGCATCGCGCGGCTGTTCGGCAAGCGCCCGGACTTCCAGGAGGGGCACGCGTCGCCGGAGGCGGCGGCGCACTGACGGAGGGAATTCGCCTCAACCTGAGGTTGAGACTTCGCCTCGAAACTGCGTTCGAATGTCGGTGGCCCTCAGTGGAATGGAGGGTATGAACAGCGTCGTCGAACAGCTCGAGCGGCTGGAGGCCGAGATCGCCTCCGTGCTCGCGGGCGCGTTCGCGGCGGAGGTCGTCGCCGGGATGCCGGATGCCGAGGTGATGGTCCTGCTCGAGGTCACCGGTCGCCTGCAGCGGCGCATCGAGGCGGTGCAGGTCGAGGCGACGGTGCAGGTGCGGGAGCGCTCGGAGGGGCTGCGCGGCGAGCGGATGACGAGTGCGTACGGATGCGATCGCCCCGCCGATCTGCTGCGGATGGTGCTGCACACCGACCGGGCCGGGGCGCATCGGCTGGTGGCCGCCGCGGGCCTGACCGCGCGGGTGCGCGGGATCACCGACGGCGAGTTCCTGCCGGCCCGCTACGACGCTCTGCGTCGCGCGCTCAACGACGGCGTCATCGGCCTCGCCGGGTTCCTCGCCGCCACGGACCCGCTCGAGCGCAGCCGCAAGCGGATCCTCGACGAGGCGCGGGTGGAGGCCGACCGGCAGCTCGCCGCCTTCGCGCGGGGGATCGCGGGTGGGGCCGGTGACGGGGGCGGCGAGGACGTCGAGGATGCCGGCATGGCCGACGCGGCCGGTGCGGCCGCCGCCGGGCATCCGGCTCCGGCGCCGACTCCCGATGAACTCGGCCAGTTCGCGCGAGTGCTGGCGGCCTACCTCGACCCGGACGGCGCCGAGCCGAAGGACGAGCTCGCCTCGCGTGGACGGAGCCTTCGGCTCGGGCGCGAGCGTGACGGGCGGGTGTCGCTCCGAGGCGAGCTGCTGCCCGAGGTCGCGGCCCAGTTGAACCGGCTCCTCGACAGCCTGCTCAGCCCGCGCGTCGGCGAGGTCCCGGTGCCGGACGGCGTGCACTTCATCGACTCCCAGCACGACGAGGCGTGGATGCCGGTCGACGACCGCACCCGCCCGCAGAAGCAGCACGACGCGTTCGCCGCGATCCTGATGACCGCCGCCCGCTCCGGGGAGATGCCCGATGTGGGCGGGGCGCCGCCGACGCTGGTGGTCACGGTCTCGGCATCCGCCTACGCGACCGGGGAGGGCTGGGCGCACGTCGACGGCACCGACGTGCTGGTGCCGGTGCGGGTGGCCGCTCAGACCGCGTGCGCCGGCGGCGTGCAGCGGGTGCTCTTCGACGAGCGCGGCCGGATCGTCAGCATCGGCACCTCGGCCCGCATCTTCAACGCCCTGCAGCGGCGCGCGATCCTCACCCGCGACGGCGGGTGCATCATCCCCGGATGCACGGTCCCGGCGACCTGGTGCGAGATCCATCATGTCCGCGACGCCGCCCGCGGCGGTCCCACCCACACCGACAACGGCGTGGCGCTGTGCTGGCACCACCATCGCACGCTGCATCTGTCCGAATGGCAGATCCGGATGCGGCACGGCGTGCCCGAGATCCGCGGGCCCGCATGGTGGGACCGGGAGCGGCGCTGGCGTCCGGCGGGGCGCCAGGTGCTCAGATCCAGCCCGGCAGCCAGTTGTGGATGAGCCAGAACGGGTACGGCACGCTCATGCCGGTCCACACCGGGTAGAAGAACGCCGACACCGCGGCGGCGAGGACGAGGAAGACCGCGACAGTCCGCTGACCGGCCTGCCGGCGGGGGAGCGGGGCGGCCGGCGAGCCGGCCAGGTCGCGCAGCGCCACCGCCAGCGCGAGCAGCAGGAACGGCAGCATCGCGACCGTGTAGAACTGGAAGATCGTCCGCGCCGGGTAGAGCAGCCACGGCAGATACGTCGCGGCGAGGCCGACCAGCGGCACCGTGACCGCCGCCGGCACCGCGGTCCGCTCGATCAGGCCGCGTGCGCACCGGTACAGCAGGTACAGCGCGGCTGCGACGCCGGCGTACCAGAGGAGCGGGTTCGGCACCGAGGAGATCACCGCGATGCAGTGGTTCGCGCCGCATCCGCCCTGCTCGTCCCCCACCCAGATCGCGGTGGGGCGCAGCAGCAGCGGCCACTGCCAGGCCGGGCTCGCGTACGGATGCCCGCTGGAGAGGCTGACGTGGAACGCGTAGACCGCCTCGTGATACTTCCACAGGGAGACGAGAGGGTTCGGGTCGCTGCCGCGGTCGTACCCGCCGGTGGTCACCAGCCAGCCGGTCCAGCTCAGCAGATAGGTCGCGGCCGCCGGGACGACGAGCAGCACGAACGACAGCGGGCCCTGCCGGAACACGGCATCCGTCGGCCACAGCACGACGCCCGCGCGGCGACGCGCGAGGGCATCCGTCACCACCGTGTACAGACCCCACACGGCGAGCGCGTACAGGCCCGACCACTTCACCGCGGATGCCGCGCCGAGCGCGACACCGGCCGCGACCAGCCAGGGCCGCGCCCACAGGACCGGGCCGGTCAGACGCTGCGGCGAGCCGCGTTCCGTCGCGAGACGCGGCAGCGTCCGCCGCCGGTCGTACAGGAGGAAGAGCAGCCCGAGCACCAGGAGGAACGTGAGCGCGCCGTCCAGCAGGGCGATCCGGCTCATCACGATGCCGAGGCCGTCGATGGCGAGCAGGAAGCCGGCGAGCGACGCCGCGACACGGGAGCGGGTCAGTTCGCGCGCGACGAGATAGGCGAGGAGCACCGTCAGGGTGCCGAGGACCGCGGTGGTCACCCGCCAGCCGAAGCTCGACGACGGGCCGCCCAGCGCCATCCCGAGCGCGATGATCCACTTGCCGAGCGGCGGATGCACCACGAAGCTGCCGGTGGTCTGCAACCCGGAGTCGTCGCCGCGGGCGAACGCCTCGTTCGCGCCGTCCTGCCAGGTGCCCTCGTAGCCGAGGCTCCACACGGCCCACGCATCCTTGACGTAGTACGTCTCGTCGAACATGATCTCGTGCGGATGACCCAGGTTCCACAGCCGCAGCGCGCCCGACAGCATGACGAGCAGCGCCGGCGCCAGCCAGGACAGCATCCGATCGCGCACCGGGTCGGCGAGGACGCGTGCGCGCACCCGCTCGAACACGGTCGTGCCCGCCGCGAGGGACGGCAGCAGCGGGGCGGGCGAGGTCACCCGCTAAGCCTAGGCAATCGCCCGGGCCCGCCCCGGCGCGCGGCCTAAGCTGGGCGGGTGATCATCCTCGCCGCGACCCCGATCGGCAACCTCGGCGACGCCTCGCGCCGTCTGGTCGAGGTGCTCGAGAACGCGGAGGTCGTCGCCGCCGAGGACACCCGCACCACGCAGCGGCTGCTGCAGGCGCTCAGCATCGCGAACCGCCCGCGGCTGATCGCTCTGCACGACCACAACGAGAAGCAGAAGGCGGCCGAGCTGGCCGAGCTCGCCGCCGAGCAGGACCTCGTGGTGCTCAGCGACGCCGGGATGCCCACGGTCAGCGACCCCGGGTACGGTCTCGTCGCAGCGGCTGTGGAGCGGGGTGTGACGGTCACCGCCCTTCCCGGACCGAGTGCGGTCATCACGGCGCTCGCCGTGTCGGGCCTGCCGACCGACCGGTTCAGCTTCGAGGGATTCCTCCCGCGCAAGCCGGGGGAGCGGCGGCAGGCGCTGCGGATGCTGGCCGCCGAGCCGCGGACGATGGTGTTCTTCGAGTCCCCGGCCCGCCTGTCCGCCGCACTCACCGACATGGGGGAGGCCTTCGGCCCCGACCGCCGGATCGCGGTGTGCCGCGAGCTGACCAAGCTCTATGAGGAGGTGCGCCGCGGCACCGCCGCCCAGCTCGCTGCCTGGGCGGGCGACGGGGTGAAGGGCGAGATCGTGCTGGTCGTGGAGGGAGCGCCGACGCGCACCGTCTCCGCCGAGGACGCGCTCGCCCAGGTGCAGGCCCTGGTCGCATCCGGCATCCGCCTCAAGGACGCCGCCGCCGAAGTCGCCGCCGCCACCGGCCTCTCCTCCCGCGACCTGTACCAGGCGGCCCTCGCCGCGCGGACCCCGTGACCGGGGTCGACGCCATCGCGGCGGCGTCCTTCTCCGGGCGTTCCCGCGGAGATGTGCGCTTCCCGCGGCCCGATTCCGGGAATCCGTCCGCGCGAAGCGCACATTCCCGCGCGAGGCGCACGCCGCGACCCCGGAGCCGGTGTTGCCGGAGCCGGTGTCCCCGAAGTCACGGATCCCGGACGCCACCCGCTTCCCGCCTAGAATCGAAGCCATGCCCGCTGGCGACTCGTTCTACATCACCACGCCCATCTACTACCCGTCCGATGTGCCCCACATCGGCCACGGGTACACGACGGTGGCGGTCGACACCCTCGCCCGCTGGCACCGCCAGGCCGGCGACGACACCTGGATGCTCACCGGCACCGACGAGCACGGGCAGAAGATGCTGCGCGCCGCCGCTGCGAACAACGTCACCCCGCAGGAGTGGGTCGACAAGCTCGTCGGCGAGAGCTGGTTCCCGCTGCTGACCACCCTCGACGTCGCCAACGACGACTTCATCCGCACCACGCAGGAGCGGCACGAGAAGAACGTGCAGGTCTTCTTCCAGAAGCTGTACGACGCCGGCTACATCTACGCCGGCGAGTACGAGGCGCTGTACTGCGTGGGCTGCGAGGAGTTCAAGCCCGAGTCCGAGATCGTCGACGGCACCGGCCCGTTCGAGGGCCTCAAGGTCTGCGCGATCCACTCCAAGCCGCTGGAGCTGCTGCAGGAGAAGAACTACTTCTTCAAACTGAGCGAGTTCCAGGACCGCCTGCTCGAGCTGTACCGCAGCGAGCCCGACTTCGTCCGCCCCGACTCCGCGCGCAACGAGGTCGTCTCGTTCGTCAGCCAGGGCCTCAAGGACCTCTCCATCTCCCGCTCCACCTTCGACTGGGGCATCCCGCTGCCCTGGGACGAGTCGCACGTGATCTACGTGTGGGTGGACGCCCTGCTGAACTACGCCACCGCCATCGGGTACGGCGCCGACCAGGAGCTGTTCGACCGCCGCTGGCCGGGCTACCACGTCGTCGGCAAGGACATCCTCCGCTTCCACGCCGTGATCTGGCCCGCCATGCTCATGGCGGCCGGCCTCGACGTGCCCAAGGGCGTCTTCGCCCACGGCTGGCTGCTCGTCGGCGGCGAGAAGATGTCGAAGTCGAAGCTCACCGGCATCGCCCCGACCGAGATCACCGACGTGTTCGGCTCGGACGCCTACCGGTTCTACTTCCTCTCCGCGATCGCCTTCGGCCAGGACGGCTCGTTCTCGTGGGAGGACCTGTCCGCCCGCTACCAGGCCGAGCTCGCGAACGGGTTCGGCAACCTCGCCTCGCGCACGATCGCGATGATCGAGAAGTACTTCGACGGCGTCGTCCCCGAGCCCGCCGCCTACGCCGAGCAGGACCTCGCGATCCAGCAGGTGGTGGCGGATGCCGCGGCGAAGGCGGATGCCGCGGTGGAGAACTTCCGCATCGACGAGGCGATCTCCTCCATCTGGACGATCGTGGACGAGCTGAACGGCTACATCACCGACAACGAGCCGTGGGCGCTGGCCCGCGACGACGCGCAGCGGGCGCGCCTGGGCACGGTGCTCTACACCTGCGCCGAGGGGCTGCGCGCCCTCGCCGTGCTGCTCTCCCCGGTGATGCCGCAGGCCACCGGGAAGCTGTGGACCGCGCTGGGTGCGGACGCCGCGCTCGGCGGACTCCAGGAGCAGCCGATCCGCGAGGCCGGCGCGTGGGGTCTCCTCCCCGCCGGCACCCGCGTGCAGACCCTCGCTCCCCTGTTCCCCCGCGTGGAGCAGACCGTCTGAGAGATGACCGAGCCGAACACGTACGTGCAGGCGCGCTCCGCGGAGGGACGCAAGGACCTCCGCTATCCGCCCGCCCCCGAGCCGCTGGCCGTCCCGGTGTACGACAACCACGCGCACCTCGAGATCCTCGACGGCGATGAGCCGCTGTCGCTGAGCGAGCAGCTCGACCGGGCCTCCGCGGTGGGCATCGCCGGTGTCGTGCAGGCCTCCGGCGACATCGAGTCGTCCCGCTGGGCGGTCGCCGCGGCCGAGCAGGATCCGCGCGTGTTCGCCGCGGTCGCCGTCCACCCCAACGACGCGCCGGTCTACGCCGCCGCCGGGCGCCTGGAGGAGGCGCTCGCCGTGATCGACGAGCTCGCCGGGCATCCGCGCACCCGGGCGATCGGGGAGACCGGTCTGGACTACTTCCGCACCCCGGAGGCGGCGGAGGCGGGATCTGCCGCTCGCACGGCGCAGCACGCGTCGTTCGAGGCGCACATCGCGCTCGCGAAGAAGCACGGCATCGCCCTGCAGATCCACGACCGCGACGCGCACGACGACGTCCTCGAGACCCTCGCCCGCGTCGGCGCACCGGAGCGCACCGTCTTCCACTGCTTCTCCGGCGACGAGGCGATGGCGCGGGTGTGCGCGGATGCCGGCCACTACCTGTCCTTCGCGGGGAACATCACGTTCAAGAACGCGCAGAACCTGCGCGACGCCCTGCAGGTCACCCCGATCGACCGCATCCTCGTCGAGACCGACGCGCCCTTCCTCACCCCGGTGCCGCTGCGCGGCCGGCCGAACGCGCCGTACCTGGTGCCAGTGACCGTCCGCTTCATGGCATCCGAGCTCGGGGTCGACGTCGACGAGCTGTGCGCGCAGCTCGCGGCCAACACCCTCGCGGTCTACGGCTCGTTCGTCTGAACCCGCTCGTCCGGAGCCTGCGGCGCGGCGGCGTCCGAAGCGCCGGACGCGCCCGCCGCCCCGGCATCCTCGTCGACGGCCGGCTTCGCGGCGGCGATGTGCCCGAGCGAGCGCCACACGAGCAGCAGCGTCACGGCCGCGCCGCCGAAGGCGAACCACCACGGCGCGGTGAGCCCCCACAGCTGAGCGATCACGCCGCCCAGCGCCTGACCGAGCACCATGCCGCCGAACACGCAGACCATGGTCACCGACGACACCCGGCCCTGCAGCGCATGCGGCACGAGGCGCTGGCGGACGGTCGTCGAGATCGTGTGCCACACGAACGCGTACGCGCCGAAGCCGAACATGATGCCGAGGGCCACCCACCCGGCCGTCGTCAGCGCGAAGGCCAGGTGCATCAGCACCTCCAGCGTCAGGCAGATCCGCATCAGCGTCGAGAACGACACGTGCCGCTCCAGCTGATCACCAGCGTCCGCACCGGCCTGTTGTGCCGCACCCAGCGCAGTCCGTCCGCGATGTCGTGGTGCACCGGGCGACGCCGCGCCCCGCCGTCACCGGCGGCGAGCGGCACCGCCGGCAGCGCGATCCGGGAGACCAGGATCACCGCCAGGGCGACGCAGAGCACCTGCAGCAGGAACGGCCACACGCTGCCCAGGGCGAAGAGGAATGCGCCCAGCGGCGGGCCGCCGAACTGGTTCGCGACGAGATAGCCGGCCTGCAGCCGGGCGTTCCCGGTGCCGAGGTCGGCGGGCCGCACGATCATCGGCAGCACCGTCGAGGTGGTCGTGTCGGCGAACACCTCCGCCGTGCCGTACAGCAGCGACACGGCCAGCACGATCCAGATCGTCGCTGTACCGGTGAGCAGGAAGACGCACAGCGCGAGCACCACCAGCGCCCGCGAGGCGTGCGCGAGGATCATCAGGCGTCGCCGGTCGACGCGATCGGCGATGGCTCCGGCGTGCAGACCGAACAGCAGCCACGGCAGGTACTGCATCATCGCGCCGGATGCCACCAGCAGCGGCGAGTCCGTCCGCGGCGCGATCAGCTCACCGAGTCCGGGCACCCGCCCAGCCTAGGGGAGAATGGGGACATGACCGTCTCCCTGCTCGGCGCCACCGAGATCCGCCGCCTCGCCGCCGAGCTCGACGTCACCCCGACGAAGAAGCTCGGCCAGAACTTCGTCGTCGACGCGAACACGGTGCGCAAGATCGTGCAGGCCGCCGGGGTGCGACCGGGGGAGCGGGTCGTCGAGATCGGCCCCGGTCTCGGCTCGCTGACGCTCGCGATCCTGGAGGCCGGCGCCTCCGTCACGGCCGTCGAGATCGACCACCGCCTCGCCGCCCGGCTGCCCAGGACCGCCGCCGAGCACGGCGTCCCCGAGGACGCGCTCACGGTCGTGGATGCGGATGCCCTGCAGGTGACCGATCTGCCCGGCGACCCCGAGGTGCTCGTCGCGAACCTGCCGTACAACGTCTCGGTCCCGGTGCTGCTGCACTTCCTGGAGACCTTCCCGGGGCTGCGTCGCGGGGTGGTCATGGTACAGGCGGAGGTCGCCGAGCGGCTCGCCGCCGCCCCTGGCTCGAAGATCTACGGCGCCCCGAGCGTCAAGGCCGCCTGGTACGGCCCGTGGCGGCTCACCGGGACCGTGTCGCGGCAGGTGTTCTGGCCGGTGCCGAACGTGGACAGCCTCCTGGTCGGCTTCGTCCGCGACGAGACCCCGCGCGGCCCGGAGGACGAACGGCGACGCACCTTCGCGATCGTCGATGCCGCGTTCGGGCAGCGCCGGAAGATGCTGCGTCAGGCGCTGTCCGGGCTGTTCGGCAGCTCCGCGGCGGCATCCGAGGCCCTCGAGCGGGCCGGCGTCGCGCCGACCGCGCGCGGCGAGGACCTCACCGTCGACGACTATCACCGGATCGCGCTCGTCGCACCGTGACCCGGCGATCTGCGGCATCCGCCCGCCCGGGCTAACCTGGCACGGTGACCGACTCGCGCTACCGCTCCGACGTCCCCGACATCCACCGGCCCTACACCGCCGCCCCCGAACGCTACGGGCGCTTCGAGTACCGCCAGGTCGGCACCTCCGGCCTGTACCTCCCGCCGATCTCCCTCGGTCTGTGGTGGAACTTCGGCGACAACATCCCGATCGACGATCAGCGCCGGCTGCTGCGGCACGCCTTCGACTGCGGCATCACCCACTTCGACCTCGCGAACAACTACGGCCCGCCGCACGGCTCCGCCGAGAAGAACTTCGGCCGCATCCTCGCCGAGGACCTGCGCCCCTACCGCGACGAGCTGATCATCTCGTCCAAGGCCGGCTGGGACATGTGGCCGGGACCCTATGGCGACCTCGGCAGCCGCAAGTACATCCTCGCCAGCGCCGACCAGTCCCTCACCCGGATGGGCCTCGACTACGTCGACATCTTCTACTCGCACCGGGTGGACCCGGTCACCCCCGTCGCCGAGACGATCGGGGCGCTGGACACCCTGGTCCGCCAGGGCAAGGCGCTGTACGTCGGCATCTCCTCGTACAGCGCCGAGCGCACCGTCGAGGCGGTCGCGGTGGCCCGCGAGCTCGGCACGCCGCTGGTGATCCACCAGCCCTCGTACTCGATCCTGAACCGCTGGATCGAGGACGGCCTCACCGACACCCTGCGCGCCGAAGGCATGGGCGCGATCGCGTTCACGCCGCTGGCGCAGGGCCTGCTCACCGGCAAGTACCTCGCCGACGGCACCGCCGAGCGCGCGCAGAAGCGCGGATCCCTGCCCGACCGTCCGGTCTCGGAGGAGGGGCTGGCGGTGCTGCGCGGACTCGACGACATCGCCGCGGAGCGCGGGCAGACCCTCGCCCAGCTCGCGCTGCAGTGGGTGCTGCGCGACGGCGTCGTCGCCTCGGCGCTGATCGGCGCATCCCGTCCCGAGCAGCTCGACGAGAACCTCGCCGCGCTGGACGGACCGGCGCTCACCGACGAGGAGCTCACGGCGATCGACGCCCTGGCGCACGGGATCGACGTGAACCTCTGGGCCGTCTCCTCGGACCTGTGAGCGGCGCATGAGCATGGCACAGCGACGCAG
The DNA here is from genome assembly GCF_028472845.1 of Microbacterium sp. EF45047. NCBI lineage: Bacteria > Bacillati > Actinomycetota > Actinomycetes > Micrococcales > Microbacteriaceae > Microbacterium > Microbacterium sp. EF45047. Next base: position 1,858,268 of record NZ_CP069429.1, on the reverse strand, counting down.
CGCCGTGCACGTGCGCGCGCCCGGCAAGATCAACGTCTATCTCGGCGTGGGCGCCCGTCACGACGACGGCTACCACGCGCTCGCCACCGTGTTCCAGGCGGTGTCGCTGTACGAGGACGTCTACGCGCACCCCGCCGCCGACTTCTCCGTCACCGTCCACGGGGCCGAGCCCGGCAGCGTGCCCACCGACGACCGCAACCTCGCGCTGCGCGCCGCGAAGCTGCTGGCGCAGACGGCGGGCGTCACGGACGGCGTGGCGCTGGAGTTGCGCAAGGGCGTCCCCGTCGCCGGCGGCATGGGGGGCGGATCGGCGGATGCCGCGGCCGCGCTCGTCGCCTGCGACGCGCTGTGGGGCACCGAGCTCGGCTCCGCCCGGCTGCACGAGCTGGCCTCCCGGCTCGGTGCGGACGTGCCGTTCGCGCTGCACGGCGGCACCGCGGTGGGGACCGGGCGGGGCGACCGGCTCACCCCCGCTCTGGCCCACGGCCGCTTCGACTGGGTGCTGGTCACCAGCCCGCAGGGCCTGTCCACCCCGGTCGTGTACGGCCGGCTCGACCGGATGCGGGAGGAGCGCGGCGCCCTCGCGGACGATCCGCCGCTGTCGCTCGACGTGCCGGTGGGGGTGCTGCAGGCCCTCCGCTCGGGGGATCCGCAGGAGCTGGCCCCGGTGATGATGAACGACCTCGAGCCCGCGGCCGTCGCCGAGCGCCCCGAACTCGACCTGCTGCTCACCGACGGCGTCCGGGCGGGGGCGCTCACCGGCATCGTCTCCGGCTCGGGCCCCACCGTGGCCTTCCTGTGCGCAGGGCCCGAGGCCGCGCGCGTGGTGCAGGAGGAGCTGGTGGCGATGGGCCGCGAGGCGCTGCACGTGCACGGGCCGGTGCACGGCGCGACGATCATGGGCTGACCCCGCGCGGCGGCCGGATGCGCCGCCCGGTCGCGCGTGCCATGATGGTGTCACATCGATGTGACCGTGCACATGCAAGGAGGCGTGCCATGACGTCCGCCGCCGACCGCGCCCGCACGCCCAGCATCCGCGACGTCGCGCGCCTGGCCGGGGTGTCGCACCAGACCGTGTCGCGCGTGCTGAACGACCACCCCAGCATCCGCCCCGAGACGAAGGCGCGCGTGCTGGACGCGATCTCGGTGCTCGACTACCGCCCGAACCTCGCCGCCCGCGCCCTGGTCACCAGCCGCTCGAACACGCTCGGCATCCTCTCCGCCACGATCGGCGAGTTCGGCCCCACCTCCTCGATCGCCGCGATCGAGGAGGCGGCGCGCGCCGAGGGGTACTCGGTCTCCACGCTCAACCTGCCCACCACCACGCCGGAGGCCATCGGCGCCGCGGTCCGCCAGCTCGCTCGCGAGCACGTGGACGGCATCGTGGTGCTCGCCCCGCAGGTGCGCGTCTTCCATGTCCTGCGCGGCATGGACTCCTCGGTGCCCTTCGTCACGCTGCAGACGGCGTCCGGGTCGGACGGGGTCGGCCTGTCGGCCGATCAGGTCGCCGGCGCCCGCATCGTGACGGAGCACCTGATCGGGCTGGGCCACACCGAGATCCTGCATCTGGCGGGGCCGCAGGACTGGATCGAGGCGGAATCCCGGATGCGCGGGTACCTGGACGCGCTGCGGGATGCGGACCTGCCGACCTTCCCGCCGATCCGCGGCGACTGGACGGCGGACTTCGGCTACTTCGCCGCCGGAGAGCTGGCCCGCAGACCCGACTTCACCGCCGTCTTCGCCGCGAACGACCTGATGGCGATCGGGCTCATGCACGGCTTCCGCGACGCCGGCATCCGCGTGCCCGAGCAGGTCAGCGTCGCCGGGTTCGACGACATCCCGGTGGCCGCGCACGTGGCGCCCACCCTGACGACCGTGCACCAGGACTTCCCGGAACTGGGGCGGCGCGCGGTCCGTATCCTGCTCGCGTGCATCCGCGGGGAGGAGCCGCCGGCCTTCGCCGCGCTCGTCCCCGAGCTGCGCGAGCGCGAGTCCGTCGTGTCACGGTAGCGAAACGACCGCGGAACGGCTCTTGACACGACCGACCTCGGCAGGGCACCATGTGGTGAGTCGATGTGAACGGTCACATCGGCGAGCAGGACACCGTGCCGTCTGTATCGAGGAAGATCCGTGAGCGCCACAGCAACCGTGCCGACCGTGTCGGGGCCCATCCTGGAGATGCGCAGCATCACCAAGGAGTTCCCGGGCGTGAAGGCCCTCTCCGACGTCTCCATCACCGTCCACCCCGGTGAGGTCCACGCCATCTGCGGCGAGAACGGCGCCGGCAAGTCCACCCTGATGAAGGTGCTCTCGGGCGTGTACCCCTACGGCACGTACACCGGCGACATCCTCCTGTACGGGGAGGAGCAGCGCTTCAAGGACATCGCCGCCAGCGAGGCCGCCGGGATCGTCATCATCCACCAGGAGCTCGCGCTCATCCCCGAGCTCTCGGTCACCGAGAACATCTTCCTCGGCAACGAGATCCGCCGCGGCGGGCGCATCGACTGGGCCGCGCAGCGGCAGCGCACGGTCGAGCTGCTCGCCCGCGTCGGGCTGGACGAGGACCCCGACATCGCCATCAAGCACCTCGGCGTCGGCAAGCAGCAGCTGATCGAGATCGCCAAGGCGCTGAACAAGGACGTCAAGCTGCTCATCCTCGACGAGCCGACCGCGGCTCTGAACGAGAACGACTCGCAGCACCTGCTCGACCTGATCCTGGGCCTGAAGGCCAAGGGCATCACGTCGATCATCATCAGCCACAAGCTCAACGAGATCGAGCAGATCGCGGACGAGATCACGATCATCCGCGACGGCCGCACCATCGAGACCCTGGACATCTCACGCGGCGAGATCAACGAGGACCGCATCATCCGCGGCATGGTCGGCCGCTCGCTGGAGAGCCGCTACCCGGACCGCACGCCCGAGATCGGCGAGGTCTTCTTCGAGGTGAAGGACTGGTGGGTGCAGCACCCCACGGTGTCCGAGCGCATGGTCGTCAAGGGCTCCGGCATCGAGGTGCGCCGGGGCGAGGTGGTCGGCATCGCCGGCCTGATGGGCGCGGGGCGCACCGAGTTCGCCATGAGCATCTTCGGCCGCTCCTACGGCATCTTCCGCTCCGGCACGATCATCAAGGACGGCCAGGAGATCGAGCTGCCCGACGTCGCCAGCGCCATCAAGCACGGCCTCGCCTACGTCAGCGAGGACCGCAAGGTGCTCGGCCTGAACCTGCTCGACTCGATCAAGCGGTCCGTCGTCGCGGCGAAGCTGTCCAAGATCGCCACCCGCGGCGTCGTCGACGACCGTCAGGAGTTCGCGGTCGCCGAGCGCTACCGCAAGGCGCTGCGCATCAAGACGCCGTCCGTGGAGGAGGGCGTGGCGAAGCTGTCCGGCGGGAACCAGCAGAAGGTGGTCCTGGCGAAGTGGATGTTCACCGACCCGGACCTGCTCATCCTGGACGAGCCCACCCGCGGCATCGACGTCGGCGCCAAGTACGAGATCTACTCGATCATCAACGAGCTCGCCTCGCAGGGGAAGGGCGTCATCGTCATCTCCAGCGAGCTGCCGGAGCTGCTCGGCATCACCGACCGCATCTACACCGTCTTCGAAGGTCGGGTCACCGACTGCATCCCCTCCGACCAGGCCACCCCGGAAGACCTCATGCGCAGCATGACCTCCGCCACCCAGAAAGCATGAACCGCCATGCGACGTACCGAGCGAGCGAAAGCGAGTCGACGTGACCACTGATCTCTCCACCGCGAAGCGCGGCTTCCACTTCGGTGACATCAAGAAGATGTTCGGCGGCGGGCAGTCGAAGCTGCGCCAGTTCGGCATCCTCGGCAGCCTCATCGTGATCCTGCTGGTCTTCCAGATCCTGACGTTCGTGATCAAGGGACAGGGCCTGACACTGTCGTCCGGCAACCTGATCAACGTCGTCAACCAGTACTCGTACATCCTGATCCTGGCGATCGGCATGGTGATGGTGATCATCATGGGCCACATCGACCTGTCGGTGGGCTCGGTGGCCGCCTTCACCGGCATCGTGGTCGCCAAGGCGATGGCCGAGTGGAACCTGCCCTGGCCGCTCGCGATCCTGCTCGGGCTCGGCGTCGGCGTCCTCGTCGGGGCGTGGCAGGGCTTCTGGGTCGCGTACGTCGGCGTCCCGGCGTTCATCGTGACCCTGGCCGGCATGCTCTTCTTCCGCGGCGCCAACCAGTGGGTGGGTCAGTCCACCACGGTGCCGGTGCCGAGGGAGTTCCAGTACATCGGCGCCGGCTACCTGCCCGAGGTGGCGCTGCCGCTGAACTTCAACGTGCCGACCATGATCCTCGCCCTGCTCGGCGTCGCCTGGATCGTGTTCTGGGAGGTGCGCACCCGCCGCGCGCAGAAGAAGATGGGGTCGGAGCGGGCCCCGGTCTGGGTGAGCGCGACCAAGGTCGTGATCCTGTCGATCGTCATCCTCGTCGCCGGCTGGCTGTTCGCGACCGGCCGCCCGGGCACCAGCTTCCCGGTCTCCGGCGTGATCCTGCTCGTGCTGGTGATCCTCTACTCGTTCATCACCAACAACACCGTGTTCGGCCGGCACATCTACGCGGTCGGCGGCAACCGGCAGGCGGCCCGGCTGTCGGGTGTCAAGGACCGCTGGGTCGACTTCTTCGTGATGATGAACATGTCCGTGCTCGCCTCGCTCGCCGGCATGATCTACGTCGCCCGCGCCACGGCCTCCGGCCCGCAGGACGGCAACGGCTGGGAGCTGGACGCGATCGCCTCGGTCTTCATCGGCGGCGCCGCGGTCTCCGGCGGCATCGGCACCGTGATCGGGTCGATCATCGGCGGCCTGGTGATGGCGTTCCTCAACAACGGCCTCGCGCTCCTGGGCGCCGGCGCCGACGTCGTCTCGATGATCAAGGGCCTGGTGCTGCTGTTCGCGGTCGGCGTCGACGTCTGGAACAAGCAGCAGGGCCGCCCCTCGCTCATCGGATTCCTCACGCGGCGGATGCGCCGCCCGCAGGGCCCCGGCGCGGAGCTGTTCTCGCCCGACGAGAAGCTCAAGGCCAACCAGCCCTTCGAGACCCCCGCCGTCGACAAGGCGCGCGGCAAGTAGCGGATGCCGGCGCACAGCGCTCGCGCGGAGCATCCGTCTGACACCAGAGAAAGAGATCGCATGAAGAAGATGATCGTCACGGCGACAGCGCTTGTCGCAGCGGCAGCCCTCACCCTCACCGGATGCTCCTCGGAGCGCGGCGGCGCGCCCGCCGGCGGGTCCGGCGAGGAGCCGGCCGGCTTCGAGGAGGGCGCCACCATCGGCGTCGCCCTGCCCGACAAGACCAGCGAGAACTGGGTGCTCGCCGGCAAGCTCTTCGAGGAGGGCCTGGCGGATGCCGGCTTCAAGGCGAACGTCCAGTACGCGCCCGCCTCGAACACGGTCGCCGAGCAGCAGAACCAGATCCAGGCCATGGTCACCGGCGGTGCCAAGGTCATCGTCATCGGCGCGAAGGACGGCAAGCAGCTGTCCACGCAGGTGCAGGCCGCCAGGGACGCCGGCGCGTACGTCATCGCGTACGACCGGCTGATCGAGAACACCGAGGCGGTGGACTACTACGTCGCCTTCGACAACTTCAAGGTCGGCCAACTGCAGGGCCAGGCGCTCCTCGACGGCCTCGCCGAGCGCGCCGGTCACGAGGCGCCGTACAACATCGAGCTGTTCTCCGGTTCGCCGGACGACGCCAACTCGGCGGTCTTCTTCAACGGCGCGATGGACGTGCTGCAGCCGAAGATCGACGACGGCACGCTGAAGGTGCTGTCGGGCCAGACCGAGATCGCGCAGACCGCGACCGAGGGCTGGAAGGCGGAGAACGCCCAGCGCCGGATGGACTCGATCCTCACCTCCGCCTACGGCTCCGCCGAGCTGGACGGCGTCCTCTCGCCCAACGACACCCTCGCGCGCGCCATCATCACCGCGGCGCAGCAGGCGGGCAAGAAGGTGCCGGTCGTCACCGGTCAGGACTCCGAGGTCGAGTCGGTGAAGTCGATCATGGAGGGCGTCCAGTACTCCACCATCAACAAGGACACCCAGCTGCTGGTGGAGCAGACCATCAAGATGGTCGGCCAGCTGCAGAAGGGCGAGGAGGTCGACGTCAACGACACCGAGCAGTACGACAACGGCGTCAAGGTCGTCCCGGCGTACCTGCTCGAGCCGGTGATCGTCACGAAGGAGAACGCCGCCGAGGCGTACAAGAACGTGCCGAGCCTGCTCGAGATCGTCGAGTCCTACCAGTGATCGCGCACATCGCCTGATCGCGCCTGATCGCGCACACGGGCCGCTCCGGATGCTCCGGGGCGGCCCGTCCGCGTCCGCGGGGGCCCGGTGCCTGCCGTACCCCGGTGCCTGCCGTACCCCGGTGCCTGCCGTACCCTGGTGCCTGCCGTACCCTGGTGCCTGCCGTACCCTGGTGCCTGCCGTACCCTGGCAGGGATGGAAGAGGGTCCCGCCGAGCGCGCCGACTGGTGCGCCTCGATCCGCGCCGCGCGCGCGGAGGCGATCTGGGCGTCGGCGCCGGCACTGATCGCGAACTGGCTGCTCGTCGAGCATCCGGGCCCGTGGCCGATCCGCGGCCTGCCGGACGACCTCCCGCCGGCCGTGCGGGGTGTGCTGGAGCGCGCCGAGGACCGCGGGGTGCGCCTGCAGCTGATCCGCCGGGTCCGCGACCGCCGGCCGGACCTGCGCACCGTGGTGGTCGCGGGGCGGGGCGCGGACGGATGCTGGGCCGAGCAGCGCCGCGTGCGGGAGCTCGAGGAGCTCTGCGCTCTCGACCTCGACGCGCTGGCCGCCGGCCGCCCGCCCGGGTTCGGCGCCCCCGTCGACCCTGACGAGCCGCTCGTGCTGGTGTGCACGCACGGACGGCGGGACGTGTGCTGCGCCCGCCTCGGCCGCCCGGTCGCGGTCGCCCTGGACGCGCGGCTGCCCGGCCGGGTCTGGGAGACCACCCACGTCGGCGGCGACCGGTTCGCGGCGAACACGGTCACCCTGCCCGGCGGCGGATACCACGGCGGGCTCACGGCGGAGGATGTCGACCGCCTGGTTCCCGCCCTCGACGGCGGCAGGGTGCTGCTGGAGCGCTGGCGCGGCGCGTGCGGCATCCCGGGGGAGCAGCAGGCCGCCGACTACGCCGTCCGGCACCTGCTCGGCGAGACCCGCCTCCACGCCGTGCGGTGCGTGTCCGCGCAGGCGGGCACGGACGCCGAGAGCCGCGTGCGGCTCGCCGTCGGTGACCGCGAGTTCCTGGTGTCGCTGCGGCGGGTGGTGCAGGAGCCGCGGCGGACCTCGTGCGCGGACGGCGGCACGATCAGCGCACCGGCGGGTTACGAGGTGATCTCGCTGGACGAGGTCACCGATGCCGCGGCACGGGCATCCGCCGCCGGCGTGGCCTGAGCGGGCAGTCCCAGCGGCAGCACGTGCGGCGTTCCGCCGTCGGGGTCGTCGACGAGCGCGGCGCGGATGCCGAACACCTCGTGCAGGATCGCAGGGGTGACGACCTCGGACGGGGGCCCGGCGTGCACCACGCGGCCGTCGCGCATTGCCACGATCCGGTCCGCGTACCGCGCGGCGAGGGAGATGTCGTGCAGCACCATCACCACGGTGTGCCCGTGACCGCGGTTCAGCCGGCGCACCAGCTCGAGCACCTCCAGCTGGTGGGCCACATCCAGGTATGTGGTCGGCTCGTCGAGCAGCATGGTGTCGGTCTGCTGCGCGAGCGTCATCGAGATCCAGGCGCGCTGGCGCTGACCGCCGGAGAGCTCGTCGACCAGCCGGTCCTCCTGCCCGTCGAGGCCGGTGGCGGCCAGCGCCTCCCGCACGATGCGCTCGTCCTGCGGCGTGAACCGCCCGTACCAGTTCTGGTGCGGATGCCGCCCGCGGGCCACCAGCTCCAGCACGGTGAGCCCGCCCGGGGCGCTGGGCGCCTGGGGGAGCAGCGACACCCGGCGGGCCAGATCCCGGCGGCCGAACCCGGCGAGCGGCGCACCGTCGAGGAGCACCTCGCCGCCCCGTGCCGGGAGCAGGCGGGCGAGCCCGCGCAGCAGCGTGGACTTGCCGCATCCGTTCGGCCCGATGATCGCGGTGACGTCGCCCGCCGGGATCGCGAGATCGAGATCCGCGACCACGCTGCGGCCGTCGTAGGCGAGGGAGAGGCCGACGGCCTCCAGGCGGGTCGGGGTCATGTCGTCGTCCTCCGTCGGGTGCGGATGATGAGCCAGATGAAGTAGGGCACGCCCACGATCGCCGTGCCGATCCCGGCCGGCAGCGGGATGACGAACAGGTGAGCCATCACCATGTCCGCGACGAGGACGAGCACGCGACCCGCACGAGGACTGATCCCAGCGCGAAGGGCCCGCCTCCGCTCCGACCGGGCGGGAGCGGGCCCTTCGCACATCCTCCCGTCGCCTAGCCTTGAGGGGACATGGCACATCTTCTGGGAGCCGAGGGGCTCCACCTCGAGTTCCCCACCCGCGTCGTCTTCGACTCCGTGACCGTCGGCGTCGAGGAGGGCGACCGGATCGGCATCGTCGGCCGCAACGGCGACGGCAAGTCGAGCCTGCTCGCGATGCTGGCCGGACGTCTCGAGCCGGATGCCGGGCGCGTCACGGTCCGCGGTGGGACGACCATCGGCGTTCTCGACCAGGCGGACACCCTGCACGATGAGCTCACCGTCGGCGCGGCCGTCGTCGGCGACACACCGGAGCACGAGTGGGCCGGCGACGCGCGCGTGCGCGACGTCATCTCCGGTCTCCTCTCCGACCTGGACTGGGATGCCCCGGTGGCGGCGCTCAGCGGCGGTCAGCGTCGCCGCGTGGCGCTCGCCGCGCTGCTGGCCGGCGACTGGGACGTGATCGCCCTGGACGAGCCGACGAACCACCTCGACGTCGAGGCGATCACCTGGCTGGCCGAGCATCTGAAGACCCGCTGGGCGCGTAACGCGGGCGCGCTGCTGGTCGTCACCCATGACCGCTGGTTCCTCGACGAGGTATGCACGGCGACCTGGGAGGTGCACGACCGGATCGTGGAGCCGTTCGAAGGCGGCTACGCGGCCTACATCCTGCAGCGTGTCGAACGCGACCGGATGGCGGCGGCGACCGAGGCGAAGCGGCAGAACCTGGCCCGCAAGGAGCTCGCGTGGCTGCGCCGCGGGGCGCCCGCCCGCACCAGCAAGCCCAAGTTCCGCATCGACGCGGCGAACGCGCTGATCGCCGACGTGCCGCCGGTGCGCGACAGCGTGTCGCTGCAGTCGCTCGCGGTCGCCCGACTCGGCAAGGACGTCGTCGATCTGCTCGACGCCGGGGTGGCCTACGGGGACCGGGAGGTCCTGCGCGACGTCGAGTGGCGGATCGCACCGGGGGAGCGCACCGGCATCCTCGGCGTGAACGGCGCCGGGAAGTCGACGCTGCTCGGCCTCGTCACCGGCACCGTGCAGCCCACCAGCGGACGGGTCAAGCGCGGCAAGACCGTCCAGGTGCGCACGCTCACGCAGCGCCTGGACGAGCTGGAGGAGGTGTGGGACGAGCCGGTGCGCACGGTCGTCGGCCGCCTGCGCACCTCCTACACCTTCGGCGCCGGCTCGAAGGCGCAGGAGCTCACCCCGGGCCAGCTCCTCGAGCGCCTCGGGTTCTCCTCGGCGCAGCTGTCCACGCCGGTGAAGGACCTCTCCGGCGGGCAGCAGCGCCGGATGCAGCTGCTGCTGGTGCTGCTCGACCAGCCGAACGTGCTCATCCTGGACGAGCCGACGAACGACATGGACACCGACATGCTCGCCGCGATCGAGGATCTGCTCGACTCCTGGCCGGGCACGCTGATCGTGGTGTCCCACGACCGCTACTTCCTGGAACGCGTCACCGACCAGCAGTACGCGATCCTCCCCGGCCCCGACGGGGTGGGGCGGCTGCGGCACCTCCCGGGTGGGGTGGACGAGTACCTGCGTCTGCGGGCTCTGGAGGTGCGCTCCTCGGGAGAGCAGCGCGGCGACCAGATCACGAGCGCCGATTCGCAGCCGCGCCCCGGACTGGAGGGCGCCGCCCGACGCGCGGCCGAAAAGGAGCTCGCCGCGCTGGAGCGGCGGATGCAGAAGCTGAACGACCAGATCGACCGGGCCAAGCACGCGCTCGCCGACCACGACCAGTCCGACTACGCGGGGCTCGGCGAGAAGATGAAGGCGATCCAGGCGCAGCAGGACGAGGTCGAGGAGCTCGAGCTGCGCTGGTTCGAGCTCACCGAGAAGCTCGGTTGAGCAGGGTCGTCTTTCCAGCGCCCAGCGGCCCCGTCAGCCCGATCACGGGCACCTGCGACGCGCCGGATGGACTCTCGGCCGCCGAGCGCGGTGACAGGATCAGTCGGCTCGGTCCGGCACGACGTGCCAGGCCGGGAACGGGTCGGGATAGGTGCACCACTCGCGCGGTCCCGCCGCGAGCTCGGCATCGTCGAGCGCGGCCCCGTCGAGGGCGGCGAGCAGCGCCGGCGCGTCGAGGTCGAGGCCGATGAAGCCGATGTCCTGACCGAACAATGATAACCATTCTCAATAAGGAGTGCGGCATGAAGGTCCGAGCCTCGATCAAGTCCCTGAAGAACCAGCCCGGCGCTCAGGTCGTGCGCCGCCGCGGGCGGGTGTACGTGATCAACAAGCTGAACCCCCGGTTCAAGGGGCGGCAGGGCTGACGGCGGCTCAGCGGCTGACCGCAGCGGCGCCGGCCGCCGCGTGCGCACGCATCGCGGCGCCCATCCGCGCGATCGCCTCGCGCAGCACCGGCCGGGGCATCGCGAAGATGAACCGCGCGCACCCGGCGCCGGCCGCCCCGCAGGCGACCCCGTCGGTGAGGCCGACGCCGGCGTGACGGCGGAAGAACGCGGCCGGCTCGTCCACGCCGGTGTCGGTGAAGTCCAGCCAGCCGACGTAGGTGCCCTCCGGCACGGTGACGGTCACGCCGGGCAGATGCTCGGCCACCAGCCGCACCAGCTCGTCGCGGTTGCCCTGCAGATACGCCACCACCTCGTCGAGCCAGGGCTGCCCGTCGCGGTACGCGGCGGTGTTCGCGACGACGCCGAGGTTCGCGGTGCCGTGCCCGATCCACATCCCGCGCGCGCAGCCGGTCGGCGGTGACCGCCTTCAGCTCCTCCCACATCCGCGGCGGTGCGTAGCCGAAGGCGCCGTCGTCCACGGCCCGGTGCAGCGCCTCGGAGACCGGCGGCGCCACGCCGAAGTCCATCTCGGCCACCCAGGCGCCGATCGGCACCTCCGGATCCGACCATTTCAGTCCGCCGCGGGCATGCAGCTGCTCGACCGTCAGGGCATCCGTCGTCTGCGCGAGAGTCACGCTGCTCACGTTACCGGCGGCGGATGACGTTCTGTGACGAGGGGATTCCCGGCCGCGCCCGTTCACCGCCTAACATGACGGAGTCCCCCAAGAGAGGAACCACGCATGTCCCGTCGCACAACGTCCGCCGTCGCCGCGCTCGCCGCGGTGCCGCTCGTCGTCGCCCTCGCCGGCTGCGCCTCGTCGCCGGCGTCCGAGGGCTCCGGATCCGAGGAGAACCCGGTCGTGAAGATCGGCGTCGTGGGCAAGAGCGATCCGCAGTGGCCAGCCTTCGTCGAGGCCGCCGAGGAGGAGGGCATCACCGTCGAGCTGGTCGACTTCGCCTCCTACGAGCAGCCCAACCCCGCCCTGGTCGAGGGCGAGCTGGATCTCAACCAGTTCCAGCACATCGTGTACCTGGCCGGGTTCAACGTCGCCTCCGGCGAGGACCTGGTGCCGATCGGCTCGACCGCGATCTACCCGCTCGGGCTGTACTCGCAGAAGTACGACGACGTGAAGGACATCAAGGAGGGCGAGACCGTCCTGGTCCCGGACGACGCCTCCAACCAGGCGCGCGCCCTGCTCGTGCTGCAGTCCGCCGGGCTGATCGAGCTCAAAAGCGGCGGCACGATCTTCTCCGATCTCGCCGACATCGACAAGGAGGCCTCGAAGGTCGAGGTCACCGCGCTCGAGGCGGCGCTCATCCCGAACTCGCTTCCGGATGCCGCGGCCGCGATCATCAACAACGACTTCGTCGCCCAGGCCGGCCTGAGCTTCGACGACGCGATCGCGCAGGACGACCCGGAGGACCCGAACGCCCTCCCGTACATCAACATCTTCGCCGCGCGCGCCGAGGACAAGGACAACGAGACCTACCTCAAGCTCGTCGAGATCTTCCAGAACGACCCCGAGGTGCAGAAGGGCCTCGCCGAGGCATCCGGTGACACGGCGGTGCTGGTGAAGACGCCGGTCGCCGACCTGGAGGAGTCGCTGAAGAAGGTGGAGGAGGACACGAAGGCCCACGAGGGCTGAACGCGTCCGCAATGAGAGAATCGGGCGGCGCGGATCTTCGCGCCGCCCGTTCCGCCGTCCAGCATCCGGAGTCGCCATGGCCATCGTGAGTCTCACCGACGTCACGAAGACGTACCCGCCCGCCGACCGCCACGGCGAGCCGATCACGGCCGTCGACGGGGTGAGCCTCGACATCGAGCCGGGCGACGTGTTCGGCATCATCGGGTACTCCGGGGCCGGCAAGTCCACCCTGGTGCGGCTCATCAACGCGCTCGAGCCCGCCACGAGCGGCTCGATCCTCGTCGACGGCGTCGACATCACCCGGCTGCCCGAGCGCGAGCTGCGCTCCGTCCGCGGCGGCATCGGCATGATCTTCCAGCAGTTCAACCTGTTCTCGTCGAAGAGCGTGCACGCCAACATCGCCTACCCGCTCAAGCTCGCCGGGTGGTCCCGCGCAGACATCGACGCGCGGGTGGCAGAGCTGCTGCAGTTCGTCGGCCTCGCCGACAAGGCCAGGGCGTACCCCGAGCAGCTCTCCGGCGGTCAGAAGCAGCGCGTCGGCATCGCCCGCGCCCTCGCCACCCGCCCCGCGATCCTGCTCGCCGACGAGGCGACCAGCGCGCTCGACCCGCAGACCACGCACGAGGTGCTGGCGCTGCTCAAGCGCGTGAACGAGGAGCAGGGCGTCACGATCGTGGTGATCACGCACGAGATGGACGTCATCCAGACCATCGCGACGAAGGTGGCGGTGATGGAGCGCGGACGGGTGATCGAGCAGGGCGACGTCTTCGAGGTGTTCTCCAACCCGCAGAACCCCGCCTCGCAGCGATTCGTCGGCACGGTGATCAAGGGCATCCCCTCGCCCGCGGAGACGGCGGCGCTGCGCGAGCGGCACCGCGGCCGCCTGGTGACCTTCTCGTTCCGCGACGGCGACTCGTCGCAGGGGCAGGTGTTCCTCGACCTCGCACAGGCCGGTCTCGAGTTCGAGCTCGTCTACGGCGGGATCAACGACATCCGCGGCCGCGCCTTCGGGCACCTGACGCTCGCGATCCGGGGTGCGGATGCCGCGATCGACGCGGCTCTGGACACGATCCGGACGCACGCCGAGGTCACCGAGATCGCGGATGCCGTCGAGACGGAGGGGGGCCGCTGATGGAACGCCTCAACGAGCTGTGGCCCGAGTTCTGGGCGGCCGCGGTCGAGACCCTCTACATGACGGTGTACGCGCTGCTGCTCAGCGGCGTGCTCGGCACGATCATCGGCATCGGGCTGTACGTCACCCGGCCGGGCGGGATCATGCCGAACCGGGTGCTCAACGCGGTGATCGGGATGCTGGTGAACTTCTTCCGGCCGATTCCGTTCGTGATCTTCCTCGCCGTGCTGCAGCCGGTCACTCGCGCCGTGATCGGCACCGGCATCGGCATCAACGCGGGCGCCTTTGCGATCGGGGTGGCCGCGTCCTTCGCGATCGGGCGGATCGTCGAGCAGCACCTCGTCTCGGTCTCCCCGGGCGTCATCGAGGCGGCCCGCGCGATGGGGGCGGGGCCGTGGCGGATCCTGTTCACCGTCGCGATCCCGGAGTCGCTGGGTCCGCTCGTGCTGGGGTACACGTTCATCGTCGTCGCCCTGATCGACATGACGGCGATGGCGGGCATGATCGGCGGCGGCGGGCTCGGCGCGTTCGCGCAGATCTACGGATTCCGCCGCTTCGAGCCGGTCGTGATGTGGGCGGCGATCATCCTCATCGTGGTGTTCGTGCACCTGGTGCAGTCGCTCGGCACCCGGCTGGCGCGGGCGATCATGCGGCGTTAGGGCTCCGCGCCGTCGGCGGTGCTCGCTCAACGACCGGGAGGAGGAGCGTCCTGGAGGGTGCGTTCGGAGCGGAAGGCGCGCGGCTCGCCGCTGAGCGGATCGGTGAAGCGCAGCTCCCGGGCCAGCAGCTGCAGCGGCCGGGTGAAGTCGTCGGGCGTCTCCGGGAGCAGCTCCGGGTAGAACCCGTCGTTGCGGATGCCGGCGCCGAGGGCGGCCAGGTGCACGCGCAGCTGGTGCATCCGGCCGGAGTGCGGGCGCAGCCGGGTGTGCAGCACCCGGTCGTCGAAGCCGATCAACTCGATCAGCGTCTCCGCGTTCGGCTCCCGCTCCGGGTCGACCCGCACGCACACGTTGCCGCGCAGCTTCTCGATGTGGTTGCGGTACACGATCGGAAACGGCCGCCCGTCCAGGGCGGGGGAGCCCGGATCCCATCCGGTGGGGAGCGCGGACACCGCCTCGTACACCTTCTCCACCTCGCGGCGCTCGAACAGCAGCTGATACGCGCCGCGCGTCTCCGGGCGCGCCGAGAACATCAGCAGTCCCGCCGTGGCGCGGTCCAGGCGGTGGATGGGCGTGAGGTCCGGATTTCCGAGGCGGTTGCGCAGCCGCACCAGCGCCGAGTTCTGCAGGAACTTGCCGCCGGGCGTGGTCGGCAGGAAGTGCGGCTTGTCGGCGACGACGAGATCGCGGTCGGCGTGCAGCACCTCGACCTCGAACGGGATCTCCCGCTCCACCGGCGGCTCGCGGTAGTACCAGACGAACTCGTGCGCGCCGAGCGGCGTCTCGCGGGTCAGCGCCGTGCCGTCGCGCGCGACGATCTCCCCGCGGTCGAACCGCCGCAGCAGCCGTTCGGGATCCAGGTGGAAGAAGCGCTCCGCCATGTACGCCCCGATCGTCGGCCACGGACCCGACATCGGCAGGTGCAGCCGGGTGGCGCCAACGCCGTCGCGGACGGGCAGGGGTGAGGGCATGCCCATCAGGCGTCGAAGCCCAGGCTGAGATTGCGCAGCAGCCCTGCCAGGCGCTCGCGGTCGGCGCGGGGGAGTGCGCGCAGCAGCTCCGCCTCGGCATCCACCAGGCGGGTGATCGCGGCGTCCACGCGGATCCGGCCGTCGTCGGTGAGGGTGACCAGCACGCTGCGCCCGTCGTCCGGGTCGGCCTCGCGGCGCACCAGCCGCCGCCCGACGAGCCGGTCGATGCGGTTGGTCATGGTGCCGCTGGAGACCAGGGTCTGCTGCAGCAGCTGCTTGGGGGAGAGCTGGAACGGCGCGCCGGCGCGGCGCAGCGCCGACAGCACGTCCCACTCCCAGGGCTCGAGGTCGCTGCGGCGGAAGACGTCCTTCCGGGCCCGGTCGAGATGCCGGGAGAGCCGGTCCACGCGGGAGAGCACCTCGAGCGGCGAGAAGTCGAGGTCGGGGCGCTGGCGTCCCCAGGCGGCGACGATGCGGTCGACCTCGTCGCCCGCCGTCTCCGTTCCGCTCATCAGACCATCATCCCACCGGCGGCGCAGGAGGCGGCGCCAGCTCGCCGAGCACCCCGAGCAGGTGCGAGCGGGACTGCCGCTCGGCGGCATCCGCATCCCCGGCCGCGATGTCCAGCGCCAGCCGGAGGTGGTCCTCGAGGGTCCCCGGCGCGGGCACCGGCGGATGCAGGCCCAGGCGGGTGCGTCCGGCGAGCACCTCCCGCACCGGAACCCGGAGCGTCGCCAGCAGCGGGTTGCCGGATGCGGTGAGCAGCAGCTCGTGGAAGGCGATGTCGGCCTGCAGGTAGGCGTCGTCCGCGGCGAGCCCCCGGCGGCCGAGCTCGCCCATCTCCTCGGCGAGCCGGCGCAGCTCGGCGCGCTGCTGCGGCGTCGCCCGGCGGGCGGCCAGGCGCGCGGCCATCGGCTCGACGGCGACCCGCAGCTCCATGAGCGACTCCAGCTGCTCCTGGCGGTGCCGGCCGCGCAGCTGCCACTGGATCAGCATCGGGTCCAGCTCGTGCCACTGGTCGCGGGGGAGCACGGTGATGCCCACACGGCGGCGGGAGGCCAGCATGCGGATGCTCTCCAGCACCCGCACCGCCTCGCGCACGACGGTCCGCGAGGCGGAGTACTCCTGCTCCAGCTGCGCGAGGGTGAGGACGTGGCCGGGCCGCAGATCGCCGTTCGCGATGCGCGCGCCCAGGTCGTCCAGGACGTCGCCGTGCAGATCCGCCGCCATCGCTTGCTCCCTCGTCCACGAATAGGTACTATCTTATCCATCTATTCGTAGTACCTTTGCGGTCTCACCGCTCCCCTTCCTTTTCAACGGAGAAAGTGAACGTCATGGAAGACTGGACGCCCGTTCTCGGGACCGGCCCGCTGCTGGCCATCGCGGCTGTCGCCGTCGCCCTCATCCTGTTCCTCGTCATCAAGGTGCGCCTGCACGCGTTCCTGGTGCTCATCGTGGTCTCGCTGCTCACGGCGATCGCCACCGGACTGCCCATGGGCGTGCTGGTCAATGAGGTGCTCGTCGCCGGATTCGGCAGCACGCTCGGATCCGTCGCCCTGCTGATCGGGCTCGGCGCCATCATCGGCCGCCTCATCGAGTCCTCAGGCGGCGCCCGCGTGATCGCGGAGAGGATGGTGTCCATCTTCGGCGAGAAGCGCGCCGCCTTCGCCCTCGGCGTCACCTCGCTCATCCTCGGCTTCCCGATCTTCTTCGACGCCGGCCTGATCGTGATGCTGCCGATCATCTTCGCCGTCGCCCGTCGGATCGGCGGCCCGAACCTGCTGCTGTACGGGATGAGCGGCGCCGCGGCCTTCTCGGTCATGCACGTCTTCCTGCCCCCGCACCCCGGCCCGGTGGCCGCCACCGAGCTCTTCGGCGCCAACCTCGGCGTCGTCATGCTGATCGGCCTCGTGATCGCGTTCCCGGCCTGGTACCTCTCCGGCTACCTGTGGGGCCGCTTCGTCAACTCGCGCTACCCGATGATCGTGCCGGAGCTGTTCGGCGCGAAGGACGACGACCAGCCCGCCAACCCGCCCAAGGCCGGCACCGTCGTGGCCATCCTGCTGCTGCCGCTGCTGCTGATCTTCCTCAACACCGGACTGAACTCCCTCGGCAGCATCAGGGTCGTCGACCGCGAGGCCACCTGGGTGCAGGCGCTGATGCTGATCGGCACCTCCCCGGTGGCGCTGCTGATCACCGCGCTGGTCGCCCTGCTCGTCCTCGGCAAGTTCCGCGGCGAGAACGGCAGCGCCCTGGAGAAGCTCGTCGAGGGCACGCTCGGCACCGTGGCATCCGTCATCCTCATCACCGGCGCCGGCGGCATGTTCGGCGGCGTGCTGCGCGCCTCCGGCATCGGCGACGCGCTGTCGTCGACGCTGGGGGATGTCGGGATGCCGGTCATCTTCGCCGCCTACCTCATCGCCGTCGCCCTGCGCGTGGCGCAGGGCTCCGCGACCGTCGCCCTGGTGACCACAGCGGGCCTGCTCGCGCCGGCCGTCGCCGCGGGGGACTTCGGCGTCATCGACGTCGCCGCGATCACCCTCGCCGCCGCCGCCGGCTCGGTCTTCGCCAGCCACGTCAACGACTCCGGCTTCTGGCTGGTCGGCCGCCTGATGGGCATGGACGTGAAGACGACGCTGAAGACGTGGACCGTCCAGCAGGCGATCGAGTCCGTCGTCGGCTTCGCCATGGTCCTCGTCGTCTACGCGATCTTCTGACATGGACGCCGCACGCGACGTCGTCATCGGCATCGACATGGGCACCACGGCCACCAAGGCCGTCGCCTTCTCGGTCGCCGGGGAGCAGCTCGCGACCGCCTCGCACGGCTACCCGCTGGAGGAGCCGTACCCGGGGCACGCGGTGCAGGATCCGCAGCGCATCCTCGGCGCGGTGTACCAGGCGGTGCGCGAGGTCGTCGCCGAGGTGGGGGCGGCCCGGATCGCCGGGCTCGCCTTCTCCTCGGCCATGCACAGCCTGATGGCGCTGGACACCGAGCTGATGCCGCTCACGCCGGTGATCACCTGGGCGGACACCCGGGCGGCGGTGCAGGCCGAGCGGCTGCGGGCGTCCGCCCACGGCCTCGCCCTGCACCGCCGCACCGGCACCCCGGTGCATCCGATGTCGCCGCTGACGAAGCTGATCTGGTTCCGCGAGCAGGAGCCGCGCATCCGTCAGGAGTCGGCGATCTGGGCCAGCGTGAAGGACTGGGTGCTGTTGCGGATGTGCGGCGCGCTGGTGATCGACCACTCCCTCGCCTCCTGCTCCGGGCTGATGGACATCCATCGGCTGGAGTGGGACGAGGAGGCCCTGTCGCTGGCCGGCATCCGCGCGGAGCAGCTGCCCGAACTGGTGTCGACGACCACGGTGCTCGACGGTCTCACCGAGGAGGGCGCCGCCGCGACCGGCCTGCCGCTGTCCACCCGCGTGGTCGTCGGCGCCGGCGACGGACCGCTCGCGAACCTCGGCGTGGGCGCCGTGCAGCCCGGGGTGGCCGCCTGCTCGATCGGCACCAGCGGCGCGTTGCGGGTGGCCGTCGACCGGCCGGCCGTGGACCCGCGCGGCGGCGTGTTCTGCTACGCCCTCACCGAGGACCGCTGGGTGATCGGCGGCGCCATCAACAACGGCGGAGTGACGTTGGAGTGGGCGCGCAACGAGATCGCCGAGCCCGGCCTTGACACCGCGGAGATGCTCGACCGGGCGGGGCGGATCCCGGCCGGGTCGGGCGGACTGCTCCTGCTGCCCTACCTGCTCAGCGAGCGGGCGCCGCACTGGAGCAGCATCGCCAGCGGCGCCTACATCGGGCTCACCCGCGCGCACACCAGGGACCACATGGTCCGCGCGGCGGTGGAGGGGGTGGCGCTGCAGCTCGCCCTCGTGCTGCAGTCCATGCGCGCGGCCGGGCTGGAGATCGGGGAGATCCGAGCCACCGGCGGGGTGATGCGGCATCCGCTCTGGCAGCAGACCCTGGCCGACGCCTTCGGGGCGCCGATCGGGCTGCTGGAGGGGCAGGAGGGCTCCGGCTTCGGCGCCGCCCTGCTCGGGATGCAGGCGCTGGGGCTGATCGAGTCGATCGACGTCGCCGCGCGGCTGCAGCCCGTGGAGCGCACGGTGCGGCCGCGTCCGGCGGAGTCCGCGGTGTACTCCTCACTGCTGCCGGTGTTCGACGAGCTCTACGACGCGCTGCTGCCCACCTACCACCGGCTCCGGCGGCTCGCGCCCTCGCTGCCCGCGGTCCGCTGACGGCCAGGATCCGGAGCGGACAGCCCGGCGCGGCATGGCAGACTTGTCAGGCGGCCCGACGCACCGACCCGCGGGGACGAGCGCGGCGGCCGCGGTCCGCCGTGGTGTAGTGGCAGCACGACAGCCTTTGGAGCTGTGAGGTCCAGGTTCGAGTCCTGGCGGCGGAGCATGACGCAGAACAACCTCGCCATCATCGTCCTGGCCGCCGGCCAGGGCACCCGGATGAAGTCCCGGCGCCCCAAGGTGCTGCACGAGATCGGCGGACGCCCGCTGGTCGGGCACGTCCTCACCACGGCGCGCTCGCTCGGCGCCGACCACATCGAGGTCGTGGTCCGGCACGAGCGGGACCAGGTCGTCGCCGTGCTCGCCGAGCAGTACCCGGATGCCGTGGTCGTCGACCAGGACGACATCCCCGGCACCGGACGCGCCGTCCAGGTGGCCATCGACGCGCTGCCCGGCGACTTCGATGGCGACGTGCTCGTGCTCTCCGGCGACGTGCCGCTGCTGGAGACCCGCACCCTTGAGGCGCTGGTGTCCGCGCATCGCGAGGCCGCCGCCGCGGCCACGCTGCTGAGCGCCCACCTGGACGACCCCACCGGCTACGGCCGCGTGATCCGCAACGCGGACGGCGTCGTCGAGCGCATCGTGGAGCAGAAGGACGCCACCCCCGACGAGGCCGCGATCACCGAGATCAACGCCGGGGTGTACGTGTTCCGCGCCGCGCCGCTGCGCAGCCACCTCACCCGCATCGACCGCGACAACGCGCAGGGCGAGCTGTACCTGACCGACGTGATCGGCCTGCTGCGCGCCGCCTCCGAGACCGTGGCCGCCCAGGTCGCCGACGACGTCGCCAGCACCTTCGGCGTGAACGATCGCGTGCAGCTGGCCGAGGCCGGCCGGGTGCTCAACGACCGGATCGTGCGCCGCTGGCAGCGCGAGGGGGTCACCATCGTCGACCCCGCGACCACTTGGATCGACGACGACGCGAAGCTCGCGCCGGACGTGACCGTCCTCCCCAACACGCACATCCTGCGCGCCACCGTCATCGCCGAGGGAGCCACGATCGGCCCGGACACCACCCTCGTGGACTGCGAGGTCGGCGAGGACGCCGTCGTCCGGCGCACCGACGCGCAGCTGGCGGTCATCGGCGCGGGGGCCACGGTCGGGCCGTTCTCCTACCTCCGCCCCGGCACCGTCCTCGGCGCGGGCGGCAAGATCGGCGCCTACGTGGAGACGAAGAACGCGCAGATCGGCGAGGGCAGCAAGGTGCCGCACCTGTCCTACGTCGGCGACGCCACCATCGGCCGCGGGGTCAACCTCGGCGCGAGCACCATCACCGCGAACTACGACGACGTCCGCAAGCACCGCACCGAGATCGGCGACGAGGTGCACACCGGCTCGCACACGGTGCTCGTCGCTCCCGTTAGGCTGGGTGCTGGTGCGAAGACCGGTGCTGGAGCCGTCGTCCGCAAGGACGTCCCCGCCGGAGCCCTGGCCATGAGCGTGGCCCCCCAGCGCAACATCGAGGGGTGGGTCGAGAAGAACAGAGCAGGCACGGGTGCGGCGGATGCCGCGGCCCGGGAACGATCGGCGGAATAGGCGGGTCCGATGGGGCGCAAGAAGAAGACCACCGAACTGGATCGGGACAACGGCATCGCGCCGGGCCTGATCGCCAAGACGAAGAAGCGTCTCGTCGTCGCCGGCGGGCGTTCGCATCCGGAGCTGACGAAGGCGGTCGCCCAGGCGCTCGGCACCGAGATCGCCCCCGTCGAGCACCGCACCTTCGCCTCCGGTGAGATCTACGCCCGGTTCGAGGTCTCCATCCGCGGCTGCGACCTGTTCATCGTGCAGTCGTTCGGCGAGCCGGTGAACGAGTGGCTGATGGAGACGCTGATCATGCTCGACGCCGCCAAGCGCGCCTCGGCCAAGCGGATCACCGTCGTCGCCCCGTACTACCCGTACTCCCGTCAGGACAAGAAGGGCCGCGGCAGGGAGCCGATCAGCGCGCGCCTGGTCGCCGACCTGCTCAAGACCGCCGGCGCCGACCGGGTGATGAGCGTCGACCTGCACGCCGCGCAGATCCAGGGGTTCTTCGACGGACCCGTCGACCACCTGTTCGCCAAGCCGGTGCTGCTCGAGCACTTCGAGACGTCGCTGTCGGACGAGGACCGGGAGACCCTCACTATCGTCTCCCCGGACATGGGCCGCGTGCGCGTCGCCGACACCTGGTCGGACAGCCTCGGGGCGCCGCTGGCGATCATCCACAAGCGCCGCGACCCGAAGGTGGCCAACCAGGTCACCGTGCACGAGATCGTCGGCACCGTGGAGGGTCGCACCTGCCTGCTCGTGGACGACATGATCGACACCGGCGGCACCATCGTCAAGGCCGCCCAGGCGCTGAAGGCGAACGGCGCCCGCAAGGTGATCGTGGCGGCCACGCACGCGATCTTCAGCGACCCGGCATCCGAGCGCCTGCAGGACGAGGCGATCGACCACGTCGTCGTCACCGACACCATCCCGCTCACCGAGTCGCGCCGCTGGGACACCCTGACGATCCTGCCGATCGCGCCGCTGCTGGCCACCGCGATCCGCCAGGTGTTCGAGGACGGCTCGGTGACGAGCATGTTCGGCGGCGACGCGTAGAGCGCGCTCATAGCCGGATCACGGATGCTGGAGCCATGACGCACTCCGCGGCCCGCACCGGTACCGCTCTCGCCGGCCTGGCCGGCGCCCTGCTCCTGGCCGGATGCTCCGGCGCCGCCGACGCCGAGGCCCCCGCCGACTCCGGCGCGGACACCGCGGGGTCGGCGGGCTACGCCGACGGCACGTACACGGCCGAGGGCTCGTACCAGACGCCGGAGACCGTGGAGACGGTCACCGTCACCCTGACCCTGAAGGACGGCGTCGTCACGGACGTCGAGATGACCGGCGACCCGCAGGCGCCGGAGACGGAGCGCTTCCAGGGCCAGTTCATCGACGGCATCACCGCCGAGGTGGAGGGGCGCCCTGTCGACGAGCTGCAGGTCGATCGCGTCGCCGGCTCGTCGCTCACCAGCGGCGGGTTCAATCAGGCGGTGGAGAAGATCAAGGAGCAGGCGGCCGAGTGAGCCGCGGCGCCGCGAGCGTCTGGCGCTTCGACGCGATCGGCACACGCTGGGAGATCGAGTCCGCGACCGCGCTCACCGAGCGGCAGCGCGAGCGCGTCCGCGCGGTCGTGGACCGGTTCGACGCGGAGTGGTCCCGCTTCCGCG
The DNA here is from genome assembly GCF_028472845.1 of Microbacterium sp. EF45047. Taxonomy (NCBI): domain Bacteria; kingdom Bacillati; phylum Actinomycetota; class Actinomycetes; order Micrococcales; family Microbacteriaceae; genus Microbacterium; species Microbacterium sp. EF45047. Next base: position 1,835,647 of record NZ_CP069429.1, on the reverse strand, counting down.
ACGACTCCGTCGTGCGCCGGCTCGGCGCGCGCGGCGGCAGCGCCCCGGCGCCGGCGGATGCCGCCGACATGCTCGCGGTGTACCGGGAGCTCTCGGCCGCGACCGGGGGAGCGGTGAACCCGCTGGTCGGTGGCAGCCTGGAGGCGGCCGGCTACGACGCCGCGCTGACGCTGCGGCCCGGCGCGCCCGTCCCGGCGCCGGCGGACTGGGAGCGGATGCTGGAGTGCACGGCATCCGTCCTGACCCTGCGCGCACCGGCGACGATCGATGTCGGCGCGCTCGGCAAGGGCCGCCTCGTCGACCTCGTCGCCGCCGTCCTGCACGACGTGCCGGGACGTCTCGTGGTGGACGCGAGCGGCGACCTGGCTGTGCGCGGCGGCGGCATCCGCGTCGGGCTCGAGCACCCGTACCACCCCTCCCGCGCGATCGGGGTCGTGGAGGTCGCCGACGCCGCGCTGTGCGCGTCGGCGACGAACCGCCGCTCGTGGGGCGCCGGTCTGCACCATGTGCTCGACGCCCGCACCGGGGCGCCGGTGCGGACGTGGGTGGCGACGTGGGCGCTCGCCGCGGACGCCATGCATGCGGATGCCGCGGCGACGGCGCTCTTCTTCGACGGCGGACCGCGGCTCGCCGACCGCTGGGGCGTGCACTGGGTGCGGATGAGCACCGACGGCCGCGCCGAGCGCTCGCACGGATTCCCGGGCGAGCTCTTCACGCTGACAGGTCCCGGTCGGTGAGCGCCCTCCGGCAGGCTCAGGGACCGCAGCGACGGGGCGAAACGCCCCGCAGATGAGGAAGAGTAGAACCGTGCTCACGTCATTCACCGCGCTCCGCCAGCGCGTGCTGGCCGTCCTTGGCGCCATCTCGATGTACCGGCTGGTGCTGTTCGCCCTGATCGCCCTCGCCGCCGTCGCCGTGCTGCTCTCGCTCGCCGGTCTCGTCGGCCCCTCCCCGCTGGAGCTGCTGGTCTCCTTCGCGGTGCTCGCCGCCGCGACATCGGCGGTCGACGCCGCCGCGCAGCGGCTGCTGCACCTGCCCTGGCGCATCGAGTCGTCGCTGGTCACCGCCCTCATCCTGCTGTTCGTGCTGCAGCCCTCGATCAGCCCGGGCGGCCTCGTCGGCCTCGCGATCGCGGGAGCCCTCGCGAGCCTGTCGAAGTACCTGATCGCGTGGCGCGGCCGGCACATCCTCAATCCGGCCGCCTTCGGCGCCGCCGTGGTCACGATCGCCGGCGGGCTCGGCGCGGGTTGGCTGGGCACGTTCTCCTCGTGGTGGGTCGGCACGCCCGCGATGGCCGTTCCGGTCGCGCTGCTCGGGCTGGCCGTGCTGTGGCGCACCGAGAAGGTGCGCCTCATGCTGGTGTTCCTCGTGGTCGCCGTCGCCGTCACCGTGCTGCGGCAGGCGGTGCAGGCGCAGGCCGCCGAGCTGTCGTTCGCCGCGACGGATGCCGTGCTCTTCGCGCTGACGCAGTCGCCCCTGCTGTACCTCGGGGCCTTCATGCTCTCCGAGCCGCTCACCCTGCCGCCGCGCCGCTGGCAGCAGTTCTGCGTCGCCGCCCTCGTCGGGGTCCTCGCCGGCTGGCCGCTCTCCGTCGCCGGGCTGTTCACGCTCGGTCAGGAGCGCGCCCTGCTCATCGGCAACCTGCTCGCCTTCGCGTTCGCGCTGCGGGGCTCGGTGCGCCTGGTGCTGGAGAGCCGGCGGTTCGTCACCCCCACCGCGCAGGAGCTGACGTTCCGGACGCGCAGCCGGCTGCGGTTCGTGCCGGGGCAGTATCTCGAGCTCGACGTCCCGCACCGGCATCCGGACGTGCGCGGCACGCGCCGCGAGTTCAGCATCGTCTCCGCGCCGGCCGACCTGCCGACCCTGCGCATCGCGTACAAGGAGGGCGACCGCAAGCATCCGTCCAGCTACAAGCGTGCGCTCGCGGCCGCGCAGCCGGGCGCCGTGCTCGCCGTCACCGGCACCTGGGGGGACTTCGTGCTGCCGCGCGGGGACGCCCCGGTGCTCATGGTGGCGGCGGGGATCGGCGTGACGCCCTTCGTCTCGCAGCTGCGGCAGCTGCAGGCGACCGGCCGGCAGCGCGACATGGTGCTGGTGTACGTCGCCTCGGAGGCCGCTGAGCTCGCCTTCCGCGACGAGCTGGAGCAGACCGGGGCGCGCGTGATCGTGTTCACCCGCGACGAGCCGGCGGACCTCCCGCCGCACTGGACGTGGGCGCAGGGCGTGCGGCTGGACGCCGCCGGACTCGAGCGGGTCGTCCCGGATCTGGCGTCGCGGCACGCCTTCATCTCCGGCCCGCCGCGGCTCATCGCCGACCTCGCCCCCGCCCTGCAGAAGGCGCGGTCGCTGACGACGGACGCCTTCGCCGGCTACTGACCGGATGCCTCGACGGATGCCGCGAGCGGCAGCCGCACGATGAACGTGGTGTCGCCGGGGGAGCTCTCCACCGCGATCGTGCCGCCGTGCCCCTCCACGATCGCCTTCGCGATCGCGAGCCCGAGACCGGTTCCGCCGGTCTGCCGGGCGCGGGACACGTCGCCGCGGGCGAAGCGGGAGAACAGTTCGTCGCGCACCCCCGGATCGATGCCAGGGCCGTCGTCGTGCACGCGCAGCTCGGCGGCATCCGGTCCGGCGTGGACGCGGAGGGTGATCGTGGTGCCGGCCGGGGTGTGCGTGCGCGCGTTGGCGAGCAGGTTCGCGATCACCTGGTGCAGCCGGCCGGCGTCGCCGGTGACGAGCACCGGCTCCTCCGGCACGTCCAGCTGCCAGACGTGGTCGGGCGCGGTGGGGCGCGCATCCGTCAGCCCCTCGACGGCGAGCCGGGTGAGATCGACCGTGCCGTGCACGAGCTCCCGGCCCTCGTCCAGCCGGGCCAGCAGCAGCAGATCCTCCACCAGCCGCGTCATCCGGATCGACTGCGCCTGGATCCGCTCCAGCGCCGATGTCGTGCTCTCCACGGCATCCGCACCGCCCGTATCCGCACCCCGGGTCTGCGGACCCTGAGCCTGCGGATCCTGAGCCTGCGGATCCTGAGCCTGCGGATCCTGAGCCTGCGGAGCCTGAGCCTGTCGACCCTGAGCCTGTCGAAGGGTCCGCAGCGACAGCTCCGAGTACCCGCGGATGGATGCCAGCGGCGTGCGCAGCTCGTGACTGGCATCCGCCACGAAGCGCCGCATCCGCTCCTCGTTGCGCTGCCGTGCCGCCAGCGACGCGTCCACGTGATCGAGCAGCGTGTTCAGCGCCGCACCCACCCGCCCGATCTCGGTGCGCGGATCCGCCTCGGCATCCGGCACCCGCTCCGTGATGGACACCTCGCCGCGGTCCAGCGGCTGGGTGGACACCCGGGTCGCCGTCGCGGCGGCCGCGCGCAGCGGGCGCAGGCTGACGCTGATCGTGAGCGCGGTGGTCAGCGCGAGCAGGATGAGCCCGCCCAGCGTGGCCAGCGCGATCACCGTGAACAGCGAGGTCATCGTGTTCTGGATCTCCGCGCGGGAGAGCCCGGTCATCACCAGCGTGCCGCCCTGGGTCTTGGTCACCAGCACCCGGAACGAGCCCGCGTGCTCGAGGGAGACGGTGGCGGTGCCGGCGTCCTTCACGGCGGAGGTGAGCGCGAACAGGTCGGACTGGCTCAGCGTGCGCTGGTCGTCCGGCGTCAGGATCGCCCCGCTCGGGCGCCCGCCGGGGGGCGCGATGGCCAGCAGCAGGTCCGGACCGCCCTGCAGCTGCCGGCCCTCCAGCACGTAGTCGATCGTCAGCTCCTCGCGCGCGATCGATGCGAAGGTCGCCCGCTGCGCGACCAGTCCGGTCGTGGTGACGGCGGTGTCGCGCAGCTGCTCCTCCAGTCGCGACTCGAGCGTGGTGCCCAGCGTGGCGCTGGTGATGACGGCGACGATGACGAGGATCAGCGACACGAAGCCGATCACCGCGGCCATCAGCCGCGACTGCAGGGTCAGGGGGCGATGGAGCACGTCAGGCCTGCGGAGCCTTGATCATGTAGCCGACGCCGCGCACGGTGTGCAGCAGCGGGGTGCGGCCGGCGTCGATCTTCTTGCGGAGGTAGGAGATGTACAGCTCCACGACCGACGACTTCCCGCCGAAGTCGTAGCTCCACACCCGGTCCAGGATCTGGGCCTTGGACAGCACGCGCCGCTCGTTGCGCATCAGGTAGCGCAGCAGCTCGAACTCGGTCGCCGTCAGCTCGATCTCGTCCTCGCCGCGGATCACCTCGTGGCTGTCCTCGTTCAGGCTGAGATCGCCCACCCGCAGGATCGCCTGCTCGTCGTCGGCGCGCACCTGCCCGGCCCGGCGGATCACGGCGCGCAGCCGGGCGATGACCTCCTCCAGGCTGAACGGCTTGGTGACGTAGTCGTCGCCGCCGGCGGTGAGCCCGGCGATGCGGTCGGCCACGGCGTCCTTCGCGGTGAGGAAGACGACGGGCACGAGGTTGCCGGACTCGCGCAGCCGGCGCAGCACGCTCATGCCGTCCAGGTCCGGCATCATCACGTCCAGCACCAGCGCGTCCGGCTCGAACTCGCGGGCGATCTGCAGGGCCTCCAGGCCGGAGGCCGCCGTGCGCACCTCCCAGCCCTCCATCCGCAGGGCCATCGCGAGCAGGTCGGTCAGCATCGGCTCGTCGTCGACGGCAAGGATCCGCAGCGGGGAGCCGTCGGGACGGCGCAGTTCCGGGTGGTCGTTGCTCATGCGTCCATTGTGGGCGGCGCGCAGGAGGACTTCCTACGAGAAGCCTATGCGAAGTCTGTGAATATCCGAGGGGGTATCGCGATGTCCGACCCCCCGATTAGGTTGGCGCCATGGATGCTACGCAGACACTGCGGCCACGAACCGCAGCAGACATCGCCGCGCTCGTGCGGCGGGCGGGCTCGCAGCCCGTCACCGTGATCGCCGGGGGCCATGGCCCCTGGTCGCATCTCCCGGCCGAGGGCATGCGGATCGATCTGTCCGCGATGGATGCCGTGCAGGTCGAGGACACCCTGGTGCGCGTCGGCGGCGGCGCGACGTGGGGCGCCGTCGCCGATGCGCTCGCCGGTCACGGCCTCGCCATCAGCTCCGGCGACACCCGCTCCGTCGGCGTCGGCGGGCTCACCCTGGGCGGCGGCATCGGCTGGATGGTGCGCGCCTGGGGGCTCGCGTCCGACCAGCTCGTGGGCGCCCAGGTGGTCACCGCCGCCGGGGACGTCGTCGAGGCCTCGGCGGACGAGAACCCGGACCTGTTCTGGGCGCTGCGCGGCGGCGGTGGCAACTTCGGCATCGTCACCCGCTTCGACTTCCGGGCGCACCGGCTGCCGGGGATCGCTTTCGGCGAGTACCTGATCGGGGACGAGGCCGACCGCGGCGCCGTGCTGCGCGCCCTGCGCGACGTGCTTCGCGATGCCCCGCGCGAGTTGACCGTCACCTTCATGGACGTGCCGGCGATGGACCCGAGCGCTCCCGCCGGCGCGCGCCTGGCCGCGGTGTGGGCGGATGCCGATCCCGGCGCCCTGGAGAGCGTGCTCGCGCCGGTGACCTCCCTCGACGGTGTCGTCGGGGACGTCTCGACGCCCGCCTACCGGGAGATCCTGATGGAGGCGCCGCAGCCGCCCGACCCGGATGCCGCCCCGCCGGGCTTCCTCGGCGGCAACGGGCTGTTCCGTGAGCTGGACGACGCGCTCATCGACCGGCTGGTCGCCTTCCGCGCAACCTACCCGGCGTCGGTGATCTTCCTCCGATCCCTCGGCGGCGCGTTCGGCGACGTCGCGCAGGAGGACTCGCCGTTCCCCGCGCGCGAGGCTACCTGGTTCGCGATGGCGGCCGGCTTCGACGTGCCGGGCATGCTCGATGAGGCGACCCGCACCGCGATCCTCGCCGACGCGGACGCCATCGCCGCCGGCAGGCTCGCCGAGTACGGCAACTTCGCGCCCTCGGAGCGGCCGGATGCGGTCCCGGGGATGTTCACCGAGGCGGCGTACCGGCGGCTGCGGGAGACGAAGGCGCGGTGGGACCCGCAGAACGTGTTCCGCCGCAACCACAACATTCCGGCGTGATCACGACCCCGAACGAACGACGGGGCCCGGATGCCGAGCGGCATCCGGGCCCCGTGTTCCGCGGAGGTCAGTGGGTGTCCACGGCCTCGACCTCGCTGCGGTCGCCGGACCAGAGCGTGTGGAAGGTGCCCGGCTTGTCGATGCGGCGGTAGGTGTGCGCGCCGAAGAAGTCGCGCTGCCCCTGGACGAGGGCCGCGGGCAGGCGGTCGGCGCGGATGCCGTCGTAGTAGGACAGCGAGGACGAGAACGCGGGGGCGGGGGTGCCGGCGGTGGCCGCGGCGACCACCACGCGCCGCCATGCGGCCTGACCGCGGGTGAGCGCCTCGGCGAAGTACGGGGCGGTCATCAGCACCGGCAGCTCCGGGTTCTCCGCGTAGGCGTCCGCGATGCGGTTGAGGAACTGAGCGCGGATGATGCAGCCGCCGCGCCAGATCTTCGCGATCGCGCCGAGGTCGATGTTCCAGCCGTACTCGGCGGCGCCGGCGCGGATCTCGTCGAAGCCCTGCGAGTACGCGACGATCTTCGAGGCGTACAGCGCCAGGCGCACGTCCTCGATGAAGGCGTCGTGGTCGTCCACCGTGAACGGGGCGTCCGGTCCCGGCAGCGACGCGGCGGCCTCGCGCTGCTCGGGGTGGCTGGAGAGCGAGCGGGCGAACGTGGCCTCGGCGATGCCCGATACCGGCACGCCGAGCGAGAGGGCGGTCTGCACCGTCCATGCGCCCGTGCCCTTCGCCCCGGCCTGGTCCAGGATCACGTCCACCAGCGGCTTGCCGGTCTCCGCGTCCACCTGCCGCAGCACCTCGGCGGTGATCTCGATGAGGTACGACTCCAGCTCGCCCTTGTTCCACTCGGCGAAGATGTCGGCGATCTCGGCCGGCGTCTTGCCGGTGCCGCGGCGGATCAGATCGTACGCCTCGGCGATGAGCTGCATGTCGGCGTACTCGATGCCGTTGTGCACCATCTTCACGAAGTGTCCGGCACCGTCGTGCCCGACGTGGGTGATACACGGCTCGCCCTCGGCCACCGCGGCGATCGACTTCAGGATCGGCCCGAGGGTGACCCAGGACTCGTCCGAGCCGCCCGGCATGATCGACGGGCCGAGCAGGGCGCCCTCCTCGCCGCCGGAGATCCCGGCGCCGACGAAGTTGATGCCGGTCTCGCGGACCGCCTTCTCACGGCGGATCGTGTCGGGGAAGTACGCGTTGCCGCCGTCGACGATGATGTCGCCCGGCTCGAACACCTTGACCAGCTCGTTGATCACGGCATCCGTGCCCGCGCCGGCCTTCACCATGATGATCGCGGTGCGCGGCTTCTGCAGGCTCGCGGCGAACTCCTCGTAGGAGTACGCCGGGATGAAACCCGCCTCGGGGTGTTCGGCGATCACCGCATCCGTCTTCTCGCGGCTGCGATTGAAGATCGCCACGGTGTTTCCCTCGCGGCTGGCGAGGTTCCGGGCGAGGTTCGACCCCATGACGGCGAGTCCGACGACTCCGATGTTGGCTGCGGCTTCGGGCACAGATGGCTCCTCGATCGTGGATGACGGGTGGTTTCAGGGTATCGGCTGAGGTCAGGGTCAGGAGCGCTCCGTGTCGTCTCCGGCCTGCGACCGCTCGGCGACGTACCGTCGGGTGACGGCGATGTCGCGATCACCGAGGCCGGCTGCGACGAGATCGTCGAATGCTGCGCGCAGCGCGGGCAGCATGACCGCCGACGTGCCGGTGGACGCTGCGATGTCCGCCGCGAAACGCAGATCCTTCACCATGTAGCGGGCGACGCCGCTGGGGGAGTCGTCGCCTGCCACGAGCTTCTCGCGCCTGCTGTCGAGCAAGCGGGATCCGGCGTACCCGCCGGAAAGCAGCCCCCACATCCTGTCCAGGTCGAGACCCGAGCGCTCCGCCAGTACGGTCGCCTCACCGAGGGCGAGGATGGTGGCGGACACCACGAGCTGGTTGCAGGCCTTCGCCACCTCGCCGGCGCCCAGGGGCCCGAGATGCACCGCGGTGCCGCAGGGGGCGAGCACCCCGGCCGCCACCGCGACGTCTTCGTCGTCTCCGCCGAGCATGATCGACAGCGCGCCGGATTCCGCGCCGTCCTCGCCGCCGGAGACCGGGCAGTCGACGAGGCGCACCCTGTCGTCGGTGAGGGCTCGGAGCCGCTGGTCAAGGGCCCTTACCTCCGGCGCCGAGGACGTGGAGCCGACCAGGATGAGCAGGTCTCCGGCGCCGGCGAGCAGGCCGTCGTCGCCGTGCAACAGACTCTCGAGCTGCGGAAGGTCGGGCAGCATGCTGAGCAGCACGTCGACGCGGCCGGCGAGTTCACGTGGGGTCTGCGCCCACGCCGCTCCGGCCTCGATCAGCTCGGGCTGCGGGCGTCGCGCGTGCACCGTCAGCTCACCGCGTGCGGCGAGGATCCGCTGAGCCATGCGGATGGCGGAGAACGGCGGCTCCTACATGTTCTCGACCCTGGGCCTGGCGTTCTTCGTCGCCGTGGCCGGCGAGAACGCCGACAAGGGTCTGCTCACCTGGGGCGTGACCCTCGGGTCGCTGATCGGCATCTTCTCCGTGCCGATCGCCGGGCACCTGTCCGACCGCTTCGGACGGCGCACCGTCTACCGCTTCGGCGCCGTCTTCATGCTCGTGTACACGTTCCCGGCCTGGTGGCTGATGTCGCTGGGCAACCACGCCGTCGCGATCGCCGTGATCGCGATCGGTATCGGCGTGGCCGTGAACACCATGCTCGGCGCGCAGTGCGCGATGTTGCCGCTCTTCGGCAACCGGCACCGCTACCTCGGCGTGGCCATGGCCCGTGAGATCTCCGCCGTGCTCGCCGGCGGTATGGCCGGTGTCCTCGGCGCCTACCTGATCGCCGTCAGCGACCACAACTGGCTGCTGCTGGCCATCTACATGACGATCCTCGCGCTGATCACCACCGCGTCCACGTTCCTCGTGCCCGAGACGCTGCGCCGCGACCTCACCCGCGTGGACGACGCCGTCAAGGTGTCCCGCGACGAGCACGGCGAGGGCGTCTCGGCCACCACCGTCACGATCCGGTCGGTGCGCGCATGAGCCTCCCCGCCGGTCTCGCCCTGTTCGACCTCACCGGCCGCACCGCCCTCGTCACCGGGTCCACCCGGGGAATCGGGCGGGTGCTGGCGGAGGGCCTGTCCGCCGCCGGGGCGACGGTCGTCGTGCACGGCCGGGACGCCGCGACCGCGGCCGGCGTCGCCGCGGACATCACCGCGGCGACCGGCCGGCCCGCGCGCGGTGCGGCCTTCGATGTGACCGATGCCGCCGCCGTCGATCGTGGCATCACGGCGATCGAGGAGGAGTACGGCGGCATCGACATCCTCATCAACAACGCCGGGATCCAGCGCCGCGCGCCGATCGCCGAGTTCGCCGATCAGGACTGGGAGGAGCTCGTGGCGACGAACCTGTCGGCGGTGTTCCTCCTGTCGCGCCGTGTCGCGCGCGGCATGATCCCGCGTGGCGCGGGGAAGATCATCCAGATCGGCTCGGTCCAGTCGCAGCTCGCCCGCCCGTCGATCTCGGCCTATTCGGCGACCAAGGGCGCGATCGTGATGTTCACGAAGGGGCTGTGCGCGGATCTCGCGCCACACGGCATCCAGGCCAACGTCATCGCGCCCGGCTACTTCGCCACCGCGCTCACCCAGCCGCTGGTCGAGGACGAGCAGTTCTCCGCCTGGGTACGCGGCCGCACGCCCGCCGGGCGCTGGGGCGACACCCGCGACCTCGTCGGTGCGGCGGTGTTCCTCGCCAGCGCGGCGAGCGACTTCGTCAACGGGCAGACGATCTTCGTCGACGGCGGAATGACGGCGGTCGTCTGATGAGGATCGTCCGCGTCCGCACCACCGCCGGCATCCGTCACGCGCGTCTGGACGGGGAGCGACTCCAGCCCATCGAGGACCCGTACACCGCGTTCGCCGCGGGCCGGGTGCCGCGGGATGCCGGCGAGGCGATCACCGGCGCCGTGCTCGCGCCGTGCGATCCGCGCGTGCTCATCGGCATCGCGCAGAACGGCCCGGGTCACGACTCGCCCGTACAGGCGTGGCTGAAGAGCCCGCGCACGGTCGTCGCCGACGGCGCGCCGGTGCGTCTTCGGCGGGACGCGGGCACCACGGTCGCGGAGGGCGAGATCGCGGTCGTCATCGGACGGGACACCGACGGGCTGACCGCCGGCACTGCCCACGACTACGTGCTGGGCGTCACCGCCGTCAACGACCTCTCCAGCCCCGAGCGCGGAGAGTGGGATCCCCGCAACTTCGAATCGAAGTCCGGCGCGGGATACACACCGCTCGGCCCTTGGATCGACACGGAGGCCGGCATCGACGACGTCCCTCTGGAGCTGTCGGTCGACGGCGCCGAGCCCATCGCCACCGGCTCCCGCGACCTGCTGGTGCCGATCCGCGAGTGCCTGGCGTACGTGACGCGGTGGTCACCGCTCGGTCCCGGCGACGTCGTGATGACCGGCGCCCCGTACGCGCAGGCACCGGTCCGGCCCGGAGCGCGCATGACCGTCCGCGTGGCGGGTATGGTGCTCAGCACGCCGACCCGCTGACCGGGCGCCCGCCGGATGCCGAGCCTCCCGAAGGAGACGAAAGAAATGGACAACCCCGGAGTCGTCGCGTACGCGGCCAACGACCTGCGCATCGAGGACGTCGGCGAGCCGCGCCCCGCCCCGGACGAGGCGATCGTCGAGATCGCCTACGGCGGCGTCTGCGGGTCCGACCTGCACTACTGGATGCGCGGTGCGGCCGGGGCCTCGATCCTGCGCGAGCCGATGATCCTCGGCCACGAGGCATCCGGCGTCGTGGTGAGCCCGGCCGCCGACGGCACGGGCCCCGACGCGGGGACACCCGTCGCCGTGCATCCGCTCACCGCCCGCGGCGACGGGGTCACGCCGTGGCCGGAGGACCGCCCCAACCTGGCGCCGGCATCGACCTACCTCGGCTCGGCGATGCACCTGCCGCATACCCAGGGCGCGTTCGCCCGCCGGGTCGCGCTGCCGGCGCGGATGCTCTACGCACTGCCCGACGGCCTGGACCTGCGCACCGCGGCGCTGGCCGAGCCCGCGGCGGTGGCCTGGCACGGCCTGGCGCGGGCCGGGGACGTGCGCGGCAAGCACGTCGCGGTGATCGGCGCCGGCCCCATCGGCCAACTGGTCGTCGCGGTCGCCCGGCGCGCTGGCGCGGCACGGATCACCGCGACCGACCTGCATCCGCTGCCGCTCGAGATCGCGTCATCGCGGGGAGCCGAGACACTGGATGCGCGTGACGCGGAGGCGATCGCGGCGCTGCACGCGGATGTCGTCGTGGAGTCCAGCGGGACCGTGCCCGGGCTCGCCTCGGCGGTCTCCGCGGCGGTCCGCGGCGGGACCGTGGTGCTGCTCGGCCTGCAGCGCGCGGGCGACGTGCCGGTGCCGATGGCGATGGCGATCACGCGCGAACTGACCCTGCTCGGCTCGTTCCGCTTCGGCGCCGAGTTCGCCGACGTCATCGCCGCTCTCGCCGACGGATCGCTCGACGTGAGCGGGATCGTCACGCAGGAGCTCGGCGTGGATCAGGCGCTTGAGGCGTTCGAGGTCGCGGCCGACCCGTCCCGGTCCAGCAAGGTGCTGCTCGCGTTCGACCAGCGCTGAGTCGCTCAGTCCTTGCGGTAGCCGGAGCGGCCCATGCTGAACATGGCCGCGGCGGCGCCGATCGTGCCGCAGACGGTGATCGCGCCGATCAGCCAGAGGACCACGTGGGAGAGGAAGGCGCCGTCGAACATGGGAAACAGCCTATCGGCTCTTCGGGTAGCATGGAGACGTTCCTCGGCGAGGGATGGCGTCCGTGTGCGCTCATCCGTTATCGACGCGGCGATGTGAGCCTCCTGGTCAATTCGAGCGTGACGGCTTCGCCTCCTCGTGTCCGCGTCCGAGGCGCCGAGACCCCATGACCACCGTGCGGCCCGCCGCACGTCCCGAAGGAGAACCCCTCATGTCCGAAGACACCAAGGTCCACGCCGAACTGCGCACCGAGTTCGGCAAGGGCTTCGCCCGCCGCCTCCGCGCCGCCGGCAAGATCCCCGCCGTCATCTACGGCCACGGCACCGAGCCGGTGCACGTCGCCCTGCCCGGCCACCAGGTCTCGCTCATCATCCGCCGCGCGAACGCGCTGCTCGACCTCGACATCGAGGGCCGGAACGAGCTCGCCCTGGTCAAGGACGTGCAGAAGGACCCGGTGCACCAGATCATCGAGCACATCGACCTGCTGGTGGTCAAGAAGGGCGAGAAGGTCGCCGTCGACCTGCCGGTCGTCGTCGTGGGCGAGCCCTTCCCGGGCACCATCGCCAACCTGGACGCCGCGACCCTCGCTGTCGAGGCGGAGGCGACCCACATCCCGGAGCACGTCGAGGTCGATGTCGAGGGGCTCGAGGAGGGCACCCACATCACCGCCGCCGACGTGAAGCTCCCCAAGGGCGTGACCCTGGTCGCCGACCCCGAGACCCTCGTCGTGGCGATCTCGGTGCCGGCTGCCACCGTCGCCGAGGAGAACGAGGAGGCCGCCGAGGGCGCCGAGGCCGCTGAGGCCGCCGAGGAGTCCGCCGCGGAGTGATCCGCTGACCACCCGTGCGGGGGGAGGGGGCGCGAGCGCATCGCGTCCCCTCCTCCGTCTCCCGGCCCGGCGCCGGGCATCCGCTCGCCCGCCGACCGAAGGGAACCGTGATGGACGACACGTGGCTGATCGTGGGCCTCGGCAACCCCGGCCCCCGTTATGAGGCGACGCGGCACAACATCGGGCAGATGGTGCTCGACGAGCTCGCCCGGCGTCGCGGTGAGCGCTTCCGCGAGCACAAGGCCGGGGCGCGCGTCGTGGAGACCCGCCTGCGCCCCGGCGCAGCACGGCTGGTGCTCGCCAAGCCCAACAGCTTCATGAACGTCTCCGGCACGCCGGTGGCCGCTCTCGCCCGCTTCTATTCGGTGCCCGCGGAGCGGGTCGTCGTGGTGCACGACGAGCTGGACATCCCCTACGACAGCATCCGGATGAAGATCGGCGGCGGACACGGCGGGCACAACGGCGTACGCGACGTGGCACGCGCGCTGGCGACGCCGGAGTTCCTGCGCGTGCGCGCCGGGATCGGCCGGCCGCCCGGCAGGCAGGACCCGGCCGACTGGGTGCTGGCGCCGTTCGGCGCGGAGGAGCGCAAGACGCTCCCGATCTTCCTGTCAGACGTCGCGGATGCCGTGGAGCAGCTCGTCGAGGACGGGCTGCTGGCCGCGCAGCAGAAGCACCACTCCCGCTGACACCACTCCCGCTGACACCACTCCCGCCGCCGACCGGGCCCGCCACTGACGCCGGCCGGGCCGCGTCGGCGCGTGCTCAGGCCGCGCCGAGCGTCGCCGCCGCGCCGGCGGCGGCCCCGAACCCGATCAGCACGCTCACGGTGACGCCGAACAGCACCGGCCCGAGCGCGGCGAGGACGATGGCGGCGATACCCTGACCGCGGCCCCGCCGCTTCACCGTCGCGACGATGCCGAGCACGAACGCCGCGGTGCCGAGCACGGTGCCCGCCCAGAAGGCGATCTCGGCCCAGAGCACCTGATCGCGGGCGGGGGAGAGCAGAGCGGGGCTGGTGATCCCGCTCGCCGCACCCGTCGCGAAGACATCCGGCAGGATCCGCCCGATCTGGAAGCCCATCACCCCGCCGAGGAGCGGGGCTCCGATCGCGGCCAGCAGGGCGAGGACGAGAGCGAGGATCCCCATGGTCGCGGAGGCGCGCGGCGCGGCGTCCGGCACCGTGTACGAGCCCGCAGGAGCCGGGTACCCGCCCACCGGCACCCGGTACGCGCCGGGCGGGGCCTGGTACGCCGGAACCGGCGGCACCGCGGACGGCGGCGGCCCCGGGACGGGCGGGACGGGATCGGTCACGCCACCATCCTAGGCGCCGGCCCTCAGACCCGGCGCAGCAGGCCGACCCGGTCGTAGACCTCCGCGAGCGTGGCATCCGCGACCGCATCCGCCTTCGCCGCGTTCACCGCGAGGATGCGGTCGAGCTCGGCGGGATCGTCGAGCAGCTCGAGAACGCGCTCGCGCACCGGGCCGAACTCGTTCACCACCACCTCGGCGAGCCCCTTCTTGAAATCGCCGTAGCCGCGTCCGGCATACTCGTCCTCGATCGACCCGACCTGACGGCCGGTCAGCGCCGCGTAGATCGTGAGCAGGTTCGACACCCCCGGCTTGTTCTCGCGGTCGTAGCGCACCGAGCCCTCGTTGTCGGTGACCGCGCGCATGATCTTCTTCGCGGTCTTCGCCGGCTCGTCGAGCAGCCACAGCACACCGGCGTCGCTCTCGGCGGACTTGGACATCTTCGACGTCGGGTTCTGCAGGTCGTAGATGCGCGCTGTCTCCTGCTGGATCACCGGCATCGGCACCGTGAACGTCTCGCCGAAGCGGGCGTTGAACCGCTCCGCGAGGTCGCGGGTGAGCTCCACGTGCTGCTTCTGGTCGTCGCCGACCGGCACGACGTCGGCCTGGTAGAGCAGGATGTCGGCGGCCATCAGCACCGGGTAGGTGAACAGGCCCACCGAGGTCGCCTCCGCGCCGTAGCGGCTGGACTTGTCCTTGAACTGCGTCATCCGACCGGCCTCGCCGAAGCCGGTGATCGTGCTGAGGATCCAGGCCAGCTCGGCGTGCGCGCGTACGTGCGACTGCACGTACAACGTCGACCGCGACGGCTCGATGCCCGCGGCGATGTACTGCGCGGCGGTGCGCCGGGTCTTCTCCCGCAGCTCGGCCGGGTCCTGCGGCACGGTGAGCGCATGCAGGTCGACCACGGAGAAGAAGGCGTCGTACGAGTTCTGCAGATCCCGCCACTGCAGGAGCGCCCCGATGTAGTTGCCGGCCTGGAGGGAGTCGGCGGAGGGCTGCATTCCGGAATAGAGGCGGGATCTCGTCACGACATCAATCCTATGGGGGCCGCGGAGCCGCCCCGTCCGCGGTCGTGCCGGCCGAGGGCGCCTCCGGCTGTCGATCCTCCCCGGGCTGTCACCGTTCCTCCCCGGGCTGTCGCCGATTCTGCCCCTGGCTGTCGCCGATTCTGCCCCTGGCTGTCACAGATCGGCGCCGGGCGGCGTCTCATGTGCACAGGCTCTCGACAGGAGGTCATCGCCATGCAGAACAACAGCAGCATCGAGGTCGTCGTGCTCGGCGGCGGATACGCCGGCACGATCGCAGCGAACCGGCTCACGCAGGACCCGCGGGTCCGCGTCACGCTGGTGAACGCACGCCCGCAGTTCGTGGAGCGGGTCCGGCTGCACCAGCTGGTCGCCGGATCGCACGCCGCGGTCGCCGACTTCTCGGACCTGCTCGCCCCGCGCGTGCGGCTGGTCGTCGGCACGGTCACCGCGATCGACGCACCCCGACGGACGCTCTCCCTCGAGGACGGCTCGACGCTGGGCTACGACTACCTCGTCTACGCCGTCGGCAGCGCGACCGACACCGCGCACGTCCCGGGCGCCGCGGACCACGCCCTGACGCTCTCCACGCTGGAGGAGGCCGAGCGGCTGCGCGCGGTGCTCGCGGGCACCCCGGACACCGCCCCCGTGGTCGTCGTGGGGGCAGGCCCGCTCGGCATCGAGGTCGCCGCGGAGCTGGCCGAGCGCGGGCGGGCCCTCACCCTCGTCTGCGGGGCGCAGCTCGGCCCGTACCTGCATCCGCGTGCCCGCCGCCGCGTGGCGCGTCGTCTCACCGAGCTCGGCGTCGCGATCATCGAGGGCGCCGGGGCGGCCGCCGTGCATCCGCACCGCGTCGTGCTGGACGACGGACGCGAGCTGCCCAGCGCGGCGACCGTGTGGACGGTCGGTTTCGCCGCGGGCGGGCTCGCGCGGCGCAGCGGGCTGCGCACGGATGCCGAGGGCCGGCTGCTCACGGATGAGACACTGACGAGTGTGGACGACGAGCGGATCGTGGCGACCGGCGACGCGGCGGCGCCCTCGGGCCTGCCGATGCGGATGAGCTGCCAGGCGGCGCTCCCGCTCGGCTCGCACGCGGCAGACACGGTGCTCAGCCGCATCGCAGGCCGCGAACCGGCCGAGTGGGACCGCGCGATCGGCGCGATGTGCATCAGCCTGGGACGGGCGGATGCCGTGTTCCAGCTGTCCCGCCTGGACGACACCGCGACGCCGGTGTTCGCCAGCGGCCGCGTGGGCGCCATGTTGAAGGAGGAGGCGTGCGCCAGCCCGATCAAGCAGATCTCGAAGGAGGCCAGGAAGCCGGGATCGCACCGGTCGCCGGCCCGCGACCGGAGCCGGGCGGCGAAGCTCGCGGCGCGTTCGACAGGGACCGGGGAACCGGCCGCCGCGGTGCGGGAGAGCGCGGCGCGATGACGGCCGTCGACCGTGCCACCGCGGTGTTCGTCGCCCACCGCAACTGATCGCCGACGGCGGCGGCCTCAAGCGCGCCGCGTTGCGGCCGATCGTCGGCGCCGATCGGATCGTCCGCCTGCTGGCGGGTGGCGTCGCCAAGCACGCCCTGTCGCTGTCGGCGGAGGAGACGACCATCAACGGCACGCCGGCCCTGCTGCTGTACGCGGACGGCGAGCTGGACGGCGCGCTCGCGCTGCGCATCGGGCCGGACGGGGTCTCCGGGCTGTACTACGTGCGCAACCCCGAGAAGCTCTCCCGGGTGCTGTCCGAGACGGTGCTGGCGCGCTGAGGAGGCGCGGCGGGCCCGGGCGGGGCCGGACACGGGTCGGGCACGGGTCGGGCACGGACCCGTGCCGGGCGCGGCGCCGGGATCAGTAGGCGTAGTCGACGATGACCGGGGCGTGATCGCTCCAGCGTTCGGCGTAGGTCGCCGCGCGGGCGATCGCGTACCCGGTCGCACGCTCGGCCAATGCCGGCGTGGCCAGATGGTAGTCGATCCGCCAGCCGCTGTCGTTGTCGAACGCCTTGCCGCGCATCGACCACCAGGTGTACGGGCCGTCGATCTCGCCGTGGTGCCGGCGGCCGATGTCCACCCACCCCATGCCGGTGCCCACCGTGCCGTCCACGCAGACGACCTCCTCGCCGGTGGGACCGAGCAGCCGGTCGAAGTACGCGCGCTCGCGGGGCAGGAAGCCGGCCTTGGTGCGGTTGCCGCGCCAGTTCTTGATGTCCAGATCCCGGTGACCCACGTTGAGGTCGCCGGTGACGAGGGCGAGCGCGCCGTCGGGGGCGCCCAGTTCCCGCATCCGTTCGGTCATGGCGTCGAGGAAGCGCCACTTCTCCTCCTGGCGGGGAGTGTCCGCCTCGCCGGTGTGCACGTAGGCGCTCACGATCGTCAGCGGCCGGTCGCCCAGCAGGAAGTCCCCCTCGATCCACCGCCCGCGGGAGTCGAAGTCCTCGTCGCCGAAGTCGGTGCGGGTGGCCAGCGCGGGCCTGCGGCTGACGATGGCGACACCGGCGCGTCCCTTCGCACTGGACTCGTCGTGCACGACGGACCAGCCGGGGAACGCGGCCTCGAGGTGCTCGTCCTGCCCGCGGACCTCCTGCACGGTGAGGACGTCGACGTCGGCGGCGTCCAGCCACGCGTTCATGCCGTTGCGGACGGCGGCCCGGATCCCGTTCACGTTGATGGAGGCGACACGCAGATGAGGCATGCTCCCAGCCTACGGGGAGCCTCAGACACCGCCGTGCGCCCGGCCTGGGCGCCGCCGTCCGCTCGGGCAGCGTCGCCGGAACGGGAACGGCGCCCTGCCCCCGGAGGAGCAGAGCGCCGTTCGACGCGGGGGAGCGGAGGTCAGCGACCGCCCTTGAGCACGGCCTGCTTGACCTCGGCGATCGCCTTGGTCACCTCGATGCCGCGAGGGCACGCCTCGGTGCAGTTGAAGGTCGTGCGGCAGCGCCACACGCCCTCCTTGTCGTTGAGGATGTCCAGGCGCACGTCGCCGGCGTCGTCGCGGGAGTCGAAGATGAAGCGGTGCGCGTTCACGATCGCGGCCGGACCGAAGTACTGGCCGTCGGTCCAGAACACCGGGCAGGAGGAGGTGCACGCCGCGCACAGGATGCACTTCGTGGTGTCGTCGAAGATCGCGCGGTCAGCGATCGACTGCACGCGCTCCTTGCCCTTCTCGGGCTCGGTGTTCGCGATGAGGAACGGCTTGACGTCGCGGTAGGCCGCGAAGAACGGCTCCATGTCGACGACGAGGTCCTTCTCCAGCGGCAGGCCCTTGATCGCCTCGACGTAGATCGGCTTGGAGATGTCGAGATCCTTGATCAGCGTCTTGCACGCCAGCCGGTTGCGGCCGTTGATCCGCATCGCGTCGGAGCCGCAGATGCCGTGCGCGCAGGAGCGGCGGAAGGTGAGCGAGCCGTCGACCTCCCACTTGATCTTGTGCAGCGCGTCGAGCACGCGGTCGGTCGAGTACAGCTCGACGTCGTAGTCCACCCAGCGCGGCTCGGAGTCCACCTCCGGGTCGAACCGGCGGATGATGAAGGTCACCAGGAACGACTGCACTCCGCTGTCCGACGCGGCGTCGGCGGGTGCCTCTGCGACGGCGTTCGACATGGTCAGTACTTCCTCTCCATCGGCTGGTAGTTCGTGATGACGATCGGCTTCCAGTCCAGCTTGATGTGGTCCTCCGGATGCGACGAGTGCGGGTCGCCGACGAGGTAGGCCATCGTGTGCTTCATGTAGGTCTCGTCGTCGCGCTGGGGGAAGTCGTCGCGCATGTGGCCGCCGCGGCTCTCCTTGCGGTTGCGGGCGGCGTAGACGACGACCTCGGCGATGTCGAGCAGGAAGCCGAGCTCGATCGCTTCGAGCAGGTCGGTGTTGTAGCGGTGGCCCTTGTCGTCGACGTGCACGTTGCGGTAGCGCTCGCGCAGCTCCTGGATGACGCCGAGGACGTGGGTGAGGGACTCCTCGGTGCGGAACACCTGGGCGCCGCGGTCCATCTCCTCCTGCAGCTTCTTGCGCAGCACCGCGATGCGCTCGGTGCCCGGGTTGTTCCGCAGCCCCTCGAGCATCTCGCGGACGTCCTTCGCCGGGTCCTCCGGCAGCGGCACGAAGTCGGCGGTGCGGGCGTACTCGACGGCGTTGCGGCCGGCGCGCTTGCCGAACACGTTGATGTCCAGCAGCGAGTTCGTGCCCAGGCGGTTCGCGCCGTGCACCGACACGCAGGCGCACTCGCCCGCGGCGTACAGGCCGGGCACCACGGTGTCGTTGTCGGCGAGCACCTCGGCGTCGTTGTTGGTCGGGATGCCGCCCATCGCGTAGTGGGCGGTCGGCATCACCGGCACCGGCTCGACGACCGGGTCGACGCCCAGATAGGTGCGCGCGAACTCGGTGATGTCGGGGAGCTTGGTCTCGAGCACCTCGGCGCCCAGGTGGGTGCAGTCCAGCAGCACGTAGTCCTTGTGCGGGCCGGCGCCGCGGCCCTCCGCGACCTCCTGCACCATGCAGCGCGCGACGATGTCGCGCGGTGCGAGGTCCTTGATGGTGGGGGCGTAGCGCTCCATGAACCGCTCGCCGGAGGCGTTGCGCAGGATCGCGCCCTCACCGCGCGCGCCCTCGGTGAGCAGGATGCCGAGGCCGGCGAGACCGGTGGGGTGGAACTGGAAGAACTCGAGGTCCTCCAGCGGCAGGCCCTTGCGCCAGACGATGCCGACGCCGTCGCCGGTGAGGGTGTGCGCGTTCGAGGTGGTCTTGAAGATCTTGCCGAAGCCGCCGGTGGCGAAGATGACCGCCTTGGCCTGGAACACATGGAGGTCGCCGGTGGCCAGCTCGTAGGCGACCACGCCCGCCACGCGGGTGGTGCCGTCGGCATCCTTCACAGTGATCAGGTCGAGCGCGTAGAACTCGTTGAAGAAGTTGATGCCGAGCTTGACGCAGTTCTGGAACAGCGTCTGCAGGATCATGTGACCGGTGCGGTCGGCGGCGTAGCAGGCGCGGCGGACCGGGGTCTTGCCGTGCTCGGCGGTGTGACCGCCGAAGCGGCGCTGGTCGATCTTGCCCTCGGGCGTGCGGTTGAACGGCAGGCCCATGTTCTCCAGGTCGATGACCGCGTCGATGGCCTCCTTGGCGAGGATCTCCGCCGCGTCCTGGTCGACCAGGTAGTCACCGCCCTTGACGGTGTCGAAGGTGTGCCACTCCCAGCTGTCCTCCTCGACGTTCGCGAGCGCCGCGGCCATGCCGCCCTGCGCCGCGCCGGTGTGCGACCGGGTCGGGTAGAGCTTCGTGATCACGGCGGTCTTCGCGCCGGGACCCGCTTCGATGGCGGCGCGCATCCCGGCACCGCCGGCCCCCACGATGACGACGTCGAACTGGTGGTAGTGCACGCCGTCGCGGACGACGGACTCCTGGGTCTGGGTAGTCACTTCTTCTCTGTTCCTGTCAATCCACTCAGTTGGCCGCGGCCTGGCACACCTCGAACAGCGCGCTGTCCGGGTTCTCGAACGTGCCGAACACTCCCGCGCACGGGTCGAACGTGAACACCACGAGCGTGCCGAGGACGATCAGCAGGGCCACCGCGAGACCGATCGCCGCCACCAGCGCCTTGCGGGCGCCCTCGTGCGTGACGTAGTCGTTCACGATCGTGCGCATGCCGTTGCCGCCGTGGATGAGCGCGAGCCACAGCATCAGCACGTCCCACCACTGCCAGAACGGGGTGGCGAACTTGCCGGCGATGAAGGCGAAGTCCAGGGCGTGGATGCCCTCGCCGACCATGAGGTTCACGAACAGGTGGCCGAAGATCAGCACGACCAGCAGCACGCCGGAGGCGCGCATGAAGACCCAGCCCAACTTCTCGAGGTTGAAGCCGCGGGGACGGCGGGCGGGGCGACGGCGGTCTGAGCGGTCATCAGTGGGCACCTCCCATGCCGGCGAAGGCGAGCGCCAGGTGACGCGGCACGAAGCCGGCCATCAGCACGGCCCACACGCCGAGGACGATCCAGAACAGCTGGCGCTGGTAGCGCGCACCCTTCGACCAGAAGTCCACGAGGATGATGCGCAGGCCGTTCATCGCGTGGAACACGATGCCGGCGACCAGCACCACCTCGCCGAGCGCCATGACCGGGTTCTTGTAGGTGCCGATCACGGCGTTGTACGCCTCGGGGGAGACGCGGATCAGCGCGGTGTCGAGCACATGCACCAGGAGGAAGAAGAAGATCGCGACTCCGGTGATGCGGTGAAGCACCCATGACCACATGCCTTCACGGCCCCGATAGAGGGTTCCGCGCGGCGTCTTCGAGGTGGTTTCCGAAATCGACGGTGTCAAGCGAGTGCTCGTGGACACGTTCGTCCTCCCTGATCGATGCGATATCGGGCGCATGCACCGGGGCATGCCCGATCCCTGCCATCCTATTCCGGTCAGACCGCTGGGAGCGACGAAGGCGACCCTTAGCCAGCCCCAGCCCTCCCCTTCGGCCTCCCCTTCTGGCCGCAATGTGTCACGCCGTGTAGGTCGTCCTGCATCCATCCCGCACTTTCGGCCACAATGTGTCACTTGTTGCGGTTCGGGCCGCCGGAGCCGTCAGGAGAGGGGAGGAAGTGTCGCTGCGGGCGGGTCGGGCACTTCCGGAGTTGATTGTGGTGACACATTGTGTCGCGTCGGGCGGTCGCGGGGACGCGGAACGGCGCGCTGCAGGTCAGGGGCACGCGGTCCAACCGTGTCGTTGCAGCGCTGCCCGGACCATTGCGACAGCACGCGGATGCTCGCCGCGGATGTGCGACGAGGTCACCCTGACCACCTCATACCCCAGTGCCGCGTATGCGGTGTACTTGTCGATGTCGCGAACCCACTGGGTGCGCGACGTGCGGTGGTGGTCGCCTTCGACCTCGACGACGACCCCGTACTCCGGGTACACGACCTCGGACACTCCGACCAGGCGGCCGTCCCCATCACGGATCTCGACATCCAGCGCCGCCTCCGGGAGCCCACCGGCCACGGCATCCAGCCGGTACTCCGTCTCCAGCGGTGAGGCACTGCCCACCCGAATCGCCTCCAGTGCCGCGCGCAGCCTCGAGACGCCGGCCCGTGGCCCGGCGCCCGCCGCGGCCCTCAGCTGCTCGACGGTGGCGAGAGCCAGCTCCGGATGCGGCTCGCCGAACTCGTCCCGAGGGATCCTTACGATCGCATCCCCCAGCACGACGAGCTGGCGAACCGTCAGCTCCCGTGCAAGCATCGCCCAGGTCGAGGCTGGACTGGCGACGCGAAGTCCGCGCACATTCCGGATGCTCGCCAGCTCGGGGTTGACCTTGCGTGCCTTGATTCCTGGCCGCCGCGGCGCGCGGTGCGGTGCGAACACGCAGACGTGCAGTTCGTCGTCGTGCTCGACCGGCAGCTCATAGATCGCCGCCGCGGAGAGTCCCGCGACGAACGCATGCGGGGACATGATGGGCTGAAAGCTGCGCGCCATCCGCTCGACGCGTCGGCGCTGCGCTCGGTCGCGCGCGAAGGGGCGATCGTCGGATTCGATGGCCTCTTCGGCATCCGACCTTTCGCGCGTCCCCCGGAATCGCCGGCGGAGGTCCTTCGCGCGCAGCCGCGCAGCAGGAACGCCCAACGCTCGGGCATCCGACACGGAGAATGCGGGACCGAGCGCCTCTGGCAGTGCCCTTCTCTTCGTCATGTCCCGAGCATCGCGCCGGTTGCCCACCGTACGGACCGGAGATCCCGGGCTGTGGGGATAACCCGCCCCGGGCCCCGTTCTGTGGATTCTCACCCCGCCGCGCATCTGGGAGACACAATGTGGCGCGTTCCGACAGTCGAGCAGGCTGGAACCCTCGCCACGGGACACAATGTGGCGCGCCGGATGGGCGCGCGGGGCCGGCACCCTCGCCACGGGACACAATGTGGCAGGAAGGGCAGGAAGGTGAGGTCGGGCGGACCGCGCCCTCGCCGCGGGCACGGGGAGCGGGTTGGGTAGCCTGGGGGCATGCCGATCATCGAGGACTTCTACGCCGTCATCCCCGCGGGCGGCATCGGGAGCAGGCTGTGGCCGCTCTCGCGCGCGGACGCCCCGAAGTTCCTGCACGATCTGACCGGATCGGGGCACTCGCTGCTGCGGGACACCTGGGACCGGCTCGAGCCGCTGGCCGGCCACGACCGCATCGCCGTCGTCACCGGGCGCGCCCACCGCGCCGCGGTGGAGGCCGAGCTGCCCGGCATCCCGGATCGCAACGTGTTCCTGGAGTCCGAGCCGCGCGAGTCGGCCGCCGCCATCGGGCTCGCCGCGGCGATCCTGCACCGGCGCGAGCCGGACGTCATCATCGGGTCCTTCAGCGCCGACCACGTCATCCGCGGCACGCAGGTGTTCGAATGGGCGGTGCAGCAGGCGGTCCAGGTCGCCCGCGAGGGCTACATCGTCACCATCGGCATCCCGCCCACCGAGCCGTCGGTCGGGTTCGGCTACATCAAGAAGGCCGGCGAGATCGTCGTCCCGGGCGCCCCCGAGGCGGCGCTCGTGGAGCGCTTCGTGGAGAAGCCCGACCTGGAGACCGCGCAGGAGTACATCGCCGACCGCAGCTACCTGTGGAACGCGGGCATGTTCATCGCGAAGGCGAGCGTGCTGCTCGACGAGCTCGCCGCGACCGAGCCGGAGCTGCACGCCGGTCTCCTCGAGCTCGCCGAGGCGTGGGACGACCGCGACCGCCGCGGCCCCGTCGTCGACCGGGTGTGGCCCAAGCTGAAGAAGATCGCGATCGACTACGCGGTCGCCGAACCTGCCGCCGAGCGGGGCCGGCTCGCCGTCATCCCGGGCCACTTCGACTGGGACGACGTCGGCGACTTCGCGTCCCTGACGAAGCTCATCACGCACGGCCGCAAGAACGACCTCGCCGTGCTCGGGCCCAAGGCGCGGGTGCTGACGGATGCCGCGAGCGGCATCCTCGTGAGCCAGACCTCCCGGGTGATCAGCCTCGTCGGCGTGCAGGACATCGTCGTCGTCGACACCGAGGATGCTCTGCTGGTGACCACCGTGCAGCACGCGCAGCGGGTCAAGGGCGTGGTCGAATCGCTCAAGCTCACCGGCCGCGGAGACGTCCTCTAGTCGGCGCGCTCCAACCGGAGCGCGCGGGCAGCATTGCAGGTTTGTAACCTTTCGCCAGCACACTCCGGGAGAGGATGCGAGCGCGCTGAAACACTGGGTAACTTTGAGCGATCCGCGACATCCGCGGCATCCGTCTCAGGGGAGGCAACAGTGCCCATCTCTTCCACCAAGAAGCTGCTGGGGGCGACGATCGCCGCCGGCGTCATCCTCTCGCTCACCGGCTGCGGCCAGGCTCCGACCGAGTCCGGCGGCGACGGCGGCGGCGAGGCCGCACCCGACTTCCTGCCGTGCATCGTGTCCGACGAGGGCGGCTTCGACGACAAGTCGTTCAACCAGCTCTCCTTCGAGGGCGCGTCGAAGGCGGCCGAGGAGCTCGGCGTCGAGCTCAAGGACGTCCAGTCCAACGCCGAGACCGAGTACGGTCCGAACATCACCAATCTGGTGGACGAGGGCTGCGACGCCATCGTCTCGGTGGGCTTCGCGCTCTCGGCGGCCACGGTCGAGGCGGCCTCGGCGAACCCCGATGTCGACTTCATCCTCGTCGACGACGCCGCCGACAACGACTTCGACGGTGAGAAGGACGCCGAGAACGTCAAGCCGCTGCTCTACGACACCGCGCAGGCGGCGTTCCTGGCGGGCTACCTGTCCGCGGGCTACTCCAAGACCGGCAAGGTCGGCACGTTCGGCGGCCGCGAGTTCCCGACCGTGACCATCTTCATGGACGGCTTCAAGCAGGGCGTCGACCACTACAACAAGGAGAAGGGCGCGAACGTCCAGGTCGTCGGCTGGGACGGCACGACCGGCTCGTTCACCGGCGGCTTCGAGGCCAACCAGGACGCCAAGCAGGTCGCGGTCAACATCCTCGACCAGGGCGTCGACGTGATCCTCCCCGTCGGCGGGCCGATCTACCAGTCCGCTCAGCAGGCGATCAAGGAGTCCGGCAAGGACATCGCCCTGATCGGCGCGGACGCCGACCTGTTCGTCACCGACCCCAGCACGGAGGACATCGTGCTGACGTCGGTGCTGAAGGCGATGGACCTGTCCACCTACCAGGCGGTCCTCTCCAGCGGCAAGGACGAGTTCGACCCGGAGGCCTACATCGGCACCCTGGAGAACGAGGGCGTCGGCATCGCGCCGCTGCACAACTTCGAGGACAAGGTCGACCCGGCCCTGATGGAGGAGGTCGAGGCGCTCAAGCAGGCGATCATCGACGGCGAGGTCACCGTCACCTCGTACCTCGCCGAGTGACGACCCCGTGACACCGAGGAGGCCGGCTCATGTCGGCCTCCTCGGTTCGTTTCCGCCGGGGCGCCCGAAAGGCGCCGGCATCCGTCTGAATAGGATCGACCACATGAAGCTTGAACTGCGCGGCATAACGAAGAGGTTCGGCGCGCTGACGGCCAACGACCACATCGATCTCACCGTCGAGCCGGGCGAGATCCACTGCCTGCTCGGGGAGAACGGCGCGGGGAAGTCGACGCTGATGAACGTCCTCTACGGGCTCTATCAGGCCGACGAGGGGGAGATCCTCCTCGACGGCGTCGTGCAGCACTTCACCGGCCCCGGGGACGCGATGGCCGCCGGCATCGGCATGGTGCACCAGCACTTCATGCTCATCCCCGTCTTCACCGTCGCCGAGAACGTCATGCTCGGTCACGAGCAGACCACCTTCGGCGGCCGCCTCGACATCGCCGCGGCGCGGACCCGGGTGCGCGAGATCTCGGAGCGCTTCGGCTTCGACGTGGACCCGGATGCCGTCGTCGAGGACCTCCCGGTGGGGGTGCAGCAGCGGGTGGAGATCATCAAGGCGCTCTCGCGCGACGCGGAGGTGCTGGTCTTCGACGAGCCGACCGCCGTGCTCACCCCGCAGGAGACCGACGAGCTGATGGCGACGATGCGGCAGCTCAAGGAACAGGGCGCCTCGATCGTGTTCATCACCCACAAGCTGCGCGAGGTCCGCGAGGTCGCCGACCGGATCACCGTCGTGCGCCTGGGCAAGGTCGTCGGCGAGGCCTCGCCGACGGCGTCCAACGCGGAGCTGGCCTCGCTGATGGTCGGCCGCGCGGTGGAGCTGACCGTGCACAAGGAGCCCCCGCGGCTGCGCGACGAGTCCCTCGTCGTGGAGGGCCTCACCGTCACCGACCAGGCGGGCACCGTGCTCGTCGACGACGTCTCCTTCGAGGTGCGCGGCGGGGAGGTCCTGGCCATCGCGGGCGTGCAGGGCAACGGGCAGACCGAGCTGACCGAGGCGATCGTCGGCTTGCAGCCGCGGGTGCGCGGCAGCATCCGCCTGAACGGCCACGAGCTGGTCGGGCGCAGCGTCCGTGAGATCCTCGACGCCGGCGTCGGGTTCGTGCCCGAGGACCGCAGCGTCGACGGCCTGGTGAAGGAGTTCTCGATCGCCGAGAACCTGATGCTCGACCGCTCCCACGGCGGCGAGTTCGTCTCGGCCGGCACGATCCGCCGAGGTGCTCTCGACGAGTTCGCGCGCGAGAAGATCCGCGAGTTCGACATCCGCACGCAGGGTCCGGCGCAGTCCGCCGGGCGTCTCTCCGGCGGCAACCAGCAGAAGGTCGTGCTGGCGCGCGAGCTCAGCCGCGACCTGTCGCTGTTCGTGGCGGCCCAGCCCACCCGCGGCGTCGACGTCGGCTCGATCGAGTTCATCCACAAGCGCATCGTCGAGACGCGGGATGCCGGGATCCCGGTGATCGTGATCTCCACGGAGCTCGACGAGGTCAGCGCGCTCGCGGACCGCATCCTCGTGATGTACCGCGGCCGCGTCGTCGGCATCGTGCCCGGCGACACCCCGCGGGACCAGCTGGGCCTGATGATGGCCGGCATGAAGGGAGAGGGCGAATGAGCAGCGCTGACACCCGGGCACCGCTGGCCGAGCCGGAGACCCCGGTGGCGCCGTCCCGCTGGCGCGTCGCCTTCCAGAGGATCGTCACCGGCAGCGGCATCATCTCGGTGCTGGCGGTCCTGCTCGCCGTCATCGTCGGCTCGATCATGATCGCGGCCACGAACGAGGACGTGCAGACAGCCGCCGGCTACTTCTTCGCCCGGCCAGGCGACACGTTCGCCGCGATCTGGTCCGCCGTCTCCGGCGCGTACGCGGCCCTGTTCCGCGGCGCCGTCTACAACTTCAACGCCGACGACGTCCTCACCGGCCTGCGCCCGCTCACCGAGACGCTCAAGTTCGCCACGCCGCTGATCGCCGCCGGCCTCGGCGTCGGCCTGGCGTTCCGGGCCGGGCTGTTCAACATCGGCGGCCAGGGTCAGATGCTCATGGCCGCCGCCGCGGGCGGCTACGTCGCCACGATGATCGACCTGCCCTTCCCGCTGCACCTGATCGCCGCCGTCGTCGCGGGCATGGCCGCCGCGGCGATCTGGGCGGGCATCGCGGGGCTGCTGAAGGCGAGGACCGGCGCGCACGAGGTGATCACGACGATCATGCTCAACCACATCGCCGTCTACCTGCTGGCCTGGATGCTGGCCACCCAGGGCGTCTTGCAGGCGCCGGGCTCGAGCAACCCGAAGACCGCGCCGATGCCGGACTCCGCGGTGCTCCCGCTGCTGCTGGGGGAGCGCTACAAGCTGCACTTCGGCCTGCTGATCGCGCTCGCCGCGGTCGCCTTCACGTGGTGGCTGCTCGAGCGCTCCGCGCTCGGGTTCCGTTTCCGCGCCGTCGGCGAGAACCCGGCGGCGGCCAGGGTCGCGGGCATCGACGTGGGCCGGATGTACTTCATCGTGATGCTGATCGCCGGAGCGCTGGTCGGCATCGCCGGGATCAGCCAGATCCTCGGCACCGAGACGAACGGCTTCGGCGGCGGCATCGACGCCGGCATCGGGTTCGACGCCATCACGGTGGCGCTGCTCGGCCGCTCCTCGCCGCTGGGCATCCTCGCCGCGGGGCTGCTCTTCGGCGCGTTCAAGACCGGCGGCTTCACGATGCAGTCCTCGCAGGGCATCCCGATCGAGATCGTGCTCGTGGTGCAATCCCTCATCGTGCTGTTCATCGCGGCGCCGCCGCTGGTGCGTGCGATGTTCGGCCTTCCGCAGCCGGGCCGGCCGTCGCGCCGGAAGACCCGCGCGGCGGCATCGTCCACGAAGCAGGAGGTGCCGGCATGACCACCGCCGCGAACGTCGCCCCGCAGACCGAGGAGCACCGCACCATCGCGGTCGCGTCCTGGAAGGCCCCGATCATCTTCGGGATCTTCACCGTCCTGCTCGCGCTGCTGCCGGGCCTGGCACCGCGGGAGGGCGCGACCACCTTCCGCCTCACCTCCGGTGCCGCGTTCTTCACCGTGCCCGACGTCGTCGTGCCGGCCACGGCGACCGCCTGGATCGCGGTGGGCCTGCTCGCCGCCGCCACCGTGCTCGCGTTCTCGCTCGCGGCCGCGCGCCGCCGCATCCCGCTCTGGCTCGTGATCGGCTACGTCGCCGTGCTGCTGATCGGGTTCCTGGCCTGGGCGGCCGCGGGTAGCACCCTGCCGATGATCGGTCTGCTGGGCGGCGCGCTCGCCCTGGCGACGCCGCTCATCTTCGGGGCGCTGGGCGGCGTGATCGGCGAGCGGGCGGGTGTGGTCAACATCGCCATCGAGGCACAATTGCTGGCCGGCGCCTTCGCAGCGGCGATCGCCGGATCGCTGGCGGGCACGCCGTGGGCCGGGCTGGTCGCCGCGATGGCGGCGGGTGTGCTGGTCGCGCTCGTGCTCGGGCTGTTCACGATCACCTACTACGTCGACCAGGTCATCGTCGGCGTGGTGCTCAACGTGCTCGTGATCGGCCTGACCACCTTCCTGTTCCGGCAGGTGCTCGCGCCGAACACCGAGGCGTTGAACAGCCCGCCCACCTTCGACGCGGTGGCGATCCCCGTGCTCAGCGAGATCCCGGTGATCGGGCCGATCCTGTTCCGCCAGTCGTTCATCGTGTACCTGATGTTCTTCGTGGTGGCGCTGGTCTGGTACGGCCTGTACCGGACCCGCTGGGGCCTCCGGCTCCGCGCCGTCGGCGAGCATCCGCAGGCGGCCGACACGGTCGGCATCAAGGTGTTGGCGACGCGCTACCGGGCGATCCTGCTCGCCGGCGCGGTGGCCGGGCTCGGCGGCGCGTTCTACACGCTCGTGGCCGTGCCGCGGTTCAACCAGGAGATGACCGCGGGCGCCGGCTTCATCGCCCTCGCGGCGGTCATCTTCGGGAAGTGGGATCCGATCCGGGCGACCCTGGCGGCGCTGCTGTTCGGCTTCGCGACGAATCTGCAGGGTGTGCTGTCGGTGATCGGTTCGCCGGTGCCGAGCCAGTTCATGCTCATGCTGCCGTACGTCGTGACGATCTTCGCGGTGGCCGGACTCGTCGGGCGCTCCCGCCCGCCGGCGGCCGACGGCGAGCCGTACATCAAGGCATAGGCGTCACGTGCGCGGGGATGCGCGCCGCGGGCGTCGGAGTGGAGGAGAGACGGTGACCGACATCGACTGGGACGAGCTGCGCCAGGTCGCGACCGAGGCCATGCGGAAGGCGTACGCGCCGTACTCCCGCTACAAGGTGGGGGCCGCGGCGCTCGTCGGCGACGGGCGCATCGTCGCCGGATGCAACGTGGAGAACGCCTCCTACGGGGTGACGCTGTGCGCGGAGTGCGCCCTGGTCGGCGACCTGCACATGTCCGGCGGCGGCCGCCTGGTCGCCTTCGTCTGCGTGAACGGGGACGGGGAGACGATCATGCCGTGCGGACGGTGCCGGCAGCTGCTGTTCGAGCACGCCATGCCCGGGATGCTGCTGGAGACCGTCTCCGGCATCCGCACCATCGACGAAGTCCTGCCCGACGCCTTCGGGCCCCGCGATCTGGAGGAGGCACGATGACGGTCGAGCCCTTCGACGCGGTCGATGTCATCCGCGCCAAGCGCGACGGCGGCGTCGTCCCCGAGCCGGCGCTGCGCTGGATGGTGGACGCCTACACCCGCGGCTACGTGTCCGACGCGCAGATGGCCTCCTTCGCGATGGCGGTCTACCAGCGCGGGATGGAGCGCGAGGAGATCCGCGTGCTCACCGACGCCATGATCGCCTCCGGGGAGCGGATGGACTTCGCCGGCCTCGGCAAGCCCACCGTCGACAAGCACTCCACCGGCGGGGTGGGCGACAAGATCACCCTGCCGCTGGCGCCGCTCGTGGCCGTGTTCGGGGTGGCGGTGCCGCAGCTGTCGGGGCGGGGTCTCGGCCACACCGGCGGCACGCTCGACAAGCTGGAGTCCATCCCCGGCTGGCGCGCGGCGCTGTCGAACGAGGAGATGTTCGCCCAGATGAAGGGCGAGGTCGGCGCGGTGATCTGCGCCGCCGGTTCCGGGCTGGCGCCCGCCGACAAGAAGCTGTACGCCCTCCGCGACGTCACCGGCACGGTGGAGTCGATCCCGCTGATCGCCTCCAGCATCATGTCGAAGAAGATCGCGGAGGGCACCGACGCCCTGGTGCTGGACGTGAAGTTCGGCTCGGGGGCGTTCATGCAGGACATCGACCGGGCGCGCGAGCTCGCGCGCACCATGGTCGCCCTCGGCACCGACTCGGGCGTGTCCACCACCGCCCTGCTCACCGACATGAACGTGCCGCTCGGCCGCGCCATCGGCAACGCCAACGAGGTGCGCGAGTCGGTGGAGATCCTCGCCGGGGGAGGCCCCGCCGACGTGCGGGAGCTCACCCTCGCGCTCGCCCGGGAGATGCTCGCCCTCGCCGGGCAGCCGGATGCCGACGTCGAGGCCGCCCTGGACGACGGCCGCGCCATGGACCGCTGGAAGGCGATGATCCGCGCGCAGGACGGCGACCCGGACGCGCCCCTGCCCGTCGCCCGTGAGACCCACGTCGTCACCGCGGAGGCGGACGGCGTCGTCGGCCGCATGGACGCCCTGCCGTTCGGCATCGCCGCCTGGCGTCTGGGCGCCGGACGCGCCCGCGCCGAAGACCCCGTGGTGCACGCGGCCGGCATCGACCTGCACGTCAGACCCGGCGACGCCGTCGCCGCGGGCCAGCCGCTGTTCACGCTCTCCGCCGACGACGAGGCCCGGTTCGCCCGCGCGCTCGAGGCACTGGACGGCGCCTACGCGATCGGCGCCGAGGCGCCCGAGCGGGGACCGATCGTGCGCGAGCGCATCACCGCCGACAGCTGAGAAGAGGACAGGATGACCATGGACCGCAACGCCGACGTCCGCGTGCAGGGCATGTCGCTGCGCCGCCTGCCGAAGGTGTCGCTGCACGACCACCTCGACGGGGCGGTGCGCCCGGAGACGATCCTGGAGCTCGCCGACGCGCAGGGCGTGGCGGCGCCGGCATCCGACCCGAAGGCGCTGCGCCGCTGGTTCGCCGAGCGCAGCGCCGCCGGGTCCCTCGTCGAGTACCTGAAGACCTTCGACCTGACCACCGCGGTGATGCAGACCGAGGAGGCGCTCACCCGCGTCGCCCGCGAGTTCGTCACCGACCTCGCCGCCGACGGCGTCATCTACGGCGAGGTGCGCTGGGCGCCCGAGCTGCACGTCGGCGGCGGTCTCACCCCGGCGCAGGCCGTGGAGGCCGTGCAGCGCGGCATCGAGGAGGGGGAGGACGAGGCGGATGCGGCGGGCCGCAGCATCCGGGTCGGGCAGATCCTCTCCGCGATGCGGCACGCCGACCGGGCCCGCGAGATCGCCGAGCTCGCGGTGTCCTTCCGGGAGCGCGGGGTGGTCGGCTTCGACGTCGCCGGGCCGGAGGACGGCTACCCGGCATCCCGACTGCGGGACGTGTTCGACTACCTCGCCGGCGAGTTCCTGCCGGTCACCGTGCACGCCGGCGAGGCCGCGGGCCTGGCATCCATCCGCTCCGCGCTCATCGACGGCCGCGCGCTGAGGCTCGGCCACGGGGTGCGCATCGCCGAGGACCTGCAGGTGGTCGACCGTGAGGGCGACGAGGTGCAGGTGCAGTTCGGCGATGTGGCGCGCTGGGTGCGCGACCGGGAGATCCCGCTGGAGCTGTCGCCGTCCTCGAACTTGCAGACCGGAGCCATCGCACAGTGGGGCGCCGAGCTCGCCGACCACCCGTTCGACCTGCTCTACCAGCTCGGCTTCGCGGTCACGGTGAACGTCGACAACCGCACCGTGAGCGGCACCTCCCTCACCCGCGAGCTGGCCCTGCTCGTCGACGCCTTCGGCTACGACCTCGACGACCTGGAGGCGTTCCAGTTCAACGCGGCCGCCGCCGCGTTCCTCCCCGTCGAGGAGCGCGAGGAGCTCGTCGAGATGATCGCCGAGGGCTTCGAGCGCTGACCCCTCCCGCGCCCCTTCTCCCGTCGTATTTCTCCCGTCGTCTTCCCCCTTCGTCTTGTCGGGTTTGGGGCGGATTCTCACGTTCGGGGCGGCGCAGCACCGCCCCGAACGTGAGAATCCGCCCCGAACGGGAGGTGAGGTCCTCCTCCACATCGGCGGGGTCTGCCCGGGTTGTGCACATCAGGGGGTTCTCGCGCAGGCGACGAGGACGGATGCCGGATGCTGGTCGGATGCTGTACGTGCCGGCACTTCTTCGCGGAACCGATCTGGGCGCCGTCCGTCGCCGGGCGGCCGCATACCGCTCGTCCGCCGTGGACGGCGACCTGGTGCGCGTCCGGCCCGGCGTGTACGCCCGCGACGAGGAGTGGCGGCGCGCCCGGCCCGAAGGGCGCGTCGTCGCACGGGCGCGCGCCCTGATCATGGGGGCATCCGCCGAGCCGGTGCTGTCGCACGAAACGGCGGCGGCCGTGCACGGGTTCCCGCTGTTCCGGCCGCATGCGACCAAGGTCCACGTCAGCCTCGAGCCGTGCCGGCCGGGCGCGGCGCGGGGGACCATCCGGCACAGGGCACAGCTGCGGGACGAGGACATCGTCATCGTGGACGGCCTCCGCGTCACCTCGATGGTCCGCACGGTCGCCGATGTCGCCCGCACCGCATCCTTCGAGCAGGCGGTCGTGGTCGCGGACGCGGCTCTGCGGCGGGTCGCGGGGGAGCGCCCCGATCGGTACGACGAGGTCCGCGCCGCGGAATTCCGGCGCGAGGTGATGTCCGTGGCGGAGCGCTCTGCGCACGGTGTCGCGCGGGCATCGAGGGTGCTGGCGTTCGCCGACGGGCGCGCACAGCTCCCCGGCGAGAGCATCAGCCGCATCCGCCTGACGGAACTCGGTTTCCGCGGCATCTCCTTGCAGCTGCCGGTGCCGGGTCCGCACGGCGAGTCGTACCTCGTGGACTTCGCGGTCGGGGAGGGGCGCGCCGGCTGGCTCGGCGAGTTCGACGGCCGGATCAAGTACGCCGACGCCGACCTGCGCAGCGGACGGTCCGTCGAGAGCGTCGTCGACGACGAGAAGCGCCGCGAGGACTGGATCCGCGGCGTCCGGCAGCAGCCGATGGCGCGGTGGGGGTGGCCGCACATCGACACCGCGGACCTGCTCGGCGCACGGCTGCGCGCCTTCGGCATCCGTCCGCCCCGCTGATCACCCTCGTTCCCCGACCTCTCCCTCATCCCCCGGGCCCTCTTCCCTCGAGTTGGGGGCGGATTCTCGCACTCGGGGCGGCGCAGAACCGCCCCGAACGCGAAAATCCGCCCCAAACCCGGAAAGGTGGGGAAGGTGGGGAAGGTGGGGAGGTGGGGAGGTGGGGAAGGTGGGGAGGTGGGGGAACGGGGGTGGGGGAGGACGCGGGGTCAGGCGCGATCGGCGAGGAGGGCGCGGACGGCGGCCTCGAGCTCGGCGACGGCGGCGCGCGCCGCCTCGGCCGACTCGCCGCGGGCGTCGATGTACACCTTCAGCTTCGGCTCGGTGCCGCTCGGGCGCACGATGACGCGCGACCCGTCGGCCAGGCGGTAGCGCAGCACATCGCCCGCGGGCATCCCGCCGTCCACCGCGAAGGCGAGATCCTCGGCGGATGCCACGGCGCGGTCGCCGAAGGATGCCGGCGCCTGGGCGCGCAGCGAGGCCATCGCTCCCGAGATCACCGACAGGTCGTCGACGCGGATGGAGACCTGCCCGCTCGCGAAGTGCCCGATCTGAGCGCTCAGCTCCTCCAGCAGCCCGCTGATCGTCGTGCCGCGCACGCGCGCATCGGCCGCGAGGCCGAGCATGGCCACGGCCGCGGAGATGCCGTCCTTGTCGCGCACGGTCTGCGGGTTGACGAGATAGCCGAGCGCCTCCTCGTACCCGAAGACCATCCCCGGCGCCCGCGAGATCCACTTGAAGCCGGTCAGCGTCTCGTGGAAGTCCAGACCGTACCGTTCCGCGATCGCACCCAGCCCGGGCGAGGACACCAGCGAGCACGCCAGCGAGGCCCCCTCGGTGTCCTGCGCGGCCCGGGCGGCGCGCCAGCCCAGCAGCAGACCGACCTCGTTGCCGGTGAGCCGGCGCCAGCCGCCCTCCGCATCCGGATCGGGCACGGCGACGGCGAGGCGGTCGGCGTCGGGGTCGTTCGCGAGCACGAACTCGGCATCCACCGCGCGGGCACGGGCGAAGGCGAGGTCCATCGCCCCCGGCTCCTCCGGGTTGGGGAAGGCCACCGTCCGGAACGTCGGGTCGGGGTCGCGCTGCTCCTCCACGATCCGCGGCGCCGGGTAGCCGGCGCTCTTCAGCACGCGGGAGAACGTCTCCCAGCCGACGCCGTGCATGGCGGTGTACACCCAGCGCATCTCCTGCACCCCGTACGGGGCCGGCGCCACGGCGGCGGTCGCCGCCACGTACGCGTCGACGACCTCCTCGGAGGCGATCTCGTAGGCGTCCGAGCGCGGCAGCAGCCCGATGTCCCCGGCATCCGCCACCCGCTGGATGTGTCCGGCGATCTCGGCATCCGCCGGCGCCACGATCTGCGACCCCTGGTCCGCGCCGCCGAGGTACACCTTGTACCCGTTGTCGTCCGGCGGGTTGTGACTGGCGGTCACCATCACCCCGGCATCCGCGCCAAGGTGGCGCACCGCGAACGCGAGCACCGGGGTGGGCAGCAAGCGCGGCAGCAGGATGGCGCGCAGCCCGGCCCCGGCGAACAGCTCGGCGGAGTCCAGGGCGAAGCGCCGGGAGTTGCGGCGGCCGTCGTAGCCGACCACCACGGTCGGCCGCGCACCCGCCGACCGCGCCAGCAGGTAGGAGGCGAAACCGGCCGCCGCCTGCGCGACGAGCACCCGGTTCATCCGGTTGCTGCCGGCACCGAGCGCCCCTCGCAGCCCCGCGGTGCCGAACGCCAGCCGCGACCCGAACCGGTCGTCCAGCTCGGCCAGCGAAGCGGTGTCGCCGCCGGCGGCGCGCGTGATCAGGCCGGCCAGTTCGTCCCGGGTCTCGGGGTCGGGGTCCTGCCGCAGCCAGGCGCGGGCCTGGGTCAGTCGGTCGCTCACAGCGCCTCGATCACTCGGGCGAGCAGGGCCGAGATCACCGGCTCCGCCTCGCGTCCGGCTTCGATCACCTCGGCGTGGCTGAGCGGCGTCTGCTGGATGCCCGCGGCGAGGTTGGTGATCAGCGAGAAGCCGAGGACCTCCATGCCCGCCTCGCGGGCAGCGATGGCTTCGAGCGCGGTGGACATGCCGACGATGTGGCCGCCGATCGCCTTCGCCATCTGCACCTCGGCGGGCGTCTCGTAGTGCGGCCCGCGGAACTGGGTGTACACGCCCTCGTCGAGGGTGGGGTCGACCGAGCGGGCGATGTCGCGCAGGCGCTTCGCGTACAGGTCGGTGAGGTCGATGAAGGTGGCGCCCTCGAGCGGGGAGTCGGCGGTGAGGTTGATGTGGTCGCTGATCAGCACCGGCTGGCCGGGCTTCCACGTCTCGCGGATGCCGCCGGCGCCGTTGGTGAGCACCATGATCTTCGACCCCGTGGCGGCGGCGGTGCGGACGGAGTGCACGACCCGGCGGACCCCGTGGCCCTCGTAGTAGTGCGTGCGCGCGCCGATCACGAGCACGTTCTTCCCCTGCGGGGTGCGGATGCTGCGGAGGGTGCCGACATGCCCCTCGAGGGCGGGCTTGGAGAACCCGGTCACCTCGGTGGCGGGGATCGTGGCGACGGTCTCGCCGATCAGCTCGGCCGCCTTGCCCCAGCCCGACCCGAGGGTGAGGGCGATGTCGTGATGCTCGACCCCGGTCAGCCGCGCGATGTCCGCGGCGGCCTCGGCGGCGACCACGAAGGGGTTCGCGCTCGCGTCGTCCAGGGGGTTCGTGGATGTCTCAGGCATGAGTCCACTCTATGAACGTGCAGGCTCCGCGGCCATGATTGCGGAAGAATGGAATCCATGTCTCAGACTCCCTTCGCGAACAGGCAGAGTGTCGCCGTGCTCGGCGGCGGTCCCGGCGGCTACGAGGCGGCACTCGCCGCCGCGCAGCTGGGCGCGGAGGTGACTCTCGTGGAGCGCGTCGGGGTCGGCGGATCGGCCGTGCTCACCGACGTGGTGCCCTCGAAGAGCCTGATCGCGACGGCGGATGCCGCGGTGGCGATCGCCGAGGCATCCGATCTCGGCGTGCAGTTCTACGCGAAGGGCGCGAACGGCAAGCCGCTCAAGCCCGAGATCGCCATCAACCTCGCCGCCGTGAACAAGCGCCTGCTGGCGCTGGCCGGTCAGCAGTCCGAGGACATGCGCACCGCCCTGCTCGGGGCGGGCGTGCGGATCCTGTCCGGGCACGGCCGGCTG
Source organism: Microbacterium sp. EF45047 (assembly GCF_028472845.1). Taxonomy (NCBI): domain Bacteria; kingdom Bacillati; phylum Actinomycetota; class Actinomycetes; order Micrococcales; family Microbacteriaceae; genus Microbacterium; species Microbacterium sp. EF45047. The sequence goes on along the minus strand of NZ_CP069429.1, from coordinate 1,798,947 downwards.
GAAGGGGCGAACGCGATCGTCGTGTCCACCGCCCCCGGCGGCACGGACTTCGACCGGGTGGAGGCCGACACGCTCGTCGTCGCGGTGGGCGCCTCGCCGCGCGAGCTGGACTCCGCCAAACCCGACGGCAAGCGCATCCTCACCTGGACGCAGCTGTACGACATGAAGGAGCTGCCCGAGCACCTCATCGTGGTCGGCTCCGGTGTGACCGGCGCCGAGTTCGCGTCCGCGTACATGAACCTCGGCGCCAAGGTCACCCTGGTCTCCAGCCGTGACCAGGTGCTCCCCGGCGAGGACAAGGACGCCGCGAAGGTGCTCGAGAGCGTGTTCACGCGCGGCGGGATGCAGGTGCTGTCCAAGTCCCGCGCGCAGACGGTGGAGACCACTGAGGACGGCGTGCGCGTGACGCTCGCGGACGGCCGCACGGTGGAGGGCAGCCACTGCCTGATGGCGGTCGGGTCGATCCCGAACACGGCCGGCATCGGCCTCGAGGACGCCGGTGTGGAGCTGACGGAGTCCGGGCACGTCCGGGTGAACCGGGTGGCGCGCACCTCGGTGCCGAACATCTACGCGGTGGGGGACTGCACCAACTTCTTCCCGCTCGCCTCGGTCGCCTCCATGCAGGGGCGCACCGCGGTCTTCCACGCGCTCGGCGACATCGTGATCCCGCTGGAGCAGCGCAAGATCACCGCGAACATCTTCACCGCGCCGGAGATCGCGACCGTCGGCTACTCGGAGCAGGACGTCGAGAACGGGGTCGCGGACGGCATCGTCTACAAGCTGCCGCTGGCCGCCAACCCGCGCGCAAAGATGATGGGCATCCGCGACGGGTTCGTGAAGGTCATCGCCCGCAAGGGGTCGGGCACAGTGATCGGAGGGGTGATCGTCGCGCCGAAGGCCTCCGAGCTGATCTACCCGCTCGCCGTGGCGGTGGAGCGACGCCTGACGGTCGACCAGGTCTCCCGCGTGTTCGCCGCATACCCGTCGCTGTCCACGAGCATCACCGACGCCAGCCGGGCGATGCACGTCAACATCGCGTAGCGTCTGGACGCGCCCGCCGCGGGCCGCGCCGTCCCCGTCCCGGTCGTCGGGCGGGGACGCGTGCGGCGCGCCCGAGACGAACCACGGGTCGCCTCAGACGTCGCCGCCCACGGCTCAGGAGATCGTCAGCAGCTGGTGCCCCGCCGACACGGTCGCACCCGGCTCGGCGTTGATGTTGCCGATGACGCCGTCCTTGTGCGCCTGCAGCGGCTGCTCCATCTTCATCGCCTCGAGCACCACGACCAGGTCGCCCTTGACGACCTGCTGGCCCTCCTCGACGGCGACCTTGACGACGGTGGCCTGCATGGGCGACTTCACCGCGTCGCCGGAGGCTCCCGCGTTCACGGTCGCCGCGTGGCTGCGGCGCGACGGCGGCACGGCGGCCGGGCGACCCGCCGTGTTCGCGACCGGCGCGGCGACGCGGTCGGGCAGGCTCACCTCGAGGCGCTTGCCGCCGACCTCGACGACGACGGTGTGCCGGCCGGGGGCCGACGCCGGGTCCTCCAGCTCGCCGTCCCATGCCGGGATGTCGTTCACGAACTCGGTCTCGATCCAGCGGGTGTACACGCCGAACTCGCCGTTCTCGGCGGTGAAGGCCGGGTCGCGGACGACCTTGCGATGGAACGGGAGCACGGTGGGCAGGCCCGCGACCTCGAACTCGTCCAGGGCGCGGCGGGCGCGCTCCAGGGCCTCCTCGCGGCTGCGGCCGGTGACGATGATCTTCGCCAGCAGCGAGTCGAACGCGCCGGAGACCGTGTCGCCGGCGGTGACGCCGGAGTCGAGACGGATGCCGGGGCCGCCGAACGTCTTGAACACGTGGATCGGTCCGGGCTGCGGCAGGAAGCCACGGCCGGGGTCTTCGCCGTTGATGCGGAACTCGATCGAGTGGCCCTGCGGTTCGGGGTCGGCGTAGTCGATGGTGCCGCCCGCGGCGATGCGGAACTGCTCGCGGACGAGGTCGATGCCGGTGACCTCCTCGGAGACGGGGTGCTCCACCTGCAGGCGGGTGTTCACCTCGAGGAAGGACACGGTGCCGTCCGCGCCGATGAGGAACTCGCAGGTGCCGGCGCCGACGTAGCCGACCTCGCGCAGGATCGCCTTGGATGCGTCGTACAGGGCGCGGTTCTGCTCCTCGGTGAGGAACGGCGCGGGCGCCTCCTCGACCAGCTTCTGGTGCCGCCGCTGCAGCGAGCAGTCGCGCGTGGAGATGACGACGACGTTGCCGGCGGCATCCGCGAGGCACTGCGTCTCGACGTGCCGGGGCTTGTCGAGGTACTTCTCCACGAAGCACTCGCCGCGGCCGAAGGCGGCGACCGCCTCGCGCGTGGCGGACTCGAACAGCTCGGCGACCTCGTCCAGCTCTCGGGCGACCTTCAGCCCGCGCCCGCCGCCGCCGTACGCGGCCTTGATCGCGATGGGCAGGCCGTGCTCCTTCGCGAAGGCGATCACCTCGTCGGCGGAGTCCACCGGCCCCGGGGTGCCGGCGGCGAGCGGCGCGCCCACCTTCTCCGCCACGTGCCGGGCGGTCACCTTGTCGCCGAGGGCCTCGATCGCCTCCGGCGAGGGCCCGATCCAGGTGAGCCCTGCCCCGATCACGGCGCGCGCGAACTCGGCGTTCTCGGCGAGGAAGCCGTAGCCGGGGTGCACGGCGTCGGCGCCGGACCGGCGCGCCACCGACAGGATCTTGTCGATCTGCAGGTACGTCTCCGCACTCGTGGAGCCGTCCAGGGCGTAGGCCTCGTCGGCGAGTCGCGCGTGCATCGCATCCCGATCCTGGTCGGCGTACACGGCGACGGAGGAGATCCCGGAGTCACGGGCGGCGCGGATGATGCGTACGGCGATCTCGCCGCGGTTCGCGATGAGCACCTTGGCGATATCAGGCATGACTGTCAGCCTAGCGAGTGCGCGCGCGTTCCTTTTGACGACTCTCCACAAGAAATCGCGGAGATCGTGTCGTCCCGGCTACCACTGCGCCTGCGGCGTCCCGCGCGTCACCAGAGCTCGGTCCACACCACGCCCAGCTCGCCGGCCAGGCGCCGGAGGGTGGACAGCGACATCCCGACCACGGTCGACGGGTCCCCCTCGACGCGCGTGATGAACGCGCCGCCGAGGCTGTCCACGGTGAACGCGCCGGCCACGTGCAGCGGCTCGCCGGATGCCACGTACGCGGCGATCTCGGCATCCGACACGTCCGCCGCGAACGTCACCGACGCCTCCGCGACCGCCGTTGCCTCGCGCGGGTCGGCGCCGGGGGAGAGCCGGAACACGGAGTGCCCCGAGTGCAGTGTCCCGGTGGATCCGCGCATCCCGCGCCAGCGCCGGGTGGCCTCCTCAGGCGTGTAGGGCTTGCCGTACACCCGACCGCCGATCTCGAACATGGAATCGCCGCCGGCGACGAGGCCGTCGAAGTCCGGCTGCTCGGCGCGCAGCCGCCGGGCCACGTCGGCGGCCTTCTCGCGAGCGAGCAGCAGCACCAGCTCGTCCGGTGCCAGGGCGGTGCCGCGCGCCCTCTCCGCGGCGGCCGCCACCGCCTCCTCGTCCACCTGCGGCGCCATCGTGACCGGCTCGATCCCGGCCTGCCGCAGCAGCATCAGACGGGCGGGGGAGGTGGATGCCAGGCACACGCGCATGCCCTCCACGGTATCTGGGATCATCGGAGGATGACCTCTCCCGCTGGCGACACCCTCGATCTCGATATCACCGGCATCGCCCACGGCGGCACGGTCGTCGCCCGGCACGAGGGACGGGTGGTGTTCGTGTCGGATGCCATCCCCGGGGAGCGGGTGCGTGCGCGGCTGGCCGAGGGCAGCGGGGAGACCCGCCGGTTCTGGCGGGCCGACGCCGTGGACGTGCTCGAGGCATCCCCCCACCGCCGCCCGCACGTGTGGCCGGAGGCGGAGATCACGCGCGCGCCGCAGGACCGCGCCGGCGGCGCCGACCTGGGGCATATCGCCCTGGACCATCAGCGGGTGCTCAAGCGGCGGGTGTTGCAGGAGGCGCTGGACCGGTTCGCCGGCGGCGGCCTGGAGGCCCCGGCGGTGGCCGGTCTCGACGATGGCGACGGGCTGGGGTGGCGCACGCGGCTCACCCTGCACGTGGCCGAGGACGGGCGGATCGGCCCATACGCGCCGCGCAGCCACCGGGTGATCGAGGTGTCCTCGCATCCGCTCGCCCGCCCCGCGGTGGCGGAGGCGGCGCGCGGGCTGCGGGGCCTGAAGCCCGGGCGCGTCGATCTCGTCGAGCCCGCGGACGGCCGCGTGCGGGTGCTCGCCCGCCCGGACCGGGGACGGCACCGTCCGGCGCCGGAGACCATCGTCGAGACGGTGGCCGGACGCGACTTCCGGCTCGATGCCGGCGGGTTCTGGCAGGTGCATCCGGCGGCCGCGCGGACGCTGCACGACGCGGTCGTGGACGCCCTCGCCGGGCGGGTCGATCCGGATGCCACGCACTTCGACCTGTACGGCGGCGTCGGCCTGCTCTCCGCCACCCTCGCCGGGCTCGGCGCCACGGACATCGTCACGGTGGAGTCCGATCCGCGCGCCACGGCCCACGCGCGGGAGAATCTCGCAGACCTCGACGTCGAGGCGGTCACCGCCCGCGTCGACCGGTTCCTGGCGGGTGCGCCCGAGGGCACGCGCGCAGGAACCGTGGTGCTGGACCCGCCGCGCTCGGGCGCGGGGCGCGCGGTCGTGGAGGGCGTGCACGCGCTCTCCCCGGAGGCGATCGCCTACGTCGCGTGCGATCCGGTGGCGCTCGCCCGCGATCTCGGCACGTTCCGCGACCTCGGCTGGCGGGTGGAGCGGCTGCGCGCCTTCGACCTGTTCCCGCACACGCACCATTTCGAGACGGTGGCGCTGCTGCTGCCCGCGGCGTCGTGACGGCGGGCCGTCTCGCGACCGCGGAAGCCGTCAGTAGGCTGAGCGTATGAGCACCGTCGCCCTCATCGACGACCACGAGTCCGTGCGTCTCGGCCTGGAAGCGGCCTGCCAGCGCGACGGTGAGCAGACCGTCGTGTTCTCCGGCGCGACCGTGCGCGAGTACCTCGCATGGCGCGCGTCGTCGGATGCCCCGCCGGTGGACGTCGTCGTCCTCGACCTCACCCTCGGGGACGGCACCACGGTGACCGAGAACGTGGCGACCCTCGTCGCCGACGGCGCGAGCGTCGTGATCCACAGCGTCGCCGACCGGCCGGCCGCGGTGCGCGAGGCGCTCGTGGCCGGCGCCGCCGGGGTGGTGAGCAAGTCCTCCGCGCTCGACGACGTGCTCGACGCGATCCGCACGGTCGCCCGCGGAGACGCGCTGAACAACGTCGAATGGGCCAGCGCCGTCGACGGGGACCGCGAGTTCGCCCACGCGCAGCTCTCCAGCCGGGAGCGCGAGGTGCTGCGCCTGTACGCGACGGGGCTGCCGCTGAAGGTCGTGGCGGAGCGGCTCGGCGTCGCGTACTCCACGGCGAAGGAGAACATCACCCGCATCCGGGTGAAGTACGTCGAGGTCGGACGCCCCGCGCCGACGAAGGTCGACCTGCTGCGCCGCGCGATGGAGGACGGCATCGTCTCCCCCGACGGGGTGACGAGTGGCGGCTGAGGCCGGGTCCATCCGGGAGGCGTGGAGCCGCATCCCGTCGCTCGGGGTGAACGGCGGCGAGTTCGAGCGCTTCACCGGGGAGCGGATGGAGCGCATCCTCGGCATCGTCACCGCGATCGGATCCACGGCGCTGGGGGCGCAGGCGCTGTTCGCCGCGATCACCCGGCTGCCCGAGGCGGACCCCGCGCGCATCGCGATGATGATCATGGTGTTCGGCCCGCTGCTGGCGATGATCCTGGCCTGCATCACCGGCCGGTGGGCCCGGCAGGCGTGCGGGACGTTCGCCGTCGTGTACGTGCTGGCGCTGCTGCTGTGGCCGCAGGTGGTGAACCCGGCGGTGCGCACGCCGGACACCCAGCCGTGGATCTTCTTCCTGGTCAACATCGGGGTGGCCGCGGCCATGATCGCCTTCCCCGTGGTGCTGCAGTTCGCGTGGGCCATCGCCGTCCCGTTCGTGTACGGCTTCGTGCGGCTCGTGCAGGGGGAGTTCTCGCAGAGCTTCTGGATCTCGACCGCGTTCGACGTGTCGTTCACCCTGATCCTCGGCATGGTGATCGTCTCCCTGGCGTGGATGTTCCGTCAGGTCGCCGGCGGGGTCGACGAGGTGCGCTCGCAGACCGTCTCCGCCTACGCCCGGGCCGCGGCCGCCACCGCCGCCGAGGAGGAGCGGGTGTCGCTGGCCGCGCTCATGCACGACAGCGTGCTCGCGGCGCTCATCGCGGCCGAGCGCGCCGAGAGCGACCGCGAGCGCGGCCTGGCCGCGGGGATGGCGAGGGAGGCGCTCACCCGGCTGGCGAACACGGAGGCGTCGATCGCGCAGGAGGGCAACGAGCAGCCGATCGCGGGCGTGCAGGTCGTCGCGGAGCTGCGGCGGGCGCTGTCCGAGCTGGGCGCCGACGCCGTCGTGGAGGAGCGGGGCGTCCCGGCGGCGATCCCGGAGCGGGTGGCGCGCGCGATCGTGCTCGCCGCGCGTCAGGCGATCGGCAACGCGATGACGCACGCGGGCGGGCGCGGCCTGCACGTCGTGGTGGAGGCCGCGCGACCGGATGCCATGTCGGTGACGGTCCTCGACAGCGGCCCCGGCTTCGACGTCGACGCGATCGGGGCGGACCGGCTCGGCATCCGCGCATCGATCCTGGCCCGGATGGCGGCCATCGCCGGGACCGCGGACGTCCGGTCCGGGCCCGGCGGGACGACCGTCACCCTGTCGTGGGAGGCGGCATGAGGCGCACCGTCCGCAGCATGGCCACCGGTCTCGCCCTCGGGTTCGCGGTGTACTTCGCTGCGCGCGCGGTGTGGTGGATCGTGCAGCCCACAGCGCCGCTGCTGATGGTCGCGGCGATCTTCCTCTACCTGGCGACGATCCTCACCGTCGTCCTCGTGCAGCAGGCGGTGAGCGTACGGATGCCGCTGTGGGCCGCCGTCCTCGCGCTCGCCGCGAGCGCCGTGATCCCCGTGCTGGTCAACCTGTCCCTCGAGCCGGCGGTGCGCACCGCGCCCTTCGCCACCTGGTACATCGGGGGGATCGGCCTGCTCGGCGTGGTCTGCGTGGTGCGGCGGCGACCGATGTTCGGCTGGGTGATCCTGGCGACGCTGATCGTGTCGGCCTGCGCCTTCCTCGGCATCGGCGAGGCCTTCACCTTCGGTCTCGTCGGCTCCATCACCTGGCTCGTGCTGGCGCAGCTGCTGGTGTTCTTCTGGGGGCGGGCGGTGCGCGACACGGAGCGGCTGGCGGACATCCAGCAGGCCGTGTCGGCCTGGCATGCGACGCAGCTGGTGCGGCAGCGGGAGAGGCGGATGCGGGTGCAGCTCGCGCTCGAGGTGGCCGGCCCCGTGCTGGGCAGGACGGTCGCCGCGCAGGGTCGGCTCACTCCGGAGGAGCGGCTGGAGGCGCGGCTCGCCGAGGGGCGGCTGCGGGACGAGCTGCGCGGGGCGAGTCTGCTCAACGATGCGGTGCGGGACGCGATCCAGGCTGCCCGGCGCCGTGGCGTCGTGGTCACCGTGTTCGACGAGGGCGGTCTGGATGACGTGCCGGAGGAGCGGCGAGCGCAGATCCGGGACGAGCTCGCCGACGTGCTCGCTGAGGTGCGGTCCGAGCGGGTGATCATCCGCGCCGGCCGGGATGAGACCGTCGCGGTGACGGTGGTCGGCCGGGCGGCCGGCGGGCACGACGAGGACGGGGTCGACCTGTGGCACGAGATCCCGCGTCGGAAGGCGGACTGAGCGCGGCATCCGCCCGGCGTCGTCCGATCCGTCGCGCAGACGGACGGATCGGGCGTGAGCGCGGCTGTCCAGGACCGCCCGGTCGTCCAGGGCCGACCGGCTGGGGATCCGATCGGCTGGGGGAGAGAGGGCGAGGGGCGGCGAAGCCGCCCGCCCCTCGCCAGCGCGGAACAGCTACCCGAAAACTGTCCGCTAAAGGGCGGTTGTGCGTCTGCCTACCCTGGGACAGAGCATCCGCCTAACGCGAAGCGTTGACACCAGTCTTCCGATTCGCAACGGGTCTGTCTGTAGGTATTTCGGGGGACAAAACCGGCTCTTCGGGGGCAGATCCGGCCTTCCGGAAGGGATCGCCGCTCGGACGGCATCCTCAGCCGGAGAAGCGGCCCCAGGGGATGTCGCGCCGCAGTGGACGGCGCAGCCCGCGCTGGGTGCGCTGCCACACCGAGACCGGCGGCTGCTCCGCCACGGCCTCCTCGCTCTCGTGCGCGTAGGCCTCGCTCACGACGGCGATCAGCGCGGCGAGCTCCTCCTCGGTGGGTGCTCCGCGCACGATGGCCGGCTGCGGCGACGGCTCGCTCACAGCGGGATGTTCCCGTGCTTCTTCGGCGGCAGCTCTGCCCGCTTGCCGCGCAGGGCCCGGAGGGCCTTGGCGATGGCGACGCGGGTGGCCGCGGGCTCGATGATGCCGTCGATCTCGCCGCGCTCGGCGGCGAGGAACGGCGAGGTGACGCTGTACGTGTACTCGTTGGCCAGCCGCGTGCGCACCGCCGCGACGTCCTCACCGGCCTCCTCGGCCCGCTTGATCTCTCCCCGGTACAGGATGTTGACGGCGCCCTGGCCGCCCATCACCGCGATCTCGGCGGTGGGCCAGGCGAGGTTCACGTCGGCGCCCAGCTGCTTCGAGCCCATCACGATGTAGGCACCGCCGTAGGCCTTGCGCAGGATCACGGTCACCAGGGGCACGGTCGCCTCGGCGTAGGCGTAGATCAGCTTGGCGCCGCGGCGGATGACGCCGGTCCACTCCTGGTCGGTGCCGGGCAGGTATCCGGGCACGTCGACGAGGGTGACGATCGGGATCGAGAACGCGTCGCAGAAGCGGACGAAGCGGCTGGCCTTCTCGCCCGCGTCGATGTTGAGCGTGCCGGCCATCTGCGACGGCTGGTTGGCGATGATCCCGACCGAGCGGCCCTCGACCCGGCCGAAGCCGATCACGATGTTCGGCGCGAACAGCGGCTGCACCTCGAGGAAGTCGCCGTCGTCCACCACGTGCTGGATGACGTCGTGGATGTCGTAGGGCTGGTTGGGGGAGTCGGGGATGATCGTGTTCAGGCTGCGGTCGGCATCCGTCGTCTGGAACTCGAACGACGTCTCGTACGCCGGGATCTCGGCCATGTTGTTGTCGGGCAGGAACCCGAGCAGCGTGCGTGCGTAGTCGATCGCATCGTCCTCGTCCTCGGCGAGGTAGTGCGCGACGCCGGAGCGGGTGTTGTGCGTGAGCGCGCCGCCGAGGTCCTCCATGCCGACGTCCTCGCCGGTGACCGTCTTGATCACGTCGGGGCCGGTGACGAACATCTGGCTGGTCTTGTCGACCATGATGACGAAGTCGGTGAGCGCCGGGCCGTACACGGCGCCGCCGGCGGCCGGTCCCATGATGATCGAGATCTGCGGGATGACCCCGGACGAGCGGGTGTTCAGCCGGAAGATCTCGCCGTACTTGCTGAGCGCGAGCACGCCCTCCTGGATGCGCGCCCCGCCGGAGTCGAGGATGCCGACGATCGGCATCCCGCCTTGGAGGGCGAACTCCATGATCTTGATGATCTTGTCGCCGGAGACCTCGCCGAGCGAGCCGCCGAAGGTGGTGAAGTCCTGGGAGTACACCGCCACGGTGCGGCCGTGGATCGTGCCGATGCCCGTGACGACGGAGTCGCCGTAAGGGCGGTTGCGGTCCATGCCGAAGGCGGTGGTGCGGTGTCGGACGTACTCGTCGAACTCGACGAAGCTGCCCTTGTCGACCAGCAGCTCGATCCGCTCGCGGGCGGTCATCTTGCCCTTGGCGTGCTGCTTCTCCTGGGCTTTCTTCTCCGCGTCGATGACCGCTTCGGTGTATCGCGCGCGCAGGTCCGCGATCTTGGCGGCCGTGGTCGAGAGGTCAGGCGTGTCCGTCACGGAATCCACCCTAGTGCCGGGGCGCGGGGAGCCGTTGGACGCTCGCCACAACGGGTCCGCGGATGGTTTGCAGGATGCCGCGCACTGGGAGCACGGCCGTCGTGCGCTCCTCCGCGTATCACCTCGGTGTAACGAGAAAAGGCCGAAGATTCAGTGCGCGATGGGCGGCGGCGGGGCTTTCGGGTCGATCGGGTAGAGCATGCGGTCACGGTAGGAGCGGCCGCCGACCCGCACACGGCCGCTGGACCCCCGTCGCCGTGACCGGGGGAGAAGCCGGGCTCAGGCCTCGTCTGTGGAGGAGGAGCGCTCCGCGGCGGCGACCTCGTCGCCGGCCTGCTCGCGATCCCTGCGACGCAGCATCCCGCCCGTCTTCCGGCCTGCGGCGCCCAGGCCGCGCACGGCGGAGCCTGCCGCTCCGGCGACGGCATTGCCGACGAACTTCGCGCCGTCGACGATCCTGCTCTCGATCCGCTCCGTGCCGGGCACCGGCTCGAGCTCGGCCGGCAGGCTGGCGGGGGCGATCCCGAACGCACGCCGCGATGTGGTCAGCACGCGACGGCCGAGGAGGTGATTGCCGGCGCCGCCGATCGCGGCGCCGATGCCGAAGGGCAGGGCCTTCCCGAGCAGCGAGGCGCTGTCGCGGGTGGCGAACTGGTGGATGAACGCGGACTTCAGCCGGTCCAGGAGCGGCCCGACCGCGGCGCGCGGCAGCGACTTGGTGACCAGTTCGCCCCAGTACGCCGAGCGAGGGCCGCCCTTTCCGACGGCCTGCCGGGCGAGCTGGGAGACCAGGTCGACGCCCTCCTTGCCGAGCATGAGCGTCATCACCAGCGCCCGCGCGCGATCCGGGTTGTCGATCGCGATGCCGTGGACCTCGGCGAGCGACTGGGCGAACAGGGCGGTGGCCTCCATGAATCCGGCGGTCTCCACGCCCGACAGCGCCAGCGTCACGCCCGTGCCGATCCCGGGGATGACCGCGGTGGCGCCCACCGCTGCGCCCCCGGTGGTCACCGCCGTGAGGTAGCGGTTCTCCAGGATCTTCACGATCTGCGCGGGCGTCGCCTCGGGATGGCGCCGGCGGATGCTGCGGATGTGCGCCACGACGAGCGGGCGCTGCACGGTCATGACGCGGTCGAGGCCGCGCACGACGAGCGGATGCTCCGGGGATCCCACCGGCGGGACGGGGGAGTCCCACGGGGCGTCGTCAGGGAGCGAGTGGATCTTGTGAACCTTCTCGCGCATGAGGCGATCCTATGTGCGAGATCCGCGAGTACGCCGAGAGCCCGGCATACAGAACGCCGAGAGCCCGGCATCCGCTGGGGGAACCGGGCTCTCGACGCGATCGCAGGATCAGACGTAGTGGTTGGCGCGCTCGAGGTCCTCGGCGAAGTCGATCTCGACCGCGTACAGGTCGGAGATGTCCATCGGCTCGAGCAGCAGGCCGTTCTCGGCGATCGCGAGCTCGAGGCCACGCTCGAAGTAGTCCTGGTCGTCCACGCGCTGCAGCTGGCGCATGAACGCCTTCTTGTCCGCCGCGGAGATGTAGTTGATGCCGACCGCCTCGCCGAGCCCGCCCTTGACGGTCTTCGACAGCTCCTTGATGTAGCCCTCGGGGTGACCGTGTACTTGACCTCCTCGTCGCTCACCTTGGAGGTGTTGACGGTGACGAACGACTGGTCCCGCTCGATGTAGGGCATCGCGCGGCCCAGGATGCGCGGGTCGAAGACGACGTCGCCGTTCATCCACAGCACGCCGCCCTTGCCGGTCACGCTGAGCGCACGCAGCAGGCTCTTGGAGGTGTTGGTGACGTCGTAGCGCTCGTTGTGCACGTAGTTCACGTTCGGGAACGCCTCGATGATGGTCTCGGCGCGGTAGCCGACGACCGTGGTGATGAGGGCGTCGTCGCCGAACGCGGCACGGATGTTGTCGTGCTGCTGCTGCATGATCGTGCGGCCGTCGCTCAACTCGGTGAGCGGCTTGGGCAGGGCGCGACCGAGGCGCGAGCCCATGCCGGCGGCGAGGATGACGGTCTGAAGAGCCACGAAATTCTCCTAAGGTTCGCTGTCGATTCGTTCACTGTCGGTTCATCGACGGGACACCTCTTCGTGCCGCTGTCATGCTAGCGATGTCACCTGGGAGAGCGCCGGTCGCGCGGATGCCGTTGCCGTTTCGTGACCGAGTGCACACCGAACGCTCAGGTTCGCCGGAGTGCGCGGGAAGCGGCTTGATACCTTAGGCACGTGACTTCTTCTCTCGATTCCGGAGCCGATCCTGCTGACGCCGCGACGGACGAGATGACGGATGCCCGCGCGGGCGGCGCCCGGGCGGGAGGCGCGTCCGGGCGCACCGCATCCGAGGGCGCGACCGACGACGCCGGCGCGCGGAAGTCGGCGAAGAAGACCGCTGCTGGCAAGACTCCCGCCGCATCCCCGGATGCCGCCGCGACCGCCGCGGCGAAGGCGGCCGCACGCAAGACCGCCGCCGCGAAGGCGGCCGCACGCAAGACCGCCGCCGCGAAGGCGGCCGCCACCAAGCGAGCGTCGGCGGCCGCCGCGGCCAAGACCGCCGCGGTGAAGGAGGCGGCCGCGAAGGCCGCGGCGGCGAAGAGCAGCGCGAGGACAACCGCCGCCAGGACGACGGCGGCCAAGACGGCTGCCGCCAAGGCCGCCGCTGCGAAGGCCGAAGCGGCGAAGGCGGAGGCCGCGCAGGCGGAGGCGGAGGCGGCTGCTGGGGGAAGCCCGGGGACGCGGCTGTCGCGAAGAAGACGGCGGCGAAGAAGACCGCGACGACGAAGACGGCGGCGAAGAAGCCGGCTGCGCGGAAGACCACGGCCGCGAAGACCACTGCAACGAAGACCACGGCCGCGAAGACCGCCGCGACGAAGACGTCCGGCACGAAGACCGCGACCGCCAAGACCACCGCGAGGAAGAACGCCGCCGGCGAAGCGGCATCCGTCGAGGACCCGACCAGCGCCGCCACCACCGCGGCCGAGGGCGCGACGACGAAGACGACCACCACGACGGCACGGACCACGAAGGCGCGGAAGTCCGCGGCGGCCACGCTGGCCGCCGATGCGGAGGCGCCGTCCGACTCGACCCAGCCTGCTCCGACCGAGGCCGTCTCGACCGAACCTCCGGCGACCGAGCCCGCCGCGACGGAAGCGACCCCGCGCAGGAAGCCGGCGCGCGCGACGTCCGCGAAGACCGCTGCGACCCGGCCCGCGTCGCGCACCTCGTCCGGCTCCGGGAGCGCTCGCGGGTCGCGGGCGACCGTCTCCAGCGACGACGCCAAGCGCACCGAGATCGACGTCGTGTCCGGGCCCATCGAGACCATCTCGAAGCCGGCCTCGGTCGAGGAGCCCGCGCCGGCGGTCGACGAGTCCGGGTCGGTCGTCGACGAGTCCACGTCCGCCGTCGCGGAGCCTGAACCGGCCGTCGCGGAGGTTGCGCCGGCCGTCGAGGAGCCTGGCCTGGAGCAGGACGCGTCCCCGGCATCCGACGGCCCTGCCGCCGATGCGGCCGCGGCTGAAGCGCCCGTCGCGGAAGCCACCCCCGCCGACGCGCCTGCCGGGGAGACCACCCCGACCCAAGCGCCCGCCGCCGAAACCGCCACCACCCCGCGCGTGACGCCCGCCGCCTCGGCGGCCCCGGCCGAGGCGATCGTGATCCGTGGGCTCGTCAAGCGCTTCGGCGAGAGCCGGGCGGTGGACGGCATCGACATCACGGTTCCGGCCGGCTCCTTCTACGGGCTCGTCGGCCCGAACGGCGCCGGCAAGACCACGACCCTCTCCGTCATCGCCGGGCTGCTGCGGCCGGACGCGGGCAGCGTGATGATCTGCGGCATCGACCAGCGGGTCAAGCCGCTGGCCGCCAAGCGGGTGATGGGCGTGCTCCCCGACCGGCTGCGCACCTTCGACCGCCTCACCGGGCGGCAGCTGCTGCACTACTACGGGCAGCTGCGCGGCCTGCAGCACGCCGTGATCGAGAAGCGCATCGCCGACCTCGCCCGCGCCTTGGACCTGACCGAGGCTCTCAGTCGCGTCGTCTCGGACTACTCGGCCGGCATGACCAAGAAGGTGATGCTCGCCGGCGCGATGATCCACTCGCCGCGCGTGCTCGTGCTCGACGAGCCGTTCGAGGCCGTCGACCCGGTGTCCTCCGGCGTGATCCTCGACATCCTGCGCTCGTACGTGTCGCACGGCGGCACCGTGATCCTGTCCAGCCACGGCATGGACCTCGTCGAGCGGGTCTGCTCACGCGTCGCGATCATCGTCGAGGGGGAGGTCCTCGCAGAGGGCACGATCGACGAGGTGCGCGCCGGCAAGTCCCTGGAGACGCGCTTCGTCGAGCTGTCCGGCGGCGGCGGGGAAGTGGAGGGCCTCGAGTGGTTGCACACGTTCTCCGCCTGAGGCTGGCGCTCCTGGTCGGAGCGCTGCGCGGCGAGCGGCCGGTGCGCACCGCGCTCGGGTTCGCGATCGCGGTCGTGCTCACCGTCGCGGTGTGCGTCGCCGTGCTCGGCCTGGACGACGCGCCCGCGCCCGTCGCGCGCGCCGTCATCGTGCTCGGCGGGGCCGCGGCCTTCCTCGCCTTCCTGGTCGGGCCGATGCTCTCCGGCACGGTGGACCAGCTCGACCCGAGGCGCTTCGCCCCGTTCGGCGTCGACGAACGGCGGATGCCGTGGATCCTCCTGCTCGCCTCGGTGGTCAGCGTTCCGAGCCTGGCGATGCTGGCCATCGCCGCCTGCGTCGCCGTCGTCGCGATCGGCGCCGGCGTGCCGTGGCTGCTGGCCGTGCTGTGCAGCCTCGTCGGCGCGATGACCACGATCATGGTCGCGCGGATCGGCATGGCGGCCAGCGCGATCCTGCTGCCCGAGCGGCGCTCGCGGGAGCTGACCGTGCTGTTCACGATCCCGGTCATCGTGATCGCGTTCCCGGTCGCGGTGTACTTCGCCTCGCTGGCGTGGAAGGGGCGGGTGCCGCACGGCGTCGAGACGATGTCCGCGATCGCCGGTGCGACACCGCTCGCCGCCCCGTACGGGCTCATCTTCGCCGCCGAATCCGGAGACACCGGCGGGGCGTGGCTCTCCGGCATCGTCGCCCTCGCCACCGCGGTCGGCATCGCCTGGCTGTGGAACGCGCTCGTGCGGCACATGCTCACGACCACCGAGCGCCCGGTCGCCGCCCGGGAGCGCTCCGGCATGGGCTGGTTCGGCATCATGCCGTCCACCGCGTTCGGCGCCGTCGCCGCGCGCAGCCTGGTGTACTGGCTGCGCGACCGGCGCTACATCGTCAACGTGATCGTCGTGCCGATCGCCGGCGTCCTCACCGTCTTCCCGCTGCTGGTGGCCGGAGTGCCGCTGTCGATCGCCGCGCTGGTCCCGGTCCCGGTGATGGCGCTCTTCTTCGGCTGGCTGCCGCACAACGACGTCGCCTACGACTCGACCGCCGTGTGGATCCACGTCGCCAGCGGCCTGCGCGGCATCCCCGACCGGCTGGGCCGGCTGGTGCCGGTGACGCTGGTCGCGGTGCCCACCCTGGCTGTCGCGATCTCGGTCAGCCTCGCCGTGGCATCCCGCTGGCATCTGCTGATGCCGATGATCGGCCTCGCCGCGAGCCTCCTGCTCACCGGCCTGGGCATGTCCAGCATCGCGTCGGTCATCGCGCCCTACGCCGTCTCCCGGCCGGGCGACAGCCCGTTCCAGCAGCCGCAGCGCTCCTCGTACGGATCGTTCGGCCCGGCGCTGACCTTCGTGGGTGCGATCCTGCTGAGCGGCCCGACGATCTGGCTGTTCGTTCTCGCGGTGATCACGGGCGGCCACGGGGCCGCCGCGTTCTGGGTGGGCGTCCTCACCGGCGCGGTCGTCGTCGCCGGCGGCGTGATGCTCGGCGGGCGCATCTTCGAACGCAGCGGGGAGCGGCTGATGGAGTTCGCGGAGACGACCTGAGCCGGGCCGGGCGCGACTAGACTCGCGGCATGAGTACTCCGCTGGACAGCCCCGATCAGGGCGGCGTGGCAACGCTTGATCGTGAACTCGAAGAGATCCTCCGCGAGGAGAACCTCGAGCCCGGCGACCATGAGCGCTTCTCGCATTACGTGAAGAAGGACAAGATCCTCGAGTCCGCGATTACCGGCAAGCCTGTGCGGGCGCTGTGCGGCAAGAAGTGGACGCCCGGGCGCGACCCGGAGAAGTTCTCGATCTGCCCCACCTGCAAGGAGATCTACGAGGGCCTCAAGAACTGAGGCCGGGCCCTAACGGGCGTCTTCGAAGACGGTCGGGATCGCCGGGTCGGACTTGCTGAGCGCGAGAGCGCGGATCGGCAGCTCCTCGCGCACCTGCAGGTGATGGGCGCGCGCGGCGGCCGTGCCCTCGGGCCCCTCGTGCGCGGTGTCGATGTCGCCGTGGTCGACCAGGGTGATCTGCAGCGGCCGGGACCCGGGGTGCTCGGACGGCACGTCGACCTCTTCGAAGCCGTCGGAGACCGCGATCGTCTCCGCGGTGGCCACGCCGTCCTCGAGCGTCCGGAACGCGGCCTTCCGGCCGCCCTTGGACCCCTTGTCGGTGGACGCCTTCGCGACGGCCACCCACGAGCCGTCCGGCGCCTGGCGTGCGACGAGCTTGTACACCATGCTCGCGGTCGGGTAGCCGGATCCGGTCACGACCGAGGTGCCGACGCCGTAGGCGTCCACGGGCGAGGCGGCGAGAGCGGCGATCGCGTATTCGTCGAGGTCGCTGGTGACGGTGATCTTCGTCCCGGTGGCGCCCAGCTCGTCGAGGTGCGCGCGCACCTCGGCGGCCACGATCGGCAGGTCGCCGGAGTCGATGCGCACGCCGCCGAGGCCGGTGCCGGCCACGCGCACCGCAGTCTCGACGCCGGCGCGGATGTCGTAGGTGTCGACGAGCAGGGTCGTCCCGGTGCCGAGCGCCTCCACCTGGGCGCGGAACGCGTCCTCCTCGGTGTCGTGCAGCAGTGTCCAGGAGTGCGCGGCCGTGCCCATGGTGGGGATGCCCCAGCGCCGGCCGGCCTCGAGGTTGCTGGTCGCCCCGAACCCGGCGATGAACGCAGCCCGCGCGGCCGCCACCGCGGACTCCTCCGCAGCCCGGCGGGAGCCCATCTCGGCGAGCGGGCGCTCACCGGCCGCGATGCTCATGCGCGAGGCGGCCGTCGCCACCGCCGAGTCGTGGTTGAGGACGCTGAGCGCGAGCGTCTCCAGCACCACCGCGTCGGCGAAGGTGCCCTCCACGGTGAGGATGGGGGATCCGGGGAAGTACAGCTCCCCTTCCCGGTATCCGCGGATGGTCCCGGTGAACCGGTAGCCCTCCAGGTAGCGCAGAGCGTCGGCATCCACCACGCGGTTGTCGCGCAGATAACGCAGCTCGTCCTCGCCGAAGTGGAAGTCGCGCAGCAGCGACAGCAGGCGCCCCGTCCCGGCCACGACCCCGAACCGCCGGCCGCCGGACAGGCGCCTGGAGAACAGCTCGAACACGCTGGGCCGCCGCCCCGTCCCGTCGCGCAGCGATGCCGCCAGCATGGTCAGTTCGTAGCGGTCGGTGAGGAACGCGGTGCTCATGGGCTCAGTGTACTGAGCGGGCTCCGGCCGACCCGCCGCCGGATGCGGCCGGATGCCGCCGCGGCGGCGGCCCCGGTACCGTGATCGCATGACCGGGAACGACGGAGTGCGGGACGAACTGGACACGCTGGCGACGGAGGCCGTGGACCCGGCCTACGCCGAGCTCGACCTGATGAGCACGGCGGAGCAGGTCGCGGCGATGGCGGAGCAGGGGGTCGCCGCGGCCGAGGCGGTCCGCCGGGCGCAGGCGAGCATCGCCCGTGCCGTGGACGGCATCGTGGCGAGGCTGCGCGGCGGAGGCCGGCTCGTCTACATCGGCGCCGGCACGCCCGGCCGCCTCGGCGTGCTCGACGCCAGCGAGGTGCCGCCCACGTTCGGCGCCGATCCCGGCCTCGTGGTCGGCATCGTCGCGGGCGGAGAGACCGCGCTGCGCCGCGCTGCGGGCCGCGCGGGCGAGCGGCGCCTTCACCGTGGCGCTGGCGGCTAACCGCGGCGCCGAGATGTCCGGCGAGGCGGACGTCGCGATCGAGGTCGAGGTCGGCCCCGAGATCGTCGCCGGGTCGACCCGGCTGAAGGCGGGCACCGCGCAGAAGCTGGTGCTGAACACGCTCTCCACCCTGACGATGGTGCAGCTCGGCGCCGTGCACGGGAACCTCATGGTGGACGTGCAGGCCACGAACGCGAAGCTTCGCGCCCGCGCGGAGAGGATCGTGATGCACGCGACCGGCTGCGACGCCCGAGTGTCCGCGCAGGCGCTCGAGGCCGCCGACGGCTCGGCGAAGCTCGCGATCGCGATCGTCGCGGGCGGGACGGATGCCGCGCGGGCGCGCGAGGCCCTGGCCGCCTCCGGCGGCGTGCTGCGGGAGGCGCTCCGGACGCTCGGCGCGTCCGGAGCCTAGGAGCCGCGTCGGGAGCTGCCGGGCCGGGGCTGCCACCGCCCGATCGCACCCGCCGTGCCGGGATAGGCTGGATGATCATGAACGACGCGCCGATCGGCATCTTCGACTCCGGTGTCGGCGGGCTCACCGTCGCACGCGCGATCCGCGCGCAGCTGCCGCAGGAGTCGCTGGTCTACATCGGCGACACCGCCCACTCGCCCTACGGGCCCAAGCCGATCGCCGAGGTGCGCCGGTACGCGCTCGAGGTGCTGGACACCCTCGTCGACCAGGGCGTGAAGATGCTCGTGATCGCGTGCAACACGGCATCCGCCGCCATGCTGCGCGACGCCCGCGAGCGCTACGACGTCCCCGTCGTCGAGGTGATCGGGCCCGCCGTGCGCCGCGCCGTGTCCACCACCCGCAACGGCCGGGTCGGCGTGATCGGGACCGTGGGCACGATCGGCTCCCGCGCCTATCAGGACATGCTCGAGGTGAACGAGCGCCTGGAGGTGTTCACAGCGGCGTGCCCGCGCTTCGTCGAATTCGTCGAGGCCGGGATCACCGGGACTCCGGAAGTGCTCGCGACCGCCGAGGAGTACCTCGCGCCGCTGCGGGATGCGGGCGTCGACACGCTGGTGCTCGGATGCACCCACTACCCGTTCCTGCGCGGGGCGATCAGCTACGTGATGGGCGACGGGGTCACCCTGGTCTCCAGCGATGACGAGACCGCCGCGGACGTGTACCGGCAGCTCGTGCGCGGCGACCTGCTGGCGCCGGAGGGCGCTGTGCCGAGCTACGTGTACGAGGCGACGGGGGAGTCCGCAGACGACTTCACCCGGCTCGCCAACCGCCTGATGGGGCGCGAGGTGCGCGACGTGCAGCTCGTGCAGACCGGGGCGATCACCCTTCCCCACCTGTCGCGGGCCGACCGCGCCTGAGCGTCATCCGCACATCCGAGAGGACACCATGACCGACATCGTCCGCGCCGACGGCCGCGCCCCCGACCAGCTCCGCGAGGTCCGGATCGAGCGCGGCTGGTCGCGCCACGCCGAGGGCTCCGCGCTGATCAGCTTCGGCGGCACCACCGTGCTGTGCACCGCTTCGTTCACCAGCGGCGTGCCGCGCTGGCTCACCGGCAAGGGCAAGGGCTGGGTGACCGCGGAGTACGCCATGCTGCCGCGATCGACGAACACCCGCAACGACCGCGAGAGCGTGAAGGGCCGCATCGGCGGGCGCACTCACGAGATCTCCCGGCTGATCGGCCGTGCGCTGCGCGCCGTCGTCGACACCAAGGCCCTCGGCGAGAACACCATCGTGATCGACTGCGACGTGCTGCAGGCCGACGGCGGCACACGCACGGCCGCCATCACCGGCGCCTACGTCGCCCTCGCGGACGCGATCGCGTGGGGCCGTGCGCAGAAGCTGATCGGGAAGAACGCGGTGCCGCTGCGCGATTCGGTCGCGGCGGTGTCCGTGGGCATCATCGACGGCGAGCCCATGCTGGATCTGGCATACGTGGAGGACGTGCGCGCCGAGACCGACATGAACGTCGTCGTGACCGGCCGCGGACTCTTCGTCGAGGTGCAGGGCACCGCCGAGGGGGCGCCGTTCGACAAGAGCGAGCTGGACGCCCTCCTCGACCTCGGACTGGCCGGATGCGCGCGGCTCACCCAGCTGCAGGCCGCCGCCCTGTCGGACGCTCAGCCGGTCTCGGACGCTGAGCCCGTCGAAGCGCCCGACCCGGGGTCCGCGCGATGAAGGTCGTGCTCGCCACGCACAATCCGCACAAGGTCGCCGAGTTCCAGCAGATCGTGGCGAAGGCCCGCCCGGACCTCGAGGTGATCGGCTACGACGGTCCGGAGCCGGTCGAGGACGGGGTCACCTTCGCGGAGAACGCGCTGATCAAGGCACGTGCCGCCGCCGCGCACACCGGGCTCGCCGCGCTCGCCGACGACTCCGGCATCTGCGTCGACGTGCTGGGCGGTGCACCGGGCGTCTTCTCCGCGTACTGGGCCGGCCAGCGCAAGGACGCCGCGGCGAACCTCGATCTGCTGCTCGACCAGCTGCGCGACATCGCCGACGCGCACCGCGGCGCCGAGTTCCACTCCACGATCGCGCTGGTCACACCCGACGGCCGGGAGCGCGTCGTCGAGGGGATCTGGCGCGGCCGGCTCGCACACGCCCCGTCCGGCAGCGGCGGCTTCGGCTACGACCCGATCTTCATCCCGGACGGCCAGCCTGACGGCGCCGAGCGCACCGTGGGGGAGTACACCGCCGAGGAGAAGCAGGCCGAATCCCACCGCGCCCGCGCCTTCGCGGCGCTGATCCCGCTGCTCGCCGAGCTCTGAGCATCCGACGCCCGGCGGCGGACGTCCGTCGGTCGGGCATCCGGCCGTCCGCATCCGCCTTCTGAGAATCATCACCATTCCCGACTGCGCCGACCTGCGCCGTGCCGGGGCGGTGCCGTCCTAGCCTGGATGCATGCACGACCACGCACATGCACACGGCAGCATCCGGGAGGCCGGCGGGCGCCGGCTGCTCGCGATCTCGCTCGCGCTCACCGCGACCGTGATGGTCGTGCAGATCGTCGGCGCCGTGCTGTCGGGGTCGATCGCGCTGCTCGCCGACGCGGCGCACATGCTCACCGACTCCTCGGCGCTCGTGATCGCACTCATCGCCAGCATCGTCGCCGCCCGCCCGGCCGACGACCGGCGCACGTTCGGCTACCAGCGCGCCGAGGTGTTCGGGGCGCTGATCAACGCCGTCGTGCTGCTCGTGCTGATGACGGTCGTCGCCGTGCAGGGGGTTACCCGGCTGATCCAGCCCGGCGAGGCCGAGGTCGCCGGCCCGCTGATGCTGATCGTCGCCGTGGTCGGCATGCTCGCGAACGGCTTCTCGCTGTGGCTGCTGAGTGCGGCGCAGCGGAAGAGCATCAACGTGCGCGGCGCGTACCTGGAGGTGCTGGGCGACCTCATCGGCTCGGTGTTCGTGATCGCCGCGGCGATCGTGATCGTCGCGACCGGATGGATGCCGGCGGATGCGATCGCCTCGCTCGTCATCGCGGTGATGATCCTGCCGCGGGCGGTCTCGCTGCTGCGCGAGGTGTTCTCCGTGCTGGCCGAGTCCGCACCGAAAGGCACCGCGGTGAGCGAGATCCGCGGCCACCTGGAGGGCTACCCCGGGGTCGTCGGCGTCCACGACGTGCACGTCTGGCAACTCACCCGCGGCGCCCCGGTGTTCACCGCCCACGTCGCGGTCGACCCCGCGCTGCTCGCGTCGGGCGGGTCGTCGGCCCTGCTCGCGGATCTGCAGGCCTGCCTCGCCGACCACTTCGACGTGGAGCACTCCACCTTCCAGCTCGAGCCCGCCGATCACCCGGACTGCGAGGCGGCGCACGCCTGACCACGCCGCCGGTCGGGCTCGGCGCCGGTCGGGGCTCGACGCCGGTCACGGCTCCACGCGCACCTCGTCGGGTGTCTTGTCCGGTCGGAGGCCGCGCCAGCGCGCGTGCCGCAGGATGCCGCCGGGAGTCCACTCCGAGAACTCCACCTCGCCCACGAGCTCGGGTCGCACCCACTGCGCGTCCTTCGCCTCCGGTCGAGGCACGTCCGGCACCGCCGGGGCCGGCGTGCGCAGCGGCTCAAGGCGGGCGGACAGGTCGGCCAGCATCCGTTCGGTGAACCCGCTGCCCACCTTGCCCACATAGCGCAGCCGGAGCGTGCCGGCATCCTCCTCCGGCACGGCCAGCAGCAGCGACCCGATCGTGCCCTGCCGGTTGCCCTGCCCGGGACGGATGCCCACGATCACCGCCTCCTGGGTGCGGGTGTGCTTGAGCTTCAGCCACGCCGACGACCGCACGCCCGGCCGGTAGCGGGAGGCGGGGTCCTTGGCGACCACCCCCTCCAGACCGTACTGCCGGCTGGCGTCCAGCGCCGCGTCGATGTCGTCGAACACCGGGGCGACCTGCACCGGGGCGTCGAGATCGGCGGCGACCTGTTCGAGCAGCTCCCGGCGCTGCCGCAGCGGCATCCCGGTGAGCTCGTGCCCGTTCAGCCGCAGCAGGTCGAACAGCAGGTACACGACGGGCGTGCGCACCACCTCGCGCTCGATCTCCCGAGGCCGGGTCAGGTGCATCCGGTTCTGCAGCCGGGCGAAGCTGGGGCGTCCGGCCGCGTCGAAGGCGACGATCTCGCCGTCCACGACCGCCTCGTCGGCGGGCAGGAGAGGGGCGCCGTCGGCGGTGAGCTCGGGGTAGCGGGCGGTGATGTCGGTGCCGCGGCGGGCGTGCAGCCGCATCCGCCCGTCCCGCCACGTGCCGAGGGCGCGGATGCCGTCCCACTTGATCTCCGCCCAGGCCGGATCCCCGAGGGCGCGGGCGAGGCCGGGCGTCCCCGCCTCGGCCAGCATCGGCTCGAGCGTCGCGAGGGTGGGCTTGTCTCCGGACGCCGAGCCTGCGAACGCTGAGCCCGTCGAAGCGTCGCCTCCGGACGCCGAGCCTCCGGACGCTGAGCCCGTCGAAGCGTCGCCGTGCGTGGCCGCGGACCCGGCGACAGGCTCGGGGGCCGACGGGGGTTCGCCCGGGTGGGCCGTCGGATGCCCGTGCGGGTCCTTCATGCGGTGGAGGAGCCACTGCGACTTCTCCCCGCTGCCCTCGGTGCGGATGAGCGCCAGCCGCACCGACCCCAGCCGCCCGCCGGGGCGGCCGGTGAAGGTGCCGATCACCTCGTCGTCGCGCCACTTCTCCAGTGCCACCGTGCCGGTGTCCCACAGCGTCATGGTGCCCGCCCCGTACTCGCCCTTCGGGATCTCCCCCTCGAAGGTGAGGTACTCCAGCGGATGCGGCTCGGTCATCACGGCCAGATGATTGCGATCCGAGGTCTCCGGCACCCCCTTCGGCACCGCCCAGCTGATCAGCACCCCGTCGCGCTCGATGCGCAGGTCGTAGTGCAGCCGTGAGGCGTGGTGCTCCTGGATGACGAACCGCGGGGCGCCTGAGCCGCCGGCGGATGCCGTCCGCGGCATGGGCTCCGGCGTCTTCGACGCGTCGCGCTTGGCCAGATACGAGGAGAGGGCGGTGGACGGCGGGGCGAGGGAGGCGAACGGGTCGATCCCGGCATCCACCCGGTCCAGCACCTCGCCGAACGAGAGGTGCGCGAGCTCGGGGTCGTCCAGCTCCTCCCACGTGCGCGGCGCCGCGACCCAGGGGTGCGCGCGGCCGCGCAGCGAGTACGGCGCGATGGTCGTCTTCGACGCGCTGTTCTGGCTCCAGTCGATGAACACTTTTCCGCCGCGCGCGGACTTCGCCATCACGTGCGTCGCCAGGTCGGGGTGGTCCGCCTCGATCAGCCGGGCCAGCTCCTTCGCCACCGCGGAGACCTCGTCGCTGGTCTGCAGGCCGGTGCCGTCCTCGCTCGTGGGCAGCCGGCAGTAGAGGTGGATGCCCTTGCTGCCGCTGGTGACCGGCATCGGCTCCAGCCCCATCCCGGTCAGGATGCCGCGGGCCAGCCGCGCCACCTCGGCGCACTCGGGCAACCCGACCCCCGGGCCGGGATCGAGGTCGAGCACCATGCGATCGGGACGGCCCCGTCCGCCCGAGGCGGTGAACCGCCACTGCGGCACGTGCAGCTCCAGGGCCGCCATCTGCGCCATCCACACCAGGGTGGGGACGTCCTCGATGAGCGGGTACTCCTTCGGCCCGTCGGAGTGCTCGATCGGCATCCGCCGGATCCAGTCCGGGGCGCCCTGCTCGAGCTGCTTGGTGAAGAACGCCTCGGCCGGGGCATCCGTCGTCCCCACGCCGTCCACCCACCGCTTGCGCGTCGCCGGACGACCGCGGACGTGCGGGAGCATCACCGGGGCGATCCGCGTGTAGTAGGCGATCACCTCGCCCTTGGTGGTGCCGGTCTCGGGGTAGACGATCTTGTCGAGATTGGTCACGCGCAGGCGGCGCCCGTCGATCTGCACGACCTGCCCGCCGGATGCCATGCCGCCAGCGTATCCGCCGTGCGCAACCCCCTGGTCGTGAAAGGTGTGCCTGGTGTCTACTGGTGTGATGAGAAGCATCTGGAAGGGCGCGCTGACCTTCGGCCTGGTGAACGTGCCGGTGAAGGTGTACTCGGCGACGGAGGACCACGACGTGCCGCTGCATCAGGTGCACGCCAAGGACGGCGGCCGCATCCGCTACCAGCGCACCTGCGAGGTGTGCGGCGAGACGGTCCCCTACGCCGACATCGACCGCGCCTACGTCGACGACGGGCGCACCATCGTGATCACCAAGGAGGACCTCGACGCGCTGCCGGCCGAGAAGAGCCGGGAGATCGACGTGGTCGAGTTCGTGCCCAGCGACCAGGTCGACCTGCTCACGCTCGACCGGGCGTACTACCTGGAGCCGGACTCGAAGTCGCCCAAGGCGTACGTGCTGCTGCGGAAGACCCTGGAGCAGACCGATCGCACCGCGATCGTGCGGTTCACGCTGCGGCAGAAGACCCGGCTGGCGGCGCTGCGGGTGCGCGGGAACGTGCTCGTGCTGCAGACCCTGCTCTGGGCGGACGAGGTGCGCGAGGCATCCTTCCCGGCCCTCGAGGAGGACGTGACGATCAGCAAGAAGGAGCTCGAGCTGTCGGCCTCGCTCGTGGACAGCTATTCCAGCGACTTCGACCCGGATGAGTACGTCGACGAGTACCAGAAGGAGCTGCGCACCCTCATCGACGCCAAGATCGAGGCCGGCGAGGGCTTCGACGTCGCCGAGACCTTCGCCGAGGAGGGCGAGGAGAAGGGCGGCGAGGTCATCGACCTGATGGAGGCGCTGCGCGCGAGCGTGGAGAAGTCCAAGGCCGCGCGGAAGGATGCCGGCGGCAAGGAGTCGAAGGAGTCCGGGGCGCCGGCGAAGAAGGGCAAGAAGAAGGCCGGCTGAGCCTCCGACGTGGGCTGCAGGCGGCGGCTCAGCGCTTGCCGTCGCCGTCGAGGTCGGGGGCCCGCTCGAACACCTCCGGGTCGAGGGCGAGGTGAGCGGCCTCCTCGCGGTCCACGATCACGTCCTCCCCGGCCGCCGCGGCCTTCTTCGCCTTGTGCCGCTCGACGAGGTAGTGCCAGAGCGTGACGACGGCGGTGCCGCCGACCGCGGCGAGCAGGATCAGATCGATGTACTCCTTGACGAACCATGCCACCGGCGGGATGAACCCGATCACGTAGCCGAACATGGTCAGCCCGAAGCCCCACAGCACGGCGCCGATGAGGTTGTAGAGGGTGTACTTGCCCTTGTGCATGTGGCCGACGCCGGCGGCGACCGGCGCGAAGGTGCGGACGATGGGCACGAAGCGGGCGAGGATGATCGTGATGCCGCCGAACCGCTCGAAGAACGCGTTGGTGCGCTCGACGTTCTTGCGGCTGAACAGGCCGGACTCCTTGCGCTCGAACACCGCAGGGCCGCCCTTGTGGCCGATCAGGTAGCCGACCTCTCCGCCGACGAAGGCCGCCAGGCCGATCAGCAGCGCCACCCACCACACGCTGATGCCGAACACCCCGTTCGGGGCGTACGACTGCGCGTGGGCGAGCAGACCGGAGATGACCAGCAGGGTGTCGCCGGGCAGCAGGAAGCCGACGAGCAGACCGGTCTCGGCGAACACGATGAAGCACACCACCAGCAGGGCCCAGGGACCTGCCGCGCCGATGATCGTCTCAGGATCGAGCCAGGGGATCAGCGCCGTCGGCGCCTGCAGAGCGGTGTGAAGCATGACGTCCCGTCGTGTCAGAGGTCGGCGGTGGGCGGCGTCAGCGGGAAGCCTGCGCCCCCGACGCTCGTGCGGAAGGTGGGACTCGAACCCACACGCCCGAAGGCACAGGAACCTAAATCCTGCGTGTCTGCCAGTTTCACCACTCCCGCGCGGTCCGTTCAGTCTACTGACCGGGATCCTCCTGCTGACCGGGATCCTCGCGCCGTCCGCGAAGCCGGTGGACGGCCGCGCCGCTAGGCGGAGGGCACCTGCAGCACCCGGCGCCGCTCCGCGCCGTCCCCGTCGAGGCGGTAGGTGACGACGACGTTCGCCGGTCCGGACAGGGTGAGCCGGGAGACCAGCGTGAACTCCACCGCCTCGCCCGGCGCGAGCAGCGGCCGCGGCGCGGCGCTCAGGCGCCGGCGGTCGAGCTCGGTGAGGCCTTCCACGTGCACGTCGAGCGCGGGCACCGTGCCCTCGTTCACCAGCAGCCAGGTCTCGCCCCGGCGATGGACCCGACCCACTGGGCCCACAGCGAGCTGATCTCGTACGGCGTCATACCGGGAGGGTAGCGCCGGCCGCGGACGGGGTGTGGATAACTTCCGCGGCCGTCGCCGCCGTTCTGTCATGATGCCCGCGTGAGTCATCCGTCCGTCCTCGTCGCCGAGAGCGTGCGGCGGCGGCTGCGCCTGGAGAACACCGACCCGTCGGCGGCGCCGGAGCAGGCGCGCCGCATCGCCCAGGCCGAAGTGCGCCGGCACAACGACCTGGCACTCGCCCGCGGCCACGCCATGATCGACGACGAGGCGGCGTGTGTCCGCGACGTGCTGGCGGCCGTGTCCGGCTTCGGGGTGCTGCAGCCGCTGCTGGACGACCCCGACATCGAGGAGATCTGGATGAACGGTCCGGATCGCGTCTTCGTCGCGCGCGGCGGGGTCAGCGAGAGGATCGACCTGCCGCTCACGGAGGCGACGCTGCGCGATCTCGTCGAGCGGATGCTGCACTCCACCGGCCGTCGGGTGGACATCAGCCAGCCGTTCGTCGACGCATCCCTCCCGGACGGCTCCCGCCTGCACGTCGCGATCGCCGACGTCGTCCGCGGATCGTGGGCGGTGAACATCCGCAAGTTCCTCCGCCGGCACCGAAGCCTGGAGTCGCTCGTCGCCCAGGGCTCCGTGCCCGCCGAGGTGGCCGAGCTGCTGCACCGGGCGCTGCTGGAGGGGCGGAGCATCATCGTCTCCGGCGCCACACACGCCGGCAAGACCACGCTGCTCGGGGCGCTCCTCGCCTCCTGCGCGGACCGGCAGCGGATCATCACGGTCGAGGAGACGTTCGAGCTGGCCGTCGAGGGTCCCGACGTCGTCGCCCTGCAGGGGCGGCAGGCGAGCTTGGAGGGCACCGGGGAGATCACGCTGCGCCGGCTCGTGAAGGAGGCACTGCGGATGCGCCCGGAGCGCCTCGTCGTCGGCGAGGTGCGCGACGCGGAGGCGCTCGACCTGGTGCTCGCGCTCAACACCGGCGTGCCCGCGGCCGGCACGGTGCACGCCAATTCCGCGGTGGAGGCGCTCGAGAAGCTCGCCCTGCTCCCGCTGCTGGCCGGCCGCAACATCGACCGCGCCTTCATCGCCCCCGCGCTGGCCGGGGCGATCTCCTACGTCGTGCACTGCACCCGCGAACCAGACGGCGGCCGGCGGGTGACCGAAGTGGTCGCGCCGACCGGCGAGGTCGTCGACGGGCGGATCGTCACGCGCGACGTGTACCGTGCCGGAGCGCCCGCATGACACTCCTCGTGGGCACCCTGCTCGGCGCCGGCCTGCTGCTGTGCGTCTCGCCCTGGCTGTGGCCGCTCGCGGCGAGAGCCGAGCGCCCGTCGCGGCGCGGCCGTCTCGCCCGGCTGCTCGAGGAGGCCGGATTCCCGCGGGCGGCCCCGCGCACCCTGATCGCGGTGATGGTCGCCGCGGCGCTGCTGGCGGCATCCGTGGTCTGGCTGCTCACCGCCATCCCCGCGCTCGCCGCGGTCGCCGGCCTCGCCGGCGGCGCCGCGCCCGTTCTGCACCTGCGCGGGCGGCGGCTGCGCCTGCGCAAGGCGCGCCGCCAGCTGTGGCCGGACGTGTGCGACCTGCTCGTCGCGGCCATCCGCGTCGGGCTCCCGCTGCCGGATGCGGTCGCCAGCCTTGCCGACTCCGCCCCTCCCGCCGTACGGCCCGCCTTCGCGGTGTTCGCCCGCGATCTTCAGGCGACCGGCCGCTTCGAGACCAGCCTCGACCGGCTGAAGGCGGCGCTGGCCGACCCGATCGCCGATCGCATCCTGGAGACGCTGCGGATGGCCAGACAGGTGGGCGGCACGGAGCTCACCACGGTGCTGCGCGCGCTGTCGTCCTCGGTCCGCGCGGATGCGGCACTGCGCGGCGAGGTGGAGGCGCGGCAGTCCTGGATCCGCGGCGCCGCCGTGCTCGGCGCGGTGGCTCCCTGGGTCATCCTCGGGCTCCTGGCTCTGCGCCCGGAAGGGCGCGACGCGTACGCCAGCCCGGAGGGCGTGATCGTGATCGCGGTCGGCGCGGTCGTGTCCTTCGTCGCCTTCCGCATCATGCTGCGGATCGGTCGCCTGCCCGAGCCGGAGCGGTGGTTCGGATGAGGGCGGTCACCGATCTCGCGATCGCCGTCCTACTCGGCGGCGCGCTCGCCGCAGGGCTGATCGTCCTGCTGTCCGCGCTGCCGCGCTGGCGGGCTCTTCCGCTGGAGCGCCGCATCGCCCCCTACGTGCGCGACGCCGTGCCCGACGAGCTGCTGCCGCCGGGCATCCTCCCCGCCCCGGGTGTGATGCGCATGCCGGGCCGGTGGCTGTGGACGCGGGTGCGCGAGGGCTTCGAACGGATGCTGGGCGGCGGCGACGAGCTCCGGCTGCGCTTGGCGCAGGCCGGGATCGACAGCACTCCGGCGGCTTTCCGCGGCCGGCAGCTCGCCTGGGCGGTCGGCGGGCTGGTCGCCGGGGCCCTCGTCGTGGTGGCTCTCGCGGTCGGCGGGCGGATGACGCCGCTGGCGGCCCTGCTGCCCGTCCTCCTCGCGGCGGGGGCGGCGGTGGGCTGCGACCTGCGGCTGAGCGGCCGGGCCCGTGCCCGCCGGGCGCGTCTCGCTGACGAGCTGC
Organism: Microbacterium sp. EF45047; assembly: GCF_028472845.1. Taxonomy (NCBI): domain Bacteria; kingdom Bacillati; phylum Actinomycetota; class Actinomycetes; order Micrococcales; family Microbacteriaceae; genus Microbacterium; species Microbacterium sp. EF45047. The sequence continues at coordinate 1,769,627 of NZ_CP069429.1, read as the reverse complement.
CGACCACCCTGGAGTTCCTCGCTCTGTGCCTGTCGGCGGGGGAGTCCCTGCTCGACGCGCTTCGCCGGGTGTCCGCGATCGGCACGGGCGAGCTCACCGCGGAGCTGCGCCGCTCGGTGCTCGCGGTGCACACCGGCTCGCCGCTCGCGGACGCCCTCGGCGAGCTCGCGGCACGGCTGCGCCTGCCCGGCCTCACCCGCGCGGTGGACCAGGTCGTCGCCGCCCTCGAGCATGGAGCACCGCTGGCGGCGGTGCTGCACGCGCAGGCGGCGGATGCCCGGGACGAGGCCAAGCGCGTGCTCATCGAGCAGGCCGGGCACAAGGAGATCCTGATGCTCCTGCCCCTGGTGTTCCTGATCCTCCCGCTCTCCGTGCTGTTCGCGGTGTACCCCGGTTTGTTCATCCTCCGGCTCGGCCTCGGCTGAGCCCCGACCCAAGGAGCTGCCCATGTCGACGATCGGACGATGGTACGCCGCCCTCCGCGCGAGCGCCCGAGAGACCTTTCAGGACGAGCGCGGTGACGTGCCCGGCTGGGTGCTGGTCACCCTGATGACCGCCGCCCTGGTCGTCGTGATCTGGGCGGTCGCCGGCCCCGCGCTGGTGTCGTTGTTCGAGCAGGCGATCGGCCGGGTCTCCGGGCTCTGAGCGCGATGCGGCGGCGGATGCTCGGCGACGACCGGGGTTCCACCCCGGTCGAGTTCGTGCTCGTCGGGACGCTGCTCACCGCCCTCACCCTGGCCGTGCTGCAGGTCGCGTTCGCCGTGTACGTCCGCAACGTCGTGCACGACGCCGCCGTCGAGGGCGCGCATCATGCCGCGCTCGCCGACACCGCACCCGCGGAGGGCGTCGCCCGCACCCGGGCGGTGATCGAGCGGGCGATCGGCGCCGAGTACGCGCAGGACGTCACGGTCGGGGAGGACACCGCGCTCGGGCATCCGACCGTCGTGGTGCGCGTGCGCACCACGCTCCCCGTCCTGGGGCTCATCGGCATCCCGTACGGACTGGAGGTGGAGGGGCGTGCACCGGTCGAGACCCTCGGCGGGGAATGAGGAGCGGGTGAACGCGCGGGCGCGAGGAGAGGAGGGCTCCGCTGCGCTGGAGTTCATCGTCGTCGGACTGCTGCTGCTGGTTCCGCTGGTGTACCTCGTGATCACGCTCGGCGCCGTGCAGGAGCAGACGCTCGGGGCCGAGGCCGCCGCCCGACACACCGCCCGCGTGATCGGGCAGGCGCCGGATGCCGAGACCGCCGCCGCCCGCGGCGACGCCGTGCTGGCGAGCGTCGTCCGCGAGTACGGCATGGAGGCGGATGCCGTGCAGGTGTCGATGTCCTGCGCGCCGGCGACCGACCCGTGCCCGGATGCCGGGGCCGTGGTCGTGGTGACTGTGCGGACGCGGGTGAGCCTGCCGCTCCTGCCGCCGCTGTTCGGCCTGGACCGGCTCGCCTCCATCCCGATCGAGGCGCAGGCGGCGCAGAAGATCTCGCGACTGTGGGGGAGCGGATGATGCGGCTCCGGCCGGCGCTCGGACGCGACGAGGACGGCAGCATCCTGCCCCTGATCCTCGGCTACGTGCTGCTCGCCGTCGCGGTGGTGCTCGTCTGCGTCTGCGCGACCGATCTCTACATCGCGCAGAAGCGGCTGGACGCGGTCGCCGACGCCGCGGCGCTGGCCGGCGCCGACGGCTTCACGCTGCAGGTGGAGGGCGGCGCCGTCCGCGCCGAGCTCACCGACGCGGGCGTGCAGGAGCAGGCCGCCGCCGTCATCGCCGGCACCGCACCCGGGGTCGCGCTCCTCGCCGCCGGCACCCCCGACGGCGTCTCGGCTCGGGTCACGGTGGGCGCCGCTTGGCATCCGCCCCTCGTCTCCGCGTTCGTGCCCGCCGGGGTGCCGCTGGAGGCCACCGCGACCACCCGCACCGCCCTCGAATAGACCTGTCAGTCTCGGCGCGGGACGTAGCGGGGGATCCAGCGCAGGAAGCCGGCGGCGCCGAGCAGGGCCAGGCCGCCCATCGTCCCGGCAGCCACCGGCAGCGACGCGATCGCGGTCACCGCCGAGACGATCAGCGGCGCCACGGCGCCGCCGGCATCCGTCAGCGTGCGCCACGATCCGAGGAACGGCGCCGGGGTCCGCGTCGGCGCGAGGTCCGCGCCGAGGGTGAGCAGGATGCCACTGGAGAGGCCGTTGCCGACACCGAGCACCGCCGCCATCATGCCGAACCACAGCATCCCCGCGTCGAGGGCGTGGGTGACGGCGAGCACCAGGAACGCCGACCCCATCAGCAGCATGGCCGGCATCGCCGCCCACAACCGGCCGAACCGGTCCATCACCTGGCCGCTGGCGTAGAACAGTGCGAAGTCGATCGCCCCCGAGACGCCGACGACGAGGGCGATCGTCTCGGCGTCGAGGCCCAGCGTCACACCCCACAGCGGCAGCACCACCTGACGCGCCGACCGCACCGCCGACAGGGACGCCGCGGCCAGCCCGAGCCGGGAGAGCACCGCGCGGTACTCCCACATCGTGCGGAACACGCCGTGCCGCGCCACGGTCGGGATGGAGCCGCTCACCGGCTCGCCCGAGTCCTCCTCGGACGGCGTGTCGGTGGGTTTCGTGATCGGCGGAGCGCTCTTCTCCGGGTCCGGCCCGACCAGGACGAGCACCACCATGACCGCGAGGCACGCCAGCAGGAACCAGATCGAGGAGCGCTCGCCGCCGAACAGCCCGATCAGCGCGGCCGCGACGAACGGGCCGACGAAGATCCCGAGCCGGAAGCTGCCGCCCAGCAGCGACAGCGCGCGCGCGCGGAATCGCGGCGGCACCCGCGTCGTCATGAACGCGTGCCGCGCCAGCCCGAACGCGGCGGCGCAGAACCCGAGCAGGAACACCGCCGCGGTGAACAGGCCCAGCGCCGGCGCGAGGAGCATCCCGGTCGCGGCGAGCATGGCGACCAGGCCCGCCACCGCCATCGTCATCCGCTCGCCGATCCTCGCCACCGCCCACCCGGCGGGCAGGTTGCCGCACAGCTGCCCGACGACGAGAGCGGAAGCCACGAGCGCCGCGCCCGCGACGCCGGCGCCCAGCTGCGTGGCCAGCACCGGGATCAGCGGGATGACCGCTCCCTCGCCCAGCGAGAACAGCACCGTGGGCGCGTACACCATCGGCCCGAAGCTGCGCAGGACGGTCGCCGCGGATGTGGTCACGCCCCACACGCTACCCGCGACCGGGCGCGGCGCGGGGGAGCGGCGGCGCGATAGGCTGGAGTGCCATGCTCGAACTCGATCTCTCCGCCGACATCCAGGCCCTGCGACAGACATTCGGCGACATCCGTGAGGTCGTCGACGTGAACTCCCTGCGCGAGGACATCGCGCGCCTCAGCGAGGAGGCCGGCGCGCCCGACCTCTGGGACGATCCCGAGAAGGCGCAGAAGGTGACCAGCGCGCTCAGCCACAAGCAGGCCGAGTTGAAGCGGGTGACCGAGGTCGAGCAGCGCCTGGACGACCTCGAGGTGCTCGTCGGTCTCGCCAACGAGATGCAGGACGAGGAGTCCGCCGCCGAGGCGCGTGCCGAGCTCGCCGCGCTGACCGAGACCATCAACCAGCTCGAGGTGCAGACGCTGCTCGACGGCGAGTACGACGACCGCGCCGCGATCATCACGATCCGCTCCGGCGCCGGCGGCGACGACGCCACCGACTTCGCCGAGATGCTGATGCGGATGTACCTGCGCTGGGCGGAGCAGCACGGCTACCCGGTCAAGGTCATGGACACCTCCTATGCCGAGGGCGCCGGCATCAAGTCGGCCACCTTCGAAGTGGACGCCCCCTACGCGTTCGGCACCCTGTCGGTGGAGGCCGGCACGCACCGCCTCGCGCGGATCAGCCCGTTCGGGTCCGCCGATAAGCGGCAGACCTCCTTCGCCGCCGTCGAGGTCATCCCGCTGATGGAGGAGGCCACCGAGGTGGAGATCCCGGAGGGCGACATCCGCGTCGACGTGTTCCGCTCCTCGGGCCCGGGCGGGCAGTCGGTGAACACCACCGACTCCGCGGTGCGCATCACCCACCTCCCGACCGGCATCGTCGTGTCGATGCAGAACGAGAAGTCGCAGATCCAGAACCGCGCCGCCGCCATGCGCGTGCTGCAGACCCGCCTGCTGCTCCTGCAGAAGGAGGAGGAGGCGGCGAAGAAGAAGGAGCTCGCCGGGAACATCACCGCGAGCTGGGGCGACCAGATGCGCTCCTACTTCCTCTACGGCCAGCAGCTCGTCAAGGACCTGCGCACCGGCCACGAGTCCGGCAACCCCGCCGCCGTGTTCGACGGCGACCTGGACGGGTTCATCTCGGCCGGCATCCGCTGGCGCAAGCGCAAGAGCGAGGACTGAGACACCCGTCCGAAACGCGAGGATCCCCGGGCCGGCGCCCGGGGGATCCGTCGTCTGGGGGAGGGTCAGCGTGCCGTCGCGGTGACGTCGACGCGCGCGACCTCCTGCAGCAGCTCGTCGGTGATGATCACGGTGTACGACGGCGACTCGGCGACGTCGAACGACACCAGTCCCTCCACCTGGTCGCCGCTCTGCACGGAGTCGCCGGGCAGCGCGCCGTCGACCATGAAGTCGAAGTCGCCCTCGTTGCCCTCGGCGTCGAGGACGCTGAAGTACAGCGGGTTGGCGTTCGTGGTGCCCTCGACGCCCTCCCACAGCACGTCGAGGATCAGGTAGCCGCCGTTGACGGCGTCGATGCCGATGTCCGAGCCGTTGTCGACGCCCCAGGTGGCGCTGCGGATCGTCACCTCCGCGGTGCCGTCCATCTGCACGACGGCGACCGGCTCGCCGAGGGCGCCCTCCTCGACCGGGGCGGAGCCCTCACCCGTCTCGGCCGGCTCGTCGATCGGCGGCGCGCTGGGCAACCCGTCCGCGAAGTCCTCGAGCTGGCTGGCGGTGCTGATGACGATCACGAGGAACAGGATCGTGCCGGCGATGCCGCCCACGATCGACAGGACGAGGCCGGTGATCGCGGGCCACTTGCGGGTGTTCTTCAGGAACAGGGCGACGATCGACACCACGAACGCCGCGAACAGCACGAAGACGCCGAGGCCGAAGGTGATGAAGATGCACGCCAGGATCGTGCCGACGACGGCGAGGCCGAGCCCCACATACCCGACGATCGGCTGCTTCTGCGGCCCGGGCGCGGTGGCCGTCGCGTACGCCGGCGCACCGTAGCCGGGGGCCGCCCCGTAGGGCGGCTGACCGCCGGGTGCGGCGTAGGGCGGCTGACCGCCGGGTGCGGCGCCCGGGTAGCCCGGAGCCGCCGGTCCCGCGTACGGGGGCACCCCGGCGCCGGGAGCGGGCGGGGCGGTGTAGCCCGGCGCCGCATACCCCCCGGATGCCGGCGGCGCGTACGCCGGCGAGGCCCCGGGCGCCGGGAAGGCGGTCGTCTCCGCCGGGATCTCCGTCGGCGGAGGGACCACGTCGTCGCGGCCGGGTGCCGGCGACGCGTCCTCGGCGTCGGGCTCGGCGTGAGGGCCGGATGCCGCCTGATCGGACTCCGTGCCAGGGGCCGACTGCGCAGACTGCGCGGCCCCGGCGGACTCCGCAGACTCGGCGGACTCGGCGGACGCTGCGGCCTCGGCCGACTCGGAGGCCGGCTGCGCCTGCGGAGTCTGCGCCTCCTGGGTCTGCGGCTGCTCGGGGGCGAAGTGCTCCGTCCACTGCGTGCCATCCCACCAGCGCTGGCGTCCTGATCCGTCGTCGTACCATCCCGCCGGAACGCTCATGGCACCCTCCTCCTGCTCGCGTCGCATGAGCGACCCCCGTCACGGCGCGATCGCGCAATAACCTGTATAGCAGTCACCGGCGACGCCGCACGATGTGGAGCCCTGCCCATCCCGCGCGGGGAGTGTCGCTGATCCGCCACGGGCGGAGCGCGCTTAGGCTCGAATGGCCATGATCCGGTTCGAGAACGTCACCAAACGCTACCGCGGCACCAGACGACCGGCGCTCGCGGGCGTCGACTTCGAGGTCGAGCGCGGGGAGTTCGTCTTCCTCATCGGCGCCTCCGGGTCGGGGAAGTCCACCTGCCTGCGCCTGATCCTGCGGGAGGAGGTGCCCACCTCCGGCCGCGTCGCCGTCCTCGGCCGCGACCTGCGGGCCCTCGCGAACCGCAAGGTGCCCTATTTCCGGCGCCACATCGGGTCGGTGTTCCAGGACTTCCGGCTGCTCTCGTCCAAGACCGTGTACCAGAACGTGGCGTTCTCGCTTCAGGTGATCGGCGCGTCCCGCGGGTTCATCCAGCAGGCCGTCCCCGAGGCGCTCGAGCTCGTCGGCCTCGAGGGCAAGGGCAAGCGGATGCCGCACGAGCTGTCCGGCGGCGAGCAGCAGCGCGTCGCGATCGCCCGTGCCATCGTGAACCGGCCGCAGGTGCTGCTCGCCGACGAGCCGACCGGGAACCTGGACCCGGCGACCTCCGTCGGCATCATGCAGCTGCTCACCCGCATCAACGCGGGCGGCACGACCGTGGTGATGGCCACGCACGAGGCCGGTTTCGTCGACCAGATGCAGCGTCGCGTGATCGAGCTGCGCGACGGCGAGATGGTGCGCGACGAATCGGGTGGTGGATACGGCGACACCTCCAACATCCCGCGGCTCACGCCCGAAGCGGTCCGCGGCGCGGCCGCCGCGGCGGCGCTCACGGCGGTCAAGGAGGTGCAGCGCGAGACCGCGAGCATCCAGCCGATCCAGGCCCCGGATGCCGGGGACGCCGCGCCCCGCCCGGCACGCACGGATGCCGAGCCCGCCCGCACCCCGGGCGCAGCGCCGGCTCCGAGCCCGGCCCCGGCCGCCCCGCCGGCCCCGGAACCGGGCACGCCCTCCGCGCCCGAACCGCCGCGCCCGAGGACCGGGCCGCGCACGCACCCGATCGTGCTGCCGGAGGTGGAGGTCGCCGAGCTCGGCGTCGCGGACCGCCTCGGCCTGTCGGACTCCGATGACGAGGAAGTGGGTCCCACGTCGTGAACGTCGGTCTCATCCTCACCGAGGCCCTGCTCGGCCTGCGGCGGAACATCTCCATGGTGATCTCCGTCGTGCTCGTCACCTTCGTCTCGCTCACCTTCGTCGGCGCCGCCATGCTCATGCAGGCGCAGATCGGAACCATGCGCGCCTTCTGGGGCGAGCGCGCGGCCGTCACCGTGTACATGTGCTCCTCCGTCTCGGAGTCGGAGAGCTGCGTCGGCGGCGCCGCGACCCCCGAGCAGCTGGAGGAGGTGCGCGCCCAGATCGACGGACCCGCCCTCGCGCCGCTGATCAGTGAGGTGCGCTTCGAGTCCAAGGAGGAGGCGCTCGCCAACGTCGTCGAGCAGCTGGGCGAGGACCAGGCGAGCGTGCTCACCCTCGACCAGATGTCCGAGGCGTTCCAGATCACCCTGAAGGACCCGGGCCAGTCGCAGGTGATCGTCGAAGCGTTCACCGGTCAGCCCGGGGTGGACGCCGTCACCGACCAGCGCCGCTACCTCGACCCGCTCTTCTCCGCCCTCACCGTGGCGACCTACATCGCGGTCGGCATCGCCGCCCTCATGCTGGTGGCGGCCGTGCTGCTGATCGCGACGACCATCCGGCTCTCCGCCTACGCACGGCGGAAGGAGATCGGGATCATGCGTCTCGTCGGCGCATCGAACCGCTCCATCCAGACGCCGTTCGTGCTCGAGGGCGTCTTCGCCGCCTTCCTCGGCTCCCTGCTCGCCAGCGGCGCCGTCGTCGCGGGCGTGCACTTCGGCGTCGAGGGGTACCTGTCGGCTCGCGTGCCGTTCATGCGGCCGCTGGTCGGGATGCAGGAGGCGGCGGTCGTCGTGCCCGTGCTGATCGGGATCGGCGTCGTGCTCGCCGCGCTCTCGGCCGGCTTCGCGATCCGGCGCTGGCTGCGCACCTGATCACCGGCGCCGGCTGCCGAGGTGGCGGAGCGGAGCCCGCTGCGCCGTGCGCGGCGGCGGAGTGTAAGCTGATGGGCTGCCGTGCCCTCACGCGCCTCCGGGCGCGTGCGATCCCCGCACGGCGCGGACCAGGAGAGAACCATGCCCAGGGAACGCGGCGAGAAGCTCATCGCGACCAACCGTCGTGCGCGCCACGACTACAACCTCGAGAAGTCGTACGAGGCCGGCCTCGTGCTCACCGGCACCGAGGTCAAGTCGCTGCGCCAGGGCCGGGCGAACCTGTCCGACGGGTACGCGTACATCAAGGGCGGCGAGGCGTTCCTCGACGCCGTGCACATCCCGGAGTACACCCAGGGCCACTGGACGAACCACTCCGCCAAGCGGGTGCGCAAGCTGCTGCTGCACCGTGAGGAGATCCTCAAGCTCGAGCACGCGGTCTCGGCCGGCGGTTACACCCTCATCCCGCTGCGGCTGTACTTCTCCGACGGCCGGGCGAAGGTCGAGATCGCGCTCGCGAAGGGCAAGCGCGAGTACGACAAGCGCCAGGCGCTGCGAGAGCGGCAGGACAACCGCGAGGCCGAGCGCGCCATGCGGCTGCGCAACCGCCTCGGCGAGTAGCACCCGGCCGGGCCCACGCTCTCAGAGCGCGGGCGTGAACCCGAACACGCGGCCGAGGAAGCGCAGCTCGGTCTCCAGCGACGCGATGATCGTCTCCGCGCGCCGGAATCCGTGCCCCTCGCCCGGGTACAGCACGTACTCGTGCGGGATGCCGCGGGCGGCCAGCGCGTCCCGGATCGCCTCGGATTGCGAGGGCGGCACCACCAGGTCGTCCTCGCCCTGCAGCAGCAGCACCGGCACGTCGATCCGGTCGGCGTGCGTGAGCGGCGACCGCGCCACGTAGACGTCCTCGGCCTCGGGCAGAGGACCCACCAGCCCGGTGAGATAGTGCTTCTCGAAGTCGTGCGTCTCCGCGGCCAGCATCCGCAGGTCGGCGACGCCGTAGCGGCTGATCCCGGCGGCGAACGCCCCGCCGCGCACGAGGGCGCTGAGCACCGTCCAGCCGCCGGCGGATCCGCCGCGGATCGCGATGCGGGCGGGATCGGCGGCGCCCGAGGCGGCGAGTCCGCGGGCGGCGGCGATCACGTCGTCGACGTCGACGACACCCCACTGCCCGTCCAGGCGCTCCCGGTACGCCCGTCCGTACCCGGTGGATCCGCCGTAGTTGACGTCGAGCACGCCGATCCCGCGGCTGGTCCAGAAGGCGTAGGCGGCGGAGGCGGCGCCGGCGACGTGCGCGGTGGGACCGCCGTGCACCATGACGATGTACGGCGGGCGCTCGCCGGACGGGCCCTTCGCGTCCGGGCTGGCGGGCGGGTAGTCGAAGGCGTGCACCGGACCGTGCGGGCCCTCGAAGGTGACCGGCCGGGCCGCCGGCATCCACGCGGGGTCGGACGGCTCACCGCCGCGGACCGCGGTCGCCGCCCCGGAGCTCAGTTCGAGGAGCCAGAGGCCGCGCGCGACCTCGGCGCCCACCCCGGAGACGAGCACGCGGTCGCCGGAGACGTCGTCGACGCTGACCTCGCTCGTCGCCGGCACGGGGAGGCGGTGGACGGATGCCGGGGCGGGGGACGCGTCGATCCCCACGCCCCCTCCACCCGCCGCTACGCGGCGCGCGGAGCCTCCGGCGCGTGGGCCCGGCTCAGCGTCCGGGCCGGGCTCAGCGTCCGGGAGGTCGGGGGAGAGCAGCACCACCTCGTCGGCACCGTGCGTGCGCACCGCGACGATGCGGCCGTCGTCGAGCGGCCGGTACCAGCGGGTGCCGAGCACCCACAGGCCGCCGCCGGTGTCCGCATCCGCCGGCGCCACCGCCGCGTCGTCGGTCACGCCGATGCCGTCCACGGTGAGCCGGCGCAGGTTCCAGCGGCCGGAACGGTCGTCCGCGAACAGGAGACCGCCCTCGCCGACCCACTCCGGTTGCAGCGCGGCGCGGGATTCGACGGTGGTGCGCGCCCCGTCGGCGAGGCGGAGCACGGTCAACTGAGCCTCCTCCCACGGCATCCGCGTGCCGCTCCACTCCACGAACGCCAGCCGGGTGCCGTCCGGCGACAGCGCGGGATGCGCGAAGAAGCCCGGACCGTCCACGAGCACCCGCTCGCGCGCCTCGCCCGCGGCGGCGGAGCCGTCCACCGGGATCTCCACGATCCCGCGCCGGTGCGGCTGCTCGCGCAGGTTCTCGCGCACAGCCAGCAGCCGGCCATGCTGCAGCGACAGGCCGCCGTGCTGCGGCCCCGGAGCGGTGAGCGGATGCGGTTCGCCGCCGCGCGGCATCCGGTACACCCGCTGATCGGCGGCGTGCACGAAGAAGAGAGTGCCCTCGGCATCCGCCGTCCAGGCCCCACCGCCGTACTCGTGGACCCGCGAGCGCGCGCTCCACGGCGCGGGGAGCACCTCCGCGCCGGACGAGCTCCGCACGCTCACCCGCCCGCCCTCGGCGGGCACCGACTCGCCCCACCAGATCTCCTCGCCGACGAAGCGCGCACCGTCGATGCGCGGCGACGCCTGCGCGATGCGGGCGGCGGTGAACGGCGACGGCCAGGAGCCGTAGGGGAGGGATGCGGGTGAGCCGGACATGACTCCGAGCCTAGCCAGCAGCCCGTCCGCGACACGGCCGAGTGCGATCCGGCCGGGCACGCCGCGGCGTCGCGCGACATGCACCGTCATACCGTGCGACACATGGCGTCACACAGTGTGCGCCCGGTTCCGGGGCCGTTCTACCCTGCTGGAGGACGTGACCGACGAGCCGGAGGAGGAGCAGCACCATGGCCCGAGTGCCGTTCTCCTTCGAGCTCTACCCGCCGCGCTCACCCGCCAACGCGGACGCCCTGCACGAGACCATCCGGCAGCTCGCGGCGGTCGGGCCCGAGTTCCTCTCCGTCACCTACGGGGCCGGGGGATCCACCGGCGGGCGCTCGCTCGAAGTGCTCCGCCACATCCGGCAGCACACCGACGTCGAGCCGCTCGCGCACCTCACCTGCGTGGGCAACACCTACGCCGGGGCGACCCGGCTGATCCGCGAGTTCCTCGACGCCGGCATCCTCAGCTTCCTCGCCCTGCGCGGCGACCCGCCCGCCGGTCAGGACGAGGGCGACCCGTTCCTCGGCGACCTGGAGAGCGCCGCGCAGCTCGTGCAGCTCATCGACCGGGTGCAGGCCGAGCGCGCCCCGTACGAGGAGTCCCCGGTCCCGGGCAATCCGGGCGCCGTCCGCGTCGCGCCCCGCCGCAAGGTGAACATCGCCGTCGCCGCCTTCCCGAACGGGCATCCGCGTTCCGCCTACAGCACCCAGCACGTCGAGGCGCTGCTGGCGAAGGAGGCCGCGGGCGCCACCTTCGCGATCACCCAGCTGTTCTTCCACCCCGACGACTACCTCGCCTTCGTGGAGCGCGCCCGCCGCGCCGGCGTGACCATCCCGATCCTGCCCGGCATCATGCCGATCACCTCGCCCGCCCGGCTCGCTCGCGTGCTCGAGCTGACCGGCGAGGAGCTGCCGGGCGAGCTCGCCGTCGCGCTCGAGGTGGAGCCCACCGCCGAGGGCCGTCGCCGCATCGGCATCGAGTGGGCGGCCCGCCTGGCGCGAGCCGTCGTCGCCGGCGGCGCACCGGGAGTGCACCTGTACGCCTTCAACCAGCACGAGACCGTGCTCGAGGTTCTCGCCGAAGCCGGGATCATCCCCGCCCTGCAGTTCTCATCGAAAGGAACACCATGACCGCTTTCCCCGACGGGACCATCCTCGGCTACCCCCGGATCGGACGCCGCCGCGAGCTCAAGAGGGCCGTCGAGTCGTTCTGGGCGGGCCGCATCGACGAGGCCGCGCTCGAGACCGCCGCCGCGGAGCTGCGCGCGGCGAACCGTGAGCGCCTCGCCGCGCTGGGCCTCGGCCGCGACGACTCCTCGATCCCGGAGTCGTTCTCCTTCTATGACCAGGTGCTCGACGCCGCGGTCACGGTCGGCGCGATCCCGGCCCGCTTCGAGGACCTGCGCGACGAGGACGGCCGCATCGGCCTGCCGGCCTACTTCACCATCGCGCGCGGCGAGGGGGACCGCGCGCCGCTGGAGATGACGAAGTGGTTCGACTCGAACTACCACTACCTCGTGCCCGAGATCGGCCCGGACACCGACTTCTCGCTCTCCAGCGACCGCCTCGTGCGCGAGGTCGCCGAGGCCGCGGACGCCGGCTTCCGCACGCGCCCCGTCGTCGTCGGCCCCGTGACCCTGCTCGCCCTGGCGAAGGCATCCGATGACGCGCCCGAGGGCTTCGACCCGCTCTCCCGCCTCGACGATGTGCTGCCCGTGTACGCCGAACTGCTCGCGGCGCTCAAGGCCGCCGGCGCCGCCTGGGTGCAGCTGGACGAGCCGGCGCTGGTGAGCGAGTCGCTGCCGGCGTCGCCGCAGGCCCTCGCGGATGCCGCGGAGCGCGCCCTCGCCGTCCTCGGCGGTGCGCAGGACCGCCCTTCGATCCTCGTCGCCGCCCCGTACGCCGCCCTCGACGCGGCGTTCCCGGTCCTCACCGCCGCACCGATCGAGGCCATCGCGGTGGACCTCGTCCGCGGCGGCATCCCGGCCGGAGCCCCGGGCCTGGAGGGCAAGACCCTCGTCGGCGGCGTGATCGACGGTCACAACATCTGGCGCGGCGACCTCGACGCGGCCTTCGCGAAGCTGGAGGCGCTGCGCACGCTGGGCGCCGCGGCGGTCACCGCCGCCACGTCGACCTCGCTGCTGCACGTGCCGCACGACGTGGAGGACGAGTCGAAGCTGGACGCGCGCCTGGTCTCCTGGCTCGCCTTCGCCGACCAGAAGGTCGGCCAGGTGGTCACCCTGGCGCGCGGTCTCGCCGAGGGCCGCGACGCCATCGCCGCAGAGCTCGACGCCGCATCCGCCGCGCTCGAGGACCGCCGCACCGCACCCGGTGTGCGCGACGGCGCCGTGCGCGAGCGCGCCGCCGGGCTCGCCGAGGCCGACTTCGCCCGCGCCCCGTACGCGGAGCGCGAGGCTGCGCAGCAGGCGCTGGACCTGCCCGCCCTGCCGCTGACGACCATCGGCTCCTTCCCGCAGACCGGCAACATCCGCCGGGCGCGGGCGCAGTTCCTGCGCGGCGAGCTGCCGCAGGAGGACTACGAGGACTTCCTGCGGGCCGAGATCGACCGCGTTGTCTCGCTGCAGGAGGAGCTCGGACTGGACGTGCTGGTGCACGGCGAGCCCGAGCGCAACGACATGGTGCAGTACTTCGCCGAGAATCTGGACGGCTTCGCGGTCACCGAGAACGGCTGGGTGCAGTCCTACGGGTCGCGGGCGACGCGTCCCTCCATCCTGTGGGGCGACGTGTCGCGTCCGGCGCCGATCACGGTGTCCTGGGCTTCGTACGCCCAGTCGCTGAGCGCGAAGCCGGTCAAGGGCATGCTCACCGGGCCGGTGACGATCCTGGCCTGGTCGTTCGTGCGCGACGACCAGCCGCTCGGCGAGACCGCGAACCAGGTCGCCCTCGCGCTGCGCGACGAGATCGCCGACCTCGAGGAGGCCGGCATCGGCATCATCCAGGTCGACGAGCCCGCCCTGCGCGAGCTGCTGCCGCTGAAGCGGGCCGACCAGCCGGCGTATCTGGACTGGTCGGTGCGCTCCTTCCGCCTGGCCACCGGCGGCGCCGCCGCCGCCACGCAGGTGCACACGCACCTCTGTTACTCCGAGTTCGGCGTGGTGATCGACGCGATCCGCGCCCTGGATGCCGACGTCACCTCGATCGAGGCGGCGCGCAGCCGGATGGAGGTCGTCGCCGACGTCGCGGAGGCCGGCTTCGACCACGGCATCGGCCCGGGCGTGTACGACATCCACTCGCCCCGCGTGCCCAGCGTCGACGAGGTCGAGACGCTGCTGCGTCGCGCGACCGAGGAGCTGCCGCTGCGCCAGGTCTGGGTCAACCCGGACTGCGGCCTGAAGACCCGCGGCTACGAGGAGACCGTGGCCTCGCTGCGCAACATCGCGGAGGCGACGCGCCGCGTCCGCGAGGACGTCGCCGTCACGGCCTGACCGGCCCCACGCGTTCGGGGCGGATTCTCACACCCGGGGCGGCGGAGAACCGCCCCGAACGTGAGAACCCGCCCCGAACGGATCAGGCGCGAGGCGTCAGACCGCGCGCAGCACCGCGACGACCTTGCCGAGCACGGTGGCGTCGTCGCCGAGGATGGGTTCGAACGCCGAGTTGCGGGGGAGCAGCCAGGTGTGACCGTCCCGGCGGCGGAAGGTCTTCACCGTCGCCTCGCCGTCGAGCATCGCCGCGACGATCTCGCCGTTCTCGGCCGTCGACTGAGTGCGGACGACGACCCAGTCCCCGTCGCAGATCGCGGCGTCGATCATCGAATCGCCGGAGACCTTGAGCATGAACAGCTCGCCCTTCCCGACGAGCTGCCGCGGCAGCGGGAAGATCTCCTCGACCTGCTGCTCGGCGGTGATCGGCACCCCTGCGGCGATCCGGCCGACCAGCGGAACGAGCGCGGCGTCGCCCACGGCCGGGCCCGCGTCGGCGGGATTCTCGCCGCTCGCCCCGGGCAGATCGATCAGCACCTCCATCGCTCGGGTCTTGCCCGGGTCGCGACGCAGGTAGCCGCTCAGCTCCAGCTGACCGAGCTGGTGCGTCACGCTCGACAGGGACTTCAGTCCCACGGCGTCGCCGATCTCGCGCATGCTCGGCGGGTAGCCGTGCTTGGCGATCGAGGTCTGGATGACCTCGAGGATCGCCATCTGCTTCGGGCTGAGGCTCTTGCGCCGGCGCGTGCGCGGCGCTTCGGCGGCGTTGTTCTCGCTCATCTGTGCTCCTTCGTGCGCCGTCGCTGGCGACCGGGTTCGAATGTCGGTGGCCCGTGATGGGGTGTCGATATCGAAACCGTATCCGAGATCCTCACGATTTCGGAAGATCTGTTCGAGCGTGTCGGAGACCTACCTGACAGGATTTCGAAGACGTGTTGACAGATGTTCGATATCGAAGATAGATTCGGAACGTAGCTTCGCATCCGGCTCTCCCGGCCGAGGGTCGGATGCGAAGCTGCCGATCACATCGAGGAGCACAGCACATGAGCACCATCGCCATCCAGGGTCCGATCGCCCGCCCGCGCACGCGTCTCCGCCTCACCGCACGCGGACGCCGGGTGCTCCTCGCTCTCGCCGCCGCCCCGCTCGCCGCCGGCATCGCCTTCTCGGCGCTCGCGGGCGGCTCCGCCCTCGCCTCGGGTGAGCAGGCGTACCGGGCGTCGTTCGAGACCGTGACCGTGATGCCGGGCGACACGCTGTGGTCGATCGCCGCGCACGTGGCGCCGGACGCTGATCCGCGCGACGTCGTCGACGACATCATCCGCCTGAACAATCTGCCGGGCGGCATGGTGCAGGCGGGCAGTGAGATCGCCATCCCCGCTGCTTACGCGGACTGAGCCGCCGGTTGCGCGGGCTCTCCTGCCGGCTGCGCGGACTGACCCGCCGGCACGCCGGCCGCGCCCGGCTCGGAACCGTTCGTCGCACGCGCCGAGCGCCCCGGCGGTTCGTCCTAGCATGGGAAGGGTGACCTCCCTCGATGAGCTGCCCCTCCGCGACGATCTGCGCGGGCTCACACCGTACGGCGCGCCGCAGGCCCCTCTCCCCGTCGCACTGAACGTCAACGAGAACACGCATCCGGTGCCCGACGAGGTGGCCAGCGACATCCTCGACGACATCGCCCTGGCCCTGCGTGACGTGAACCGGTACCCCGACCGCGAGTTCACCCTCCTCCGCGAGGGATTCGCCGAGTACCTCGGCCACGGCCTCACGCCCGACCGCATCTGGGCCGGGAACGGGTCGAACGAGGTGCTGCAGCACATCCTGCAGGCCTTCGCCGGCCCTGGACGCACCGCGTTCGGCTTCGCCCCCACCTACTCCATGTACCCGCTGCTCACCCAGGGCACGGGCGCGCGCTGGATCGCCGGCACGCGCGAGGCGGACTACCGGGTGAGTGCCGAGGACGGCGCCGCCCAGGTGGCGGACGCCGACCCGGATGTCGTCATCCTCTGCACCCCGAACAACCCGACCGGCACACCCCTCGGCCTCGACGTCGTCGAGGCCGTCTACGAGGCCGCCCGCGGCGTGGTGGTCGTCGACGAGGCGTATCAGGAGTTCGCGCCGAAGGACGCTCCGTCGGCCCTCACCCTGCTCGACGGCCGCCCGCGGCTCGCGGTGTCCCGCACCATGAGCAAGGCGTTCGCGTTCGCGGGTGCACGGGTCGGCTATCTCGCCGCCGACCCGGCCTTCATCGACGCCCTGCGCTTGGTGCGCCTGCCGTACCACCTCAGTGCGCTCACCCAGGCCGCCGCGGTCGCAGCGCTGCGCAACGCGCCGACCATGCTGCGGATGGTGGACGACATCGTCGAGCAGCGCGACCGCATCTCCGCCACCCTGGAGGCGCTGGGTTACCGCCCGCACGAATCGTGGACGAACTTCGTGCTGTTCGGGGGAGTGGACGACCCGAAGGCGGTCTGGCAGTGCCTCTACGACCGAGGCGTGCTCATCCGCGACGTCGGCATCCCCGGCCACCTGCGCGTCACCGCGGGAACCGAGGCCGAGACCACCGCCTTCCTGGACGCGCTCGCATCCGTGGGCGACACCGCCTCGGTAGGATCGGCGTCATGAGCGCCGCCCCCTCCGAGCCCCGCACCGCGGGCGTCCACCGCAGCACATCCGAGTCCACCGTGGAGCTCGAGCTGAACCTGGACGGCACCGGCCGCAGCAGCATCGACACCTCGGTGCCGTTCTTCGACCACATGCTCACCGCGTTCGCGAAGCACTCGCTCACCGACCTCACCGTGCGGGCATCCGGCGACACCGACATCGACGCCCACCACACCGTCGAGGACATCTCGATCGTGCTCGGCCAGGCCATCAGGCAGGCGCTCGGCGACAAGGCCGGCATCTCGCGCTACGGCGACGCGCTCGTGCCGCTGGACGAGGCGCTGGCGCAGGCGGTCGTGGACATCTCCGGCCGTCCGTTCCTCGTGCACGAGGGCGAGCCCGCAGGCTTCGAGTTCCATCTCATCGGCGGGCACTTCACCGGATCGCTGGTCCGGCACGCGTTCGAGGCGATCACGCTGAACGCCGGGCTCACCGTGCACGTGCGGGTGCTCGGCGGACGCGACCCGCACCACATCGCCGAGGCCGAGTTCAAGGCTTTCGCGCGCGCCTTCCGCCAGGCCAAGGCGCTCGATCCGCTCGTCGAGGGCATCCCGTCGACCAAGGGGGCGTTGTGACCCGCACGCCGCGCGTGGCGGTCTTCGACTACGAGTCCGGGAACGTGCACTCCGCCGTCAAGGGGCTGGCGGCCGCCGGCGCCGACGTCGAGCTGACCGGCGACCGGCAGGCCGCGCTGGAGGCCGACGGCCTCCTGGTGCCCGGGGTGGGGGCGTTCGCCGCCGTCCGCGACGCCCTGCACGCGCGCGGCGGCGACGAGATCATCGAGCGCCGCCTCGCCGGCGGGCGGCCCGTGCTCGGCATCTGCGTCGGGATGCAGGTGATGTTCGCGCACGGGGTCGAGCGCGGGCACGACACCGAAGGTCTCGGCCAGTGGCCGGGGGCGGTGACACGGCTGGAATCGCCGGTGCTGCCGCACATGGGCTGGAACACGGTGGAGCCGGATGCCGGGACCGTGCTGTTCCGCGGGATCGAGGACGAGCGCTTCTACTTCGTGCACTCCTACGCGGCCAAGGCCTGGGAGCTCGACGTGATCCCGCCGTTCCCGCAGCCGGCGCTCACCTGGTCGACCTACGGCGAGCGGTTCCTCGCCGCCGTGGAGAACGGCCCGCTGTCGGCGACGCAGTTCCACCCGGAGAAGTCCGGCCAGGCCGGCATCCGCCTGCTGCGCAACTGGGTGGAGAGCCTGTAACGCACCGGTTTGGCGCCCGCCCGATGCGGGACTACTCTCTTGATTCGTGCCCGCGACCGGGCCTCCTCTGATCCACCCAAGGACGACATGAACGACTTCGCGCAGTCACCCTCCCTGATCCTCCTGCCCGCTGTGGACGTCGCCGGCGGCAAGGCCGTCCGCCTGACGCAGGGCGAGGCGGGCACCGAGACCAGCTACGGTGACCCGATCGATGCCGCGGGGGAGTGGGTCTCCCAGGGTGCGCAGTGGATCCACCTCGTCGACCTGGACGCGGCGTTCGGACGCGGCAGCAACGCCGGCATCCTGCGCAAGGTCATCAAGCAGTTCCGCGGCGTCAACGTCGAGGTCTCCGGCGGCATCCGTGACGACGCCAGCCTCGAGTCGGCGCTCGAGTCGGGCGCCGCGCGCATCAACCTCGGCACGGCCGCGCTGGAGAACCCGGAGTGGGCGGCCGACGTGATCAGCCGGTACGGCGAGGCCGTCGCCGTCGGCTTGGACGTGCGCGGCACCACCCTCGCGGCGCGCGGCTGGACCAAGGAGGGCGGCGACCTCTGGGACGTGCTGGAGCGACTGGAGGAGGCCGGCTGCAGCCGCTACGTCGTCACCGACGTGACCAAGGACGGCACGCTGCGCGGCCCGAACCTCGAGCTGCTGCGCGAGATCACCTCGCGCACGCCGAAGCCCGTGATCGCCTCCGGCGGCGTGGCCAGCCTCGACGACATCGCGGCGCTGCGCCAGCTCGTCCCGCTGGGCGTCGAGGGCGCCATCATCGGGAAGGCCCTCTACGCCGGGGCGTTCACCCTGGCCGAGGCGCTGGATGTCGCCGGGGACTGACGACCACGCCTGCCATCCGGCGGGCGACTCCGCCGGCGTTCCCTGGGAGGGGCGCCGCTTCCAGGAGAACCCGCACGCCGCGGACGACGGCTCCGCCGACCCGGCGCTGCTCGACGCGTTGCGGCGCTTCCGCGCCGGCGAGGGGTCGCAGGTCGAGGTGGTCGACGCGTTCCGCGGCGCCCGCGTGCTCGTCCCGCTGCTGGCGGCGAAGGGCGAGGAGGGTGTCGGCCCGCACGGGCTGGTCGTCGACAAGACGCAGGAGCTGTCGATCGTC
Source organism: Microbacterium sp. EF45047 (assembly GCF_028472845.1). Classification (NCBI taxonomy): domain Bacteria; kingdom Bacillati; phylum Actinomycetota; class Actinomycetes; order Micrococcales; family Microbacteriaceae; genus Microbacterium; species Microbacterium sp. EF45047. The sequence continues at coordinate 1,750,662 of NZ_CP069429.1, read as the reverse complement.
ACGGTTGCGGCGCCGGACGGCCGGCGCGTGCAGCCGGTGTTCACTTCGGTGGAGACCATGGCGCGGTGGGATGCCGGTGCCCGCCCGATCCCGGTCGAGGCGACCCGCGCCGCGCTGGCGGCGTCCAGCGACGACACCGACCTGATCGTGATCGACCCGGCCTCGGACACCGAGTTCGTGATCCGCCGCCCCGCGGTGTGGGCGGTGGCACAGGACCAGCGCTGGGAGCCCAGCCATCTCTCCCCGGAGGTGTTCGCCGCCCTGCAGCGCAGCGTCGCGCACGAACTCGCCGTCGTCGACCTCTCCGTCGCGCCCGGCGACCCCGATGCGCGGATGCGCGGCCCCGAACTTGTCGTCACCCTGCACCTCGTCGACGGCCTCGAGCGCGAGACCCTGGACGCCGTGCTGGCGCGCCTCGCCCAGCGCTGGGCCGCGGACGACCGCATCGCCGTGCTCGTGGACTCCCTCACCGTCAAGCTCACCGCCGCAAGCTGACCCGCCCGCTCGCCCCGCTCGTCGAGCGAGCGCAGCCAACCTGGCGCCGTAGGCCGACGGATCCCGTGTGCGTTCGCGCGGCCTTGTGCGGTTCCCGCGGCCGAATCTTCGGCATCCGTCCGCGCGTAGCGCACATCTCCGCGCGGACTGTGCGCGGCGGCGCCATCCGTCGGCGTGCTCGGATGCGGATGCCGGGCATCGGAAGGATCCGCGGCGAGCGCAAGGAACCTCCCAGCCGCCGGATCACGGATGCTAGGTGACCGGACCCGTCCACTTCTCGCCCGGTCCCTGCCCGATCGGGTCGGGGATGACGGATGCCTCGCGGAACGCGAGCTGCAGGGAGCGCAGGCCGTCCCGCAGCGACCGGGCGTGCATGTCGCTGACCTCGGGTGCGGCGGCGGTGATCAGCCCGGCGAGGGCGTTGATGAGCTTGCGCGCCTCGTCCAGGTCGCGCTGCGAATCCGGGTCGTCGGCCAGCCCGACCTTCACCGCCGCGGCGCTCATCAGGTGCACGGCGGTGGTCGTGATCACCTCCACCGCGGCGACGTCCGCGATGTCCCGCGTCGCCGCGGCCGCGGCCTCCTCCTGCTCCTGCCAGCGCTCGTGGCGCGCGTCGTCTGCGGCATCCGATCCCGGAATCGTCACTTCATGGTGCTTTCTGGTAGACTTCTGCGGGCTCCGGGGCGTCATGCTCCGGTACGAAAGAGGATTCGATTCCCACCCGCGCTTGCCGTTCCAGGCTACCGGGTTCCAGCGCTCCGCCGGCCGCGTGCCGGTAGGCCGGTGTCCGCACCGGCGACAGGGTGCAGAGCCGGCGTCTGAGCTGCCGGCGGGTGGGGAGACTCCGATTTCGCCCGTGACGCGAACCGCGTCGCGGAGGCCGAAAACCCCCAGCTAAGGAGTTCCGCATCAGCGATCCCCGCACCAATGAGCGCATCCGCGTGCCCGAGGTCCGCCTCGTCGGCCCCGGAGGCGAGCAGATCGGCGTCGTCGCCATCCAGGTGGCGCTCCGCCTCGCACAGGAGGCCGATCTCGACCTGGTCGAGGTGGCACCCAACTCGAAGCCGCCCGTGGTCAAGATCATGGACTACGGCAAGTTCAAGTACGAGGCCGCACAGAAGGCGAAGGAAGCGCGTCGCAACCAGGCCAACACGGTCCTCAAGGAGGTCCGGTTCCGCCTGAAGATCGAGGCTCACGACTACACGACCAAGCTGAAGCGCGCCGAGGGCTTCCTCAAGGCGGGCGACAAGGTCAAGGCGATGATCCTGTTCCGCGGCCGTGAGCAGTCCCGTCCCGAGCAGGGCGTGCGCCTGCTGAAGAAGTTCGCCGAGGACGTGGCCGAGTTCGGCACGGTGGAGTCGAACCCGACCATCGACGGTCGCAACATGGTCATGGTCATCGCACCGCTGAAGAACAAGTCCGAGGCCAAGGCCGAGCAGAACGCCCAGCGCGCCGCCAACAAGCAGGCGGCCCGCGAGGCCAAGTCCGGGAGCGCCGCCGCTCCCGCCGCGGAGTGATCCGCCCCTGAGACTCCCGCGCCGAGCGGGTGCCCACCGTCGCCCGCAGGGCGCCACACGAAGGAAGAGAAGATGCCGAAGCAGAAGACCCACTCGGGCAGCAAGAAGCGCTTCAAGATCACCGGCAGCGGGAAGATCAAGAAGCAGCAGGCCAACATGCGCCACAACCTCGAGCACAAGTCGAGCCGTCGCACCCGCCGCCTGAACCAGGACCAGGTCATCTCCGGAAACGACCTGAAGGTCGTCAAGAAGCTCCTCGGCCGCTGAGCGCCCGAACGCAGGAATAGGAAGACAGAGAAATGGCAAGAGTCAAGCGCGCCGTCAACGCGCAGAAGAAGCGTCGCGTCATCCTCGAGCGCGCCTCGGGTTACCGTGGCCAGCGTTCGCGCCTCTACCGCAAGGCGAAGGAGCAGGTCACCCACTCCCTCGTCTACGCGTACCGCGACCGCCGCAAGCGCAAGGGCGACTTCCGTCGTCTGTGGATCCAGCGCATCAACGCCGCTGCCCGCCAGAACGGCATCACGTACAACCGCTTCATCCAGGGTCTCGGCCTCGCCGGCGTCCAGGTCGACCGCCGCATGCTCGCCGAGCTCGCGGTGACCGACCAGGGTGCCTTCGCGGCTCTCGTCGAGGTCGCCAAGAAGGCGCTGCCTTCGGACGTCAACGCGCCGAAGTCGGCCGCCTGAGACATCGCATCCGGAATCGGGCGTCTCCCTCCGGGGAGGCGCCCGTTTCCGCATCCGGGGCACCCATAGACTGGGAGCGTGCTGGAGAACCCCCGCTCGCCGCGTGTCCGTGCCGTCGCCAAGCTCACCAAGCGCAGCGCGCGCACCGAGACCGGCCTGTTCCTCCTGGAGGGGCCGCAGGCGGTGCGCGAGGCGCTCGCCTACCGGCCGGACGCCATCGTCGAGCTGTTCGCCACGCCGACCAGCTGGGAGAAGCACGCCGACCTCCGCGCCAAGGCGCAGGCGACCGGGGTGCAGGTCGAGTTCGTCACCGAGTACGTCCTCTCGGCCATGGCCGACACGGTGACGCCGCAGGGTCTCGTCGCCGTCGCCCGGCAGACGCCCACCTCGGTGCGCGACATCTTCGCCGCCTCACCGCGGCTGGTCGCGATCTGCGAGGAGGTGCGCGACCCCGGCAACCTCGGCACCATCATCCGTGCCGCGGATGCCGCGGGGGCCGATGCCGTCGTGCTCACCGGCCGCACCGTCGACCCGTACAACCCGAAGGTGGTGCGCGCCACCACCGGCTCCCTGTTCCACCTGCCGGTCTCCGTGGGCGGGGATCTCGCCGACGTCGTCCAGCACGCGCACGGTGCGGGCCTGAGCATCCTCGCCGCCGACGTGAAGGGCGAGGATCTGCTCGCCGCCCGCGCCGAGGGCGTGCTCGCCGGGCCCACCGGATGGCTGTTCGGCAACGAGGCGCGAGGGCTCGAGGAGGGCGCCCTCGCTCTCGCCGACCGCATCCTGAAGCTGCCGATCTTCGGCCGCGCCGAGTCGCTGAACCTCGCCACCGCCGCGAGCGTGTGCCTCTACGAGAGCGCCTTCGCGCAGCGCGCCGACGTCACGAATCGGTAAACACCCACGGCGCGCATCGCCGCCGTCGGTCGCTGCTCCTAATGTGGAGGCATGGCAGAGCGCAACGACGCCCTCGTGGTCGTGGAGAACGTCCAGAAGCACTACGGCGAGTTCCACGCCCTCAAGGACATCAACCTCCGGGTCGACAAGGGCGAGGTCGTGGTCGTGATCGGCCCGTCCGGGTCGGGCAAGTCGACCCTGTGCCGGACGATCAACCGGCTGGAGACGATCACCAGCGGCGAGATCCGCGTCGACGGCAAGGCGCTCCCCGCCGAGGGCAAGGACCTCGCGAAGCTCCGCGCCGAGGTCGGCATGGTGTTCCAGTCGTTCAACCTGTTCGCGCACCTCACGATCCTCGAGAACGTCACGCTCGGCCCGATCAAGGTGCGCGGCATGACGAAGGCGGATGCCGAGCGCGAGGCGATGCAGCTGCTCGAGCGCGTCGGCGTCGCCCAGCAGGCCTCCAAGCTGCCCGCGCAGCTCTCCGGCGGCCAGCAGCAGCGCGTCGCGATCGCGCGGGCCCTGGCGATGCATCCGAAGGTGATGCTCTTCGACGAGCCGACCAGCGCCCTCGACCCGGAGATGATCAACGAGGTGCTCGACGTCATGGTCGGCCTCGCGCATGAGGGCATGACGATGATCGTGGTCACCCACGAGATGGGCTTCGCCCGCAAGGCGGCCAACCGCGTCGTGTTCATGGCCGACGGGCAGATCGTCGAGGAGGCCACGCCTGAGGAGTTCTTCACGAACCCGAAGAGCAGCCGGGCCAAGGACTTCCTCTCCAAGCTGCTCACCCACTGAGCCGTCACAGCCAGCAACCTGCACCAACAGAAGGAGACGCACATGCGACGCACACGGACAATGGCCGGAATCGGTATCGCGGCGGCGGCGCTGCTCGCGCTGACGGCCTGCAACAGCGGCTCGCCCTCGAGCCCGGGCGGCGGCACCGGCGGGGAGACCGGCGAGGGCGGCGAGGAGACCACGTGGTTCGAGGTCGCCGAGGACGTCAACCTCGAGGGCAGCCCCACCTTCGACAAGATGAAGGAGCGCGACGGCGTCGTCGTCGGCGTCAAGGAGGACCAGCCGGGCCTCGGCTACCTCGACGTCACCACCGGCGAGCGCACCGGCTTCGACATCGACATCGCCCGCTGGATCGCCGCCTCGCTCGGCTTCGACGAGGACCAGATCGAGTTCAAGCCGATCGCGTCGGCGAACCGCGAGCAGGCGATCGTGAACGGCGACATCGACTACTACGTCGGCACCTACTCGATCAACGACAAGCGCAAGGAGCAGATCGACTTCGCCGGCCCGTACTTCGTCACCGGTCAGGGCCTGCTGGTCGCGAAGGACGCCCCCGAGGCGGACAAGCTCGAGGACTTCAACGGCAAGACCGTCTGCTCGGCGACCGGCTCCACCCCGATCCAGAACATCAAGGCCAACTTCCCGGAGATCAAGACGCAGGAGTACGACCTGTACTCCGCCTGCGTGCAGGACCTGATCGACGGCAAGGTGGACGCGGTCACCACCGACCAGGCCATCCTGATCGGCTACGCCGCGCAGTACCCGGACGACGTCAAGGTCACCGGCGGCCTGTTCACCGAGGAGCGCTACGGCGTCGGCCTGCAGAAGGGCGACGACGTGCTGCGCCAGCACATCAACGACCTCTTCACCGAGGGCGGCGACATCTGGCAGGCGATCTTCGACAAGAACCTGGGCGACTCCGGCATCGAGGTCGAGCAGCCCGAGGTCGACGCGTACTGAGCGACCGCGGCGGCCCCGCCCTCGGGCGGGGCCGCCTCCCATCCACCTGAGAAGGAGACGGTGACGTGGACGTCATCTTCGGCAACCTCGATCTGTGGGGACAGGCGATCGGGAACACCCTGCTGGTGTTCTTCGTCGGCGGCCTGATCGCGCTGGTCCTGGGCGTCATCGTGGGCGCCATGCGCGTCTCGCCGATTCCGATCGCACGCGCCGTGGGGACCGTGTACGTCAACCTGGTGCGGAACACCCCGCTCACCCTCGTCTTCTTCTTCTTCGTGTTCGGCTACCCGCAGCTCGGGCTGCCGGACCTGTCCAACACCGTGCTCGGCATCCTGGCGATCGGCGTGTACACCGCCACCTACGTCGCCGAGGTGCTGCGCGCGGGCATCAACACCGTCCCGGTCGGGCAGGCCGAGGCCGCGCGTGCCATCGGCCTCCCGTTCGGGCAGGTGATGACCCTGGTGATCCTGCCGCAGGCGTTCCGCTCGGTGGTGCCGCCGATGATGAGCGTGTTCATCGCCCTGCTGAAGAACACCACGGTCGCCGCCGGCTTCTCCATCGCCGAGCTCGCCGCCCTCCGCGCCACCATCAACGACGCGCCGAACCGTCCCGGCAACCCGATGGAGGTCCTGCTCTGGGTCGCCGTCGTCTTCGTCGTCCTGGTGCTGCTGATGAGCGCGGTGCAGCGCCACCTCGAGAACCGCTGGAGGATCGCCCGATGACTTCCGTCCTCTACGACGTCCCCGGCCCCCGGGCGATCGCGCGCAACCGCATCCTCGCCGTCCTCACCGTCCTGGTGGTGCTCGCCGTCATCGGCTTCGTCATCTACCGCATGATCGCCACCGGCCAGTTCACGCCGCAGAAGTGGTACGTGTTCACGTTCAGCGCGGTCTGGATGGGCATCCTGAAGGCGCTCGGCAACACCCTCGGCGCGTTCGCCCTGGCGGCCGTGCTCGCCCTGGCGCTCGGCTTCGTGCTCGCCATCGGCCGGCTCTCCGACCACTCCTGGGTCCGCGTGCCGGTCACCACGATCACCGAGCTGTTCCGCGCCGTCCCGGTGCTGGTGTTCATGATGCTGCTGTACTACGGCCTTCCTGTCGTGGGCATCCGCATGGACCCGTACTGGGCCGTAGTGCTCGCCCTGATGGCCTACAACGGGTCGGTGCTCGCGGAGGTGCTCCGCGCCGGCGTCGAATCCCTGCCGCGCGGGCAGAAGGAGGCCGGCTACGCGATCGGGCTCCGCAAGAGCGGGGTGATGCAGTTCATCCTGCTGCCCCAGGCGATCCGGGCCATGCTTCCGGTCATCATCGCCCAGCTGGTGGTGACCATGAAGGACACTGCGCTCGGGTTCATCATCACCTACCAGGAGCTGCTCTACTACGCCAAGCAGCTGACCTCGCAACAGGGCCGGCCGATCCTGCAGTCGGCCTTCATCATCGGCGGCATCTACGTCGTGATGTGCCTGATCCTGGCCTGGGTCGCGAAGGTCGTCGAGGACCGCACGCGCCGCTCGCCCAAGCTGAAGGGCTACACCCCGGATGCCGGTGGCGGCGACCCACGCATCCACGACGGCTCCACGGTGACCGAGGTGATCGCGATGCAGCGCGGCGCGGGGAAGTTCGACGCCGGCAGCGGAGTCCCACCGACGAACCTCTGATCCGCGCGCTTCGGCCCTCACCGCCTCCGTCACGGGCCGGCGTGCCCGCACCGGTAGACTCGACTCTCGTGTCCGAATCTCCCGAGAATCCGCCTGAGATCACGCCCGAGGCGGTGGAGTCCGCGGTCGCCGCAGCGCTCGCCGCGATCGACGCCGCCGCCGACACCGCCGCGCTGAAGGCCGCGCGCGCCGCGCATGTGGGGGAGGGTTCGCCGCTCGCCGTGCTGAACGCCTCCATGCGCCAGGTCGCGCCCGAGCACAAGGCCGCGTTCGGCAAGCTGATCGGGCAGGGACGAGGCCGCGTCACCCAGGCCCTCGCGGCGAAGGAGGCCGAGCTCGCCGAGGCCGAGACCGCGCGGCGCCTCGAGGCCGAGCGCGTGGACATCACCGCCGTCCCGTCGCGCAGCCGCGTCGGCGCCCGGCATCCGCTCAGCCTGCTGCAGGAGCAGGTGTGCGACGTGTTCGTCGGCATGGGCTGGGAGATCGCGGAGGGACCCGAGCTCGAGCACGAGTGGTTCAACTTCGACGCCCTGAACTTCGACGAGGACCACCCCGCGCGACAGGAGCAGGACACCTTCTACGTCGACCCGCCCGCCCGTCACCTGGTGATGCGCACGCACACCAGCCCGGTGCAGGTGCGCTCCATGCTCGAGCGGGAGGTGCCGATCTACGTGCTCTGCCCCGGCCGGACGTACCGCACCGACGAGTTCGACGCGACCCATCTTCCGGTGTTCAGCCAGTTCGAGGGCCTGGTCGTCGACAAGGGCATCACGATGGCGCACCTGAAGGGCACGCTCGACCACTTCGCCCGGCAGATGTTCGGGCCGGAGGCGAAGACCCGCCTGCGCACGAACTACTTCCCGTTCACCGAGCCGTCCGCCGAGCTCGACCTGTGGCATCCGACCTTCAAGGGCGGCGCCCGCTGGATCGAGTGGGGCGGATGCGGCATGGTCAACCCGAACGTCCTGCGCGCGGCCGGGATCGACCCCGAGGTGTACAGCGGCTTCGCCTTCGGGATGGGCATCGAGCGGACGCTGATGTTCCGCAGCGATGTGAAGGACATGCGCGACATGGCCGAAGGCGATGTGCGCTTCAGCGAGCAGTTCGGGATGGTGGTGTGATGCGCGTTCCGCTGTCATGGCTGCGCGAGTACGTGGATGTGGCGCCGGATGCCACCGCCGAGGACGTCCTGGCGGCCCTCGTCTCCGTCGGCTTCGAGGAGGAGGACATCCACCGCTTCGACATCTCCGGTCCCGTCGTCGTGGGCCGGGTGGTGTCCTTCGAGGAGGAGCCGCAGTCCAACGGCAAGACGATCCGCTGGTGCCAGGTCGACGTCGGCGCGGAGAACGGCGGCGTGCGCGGCATCGTCTGCGGCGCCCGCAACTTCGCCGTGGACGACAAGGTCGTGGTGACCCTGCCCGGCTCGGTGCTGCCGGGGCCGTTCCCGATCGCGGCGCGCAAGACCTACGGTCACGTCTCCGACGGCATGATCGCCTCGGCCCGCGAGCTGGGCCTGGGCGACGAGCACAACGGCATCCTGATCCTGTCCGAACTCGGCGTGGACGCGCCGGTGGGGACGGATGCCATCGCGCTGCTCGGCCTGGACGACGTCGCCGTCGACATCAACGTCACCCCCGACCGCGGCTACGCGTTCTCGGTCCGCGGTGTGGCGCGCGAGTACTCGCACGCCACCGGCGCGGCCTTCCGTGACCCCGCCGACCGGGACTTCGCCGAGCTGCAGCCGGGAACGGGCCGCACGGCGATCGTCGACGACGTCCGGCCGATCCGCGGCCGGGTGGGGGCAAGCGAGTTCGTCACCCGGGTGGTGCGCGACGTGGACCCGTCGCGTCCCACGCCGCCGTGGATGATCGCGCGCCTGTCCCTGGCCGGCATGCGGTCGCTGGGCGTGCTCATCGACATCACCAACTACGTGATGCTCGAGCTGGGCCAGCCCATCCACGGCTACGACCTCGACCGGCTCGACGGCACCATCACCGTCCGCCGCGCCGAGGCCGGCGAGAAGCTCACCACCCTGGACGGGCAGGAGCGGGCGCTGCACCCGGAGGACCTGTTGATCACCGACGGATCCGGGCCGATCGGGCTCGCCGGCGTCATGGGCGGCGGGACCACGGAGATGAGCGCGGACACCCGCAACGTGCTCATCGAGGCGGCCACGTTCGATCCGGTCACGATCGCGCGCACCGCGCGCCGGCACAAGCTGCCCAGCGAGGCGTCCAAGCGCTTCGAGCGCGGCGTCGACCCGCTCATCCCGTTCGTCGCGGCCCGCCGGGTCGCCGATCTCATGGTCGAGTTCGCCGGCGGCACGCTCACCGACGAGGGTGGCGCGCTGTTCACCGACGTCGTGATCGAGGGCATCGAGCTGCCCGCCGGCTTCGTACAGGGCGTCGTCGGGGTCGAGTACAGCGACGACGAGATCACCGGAGCCCTGGAGACCATCGGCGCCGAGGTGACCCGCGCCGACGCTGAGCCTGTCGCGGACGCTGAGCCCGTCGCGGACGCTGAGCCCGTCGCGGACGCTGAGCCCGTCGCGGACGCTGAGCCTGTCGAAGCGTCCCCGTCCGCCGGATGGTTCGTCATCCCGCCGTCCTGGCGGCCCGACCTCACCGACAAGTGGACGCTCGCCGAGGAGGTCGCCCGCATCCACGGGCTGGACCGCATCCCCTCGGTGCTGCCGACCCCGCCGTCCGGACGCGGCCTCACGCCGCTGCAGCAGGGACGCCGTCGCGTGGCGGACGCCCTCGCCGCGGCCGGCTTCGTGGAGACCCCGGCCTTCCCGTTCACGACCGAGGCGCAGAACGACCTGCACGGCTCGGCATCCGGGGAGCACCTGCCGGGCATCCGTCTCGCGAACCCGATCGACGGGCACGTGCCGTTCCTGCGCCGCTCGCTGATCCCGGGCCTGCTGCAGACCGCGCATCGCAACATCTCCCGCGGACTGACCGATCTCGCGCTGTTCGAGACCGGGGTGGTGTTCCTGCCCGAAGCCGGGGTGTCCTACGGCACCGACGACGTGCCGCCGCTGGGCGAGCGTCCCTCGGACGAGAAGCTCGCCGAGCTGAACGCGTCGATCCCGCCGCAGCGTCGTCACGTGGCCGTGCTGCTCACCGGCAGCATCTCGCCGCGCCAGCCCGGCCGGGCCGCCGAGGCCGCCGGGCTGTCCGACGCGCTGGACGCCGTGCGGGTGATCGCCGCGGCGGCGGGCGTCGACATCGAGGTGGCTCAGGGTCGGCGCGCCGCGTTGCATCCGGGCCGCACCGGCGTGCTCACGGTCGCCGGCGAGGAGATCGGCTACGTCGGCGAACTGCATCCGCAGGTCGCGGACGACGCCGACCTGCCCGGACGTGCGGTCGTCGCGGAACTCGATCTCGACCGCCTGCTCGACCTGGCCGGCTCGCGGGTCGTCGCCGCGTCCCTGTCGACCTTCCCGGCGGCGACGCAGGACGTGTCGCTGGTGGTCGCCGCGGATGTGCCCGCCGCCGAGCTGCGTGCCGCCCTCGTCGAGGGGGCCGGCGAGCTGCTGGAGTCCGCGCGGCTGGTCGACGACTACCGGGGCGAGGGTCTGCCGAACGGCTCCAAGAGCCTGACGTTCGCGCTGCGCTTCCGCGCCGCGGACCGGACGCTCACCTCCGCCGAGGCGACCGAGGCGAAGATGGCGGGTGTCGCGGTCGCGGCCGAGCGCTTCGGCGCGAGCATCCGGGACTGACAGGGAGTACCGAACATGAGCGACTACGAGATCACGCAGATCGGCGCCCTCGGGGAGTGGCGCGGGCACTACGGCGGCTTCGACGCGGCGCGCTCGCGCGACGGCCGGCGCGTGGTGGACCACGAGCTGACCATGCAGTACATCGGGATGACGGCGAACGCCCTGGTCCCGGGCGAGGAGGCCGGCTACTGGCACACCCACTCCCGGGTCGAGGAGCTGTACGTGTTCCTGGAGGGGCTCGGGCAGATGGGGCTGGACGACGACGTGATCGACGTGGGCCCCGGAACGGTCGTCCGGGTCGGGCAGGGCGTCTGGCGCACCTGGCGCGCCCGGCCGGAGAGCCCCGGCGAGCTGCGCTGGCTGTGCATCCGCGCCGGCGGCGAGGAGCTGCCGCACATGCCGAACGACGGCGCCCGCGACCCCGACCGGCCGATGCCCTGGGCGGACTGAGCCGTCCGGAATCCGCCCCGCGGCGTCGCGTGGGCGAGAGCCCGGCGGCATCCGCTGACGGCGGATCTCCTTCCGGTGTCGGCCCCCGGACTGGTGTCATGGGGGCATGACGCGTGTGCTGATCCTCGGTGGGACGGGCTGGCTGTCCGGGCGGATCGCCCGGCGCCGGCGGGATGCCGGTGACGAGGTGACGGTGCTGGCGCGCGGGTCGCGTCCGGCGCCCGGCGGCGTGGTGCTCCTCCGCGGCGATCGCGACGACTCCGGCGCGTACGACGCCGCGGCTCGGACGGACTGGGACGAGATCGTCGACATCTCCTCGCGCGCCGGGCACGTCCGGCAGGCGGTCGCGGCGCTCGGCGAACGGACCGCGCACTGGACGTACGTCTCCTCGGTGTCGGTCTACGCCGACGAGACCGTGCCGGATGCCGATGAGACGGCCGCCCGGCATGAGCCCGCCCACGACGGCGACGAGTACGACTACGCACGGGAGAAGGTGGCCGCCGAGGATGCCGTCGTCGCCGGCCTCGGCGACCGTGCGCTCATCATCCGGCCCGGACTCATCGTCGGTCAGGGCGACCCCACCGACCGCTTCGGCTATTGGGCGGCCGCCTTCGCGCGCGCCGGCGCGGAGCCCGTGCTCGCACCGCGCCCCGCCGGGCGGACGACGCAGGTGATCGACGTCGAGGACGTCGCCGCGTTCGCCGCCGGGCCGCCGCGGTCGGGCGTCGTGAACGCGGTCGGCGACCCGCTGCCGCTCGCGGACCTGCTCGGGGACATCCGCGCGGCGGCCGGGCACACCGGGCCAGTCCGACGCCTCCGTCCTCGACGCGCGGGCGGCGCTGGGACCGGACGCGGTCATCGGCCTCACCGCCAACACGGCCGCCCACCTGGACGCCGTGCGCGCTCTGCCCGTCGGCACTGTCGACTACCTCGGCGTCGGCGTCATCCACCCCACCGCGACCAAGCCGGATCACCCGCCTGCGCTCGGGATCGCAGGCTTCGCCGCGTTCGCCGCCGACAGCCCGCTGCCCTGCGTCGCGATCGGCGGGATCGGTCTCGACGACGTCGCCCCGCTCCGCGCGGCCGGTGCCGCCGGGGTCGCCGTGGTCTCCGCCCTGTGCGCGGCTGAGGACCCGTGCGCCGCCGCGCGGACGTTCCTGCGCGCCTGGCGCGGCGACCGGCCGCCCCGCGTGCTCAGCATCGCCGGCAGCGACCCGTCCGGCGGCGCCGGCATCCAGGCCGACCTGAAGTCCATCGCGGCCAACGGCGGGTACGGCATGGCCGCCCTCACCGCCCTCACCGCGCAGAACACGTCGGGTGTGCGGTCCGTGCACACGCCACCGGCGGCGTTCCTGCGCGAGCAGCTGGACGCGCTCTCCGACGACGTCGGCATCGAGGCGGTCAAGATCGGGATGCTCGCCGGGGTCGAGGTGATCGAGGTGGTCGCGGCGTGGCTGCGCCGGGAGCGCCCGGAGACGGTCGTGCTCGACCCGGTGATGGTGGCCACCAGCGGCGACCGGCTGCTGGACGCCGCCGCCGAGGACGCCCTGCGCGAGCTGCTGCCGCTGGCCGACGTCGTCACCCCGAACCTCCCCGAGCTCGGCGCGCTTCTGGGCGAGCCGGCCGCGGACGACTGGGACGCCGCGCTCGCGCAGGCCGGACGGCTCGCCGCCCGCACCGGCGCGCTCGTGCTCGTCAAGGGCGGGCACCTGGACGGCCCGCACGCCCCGGACGCCCTCGTCGGCGCCGACGGCGTCGTCGCCTCCTTCCCCGGGGAGCGGATCGCCACCGACGCCACGCACGGCACCGGATGCTCGCTGTCCTCCGCGCTCGCCACCCGGCGGGCGCGCGGCGCGGACTGGCCGCGGGCGGCCGAGGAGGCCCGCACCTGGCTGCGCGAGTCGATCCGCGCCGGCGCCGACCTCGACGTCGGCCGCGGCCACGGGCCGGTCAGCCACTTCGCCGGCCTGTGGGCCCGCGGCGGCCTGGACACCGCCCCGACGCCCGCCGAGATCGAGGCGGACTGGTGGGACCGGATCGCCGGCATCCGCACCGGCATCGACGAACTGCCGTTCATCCGCCGCCTCGCCGACGGCACGCTGCCCGACCCGGCGTTCCGGTTCTACCTCGCGCAGGACGCACTGTACCTCAGCGATTACGCGCGGCTTCTCGCGGATGCCGCCCGGCGCGCGCCCTCCGCACCGGAACAGGTGTTCTGGGCGGAATCCGCGGCGCGTTGCATCGCGGTCGAGCGGGAGCTGCACGAGTCGTGGCTGGGCGAGCCCGCCGGCGACCCCGCCCCGGCCACCAGGGCGTACCTCGACCATCTCCGCTCCGTCGCGCACGGCGGTGGATACGCGGAGCTCGTCGCCGCCCTGCTGCCCTGCTACTGGCTGTACGCGGACCTCGGCGAGCGGCTGCGGGCCGGGGATTTCGGCGCGTACACGCAGGATCCCGGGCATCCGTACGCCTCCTGGCTGGCGACCTACGGCGATCCGGCGTTCTCCGCCGCGAGCCGCCGCGCGACCGACATCACCGCCGCCGCGGCGTCGACCGCGGACACCGCGACCCGGCAGCGCATGTTCACCGCGTTCGAGCGCTCCGCCGCCCACGAGCTCGCCTTCTTCGCCGCGCCACCCCTGTGATCGGAATCGCGCAATCGGCGGGAATCCGGCCCGGCCGATTGCGCGATTCGAAAGGGCAGAGGATTTGCGGAGGCCGCGACGCGACCGCTATCGTCGCGACATGCCTTCGGCCGCGCACCCCCGTCCGACGCTCGTCCCGAGCGTCCCTGTCGTGCGCCGACGCCGCGGCGGCCGCCGAATCTAGGCGACCCCGCCTCCCGTCGTGTCCGCGGACCCACCGCCGACGGGGTGAGCCGGGTCGCCGTCCCCGGCCAGCGCTCCGGCCCGTTGTCGCACGGCAACAACCGATCGGAGCGGAACCCACGACCGTTAAGGTGGCAACATGACGTACACCGTCGCCGTCTCCGGCGCATCCGGCTACGCAGGAGGCGAGATCCTGCGCCTGCTCGCCGGGCATCCCGACATCGAGATCCGCACCGTCACGGCACACTCGAACGCCGGTCAGCCTCTCATCGAACACCAGCCGCACCTGCGCTCCCTCGCGCACCTCACCCTCCAGGAGACGACCCCGGAGATCCTCGCCGGCCACGACATCGTCTTCCTCGCCCTGCCGCACGGGCAATCCGGGCAATACACGGATGCCCTCGGCGACGCGCCGCTGGTGATCGACGCGGGCGCGGACCACCGGCTCACCTCGCGGGACGCCTGGGATGCCTTCTACGGCGGCGCGTTCCACGAGCCGTGGACCTACGGCGTGCCCGAGCTGCCCGTCGGCGGCGGCAAGCAGCGCGAGCACCTGCGCGGCGCGACCCGCATCGCCGCCCCCGGCTGCAACGCCTCCACGGTCAGCCTCAGCCTGGCCCCCGGTGTGGCGGCCGGGGTGATCGACCCGTCCGACATCGTCACCGTCCTCGCGGTCGGGCCGTCCGGGGCGGGCAAGAGCCTGAAGCCGCACCTGCTCGGCAGCGAGCTGCTGGGCACCGCGAACCCGTACGCCGTCGGAGGCACGCACCGGCACATCCCGGAGATCCGGCAGGCGCTGGCGGCGTCCTCGCTCCACGATCGGGGGGACGACGGCATCCGCATCTCCTTCACGCCGGTCCTTGTGCCGATGGCGCGCGGCATCCTCGCCACCTCCACCGCCCCGATCGCCGAAGGCGTCACCGACACCGACATCCGCGACGCGTGGGAGGGCGCCTACGGCGACGAGACCTTCGTGCAGCTGCTGCCCGAGGGACACTTCCCCCGCACCGCGGACGTGCTCGGCGCCAACACCGCGCTGATGGGCCTCGCCGTCGACCGGGCCGCGAACCGCGTCGTCGTGGTCACCGCCGTCGACAACCTCGTCAAGGGCACCGCCGGGGCGGCGATCCAGTCCATGAACATCGCGCTCGGTCTCCCCGAGGACCGCGCCCTCACCGTGAACGGAGTGGCACCGTGACCGTCACCGCACCCCATGGGTTCGAGGCCGCCGGCGTCGCCGCCGGGCTGAAGTCCACCGGAAAGCCCGACGTCGCCGTGGTCGTCAACCGCGGCCCGCGCAAGGTCGGCGCCGCCGTGTTCACCACGAACCGCGCCAAGGCCAACCCGATCCTGTGGTCGCAGCAGGTGATCGTCGACCGCACCGTCGAGGCGATCGTGCTCAACTCCGGCGGGGCGAACTGCTTCACCGGCAGCTTCGGGTTCCAGACCACCCATCTCACCGCGGAGAAGGCGGCCGAGCTCCTTGGGGTGAGCGCGGGCGACGTGCTCGTCTGCTCCACGGGCCTCATCGGCACCGGCGACGAGCAGTTCCGCGCCCGGGTGCTCGCCGGCGTCGAGCAGGGCGTCGCGGAGCTCAGCGCGGACGGCGGGCAGGCGGCGGCGGAGGCCATCATGACCACCGACACGGTCGCCAAGACCGCGGTCGCCGAGCGCGACGGCTGGACGATCGGCGGCATGGCGAAGGGCGCCGGGATGCTCGCGCCGGGCCTGGCGACGATGCTCGTCGTGCTCACCACGGATGCCGACCTCGAGGCCGTCGACGCGGATGCCGCGCTGCGCCGCGCCACGCACGTCAGCTTCGACCGGCTCGACTCGGACGGATGCATGTCCACCAACGACCAGGTCACGCTGCTCGCCAACGCGGCCAGCGGCATCCGCCCCGACCTCGACGAGTTCACCGCCGCGCTCACCGAGGTGTGCCTCGAGCTCGCCCGCAAGCTGCAGCAGGACGCCGAGGGCGCCAGCCACGACATCACCATCGAGGTGAAGGGCGCCGCCTCCGAGGAGGACGCGGTCGAGGTGGGCCGCTCCGTCGCCCGCAACAACCTGTTCAAGGCGGCGATCTTCGGCAACGACCCGAACTGGGGGCGCGTGCTCGCCGCGATCGGCACCACCCGCGCCGTGTTCGACCCGTACGACGTCGACGTCTGGATGAACGGCGTCCGCGTCTGCACCGCCGGCGGGCCCGACCGCCCGCGCGAGGAGGTCGATCTGACCCCGCGCGCCACGCACCTCGTCATCGACCTGAAGGCCGGCGACGAGACCGCGACCATCCTCACCAACGACCTGACCCACGACTACGTGCACGAGAACAGCGCCTACGCCTCATGACAGACCTGCAAGACACCCCGCCCGAGGAGGCCGCGGTCAAGGCGGCGACCCTCATCGAGTCGCTGCCGTGGCTGAAGACCTTCCGCGATCAGATCGTCGTCGTCAAGTACGGCGGGAACGCTATGGTCTCGGAGGAGCTGCAGGACGCGTTCGCCCAGGACATCGCCTACCTGCGCTACGTCGGCGTGCAGCCCGTCGTCGTGCACGGCGGCGGCCCCCAGATCTCGAACATGCTCGACCGGCTGGCCATCCCCAGCGAGTTCCGCGGCGGCTACCGGGTGACCAGCACCGAGGCGATCACGGTGGTGCGGATGGTGCTCACCGGGCAGGTCAACCCGCAGCTGGTGGCGAAGATCAACTCGCACGGACCGATCGCCACCGGCCTGAGCGGCGAGGACGCCGGCCTGTTCGGCGGCCGCCGCCGCGGCGTCGTCGTGGACGGCGAGGAGGTCGACCTCGGCCGCGTCGGGGACGTGGTCCAGGTCGACCCGACGCCGGTGCTCGACCACCTCGCCGCCGGCCGCATCCCCGTGGTCTCCTCGATCGCCCCCGATCTCGACCACCCCGGGCAGTCCCTGAACGTGAACGCGGATGCCGCGGCATCCGCCCTCGCAGTCGCCCTCGGGGCGCGCAAGCTCGTCATCCTCACCGACGTGCCCGGGCTGTACGCGGACTGGCCCAACCGCGACTCCCTCGTCTCGCACCTCACCTCCGCCGAGCTGGTGCAGATGCTGCCGACGCTGGAGTCGGGGATGATCCCGAAGATGCGCGCCTGCCTCGACGCCGTCGAGGGCGGCGTGGGAGCGGCCGCCATCATCGACGGGCGGGTGCCGCACTCGGTGCTCGTCGAGCTGTTCACCAGCAAGGGGATCGGCACGGAGGTGGTGCGCTGATGATCGGCTGGCAGCACGATGCGTCCCGCGACCTGATGAATCTCGGCGGGCGGCTGGCGCTGCTCACCCACGGTGAGGGATCCCAGGTGTGGGACGCCGACGGAAACCGTTACCTGGACTTCCTCGGCGGCATCGCCGTGAACTGCCTGGGCCACGCGCATCCGGTCTTCGTCGAGGCCGTGTCCCGGCAGGCGGCGACCCTCGCGCACGTGTCGAACTACTTCGCCACCCCGCAGCAGCTCGCTCTCGCCGCCCGGCTGAAGCGCCTCGCGGGCACCGGCGAGCAGGGGCGGGTCTTCCTCGCGAACTCCGGCACCGAGGCGAACGAGATGGCGATCAAGCTCGCCCGCCTGCACGGCGGTGCGGAGCGGCCGACCATCCTCGTCGTGGAGGGCGCGTTCCACGGCCGCACCATGGGGGCGCTGTCGCTGACGCCCAAGGCCGCCTACCGCGACCCGTTCCAGCCCGCCATCCCGGGGGTGCGCACGGTCGCCCGCACCCTGGACAGCCTGGAGCAGGCGTTCGACGACACCGTGTCGGCCATCATCGTCGAACCCATCCAGGGCGAGGCCGGGGTCGTGGAGCTGCCCGAGGGCTTCCTGACCCGCGCCCGCGAGCTGTCCACCGCTCACGACGCGCTGCTCATCCTCGACGAGGTGCAGACCGGCTCCGGACGCACCGGCGAATGGTTCGCCTTCCAGCGTGAGGAGGCCTTCGGCCGGGACGGCGTGACGCCCGACGCGGTGACCCTCGCCAAGAGCATCGGCGCCGGGTTCCCGCTCGGTGCCCTGATCACCTTCGGCGCGGCCAGCGAGCTGTTCTACCCCGGCACGCACAACTCCACCTTCGGCGGCAACCCGCTGGCCAGCGCCGTGGCGGATGCCGTCCTCGGCCACATCGAGGACGAGGGGCTGCTCGGCAACGTGACCGCTCGCGGCGCCCAGCTGCGCGACGGCGTGAGCGGCCTGCCGCTGGTCACCGGCACGCGGGGCGCGGGGCTGCTCATCGGCATCACCCTCGCGCATCCGGTCGCCGGCCGCGTGCGCGAGGCCGCCCACGAGCGCGGGCTGATCGTGAACGCGCCCGCCGACGACGTGATCCGCATCGCCCCCGCCTACACCATCGGCGATGCCGAGGTGTCGGAGTTCCTCACCCTGTTCGGCGCGGCGCTCGCCGCCGTCGCCGAGACCATCGACGCCCCCTTGGAGACCCAGAAGTGACCCGCCACCTGCTGCGCGACGACGACCTCACCCCGGCCGAGCAGGCCGAGATCCTCGACCTCGCCCTCGAGCTGAAGAAGGACCGCTGGTCGAACAAGGCTCTCGCCGGTCCGCAGACCGTCGCGGTGATCTTCGACAAGTCCTCCACCCGCACCCGCGTGTCGTTCGCGGTCGGCATCGCCGACCTCGGCGGCTCGCCGCTGATCATCTCCACCGCGAACAGCCAGCTGGGCGGCAAGGAGACCCCCTCCGACACGGCGCGGGTGCTGGAGCGCCAGGTGGCCGCGATCGTGTGGCGCACCTACGCGCAGTCCGGCCTGGAGGAGATGGCCGCCGGCACCCGGGTGCCGGTCATCAACGCCCTCTCCGACGACTTCCACCCCTGTCAGCTGCTCGCCGACCTGCTCACCATCCGCGAGCACAAGGGCCGGCTCGCGGGGCTCACGCTCAGCTTCTTCGGCGACGGCCGCAACAACATGGCGCACTCCTACGTGCTTGCCGGGGTCACCGCCGGCATGCACGTGCGGGTCGCCTCGCCGGCGGCGTACGCGCCGCGCGAGGACGTCGTGGCGGATGCCGAGCGCCGAGCCGCGGAGACCGGCGGATCGATCACGCTGCTCACCGACCCCGAGGAGGCGGCGGCCGGCGCCGACGTCATCGTCACCGACACCTGGGTGTCGATGGGCAAGGAGGAGGAGAAGATCGCCCGCATCCGCGACCTCGGCGGCTACAAGGTGACCTCCGGCATCATGGGGCTCGCCGACCCGGAGGCGATCTTCATCCACTGCCTCCCCGCCGACCGCGGCTACGAGGTCGACTCCGAGGTGATCGACGGCCCGCAGAGCGTCGTCTGGGACGAGGCGGAGAACCGTCTGCACGCGCAGAAGGCGCTGCTGGTGTGGCTGCTCGGGAAGAAGGACGACTGATGGCCGGCACCACCAACGACGGCGCCCTGTGGGGCGCCCGCTTCGCCGGGGGACCCTCGCCCGAGCTCGCCGAGCTCAGCCGGTCCACCCACTTCGACTGGGCGCTCGCTCCCTACGACATCGCCGGCTCGCACGCCCACGCCACCGCGCTGGAGGCAGCCGGGTACCTCGAGCCGGAGGAGGCGCGGCGGATGCACGAGGGCCTGGACGCCCTCGCCGCACGGATCGCCGACGGCAGCCTGCGCCCCGACCCGGGCGACGAGGACGTGCACGGTGCCCTCGAGAAGGCGCTCATCGCCGAGGTCGGCCCGGAACTGGGCGGGCGCCTGCGCGCCGGCCGCAGCCGCAACGACCAGATCGCGACGCTGGTGCGGATGTACCTCATCGACCACGCCCGGGTGATCGCCCGCGACATCCTGCGCGTCGTCGACGCGCTCGTCGCGCAGGCCGAGGCGCATCCGTCCGCGATCCTGCCGGGGCGCACGCACCTGCAGCACGCGCAGCCGGTGCTGCTCGCCCACCACCTGCAGGCGCACGCCTGGCCGCTGGTGCGCGAGCTCGAGCGACTCGTCGACTGGCGCCGGCGCGCCGGGGTGTCCCCGTACGGCGGGGGCGCGCTCGCCGGGTCCACGCTCGGCCTCGACCCGGCTCTCGTCGCGCGCGAGCTCGGCCTGGACCGGCCGGCGGAGAACTCGCTGGACGGCACGTCGGCGCGCGACGTCGTCGCCGAGTTCGCCTTCATCGCGGCGATGACCGGGGTGGACATCTCCCGGCTGAGCGAGGAGATCATCCTCTGGAACACGCGTGAGTTCGGCTTCGTCACGCTCGACGACGCGTACTCGACCGGATCGAGCATCATGCCGCAGAAGAAGAACCCCGACATCGCCGAACTCGCGCGCGGCAAGTCGGGTCGGCTGATCGGCAACCTCACCGGCCTGCTGGCGACCCTCAAGGGGCTGCCCCTGGCGTACAACCGCGATCTGCAGGAGGACAAGGAGCCGGTCTTCGACTCGGTGCAGACCCTCGAGGTCGTCCTGCCCGCGTTCGCCGGCATGATCGCGACGCTGAGGTTCGACACCGCGCGGATGGCGGCGCTGGCCCCGGAGGGCTTCTCGCTCGCCACCGACGTCGCGGAGTGGCTGGTCAAGCGGCGGGTGCCGTTCCGCGACGCGCACGAGATCTCGGGTGCGCTGGTGCGGGCGTGCGAGGAGCGCGGGATCGGGCTCGAGGATGCCGACGACGAGCTGCTCCGCTCGGTGTCCGAGCGGCTGACGCCCGAAGTGCGCGACGTGCTCTCGATCGAGGGCTCCGTGGCCTCCCGCGCGGGAGCCGGCGGCACGGCGCCGGAGCGGGTCGCCGAACAGCGCACCGAGCTGATCGCGCGCGCGCAGGCCGCCGTCCACGCCCTCGGTCTCTGAGGTCTGCCGTCGCCCGATAATGCCGTATACGGTTATATTTTCGGTATATGCCTTTATACAGAATCTTACCGAGATATTCGTGATAAGGTTATGTCATGGTCATCGCGGTCATCGCGGACATCGTCGGCTCCCGCCGGCTGCGCGATCGCGCCGCGGCGCAGCGGATGCTGGATCACACCATCGCTCGGGTGGAGCGGGATCGGCCGCTGGCCGTCCAGCCGCTGACGCCCACCGTGGGGGACGAGCAGCAGGGGGTGTACGGCGGTCTCGGCGAGGCGCTGACCTCGCTGCTGATGCTGCAGCTGGCGCTGCCGGGGGGACTGGGCTTCCGATTCGGGCTCGGCGTCGGCGAGATCCGCGCCTTCGACTCCTCCGGGGGCCCGCTCAGCGACGGGCCGGGATGGTGGGCGGCGCGGGCGGCGATCGGGATCGTCCAGGAGCACGAGCGGGGCGGCATGCCGAGCGCGCGCAGCTGGATCGTGGCCGCCGAGGGGCAGGATGAGGTCATGGAGAGCACCGTGGCCGCCGCGAACGCCTATCTGCTGCTGCGCGACGAGCTGGTCGGCGCGATGAGCGAGCGGGAACGGCGCCTGGCGTACGGGCGTCTGATCGGCACCTCGCAGCAGGAGCTCGCGGAACAGGAGGGCATCACGCAGCCCAGCGTGTCGAAGGCGCTCCGCCGCAGCGGGGCGGTGGCGATCCTGCAGGGGCTGCCGCAGCTGAGCGGAGGGGCGTCGTGATCGTCGCCGGGCTCGTCCTGCTCGTCGTCGGGGCGGCGGATCTCGTGCGCCAGTTCGTCGAGCGGCGATGGATCGGCTACCTCGTCGTCGCCGCGGCCGCGCTCGTCATCGGGGGGCTCACGGATGCGGTGCTGCCGGCGGTCGCCGCGCTCGCCGCCGGGGCCGGCTGGGTGTGGAGCATGCCGGATCGCGGCGAGTCGCGCATGGCGTTCTGGCCCGCGGTCGCCCTCGGCGCGATCACGGCGGCGGCCGTGCTCTGGCTGGGCGATCGGGGGCCGGCCGGCGTCCTCGGCGGCGTGTGGCGGCTGGACACGCCGTTCGGCGAGGTCTCGGCGGATCTGGCCCTCCTCGTGCTGGGCGTCGTGGCCTTCCTGCTGGAATCCGGGAACGTCGTCGTCCGCGCGGCGCTGGCGGGGGAGCACGCCTGGCACCCCGCCGAGGTCGGCTTCGCAGGCCCCACGGCGGCATCCGAGCCCTCGACCCCGAGACCCGAGTCCTCGGCCCCGGGATCCGAGCCCTCGGCCTCGGCATCCGCGGTCCCGCCTCCCGCGGCGGTGCCGGCGCCGCTCACGGGCGGATTCAAGGGCGGGCGCCTGATCGGGCCGCTCGAACGCCTCATCGTGTTCCTGCTCACCCTCGCCACGGCATACTCGCTGCTCGCCGCGATGCTGGCGGCGAAGGGCATCGTGCGCTTCCCCGAGATCTCCCGCGACGGGGAGACCGGTGCGCGCGCGGAGTACTTCCTCGTCGGCAGCCTGGTCAGCTGGGTGATCGCCCTCGCCGCCGCCTTCCTGGTCTGGTGGAGCGTGAACGCCTGATCCCGGGCCCCCTGACCCGAGGGCGCCGCACGGGACGCGTCCGGCGCGCTGATAGCCTGGAACGCGTGTCGAATCCCGCTCTGACGACCGCGCCGGTGGCGCTCGATCCCTCGTTCGAGAACGTGTGGGACGAGCTCGTGTGGCGCGGACTCGTCCACGTGTCCACCGATCCGGAGGCGCTGCGCGCCCTGCTTGCCGGGGACCCGATCACCTACTACTGCGGCTTCGACCCGACCGCGCCGAGCCTGCACCTGGGCAACCTCGTCCAGCTGCTCACGCTGCGGCGCATCCAGCTCGCCGGGCACAAGCCGCTCGGGCTCGTCGGCGGCTCCACCGGCCTCATCGGCGACCCGCGGCCGACCGCCGAGCGCACCCTGAACACCCGCGAGACCGTCGAGGAGTGGGTGGGCCGGCTGCGCGCCCAGGTGGAGCGCTTCCTCAGCTTCGAGGGCGAGAACGCCGCGCGCATCGTCAACAACCTCGACTGGACCGCGCCGCTGAGCGCGATCGACTTCCTGCGCGAGATCGGCAAGCACTACCGCGTCGGCACGATGCTGAAGAAGGACGCCGTCGCCGCGCGGCTGAACTCCGAGGCCGGCATCAGCTACACCGAGTTCAGCTACCAGATCCTGCAGGGCATGGACTTCCTCGAGCTGTACCGCACGTACGACTGCGTGCTGCAGACCGGCGGCAGCGACCAGTGGGGCAACCTCACCAGCGGCACCGACCTCATCCACCGTGTCGAGGGCGTCTCGGTGCACGCGATCGGCACCCCTCTGATCACGAACAGCGACGGCACGAAGTTCGGCAAGAGCGAGGGCAACGCGATCTGGCTGGATCCGGAGATGTGCAGCCCGTACCGGATGTACCAGTTCTGGCTGAACACCGACGACGCCGACGTCATCGACCGGCTGAAGGTGTTCACCTTCCTCACCCGGGCCGAGATCGAGGAGTACGCCGCGCTCGTGGAGGCCGAGCCGTTCCGGCGCGCCGCGCAGAAGCGCCTCGCCCTGGAGGTGTGCGCCACCGTACACGGCCCCGAGGCGACGGCCGCGGCGATCGCCGCGTCCGAGGCGCTGTTCGGCCAGGGCGACCTCGCCGCCCTCGATGCGGGCACGCTGCGCACCGCGCTCGAGGAGCTGCCGAACGCGACCGTGGCGGCCGGCACGCCGGTGACCGAGGCGCTCGTCGAGACCGGCCTGGTCAGCAGCGTCTCCGAGGCGCGCCGCGCGATCTCGCAGGGCGGCGTCTCCCTCGACGGCGCGCGCGTCGCGGACGACACGGCGACGGTGCAGGGCTCGCTGCCAGGCGGCGTGTCGGTGCTGCGGCGGGGCAAGAAGACGCTCGCCGGCGTGTTCCTGCGCTGAGCCGACCGCGGAGGGGCAGCGGATGCCGTTGACACCCAGCCATGCGGTGGTGGCGCTGCCGTTCCTGCGCACTCCGCTGGTGCCCGGCGCGATCGCCGTGGGCGCGATGACCCCGGACCTGCCGCTGTTCCTGCGGGTGCTGGACTACGGGTTCACGCACGCCTTCGGGAACGCGATCTGGACCGCGGCGCTCGCGTTCCTGCTGTTCCTGGTGTGGCGCGTGCTGCTGAGGCCGGTGGTGCCGGAGCTGATGCCCGCCGCGGTGGCGCGCCGGCTGCCGGCCGAGTGGTCGGAGCCGGCGGCGGATGCCGCGCGGCACGCGGTCGGGGTCGGCCGCGGCGTCCGGTACCCGGTGCTCCTGGCGGGATCGCTGCTGCTGGGCGTGTTCTCGCACATCGCCTGGGACCTGTTCACCCACGAGGGACGCTGGGGCGTCACCGCGATCCCGGCGCTGCAGGAGCAGTGGGGCCCGCTGCTCGGCTACAAGTGGCTGCAGCACGGCTCGAGCGCCGCAGGTCTCGCCGTGCTGGCGGTGTTCGCGGTGCTCTGGCTGTCGCGCCGGGACGCATCGACGCCGATCACGCGGGTGCTCCCCGCGTGGGCACGGCTCGGCTGGTGGCTGGCGCTGCCCGCGGTGCTGGTGGTCGCCTGGGTCGCCGGGCTCGTCGCCCTCGGGCCGTTCACCGCCGAGTTCACCCCGCAGCACCTCGCCTACCGGGTGCTGCCGCCGGCGTGCGCGGTGTGGGGCGCGGCGACGCTGGCGCTGTGCATCGTGCTCGCCGCGCGCCGGCGCCGCTGAGCCGCGCCTCGTGCTCAGTCGCGGGTCGAGCGGGCCGCCGCTCGGCGCGGCCGCTCACCAGGACGGAACGTCCGCGCCCCACGGGCGCGGCGCCGCGTACGCGAAGCCCGGGATCGCGGATGCCGCGGTGACCACGGCGCGACCGGCGACCTCGAACGCCTGCGAATGCGCGGCGGGATCGAACGGACGCTCCGGCTCGGGCTCGCTCCGTCGCGGCATCCCGAGCAGCTCCGCCGCCACCCGCCGGAGCGAGGTGCGCACGAGCCAGGTGCCGCCCTCGTCCCGACGGCGTCGGAGCGCCGTGCACACGCCGGCGGCGAGGAGATAGCCGGCGCTGTGGTCGAGCGCCTGTGCGGGAAGCGCGCCGGGCCGCTCGCCGTCGGGCGACTCGATGACCGCGATTCCCGACTCGGCCTGCACCAGACTGTCGAAGCCGCGCCGATCGGGCACGCCCTCGCCCCACGCGCTGAGCTGTGCGATCACGAGGCCGGGGCGGCGGGCCGCGAGCGTGTCGGGGGAGAGGCCGATCGCCGCCAGCCCGCTCGGGCGGTAGCCGAGGACGACCACATCCGCGCCGTCGATCAGGGCGTCCACGGTCGCGGCTCGGGCGTCCGCGATCGCGGACCGCTTCCCGTGCCCGGTGTCGAGGTGCTGCCATTCGGGCTCCGCCAGGCCCGGCGGGTCGATGCGGAGCACCTCGGCCCCGAGGAGTGCCAGCGTGCGCGTGCACACGGGGCCGGCGATCACGCGGGTGAGGTCGAGAATGCGGATGCCGGCGAGCGGGAGCGCCGGGTCTGTCCGGACCTGGCGGGTCGGGCCCTCCGTCGACAGACGGGTCACCGGGATCAGCGCGCGCCGCCGCAGCTCGCGGTCCCGGGCGGGATCCTCGGGCAGCACGCGCACGGCCAGGCCGCCGGCGTCGGTGATCCGGGTGACGGCGTCCTCGGCGTCCAGACCCGCGATGGTCTCGGCGGTCCGCCCGGCCGCGGCGTCCGCGGGGAGGGCGAGACCGCGGCGGAGCGCCCGCGCGTGATGCGGGTAGTTGCCGTGCGTGCGGATCCAGCCGTCCCGCGCCCGCCAGAAGCCGGAGAGCGCAGACCAGACATCGGGAGCGATGCCGTCGATGGTGAGCAGGCGGTCGCTCCGGTACGCCGCCGCGATGCGCTCGGGGTCGGGGACCGCCGGCGGGCGCCGCCCGTCACCGGCGGACGCCGCGGCGGCGAGGATGGATGCCCACGCCAGCGCGCCGGTCGCCAGCCGGGAGGGGAGCGGCACCGGCTGCGGCGGAGCCGCGGGGACCAGCACGGACGCCGGCAGCCGGAGCTCGGCGGAGAGCCGCTCCAGCAGGGGGAGCGCGGGGTCGTCGGCCATGCGCCGATCGTACGACACGCCCGGGATCCGAGGCCGATTTGCCGGGTCGGCGGGATCCGCGTAAGTTATTACCTGTTCGCCCCAAGCGGTTGAGCGGAAGGCCGGAAGGTCCAGCTCCCCTCCAAGCGGCGGACACACCTCCTACTTCACATCAGTGGTCACGTTGGTGTAGGATGGAGGGCCCGGGTCCGGAAGGCTGCACAGCCTCAACGGTGCCCGGACAGATTGCGAAGTTGCCCTGCGCGTCCTGCCTTGGTTGGTGGGTGTGTGGGTGCGTCCGATCCTTGAGAACTCAACAGCGTGCACTTGTCAAATGCCAAATTATCCTCGTCGGCTTTTCGGAGTCGTTGAGAATTCCTTTGGATCAATTTGCGGATGTCAGTGACATTCGTTTTGGTCATGATTGAACTCGCTGGCCTTCGACTGTTTTCCCGGTTGTTGGTTGGCTTCTGTTTTTTTACGGAGAGTTTGATCCTGGCTCAGGATGAACGCTGGCGGCGTGCTTAACACATGCAAGTCGAACGATGAAGCCCAGCTTGCTGGGTGGATTAGTGGCGAACGGGTGAGTAACACGTGAGCAACCTGCCCCTGACTCTGGGATAAGCGCTGGAAACGGCGTCTAATACTGGATATGTGCCATGGCCGCATGGTCTGTGGTTGGAAAGATTTTTTCGGTTGGGGATGGGCTCGCGGCCTATCAGCTTGTTGGTGAGGTAATGGCTCACCAAGGCGTCGACGGGTAGCCGGCCTGAGAGGGTGACCGGCCACACTGGGACTGAGACACGGCCCAGACTCCTACGGGAGGCAGCAGTGGGGAATATTGCACAATGGGCGCAAGCCTGATGCAGCAACGCCGCGTGAGGGATGACGGCCTTCGGGTTGTAAACCTCTTTTAGCAGGGAAGAAGCGTGAGTGACGGTACCTGCAGAAAAAGCGCCGGCTAACTACGTGCCAGCAGCCGCGGTAATACGTAGGGCGCAAGCGTTATCCGGAATTATTGGGCGTAAAGAGCTCGTAGGCGGTCTGTCGCGTCTGCTGTGAAAACCCGAGGCTCAACCTCGGGCCTGCAGTGGGTACGGGCAGACTGGAGTGCGGTAGGGGAGATTGGAATTCCTGGTGTAGCGGTGGAATGCGCAGATATCAGGAGGAACACCGATGGCGAAGGCAGATCTCTGGGCCGTAACTGACGCTGAGGAGCGAAAGGGTGGGGAGCAAACAGGCTTAGATACCCTGGTAGTCCACCCCGTAAACGTTGGGAACTAGTTGTGGGGTCCTTTCCACGGATTCCGTGACGCAGCTAACGCATTAAGTTCCCCGCCTGGGGAGTACGGCCGCAAGGCTAAAACTCAAAGGAATTGACGGGGACCCGCACAAGCGGCGGAGCATGCGGATTAATTCGATGCAACGCGAAGAACCTTACCAAGGCTTGACATACACGAGAACGCCCTAGAAATAGGGAACTCTTTGGACACTCGTGAACAGGTGGTGCATGGTTGTCGTCAGCTCGTGTCGTGAGATGTTGGGTTAAGTCCCGCAACGAGCGCAACCCTCGTTCTATGTTGCCAGCACGTTATGGTGGGAACTCATGGGATACTGCCGGGGTCAACTCGGAGGAAGGTGGGGATGACGTCAAATCATCATGCCCCTTATGTCTTGGGCTTCACGCATGCTACAATGGCCGGTACAAAGGGCTGCGATACCGCGAGGTGGAGCGAATCCCAAAAAGCCGGTCCCAGTTCGGATTGAGGTCTGCAACTCGACCTCATGAAGTCGGAGTCGCTAGTAATCGCAGATCAGCAACGCTGCGGTGAATACGTTCCCGGGTCTTGTACACACCGCCCGTCAAGTCATGAAAGTCGGTAACACCTGAAGCCGGTGGCCTAACCCTTGTGGAGGGAGCCGTCGAAGGTGGGATCGGTGATTAGGACTAAGTCGTAACAAGGTAGCCGTACCGGAAGGTGCGGCTGGATCACCTCCTTTCTAAGGAGCATCTGGCACCTGTTGGTGTCCAGGCGCCGGTTCGGGGCGAACGTTCCCGCCGGTCAGCTCATGGGTGGAACATTTGACATGACGTCAGCGCAGCTGTCTTCTGCTAGTACGCCGCTTCGGTGGTTGGAAGGTGGGGGGTGGTGAGCGGGGCGTCTGCACGCTGTTGGGTCCTGAGGGACCGGGCCGGCTTTCGGGTTGGACTGGACCTCGTGGCCCTTTCTTCTGTCGCCGTGGTGGTGGTGGGGGAGGGGGACCGCCCGTACTTTGAGAACTACACAGTGGACGCGAGCATCTTAAAGAAAACTTCGACCGGCCCTTTTGGGGTTGGTCGTGCTCATGTGATTTCAAGTCTTTAAGAGCAAACGGTGGATGCCTTGGCATCTGGAGCCGAAGAAGGACGTAGCAATCTGCGATAAGCCTCGGGGAACTGATAAGCGAGTTTTGATCCGAGGATCTCCGAATGGGGAAACCCCGCCGGGCGGCGTGCCGACCTGGTGACTCCCGTCTGAATATATAGGGCGGGTAGAGGGAACGTGGGGAAGTGAAACATCTCAGTACCCACAGGAAGAGAAAACAACCGTGATTCCGTGAGTAGTGGCGAGCGAAAGCGGATGAGGCTAAACCGGGTGTGTGTGAGAGCCGGCAGGCGTTGCATATCCGGGGTTGCGGGACTCTCCTGGTCGTTCTGCCGAGTGGCCGACGTGATGCGATCGTATAGACGAATGGTCTTGAAAGGCCAGCCGTAGTGGGTGCCAGCCCCGTAGTCGAAATGCGGTTCGCAGCGTGGAGTGTATCCCAAGTAGCACGGGGCCCGAGAAATCCCGTGTGAATCTGTCAGGACCACCTGATAAGCCTAAATACTCCCAGATGACCGATAGCGGACAAGTACCGTGAGGGAAAGGTGAAAAGTACCCCGGGAGGGGAGTGAAATAGTACCTGAAACCGTTTGCTTACAAACCGTTGGAGCACCCCTGGTAGGTGTGACAGCGTGCCTTTTGAAGAATGAGCCTGCGAGTTAGTGATATGTGGCGAGGTTAACCCGTGTGGGGTAGCCGTAGCGAAAGCGAGTCTGAATAGGGCGTTTGAGTCGCATGTCCTAGACCCGAAGCGAAGTGATCTATCCATGGCCAGGCTGAAGCGACGGTAAGACGTCGTGGAGGGCCGAACCCACTTAGGTTGAAAACTGAGGGGATGAGCTGTGGATAGGGGTGAAAGGCCAATCAAACTTCGTGATAGCTGGTTCTCTCCGAAATGCATTTAGGTGCAGCGTTGCGTGTTTCTTGCCGGAGGTAGAGCTACTGGATGGCCGATGGGCCCCACCAGGTTACTGACGTCAGCCAAACTCCGAATGCCGGTAAGTGAGAGCGCAGCAGTGAGACTGTGGGGGATAAGCTTCATAGTCGAGAGGGAAACAACCCAGACCACCATCTAAGGTCCCAAAGCGCGTGCTAAGTGGAAAAGGATGTGGAGTTGCTCAGACAACCAGGAGGTTGGCTTAGAAGCAGCCACCCTTGAAAGAGTGCGTAATAGCTCACTGGTCAAGTGATTCCGCGCCGACAATGTAACGGGGCTCAAGCACGCCACCGAAGTTGTGGCATTGACATTTTTGGTAGGCCTTCGTGGTCCAGCCGTGTTGATGGGTAGGAGAGCGTCGTGTGGGCGGTGAAGCGGCAGAGTGATCTAGCCGTGGAGGCCACACGAGTGAGAATGCAGGCATGAGTAGCGAAAGACGTGTGAGAAACACGTCCTCCGGAAGACCAAGGGTTCCAGGGTCAAGCTAATCTTCCCTGGGTAAGTCGGGACCTAAGGCGAGGCCGACAGGCGTAGTCGATGGACAACGGGTTGATATTCCCGTACCGGCGAAGAACCGCCCCAGTCAATCCAGTGGTGCTAAGCGCCCGAACCATCACACCGCCGCCTTCGGGTGGCATCGTGGTGGGGAGCGCGCGACCCCATGCTGGTGCGGCTAGCGTATTAACAGGTGTGACGCAGGAAGGTAGCCCAAGCCAGGCGATGGTTGTCCTGGTGCAAGTGCGTAGGCCGAGTCGTAGGCAAATCCGCGGCTCATACAGGCTGAGACACGATGCGGATGAAAAGTGGGTGATCCTATGCTGCCGAGAAAAGCATCGACGCGAGGTTCTAGCCGCCCGTAC
Source organism: Microbacterium sp. EF45047 (assembly GCF_028472845.1). Lineage (NCBI taxonomy): Bacteria > Bacillati > Actinomycetota > Actinomycetes > Micrococcales > Microbacteriaceae > Microbacterium > Microbacterium sp. EF45047. The sequence continues at coordinate 1,720,604 of NZ_CP069429.1, read as the reverse complement.
CCCAAACCGACTCAGGTGGTCAGGTAGAGAATACCAAGGAGATCGAGAGAATCGTGGTTAAGGAACTCGGCAAAATGCCCCCGTAACTTCGGGAGAAGGGGGCCCTCCGCTTATTAGGACTTGCTCCGAAAGGGCGTGGGGGCCGCAGAGACTAGTGGGTAGCGACTGTTTACTAAAAACACAGGTCCGTGCGAAGTCGCAAGACGATGTATACGGACTGACGCCTGCCCGGTGCTGGAAGGTTAAGAGGACCGGTTAGCCGCAAGGCGAAGCTGAGAATTTAAGCCCCAGTAAACGGCGGTGGTAACTATAACCATCCTAAGGTAGCGAAATTCCTTGTCGGGTAAGTTCCGACCTGCACGAATGGCGTAACGACTTCCCAACTGTCTCAACCGCGAACTCGGCGAAATTGCATTACGAGTAAAGATGCTCGTTACGCGCAGCAGGACGGAAAGACCCCGTGACCTTTACTGCAGCTTGGTATTGGTGTTCGGTGTGGCTTGTGTAGGATAGGTGGGAGACGGTGAAGCTCGGACGCCAGTTCGGGTGGAGTCATTGTTGAAATACCACTCTGGTCACTCTGGATATCTAACTTCGAACCGTGATCCGGTTCAGGGACAGTGCCTGGTGGGTAGTTTAACTGGGGCGGTTGCCTCCCAAAGAGTAACGGAGGCGCCCAAAGGTTCCCTCAACCTGGTTGGCAATCAGGTGTCGAGTGTAAGTGCACAAGGGAGCTTGACTGTGAGACTGACAGGTCGAGCAGGGACGAAAGTCGGGACTAGTGATCCGGCAGTGGCTTGTGGAAGCGCTGTCGCTCAACGGATAAAAGGTACCTCGGGGATAACAGGCTGATCTTGCCCAAGAGTCCATATCGACGGCATGGTTTGGCACCTCGATGTCGGCTCGTCGCATCCTGGGGCTGGAGTAGGTCCCAAGGGTTGGGCTGTTCGCCCATTAAAGCGGTACGCGAGCTGGGTTTAGAACGTCGTGAGACAGTTCGGTCCCTATCCGCTGCGCGCGTAGGAAGTTTGAGAGGATCTGACCCTAGTACGAGAGGACCGGGTTGGACGAACCTCTGGTGTGCCAGTTGTTCCGCCAGGAGCACCGCTGGTTAGCTACGTTCGGGATGGATAACCGCTGAAAGCATCTAAGCGGGAAGCCGGCCTCAAGATGAGACTTCCATCACCCTCGGGTGGAGAGGCTCCCAGCCAGACGACTGGGTTGATAGGCCAGATGTGGAAGCCCAGCAATGGGTGCAGCTGACTGGTACTAATAAGCCGACGACTTGATAACACTTTCCCTTGAGAAAGCTCGCGTCCACTTTGTGGTTCTCGACGTACGGTCGGAACCAAACAACACACCACACGAGTGTGTTGCCGATGAACATGTCAACAGTGTTTCGGCGGCCATAGCGTGAGGGAAACGCCCGGACACATTCCGAACCCGGAAGCTAAGCCTCACAGCGCCGATGGTACTGCAGGGGAGACCCTGTGGGAGAGTAGGACACCGCCGGACTTCTCTTAAGTAAGATGGCCACCCAGAGCTGGGTGGCCATCTTGCGTTAACAAGACAACAGGGAGTCAGAATGTCGGAAGATCAGCGAGACCGTCGCGAGAACGCGGACGGAGCCGCGGACCGGCGTTCGGGCTCTGACCGGGCGCGCATGCCGCGCTTCTCCGATGCCGGCAAGCGTCGCCCGCAGGGTGATCGCGACCGGAACGCCTCCGACCGCGGTGAGCGGGGAACGGGTGAGCGCCGTCCCTACGGTGAGCGTAAGCCGTCGGGCGAACGGCGCCCGTACGGCGACCGGAATCAGTCCGGTGGGCGCCGTCCGTTCGGTGACCGGAATCAGTCCGGTGGGCGCCGTCCGTTCGGCGACCGCGCCGCATCCGGTGAACGCCGTCCGTACGGCAACCGGAACCAGTCCGGTGGGCGCCGTCCGTACGGTGACCGGAATCAGTCCGGTGGGCGCCGTCCGTTCGGTGACCGGAACCAGTCCGGCGAACGTCGCCCATACGGCGACCGGAACCAGTCCGGCGAGCGCCGTTCCTACGGCGACCGGAACCAGTCCGGCGAACGTCGCCCATACGGCGACCGCAAGCCCTCGGGCGAACGGCGCGGATTCCCGCAGCGCGGCGGCGCGGACCGCCCCCGCAACGAGCACGCTCCCGTGCGCGAGCGCGTTCCCGAGCCGCCGCTGCCCGAGGACATCACGCCCAAGGACCTGCATCCGGCCGCGCGCAACGAGCTGAAGACGCTGAGCAAGGAGAACGCCGAGCAGGTGGCCCGGCACCTGGCGATGGCCTCGCGGCTCATCGACGACGACCCGCAGCGCGCGCACGAGCACGCCCTCGCGGCATCCCGGCGCGCCGGTCGCGTCGCCGTCGTGCGGGAGACACTCGGCATCACCGCCTACGCACTGGGCGACTTCGCCCTCGCCCTGCGCGAACTGCGCACCTACCGCCGCATCTCCGGGCGCGACGATCAGATCGCCCTCATCGTCGACAGCGAGCGCGGCGTCGGCCGCCCCGACCGCGCGCTCGAGGAGGGCCGCGCCGTGGACCGCGCGTCCCTTCCGGTCGAGGTCCGCGTGGCCCTGGCGATCGCCATGTCCGGCGCCCGGCTCGACCGCGGCGAGACCGAGCTCGCGCTCGGCGAGCTCGAGATCCCCGAGCTCGACCCGAACCTCGCATTCGCGTGGAGTCCCGCTCTGTTCGCCGCCCGTGCCGCCGTCCTCGAGGACCTCGGCCGGACCGAGGAGGCCGCGTTCTGGACCGAACGGGCCGAGGTCGCGGCATCCGCCCTCGGGCTCGAGGACGACGAGGACGAGATCGTCGTCGAGGACGGACTCGTCGAGGACGGACTCGTCGAGGACGAGGGCCACGCCGACGCGAGCGAGGCCGGCGCGGAGGAAGGGACGACGCTTCGACAGGCTCAGCGTCCGGAACCGGCTCAGCGTCCGGAACGGGCTCAGCGTCCGGAACCGGCTCAGCGTCCGGAAGAGGCTCAGCGTCCGGAGGAGGGGGAGGCCTGATGGGGCTGTTCCGCCGCAGCACCCCGCCGACCCCGCTGACCGGGCGGGACGCCGTCCTCGCCGACCTCGACGGCGTCGTGTACGCCGGCCCCGGGCCGCTGCCGCACGCCGTGGAGAGCCTGAACCGCGCCGCCGAGGCCGTGCGGCTCGGCTACATCACGAACAACGCGGCCCGCACGGATGCCTCGGTCGCCGCACACCTGCGCGAACTCGGCCTCGACGTGCGGCCCGACGATGTGATCACCAGCCCGCAGGCGGCGATGCGGCTCCTCGCCGACATCGTCCCGCCGCCGGCGACCCTTCTCGTCGTGGGCGGCGACGGCCTCGTGCACGAGGCCGAGAAGGCCGGGTACACCGTCACGCGCAGCGCGCAGGACGGACCCGACGCCGTGGTGCAGGGCTTCGCCCCGCACGTCTCCTGGACCGACCTCGCCGAGGCCGCCTTCGCCCTCAAGCAGCCCGAGGACGAGGGCGGCATCCCGTGGATCGCCACCAACACCGACTGGACCATCCCGCAGCAGCGCGGCGTCGCCCCCGGCAACGGCACCCTGGTCTCCGCCGTGCACACCGCGATCGGCAGGCTCGCGACCGTCGCCGGCAAGCCCGAGACCCCGATCTTCGAGGAGGCGATCGCCCGCTTCGGCGCCGCCAACCCGCTCTTCATCGGCGACCGGCTCGACACCGACATCCTCGGCGCCTGCCGCGCCGGCATCGACTCCGCGCTCGTGCTCACCGGCATCGACCGTCCCAAGCACGTCCTCGCCGCGCCGCAGGGCTCGCGTCCGACCTACATCCTCGGCGACCTGCGCGAACTGCACGAGCCCTACCCGCAGACCGTCGAGAAGAACGGCGTGTTCACGGTCAACGGCGCATCCGTGCGCGTCACCGGCGCCGAGGTCGAGATCGTCGCGGAGGGATCGGCGCAGATCGACCTGCTGCGCGCGGGCGCCGCGGCGATCTGGGCCACCGGGGCCGCGATCTACGTGTTCGACGTCCCCGAGCGTCTGTACGCGGACCCTTTCCACAGGCCCTGAGCGTCACCCCGCCCGCCCTCGCAGCGCGGGATACAGTGGACGGATGGACGACACCGCCGAGCCCGACGCCCGCCGCGTCGACGAGCCCACGGACGCGCTGTGGAGTCGCCTTCGCCTCATCGAAGGCCAGCCGCTGGCCGCGCGCGCCGAGGCGTACTCCGCGCTGCACGACGAGCTGATGAAGCGCCTCGACAGCGGGCCACGGTGACCCGCCTCGACGCCGCACTCGCCGCCCGCGGCCTCGCACGCTCACGGACCCATGCCGCGGCGCTGATCGCCGACGGCATGGTGCGCGTCGACGGGCGCCCCGCCGTGAAGCCGTCCCTGCAGGTGTCCGACGATGCACGGCTCACCGTCGACGGCGCCGACCAGTACGTCAGCCGCGCCGCGCACAAGCTCATCGCCGCGCTCGACGGGTTCCGGATCCCGGTCGCGGGCCGGCTCGCCCTCGACATGGGAGCCTCCACCGGAGGCTTCTCCCAGGTGCTCCGCGAGCGCGGCGCCCGGCGCGTCCTCGCCGTCGACGTCGGGCACGGTCAGCTCGCGGCATCCGTCGCGGCGGACCCGGGCGTCGTCGCTGTCGAGGGCTACAACGTCCGGCACATGACCCCGGAGAACCTCGCCGCCGCCACCGGCGAATCAGCGGCGCCCGACCTCGTCACGGGGGACCTCTCCTTCATCTCGCTCGAGCTCGTGCTGCCCGCCGTCGCGGCGGTGGCGGCGACGGATGCCGACGTGGTGCTGCTCGTCAAGCCGCAGTTCGAGGTCGGACGCACCGCGGTGCGCGGCGGGCTGGTCACCGATCCCGCCACCCGGGCCGACGCCGTCGCGCGCACGGTGTGGAGCGCGTGGGATGCCGGACTGGGCATGCTCGGCATCCTGCCCTCTCCGATCCTGGGCACCCGCGGGAACGCCGAGTACCTGGTGCACCTCGCTCCGGGCCGCGGCGAGGATCCGTCAGAATGGACGAAGCGGATCGACGAGCTGGCAGGAGGACGATGAACGAGCGCAGCATCCTGGTCGTCGCCCACGCCCACCGGGACGACACCGTGGCCGCCGCGCTGCGCGTGGTCGAAGCACTCCGCGCAGCCGGAGCCCGCCCCGTGGTCGCCCCCGGCGACCGGGAGGACCTCGGCGCCGTCGACCCGCGCTTCAGCGGCGTGGACGTGCTCGGCGCCGACGTCGAGGCGTCGGCGCTCGAACTCGCGATCGTCCTCGGCGGCGACGGCACCATCCTCCGCGCGGCCGAGCTCGTCCGGGGCACCGGTGCGCCGGTGCTCGGGATCAACATGGGTCACGTCGGATTCCTCGCCGAGATCGAGCGGGACGACATGGATGACGCGGTGCACCGCGTCATCGCACGCGACTACGAGGTCGAGGAGCGGCTCGCACTGTCCGTGCGGGTGAAGGACGCCGACGGCGCGGTCGTCTACGAGACCTGGGCGCTCAACGAGGCGACGGTGGAGAAGGCCAGCCGGGAGCGGATGATCGAGGTGGTCGTGGAGATCGACGGCCGCCCGTTGTCCACCTTCGGATGCGACGGCATGGTGGTGTCCACGCCGACCGGATCCACCGCGTACAACTTCTCCGCCGGCGGTCCGGTGATCTGGCCGTCGGTCGAGGCCATCGCGCTGGTGCCGCTCTCCGCCCACGCCCTGTTCGCCAAGCCGCTCGTGGTCGGCCCTGAAGCGGCCGTGGCGATCGAGATGCTCGAGCGGACCGACGGCACCGGCATCCTGTGGTGCGACGGACGGCGTTCGCACGAGCTGCCGCCGGGCGCGCGCGTCGTCGTGCGCCGCTCCTCCCAGCCGGTGCGGCTGGCGCGGCTGCATCCGGCCGCGTTCACGGACCGCCTGGTGCGCAAGTTCCAGCTCCCGGTGACCGGCTGGCGCGGACAGGGGGCGTCGGCGTGATCGACGAGATGCGCATCCGCGGCCTCGGCGTGATCGACGACGCCGTGCTGCCCCTCGGGCCCGGCTTCACCGCCGTCACCGGCGAGACCGGCGCCGGGAAGACCATGGTCGTCACCGGGCTCGGCCTGCTCCTCGGCGCTCGCGCCGACTCCGGCGCCGTGCGCGCCGGCGCCGCCCAGGCATCCGTCGCCGGCGTCTGGGTCGTCCCGCCGGAGGGGCGCGTCGCCGAGATCGTCGCGGATGCCGGCGGCGATCTCGAACCCGCCGGCGACGCCGCCGAACTGTACGTCTCGCGCACGCTCACCGCCGAAGGGCGCAGCCGGGCCAGCGTCGGCGGTCGCCCGGCTCCGGCCGGCGTGCTCTCCGCCCTGGCCGACGAGCTCGTCGTCGTGCACGGCCAGTCCGAACAGCTCCGGCTGCGATCCGCCGCCGCGCAGCGCGACGCGCTCGACCGATTCGGAGGAGCGGCCGTCACCGGCCCCCGCGCCGTCTACGCGGACGCCTACGCCCGGTGGCGGGAGCTGGAGGCCACGGTCGCCGACCTCACCGAGAACCGCGACCGCCGCGCCGAGGAGGCCGCCCGCCTGCGCGAGGACCTCGCGCAGATCGAGGCGATCGACCCGCAGCCGGGGGAGGACGTCGCCCTCACCGAGCGCGCCGAGCGGCTCAGCAACGCCGAGGAGCTGCGCCTGGCCGCCGCCCTCGCCCACGAGGCCCTCTCCAGCGAGAACGACGCCCCGGACGTGCAGGGCCTGCTGGCCGAGGCGCGACGCGCCCTGGAGCGCTCCTCCGACACGCAGCTGACCGCGATCGCAGAGGGCGTCGCCGAGATCGGGTACCGCGCCGCCGACCTCGCCGGCCAGCTCTCCGCCTACCTCGCCGACCTCGACGAGACCGGGCCGCACGAGCTCGCCGCCGTCGAGGAGCGTCGCGCGGCGCTGGCCACCCTCATCCGGCAGCACGGCTCGCTGGACACGGCGCTGGAGGTGTGGCGGACCGGATCGGCCCGGCTCGCCGAACTGGACGACGACGGCGACCGCATCGAGCGCCTGCAGGCCGAACGCGACGCCGCCCGCGCCGCGCTGGACGAGGCGGCCGCCGCGCTGACCGCCGCTCGATCCGCCGCGGCCGAGCGCCTCTCCGCCGCCGTCACCGAGGAGCTGCACGCCCTCGCCATGCCGGACGCCCGGCTCGAGGTGCGCGTCGCACCCGGCGCGGAGAGCTCCCACGGCCGCGACGACGTCGCGATCCTGCTCGCCCCGCACCCGGGCGCCGAGCCGCGTCCCGTGGCGCGCAGCGCCTCCGGCGGAGAGCTGTCGCGCGTCATGCTCGCGATCGAGGTCGTGATCGCCGGCACCGACCCCGTGCCGACCATCGTGTTCGACGAGGTGGACGCCGGAATCGGCGGCGCCGCGGCGATCGAGGTGGGGCGCCGGCTGGCACGGCTCGCCGAGACGTCGCAGGTCATCGCGGTCACGCATCTGGCGCAGGTCGCGGCGTTCGCCACGAACCACTTGTCCGTGGTGAAGTCGAACGACGGCGTGGTGACGGCCTCCAGCGTCCGCCGCCTCGAAGGCGAGGAGCGCGAGGCGGAGATGGCGCGGCTGCTGTCGGGTCTCACTGACTCGGATGCCGCGCTCACGCACGCCCGCGAGCTGCTCGACCTGCCCCGCTGAGACCCGCCCCGCTGAGACCCGCCCGGCTGCGCCTCAGCGCAGGTCGCGGACGGATTCCCGCACGATGAGCGGCATCGGCACCCGCTCGTGCGCGAGCTCCGGCCACGATCTCCGGCAGATCGCCGATGATGCCGATCCTGCGGTGCCCGCGCTCGAGGAGGTGGCGGACCACCGCCGCGCCGGCCTCCCGCTCCGCGGGCAGCACGTTCGGATGCTCCAGTGACGAGGAGCCGTTCACGATCACGAGCGGTAGATCGTGCTCGGGCACGACGACGCCGGGAACGGGGGCGTGCGGATCGCGTACGACGCGGAGTCCGGCGTCCTCACGCACGACCGGACCGGCGCGGGGACGGCCTTCCCGGACGCCTTCCGGACCGTGCAGCGGATGCCCGTCGGCGCGGGCCGTCGGCTGGCGTTCACGGCCTGGCTGGATGTCTCCTCCGTGGAGATCTTCGCCGACGGAGGCGTGTCGGTGCTCACCGATCTCACCGACGTGAAGGCCGGCGAACGGGTGTCCGTGCGCGGGCTCGGCGGGCCTGTCGAGCTGGAGCGGTTCGCGGTCGCCGCGCCGCGCGGCTGACCGTACGATCAGCCCGTTCGAGGGTGCGGGCTGATAGCATGGAAGCCCGTGACGGACATTTCTCGCGCGGACGCCCGCCCCTCGGCCGGGGACAAGACCACCAAGCACATCTTCGTGACGGGCGGTGTCGTCTCCTCGCTCGGAAAGGGCCTGACGGCCGCCAGTCTCGGCAACCTGCTCACCGCGCGCGGACTGCGCGTCGTGATGCAGAAGCTGGACCCGTACCTCAACGTGGACCCGGGCACCATGAACCCGTTCCAGCACGGCGAGGTGTTCGTCACGGACGACGGCGCCGAGACCGACCTCGACATCGGACATTACGAGCGCTTCCTCGACATCAACCTGTCCCAGGCCGCGAACGTCACCACCGGGCAGATCTATTCGCAGGTGATCGCGCGGGAGCGCCGCGGCGAGTACCTCGGCGACACCGTGCAGGTCATCCCGCACATCACGGACGAGATCAAGCGCCGGATGCGGCTGCAGGCCACCGAGGAGCCCCGGCCCGACGTCATCATCACCGAGGTGGGCGGCACCGTGGGCGACATCGAGTCGCAGCCGTTCCTGGAGGCCGCCCGTCAGCTGCGTCACGAGCTCGGCCGCGACAACGTGTTCTTCGCGCATGTGTCGCTGGTGCCGTTCATGGGCGCCTCCGGCGAGCAGAAGACCAAGCCCACGCAGCACTCCGTCGCCGCGCTGCGTCAGCTCGGCATCCAGCCGGACGCGCTCGTGCTGCGCAGCGACCGGCCGGTGAGCGAGAGCAACCGCAGCAAGATCGCGCTGATGTGCGACGTGGATGCCGAGGGCGTGGTGAACACCGTCGACCTGCCCAGCATCTACGACATCCCGTCGACGCTGAACGAGCAGGGCCTGGACTCGTACATCGTGCGCCGGCTGGGCCTGCAGGCCGGCGAGGTGGACTGGACGCGCTGGAACCGGGTGCTGCACGCCGTGCACAACCCGAAGACCGAGGTGACCATCGGCCTGGTCGGCAAGTACATCGACCTGCCGGACGCGTACCTGTCGGTGACCGAGGCGCTCCGCGCCGGCGGCTTCGCGCACGAGACCAAGGTCAACATCCGCTGGATCCCCTCCGACACCTGTCAGACGCCCGAGGGCGCCGCGAAGGCACTGGCCGACCTGGACGGCATCTGCGTGCCCGGCGGCTTCGGCATCCGCGGCATCGAGGGCAAGCTCGGCGCGCTGCGTTTCGCGCGCGAGCAGGGCATCCCCGCCCTGGGGCTGTGCCTGGGCCTGCAGTGCATGGTCATCGAGTACGCCCGCCACGTCGCCGGCATCGAGGGCGCCTCCTCGACCGAGTTCGACCCGGAGACCTCCGAGCCGGTGATCGCGACCATGGCGGAGCAGGTCGAGATCCTCGACGGCGGCGACCTGGGCGGGACCATGCGCCTCGGACTGTACGAGGCGGCACTGGCGGAGGGCTCGCTCGCGCGCGAGCTGTACGGCGAGGCGGTCGCCTCCGAGCGCCACCGCCACCGCTACGAGGTGAACAACACGTACCGGGACCGCCTGGCGGAGGCAGGCCTGGTGTTCTCCGGCCTGAACCCGGAGCTGGACCTCGTGGAGTACGTCGAGCTGCCGCGCGAGGTGCACCCGTTCTACATCGCCACGCAGGCCCACCCCGAGCTGCGCTCCCGGCCTACCGCGGCGCACCCGCTGTTCCGCGGGCTGGTCGGCGCGGCCATCGAGCGTCACCGCGCCAGCGAGCTGTTCCGCGACGATGAGTGACGCCGCCTCGGCCGCCGGTCTGCGTGACGAGCCGTTCCAGCCGGAGGTGCTGGAGAGCACCCTCGCGTACCGCGGAGCGGTGTGGGACGTCCGCGACGACCGGGTGCGCTACGGCGACGGCGAGATCCGCCGCCAGTACGTCGACCACACCGGCGCGGTCGCCGTGGTCGCCCTCGACGACGAGGGGCGGGTGCTGCTGATCCAGCAGTACCGGCATCCGATCCGCTGCCGCGACTGGGAGCTGCCCGCAGGACTCCTCGACGTGGAGGGCGAGGAGCCGCTGCTCGCCGCGCAGCGGGAGCTGGCCGAGGAGGCCGACATCGTCGCCGCCCACTGGGAGCCGCTGCTGTCGACGTACACCACCCCGGGCGGGAACAGCGAGATCATCCACGTCTTCCTCGCCACGGGGCTCGCGCGCGCGGATGCCGTGCACAGCCGGATCGACGAGGAGGCGGACATCCGGGTCGCCTGGGTGCCGCTGAGCGAGGCGGCCGACGCGGTGCTGGAAGGGCGGATGCGCAACGCGGTGCTCTCGATCGGCGTCCTCGCCGCGGAGCGCCGGCTCGGCGCCACGCGTACCGACGGCGGGGCATCCGCGTCCGGAAGCGCGCAGGGCGGGACGCGAGCCGGCGGGGCCTAGCGTGCAGCTCGACCGCGCGATCGACGCCTACCTGAGGCACATCACGATCGAGCGCGGCCTGTCCGCCCACACGGTCGCCGCCTACCGACGCGACCTCGACGGCTACCGCGACTGGCTGACGGAGCGCGGGATCGGCGACACCGCCGAGGTCACCGCATCCGTCATCGCCTCGTTCGTCGCCGAGCGGGCCGGGGCCGAGCCGCCGCCCGCGGCGACGAGCCTGGCCCGCCTGCAGTCCTCGGTGCGCGGCTGGCACCGCTTCCTCGCCCGCGAGGGCATCGAGCCGGACGACCCCTCCGGCCGGCTGCGGCCGCCGAAGACCCCGAAGCGGCTGCCCAAGGCCCTCACCATCGACCAAGTCGAGCGGCTGCTGGCCGCACCCCCCGCCGACGAGGCGATCGGCATCCGCGACCGCGCCCTGCTGGAGCTGCTGTACGCGACCGGAGCGCGGGTGTCGGAGGCGGTCGCGCTGGACGTGGACGACCTCGCCTACGGGGACGTGCTGCGGCTGCGGGGCAAGGGCGACAAGGAGCGGATCGTCCCGGTCGGCTCCTTCGCGCGCGCCGCGGTGGACGCCTACCTCACCCGGGTCCGCCCGGCGCTGGCGGCGAAGGGCAGGGCGACCGCGCGCCTGTTCCTCGGCGCCCGGGGCGCCCCGCTGTCCCGGCAGAGCGCGTGGCTGATCATCCGCGACGCCGCCGCCCGCGCGCAGATCAGCGCGGAGGTCTCGCCGCACACCCTGCGGCACTCCTTCGCGACCCACCTGCTGCAGGGCGGGGCGGACGTGCGGGTGGTGCAGGAGCTGCTCGGGCACGCCTCGGTGGCCACCACGCAGATCTACACGCACGTCTCGGTCGACACGCTCCGCGACGTCTACGCCACCTCGCATCCGCGCGCCCGCTGAGCGCCGCGTCCGTCGCCCGCCGGGAGGCGGATGCGGCGGATCGCCGCACACCGTCAGGGATCGACGGACGCGGGTCGCTACAATCGACCAAGCACGAGGGAGCAGGAGAACCGGTGGCGGAGAACGCGGCGAAGACGAGGACCAAGAAGGGCGACACCCCGATCGGACCGACCGGACGCCCGTACAACGGCTTCCCCATTCCGGCGCCCCTGGACTCGCACGGGCCGGCCCGCATCATCGCCCTGTGCAATCAGAAGGGCGGGGTCGGCAAGACCACCACCTCGATCAACCTCGCCGCCGCCCTCGCCGAGTACGGACGCAAGGTGCTCGCCGTCGACTTCGACCCCCAGGGCGCGCTGTCGGCAGGCCTGGGCATCCAGACCCACGACGTGCCCACGATCTACGACCTGCTGCTGGACACCAAGCGGGACGCGCACGACGCGATCGTGCACACCGCGGTGGACGGGCTGGACGTGATCCCGGCGAACATCGACCTTTCCGCGGCCGAGGTGCACCTGGTCAACGAGGTCGCCCGCGAGACGATCCTGTCCCGCGTGCTGCGGCAGGTCACCGGCGAATACGACGTCATCCTCATCGACTGCCAGCCGTCCCTCGGCCTGCTCACGGTGAACGCCCTCACCGCCGCGCACGGCGTGCTCATCCCGCTCGAGTGCGAGTTCTTCGCACTGCGCGGCGTCGCGCTGCTCATCGAGACGATCGACAAGGTGCGCGACCGGCTGAACCCGGCGATCACGCTGGACGGGCTGCTCGCCACGATGTACGACCCGCGCACCTTGCACTCCCGCGAGGTGCTGGAGCGGGTCGTGGAGGCGTTCGGCGACGACGTGCTGGAGACCGTGATCGGCCGCACCGTGAAGTTCCCGGATGCCTCGGTCTCGGGCGTTCCGATCACCGAGTTCGCGCCGGAGCACGCCGCCGCCCAGGCGTACCTGCGACTGGCGCGGGAGCTGGTCGCACGTGGCGCCGTCGCCTGACAGGGTTTCCGGGTCCGCCCCTGCGCCCGTCGAAGGGCCTGACGCTTCGACAGGCTCAGCGGACGATTCGACAGGCTCAGCGGACGCTTCGACAGGCTCAGCGTCCGATACCGGCTTCCGCGTCTCGCTCGGCAACTTCGACGGCCCGTTCGATCTGCTGCTGAACCTCATCTCCAAGCACGAGCTCGACATCACCGAGGTGTCGCTGAGCAAGGTCACCGACGAGTTCATCTCCTACCTGAAGGAGCTCGACGGCGACGAGGAGCTCGAGCAGGCCTCCGAGTTCCTCGTGGTCGCCGCCACGCTGCTGGACATGAAGGTCGCCGGACTCCTGCCGCAGGGCGAGCTGGTGGACGCCGAGGCGGTCGCGCTGCTCGAGGCGCGCGACCTGCTGTTCGCCCGCCTGCTGCAGTACCGCGCCTTCAAGGAGGTGTCCGTCTGGTTCGCCCGCTGCCTGCAGCGCGAGGAGCGCCGGCACGTGCGCGCCGTGCCGCTGGACGAGAAGCACCGCCGGAAGACCCCGGAGCTGGTGTGGACGCTCAGCAAGGAGGACTTCGCCGCGCTGGCGGTGCTGGCCTTCGCGCCCAAGGAGATCCCCACGGTCGGACTCGACCACCTGCACGCGCCGCTGGTCAGCATCCGCGAGCAGGCCGCCACCGTTGTGACGCTGCTGCGCAGCACCGAGTCGATGACCTTCCGCGAGCTGGTGTCGGGGGTGACCGAGCCGGGCATCGTCGTGGCACGGTTCATCTCGGTGCTGGAGCTGTACCGGCACGCCGCGCTGTCGTTCGAGCAGCTCGAGCCGCTGGGGGAGCTCACGCTGCGCTGGAGCGCGGAGAGCTGGTCGGATGAGATGCTCGCGACCCTGGGAGCCGACTATGACCGATGAAGGAGCGACCATGGACACGGACCCCGAGCCCGCCACGGACCCTGAGCTCGCTGCGGACCCTGAGCCCGTCGAAGGGTCCACCCAGCGCGCGGAGACGCCGCTCAGCGAGCGCGTCGAGGCGATCCTGCTGATCGTGGACGAGCCGATCGGCCTCGTCGCCCTGGCCGCGGCCGTCGGCGCGCCCGTGCCCGCCGTGCGGCAGACCCTGGAGCGGCTCGTGGCGGACTACGACGGGGGCGGGGACGGCCCGCGTCGCGGCTTCGAACTGCGCGAGGTCGGCGGCGGCTGGCGGCTGTACGTGCGCGAGGACCACGACGACCTCGTCGCCGAGTTCGTCGGCGGGCAGGCGCCGGCACGGCTCTCGCAGGCGGCGCTGGAGACGCTGGCCGTGATCGCCTACAAGCAGCCGGTCACCCGCGGCCAGGTGGCCTCGATCCGCGCCGTGAACGTCGACTCCGTAGTGCGCACGCTGCTCGCGCGCGGCCTGATCACGGAGCTGTTCGCGGATGCCGAGACCGGCGCGATCAACTACGGCACCACGGACGCCTTCCTGCAGCACCTCGGCATCAACTCCCTCGACGAGCTGCCGCCGATCTCCCCGCTGCTGGACGACGGGGCCAACGGGTTCGACGAGGTGATCGCGCGATGAGCGGCGGCACGGGCCTCGAGGGCGGGGCTGAGGGCGTCCGCCTGCAGAAGGCGCTGGCGAACGCCGGGGTCGCCTCCCGCCGGGTGATCGAGCAGTACATCGTCGAGGGCCGCATCCGCGTGAACGGGCGGACGGTCACCGAGCTCGGCACCCGCATCGACCCCGAGCACGACCTCGTCGACGTCGACGGCACCGCGGTGCAGCTGGACGTGTCGAAGCGCTACGTGATGCTGAACAAGCCCACCGGCGTGGTCAGCTCCCTGCGCGACGAGAAGGGCCGGCCGGACCTGCGCCGCTTCACGAAGGAGTGGCCGGAGCGGCTGTACAACGTGGGCAGGCTCGATGCCGACACCAGCGGCCTGCTCATCCTCACCAACGACGGGGAGCTCGCGCACGTGCTCGCGCACCCGTCCTTCGGCGTCACCAAGGTGTACATCGCGAAGGTGGCAGGCACCGTCACCCCGCACACGATCGCCCGGCTCACCCGCGGCATCGACCTCGAGGACGGGCCGATCGCGGCCGACAAGGCGCGGCTGCTGGACACCTCCTCCGGTGGCGGCAGGCCGTCCAGCCTGGTGGAGCTGACCCTGCACTCCGGACGCAACCGCATCGTGCGCCGGATGATGGCGGCGGTCGGGCATCCGGTGCTCGAGCTGGTGCGCCGGCAGTTCGGGCCGCTGCACCTGGGAACTCTCCCGGCGGGGAGGACGAGGGAGCTGACTAAGATCGAACGCGGCGCGCTGCTGACCCTCGCGCGCCAGGATCCCTCTACGGACGCGTCGTTGAGCCGCGAGCAGGGCAGCGTGCAGGAGACCGAGTGAGCGATACCATCCCGTCGCGCGAGAGCGAACGAGCGCGTGCGGCGCAGGTCGCCCCGCGCCTGTCGGGGACCGTGCGCATTGTCGGCGCCGGCCTGCTCGGGTCGAGCATCGGCCACGCGCTGCGCGCCAAGGGCGTGGACGTGGTGCTCGCGGATGCCTCGCCGGCACAGCTGCGGCTCGCCATCGACTACGGCGCCGGCCGTGCGGCGCGGGACGACGACCGCCCGGCGCTGATCGTGGTGGCAGTGCCGCCGGACGTGACCGCCGACGTCATCGAGGCGGAGCTGGAGCGGTACCCGGATGCGGTGGTGACCGATGTGGCCAGCGTGAAGCTGGAGCCGCTGCACGAGCTGCGCCGTCGCGGCGTCGACCTCACCCGCTACATCGGCTCGCATCCGCTCGCCGGCCGGGAGCGGGGCGGGGCGATCTCCGCCCGCGCCGACCTGTTCATCGGGCGTCCGTGGGTGGTCTGCCGCGACGAGGAGACCCGCCCGGCCGACCTCGCGCTCGTGGAGGACCTCGCCCTCGACCTCGGCGCCATGCCGCTGGAGATGACCCCGGAGGAGCACGACCGCTCGGTCGCCCTCACCTCGCACGTGCCGCAGGTGGTCGCCAGCCTGCTCGCCGCTCGCCTCGCCGCCGCCGACGAGGGCGCGCTGCGGCTGGCGGGTCAGGGCGTGCGCGACACCACCCGCATCGCGGCGTCCGCCCCCGAGCTGTGGGTGCAGATCCTCGGCGCGAACGCCGAGCCGGTTGTCGAGGTGCTCGACGCGTTCGCCGAGGACCTGCGCGAGGTGGCGGAGGCGCTGCGCGCGCCGGAGGCCGCAGGCGCCCGCCGCACCGTCGCCGACGCGATCCGCCGCGGCAACGACGGCGTGGAGCGGCTGCCCGGCAAGCACGGCCAGAACCGCCGGTTCGAGAAGCTCGTCGTCATGGTCGACGACACCCCCGGCCAGCTCGGCCGGCTGTTCGGCGAACTGGGCGAGCTGGGCGTGAACGTGGAGGACCTGCGGCTCGAGCACTCGCCCGGCGCGCAGTTCGGCCTCGCCGAGATCAGCGTCGAGCCGGCCGCGCTGCGCGGCGCGATCGAGGGTCTGGAGCAGCGCGGATGGCGGATCGCGGGAGACACGAATGAATGAGCACACGGTCGATCTCATCGCGATCGACGGCCCGGCCGGGTCCGGCAAGTCCAGCGTCTCGAAGGAGATCGCCCGCCGCCTCGGCTACGGCTACCTGGACACCGGGGCCGCGTACCGGGCTCTCGCCTGGCACGTGCTGGAGCGCGGCGCGGACACCGAGGACGCCGAGGCGGTGCGCGCCGCGGCATCCGATTTCCCGCTCCGGCAGGGACTGGACCCGGACGACCGCCGCGTGCTCGTCGGCGACACCGAGGTGACCGACGCGATCCGCGAGTCGCGGGTGTCGGCGGCGGTGAGCGGCGTGGCGCGCGTGCCCGAGGTGCGCGTGCAGGTGAACGAGATGTTCCGGCGCATCGTCGCGGAGGCGCCGTATCCGGCGGTCGTCGTCGAGGGTCGCGACATCACGACCGTGGTGGCACCGGATGCCCCGGTGCGCATCCTGCTGACCGCGGCGCCCGAGGTGCGCGCCGCGCGCCGGGCGAACGAGCTGGGCGCGGAGAACGCGTCCGCCGTCGCGGAGGCGCTGCACAAGCGCGACGCACGCGACAGCACCATGGTCGACTTCCTCACCGCCGCGCCGGGCGTGGATGTGGTGGACTCGACCGCACTGGACTTTCCGCAGACCGTCGAGGCCGTGCTCGCGGTGATCGAGCGACGACGCGGCGATGGAAGAGGAGTGGACAATGGCTGAGGACGAGTACGAGGGCGCGCCCGATCATCTCGCCGAGAAGATGGCGGAGCTCGACGAGGACCTCGCCGAGCAGCGGGCCGAGGCGCTGCGCGCCTCCCTCGCGGACTACGAGCTCGACGAGGACGACGCCGAGCTGCTCGAGGGCTCGGTGCTCGGCGAGGACGGCATCGAGTACCTCCCCGCGCTGCCGGTGGTGGCGATCGTCGGGCGGCCGAACGTCGGCAAGTCGGCGCTGGTGAACCGCATCCTCGGTCGCCGCGAGGCCGTCGTCGAGGACACCCCCGGCGTGACGCGCGACCGCGTGACGTACAAGGCCGAGTGGATGGACCGGCGGTTCTCGCTCGTCGACACCGGCGGGTGGGAGCCGGATGCCCGCGGCATCGACCGCTCGGTCGCCGCGCAGGCGGAGGTCGCGATCGACCTGTCGGACGTGGTGCTGTTCGTGGTGGACGCCATGGTCGGCGCCACCTCGACGGACGAGCACGTCGTGCGGCTGCTGCGCAAGAGCGGCAAGCCGGTGTTCCTCGTCGCCAACAAGATCGACGACGCGCGGCAGGAGCCGGAGGCCGCCGCGCTGTGGAACCTCGGGCTCGGCGAGCCGTACCCGGTGTCGGCGATGCACGGGCGCGGTGTGGCCGATCTGCTCGACGCCGTGATGGCGAAGCTGCCGGAGGTGTCGGCGGTCGCGAAGCAGGAGATCGGCGGACCGCGCCGCGTGGCGATCCTCGGCCGGCCGAACGTGGGCAAGTCATCGCTGCTGAACAAGGCCGCGGGGGAGGAGCGCGTGGTCGTCAACGACCTCGCCGGCACCACCCGCGACCCCGTCGACGAGGTCGTCGAGCTGGGCGGCAAGATGTGGCGCCTGGTCGACACCGCCGGCATCCGCCGCCGCGTGCACCTGCAGCAGGGTGCCGACTTCTATGCGTCGCTGCGCACCTCGACGGCGCTGGAGAAGGCCGAGGTCGCCGTCGTCGTGCTGGATGTGAGCCGGTCGATCAGCGTGCAGGACCTCAACATCATCGACATGGTGCTCGAGTCCGGGCGCGCGCTGGTGCTCGCGTTCAACAAGTGGGACCTGCTGAATACGCCGGAGTACGAGGACCAGGACCGCCGCCGCTATCTGGAGCGGGAGATCGAGCAGGATCTCGCCCACGTCGCGTGGGCGCCGCGGGTGAACATCTCCGCGAAGACCGGACGTCACCTGGACAAGCTGGTGCCGGCTCTGGAGAAGGCGCTGGAGAACTGGGACCGCCGCATCCCGACCGGGAAGTTCAACGCGTTCCTCACCGAGCTGGTCGCCGAGCATCCGCACCCGCTGCGCGGGGGCAAGCAGCCGCGCATCCTGTTCGGCACCCAGGCGTCCACCCGTCCGCCGACCTTCGTGCTGTTCACGACCGGGTTCCTCGACCCGGGGTACCGCCGGTTCATCCAGCGGCGCCTGCGCGAGCTGTACGAGTTCGAGGGCACGCCGATCGTCATCAACATGCGGGTCCGCGAGCGCCGCCAGCGCTAGCGCTCCCGTCTCCTCGGCTGACGGGCCCTGAGCCTGTCGAACGGTCCCTGAGCCTGTCGAAGGGTCCCTCCGCGCGCGATAATGGATGCGGATGCCGCAACACCGCGGCATCCGCAGCGCACGCCCACAAGGCCCGCCGAAAGAGGACGCGATGACGCACCACACCCTGCCCCTGCCTGATTTCACGCACGAACGGGTGGAGGTGATCACCGGGTCTCGGAGCGGCCTGTTCATCGCCGTCGCGCTGCACTCGTCCGTGCTGGGCTCCGCTCTCGGCGGTGCGCGGCTCTGGACGTATCCGCACTGGAGCGACGCGCTGGGCGACGCGCTGCGGTTGTCCGCCGCGATGACGCTCAAGAACGCGGCGGCGGGGCTGGACGCCGGCGGCGGCAAGTCCGTGATCGGCTTGCCGGAGGGAACCGTGCTCGACGCCGACCGGCGGCGCGCCGCCTTCCTCGACCTCGGTGACGCCGTGGAACTGCTCGGCGGTCTCTACCGCACCGCGGAGGACGTCGGCTCGACCACGGAGGACATGCTCGTGGTCAGCGAGCGCACGGCACACGTCGTGGGCCTTCCGTCGACGGTCGGCGGGTCGGGCGAGCCGGCCGGGCCGACCAGTCTCGGTGTGTACTCCTCCATGCAGGCGGTGTTCGAGCGCATCGCCGGATCCGCGTCGCCTGCGGGCCGCCGGGTGACGATCTCCGGCCTGGGCCAGGTGGGCGGGCGGCTCGCGAAGCGCCTCGCCGACGAGGGCGCGGTGCTCACCGTCACAGATGTGAACCCCGCGAAGAAGGAGTTGGCGGCGGCGATCGGGGCCACCTGGGTCGAGCCCGGCGCCGAGCACCTCGTGCCCGCCGACGTCTTCGTGCCGGCCGGGATCGGCGGGGTGCTCACCGACGAGGTCATCGACGCGCTCGACGTGAAGGCGGTGTGCGGTCCGGCGAACAACCCGCTTGCCGATCACTCGGGAGCGGACCGCCTGGCGGCGCGCGGCATCCTGTACGCGCCCGACTTCGTCGTCAACGCGGGAGGCGTGATCTACCTGGACCTGGAGGCCAAGCACCTCGGCAGCACGGAGGAGATCATGGCGCGCGTCGCGGGCATCGGTGACACGGTGCGCCGGATTCTGGACGACGCGGAGACTCGCGGCATCACCCCGCTCGCCGCGGCGGAGGAGCTGGCGGCGGCGCGGCTGAACGCCGGGGTCGCCGCGCGCTGACGATCGCGGTCGGCTGCAGGTGCGTCCGGGCGCGAACTGATACGCGGCGTCCGATCCGGACGGCGGCACGGGCGCCGCGGCTGTGAAAGGCTGGAGAGGTGACGATCGTTCCTCCCCAGCCCGGTGAGCCGCGGCGCCCGGAAGGGCCGCGGGACAGCGGCGACGCCTGGGTGGTCGCGCCGTCGGGGGAGCGGTACTGGGGGCGGTACGGCGCGGCGGGCCTGCTGGCGGTCGACCCGGAGCGCGGCGTGCTGCTGCAGCACCGCGTCGGGTGGAGCCATTACGGGGGGACCTGGGCGCTGCCCGGGGGTGCACTGCACGAGGGGGAGTCCGCGCTGCACGGCGCTGTGCGAGAGGCGCAGGAGGAGGCCGGCATCCCGGACGAGGCGGTGCGGCCCTGGTTCGCGAGCGTGTTCGATCTCGGGTACTGGTCGTACACGACGGTGGTCGGGGAGGTGCTGGAGCCGTTCGAGCCGGTGATCAGCGACCCGGAGAGCCTCGCGCTGGAATGGGTTCCCGTCGGCGAGGTGACGGAGCGGCCGCTTCATCCCGGGTTCGCGGATGCCTGGGCTCGGCTGCGTCCGCTGCTCGAGGTGCGGCCGGCGATCGTGGTGGATGCCGCGAACGTCGTCGGATCGGTTCCGGACGGGTGGTGGAAGGATCGAGCCGGCGCAGCCACGCGGCTGCGCGAGCGTCTGCGCCGGTGGACGCACGCCGGAGTGACGGGGGCCGCGCTCGGCCTGGATGCGGAGCGGTGGTACCCCGAGGTGTCCCTCGTCGTCGAGGGCGCCGCACGGGGCATGGATGACGGTGCCGGGGCGGCTTCGAGCGGTCGTCCGGATGGTGGGCTCGCCGGGGGCGCCGCTGTCCGTGTGGTGCGTGCCGACGGACACGGCGATGACGCGATCTTGCGCGAGGCTGTGGCGCGACGCGACGCCGGGCGCCGCGTGACGGGCGTCACCAGCGACCGGGAACTGCGGGGGCGTCTCGTGGCCGCCGGGGTGCCGGTGATGCCGGCCGGGTGGTTGCTCGACCAGTTGCCGGACTGACGGTCCTTTCAACCATGAGGCGTTCGCAATCGTGCGGACGCGGGCATGTTCGGACGTGGGCACGTTCGGACGCGGGCGTGATCGGCCGGCTTGCTCGACACGGCTTGCTCGACAGGGCTTGCTCGGACGCGCGGCATGTTCGGAGCCGGCCTGCTCAGACGCGGGCATGCTCAGAGCCCTGGACTGGAGGTGGCCGTTCAGAAGGGTGCGGGCTCTCGTTCCGGTGCGGGTCGCCAGTGATCGGGCCGCTGGCGCGCGGGATCGGATTCAAGGACTGGATCTGAACGTCGGTCTGGATCTGGACCCGGGTCGGCATCCGGACCCGGATGGGGGTTGGGGGTGAAGAGGACCCGTGCTCGGGGCCGGTCGGTGTGGGTGCGGCCGAGGGGGCTGGTCCATTCCAGAGTGCCATCAGGAAGCTGGCGGACGGCCCAGCGGATGTGGTCAGGCAGATCGGGGTGCTTGATGGTGTGGTGGGTGAGGCAGAGGTGGCTGAGGTTGCCGATCGCGGTGGGTCCGCCTTTGGCGTGATCGTGGTTATGGTCGATCTGGCAGCGGTGGGCGGGCATGCGGCAGCCGGGGAAGCGGCAGTGCTGGTCGCGCGCGCGGAGGAACCGCCGCATGGGCTCGGTCGGTGTGTAGGTGTCGGTGTGGGTGATGAGGCCGGTGGGCGAGAGGAAGAGTCGGGTCCATCCGGTGGTGCGGCCGGCGAGGGCGCGGGCGGTGTCGGGGTGGAGGGGGCCGTGGCCGTCGAGTTCGGCAGATCGCTCGTCGTCGCCGTGGAGGGTGGTGGCGTTGATGGTGACCTGGATGCGGGCGGTGATGGCGTCCAGAGCAGTGCCCCGGGCCTGGGCCGGATCCGTGGTCAGGAGGAGGTCGGCGAGCAGGTCCGCGCGGATCTGATCCAGCGTGCGCGTCTCCTCGACCGTGGGTGATTCGGCGGGGAGAAGCGGTGCGGGGTCGGCGGAGAGGATCTGTTCCCAGATCCGCGTCCATTCCTTCTCATCGATCCCGCCATCGTCCTCGTCTTCACCGTCGTCATCGACGTCGTCGTTGTCGGAAAGAAACGATCCTTCGTCGTGCTCACCATCAACCCCGTCGAGTTGGCGGCGGAAAGCGTCGACGGCTGCCCAGTCCTCGGCGGTGAGGGCATGATCGTCCTCGTGCGCGTCCAGGAGGGCGATGCCAAGGTCGGGATCGAGCGGTCCCGGCCGCCCGGTCCCCGCCGCCGCACCGGCTCCGGCCGCTGCGGTGGTCCTTGCACCCGCCCCGGCTCGTGCGGTTCCCGCCGCTTTGGTGGTTCTGGTGGGTTTGTGGGTGCGGAGGAGGTGGCGGCCCATCTGGGTGAGGCGGTCCATGATGCCGGCGGCGAGGTGTTCGGGCAGGACGGCGGTGAGCAGGGCGAGGCCGTCGCCGACGGAGCGGATGGTGACGGTGCGTTCGGCGCGGGCTTTGCTGTGCCGTTCGGTCACGGTCTGCCCGGCCAGGGACGCGGCGACCTGCCGGGCGTGCGCGCGGGTGCGGGCGGGGCTGTCCTGTTCGGCCACCACGAGCGCCGCCGCCTCGTACAGGGCCAGGGTTCCCGGGTCGACCGTGCCGTGCCCGATCGCCTCGTGCACCGCACCGGCGCAGCGCACGATCTCCCGCACATGCCCGATCGTGACCCGCCCATCCTGGAGCGCTTCGCGTACGGCGGGGAAGTCCTCCGCCAGCGCCCACGCGTCCGTGAACGCGTACTCCACGCTGCCCTTGGAAAGCCGACCGGCGGCGGAGTACTCCGCGACCATCGACCGCCAGATCCCGTCCCGATGCACCGGCGACCGGGCCGCATCGGTCTCCATCACCCGCATCCGCTCCGCGAGCAGCCCCGCCGCCCGCGCCTCCAGCGCCGCGATCTCGGCCCGGGTCCGCACCCACTCATCCAGCAGCGCCGCCCGCCGCTCGAAGTCCAGAGGATCCGTCCCCGCCATGAACCCATACTAGAACACAACTACGATAGAAGCAACAGAATAGTTAGAAGAAATCTTCGCTTGTGGGGTAGGAGTCGCGGCCGCGCAGACGGTCGATCTCCCGGCGCTCGCGCTTCGTGGGCCGACCCGCACCGCGATCACGCACGGCGACCAGAGCGACAGGTTCCCGTGGTGGGGTGCGGTCCTCGTACGCCGTGACGGCGACCGGGGCCCCGACCCGCTTCGACAGCGTCTGCCGCACGACGAGGAGCCGATCGAAGCCCGAGATGCGGACGCGTACTTCGTCGCCCGGTCGGACGGTCTGTGCTGCCTTCGTCCGTTCCCCGTTGACCCGGACGTGCCCCGCTCGGCAGGCGGTGGTCGCCGCTGATCGGGTCTTGTAGATGCGGATCGCCCACAGCCAGCTGTCCACTCGGACCGGCTTGTCGTTCATCGGGCGGGCTCACGTTCGCGCAGCATCCGTCCATCGTAGGCGCGGGATGCGGGTGAAGTCCGGCGTCATCCCCTGAGATTGAGGGTCACGAGGACGCGCCCCCGCGTCAACGGAGCACCCTGCTGGAAGCCCTGCGCGAGGAACGTCGAGAGCGTGCCGTGGAAGAGATCGTTGGAGCGGTGCTCGCCCTCGGAAGTGTCGACGGGATACGCCTCGATGAGGCGGGCGCCGGACTCGCGCGCATAGTCGATCGCCGCGCGGAGCAGTTCGGTGTTGAGCCCCTTGCCGCGATGATCTCGGCGCACCACGAAGCAGGTGACCGACCAGACGCCGGGGTCGCCGAAAGGTTCGGTCGTGGCCGCCGCGATCGCCCGGGTGCGAGGAATGCGCCGTTGCCGGTCGCGCGGTCCGATGCGGATCCAGCCCGCTGCCTCTCCGTCGACGTACGCGACCAGGCCGGGCGCGGGTCCGGCGGCGATCTCGTCGTGGAACATCGCGCGCCGTTCGTCGACGTTCGTGGCGTTCCAGTCCTTGTTCGTCAGCATCGGCCACATGCACTGGCAGCTGGGTCCGTCGTCGCCGCCGGTGAGCGAGTGCTGAATGTCGTCCGAGCGCTCGATGGTGGCCTTCTCAGTCGTGATCCTCGACATGTCAGCACGCTACGCGGTGCCTCCGACTTCGGGCAACGATCCGGCGCCACGCCCGTCCGTCCGCGGTTCGCGGGGCTCTGCCTGGTGGGCTACGATAGGGGAGTTGCCCGCGCGAGAGCGCGGTCGTCCACGGGCTGTGGCGCAGCTTGGTAGCGCACTTGACTGGGGGTCAAGGGGTCGCAGGTTCAAATCCTGTCAGCCCGACCAGGTGAGGCTTACTGCAAATACCGACCCTATGGGCCGGGTTTGGAGGAGCTTCCAGGGTCAACGAAGTAAGGGAGTCGCCCATGTGGGCGGCTCCCTTCTTCTTCGTCTGGTAGTGCTTGGCCCAGGAGGCCTGGGCGAGGTCGTGCAGGCGGCCAGGCGGTGCTCCGATGGTGCTGGCGTGGTAGATCGTCTGGACGGTGAACAGGTCTCCGAGCGGGTCTTCGAGGTCGTGGTCGATGATCTCGTCGTGGTCGATGAAGATGTGCTTGAAGATGGCCTGGTTGAGGCGTCGGCGGACTTCGTCGCTGGCGTTCATGTACAGCTCGTAGGGGGTGAGTCGCCCCGGCATGTCCGGAGACTGGATTCCTTGGAAGGATCAGTCTCATGGGACGTCCCAGTAAATACCCGGTCGAGTTGCGCGAGCGCGCCGTCCGGATGGTCGCGGAGGTGCGACCGGACCACGACAGCGAGTACCAGGCGATCAGTCACGTCGCCAAGCTCCTCGGCGTTGGCTCGCCGGAGACGGTGCGGCAGTGGATCCGGCGGATGCAGGTCGACACCGGCGCTCGGCTGGGCGTGACGAGCGAGGCGCAGGAGGAGATCAAGCGTCTCAAGCGCGAGGTCGCGGAGTTGCGGCGGGCGAATGAGATGGCGGATTCAACCGGTCAACGCAATGGGAGCTGTGAACTTCTCCGATGGTGTCAGATAGCCGAGCGTCTTGCGTGGTCGTCCGTTGAGCGAGTCCTGGATCGCGGTCAGGTCCGCGCGGGTGACGATGCTCAGATCGGTGATCGTCGGAAGGTATTGACGTAGCAACCCGTTGGTGTTCACATTGCTGCCCCGCTGCCACGGGGAGTGCGGGTCGCAGAAGTAGATCGGGATCCCGGTTGTGGCTGTGAACTTGAGGTGCTTGGCCATCTCCGCGCCCTGATCCCAGGTGATCGTCCGCGCCAGCGACGACGGGAGCGCGGTGATCGCTTCGCGCATCCGCGGCCTCCACCTTGTCTGCACTCTTCCCATCAGGCAAATGCAGCAGGAGCGTGAGGCGGGTGCTGCGTTCGACGAGGATTCCGACGGCGCTACGGCTGTTCTCACCAAGGATGAGATCGCCTTCCCAATGCCCGGGAACGGCACGGTCCTCGTCCTCAGCGGGGCGCTCGCTGATCATGACCATCCCTGGCAGACGGCCGCGCCGATCCGTTGCCGTTCGCGCCTTCCTGGCCGTGCGTCCCGATCTCAGGCAGCGGGCGAGTTCTCGGCGCAGTTGCCCGCGTCCCTGTACGAACAGGGACTGATAGATCGTCTCGTGGCTCACGTGCATCTCCGGGTCGTCGGGATGCTCCAACCGTAGGCGGGCAGCGATCTCCTGCGGCGACCACAGCTGCTTCAACTGCGCTGTCACGGTCTCGAGCAACCGGCCACCGTCAAGCTTGAACGGCTTCGGCCTGCGGGCCTGCTCCCGGGCGTCCTCATGCGCCCGCCACGCCGAGTACTCCTCGCGTCCGCCGCCCCGCTTGACCTCGCGGCTGACCGTCGACACCGCCCGCCCGAGGCTGCGCGCGATCGCAGTGAGCGTGTCACCGCGGGCGAGACCACGAGTATCTCCTCGCGATCGAAGACCGGGTGATGACCCTCGCGCGGCTCCCAGCCGAACGGTTTCCCGTCGAGGTGACGCCCTTCCCGCGCCATGCGGCCGACCATCGGCGCCGTGCACCCGATCTCGCGAGCGATGTCGATGAGTCCCCATCCCTTCGAGTGGAGACGGAGCGCGAGCTGCTTCTGCTCACGACTGCGATGACCATGCTTGCCCTGCAACCGATGCCTCCTGAGATCAATGTCTACTTCATCTCACAGCACCCATTGCGTTGACCGGTATGATCCGCCTAGAGCGTTGTCCTTCGCTCGTCGGATGGTGCGGTCCTGTGCCGCGCTACGTGATTGTGGAGGTAGTTCAGATGGCTACGAATGAGACGAACACGGCAGCTTCTGCTGAGGGGGCCGTTCCGGATACTCCTGCGGCCAAGGCGCCGGGCTCTGCGTCGCGAGTTGACCGCGCACCTTCGGCTGCGCGGGTCCCTGACGGGGCCGGGGCCGAGTCGGCGGGGCGTACGACGATCGCGGACGGGGTCGTGGCGAAGGTCGCCGGTATCGCTGCCCGTGAGGTGTCGGGTGTGCACGCGCTGGGCGGCGGGGGAGCTCGCGCGCTGGGCGCGATCCGCGATGCGGTGAACGCAACGGACTTCACGCAGGGTGTGAAGGTCGAGGTCGGCGAGACGCAGGCTGCTGCGGACATCACGATCGTGGTGGACTACCCGGCGCCGATCCAGGACGTCGCGGAGAACGTCCGTCAGGCTGTGACCGATGCGATCACTCGACTGGTCGGTCTGCAGGTCGTCGAGGTGAACATCGACGTGAACGACGTGCACCTGCCCAGCGACGACGCTGACGACGACAGCGAGTCCCGCGTCTCATGAGCACCACGCTGACCGGCGCCCTCGTCGGCGCAGTGCTCGCCTTCGCGGCGTTGACCTTCGGATTCTGGGGATTCCTGCTGGTCGCGCTGCTGATGGGTATCGGTGCCCTGGCCGGGCGAGTGGTGTCCGGTCAGCTGGATCTCCGCGCCCTGGCCGGGGTGTTCACGGGGAGGCGCGTCTCGTCATGAGCACGCTGACCGTTGAGGCACCGGCCGGAGCCGCCCCCGCGGTTCGGGGATCGGTGCACGTGCGGGAGCGGGTGATCGAGAAGGTCGTTCGCGAGGCATCGGCGGTCACGATCGGCGTGCCACGGGCAGACGTGGATGTTGAGGTGTCCGAGTGGGGCGGTGGTCTCGCCGTGCGTGTAGCGGCGAAGCTGCCGATCCCGGACCTCGACGACACGGAGGCCATCCGTGCTGCGCCGACGGTGATCGAGCGGCTCCGGCAGATGCAGACGGTGCTCGGTGTCGAGCTCGGTCGGTTGACCGGGCGCGATATTCGACGGGTGTCGTTCACCGTGACGGGTGCGACGGTTCCGGAGCGAAGGAGGGTGAGGTAGATGACGAACACCGTGATGACGCGCGTGGTGCGCCGCGAGATGCATTCTCCGCGCACAGTGGTGACGGTGGTCGTGCTCGGCCTCGTCGTGGTCGCCGCTGTTTATGCCGGTGTCGAGATCGTCCTGCACCTGGTGGGGGCGGCCCCGTTGCTGGCGGCGCCGGGTGCGGCGCTCGCGTGGGTAGCGGAGCTGCCCGCAGCGGAACCGCGCGCGGCGGTCATCGCCGGGGCCGTGGCGGTCGCGATCGTCGGGCTCGTCCTGTTGTGGTTCGCGGTCACCCCGGGGCGCCGCCCCAAGCATGCCCTGGGTGTCACGGGGCACGCGGTGATCGTGGACAACGGGGTGATCGCCTCGGCGGTCGCCGAGCGGGTGCGGCGTGAACTCGATGTTCCGAAAGGGGCGGTGGTCGTGGGGATCGGTCATCGCACCGCGGATGTGACGGTTCGCCCGGAGCCCGGGCAGGTGATCGATTGGGCCCGTGTTCGTTCGATCGCGGGGGAGGAACTGAACGGGTACGCGCCCGAGCCGCGGTTGAAGGTGCGGGCACGGGTGCTGCCGCCCGCGGGGAGGGACGAGACGTCATGAACGCGACAAATCGAGGAACGAACCGGGCCATCCTTCTCCTCACCGGGCTGATACTTCTCGCCGCCGGTGCGTGTACGGTCCTCGCATCGGCGTGGCCGGTCGCAGCCCAGGCCTGGGAGGCGTGGGCAGGTGATGCGGTGTCCTGGATGCAGGATGCGGATGAATCCTCCCGCCTCTCCGACGCGACGACCGTGAGCTGGCTCACGATGGGCGTGCTGGCCGTGCTGCTGGTCATCGCGGTGGGAGCGGTGGCGGTGATCGCCCGGTTGGGTGGCGGTCAAAGCAGCGTGGTGATCCGTGAGGAGAGCGGCGAGGGTGCGCAGGGAGCGGTGGTGATCCGGCAGGGCTTCGCCTCCGATGCCATCACCCATTCGCTCGCCTCCCGGGGGGAGATCCTCACGTCGCGCGTGAGCGCGAGCAGGGTGCGTGGCGAAGACGTGCTGCATGTCCGTGTCACGCCGAGGCAGAACACCTCACCGGTCGATGTCGCCGAAGCGGTGGCCCGGCTGGTCGACAACCTGGCGAGGCTTACCGGCCGTGAGACCCCGACGCTCATCTCGATCCACTCGGGCGTCCGAGCCCGTCTCGCAGCCGACCAGCCGCGAGTCAACTGACACTCCCTCGGGAGAGAAAGGAGTAACGCGATAGGCAAGAACATTGTGATTCTCGCGGTGATCGTCACCGCCGCCTATCTGGTCGGTGTGGAATCGGCGAAGTCGCGGGGGAAGAACTACGAGGACCTGCGTCACCAGATCGAGCACCTGTGGACGAGTCCGGACGCGAAGAAGGCGAGGCGGCGGATGCGGAAGAACCTGCGGAAGTCGATGGGGAAAGCACGCAATAACGTCCTCGGCAGTTAGCTGACGACCCGCCGCATGGCACGCACCCGGTCAAGATGCGGCAGCGTCGGCCACGTCTCGATCTCGCCCGACGCGCGGTCGACCACGATCCACGGGGCGCCGATCTCGACAAGCCCGCGCCGCTCGTCGTCGACGACCCGTTGCGGCGTCACGAGGAGCGCGCCGTCGTCTTCCCAGCCGTCACGAGCGAAGGGCTCGCCGAAGTGCTCGGCGGCGACCCGCAGCGCTTGCTCGAACGTCAGCATCAGGTGTTCTCTCGGCGTCGATGTGACCGGAAAGTGTCAAGGCGGGTGAGACAGATTCCGTCAGGCGGTCTGTATGAGGGCCTCCTGTGAGGGCTGGTTGATCCAGGCGGCCTCGGGCAGCTTGGGCGCCTGGGGTCGGCGGTGGCCGAAGCGCTCGGGACGGGCGGCGTAGGCCGCGTCCAGGGTGGCCTGGCGCTGGGCGCGGACCTGCCCGGCGGTGCCGAAGTGGACGCTGGCGGGGGTGTGCAGCCCGATCCCGCAGTGGCGGTGCTCGTGGTTGTAGTAGGCGAAGAACTGCTCGGCGAACGCGCCGGCGTCGGCCAGGGACCCGAAGCGCTCGGGGAAGACCGGGGCGTACTTCAGCGTCTTGAACGCCGCCTCGCTGTAAGGGTTGTCGTTCGACACGTGCGGGCGGGAGTGCGACCTGGCCACCCCGAGGTCGACGAGCAGCTGAGCGACCGGTTTGGAGGTCATCAGGTCCCGCGGTCGGCGTGGATCGCCTCCGGCACGCCATGGATGCCCATGGCGTGCTCGAGCAGGTTCTTGGCGATCTCGGCGTCCTCGCGGGCCGCGATGGTCCAGCCCACGACGAACCTGGAGAAGATGTCGAGCACGACGTACAGGTCGTAGTACACGCCCCGCTCCGGCCCCTTGAGCTTTGTGATGTCCCAACTCCACACCTGCCCCGGCGCCGTCGCGACGAGCTCGGGCCGGGTCCGGGGCGGGTGGCTCGCCTGCCGGCGCCGTTCCCCGGCCATGTCGTGCTCGCGCAGGATCCGGTGCATCGTGGACATCGAGCACAGGTAGGTGCCCTCGTCCAGCAGCGTGGCCCAGACCTGGGCGACCGACTTGTCCGCGAACCGCTGGCTGGTCAACACGGCCAGCACGTGGGCCCGCTCGGCGGCGGACAGCTTGTTCGCCGGTGCCGGCCGCGGTGTCCGTGGACGTGGCGGTGGCGGGTTCTTGGCCCGGTAGTGACTGGCGCGGGAGCGACCCAGCAGCGCGCACGCAGCCGCGGTGCCGACGTGCTCGGCCAGCCCGTCGACGGCCGGGTTGATCACCGCGGCGACCGCGGCGGCTTGTCCGCGCTCTCGGAGAGCGTCTCCAAGAGCGCGTGTGCTTTTCCCATCAGGTCCAGCGCCGCCCTGGTCTTGGCCAGCTCGGCCTCGGCCTTCTCCGCCCGGGCCCGTAGCGCCTGCAGCTCCCGCTCGCGCCGGTCCCGCGGCTTGCTGCCCAGCCCGGACAGCGAGCCGGCGGCCGCGGCCTTGCGCCACTCGATGATGTGGGAGGTGTACAGGCCCTCCCGGCGCAGGATCTCCCCACGCCCAGAGCGGTCCGCGGCGTCGTACTCGGCCAGGATCGCCGCTTTGAACTCGGCGGTGAACGTCCGCCTCTTGGGCCGGTCAGCACGAGGAGCCATAGCCCCATCATCGGTGCCGACGTCAGCAACCGTCATCGTCATCTCAGTATTGGTCCGTTCTCGCCCCGTGCAGTGCGAAGGTCAGCAGTGCTGGTGTCTCACCCCATCCTGACGCACAGGGGGACGCCGACCGAAGGCGCAGGCAACCACTGGTGGTACCGTCTTGAGCCCGATGACCTCTACGCGCATCAGCTCCCGAACGTGATCTCGTCCCGGATCACGAAGCCCGCACCATGGTGACGAGCGCTAACATGGGGTCATACCACCCGGCGCCTCTGGCGCCGGGTCTTTTCTTTGCGCATCACCGACGGTCCGGGGCGCTCGGTACCCTGGGAGCCGTGCGCCGTCCGGAGACCACCGCTGAGATCGATACCCTGCGGACACGGATCGCGAGACTGGAGCGGGAACTTGCAGAAGCCCGCGAACAGCTGAGGGAGCTTCAGCGAGAGGAGCCGGTCGGCGCGCGCCCTCGCTCCGATCTGCTTCCTACCGTCACGGCGGCCTCGTCGAGCGCCGAGAAGCTCGCCTTGTTCCGAGCGCGCTTCACCGGCAGGAACGACGTCTACGCAACGCGCTGGACCAGCGCGCGCACGGGGACGTTCGGCTGGAGCCCTGCCGTGCGCGGCGGCTTCTACACCGGCTCCGAGACCGCTGCTGACTACCTGCCACTCGATGAGCGCACGATCGAACGGCATCTGCGGGGCGCGGCTGCTCATGGGGAGCGCGAGTTCCATATCGGTCTCTACCCGATGCTCGAAGGCGACCAGTGCAGGCTTCTCGTCTGCGATTTCGACGACGCAGAGTGGCGGCACGATGCCGCGGCCTTCGTCGCAGAGTGCGAGCAGGTTGGGATCCACGCGCTCACCGAGGTCTCCCGTTCCGGCGAAGGCGCGCATGTCTGGATCTTCTTCGAGGACGTGCTCCCCGCCATGACGGCTCGCGCAGCGGGGATGCGGCTCCTGCGCGCTGCGATGACACGCAGGCCGGCGATGGACTTCCGCAGCTACGACCGCTTCTTTCCCTCGCAGGACACGCTGCCCGAACGATCCTCAGGGCGGGCGCGCCTGGGCAACCTCATCGCGTTGCCCTTGCAAGGCGACTGCCGCCGACGCGGGACGACCGTGTTCGTCGACCCCGACACATGGCGTCCGCACGAGGACCAATTCGCGGCACTCGCGTCGACGACGCCCGTCTCCGCAGAACGAATCAGGGAACTTGGAGCGACGAGCCACGCAGAGGCGCGCGTGGGGCCCGCCGAGTCGTTGGCCACCAGGCCACGGCGAGCGAGCATCCGAGCGGCCGCGCGCGGAACCGCGCATAGGTCGCTGAAGCTTCGCCGCGATGCTCTGCTGCACGTCCCGACGGCACACCTTGCGGGCATCGTGATCACCGAGCTCAAGCACATGGCATCGGTGCCCAACCCCGAGTTCTATCGGAGGCAAGCACAGCGGTTCAGCACCTTCGGGACGCCACGCCTGGTCACCAGCTTCGAGCACGACGAGCACGAGCTGCGGCTACCACGGGGGCTTACCGACGAAACCGTGGCGCTCCTCGCGGATGCGGGATTCCAGGCAGCGATCGAGGCAACAGCGACGGCACAGACACGTCTGGAGCTGACATTCACGGGGCAGCTGCGAGAGAAGCAACAGGAAGCCGTCGACGCGCTCCTCGCACATGACACCGGAGTGCTCGTTGCACCGCCCGGGGCGGGCAAGACGGTCATGGCCTGCGCGCTCATCGCCGAGCGCGCCAGGCCGACGGCGATCCTCGTGAACCGGGCCGAACTGCTCACACAGTGGCGTGAGCGTCTACAGCAGTTCCTCGGCCTCACCGACAAGCAGATCGGACAGCTGGGAGCCGGGCGTCGGAAGCGGCGAGGTGTCGTGGACCTGATCATGATGCAGTCCGTCTCGCACCGGAACGCCGACCCTGCGGTGCTGGAAGAGTACGGGCAGATCATCGTCGACGAGTGCCATGCCGTCGCCGCTCCCGCGACCGAGGCCGCCCTGCGCAATGTCAGCGCACGCTACTGGGTCGGGCTGACAGCGACCCCCTACCGTGCCGATCAGATGAACGGCCTGATCACGATGCAGTGCGGGCCGGTGCGGCACGTGCTCGACTCTCAGGAGCGAGCGGAGCGCAAGCTGATCGTCCACGAGACGACCTTCCGCACGGACGAGCCCGGGACAGACGGGCCGTCTATCCAAGCGATCTACTCGGAGCTCGCCGCCGATCCCGAGCGCAACGCGATGATCGCCCGGCACGTCAATGAAGCGGTCGCCCAGGGGCGGACGTGCCTCGTCCTGACGAACAGGCTCGAGCATATCGACGCGCTCGCAGATGCATTGAAGGGATGCGCGGCGCCAGTGGTCGGGCTCCATGGGCGCCTCCCCACCGCGGAACGCCGAAGCATTAGAGCGTCTCTCAACGAGATGGAAGCACGGCAGCAGCCATACGTGCTCCTCGCCATCGACAAGGTCGCCGGCGAAGGGCTCGATCTCCCGGCGCTCAACACGCTGTTCCTGGGAGTTCCGGTCTCCTCCAAGGGGCGAGTGATCCAGCAGATCGGACGCATCACCCGCGGGCATGATGCCAGTCACCTCCCCGCCACCGTTCATGACTACCGCGACATGTACGTACCGCTTCTGGAGCGCATGTACTCGCGACGACGGCGCATCATGGCGAAGGAGGGCTTCGTGACGGCGGGGCCCTCCGAAGAGGAGTAGGTGTCGTTCATCGACGAGGACGCAGTACCCGTCTGATCGTGGATTCGCTCACTCCGTACATCTCCATCAGCTCGCGTCGGGTCGCCCCGCTGGCGAACAGACGCCGAGCCTCGGCCTTCTGCTCCTCGCTCAGGGCTGCGCGCTTCGACTTGGCGGTGAGGTCGAACCCTGCGCGCCGGAGCGTGTCGCGGACGGTGTTGCGGCGCACGTTGTACCGCTTGGCAAGCTCATACGTGGATGCTCCGGCCTCATAGTCATCGATGATGAGCCTCACGACCGATCGATGCAGTGCGTTTTGCTGGGGGAGTGGTCGGTCATCCGCTTCCCGCGTCGAGCCTCGCGCAGTGGCCAGGAGTTCGGCCAGTTCCGCGGTTTTCCGCGCTTGTTGGCAGTAGTTTCGCAGCAGCCCGACCATTGAGGGCCGGATCTCGCACGAGTTTCCGGTCCTTCTAGCGTCCGCCGCCATGCCGCTTCCCGGGGCTCGCAGACCCGAGCGCCCGGTCTGGTGTCGGGTGCGTAACGCTGAGTCGCTGGTGACATGTAGCCGCGAATCGGCTCGCCGAAGCTCGGCCCGGAAAAGGGCTCAGACCTGCTCGGTCAGCTCCTGTAGTCTCCGCGCCAGGAACCCCCGATCGAGCTCGTTGTCCGCGAACTCCCATGCCCGGGCGAACTCGGCCCGGGCATCCGCGTTCCGGCCGAGGCGGTGCAGCAGCTCGCCGCGGGCCGCGTGCAGGTGGTGGTAGCCGTCGAGGTCGAGCGTGTCGAGCATCGACAGCCCGGCATCCGCCGACTCCGCCTCTGCCACGGCGATCGCCTTGTTCAGCGTCACGATGTCGGAGTCCAGCACCTGCTGCAGATCGGTGTACAGCGACACCACACGCGACCAGTCGACCCGGTCGCGCGCGTGCTCGGCCGCGATCTGCGCCTGGATGATGTACGGCGTCCGGATGCCGGTCGACCCCGTGGAAGAGCATCAGGGCGAGCAGGCCGTGGATGCGGCACGAGTCGGGCAGCAGCGCGCTCATCACCCGTGCCAGCCAGATCGCCTGGTCCGCCAGCTCGGCGCGCCCCGCATACCCGGCGTTGAAGATGAGGTAGATCACGGTGAGGACGGCATCCACCCGCGTGTCGAGGTCCGCCGGGCGCGGCATCGCGAACGGGATGCCGGCGTCACGGATCTTGGCCTTCGCGCGGGTCAGCCGGCGCTTCATCGTCTCCTCCGGCACCAGGAACGCCCGCGCGATCTCGACCGTGCTCATGCCGATCAGCGACCGCAGCACGAGCGCCACCTGCGCCTCGCGCGACAGCGCCGGGTGACAGCAGGCGAAGATCAACTCCAGCCGGCCGTCCGGGATGGCCGTGGCCGCCCCGGCATCCGTCCCCGGGTTGCCGACCGCCGATGGCAGGGACTCGTCGAGCCCGACGTCCACGCGCTTGTCCCGCCGCAGCGCGTCGATCGCCTTGCGGCGCCCGGTGGTGCGCAGCCAGGCACGCGGGCTCTCCGGCACACCGTCCCTCGGCCACGCCCGTGCCGCCGCCTCGAAGGCCTCCTGCGCGGCCTCTTCGGCGACGTGGATGTCACGGAAGAGGCCGCACAGGTAGGCGACGAGCTGGCTCCACTCGTCGCGGAAGATCGTCTCGATCAACCGGTCCGCTCCACGACCGGGCGGATCTCGATGGCGCCACCCTCCGACGCGGCCGGGATGCGGCGCGCGATCTCCATGGCCGCGTCGAGGTCGGGCACGTCGACCAGATAGAACCCGCCGAGATACTCCTTGCTCTCCACGAACGGCCCGTCGGTCACGAGCTCGCGCCCGTCCTGGATGCGGACCGTGGTCGCGCTCTGCGGCAGCTGCAGCTGCTCGCCGCCGACGGTCGCGGCGTCCATCCCCACCGCCGCATACCGGCTCATGACCTCGGCCACCTCGGCCTCGCTCCGGGTGCTCCAGGCGTCCGGGGTGTCGTAGATCAGCAGTGCGTACTTCATCTTCTCTCCGTTCTCTCGGACGATCCCGCCGTCGATGGACGTCACCGTCGACGCTCGTCACAGTGTTGACGGACGGGATGCCCGGATGGGGACACCGGCGCCGGAATCCGCTGCGGATCCACTATGGCGCCGGCACGGCCTCACCGGCCAGGAGCTGTTCCGCCTCTCGACGAGGCCGGCGGACATCAGCGAGCGGTCGAGCGACAGGCTGCCGTGCGATGGCATCGACGGCTCCTCGCAGCGGAGTGCGTTCAACGCTCCGCCGCGCCGAGGAACAGCGCGACGAAGGCCAGCAGGTTGACCGTGACGTGCACGACGACGGCGGTCGCCGTCTTGCGCTGCACGCCGGCGAGCGCCACGAGAGGCACGGTGAACACGAGGATGGTGAGGACGGCCTGCGGCTGCCACAGGTGATACAGGCTGAACAGCCCGGCCTCGGCGATGCCGCCGATCATCCACCCGCCCGGCATCAGCGGAAGGAGGCGGCCGCGGAAGTACACCTCCTCGATCACGGGTCCAACGATGACCTGCGTGATCAGCCAGAGAACCACGGTGGTGCCGACCACGAGGGGTGGATGCTCCGCGAGTGCGCTCGGACCGGCGGTGAACCATCCCGGCAACCAGGACAGCACGGCGTCGTGGATGATCGGCTCCAGCCAGACCACGGCCCCGGGCGCCAGCAGCGCCGCCACCAGAGCCGCGAGAAGCACCGGCAGGTCCTCCCGGCCGATCCGCCCCAGAGGGAGGACGGTCACGCCGGTCGCGGCCGCGCGGCGCTGCAGCCGTCGACCCAGCCAGACCTCGAGGGGCAGGATCACCAGCACGGTGCCGAAGAGCAGCGCCCACACAGGTGGCAGGCCCGCGGTCTGCAGCGCAGGAGCGGTGAGGAGGAAGAAGAGCAGCAGCGCCGCGCCCGGCGCGAGGTGCAGCAGCACGGCGGCCGGCCAGGACAGCAGGCGAGGACGCTCGCCGGCGCCGGCTACGCGGCCGGCGGCGGGCAGAGGAGTGGCGTTCACGACATTCGACCTTCACCTTCGGAGCCCTCCTTCCGGGTGCCGCCGGGCGGCACCCGGAAGGAGGGCGGGTCGGGATCAGCTCCAGAGCCCGACCGGGTTCCCGTCCGGGTCGCTGACGATCGCGATGCGCCCGTAGTCGCCGGGCAGGTCCATCGGTGGGAGGTACACCGTCGACCCGAGCTCCTGCGCCCGGGCGACCGTGTCCTCCAGCGAGTCGGTGCGCATGTAGATCTTCACGGCCGCGTCTTCCGGACTCGTCTTGGGCCCGATGCCGCCGCCGACGCCGTTCTCTCCGACGCCGTTCTCTCCGACGCCGTTCTCTCCGACGCCGTTCTCTCCGGAGCCGGTGTCGACGAGGCCGTAGCCGTCCTCATCGACCTGGATGCGCCAGCCGAACAGGTCCGAGTAGAACGACCGGAGCCGCGCCGGGTCGTCGCTGACGATCTCGAAGAAGTTCACGGGATGGTTCGACATTGCTCTTCCTTTCGATATGCGGATGATGCGAGGGGGACGCCGGGGTCAGTGGACCGGGCGCGGATCGACCGCGACCGGGAACGGCAGCAGCAGCCAGTCGACCGTGCCGACGTCGTCGAGATACGCCGGGTCGTGGTCCCGCAGGCGCTCCAGCTCGTCCTCCGAGTCGGCCTGCACGACGCACATCCCCCAGCTGCCGTCGGGGTCGGCCACCGGCGAGTAGATCAGCACCCGCCCCTGCTCGAACGGCTCCCGCCAGTACTCGATGTGGCGCTGCATGGTCGCCATCTCGGCATCCGACATCGTCTGGGCGAAGTCGGGGCGATGCGCCCGCAGGCGGTACAGATACCAGGACATCTCCGCTTCCTTTCGCGTGAGTTCCGGCGAGGTGGGCGTCGTCGGCCGCCGGAACCCAGTAGACGCCGGCGTCCGTTAAGCGATCGTTAGCGGTTTCGGCACGCCGGCCCCCGTCGGGCGCCGGGTCGCGGCATCCGCTCGCGACCGGTACGCTCGCAGACGACGTTCCCGCATCCGAACGAAGGAGCACCCTCCCGTGACCCAGAGCGCCTCCCCGGCAGC
Organism: Microbacterium sp. EF45047; assembly: GCF_028472845.1. NCBI lineage: Bacteria > Bacillati > Actinomycetota > Actinomycetes > Micrococcales > Microbacteriaceae > Microbacterium > Microbacterium sp. EF45047. The sequence continues at coordinate 1,683,927 of NZ_CP069429.1, read as the reverse complement.
CGGCGCCGTCCCGCAGCGCGCGGAGTGGACCGGTCAGGTCGGCTTCATCCTGTCCGCCGTCGGCTCGGCCGTCGGACTCGGCAACATCTGGCGCTTCCCCGGCGTCGCCTACGAGAACGGCGGCGGGGCGTTCCTCATCCCGTACATCGTCGCCCTGCTCACCGCCGGCATCCCGATCCTGTTCCTCGACTACGCCATCGGCCACCGCTTCCGTGGTTCGGCGCCGCTCGCGCTGCGCCGCCTGGCCGGCCGGTTCGGCGAAGGCCTGGGCTGGTTCCAGGTGATGATCTGCGTGTTCATCTCGCTCTACTACACCGCCGTGCTCGCCTGGGCGCTGAGCTTCTTCGTGTTCTCCTTCGACCTGCGCTGGGGGTCGGATGCCGCGGCGTTCTTCACCGGCGACTACCTGCGTGTCGCCGGCGAGCCGTTCACTCTCGACTTCGTGCCGGGCGTGCTCCTGCCGCTGGTGCTGATGTGGGTGGTCACCCTCGGGATCCTCGAGGCCGGGGTGGTCAAGGGCGTGCAGCGCCTGAACGTCATCGCCGTCCCGCTGCTGGTGGCGGGATTCCTCATCCTGGTCGTGCGGGCGCTGTTCCTGCCCGGCGCGATCGACGGCCTGAACGCCTTCTTCACCCCCGACTTCGCCGCGCTGGGCAGCCCGTCGGTGTGGGTCGCCGCGTACAGCCAGGTGTTCTTCTCGCTGTCCGTCGCCTTCGGCATCATGCTCACGTACTCGTCGTACCGCCGGCGCAAGTCCAACCTCACCGGGCCCGGCCTCGTCGTCGCCTTCGGGAACTCGTCCTTCGAGGTGCTCGCCGGCATCGGGGTGTTCGCGACGCTCGGGTTCTTCGCCCACCAGCAGTCGATCGCCATCGCCGAGCTCGAGGGCCTCACCGGCGTCGGACTCGCCTTCATGACCTTCCCGGCCATCGTGGCCGAGATGCCCGGGGGACAGTTCTTCGGCGCCCTGTTCTTCGGAGCCCTGGTGCTCGCCGGCCTCACCTCGCTGATCTCGGTGATGGAGGTGATCCTCGCGGCCGTGATGGACAAGTTCGGCCTCAGCCGCGCGCAGGCCGTGTACGGTCTCGGCGGTGCGCTCGCCGTGATCTCGATCGTCCTCTTCGGCACCACCTCGGGCCTGACCGCCCTGGACACCATCGACAACTGGGCGAACAACATCGGCATCGTCGGGTCGGCCGTGATGATGACCATCACCGTGTTGTGGATCCGCCGTGCCGGCACCGAGCTCAGCGGCCACCTCAGCATGCTGTCCACCTTCAAGCTCGGCCGGATCTGGCTGTTCCTGGTGTCCGTCCTCGGACCGGTGGTGCTCGGGTACATGCTCATCGCCACCGTGTTCGGACTCCTCTCCGAGCCCTACGGCGGCTACGACGAGACCTACCTGCTCATCGTCGGCTGGGGTTCGGTGGTGCTCATGATCGCCGGGTCGCTGCTGCTCACCCTGAGCCCGTGGCGGCGCGACCCCGCGCTGTTCACGGTCTGGCCCGCGGTGCCGGGGGAGCGCCCGCGTCCGGCATCCGCAACCACGGAAGGAGGTGCACGATGACCGGCATCGCACTCGTGTTCCTGGTGATCGCCGTCGTGATCATCTGGGGCGGTCTCGTCGTCAGCACCGTCCTGCTGTCCCGGCGCCCCGAGGTGACCGCGTACCCGCCCGGCGGCGACGAGGTCGAGGCGCAGGACCACTCGGGGCGCGCATAGCGGCTCGCGGCAGCGCGCGCCACCCCCGTTGACCGGCTCGCGGGCGCGGGGTAGACCGGATGCTCCGACGACCCCCACCGGGAGGAGCGACCATGCGCGTGGCGACAGAAGCGGTGGCCGGAGACGATGCGTTCCCTGATCGGCCGCATCGGAGCGGCGAAGTCCCTCGACCCCGTCGTGGAGAAGGTCAGCGGCTGGGTGACCGCGCTCACCCGATCGACACCGGTCAAGAACGCCCTGTCCGGCTCCTGGCTCGGCCATCCGCTGCATCCGGTGCTCACCGACCTGGCGATCGGGGCGTGGAGCTCCGCCGTCGCGATCGATCTCACCTGCGGCGAGGCGGGCGCCCCGGTCGCGCGCCGCCTGGTCGGTCTCGGGCTGCTGGCATCCGCCCCCACGGCTCTCTCGGGCGCCGCGGACTGGAGCGACACCTACGGGCGCGACAAGCGGGTCGGCTTCGTGCACGCGGCGAGCAACGCGACCGTCTCCGGACTGCAGGCGGTGTCGTGGCTGCTCCGGCGGCGCGGCCACCGCGGCGCGGGAGCCGCGCTGAGTCTGCTGGCGCTCGGCGTCACCCTCGGGTCCGCGTATCTCGGCGGTCATCTCTCCCTCGCCCGCGGCATCGGCGTGAACCACACCGCGTTCCAGCCGCGGGTCACCGACTGGACCGACGTCGCGGCGGACGCCGACATCGCCGAGGGGGAGATGATCCGGGTCGAGGCGGACGGCGTCCCGGTGCTGCTGGCCCGGCAGGACGGAAGCCTGAACGCGATCTCCGCCGTCTGCTCGCACGCCGGCGGCCCGCTCGAAGAGGGCAGCCTGGATGCCGACGGCTGCGTCACCTGCCCCTGGCACGGCAGCCGGTTCTTCCTGGAGGATGGGAGCGTTCAGCGCGGCCCTGCCAGCGTCCCGCAACCACGGTGGAAGCTGCGGGTCGAGGGCGGACGCGTCCGCGTCCGCTCCGCCTGACACCGGCTGTCCCGGGCGGACCGGGAGCAGTGGAAGGAGAAAAGCACCACGACACACCGCATCGGCTACCTCGTCGGCAGCTTGTCCAAGGACTCGATCAACCGGGTGCTCGCGAAGGCGCTGGTCCGCCTCGCGCCTGACGAGCTCGAGCTCACCGAGATCCCGATCGGCGACCTGCCGCTGTTCAACCGCGATGACGAGATGAACCCCGACCCGGCAGTTCCCCGGTTCAAGGAGCGGGTGGAGGCCTCGGACGGCCTGCTCTTCATCTCGCCGGAGTACAACCGCTCCATCCCCGCCCCGCTCAAGAACGCCATCGACTGGGGCTCCCGGCCGTGGGGGAAGAACTCCTTCGCGCGCAAGCCCACCGGCATCATCGGCGCCTCGGTCGGCGCGATCGGCACCGCGGTGATGCAGTCGTCGATGCGCAGCGTGCTGAGCTTCCTCGACGCGCCGCAGCTGAATGCCCGGAGGCGTACATCTCGTTCAAACCGGAGGTGTACGGCGAGGACGGCGAGGTGAAGGACCCCGGCACCGAGAAGTTCCTGCGCCACTACATGGAGGAGTACGCCGCCTTCGTCGCGCGGGTGCTGTCGGTCACGCTGCCGGGGCACATGGGGGACTCCGATCCCGACACGATGCACTGAGCGGTGCGAGCCGCGACGGATGCGGAGGAGGAGGCGGCACGATGCCCGACGAGGACCGTCCGGCGCCGCCCGCTGGGTACCGGATGCGGCGGGCATCGACGAGCTCCGCAGCGCCGTGCACGACTGCCGCGGATGCGAGCTGTGGCGTGACGCCACCCAGGCGGTGTTCTCGCAGGGAGCGCCAGGGGCCGCGCTGATGCTCGTGGGCGAGCAGCCCGGCGACAAGGAGGATCTCGCGGGCGAGCCGTTCGTCGGCCCGGCCGGGCGGGTGCTGGACGACGCCCTCGCGGATGCCGGGATCGATGGGGCCTCCGCCTACGTCACCAACGCGGTGAAGCACTTCCGCTTCGAGCGCCGCGGCAAGCGCCGCATTCACGAGAAAGCCCGCCGTCGGGCACATCGTCGCGTGCCGGCCGTGGCTGGCGGCGTCCCGCTCGAGGCCGCGGATGCCGCGCGGACGACCGTGGTCGTGACCGTGCACCCGTCGAGCATTCTGCGCATCCGCGAGGAGGAGGAGCGCCGGGCGGGCTTCCGCGCCTTCGTCGCGGATCTGCGCACGGCGGCGGACCTGGCCGGCTGAACGGCAGCATGCGCCCCGCTCAGGACTCGCGCGCGATCCGCTCGTGGACGGCCTCCGCGATGGCCGCGTCCAGCGCGACGATGCGGATGTCCTGCACGGACGTCGGCGTCCCGGCGAGCATCCGCACCGCCGTGTCGATGGCGTCCTCGCGCGGCCAGCGGTACACGCCCGCGCTGATCAGCGGGAAGGCGACGCTCAGCGCGCCGAGCTCGTCGGCGACCTGGAGGGAGCGGCGATAGCAGGACTCCAGGAGTGAGCGCTCGCGCTCGCCGGATCCCCAGTCCGGGCCGACGGTGTGGATTACCCAGTGGGCGGGCAGGTCCCCGGCGGTGGTCCAGCCGGCGTCGCCGGTCGCCAGGCCGTGCGGGAACCGACGGATGCAGTCCTCGAGGATCGCGGGTCCGCCCGCGCGGTGGATGGCGCCGTCGACGCCGCCCCCGCCGCGCATCGAACGATTGGCGGCGTTGACGACGGCATCCACCTGCTGGGCGGTGATGTCGCCCTGGACCGCGGTGAGAGCGGGCACTGCTACGCCGGGACCAGCGCGCTCTCGGCGCGCGCGATGCGGGCCAGCACGTGGCGGACGTGCCAGCGGGCGGCGAAGCTCTGCTCCGGCAGCAGCTCGAGCAGGGCGGTGTCCTCCGCAGACAGCCCGTCGCGCGCCGCCTCGCGGAGCAGATCGTCCTTCACAGCCGGGTACTCCATACTGCGCAGGAAGCGATCGAGGGTGGGGGAGAGGCTCATCGTGTCGTCCTTTCGTGCGGGAGTCGGCGGATGCGGAAGGGGGCGTCCCTCCGCGGGGGCGCCCCCTCGATGGCGGGGCGGATCAGGCCGCGATCTCCTGGCGGTGCTCCGCGGCCTCGACCGTGATCTTGCGTGGCTTGGCGCGTTCGCTGACCGGGATGATCACCGACAGCACACCGCTCTCGTACGACGCACTGATCTTGTCCACGTCCACGCCGTCGCCGAGCGTGAACTGGCGCAGGAAGGTGCCGGAGCTGCGCTCGCGCGCGAGCCAGCGGACGCCTTCGCCGCTGTCGGCCGTGCGCTGGGCGCGGATCGAGAGCTGCGAGCCGTCGACGTCCACGTCGATCGACCCGGGGTCCACGCCGGGCAGATCGGCGTGCAGGACATACTTGTCACCGTCGCGGAACAGGTCCACCGGCATCAGTCGGGGTGCCCGAACGGAGTCCAGCACGCTGGCAGCAAAACGATCGAGCTGACTGATCGGATCGAATGTCATTCCCATGTGTTCTCCTTTCGTGCGGCCCGGGAAGGGCGGGATCGGTTGTATGATGATGCAGGTAATCTGCATCTGTGACTGCAGATTTGTTATAGGACAAATCGAGAAGATTTGCAACAGATCTGAAGGAAACTCTCAGCATGACGGAACGCGACGGGCGCACTCCGCTGTACGGCATCGCCGTGGCGGCACAGCTCGTGGACATGCCGGAGGCGACCCTGCGTCTCTTCGAGCGCAAGGGCCTGCTCACGCCCTCCCGCAGCGAGGGCGGCACGCGCCGCTACAGCGACGACGACATCGAGCGACTCCGGCGCGCCGCGCAGCTGCGCAGCGAGGGCATGAACATCGCCGGCATCGGCCGCATCCTCGAACTGGAGGACGAGAACGCCGGTCTGCGCGAGGAGCTCGCCGCGGAGCGCGGCGAGGTGCCGGGGCGTGGAGAGGTGCCCGGGCACGACGAGGTGCCGGGGCGTGGGGATGTGCCGGGGCGTGACGCGGACAGGCGCTGAGCCGGCGCGTGGACGGGTTCGGCGGCCGGCGGTTCGGACGCTTCGACGGGGCTCGGCGCGTCGAAGTCAGTGCTCGCGCAGCATCCGGATGAGCTCCGCCTTGCGCTTGCCGGAGTACCCCTCGAGCCCGAGTTCCTTGGCGCGCTTGCGCAGCTCGTCGACCGTCCAGTCCTCGTAGTCGCCGGCCTTGCCCCCGCGACGGCCCACCGTGGAGCGCCCGTCCCTGGCCGCCGCGTTCGAGATGCGCGCGGCCTTCTCTTTGGAGGCGCCCTCATCGCGGAGCTTCTCGTACAGCTCCTCGTCCTTCAGTTCCGGCTGAGGGGTCATCCGGTCCTCCTCTCGGCTGCGGCCCGCGCTCGTCCGCGCCGGGCCCTGGGGACGAGGCTAGGCGCGCTCCCGCGCATCCCGCACCGCCTTGACAGCCGCAGGGCGCGCACCTAGAGGACGGCCCGCTCCCACGGCTCGACCTCGCCCTCGATCGCGACGAAGAGCGGATGCGGCGACGGCGCCTCCCGCTCCCAGCGCGGCCGCTGCGGCATCGCGCAGCGCGAGCTTGCGCCCGAGATGCGCCCACTCGAGCGCCAGCTGCCCGGTGGTCACCGGGATGGTCCCATCCGGCTCGGCCGGTGACAGGATGCGGGTGGCATCGAACCGGTAGCCGCGGCGGCCGGCCTCGGCGCGGAGCCCGGTCAGATAGGCGCCGACGGCCGCCAGCGGATCCGGCCGGGTGCGGAACCGCTCCAGCTGCGGGTGGTGGCGGTACCCACGCGTGCGGCCGGACAGCACGGCCTGGGCGAGCAGGGACTCCCGCCAGCAGGCGGTGAGGCCGGCGCGGTCGAGATGGCGCGGATGCAGCGACCAGAGCCTCATGCGCTGCGCCTCCTTCCGACCGGCCCGGCAAGGCTAACAGCACGGCGCGGTCGGCCGGTCCGGTGGCAGGTGCCGGAGCCTAAAGTGGGGGCATGGAGAGAACGCTCGTCGTCGCGGCATCCGCTCCGGTGCCGCGCGGGAACCGGGTGGAGATCGCGCAGGTGCGCGAGGGCGAGGCGGATGCCGGGGCGGTGGCCTTCGTGTTCGACCTCGACCGCGGCATCCGGTACCGGCTGCGGGACATCCCGGGCGAGCGGGTCGAGGTGTGGCGCGGGCACGTGCGCGACTGCACCGTCGCCGACACCGCGGCGGGACCGCAGACGACGCTCGTGGTGGCGGCCGTGGATCCGGCCGAGTCGGCCGACGCGGCCCTTCGCGAGGCGGATGCCGCTGCCGCAGCGGCGAAGGCCGAGGCGGATCGGTGGGGCGGCGCGGACCGTCCGCCGGCGGAGGCGCCGGACCGGTTCTGGTGATCAGGCCGCGCCGCGCGCGGTGCCGCCGGACCATCCGATCGGCTGATCCGATGCTCGCCGGTCGTCCGATGCCGGCCGAGGCGGGAGGCCGCAGACTGGGGGCATGACCCCGCGCCCGATCACCCCGTATCCGAGGTTCCCGCGCGCGATCGCCCTGCTCGCCGGTGTGGCGGCGGCCGTGCTCGTCGCCTGCGCACCCGCGGCACCCGACCGATCGGGTCCATCCGGTCCATCCGGTCCATCGTCGTCGGCATCCGCCGCGAGCGATCAGCAGCAGCGGTTGGACGCGCAGCTGCGGGAGGCGGCCTGGGCGGACGACGTCGAGACCGCCGCCGACCTCATCGCCCGCGGCGCGGACGTGAACGCCAAGGACGACACGCAGCAGTCCGCGTACCTCATCGCCACCAGCGAGGGCCACCTGGAACTGCTGCGGCTGACGCTCGCGCACGGCGCTGTCGTCGACGACAAGGACAGCTGGAACGGCACCGGTCTGATCCGCGCCGCCGAGCGCGGGCACGGATACGTCGTCGGCGAGCTGCTGCGCGCCGGCATCGACCGCGACCACGTGAACCGGATCGGCTACCAGGCCATCCACGAGGCGGTCATCTTCGGCGAGGACACCGAGAGCTACGCCACCACCGTCCGGGCGCTGATCGCCGGCGCCGTCGGATCCGGACGCCGCCCTGCTCGCCGCCGCCCGCGAGGGCGATGCGGATGCCGCAGCCGTCGCGCTGCGGGCGGGGGCCGCGGTCGAGGCGCGGGATTCCGAGCAGCGCACCCCGCTGATGCACGCGGTGCTGGGCGACCACGTCGCGGTGGCCCGGGTGCTGGTCGCGATGGGCGCCGACCCCGGCATCCGGGACGCGCAGGGGCGCACGGCGCTCGAGAACGCGCGTCGTCTCGGGCACGAGGAGATCGTGGCGGTCCTCGGCGGGTGAGCCGGCGCGCGGCGCCGTCGCGCGGCGCGGCTGCGGGCGGAGGTCGCGGGCTCACCGGAAGTCCCTCGAACGGTGCGGGACGCCGGTGCGCAGATCCTCGAAGGCATCCGCCATCACGTTGACCACCCCCTCGGGGGAGCGTTCCAGGATGCCGCGGACGATGAGAGCGGGGGAGTCCCGCGCGACCCGGCGGTAGCGGTTCCACACCCCGGTCGAGCACACCACGTTCACCAGGCCGTGCTCGTCCTCCAGGTTGAGGAAGGTCACGCCGGCCGCGGTCGCCGGCCGCTGCCGATGCGTCACCAGCCCGGCGACCTCGATCCGCCGGCCGGGCTCGTGGTCGCGCAGCCGGTCGGAGGCGAGCACCCCGCGCTCGGTCAGCGCGGGGCGGAAGTGCGTCATCGGATGGTCGTCGGTGGAGACGCCGGTCGACCACAGATCGGCGGTGAGCCGCTCGTAGCTGGTCTGGTCGGCGAACAGCGGCGGCTGCACGGCGACGGCGGTGCCGGGCAGGTAGCGGGCGCGGTCCTCGGCCGCGGCCCCGGCCATCCAGATCGCCTCCCGGCGGGTGAGGCCCAGGCACTCGAAGGCGCCCGCGGTGGCGAGGGCCTCCAGCTGGGCGGCGGTGGCGTCCGTGCGGCGCACCAGGTCGTGCAGGTCGCGGAACGGCCCGTCCTGCGCGCGCGCGGCGACGATGCGCTCGGCCAGCGCGGTGCCGATCCCGCGGATACCGGAGAGTCCCAGCCGCACCGCGAACCGCCCGTCACGGCGGTGCGCGGCGGAGGTGTCCGGCGCGTCCGGGTCGAAGGGGCCGGGTTTCGGATGCTCCTGCGCGAGGCATGCGTCCATCCCGGTCGGGCCGGTCGGGTCCGCCGGATCGAGCGGCTCCAGCCCGTCCAGCACCCCCGAGGCGTGCAGATCGGGCCGCAGCACCCGCACCCCGTGCCGGCGGGCGTCGGCGGTGAGGGTGGACGCCGAGTAGAAGCCCATCGGCTGCGCCCGCAGCAGCCCGGCCAGGAACGCCGCCGGGTAGTGCAGCTTGATCCAGGAACTGGCGTACACCAGCAGCGCGAACGACAGCGAGTGCGACTCCGCGAACCCGAAGTTGGAGAACGCCTGGATCTGCGCGTAGATGCGGTCGGCGGTCTCGTCGTCCAGCCCGTGCCGGCGCATCCCGGCGTACAGCGATTCGCGGATGCGCTCGATCCTCTCCAGGCCGCGCTTGGATCCCATCGCGCGGCGCAGCAGGTCGGCCTCGTCGGCGGTGCAGTCGCCGAGCACGGTCGCCATCTGGATCAGCTGCTCCTGGAACACCGGGATGCCCAGGGTGCGCTCCAACACCGGCTCCAGCGCCGGATGCGCATAGGTCACCGGGTCCTTCCCGGTCTTGCGGCGCACGAACGGATGCACCGCGCCGCCCTGGATCGGGCCGGGGCGGATCAGGGCGATCTGGATCGCCAGCTCGTAGAACTCCCGCGGCTGCAGCCGCGGGAGCAGGCCCATCTGGGCGCGCGACTCCACCTGGAACACCCCGATCGAGTCGGCCCGGCAGAGCATGTCGTACACTGCCGGCTCTTCCTTGGGCAGGGACTGCAGCGTCCAGGTCTCCCCGGTGTGCGCGGCGATGAGGTCGAAGCAGTGCTGCAGCGCGGCCAGCATCCCCAGCCCCAGCAGGTCGAACTTCACCAGCCCCATCCAGGTGGCGTCGTCCTTGTCCCACTGGATGACCGTGCGGCCGGGCATCCGGGCGTGCTCCACCGGCACCACCTCGCCGACCGGGCGGGCGGTGATCACCATGCCGCCGGAGTGGATGCCGAGGTGCCGCGGCGCCTTCAGCAGCTGCCCGGCGTAGGCGAGCACGTCCTCGGGGATGTCGTGCCCCTCGCCGACCTCGACCCCCGCGCTCCAGCCGTCCACCTGCCGCGACCAGGCGTCCTGCTGCCCGGGGGAGTGCCCGAGGGCCCTGGCCATGTCGCGCACCGCGTTCTTCGGCCGGTACTGGATGACGTTGGCCACCTGGGCGGCGCGCTCCCGGCCGTACTGCTCGTACACCCACTGGATGATCTCCTCGCGCCGGTCGGAGTCGAAGTCCACGTCGATGTCGGGCTCTTCCTCGCGGGTGGTGGCGAGGAAGCGCTCGAACGGCAGCCGGTAGCGGATCGGGTCGACGGCGGTGATGCCCAGCAGGTAGCAGACCGCGCTCGCCGCGGCTGATCCCCGCCCCTGGCACAGGATGCCGCGGCGCTTCGCCTCCGTCACGATGCCGTGCACGATGAGGAAGTAGCCGGGGAAGTCCTTCTCCTCGATCACGGCGAGCTCCCGCTCGATCCGCGCCCTGCCCTCGGCGTCCAGGTTCGGGTACAGCCGCGGCACCGCCTCCCAGACCAGGGCGCGCAGGTGCTCCATCGGCGTGCGGCCGTCCGGCTCGTCCAGTCGGGGCAGGTCGGGCTTGGCGCGCCGCAGCGGGAACGCGCACTCCTCCGCGATCCGCAGCCCGGTCGCGATCGCCCCCGGATAGCGGCGGAACCGCTCGGTCATCTCCGCGCCGCTGCGCAGGTGGGCGCTGCCGTGCACGGGCAGCCAGCCGTCCAGCTCGTCCATGCTGCGGGTGGCCCGCACGGCGGCCACGGCCTCGGCCAGCCCCGCACGCTCGGGGGCCGCGTAGTGCACGTTGTTGGTCGCCACCACGGGCAGCCGGAACTCGGCGGCGAGATCGGCGAGCGCGTCGTTGCGGCGGGTGTCGAGCGGGTCGCCGTGGTCGATCAGCTCGACCGCGACGCTGTCGTGACCGAAGAGGTCCACCAGGCGCCGCAGCGGCGTGACCGCATCTCCGCGGGCGAGCCCCCGCCGCACGCCCCCCTTGCGGCATCCGGTGAGGATCGTCCAGTGCCCGCCGGCGCTGGCAGCCAGATCGTCCAGGTCGTACAGCGGGCGGCCCTTCTCGCCGCCCCGCAGCTGGGCGCGGGTGATCGCGCCGGAGAGCCTGTGGTACCCCTCGATGCCGCGGGCGAGGACGAGCAGATGCTCGCCGACCGGATCGGGCGCACCGCTGCGCGCGGGGGACGGACCCGTCCGCGTGCGACCCGTCCCCTCGAGGTCGCCCAGGGAGAGCTCGGCGCCGAACACGGTCTGCACCGAGGTGAACTCCGCGGCCTCGGCGAAGCGGGCCGCCCCGTAGAAGCCGTCGTGGTCGGTGATCGCCAGTGCGGTCAGCCCCAGCGCCTCCGCCTCGGCCAGCAACTCGTCAGGGGAGGAGGCGCCGTCGAGGAAGGAGTACGAGCTGTGCGCGTGCAGCTCGGCGTACGGGACCGCATCCTCCGGCCGGACCACCGGCGGCGGGGCGGCCGGAGTGCGGCGCCTGCTCAGCGGACCGGGGTCGGCCCGGATTCCGGTCGGTTCGGCGGATGCCGGCTCGGTGGGGGCGCTCAGGGTGCGCTCCAGTTCGGCCCAGGTGTAGCCGGGATTGTGCCAGCCCATCAGCGGTACCTCCCCTCGGCCCACCACCGGCCGTCGGCGAGCATCACCAGCCAGGCCCGCTGGTGTGCGTCCAGCAGCTGGAACCGGTGGGCGTCCAGCGCCCGGTCCGGATCCCAGCGGTGTTCGCGGATCGGCCAGGGCCCGGCCCAGCCGGCGACCTGGCAGTCGTCGATGAACGCGGGCGGGGCCGACAGCGCGCCGCGCGCATCGACCCGGATCTTCTCCCCGCCCGCCGCGGTCACCCGGATCGGCCGCGGCGGGACGAACACCTCGGCCGGGAGCGGACCGGGCAGCCTCCCCGGCCACGGCTGCGACGGGTCGCGCTCGGTCACCGGCCGCTCGCCCCACGGGGTCAGCACCTGCCGGTCGGCGAGCAGCCGTCCGCCGGCCACGCTCGCCGTGACCACGCCGCGGTGGCCGAGCAGCGTCTGCACCCGGGAGACGGCGTGGTGCAGACGCTCGTCCGTCCCCGCGCCGAAGAGACCCGGCTGGTGGTGCGCGGCGTCGTCGACGGCGACCGGGACGATCCGCACCCCGACGATGCCGTGGAACGCGTGCGCGGCGTCGTCGTCGGGGACGTCGGAGACGAGCGCCTCCAGCTGCCAGCGCACCCGGTCGACGAGATCGGCGGCGTCGAAGCAGGTCGGATGCAGCCAGGTGCGCGAGTGCACCCTGCCGTCGTCGTCGGTGAGGTCGATGCGCACCTCCGTGCACACCGCGGAGGCGTCGGCGAGGGCGAGCAGCACGGCATCCGCGGTCTGCCGCACCGCGAAGGCGATCTGATCCGCCTGGCCGAGCGGGGTGTCGAACGCGATCTCGCGCGCCAGCTCCGGATCCGGCGGACGGGGGGAGAGCGGACGGGAGTCGGCACCGCGCGCCAGGGCGTGCAGGCGCGCGCCGTGCTCCCCGAACCGGGTGCGCACCTGGTCGGCGCCGAGCGCGGCGAACCCGCCCAGAGTGGTCACCCCGAGCCGGAGCAGCAGGCCGGTCAGCTCCTCGTCGTCGAGCACCTGCACCGGCAGCGGGGCGAGGAACTCCCGCGCGCCGCCGGGCGGCACCGTCGCCCAGGGCGGCCCGTCCGCCGCCGCGCTCGCCCTGGCCGCCAGTTCCGCGGTGAACACGCCGTCGGCGATGCCCACCCGCACCTCCGGGTACCCCGCCTCCGCCAGCATCCGCAGCAGCGCCAGGGCCGCCTCCTCCTCGCCGCCGTGGTAGCGGGAGACGCCGCGGGAGCGGAGGGCGGCCAGGCCGGGGCGGATCAGCAGCACGCCCGGGGAGTGCTCGTCGATCAGGCGCAGCACGGGGAGGAAAGCCCGATCCTCCTGTGCCTCGTCGTGCGGCAGCAGCCGCAGCTGCGGCATCCGTCCCTGCGCGAGGCGCCGGCGCTGCCCGGCCCGCACCCCGTGCGCACGGGCGGAGGCGGTGCAGGCGGTGACGACGTTCCCGCGGACGAGGGCGACGGGCGGATGCGGGGGCGGCTCGCCCAGCGCCGCGCGCAGCGGCCAGTCGGGGAACCACAGCGCGTGCACCCGGAGGGGCTCCTGCGCGGTCATCCCGCGGCCCTCCAATCCGGCACGGCGGCGATCCGCGCGGGAGCGCGCTCGACTCCGCGCTCCACGCGGTCCGCAGTCACGCGGTCCGCAGTCGTGCCGTTCGCAGCCGCGCGCTCCACGCCGCCCAGGCTGCCGGGGAGCCGCACCCGCACGCTCTGCGGGCGCGGGGTCGTCCTCGTCTGCGCCGTCACCGTGACCGTCCGGTCGGACAGCAGCCCCCACCCCTCGCCGAGCCCCTCCCAGTGCGGATCGTGCAGGGTGATCAGCCCCTCGCCCTGCGGCCACGGGGAGGTGGTGAGCAGGGTGCTGCCGCGGTCGCGCAGACGGGCCGCGAGCCGCGCGGCCTCCGCCTCCCGCACCGGCGTGCCGGGGTTCATCGCGATCAGCGGCACCACCTCGGAGAGCGCGGAGACCACCGCCAGCCAGCGCTCCCCGGGCGAGGGCACCAGGATGAGGCGGGAGAGGTCGATCCCGGAGGCGGCCGCCGCCTCGAGGCCCAGCGTGGGCATCCCGACCGCGGCGCACCAGCCGCCCCGGCGGGAGGCGGCGCTCATCAGCGCGAAGATCAGGCTCGGGGAGGGGGAGACGGAGTAGACCGTCCCGGTCTGCAGCCCGCCGCCCGGCAGCAGCCCCGCGAGCGCGGGGTCCAGCGGCAGGGTGGGGTCGTCGCTGCGTCGCCGCTGCATCCGCCCGATCTCGCGGCGCAGGCGGAGGATCTCCCCCGCCCTTTCGTCGGCGGGGGAGAGCGCCGACAGCGTGGCCTTTCCCATGCATCCATCTTCGAAAACATCTTCGAATAGTTCAAGTCCGATATGGACGCTAGTTCGGACATCCGACATCCGCGGAACGGCGCCGATGTCGGCGCTCGAAGGTACGCTGAGCGCATGCGGATCGAGTTCGAGAGTCCGGTGACCCGGTGGGACGCCCGCGTCGACTCCTGGTTCTTCGCGACCCTGCCGGAGGAGCTCTCCGCCGACATTCGCGAACTGCCCGCCCCGCCGCGCGGCTTCGGGTCGCTGCGCGTGAACGTCCGGATCGGCACGACGACCTGGCGCACCTCGATCTTCCCGGGCCGGTCGGGGTACCTGCTGCCGGTGAAGAAGGCCGTGCGCGACGCCGAGGGCATCGGCGACGGCGACGTCGTGCTCGTGGACCTCGAGATCCTCGACCTGTAGCGGCTTATCCACAGGGCGTCGTCGCCCTGCGCGCGGATGCCCTAGCCTTCGGGCATGTCCCTCCACGCCGTCGCCGTCGTCCTCGTGCACCTCGCGCTCGCGGCCGTCGGGCTCCGGCTGATCGTCATCGACGCCCGCGAGCACCGGCTGCCGAACCGGATCGTGCTGCCGACCCTCGCCGCGCTCGTCGCGCTGGTCGTCGTCGACGCGCTCGCGACGGGGGAGAGCGGGCGGATGCTGCGCGCGCTGCTCGGCGGTCTGGCGCTCGGGGCCTTCTACGCCATCCTGCACCTGGTGTCGCGCCAGGGCGTGGGCGGCGGCGACGTGAAGCTGGCCGCCGTGATCGGCCTGGTGCTGGCGTGGCACGGCTGGCAGACGCTGCTGATCGGAGCCGCGGGGGCGTTCGTCCTCGGCGCGGTCTACGCGCTCGCGCTGATGGCGCTCCGGCGCGCGGACCGGTCCACCCGGATCGCGTTCGGGCCGTGGATGATCCTCGGGGCGGTTCTCGGGATGGTCGCCGGCTGAGCGGCCCACGGGGGTGTCGGAAGCCCTCGGCGGGCATGCCGGGCGCCCTTTGGCCCAATGACCGTGACCGGGTCTATGGTGAGCACATGACACTCGCACGACTCCACGGCGGCCCGCTCGACGGGCAGATCATCCGGCTCGACGACGCCGAGCAGCAGACGCTCATCGTCCCGTACAGCGAGACGCAGCTCACCTACCGCCGCGGCGGCGAGCCGAGCAACACCGGACCGCACGACGGCCCCACCGAGATCGGATTCTGGTTCGCCGAATCCGAGGACGACTTCGTCCCCCGTGTCGACTGACCCCGTGTCGACTGACCCCGTGTCGACGGACCCCGTGCCGACGGGGGCCGTGCCGACGGGCCCCGTGTCGACGGACCCCGTGCCGACGGGGGCCGGGGCGGACGAGCCGTCGCGCGCGTTCGAGGTCGAGCACAAGTACGACGCGGATGCCGCGACGCCCCTGCCGGACTGGTCCGCAGTGCCGGGCGTGACCGCGGTCACGGAGGGGGAGCACCGCGCCCTCGACGCGCGCTACCTCGACACGGCCGACGCCGCCCTGGCGCGCGCGGGCGTCGCCCTGCGCCGGCGCACCGGCGGCCCGGACGCGGGATGGCACATCAAGGGGCCGCGTCAGGGCGACGGACGCCTGGAGCTGGGCTGGCCGTTGGACGAGGACGGGACCATCCCGGCCCCCGTCGCCGAGACCGTCGCGCAGTGGACCCGCGCGCCGCTCGCGCCGCTCGCGCGCATCGAGAACGCGCGCACCGCGTACCACCTGCTCGGCGACGGCGGCGTCGTCGCCGAGTTCGTCGACGATCACGTGCGCGCGACCGACGAGCGCACCGGCATCCGTCGCGAGTGGCGCGAATGGGAGATGGAGCTGGGTCCTGCGGCCCCGACGGATGCCGCGGAGCGGGCGGACTTCTTCGCCGCGGTGGAGCGGGCGGTCGTCGCCGCCGGCGGGCGTCCGGCGTCCTCGGCGTCGAAGCTGGCCCGCGCGCTGGGGTTCTGAGCGGCCGGCGCGGAGCACGGACCTTCCCAGAGAGCCCGGGACGACGCAAGCCCCTTCCCCCGGGCGGCGCGTGCTGATTGAGTGTCGGCATGAGCCGTCCGGTGCAGCTGAGGTCCCTGTCCACCGTCGTCCCGGAGACACCCCTCGAACAGCAGACCGTACGCGACGTGTTCGCCGCGCAGCCCGAGCTGGGGCGGCTCGCGAAGCGCCTCGTCACGGCATCCTTCGACGGCTCCGGGATCGAGACCCGGCACACCGTGCTGCGCGAGCTGGACCTGTCCGAGGAACCCGACGACCCGATGTTCTTCGACCGCGCCAGCGGCACCCTCCTCGCCCCGGGGACGAAGGCGCGCAACGAGGTCTACGCCCGCGAGGCGGGCGCGCTGTTCGTCGAGGCCGCCCGCGGCGCGCTCGAGGCCGACCCGGTGATCGGCCCGGATGACGTCACGCACGTCGTCACGGTCTCGTGCACCGGGTTCTACGCCCCCGGCCCCGACTATGCGATCGTGCAGCGGCTGGGACTGTCGGATGCGGTGCAGCGCTACCACCTGGGTTTCATGGGCTGCTACGCCTCGGTGCCGGCGCTGCGCGCCGCGCGGCAGTTCTGCCTCGCCGACCCGGACGCCGTCGTGCTCGTGGTGAGCGCCGAGCTGTGCACCCTGCATCTGCGCTCCTCGGAGAACCCGGACACGATCGTCGCCACCTCGCTGTTCTCCGACGGCGCGGCGGCCTGCCTGGTCACCGCCCGCGAGCTCGGCGACGAGGCGCCGTCGTTCTCGCTGGACGGCTTCCACACCGCGATCGCCACGGAGGGCGAGAAGGACATGGCGTGGACGATCGGCGACAGCGGGTTCGAGATGGTGCTCTCCACCGCGGTTCCGCAGATCATCGGCGAGAACATCGAGGCGGCGCTGCGGCCGCTGTACGCCGCGGAGGAGGAGCTGGGCGCCGCATTCGACGCCGGCGACATCGGCGACGCCGTGACGCACTGGGCCATCCATCCGGGCGGGCGCAGCATCCTGGACAAGGTGCAGGAGCGGCTGCGGCTCAGCGACGACCAGCTGCGCCCGGCGCGGGAGACGCTCCGCGAGTACGGGAACATGTCCAGCGCCACCGTGCTGTTCGTGCTGCAGCGGATCCTCGAGCAGGAGCGGGCGCGGCCGGGCGAGCGCGTCGCCGCGATGGCGTTCGGGCCCGGGCTCACCGCCGAGAGCGCGCTGCTCACCGTTCTCGCACCAGGACATGGGGCCTGACCTCAGCGCACGCGCCACCGGCATCCGGGAGCTGATGGACGAGCCGGATGCCGACCGGCGGATGCTGCAGCGCACCTACGCGCGCTTCGCCCTGGTCAATGGGATCGTCTCGCCGTGGCGGGGCGGGTACCGGCGCGACATCCGGCCGCGCGCCCGTCGCGGAGCAGTGCGGATCCTCGACGTCGGATCCGGCGGCGCCGACCTCACCCGCGCCCTCGCCCGGCGGATGCGCAGGGACGGGCTGGCCGCGGAGATCACCGCCCTGGACGCGGACGCGCGGGCGAACGCGTGGGCGTCGGCGCGCGACGGCGGGCTCGGGATCCGCTACGTGCACGGCGTGACCGCCGACCTGGTGCGCGCGGGCGATGAGTACGACGTCGTCCTCTCCAACCACCTGCTGCATCACCTGACCGCCGGCGAGCTGCGCGCGCTGCTGGCCGACGCGCAGCGGCTGGTGCGTCCCGGGGGCGTCGCCGTGCACCACGACATCGCCCGCAGCCGCGCCGCGTACCTCCTGTTCGCCGCCGTGACGCTGCCGCTGGCTCCGACCGTGCTGGCGGGTTCGTTCATCCGGCCGGACGGGCTGACCAGCATCCGCCGCTCCTACACCGCTGACGAGCTCGCCGCGGCGGTCCCGCCGGCCTGGACGGTGCGCCGCCGGGCGCCGATGCGCCTCGAGCTGCGCTGGGAGGCGCCGGATGCCGGATCATGACGTGATCGTCGCCGGCGGCGGCCCGGTCGGGCTGCTGCTGGGCTGCCTGCTCGCCGCGCGCGGGATCGACGCGATCGTATGCGAGCGCCGGGACGGCCCGGACCCGCGGACGCGCGCGATCGGCATCCACCCGCCGGGGCTTGCCGCGCTCGCCGAGGCGGGTCTGGCCGACGCGATCCGGGCGGAGGCGCTCGCGCTGCGCGGCGGCGAGGTGCTGTCGCGTGGACGCGTGCTGGCGGCGGTGGCATTCGGGGCCGGGTCAGGTGCCGGGCTGAGGTCCGGGGTGGGCTCCGGGCCGGGCTCCGGGCGCCCGGTGCTCACGCTCCCGCAGCACCGCACGGATGCCCTGCTGCGGGCGCGTCTTGCCGAACTGTCCGGCGGACTGCGGCCGGGGACGGAGGTGCTGTCGGTGCGCGACGAGGGATCGCGGGTGCGGGTCGCCGTGCGCGAGCGCGGCCGGGAGCGGGAGCTGACGGCGGCCCTCCTCGTCGCGGCCGATGGGGTGCGCAGCGGCATCCGCACCGCACTCGGCCTCGGCTGGCGACGGCGACCGGGCAGCGCCGGGTACGCGATGGCGGACGTGCCGGATGCCGGGGCAGGCGTGCGATCGGGGCCGGATGCCGGCTCGGATGCCGTCGCCCGGCTGCACTGCGAACCCGGCGGGCTGGTGGAGTCGCTCCCGCTGCCCGGCGGGATCCGGCGCTGGGTGGTGCGGCGGACCGGGCCCGGCTCGCTGGCAGATGCGGCGGCCTTCCGGGCCGAGATCGCCGCGCGGCTCGGGACCGACCCCGGCATTCCGGAGGACGCGCGGCCGGTCGAGTTCCTGGCCGCGCAGCATCGCGCCGGCCGGATCGCGACCGGCCGGATCGCCCTCCTCGGTGACGCGGCGCACGAGATCAGCCCGATCGGCGGCCAGGGGATGAACCTCGGCTGGGCGGATGCCCGTCGTCTCGCCGCGGCGATCGAGGAGGCGCTGCGCTCCGGCCGCCCCGACCTTGAACGGTACGCCCGGGCATCCGTGCGGGCCGCCGCGAGCGCGCACCGGCGGTCGGCGTTCTACATGGCGATGGGCGCACCGGCATCCGGCCCTCTCCTCACCGCCCGCGAGACGCTGATCCGCGCCCTCGGCGCGCCCCCGCTGCGGGCGCGCGCCGCCGCCCTCGTGACCATGGGAGGCCTCTGACCCCCGCGACCCCTCCGCCCCCTTGCACGGGAAGGCCCCGGTCCCTTGGGGAGGGGCCGGGGCCTTCGCGGGCGCAGCGCGCCGCGTGTCAGAAGTTGATCATGTGACCGGCGAGGCCGTGGAAGCCCTCCTGCAGCGCCTCCGACAGCGTCGGGTGGGTGTGCACGTTGCGGGCCAGCTCCAGAGCGGTGAGGTCCCACTTCTGGGCCAGGGTCAGCTCGGGCAGGAGCTCCGACACGTCCGGGCCGACCATGTGCGCACCGATCAGCTCGAGGTGCTCGGCGTCCGCGATGAGCTTCACGAAGCCGACCGGCTCGCCCAGGCCGTGCGCCTTGCCGTTGGCCATGAACGGGAAGGTCGCGACCTTGATCTCGCGGCCCTCGTCCTTCGCCTGCTGCTCGGTGAGACCGAACGAGGCGACCTGCGGCGAGCAGAACGTCGCCCGCGGCATCATCCGGTAGTCGCCCAGCGTCATCGTCTCGGCGTTGCCGATGGTCTCCGCCGCGACGACCGCCTGCGCCTCGGCCACGTGGGCGAGCTGCAGCTTCGCGGTGACGTCGCCGATGGCGTAGATGCCCTCGACGTTGGTGCGCATGTGGTCGTCGATCTCGATGGCGCCGCGCTCGGTGAGCTTGACGCCGGTGTTCTCCAGGCCGTAGCCGTTCACGTTCGGAGCGAAGCCGACCGACATGAGCACCTTGCCGGCCTCGATCGAGCCCTGCTGGCCGTCCTTGCCGGTGTAGGTGACGGTGACCGACGAGCCGTTGTCGACCACGGACTCCACCTTGGTGGACGTGAGGATCTCGATGCCGTAGTTCTTGTACTGCTTGGTGATCTCCTTCGACACGTCCGCGTCCTCGTTGGGGAGCGCGCGGTCGAGGAACTCGATGATCGTCACCTTCACGCCGTAGTTCGACATGACGTAGGCGAACTCCATGCCGATGGCGCCGGCGCCGACGATGACGATCGACTCGGGGAGCTCCCGGGAGAGGATCTGCTCCTCGTAGGTGACGACGTTGTCGCTGAGCTGCACACCCGGAAGCAGGCGGACCGTGGAGCCGGTGGCGATGATGACGTTGTCGAAGGTGACCTCCTCGGTGGAGCCGTCCTTCTTGGCCACCGAGATGGCCTTCGGGCCGGTGAAGGTGCCGCGGCCCTCGTACTCGGTGACCTTGTTCTTCTTCATCAGGAAGTGGATGCCCTTGACCCGGCCGTCCGCGACGACGCGGCTGCGGTCCCACGCCTTGCCGTAGTCGATCGTGAACTCACCCGAGATGCCGAAGAAGTCGGCCTTGTGCTTCAGGGTGTGCGCGAGTTCGGCGTTCTTCAGGAGGGCCTTGGAGGGGATGCAGCCCACGTTCAGACACACACCACCCCAGTACTTCTCCTCGATGATGGCGGTGGACAGGCCGAGCTGGGCGCTGCGGACGGCGGCGACGTAGCCGCCAGGGCCCGCGCCGAGGATGACGACATCGTAGTGTGGCATGCCCTCAGCCTATCGTCCCGAGGTGCGCGACGACGCAGTGCGACAAGGTGCCTGCGGATGCCGGGAGACTCCTCCCGCCGGGCGGAGGGGATCGGATAGGCTGGGGATCGAGGAGGGAACCCGTGACAGAGAGCGACAGCCCGATCGGCGCCGATGGCGCGATCCACCGCAGCGGCGAGCAGCGGCACGACGTGACGCAGACATTCGGCCACGACTCCGATCTGTCCTTCGTGCCCTTCGGCGTGGAGTTGACGGATGCCGAGCAGGCCGCGATCGCCGCTCTGCCCTCGGGCTCCGCACTGCTGCTGGTCCGCTCCGGCGCCCTCGCCGGCGCGCGGTACCTCCTCGACACCGACGTCACGACGGTCGGCCGCCACCCGGAGGCGGACATCTTCTTCGACGACGTGACGGTGTCGCGTCGTCACGCCGAGATCACCCGCTCCGGCACCGCGTTCGAGATCATCGACCAGCGGTCGCTGAACGGCACCTACGTCAACGGGGAGCGCGTCGACCGCAGCAGCCTGGCCAACGGCTACGAGCTGCGGATCGGGAAGTTCCGACTGAACTTCTTCGCCTCGCCGGTCGACCTCGCGGCGGCGAACGCCTGATGGCGGCAGTGCGTGCGGCCCGGGAGCGCTCCGCGCCCACGGGCCTCCTGAGCATCGGCCAGGTCCTGGCGCGGCTGACGCCGGAGTTCCCGCAGCTCACCTCGAGCAAGCTGCGGTTCCTGGAGGTCCAGGGGATCGTCACGCCGTCGCGCACCGAGTCCGGGTACCGCAAGTTCTCGCCGTCGGATGTCGAACGGCTGCGCACCGCGCTCATCCTGCAGCGCGACCACTACCTGCCGCTGAGCGTGATCCGCGAGCAGCTCGACGAGGCCGAGGCGCGCGGGACCGCCTGGAGCGACGTCGTGCCGCGCTCGATCGCGCCCGCGGCGCGACGCTACCGCCGGGACGAGCTGCTGTCCGCGACCGGCGCGGCCCCGCAGCTGCTGAACGAGGCGGTCACGGCCGGGCTCATCCCGGCCGCGGAGACCTACCCCGAGCAGGCCGCGACGCTGCTGCGAGAGCTGGTGGCGCTCGGCCGGCACGGCATCGAGCCCCGGCACCTGCGCGCGCTGCGCCAGTCCGCCGAGCGTGAGGTCGCCCTGATCGAGTCGGCCCTCTCCTCGCTGCTGCGCCGCACCGACGCCGCATCCCGCGGCAGGGCCGGCGAGCTCGCCCCGGAGCTGGCGGCCCGGATCGGCGAGGTGCGGGCGCTGCTGGTGAAGCAGGCGCTCGCCCGCGTGGTGTCGTGACCGGCGCGGTTTCGTAACGAACTGGTTGCGACACACCTTCGCCCGATCACGGATGTCGTTGCCGCTGCGGGGGTGCTGCTTTAGCGTTGAGGTAACCGTTCAAGGAGGACAGAGATGAATGCGGATGAGCTCTCCGGCGACCCGCGGTTCGTGACCGAGCTCCTCTTCACGGACGGGCTTCCGGCCATGGATGACGAGGTCGGCTACCGCGGTGCGGTGGCCGCTCGCGCCGCCGGCATCACCTACCGTCAGCTGGACTATTGGGCGCGCACGGAGCTCGTCGAGCCCACGGTGCGCGGCGCCAGCGGCTCGGGTTCGCAGCGCCTCTACGGGTTCCGCGACATCCTCGTGCTGAAGCTCGTCAAGCGCCTCCTCGACACCGGCATCTCGCTGCAGCAGATCCGCACCGCCGTGGAGCAGCTGCGCGCCGCCGGCATCCGTGATCTCGCCGGCACCACGCTGATGAGTGACGGCGCCTCGGTGTACCTGTGCACCTCGAACGACGAGGTCATCGACCTCGTCAGCCGCGGTCAGGGCGTGTTCGGCATCGCGGTGGGCAAGGTGCTCCGCGAAGTCGAGTCCACGCTCGTCGAGTTCGACCCGACCGCGCCGGATCCCGTCGACGAGCTCGCCGCTCGTCGCGCGAAGCGCACCGCCTGACGGACCGGCCGACAGTCGACAACCCGGTCAGGCCTGCGGCCCGGCCTCCGGAACCGGCACCCGGCCGGTGCGGATGATGCGGTTCAGCAGCTGATCGAAGTCCGCCGCCAGCTCCTGCGCGGAATCGCCCGGCCAGATGTGCAGCGGCTTCGCGGCGCCCTGCGCCTGCTGCAGCGAGGTGCGCTCGGGCAGCTGCGGGGCGAGCACCAGCGGACCGAACATGTCGCGCAGCTCCTTGATCCGGAACTGGTGCTCGATCGACTGCGGGCGCACCCGGTTCACCACGATGCCCAGGGGCTGCAGGCGGGGGGAGAGGCCGCGGCGGATCTCCTCGATCGCGCGCAGCGCGCGGTCGGCCGCGGCGACGGAGAACAGCCCCGGCTCGGTGACGACCATGACGCGGTCGCTGGCCGCCCAGGCGGTGCGGGTGAGCGCGTTCAGCGAGGGCGCGCAGTCGATGAGGACGAGGTCGTACTCGGACTCGACGGTGGCCAGCGCCTCCTCCAGCTTCCACACGTCGCGGACGCTCGGGTGCGGGCCGTCGAAGTTGATCGCGGATGGGCTGCCGATGAGCACGTCGATGGTCCCCGGATGCACCTTCGCCCAGCCGCTGGTGGTGATCGCCTGACGGACGACCTTCTCCTTCGGGTTGGCCAGGACGTCGGCGACGTTGAGGCGCCCGGCGATCTGGATGTCCATGCCCGTGGAGACGTCCGACTGCGGGTCGAGGTCCACGACGAGGGTTCGGATGCCGCGGGCGAAGGCGGCGGAGGCCAGACCGAGGGTCACGGTGGTCTTCCCGACGCCTCCCTTCAGGGAGCTGACGCTGAGTACGTGCACGGACACCACGTTACCGTGCCCTAGTCTGGACACACACTCAGCCCCGGCCCCTGTGCGCGCACCGCGCACATCGAGCAGACAGAGGTGTGCATGTTCCAGAAGATCCTGGTGGCCAACCGCGGCGAGATCGCGATCCGGGCATTCCGAGCGGCATTCGAGGTGGGGGCGCGCACAGTCGCGGTGTTCCCCTACGAGGACCGAGGCTCCCTGCACCGGCTCAAGGCCGACGAGGCTTACGAGATCGGGGAGCGCGGGCATCCGGTCCAGGCCTACCTGGACGTGGACGAGATCGTCCGCGTCGCCCTCGAGGCGGGCGCCGACGCGATCTACCCGGGCTACGGGTTCCTGTCCGAGAACCCCGAACTCGCCGAGAAGGCGGCCGCGAACGGCATCGCGTTCATCGGCCCGCCGGCGCGCGTGCTGGAGATGGCGGGCAACAAGGTGGCAGCCAAGGCGCACGCCATCCGGGCTGGTGTCCCGGTGCTGGGGTCCACCGAGGCCTCGAGCGACGTCGAGGAGCTGGTCGCGCAGGCCGACGAGATCGGCTTCCCGCTGTTCGCGAAGGCGGTCGCCGGCGGCGGCGGCCGCGGCATGCGGCGCGTGGAGACGAAGGGGGGGCTCGCTCCTGCCCTCGCCGAGGCGATGCGCGAGGCGGATGCCGCGTTCGGCGACCCGCGGATGTTCCTCGAGCAGGCGGTGCTGCGCCCGCGTCACGTCGAGGTGCAGATCCTCGCCGACGGGCACGGGCACATCGTGCACCTCTTCGAGCGCGACTGCTCGGTGCAGCGGCGGCACCAGAAGGTGATCGAGATCGCGCCGGCGCCGAACCTCGACGACGGCATCCGTCAGGCGATGCACCGCCACGCCGTGGCGTTCGCCGAGTCGATCGGCTACCAGAACGCCGGCACCGTGGAGTTCCTGCTCGAGACAGCCGGTCCCCGTGCCGGCGAGGTGGTCTTCATCGAGATGAACCCGCGCATCCAGGTGGAGCACACCGTCACCGAGGAGGTCACCGACGTCGACCTCGTGCGGGCCCAGATGCAGATCGCGGCGGGCGCGACCCTGGCCGAGCTGGGACTGGAGCAGGAGGACATCCACCTGCGCGGCGCGGCGCTGCAATGCCGGATCACCACCGAGGACCCGACGCGGGGGTTCCGCCCGGACACCGGCAAGATCACCACCTACCGGTCGCCCGGTGGCGCGGGCATCCGTCTCGACGGCGGCACCACCGCCGCCGGCGCCCAGGTCAGCCCGTACTTCGATTCGATGCTGTCGAAGCTCACCTGCCGTGGCCGCACCTTCGAGAGCGCCGTCTCGCGCGCCCGCCGCGCCCTCGCCGAGTTCCGCATCCGCGGCGTCTCCACCAACATCCCGTTCCTCCAGGGCGTGCTCGAGGACCCGGCCTTCCTCGCCGGGGACCTCTCCACCTCGTTCATCGACGAGCGCCCCCAGCTGCTGCGCAGCCGCCCCTCGAAGGACCGCGGCACGAAGATCCTGCGCTGGCTGGTGGACACCACGGTGAACAAGCCGCATGGCGAGAACCCGCTGGCCGCCCCGCCGGCGTCGAAGCTGCCCCCGATCGACGTGCGGGAGCCGGCGCCGGCGGGCTCGCGGCAGCGGCTGCAGCAGCTCGGACCGGCCGGGTTCGCCGCCGACCTGCGCGCGCAGACCGCGCTGGCGGTCACCGAGACGACGTTCCGCGACGCGCACCAGTCCCTGCTGGCGACGCGCGTGCGCACTAAGGACCTCGTCGCCGTCGCGCCCTACGTGGCCCGGATGACCCCGCAGCTGCTGTCGGTGGAGGCGTGGGGCGGTGCCACCTACGACGTGGCCCTTCGCTTCCTCGCCGAGGACCCGTGGGACCGGCTGGCCGCGCTGCGCGAGGCGCTGCCGAACATCAACATCCAGATGCTGCTGCGCGGTCGGAACACGGTCGGGTACACGCCGTACCCGACCGAGGTGACCGACGCGTTCGTCGCGGAGGCCGCGGCCACCGGCGTGGACATCTTCCGCATCTTCGACGCGCTGAATGACGTCTCGCAGATGCGCCCCGCGATCGACGCCGTCCTCGCCACCGGCACCGCCGTCGCCGAAGCCGCCCTCTGCTACACCGGGGACCTGCTCAATCCCGCGGAGGATCTGTACACCCTCGACTACTACCTGCGCCTGGCCGAGCAGATCGTGGACGCCGGTGCGCACGTCATCGCCATCAAGGACATGGCAGGCCTGCTGCGACCCGCCGCCGCGGCGAAGCTCGTGCGCGCGCTGCGGGAGCGGTTCGACCAGCCGGTGCACGTGCACACGCACGACACCGCCGGCGGACAGCTCGCGACGCTGCTCGCCGCGAGCGACGCGGGGGCGGATGCCGTAGACGCGGCGTCCGCGCCGATGGCGGGAACGACGAGTCAGCCGCCGCTGTCTGCCCTGGTCGCGGCCCTCGCGCACACCGAGCGCGACACCGGGATCGACCTGCAGGCCGCCGCAGACCTCGAGCCGTACTGGGAGGCGACCCGCCACCTCTACCGTCCGTTCGAGTCGGGGTTGCCCGGCCCCACCGGCCGGGTCTACCACCACGAGATCCCGGGCGGTCAGCTGTCCAACCTGCGGCAGCAGGCGATCGCGCTCGGTCTGGCCGACGACTTCGAGCTCATCGAGGACATGTACGCCGCGGCGAACCGCATCCTCGGCAGGGTGCCGAAGGTGACGCCGTCCTCGAAGGTGGTCGGCGACCTCGCCCTGCATCTCGCGGCGGTGAAGGCCGACCCGGACGACTTCGAGCGCAACCCCGAGCGCTACGACATCCCGGATTCGGTGGTCGGGTTCATGGCGGGGGAGCTCGGCGACCTGCCGGGCGGATGGCCGGAGCCGTTCCGCAGCAAGGTGCTCGCCGGGCGCTCGGTGAAGCCCGCGATCACGCCGATCACCGACGAGCAGGCGGCCGCGCTGTCCGGCTCGTCCGAGGAGCGCCGGGGGATGCTCAACGAGCTGCTGTTCCCCGGTCCCACCCGGATCTTCCGCCAGAACCGGGACGAGTACGGCGACCTGTCCGTGCTGGACACGGCCGACTACCTGTACGGGCTGGTGCCGGGTGCCGAGCACGTGGTGGAGATCGAGCGCGGCGTCCGCCTGTACGTCGGCCTGGAGGCGATCGGCGAGGCCGACCCGAAGGGCATGCGCACGGTGATGACCACCCTGAACGGGCAGCTGCGCCCGGTGGCGGTGCGCGACCGCTCGATCGCGGTCGAGGCGCACGAGGCGGAGAAGGCCGACACGTCGAAGCCGGGTCAGGTCGCCGCGCCGTTCTCCGGTGCGGTGACGCTCAAGGTCGAGGAGGGCACCGAGGTGCGGGCCGGGGAGCCGGTCGCCTCCATCGAGGCGATGAAGATGGAGGCCGCGATCACGGCCCCCGTCGACGGCGTCGTCGAGCGGCTCGCGATCGCGTCGACCCAGCAGGTGGAGGCGGGGGATCTTTTGGTCGTCATCCGCCCGTCGCACTAACCTTGTGCGGGCGAGAAGCTCGCACAAGCTTGGAGTGAAACAGTGACGCCGAAGAAGACCGACGAGCCGGAGGCCGACGACGAACTGGGTGTCCTCGACGAGACCCCATCCATCGACACCACCAGCCTCGGCATCCTCGGCGGCACGGCGCAGGTGAGCGTCAGCCTGCCCGCGGAGGAGGACGACGACCTCGTGGACGACGGCGTCGTCGACGGCGAGATCCCCACCGACCTCATCATCGACACCTCCGCGGTCGCGGACCCGGACACGATTGCGCGCATCCAGCAGGAGACGCCCGAGATCGTGATCGAACTCCCGGCAGGTGCGGACGAGGCAGCAACGGATGCCGGGTCCGCGCCGGTCGACGAGGACGAAGCCGAGGTCGAAACCGAGGCCGAGGTCGAAACCGAGGCCGAAGTCCAAGCCGTCAAGGCTGAAGCCGTCGATCCCGAGGACGCTGCGGCGGAGGGCGCCGGTCCTGCGGCCCGGTCCGCGGACGACGCGCCCACGGATGCCGAAGACGGTCGTCTCGAGGTCGCGCACGACGCCGCGGACGCCGAGGGCGCCGAGGTCGAGGACGAGGACGAGGGCGCCGGGCTCGAAGACGAGGACGCCGAGGTCGAGGACGCCGAGGTCGAGGACGCCGAGGTCGAGGACGTCGAGGTCGAGGACGAGGGCGCCGGGCTCGAGGCCGAGGCTGCCGAGGACGCGGACCTCGAGGACGACGCTGCCGAAGACGCGGACCTCGAGGGCGACGGCGCCGAGCTCGAGGCTCAGGGTGCCGAGGACGCGGAGCCGGAGGAGGAAGGCGCCGAGCTCGAGGAGGAGGACGTCGAGGTCGAGGACGCCGGGTTCGCGGGCGACGAGGTGGAGCTGCGGGAACGCGCGGACGAGGACGTCGACGACGTGGCCGAGTTCGACGACGCGGATCTCGAAGACGCCGAGGACGCCGACATCGACACCGCCGGCGCGCCGGCAGCCGGCATCCGCTCCGTCCCATCGCCGGCCGCCGCATCTCTGTCCGCGACGCCTGACGAGCGGCACACCGCCGAGCGGCAGACCATCGCCGACGGGCTCGCCGCGGCGAGAGCCGCCGTCGCGGCGGCCGCGGCCCGCAGGCCCGGCACCCCGACCCAGGAGGAGCGACCCGTGGACACCGACGATCGTCCGAATGCGCCGCGCGCGGCATCCGAAGTCCCCGCGCGCGAGGTGACGCTCACGGCCAAGCGTCTCGAGGACCTCGGCGATACCTCGCGGGAGAGCGCCGACCTGCTCACCGCCGACCGCCTGCTCGATCCGCACCGCGTGGCGAAGCCCGAACCCGAGGGACCCTGGAGCCGCCTGCTCTACACCCTCTCCGGCCGGCGCATCAACATCGGCGACGGCAAGCGCGTCAAGGCCCGCAAGGAGCTCACCGCCCGCATCGCGGCGCCGCTGACCGGAACCGCCCGCTTCGTGCCCGTGCTCTCGCGCAAGGGCGGCGTCGGCAAGACCACGGTCACCGCCCTGCTCGGCATGGCGCTCGCCGACGCCCGCGACGACCGGGTGGTCGCCATCGACGCGAACCCCGACCGCGGCACGCTCGCCGAGCGCGTCGTCGGAACGCACCACGGCAGTTCGGTGCGCGACGTGGTCCGCATCCAGGACGACATCCGCGGCTTCCACGACATCTCCGCGATCGTCGCGCGCGACGAGACGCGCCTCGACGTGATCGCCTCGGACACCGACCCGCACGTCTCCGAGGCGTTCGGCGATGCCGACTACCGTGACGTCGCCGCCGTCGCCGCGCAGTACTACTCGCTCGTGATCACCGATTCCGGCACCGGCATCGTGCACTCCGTGATGGGCGCGATGCTCGACCTCGCCGACCAGCTCGTGATCGTGTCCGGGCTCAGCGTGGACGAGGCGCGGCTGGCGTCCGAGACGCTCACCTGGCTCGAGACCAACGGGCGCACCGAGCTCGCCCGGCAGGCGATCGTCGTGCTCAATCAGTCCACGCCCGGATCCCCGCTGGTGCGGCTGAACGAGCTGGAGACGCACTTCGCCACCCGCGCGAAGCACGTCGTCAGGATCCCCTACGACCCGCAGATCGCCGGCGGGGGAGCGATCGACTTCCAGAGCCTGCAGCCGGAGACCCGGCGTGCGGCTCGTGAGCTCGCGGCCCGCCTGGTCGAGGGCCTGCGGGAGGCGGCGCGATGACGGTCCGCGAGATCCGCCTGTATGGCGACCCCGTCCTGCGCACCG
Source organism: Microbacterium sp. EF45047 (assembly GCF_028472845.1). Classification (NCBI taxonomy): domain Bacteria; kingdom Bacillati; phylum Actinomycetota; class Actinomycetes; order Micrococcales; family Microbacteriaceae; genus Microbacterium; species Microbacterium sp. EF45047. The sequence goes on along the minus strand of NZ_CP069429.1, from coordinate 1,655,059 downwards.
TGTGCGCGCCGATCGAGGAGATCGACGAGGGCGTGCGCGCTCTCATCGCCGATCTGCTCGACACCGTCGCGGTGCCCGGGCGCGCGGGCGTCGCTGCCAACCAGATCGGGGTGGCGCAGCGGGCGTTCAGCTACAACATCGACGGCGACATCGGGTACGTGATCAACCCGGTCCTCACCGAGGTGCGCGGCGAGCCGGTGCCGACCGGGGAGGGATGCCTCTCGGTCCCCGGGCTCTGGCACGACACGCCGCGGCATCCGTGGGCGCGGGTCGAGGGCATCGATCTGGACGGGAATCCGGTCGTGCTCGAGGGGGAGGGGCTGCTGGCCCAGGCCCTGCAGCACGAGACCGACCATCTCGATGGCACGGTGTACCTGTCCCGCCTCCAGGGGGAGACGCGCCGGCTGGCGATGCGCCAGGTGCGCGAGAGCGACTGGTTCTGACACGGGCACCCGGTCGTCGAACGGGTGTAGCGCTCATCCGTCTCGCGGGCGCAGCCCCACCTGGTCGTTGAGCGAGCGTCAGCCGAGGGAGACGTTGGTGGTCTGCACCGGCTCGTCGTAGATGCGGTCGATCTCGTCGGCGAAGTCGCTGAGGATCACGTTCCGCTTGATCGACATCTTCGGGGTGAGGTGTCCGCTGGCCTCGGTCCATTCGATCGGCAGGATGGTGAACTTCCGGATCGACTCCGCGCGCGAGACGGCCTTGTTCGCGTGGTCCACGGCTCGCTGCACCTCGGCCCGCACGGTCTCGTTCTTCGCGGCCTCGGCGAGCGGCATGTCTGCCGGCAGCCCGTTGTTAGCCAGCCAGGTCGGCAGCATCTCCGGGTCGAGGGTGATCAGCGCGGAGATGAACGGGCGCTGGTCGCCGACGACCACGACCTGGCCGACGATGGGGTTGGAGCGGATCGGGTCCTCCAGCGCGGCCGGGGCGACGTTCTTGCCGCCGGCGGTGACGATGATCTCCTTCTTCCGCCCGGTGATGGTGAGGAACCCTTCGGTGTCGATGCTGCCGATGTCGCCGGTGCGGAACCAGCCGTCGTGGAAGGCGGCCTCGGTGGCCTCCGGGTTCTTCCAGTACTCCTTGAAGACGTTGATGCCGCGCACCTCGATCTCGCCGTCCTCGGCGAGACGGATGCCGACGCCCGGCAGCGCCGGGCCGACCGTGCCGATCTTCGACTTGTCGGCGAGGTTGACGGTGGCCGGCGCCGTGGTCTCGGTGAGGCCGTAGCCCTCGAGGATCACCACGCCGAGGCTGTGGAAGAAGTGACCGAGCCGCGGTCCGAGGGGAGCCGAGCCCGACACCGCGTACACGACGTTGCCGCCCATCGCGTGGCGCAGCTTGGCGTACACGAGCTTGTCGAACAGGGCGAACTTCAGCTTCAGGCCGAGGGGGATCTTCTTCCCCTCCTCGCGCAGCTGGGAGTGCTCCACCGCGACGGCGGCCGCGGCGCGGAAGATCTTGCCCTTGCCGGCCGCCTCGGCCTTCTGCTCCGCGGAGTTGTACACCTTCTCGAACACGCGCGGGACGGCGAGCAGGAACGTCGGTTTGAAGCTGCCGAGCGCCGGGAGCAGCTGCTTGGTGTCGGGCTGGTGCCCGGTGCGCACGCCGGCGTGCACGTTGAGGATCGAGATGAAGCGGGCGAACACGTGCGCGGTGGTGATGAACAGCAGCGTCGAGGCGCCCGGCGTCGCCACGACGGCGTCCAGAGCCTTGGCGGCGTTGCGGGTCAGCTCCACGAAGTTGCTGTGCGTGAGCACACACCCCTTGGGGCGCCCGGTCGAGCCGGACGTGTAGATGAGCGTCGCGATGTCCGAACCGACGGCGAGGCTGCGGCGCCGCTCGATCTCGGCATCCTCCACCTCCGCTCCGCGTGCGGTGAGGGTGTCGATCATGCCGAGGTGCAGCTGCCACACCTCGCGGATCAGGGGGAGGTCGCCGCGCACCTCGTCCACCCGCGCGTAGTGGTCGGCGGACTCGACGATGAGGCCGACCGCACCGGAGTCCTCGAGGATCCACTGGATCTGCGCCGGGGAGCTGGTCTCGTAGATCGGGACCATGACCGCGCCGGCGTAGAACAGCGCGAAGTCGACCAGCGTCCACTCGTAGGTGGTGCGGGCGAGGAAGCCGATCTTGTCGCCGGGCTGCACGCCGGCCGCGACGAATCCCTTCGCCAGGGCGACCACGGCGGTGCGGAAGTCCGCGGCGCTGATGTCGCGCCAGCCGTCGCCCTCCGGCACGGCGAACAGGGCACGGTCCGGCGTGGACTCGACGCGCTTCTCGAGCAGATCGGTGATGTTGGCCTCGGGGTCGGCAGGGACGATCGCGGGGACTTCGAACTGGACCACGGCAGCTCCTTCGGTACCGGACGGGCGGCTATGCACTGAGTCTAGGCCATGGGATTCAGTCGCACAGAATGTGGAACTGGGTCGCGCAGGCATCCGCGGCGCTAGACTGCAAGGCGATGTTCTACTGGCTGATGAAGTACATCGTGCTCGGGCCCCTGATCAAGGCGGTCTTCCGCCCCTGGATCGTGGGTCGTGAGAACGTGCCCGCGACCGGGGCCGCCATCCTTGCCAGCAATCATCTGTCCTTCTCGGACTCGATCTTCCTTCCGCTCATGATCGATCGCCCGATGTCGTTCCTCGCGAAGAGCGACTACTTCACCGGCCGCGGACTGAAGGGCTGGGCGACCCGCTTCTTCATGAAGGCGACGGGCCAGCTGCCCATCGACCGCTCCGGCGGCAAGGCATCCGAGGCCTCTCTCAACACCGGCCTGCAGGTCCTGGGCCGCGGCCACCTGCTCGGGATCTACCCGGAGGGGACGCGCAGCCCGGACGGCAAGCTGTACCGCGGACGCACCGGCATCGCACGCATGGCGCTGGAGGCGCACGTGCCGGTGATCCCGGTGATCATGGTCGACACCGACACGGCGATGCCGATCGGGCAGCGCATCCCGAAGGTGATGCGCGTCGGCGTGGTGATCGGGGAGCCGCTCGACTTCTCGCGCTACGCCGGCATGGAGAACGACCGGTACATCCTCCGCTCGGTCACCGACGAGATCATGGTGGCGCTGCAGCGCCTCGGCGCGCAGGAGTACGAGGACGTGTACGCGTCGACGGTGAAGGATCGCCTCCCGGTGCGCGCGGGCAGGCGCCGCTGAGCCGCCTCCGAACGGGCGTCACAGCGCGATCGGCACCTCCGGACCCGCACTAAGCTGAGAGGATGCTTCCCTCGCACCCTGACCTCGACGCGTGGCGATCCCTCCCCATCAAGCAGCAGCCCCAGTGGCCCGACGCCGAGCGCGTCTCCGAGATCTCCGCGCAGATCGCGGCGCTGCCCCCGCTGGTGTTCGCCGGTGAGGTGGACCACCTCCGCGACCGGCTGGCCCGCGCGGCATCAGGGAAGGCGTTCCTGCTGCAGGGCGGCGACTGCGCCGAGACCTTCGCCGGCGCCACCGCCGACCAGATCCGCAACCGCATCAAGACGGTGCTGCAGATGGCGGTCGTGCTCACCTACGGCGCCTCGATGCCCGTGGTGAAGATGGGGCGCATGGCCGGGCAGTTCGCCAAGCCGCGCTCCAGCGCCACCGAGACCCGCGGCGACGTCACGCTGCCGGCCTACCGCGGCGACATCGTCAACGGCTACGACTTCACCGAGCAGTCCCGGCAGGCCGACCCTTCGCGCCTGCTGCAGGGCTACCACACCGCGGCATCCACCCTGAACCTCATCCGCGCGTTCACCCAGGGCGGCTTCGCCGACCTCCGCGAGGTGCACTCGTGGAACAAGGGCTTCGCGCAGAACCCGGCCAACCAGCGCTACGAGCGCATGGCCGCCGAGATCGACCGCGCCATCCAGTTCATGGAGGCCGCGGGCGCCGACTTCGACGAGCTCAAGCGCGTCGAGTTCTACACCGGGCACGAGGGTCTGCTGATGGACTACGAGCGCCCGATGACCCGGATCGACTCGCGCACCAACACGCCCTACAACACCTCCGCGCACTTCCTCTGGATCGGGGAGCGCACGCGCGACCTCGACGGTGCGCACGTGGACTACTTCTCCCGCATCCGGAACCCGATCGGGGTCAAGCTGGGCCCGACCACCACGCCGGAGACCGCGCTCGCCCTCATCGACAAGCTCGATCCCGAGCGCGAGCCCGGCCGGCTCACCTTCATCACCCGCATGGGCGCCGGCAAGATCCGCGACGCGCTGCCGCCGCTGCTCGAGGCCGTGAAGGACTCGGGTGCCAACCCGCTGTGGGTCACCGACCCGATGCACGGCAACGGCATCACCACGCCGACGGGGTACAAGACCCGGCGGTTCGACGATGTCATCGACGAGGTGCGCGGCTTCTTCGAGGCCCACCGCGCCGTGGGCACGTACCCGGGCGGCATCCACGTCGAGCTCACCGGTGACGACGTCACCGAGTGTCTGGGCGGCTCCGAGCAGATCGACGAGGCCGGCCTGGCGACGCGCTACGAGAGCCTGTGCGACCCGCGCCTGAACCACATGCAGAGCCTCGAGCTCGCCTTCCTCGTCGCGGAGGAGCTCGAGAAGCGCTAGGTAGTCCCCTTCCGGTCGTTGAGCGAGCACCGCCGGAGGCGGAGCGAGACGAAACGCACTGTTGCGCCGGTCGGTCGGTGACCGGTCGTGGGGTGCGGATGCTTTGACGCGCTCAGCATCCGGGGCGGGGCGTTTCGTCTCGGTCGCGCTGCGCGCGTCCTCGCTCAACGACCGGAAGCGTGGCATCCGTTCGGGGGGCGTTTCGTCTCGGTCGCGCTGTGCTGGGTCAGCCGCTGAGCTGGATGGTCAGCTTCACGGTGCCGCCGCGGGGGAGGGAGGCATCCGAGCCCGGGTCCTGCGCGGTGACCTGGGCGAGATCGGCGAATCCAGGCAGGTCGCCCCAGGCGGCGTAGGTCGCCGTGAAGCCGTGCTCCTCGAGCTCGGCCTTCGCCTGCGCGAGCGTCTGACCGGTCACGTCGGGCACCGGGAAGAGCTCCGGGCCCTTGGACACGATGAGGGTCACCGTGTCGCCGAGACGCCAGTTGCCCTCCTCGGCGCGGTCCGCGACGCCGATCACGATGCCCTTGTCGAGCTCGTCGCTGAAGGCGTACTGCGGCTCCGACGATACCTGCAGATCGTGCTCGGTGAGCGTGCGCGTCGCCTCCTCCACCGACATCCCGGACACATCGGGGAACGCGCCCACCGAGACGTACAGCTCCACGCTGTCGGCCTCGAACAGGTCGCACCCCTCGCCGCATCCGTACGCCTCCCCGCCCGCGCGCGGCGTGACGAACGCGTTGATCACGGTGTCGCGGTCCGCGCGCGAGAACATCCGCAGCGACTCCTCGGCCACGGTGACGTTCAGGCTCGCCAGGTACTCCCGCGCCTCCGTCTCGGTCTTCCCGTTCAGCGGCTCGACGGTGTGCGCGGCAGGTCCGGCCGAGACCACCACCGTGACCTCCGCGCCCTGGTCGAGGCGCTCCCCCTCGCCGGGCTGCGAGCGGATCGCGATCCCGGCCGGCACCTCGACGGAGTTCTCCTCCGCGCGCGCCGGGATGAACCCGTCCTCCTCCAGCGCGGCCGCCGCCTCCTCGTAGGTCATCCCGGCGACCGCCGGAACCGCCACCAGCGATCCCGGCCCGGAGCCGAACCACCAGCCCACGCCGCCGGCGAGCACCGCCAGCAGCAGCACGAGCGAGAGCAGGAACGCACCGCGCGCCCGGCGCCGTGCGGTGCGCCGGCGCAGCAGCGTGGCGTTGTCCGCGTCGGCGAGAGGTGCCTCGCCGGTCTGCCGCCCGATCACCGCCGTGGCCCCGGGGAGCACGGTGGTGACCGCGCCCGAGTCGAGACCGCCGCCGCCGTGCGCCGTGGTGGTCGTCACCACCGGCGTCACGCCGATCTCGCGCTCGATCTCGCGCAGCCGGTCGAGCATCTCCTGCGCATCCGAGGGGCGCTCGTCGGGGGACTTCTCGGTCGCCCACAGCACGAGCTCGTCGAGGGCCTCCGGCACCCCGGGATTGCGGATGCTGGGGCGCGGCACCTGCTCGGTGGCGTGCTGGAACGCGATCTGCATGGGCTGCTCGCCCTTGTACGGCTGCTCCCCGACGAGCATCTCGTACAGCATGATGCCCAGCGCGTAGATGTCGCTGCGGGCATCCGCCGTGCCGCGGGTGACGAGCTCGGGCGCGAGGTACGCGATCGTGCCGAGCAGCTGCTGACCGGTGGCGGTGTTCGCCGTGGTCGCGCGGGCGAGCCCGAAGTCGCCGATCTTGATGCGGCCGTCCTCGGCAAGCAGCACGTTCTCCGGCTTCACGTCGCGGTGCACGATGCCGGCGCGGTGCGCGGCGGCGAGCCCGGCCAGCACGGCGTCCATGATCGTGATGGTCTGCGTGACCGTGAGACGCTTCTGCTCCTTGAGCAGTTCGCGCAGCGTGATGCCGGGCAGGTACTCCATCACCAGGTACGCGAGCTCGCCGTCCTGACCCTGGTCGAAGACGTTCACGACGTGCGGGTCGGCGAGGCGGGCCGCGGCGCGGGCCTCCTGGATGAACCGGCTTTGGAACGCCGAGTCATCGCTGAGGTGCGCGTGCATGACCTTCAGGGCGATGCGGCGCTCGAGACGCATGTCGGTGGCGACATACACGGTGGCCATGCCGCCGCGGGCGATGCGCGCTCGCACCCGGTAACGGCCGTCGACAAGCCGCCCGATGAGGGGGTCGGCCTGCTGATTGGTCGTCACAGGGAGAGTCTATGAACAAGCGCCTGTGAGCCCCGGCAACGGCTCACCGCTGCAAGGTTTCGATCCGGTGACGGATGCCCGGGTTCAGCTGAGACCGGCCAGCCACTGGTGCGCCTGCTGCTCCCACTGTCCGTAGCGGTCCGGGTAGGCGGAGATCTGCACGGCCTGTGCCGCCTCGCTGAAGCCCATCTCGTGCCAGCCGCTGAGATCGCGCAGGCCGCGCGAGGCGTGGCCGTTCGGGTCGCCGGAGCCGCCGTAGAACACGCGGGTGCTGCGGTCGGCGTCCAGGATCTGCTCGGGCGTGCCCCAGCCCTGGCTGGGCCGCTGCTGGAACAGGCCCAGCGAGTCGCGGTCGCCGTAGTCGAGGTTCCGCAGCGACGATTCCACCATCGCCGTGGCGAGGGCGATCGCGATGCCGCGGTCGGGCACGCCGAGCTCCCGGCCGATGCGGATGATCAGCGAGGCGTTGGCCGCCTGCTCCGCATCGAGGGTCGCGAAGCGCTGCGCGTTCGGCGGGGGAGTGAGTCGCAGCGTCTGGCCCGGGTAGATGATCGCGCCCTCGCCGAGTCCGTTGGCGGCCAGGAGGGTCGCCACCGTGGTGCCGTGCTTCGCGGCGATCCCGAACAGCGTGTCGCCCGCGACGACGGTGTGCGTGTCGGCGGGCGTGGCCGGTGCGGGGGCGGCCGCCGGCGCGGGGGTCGACGCGGCGACGGGGACGGGAGCGGCCCCGCCGATGCGGAGCTGCTGGCCCGGGTAGATGATCGCGTCGGGGCCGAGGCCGTTGGCGGCGATGATCGCGGCGACCGACGTGCCGTGGGCGCGAGCGATCCCGTACACCGTGTCGCCGGGGGCGACGGTGTACGAGGCGGGCGCCGCCGAGGTCGGCGCCAGGCGAGCGGCGTGGTGCGGGAGGGCGGCGGTCGCGGGGGACGGGTGCTGCGCCGGGCGCGGCAGCGACGCCGCGGGCACCGCGAGCGGCCCGGTCTCGGCCCCCGCCGGCGCGGCGGTCAGGGTCGCGGCGAGCGTGCCGATCACGGCGGCCGGCAGCCCGACCCGCAGACCGTGCTCGCGGATGGTCCGGTGGCGAAGTATCACGGATTCCCCCTTGCTTCTCACTCACGACACGCTGGCACGGCTGTAAACAGTTGTCAACAGGAGTGACGCGTGTGACTGATGTGACGGATGCGTGGTGACGACGCCGTCGGCCCGGGATGAGCGGCGCGCGCGGAGGTGAGATAGTGGGCTCGTGCCTGAGAACGACCCTGTTCCTGAGAACGACTTTGTTTCTGAGAACGACCCTGTTTCCGAGAACGATCCCGTGTCCGACAGCGACGCCGTGCAGTGGCTCACCGTCCCCGAGGTCGCGGAGGCGCTGGGTGTCACCCCCGGACGTGTCCGCCGCCTGCTCGACGAGCACTACCTCGTCGGATCCCGCCGTCACGGCCCGCTCGCCGTGCCCGCCATCTTCCTCGTCGACGACGGCCCGCTGCCGTCCCTGCGCGGCACGATCATCGCGCTGCACGACGCCGGCTTCGACGACGACGAGGTGATCGATTGGCTCCTCGCCGAGGAGGACACCCTCGGCCGCACGCCGATCGCGGCGCTGCTCGCGGGGCACAAGAGCGAGGTACGCCGGGTCGCCCGGACCCTCGCCTGAGCCCCTCGTAGCGACATCCGCGTGGTCAGGACGTCCGCGTGGTCGCGGCGTGGGCGAGCCGCCGCAGCTCCTCGAGAGCGGATGCCTCGAGTGCGACGCCCTCCCGTGCGGCATCGTCCAGGGCGGCATCCGCAGCGGCGACGTAGTCGGCGATCATCGCCTCGACGCGCTGGAGCGCTCCGCTGGAGCGGATGGCGTCCTGCATCCGCTCCACCTGTGCCGGGTCGAGCCCGGGATCGCCGAGCGCGGCGTCCAGGGCGGCCCGGTCCGCGCCGGAGAGCCGCTGCCGGGTGAGCGCCACCAGCACGGTGCGCTTGCCCTCGCGCAGATCGTCCCCGGCCGGCTTCCCGGTGAGCGCCTCGTCGCCGAACACTCCGAGCACGTCGTCGCGCAGCTGGAAGGCCATCCCGATCGGATGCCCGAAGGCGCGCAGCGCGTCGCGCTGCCCGGCATCCGCCTCTGCCAGCGCGGCGCCGAGCAGGAGCGGCTGCTCCACGCTGTAGCGCGCCGACTTCAGGGAGGCCACCCGCAGCGCGCGCTCCAGGTGCATCTCGTCGGTGTGCGCGCTCCACGCCGACTCCTCGGCGATGTCCAGCATCTGCCCGACCGTGACGTCCCGGCGCATCCGCGCGTACTCCGCCCGCACCGCGGCGGCCTGCGGATGCCCCGAGATCGCCTGCTCCATCAGATCGTCGCTCCAGGCCACCAGCAGATCGCCGAGCAGGACCGCGGAGGCGCGCCCGAAGGACTCGGCGTCGCCGTCCCAGCCCTCCCGCCGGTGCGCGGACTCCAGCGCCCGGTGCGTGGCGGGCCGGCCCCGGCGGGTGTCGGAGTTGTCGATCAGGTCGTCGTGCACCAGCGCCGCGGACTGGAAGACCTCCAGGGATGCGGCCAGATCCCACAGCGCCGCCGGTTCGGTCGCCTCGGCGGAGCGGGCGCGGGCGACGGCCGCCCATCCGCTGTGGCAGAAGCGGGCGCGGAGCCGCTTGCCGCCCTCGAGCGTCGCGGCGGCGGACTCCATGAACAGGGCCGCATCCGGACCGTACTGGGCACCGTCCGCACGCACGTCGGAGACGAAGGCGGCGAGGTGCGCGGAGACCGCGTCGATGACCGGAGAGGAGGGCACGATTCCCAGCCTAGATGCAGGTATCCAGGGGCTCTCCGGCTAGCCGCTGCTTCCGAACGAGCGTAGACTGGAAGGACTGACCCGAGGGGGACGGACATGCCTCTTTCCGAACAGGAGCAGCGTCTGCTCGACGAGATGGAACGCCATCTCCTCCAGAACGATGCCGATGTCGTGAGCGCGCCATCCGGGGACCGTGCGCTGAGCTACCGGAACCTCGTCTACGGCGCCCTTCTGCTGCTCGCAGGCATCGGCGGACTCATCGCGGCGGTCGCCCTCGGCGGCCGGCTGGGACCCGTCGCCAGCATCGTCGTCGGCGTGCTGGCCTTCCTCGCGATGCTGGCGGGCGTCATGCTCGCCTTCACCCCGGTGCGGCGCTCCGCGTCCGGTGCCTCGGGATCCGATCCGTCCCGCGGGCGCGGCCCGAAGCCGAAGGGCTCGGGCTCGTTCATGGACCGGCTGAACGACCGCTGGGATCGGCGCCAAGAGGAGCGCTGAGCCCACCCCGTCACGAAGACCCGGATGCTGAGCATCCGGGTTTCGTCGTTTCCGGAGGGGTCGGGATCCTCCGCAAGCGTCGCCTGCGGTCCTCCTCCCCGCCCCCTCCACCCGCCCTCCACTGCGCCTCCAGTGCGCTCCACCCCCGTGATTCCGCGGAATCACGGGGGTTCTCTGCGTCCGGGGCGCGATCCGGCTCCAGAAAGTGGCGCGCGACCGTAGGAAAGTGGAGGGAAGTGGAGTAAAGTGGGGTGCACCTCGAGTCAGGCCGGAGCACAGAGGGGGTGATGGCCGATGTTGCTGGGGACGCACACGCCGAAACTCGACGACAAAGGGCGTGTCATCCTCCCCGCGAAGTTCCGTGAGGACCTGGCCGGCGGCATCGTCGTCACTCGAGGTCAGGAGCGCTGCCTGTATGTGTTCAGCACGGCCGAGTTCGAGGCCGTGCACGAACGGATCCGGCAGGCGCCCCTGAGCAACAAGCAGGCCCGTGACTTCCTGCGGCTGTTCCTCTCCGGCGCGAGCGCCGAGATGCCGGACAGCCAGAACCGGATCACCATCCCCGCCCACCTCCGGCAGTACGCGGGGCTGGAGAAGGAGCTGGTGGTCACCGGAGTCGGCGCCCACGCCGAGATCTGGGATGCCGCGGCCTGGAACGCGTACCTGGAGAGCAACGAAGAGACCTATGCCGAGCTGGAGGAGGAGGTGATCCCGGGCTTGTTCTGACCACGGCTGTGATGCCTCGCCGCTCCGCCCCGACACACTTCCCCGGTGCCGGGTCGAGCGGAGAGGAATCAGAGCCGGAGGTCCCCGGAAGAGAGATGAACCTCCGCGACATCCACACCCCGGTCCTCCTCGAGCGCTGCATCGAGCTGCTCGGCCCCGCCCTGAACCGCGACGGCGCCGTCCTCGTCGACGCCACACTCGGCATGGGCGGCCACGCCGAGGCGTTCCTGGAGCGCTTCCCCGGCATCCGCCTCATCGGCCTGGACCGCGACACGGACGCGCTGCGCATCGCGGGGGAGCGGCTGTCGCCCTTCGCCGACCGCATCGCTCTCGTGCACGCCGTGTACGACGAGATCGGCCTGCACGCGCAGGGCGCCTCGGCGATCCTCTTCGACCTCGGCGTCTCCTCGCTGCAGCTGGACGAGGCCGAGCGCGGCTTCGCGTACGCCAAGGACGCCCCGCTCGACATGCGGATGGACCAGACCCGCGGGATGACCGCCGCGCAGGTGCTCGCCGAGTACAGCGAGGGGCAGCTGCGCCGCATCTTCGAACGCTACGGCGAGGAGAAGCTCGCGGCACGGTACGCCCGGTTCATCGTCCAGGCCCGCACCGAGAAGCCCATCACCCGGTCGGGCGAGCTGGTCGACCTGCTCGTGGCAGCCACCCCGGCCGCCGCGCAACGGGCCGGCCACCCCGCCAAGCGCGTCTTCCAGGCGCTGCGCATCGAGGTCAACGCCGAGCTCAGCGTCCTCGCCGACGCGATCCCGGCCGCGATGGACGCCCTCGCCGTGGGCGGTCGCATCGCGGTGATGTCCTACCAGTCGCTCGAGGACCGGCTCGTCAAGCAGGCCTTCGCCGCGGCATCCGCCTCGACCGCGCCCGCCGGGCTCCCGGTCGAGCTGCCCGAGCACGCCCCCCGGTTCCGCACCCTGACCAAGGGCGCCGAGCAGGCGAGCGACGAAGAGCGCGCCCGCAACCCGCGCGCCATCCCGGTGCGGCTGCGCGCCGCCGAGAAGCTGAGGGAGAAGCCATGAGCCTCCAGGCGCTGCGCGCGCAGCCGCGGACGGAGCCGATCGCGGCCCCGGTCCGCCGACTGCAGGCCGTCCCCGAGCCCGACCGCCGCCGGCGGCCGAAGCTCGCCTACGCCCTGCTCGCCGTCGGCGGCGCGCTCGCGATCGGGGCGGCGCAGATGGGCCTGTCCCTCGCCGCCACGCAGGACTCGTTCGTGCTCGCCGAGCTCACCGCGCAGCAGCGCGCGCTGACCCTGGAGAAGCAGGCCCTCAGTGAGGAGATCGTCGCGCTCAGCTCGCCGCAGTCGCTGGCCAGCAAGGCGGATGCCCTGGGTCTCGTCGTCGCCGGCTCCGCCTCCTACCTGCGCCTCAGCGACGGTGTGATACTGGGGGCGAGCCAGAGCGCCGACGGCCGGTCCACCGTGAACCCGAACGGGCCCAGTGCGGTGGGCAACGCGCTGCTGGCGCCCGAAGGGGCGCTGGTGGGCTCCGGGGAGATCGCCGACTCGACGGCCCAGGACGTGCAGGGCCCGATCGCCCCGCCCGCCCTCAGCGACGGACTGCCCACCCCCACGACCCGCTAGCCATCACCCGGACGGAGACCGCAGCATGACGACACGAGCAACGCGCGGCCCCCGCCGCCGCACCGTCGCCGCCCTCGCCGTCATCCTCGCCGTGCTGTCCGCCTTCATCGTCCGCCTCGTCGACATCCAGGTGGTCCGTGCCGATGAGCACGTGGCCGACTCCCTCAGCGTCGGCCAGCTCGGCTCGACCCAGACGATCGCCGGCGCGCGCGGCGACATCGTCGACGAGAAGGGGACCGTGCTGGCCTCGAGCGCATTCGTCTACGACGCCGAGCTCGACCCGCTGGTGATCACGCAGCTCGAGGAGGACGAGGAGCATCGGCCGGACCTGCCCTGGGCCGAGGCCAGCGACCGGATCGCCGACGTCATCGGCAAGAGCGGCGACGAGGTGCGCGCGCTCGTCGCGGACGCGCTCGTCGCCAACCCGCAGTCGCGCTGGGTGCAGCTGGCCCGCGGCCTGTCCACGCAGCAGTACCTCGATCTGCGCGAGCTCGGCCTGCCCTACCTGCACATGCCGCCCCGCTCGGTGCGGGTGTACCCGAACGGCGCGGTCGCGGGGAACATGATCGGCTTCCTGAACGGGGAGGGCGAGGCGCAGTACGGCGTCGAGCGCCTCGAGGCCGAATGCCTGGCGCCCACCAACGGCGAGCGGTCGTTCCTTCGCGGCAAGGACGGGGTGATCATCCCTGGAAGCGAGCGCGTCACGCCCGCGGTCGACGGCGGCACGGTGAAGCTCACGATCGACAGCGACCTGAACTGGTACCTGCAGCAGATGATCGCCGAGGAGGCGCAGCTGCAGGGCGCGAAGGGCGCGACCGTCACCGTCGTCGAGGCGGAGACCGGCAAGATCCGCGCCGCCGCGGAGTACCCCGCGGTCGACCCGAACGACATCGAGGCGGTCGACCCGGCGCACTGGAGGTCGCAGATTTTCTCCGACGCGTACGAGCCCGGTTCGACGTTCAAGGCGATCACGGCCGCCGCTCTCATCGACCAGGGCGCCGCCACGCCGCTGTCGACGGTGTCGGCCGCCGACCGCGAGGTCTTCCCGAACGGCGCGGTCATCAACGACCCCTTCCGCCACGGCGTCTCTCAGTACACGCTGGCCGGGGCGCTCATCGACTCGTCCAACGTGTCGATGTCCAAGTTCGGCACCATGGTGGCGCCCGAGGTGCGCGGCGAGTACCTGGAGCGGTTCGGGGTCGGCCGGCCCACCGCGGTCGGCTTCCCCTTCGAGGAGGAGGGGATGCTCACCGACCCGCTCCGCTGGGACAACCAGACCCTCTACACCAGCACCTTCGGGCAGGGCGCCTACACGATCACGATGGCGCAGCTCGCCGGCGCGTACCAGGCTCTCGCCAATGACGGCGAGAAGATCGACCTGTCCCTCGTCGAGTCGTGCACCGGTGCCGACGGAACCGTCACGGAGGCCGCCGATCCCGGTCGCGAGCGGGTCGTCTCCGCCGACACCGCGGCTCAGCTGCGGCGGATGCTGGAGAACGTGGCCGTCCAGGGCGGTCTGAACGAGCAGGTGCAGATCCCGGGGTACCGGGTCGGGCTGAAGACCGGCACCGCGCAGAAGACCGACGGCAACGGCGGATACAAGGCCGGGGTGTACTACACCAGCATGGTCGGCATGGCGCCGATCGAGGATCCGAAGTACATCGTCGTGGTGAGCATGGACGAGCCGACTAGGCTGAGGTCTTCCGCGGCGACCGCGTCGGCCTTCCAGAAGGCGATGACCCAGGTGCTGAAGACCTACCGGATCGCCCCGTCCTCGCAGCCGATGGACGAACCGCTTCCCAAATTCGATTGAGCCGGCCCTCCGCCGCGCATGGAGACACGATGATCGCCCTGTCGCTCGCCGAGATCGCCGCCATCCTCGGCGGTGAGCTGCGCCCCACGGCCGGAGACACCCCTGAGACGGTGGTCGACGGTCCCGTCGACACCGATTCCCGCACGATGGTCCCCGGCGCGATCTTCGTCGCCAAGCCGGGGGAGACCACCGACGGCCACCGGTTCGTCCCCGAAGCGGCCGCCGCCGGCGCGGTCCTCGCGGTCGTCGAGCGCCCCGTCGACGCCGACGTGTCGCAGATCGTCGTGCCGGATGCCGTCGCCGCCCTCGCCGACCTCGCCCGGGCCGTCGTCGCGCGGGTCCGCGCGCAGGGCGACCTGCGGATCGTCGGCATCACCGGATCCAACGGCAAGACCACGACCAAGAACTTCCTCGCCCGCATCCTGCAGGACGAGGGAGAGACCGTCGCACCGATCAAGTCCTACAACAACGAGGTCGGCGCCCCGCTGACGATGCTGCGGGTGACGCCCACGACGCGCTTCCTGGTCAGCGAGTTCGGCGCCGCCGGCCCCGGCAGCATCGCCCGCCTCGCCGGCCTGGTCGAGCCCGATGTCGCCGTGGTGCTCATGGTCGGCCTGGCGCACGCCGGCGGGTTCGGCGGCATCGAGCTGACCGCGAAGGCGAAGTCCGAGCTCGTGCGGTCCGCCCGCCCGGGCGGCACGGCCGTGCTCAACCTGGACGACCCCCGCGTCGCCGCCATGCGCGCGATCGCCGAGGAGCGGGGCATGACCGTCGTCGGATTCGGGCAGGGACCCGCCGCCGACGTGCGCGCCCGCGACATCGAGGTGACGGCATCCGGCACGTCCTGCGTCGTCGAGACGGCGGGCGAGCGCCTGCCGCTGCGGTTGCAGGTGCTCGGCGCCCATCATGTGGCGAACGCCCTTGCGGCGATCGCCGCGGCCGGGGTGCTCGGCGTCCCCGCCGCGGATGCCATCGCGCGCCTGGAGACGGTCGAGCTGGCCGAACGCTGGCGGATGCAGCCGATGGGCAACGACCGGGTGCGCATCATCAACGACGCCTACAACGCCAGCCCGGACTCCATGGCGGCGGCGCTGCGCACCCTCGCCCAGATCACCGGGCCGGGGGAGCGCACGGTCGCCGTGCTCGGCGCGATGAGCGAGCTGGGGGACGCCGCCGGGGAGGAGCACGACCGGATCGGGCTGCTCGCGGTGCGCCTGAACATCCAGCGGATCGTCGTCGTGGGCCCCGAGGCCCGCCGCCTCTACCTCGCCGCCGTCGGCGAGGGCTCCTGGGACGGCGAGGCCGTCCACCTGCCCGACCAGGACGCAGCATTCGAGTACCTCCGGGCCGAGCTGCGCGACGGCGACCGGGTGCTGGTGAAGTCCTCCAACTCCGTCGGGCTCCGGCACCTCGGCGATCGTCTGGGAGAATTGTTCTCGTGAGGTCTCTGCTTATGGCGACGGCGATCTCCCTCGCCTTCTCGCTCTTTCTGACCCCCGTCTTCCTGAAGCTGTTCCGCAGGCTCGGCTGGGGGCAGGTGATCCGCACCCCTGAGGACATCGCCAACCCGAGCCACGGCGCCAAGCGCGGCACCCCCACCATGGGCGGCCTCATCTTCATTCTCGGCACCATCGTCGGCTACCTCGTGGGCGTCTTCGTCGGCGGCAGCACGCCGGCGCTGTCCGCGATCCTCGTGCTCTGGCTCATGCTCGGCTTCGGGGTCGTCGGCTTCATCGACGACTACATGAAAGTGCGCAGCCAGCGCAGCCTCGGCCTCTCCGGATGGCGCAAGATCATCGGCCAGCTGCTGGTGATCATCCCGTTCGGCGTGGTCGCGCTGAACTTCCCCAACCGGTGGGGGCAGTACCCGGCATCCAGCCACGTGTCGCTGTTCCGCGACATCCCGTGGCTCGACCTCATGCTCATCGGCGGCCCGATCCTGGGCTGGGTGCTCTACCTGATCTGGATCTCCGTGATCGGCGTGGCCACCTCCAACAGCGTGAACCTGACCGACGGCCTGGACGGCCTCGCCGCCGGCGCCGGCGTGTTCGTCGTCGGCGCGTACAGCCTGATCGCGTTCTGGCAGTTCAAGCAGTCCTGCATCGGCGCCTCCATCGCCGGATGCTACGAGGTGCGCGAACCGCTCAACCTCGCCACCGTCGCCGCCGCCTTCGCCGGTGGCCTGGTCGGGTTCCTGTGGTGGAACGCGCCGAAGGCGAAGGTGTTCATGGGCGACGTCGGCTCCATGGCCATCGGCGGCGTCATCACCGCGATGGCGATCCTCACCCGCACCGAGCTGCTCCTGTTCGTCATCGCCGGCATCTTCGTGATCTCCTCCGGCTCGGTGATCCTGCAGCGGCTGTACTTCAAGGTCACCCGCGGCAAGCGGCTGTTCCTGATGAGCCCGTTCCACCACCACCTCGAGATGCGCGGCTGGCCGGAGGTCACCATCGTCGTCCGACTGTGGATCATCGCGGGCCTGCTCGCCGTCTCCGCGGTCGGGCTGTTCTACGTCGACTGGCTGATCCTGATCCACGCATGAGCGCCGACCGTCTGGACCGGCTCACCTCGTGGCACGCCGACTGGTCCGGCCTGCGGGTGGCCGTGCTCGGCCTGTCCGTCACCGGCTTCTCCGTCGCCGACACGCTCACCGAGCTCGGCGCCGAGGTGCTCGTGCTCTCGGAGTCCGCGAGCGATGAGTACGAGCGGCTCGTCCCGGTGATCGGAGCACGGCTCGAGCTCGGCGCCCTCGACGAAGTGCCGCAGGCGCTGCGCGCGTTCGACCCCGAGGTGGTCATCGCCTCGCCGGGGTTCCCGCCCTCGCACCCGGTCATCCGCTGGACGCAGGATGCCGGGATCGCGCTCTGGGGCGACGTCGAGCTCGCCTGGCGCGTGCGCGACAAGGTCGTCCGCCCGGACGGCACGCCCGCCGAGTGGATGCTCATCACCGGCACGAACGGCAAGACGACGACCACCCAGCTCACCGCGACCCTGATGTCCGAGGGCGGGCTGCGGGTCGCACCGTGCGGCAACATCGGCGTTCCCGTCCTGGACGCGGTCCGCGACCCCTCCGGCTTCGACGTCCTCGTCGTCGAGCTGTCCAGCCACCAGCTCTGGTACATCGGGCAGTCCAGCCCGGCCGGCGAGCTCGTGCCGTACGCATCCGTCTGCCTCAACCTCGCCGACGACCACCTGGTCTGGCACGGCAGCGCGCAGGCGTATCGCGACGCGAAGGCCGTGGTGTACCGCAACACGCGCGTCGCGTGCGTGTACAACAAGGCGGATGCCGCGACCATGCGCATGGTGGAGGAGGCCGATGTCGTCGAGGGCGCCCGCGCCATCGGCTTCGATCTCGGCAGCCCCGGCCCCAGCGAGGTCGGCATCGTGGACGGCATCCTCGTCGACCGCGCCTTCCTCGACGACCGCCGGCACCGCGCCATCGAGCTCACCACCCTCGAGGAGCTCCGCCGTGCCGGGCTGTCGGCGCCGCACATCGTGCAGAACATCCTCGCCGCCTCCGCGCTGGCGCGCTCCTTCGACGTCGCGCCGGAGGCCATCCACCGTGCCCTCGCCGGCTTCCGCCTGGACGCGCACCGCATCGAGCTGGTGGCCGAGCACCGCGGCATCCGCTGGATCGACGACTCGAAGGCGACCAACCCGCACGCGGCGGCGTCCTCGCTGCGCGCCTACCCGGGCGCGGTCTGGGTGGTCGGCGGCGATCTGAAGGGCGTGGACCTGTCCGAGGTGGTCGCGGATCCCGGCGGCACGGCGCGTGCCGCGATCGTGATCGGCGTGGACCGGGAGCCGGTGCTCACGGCATTCCGGCGACACGCGCCGCACGTGCCGGTGTACGAGGTCGACGCTGGCGACACTGGAGATGTCATGGCCCGTGTCGTGGAGCTCGCGACGGGGATCGCCGGTGACGAGGGCACGGTCCTCCTGGCCCCCGCCGCGGCATCCTTCGATCAGTTCCACAGCTACGCGGACCGTGGACGCCGCTTCGCCGAGGCGGTGCGGCAGTGGATCGAGCGGGGGAGTGCGGATGACGCAGACGGCTCGCCCGCCTCGCCCTGACGGCGCCGGGCTCGCCGCCCGGGTGTCGCTCGGGCGGCTGTTCACGCCGGTGTCGACCGAGTTCGTGCTGATCGCGTCCACGGCGCTGATGCTCACCGTCTTCGGCCTGGTGATGGTGCTCTCCGCCACCAGCGCCAACGCGACCGCGCCGTTCGAGGGCGCGCTCAAGCAGGGCATGTTCGCGCTGCTCGGCATCCCGCTGATGTTCCTCGTCAGCCGCATCCCGATCGCGGTGTTGAAGCGGCTCGCGTGGCCGGCGCTGATCGGCGCGGTGATGCTGCAGCTGCTCGTGTTCGTCCCGGGGCTCGGCATCGAGTCCGGCGGCAACCGGAACTGGATCGGCCTGTTCGGGTTCACGCTGCAGCCCTCCGAGTTCCTCAAGCTCGCGCTGGCGCTCTGGGCCGCGTTCGTGCTGCTGCGCAAGCAGACCCGGCTCGGCATCTGGCACCACGTGTTCATCCCGGTCGTGCCGGTCTCGCTGCTCGCGATCGGCACGGTGATCGCGGGCAAGGACCTCGGCACCGCGATGGTGCTCATCCTCGTCGTCCTCGGCTGCCTGTTCTTCGCGGGCGTGAAGCTGCGGCTGTTCATCATCCCGGTGCTGCTCGGCATCGCCGCCGTCGCGTTCCTCGCGGTCGCCAGCCCCGACCGGATGCGGCGCATCCTCGCCGCCTGCGACGACATGTCGCTGTACGCGACCGACTGCTATCAGCCGATCCACGGCATCTGGGGCATGGCCAACGGCGGCGTCTTCGGCGTCGGGCTTGGCAACTCCCAGGAGAAGTACGGCTGGCTGCCCGCCGCCGCGAACGACTACATCTTCGCGATCATCGGCGAGGAGCTCGGGCTCATCGGGTGCGTGCTCGTGCTCGCCCTGTTCGGATGCTTCGCGGTGGGCGCCTTCCACATCATCCGCAAGACCGACGACCCGTTCGTCCGCGTCGCCACCGGCGGGATCGTGGTGTGGGTGATCGGGCAGGCGCTGATCAACATCGGCGTCGTGCTGCGGGTGTTCCCGGTGCTCGGCGTGCCGCTGCCGTTCATGTCGCAGGGCGGCACGGCGCTGCTGGCGGTGCTGATCGCGTGCGGCGTGCTGCTCGCCTTCGCCCGCACGATCCCCGCGGGCGGACGGGGTAGGGTCGCGGGGTGACCACCTACCTCCTCGCCGGCGGGGGCACCGCCGGCCATGTCAATCCGCTGCTCGCCGTCGCCGACGTGCTGCGCGAGCGCGAGGGCGCGTCCGTGCTCGTGCTGGGCACCCGGGAGGGGCTGGAGGCGCGTCTCGTGCCGGCCCGCGGATACGAGCTGCTGACGATCGAGAGGCTGCCGTTCCCGCGCCGTCCGAACCGCGCCGCGCTGGGTTTCCCGCTCCGGTTCCGGCGCGCGGTGGCGCAGGTGCGCCGGTACATCCGGGAGCGCGGGGTGGACGTCGTCGTCGGTTTCGGCGGCTACGCCTCGGCGCCGGCCTACATCGCGGCGGCGCGTGAGCGCATCCCGTTCGTGGTGCATGAGGCGAACGCGCGGCCTGGCCTGGCGAACGTGCTCGGCGCGCGCTGGGCGGCCGCCGTCGGTGTGGCCTTCGAGGGGACGCCGATCCGCAAGGCCGAGGTCGTCGGGATGCCGCTGCGCCGCGAGGTCGTCGACCTCGACCGTCGCGCCGCCCGCCCCGAGGCGGCCGCGGCGTTCGGGCTCCACCCGGACCGGCCCGTCCTCCTCGTCTTCGGCGGGTCGCTGGGAGCGCAGCGTCTGAACGAGGCCTTCGCCGACGCGTGGCGCGACGTGCTCGCGGCCGGATGGCAGCTGCTTCACGTCACCGGGGAGCGCAGCGACCTCGCCGACCCGGGGGCGCCGGGCTACGCGCTGCGGCGCTACGTGGACCGGATGGACCTCGCGTTCGCGCTGGCGGATGCCATCGTCTCCCGGGCCGGATCCGCGACCGTCAGCGAGGTCAGCGCCCTCGGCATCCCGGCGGTGTACGTGCCGTACGCGGTGGGCAACGGCGAGCAGCGGCTGAACGCCGCCTCGGCGGTCGCCGCGGGTGCCGCCATTCTCATCGACGACGCGGGCTTCGACGGCGACACCGTGCGCTCGCAGGTGATCCCGCTGCTGCAGGACCGGGAGCGGCTGGACGCCATGGCCGCCGCGGCCGCCCGGGTGGGCACCCGCACCGGCACCGAGAACGTCGTCGCCCTCGTCGACCGAGCCCTCGCCGCCTCCGGTCGTTGAGCGAGCGGCGCGACGAGAGACGCACCGACCCCGGGCGCCCGCGGCGTGCTCGCTCGGCGCCCCGAGATCGCGACGTAGACTGAACCAGCCATGATCAGACCCGACCTCACCCTCCCCATCCCCGAGCACATCACCGCCGCGCACTTCATCGGCATCGGCGGTTCGGGCATGAGCGGTCTCGCGCGGATGTTCCTCGATGCGGGCATCCGCGTGTCGGGTTCGGACCGTGCCGACAGCGACAATCTGCGCGCCCTCGCCGAAGCCGGCGCGACCGTGCACGTGGGCCACGACGCGGCCCACCTCGGCGATGCCGACACCGTCGTGCACACCGGCGCCATCTGGCCGGAGAACCCTGAGTTCGTCACCGCCAAGGAGCGCGGCCTGCACGTCATCCACCGCTCGCAGGCGCTGCACTGGCTGATCGGAGGGCGTCGCCTGGTCGCCGTGGCCGGCGCGCACGGCAAGACCACCTCGACCGGGATGCTGGTGATCGCCCTGCAGGCGCTCGGCGCCGACCCCAGCTTCGTGAACGGCGGGGTGATCGAGCAGCTGGGCACCTCCAGCGCCACCGGATCCGACGAGCTGTTCGTGATCGAGGCGGACGAGTCCGATGGCACGTTCCTGCTCTACGACACCGCGGTCGCGCTGATCACCAACGTCGACCCCGACCACCTCGACTTCTACGCCTCCGAGGACGCCTTCTACGACGCGTTCGTGCGTTTCGGGAACGAGGCCTCCGAAGCGGTCGTCATCTCCAGCGACGACCCGGGCGCGCAGCGCGTGCGCGCGGGCCTCAGCCACCGCGCCGTGGTGACGTTCGGCCAGGCGGAGGACGCCGACGTCCGGCTCACCGACGTCGCCACCGCGGGCGCCGCCGCCGCCACGCTCACGCACCGCGGCGAGTCCGTGCGGATGCAGCTCGCCGTCCCCGGCGCGCACAACGCGGTCAACGCCACCGGTGTCGTCGCCGTGCTGCTCACCCTCGGTCACGGGCTCCCCGACGCGGTCCGCGCCGTGGAGGGCTTCGCCGGCACGGTCCGCCGCCTCGAGCTGCACGGCGAGGAGCGCGGCGTGCGTGTGTACGACGACTACTCGCACCACCCCACCGAGGTGCGCGCCGCGCTGCAGGCGCTGCGCGGGCTCACCGGGGAGGGGCGCCTGATCGCGATCCAGCAGCCGCACACCTACTCGCGCACCCAGCACATGTACCGCGAGTTCGCGGAGGTGCTCGAGGAGTGCGCCGACCACACCGTCTTGCTCGACGTGTACGGCGCCCGCGAGGACCCGGTGCCCGGCGTGACCGGCGCGCTGGTCAGCGGCGCCTTCGCCGATCCGGCGCACGTGCACTACGTGCCGGAATGGCAGGAGGCGGCCGACTACACCGCGCGCATCGCGCGGGAGGGCGACGTGGTGGTCACCCTGGGCTGCGGGAACGTGTACCAGATCATCCCGCAGGTGCTCGACTCCCTTCGGCGCATCCCCGGGGCCTGACGTGCGCCGGCCCGCACCGCTGCCCGCCCGGCCGGACGAGCCGAGCCAGGAGGACGCGGAGGTCCGCGCCCCCGCGCCGTTCCGCAAGCCGCGTCGCGGGGTGTCGGATGCCGCGGTGCCCACCGCCGACGCCGCGGACGCGCAGGCCCTCGCCGGCGCGGCGGACGTGCAGGCCCGTGACGGTGCGGCGGATGCCGTGCCCGACCGGCCGCTCAGCAGCGCGGACGTGTGGCGGGCCGCCCGCGCGCGCCGGAGAGCGCTGCGCGCCGAGATCCGCCGGTTCACGCTGCGGTCGCGCCGGCGGCGGATGATCTGGTTGGGATCGCTGGGAGCGGTCCTGCTGCTGGTCCTCGGCAGCGTCGTGGCCGCCTACAGCCCGCTGTTCGCGGTGCAGAAGATCACGGTGGCAGGCGCGCAGACGCTGGATCCGGCTGCGGTCGAGGCCGCCCTCGCGGAGCAGCAGGGGACGCCACTCGCTCTCGTCGACCGCAGCGCGGTGCGCGCGGCGCTGATGACGTTCCCGCTGATCGAGTCGTACTCCCTGGAGGCCAGGCCCCCGCACGAGCTGCTGGTGCGGATCGTGGAGCGCGTGCCGATCGGGGTGATCGAGTCCGAGGCGGGCTTCACCCTGGTCGACGCCGCCGGGGTGGTGCTCTCGACCACGCCGAGCAGGCCCGACGGCGCCCCCCTGCTGGAGATCGACGGCGGCACCGATTCGGCTGCCTTCCGCAGCGCAGGGATGGTGGTGCGTTCCCTCCCCGCCGACGTGCGCGCGGCCCTGGTCGGCGTGAGCGCCTCCTCGGCGGACGACGTCACGCTCACCCTCACCGACGACCGCTCGGTGGTGTGGGGGAGCGCCGAACGCTCCGCCGAGAAGGCGGCGACCCTCGACCGGCTGATCGCGGCGCGGCCGGATGCACGCACCTTCGACGTCTCCTCGCCGAGCGTCGGCGTCGTCGGCGGCTGAGCCCGCGCCGTCGCCGCTGATTCCGGAGGCGATCGTCACGACACGCCGTGTCGCTGCGGGCAGCCGGGATGCCTGCGCATACCTTCGTCTCAGGAGAACGCAATACCGGGAAATACTTTACACCTCTAGTTGAGGTTTAAGGTTCACCCCGCACCAGGCTCGAATAACGGAGGCCGGCCATGAGCCAGAACCAGAACTACCTCGCCGTGATCAAGGTCGTCGGCGTCGGCGGTGGCGGCGTCAACGCCGTGAACCGCATGATCGAACTCGGCCTGCGTGGCGTCGAGTTCATCGCCGTCAACACCGACGCGCAGGCGCTGCTGATGAGCGACGCCGATGTCAAGCTCGACGTGGGCCGCGAGCTCACCCGCGGCCTCGGCGCCGGTGCGGACCCCGAGGTCGGCCGTCGCGCCGCCGAGGACCACGCCGAGGAGATCGAGCAGGCGCTCACCGGCGCGGACATGGTCTTCGTCACGGCGGGCGAGGGCGGCGGTACCGGCACCGGCGGTGCGCCGGTGGTGGCGCGCATCGCGAAGTCCATCGGCGCCCTCACCATCGGCGTCGTCACCAAGCCGTTCTCCTTCGAAGGCCGTCGCCGGCAGAGCCAGGCCGAGGCCGGCGTCGCGAAGCTGAAGGAAGAGGTCGACACCCTCATCGTGGTGCCGAACGACCGGCTGCTGGAGATCAGCGACCGCGGCATCTCGATGATCGAGGCGTTCGCCACCGCCGACCAGGTGCTTCTGGCCGGTGTGCAGGGCATCACCGACCTGATCACCACCCCCGGCCTGATCAACCTCGACTTCGCCGACGTGAAGTCGGTCATGCAGGGCGCGGGCTCCGCGCTGATGGGCATCGGCTCCGCGCGCGGCGCGGACCGCGCGATCAAGGCCGCTGAGCTGGCCGTCGAATCGCCGCTCCTGGAGGCGTCGATCGAGGGCGCCCACGGCGTGCTGCTGTCGATCCAGGGCGGTTCGAACCTCGGCATCTTCGAGATCCACGACGCCGCGGACCTGGTCAAGGAGGCCGCGCACCCGGAGGCGAACATCATCTTCGGCACCGTGATCGACGACACCCTGGGCGACGAGGTGCGCGTCACCGTCATCGCCGCAGGCTTCGACGGCGGGGAGCCGGCTCCGCGCCTGGAGCCCATGGTCGTCGAGCGCCCGGCCGCCGTGCTGCCCGAGGTGCGCCTCGAGGAGAAGGCCGAGGAGCCCGCGGCATCCGAGCCGGTCCGTCCGTCGTCCCCGGTGTCCGCTCCGGCCCCGACCAGCCTCGAGCCGGCCTTCGCCGACGACGACATCGACATCCCCGAGTTCCTGAAGTGAGTCTGGAGGCGCGGCTGTCGGCGATCGACGAGCGGATCGCCGACGCTGCGCGCCGGGCCGGCCGCGACCCGGGGGAGATCACCCGGATCGTGGTCACCAAGTTCCACCCGGCGTCGCTGGTGCGCGAGCTGCACGCTCTCGGCGTGCGCGACGTCGGCGAGAACCGCCAGCAGGAGCTCACCGCCAAGCGCGGCGAGCTCGGCGACCTGGATGGTCTGCGCTGGCATTTCATCGGCCAGGCGCAGACCAACAAGGCGTCCGCGATCCGCCGCGACGCGGACGTCGTCCACTCCGTCGACCGCGTCAAGCTCGCGGACGCCCTGCATCGCGCGGCATCCGGCGAGGACGTGCTGGACGTCCTCGTGCAGGTCAACCTCACCGACGATCCCGGCCGCGGCGGTTCGAGCCTCGCGGATGCCGAGGCCGTCGCCGAGCACGTTCTCGGCCTGGACTCGCTCCGGCTGCGCGGCGTGATGGCCGTCGCACCGCTCGACGAGGACCCCGCATCCGCCTTCGCGCGGCTGCGCACCGTGGCCGACCGCGTCCGCCTGCTCGCCCCCGACGCGACCTGGATCTCGGCCGGGATGACCGGCGATTTCGTGGAGGCGATCGAGGCCGGCGCGACACACCTGCGGATCGGTTCCGCAATCACCGGCCCCCGGCCCGACCGGGTTTAGCCTTGCAAACAGACCAGCCCGACACGTTCGAACCGGAGGACACGATGGGTAACCCGCTGAAGAAGACCATGGTGTATCTCGGCCTCGCCGACGAGGAAGAGGTCTACCAGGAGGAGGCGCAGGCGCCCGTCCGCGCCCAGCGCGAGACCCCGGCGCACCGCGAGGAGCCGGCGCCCGCGCCGGTGACGCCGCTGCGTCGTCCCACCGCGATCCGCCAGCCCGCCGCCGGTGCGGTGAACGAGATCCTCACCGTGCACCCGAAGCAGTACCGCGACGCGCAGGTGATCGCCGAGAACTTCCGCGAGGGCGTGCCGGTCATCATCAACCTGTCGCAGATGAGCGACGCCGACGCGCGCCGGCTCATCGACTTCGCGAGCGGGCTGTCGCTGGGTCTGTACGGCCGCATCGAGCGCGTGACCAGCAAGGTGTTCCTGCTTTCGCCGGAGAACATCTCGGTCTCGGGTCAGGGCGGCATCGCGCAGGCGGACTCCGCCTCGTTCGACCACTCCTGAGCGGGTGGGCGGGTTTCTCAGCATCCTCGGCGGCATCGTCGAGACGGTGCTGACGCTGTACATCCTGGTGCTGTTCGCACGCCTGATCCTGGACTACATCCCGATGCTCAATCGGGAGTGGCGGCCGAAGGGCTTCGGGCTGGTCGCCGCGGAGGCCGTCTACACGGTCACCGACCCTCCGATCCGCTTCTTCCGCCGGCTGGTCCCGCCGCTGCGCATCGGCACGATCTCCCTCGATTTCGGCTTCGCGCTGACCATGATCGTGGTGCTGATCGTGATGTCGATCGTGCGCGCGCTGACCTGACCGCCGAACGCGCGGCCCGGCGCCCGGCGACCTCGCACCACTCAGGCGGGGGGACTATGCTTGGCTCCCAGGTGCGCGCCCCGGGTTCGCGCCGCAGCTGACAAACGCGCCATCTCGCAACGAACTGGCCACCGAACTCATCGAAAGAGGAGCCACACATGGCACTGACCCCGGATGACGTCGTCCACAAGGAGTTCCAGCACGTCCGCTTCAAGGACGGGTTCGACCCTGAGGAGGTCGACGACTACCTCGACGAGATCGTCGTTGAATGGCGTAAGACCATCGAGGAGAACAACGAGCTGAAGGCCAAGCTCGCCGCCTACGAGTCGGGCGAGGCCACCCCGGTCGCCGCCGCCGCTCCCGCCGAGGCGGGCGCACCGGCTGCCGAGGGCAACGCGACGAGCGCCACCGCCGGCATCATCGAGCTCGCGCAGCGTCTGCACGACGAGCACGTCGCCGAGGGCGAGGCCAAGCGCCGCCAGCTCATCGAGGAGGCCGAGGCCGAGGTCGCCCGCATCCGCAGCGAGGCCGAGGCCAAGCAGCGCGAGGAGTCCGCCCGCCTCGAGCGCGAGCGCAACACCCTCGAGGGCCGCATCACCGAGCTCCGCGAGTTCGAGCGCGACTACCGCAGCAAGCTGCGCAACCTCATCGAGGGCCAGCTCCGCGAGCTCGACCAGAAGGCTGCGGCCTCGGACTCCACCCCGGTGTCCGCCACCGGGCTGTAAGGCGTCCCTTTGCCAGGACGTCGTCCGCTTCGTCGGTCGGCGGCCGGCGCGATCGTCGCAATCCTCGCGGCGCTCGTGCTGGCCGCCGATCAGTTTGTGAAGCACCTGACCATCGAGAACCTGCCGCTGCAGGAGCCCGTGCCCGTGCTCGGGGAGTTCCTGCAGCTGTACCACGCGCGCAACTCCGGTGCGGCGTTCTCGATCGGCGCCGGGGTGACCTGGATCTTCACCATCGCTCTCGCGCTGGTCGCCGGCATCATCGTGTGGAAGGCGTTCGCCCTGCGCTCGCGCCTGTGGGCCGTGGTGCTCGGATGCCTGCTCGGCGGCGTGCTCGGGAACCTCACCGACCGGCTGTTCCGGGAACCGGGCTTCGCCGTGGGGCACGTGGTCGACATGATCTCGATGCCGTGGATGATGCCCGCGATCTTCAACGTGGCGGACATCTTCATCGTCTGCGGCATGATCGCGGTCGCGCTGCTCATCGTCACCGGCCTGCGCTTCGACGGCACCCGGGAGCGGGATCACGTCGCAGCGGCGGCGCGGGCCGACGGCGCCGCGGCCGACCGCGGATCGGCGGGCGGCGCGGCGGCGGGTGTCACCGGCACCGAGGAGCGCTGAGCGTGCAGTCGCGGTCCCTCCCCGTCCCGGACGGTCTCGACGGCGCCCGCGTGGACGCTGCGCTGGCGAAGATGCTCGGGTTCTCCCGGACCTTCGCGGCGGAGGTCGCCGAGGCCGGCGGCGTCACGCTCGACGGCGCGGTGCTCGGCAAGTCCGACAAGCTCCGCGCCGGCGGCTGGCTCGAGGTGAGCTGGCAGCCGAAGGAGGAGCCGCGCATCGTGCCGATCGCGGTGCCCGAGCTGGGGATCATCCACGACGACGACGACATCGTCGTGGTGGACAAGCCGACCGGTGTGGCCGCGCATCCGTCCCTGGGGTGGGACGGGCCGACCGTGGTCGGGGCGCTGGCGGCCGCCGGCTTCCGCATCGCCACGAGCGGGGCGCCGGAGCGGCAGGGCGTCGTGCACCGGCTGGACGTGGGGACGAGCGGCCTGATGGTCGTCGCGAAGACCGAGTCCGCCTACACCGCCCTCAAGCGCGCGTTCAAGGAGCGCACGGTCGAGAAGATCTACCACGCCGTGGTGCAGGGGCATCCCGACCCGCTCGCGGGCACGATCGACGCGCCGATCGGCCGGCATCCGAACCACCAGTGGAAGTTCGCGGTGACCCCGGAGGGCAAGCCGTCGGTCACGCACTACGAGACCCTCGAGGCGTTCCCCGGGGCGTCGCTGCTGGAGATCCACCTCGAGACCGGCCGGACCCATCAGATCCGCGTGCACATGGCCGCGCACCGGCATCCGTGCGTCGGCGACCCCCTCTACGGCGCCGACCCGACGATGGCGGCGCGCCTGGGCCTCACCCGCCAGTGGCTGCACGCCCACGAGCTCGCGTTCACGCATCCGCGCACGGGCGAGTGGGTGCACTTCGCCTCGCCGTATCCCGACGACTTCCAGCACGCCCTCGCCGTTCTCCGCCTCTCCGGTCGTTGAGCGAGCGCAGGGAGACGAAACGCGTTCCGGCCCCGGTGTCCGACGCCGGTGGCACACTGACCCCATGAGCATCGAGGTCCGCCCCGCGACCGTCTTCGAAGACGTCGCCACACTGGTCGGCCCGAAGAAGCCGACCTCCAACGTCTGCTTCTGCCTGAGCTACCGCCTCGGCAGCAAGGAGAATCTCGCTCTGCGCGGTGCTGCCAGGGCGGAGAAGGTCCGCGAGCTCTGCGCGCAGGATCCTCCGCCCGGCGTCATCGCGTACCTCGATGGGGAGCCGGTCGGCTGGGCGGCGCTGCATCCACGTCGGGAGACGAGCTTCGCGCGCAACCGGCTGATCCCGCACGTCGACGATCTCGACGTCTGGTCGCTGTGGTGCTTCCGGGTGAGGCCCGGGTACCGCAAGCAGGGGGTGACGCACGCGCTGATCGACGGCGCCGTCGCCTACGCCCGTGAGCGCGGCGCCCCGGCCGTCGAGGGCTACCCGGTGGACAACCGCGGCGAGAAGGTGGATCTGACCATGGCGTACGTCGGCACGCGTGCGCTGTTCGAGCGCGCCGGGTTCGTGAAGGCCGCCGACACGGGCTCTGTCCTCAGCGGGTTCCCGCGCGTGCTGATGCGGCTCGATCTGCGCCACCCCGCGTGACGGATGCCCCGGCTCAGGGCGTGACGCGCCCGCCGCGGAAGTGCGCCGGGTCGTCCTCAGCCAGGGCGAGGGCGATCTTCCGCACGTGGGCCTGGTCCACCTCGCCCATGGCGCCGAGGTCGTAGAAGCCGACCTCGGTGAGCTCCCCGTCCGCGGGATGCGGGTCCCCGGACACCCATGTGCAGCGGAACACGATGTCCAGGTAGTCGACCTGATCGCCGTTGGCGTAGGTCACGCGCGGCAGCTGCTGCACGAGGGCGAGCCGGTCCACCGACACCACGACCCCCGCCTCCTCCAGACACTCCCGCGCGGCGGCATCCGCCGGCTCCTCGCCCGGCTCGACGATCCCCGCGACCAGCTGCCAGGCGCCGTTGTCGGCGCGCTTGCCGAGCAGCACCTTCTCGTCCCGGAAGACGACCGCGGTGACCCCGACCAGCGAGAGCGGCGCGGTGCCGACGTGCCGGCGGAGGGCGGTCACGAAGTCAGGTGTGGGCATGCCACTCAGGCTATCCCGGCCGACAGCCGCCGGTGTCCGAACTCAAACGTAGACTCGAGGCATGGCATCCGACTCCTTCGTCCACCTCCATGTGCACAGCGAGTACTCGATGCTGGACGGGGCCGCCAAGATCAACGCGATGACGCAGACTGCCGCCGATTACGGGATGCCGGCGATCGCCGTCACCGACCACGGCAACACCTTCGCCGCTTTCGAGTTCTACAACGCCGCCCGGGCATCCGGGGTCAAGCCGATCATCGGCCTCGAGGCGTACGTCACCCCGGGGACGCACCGCAGCGACAAGTCCCGGGTCTCCTGGGGATCCCCGGACCAGAAGAACGACGACGTCTCCGGTGGCGGCGCGTACACCCACATGACGCTGTGGAGCGAGAGCACCGAAGGGATGCACAACCTCTTCCGACTCAGCTCGCTCTCCAGCATCGAGGGCTACTACTTCAAGCCGCGCATGGACCGCGAGCTGCTGCAGACCTACGGCAAAGGGCTCATCGCCACGACCGGATGCCCGTCCGGCGAGGTGCAGACCCGCCTGCGCCTCGGCCAGTACGACGCGGCGCGCGCCGCCGCCGCCGAGTTCCAGGACATCTTCGGCAAGGACAACTACTTCGCCGAGATCATGGACCACGGTCTCTCCATCGAGCGCCGGGTGATGACCGACCTGCTCCGGCTCGCCAAGGACCTCGGCATCCCGCTGGTCGCCACCAACGACTCGCACTACACGCATCAGCACGAGGCCGACGCGCATGCCGCGCTGCTGTGCGTGCAGTCCGGCTCCACGCTCGACGATCCGAACCGGTTCAAGTTCGACGGCGACGGCTACTACATCAAGACCGCGCAGGAGATGCGTCAGCTGTTCCGCGACCACCCCGAAGCCTGCGACAACACGCTGCTCATCGCCGAGCGGTGCCAGGTGGAGTTCAACACCTCCGCGAACTACATGCCGCGCTTCCCGGTCCCCGAAGGCGAGACCGAGGACAGCTGGCTGATCAAGGAGGTCGAGAAGGGCCTGCACTACCGGTACCCGAACGGCATCCCCGACAAGGTCCGCAAGCAAGCGGAGTACGAGACGGGCATCATCCTGCAGATGGGCTTCCCGGGGTACTTCCTCGTCGTCGCCGACTTCATCAACTGGGCGAAGGACCACGGCATCCGCGTCGGCCCCGGCCGCGGCTCCGGTGCCGGCTCGATGGTCGCGTACGCGATGCGCATCACCGACCTCGACCCGCTCGAGCACGGTCTCATCTTCGAGCGCTTCCTGAACCCCGACCGCGTCTCCATGCCCGACTTCGATGTCGACTTCGACGACCGCCGTCGTGGCGAGGTGATCGAGTACGTCACCGAGAAGTACGGCTCGGAGCGGGTCGCTCAGATCGTCACCTATGGCACGATCAAGTCCAAGCAGGCACTGAAGGATGCCGGGCGCGTGCTCGGCTTCCCGTTCAGCATGGGGGAGCGCCTGACGAAGGCGATGCCGCCGCCCGTGATGGGCAAGGACATGCCCCTGGACGGCATGTTCGACCCGCAGCATCCGCGCTACAAGGAGGCGAGCGAGTTCCGCGCGCTGATCGAGACCGACCCGGACGCGAAGACCGTGTTCGACCGGGCCGTGGGGCTCGAGGGGCTGAAGCGTCAGTGGGGAGTGCACGCCGCCGGCGTCATCATGTCGAGCGAGCCGCTGCTCGACATCATCCCGATCATGAAGCGGGAGCAGGACGGGCAGATCGTCACCCAGTTCGACTATCCCGCCTGCGAGGCGCTCGGCCTGATCAAGATGGACTTCCTGGGGCTGCGGAACCTCACCATCATCTCGGACGCGCTGGACAACATCCGCTCCAACCGCGGCGAGGAGCTCGACCTCGAACATCTCGCCCTCGACGACCGCGCCGCCTACGACCTGCTCGCCCGCGGCGACACCCTGGGCGTGTTCCAGCTCGACGGCGGGCCGATGCGCTCGCTGCTGCGGCTGATGAAGCCCGACAACTTCGAGGACATCTCCGCCGTCATCGCCCTGTACCGCCCGGGGCCGATGGGTGCGAACTCGCACACGAACTATGCGCTGCGTAAGAACGGGCAGCAGCCGATCACCCCGATCCATCCCGAGCTCGAGGAGCCGCTGCGCGACATCCTCGACACGACCTACGGCCTGATCATCTATCAGGAGCAGGTCATGGCGATCGCGCAGAAGGTGGCCGGGTTCAGTCTCGGACAGGCCGACATCCTGCGCCGCGCCATGGGCAAGAAGAAGAAGTCCGAGCTGGACAAGCAGTACGAGGGCTTCTCCGGCGGTATGAAGGAGCGCGGCTTCAGCGACGAGGCGATCAAGGCGCTGTGGGACATCCTGCTGCCGTTCTCGGACTACGCGTTCAACAAAGCGCACTCCGCCGCGTACGGGCTGGTCTCCTACTGGACCGCCTACCTGAAGGCCCACTATCCGGCCGAGTACATGGCCGCGCTGCTCACCAGCGTCGGCGACTCGAAGGACAAGATGGCGCTCTACCTCAACGAGTGCCGCCGGATGGGCATCAAGGTGCTGCCGCCGGACGTCTCCGAGTCGATCGCGTTCTTCGCGGCCGTCGGCGAGGACATCCGCTTCGGTCTCGGGGCCGTGCGGAACGTCGGCAGCAACGTGGTCGACGGCATCATCGAGGCGCGCAAGGACGGCACGTTCACCTCCTTCCACGACTTCCTCGACAAGGTGCCCCTGCACGTCGCGAACAAGCGGACCGTCGAGTCGCTGATCAAAGCCGGTGCGTTCGACTCGCTCGGCAACACGCGCCGGGCGCTGCTGGAGATCCACGAGGATGCCGTCGAGGCGGCCGTCGACCGCAAGCGCAACGAGGCCCAGGGGGCCATCGGCTTCGACTTCGACAGCCTCTACGACGAGCCCGAGGCGATGCCCGCCAAGGTGCCGGAGCGACCGGAGTTCACCAAGAAGGACAAGCTCGCCTTCGAGCGCGAGATGCTCGGGCTGTACGTCTCGGATCATCCGCTCGCCGGGCTCGAGGTCGCGCTCGCCAAGCACGCCTCGATCTCGATCCACGACCTGAACAACTCGGAGGATCTCCAGGACGGCGATCAGGTCACCGTCGCCGGGCTGGTCACCAGCGTGCAGCACCGGGTCGCGAAGGCCAGCGGCAACCCGTACGGCATGATCACGATCGAAGACTTCAACGGCGAGGTCACCGTCATGTTCATGGGCAAGACGTACACCGAGTTCCAGCACGTGCTGCAGCAGGACGCGATCCTCGCCGTGCGCGGCCGGGTGTCCCGTCGCGACGACGGCCTGAACCTGCACGCGCAGTCCGCGTTCGCGCCCGATGTCGGCTCCTTCGACGCCGCCGGACCGCTGTCGCTCCTGGTCGCGGAGCAGCGCGCCACGGAGCGGGTGATGACCGATCTCGCCGAGGTGCTGCGCCGGCACGCTGGCGACACCGAGGTGCTGCTTCGCGTGCACCGCGGCTCCTCCGCCAAGGTGTTCGAGGTGCCGATGCCGGTCCGCGTGTCGGCGGACCTGTTCGGCGACCTGAAGTCCCTGCTCGGGCCGTCCTGCCTCGGCTGAGCGCGGCCCTGCCCCGGGGCAGCGCGACGCCGGCGACCTCCGGCCGCATGAGCGAGCCGGGTAGGATCGGTGGCGCGCGCGGGAACCGCGACGAAAGGAACTCTCCCATGAGCACGGACCGGGACATGCCGGGCGCCGAGGACAGCGCGGGCGTCGACGAGACCACGCACGAGCGCCTGGGGAACGACAGCATGCGCCCCGCTGTCGACACGACGCAGCCCGAGGAGGACGGCGTCCTCTACGAGGAGCAGGTGAAGCCGGAGTACGGCATCCTCGGGATGACCCTGCGCGAACTGCTCATCGTCGGCGCCTGGGCCCTCGCCTTCCTGGTGTCGTTCTTCCCGCTCGCCTTCCACGGCACCTCGGTGTGGGGGAGCGGGCTCGGCTGGATCCTCACCATCGGCGTGCCCACCGCCGCCGTGTTCCTCATCGTGCTTCGCCGGTTCTCTCCGGACGGCATCCGCCGCGTCGGCTCGCTCGGCATCGACCAGTTCGCCTCCGTCGCGTTCTCCGTCGGGGCCGTGGCGTGGGCCCAGGAGGTCTGGGCCCGTGCGGCTGCGTCGATCGAGACCGGCCTGTACCTGGTGGGCTGGGTGCCGATCCTGCAGCTCCTGTTGATGCTCGCCCTGGTCGCGTTCACGGTCGCCGCCCCGCTCATCCCCGGGCTGCGCGAGGACTTCCACGGTCGCCTCGAGACGCTCGCGCACCGCAACGCCAACCCCGTCCGCCCGGTCATCGCACGTCCGCGGCCGGCGACGGATGCCGGCGGGCACGCCCCTGCCGCCCCGGCGCGCGCGGAGACGGGTGCCGCCGCTCCCGCGGTGGCGCGGCCGACGACCGGCTTCGCGCCGGTCGCGCCCGCGGGCCCGGATGCTGCGGCCCGCGACGCGCAGGAGACGACGGTGATCCCGACCGGTGCCGTCGGCGAGCCCTTCGAGGCCGCGAGTTCCGAAGCCGCGAGTTCCGAAGCCGCGATTTCCGGGGCCGGGGCTTCCGAGGGTGAGCCCGCGTCTGCGGGTGAGCCCGTGGCGGCGTCGGTGCCGGGCCCGCCTGCGCCGGCGTCAGAGCCGGGCCAGCAGGCCGAGGAGCCCGTCGACGCCGGAGCCGCCGCTGGTTCCTCACCGGATGGGTCCCCCGATGAGCCAGGGCCGTCCGAACCGGTCGCCGTGGCCGAGGCATCCGGCGCCGACGCCACGGCGTCCGCACCCGCCGAGCCGGACTCGACCGGAACCCGCCCCGACGAGGCGGACTCGGCCGGACCCCGCCCCGACGCGGACCGGCCCGACCCTGAGGACCCGACCCTGGCGTTCCAGACGCCCGTCGCCCAGCCGTTCTGGATCCTCGCCCCGACCGAGCGCGACGTCCACGACGAGCGAGGCCGCCCGATCTTCCGGATCGGCCCGACGGCGTGGGCGCTCGTCATCGAGGACCGCGGCGGCGCCTACGTCGTGCGGCACGACGACGGCCGGATCGGGTTCCTGCACGACATCTCCGACGTGACGAAGGGCTGACAGTTGCGCACCATCGATCTCCGCGGGCAGCGACTCTCGCCCGCAGGAATGCTCGCCGCCGTCCCGCGTGCCGTGCAGGCGCGCGCCGAGGCGCTCGAGGCCGCCGCCCGCATCGTTGAGGACGTCCGCGCTCGCGGCGAGGAGGCGCTCCGGGAGCAGGCCGAACGCTTCGACCGGGTGACCGGCCACGCCATCCGTGTCCCCGCCGAGCACCTCGCCGAGGCCGCGGCATCCCTCTCCCCGGCGGTGCGGGACGCGCTCGAGGAGGCCATCGCGCGCGTGCGCCAGGCATCCGCCGCCCAGGTCCCGGCTCCGCAGACCACCCGCATCGGCCCCGGCGCCACCATCGCGCAGCGCTGGCAGCCGGTCGGCCGTGCCGGCGTATACATCCCCGGGGGCAAAGCGGTGTACCCGTCCAGCGTCGTGATGAACGTCGTCCCCGCCCAGGTCGCCGGCGTCGCCTCGATCGCGCTGGCGTCCCCGCCGCAGGCCGATCACGACGGACGCGTGCACCCGACGATTCTCGCGGCCGCGGCGCTGCTGGGCGTGGGCGAGGTGTACGCCATGGGCGGCGCCGGCGCCATCGGCGCCCTCGCCTGGGGCGTGCCGAGCCTCGGCCTCGACCCGGTCGACGTCGTCTCCGGACCCGGCAACAACTACGTCGCTTCCGCCAAGCGCGCGGTCGCCGGCATCGTGGGGACGGATGCCGAGGCCGGCGCGACCGAGATCCTCATCGTGGCGGATGCCGACGCCGACGCGCGGCTCGTCGCCGCCGACCTGATCAGCCAGGCCGAGCACGACGAGCAGGCCTCGGCCGTGCTCGTCACCGACTCCGAGGAACTGGCCGGCCGTGTGGCGGACGAGGTGGCCGAGCTCGCCGCGCGCACGCGGCACCGCGAGCGTGTCGCCGCCGCCCTCGCCGGCCCGCAGTCCGCGATCGTGCTCGTCGACGACGGCGACATGGCGGCGGCGTTCAGCAACGCGTACGCCCCCGAGCACCTGGAGCTGCACATCGCCGACGCGGCGGCGGCCGCCCCTCGGTTCACGAGCGCCGGCGCGGTGTTCGTGGGTCCGCAGACCCCGGTCAGCCTCGGCGACTACATGGCCGGCAGCAACCACGTCCTGCCCACCGGGGGTCAAGCGCGGTACGCGGCCGGACTGGGCGCGTACACCTTCCTGCGTCCGCAGCAGGTCATCGAGTACGACCACGAGGCCCTCGCCGGCGTCCGGGCGGGCGTGGTCGCACTCGCCGACGCCGAGGCGCTGCCCGCACACGGCGAGGCGATCGAGGCGCGGTTCGAGGACGCCCGGCGGGCCCCCGGCGCCGAGCGAGTACGCTGAGAGATCATGCACTGCCCCTTCTGCCGGCATCCGGACTCCCGAGTGATCGACTCGCGCACCAGCGACGACGGTCTCTCGATCAAGCGCCGGCGCCAGTGCCCCGAGTGCGGAGGCCGCTTCTCGACCACTGAGACCGCGAGCCTGATGGTGATCAAGCGCTCCGGCGTGATGGAGCCGTTCAGCCGTGACAAGGTGATCACCGGCGTCCGAAAGGCGTGCCAGGGGCGCCCGGTCACCGAGGCGGATCTCGCCGTCCTCGCCCAGCGCGTCGAAGAGGCGGTACGGCAGACCGGCGTCTCGCAGCTGGACACGCGCGAGATCGGCCTGGCCATCCTCGGTCCGCTGCGCGAGCTCGACGAGGTCGCCTACCTGCGCTTCGCGAGCGTCTACCAGGAGTTCGACTCGCTGGAGGACTTCGAAGCAGCGATCGGCGATCTGCGCGCCGATCATGCGCGGACCGAGCAGTCCGACCGGTAGCCTGGCAAGGATGTACCCGCTTCTCTTCCGTCACGTCCTGTCGCGCCTCGATCCGGAGTTCGCCCACCACGCCGCGATGGCCGTGATCCGAGTGCTCGGCGTGCCGCCCTTCTCCTGGGCTGCGCGGGCGCTCACCGCACCGGACCGGCGCCTGGAGGTGCGCGCCCTCGGGCTGACCTTCCCGTCGCCCTTCGGCGTGGCGGCCGGGTTCGACAAGAACGCGGTCGGCGTGCGCGGTCTGGAGGCGCTCGGGTTCGGGCACATCGAGGTGGGCACGATCACCGCGATCCCGCAGGAGGGGAACCCGAAACCGCGGCTGTTCCGGCTCGTCCCCGACCGTGCGGTGATCAACAGGATGGGCTTCAACAACGCCGGTGCGGATGCCGCGGCGCGTCACCTGAGCCGGCTGCGCCGCCGAGCGCCCCGCGCGGTCATCGGCGTGAACATCGGCAAGAGCCGCGTGGTGGAGGTCGAGAACGCCACCGCGGACTACGTCGCCTCGGCCACCCGGCTCGCTCCGCTCGCGGACTACCTGGCGGTGAACGTCTCGTCGCCGAACACGCCCGGGCTGCGCGGCCTGCAGGCCGTGGAGACGCTCGCGCCGCTGCTGCGGGCCGTGAAGGAGGCGGCCGGCGCGACCCCGCTGCTCGTGAAGATCGCCCCCGACCTCCCGGACGAGGAGATCGCCGCCATCGCGAAGCTCGCCGTCGCCGAGGGGCTCGCCGGCATCATCGCCCACAACACCACGATCTCGCGCGAGGGCCTGCGCACCGACCCCGCCGTGGTCGAGGCGGCCGGCGCGGGCGGTCTCTCCGGCGCGCCGCTCAAGGAGCGCTCGCTCGAGGTGCTCGCCGTCGTCAAGGCGGCCGTGCCGGATGACTTCTGCGTGATCTCGGTCGGGGGCGTGGAGACCGCCGAGGACGTGCAGCGGCGGCTGGATGCCGGGGCGACCCTGGTGCAGGGCTACACCGCGTTCCTCTATCGCGGTCCGCTCTGGGCGCGCCAGATCAACCGCGGCCTCCGCTGACGCCGCCGATCACCCCCTCCTCCCGCCGAACACGCCACATTGTGGCTCGTTGTGCTGGTTGGACGCGCTGCGACCCGTCGAACGCGCCACATTGTGGCTGGCCGTGCTGGTCGGATGCCTCATACCCCAGCGGACGACACATTGTGGCGCGTTGTGCTGGTTGGAGGCGCCGCGACCCGTCGAATGCGACACATTGTGGCTGGCCGTGCTGGTCGGACGCGCCATGCCTTAGCGGACGATACTTTGTGGCGCGTCGTGCTGGTTGGAGGCGCAGCGACCTGCCGAACGCGACACAATGTGGCGCGGGTGGCAGGTGCGGCGTGGAGCAGGGGGTCAGACGGGGTACTGGCCGCGCTTGACCTGCGGCTTCGGGAGGCGCATGAAGCGCATCTGCAGGGCGCGCATCGCGGCGTACCAGCCCAGGCCCTTCTCACGGCGCTCGATGCCGAACTTCGCCGCGGCCTTCTTCTTCACCCGGATGCCGAGGATCACCATGTCCGCGATCGCGAGGAGCATGTAGCCCCACAGTGCGGCCATCGACCACAGCGACACCTCGGGGATCGGCACCATCGCCAGCAGGATCACCACGAGCATCGCGGCCATGACCCACTCCGAGAGGTGCCAGCCGGCATCCACGTAGTCCCGCACCCAGCGGCGCTGCGGACCCTTGTCGCGCGGGGGAAGGTACTTGTCCTCGCCGCGCTCCATGCCGAGACGGGCACGCTCCCGGCGCGCCTGCAGCTCGGCCTTCGCCGCGGCCCTCGCCTCCTTCGTGTTGGCCACGAGCGGACGACGGCGCTCCGCCTCCCGCTCGGCACGTGTCGGCGTCCGCCGTCCCTTACCCGTGGCGGGCGTCTGCGGGGCGTCGTCGTTCGTCGAGGGGGTGGGAGTGGGCACGGGCATCCTCAGTTCCGAGTCGGGGTCCTCTTAAGATTACTCGCATGACCCCCTCTGCATCCCCGGCGTCCGCCGAGCGCGAAGCCGCGCTCACCGAAGCCGTCGCGCTCGGCATCCCCTCCGCTCTCTCCGACCTGGGCGCGCTGGTGCGCATCCCCGGCATCGCCTGGCCGGCCTTCGATCAGGCCCAGCTCGAGCGCAGCGCCGACGCGGTGGCGGAGCTGGCCCGCGGCACCGGGGTCTTCGACGACGTCAGGGTGCTGCGCGCCGCGATCGACGACACCGACGAGCTCGGCCAGCCGGCGGTCCTGGCGACGAGGGCCGCGCGCAACGGGCGTCCGACGATCCTGCTGTACGCGCACCACGACGTGCAGCCGCCGGGCGACGACGCGCTCTGGGAGACGCCGCCCTTCGAGCCGACGGTCCGGGACGGACGCCTGTACGGGCGGGGAGCGGCGGACGACAAGGCCGGCATCATGGCGCACATCGCCGCCCTCCGCGCGGTCGCGGAGGTGCTCGGCGACGACCTCGACCTCGGCATCGCGATGTTCATCGAGGGGGAGGAGGAGTACGGCTCGCGCTCCTTCGCACGCTTCCTGCGCGACAACGCCGATGCGCTGCGCGCCGACGCGATCGTCGTCGCGGACTCCGGCAACTGGGATTCGCGCACGCCCGGCCTCACCGTCTCCCTCCGCGGCAACGCCCGCTTCACCCTGCGCGTGCGCACCCTCGAGCACGCGTCGCACTCCGGCATGTTCGGGGGAGCGGTGCCGGATGCCATGATGGCGGCCGTCACGCTGCTGGCCACGCTCTGGGACGAGGACGGCGCCGTCGCGGTCGAAGGACTCGCCTCGAGAGACGCCGACACCCCCGCCTACGAGGAGGCCACGCTCCGCGAAGAGGCGGGGCTGCTGCCCGGCACCCGGCCGATCGGCCGCGACAGCATCCTCAGCCGCATCTGGAACAAGCCCTCCGTGACGATCACCGGCATCGACGCCACCAGCGTCGCTGCGGCGTCGAACACGCTGCTGCCGGAGGTGAGCGTCGTCATCAGCGCGCGCGTGGCCCCCGGTCAGAGCGCTCGCGAGGCGTACACGGCGATCGAGGCGCACCTCCGGGCGCACGCCCCCTTCGGCGCCGAGCTCACGTTCAGCGACATCGACCTCGGCGACGGGTTCCTCGTCGACACGGCCGGATGGGCGGTCGGGCTCACCCGCGACGCGATGGCGGACGGCTACGGCGTCGCCCCGGTCGACCTCGGGGTCGGCGGATCCATCCCGTTCATCGCCGATCTCGTTCGCGAGTTCCCTGCGGCGCAGATCCTGGTGACCGGGGTCGAGGACCCGCACTCCCGTGCGCACAGCCCCAACGAGTCGCTGCACCTCGAGACCTTCCGCAACGCCGTGCGCACCGAGGCCCTGCTGCTGGCGCGGATGAACGAGCGCACGGCATCCTGAGGCCGCGCCATCGGGCGCCGAGCCCTCCCCGCACCCCGGCGGTAGAATCGAGCGCAGCAGCAGTTCGTGCTGCGCGTCCCAAGGAGTGACATGAGCGACACCACACTGACCGCCCAGAACTCGACCGAGGCTCCCGCCCACGGTGTCTCGCTGACGGCTGCCGCGGCGCAGAAGGTGAAGAGCCTTCTCGAGCAGGAGGGCCGCGACGACCTGCGTCTGCGCGTCGCCGTCCAGCCCGGAGGATGCTCGGGCCTGATCTACCAGCTCTACTTCGACGAGCGCTTCCTCGAGGGCGACCAGACGGTCGACTTCGACGGGGTCGAGGTGATCGTCGACAACATGAGCATCCCGTATCTGGATGGCGCGTCGATCGACTTCAAGGACACCATCTCGGAGCAGGGTTTCACCATCGACAACCCCAACGCGGCAGGCAGCTGCGCGTGCGGCGACAGCTTCCACTGAGACCCGCCGAACCTGCGTGGTTGGCATGAATCGGGTGTGAGGTTGCCCTAGACTTGAGGCTGTCCCTGTCCGCGATCTGAAAGGTGCATCGTGCCCTCGAAACGCCGCCTTCGTTGGGCCGCCCTCCCGCTGGGAGTTTCGGCGGCCGTGGCCCTGGCGGGATGTACTCCCACCGAACTCCACGGCTTCCTCCCGGGCTTCGTCGAGGACGGCACCGCCGCCACGAACCAGACCGACCGCGTCGCCGCCCTCTGGGTGAACTCGTGGATCGTGCTGCTGGCCGTCGGCCTGATCACCTGGGCCCTGATGGGCTGGGCCGCGGTCGCGTACCGCCGTCGCAAGGGCCAGACCGGCCTCCCGGTGCAGCTGCGGTACAACATGCCGCTGGAGATCCTGTACACGGTGATCCCGCTGATCCTCGTGCTGGGTTTCTTCTTCTTCACCGCCCGCGACCAGGCGGAGATCGAGACGCAGTGGGAGGACCCCGACGTCGAGATCACCGCGATCGCCAAGCAGTGGGCGTGGGACTTCCAGTACAACGGCGAGGAGGAGGACAACTCCGACGCCGTCTGGACGATGGGCATCCAGGCCCAGCCCGACGCCGAGGGCAACATCGACAAGTCGCAGCTGCCGACGCTGGTGCTTCCGGTCGACCAGAAGGTCACCATCCACCTGCAGTCCCGCGACGTCGTCCACTCCTTCTGGATCATCGACTTCCTCTACAAGAAGGACATGTACATCGGGAAGGACAACACCTGGTCCTTCACCCCGACCCGCGTCGGCGAGTATGACGGCAAGTGCGCCGAGCTCTGCGGCGAATACCACTCGATGATGCTCTTCAACGTGAAGGTCGTCGAGCAGGACGAGTACGAGGACTACCTCGACTCGCTGCGCGAGGAGGGCAACACGGGCGACATCAACGACGCCTACGACCGCCTCGGCAACTTCCCGGGCACCGGACCGAGCTCGAGCTCCGAGGAAGAGGAGTAAGACATGACGACCACAGCCGAACCTCAGACGAACGGCGTCCGTCCCACCACGATCCCGCCGCGTCAGGCCGCACTGCTCACCTCCTCGCGGGTGGAGCAGAAGGGCAACATCGTCGTCAAGTGGATCACCTCCACCGACCACAAGACGATCGGCTACATGTACCTGATCGCCTCGGTGATCTTCTTCCTCCTCGGCGGCGTGATGGCGCTGGTCATCCGCGCCGAGCTGTTCGCGCCGGGCATGCAGATCGTGCCGACCAAGGAGCAGTACAACCAGCTGTTCACGATGCACGGCACGATCATGCTGCTGATGTTCGCGACGCCGCTGTTCGCCGGATTCGCCAACGCGGTCCTGCCGCTCCAGATCGGCGCCCCTGACGTCGCCTTCCCGCGTCTGAACGCCTTCGCGTTCTGGCTGTTCCTGTTCGGCTCGACCATCGCGGTGGCCGGCTTCCTCACCCCGCAGGGCGCCGCCTCGTTCGGCTGGTTCGCGTACCAGCCCCTCGCGAACGCCACGTTCTCGCCGGGCGCCGGTGGGAACCTGTGGATGCTGGGCCTCGGCCTCTCCGGTTTCGGCACCATCCTCGGTGCGGTGAACTTCGTCACCACGATCATCACCATGCGCGCTCCGGGCATGACGATGTGGCGGATGCCGATCTTCTCCTGGAACACCCTGATCACCAGCCTGCTGATCCTGATGGCCTTCCCGGTGCTGGCGGCGGCGATCTTCGCCGCCGGTGCGGACCGCGTGCTCGGCGCTCACATCTACGACGTGGCCAATGGCGGTGTGCTCCTCTGGCAGCACCTGTTCTGGTTCTTCGGCCACCCCGAGGTGTACATCATCGCGCTGCCGTTCTTCGGCATCGTGTCCGAGATCTTCCCGGTGTTCAGCCGCAAGCCGATCTTCGGGTACAAGACGCTGGTGTACGCGACGATCGCGATCGCCGCACTGTCGGTGGCCGTGTGGGCGCACCACATGTACGTCACCGGCTCGGTCCTGCTGCCGTTCTTCGCCCT
This sequence comes from Microbacterium sp. EF45047, assembly GCF_028472845.1. Lineage (NCBI taxonomy): Bacteria > Bacillati > Actinomycetota > Actinomycetes > Micrococcales > Microbacteriaceae > Microbacterium > Microbacterium sp. EF45047. Next base: position 1,613,161 of record NZ_CP069429.1, on the reverse strand, counting down.
GATGACGATGCTCATCGCGGTGCCGACCGGTGTGAAGATCTTCAACTGGATCGGCACGATGTGGCGCGGCTCGGTCACGTTCGAGACGCCGATCGTGTTCGCGCTCGGCTTCCTGGTGTCGTTCGTGTTCGGCGGTCTCACCGGCGTGATCCTCGCGTCGCCGCCGCTGGACTTCCACCTCAGCGACTCGTACTTCGTCGTCGCCCACTTCCACTATGTGGTGTTCGGCACGGTCGTGTTCGCCATGTTCGCCGGCTTCTACTTCTGGTGGCCGAAGTGGACGGGGCGGATGCTGAACGAGCGCCTCGGCTACGTGCACTTCTGGATGCTGTTCATCGGCTTCCACATGACCTTCCTCGTGCAGCACTGGCTCGGCGTGGACGGCATGGTGCGTCGCTACGCGGACTACTCGGCCGCCGACGGCTGGACCTGGGGCAACCAGGTCTCCACGATCGGCGCCGTGATCCTGGGCGCCTCGATGCTGCCGTTCTTCCTGAACGTGTGGATCACGGCGCGCAAGGCGCCGAAGGTCACCGTGAACGACCCGTGGGGCTACGGGGCCTCGCTGGAGTGGGCCACCTCGTGCCCGCCGCCGCGGCACAACTTCACGTCGATCCCGCGCATCCGCAGCGAGCGTCCGGCGTTCGACCTGAACCACCCCGAGGCTGCCGAGCACCCGGTGTCCGCATCCGCCGGCGCCGCTCACGGAGAGGTCAAGTAATCCATGCGCGACAACGTCATCCTCTGGTGGGTGCTGACGGTCTTCTTCCTGATCGTCGCCGCGATCTACACGACCTGGAACATCATCGCCCACCCCGACCGTCCGGTCGTGACCGCGATCGAGTGGGTCGGTACCGTCGCCCTGCTGTTCGTCGCCTTCATGAGCGCGATGATCGCCTGGTACCTGCACCGCACGCACCGTGCGCAGGGCGGTGAGCTGCCGGAGGACATCCTCACGGCGGACATCGACGACGGAGACCCTGAGCTCGGTGAGTTCAGCCCGTGGTCGTGGTGGCCGATCGTGCTCGCGGCCTCCGCCGCGGTCTTCCTGATCGGGCTCGCCGTCGGGCATTTCCTGCTCCCGATCGGTCTGGCGATCTTCGCTGTCGCGATCGTGGGCTGGGTGTACGAGTACTACCGCGGACACTTCGCCCGCTGACATCTCCTACCAGAGAGGCCCTCCGGATCCGTCCGGAGGGCCTCTCTCGTTTTCAGGCGCGGCTGCGGATGCGGGGGACGCCGGTGAGCGGGTCGATCGGCCGACGGTGCACGCCGTCCGCGTCCTCGACCGGGTAGCCCTCCCGCACCCAGTACTCGAAGCCGCCGATCATCTCACGCACCGCGTAGCCCAGATTCGCGAACTCGAGGGCGCCCTTCGCACCGGCGTTGCATCCTGGGCTCCAGCAGTACACCACCACGGCGGCATCCGCGGGGATCTCCTGGGGGGCCCGCCTTGCGATCTCGCTGTAGTGCATGTGGATCGCGTCGGGGACGCGTCCTTGAGCCCACGCCTCATCGGAACGCACGTCCACCACGTAGAGGGTCTCTCCGGCCTTGCGGGCGGCATGGACGTCGCTGGGGTCGGTCTCGGCGGCGAGTTTGGCGGCGAAGAATGCGGCGCGCTCGTTCATGGCTTCAGCCTACTGAGCGTCGTGCGTGACCGCGTCGTCGATGACTGCGCGATGTCGTCGATTCCCTGCCATGGTCGACTGTTCACTCATGCGCGTACGGGGCGACCGCGAGGTCGGGGGAGCGGAGCAGCTGCACGACGGAGGACACGCATCGATCCTTTCACGGTCGGGGAGGGGACGACGAAGAGGGCCCCGTCCATTCGGACGGGGCCCTCTTCTGAGGACGAGCGATTACTCGCCGTCCTCCGATTTCCGGCGCCGCGGCTTCCGCACCGGCTCTGTTGCGATCACGGAGCTCGGCACGTTGCCGGTCTCGGTGACGTGCGGGTCACTGGCGATGATCTGGTCGTCGGTGACACCGGCGCGCTCGTGGGCACCGGCGATCTCCTCGGCTTCGATCTCCGCCATGGTGGCCAGAGCGTGGTGCTGGTGGGCATCCGCCGCGTCCAGCTCCGCCTGGGTGAGCGGCTGGAGGCGGTCCTCGAAGAACCACCGGGACAGCGCCGAGCGCAGGTTCTCGTGCCACGGGATACGGCCCTTGGCGTTCGGGCGCACGACCAGCGGCTCGTAGGTCGCGTAATCGATGAGCTTCCAGCGGTCGTAGACGTCGACCGGCTGGTGGACCTCGATGAACTCGCCGCCGGGAAGACGGACGATGCGGCCGGATTCGTAGCCGTGCAGGACGATCTCGCGGTCCTTCTTCTGCAGCGCGATGGCGATGCGCTTCGCGACGAAGTAGCCGATGATCGGGCCCACGATGAGCAGGATCTGCAGCGCCCGGATGACGCCCTCCATCGTCAGCATGAAGTGCGTGGCGATGAGGTCGGACGACGCGGCGGCCCACATCACGGCGTAGAAGATCACACCGGCGACACCGATCCCGGTACGGGTCGGGGCGTTGCGCGGGCGGTCTGCGATGTGGTGTTCGCGCTTGTCGCCGGTGATCCACGCCTCGATGAACGGGTAGAACATCACCGTGACGAGGAACAGACCCAGCACCGCGACCGGGATCAGGATGCCGAAGGACCAGGTGCGGTCCAGGAACACGATGTCCAGATTCGACGGCGCCAGACGCAGCGCGCCGTCCGCGAAGCCGATGTACCAGTCGGGCTGGGTTCCGGCCGACACGGGGGACGGGTCGTACGGTCCGTAGTTCCAGATCGGGTTGATCTGGAACATCGACGCGATGAGGACGATCGTGCCGAAGGTGATGAACAGGAAGCCGCCCATCTTCGACATGTAGACCGGCATCATGGGGTAGCCGACCACGTTCTCATTGGTGCGGCCCGGGCCGGCGAACTGCGTGTGCTTGTTGATGACCATGAGCATCAGGTGCACGACGATCAGGCCGATCACCAGGAGGGGCAGCAGCAGGATGTGGAGCGTGTAGAGGCGACCGACGATGTCGGTGCCGGGGAACTCCCCGCCGAAGAGCAGGTACGAGGTCCAAGTCCCGATGAGCGGGAGGCCCTTGATCATCCCGTCGATGATGCGCAGACCGTTGCCGGAGAGCAGGTCGTCGGGGAGCGAGTAGCCCGTGAAGCCCTCGGCCATCGCCAGGATGAAGAGCACGAAGCCGATCACCCAGTTCAGCTCACGCGGCTTGCGGAATGCACCCGTGAAGAAGATGCGCAGCATGTGGACGCCGATGCCGGCCACGAAGACCAGTGCCGCCCAGTGGTGGATCTGACGCACCAGCAGGCCGCCGCGCAGATCGAAGGAGATGTGCAGCGTGGACTCCAGCGCCGCGGACATCTCGATGCCGCGCATCGGCTCGTACGCGCCGGTGTAGTGCGTGGGGACCATCGACGCCTGGAAGAAGAACGTCAGGAACGTGCCCGAGAGGAACACGACGACGAAGCTCCACAGCGCGATCTCACCCAGCATGAACGACCAGTGGTCGGGGAAGATCTTCCGGCCGAGCTCTTTGACGAAGCCGGACAGGCTCGTCCGTTCGTCGATGTAGTTGGCCGTCGCGCCGATGAATCTGCCGCCGAGCGGCGCCTCACGCGCCTCGGTGGGCTGGGTCTCGCGAGGAGTTGTTGCGGTGCTCAATGACGCTCCCAGAAGCTCGGGCCGACGGGTTCGTGGAAGTCGCTCTGCGCGATCAGGTAGCCCTCGTCGTCGACGGTGATGGGCAGCTGCGGCAGCGGACGGGCCGCCGGGCCGAAGATGACCTTGGCGTGCTCGGTCACGTCGAACTGCGACTGGTGGCAGGGGCAGAGCAGGTGGTGGGTCTGCTGCTCGTACAGCGCCACCGGGCATCCGACGTGGGTGCAGACCTTCGAGTAGGCGACGATCCCGTCGTACGACCAGGACTTGCGCTCCTCGGTCTCGATGAGCTGCTCGGGGCGCAGGCGCATGAGGAGCACGATGGCCTTCGCCTTCTCCTCGAGGAGGCCGCCGTCGTGGCCGAGCTCGTTCAGGCCCTCGGGGATCACGTGCACGGCCGAGCCGAGCGTGACGTCCGCGGCGCGGATCGGGGTGCCGTCGGGGTCGCGCACGAGGCGGGTGCCCTTGTCCCACATGGTTTGCTTCAACAGCGCCACCGGGTCGCCCGCGTTGGGGTGAGCCTCGGAGGCGTGCGGGGCGAGGCCGCGGAACAGCGTCACACCGGGGACGACGGATGCCACGAGCGCGGCGATCAGCGAGTTGCGGATCATCGTGCGGCGCCCGAAGCCGGACTCCTCGTTCGCGTCCGCGAAGGCCTTGACCGCGGCGGCACGGACGGAGTCGCGACCGCGCGTCGGGTGCCGGTGCTCGATGAACTCCTTGTCGCTCATCACGGCCTTCGACCAGTGGATCGCGCCGAGACCCAGCGCGAGCAGGGCGAAGCCGATGCCGAGACCGATGAACAGGTTGTTGTTGCGCACGTCGATGAGTGCGCCGCTCTCGATCGGGAACAGCATGTAGGCAGCGACGGCCCAGATGCTCGCGGCGAGCGAGAGGTAGAAGAGGGTGTAGACCGTGCGGACGGCGGCCTTCTCGGCGCGCGGGTCCTTGTCGGTCATCCGCTCACGATGCGGGGGCAGCCCCGGGTTCTGCACGGGATCGCTGACCGCGACCCCCAGCCCTGGCGAGGGCTGGTAGGCCCTGTCAAGAGCCAGCGTGTCCTCGTCGTGTGCCATGGTGCTCCTCGTACGTTCCTCTTCGATGAAAATTCGTCAGTTGGACTTCGCCGTGATCCACACGGTGAGGGCGACGAGAGCGCCGATACCGAAGATCCAGATGAACAGACCCTCGGAGACGGGGCCCAGCGAGCCGAGGGAGAGTCCGCCGACCTGCACGGCCTCCTGCTGATAGAGCAGAGCCGAGATGATGTCGCGCTTGTCCTCGGGGCTGAGGTTCATGTCGCCGAACACGGGCATGTTCTGCGGGCCGGTGACCATGGCCGCGTAGATGTGCAGGGCGCTCGTCGAGGTCAGCGCGGGGGCGTACTTGCCCTCGGTGAGCGCACCGCCTGCGGCGGCGACGTTGTGGCACATCGCGCAGTTGATCCGGAACAGCTCGGCGCCGTGCGAGACGTCGCCTTCGCCGTCGAGGATCTCCTCGTCGGGGAAGGTCGGGCCCGGGGCGACGGACTGCACGTACGCGGCCATCGCCTTGATCTGCTCGTCGGTGAACTGCGGCGGCTTCTGCGGAGCCTGCGGTGCCTGCATCTGCAGCGGCATCCGTCCGGTGGCGAGCTGGAACTCGGTGGCGAGCTCACCCACGCCGATCAGGCTGGGGCCGTTGTCGGTGCCCTGCAGGTCGAGACCGTGGCAGGTGGCGCAGTTCGCGGTGAACAGCTTCTCGCCGTCCTCCACGGTGAGCTCCGTGGAGACCGCGGTCTGCGCGTCGGTGGAGGCCATGGCCGCGGATGCGCCGGCGTAGGCGCCGCCGGTGAGCAGGAGGCCTGCACCGATCAGCGCGGCAGCGGCGAGGGGACTGCGACGGCCGCGCGAGCGGCGCTTCTTCTCTCGTGCCATTTCGGGGAATCGCTCCGCTCTCACTTAAGGAAGTAGATGACGCCGAAGAGGACCAGCCAGACGACGTCGACGAAGTGCCAGTAGTAGGACACGACGATCGACGAGGTCGCCTCTTTGTGCGTGAAGTTCTTGACCGCGTAGGCGCGCCCGATGACGAGCAGGAACGCGATGAGGCCGCCGGTCACGTGCAGGGCGTGGAAGCCCGTCGTGAGGTAGAACGCGGAGGCGTACGAGTCCGCCTGGATCGGCATCCCCTCGACGACGAGCTGCGCGTACTCCCAGACCTGGCCGCACACGAAGATCGCGCCGAGCGCGAAGGTGACCCAGAACCACTCGACCATGCCCCAGCCGAAGATGCGGCGACGGCCCGCGGCGTTCACCTGACCGCGCGGCAGGCGGTAGGCCTGCATGTCCTCGGCGGCGAACACACCCATCTGACAGGTGAACGAGGACGCCACGAGGATGGCCGTGTTGACCGCTGCGAACGTCACGTTCAGCAGACCGGTGCGGTCGGCCCACAGTTCGGGGGAGGTGCTGCGGAGAGTGAAGTAGATCGCGAAGAGACCCGCGAAGAACATCACCTCGCTGCCGAGCCACACGATGGTGCCGACAGCTACCGGATTGGGCCGCTTGATCGTTCGGGCAGCCGGGGCATACGTCGCTGAGGTGGTCACCCGTCCATTATGGCCGATCCGTCGCGCGAATTCTTGCACCCGGGGACCCCGTTTCGCTGTCGTCGCACGTAGGCCGTGTTGCTAAATGCTGGTTCGGGGCCTTCGGGTGATTCTTGAGTCGTGTCGCGAGATGTCATCACGGACGAGGTCTGGGAGCTGATCCGGGACGTGTTCCCGCCGGTGAGGACACGGGGCCGTCCTCCGGTGGATCGGCGCACGGTGGTCGAGGCGACCGCGTGGCGGTTCCGCACGGGATCGGCGTGGCGAGACCTGCCCGACCGGTTCGGGAGCTGGAACACGATCTACAAGAACTTCCGCCGGTGGGCGAGCGACGGCGTCTGGGAGGACCTGCTCACCCACGTGCAGAAGCGGGCGTCGCTTCAGGGTGAGATCGACTGGGTCGTGTCGGTGGATTCCTCGATCGCGCGTGTCCATCAGCATGGCGCGACCTTGCCCCGGGTCACAGGGGGATCCGTCGAACTACAAGAAGTCCGGGCCAGAGCCTCCTGACCACGCGATCGGCCGGTCACGGGGTGGTTTGACGACGAAGATCCATCTCGTCTGCGACGGGAAGGCCCGGGCGCTGGCGTTCGTCCTCACCGGCGGGCAGGTCGCAGACACGAGCATGTTCACCTGCGTACTCGACGAGATCCACATCCCCGGCCGAGGGCCCGCGCGCACGAGACCGGACCGGGTGCTCGCGGACAAGGGCTACCCGTCGAAGAAGAACCGGGCCTGGCTGCGCGAGCGCGGCGTCAAGGCCACGATCCCCGAACGCGACGACCAGATCGCGCACCGTCGCAAGCGGCCGGGCCGTCCGATCGACTTCGGCGATGAGCAACGGGAGCGCTACAAGGGCCGCAACGTCGTCGAGCGGTGCTTCAACTTCGTGAAGCAGTGGCGCGGACTCGCTTCCCGCTACGACAAGACCGCCCGGTCATACGCGGCAGGGCTCTGCCTCTCCGCCGCCTTGCAATGGATTTAGCAACACGTCCTAGCTTGTCCGCCACGTGGCGAAGATAGGCGTGGACCTCTGCCCCTTTCGGATAGCGTTCCGTCCAAGACCAGGAGTCGGTGACTTCCTGGGCAAAGGACAAGCAGTAATAGTGCGATTCGCTGTCTGTTCGGACCCCCGGGTACCGGTTCGCATGCCAAGTGCCACCGACGTCGTCACTTGCTTCGACAATCACGGCGTCGATCCCTGCACGGCGCAGCAGGTGGAGATTGGCCAGGCCGCTGAAGCCGGCGCCTACGATGAGGACTTCACGATGCTCTGGGGCGTACTGCTTGGAGTTCATGTCAACCTTCCTGATGGTCGCTGATCGGTATGTCGCGCACATGCCGCAACGACGACGGCCAGGTTGCTGAGCAACCTGGCCGTCGTCTTACGCCTTCCCCCAGAACTGGTCCTCGGCGGGGCCGTCTGAGGAGAAGAGCCGGACCTCGACGATCCGGCCGTCCCGGACAGTGAGAAGATCTACCCCGGGCTGGTCCAGCTCTCGCCCATCTCGGTGACCCGTGAAGCGCACCGGGGCGGCCACCACGTCCTCGTTCGCCATGAGGGGGCCGGTCGGGGCCACCGCGAATGTCCCGCCGGTGGCTTCCATCATGCCGCCGATCAGGGCACGGATGGCATCCGGGCCGCGGTGCACGCCCGAGAAGCGGTTGTCGCCAGGCTGGTGCCACGCGACGTCCGGGTCGAGCACGGCCATGGCCTGCTCGACGTTGCCCTGGGCCAGATGGGTGAAGTAGGTTTCGACGGTCTCAACGGGGGGTGTGGCAGTCATGGTCAGTTCTCCTTCGTTCGATCCGCAGCAGGATCGCCGCCCTCTGAGGGTGGCCGATGCTGTTGTGGTCACTTCAACGTAACCACGGAAGGAGTTCACCTGATGGTCACCGAACGTTCATGGAATCCCCTGCTCGCGACCTGCCCGTCGCGCACCTCTCTCGCGCGGATCGCCAACAAGTGGACCGCATTGATCGTCATCGCGCTCCAGCATCGGCGTCTGCGCTTCGGCGAGCTCCAGGCGGCCGTCGACGGCATCAGCAAGAAGGTTCTGGTGGACACTCTCCGCGACCTGGAGCGCGACGGGATCGTCGAGCGGATCGATCACGGCACAGTGCCCCGCCACGTCGACTACGGCCTCACGCCACTCGGCTCGACCTTGGAGCATCCACTTGGGGCGCTGGTCGATTGGGCGGCCGAGCACTTCGATGACGTCCTTGAAGCTCGTCAGGCCTATGACGAGAAAGCACTGGGCACCCCGCACGGCTGAGCCCCGGGCCCGGGCCACCATCCCACACGGCCGCCGGCGGCCCCCTCACCACGTCCGACGCGGCTTAGGGGAACCTAAGAACCATCTGCGAATCCTCGGTGCTTCGCGGGGAGAACCGGATCCCGCGCGGGGCCGGACCGCGTCCCGCGTGCGTCATCTCGAATCGGCATCGATGGGCGCGCGGATAGGATCGCAGCTATGGCGGACTACCTCACCTGGCCCGATGTCCTGACGAACCTCCTGGAGCGCCGGGACCTGAGCGTCTGGGAGTCCACCTGGGCGATGCGTCAGGTGATGCAGGGGAAGGTGACGGATGCCCAGCTGGCCGCCTTCCTGGTCGCGCTCCGCGCGAAGGGCGAGACGGTCGACGAGATCGTCGGCTTCCGCGATGCCATCCTCGAGGCGGCGGTGCCGCTTCCCGTCTCGCCGGACGTGCTCGACATCGTCGGCACCGGCGGCGATCGTGTGGGCACGGTGAACGTCTCCACCACGGCCGCCATCATCATCGGCTCGATGGGCATCCCGGTCGTCAAGCATGGAAACCGGGCCGCCAGCTCCTCCTCGGGCTCTTCGGACGTGCTCGCCGCGCTCGGACTGGACATCTCCCTCGACCCCGCGCGTGTCGCCTCCGTGCTCGACCGCACCGGGATCACCTTCGCGTGGGCGGCGGCGTTCCACCCCGGCTTCAAGCATGCTGGCGCGGTGCGCAAGGAGCTCGGCGTGCCGACGGTCTTCAACATGCTCGGCCCGCTGTGCAACCCGGCCCGGGCGGAGGCCAACGCCGTCGGCGTCGCCCAGCTCGACCGGGTGCCGCTGATCACCGGCGTGTTCCGTACCCGCGGCGCCACCGCGTTGGTCTTCCGCGGCGACGATGGGCTGGACGAGCTGACCACCACCGGACACAGCCGGATCTGGGAGGTGGCGGTCGGCGACACGCACGAGCACGACCTCGACCCTCGCGACCTCGGCATCCCGCTCGCGGATCTGTCCGATCTGATCGGCGGCTCGCCGGAGCACAACGCGGAGCTCCTGCGTCGCACGCTCGCCGGCGAGAAGGGCCCGGTGCGGGACATCGTGCTGCTGAACGCCGCGGCCGGCGTGGTCGCGTTCGAGCTGTCGCGGGACGCCACCCTCACGCAGGTGCCGATCCTCGACCGCCTCCGGGACGCGATGGAGCGCGCGGCGGCGGCGGTCGATGACGGCCGCGCCAGCGCCAAGCTCGACGAATGGGTGCAGGCCACCCGGGAGCCTCTCGCCTCCTGAGGACGCCATGGACGCCGTCGAAGCCCTTCTCGAGATCGCCACCCTGCTGGAGCGGGAGCGGGCGTCGCGGTACCGGGCGCGGGCGTTCCGCCAGGCGGGCGCGGCGCTCGAAGGGCTGCCTGAGGAGGTCCTGCACGACCCGACCCGGCTGCGCGCGGTGAAGGGCATAGGGTCGTCGACGTTCGAGGTGATCCGGCAGGCGCAGGAGGGGCGGGTGCCGGACTACCTGGTCGAGCTGCGCGGGGTGGCAGAGCCGGAGCGCACGTCCCAGCTGCGGGCGAAGCTGCGCGGCGACCTGCACGCGCACACCGACTGGTCGGACGGCACCACGCCGATCGAGACGATGGTGGCGGCGGCGCGGGCGCTGAAGCACGAGTACCTCGCGATCACCGATCACTCGCCGCGGCTGCGGGTCGCCCGCGGACTGTCACCCGAGCGGCTCCGCGAGCAGATCCCGCTGGTGCGCGGGCAGTCCGGCGACGGGCTCACCGTGCTCGCCGGCATCGAGGTGGACATCCTCGAGGACGGCGCGCTCGACCAGGAGCCCGAACTGCTCGAGGAGCTCGACATCGTCGTGGCATCCGTCCACTCCCTGCTGCGCATGGACGCCGGGCCGATGACCGCGCGCATGATCGCCGCCGTGTCGAACCCGCACGTGAACGTGCTCGGCCACTGCACCGGACGGCTGGTGCAGGGATCGCGCGGGACCCGGCCGCAGTCGCAGTTCGACGCGCGAGCCGTGTTCGCGGCGTGCGCCGAGAACGGGGTTGCGGTCGAGATCAATTCGCGCCCGGAGCGCCAGGACCCGCCGGACGACCTCATCGCGATCGCGCTGGAGGAGGGGTGCCTGTTCTCGATCGACTCCGACGCGCACGCGCCCGGGCAGCTGTCGCTGCTGGACTACGGCGCGGAGCGCGCCGAGCAGGCCGGCGTGCCGCCCGAGCGCATCGTCACCACGTGGGGTCTGGATCGTCTCCGCGCGTGGGCGAGCTGAGGCGGGCCGACCCGGATCAGGCGGTGGCGGCGAGCGCGTCGACGGCGCGGGTCATCGAACCGCCCAGGTTCCACTGCTCGGCGAAAGCCGTCGCGGCCTTGGCGGCCGGTTCGTCGAGCGGATGCAGGGGCGCGGCCGGCACCGCGATGTCGAGATCGGTGGCCACCCGCACGACGGTGGGCGCGACGTCGAGGTAGTCCGCTGCGGCCAGGAACCGCGCCGACACCGTGGCGCTCAGACCGGAGCCGTTCGCCGCGGCCGTGCGGATCGCGTCGAGGTCGCCGTGCGTCTGCAGCAGCGTCGCCGCGGTCTTCTCGCCGATGCCCTTGACGCCGGGCAGTCCGTCGGATGCGTCGCCGCGGAGGGTGGCGAAGTCGGCGTACTGCGACGGGAGCACGCCGTACTTGGCGACCACGACGGCGTCCGTCACGATCTCCAGGTTGCTCATGCCGCGGGCGGTGTAGATGACCCGCACGTCGCGGGCGTCGTCGATGAGCTGGAACAGGTCGCGGTCGCCGGTGACGATGTCGACGGGCATGGTCGAACGGGTCGCGAGAGTGCCGATCACATCGTCCGCCTCGTGCTCGGCGACGCCGATGATCGGGATGTCGAGAGCGGCGAGCGCTTCACGGATGAGCGGCACCTGCTGCTCCAGCGGGTCGGGCACCTCTTCGACGTCCGGTCCGCCGGGAACGACCTCGACGACTCGGTGGGCCTTGTAGCTCGGGATGAGGTCGACCCGCCACTGCGGGCGCCAGTCGTCGTCCCAGCAGGCGACGAGATGAGTCGGCCGGTACGTGGACACGAGCTTCGCGACGATGTCGAGCAGCCCGCGGACGGCGTTGACCGACATGCCGTTCGGCGCCTTCACCTTGTCGGGGACGCCGTAGAACGCGCGGAAGTAGAGGGACGCGGTGTCGAGCAGCATCAGTCGGTCGGTCACGCGTTCAGCATACGGGCGGGCGCCGACAGGGCCGGGCCGCAGCGGGCGGTCAGCAGCCGGCGGCGCCTGGGGTCTCGGTGCAGGTGTGCGCGACGAGCGCGGTGTGGGCTTCGAAGACGCGGATGCTCTGCGCCGGCCCGGTCGTGGTGAGCAGGCCGTCGACCGGGAACCAGCCGATGCCGAGGTCGATCTCGGCGGAGTAGGAGACGTCGACGCGGGCGTCGTAGGTACCGCGTGCGGCGTAGGTGTGGCTGGTGTCGGTCGGAGTGAACTGGGCCTGGCCGAGGGCGTCCCAGCTCGCGCCGCCGGTGGAGGTGGTCCTGGTGGCGCCGTCGCCGTAGTGGAAGGTGAAGGTCTCGGGGGTGAAGCGCACGCTGATGGGGAAGCCGAACAGCGTGCCGTTCGCGGTGTGCTCGGATGCCGTCGCGACGAAGTTCGAGGGGAGCCCGGCTACACCGAGGTTGTCCGGCTCGCCGGCGACGGTGCTCGGGGTGGGGGAGAAGCGCGCGAGGTCGGTGATGGTGACGGCGGGGATGGCGGGCGCGTCGTCCTCGGGTGCGGGGGCGGCCTCGTCTTCGTGCCGGGCGCGGAAGCAGCCGATGTAGTCGTTCCAATTGACCATGCACTCGCCGAAGCTCGGCGGGTCCGCCGGACTGAAGTCCATGACCGGATCACTGGTGTCATTCCCGACCCCGTGATACCCGGGGCCATCGCCATCGGAGCCTCCCGAGCCCGGTCGGGTGTCGGAACCGGAGATGATGAGAGAACTACCGTCGTTGTCCGAGATCGGGCACCCAACCCACATCACTCCGCAGTTCGGAGCACTCGAACCCGCCGCCGCTGGTGATACCAGGCTGTTGGCAACAATGAGAGCGACACCGATGCCGGTCATTGTTGGCATACGACGCTCCCATCACCTTTGCTCGAATCGATCGAGAGGCCGGTTGGTGTCTCTGCTACTACGAATTCGACGACCAGCGCCTGGATATCCTTCCGATCCGGAGGAACGACAGAGGCGCCATGACTGTCGACAACGTCAACGTTGCTGACGTCAACGCAAACATTTGCGCTGACACGATCGCGTTTGAGGTCGGCGCCGGTTGGCTCGAACGACACAACCAGCGTCTCGCCCGAAGTTGTGTAGCCATCGGCATGAAAACTAGTCAGCATCTCTTTGGCGGACGCTTCGGCGTCTCCCGACATCCACCGATAGAGCGGCTCGAACGTTTCCGGATCGCTGAGGTCGACGGCGTTCAGGGCATCGGTGTACTCGCGATACGTCTCCTCGGCGGCCGCGAAGGCCTCCTCCTCGGATGCGAACAGCGCGGTCTCGGTCGGCGTCGGCTCCGGAGCAGGAGTGCATGCGGTCAGCATCCCGAGCACGATCGCCGACGCGCACAGGACGGTGGCGCGGGTCTTCCTCACGCCCGACACGCTAACCGAACGCGCCGACACGCCGCAGGAGTTATCCACAGGAATACGCGCTTCGCGGCATCCGTTGCATCTGATAATCTGAAGTGTCACTCGTGGCGCGCCTAGGCATGCCTTCGTGACACTGCAATCCCATCCACCCGCCTCGAGGTTCACACCTGGGCCGATGCCGGCTCGGGCTCGGGGCCCGATCATCCATTCAACAAGGACAACCCACTACATGACTAGCGCAACGACCGCCCCGGCCACCAAGCAGGTCGCGATCAACGACATCGGCTCTGCTGAGGACTTCCTGGCCGCGGTCGAGAAGACCCTGAAGTTCTTCAACGACGGCGACATCATCGAGGGCACGATCGTCAAGATCGACCGCGATGAGGTTCTGCTCGACGTCGGCTACAAGACCGAGGGTGTGATCCCCTCCCGCGAGCTTTCCATCAAGCACGACGTCGACCCCAACGAGGTCGTCGCCGTCGGCGACCAGGTCGAGGCCCTCGTTCTCCAGAAGGAGGACAAGGAAGGCCGCCTGATCCTCTCCAAGAAGCGCGCCCAGTACGAGCGCGCCTGGGGCGACGTCGAGAAGATCAAGGAGAACGACGGCGTCGTCACCGGCACCGTCATCGAGGTCGTCAAGGGCGGCCTGATCGTCGACATCGGCCTCCGCGGCTTCCTCCCGGCCTCGCTCATCGAGCTGCGCCGCGTCCGCGACCTGACCCCGTACCTGGGCCAGGAGCTCGAGGCGAAGATCCTCGAGCTGGACAAGAACCGCAACAACGTTGTGCTCAGCCGCCGCGCGCTGCTCGAGCAGACCCAGTCCGAGTCGCGCACCACCTTCCTGAACAACCTGCACAAGGGTCAGGTCCGCAAGGGTGTCGTCTCCTCGATCGTCAACTTCGGTGCGTTCGTCGACCTGGGCGGCGTGGACGGCCTCGTGCACGTCTCCGAGCTGTCCTGGAAGCACATCGAGCACGCCTCCGAGGTCGTCGAGGTCGGCCAGGAGGTCACCGTCGAGATCCTCGAGGTCGACCTCGACCGCGAGCGCGTCTCGCTGTCGCTCAAGGCGACGCAGGAGGACCCGTGGCAGGTCTTCGCCCGCACCCACGCGATCGGCCAGATCGCTCCGGGCAAGGTCACCAAGCTCGTTCCGTTCGGTGCGTTCGTCCGCGTCGCCGACGGCATCGAGGGCCTCGTGCACATCTCCGAGCTCTCCAGCAAGCACGTCGAGCTGGCCGAGCAGGTCGTGTCGGTGGGCGAGGAGGTCTTCGTCAAGGTCATCGACATCGACCTCGAGCGTCGCCGCATCTCGCTCTCGCTGAAGCAGGCGAACGAGTCGGTCGACCCGTACGGCACCGAGTTCGACCCGGCCCTGTACGGCATGCTCGCCGAGTACGACGAGAACGGCGAGTACAAGTACCCCGAGGGCTTCGACCCGGAGACCAACCAGTGGAAGGAAGGCTTCGAGGAGGCCCGCGACAAGTGGGAGCAGGAGTACGCCGCTGCTCAGGCCCGCTGGGAGGCGCACAAGGCTCAGGTCCTCAAGGCCGCCGAGGCCGAGGCCGCCGCGGGCGACGACTTCGGCGCCCAGTCGTTCTCGAGCGAGTCGGCCGGCGCCGGCACCCTCGCTGACGACGAGGCTCTCGCGGCTCTCCGCGAGAAGCTGTCGGGCGGCAACGCGTAAGCACGCCCCTTCGAAAGCGGGCCGTCACCTCCGGGTGGCGGCCCGCTTTCGCGTCTCCCCGCGCGCCGGATGCCGGAGGGCGGCGTGCCAGGATGGACACCATGCCCCTCATCGCGCTCACCGGCGGCATCGCATCCGGCAAGTCGACGATCGCCCGGCGCCTGGCCGCACTCGGCGCCGTGATCGTGGACGCCGACCAGCTCGTGCGCGAGGTGCAGGCCCCCGGCTCGCCTGTGCTGGGCGAGATCGCGGCCGCGTTCGGCGACGACGTCCTGCTGCCGGACGGCTCCCTCGACCGCGCCGCCCTGGGCGCCCGCGTCTTCGGGGACCCGGAGGCGCTCGCGCGTCTGAACGCGATCGTGCATCCCGCCGTCCGCGCCGAGTCCGCACGTCGCTTCGCCGACGCCTTGGCCGCGGACCCGGAGGCCGTCGTGGTGTACGACGTGCCGCTGCTGGTGGAGGCGCGCGTGGACGACCCGTGGGAGCTCATCGTCGTCGCCGACGCGCCCGCCGAGGTGCGGCGGCGCCGGCTCGTCGAGCAGCGCGGCATGACGTCCGAGGCCGCGGAGGCGAGGATCGCCGCACAGGTGACGGATGCCGAACGCCGCGCGATCGCGGACGTGGTGATCGACACCTCGGGGACGCTGGAGGAGACCTTCGCACAGGTCGACGCGCTCTGGCGCCGGATCCGCTCCCGGTGAGCACAGCAGGTTCTGGGCACGCCCCGGGCTCCCGATCGTACCGCCGGCTTCTCGCCGGCCTCTTCTTCGCCGGGATCGCCACCTTCGCCCAGTTGTACTCGACGCAGGCGGTGCTGCCGCGGATGGCCGACGACCTGTCCGTCTCCCCGGCGACCGCCGCGCTGAGCGTCTCGGCCGCGACCCCCGGACTCGCCGCGGCGGTGATCCCGTGGTCCCTCGTCGCCGACCGCTTCGGCCGCATCCGTGCCATGGGCGGCGGCGTGATCGCCGCGACCCTGCTCGGCCTCGCCGCGCCGTTGACCGGAGAGGTGACCCAGCTGCTCCTGGTCCGCTTTGCGGAGGGCATCGCGCTGGGCGCCGTGCCTGCGGTCGCCCTCGCCTACCTGAGCGAGGAGGTGGGCGCACGCCATGCGGCCGCGGCGGCGGGAAGCTACATCGCCGGGACTACGGTCGGCGGCCTCAGTGGCCGCATCGTGTCGGGCGCCGTCGGCGAGCTCGCCGGCTGGCGGGCCGGCGTCTGGGCGGTCGCACTGCTCTGCGCCATCGCGGCGGCGCTGTTCCTCTGGCTCACCCCGCGCTCCCGCCGCTTCACGCCCCGTCCGCTCCGGGCGGAAGGCCCGGGCCTGCTGGCACGGCTGCTGGTGCCGCTGCGGTCCTTCCCGCAGATCGCGCTCTACGCGCAGGGCTTCCTGCTGATGGGCGCCTTCGTCGCGGTGTACAACTACCTCGGCTTCCACCTCGCCGCGGCGCCGTTCCTGCTGCCCGCATGGCTGGTGACGCTGCTCTTCCTCGCCTACCTCGCCGGCACGATCTCCTCACCCTGGGCGGGGTCGGCGGCCACCCGATACGGACGCTACCGGGTGCTGCTCGGATCGCTCGCCGTGACGGCGCTGGGCGTCCTGCTCATGCTCGTCCCGCTCACGGCGGCCGTGCTGATCGGCCTGGTGCTCTTCACGGCGGGCTTCTTCGCCGCGCACGCGATCGCGTCCGGGTGGGCGCCGGTCGCGTCGGATGCCCGGCACCGCGCCCAGGCATCCTCCCTGTACTACTTCGGCTACTACTCCGGATCGAGCCTTTTCGGCTGGGCGCTCGGGCTGGTCTTCGGCCGGGCTGACTGGGCCTGGTTCGTGCTGCTCATCGTCGGGATGTGCGCGGCCGCCGCAGCCCTCGCCGTCGCCGCACTGCGGTCGGAACCCTCGGGTCGGGTCTGAGGCCCTCGAACCTCGGGGCCGAGGGCCGGGGTCACGTCGGTATGCCGCCCGCCGCGCTCCGGGTGCGCTCTCGCCGGCGCCGCAGGCGACGGGTGATCGCCACGACACCCATGACGAGGGCGATGAGCACGACGCCGGCGAGGACGGGGATCGTCAGGGCCAGCGCCGCGAGCAGGAAGGACGTGCCGTCCTCGGCCGTGCTGAGCACCGGGCCCGCCATCCCGGCGGTCGTCGTGTTCGCCGCCACGCGCGTGCTCGCCTTGACCACGTGCACGACCAGCGCGACCGCGATGCCGAGCGCGACCGGCACCCAGGCGTTGTCCGCGAAGAACGCCGCGGGGTCGCCGACGGCCAGCGTCTCCGCTCCGGCGCCCGCCCCGAACGCGATGCCGCCGGCGGCGGGGCGGATCACGCTCTGCACGATGTCGTTGACGGAGTCCAGCGCCGGGATCTTGTCGGCCACGATCTCCAGCACGAGCAGCGCCCCGATGATCCACAGCGCCGGATCGCTCGACAGCCACGCCCACGCGCTCGGCAGCTGCACCGGTGGAAGCAGGCGATCGGCGAGCCCGAGCAGGAACAGCGGCATCCACGCATTCAGCCCCGCGGACGCCGCGAGGCTGGTGCCGATCAGGAACTCGATCACGGCTCCACGATAGGCGGCGCCGTCGACATCCGCTCCCGCGCACCGTGCGCGAACCTGCGGACAGGACCCGAGGGGGGACGTCGGCGCCGGCGGACCCGATGTCCGGGGCCCGGCCTACGCTGGAGGTATGCAACCCACGCGCAGCGTCCGCCCCTTCGAGGTCGTCAGCGAGTACGCGCCCGCCGGCGACCAGCCCCAGGCGATCGCCGAGCTCGCGGCGCGCATCAACGCCGGCGAGACGGACGTCGTGCTGCTGGGCGCGACCGGAACCGGCAAGTCGGCGACCACCGCCTGGCTCATCGAGCAGGTGCAGCGGCCCACACTCGTGCTCGCGCACAACAAGACCCTCGCCGCGCAGCTGGCGAACGAGTTCCGCGAGCTGATGCCCCACAACGCCGTCGAGTACTTCGTCTCCTATTACGACTACTACCAGCCCGAGGCGTACGTGCCGCAGACGGACACCTTCATCGAGAAGGACTCCTCGATCAACGCCGAGGTCGAGCGGCTCCGGCACTCGACGACCAACTCGCTGCTGTCCCGCCGGGACGTCGTCGTGGTCTCCACGGTGTCCTGCATCTACGGCCTCGGTGCGCCCGAGGAGTACCTCCGCGCCATGGTCGCGCTGCAGGTGGGGGAGCGGTACGACCGGGACGCCCTCATCCGCCAGTTCATCTCGATGCAGTACAACCGCAACGACGTCGACTTCTCGCGCGGCAACTTCCGCGTCCGCGGCGACACGATCGAGATCATCCCGGTGTACGAGGAGCACGCGATCCGGATCGAGTTGTTCGGCGACGAGATCGAGGCGCTCTACTCCCTGCATCCGCTCACCGGCGAGGTGCTCGCCAAGCTCGACTCGGTCCCGATCTTCCCGGCATCCCACTACGTGGCAGGAACCGACGTCATCCAGCGCGCGATCGGAACGATCGAGGCGGAGCTGGCGGAGCGGCTCGCCGAGCTGGAGCGCCAGGGCAAGCTGCTCGAGGCGCAGCGCCTGCGCATGCGCACCACCTTCGATCTCGAGATGCTGCAGCAGCTCGGCTTCTGCTCCGGCATCGAGAACTACTCCCGCCACCTGGACGGCCGGCAGCCCGGCGAGCCGCCGCACACCCTGCTCGACTTCTTCCCCGACGACTTCCTGCTCGTCATCGACGAGTCGCACGTCACGGTCCCGCAGATCGGCGCCATGTACGAAGGGGATGCGTCGCGCAAGCGCACGCTGGTCGAGCACGGGTTCCGACTGCCCAGCGCCATGGACAACCGGCCGCTGCGTTGGGACGAGTTCAAGAACCGGATCGGGCAGACCGTGTACCTCTCGGCCACCCCGGGCAAGTACGAGATGGGCATCGCCGACGGGGTCGTCGAGCAGATCATCCGCCCGACCGGTCTGGTCGACCCGGAGATCGTGGTGAAGCCGTCGAAGGGGCAGATCGACGACCTGCTCGAGGAGATCCGGCTGCGCGTCGAGCGCGACGAGCGGGTGCTGGTCACCACCCTCACCAAGAAGATGGCCGAGGAGCTCACGGACTTCCTCGGCGAGCACGGCGTGCGGGTGCGCTACCTGCACTCCGACGTCGACACCCTCCGGCGCGTGGAACTGCTCACCGAGCTACGGGCGGGGGTGTACGACGTGCTCGTCGGCATCAACCTGCTGCGGGAGGGCCTCGACCTGCCCGAGGTGTCGCTCGTCGCGATCCTGGACGCGGACAAGGAGGGCTTCCTCCGCTCGGGCACCTCGCTCATCCAGACCATCGGACGCGCGGCCCGCAACGTGTCCGGTCAGGTGCACATGTACGCCGACAACATCACGGAGTCGATGCGCAGCGCCATCGAGGAGACCGAGCGTCGTCGCGAGAAGCAGATCGCCTACAACACCGCGCACGGCATCGATCCGCAGCCGCTGCGCAAGCGGATCGCCGACATCACCGAGGTGCTCGCCCGCGAAGCCGCGGACACCGCCGATATGAGGGCCGGCCGCGGCAAGGCGGGCAAGAGCGGCAAGGGCAAGTCGCCGACGCCGAATCTGCGCCGCGAGGG
This sequence comes from Microbacterium sp. EF45047, assembly GCF_028472845.1. Lineage (NCBI taxonomy): Bacteria > Bacillati > Actinomycetota > Actinomycetes > Micrococcales > Microbacteriaceae > Microbacterium > Microbacterium sp. EF45047. The sequence continues at coordinate 1,593,711 of NZ_CP069429.1, read as the reverse complement.
CATCGCCGCGGAGGGCGCCACGCAGCTGGAGGAGACGATCGCCGATCTGTCCGAGCAGATGCTCGCGGCCGCTGCGGAGCTCAAGTTCGAACTCGCCGCCCGTCTGCGCGACGAGGTGCAGGACCTGAAGAAGGAGCTGCGGGCGATGGAGCGGGCCGGCCACGCCTGACGATCAGCCCACGGCGGCCGGCGCTCACGGCTTCCCGGGGAAGCTCAAGGGCAGTGCATGAGCGGCTTGGGGCCGCTGCGGTCGATCTCGTGCCGGTTCATCGGTGCGCCGCACAGCGGGCATCCGCGTTCGGCGCGTTCCTCCGGGGTGGGCGGCGGCGTCTTCTCATACGGACCGACGGATGCCGGTCCCGCGTAGCGGATGAGGCGCGAGTTGAACCACGCGTACCACCCGCCCGCCTCGCGCACGCGGGTTCGGAGGGAGGTGCGCTCGGGATGCTCGTTCATGATCCTTAGTGTACTAACTATTTGCTCACCCGGTATCATGAACGTCATGACGAGCGACGACGACCTCCTCCGCCTGGAGAACCAGCTCTGCTTCGCCATGGTCACCGCCGCACGGAACGTCGTCGCGGTGTACCGGCCCATCCTCGAGCCGCTCGGGCTCACGCATCCGCAGTACCTGGTCATGCTCGCGCTGTGGGAGAGGGCGCCGCGGGCGCTGCACGACCTCGCCGCCGACCTCGCGATGGATCCGGCAAGCGCCTCGCCGCTGGTCAAGCGCCTCGAGCGCGACGGCCTGGTGCGGCGCACCCGCAGCGCCCAGGACGAGCGCCGTCTCGACATCGAGCTGACGGATGCCGGTCGCGCACTCCGCGCCAGGGCGGTCGAGGTGCCGAAGCAGGTGATGGCCCGCGTCGGCATGGACGTGGACGAGGTCGCGCGGCTCCGCGACGCCCTCGCACCCTTCGCCGGGCGCGCCCCGGAGGAGCCGCCGGTCCGCTCCGTTCCCGCCGTCCGCTGAGCCTGCCGCAGCCCTCCGCGATTACGCTGTCAGCGACTCCGGAGCCGGTGTCCGTGGCCCCTCCTAGACTTGACGGGTGCCCATCGTTCCCGTCGCCAGCCAAGGAAAACTCAGTGTTCGCGGTGCCCGCGTGCACAATCTCAAGAACGTCGACCTCGACATCCCCAGAGACGCGCTGGTCGTCTTCACCGGCCTGTCCGGCTCCGGGAAATCGAGCCTCGCCTTCGACACGATCTTCGCGGAGGGGCAGCGCCGGTACGTCGAGTCGCTGAGCGCCTACGCCCGTCAGTTCCTCGGTCAGGTGGACCGACCGGACGTGGACTTCATCGAGGGTCTCAGCCCTGCGGTGTCCATCGACCAGAAGTCGACGAACCGCAACCCGCGGTCGACGGTGGGCACGATCACCGAGATCTACGACTACATGCGTCTGCTCTGGGCCCGCATCGGCGTGCCGCACTGTCCGGAGTGCGGTGAGAAGATCCAGCGCCAGACCGTGCAGCAGATCGCCGACCAGCTGATGGAGCTGCCGGAGCGCACCCGCTACCAGATCGTCGCTCCCGTGGTCTCGCAGAAGAAGGGCGAGTTCGTCGACCTGTTCCGCGAGCTCGGGGCCAAGGGGTACTCGCGGGCCATCGTCGACGGGGAGCTCATCCAGCTCTCCGAGCCGCCGACGCTCAAGAAGAGCTACAAGCACGACATCGCCGTCGTCGTCGACCGTCTCGTCGCGTCGCCAGACATCCTCGCACGGGTCACCGACTCGGTGGAGACCGCGCTGAGCCTGGCCGGCGGCGTCATGCAGGTGAACTTCGTGGACCAGGAGGGGGATGCCGCCTGGCAGTCGTTCTCCGAGAAGCTCGCCTGCCCCAACGGGCATCCGATCACCCTCACCGAGATCGAGCCGCGCACCTTCTCCTTCAACGCGCCGTTCGGCGCCTGCCCCGCCTGCTCGGGCCTGGGCACCCGGATGTCGGTGGACGTCGACCTCATGCTCGGCGACGAGGATCTGTCCATCCGGGAGGGTGTCATCCTGCCCTGGACCACGCAGGGCAAGGGGCTCTTCCAGTACTACGAGCGGCTTCTGGAAGGGCTCGCTCGCGATCTCGACTTCTCACTGGACACGCCGTGGCGGGAACTGCACTCCGACGTGCGCGAGGCCGTGCTGCGCGGTGACAACTACAAGGTCACCGTGAAGTGGAAGAACCGGTACGGCCGGGAGATGCGGTACACGTCCGGCTTCGAGGGTGTCGTCCCCTACATCGAGCGCCAGTACCTGCAGGCCGAGAGCGACACCCAGCGCAACCGCTGGGGCGAGTACCTCCGCGAGCTGCCGTGCCCCGTCTGCAACGGCGATCGGCTCAAGCCGGAGGTGCTCTCGGTGCTCGTGCACGGCCACTCCATCGCCGAGGTGTCGCACCTCAGCCTCGCCGAGGCGCGCGAGTTCATGGAGAAGCTGGTGCTCACCGATCGCGAGGCGAAGATCGCTGCGCAGGTGCTGCGCGAGATCCGGCTCCGGCTCGACTTCCTGCTGCAGGTGGGCCTGGCATACCTCAACCTCAGCCGCTCGGCCGGCTCCCTCTCGGGCGGCGAGGCGCAGCGCATCCGGCTCGCCACGCAGATCGGCTCCGGCCTGACCGGGGTGCTCTACGTGCTCGACGAGCCCTCCATCGGCCTGCATCAGCGCGACAACCGCCGTCTCATCCAGACCCTGGAGAAGCTGCGCGACCTCGGGAACACCCTGATCGTCGTCGAGCACGACGAGGAGACCATCGAGGCCGCCGACTGGGTCGTCGACATCGGGCCGCGGGCCGGTGTCGACGGGGGACAGGTCGTCCACTCCGGCCCGTACTCCGCGCTGCTCACCGACCGCGACTCGCTCACCGGCGACTACCTCTCCGGTCGTCGCGAGATCCCGATCCCCGCCAAACGCCGCAAGATCGACCGGAAGCGGATGCTGACCGTCGTCGGCGCCCGGGAGAACAACCTGAAGAACGTCAGCGCCGAGTTCCCGCTCGGCGTGCTCACGGCCGTCACCGGGGTGAGCGGCTCCGGCAAGTCGTCCCTCGTGAACGACATCCTGTACCAGGTGCTCGCCGCGCGGCTGAACGGTGCCCGCACCGTGCCGGGCAAGCACACCCGGGTCACGGGACTCGACAACCTCGACAAGGTCGTGCACGTCGACCAGGCGCCGATCGGCCGTACGCCGCGCTCGAACCCGGCGACGTACACGGGCGTCTTCGACCGGATCCGGTCGCTGTTCGCCGAGACCCCCGAGGCGAAGGTGCGCGGCTACCAGCCCGGGCGGTTCAGCTTCAACGTCAAGGGCGGCCGCTGCGAGGCGTGCTCAGGCGACGGCACGATCAAGATCGAGATGAACTTCCTGCCGGACGTGTATGTCGACTGCGAGGTGTGCCACGGCAAGCGGTACAACCGGGACACCCTCGCCGTGCACTACAAGGGCAAGAACATCGCCGAGGTGCTCGAGATGCCGATCGAGGAGGCCGCGGAGTTCTTCGAGCCGATCCAGGCGATCCATCGCTATCTGAAGACGCTCGTCGACGTCGGGCTCGGCTACGTCCGGCTCGGGCAGTCCGCGACCACGCTCTCCGGCGGGGAGGCGCAGCGCGTCAAGCTCGCCACCGAGCTCCAGCGCCGCAGCAACGGGCGGAGCATCTACGTACTCGACGAGCCGACCACCGGTCTGCACTTCGAGGACGTGCGCAAGCTCCTCGAGGTGCTGAACGGCCTGGTCGACAAGGGGAACACCGTCATCGTCATCGAGCACAACCTCGACGTCATCAAGTCCGCCGACTGGGTCATCGATCTCGGTCCCGAGGGCGGCTCCGGCGGCGGCGAGATCATCGCGACCGGCACCCCCGAACAGGTGGCGCGCGTGCACGAGAGCCACACCGGGCAGTTCCTTGCCGAGATCCTCGGCGACCGGACGGCACGCAAGGCGGGTTGATGGCCGACGTCCTGCCGTACAAGCCGCGGACGGGCGAGATCCCCACGGATCCGGGCGTGTATCGGTTCCGCGACGCCGACGGACGGGTGCTCTACGTCGGCAAGGCGAAGAACCTCCGTCAGCGGCTGTCGAACTACTTCGCGCCGCTGCACACGCTGCACGAGCGCACCCGCCGGATGGTGACCACCGCGGCATCCGTGGAGTGGACGGTGGTGGCCACCGACGTGGACTCGCTGCAGCTCGAGTACATGTGGATCAAGGAGTTCGATCCACCGTTCAACGTCCGCTACAAGGACGACAAGTCGTACCCGTTCATGGCGATCACGCTCGCCGACGAGGCACCCCGGGTGATGGTCACGCGCAACCGGCGCATCCCCGGCGCCCGCTACTTCGGTCCATACCCGAAGGTGTGGGCGGTGCACGAGACGATCGACCTGATGATCAAGGCGTTCCCGATCCGCACCTGCAGCGACGCCAGCTACAAGCGGGCCATGCAGACCGGGCGGCCGTGCTTCCCCGGGCAGATCGGCAAATGCGGCGGACCGTGCTCGATGACCGTGACCATCGAGGAGCACCGGGCCATGGTCGACGACTTCGTCGCCTTCATGGCCGGCGGTGACGAGCGCTTCACGCGGGAGCTGACGAAGCGGATGCACGAGGCGTCCGCCGCCATGGACTACGAGGCGGCGGCGAAGTACCGCGACAAGCTCCGCGCGATCGAGGCCGTGCTCGGCAAGAGCGCCCTGGTGCTGCCCGCGGACGAGGACGCGGACCTGTTCGGCATCGCCGAGGACGAGCTGGCCGCGGCGGTGCAGCACTTCGTCATCCGCGGAGGACGCGTGCGCGGCGTCCGCGCCCTCACGATCGAGAAGGAGCTCGACATCTCCGGCGGCGAGCTCGTCGAGCAGGTGCTCCAGCAGGCGTACGGCGAGGCCGCCGACGTGCCGCGCCGCATCCTCGTCCCGGTGCTGCCGGACGACGCGCGGGAGCTCGAGGAATGGCTGCGGGAACGGCGCGGGCGCAAGGTCGAGATCGCCGTCGCGCAGCGCGGACAGCGTGCCGAGCTGATGCGGACGGCGACGCTGAACGCCCAGCAGGCGCTGCTGCGGCACAAGACCCGCCGCACCAGCGACTACGTCTCACGCACGCAGGCGCTGACCGACCTGCAGGAGGCGCTCGGGATGGACGAGGCGCCGCTGCGGATCGAGTGCTTCGACATCTCACACCTCGGCGGCACGAACGTCGTCGCCTCGATGGTCGTCTTCGAGGACGGTCTGCCGCGCAAGGACCAATACCGCTCGTTCAACATCGCCGAGACCACCGACGACACCGACTCGATGTACCAGGTGCTGATGCGGCGGCTGGCGTACCTGGATGCCGACCCGCTTTCGCCGGCCGCGGACGCTGAGCTCGTCGAAGCGTCACCGGACCCTTCGACAGGCTCAGGGTCCGTCGACGGCTCAGGGTCCGTCGAAGGCTCAGGGTCCGTGGAAGCGGCAGGGGTCGTCACGCGGCGGAAGCCGCGCTTCGCGTACCGGCCGCAGCTGCTGATCGTGGACGGCGGACGCCCGCAGGTCGAGGCCGCCGCGCGGGCGCTGCGCGACAGCGGGCATCCGGAGGTCGCCCTGTGCGGCATCGCCAAGCGGCTCGAGGAGATCTGGGTGCCCGGCGACGAGTTCCCGGTCATCCTGCCCCGCACCAGCGAGGCGCTCTACCTCGTGCAGCGGCTGCGCGACGAGGCCCACCGGTTCGCGATCTCCCACCAGCGCCGCCGCCGCAAGCGCGACATCACCACCGTGCTCGCCGAGGTGCCGGGGCTCGGCGAGGCGCGGATCAAGGCGCTGCTGAAGCACTTCGGCTCGGTCACCGCGCTGCGGGCGGCGACGCCCGAGCGGATCACCGAGGTGGCCGGCATCGGCCCCGCCCTCGCGACCGCCATCCACACCCATCTGACGGCGCAGCGCCCGGCCGCCAGTCGATAGGCTGGAGCCGCAGGGGAGGGAGAAGCGATGACCGCCGAGGAGAAGGGCGAGTTCCTGATCGTCACCGGGATGTCGGGAGCAGGCCGGACCACGGCGGCGAACGCCCTGGAGGACCTCGGCTGGTACGTGGTCGACAACCTGCCGCCGCAGATGCTGCGGCCGCTGCTCGACCTCACCGACATGGGCGGCGGCAGCCTGCCGAAGGTCGCCGCCGTGGTCGACGTCCGCGGGCGGAACCTCTTCGACGACTTCCCCGGCGTTGCCCGCGCGCTCCGCTCCCGCGGCTCGGTGAAGGTGCTCTTCCTGGACGCCTCGGACGACGTGCTGGTCCGCCGGTTCGAGTCGGTGCGGCGCCCGCATCCGCTGCAGGGCGACGGCACCCTGCTCGACGGCATCCGGATCGAGCGGCAGCGTCTCGCCCCCATCCGCGAGGCGGCCGACGTGCTCCTGGACACCTCCGGTCTGAACATCCACCAGCTGGCCACGCAGGTGTCCGAGCTGTTCTCCGAGGAGGGCGCGGCACGGCACAAGCTGACCATCCTCAGCTTCGGGTTCAAGTACGGCCTGCCCACGGACGTCGACCTCGTCGCCGACATGCGGTTCCTGCCGAACCCGTTCTGGAACGAAGACCTGCGCAACTTCACCGGTCAGGACGCCGCGGTGCGCGACTACGTGCTCGGCCAGGAGGGCGCCGGCGAGTTCCTCGACGCCTACGCGGCCGCGCTGCGTCCGGTGCTGGAGGGGTACCAGCGCGAGAACAAGAGCCATTCCACGGTCGCGATCGGATGCACCGGCGGCAAGCACCGCTCGGTCGCGACCGCGGAGGAGCTGGCACGGCGTCTGGCGAGCGTGCCCGGGGTGGCCGTGAGCGTGCGGCACCGCGACCTCGGCAAGGAGTAGCGGAGCCGTCCGGCCTTGTAGGCTATTCCCTTGCGTCGCGATCCGACGCGCAAGCGTGAGGGAGTTCCGTGGCACTAACCACCGACGTCAAGGCAGAACTGGTCAGCATCCGCAACGCACCCCCGACGGTGCGCGTCGCGGAGGTGACCACCATCCTCCGGTTCGCCGGCGGCCTGCACTCCATCGCGGGGCGCGTGGCGGTCGAGGCCGAGGTGGATGCCGAGACGCTGGCGCGGCGGGTCGCGCGCGATCTCGCCGAGATCTACGGCGTGCGCCCGGAGATCGCCCAGGTGAAGTCCGGCGGATCCACGCCGGGCGCCGCGAACGAGGGCGCGCGCTGGGCCGTGCGGGTGATCGGTGCAGGGGAGACCCTGGCGCGTCAGACCGGTCTGCTCGACCCGCGCCGTCGTCCGGTCCGCGGTCTGCCGAACCGGCTCACCACCGGCTCGCGCGAGGAGCTCGCGGGCATCTGGCGTGGCGCGTTCCTCGCCGCCGGTTCGCTGAGCGAGCCGGGCCGCTCGGCCGTGCTCGAGGTCTCCTGCCCGTCCGGCGAGGCTGCGATGGCCCTCGTCGGCGCCGCGCACCGCCTCGGCGTGACCGCCAAGGCCCGCGAAGTGCGCGGTCTGCCGCGCGTCGTCGTGCGCGAGGGCGAGGCCATCCGCGCGATCCTCAGCATCATGGGCGCCCGCCGCGCCGCCGCCGCCTGGGAGGAGATGCGCCAGCGCCGCGAGGTGCGCGCCGGCGTGAACCGGCTGGTGAACTTCGACGACGCGAACCTGCGCCGCTCCGCCCAGGCCGCCGTCGCGGCCTGCGCCCGCGTGGAGCGCGCCCTCGAGATCCTCGGCGACGACGTCCCCGAGCACCTGCGGATGGCCGGCAACCTGCGCCTCGCGCACCGCGACGCCAGCCTCGACGAGCTCGGCCACCACGCCGACCCGCCGCTCACCAAGGACGCCGTGGCCGGCCGCATCCGCCGCCTGCTCGCCATGGCGGACAAGCGCGCGCAGCAGGAGGGCATCCCCGGCACCGAGGCCGCCGTGCCCGCCGGCCTCGACGACTGATCCGCCCGGCCGATCCCGTCACACGGGGAAGGAACCCCTTCCCGCCCGCGTTGCCGTCACTAGGATGTGAGAAGACCGCTCTGCGAAGCACTTCGGCTCGCAGACGATCGCAAGCGCCGCGGGCGCGGCGCGGATTGGATGATATCGACATGGCGACATACACGCTCCCGGACCTTCCGTACGACTACGCGGCGCTCGAGCCGCACATCAGCGCGAAGATCATGGAACTGCACCATGACAAGCACCACGCCGCGTACGTCGCAGGCGCCAACACCGCCCTCGAACAGCTCGCCGAGGCCCGCGAGAGCGGCAACCTGGCGAACGTGAACAAGCTCGAGAAGGACCTCGCGTTCAACCTCGGCGGCCACGTCAACCACTCGATCTTCTGGACCAACCTGTCGCCGGAGGGCGGCGGGCAGCCCGAGGGCGAGCTCAAGGCCGCGATCGACGAGTTCTTCGGCTCCTTCGAGAAGTTTCAGGCGCACTTCACCGCCGCCGCCACGGGCATCCAGGGCTCGGGCTGGGCCGTGCTCAGCTGGGACCCGATCGGTGCGCGCCTGATCATCCAGCAGCTGTTCGACCAGCAGTCGAACACCGCGCAGGGCACCATCCCCCTGTTCCAGCTGGACATGTGGGAGCACGCGTTCTACCTCGACTACCTGAACGTCAAGGCGGATTACGTCAAGGCGGCGTGGAACATCGCCAACTGGCAGAACGTCGCTCAGCGGTTCGAAACAGCCCGCGAGAAGACCTCGGGCCTGCTGGTACTGTCATAAACAAGACGGGCGTCCCGACGGGCCACCGCCCGTCGGGACGCCGTTGTCCATATATCCCCCTGAATAGAACGCGCATCTCGCGCACGAGACACAGGAGAATCTGAGTGTCTGTCAAGATCGGTATCAACGGCTTCGGTCGTATCGGACGCAACTACTTCCGCGCCGCACTCGCACAGGGTGCGGACCTCGACATCGTCGCGGTCAACGACCTCACTGACAACAAGACGCTGGCGCACCTCCTCAAGTACGACTCCGTGACCGGGCGCCTGGATGCCGACGTGACCTACGACGAGGAGAGCATCACCGTCGACGGCAAGGTCATCAAGGCCTTCGCGGAGCGCGACCCCGCCAACCTGCCGTGGGGCGAGCTCGGCGTCGACATCGTGATCGAGTCCACCGGCTTCTTCACCAACGCGGATGCCGCGCGCAAGCACATCGAGGCCGGCGCCAAGAAGGTGCTCATCTCCGCACCCGCCACCGGCGAGGACGCCACCTTCGTGATGGGCGTGAACGAGGACACCTACGACCCGGAGAAGCACAACATCATCTCCAACGCCTCGTGCACCACGAACTGCCTCGCCCCGCTGGCGAAGGTCTTCAACGACGCCTTCGGCATCGAGAACGGCCTGATGACCACGGTCCACGCCTACACCGCCGACCAGAACCTGCAGGACGGCCCGCACAAGGACCTCCGCCGCGCCCGCGCCGCGGCGATCAACATCGTCCCGACCTCGACCGGCGCGGCCAAGGCCATCGGCCTGGTCCTGCCCGAGCTCAAGGGCAAGCTCGACGGCTTCGCGCTGCGCGTGCCCGTCCCCACCGGGTCGATCACCGACCTCACCGTCACCACCTCGCGCCCGGTCACCGCCGACGAGGTGAAGGCCGCGTACAAGGCCGCCGCGGAGGGCCCGCTCAAGGGCATCCTGAAGTACACCGAGGACGACATCGTCTCGAGCGACATCGTCACCGACCCGTACTCCTCGATCTTCGACGCCGGACTGCTGCGCGTCCTGGGCAACCAGGTCAAGCTGTCCGCCTGGTACGACAACGAGTGGGGCTACTCGAACCGCCTGGTCGACCTCACCGAGTACGTCGCCGAGCGTCTCTGAGCCGTACGCTATGAGCCTGCGAACCCTTGAATCCCTGACGGGAGACGCCGGGTCGCTGGAGGGCAAGCGCGTCATCGTCCGCTGTGACCTCAACGTCCCGCTGCGGGACGGGGTCATCACGGACGATGGACGTGTCCGCGCCTCCCTGCCGACCCTGAACGCCCTCATCAACGCGGGAGCCCGCGTCATCGTGTGCTCGCACCTCGGCCGGCCCGACGGCGCGCCCGACCCGCAGTACAGCCTTGCGCCGGTCGCGCAGCGACTGTCCGAGCTGCTCGGCAAGCCGGTCGCCTTCGCCCGTGACACGGTCGGCGAGTCCGCGCGCGAGGCGGTCGCCGCGCTCGAGGACGGCGACGTCGTCGTGCTCGAGAACCTGCGGTTCAACCCCGGCGAGACGTCGAAGGACGACGGCGAGCGACAGGCCTTCGCGGCACAGCTGGCCGAGCTCGGCGACGCGCTCGTCTCCGACGGGTTCGGCGTGGTGCACCGCAAGCAGGCGAGCGTCTACGACCTCGCGCAGCTGCTGCCGTCCGCTGCTGGACTGCTGATCGCCGCCGAGCTGGACGTGCTCGACCGGCTCACCGAGAAGCCGGAGCGCCCGTACACGGTCGTGCTCGGCGGATCGAAGGTCAGCGACAAGCTCGGCGTCATCTCGCACCTGCTGCCGCGGGTCGACCGGCTCCTGATCGGCGGCGGCATGCTGTTCACCTTCCTCGCGGCGGAGGGCCACGCCGTGGCATCCAGCCTCCTCGAGCAGGACCAGCTGGAGACCGTGCGCGGCTACATCGCGGAGGCGAAGGAGCGCGGCGTGGAGCTCGTGCTCCCCACCGACGTCGTGGTCGCGTCGGCGTTCGCCGCGGATGCCGAGCACGAGGTGGTCGCCGCGGATGCCATCGAGCAGAGCTCGTTCGGTGCCTCCGGCATCGGCCTGGACATCGGCCCGGAGACCGCCGCCCGCTTCGCCGACGCGATCCGCGACTCGAAGACGGTGTTCTGGAACGGCCCGATGGGCGTGTTCGAGTTCCCCGCCTTCGCGGCGGGCACGAAGGCGGTCGCGAAGGCCCTCACCGAGGTCGACGGCCTGGCCGTCGTCGGCGGCGGCGACTCCGCGGCAGCCGTGCGCCAGCTCGGCTTCGCGGACGACGAGTTCGGACACATCTCGACGGGCGGAGGGGCCAGCCTCGAGTTCCTGGAAGGCAAGAAGCTCCCCGGACTGGAGGTCCTCGGATGGCAGTGAGCAGCCGCGTCCCGCTGATCGCGGGCAACTGGAAGATGAACCTCGACCACCTGCAGGCGGTCGCCACGGTGCAGAAGCTGCACTGGACGCTCAAAGAGGCGGGGCATGAGGACGGCTCGGTGGAGGTGGCGGTGTTCCCGCCTTTCACCGACATCCGCAGCGTGCAGACGCTCATCGACGCCGACAAGATCCCGTTCGCGCTCGGCGCGCAGGACCTGTCCGCGCACGACTCGGGCGCGTACACCGGCGAGGTCTCCGGTGCGTTCCTCGCGAAGCTCGACGTGAAGTACGTCATCATCGGGCACTCCGAGCGCCGCGAGTACCACCGGGAGACCGACGAGGTCGTCAACGCGAAGGTCAAGGCCGCGCTGAAGCACGGCCTGGTGCCGGTCATCTGCGTCGGCGAGACGGCGGAGGACCTGGAGAAGCACGGCGCGAGCGCCGTCCCGGCGGCACAGCTCGAGGCCGCCCTCCAGGGTGTGCCCGCCTCCGCGGACATCGTCGTGGCGTACGAGCCGGTGTGGGCGATCGGGTCCGGTCAGGCGGCGACCCCGCAGCAGGCCCAGGAGGTCTGCGCCGCGCTGCGGAAGGTCATCGCCTCGGTGCTCGACGAGGATGCCGCGGCACGCACCCGCATCCTCTACGGCGGATCCGTGAAGGCCGCGAACATCGCCTCGTTCATGCGCGAGCCCGATGTGGACGGCGCTCTCGTCGGAGGAGCCAGCCTCGTGGTCGACGATTTCGCGGCCATCGTCCGCTTCGAGAAGCACGTCGGCGTCTGAGTGTGCGGCGGGGCTCCGGCCCCGCCGCCCCGTATACTTGACCGTTACGCGGGCCGAACGGCCCGGTCGAAAGGCTTTCACTCGTGCCAGTTCTTGAGTTCGTGCTGCAGGTGCTGCTGGGCATCACCAGCGTCCTGCTGACCCTCCTCATCCTTCTCCACAAAGGCCGCGGCGGCGGGCTGTCGGACATGTTCGGCGGCGGCATGTCCGCGGCGGTCGGCTCGTCCGGCCTCGCCGAGCGGAACCTGAACCGGTTCACGGTGGTGCTCGCGCTGCTGTGGTTCGTGTCCATCGTCGCCCTCGGGCTCATCACGAAGTTCCAGGTGATCTGATGGCCACCGGAGGGAACGCGATCCGCGGCACCCGAGTCGGCTCCGGGCCGATGGGCGAGCAGGACCACGGCTATCACGCCGACCGCATCGCGGTGTCGTATTGGGATGCCCTGGGCAACGAGACCGTCCGCTACTTCGCGGCCGGCCTGCCCGAGGAGGAGATCCCGGACGTCATCGACCACCCGCACTCGGGCCTCCCGGCCGGGCGGGACAAGGACAATCCGCCGGCGCTGGCGAAGGCCGAGCCGTACAAGACGCACCTCGCGTACGTGAAGGAGCGTCGCACCGAGGAGGAGGCCGAGCAGCTCCTCCAGGATGCGCTGAACCAGCTGCGCGCGCGGCGAGGGCAGGCCTGACGCCCCGCTGATCGAGCATCGGAACGGGCCCCCGAGGAACCTCGGGGGCCCGTTCGCGTCAGGCCGTACTCGGCGTTCGCCTGCGTGTACCCGGCGACGCCGGACGGCACCCGCCAGGAGATGGTGATGGTCGGCGCGAGCGCGAGGAGCCCGGGATCCGTCACGCAGCCCGGCGAGCGCGAGCTCACCGGCTCCGGCACGTTCAGCGCGGTGAACGTCGCCGAGGCCGCGTGCTCGGCATCCGTGAACGCGGCATCCGTCACCTCCGTGCGGGCCGCGGCCTGCGCGCCGGATGCCGAGAAGGCGAGGAGCACGAGACCCGCCACCGCGGCGGGAAGACCGCGCTTCATGAGCGGCCTCCGCGGTCCGGCCGCCGCAGGACGAGCAGCGCCAGCCCTGCGAGGAGCAGCGCGCCGCCGCCGAGCGCCCAGGGAGCGAGCGGGGGTGGGCCGGTGACGGCGAGGTCGCCGCCTGGGGCGATCGCGGCGGACTCCCCGGCGCCGTGCGCGTGCACGCGCAGCCGGGTGCTGCCGCCGCTTCCGGATACCAGGGCGACGGTGAGCCGCAGGCGGGCGACCTCGTCGTCGCGGATCCGGGTCAGCGGCACCTCGGCGCCGTCGAGCGGAACCCGCCACTCGGTCCGGATCGGCAGCGCGCCGGCCGGGCATCCGCTGATCCCCCACGCGGCTTCGCAGCGGTGCACGGCGACGGTGAGTGCGGCGTCGCCGGCCGCGCTGACGCCGATCAGCACCGTCCCGGGGTCCGGCGCGTCCGCGCTCACCGTCACGTCCCAGTGCACGGGGCGGCCGGGCACCAGCCGGGAGGCGGCATCCCAGTCCGCCACCGAGACGAGGCGCAGCACGTCGCCCTGCACCACTTCGGTCGCCGGCGCCGCCCACGCGGGCGTGGGGGACAGGAGCGCCGCGACGACCGCGGCACCGGCGAGCACCCGTGCCGCTCTCATGCCGACGCCCCGTTCCCGTCGCTCCGAGGACGAGCCCGCGCCGGACCGCGCGGCCAGAAGGCCCAGACGACCAAGGCGGCCGGCCGTGAAGGTCGCGCTGCCATGCTCGGTGTCGTTCCACGCCGCGAGCGTGGCCGCGGCACCCACACCGAGCACCAGGCCGCCCGCGAGGAGCGCCTGGATGCGGCGGAAGCGCAGCCGCCTCGCCTCCCGCCGGCCTCTGCGGGTGCGTGTCATGTCAGTCCGCGGTCGAGGTGGCGGTGAACTTCCACGTCGCGGTCGCCGAGGCGCCCTGAGTGATGCCCTCGCCGGCCGTCACCGCGAAGCAGAGCTGCACGGCGGTCCCGGGCGCACCCGCGGCGGCCCCCTTGGTCAGCGGCACCGAGGTCGCCCCCGTCTGCGCGCTCAGCGTGCTCCCGGAGGCGATGAGCGTGCCGGCAGCGGTCGCGTCGCAGGTCGCGGCGGGGGCGATGGCGCGCACCGTGTACGAGAGGTTCGCCTCGTTGCCGCCGGTGCCGGCAGTGGTCCCGTCCGGCACGAGCGTGGCGTCGTTCGTGGTCGTCTCGTCCAGGCGCACCCAGAACGGCGCGTACACGACGTCGCCGGGCGACATCGCGGCGGCGGTCTCGGGCAGCTGGAAGACCAGGCTCGCGGCGGCGTCGCCGTTGTCGACGTTGTGGTCGCCGTAGGACGCGTTGAAGCGCCCTGTCGTCGACCCCTCGAGGTTGAACGAGCCGGCGGTGAACGTGCCGGTCGCGAACTCCGAGTCGTTCCACGCCGCGAGCGTCACGGCCGCGCCGACGCCGAGCACGAGGCCGCCGGCGAGGACGGCGAGAACCTTGCGTCGTCGAGTGGATGTCAGTGCCGCCCCCGCGGCAGTCCGGTGCTCCATGGAGCATCCCCCTTCCGAATCACTCGGGTGATGCGCACCGAGTCGGGTCAGCGTATTGGTATATCGCGAGGAGGCGAACCGGATTTGCCGGGACTGCATAAACGGGCAGCCGATTTGGGACGCGGCGGCTGTGGAACGTCTTCGATCCTGATGTGCAAAGGCCCCGCCGTGCGGCGGGGCCTTTGCACATCAGAGGGGGCGACGGGAATCGAACCCGCACCACCAGTTTGGAAGACTGGGGCTCTACCATTGAGCTACGCCCCCGGACCGGAATCCGGCGCCGGCCGTCTGCCGGCCGACCGATCAAGCATAGCGGACGGGGCGCGGCCTCCCGTCCGTTAGACTCGTGGAGGCCGTTCCCGTGCGCGCGGGTTCACCGGGGCGTAGCTCAGCTTGGTAGAGCGCCCGCTTTGGGAGCGGGAGGTCGCAGGTTCAAATCCTGTCGCCCCGACCACGGAATCCAGACCCACCACGGAATCCAGACTTCACGACCGCGTCGTCTGCGCGGAAACCACAAGGAGAACACACCAGCATGGCCAACAGCACCGTCGAGAAGCTGTCCCCGACTCGGGTGAAGCTCAGCATCACGGTCACCCCCGAGGACCTCAAGCCCAGCATCCAGCACGCCTACGAGCACATCGCCCGCGACGTGCAGATCCCGGGCTTCCGCAAGGGCAAGGTCCCCGCGCCGATCATCGACCAGCGCATCGGCCGCGGCGCCGTGATCGAGCACGCCGTGAACGAGGGCCTCGACGGCTTCTTCCGTGCCGCAGCCGCCGAGCACAACGTGCGCATGGTCGGCCGTCCCACCGCTGACATCACGCAGTGGCCGAGCGAGAAGGACTTCTCGGGCGACCTGCTCGTCGACATCGAGGTCGACGTCCGCCCGGAGATCGAGCTCCCCGACCTGTCGGACATCACCGTCACCGTCGACGCCGTCGAGGCCGACGAGGCGGCGGTCGACGCCGAGCTGGACCGCCTGCGCGCGCGCTTCGGCACGCTGATCCCGGTCGACCGCCCGGCCGCCAAGGGCGACTTCGTCGAGCTCGACCTGACCGCGTCGATCGACGGCGCCGAGATCGACCGCGCCGACGGCGTCTCCTACGAGGTGGGCTCGGGTGAGCTGCTCGAGGGCATCGACGAGGCGATCGAGTCCCTCACCGCAGGCGAGCAGACCACGTTCCGCTCCAAGCTCGTCGGCGGCGACCACGCCGGCGAGGAGGCCGAGGTCTCCGTCACCGTCAAGGCCGTCAAGGAGCGCGACCTCCCCGAGGCCGACGACGACTTCGCGCAGATGGCCAGCGAGTTCGACACCCTCGCCGAGCTGCGCGCCAGCCTCGCCGAGCGCGTCGCCCAGCAGGGCGTCTTCGCCCAGGGCGCCGCCGCCCGCGACAAGCTCATCGAGACCCTTCTCGAGCAGATCGAGATCCCGGTGCCGCCCCAGCTCATCGAGGACGAGGTGCACAGCCACCTCGAGGGCGAGGGCCGTCTCGAGGACGACGAGCACCGTGCCGAGGTCACCGAGGCCAGCGAGAAGCAGTTCCGCACCCAGGTGCTGCTCGACGCGATCGCCGAGGACGCCAAGGTGCAGGTGTCGCAGGAGGAGCTCAGCCAGTACCTGATCCAGTCCGCCGCGCAGTACGGCATGGCGCCGCAGGAGTTCGTCGAGGCGCTGCAGTCGGCCAACCAGCTGCCCGCGCTGATCGGCGAGGTCGCCCGCAACAAGGCGCTCGCGGTCGCGCTCAGCAAGGTGAAGGTCGTCGACACCGCCGGCAAGGACGTCGACCTGTCCGAGTTCATCGGCGACATCGATGAGGCCGAGGACGAGGCCGCGGACGCCGAGGCCGCCGACGCCGAGAAGGCCGAGGAGAAGCCCGCGAAGAAGGCTCCGGCGAAGAAGGCTCCGGCGAAGAAGGCCGCCGCGAAGAAGGACGAGGCCGCCGACGCCGAGAAGGCGGAGGAGAAGCCCGCGAAGAAGGCTCCGGCGAAGAAGGCTCCGGCGAAGAAGGCCGCCGCGAAGAAGGACGAGGCCGACAAGGCCGAGTGATCGCGGATCATTCACGGAAGGGCGGATGCTGCGGCATCCGCCCTTCCCCGTTCCCGGAAGGACCCGTGCCGGACTGGCAGCAGCGGATCGACGCGATCTGGGCAGACGACGCGCTGACCGACCTCGAGCGCATCGCGCGCATCGATGCCCTCGCGGCCGAGGCCCCGGACGAGGCGCACGCGGCGTTCGAACGCGCGGGCGCCCGCGATTCGGCGGGCCTGGAGTCCGAGACGGAGCCGCTCTACCGTCGCGCGCTCGATCTCGGCGCGCTCGATCTCGGCCTGCCCGAAGACCTGCGCGCGCAGGCCGTGATCCAGCTGGCGAGCACGCTGCGCAACCTCGGCCGCGTCGCCGAGAGCCTCGAGCTGCTGGCGGCGGAGCGCGAACGCGGCGGTCCGCTCGCGGATGCGGCATCCGCGTTCTACGCCCTCGCGCTCGCCTCCGCGGGGGATCCGCTGGCCGCGGCTTCCGTCGCCCTGGAGGCCCTTGCACCCCACCTGCCGCGGTACACGCGGTCCGTGACCGGATACGCCCGGGAGCTCCGTCCGCCACGCTGATATGCCGACGGCGAACACGACCGGCCGTCCGTGTTGTCGCCGGTAGATTCGAATCACCGAAACACGGAAACAGGAGCTGACATGGCTGCAGAACCCCTCGTCGCGACGAGTGTCTTCGACAGGCTGCTGAAGGACCGCATCATCTGGCTCGGATCCGAGGTGCGCGATGAGAACGCCAACGAGATCTGCGCGAAGATCCTCCTTCTCGCCGCAGAGGACCCCGAGAAGGACATCTACCTCTACATCAACTCGCCCGGCGGCTCGATCACCGCGGGCATGGCCATCTACGACACCATGCAGTTCGTGCCGAACGACATCGTCACGGTCGGCATCGGCATGGCGGCCTCGATGGGCCAGCTGCTGCTGACCAGCGGCACCAAGGGCAAGCGGTACATCACGCCGAACGCCCGCGTGCTGCTGCACCAGCCGCACGGCGGCTTCGGCGGCACCGCGAGCGACATCCAGACGCAGGCGCAGCTCATCCTCTCGATGAAGAAGCGCCTCGCCGAGATCACCGCCGCCCAGACCGGCAAGACCGTGGAGCAGATCAACGCCGACGGCGACCGCGACCGCTGGTTCACCGCCGAGGAGGCGCTCGAGTACGGCTTCGTCGACCACATCCGCGAGCACGCCCGCGACGTGTCCGGCGGCGGCGGCACGGCGGCGGCGAACTGAGGCAGGAGAGGACCTACATGTACACACCCACCTTCCGCGCCGCCGGGAACCTTCCCCAGAGCCGGTACATCCTTCCCCAGTTCGAGGAGCGCACGGCCTACGGCTTCAAGCGCCAGGACCCCTACAACAAGCTGTTCGAGGACCGCGTGATCTTCCTCGGCGTGCAGGTCGACGACGCCTCCGCGGACGACGTCATGGCCCAGCTGCTCGTCCTGGAGAGCCAGGACTCCGAGCGTGACATCACGATGTACATCAACTCTCCCGGCGGCTCGTTCACGGCGATGACCGCGATCTACGACACCATGCAGTACGTGGCGCCGCAGATCCAGACCGTGGTGCTCGGGCAAGCGGCGTCGGCGGCGGCCGTGCTGCTGGCCGCCGGCACGCCGGGCAAGCGACTGGCGCTGCCGAACGCCCGCGTGCTGATCCACCAGCCGGCGATGGGCGAGGCCGGGCACGGCCAGGCATCCGACATCGAGATCCAGGCCGCGGAGATCATGCGCATGCGCACCTGGCTGGAGGAGACCCTGGCCAAGCACACGCACAAGACCGCCGAGGAGGTCAACCGCGACATCGACCGCGACAAGATCCTCTCGGCCGAGGACGCCCGCGCCTATGGCATCGTCGACCAGGTGCTGACCAGCCGCAAGCGCGCCTGAGCGCTGCGTTCCCGCGAAGGGCGGTCCCGGTTCGCCGGGGCCGCCCTTCGTCGTCCCCGCCGCAGATGCGCACCACCACAGGCATCCGCTGCTCATCTGAGCATCGCCATGCGCGTGTGCCGGATTCCTCCTACCCTGGAGGGGAAGGAGGAAGCCGTGGACGACGAGCTGCTCTCGGTGCGCGTGGCCGAGCTCTACTACGACGAGGGCAAGACCCAGGACGAGATCGGCGCCCTGCTCGGCATCTCACGGTGGAAGGCGGGACGGCTGCTCACCCAGGCGCGGGAGCGCGGGATCGTGCGGATCGAGATCGTGCATCCGCGGGCGCGTCGCCTCGGGCTCGAGCGCGAGCTGTCGGACCGCTTCGCTCTGACGGATGCCGTGGTGGTGCCGGCCTCCGAGGACGACGAACTGGCGCGCGTCGCCCAGGCCGCCGCCGACCACCTCGCCGCGTCGCGTCCCGTGCCGCGCACCCTCGCCGTGAGCTGGGGCCGCACCTTGACCGCGGTCGCCGAGGCGCTGCCGTACGGCTGGGCGAACGGCGTCACCGTCGTGCAGGCGAACGGGGGAGTGAGCCTCAACCGGCGCTCCGGCGGGGCCGCGAGCCTCGCCGCGACCATCGCTCAGCGGGCATCCGGACAGGTGGTGCTGCTGCCGAGCCCCGCGATCCTGGAGCGCGTCGAGACCAAACGGGCCATCGAAGCGGACCGCACCGTCGCGGCCATCCTCGATCAGGCCGCCCACGCCGACGCCTTCCTCTTCTCGGCCGGTCCCGCCGACCGCACCTCCGCGCACGTCGAGCACGGCTACCTCACCGCGGAGGACGTCGCCGAGCTCGCCCGTCGCGGCGCCGTCGGGGACCTGCTGGGCCGGTATGTCGACGCCGACGGCAACATCGTCGACCCCGCCCTCGACGCCCGCACGGTCGGCATCGACCTGGACCGCCTGCGCGCGGCCCGCCGTGCGGTGTTCGTCACCGCGGGGGCCGCGAAGCACGACATCGCGCGTACAGTCGTCAGCAACGGCCTGTGCACCGCGATCATCACCGACGAGAACACCGCCCGAGCACTGCTGGAGGAACGATGACGACCAAGGAACTCACCCGCCGCGGCGTGGTCGACGTGCTGGGCGGTGAGCCCGACGACGCGACCCTGCGGCGGTTCCTGCACGGTCTCCCCGGCGTCGACGCCGTGGGCCTGGAGCAGCGCGCGGCCGCACTCGGCACGCGCTCCATCAAGACGACCTCGAAGGCGTGGGCGCTGGACAGGATCATCTCGCTGATCGACCTCACCACCCTGGAGGGCGCCGACACCGCAGGCAAGGTGCGCTCGCTCGTCTCAAAGGCGAAGACGCCGGATGCCTCGGACCCCAGCTGCCCGCGCGTGGCGGCGGTCTGCGTGTACGGGGACATGGTGGGGCACGCGGTCGAAGCCCTCGGGGCGCTGCACGGCGACCCGGACGACGGTCTCATCGCGGTGGCGGCCGTCGCCACCGCCTTCCCGTCGGGCCGTGCGTCGCTGGACATCAAGCTCGCCGACACCGCGGATGCCGTCGCCGCCGGCGCCGACGAGATCGACATGGTGATCGACCGCGGCGCGTTCCTGGAGGGCCGCTACGGCCTCGTGTTCGACCAGATCGCCCGGGTGAAGGAGGCGTGCCGCCGGCCGGACGGCACCTACGCGTCCCTCAAGGTGATCATGGAGACCGGCGAGCTGAACACGTACGACAACATCAAGCGCGCCTCGTGGCTGTCGATCCTCGCCGGCGGCGACTTCATCAAGACCTCCACCGGCAAGGTGCAGCCCGCCGCGACGCTGCCGACCACGCTGCTGATGCTCGAGACCGTCCGCGACTGGCACCGGTTCACCGGCGAGCGGATCGGCGTGAAGCCCGCAGGCGGCATCCGCTCGTCCAAGGACGCGATCAAGTACCTCGTGACCGTCGCCGAGACCGCGGGCGAGGAATGGCTGCAGCCGCACCTGTTCCGCTTCGGCGCGTCGAGCCTGCTCAACGACGTGCTGCTGCAGCGCCAGAAGATCACCACCGGCCACTACTCCGGCCCCGACTACCTCACCATCGACTGACAAGGATCACGGACATGTCGTTCCTGGAATACGCTCCGGCCCCCGAGTCGAAGGCGATCCTCAACCTCCGCGACAGCTACGGACTGTTCATCGACGGCGAGTTCGTCGACGGCACGGGTCCCAGCTTCCTCACCATCTCGCCGTCGGACGAGAGCCGCATCGCCGAGATCGCCGGTGCGAGCGAGGCGGACGTGGACCGCGCGGTCGCCGCGGCCCGCCGCGCCTACGACCGGGTGTGGTCGAAGATGAGCGGGCGCGATCGCGGGAAGTACCTGTTCCGCATCGCCCGGCTGGTGCAGGAGCGCTCCCGTGAGCTCGCCGTCGCCGAGAGCCTCGACAACGGCAAGCCGATCAAGGAGAGCCGCGACGTCGACGTGCCCCTGGTCGCATCGTGGTTCTTCTACTACGCCGGCTGGGCCGACAAGCTCGACTATGCGGGCCTCGGCGCCAACCCGCGCGCCCTCGGCGTGGCGGGCCAGGTCATCCCCTGGAACTTCCCGCTGCTGATGCTGGCGTGGAAGGTCGCCCCCGCTCTGGCCGCCGGGAACACGGTGGTGCTGAAGCCGGCGGAGACGACGCCGCTGACCGCACTGATCTTCGCCGAGATCCTGCAGCAGGCCGACCTGCCCGCGGGCGTCGTGAACATCGTCACCGGCGCGGGCGCGACCGGTGCGGCCGTGGTGCGGCATCCGGACGTCGACAAGGTCGCGTTCACCGGGTCGACCGCGGTCGGGCGCGACATCGCCAAGGCCGTGGCCGGCACCCCCAAGAAGGTGACGCTCGAGCTGGGCGGCAAGGCGGCGAACATCGTCTTCGACGACGCGCCGATCGACCAGGCGGTGGAGGGCATCGTCAACGGCATCTTCTTCAACCAGGGTCACGTGTGCTGCGCGGGCAGCCGGCTGCTGGTGCAGGAGTCGATCCACGACGAGGTCCTCGACCGGCTGAAGCACCGCCTGTCCACTCTGCGCCTCGGCGATCCGCTGGACAAGAACACCGACATCGGGGCGATCAACTCCGCCGAGCAGCTCGCCCGCATCCGCGAGCTGAGCGACATCGGCGAGGCGGAGGGCGCGCAGCGCTGGACCGCGGACTGCGTGATCCCGGAGAAGGGGTTCTGGTTCGCGCCGACGATCTTCACCGGCGTCGAGGCCTCGCACCGGATCGCGCGCGACGAGGTGTTCGGCCCGGTGCTGTCCGTGCTCACCTTCCGCACCCCGGCGGAGGCGGTCGCGAAGGCGAACAACACCCCCTACGGCCTTTCCGCGGGGATCTGGTCGGACAAGGGCTCCCGCATCCTCGCGGTCGCGGACCGGCTGCGCGCGGGCGTGGTCTGGGCGAACACGTTCAACCGGTTCGACCCGGCGAGCCCGTTCGGCGGCTACAAGGAGTCCGGGTACGGGCGCGAGGGCGGCCGTCACGGGCTGACCGCCTACCTGAAGGGCGCCGCGCCGGCCGGGACCCCGGTCCTCGAACGCGCGAAGAGGGCCGCCACCCCGGTCGTCGAGCGAGCGAAGCGAGACGAGACGCGCCGAACCCGTTCCGCGAAGAAGGGAGCATCCGCATGACCGCGCGACTGAGTGTGCCGAAGACGTACAAGCTCGCCATCGGCGGGGCGTTCCCGCGCAGCGAGTCCGGCCGCACCTTCGAGGTGCGCACCGCCAAGGGGGCGTTCCTCGCGAACGCCGCGAAGGCCTCGCGGAAGGATGCCCGTGACGCCGTGGTCGCCGCCCGCGCGGCGGTGAAGGGCTGGTCCGCTGCGACCGCGTACAACCGCGGGCAGGTGCTGTACCGGGTCGCGGAGATCCTGGAGGGGCGCCGAGCGCAGTTCATCGACGAGATCACCGCGCAGGAAGGCGTGTCCGCCGCGGCGGCGGCCGCCCAGGTGGACGCCGCGATCGACCTGTGGGTCTGGTACGCCGGATGGTGCGACAAGTACGCCCAGGTGGCCGGCAACGCGAACCCGGTCGCCGGTCCCTACTTCAACATCTCGGTGCCCGAGCCGACCGGCGTGGTGGCGATCGTCGCCCCGCAGGACACCGCGCTGCTCGGACTGGTCGCGGTCGTCGCGCCGGCCCTGGTGGCGGGGAACACGGTGGTCGCGATCGCCAGCGAACGGTTCCCGCTGTCGGCCATCAGCCTGGCCGAGGTGCTCGCCACCAGCGACGTGCCCGGGGGAGTGGTGAACGTGCTCACCGGCTCGCCGGCGGAGATCGCGCCCTGGCTGGCCTCGCATGCCGACGTCAACGCCCTGGACCTCGCCGGGGCGGGGGAACTGGACTGGGTCGACCTCGAGATCGCCGCGGCGGACACGCTGAAGCGGGTGCTGCCGCCTGTCGCCGGCACCGCCGACGTGGACGCCTCCCCGCAGCGGATCACGGCGTTCGTGGAGACGAAGACGGTGTGGCACACCAAGAGCATGGTGTGAGGCGGATGCGGGGAAGCCGCTCGACTCCCCGTCCGCGGACACCGGGGCGCGCCAATCCGCCCCGGTGTCCGATGCAGCGATTAGGCTCGAAGGACGATCTCAGAATCGTTGAGGAGGACGGGCATGGCACGCATCGGTGAGAGCGCCGACATGTTCAAGTGCTCATTCTGCGGAAAGAGCCAGAAGCAGGTGCAGCAGCTGATCGCCGGTCCCGGCGTGTACATCTGCGACGAGTGCGTCGAGTTGTGCAACGAGATCATCGAGGAGCGGATGGCGGAGGCCGGCGACGGCCCCATCGCGGACTTCGACCTCCCCAAGCCGCGTGAGATCTACGCCTTCCTCGAGGAGTACGTCGTCGGCCAGGAGGCCGCCAAGCGCGCGCTGTCAGTCGCCGTCTACAACCACTACAAGCGCGTCCGCGCCCGCGGCACGCTGGTGCCCGCCGAGCAGAAGGCCAACGAGGTCGAGATCGCGAAGAGCAACATCCTGCTCATCGGCCCGACCGGGTGCGGCAAGACCTACCTGGCGCAGACGCTCGCGAAGCGGCTGAACGTGCCGTTCGCCGTCGCCGACGCCACTGCGCTCACCGAGGCGGGGTACGTCGGTGAGGACGTCGAGAACATCCTGCTCAAGCTCATCCAGGCGGCCGACTACGACGTCAAGCGCGCCGAGACGGGCATCATCTACATCGACGAGGTCGACAAGATCGCCCGCAAGGCGGAGAACCCGTCGATCACCCGCGACGTCTCCGGGGAGGGCGTGCAGCAGGCGCTGCTGAAGATCCTCGAGGGCACCGTGGCTTCGGTCCCCCCGCAGGGCGGACGGAAGCACCCGCACCAGGAGTTCCTGCAGATCGACACCACGAACGTGCTGTTCATCGTCGCCGGGGCCTTCGCCGGGCTCGAGGACATCGTGTCGTCGCGGGTGGGCAAGCATGGCGTCGGCTTCGGGGCACCGTTGCACGACAAGGGCAAGGACCTCGACCTGTTCAGCGAGGTGCTGCCGGAGGACCTGCACAAGTTCGGCCTCATCCCCGAGTTCATCGGCCGCCTTCCGGTCGTCGCTTCGGTGACCCCGCTCGACCAGGACGCCCTGATCGACATCCTCACCGGCCCGCGCAACGCCCTGGTCAAGCAGTACCAGCGGATGTTCGAGCTCGACGGCGTGCAGCTGGAGTTCGAGGAGGACGCGCTGCGCTCGATCGCCGACCTCGCGGTCGCCCGCAAGACCGGCGCGCGCGGCCTTCGCGCCATCCTCGAGGACGTCCTCGGCCCGATCATGTTCGAGATCCCGTCCGCCGATGACGTCGCCAAGGTCATCGTGACCAAGGCATCCGTCGACGAAGGGGCGCCCCCGACCGTCGTCCTCGAGCGCAAGCGCAAGAGCGCCTGACCCCGGATCGGCGGGCCCGAACGGGCCGGCCGGCGATGCGGTCACCGCGTCTCCTGGTCGACGGGCGGCGGCGGATCGAGCGTAGGCGGCAGAAGGCTCCAATAGGTGCGGCGGAGGCGGGCCCAGTCGTTGCCGGGCAGCTGCGGGTACAGGATCGACGCGGCTAGGCAGTACTTGCTCACACGGTGGGGGCGGATGCCCGCGCGCACCAGCATCCGGTCCAGGTCGGACGCGCCCGCCGGCGTCTTGGTCTCGACCAGGATGTCGTCAGGGCCGGTGATGCGCCGCTCCGCCGTGCCGAACTCGAGGTCGGCGTCGAGGGTGATCCGCTGGTCGCCGAGCACCAGGGTCGAGCGGCGGTACAGGGTGTGCAGCACGGGTCGCAGCTGCGCGGCATCCATTCCGGTGATCCTGCTCACGAACGCCTGCCCCGCTTCGTCCTGCTGCCACGGCACCGCGGGGTCCCACGCGATCCGATGCTTGACCGTGAGATCCCTGGCTCCCTTCGTCTTCACCTCGAGCACGTCCCCGCCGGAGTCGCAGTAGGTGCGGGTGCGCACCTTGAAGCGGTGCCGGCGCCGTTGAACATGCTGGCGGAAGAAGTCGAACCGCTCGGTGTCGAGGTACACAGTCCAGTAGCGGAAGCGGTTCCGCCCGGCGATGCGCAGGATGCGGGCCTCGGTCCCCAGGGCGGCGATGAGCTCGGCGAGCGTGTCCCTCGGGACGAAGTACTTCCGATCCACCCGGTTCATCAGCGCCGCCTGCGCGTTCAGCTCCGGCAGCGAGATCGGCGGCAGGGCGCCCAGCACCTCGGCGAGGATCACGCGAGCGCCTCCTCCGGCATCCGCTCCGTTCGCGCGATGGCGGGCCGGCTCCCGGTGCCGCCTCGGACGGATGCCGGCCGCGCGGCGCGGACGCGATAGCGGACATCGACGAGCGTGGTGTCCCGGACCAGATCGAGGTCCCGTACCTCCACGCGCAGCACCGAGGCGTCGAGCAGCCGGGTGACGGCGTCGGTCAGCTGACGCTCGTCGGTGTACGCCCGGTCCAGCACGAGCGTGTGATGACGGGTCCGCGCGGCGGTCCATCGACTGTCCGCGACCAGCATCACCCCGAGCATGAGCGCCGACAGCGCGGGGGTCATCCACTCCGGCGCGGGCCGGAGCCCCGCCAGCAGACCGAGGGCGAGGGCGACGAAGTAGTACGCGATCTCCTGCTGCGTGATCTGATCGGAGCGCAGCCGGATGATCGACAGGATGCCGAACAGCCCCATGCCGAGGCCGACGCTCACCGGGACCGAGCTCATCGCGATGGTCACTGCGAGCACACCGACATTCAGCGCGACGTAGGACAGCAGCAGGTCGCGTCGCCGGTGCCGCCGGAAATACAGCGCGTAGGCGAGGAGGACGATCGCGACGAGATCGGTCAGGATCGGGACGAGCAGGGACATGGCGGACTCCTTCGTGACGATCCTTCGATGCTCACCGGCCGCGATGAGGTCCTCGTGAGCACTGGATGAGAGAGTTCACATGCAGCGCAGACGGTAACCCGCGCCGCGCACCGTCTCGATCCGCTCGGCCCCGATCTTGCCCCGCAGGTACCGGATGTAGACGTCGACGACGTTCGATCCCGGGTCGAAATCGAACTCCCACACCCGGCTCAGCAGCTGCTGCCGCGAGAGCACCTCCTCCGGATGCCGCAGGAAGGTCTCGAGCAGCGCGAACTCCCGCGCGGTCAGGTCGACGCTGCGGCCGTCGGCAACCGCGCGGCGGGTGCGGAGATCCAGGGACAGCTCACCGGAGCGCAGCACGACCGCCTCGGCCGGCGCGGCGGATGCCAGCCGCAGCCGGATCCGCGCGAGCAGCTCGTCGAACGCGAACGGCTTGCGCATGTAGTCGTCGGCGCCGCCGGACAGCCCCGCCACGGTGTCCTCCACGGCGTCGCGCGCGGTGAGGATGATGATCGGCAGGTCCACGCGCTCCGAGCGCAGCTGGCGCAGCACGCTGAACCCGTCGAGGCCCGGCAGGCCGATGTCGAGCACCATCAGGTCGAAGCCGCCACTCCGGGCGAACTCCACCGCGGACCCGCCGTCCGTGACCGTCTCGCAGCGGAATCCGTTCGCGCGCAGGCCCTTCTCCACGAAGGAGGCGATGCGCTCCTCGTCCTCGGCGATGAGGATGCGGTTCACGGTGCGGGCTCCGTTCTCGGCAGGTCCACGGTGAAGACGGCGCCCTCGCCCGGACGGGAGCGCACATGCACCTCGCCACCGTGCGCCTCCGCGATCCGTGTGACGATCGCCAGGCCCAGGCCGCTGCCCGGCCCGTGGTGCGGCCCGGGTCCGCGAGCGAACCTCTCGAAGATCCGTTCCTGGTCGGTCTCGGGGATGCCGGGGCCGGTGTCGCGCACCCACAGCCGCACGCGTGCCGGGCCGGCCTCGCCGCCGAGGGCGATGGTGTCCTCCTCGCCGGTGTGGGCGACGGCGTTGGCGGCGAGCTGGAGCAGCGCCTGGGTGAGGCGCTGCCCGTCCGCGCGGATGGCGCCCTCCGGCACCGCATCGAGCGCCCACACGCGCGGCGCCATCGCGGATGCCTTCGCCAGGGTCTCCACCACGAGATCGGTGAGGTCGACGGCAGTGGTGGTGAGGAATCCGGGGCTCTCGCTGCGGGCGAGCAGGATCAGCTCGTCGACGAGACGGGACATCCGCTCAAGTTCGTCGGTGACGAGCCGGAGGGTCTGCGCACGCTCCTGCGGGTCGTCGCCCATCAGCTCGAGATGCCCGCGGATCACCGTGATCGGGGTGCGCAGTTCGTGTCCGGCATCATCGAGGAAACGGCGCTGCCCGTCGAACGCGGCCTGCACGCGGTCCAGCATCCGGTTGAACGTCTGCGCGAGCTGGGCCGCGTCGTCGGAACCGACCACCTCGATGCGCCGGGTGAGGTCGCTGCCGTCGATGCGGGCCGCCGTCTCGCGCACCTCCCGGATGGGTGTGAGAGCACGTCCGGCGACGAACCAGCCGACCGCGGCCGCGATCGCGAGCGCGATCAGTCCGGCCGCAGCCATGGTGAGGACGGTCGACCAGGTGCGCGCCTGCGCGGGGCCGAGGAATTCGGCGACCACGAGCACCCCGCGGGAGGAGTCCCCGTCGATTCGGACGGGCAGGGCGGCGTACATGACGGGGCCGGCCGGCGTCTCCTCGCGGCCCCACACCGGCCGCTCGGCCTCCGCCGCGGCGCGGATCAGGGTGTCGTCGGTGTCCAGCCGTGCCGGTGGGGCGGTGCCGCTGCGCCGATCGGCCCGGCCGTCCACGACGCTGAAGAACGTCTCGTGCTGCTCGGGCACGTTGTGTGCGAGGTACCGGTCACCAGGACGATGGCGCACAGCGCGATCGCGACGACGAGGAGCGTCCAGGCGAGGATCCGCGTGCGCACGGTCAGCGCACGACGCCCGTCACTCCGCGGAGTCATCGTCGTCGCCGTCGTCGTCCTGGTCCGGCTCCTGGCCGTCGTCGTCGCTTCCGGCATCCTGCGGCGGAGCGGGCGGCACGGTCTGCGCCGGGCCGACGGGCGCGGTGCCGCCCGGGGGCTGCCCGCCGGGCGCCGGATCGCCGGGCGCCGGATCGCCGGGGGCCGGGGGAGGTGCCGACGGGGTCATGGATGGCGCGGGGGTGAGCGTGATCGCCGGTCCGAGATCCGGCTCCGGCTCGCCGAAGCCCCGGTCCGCCGCCCACCACGCCCCGAGCAGGAGCACGGCGCCGACCGGGAGGGAGAGGTACGCCCAGCGTGCCATGGCTCCAGTCTGGCCGAGTCGGCCGCGCCGCGTGCGCGGATGAGAGAGTTCTCATCCGCAGATCGGGCGCCGCTCGCACAGTGAGCTGCCACCTCGTCGTCGAGCGCAAGCGCACGAGCGCCTGACCGCGCGCCCGACCGGCCTGGGTCAGGGTCGCAGCGGCATGATGAGGTCGGTGCGGAGACGGTCGGCGGGAGTGTCGCTGGGGTCCGAGACGTAGCTCTCGATCCAGATGCCCGCCGGTGCGGCGCCCTGGTCGGCGGCGCGCTGCACCAGTGCGCCCCACGCCGATCCGAGCTGGTCGTACGGGCCGACCGCCGTGGTCGCGAACGCCGGTCCCTGAGGCAGCTCCGACGGATGCACGGTCTCCGCGCCACCGGCATCCACCGCATCCGCGAGCGGCGTGCGCAGAGGGAAGCCGATCTCCAGGTCGAAGACGCCCATCGGGTCGCCGCGGTAGATCGCCATCGCAGGACCGGCCGGCACCACCCGGCCGTCCGCGATGAGCCGGCCGAGCGCCCCGTACCCTGCATCGAACGCCTCGGTGAGGTCGTCGACCCGCAGACCGGCGCGCCGGACGACGGCGAGAGGCGTCGCGGTCAGGTCGATCCGATCGGCGGGCCCGAACGGGCCGGCGGGCAATGCGGTCATGAGTCCTCCTCAGGGAGCGGTGTGCGAGCTCGGGATGGCTTCCGCGAGGCGATCGGGCGCAGCTCCGCCATCAGGATGCCATGATCACCGCATCTCCATATCTCGCGGCGCCGACTCCGCTGGAACGGACACTGCAGCGCATCGCATCGGCACTCTCCCGGTACGTCGAGCGGCGCATCGCCGCCCGCGCCGAGCGCCGCGAGCTCGCCGCCGACCTGCTGCGCGAGCAGCGGGCGCGCCGGCAGGACCCGCGGGCGCTGGACATCGCGCTGCTGGCGATCGGATCGCGGCCGCGCTGACGCGCGGGCGGTCGCGTCGTCCGCCGCGGGGAGGAAATCGCACCGGGGAGGCGCTGCGGGATGCGGGAAGCTCCCGGCGACGTTGATGGCCGGTGCCGCCGGGAGCAAAACGCATCGCGGAAGCCGCTGAGGGATGCGGGATCCTCCCGCCGACATCGCTCGACGACCCCGGGGTCAGTCCTCGAAGGGACGGGCGATGACGTCGCCGGATGCAGTGAGGAGGACCTCCCACCCGGCATCCAGCTCGGCGATCGGGCGGCCCTCGAGCCACGTGAGCGTCCAGTGCCCGCCGAGGCCCTTCGCCTCGACCTCGGCGATCGCGGGGCGCAGCGCCGCGGGAACGGATGCGGGCGGCTCCGCCCCCGCGGCCCAGCGCGTTCCGAGCTGCATCACACCTCCACCGGGGCGAGCTCGATCTGCGTCACGGTCAGCTCCTCGGCATCCGCGAACTCGAGGTGCGCTATGCGGCCCACGGCGCGCAGATCGTCGACCGCCGCGCGCAGGGCGTCGATGGTCGCCGCCGGCGCGGCGATCGTCGCCCGCGCGACCGGCGTCTTCTGCGAAGCCTTGGCCTCGGTCTTCGCACGCCGGATGCCGATCAGCGCCGCGCTGGTCGCGGCGAGCACGGTCGGGTCGCCCTCGATGCCGAGCGGCTCCGGCCAGGACGCGGTGTGGATCGAGCCCTCCTCGAACCACGACCACGCCTCCTCGGTGGCGAACGAGATGATCGGGGCGAGCAGCCTCAGCAGCGTCGACAGCGCCAGGCGCAGCGCCAGCGCGGCCGATGCCTGACCCACGTCGGCCTGGTTGTAGGCGCGCTCCTTCACGAGCTCGAGGTAGTCGTCGCAGAACGTCCAGAAGAACGCTTCGGTCACATCGAGCGCGCGGGCCTGGTCGTAGTTCTCGTACGCCTTCGTCGCCTCACGCACCACGCCGTCCAGCGCGGTGAGCATCGACGCGTCCAGGGCGTGCGTGATCTGCGCCCCCTCCGGAACCGGGAAGGACAGCACGAACTTCGCGGCGTTCAGGATCTTGATCGCCAGGCGCCGGCCGATCTTCACCTGCGTCGGGTTCTGCGGGTCGAAGGCGGCGTCCATGCCCAGCCGGCTCGACGCGGACCAGTAGCGCACAGCGTCCGACCCGTGCTTGTCGAGGATGTCGGCGGGGGTGACCACGTTGCCCTTCGACTTCGACATCTTCTTGCGGTCCGGGTCCACGATGAAGCCGGAGATCGCCGCGTTGCGCCACGGCGACCGGCCGTCCTCCAGGGTGGAGCGCAGCATCGTCGAGAACAGCCAGGTGCGGATGATGTCCTGACCCTGCGGGCGCAGGTCGAACGGCGCCACGAGCTCCCAGAGGTCCTCGTCGCGCTCCCAGCCGCCTGCGAGCTGCGGGGTCAGCGACGACGTCGCCCAGGTGTCGAAGATGTCCTTCTCGCCGTCGAACCCGCCGGGCTTGCCGCGCTGGTCCTCGGTGTAGCCGGCCGGCACGTCGCTGGTCGGGTCGATCGGCAGCTGCGCGGCGTCCGGCACGAGCACCCGGTCGTAGTCCCGCTCGCCGTTCTCGTCGAGCGCGTACCAGACCGGGATCGGCACGCCGAAGAAGCGCTGTCGCGAGATGAGCCAGTCGCCGGTGAGGCCGCCGACCCAGTTCTCGTAGCGCACCCGCATGAAGTCGGGGTGCCAGGTGAGCTCGCGGCCGTTCTCGATGAGACGGTCGCGCAGGTCGGTGTCGCGGGCGCCGTTGCGGATGTACCACTGGCGCGTGGAGACGATCTCGAGCGGGCGGTCGCCTTTCTCGTAGAACTTCACCGCGTGCTGGAACGGCTTGGACACTTCGAGCAGCTCACCGGACTCCTCGAGCAGCTCGACGATCCGCTTGCGGGCGCTGAACACGGTCTTCCCGGCCAGTTCGGCGTACGCGGACCGCCCCGCGTCGCTCGTGATCGCCTCCGGCGCCTCGGCGAGGACGCGGCCGTCCTGGCCGAGGATGGTGCGGTTGGGGAGGTCCAGCTCGCGCCACCACACGATGTCGGTGACATCGCCGAAGGTGCAGATCATGGCGATGCCGGTGCCCTTGTCCGGCTGCGCGAGGTGGTGCGCGAGCACCGGAACCTCGACGTCGAACAGCGGGGTCTGCACAGTGGTGCCGAAGTGCGGCTGGTAGCGCTCGTCGTCCGGATGCGCGACGAGGGCCACGCAGGCGGCGAGCAGCTCGGGCCGGGTGGTCTCGATGTGGATGTCGCCGGAGCCGTCGGTCTTGTGGAAGGCGAGACGGTGGAACGAGGCCGGCTGCTCGCGGTCCTCCAGCTCGGCCTGCGCGATCGCGGAGCGGAAGTCGATGTCCCACAGCGTGGGGGCGAGCGACTGGTACGCCTCGCCGCGCTCCAGGTTGCGCAGGAAGGCGAGCTGGCTCTGCCGGATCGTCTCGTCGGAGATGGTGCGGTAGGTCTGGGTCCAGTCGACGCTCAGGCCGAGCTGGCGGAACAGCGCCTCGAAGTGCTTCTCGTCCTCGACGGTGAGCTTCTCGCACAGCTCGATGAAGTTGCGGCGGCTGATCGGCCTCTGATCGGCGGCGCGGCTGGACTTGTTGTCGCCGCCCTCGAACGGGGGTGTGAAGTCGGGGTCGTAGGGGAGCGAGGGGTCGCAGCGCACGCCGTAGTAGTTCTGCACCCGCCGCTCGGTGGGCAGGCCATTGTCGTCCCAGCCCATCGGGTAGAACACCGTCTTGCCCCGCATCCGCTCGAAGCGTGCCTTGATGTCGGTGTGCGTATAGGAGAACACGTGGCCGATGTGGAGGCTGCCGGATGCCGTGGGCGGCGGCGTGTCGATCGAGTAGACGCCCTCACGGCCGGAAGCGGCGGCGCGTGCGCGGTCGAACAGGTAGGTCCCCTCCCGGGACCAGACCTCGTCCCACTTCGCTTCGAGACCTTCGAGGGCGGGCTTGTCGGGGATCGCGGACATGAGGGTCTCCTTGAGCGATGTGTGCGGCACCGTGTGAGCGTGCCTGAGTGTGGGTTGTCGGGACAGTCTACAAGGCGTTGGACGGCGGATGCCGCTGTGGTAGATCGACCCGGTCCAACAACCCGGGAGTAGCATGGATCGTTCCCTGCTCGTCCCTGCTCCGAGGTCTGTCATGCCCGCATCCGTGCGCCGTCTCGTGCCCTTCGCCGCGCTCGCCGCGGCTTCCGCCCTCCTGCTCAGCGCGTGCACCGCACCCGGCGGCGGCAGCTCGGACGGCGACGGCGAGATCGTCTGGGCGATCGAGGGCGCGAACCTCTCCGCCGGTCACATGGACCCGCAGGTCAGCCAGCTCGACGTGTCGGCGATGGTGCAGCGGCAGGTGCTCGACTCCCTGGTGTTCCAGGAGGCGGACGGCACGTTCTCGCCCTGGCTGGCGGAGAGCTGGGAGGTCTCACCCGACGGCACCACCTACACGTTCCGGCTGCGCGACGACGTGACCTTCCACGACGGCGAGCCCTTCGACGCCGAGGCGGTGAAGGCGAACTTCGACCGGATCGCCGACCCGGAGACGGCATCGGCCCAGGCGGCCAGCATGCTCGGCGCCGACTACTACGCCGGCACCGAGGTGCGTGGCGAGCACGAGGTCGCCGTGCGCTTCACTCAGCCGTACGCGCCGTTCCTGCAGGCGGCGAGCACCGCCCAGCTCGGCTTCTACTCGCCGAAGGTGCTGGCCGAGGCGGCCGACGAGCTGAAGGCCGGGGGACCGGGCATCACGGTCGGCACCGGCCCGTTCGAGCTCACCGAGTACACCCCCGACCAGGAGATCGTGTACACCCGCAACGACGACTACGCCTGGGGCCCGCACGGCGAGGAGGCGCCCGCATTCGAGACGCTGCGCGTCGAGATCCTCCCCGAGGCATCCGTGCGCGCCGGCGTCGTGGAGAGCGGCGAGGCGGATCTGGCCAGCAACCTCACCCCGCGTCAGGTCGGCGAGCTGCCCGAGGGGCTGACCGTCGAATCGATCGAGTACCCGGGGCTGCCGTACTCGCTGTTCCTCAACGAGGCGTACGGCGTCTTCGCCGACCAGCGCGTGCGCCAGGCGTTCGCCCGTGCGATCGACGTGGACACCGCCGTCGAGGAGATCTTCCACGGCGAGTTCCCGCGCGCCTGGAGCATCCTCAGCGCCTCCACCCCGTACTACGACGCCTCCGTCGAGGGGGCCAACGCCTTCGACCGCGACGAGGCGAACGCGCTGCTGGACGCCGCAGGATGGACGGCGCGCGACAGCGACGGCATCCGCATGAAGGACGGCAAGCGGCTCTCGGCGCGCTGGATCGCCTGGACCCCGGTGCCCGAGGAGCGCACCACCCTCGCGAACGCCATCCAGTCCGACCTCGCCGAGGTGGGATTCGAGATCCAGCGCGAGGTGCTCGAGCCCGGCGCCTACAACGAGCAGTACGGCCCGAAGACGTTCGACATCACCGACTGGGGCTTCTCGGGCGTGGATGCCGACCTGCTGCGTAGCCACCTCTCCACCGACGGGTTCCAGAACGCCTCTCAGGTGAAGGACGCCGAGGTCGACGCGCTCCTCGCGCGGGGCCTGGCGTCCACCGACGACGCCGAACGCGCGGAGGCGTACGGGGCGCTGCAGCGGTGGAACGCCGAGCACGTGGCGATCGTCCCGCTGTACACGCCCTCGCTGATCACGGCCGTGGCCGACACCGTCGACGGGCTGACCTTCGACCTGTACGGGCGCCCGCTGTTCCACGGCGCCACGGTCGCCGGGAAGTGATCCGGCGGGGCGCCGAGCTCGCCGTCTCCGCGGCCCTCGTGCTGTGGGGCGCGGCGACCCTCGCGTTCCTCGCCTTCCGGGCGATCCCCGGCGACCCGGTCGAGGTGATGCTCGGTCCGCAGGCGCAGGTGTCGGATGCCGTGAAGGACGGCATCCGCGCCGAGCTCGGCCTGGACCGGCCGTGGCCCGCGCAGTACCTCGCGTTCTTGGGCCGGCTGCTGCGCGGCGATCTGGGCGAGTCGTACCAGCTGCGGATGCCGGTGGCGGAGGTGATCGGGCGGCAGCTCGGCGCCACGGTGCAGCTGGCCACACTCGCCCTCGCGATCGCCGTCGTGCTCGCGCTCGCGCTGGCGCTCTTCGCCCGCCGCGGCCCCGCCCGCGCCGTGGTCGTCACGGTCGAGCTCGTCGTGCTGTCGTCCCCGGTGTTCTGGATCGGGCTGGTGCTGCTGGGTGTCTTCGCCTTCGGCCTCGGCTGGTTCCCGGTCGCCGGGACGCGCAACCCGGCCACGATCGTCCTGCCTGCGGTGACGCTCGCGCTTCCGGTGGCCGCCCTGATCGGGCAGGTGCTCCGCGACGGCATCGACCAGGCGGAGCGGCAGCCGTTCGCGGAGACCGTCCGCGCCCGGGGCGCCGGGCCGGCGTGGCTCACACTCCGTCACACGCTGCGACACGGTGCGGCGAACGCGCTCACGCTCACCGCCTACCTCGTCGGGTCCCTCCTCGGCGGCGCCGTGCTCGTGGAGACGGTGTTCGCCCGGCCGGGACTCGGACGGGTGACGCTCACCGCGATCACCGACCGGGACCTGCCGGTGGTGACCGGGGTGATCATGCTCAGCGCCGCCGTGTTCGTCGTGGTGAACGTCATCATCGAGCTGCTGCATCCGCTCATCGATCCGCGGCTGCGCGGGTCCAGGCCGCTCACGGCGGCGTCCGCGGTCGCGGTGCCGGCGGTGGAGGAGCGGCGGTGAGCGCGGCATCCGGCATCCGGAGCGAGGTGCGCACGCGGATCCGGCGACCCGGGCCGTCGTCTCTGGCGACCATCGGCCTGTGGTCCGCGGTCGTGGTCCTCGCCGTCGTAGCGTTCGCGGCACTCGCACCAGGGCTGGTCGCGACGCACGACCCGCTGCAGACGGATGTGCGCGCGGCGCTGCGGCCGCCGAGTGCAGAGCACCTCTTCGGCACCGATCAGAGCGGTCGCGACGTGTTCTCGCGGGTGGTGCACGGCGCCGGGGCGTCGGTCGGCATCGGCGTGCTCGCCACCGGCCTGGCACTGCTGCTGGGGCTGGTGGCGGGAGCGCTGTCGGGGAGTGCGCCGCGGGTCGTCGACGCGGTGCTGATGCGCCTGACCGACATCCTGCTGGCGTTCCCGGAGTTCCTCGTGGCGCTCGTGATCGTGGCCGTGCTCGGCCCCGGGCACGCCAACGTGGCGATCGCGGTGACCATCGCCGCCGTGCCGGTGTATCTGCGGCTCGCCCGCACTCAGACCCGTACCCTGCGCCTGGCGGAGCACGTGGAGGCGGCGCGCATCCTGGGCGTCGGGCCGGTGCGGGCGTTCCTGCGGCATGTCATCCCGGGGGTGCTCGGCGCGCTCAGCGTCCTGGCGACGATCGGCATCGGATCCAGCATCCTGGCGGCCGCCGGACTCAGCTTCCTCGGGCTCGGGCCGACCGAGCCGACGCCGGAATGGGGTCTGATGCTCGCCGGCGGGCGGAACGTGCTCGGCACGGCGTGGTGGGTGCCGGTGTTCCCCGGCGCGGCGATCACCGTCACCGTGATCGCGGCGACGATCGTCGGCCGCGTGCTGCGGGCTCGGAGCGAGGGGCGGCGATGAGCGCGCTCGAGGTCGAGGGGCTGCGCATTCGCTTCGGGGATGCGACCGTCGTCGACGGCGTGTCCCTGGCGGTCGCACCCGGCGAGTGCGTGGCGATCGTCGGGGAGTCCGGAGCGGGGAAGTCGCTCACCGCGCGTGCCCTGCTCGGCCTGCTTCCCACGGATGGCGCCGTGGACGCATCCCGGCTCGAGATCGGAGGAGAGGACGCGCGGCGGCTCGGTGAGCGCGCATGGCGGCGCCTGCGCGGGGCGGCGATCGCCCTCGTCTCGCAGGATGCGCTGGTCTCGCTCGACCCGCTGCAGCGGATCGGCAACGAGGTGGCGGAGCCGCTCCGGCTGCACGAGCCCGGTGTGCGCGGCGCGGCGCTGCGGGCCCGGGTGCGCGCGCAGCTGGAGCGGGTGTGGATGCCCGAGCCGGAGCGGCGTGCGCGGCAGTACCCGCACGAGCTGTCCGGCGGTCTGCGGCAGCGGGCGCTGATCGCCTCGGCGCTGGCGGCGGGCCCGCGGATCCTCATCGCCGACGAGCCGACCACGGCCCTCGACGCGACCGTGCAGGCGCGGGTGCTCGACCTGCTGCGCTCGATCGCGGATCAGGGGACGGCCGTGCTGTTCATCAGCCACGACTTCGCGGCCGTGCGCCGAATCGCCGACCGGGTGCTGGTCATGCGCGAGGGGACGATGATCGAGTCCGGGGCGACCGTGGAGGTGCTGGAGCATCCGCAGCACGAGTACACGCGGCAGCTGATCGCGGCGACCATGCACCGCCCCCGGCCGCAGGCGGAGGGAGACCCGGACCCCGTGCTGGAGGTGCGCGGGCTGTCGAAGGCGTTCGCCGGGGTGCCGGCGGTGACGGATGCCGGGTTCACGGTGCGCCGCGGCCGGACGCTCGGGATCGTGGGGGAGTCGGGATCGGGGAAGACCACGCTCGCCCGGATGCTGATCGGCGTGGATCGCCCGGATGCGGGCGAGCTGCGGTGGACCGGCGCGCCGCGGGTGCAGTTCGTGCACCAGAACCCGCTGGGGGCGTTCGATCCGCGTTGGACGATCGAGCGCTCACTGCGGGAGGCGCTGCAGGCCGCCGGCATGCCGCGGAGTCGGCGCCCCGCGCGGGTCGCGGCGCTCCTGGCGGAGGTGGATCTCGACCCGCGGCTGGGTGCGCGACGGCCGAGGGCGCTGTCGGGCGGGCAGCGGCAGCGCGCCGCGATCGCACGGGCGCTCGCCGC
Source organism: Microbacterium sp. EF45047 (assembly GCF_028472845.1). Lineage (NCBI taxonomy): Bacteria > Bacillati > Actinomycetota > Actinomycetes > Micrococcales > Microbacteriaceae > Microbacterium > Microbacterium sp. EF45047. Next base: position 1,556,999 of record NZ_CP069429.1, on the reverse strand, counting down.
GGACCCGACCGTGCTCGTGCTCGACGAGCCGGTCTCCGCGCTGGACCCGTCGGTGCGCGAGCGGGTGCTGCAGCTGCTGCTGCGCCTGCAGCGGGACCGCGGGCTCACCATGATCTTCATCTCGCACGACCTCGACGTCGTCGCCGCCGTCGCCGATGACGTCCTCGTCATGCAGGACGGAGCGATCGTGGAGCAGGGGCCGGTGCGGGACGTGTTCGCCGCCCCGCGGCATCCGTTCACGCGCGAGCTCCTCGACGCCGGGAGGTGACCCGGGGCCGGCGCGCTGCGGGTTTCGGGTGGGAGCTCGGTGCGTGCTGTTCGCGCGGAGTTGTGCGCTTCGCGCGGATGGAATGCGGGGAAACGGCCGCGGGAACTGCACATGTCCGCGGTTGTGTACGGCTGGATACGGCCGGGCAGGGCCGGGGTACGAGTGCGGCGGCGCGGTACGGATGTCGGCCGGCTTCGATCCGCGGGGTCGGATGCGCGGCGGAGCGTGTTCTTCGCGCGGCCATGTGCGCTTCGCGCGGACGGATGCCGGAGAACGGGCCGCGGGAGGTGTACATGGCCGCGCGAGGGGCGCGGGGATGGTTCTGCACAATCCCGGCGACGGGGGAAGCTCTCCACAGTTCCCGGGTCCGCCGGGTCCGCGCACCTGCGGCACGATCACGATGGCGGGATGACGCCGTCCGTTTCCGACATCGTCCGCTTCGTGTCCGAGCACGGCGAGGTGATCCGCACCGCCCGCCTCATCGAGCAGGGTTTCGGCAGACGCGCCCTGGAGACCGCCGTCCGCGCCGGGCTGCTCATCCGCCCGCGGCGGGGCTGGGTCGCCGTCCCCGCCGCGCGCCGGATGCTGCTGTCCGCCGCCCGGTTCGGCGTGGTGCTCACGTGCCGCACCCGGGCCCGGATGCTCGGCCTGTGGCTGCACGATGCCGGAGGTGAGCCGCATGTGGCGGTGCCGCCGAACCGGACCGGCAGGGTCGGCGTGCGGGCGAAGGTGCACTGGGGTGAGCCGGTGGTGCCGCGGCATCCGGACGCCCTCGTCGACCCGATCGAGAACGTCCTCGCCTACATCGCCGAGTGCGAGCCGTTCGAGCAGGCGCTCGCGACGTGGGAGTCCGCGCTCAACCTCGGCCTCGTCGAGCGCGGAGTGCTGGAGCGGCTGCCGCTGCGGCCCGCGGCCCGCCGGGTGCTCGCGGAAGCCTCGCCGTTCGCGGATGCCGGTCTCGAGACGTATCTGCGTCGCCGGCTGGCCTGGCTGCGGCTGCCGATCCGGGTGCAGATCTGGATCCACGGGCACCGGGTCGATGCGCTGATCGGCGACCGCCTCGTGCTGCAGATCGACGGGAAGCATCACGTCGGCGCGCAGCGCAGCGAGGACATCCGTCACGACGCCGAGCTGATGCTGCTCGGCTACCACGTGATCCGGGTCTCGTATCGGCAGGTGATGTTCGAATGGCACGTGGTGCAGGACCTGATCATGCGCGCCGTGGCCCAGGGGCTGCACCGCGCCGCATAGCCTCCCTCCGCGGCAACGCCCCGCCCGCCCGGCGGCCCGCGTACAATGGAGCGCATCGGCATCGATCCGGCCATCACCGGGGAGCTCTCGGAAGAACGTCTCGACAGGTTCAGCGCACGCGCAGCAGGTCGAGGCAAGTAGAACCGAGCGGGTCAGGCCCGTCACAGCCGCAGTGAGAGTGGCGTCGCCGTCCGGTGACGCACGCGGGGTGGTACCGCGGTCCGCAAGGGTCGTCCTCGCAGCAGCATCCGCCGTCACCACCGATCACTGCGAGAGACCGATGACCTACCCCCGCATCCCCGTCAGCGCCCCCGGCGCGTCGTTCGGCCAGGCCGCCACGGCATCCGTCAGCCCGAGCCCGCGGTTCCCGGAGATCGAGCGCGAGGTGCTCGAGTACTGGAAGGCCGACGACACCTTCCGGGCGTCCATCGCGCAGCGCGAGGGCGCCGAGGAGTGGGTGTTCTACGACGGCCCGCCGTTCGCCAACGGCCTGCCGCACTACGGCCACCTCCTCACCGGGTACGCGAAGGACGTGTTCCCGCGCTTCCAGACCATGCTCGGCAAGAAGGTCGACCGCGTGTTCGGGTGGGACACGCACGGCCTGCCCGCGGAGCTCGAGGCGATGAAGCAGCTCGGCATCACCGAGAAGAGCGAGATCGAGGAGATGGGCATCGACGTCTTCAACGCGAAGGCGCGCGGCTCGGTGCTCGCCTACACCCGCGAGTGGGAGGACTACGTCACCCGCCAGGCCCGCTGGGTCGACTTCGAACGCGGGTACAAGACCCTCGACCTCGGATACATGGAGAGCGTGCTCTGGGCGTTCAAGACCCTGTACGACAAGGGCCTCGCCTACGAGGGCTACCGCGTGCTGCCGTACTGCTGGCGCGACGAGACTCCGCTCTCCGCGCACGAGCTGCGGATGGACGACGACGTGTACCAGATGCGTCAGGACCCGTCCGTCACCGTCGCGTTCCCGCTCACCGGCGAGCGCGCGCAGGCCCTCGGCCTCGACGGCGTCCGGGCGCTGGCGTGGACGACGACGCCGTGGACCCTGCCGACGAACCTCGCGCTCGCCGTGGGGCCCGAGATCGAGTACGTCGTCGTGCCCGCGGGCCCGAACGGCGCGTCGGATGCTGCGGGCGCTTCGACCGGCTCAGCAACCGCTTCGACAGGCTCAGCGGACGCTTCGACGGGCTCAGCATCCGCTTCGACCGCTTCGACGGGCTCAGCTCCCGCCGCCCGCTACCTCCTCGCCCGGGAGCTCCTGGGCGGCTACGCGAAGGACCTCGGCTACGAGAGCGCCGAGGACGCGCTCGCCGCGGTCGAGACCGTGCACCGCGGCGCTGACCTCGACGGGGTCGCCTACGAGCCGCTGTTCGACTACTACACCGACACCGAGACGTGGGGCACCGAGAACGCCTGGCGGATCCTCGTCGACGACTACGTCACCACCGGCGACGGCACCGGCGTCGTGCACCAGGCTCCGGCCTACGGTGAGGACGACCAGCGGGTGACCGGCGCCGCCGGCATCCCCACGATCATCTCCCTCGACGACGGCGGGCGCTTCCTGCCGCAGGTGACCGACGTCGCGGGCGAACTCTGGATGGACGCGAACACGCCGCTGGTCCGCCTGATCCGCAGCGCCGGGCGGCTGCTGCGCCTGCAGAGCTACGAGCACTCGTACCCGCACTGCTGGCGCTGCCGGAACCCCCTCATCTACAAGGCGGTCTCCAGCTGGTTCATCCGCGTCACCGACATCAAAGACCGGCTGCTGGCGAACAACGAGCAGATCACCTGGGTGCCGGAGAACGTCAAGCACGGCCAGTTCGGCAAGTGGCTGGAAGGCGCCCGCGACTGGTCGATCAGCCGCAACCGCTACTGGGGTTCGCCGATCCCGGTGTGGAAGAGCGACGACCCCGAGCACCCGCGCGTGGACGTGTACGGCTCCCTCGAGGAGCTCGAGCGCGACTTCGGCGCGCTGCCGCGCAACCCCGAGGGCGAGATCGACCTGCACCGGCCGTACATCGACGCGCTGACCCGGCCGAACCCGGACGACCCGACCGGCAAGAGCACCATGCGCCGCATCGAGGACGTCTTCGACGTCTGGTTCGACTCCGGCTCCATGCCGTACGCCCAGGTGCACTACCCGTTCGAGAACCAGGAGTGGTTCGACACGCACGCCCCGGCGGACTTCATCGTGGAGTACATCGGGCAGACCCGCGGCTGGTTCTACGTCATGCACGTGCTCTCCACCGCGCTGTTCGATCGCCCGGCGTTCACCGGCGTCAGCTGCCACGGCATCGTCCTCGGCAGCGACGGGTACAAGATGTCGAAGTCGCTGCGGAACTACCCGGACGTGTCCGAGGTCTTCGACCGGGACGGCTCCGACGCGATGCGCTGGTTCCTGATGTCCAGCTCGGTGCTCCGCGGCGGCAACCTGTCGGTGACCGAGGAGGGCATCCGCGCCGGCGTGCGGGAGTTCATCCTGCCGCTGTGGAACTCGTGGTACTTCTTCGCCACCTACGCGAATGCCGCCACCGGTGCCGCAGCCGGCGGCTACGAGGCGCAGTGGCGCACCGACTCCGCCGACGTCCTCGACCGCTACATCCTCGCCCGCACCGGCGACCTCATCCGCGAGGTGCGCGAGGACCTCGAGGGGCTCGACTCCACGACCGCGGCCGCGCGCCTGCGCGACTTCGCCGAGGTGCTCACGAACTGGTACATCCGCCGTTCGCGCGACCGGTTCTGGGCGGGCGTGACCGAGGACCCGGAGAGCCGCCAGGCGTTCGACACCCTGTACACGGTGCTGGAGACCCTGACCCGCGTCGCCGCACCGCTGGTGCCGCTGATCAGCGAGCGGGTCTGGCAGGGGCTCACCGGCGGCCGCAGCGTGCACCTGACCGACTGGCCGGACGCCTCCGCCTTCCCCGCGGCGGACGACGTCCGCGACGCGATGGACGCGGTCCGCGAGCTCTCCAGCGTCGGCAACGCGCTGCGCAAGAAGGAGAAGCTGCGGGTGCGCCTGCCGCTGGCCCGGCTCACGGTGGTGTCTCCGCTCGCCGCCGAGCTCGCCCGGTTCGAGGACATCCTGCGCGAGGAGCTCAACGTCAAGTCCGTCGAGCTCGTGCCGCTCACCGACACCGCCGCCGCCGAGTACGGCATCAGCCACCGGCTGAGCGTGAACGCCCGCGCCGCCGGCCCGCGCCTGGGCAAGGAGGTGCAGCGGGTGATCCGCGCCGCCAAGGAGGGCTTCTGGACCGAGGAGAACGGCGTGGTCACCGCGGACGGCGTCGTGCTCGAGCCCTCGGAGTACGAGCTGGTGCTGGAGACCACCGGCCGGCCGGAGGGCGAGGCCCTCGCACTGGTCCCGTCCGGCGGCTTCGTGCTGCTCGACACCGCCACGACCCCGGAGCTGGAGGCCGAGGGGCTCGCGCGCGACGTGATCCGCGCGGTGCAGGACACCCGCAAGAACGCCGGTTTCGACGTCAGCGACCGCATCCGCCTCGAGCTGCGCTTCGAGGACGACGCGGATGCGGATGCCGTGGCCTCGGCGTTCGACATCGCCGACGTCGCGGGGGAGACCCTCGCCCTCGAGCACCGGGTCCTGCGCGCCGGCGAGGCGCTCGCGGATGCCGAGCACGTGGCCGAGATCGCCAAGGGCACCTACGCCAACCGCGGCGCCTTCGCCGTCGCCGTGACGCGGCTCGGCGCCGGCGCGCCCGAGGCGCTGAGCGAGCGGAGCGCGGCACTGTGAGCGACGTGCAGCGAGCGGATGCCGTGTACGAGGCCCTGCTGGCCAGGGCGGGGGAGCGCTGGGTGCAGCCGCGGAAGGAGCGGGTCGCCCGCATCCTGACCCTGCTGGACGACCCGCAGCGCACCTACCGCGTCGTGCACATCACCGGCACGAACGGGAAGACCTCGACGGCGCGGATGATCGAGAGCCTGCTGCGGGCGCACGGCCTGCGCACCGGGCTGTTCACCAGCCCGCACCTGAAGCGGTTCACCGAGCGGATCATGATCGACGGCGAGCCCATCGCGGATGCCGCGATCGCCGACGCCTGGGACGAGATCGAGCCGTTCGTCGACATCGTGGACGCCGAACTCGAGGCGACCGGCGACGCGCCGCTGACCTTCTTCGAGCTGCTCACGGTGCTCGCCTTCGTCGCGGCATCCGACGCACCGGTGGACGTGCTGGTGCTGGAGGTCGGCATGGGCGGCTCGTGGGACTCCACGAACACCGCCGACGGCGACGTGGCGGTGTTCACCCCGATCGATCTCGATCACGCCGACCGCCTCGGCGACACGATCGCGAAGATCGCCGAGGTGAAGGCCGGCATCATCAAGGACGGCGCGGCCGTGGTCTCGGCGCAGCAGCCGCCGGAGGCGGCCGAGGTGCTGCGCCGGGTGGCGGCCGAGCGGGGCGCGACCATCGCCTTCGCCGGCGACGACTTCGGCCTCGTGGATCAGCGCCTCGCCGTGGGCGGGCAGCTGCTCACGATCCGCGGGCTCGCGGGCGAGTACGTCGAGGAGTACCTGCCGCAGTACGGCGCGCACCAGGGGCACAACGCCGCCCTCGCCGTCGCCGCCGTGGAGTCGCTGATCGGCGCGGCCTCGCAGCACATCGCCGGCGACATCCTCGCCGAGGGGCTGCAGAACGCCACCTCGCCCGGACGCCTCCAGCTCGTCGGCATCGCGCCGACCGTGCTGGTCGACGCGGCGCACAACCCGCACGGCGCCGCCGCGCTGGCGCAGGCGCTCGGCGACAGCTTCGACTTCGACGAGTGGGGTCTCGTGCTCGGCGTGCTCGCCGACAAGGATGCCGAGGGCATCGTCGACCGGCTGCTGCCGGCGGTCACGGAGGTGTTCGCCACCGCCCCCGACTCCGAGCGCGCCAGCGACGCGGATGCCATCGCCGACCTCGTCGAGGAGCGAGGACGCCGCGCCAGCGTGCATCCGACCCTCGCCGAAGCCGCGGATGCCGCCCGGGAGTGGGCGGCCGCATCCGACCGCCGCGCCGTGGTGATCGCCGGGTCCGTCGTGCTGGCGGGCGAGGCGATCGGCCTCGCGGAGGAGGAGGACTGGAAGTCGGGGTGGCGGGCGTGAGCGGTCCGCGCGTCCGCGCGCCGCGCACCCTCGTCCAGAAGCTCGGCGCGATCGTGCTCGGCTTCGAGTCGATCATCGTCTTCCTCGCCGGGCTCACCGTGTTCGGGCTGCGGGCGCTGCCGGACGGCATCCCGGACTGGTGGGGCGTCGTCGGCGGTCTCGCCGTCGCGGTCGCGATGATCGCCACGGCCGGGGCGATCGCCCGGCCCGGCGCCATCGCGGTCGGCTGGGCGCTGCAGGTCGTCGTGCTGCTCGCCGCCGTGGTCGTGCCCGCCATCGCCCTCGTCGCCCTGATTTTCGGCGGAATGTGGGCGTATGCGACGATCGTGGGGGCCCGCCTGGACCGGCGAGGTCCGGCCGGGCCGCCGGCAGACACTCACACAGAGAGCGAATGACATGGCCACTGAAGAAACCCTCGTCCTCGTCAAGCCCGACGGCGTCGCCCGCGGCCTGACCGGCGCGATCCTCGCCCGCATCGAGGCGAAGGGGTACGCGCTCGTCGACATCCGTCTCGTCGAGCCCGACCGCGAACTGCTCGCCGCGCACTACGCCGAGCACGAGGGCAAGCCGTTCTACGAGCCGCTCATCGAGTTCATGATGTCGGGCCCGTCGGTCGCGATCCGCCTCGCCGGCAACCGCGTGATCGAGGGCTTCCGCTCGCTCGCCGGCGCCACCGACCCGACCGTCGCGGCGCCCGGCACCATCCGCGGCGACTTCGGCCGGGACTGGGGCCTGAAGGTGCAGCAGAACCTGGTGCACGGCTCGGACAGCCCCGAATCCGCCGCCCGCGAGCTGCAGATCTGGTTCGGCTGAGCCGACCCCTGAAACGAGAAGGGCGCCCCTCGTGGGCGCCCTTCGTCGTCCGTGCGGGTCAGAACACCATCCCGGCGACCTCGCCCAGCACGTCGAGCCCCGCCAGCTGCGCCAGCGCGATCACGAGCGCGTAGGCGAGGATCGTCGCCAGCGGCACCCACGCCATCAGCCTCCCGGCCCGCGCCCTGGCCGCCGCCGACCCGCCCAGGGTGCCGTTGCGCACCAGGTGCACCGCGGTGGCGAGGAAGGTCGGGATGGTCACCGCCCAGGTCGCCATGCACCACGGGCACAGCACCGCGAGCACGTAGATGCTCTGCGCGATCAGCCAGCACACGAACGCGAAGGCGCCGGCGATGCCGAGGCCGAACAGCGCCCAGAACCAGCGCGGGAAGCGGGCGCCCGCGATCACCGCGACGCCCATCACGAGCACGGCCATCCAGCCGGTGAGACCGATGATCGGGTTCGGGAAGCCGAAGACCTCGCCCTGCCACGAGCCGAGGTTCTTGTCGCACTGCAGCAGCACGCTCACGTAGCAGCTGGTCTGCTCGCCCGGGTTCTCCAGCAGGAAGAACTTCTCCAGCGTGAGCTGGAACGCCGCCCACCATCCGATCAGGCTCGCCACGATGAGCCAGATTCCGTAGCCGAGGTGCCGAGTGCGCGGGGCGGTCATGGCGCGATTATCCCAACGGTTGCTATGCGATCGGCGTGAGACGCGAGCGGCGCGGCGCGCACGGATGCCGCGGCGGAGGCTCCGAGGTGCGATAATGAGGGGAGATGACGTCGTGACCTGTTGCGACACGCATCGATGAGACTTCGGGGTAGACGCCCCACGCGGTCCGACAGGGCGGCCTGAGCCGATCTGCTGAGCCGGCCGCACGCCGATTGAGTTCGCGGCATCCGATGCCGCACGAGTTTTCGCGGAGCACCCAGTGCCCGCGCAGGGAGCAAGCCAGAGATGGCCGACGAGAACGATGACAACAACACCCGCACCCACGACGCGACGCCGGAGCAGCCGGTAGCCGAGGAGATCCTCGCGCCCGTCGACCCCGTCACGGACGCCGACCCCGTCGCGGACGCCGAGCCTCCTGCGGACGCTGAGCCTCCTGCGGACGCTGAGCCTCCTGCGGACGCTGAGCCTGTCGAAGCGTCGGCTTCCGCGCCCGAGCCGGAGCCCGCCCAGCCGGAGCCGGTGACCGCGGTCAGCCTGGGCCTGCTGCCCGAGGTGTTCGTGTCGAAGGTGTCGACGCAGCTGCACTTCTACGCACCCGAGATCGTGCCGCTGCCGGCCCGCTCGCGCCGCGACGAGGAGCCCGAGGACCAGGGCGGCTCCGGCCGCCGGGGACGCCGTCGCCGCGGCGGGTCCGACGCCGACGACCAGCGCGACGAGCCTCGTCAGCGCCAGCGCACCGTCGAGTTCATCACCGAGCCGAAGGCGATCAAGGGCTCGACCCGCCTGGAGGCGAAGAAGCAGCGCCGCCGCGATGGCCGCGACGCCGGACGCCGGCGCCCCGTCGTGACCGAGGCCGAGTTCCTCGCCCGCCGCGAGTCGGTCGACCGGATGATGGTGGTGCGCTCCAAGAACGGCCGCACCCAGATCGGCGTCCTCGAGGACAACGTGCTCGTCGAGCACTACGTCGCCCGCAACCAGGACGCGTCGCTGATCGGCAACGTGTACCTCGGCCGCGTCCAGAACGTGCTGCCCAGCATGGAGGCCGCGTTCGTCGACATCGGCCGCGGCCGCAACGCCGTGCTGTACTCCGGCGAGGTGGACTGGGACGGCGTGGAGACCGGCAACCAGCCGCGGCGCATCGAGCTCGCGCTCAAGCCTGGCGACCGCGTGCTGGTCCAGGTCACGAAGGACCCGGTCGGCCACAAGGGCGCCCGCCTGACCAGCCAGATCTCGCTGCCCGGCCGCTACCTGGTGTACGTGCCCGGCGGGTCGATGAACGGCATCTCGCGCAAGCTTCCCGACAACGAGCGCGCCCGGCTGAAGCGCATCCTGAAGGAGGTGCTGCCCGAGTCCGCCGGCGTGATCGTGCGCACCGCCGCCGAGGGCGCCACCGAGGAGCAGCTCACCCGCGACGTGCAGCGCCTCACCGCGCAGTGGGAGCACATCCAGAAGCAGGTGGAGACCCAGCAGGCCCCGGCGCTGCTGCACGCCGAGCCGGATCTGCTCGTGAAGATCGTCCGCGACGTGTTCAACGAGGACTTCACGAAGATGCTCATCCAGGGCGAGGACGCGCAGCGCACGATCCGCGCCTACCTGGAGAGCGTCGCCCCCGACCTGCTGGAGCGCGTGGAGTCGTACGAGGACGAGATCGACCCGTTCGACGCGTACCGCATCACCGAGCAGATCGAGAAGGCGCTGGACCGCAAGGTGTGGCTGCCCTCCGGCGGCTCGCTGGTGATCGACCGCACCGAGGCGATGACGGTCGTCGACGTGAACACCGGCAAGTTCGTCGGCTCCGGCGGCAACCTCGAGGAGACCGTCACCAAGAACAACCTGGAGGCGGCCGAGGAGATCGTGCGGCAGCTGCGCCTGCGCGACATCGGCGGCATCATCGTCGTCGACTTCATCGACATGGTGCTCGAGTCCAACCGCGACCTGGTGCTGCGCCGCCTGATCGAGTGCCTGAGCCGCGACCGCACGAAGCACCAGGTGGCGGAGGTCACCTCGCTCGGCCTCGTGCAGATGACCCGCAAGAAGCTCGGGCTCGGGCTGCTGGAGACCTTCAGCGAGCCGTGCGACGTGTGCGCCGGCCGCGGCATCATCGTCCACCACGACCCCGTCGTGAAGCACCGCAGCGCCTCCGCCAACGGCGGCCAGGGCCGTCGCTCCCGCGGCAGCGCCCCGTCCGCGCCGGCTCCCGCCGCCCCGAGCGTCGGCACGCACGGCATCCCGGAGGGGGCGAAGACCGCGCTCGCGCAGATCGCCGCCTCGACGCTCAGCGTCTCCGAGGAGGCGCCGCGTGAGACGGCCGAGCCGGCCGCTCCCGCCGCCGAGCGTCCGAAGAAGGCGCGCAAGAAGCGGTCCGCGGACCGCAAGCCGCCGCGCACCGAGGCCGAGGCGCTCCTGGAGACCGTGCTCGACGCGCTCCCCGAGCCGAAGGCCCCCGGTCAGGGGCGCAACCGCCGCCGGGTGACCACCGCCGCCCTCGCCGGCACTCCCGTCGTCGTCCGCCCGGAGCCTTCAGCGCCGGTCGCGGGCGGGGACCCGCAGCCCTGACGCGATCAGCCTCCTGACGAGCTCCTTGCCGCCGACGTGCTCCGCGCCGGCGGCGAGGAGTCGCGGCAGCATGTCCGCGGGGACGTCGTAGTGGTCGCGGTCGAAGGCCCGCGCGGGCACGTCCTGCGCCGCGGCGAAGGCGTGCAGCTCGTCGAGGCTCTCGTCGCTGATGAGATGCGCCCAGAGGCGGCCGTGCGCCGGCCAGAGGGGATCGTCGACGAGAACGGTCATGTCGCGATCCTAGGACGGATGCTCAGGGGAGGCGGTGCGTTTCGTCTCGCTTCGCTCGCTCACCGACCGGGGCGAGGAGGCCGGGGCCGTGTCGCTTTGCGGCATCGGGCGGCATCCGGTAAAGTTGTCCTTTGGTGCGCGAACCCTGTCGTCCCCGGCGGACGGCGAGGACAAGCCTTGCATCCGCACCCGTCGCCCGCGCGACGAACGCAAGCAAACAGTCTTCCCGTGAGATTCCCGGAGCCCCGTGCTCCCCAACGAAACAGGTATGAAGTGGTTTACGCAGTAGTGCGCGCCGGTGGCCGGCAGGAGAAGGTCGAGGTCGGCACGATCGTTCAGCTCGACCGTGTTCAGGCTGCTCAGGGCGAGAAGATCGAGCTGCCCGCAGTGCTGCTCGTCGACGGCGCCACGGTGACCACCGACGCCGAGAAGCTGGCGAAGGTCAAGGTCACCGCCGAGGTTATCGGTGACCTCCGCGGCCCGAAGATCGTCATCCAGAAGTACAAGAACAAGACCGGCTACAAGAAGCGTCAGGGCCACCGCCAGGAGCTCACGCGCGTCAAGATCACCGGCATCAAGTAAGCACGGAAGAGGCTGAACAATGGCACACAAGAAGGGTGCGAGCTCGACCCGCAACGGTCGTGACTCCAACGCACAGCGACTCGGCGTGAAGCGCTTCGGCGGCCAGACCGTCAACGCCGGCGAGATCCTCGTCCGTCAGCGCGGCACGCACTTCCACCCCGGCGTGAACGTCGGCCGTGGTGGCGACGACACGCTCTTCGCGCTCGCGTCGGGCGCCGTCGAGTTCGGCACGAAGGGCGGCCGCAAGGTCGTCAACATCGTCGCTGCCGCTCAGTAAGAACTGCAGCATCCGGACGGGGCGGGCTTCGGCTCGCCCCGTCCGCGTATCCGCCCTCCTCTCGGGCGCATGCGCATCCACACACTCCGCAACCAAGGGATGCCACGAATGGTCTCGTTCGTCGACACGGTGACGCTCCACCTGCGCGCAGGCAAGGGCGGCAACGGCTGCGTCTCGGTGCGCCGCGAGAAGTTCAAGCCTCTCGCCGGACCGGACGGCGGCAACGGCGGCGACGGCGGCGACATCATCCTCGTCGCCGATCCGCAGGTGACGACGCTGCTGTCGTACCACCACTCGCCGCACCGCTCCGCCGGCAACGGCGGCTTCGGCATGGGCGACATGCGCTCCGGCGCGGCGGGGGAGGACCTCGAGCTGCCCGTGCCGGTCGGCACCGTCGTGAAGACCGTCGACGGCGAGGTGCTGCACGACATGGTCGTGCCGGGCGAGCGCTTCGTCGTGGCACCCGGCGGACGCGGCGGGCTCGGCAACGCCGCGCTCGCCTCGCCGAAGCGCAAGGCGCCCGGGTTCGCGCTGCTCGGCACCCCCGGCTTCGAGGGCGACGTCGTCCTCGAACTGAAGACCGTGGCCGACGTCGCCCTGGTCGGCTACCCGTCCGCGGGCAAGTCCAGCCTGATCGCGGCGATCTCCGCCGCACGGCCCAAGATCGCCGACTACCCGTTCACCACCCTGCACCCCAACCTCGGCGTCGTGGAGGCCGGTGACGTGCGCTACACCGTCGCCGACGTGCCCGGACTGATCGAGGGCGCCAGCGAGGGCCGCGGGCTCGGCCTGGACTTCCTGCGTCACGTCGAGCGGTGCTCGGCGCTGCTTCATGTGCTCGACTGCGCCACCCTCGACCCGGGCCGCGACCCGATCTCCGACCTGGAGGTGATCCTCGCCGAGCTGGCCGCCTACGAGGTCCCCGAGGGGCAGAAGCCGCTGCTGGAGCGCCCGCAGCTGGTCGCCCTGAACAAGGTCGACGTGCCGGAGGCCCGCGACCTCGCCGAGCTCGTCCGTCCGGACCTGGAGGCGCGCGGCTTCCGCGTGTTCGAGATCTCCACGGTCTCGCACGAGGGGCTGCGCCCGCTCACCTTCGCCCTTGCCGAGCTCGTCGAGCAGCACCGCTCCGAGGTCGCGGTCGAGGCGCCGAAGGAGCGCATCGTCATCCGTCCCAAGGGTTCGGAGGCCGAGTTCAGCATCCGTGTCGAGGGTGGGACCTACGGCAACGTGTACCGCGTGCTCGGCGAGAAGCCGGTGCGCTGGGTGCAGCAGACGGACTTCCAGAACGAGGAGGCCGTCGGGTACCTCGCCGACCGGCTGGAGCGCCTGGGCGTCGAGGACGCGCTGTTCCGCGCCGGCGCGACCCCCGGGTCCACCGTGGTGATCGGCGAGGGCGACGGCATCGTGTTCGACTGGGAGCCGTCCATCTCGTCGGCGGCGGAGCTGATGACCGCTCCGCGCGGCACCGACCCCCGCTTCGACCGCAGCACGCGCCGCACCACCAGCGAGCGTCGCGAGCGGTACCACGAGCGGATGGATGCCAAGGCCGCCGCCCGAGCGGAGCTGGAGGAGCAGCGCCGCGCGAGCCGCGAGGGCGACGAGTGAGCGCGCGGTCCCGGGAGGAGCTGGCCACCGTCCAGCGCGTCGTCGTGAAGGTGGGCTCCTCGTCCATCAGCGGCGAGGCCGCGTGGCGGATCCCGATCCTCGTCGAAGCACTGGCCAAGGCGCACGCGCGGGGCGCCGAGATCGTGCTGGTGTCCTCCGGCGCGATCGCCACAGGCCTCCCGTTTCTGCGTCTCGAGTCCCGGCCCACCGACCTGGCGACCCAGCAGGCCGCGGCCGCGGTGGGTCAGAACGTCCTGGTGTACCGGTATCAGGAGGCGCTGCGTCCGTTCGGGATCGTCGCCGGCCAGGTGCTGCTCACCACCGGCGACCTGGAGCATCCCACCTCCCGCAGCAACGCGCGCCGCGCCATGGAGCGCCTGCTCGGGCTGCGCATCCTGCCGATCGTGAACGAGAACGACACGGTCGCCACCCAGGAGATCCGCTTCGGAGACAACGACCGGCTCGCCGCTCTCGTCGCGCAGCTGGTGCAGGCGGATGCCCTGGTGCTGCTCAGCGACATCGAATCGCTGTACACCAAGCCGCCGACCGACCCGCGCGCGGAGCCGATCGACGTGATCGCCGCGGACGCCGACCTGTCCGGTCTCGAGTTCGGGGCCACCGTCGTGAACAGCGTGGGCACCGGCGGCGCGGCGACCAAGGTGTCCGCCGCGCGCATGGCGGCGGCATCCGGCATCGGCGTCCTCGTCACCAGCGCCGACCTCGTCGGCCAGGCCCTGGACGGCGCCCGCATCGGCACCTGGTTCGAGCCGGCGACGACCGCCTGAGCCGCGTCATCCCGCGGCTTCACCGCGAGCGGCGTGGCTAGACTGAGCGGATGACCACCACCGTCCCCGACGCCGTCGCGACCGACACCGCCCAGGACCGCCTCGTCAAGGCGAAGGACGCTTCCCGGCTGGTCGCCCGTCTCACCAGCGGGGAGAAGGCAGCGGCCCTCGAGGCCATCGCGGCCGGGATCGAGACGGAGGCCGCGCGCATCATCGCGGCGAACGAGGAGGACGTCGAACGCGGACGCCGGGACGGCATCGGCGACGCCCTGATCGACCGGCTGCGGCTCGACGAGAAGCGCGTGGCGGCTCTCGCGTCCGCGGTCCGCGACGTGGCCGCGCTGCCGGACCCGATCGGCCAGGTCGTCGGCGGGCACCGGATGCCGAACGGCGTCGCCCTGGAACAGGTGCGGGTGCCCTTCGGCGTGGTCGGCGCCATCTACGAGGCGCGCCCGAACGTGACCGTCGACATCGCCGCGCTCGCGCTGCGCGCCGGCAACGCGGTCGTGCTGCGGGGCGGCAGTGCGGCCCTGCGCTCCAACACCGTGCTGGTCGAGGTCATGCGCGCCGCCCTGGCATCCGCCGGCGTCACTCCCGAGGCCATCCAGACGGTCGACGACTTCGGCCGCGACGGTGCCAAGGCGCTCATGCACGGTCGCGGGTTCGTGGACGTGCTCGTGCCCCGCGGCAGCGCCGCCCTGATCGAGACGGTCGTGACGGAATCCACCGTGCCGGTGATCGAGACCGGCGCCGGTGTGGTGCACATCGTGCTCGACGAGTCCGCGCCGATCGACTGGGCGCGCGACATCGTCGTGAACGCCAAGGTGCAGCGCCCGAGCGTGTGCAACGCCGTGGAGACCGTGCTGGTGCTGCGACAGGCGGCACCTCAGCTGGTGCCGGTCGTGGCCAGCGCGCTGCAGAGCGAGGGCGTCACGATCCACGGCGACGACATGGTCGCGGGCCTGGTCAGCAACGTGGTGCCCGCGACCGAGGAGGACTGGGCGGCGGAGTACCTCAGCCTCGACATCGCGATGAAGGTCGTGGACACGCTCGACGACGCCCTGGAGCACATCCGCCGCTACAGCACCGGCCACACCGAGTCGATCATCACGACCGACGCGCGCAACGCCGAGCGCTTCCTCGCCGAGGTCGACTCGGCCGTGGTGATGGCGAACGCGTCCACCCGCTTCACCGACGGCGGGGAGTTCGGCTTCGGCGCCGAGGTGGGCATCTCCACGCAGAAGCTGCACACCCGCGGGCCGATGGGGCTCGCCGAGCTGACCAGCACCAAGTGGCTGGCGCGCGGTTCCGGGCAGACGCGCGGCTGAGGACTAGACTGGAGAGGCGTTTTCCCGCCGGTCAGGAACGGAGACAGGATGAACCTCGTCGCGCAGATTGCGATGGCAGCCGCAGAGACGGAGCACCACGGCAACGTGGCGGCCGACACGGTGATCTACGGGATCATCGCCGCGGTGGTGTTCCTGCTGCTCGCGCTCGTGACGCTGTCCTACAAGAACGTCGCGAACCGGCACTCGGCCAAGGCCGAGGCATGGGCGGAGAAGCACGGCAAGGACGGTCACGGATCGGGACACGGCCACTAGGACCGTATGCTCTCCTCGACCACTCGGGCTCCGCGCATCGGCGTGATGGGTGGCACGTTCGACCCCATCCATCATGGGCACCTGGTGGCGGCGAGCGAGGTGGCGCACTCCTTCGACCTCGACGAGGTCATCTTCGTGCCGACCGGGCAGCCGTGGCACAAGGAGCACGTGACCCCCAGCGAGCACCGCTACCTGATGACGGTGATCGCCACGGCATCCAACCCCGATTTCACGGTCAGCCGCGTGGACATCGACCGTGAAGGGCCCACGTACACCATCGACACGCTGCGCGACCTGCGGCGTGAGCGGCCGGACGCCGAGTTCTTCTTCATCACGGGTGCGGATGCCGTGGCGCAGATTCTCAGTTGGAGGGACCATGATGAGTTATGGGACCTGGCCCACTTCGTCGCCGTCTCCCGACCGGGACACGTGCTGAGCACGGAGGGACTGCCCACCGACGACGTCAGCCAGCTCGAGGTCCCGGCCCTCGCGATCTCGTCGACCGACTGCCGCGAACGCGTGCGTGACGGGGAACCCGTGTGGTATCTGGTTCCCGACGGGGTCGTCCAGTACATCGCGAAGCATCATCTGTATCGGAGCAAGGCATGAGCACATCGGATCAGAACGGAAGGACGCCGCTGACGCGCAAGCAGCTGCGTGAGCTCCGCCTGACCGGTTCGACGCCGGTCGTCACGGAGCAGGAGGGGGCCGCGCCCCCGCCGCCGACCCCCGTGCTGCCGCGGCCGGCCGAGCCCGCACCGGTCGCTCCCGCGCCCGAGGAGAAGGACGTCGACCTCCGCGCGACCCCGCTGACGCGCAAGCAGGCGCGCGCCCAGGAGCGCATCCGCACGGCCTCCTTCCCGGTCGTCGCCACGATCGACGCGCCGGCTCCGGATGCCCGGCCCGCGGAGGAGGCGTCGCAGCCCGCGAACGCGAGGCCCGAGGATGCGGAACCCGCGGATGCCGGAGCCGCAGATGCTGCGGAGCAGGCTTCCGCGCAGACGCCCGCGCCTGACTCCGCACAGCCCGAGGTTCTCGTCGAGGAGGTGCCGACCCCGGCATCCGCCCTCGCCCCCGTCGACGAACGACCGGCTGAGGTCGTGCCGGTCGAGGACGTGCCGGTCTCCGGCGCTCCCGCTGAGGCGGGTGCCGCCGGCACGGAGGACACGGCGCCGTCCGACACTCCCGCACCCGTCGACGCCGCCCCCGCTCCGATCGACGCCGTGCCCCTGGCCGGGGCGGCCGAGCCCTCCGAGAACGCACAGCAGCCGCGGGCGACCGTGAACCCCCGGTTCGGCCAGGGCCTGATCGAGGCGAAGAGCTCGGAGGTGCCCGGCGCGTTCGACGAGCTCATCGACAGCGACTCGGCCGGGTCCCAGCACTCCGCGCCGAACGCGCTGATCTTCACCCAGGCGCCGACCGAGGCGTCGCTGTCCGGTCCGATCGCCGCGACCGGCGAGGTCCTCATCACCGGCACCTACGAGCTGCCGAACGGCCTCGGCTCGCAGGGACACGCCGACGGCGTCGCCGACGGCAAGGACGTCGACGCGGTGCTCATCGACGGCGAGCTGCCGCCGACCTCCTCGCCCACGCCGATCGCCGCCAGCTCGGCCGTCAGCACCTCCCGACCCGCCGGCGAGGTCATCCGGCCGCCGGCCCCGGAGACCGGCAACAAGCTCATGCTCACCCTGGCGATCGTCGCCGGCGGCCTCGCGCTCGCGCTGGCCGCCGCCCTGATCGTCGCCTTCACCACGAACGTCTTCTGATGCAATCACCTGAATCCGCCGCCCACATGCTCCAGATCGCGGCCGACGCCGCCGCGTCCAAGGGCGGTGAGGATCTCGTCGCGCTCAACGTGTCGGAGCCGCTCCCGCTCGTCGACATCTTCCTGCTCGTCACCGGCACGAGCGAGCGCAACGTCGCCGCGATCGCCGACGAGGTCGAGGACAAGCTCATCGAGGCGGGCCACAAGCGCGTCCGCCGCGAGGGACGCGCCGAGGCGCGCTGGGTGCTCCTGGACTTCGGCGATCTCATCGTGCACGTGTTCCACGCCGAGGAGCGCGTGTACTACGGCCTCGAGCGGCTGTGGAAGGACTGCCCGGTCATCCCGATCGAGCTGTCCCAGCCGGGAGTCTGACGCCCGGCGCGTGCCGGCCCGGCGCGCGTCCTCACGGCATCCGTCCTGACAGCACCCCGTCAGGCGTCGCCGCTCACTCGGCGACGGAGCCGCTGTCGATCACGTACGCCTGCGGATGCCCCGGCAGATACCGCACCGTGACGGTCCCGCCGGCGCCGACCGAGGCGTGCCGGTCGGGGTGGACCGACGGCGTGAAGACGTCGTTGGGCAGCGTGTAGGCGGTGCCGTCCGCGGTCGTGAAGCGCACCCAGTTCCCGTCGACCGTGCCCTGCGCCTCGACGCCGTTGGCGTGGATGTACGCGCGCGTGACCGGCACGCCGACAAGCGACAGCAACCCGATGAGGCCCCCGCCGAGCAGGACGAGGAAGAGGACGCGGAAGGCCACCCGCTGCAGGTGTGCCGCGGCGGAGGAGGTCGTCGTCGGAGCGTCCGCCGGGAGCAGCCCCTCGCGCTCGCGCACGGCACGCAGCCGGCCGGCGGCGGTCACCGACGGTCCGCGGAGCGCGCGCATGCCGACGCCGGTGGCGCCGAAGGCGGCGAGGAAGACCATGGCGTAGCCGTTCGCTGCCGGGAAGTTCAGCAGCCAGAAGATCGTGTCGAGCATGTCAGGCCGCCTCCTCCTTGTGGAGCGTGACCGCCACACGGCGCGGGTCCTCGGGCCGGTACATCGCCCACACGGGGGAGCCGACCTGCAGCTGCCCGACGGCCTCCGGATAGACGAACACCGTGGTCTCCGCCTGCCAGGCGGTCTGCCCCTCCGGGCTGACCAGGACCGTGAGCGCCAGCTCGCTCTGCCCCTCCCGGCGCCGGCCCGTGGGACGCACGGCCACGACGTCGGCGGGAGCGGTGACGCCCGTGGTCCGTGCGGGCACCAGGCGCGGATCGATCAGTCCCTTGGCGATCCGCCAGTCCAGCAGCGCCTTGCGCACGGCCGGGTCGCCGGTGTCGGCGAGGGAGACGTCGTCGTGCCGGCCCGGGGCGTAGGAGACCGGGATGCTGCGCCCGATCCGGAGGATCGCCTGATCCTCCGGACGCACCAGCGTGCGCAGGCGCGCGACGAACTCGCCCGCGTGCGGTGGGGAGACGCGCACGAACACGTCGTACTGCGGGATCTCGTTGACGCGGAGTCCGGTGCGCTGCACCTCCACGATCCGCCCGATGGCCACCTCGTCACCGGGCTGCGGCGGGCGCCTGCGGATGCCGCTGAACGCCGAGCCGAACGTTCCCAGCACACCCCAGGCGACGCCGATCAGCACCGCCGGAATCGTGGGATCGTCACCGCGGAAGGGCAGCAGCGAATTCCGCTGATCCACGCCGAGGAGGCCTTCGGCCACCCACAGGACGAGCCATGCGGACAGCAACACCCGGACGGCCAGGATCGCGATGCGCAGCACGCGTTCAGGCTAGCGCCACGCCACCCACGCCGTCATCGGCTGCGAGACGGCTGGTTTCGGACCGCGACGGCTCCCGCCGGCCATCGGTCGTGGTGCCCCGCTTCGGCGGTCATTCCTCCCGGCGCGTGCCGACACCCGGGGTGTCGTTCGTCTCGGAGATGTCCGGGATCGACGCCTCGTCGTCGGGATCGACTCGTACGGCATCCGCGGCGCCCGAGTCGGCGCCGGCTCCGCCGGCGGGCACGTCGTCCACCGACTCCGGCGGCGTGTCCTCGTCGCCGGCGGCGACACGGTCCGCGGCCGCGCTGTCGATGAGATCGTCGTTCGCGTCGGGGTCGAGGACGGTCTCCCCGTCGACCTCGCGTGTGGCGATGTCGTCATCGGGCAGCCCGTCGCCGGGCAGGCCGTCATCGTCCGGGCCGGGGACGGGCAGGTAGGGAGGGGTGGGGTTCGACATGATCGGCTCCTTCCGTGTGCGTTCACGGTAGAGGCGGCACGGCGGAGCAAGGGAACGCCTTGACCACGGGTGGATGCGGCGCTAGAGGAGGCGTGTGGGCGGTACCCCCGCAGCCGGTCCGTCCTCCGCATCCCGAGTGCGGCACAATGGGGCGATGGGTGAAGCCCCGAAGGATGCCCTGGACGACATCGCGGCCGAGCTGCTCGCTCTGCCGCCGGACGAGTTCACCGCCGCCCGCAATGCGAAGGCGAAGGAGCTGGACGACCCGCAGCTGGTGAAGGATGTGAAGGGCCTGCGCAAGCCGGTGCTCGCCGCCTGGGCGGTGAACCTGTTCGCCCGGGAGCGCGCGGCGCAGCTGCAGGAGGTGCTCGACCTCGCGGAGGCTCTGCGCGAGGCGCAGGACGATCTGGACGCGGCCGCGCTGACGGCCCTGACCCGACAGCGTCGTGCCCTCGTCCGGGGACTGACCGCGCAGGCGGCGGATCTCGCGAAGGCGCGCGGGCAGACGCTGACCCCCGCCGTGACCGAGGCGGTGGAGCAGACCCTCAACGCGGCGATGTTCGACGTGCGCGCGGCCGCGGCCGTCGCCTCCGGGCGCCTGCTGCGCCCTCTCGATCCCGCCGACGACCTCGCCGCCGTCCTCCCCGAGGCCGTGGCCGGCTCGTTGCCGTCGGCTCCGGAGCGCCGTGAGGTGCCGGAGGACGAGGTGGGTGCCCGCCGCGCCCGCAAGGAGGCGGAGCGGCGGTTGCATCAGGCGGAGACGGACGCGGCGCGCACCGAGCGGGAGCACGGCCGGATCGCGGCTGAACTGCGCGCCGCCACCGCGCGCGTCGACGAGCTGGCCGAGCAGGAGCGGCGGCTGGAGGCCGAGCTGACGCGGGTGCGCGAGGCGCGTGACGAGGCGCGCACCGGCCTCGGCGAGCTCGAGGAGCGGCTGGCCGCCGCCGCGCGGGCGCATGAGGACGCCCGGCACGAGCTGGAGCAGGCTCGCGCGCAGCTCCAGGAGTGAGACCCGCTGCGCTCAGTACTCGATGACGCTGCGGATGCCCTGGCCCTGCCGCATCCGTGCGAAGGCGTCGTTGACGTCGTCGAGCGCGATGCGATCGGTGACCATGGAGTCCAGGTCGATCCGGCCCTCCATGTATAGGTCGATGATCTTCGGGAAATCGATCGACATGCGGGTGGACCCGTCGTTGCAGCCGATCAGCTTCTTCTCCTGATCGCTCATCACGAAGGGATCGATCGAGATCTTCACGCCGTCGGCGACCTGGCCGACGACGACCGCGGTGCCCCCGCGGCGGATCGCCTCGAAGCACGCCTCGATGGTGAACGGCAGGCCGATCGCCTCGAACGCGTAGTCCACACCGCGGCCGTCGGTGAGGTCGCGCACCGCCTCGACGAGATCGACGTCGTGACTGTAGCGGCGAACGGCGCGCAGACAACAGCCCGCAGAGAACGCCGAGCCCCAGAGAACAGGACGTAGCGCAACCCGCAAGACAGGTCGTGACTACGTCAGTTCGATCGACCGAAAGTCGCCAGCCCGTGTCGAGCCAGCAGGCGCCGCCTGCGCACGATAGCGGTCCCGCACGGTTGGGGCCGGAACATCTGGGTTCCGCACGAGATATCTCGCTACGCTCCTGAACTCCTCGAGCCGACCGTCGGGAATCGATATCTGGCCATGGGGCCTCTTCGGATCGAGGTCGTTCACCCCAAGTGCGACCGCCAGAGCAGTCCAGTACAGACCGATTCCCGGATACCCAATCGGCGCGTGCTGCGGCTCGAAGTCTATAAACACCACCCCGCGCGACGTATCCGCGCACGCTATGGCGAGCCGGCGTCCCAGCTCACCATAGCTTTCCACTGCGTGCTGATACTGCCAGAATGTCGTCCACCCCGCGAGACTTGCCGCTCTCTCAACTTCGCGCACCGACTTGAGCACATGACCGTGTTTCAGATCAAGCGCGATCCTGATGTCGCGATCAAGGTCAATCGACGCCCGACTTGCCCGTGTAAACCGCTCGGCATCCGATCCCTTGATGTCCGCAGCGCGAGAGGTCGTGCGGGTCTCTTCGCGCGAATGGAGTATCGACCTGATGTCGTCCAAATTGGTATCCGCCTGCTCCAGCAGTGCGGCCGTCAGCGCGAATCGTCGGTGGACGTCTGCGGTTATATCGACCGGACCCGGCTTATAGCGGATGTCGTGTTCAACTTCTGCGAAGCCGTGCTCAAGGAGCGTCCTGATCTGGACCTCCACCTTGTCACCTGAGTTGACCGATACCTGCCACATTGGGTCCGGATACGCGTCCCAGCCGCCCTTCTTGGTCCGGCCGATGAACTGAATGCTGCGATACCCAAACTCGCTGTCCTGCAAGAGATCGGCCTTGTCTACGTAAGACCCCTGCTCGAGGATCAGCATCTTCCGGACAACCTCCTCCGCCACCACGAGATCAGATCGGAAGAATACGAGAATGCGAACGCCCACGACGTCTTCGACCTCGCGAGTCGGATTCTTACGTACCTTCTGCTCAAAGCTGGCGCGGGACTTGACGCGTGCTTCGACGCGGAAGTGATTGAGCCCTGCGGCATGGAGCCGCTTCTCGACGGCGGGCTTCATTTCCTCGACGAGTGCTTTTCGGCGGGCGAGATTCGCGTCGTAATAGTCCAGGCGGTGGGTAGTCAGTAATTCGAGGTCACCATGGGTCGAGTTCACACTGACAACGTAGCGGCGATTCGAGGCTGCTGCGGGAACTGGTGACAGTCCGGTGAGGCCATGAGCGCCAGCAAGCCGCCGCGTTCACCGCGGCCGTGCTTCCGTCGGCCCGCCGCATTTGACGGGTCATTCGGTCGGCTTGACCAGGACTGTGGACGTGGGGTCCACGTCTTCTGCTGAGGCGAGCGTAGGAAGTTCCGCACCGTCGAGTCCGGCCATCTCCAAGGCGACTTGCCCGGCGAGGTGTGCTGAGGAGACGGACTGGCCGTTCGCGATCGAGGCATAGAACTGGGTTGCGTAGTTGATCGCGTCGCCGTCGGCGATGCTGTCCGCCATGCCGATCGCGAACGGCACCACATCGGCAACGAGCTGGTCGATCTGCGCGGCAGACCTGCAGGCGTTGAGCAGCACTAGCAACGGCGGCTCATCGGTCGCAGCGATCGCACGGGAGAAAGCGCGCGCGGTTACCGGGTGCCCCCGATGGGGGTTGTCGTTCTCGTACTCGAAGATGATCAGGTCTTCGTTGCTGTGCCCTGAGAAGTGCAGGATGTGCGGCCGGAACTTCGTGATGCCGTCCAGCAGATCGGCGGCGGTTGCGGCGGGGCGCACGTCGAGTTCGATCAGATCGCGGTGCAGGGCAGACTCGACGGCGGCCCGGATGCGCTTCTGCTCTCGCCCGACTCGCAGATCACCCTCCGAGGATGCGCCTAATAGCAGCACGCGCAGTTTCTCCGGTTTCGGGGCGCGCAGCTCTCGGAGAGCTTCACCGAGAGCGCGCTCGGTGCGGATCAGCTGGGCATTAGTCTGCGCCCTCTCAGTCGCGGCACGGCGATCCGCAGCAGCCTGCTCTCTTTGGCGCTTTCGTTCGGCCGCGTCAGCCTCGGACCGCTCAGCTTTGGCCAGTTTGGTCTGGAGGTTAGCTTCCTGCTTCGCATACCCCGCGGCCTTGGTCTGCCACCGATTCGCCTCGGCACCTGCAGTGGCTGCTTCCTTGTCTCGCTGGGCGGCGCGGTTCAGCTTCGACTTTCTCGTCGCTTCGCTCTTCGTACTCGCCGCCTCGCGCCGCGCCCGATCGGCCTCACTGCGCTTCTTCGACTCCTTGCTCCGGTAGTCGCCGGCCTTCTTCTCGGCATCTACGCGCTGCTTCCGCTTGCGCTGCAATTCACCGCGGTACTGCGCCGACCCCACCCTTGCCTCCCGATCTGCTGCTCTACCTGGTTGAAGAGCACCGTATCCGAGGCCACTGACACGGATAGCGTCCGCGGCGCACAGGGTCGCTACCGCGGCGAGCGAGAGACCCCATAATGCCCAAGTGACCCAGCACGTCGAGGATGCGGACGTGCCGTATCGGGTGATTAGCGACCTGATCGCAACCACCCGAGATCGCGGCCAGGTGCGGAGCTCGCCCGCCCCCACTAGTCGTACTCAGCCCAGGCCGCGACGGATGCCGACGACCGGCAGGGGGCAACCGGCTCATGTTCCAGGCATCCGCGACCCTGCACGAGGACGCCGCCCTGGTGCTGGAGATGCTCGACAGGCACGGCCGGGATACGCGTACCACGCGCGCTGGGTTCTCGGCGAAGCGAAGGTGAGCGATGCCCTGGAAACGGCTGCGGCCTGGACCCACGGTACGAGTCGCAGCAGATCGCGCTGCCAACGACGGCGACTGCGCCATCACCAGCCGGCTTCCGGCTACGTCGGTCTCGCCGGATGCATCACCATTACCCCGATGACCAAACTGACGGGGAACGCGACGGCGGCAGCGGTCGTTGCCGAGACGCAACTCTCGTGCCGAACGAGCCCATCGCAACGATCCTGGCGACGAGCGCCAGGCAGCACAACGAAAGAACCTTGCACCACGATAAGCGGCGCAAGGTTCGAACGTTTCCGATTTGGTGGACCTGAGGGGACTCGAACCCCTGACCCCCTGCATGCCATGCAGGTGCGCTACCAGCTGCGCCACAGGCCCAGATGCTGCTCCGTAGAAGCCCGGAGCAACCCGTTCAGAATACAACAGCATCCCGCGCGAACGCCAATCGAGGCGGGGACGGGCGTGCGTCCCGGGCGTGTCCGGAACAACGGCGGCGCCGCGGGCGTTGGGACGGTCGTGGACATCCTCGAGAGCGTGGTGATCGGCGCCGGCCAGGCCGGGCTCTCCGCGTCGTACCACCTGCGGCGCCTCGGCATCCGTCATCTCGTGCTCGATGCCGACGAGCGGCCGGGCGGGGCGTGGCAGCACCGCTGGGACGCCCTCACGATGGTCGACGTGCACGGCGTCGCCGAACTGCCCGGTTCGCAGCCCCCGCCTCGGACCGCCGCCCGGGCGAACCGCGTCGTGCCGGCGTATTTCGGCTCCTACGAACGCGAGCACGCGCTGCCGGTGCTCCGCCCGGTGTCGGTCCACACGGTCACCGACGAGGACGGCATCCTCGTCGTGCACGCCGCGCAGGGGGAGTGGCGCACGCGCACGCTCGTGAACGCCACCGGCACCTGGACGCGTCCGTTTCTGCCGCACCATCCCGGCCGGGAGAGCTTCCTCGGCGAGCAGCTGCACACCGTCGACTACCCCGGGCCGGACCACTTCCGCGGGAAGCGGGTGCTGGTCGTGGGCGGTGGAGCGTCTGCCGTGCAGTTCCTCGGCGCCCTGGCGCCGATCACGGACACCCTGTGGGTGACCCGGCGGGAGCCGGTCTGGCGCGACGACGAGTTCACCCCGGAGGCGGGCGCCGCGGCCGTCGCCCTCGTGGAGCAGCGGGTGGCGCAGGGCCTGCCTCCGCAGAGCGTGGTGAGCGTGACCGGCCTGATGCTGCGCCCGCAGGAGCAGGAGGCCGCGCGGCTGGGCGCCTACGCGGCGCGCCGGCCGATGTTCGAGCGGATCGAGCCGGACGGCGTGCGGTGGGCGGACGGGACGTTCGAGCGGGTCGACGTGATCCTCTGGGCGACCGGGTTCCGGCCGGCCATCGCGCACCTCGCTCCGCTGCGGCTGCGCAGCGCCTCGGGCGGCATCCGCCTGGATCGCGGCGGACGCGGCACCACCGCCGTCGCAGACCCGCGGGTGCAGCTGGTCGGATACGGGCCCTCGGCGAGCACGATCGGCGCCAACCGCGCGGGGCGGACAGCGGCGACCGGCGTCCGGCGGTACCTGCAGGAGGTGCGGCCCGCGGACGGGCTCCGGCTGGCGTCGTAGCGGATGCGGCGGGCGGACCCTTCGACAGGCTCAGGGTCCGCTGACAGGCTCGGGGTCCGCTGACAGGCTCAGGGTCCGCTGACAGGCTCAGGACCCTTCGACGGGCTCAGGGTCCGGCGACGGGCTCAGGGTCCGGCGACGGGCTCAGGGTCCGACGGCGGCGGCGGACTTCGCCTGGATGAGAACCTCCTCGAGCATGGCCGGAGTGAGCCGGCCGGTGAAGGTGTTCTGCTGGCTGACGTGGAAGCATCCGAGCACTTCCAGCGCCCGGCCGTCGGGATGCGCGAGCCGCACCCGGGCGCCGTGACCGAACCGCGGGCGCGGGCGGGGCACCAGCCACCCGGCATCCGTCAGCGTGGCCAGCAGCGCCTGCCAGCCGAACCCGCCCAGCACCACGACCACGCGCAGGGTGCCGGCCAGCAGCTCCAACTCCCTCGCGAGGAACGGCGCGCACGTGCGGCGCTCCTGCGGGGTCGGCTTGTTCTCGGGCGGGGCGCACCGCACCGGCGCGCTGATCCGCGTGCCGAACAGCTCCAGCCCGTCGTCGCGCGACGCGGCGACCGGCTGCGAGGCGAGCCCCACGGCGTACATCGCCGCGTACAGCACGTCCCCGCTGCGGTCGCCGGTGAACATGCGCCCGGTCCGGTTCGCGCCGTGCGCCGCCGGGGCCAGGCCGACGATCAGGATCGACGCGGCGTGCGGCCCGAACCCGGGCACCGGACGCCCCCAGTAGTCCTGGTCGCGGAACGCGGCGCGCTTCGTGCGCGCCACCTCCTCCCGCCAGGCGACCAGGCGCGGGCAGGCGCGGCAGGTGGTGACCAGCGCATCCAGAGCGGTGAGGTCGCTCGCGGCCGCGGCATCCTGCGGCGCCTGCTCGGGCGGATGCCGGCGGATGCCCGGAGGCGGAGGATCGTCGCATGCCATCACCGTCATGTCAGCACGCTCGTGCCGGCCGCGCAACGGCGTCGCGGCATCCGGCGGCGCTTCAGGCGGCCGCCGTAGGCTGAGGCCATGTCCGCGATCCGAAGCCTCCTCGCCGTGCTCGCCGCGGCGGCGGTGCTCGCGGCATCCGGATGCTCCGCGCCGCAGGCCTCGCCGCAGCCGCATCCGTCCACGCCGTCCCCCACGCGCACCCCGTCGCCGACGCCCACGCCCGACCCCGCCGCCGCCCTCGTCGCCGAGATGACCACCGCGCAGCGCGCCGCCACCGTGGTGATGGGGCACATCCCGACCACCGACACCGCCGCGCTCCGGCAGTACATGTCCTCCGGCCTGGGCGGATTCATCCTGATGGGCGCGAACATCCCGCCGACCCCCGAGGAGCTGCGCACCGTCACCGCCGCCCTCGTCACCGACCCGCGGCTGCCGCCGCTGATCGCGATCGACCAGGAGGGCGGCGACGTGTCGCGCCTGCCCTGGGACGACCTGCCCGCCGCGGACACCCTCAAGGACCGTCCGTCCGGCGACGCCCGCGCCGCCTTCGCGGCCCGCGGCGCCCTCGTCGCCGACGCGGGTGCCAACGTGAACTTCGGGATCGTCGCCGACGTGCCCGCCGCCCCGTCGTCCTTCATCCACCGCCGCGCCCTCGGCGCCGACCCGGCCGGCGCCGCCGAACGCGTCGCCGCAGCGGTCGAGGGGGAGCGGGCCGCGGTCGCCTCGACCCTCAAGCACTTCCCGGGGCACGGCGCCGCGCCGGGGGACTCCCACCATGGCATCCCGTCCACGACGCGGACGCTGGAGGAGTGGCGTGCGACCGACGCCGTCCCGTTCGCCGCGGGCATCGACGCCGGCGCTCCGCTGCTCATGTTCGGGCACCTGGCCTACACGTCGGTCGACCCCGCGCCCGCCTCGCTGTCGCCGCGCTGGTACGCCATCGCCCGCAGCGAGCTGGGCTTCGACGGGGTCGCCGTCACCGACGACCTCGGGATGCTCGGCGACTCCGGCGTCGACGCGTACGCCGACCCGGTGCAGAACGCGGTCGCGGCGCTGGCCGCCGGAGCAGACATGGTGCTGATGATCGCCGGATCCACGCCCGACACCGCACCGCGGATCGTCTCCGGCATCGTGCAGGCGGTCGGCGACGGACGCCTGCCGGCCGCGCGTCTGCAGGAGGCCGCCGAACGGGTGGTGCGGCTGCGGCTGCAGCTCGCGGCGGACATAACCGGCGGGTGAGCCGCGCGCATCGCCGCACGCGCCGCCGCCGCGACGCCCTCGCCCGGCGCGCCCTGGTCAGAGGCCCTCGTCAGGTGATCTCGTCAGGCGCCCTCGTCCTCGCCGAGCCACGCGCGCAGCATCCGCTCGCGCAGGGCGTTGCCCCGCTCGGCGAACGCCCGCTGCCGGCGGACGTACTCCGCCTTGCCCTCGGCCGTCTCGATCCGCACCGGCCGGATGCCCCACGCGGCGAGGTCGTACGGCGCCGCCTCCATGTCCAGCAGACGGATGTCGCGGGCCAGCTCGAACGCGTCCAGCAGCAGCTCGCCGGGCACCAGCGGCCCCAGCTTCATCGCCCACTTGTAGACGTCCATGCCGGCGTGCAGGCATCCGGGCTGCTCGAGCGCGGGCTGCTCCTCGCGGGTGAGCGGCCGGCGGTTGCGGGCGACGGCATCCGGTGTGAAGAAGCGGAAGGCGTCGAAGTGCGTGCAGCGCAGCTCGTGCGACTCCACCACCGCGTCCGTGCCGGCCTGCCCCAGGCGCAGCGGAACCGGATGCCGGTGCTCCTCGGCCCGGTACACCATCGCCCACTCGTGCAGCCCGAAGCAGCCGAACTGGCCGGGGCGCGCGGCCGTGCGGCGCAGCATCCGCTCGATCAGGCGCGCCAGCTCGGGCTTCTCCGCCGCGAAGGCGCCGGCATCCGGCACCGCGTCCACCTCCGACGGACCGGGGGAGTACCAGCGCCAGGAGCGGCGCTCCGCCGCGCCTTCGAGCACGACACCGGCACCCGGATGCCAGCGGCGCAGCCGTGCCGGCTTGTACGAGTAGTAGGTGAACAGGAAGTCCCAGACGGGGTGCTTCTCGCCCCGCGCCGTCCGCTCGCGGTGCCCGGCGGTCAGTGCATCCGCCCGCTCCTCGTGGGCGCGGGCACGCGCACGCCACTCGGCGCGGGAGAGGACGGATGCGGGCACCAGACGAGGATACGTGTCGGCGACGCGGGCCGAGAATCAGTTCAGCGAGCGTCGATGAGCCCGGCGGCGCTCAGCTGCTCGCGCAGTCCGGCGCCGTCCTCCGCGCTCACCCACGGCACGCCTTCGCCGGAGTGGTCCTCCACCTCGGTGCGGCCGCCGGCGAGCACCGCCTCGGCGGGGAGCAGCCGGCGGATTGCGACGCCGGCAACGGAACCCGGATGCTCGCGCTGGAACTCCGAGTAGATCGCCTCGTCATGCTGACCGTCGTCGCCGATGAGCAGCCAGCGGATGCCGGGGAACTCGTCGGCCAGGCGACGCAGGTTGCGGGCCTTGTGCTCGCGGCCGCTGCGGAACCAGCGGTCGTGCGTCGGGCCCCAGTCGGTGAGCAGCATCGCCCCGGCGGGGAACAGGTGGCGGCTGAGGAAGCGGCGCAGGGTGGGGGCGATGTTCCAGGCGCCGGTGGACAGGTAGATCATCGGAGCACCGGGGTGACTGCGCATGATCTGCTCCAGCAGCACCGACATGCCGGGCACCGGGATGCGGGCGTGCTCGTCGACGACGAAGGAGTTCCAGGCGGCGATGAACGGTCGGGGGAGCGCGGTGACCATGACGGTGTCGTCCACATCGCAGACGACGCCGAAGCGGATGTCGTCGGCGACGACGAAGACGCTCGCCTCGACCGGCTCCTGCCCCTCCACCGACATCGTGAAGGTCTGCCAGCCCGGCTCCAGGTGCGTCTCGATCCGGGCGTCGATCACGCCGCCGCGGTCGGCGACCACGTCGTGGCTGCGCCCGCCGATCTCGATGCGCACGGCGGCGAAGCTGACCGGGATGCCGGCGAAGCTGCGCCATCCGCGGACGCTGGCCAGCTCGCCGTCCGCGTTCTTCCGCGGCGGCGGGACGATCAGCACCCGGCCGACGACCCGCACCCAGCCGGTGCCGCCGTACCCGGGGAACGGAACGACGGTCGCCGAACGGCCGCGCCGGCGAGCGCGCCGCTCGCGCCAGACGTGGATGCGGTGCTCGAGTCGGGCGAACCAGTGGATCTTGGCCGCTGAGGCTGGGGACATCGCTCCCAGTCTTTCACGCCTGCGCCGGTCGCGCCTCTGCGGCCGGACGGTCACGCCTCCGCGGCGGGGTCGTCCGCGGTGGACATGTGCCGCTCTTCGCGATGCGCGATGACCTTCTTCGCGATCACCGCGACGAGGAGGAACAGCAGGATCGCACCGACGAACAGGTACCCGGCGTAGTGCACGGTCTGGGAGAGCTCCTTGTAACCGCCGGCGACGGCGGAGCCGATCCCGACATAGGCGCAGGCCCACAGCACGCAGGCCGGCACGGTCCAGGCGAGGAACCGCCGGTAGCCGAAGCCGCTCATCCCGACGGTCAGCGGCACGAGCGAGTGCAGCACCGGCAGGAAGCGGGACAGGAAGATCGCGATGCCGCCGCGGCGGCGGAGATACAGCTCCGAGCGCTGCCAGTGCCGTTCGCCGATCCGCCGGCCGAGCCACGAGTGCCGGATGTGCGGTCCGATCCAGCGCCCCAGCCAGAACCCGATCGACTCGCCGATGAGCGCGCCGACGATCACCGTGATCCCGAGCAGGACGCCCTCCGGCAGCGAGCCCACCCCGATCGAGGCGACGAGCACGACAGTGTCGCCGGGGACGAGCAGACCGATCAGCACACTGGTCTCGAGCATGATCGCGAGACCCGCGAGCAGCGTGCGCAGGAGGGGATCGACCGACTGCACGACCTCGATGGCCCACAGCACGACGTCATTCACACCATGAGCGTACGACGCCTGTCCGGCCTCTACTCTGTGAACGTGCCCGCTCCTTCGACGCTCTCCGCGCGCCCGATCCACGGCTGGGGCGACCCCGAGAACCTGTTCGTCGCCCTGTGCGCCGGGGAGTCCGCCGCGTTCTGGCTGGACGCCGGGTCGGATGCCGCGCGGGGATGGAGCATCCTCGGCAGCGGCGTGGCGGAATCCGACGCCGACGTCGTGCGGGAGACCGTGCTCGCCGCGCCCGGTCGCGACGGAGACGCGGATGCCGATGCCGGGGCGCCCTTGCCCGCCGCCGTCCCGTTCCGCGGCGGCTGGGTGGGCTGGCTCGACTACGAGGACGGGGCGGCCCGCGCCGGCGCGCCGACAGCGCCGGGCCTGCGCGTCCCCTCGTGGATCGCCGTGCACCGCGCCGTCGCGATCGACCACGAACGCCGCGCCGTGTGGGCGCTCGCCGAGGCGGGGGAGCTCGACGCCTGGAGCGCCGCCGTCGAGCGTGCGCTCGACGCGGTCGTCCCGCCGCCGCCGGCCGCGCCCCCGGCATCCGCATCCGCCCGCCATACGGTGCCGGAGTACGTCGCGCTGGTCGAGCGCTGCCGCGAGGCGATCCGCTGCGGCGACGCCTACCAGCTGTGCCTCACGACCCGCTTCACGGTCGCGGATGCCGGCGACCCGATCCACGCGTACCGGCGGCTGCGCCGCGCCACGCCCTCGCACCACGGCGGGTTCCTGCGGATCGGGGATCGCTGTCTCGCCAGCGCGAGCCCCGAGCAGTTCCTCGAGGTCGCCGGCGGCGTGGTGCGCACCAGCCCGATCAAGGGCACGCGCCCGCGCGGCGCGACCCCGGCGGAGGACGACGATCTGGCACGCGAGCTGCGGGCGAGTGAGAAGGAGCGCGCGGAGAACGTCATGATCGTCGACCTGATGCGCAACGACCTGTCGCACATCGGGCAGCCCGGATCCGTGCGCGTCGAGCGCCTGTGGGAGGTCGAGTCGTACCCGGCGGTGCATCAGCTGGTCAGCACGGTGAGCGCGCGGCTGCGCCCCGGGGTCACCTTCGGGGAGCTGTGCGACGCCGCCTTCCCGGCGGGCAGCATGACCGGCGCGCCGAAGCTGTCGGCGATGACGATCCTGCACGAACTGGAGCGGGGACCGCGCGGGGTGTACTCGGGCTGCTTCGGGCACGTCGGCCTGGACGGCACGGCCGACCTCGCGATGGTGATCCGTTCGATCGTCTTCGAGGGCGACGAGGCGTACGTCGGAGCCGGGGGCGGCATCACGTGGCTGTCGGATGCCGCGGCCGAGGCGGCCGAGGTCGCCACGAAGGCGCGCGCCCCGCTCGCCGCCCTCGGCGCCACCCTCCCACCCGATTGGGCCCCGCCCGGTCGTTGAGCGCCCTTCGACAGGCAGACGAAACGCCCGACACCGGGACGCGATACCCTGGAATCTCCCGTCTCACCGGGCTGTCCGCATCCGTAGATTGGCCGTTCCTTGTCCGAGCATCCGTCCGCATCCACCGTCGAAACCGCCGCGTCCCTGTCCCCGCACGCCCTCCAGGAGAAGTGGCAGCGGTACTGGGCCGAGAACGACACGTTCCGGGCCGGCGGCGCGGACGACACGCGCCCGCGCAAGTACGTGCTGGCGATGTTCCCGTACCCCTCGGGCGACCTGCACATGGGGCACGCCGAGAACTACCTGTACTCGGACATCGTGGCCCGGTTCTGGCGGCACCGCGGGCACAACGTGCTCAACCCGATCGGCTGGGACTCGTTCGGCCTGCCCGCCGAGAACGCGGCGATCCGCCGCGGCGCGGACCCGCGGGAGTGGACGTACCAGAACATCGACCAGCAGAAGGCCGGATTCCTCGCCTACGGAGTCTCCTTCGACTGGAGCCGGGTGCTGCACACCTCCGACCCGGAGTACTACCGCTGGAACCAGTGGCTGTTCCTGAAGATGTACGAGCGGGGTCTGGCGTACCGCAAGAAGAGCCCGGTGAACTGGTGCCCCAACGACCAGACCGTGCTGGCCAACGAGCAGGTCGTCGACGGCCGGTGCGAGCGCTGCGGCGCCGAGGTCGTGAAGAAGAAGCTGACCCAGTGGTACTTCAAGATCACCGAGTACGCCGACCGGCTGCTGGACGACCTGAACCAGCTGGAGGGCTTCTGGCCGTCGAAAGTGCTGCAGATGCAGCGCAACTGGATCGGCCGTTCCACGGGTGCGGACGTCGACTTCCGCATCGAGGGCCGTGAGGAGCCGGTGACCGTGTTCACCACGCGCCCGGACACGCTGCACGGCGCCACCTTCTTCGTCGTCGCGCCGGACTCCGACCTGGCCGCCGAGCTGGCCGCGGACGCCTCGCCGGAGGTGCGCGAGCGCTTCGAGGACTACCTGGCGCAGGTGCAGAAGGAGACCGAGATCGACCGGCAGTCCACCGACCGGCCGAAGACGGGCGTGTTCCTGGAGCGCTACGCGATCAACCCGGTGAACGGGGAGCGGCTGCCGATCTGGGCCGCCGACTACGTGCTGGCCGACTACGGTCACGGCGCGGTGATGGCCGTCCCCGCGCACGACCAGCGCGACCTCGACTTCGCCCGCGCGTTCGACCTGCCGGTCAAGGTCGTCGTCGACACCACCGCGCCGATCACCGGCGCGATCCCGGTGATCGAGACGGACGAGGACGGCGTGCCGATCGAGACCGAGAACCTGGACGACCTGCACCCCGCGCGCACCGGCGTCGCGCTCACCGGCGAGGGCCGGATGATCAACTCCGGCGACCTGGACGGGCTGTCCAAGCGCAACGCCATCGCCCGCCAGATCGAGAAGCTGGAGCAGGCCGGGCTGGGCCGTGCCGCGAAGAACTACCGCCTGCGCGACTGGCTGATCTCGCGTCAGCGGTTCTGGGGCACGCCGATCCCGATGCTGCACCGTCAGGACGGCGAGGTCGTCCCGGTGCCGGAGGACCAGCTGCCGGTCCGGCTGCCGAGCGTCGAGGGCCTGGACCTGTCGCCGAAGGGCACCTCGCCCCTGGGCGCCGCGGAATCGTGGGTCCGCACGATCGACCCCGCCACCGGCGAGCCGGCGCTGCGCGACCCGGACACGATGGACACCTTCGTGGACAGCTCCTGGTACTTCCTGCGCTTCCTGTCGCCGAACAGCGAGGAGTTCGCGTTCGACCCCGAGGAGGCGCGGCGCTGGGCCCCGGTCGACTCGTACATCGGCGGCGTGGAGCACGCCATCCTGCACCTGCTGTACGCGCGGTTCATCACCAAGGTGCTGTTCGACATGGGCCTGGTGGACTTCACCGAGCCGTTCTCGAGCCTGATCAACCAGGGCATGGTGATCCTGAACGGCGCGAAGATGTCGAAGTCGAAGGGCAACCTGGTGCTGTTCCAGCAGGAGCTGGACGCGTACGGCGCCGACGCGCTGCGGGTGGGCCTGGCCTTCGCCGGTCCGGTGGAGGACGACAAGGACTGGGCCGACGTGTCGATGACCGGTGCGCAGAAGTTCCTCTCCCGCGCGCTGCGCGTCGCGGAGGAGGTCTCCAGCCCGGTCGACGTGGTCTTCTCGCGCGGTGACGCGGGCCTGCGCCGGCTCACGCACCGTCTGCTGGCGGATGCCCCGGGCCTGGTCGAGCACACGAAGTTCAACGTGCTGGTGGCGCGCCTGATGGAGCTGGTGAACGCGATCCGGAAGACCATCGACAGCGGCGCCGGCGCGGGTGACCCCGCGGTGCGCGAGGCCGCCGAGACGGTCGCCGTGATGCTGGACCTGATCGCCCCGCACACCGCGGAGGAGATGTGGGAGAAGCTGGGCCACGAGCCGTCCGTCGCGCTCGTGCCGTGGCGCTCCGCCGACCCGGCGCTGCTCGTCGAGGACACTGTGACCTGCGCGGTGCAGGTGAACGGCAAGGTCCGCGCGACGCTGGAGGTGCCCGCGAAGGTCGGCGAGGGCGAGCTGGAATCGCTGGCCCGCGCCGACGAGAAGGTTCAGCGGGCGCTGGAGGGCAAGGAGATCGTGCGCGTCATCGTGCGCGCGCCGAAGATCGTGAACTTCGCGGTCAAGGGCTGACGCTCCCAGCTCCTCCCGCACGGTCACGCCCGGTTCATCCTGCACAATCCCGCCGCCACGGCGAGTTGTGAACAGGGCGCGGGTTCGCGCGGCCGAGCGCGTCGAACGCGTGCCTAGTGTGGCGTGGTGCCACCCTCGGATGCCCCCGCCGCAGAGCCGCCCCCGCGGTCGCGGCTGCGGCTGGGGGTCGGCGCGGCGGTCACGATCGGGCTCGTGGTGCTGTCCGCCGCGGTGGGCTGGGGCCTGCTGCGCGGGCAGGCCGCGCCGTCCGAGACCGTGCCGCTGGATGCCGCGGGGGCCGGTGCCTCCGCGGACCAGGGTGCGGAGATCCGCGGCGCCGAGATCTACGTGCACGTGCTCGGTGAGGTCGCCGCGCCCGGGCTGTACATCCTGGAGCCGGATGCCCGGCTCGTCGACGCTCTCGCCGCGGCCGGCGGCACCCTGGAGACCGCCGATCTGCGCGCGGTCAACCTGGCGCGGCCGCTGACCGACGGCGAGCAGGTCTTCGTGCCCGCGCAGGGAGCGGATGCCGCGGCCAGCGGTCCCGGCGCGGCACCGGGCGCGGGCGGGGGCACGCCGGGCGGTCCGGGCGCCGGTGCGACCGGCGGTCTGCTCGACCTGAACACCGCCGATGCGGCGGCGCTGGAGACCCTGCCGCGCATCGGCCCGGCCCTGGCGGCGCGGATCGTCTCCTGGCGCGAGGAGAACGGCCGGTTCACCTCGGTCGACGACCTGCTCGCCGTGCCCGGGATCGGCGAGAAGCTGCTCGACGGCATCCGGGATCTGGTGCGGGTATGAGCGCCGGCCGGGCGGAGACGGACGCGGGACGGAGGCGCCTGCTCGGCACCCAGGGCCTCGACCTGCGCAGCACCGTCCTCGCCGCCGCGGTGTGGGGCGTGGCGCTCGCCTGCGTGCTCGCTCCCGCGGCGGCGCCGCCCCTGGCAATCGGATGCGGTGCACTCGCGGCCGGCTGGGTGCTCGCCGCACCGTGGCGGCGCGGCCTGGTCGCCCTCGTGCTGCTCGGCTGCGCGGCGGCAGCCGTGTCGGTGACGCTGGCGCAGCCCGCCCGCGAGGCGGTGGCGCGGTTCGACGGCCGCGTGACCGAGATCACCGCGGTCGTGACGTCCTCGGCGTCCTTCGGCCGGGACGGGCGGGTGTGGTTCGATGCGCAGACGCTGCGGGCAGGACCGCCCGCGCGGGCGTCGCCGGTCAGCGCGCCGGTGCGCGTGGGCGTCGATCCGCAGCCGGGCATCGAGCTGGGCGCGACCGTGCGCGTCGTCGCGGAGACCGCCGCGGCCGATCCGGGGGAGCGGGCCGCGCTGATCCTCTTCGGCTCCGAGGCGCACGTCGTCCGCCCGGCATCCGGTGTCTTCGGGGTCGCGGCCGGCGTCCGCGCGGACTTCCTCGAGCGCGCAAGAGGCCTGCCGCCGCCCGGCGCCGCGCTCCTTCCCGGCCTCGCGGTCGGCGACACCCGGGCGGTCGGGGAGGAGCTGAACGCCGCGATGCGGGCATCCGGCCTCAGCCATCTCACGGCGGTGTCCGGGGCGAACTGCGCGATCGTCGTCGCGGCGGTGTTCTGGCTCGTCGCGCTGTGCGGCGGGGCGCGCTGGCTGCGGGTCGTGCTGGCGCTCGGGGCGCTCGGGGCGTTCATCGTGCTGGTCACCCCGGAGCCGAGCGTGGTGCGGGCGGGCGTGATGGCCGCGCTGGCGATGCTCAGCATCCTGCTGGGCCGTCCGAGCGCCGGGCTGGGGATGCTTTCGCTGGCCGTCACGGTCATCCTCGTCGCCGACCCGTGGCTCGCCGCCACGCCGGGTTTCGCGCTGTCGGCCGCCGCCACCGCGGCGCTGCTCCTCCTCGCGGGCCCGCTGATGGACGGTCTGCGGCGCTGGATGCCGGAGCCGCTCGCCCTGGCGCTCTCGGTGCCGGTGGCCGCGCAGCTGGTGTGCGGGCCGATCATCGCCCTGTTCTCCGAGGAGCAGTCGCTGGTCGGCGTCGCGGCCAACCTGCTCGCCGCACCCGCGGCTCCGGTCGCCACCGTCATCGGCCTGCTGGCATGCCTGGCCGGCGCCGTGCCCCCGATCGCGGACCTCCTCGCCGCGGCGGCGTGGCTTCCGGCATCCTGGATCGCGGCGACGGCGATCACCACCGCCGCACTCCCGGGCGCGACCTTCGCCGTGCCACCGGGCCCGGTGACGGCGCTGCTCGTCGCCGCCGTCAGCGCGGCCGTGTGCGGGGTGCTGCTGCGGCACGGCCTCGACCGGCTGCGGGCGGCGTCGGCGCTCGTGCTGGTCACGGTGCTCGCGCTCGGCGGGGCACGGATGCTGCTCACCGGGCCCCTGGCCGGGATGACCGCACCGGACGGCTGGAGCGTCGCAGCCTGCGACGTCGGCCAGGGCGACGCCCTGGTGATCCGCTCCGCCGACCGCGTCGCGCTCATCGACACCGGTCCGGCGCCGGAACCGCTCTCGGCCTGCCTGTCCGCGCTCGGCATCGCGCGGATCGACGTCTTGGTGCTCACCCACTTCGATCTCGACCACGCCGGCGGGGTGGACGCGGTCCGAGGGCGGGTCGGCGCGGTGCTGCACGGTCCGTTCGGCAGCGCCGACGACGAGCGGCTGATCGCCGGCCTCACCGCGGCCGGCGCGGTGGCGACCCACGGCGCCGCCGGGATGTCCGGCACCCTGGGCGAGGCGTCGTGGCGCGTGCTGTGGCCGGTGCGCGACTCGCGCGCCTTCCCGCCCGGGAACGACGCCAGCGTGGTGGTCGAGATCGGCGGGGGAGAGGTGCCGCGCACCCTGCTGCTCGGTGACCTCTCGGCGTCGCCGCAGCGGATGCTGCTGTCGAGCGGGCGCCTGCGAGGACCGTACGACATCGTCAAGGTCGCGCACCACGGCAGCGCGGACCAGGAGCCGGCTCTGTACCAGGAGGCGCGAGGGCGGGTGGCGCTGTTCAGCGCCGGCGCCGGCAACGACTACGGGCATCCGCGCGCCGAGGCGCTCGCGACCGCCGCCTCGCTCGGGTCCCGCGTCCTCCGCACCGACCTGCAGGGCCGGATCCTCCTCGCCCTCGAGGACGGGGCACTGGCGGTATGGGCGGAGCGGCAGGCGGAACAGCATCCGTCTCCCACACCCGTGCCCGGCGGCGGATGACCGCCTGATCGCCCGGCATCCGCGCTCGGATCGGGAAGCCCTTGACACGGGTGCACAGCCCGAGGAGACTCCACTCGAGGTTGCTCTGGGGGCTGACTTCACGGGGATCCGCGGATGTCATCGCGGGACGCCCGGAGACCAGGACGCAGGCACTCGGCCACATGTTCTCCTCGAGTCGAGGCGGTGCGTCATGATGCGCGAAACGGTCGAATTCTTCCCGTCCCGGCGGCATGCCGGGCGGCTGGCACTGGCGGCCGCCGTCGCCGGCGTCATGCTGGTGCCGGCGGGCGCGGCCGCGGCCGGCCCGGAGGAGAGCACGGAGAGGTACTCGTTCGTGAACTGGGACTGCGGGCATCCGCTCCAGGTGGACGGCGAGGTGACCAGCCGGATGCTGGAGCGCACGAATCCGCAGGGCGGTGACCTCCCCCTGACGCACGCGAACGTGGAGTTCATCAACACCTGGACGAGCGCCGACGGCGACTCGTTCACGACGTCGGGACGCTTCCTCGCGAAGGATCTGCGGATCACGCCGCTCGGCGGCTCGGTGTACGAGGTGACGGCCCAGCAGCTCGGCCAGCCGTTCGTCGTCTCGGCCGACGACCGCGTGCTCACCCGCGACCGCGGGAACATCACCTTCACCTTCACTGTCGACACGGCGACCGGCGCCTTCGAATTCCTCGGCGCGGACATCGCCGGGCCGCACCCCGGATTCGACGCCGATCTGTGCGCGATCGTCGAGCCGGTCATCGGCACCGGCTCGGGGGAGCGGCACACGCCGCATCCGCTCGGTTCGACCGAGGCGTCGATGGGGTACTACGAATACCTGCCGCCGTCCTACGGCACGGTCGACGGGGGCAGTCCGCTGCTCGTCACAGCCAACGGCTACGGCGAGAACGGCGACGGCTCCGCCGAGGCCCTGGACCGTCTGCTCTGGACGGGCATCCCGCGGTTCATCGACATCGGCGGGTGGCCGCTCGATCGCGACTTCGTCGTGCTGTCGACGCAGCACGTCGAGCAGCCACCGGGGCTGCCGGGCGCCGAGTCGTGCGACGGCGCGGAGTGGCCGGGATCCTGCGTCATGCAGCTCCAGCACGACCTCGGCCATCCGCCGCAGTCGCCGTGCACCACGCCGCAGGAGCTGCACGACTTCATCGCGTACGCGACGACCGAGTACGACGTCGACCCCGATCGCGTGTACGTCACCGGGCTCTCGTGCGGGGCCTTCGGGGTCTGGGAATACCTCGCCGCGTACGGCGACGAGCAGGTCGCCGCCGCCGTGCCCATCGCGGGCGACGGCAGGCCGGCATGGTCGACCGTCGGATGCGGACTCGCGGAGGTGCCGGTCTGGGCGATCCACGGCGAGTTCGACGATGTCGTGAACCCGGCCGGCAGCGTGGACACCGTCGGGGCGGTGAGCGGATGCCCGGGAGCGACGCCCGACAGTGCGATGCTGTCGATCTACGCCGAGCTCGGGCACGAGGGCTGGGATCAGGCGTACAGCGGCAGCGAGGGCGACGACATCTACTCCTGGCTGCTCGCGCACGAGCGGGAGTGACGGCCGATCGGGCGGAATCATGCGGAGCGTCCGCTCGCGCCCTGCTGGGATCCGATCCTAGGATCCCCTCCTAGGATCGGAGGGGTGAGCATCCCGACCCCGCCCCTCGGCCTCCTCCTCGACGTCGACGGACCCATCGCCAGCCCGGTGACCCGCTCGATCGCGATCCCGAGCATCGCCCGCGATCTCGCCGAGCTCGCGAACCGCGGCATCCCGATCGCCTTCAACACCGGCCGCTCGGACGCCTTCCTCCGCGACCAGGTGATCCCGCTGCTGGTGGCGGAGGGGCTCGGCGACGACGCGCGCCTGTGGGGCATCTGCGAGAAAGGCGCCGTGTGGATGCGCATCACGGCGGCGGGTGCCGGCGAGGTGACGGTCGACGAGAACCTGCGGATGCCGGAGGCGTTCGCCCGCGACATGGAGCAGCTGGTGCGCACCGACTTCGCCGACCTCGTCTTCTTCGACGACACCAAGCGGGCGATGATCTCCGTCGAGCAGCTCACCGACATCCCCAATCGCGAGTTCCGGGACCGGCAGCCCCAGCTGAACGAGGCGATCGCCGCGCTGATGCGCCGGCACGGCCTCGGCTACGAGTGGGAGGGGCGGCGGGCTGCGGATGCCGAGGGGCGGATCCGCTACCGCATCGACCCGACGATCATCTCCACCGACATCGAGTCGAACCGTCTCGGCAAGGACCGCGGCGCCAGCCTCATGCTCTCGTTCCTCGCCGAGGAGGGCATCCCGCTGCCTCGGCGCTGGCGCACGCTGGGCGACTCGCGCACCGACTACGCGATGTCGGACTGGCTCTACGACAACGGACACGACGTCGTGCACGTCGACGTCCGTCCGGGCGACGGGGTGCCGTCGACGCCGTACCCGGTGCGTCACCACTCCTCGCTCATCCACGACGAGGCGGGAGCCCTCTATCTGAACCGCTGGGTCGCCATGGTCCGCGGCGAGGCCGACGACGACGCCGACCTCGGCTGATCACTCCCGGTCGTTGAGCCCCGCCCGATCGTTGAGCGAGGACGCGCGAAGCGCGCCCGAGACGAAACGCACCGACGACCGCGGAACGCCCTCCCCGATCCGCGACCATCGCGGTGTCATACCCGGCCGGTAGGCTGGGATCATGCCCGCAGCCCGCACGTCCGCCCGAGGCTCCGGCGCGCGCGGGAGCGCAGCGAAGGCGTCCATCCCGCAGGTGTCCTGGCGCGAGCCGCGTCCGGCGCCGATCGTGCTCGTCTCCGGCCCCGAGGAGATCTGCGCGGAACGGGCGATCGCGGGCATCCGTGACTACCTGCGCGCGGAGGATCCGGCGCTGGAAGTGAGCGACGTCCGTGCCGACGACTACGCGCCGGGCACGCTGCTGGCGCTCACCTCGCCGTCCCTGTTCGGTGAGCCGCGTCTCGTGCGCGTCGCGGGGGTCGAGAAGTGCACGGACGCGTTCATCCAGGAAGCCGTGGCGTACCTGGAGCATCCGCAGGAGGGCGCGACGGTCATCCTGCGTCACACCGGCGCCAGCGTCCGGGGCAAGAAGCTTCTCGACGCCGTCCGAGCCGGCACTGGAGGCGGCATCGAGATCGCCTGCCCGGCGATCAAGCGCGACGGCGATCGCGTCGACTTCGCGGCGGGGGAGTTCAAGGCCGCCGGCAAGCGCATCGCCCCGGCCGCTCTGCGGGCGTTGGTATCGGCCTTCGGCGAGGACATCACCGAGCTCGCCGCCGCCTGCCAGCAGCTCATCGGCGATGTCGAGGGCGACATCACCGAGGACGTCGTCACCAAGTACTACGGCGGACGAGTCGAGGTCTCGGCCTTCGTGGTCGCCGACACCGCGATCGCCGGCCGCTACGGGGAGGCCTTGATGGCTCTCCGGCACGCCCTCGCTTCGGGTGCGGATCCGGTGCCGATGGTCGCCGCCTTCGCCATGAAGCTGCGCACCATGGCGCGTGTGGCCGGCAATCGCGAACCGAGCCGTCAGCTCGCCCAGAGGCTCGGCATGAAGGACTGGCAGGTCGACCGCGCCCGCCGCGACCTGATGGGCTGGAACGAGCGGTCTCTCGGCATGGCGATCCAGGCCACGGCGAGGGCGGATGCCGAGGTGAAGGGCGCCGCCCGCGACCCGATCTTCGCGCTCGAGCGGATGGTCACCGTTATCGCGACCCGGCAGCCGTTCGGGTCTGAGGGCTGAGGCGTTTCGTCTCGCTCGCCTGCGGCTCGCTCGCTCAACGACCGGTTGGGGGACGACGGAGTGGGGCGTTTCGTCTCGGGCGCCTGTGGCGCCCTCGCTCAACGACCGGGTGGGGGAGGACCGGGTGGGGCGTTTCGTCTCGGGCGCCTGCGGGGCCCTCGCTCAACGACCGGGTACGAGTCGGGCGGGGAACGGAGAAGGCCCGCCCCTGGCGGGACGGGCCTTCAGCGAAACGTGCGGGTTCAGAGCGCGGCGACCTGCTTGGCGATGGCCGACTTGCGGTTCTTCGCCTGGTTCTTGTGCACGACACCCTTGCTGACGGCCTTGTCGAGCTTGACGGATGCCTTGGCCAGGGCGGCCTCAGCGGCCTCCTTGTCACCGGCGGCGACGGCCTCGCGGGTCTTGCGGACCCAGGTCTTCAGCTCGCTCTTGACGGCCTTGTTGCGCTCCTGAGCCTTCAGGTTCGTCTTGTTGCGCTTGATCTGCGACTTGATGTTTGCCACGTGCGGACGCTTTCTGTCTTGTTGGTGTTCGGAATGCCGCAGGCGGGAGAGGGGCGCCGAACGGCGGTCGTGAGGGTAGAACCCACACGCAAGCCAAGAGTCGAGTCTACCAGGTCCGCGGAAGGATCACGTCGCGGCCGCGACCTCCACCGTCGCGATCGCCAGGCGCAGCACGGCGTTGAACACCTGCGGTCGCATCGCGGTGACCAGGTGCGTGCTGCGCGGCACCACGATCAGCTCCGCGTGCGGCGCGAGGCGCCGGAACAGCGCCTCGTGCACGCGCAGCTGATCGTATTGCCCGTTCACGAACCACAGCGGCACCGTGATCCGCGACACCGCGGTCGCCAGATCCAGCGCCGAGAGGCTGCCGAGCGCGATGTCCTGGGCATCCAGCGCATACCCGCCGGCCCCGAAGTCCGCGCGCGTGTCCTCCGGGATCGTCGCGCGCAGCACCCGCTCGGTCAGCCACATGCCGCGCCCCGGCATCCGATCGATGGCGCGCGCGAGCACACGGTAGGTGCGCAGGGCGGCGCCGCGGGGGAGCGCGGTGCACGACGCCGCGACGAGCCCGGCGAGCGGCGGCGGCTCCTCCGACCCCGCGTACGCCAGCGAGAGCAGCCCGCCCATGGAGTGCCCGACGAGCAGCACCGGCCCCGCCGAGGATGCGTCGCGCACGGCGACGTCGATGGTGTGCAGCGCCTCGTGGATGGTGAAGTCCTCGTCCATCCGCGTGCCGTGCCCGGGCAGGTCGACCGCGGTGGCGGGCACACCGGCATCCTCGAGGAAGGCCAGCTGCGAGCGCCACATCGTGGCGGACGTGCGGATGCCGTGCACGAGGACGACGTGAGGAGTCACACCGCCAGCCTAGGAAGGATCCCGGACGCCGGCTCCGGTTCCGGCGCTACTTCTTGTCCTTGCCCTCGACGTCCCCGGACAGCGCGGCGATGAACGCCTCCTGCGGCACCTCGACCCGGCCCACCATCTTCATGCGCTTCTTGCCCTCCTTCTGCTTCTCGAGGAGTTTGCGCTTGCGGGTGATGTCACCGCCGTAGCACTTGGCGAGCACGTCCTTGCGGATCGCGCGGATGGTCTCGCGGGCGATGATCCGGGCGCCGATCGCGGCCTGGATCGGCACCTCGAACTGCTGCCGCGGGATGAGCTTGCGCAGCCGCTCGGCCATCATCGTGCCGTACGCGTACGCCTTGTCGCGGTGCACGATCGAGCTGAACGCGTCCACCTTCTCGCCCTGGAGCAGGATGTCGACCTTGACGAGGTCGGCCTCCTGCTCGCCGTTGGGCTCGTAGTCGAGGCTCGCGTACCCCTGCGTCTTGGACTTCAGCTGGTCGAAGAAGTCGAACACGATCTCGCCGAGCGGGATGTTGTAGCGGAGCTCGACGCGCTCCTCCGAGAAGTACTCCATGCCCAGCAGCGACCCGCGCCGCGACTGGCACAGCTCCATCACGGTGCCGACGTAGTCCTTCGGCAGCAGGATCGCCGCCTTCACCATCGGCTCGTGCACGCTCGCCACCCGGCCGTCCGGGTACTCGCTGGGGTTGGTGACGGTCACCTTCTCGCCGGTGTCGGTGATCACCTCGTACACCACGCTCGGCGCGGTGGTGATCAGGTCCAGCCCGAACTCGCGGGCGAGCCGCTCGGTGACGATCTCGAGGTGCAGCAGGCCGAGGAAGCCGCAGCGGAACCCGAAGCCGAGCGCGACGGAGGTCTCCGGCTCGTAGACCAGGGAGGCGTCGGAGAGCTTGAGCTTGTCGAGCGCCTCGCGCAGCTCGGCGTAGTCGCTGCCGTCGATGGGGTACAGACCCGAGAACACCATCGGCTTCGGGTCGGTGTAGCCCGGGAGGGCTTCGGATGCCGGCTTGCGCGACGTCGTGACCGTGTCGCCGACCTTCGACTGGCGCACGTCCTTCACGCCCGTGATCAGGTAGCCGACCTCGCCGACGCCGAGGCCCTGGGTCGGGATCGGCTCCGGGCTGGACACGCCGATCTCGAGCAGGTCGTGCGTGGCCTTGGTGGACATCATCTGGATGCGCTCCCGCGGCTCCAGCTTGCCGTCGACCATCCGGACGTAGGTCACCACGCCGCGGTACGCGTCGTACACCGAGTCGAAGATCATCGCGCGGGCCGGCGCCTCGGGATCGCCGACCGGAGCCGGGATCTCCTGCACGATGCGGTCCAGCAGCTCCTCGACGCCCACGCCGGTCTTCCCCGACACCCGCAGCACGTCCTCCGGCTTCCCGCCGATCAGGTCGGCCAGC
This sequence comes from Microbacterium sp. EF45047, assembly GCF_028472845.1. NCBI lineage: Bacteria > Bacillati > Actinomycetota > Actinomycetes > Micrococcales > Microbacteriaceae > Microbacterium > Microbacterium sp. EF45047. The sequence goes on along the minus strand of NZ_CP069429.1, from coordinate 1,512,731 downwards.
TCCTTCGCGAACTTCTCCGGGTCCGCCGCGGGGAGATCGATCTTGTTCAGCACCGGGATGATCGTGAGGTCGTTCTCCAGCGCGAGGTACAGGTTCGCCAGCGTCTGCGCCTCGATGCCCTGCGCCGCGTCGACGAGGAGGATGGCGCCCTCGCACGCGGCGAGCGAGCGGGACACCTCGTAGGTGAAGTCGACGTGCCCGGGTGTGTCGATCATGTTCAGCGCGTAGGTGGATGCTGAGCCCGTGGACGGGTCGGTGACCTGCCACGGCATCCGCACCGCCTGCGACTTGATCGTGATGCCGCGCTCGCGCTCGATGTCCATCCGGTCCAGGTACTGCGCGCGCATGTCACGGTCGGCCACCACGCCGGTGATCTGCAGCATCCGGTCGGCCAGCGTCGACTTGCCGTGGTCGATGTGGGCGATGATGCAGAAGTTGCGGATCTGCGAAGCCGGCGTCGCAGCAGGCGACAGCGGAGTGAGGGCGCGCGGAGACATGGTTCCCTGAATCGGTGGACGGGCTCCGTCGATTCTACGGGCCCGGCGCGCTGATGCCGATTCGGTGCAGTGGTGATAGTCTCGCGAGGTTGCCTGGGGCTCTGACACTCAGTCCCAGCCTGAGCACAACTCCGTAACAGCCCGTACGGGGTGCCGTGTCGCAGGATCGGTTCGGATGATGTTGAATGTCTTCCCGACCCAGCGTTGCGTCGGCAGATCCCGCGCACGGCTGTAAAAGAGAAAGAATCAACACCTTGATCAAGTATCTCGTGCGCCGCCTCATCGGGTGGGTGCTGATGATCGTCGCCGCGACGAACATCACGTACTTCCTCGCCTGGCTGTATCTCGATCCCGAGAACAACTACGTCGGCCGCAGGCCCCCGCTCTCACCCGAGCAGATCGACGACCTGCTGCGTCCTCGCAACCTCAGCGAGTCCGTCCCGCTCATGGAGCGGTGGTGGACCTGGCTGACCAACATCGTCCTGCACTGGAACTGGGGCCTCGGCCCCACCGGCGAGTCCGTGAACGAGCAGGTGGCCTATCGGATCTGGGTCAGCGCGGAACTGGTCCTCGGCGCCACCATCCTCACGACCGTCATCGGCATCGCGCTCGGCGTGTACACCGCATCCCGCCAGTACAAGCTCCCCGACCGCATCGGGCAGGCGACCTCCATCATCACGATGAACATCCCGGTCGTCGTCGCCGGCCTCGGACTGGTGATCCTCGCCATCGGGTTCAACAACTGGGTCGGCACCCGCGTCTTCTACGTCACCGGCTCGGCGAGCCAGGGGGTGACCGGATTCTTCCCGGTGCTCATCGACACGCTCCAGCACCTGTTCCTGCCGACGCTGGCCCTCGTGCTCACCGGCTACGCCGGCTACCACTTCCTGCAGCGCTCCCTCCTCCTCGACAACATCAAGGCCGACTACGTGCGCACCGCGCGTGCGAAGGGCCTGACCAAGGCGCAGGCGGTGCGCAAGCACGCGCTGCGCACCTCCCTCATCCCGGTCACGACCCAGGTCGCCTTCACCATCCCCGGCGTGTTCACCGGCGCCGTGCTGACCGAGACGATCTTCAACTGGAACGGCATGGGACGGTACTTCTTGCAGACCCTCGCGACCAACGACATCCACGGCACCGTGGCGATCGCCGCGTTCGGCGCGCTGATGACCGCGATCGGCGCGATCCTGGCCGACATCGCCGTCGTCGCCCTCGACCCGAGAGTGCGGGTGAGCTGACATGTCCACGGAAATGATCGACCCCGTCGTCCAGCCGCCGGTCGGCCCGGACACCACCGCCCAGCGCCTGCCCCGCAAGCGCACCTCCAAGTGGCGGCTGTACACCCGCCGCTTCCTGCGCAACCGTCCGGCCGTGGCCGGCGTGATCGTGTTCCTGCTGCTCGTGCTGTTCGCGATCATCGGCCCGCTGGTGGCGCCGTACAGCCACACCGAGCTGGACTTCCTGTCCCTGCGCGACGCGCCCAACGGCGACCACTGGTTCGGCACGAACGGCTCCGGCAACGACAACTTCGCCCAGGTGGCGGTCGGCCTGCAGCGGTCGCTCATGATCGCCGTGGTCGTCGCGGTCGGCACGACCGTCGTCTCCGCGATCGTCGGCGCCACGGCCGCCTACTTCGGGGGCCCGTATGAGCGGATCATGCTGTTCCTGATCCACTTCATGATGGTGATCCCGAACTTCCTGATCCTGTCGATGATCTCCAACGACGCCGGCGGGAACTGGCTGGTGATCTCACTGGTGCTGGTGTTCGTGGTCGGCTGGTTCATGCCGGCGCGCATCATCTGGACGCTGTCGCTCTCCCTGCGCGAGCGCGAGTACATCCACGCCGCCCGCTACGCCGGCATCTCCGGGTTCCGGGTCGTGCTCCGGCACATGCTGCCGAACATCGGCTCGCTGCTGGTGATCAACTTCACGCTCGGCATCGTCAACGCCGTGATGGCGGAGACGGCGCTGTCCTTCCTCGGCTTCGGCGTGAAGCTGCCGGACGTGTCGCTCGGCGCCCTGATCGGGTACGGCGCCGGCACCATCACCAGCGCCCCCTGGCTGTTCTACTTCCCGGCCGCCGCGCTGACCCTGCTGACCGTCTCGATGTCGCTCATCGCCGACGGCCTGCGCGACGCCCTCGATCCCACCTCGGCGGCAGGAGGCCGCGCATGAGCACTGTTCTCTCCGTCCGTGACCTGAAGGTCAGCTTCCCCTCCGAGGCGGGGCGCGTCGACGCCGTCCGCGGCGTCTCCTTCGACCTGGAGGCCGGCAAGACGCTCAGCATCGTCGGCGAGTCCGGCTCCGGGAAGTCGGTCACCTCGCTCGCGATCATGGGCCTGCTCGACGACAACGCCCGCGTGTCCGGCTCGATCGTCTTCGACGGCCAGGAGCTGCTCGGCAAGACCGACAAGCAGATGTCCATGATCCGCGGCAACGGCATGGCCATGGTCTTCCAGGACCCGCTCACCTCGCTCACCCCGGTGTACACGATCGGCGACCAGCTCATCGAGGCGCTCACCGTGCACCGGCGGCTGTCGGCGAAGGACGCCTGGAACCGGGCGGTCGAGCTGCTCACGCTCGTCGGCATCCCCGACCCGGAGCGGCGCATGAAGTCGTTCCCGCACGAGTTCTCCGGCGGCATGCGGCAGCGCGTCGTGATCGCCATCGCGATGGCGAACGACCCGAAGCTGATCATCGCCGACGAGCCCACCACCGCGCTCGACGTCACCATCCAGGCGCAGATCCTCGACCTGATGGAGAAGGCGCAGCAGGAGACCGGCGCGGCGATGATCATGATCACGCACGACATGGGCGTGGTCGCCAAGACCGCCGACGACGTGATGGTGATGTACGCCGGCAAGCCCGTCGAGCACGCCCCCGTGCGCGAGCTCTTCTACCGCACCCGGATGCCGTACTCGATCGGCCTGCTGGGCGCGATCCCGCGCGTGGACAAGTCCGAGAAGGTGCCGCTGATCCCGATCAAGGGCAACCCGCCGCTGCTCATCGACCTGCCGGACGCATGCCCGTTCGCCGCGCGCTGCCCGATCGCGATCGAGGCCTGCGTGCAGCGCGAGCCCGACCTCCTCCCGGTCGCCACCGGCGGCCACGAGGAGCACACCGCGGCCTGCATCCGCGCCCACGAGATCGACGACGAGGGCCGCATCGGCGGACTCCCGGTCTACCCCGTGCCGGCCATCCCGGAGAGCGACCTGGCGCGCGTGCCGCGTGAGGAGCGCCCGATCACCCTCGAGGCGACCAACCTCACCAAGACGTTCCCGCTGATGAAGGGCGCGTTCTTCAAGCGCAAGGTCGGCGAGGTGCAGGCGGTCAAGGGCATCAGCTTCGACGTCCGCGAGGGCGAGACGCTCGCGATCGTCGGCGAGTCCGGCAGCGGCAAGACCACGACGCTGCTGCAGATCATGGACCTCGTGCCGCAGGAGAACGGCGACATCCGCATCGCCGGCACCAGCGTCGCCGACATCCGCGGCCGCGCCGAGGAGCGACGCGTCCGCCGCGACCTGCAGATCGTGTTCCAGGACCCGATGGGCGCCCTGGACCCGCGCATGACCGTCTGGGACATCATCGCCGAGCCGATGTTCGCCATCGGCATGGACAAGGACGAGGTGGCCCACCGCGTCGACGAGCTGATGGGCCTGGTCGGTCTCGACCCGGCGCACAGCGACCGCTTCCCGCAGGCGTTCTCCGGCGGCCAGCGTCAGCGCATCGGCATCGCCCGCGCCATCTCGACGAACCCGAAGATCGTCGTCCTCGACGAGCCGGTCTCCGCCCTGGACGTGTCGATCCAGGCCGGCGTGATCAACCTGCTCGACGAGCTGAAGGCGCGCCTGGGGCTGTCCTACCTGTTCGTCGCGCACGACCTCGCCGTGGTGCGGCACATCGCCGACCGCGTGGCCGTGATGTACAAGGGCGAGTTCGTGGAGCACGGCGACGTCGACGACGTGTTCGACAGCCCGCAGCATCCGTACACGAAGGCGCTGCTGTCGGCGATCCCGATCCCCGACCCCGACATCGAGCGCACGCGCCAGCGCATCGTGCTGCCGGTCGAGGGCTTCGGCGCGACCGAGCCCGTCGCCAGCTGACGCGCGGAGAACTCGGATGCCCGGCCGCACCTTCCGCGGCCGGGCGGGAGCCTGCCCTCTGCCGGGCGGGAGCCTGCCTCTGCGGCCCGGCGGAGGGTGCCTGCGGTCCGCCGGCGCTTAGTGCACAGTCCGATAACATTCGGTCCCCCCGCGCCTGAACCGCAGTCTCAGAGACATATCCTGCCCCTATCCCCAAGTAAGGCCGAAAGGCACAAAGGAGAACCATGAACCGGCACAAGAAGCTGATGGGAGCCGCTGCGATCGGCGGCGCTCTCGTCCTCGCCATGAGCGGTTGTTCGACGGCGAACAACGGCGGCGGCGGCGGCAACGAGGGCGAAGGGCCCACGACCGTCACCGGGGCGGACTACAACCCGCAGCCGCGCGAGAACCTGCAGAAGGGCGGTGAGCTGCGCATCCCGGTGTCGAACATCGCGGAGCAGCTGAACCACTTCCACAGCGACGGCGACGCCCGCGTCACCCAGATCGCGACGTGGTACACCCCGCAGATCCTTCTGATGGAGCCGGACGGCACCGTCTACAAGAACGACGCCTACCTCGACGAGTACGAGATCGGCGAGGAGGGCGGCAACACCGTCATCCGCTTCAAGGTGAACGAGAAGGCGGTCTGGAACGACGGCACCCCGATCGACTGGAAGTCGTTCGAGACGACCTGGGTCGCCCAGCGCGACAACTCGGAGTACCAGCCGAACGCGACCGACGGCTGGAAGGAGATCAAGTCCGTCGAGAAGGGCGAGACCGACCGCGACGTCATCGTCACCTTCGACGGCAAGTTCGCCTGGCCGGAGATGGTCTACACCGGCGGCCTGCTGCACCCCGCGGTGAACTCGGCGGAGCTGTTCAACACCGCCTTCCTCGGCGACTGGCACCCGGAGTGGGGCGCCGGCCCGTACACCATCGAGAACTTCGACAAGGCCGGCGGCGTGGTCACCCTCGTCCCGAACGAGAAGTGGTGGGGCAACGAGCCGCTGCTCGACAAGGTCACCTTCATCCAGATGGAGCCGAACGCGGCCGTCAACGCCCTGCGCAACGACGAGGTCGACATGGCCGAGACCGGCACCGCCGACCACCTCGCCCAGGTCGCCGACCTCGAGGGCGTGAAGACCTACCGGGGCCAGGCCACGGCGAACGCGCTGCTCGAGCTCGACTCCGAGAAGCCCGCCCTCGCCGAGCTCGAGGTCCGCGAGGCGATCTTCTCCGCGATCAGCATCGAGCAGCTCAAGGAGATCACCTGGGACGGCCTGAACTACACCGAGGAGCCGGCCGGCTCGCTCACGCTGTTCTCGTTCCAGCCCGGCTACAGCAACTCGCTGGAGAAGGCCGGCCGCAAGGACGGCGACGTGGAGCACGCCAAGGAGCTGCTCGACGAGGCCGGCTGGGTGCCCGGTGAGGACGGCATCCGCGAGAAGGACGGCGTCCGCCTGTCGATCGTGTTCCCGATCCACAGCGACACCGAGACCGCCCGTGCGCGCGGCCTCGCCGTCCAGTCCCAGCTGAAGGAGATCGGCGTCGAGGTCGATGTCCAGATCCGCCCCTCGGCGGACTTCGCGGACGACTACACGTCCAAGAACTGGGACATCTTCCTGCTGAACTTCACGTCCTCCGACCCGTTCGGCGCCGCGTGGTTCTGCCAGCTCTACTGCTCCGACAGCAGCCTGAACCTGTCCGGCACCGGCACCCCGGAGATCGACAAGAAGATCCACGAGGAGATCGAGACGATCACCGACCCGGAGGAGCAGACCAAGGCCGCGATGGAGCTCGAGGCCGAGATCTACGCTCAGACCTGGGGCGTCATGCCGCTGTTCAACGGCCCGGAGATCTGGACCGTCAAGGAGGGCCTGGCCAACCTCACGCCGGAGCCGTACGTCGGTCTCGACCTGTTCGGCGTCCAGCCCGTCGAGAACGTGGGCTACGAGAAGGAGTAAGCACGGCGCTCGCGTCGCAGCCTCCTGAAGCGGGGCCGGTGGTTCGCCACCGGCCCCGTCGCCGTCCCCGGGCGGCATCCGGAGGAAGGGACGCCACCCGGCATCCGCTGGGGACGCCGTCCAGGTACGCCGTCTAGGCTTGTCCCCATGCGTCGCGGAACATTCCGAGAAGGCACGGTGGACTACGCCGCGGTCGGTGCCACCCATGCGCCGGACCTCATGCAGTATCCGCCGGAGCGCAGCATCCCCGCCGAGGAGTCGTGGCGCATCGGCAGCGGCGAGGAGCGCTTCCGGGTCGCCGGCGAGGCGCTGCTGTCGTGGACCGCGCAGCGCGCGGCGGGCCTCGAGCTCGCCGACCTGCGGCCCGCCGCCAGTCCCGGCTACACGGGCGTCAGCTTCGACGCCGAGGGCGCCCCGATCGCCCCGAGCCGCCCGCAGACCGAGCAGCGCTTCGACGCCGAGGGCACGCCGTTCGTCGCCCCCGGCACGACCCTGAAGGTGCGCGGCCGGGTCGCCGGGATGCGCGCCGACGCCGAGCTGCGGGTGATCTCGGTCACCGAGGAGCGCCGCCGCATCGGCTTCGTGCTCGGCACCGTCGGCGGCTCCGTGGTCAGCGGCGAGGAGTCGTTCGACGTCGACTGGCGCGAGGACAGCGACGAGGTGTGGTTCACCGTGCGCGCCTTCGACGCTCCCGTCGCGCTGCTCTACCGCCTGGTGCCGGCGCTGGTGAAGCGCCGCCGCCGTGAGCTGTTCGCCCGCTACCTGCGGGCGATCTCCCCGCTGTACGCCACCCCGGTCTGATGGCAGGACCGCTGCCTCTGGGCGACCCGGCTCCGCCGGACGGGCGCCTGCCGGCATCCGTCCGCGTCGATCCGGCGACTCCGTTCTCGGCGTACCTGCACGTGCCGTTCTGTCGCGTCCGCTGCGGGTACTGCGACTTCAACACGTACACCGCCACCGAGCTGCGCGGCGCCCGCCAGGAGGACTACGCCACCACGGTCGCCGCGGAGATCGCGCTCGCGCGCGACGTGCTCGCGGATGCCGGGGGCGTGCGCCCGATGGACACCGTGTTCTTCGGCGGCGGCACGCCCACGCTGCTGCCGGCCGGGGACCTGGCGCGGATGCTGCAGACCGCCGTGGACGCGTTCGGGCTGCGCGACGGCGCGGAGGTCACCGTCGAGGCCAACCCCGACACGGTCACGCCCGGCGTCGCGCGCGAACTCGCGGCGGCCGGCGTCACCCGGATGTCGGTGGGGATGCAGTCCGCCGTCCCGCACGTGCTGGCGGTGCTGGACCGCACCCACCGGCCGGAGAACGTCGCCGCGGCCGTGCACGCCGCCCGTGAGGCGGGGCTCGCGGTGAGCGTGGACCTCATCTACGGCACCCCCGGCGAGTCCCTGTCCGACTGGGAGCGCTCCCTGGACGCCGCGCTCGCCCTGGAGCCCGACCACATCTCCGCGTACGCGCTCATCATCGAGGAGGGCACGGGCCTGGCCCGCCGCATCCGCCGCGGCGAGGTGCCGGCGCCGGACGACGACCTGCAGGCGGACATGTACGAGCTGGCGGACGCCCGGCTCGCCGGCGCCGGGTACGCCTGGTACGAGGTGAGCAACTGGGCGCGCCCTTCGGCAGGCTCAGGGGCCGAGACGGGCGCGGAGGTCGGCGCGGGCGCCGGCACCGTGCACGACAACCGCTCCCGGCACAACCTCGCCTACTGGCGCGGCCACGACTGGTGGGGCTTCGGGCCCGGGGCGCACAGCCACGTGGCCGGGCTGCGCTGGTGGAACGTGAAGCACCCCGCCGCCTACGCGCAGCGGCTCGCGGCGGGGGAGTCGCCCGCGGCCGGCCGCGAGCAGCCCGACCCGGAGGCGCGGATGCTGGAGAGCGTGCTGCTGCGCAGCCGCATCGCCGAGGGCATCCCCATCGCGGAGCTGCCGGACGGGAATCGCGACCGCGTCGCCGGCCTCATCGCGGACGGCCTGATCGACCCCGCGGCGGCCGTGCGCGACCGCGCGGTGCGCCTGACCCTGCGCGGGCGCCTCCTCGCGGACGCCGTCGTGCGCGCCCTCACGCGGTAGAATTGGCACTCAGAGTGGCCGAGTGCCAGCGGGAGGGATGATGGTCACAGAGCGCGGGCTGCAGGTCCTCCGGGCGATCGTGCAGGACTACGTGGAGACCCACGAGCCGGTCGGCAGCAAGTCCATCGTCGAGCGGCACGCCTTCGGGGTGTCCGCCGCGACGATCCGCAACGACATGGCGCAGCTGGAGGACGAGGAGCTCATCACGGCGCCGCACACGTCCTCGGGGCGCGTGCCGACCGACAAGGGCTACCGCGTCTTCGTGAACCACCTCGCCCAGCTGCGCCCGCTGTCCAGCGCGCAGCGGAAGGCGATCGAGTCCTTCCTCTCCGACCCCAGCGACCTCGACGACCTGATGGCGCGGACCGTGCGGGTGCTCACCCGTCTGACCGGCCAGGTCGCGCTCGCGCAGTACCCGTCCTTCGCCCGGGCGCACATCACGCACGTCGAGCTGGTCTCGCTCGCCCCGAACCGCCTGCTGGTGATCCTGGTGACGGATGCCGGCGGCGTGTCGCAGCGCATCGCGCACCTGCCCATCGACGTGGACGCCGAGGACGTGGCCGTGCTGCGCGCGCGCCTGGCCTCGCTGATCACCGGGCGCGCCGTGGGCGACGCCTCCGAGCGGGTGCAGACCATCGTGGACCCGGAGCCGTCGGCGACCCGCACGCACCCCGCCCTGCTCACGCTGGGCGGGGTGATCGCCGAGGAGCTCGAGGAGTTCCGGCAGGACCGGCTGGTGATGGCCGGTGCGGCCACGCTCGCGCGCCGGGAGCAGGACTTCCGCGGCAGCATCCACCCGCTCCTGGAGGCGATCGAGGAGCAGGTGACGCTGCTGAAGCTGATGAGCGAGATGGTCACCGACGAGCACGGGCTCGCGGCGAGCATCGGCACCGAGAACGCGCCGTTCGGCCTCGGTGAGGCGTCGATCGTGGCGAGCAACTACGCCGCCCCGGGCGGCACCGCGCGGGTGGGCGTGATGGGCCCGACGCGGATGGACTACCCGACCAACCTCGCCGCCGCCCGGGCGGTGGCGCGCTACCTCTCGAAGCTGCTCGAGGAAGACGAAGCCGCCCGCTGAGGCGGTGCGGAGAACAGATCCAGAAAGGTGACCGTGGCGGACCACTATGAGGTCCTCGGGGTGTCTCGCGATGCCACCCAGGATGAGATCAAGAAGGCCTACCGGCGCCTGGCGCGCCAGCTGCACCCGGACGTGAACCCGGGGGAGGAGGCCGCCGAGCGCTTCAAGCTCGTCACGCACGCGTACGACGTGCTCAGCGACGAGGAGTCCCGCCGCCGCTACGACATGGGCGGCGACGCGAACGGCTCCTTCGGCGGGTTCGGCGGTTTCGGCGATATCTTCGAGACGTTCTTCGGCGCGGCCGGCGGCGCCCGCGGCGGCCGTCCCCGCTCCCGCCGCGAGCGCGGGCAGGACGCCCTGGTGCGGGTCACCCTCGACCTCGGCGATGTCGTCTTCGGCACCCACCGCGACATCGAGGTGGACACCGCCGTGCTGTGCGAGACCTGCAAGGGCAGCTGCTGCCAGCCGGGCACCTCTCCGGTGACCTGCGACGTGTGCGGCGGCACCGGGCACGTGCAGCGCCAGGTGCGCAGCCTGCTCGGCAACGTCATCACCTCGCAGCCGTGCGGCAGCTGCGAGGGCTTCGGCACCCGCATCCCGTACCCGTGCGGCGCGTGCGGCGGGCAGGGACGGGTCCGCTCCCGGCGCACCGTCTCGCTCGACATCCCGGCCGGCGTCGAGACCGGGCTGCGCCTGCAGCTGCCGGGCTCCGGCGAGGTCGGCCGCGCCGGCGGCCCGAACGGCGACCTGTACGTCGAGGTCACCGTCGCCCCGCATCCGGTGTTCAGCCGCGACGGCGACGACCTGCTCGCGACGCTCGAGGTGGCGATGACGGATGCCATCCTCGGCACGACCACGACGATCGAGGCGCTCGACGGCCCGGTCGACCTGGAGATCCGGCCCGGCATCCAGTCCGGCGACGTGCTCACGATCGCCGGGCGCGGGATCACCCCGCTGCGCGGCACGCAGCGCGGCGACCTGCGGGTGGGCGTGCAGGTGGTCACGCCCACCAAGCTCGACTCCGCGCAGCGCAAGCTCATCGAGGACTTCGCCCGCAAGGCCAAGCCGCCGCAGCCGAAGCTGGCGCAGTTCCAGCAGGGGCTGTTCTCAAAGCTGCGCGACCGCCTGCGCGGGCACTGAGCGGGGCGCGGAGATGGCGCTGCACTTCCTGGCCCCCGCCAGCACGGATGCCGAGGTCGGCGAGACCGTCGTGCTCACCGGTGCGGAGGCCAAGCACGCCGCCGTGGTCCGGCGCGTCCGCGTCGGCGAGACGGTCACCATCGGCGACGGCTCCGGCGTCTGGCTCACCGGCACGGTGGAGGACGTCTCCGCCAGCCAGGTGACGGTGCGGGTCACCGAGCGGCGCACGCACGAACCGCCCTCCTCCCGCATCCTGCTGGCGCAGGCGCTGGCGAAGGGAGACCGCGACGAGCTCGCGGTGCAGGCCGCGTGCGAGCTCGGGGTGGACGGCATCATCCCGTGGCAGGCCGCGCGGAGCGTGTCCCGCTGGGAGGGGGCGAAGGCGGCGAAGGGACGCGAGCGCTGGGCCGCGATCGTGCGCGAGGCGGCGAAGCAGGCGCACCGGGCGTGGGTGCCGGACGTGACCGAGGTGCACAGCACCGCGCAGCTGGCGGCACGGGCGCAGGCCGAACGGATGCTCGTGCTCGACCCGACCGCGGAGCACCGCCTCACCGGCATCCGCCCGGACGGCAGGGATGTGCTGCTCGTGGTGGGACCCGAGGGCGGCATCGCCCCGGAGGAGCTCGCCCGGCTCGAGGAGGCCGGCGCGGAGCGGGTGCGCCTGGGCGACACCGTGCTGCGCACCTCGACGGCAGGGCCCGCCGCGATCGCCGTGCTGTCCGGCATCCTCGGCCGGTGGTGACCGTAGACTGGCGTCTATGACGGAACCCTCGATCTTCACCCGCATCCGGAACGGGGAGATCCCCGGTGAGATCCTCACCGAGACCGACCGCGTGTTCGCGCTCCGCGACATCGCCCCGCAGGCGCCGGTGCACCTGCTGGTGATCCCGAAGACCGAGGAGTACCGCGACGTGACCGAGCTCGCCGCCGGCGATCCCGGCCTGCTGGCCGAGATGGTCGAGGTCGCGAAGCGGCTCGCCGACGAGCACGCCGACGGCGATTTCCGTCTCGTCTTCAACACCGGGGCCGGGGCCGGTCAGACCGTCTTCCACGTGCACGCGCACGTGCTCGCCGGCGGCCTCGACGAGAAGAGCGTCGGTGCCTGACGAGCAGCGCCCCGACGGGGCGGATCCCGAGCGGACCGACGCGGAGCGGAACGGACAGCAGCGGACCGAGCGCATCTACGCCGACGGCGTCGCGATGGTGCAGCTGCTCGGCCCGCAGGACCGCCTGCTGCGGGTGCTGGAGCGTCAGCATCCGTCCGTGCAGGTCCTCGTGCGCGGCAACGAGATCACGCTGACGGGCGCGGACGCCGACGTCGCGGCGGCGAAGACCCTGGTGGACGAGCTGATCGCGATGACGAAGGCCGGGCACGACCTGGGGCCGGCGGACGTGGAGAACTCCGCCCGGATGCTGCGCCGCGACGAGAACGTGCGCCCGAGCGAGCTGCTCGCCGAGGCGATCCTGTCCACCCGCGGCAAGGTGATCCGGCCGAAGACCCCCGGGCAGAAGGAGTACGTCGACGCGATCGACCAGAACACGATCGTGTTCGGGATCGGCCCGGCCGGCACCGGCAAGACCTACCTGGCGATGGCGAAGGCCGTGCAGGCGCTGCAGCGCAAGGAGGTCGACCGGATCATCCTCACCCGGCCGGCGGTCGAGGCGGGGGAGCGGCTCGGGTTCCTGCCCGGCACCCTGACCGACAAGATCGACCCGTATCTGCGGCCGCTGTACGACGCGCTGAACGAGATGATGGACCCCGAGATCGTGCCGCGGCTGATCGCGACCGGCACCATCGAGGTCGCGCCGCTGGCGTACATGCGCGGCCGCACCCTGAACAACTCCTTCGTGGTGCTGGACGAGGCGCAGAACACCACGCCCGAGCAGATGAAGATGTTCCTCACCCGCCTCGGGTTCGGCACCAAGATGGTCGTCACCGGCGACATCACCCAGGTGGACCTGCCCACCGGCGCGTCCGGTCTGCGGCTGGTCACCCGGGTGCTGAAGGACATCGAGGACATCCACTTCGCCCGCCTCACCAGCGAGGACGTGGTGCGGCACTCCCTGGTCGGCCGGATCGTCGACGCCTACAGCGAGTACGACGAGAAGCGGGTCGCCGCCCGCCACGAGCGCGAGCAGGCCGCCGAGTTCGCCAACCGCGCCGAGCGCCGCGCCGGGCTGCAGCGCGGGCCGAGGGACCGGATGCCGAAGCGAGGACTGTCATGATCGAGATCAACAACGAGTCCGCCGTCGAGATCGACGAGACCGTGCTGCAGCGGCTCACCGAGTTCAACCTCGCCCAGCTGCACGTCAGCCCGGATGCCGAGGTCGCGATCGTCCTGGTCGACGAGGGCGCCATGGAGGCGCTGCACGTGCAGTGGATGGACGAGCCCGGTCCCACCGACGTGCTCAGCTTCCCGATGGACGAGCTGCGCCCCGGCACCGCCGACCGGCCCACCCCGCCCGGCCTGCTCGGCGACATCGTGCTGTGCCCGCAGGTGGCCGAGTCGCAGGCGCAGACCGCCGGGCACTCGCTGATGGACGAGCTCATCCTGCTCACCACCCACGGGCTGCTGCACCTCCTCGGCTTCGATCACGCCGAGCCCGAGGAGGAGCGTGAGATGTTCGGGCTGCAGCGGGAGCTGATCCGCGGCTTCGCGGAGTCCGAACGGCGCCGATGACCGCAGCCTTCCTGCTCGCGGCCGCCGTGCTCCTGGTCGCCTTCGGCGGCCTGATGGCCGCGGTCGACGCCGCCTTCTCGGTGAGCTCCCGCTCCGATCTGGAGGAGATGGCGGACCAGGGTCGCAACGCCGACGCGCTGCGCCGGATCGCGGCCGACCCCGACACGCACGTCAACGCCGTCGCGTTCATGCGCGTGTTCGCCGAGACCACCGCCGCCGTGCTGGTGACGGTGGCGTTCGTCTTCCTGCTGCCGAACATCTGGTGGGCGATGCTCGCCACCGCCGTGCTGATGACCGGGATCACCTTCGTGCTCGTCGGCGCGAGCCCGCGCTCGTTCGGCCGGCTGCACGCCGACGGGATGCTGCGCACCTGGGCGCCGGTGGTGCGCGGGGTGCGGATCCTGCTCGGCCCGCTGGCATCCGCCCTCGTCGCCGCCGGCCGCCGGGTGACCCCCGGCACCGGGCGCAGCAGCTTCGCCTCGGAGGAGCAGCTGCTGAGCATGGTCGACGAGGCCGCCTCCAACGATCTGATCGAGGAGGACGACCGCGACCTGATCCACTCGGTGTTCGACTTCACCGATCAGTTCGTGCGCGCCGTGATGGTGCCGCGCACCGAGATGCTCACGGTCGACGCCGAGGCCACCACCACCGACGCCATGGAGCTGTTCCTGCGCAGCGGCGTCTCCCGCATGCCGGTGGTCGACGACGAGGCCGACGACGTGGTCGGCGTGCTCTACCTGAAGGACCTGGTGCAGTTCGCCTACCGGGACGAGAGCGCGTGGCGCGGCGCCCCGGTGCGGCCGATCGCGCGGCCGGCGACCTTCGTGCCGGAGTCGATGCGCGCCGAGACCCTGCTGCAGCAGATGAAGCGCGACGCCGTGCACGTGTGCCTGGTCATCGACGAGCACGGCGGCATCTCCGGGCTGGTCACCCTCGAGGACCTCATCGAGGAGCTGGTCGGCGACATCTCCGACGAGTACGACCGCGGGCCGGCGGAGGTGGTCGACCTCGGCGACGGGCGCTACCGGGTCAGCTCGCGGCTCTCGCTGGAGGACGTGGGCGACCTGTTCGGGCTGGAGCTCGAGGACGACGACGTGGATTCCATCGGCGGACTGCTCGGCAAGGCCCTCGGGCAGATCCCGCAGCCGGGAGCGACCGCGACGATCGGCGGGCTGGTGCTCACCGGCGGCGCCTCGCGCGGACGCGGGCGGGGCATCGCGACGGTGTTCGTGGAACGGGCGCCGGAGGAGACGGAAGGAGCGGACGATGAGCGACCGCGAGGAGACGACTGACGGGACCCGCAGCGGGTTCGTGACCTTCGTGGGGCGCCCGAACGTGGGCAAGTCTACGCTCACGAACGCGCTGGTGGGGGAGAAGATCGCGATCACCAGCGAGAAGCCGCAGACCACGAGGCGGGCGATCCGCGGCATCGTGAACCGCCCGGACGGGCAGCTGGTGATCGTGGACACGCCCGGCATCCACAAGCCGCGCACGCTGCTCGGGGAGCGGCTGAACGACCTCGTCGAGCAGGTGCTCGGCGACGTCGACGTGATCGGGTTCTGCGTGCCGGCCACCGAGAAGGTGGGCCCGGGCGACCGCCGCATCGCCGCCTCCCTGGACGGCTACCCGCGGGCGAAGAAGATCGCGATCGTGACGAAGACGGATGCCGCCGAGAAGGACGCCGTCGTGGAGCGGCTGATGGAGGTGGACTCGCTGCGCGAGGACTGGGAGGCGGTCATCCCGCTCTCCGCGCTCACCCGACAGCAGCTGGACGTGCTCGCCGACGAGCTGGTGCAGCTCATGCCGGAGGGTCCGCGCCTGTACGAGGACGGCGTGGTCACCGACGAGTCGGTGGAGGACCGGATCGCGGAGATCATCCGCGAGGCCGCACTCGAGGGCGTCCGCGACGAGCTGCCGCACTCGATCGCCGTCGTCGTCGACGACATCGCCCCGCGCGAGGACGCCGACCTCACCGATGTGCACGCCTCGATCGTCGTCGAGCGCGACAGCCAGAAGGCCATCATCATCGGCCGCAAGGGCGCCCGGCTGCGCGACGTCGGGGCCACGGCGCGGGCCGGCATCGAGGAGCTGCTGGGCACCCGCGTGTTCCTGAAGCTGCACGTGAAGGTCGCCAAGGAGTGGCAGCGCGACCCGAAGCAGCTCGGCCGCCTCGGCTTCTGAGCACTATCCCGCTTCCCGCAGTGCGGACCGGATGACGACGACGCCCTCGCCGAACTCGGCGTCCGCCGCCTCCTGGTAGGTGCCGTCATCCCACAGCACGTCCACCCACAGGTACCCGTTCTCCGGATACGACCCGAAGTACGTGCGGCCGTCACCGCCCAGCCGGTCGTCGAGCTCCGCCTGGATATCCAGAAGCCGCTCCTCGGCGGTGTGCCCCGGCTGCCCGCCGGTGGGGTCCTCGGGCGCGGGCGGGTCGTACAGCGCCAGCAGGATGGGCGGCTGTGTCACGGTGAACGTCTCCCCGTCGTACCGGCCGGTGAGCGCGTAGGCGCCCCAGCGCACGTCCCCGGATGCCTCCGCGCCGTCGACGCCGTCCCAGCTCCACCCCGCCAGCGGGATGCCGCGGCACTGCGGCGGGTACGACTCCGCGATCGGGCCGAGGCAGAACTCGGCCGCGCCGGCGTGGTCCATCACCGTGCCGGCGCCGGTCACCTCGCCCTCCGGCGGCGCGGGCGCCGCGGCGCCGAGCGGATCGCCTCCGGATCCCGCGGAGCTCGTCGGCGGGTGCCCGCCCGGGGTCCCGGCGCAGCCGGCGAGGGCGAGCAATCCGGCAAGTCCGAAGGCCGCGAGGAGTCGGATGCTGCGCACTGTGCTCATGACTGACAGTGTCCACCCGCGACCGATCGTCTCGGCGGAGCCGCCGGGCGCGGGTGCGCACCGGCATCCGATGCTGTTACCATCGATGCATGCCTTACGGCGCGCTGCTTCTTCTTAGCTGCCGCGACGAGGCCTGATTCCCGGGCCTTCCTCGTCGCGGCGCTCGTGTTGGCCTGAGAACATCCCCGACGAAGAGAAGAAGTCCCATGAAGAACAATCAGCGCCCGTCCTCGATGCCGATCCACCGGTACCGTCCGTTCCACGAGCAGATCCGCGTCGACCTGCCCGACCGCACCTGGCCCTCGCAGCGCATCACCCAGGCGCCCCGCTGGTGCGCGGTCGACCTGCGCGACGGCAACCAGGCCCTCATCGACCCGATGTCCCCCGAGCGCAAGCGCATCATGTTCGAGCTGCTCGTGAGCATGGGCTACAAGGAGATCGAGGTCGGCTTCCCCTCGGCGAGCCAGACGGACTTCGACTTCGTCCGGCAGCTGATCGAGGAGAACCTCATCCCGGACGACGTCACGATCCAGGTGCTGACCCAGGCGCGTGAGCACCTCATCGCCCGCACCTACGAGGCCATCGCCGGCGCGAAGCAGGCGATCGTGCACCTGTACAACTCGACCAGCGTGCTGCAGCGCGACGTGGTGTTCCGCACCGACAAGCAGGGCATCATCGACATCGCCCTGAACGGCGCCCGGCTGTGCCGCCAGTACGAGAAGACGGTGCCGGGCACGCAGGTGTACTACGAGTACTCGCCGGAGAGCTACACCGGCACCGAGCTCGAGTTCGCCGTCGACGTCTGCAACCAGGTGCTGGAGGTGTTCCAGCCGACGCCCGACCGCAAGGTGATCATCAACCTGCCCGCCACGGTGGAGATGGCCACGCCGAACGTGTACGCCGACTCGATCGAGTGGATGAGCCGGCACCTGAACCACCGCGAGAACGTCATCCTGTCGCTGCATCCGCACAACGACCGCGGCACCGCGATCGCCGCCGCCGAGCTCGGCTACATGGCCGGCGCCGACCGCATCGAGGGGTGCCTGTTCGGCAACGGCGAGCGCACCGGCAACGTCGACCTGGTCGCCCTGGGCGTGAACCTGTTCACGCAGGGCATCGACCCGCAGATCGACTTCAGCGACATCGACCAGATCAAGCGCACCGTCGAGTACTGCAACCAGCTGCCGGTGCCCGAGCGCAGCCCGTGGGCGGGCGACCTCGTCTTCACCGCGTTCAGCGGATCGCACCAGGACGCCATCAAGAAGGGCTTCGAGGCCATGGCGGCGCGCGCCGAGGCGGAGGGCCGGCCGGTCGACGAGATCGGGTGGGCCGTGCCGTACCTGCCGGTCGACCCGAAGGACCTCGGCCGCTCCTACGAGGCCGTGATCCGGGTGAACTCGCAGTCCGGCAAGGGCGGCGTCGCCTACCTGCTGAAGACCGACCACGCCCTCGACCTGCCTCGCCGGCTGCAGATCGAGTTCTCCGGCGTCGTGCAGGCCAAGACGGATGCCGAGGGCGGCGAGGTCACCAGCGACCAGATCTGGGAGATCTTCACCGACGAGTACCTGCCGGCCGACGACGCGGATGCCAAGTGGGGCCGGTTCGAGCTGCTCGGCACCGAGATCCGCAGCGACATGTCGGGCGAGGTGCAGCTGGACGTGGTGCTGCGCGACGAGGACGAGCGGGTCACCGCATCCGGCCGCGGCAACGGGCCGGTGGCGGCGTTCGTGGAGGTGCTCCGCGAGCACGGCTTCGACATCACGGTGTACGACTACGTCGAGCACGCGCTCAGCGCCGGCGGCGACGCGCAGGCGGCCGCCTACGTCGAGCTGCAGGTCGGCGACCAGCGGCTGTGGGGCGTCGGCATCGACGGCGACATCTCCACCGCGTCCCTCAAGGCGATCGTCTCCGGCGTGAACCGCTCGATCCGCGCCCGTCAGCCGGAGCTCGTCGCCGGCTGACCCCGTCGCCGGATCCCCCCTTCCCTTCTCTTTCGGGTTTGGGGCGGATTCTCGCGTTCGGGGCGGCGGAGAGCCGCCCCAAGGTCGAGAATCCGCCCCAACCCGGGGTGAGGGTCAGGGTTTGACGATCGGGATGGAGCCGGTCTCGGCGGCCACCTTGCGGCGGTAGAGGCGGCGCTGCTCGGGGAGGGAGACGTCGAACACGACGGCGAGCACCCGGAACACGGCGGTCACGGCGATCCCGATGATCGCGGCCGGGGTGATCGGCATCCCCAGGGTGTGCGCGGTGACGATGAAGGCGCAACCCGCGCCGGCGGCCACCGCGTACAGCGACCCGACGTGCATGATCGCGACGGGCAGTCCCACGAGGACGTCGCGCAGCACGCTTCCGCCGACCGCGGCGCACACACCGATGAAGACCGCAGGCACCTCGGGGGATGCCGACCGCGATCGCCTTGCTGGTCCCGAACGCGCCGAACATCCCGATCACCACGGCATCGAGCACGACGATCACGGTGTTCACGCGCTGGAACAGCCCGGCCAGCAGCATCCCGAGCAGCGCGGCGCCCCCGGCGGTGAGCAGGTACCAGTTGCTCTGCAGCGTCGCCGGGGGCTCGCCGAGCAGCAGGTCGCGGATGAGTCCGCCGCCCATGCCGATCATGATCCCGATGATCGCGACGCCGAGCAGGTCGAGCCGGCGCTGGCCCTGGAAGCCGGACGCGAACATCGCGCCCTGGATGCCGCCGAGCCCCACGCCGAGCAGGTCTGCCCAGAGCGGGATGGTGAAGAGCGGTTCGGTCACGCGACCATTCTCCCGTGCGCGGAGGATAATCGTTGGATGCCCACCTACCGAGACGAAGCGGTGATCCTGCGCACCCACAAGCTGGGTGAGGCGGACCGCATCGTCACGATGCTGTCGCGGCGCAACGGCAAGATCCGCGCCGTCGCGAAGGGCGTCCGGCGCACCTCGTCGAAGTTCGGGTCCCGGCTGGAGCCGTTCATGGTCGCCGACGTGCAGCTCTACCAGGGCCGCTCGCTGGACATCGTCCAGCAGGCCGAGTCGCTGGGCGCCTACGGCGCCGACATCGCCGCGGACTACGACCGCTTCACCGCCGCGAACGCCATGGTCGAGACCGCCGACCGGCTGAACGAGGCCGAGGCGACGCCCGAGCAGTACCTGCTCCTGGTCGGCGGGCTGCGCGCCCTGTCCCGCGGCGAGCACGCCCCGCGGAGCATCCTCGACTCCTACCTGCTGCGGGTCATGGCGCTGTCCGGCTGGGCCCCGGCGCTGCAGGACTGCGCACGCTGCGGGGCGCCCGGCCCGCACGCCGCCTTCGTCGCGCAGCTCGGCGGGCTGATCTGCGCGGACTGCGCCCCGGCGGGGAGCCCGCGCATCGCGGCATCCGCCCTCGCCCTGCTGCGCGCGCTGATGGCGGGGGACTGGGCGACCGTGGATGCAGCGACCCCGGCCGACACGGCCGCCGCCTCCGGCACGGTCGCCGCATACGCGCAATGGCATCTCGAGCGCGGCATCCGCTCGCTCGCCCACGTGTCCGACCCGCAGCGCGAAGGAGCCCGGTGACCCCGAAACCGTACACGCACAAGGACGCCGTGCCGTACCGGCCGCTGGACTGGACCGGCATCCACCCGCCCGCGTTCCCGGCCGTGCCGAACCATGTCGCGATCGTGATGGACGGCAACGGGCGCTGGGCGAACCGGCGGGGCCTGAACCGGATCGAGGGGCACAAGGCCGGCGAGGAGGTGCTGCTCGACGTGGTCGCCGGCGCGATCCAGGCCGGCGTCAAGCACCTGTCGGTGTACGCGTTCTCGACCGAGAACTGGGCGCGCTCCCCGGAGGAGGTGCGCTTCCTGATGGGCTACAACCGGGACGTGCTGCATCGCCGCCGAGACCAGCTCAACGAATGGGGGGTGCGGGTGCGCTGGGCCGGGCGCAAGCCGCGCCTGTGGGGTTCGGTGATCAAGGAACTGCAGTACGCCGAGCAGCTCACCCGCGGCAACGACGTCCTCACGCTGACGATGTGCGTGAACTACGGCGGGCGGGTCGAGCTCGTCGACGCCATGCGCGCGATCGCCGAGGACGTGGCCACGGGGCGCATGAAGCCGGGCGCCATCACCGAGAAGCAGATCCGCCGGCACCTGTATGTGCCGGACATGCCCGATGTGGACCTGTTCCTGCGCAGCTCGGGGGAGCAGCGCACGTCGAACTTCCTGCTGTGGCAGTCGGCCTACGCGGAGATGGTCTTCCTGGACACGCTCTGGCCGGACTTCTCCCGCGAGGAGCTGTGGCGCGCGATCGAGATCTATCTGTCCCGCGATCGCCGCTTCGGCGGCGCGGTGAACGCGCCGTCCCGCTGACGAAGCCACGCCTCCGTCTCGCGCGGATGCCGGAACCGCAGCACCTGCAGGTGCGGGTAGCGCCGCTGCAGCTCGGGCATCTGCTCCTGCCAGTGGTGCAGGGTGCGCTTCTGCCACGCCAGGATGTTCACCTCGGGGTCGCGGCGGAACATGTTCGCCACGCCGCGTTCGCGGTTGCCGTTCCACAGCTCGGTGCGCAGCACCGCCCGACCGAACGTGCGCCGGACCAGCCGTGCCCGCACCACGCGGTAGGGGTAGTCCAGCCAGACGACGAGCTCGGCACGCGGGGCGAGGATCTCGCTCGTGCCCTTGCTGGTGTACTGCCACTCGGTGACCCAGCGCTCCTCGGCCGCGAAGGCGCGCACGTCGTCGAGGAACGACGCCCTCGGTGACCCAGCGCTCCTCGGCCGCGAAGGCGCGCACGTCGTCGAGGAACGACGCCCTCGGTGTCCAATCCGGGCCGTGGTAGAGCGCGTCGATCTCGACGTGGCGCAGGCCCCAGCGCTCCGCGAGCCGGGCCGCCAGTGTCGTCTTGCCCGATCCGGTCACGCCGGCCACGAGCACGCGGTGCGGGGTGTCGAGCATCCGAAGATGCTACCAACGGAATACGACGCCGGTGAGCGCGGTTGCGCCTGGGTGTGAGCGAACCCATCTCGATCGACATCTGGTCCGACATCGCCTGCCCGTGGTGCTACATCGGCAAGCGCAATCTGGAAGCGGGCCTGGCGGCCGCGGCAGCCGGTGAGGACGCCCCGCAGGTGCGGGTGACCTACCACTCCTTCGAGCTCGCGCCCGACACCCCCGTCGACTTCGACGGCGACGAGGTGGACTTCCTGTGCGGGCACAAGGGGATGCCGCGTGCGCAGGTCGAGCAGATGCTCGACCATGTCACCGGCGTCGCCGCGCAGGCGGGCCTGGACTACCGCTTCGACCTGCTCCAGCACACCAACACGGTCAAGGCGCACGAGCTGCTGCACGTCGCCAAGGACAAGGGCCGTCAGCTGGAGATGCAGGAGCGGCTGATGTCGGCGTACTTCACCGAGGGCCGGCACGTGGGCCGCATCGACGACCTCGTCGAGCTCGCGGCCGAGGTCGGGCTCGACCGCGACGAGACACGGGAGGCGCTGGAGAGCGCGCGGTACCTGCCCGCGGTGCGCGCGGACCAGGCGCAGGCGCGCGCCTACGGCATCAACGGCGTGCCGTTCTTCGTCATCGACGGACGGTACGGCATCAGCGGCGCGCAGCCGCCCGCCGCGTTCGAGAACGTGCTGCGCGACCTGTGGGCGCAGCGCCGCGAGGCGGCCGCGCAGCCCTGACCTCGACCGGGGCGGTCGCGCGCCGCGCCCCGCGACCGGTCCGCCTCAGCGCACCGTCGCGAGCGCCTGCTCGATCGCGCCGACGATCTCGGGGTCGTCCGGGCGCTGCTTCGGCCGGAAACGGCGCACCTCGCCGTCGGGCAGCACCAGGAACTTCTCGAAGTTCCACTCCACCCGGCCGGCCTTCCCCGAGGCGTCCGGGGTTCGCTTCAGCGCCTGGAACAGCTCGTGCGCGTGACGGCCGTTCACCTTCACCTTCTCGTTCACCGGGAAGGTGACCCCGTAGGTCGTCGAGCAGAAGTCCAGGATCTGCTCCATCGATCCCGGCTCCTGGCCCAGGAACTGGTTGCACGGGAACCCGACGACCGTGAACCCGCGATCGCCGTAGCCGCGCTGCAGCTGCTCCAGCTGCGCGTACTGCGGGGTGAGGCCGCACCGGGAGGCGACGTTCACGACGAGCACGACGTCCGCGCCGAGGTCGTCGAGCCGGGTCTCGGCGCCCTGCGCGTCGCGGTACGGGATCTGCCTGATCGGGATGTCGGTCATATCCACAGCCTAGGCGTCTCCACAGCCGCCGGAGGCCTGGCCGGAAACCCTCCCGGGTCTGGGAGAATGGAGACGATGACCATCGCCACCGCCCCCGCCCGCCCGCTCCGCATCGGCCCGATCGATCTCGACGTGCCGGTGGTCCTGGCACCCATGGCGGGGATCACGAACACCGCGTTCCGCCGGCTGTGCCGTGAGTACGGCGCCGGCCTGTACGTCAGCGAGATGATCACCTCGCGAGCACTGGTGGAGCGCAACGCGATCACGATGCGGCTCATCCAGCATCACGAGAGCGAGACCCCGCGCTCGATCCAGCTGTACGGCGTCGACCCGGCGACCATCGCCGAGGCCGTGCGCATCATCGTCGCCGAGGACCGCGCCGACCACATCGACCTGAACTTCGGATGCCCGGTGCCGAAGGTGACCCGCAAGGGCGGGGGAGCGGCGCTGCCGTGGAAGACGTCGCTGTTCGCGGACATCGTCTCCCGCGCCGTGAAGGCCGCCGGCGACATCCCGCTCACCGTGAAGATGCGCAAGGGCATCGACCGGAACCACCTCACCTTCCTCGACGCCGGCCGCGCCGCGGAGGACGCCGGCGCCGCGGCGGTCGCGCTGCACGCGCGCACCGCGTCGGAGTACTACTCGGGGCATGCCGACTGGAACGCCATCGGCGAGCTGAAGGAGGCCGTCACCTCGATCCCGGTGCTCGGCAACGGCGACATCTGGTCGGCGGATGACGCGGTGCGGATGATGGCCGAGACCGGATGCGACGGCGTCGTCGTCGGCCGCGGATGCCTGGGCCGGCCGTGGCTCTTCGGCGAGCTCGCCGCCGCCCTCGGCCCCGCGAACGCCGAGTCCATCGAAGCGTCCTCCTCGTCCGCGCCCGTCGTCGACGCCACCTTGCAGTTCGTCGCCGCCGCGTTCCGCCGGCACGCCGAGCTGCTCGTGGAGTTCTTCGAGGACGAGGACCGCGGCTGCAAGGACATCCGCAAGCACGTCGCCTGGTACTTCAAGGGCTACCCGGTCGGCGGCGACCTGCGCGCGGCGCTCGCCCGCGTGTCCACGCTGCAGGAGATCGACGACCTGCTCGGCACGCTCGGCGACGCCCCCTACCCGGGCGCGGCCGCCGAGGGACAGCGCGGGCGGGCAGGCTCGCCGAAGCGCACCGCCCTGCCGGACGGCTGGCTGGACTCGCGCGAGGTGGCGGGGGAGACCTGCGACATGATGCGCGGCGCCGAGGTCGAGAACAGTGGCGGCTGACCCGCAGGCGGCCCCCGGCCGCGCCGGCGGGTACGGACCGCACGACGCCGAGCGCTTCTTCGCCGAGACGCACCGCTCGGAGCGGGACGACTTCTCCCGCGATCGGGCCCGGGTGCTGCACTCGGCCGCGCTGCGGCGGCTGGCGGCCAAGACGCAGGTGCTGAGCCCCGCCAGCACCGCCGACTTCGCCCGCAACCGCCTCACGCATTCGCTGGAGGTGGCGCAGGTGGGTCGCGAGCTCGCCATGGCGCTCGGCGTGTCCGCCGATGTGGTGGACACCGCCTGCCTGAGCCACGACCTCGGGCATCCGCCGTTCGGGCACAACGGCGAGCGCGCGCTGAACGAGTGGGCCGAGGACATCGGCGGCTTCGAGGGCAATGCGCAGTCGCTGCGGATCCTCACCCGGCTCGAGGCGAAGGTCCTCGACGACGAGGAGCACTCCGTCGGCCTGAACCTGACCAGGGCGAGCCTGGACGCCACCTGCAAGTACCCGTGGACCGTGGACAGCCCGATGCCCGATCCGGGCGGGCGGCTGAAGTTCGGCGTCTACCCCGAGGACGAGGCGGTGTTCCGCTGGATGCGGGAGGGGGCGCCGGGGCGCCTGCGCTGCATCGAGGCGGAGATCATGGACCTGTCCGACGACATCGCGTACTCGGTGCACGATTTCGAGGACGCGATCGTGAACGGGTACCTCGACGCCGCGCAGCTGGCCGACCCCGTCGAGCATCACCACCTGATCGGGCGCATCCAGCAGTGGGTCGGCTACGACTTCACCCGCGACGAGCTGGCGGACGCCCTGTACCGGCTCACCTGCCAGCCGATGTGGCTGCGCTCCTTCGACCGCTCCCGCCGTGACCTGGCGCGGTTGAAGAACCTCACCAGCGACCTCATCGGCCGCTTCGCCCGCGCGGCTGTGGCGGCGACCCGCGAGGCCTATCCCGGGGCGAGCCTGGCGCGGTACGACGCGCAGGTCGTCGTGCCGCGCGTGGTCGAGGCGGAGATCGCGGTGCTGAAGGGCATCATGGGGCAGGCGATCGTCACGATCGACGCCCGCAAGGGCGTGTACAAGGAGCAGCGCCGGGTGCTCAAGCGCCTCGCCGACGCGCTGTGGTCGACGGACGCGCTGTGGTCGGCGGGTGCGGACGTGCTCGAGCCCGCGTTCGCCGCGGACTTCCTCGCCGCGACGACGGATGCCGAACGCGCGCGCGTCGTCGTGGACCAGGTCGCCAGCCTCACCGATCAGACCGCGGTCGACTGGCACAACCGCCTGGTCGGCGAGATCGATCCGGCCGAGGTGGGCATCTGGAGCCCGCGGCACGCCCGGCCCGGGGCGAAGCCGCGCGCGGAGGCGCGGATGGTCGGCGAAGGGGTGACCTGATGCCCCGCATCCGGCAGGCCGACATCGACGAGGTGAAGGCGCGCACGAACATCGCCGACATCGTCGGCGAACGCGTCGCGCTGAAGTCCGCCGGGGTCGGGTCACTGAAGGGGCTGTGCCCGTTCCACGACGAGAAGAGCCCCAGCTTCCACGTCCGCCCGCAAGTCGGGTTCTACCACTGCTTCGGATGCGGCGCCTCGGGCGACGTGTACTCCTTCCTGCGCGAGATGGACCACGTCAGCTTCACCGAGGCGGTCGAGCGGCTGGCCGGCCGGATCGGGTACTCGCTGCATTACGAGGACGGGGGAGCGGCTCCGGAGACGAGCGGCCGCAGCCGGCTGTACGCCGCGAACGCGGCCGCCGTGGAGTTCTTCCGCGCCCAGCTGCTCAGCCCCGAGGCCGAGACCGCGCGCCGCTTCCTCGGCGAGCGCGGCTTCGACGCCGGTGCGGCGGCGCACTTCGGCGTCGGGTACGCGCCCCGCGGCTGGGACGGGATGCTGAAGGCGCTCACCGCGCAGGGCTTCACGCGGGACGAGCTCAGCGCCGCCGGCCTGGTCTCCACCGGGCAGCGCGGTGTGTACGACCGGTTCCGCGGCCGGGTGGTCTGGCCGATTCGCGACGTCACCGGGCAGACGATCGGCTTCGGCGCACGGAAGCTGTACGACGACGATCAGGGCCCGAAGTACCTGAACACGCCGGAGACGCCGATCTACCGCAAGGCGCAGGTGCTCTACGGCCTCGATCTCGCCAAGCGCGACATCGCCCGCGGCGACCCCCGCCGCGTGGTCGTCGTGGAGGGCTACACCGACGTGATGGCCTGCCACCTCGCCGGGGTCACCACCGCGATCGCCACGTGCGGCACCGCGTTCGGTGCCGAGCACATCAAGGTGCTGCGGCGCGTGATGGGGGACGACTCCGCGGCCGGTGAGGTCGTGTTCACCTTCGACGGCGATGAGGCCGGGCAGAAGGCCGCGCTGCGCGCGTTCAGCGAGGACTCCCGGTTCACCGCGCAGACCTTCGTCGCCGTCGCTCCGGACGGTCTCGACCCGTGCGATCTCCGGCTGCAGCGGGGGGATGCCGCGGTGCGCGCCCTGCTGGACGCGAAGGTGCCGATGTTCGAGTTCGCCCTCGACCGGAAGCTCGCCGGTTACGACCTCGCCACCGTGGAGGGGCAGGTCGGCGCGCTGCGCGCCGCGGCCCCGATCGTCGCCGAGATCCGGGACGAGCTGCTCCGGCCGGGGTACGAGCGGGTGCTCGCCCGCCGGCTCGGCATGGACCCGGTCGCGGTGCATCAGGAGGTGCGCCGCGCCGCGCGCGCCGGCGAGCGCGGCGCGGGCAGGCAGTCGCAGCGCCGCGACCCGACCGTATCCGCACCCGCGCGGCCGGGCGGCTCCGGCGCACCCGGCAACCCTGGCGCACCGGGCATCCCCGGCGCACCGGGCGTGCCGGGCGGGCCGGGAGTCTCCGACGCGCCGCCCGCGCGGGTGCGGATCGCCGACCTGCCGCGGAATCCCGACGTCGCCCTCGAGCGCGACGCGCTGATGGGGGTGCTGCAGTACGGGCACCGGGTGGACCCCGGGCTGCTCTCGCGGGCGCTGGCGCCGCCGTTCCGGCATCCGGCGCTCGAGGCGGTGCGCGAGGCGGTCGCGGCGGTGCCCGACCGCACCCGGGTGGGCTGGGCGGCGGAGGCCGCGGATGCCGTGCGCGAGCCGTTCCGCGGGCTCGCCGGCGAGCTGCTGATGATGCCGTTCCCGGCGCGGGACGAGGAGGGCGCCGTCGCGTCCGCGACGGGGCTGTGCCGCCGCCTGATCCTGCGCGACATGGATCGGGAGAAGCACGAGCTGCTCGCGGCCGTGCAGCGCGTGCCGGCGGACTCGGACGGCGGGCGGGCGCTGCGGATGCGGCTGCGCGACATCGACGCGGAACGACTGCAGTTCGCCGAGTCCTGACCCGCCGGTGCGCGACGCACGGCAGGATGGAGGCATGCCCGATGCCCCCGCCATCGTCTGCTCGGACCTCGTCATCGACCGGATCGGCCACGGCGGTGCGACCCGTGCCGTGGACGGCGTCACGTTCACCCTGCCGCCGGGAGACCTGCTCTGTGTCGCCGGTCCCACGGGGTCGGGGAAGTCGACCCTCGTCACCGCGCTGTCCGGTCACGCCGACGGCTCCGTGAAGGTCGCCGGCGGGCGCGCCGTGGTGTGCGGGGTCGACGTCCGGCGGCCTGGGCGACGGCTCCGGCAGCTCACCGCGCTGGCCGGGTATCTGCCGCAGGGGGCGGGAGCGGGGCTCCCGCCCCGGCTCACCGTGGGTGAGGTGATCGCCGAGCCGATCACGTCGCGGCAGCGGCGGGTGAACGCCAGGGCGCTGTCGATCCGGGTGGCGTCGCTGCTGGACGAGCTGCACCTGCCGCTCGGGGCGGCCGAGAAGTTCCCGTACGAGCTGAGCGCCGGCATGCGCCAGCGGGTCGCGATCGCCCGTGCTCTGATGCTCGACCCGCACGTGCTGATCGCCGACGAGCCGCTCGCCAATCTCGACCTGGAGGTGCGCCCGGTGGTGTTCGACGCGATCACCCGTCGCCGCGAGGAGCGCGCCATGGCGGCTCTTCTGGTCACCAACGACGCGGACTTCATCCGCGAGCTCGACGCCGAGGCGCTCATCCTCCGCGCCGGCCACGTGGTCGCCCGCGGGACCGGCCGCAACCTCGCCTGGACCCCCAACACCGAGCACGATTCGCGCCGCTGACGCGCCACGCCCGGCATGCGCCGCAGGTTTCTGAGAGCGCCGCGGAGTTTGCTAAGCTTGGGGAGTTGCCCGCCGCGGCGGGCGCTTTCCTCGGTAGCTCAATTGGCAGAGCAATCGGCTGTTAACCGATAGGTTCTTGGTTCGAGTCCAAGCCGGGGAGCCACCACGGGCCCGTCCAGCTGGACGGGCCCTTTCGCGTACCGGCGGGGCTCAGCCCTCCAGATCGTCCACTCCGGGCATCCAGCTCGCGCCGGGCCGGCCCCAGCCGCGCTTGCGGGCGATCTTCTGCGCGGTCTTCCAGTCGCCGTCGGACAGCCGGTCGACGTACAGGATGCCGTCGAGGTGGTCGAACTCGTGCTGCATGATGCGCGCGCGCCATCCGTCCACCTCGATGCGCACGGCGTTGCCGCCCAGATCCGTTCCGGTCACGAGGACCCGGTCCGCGCGCCGCAGCGGGAACCGCTCGCCCGGAAACGACAGGCACCCCTCCGACTCCAGGTCGGGGTCGGGGGAGCCGGGCTCGGGCGGACTCATCCACAGCACCGGGTTGATGATCTCCCCGCGCCACGGGCGCTCCTCGTCGTCCACGTACGAGTAGACGTAGATCCGCAGCGGCACACCCACCTGCGGGGCGGCCAGCCCGACGCCGGGAGCGGCATCCATCGTCTCGTACATGTCCGCGACCAGCGTGCGGATCTCGTCGGTGATCTCGCCCACCTCGTTCGCGGGTGCGTGCAGCACCGGGTCGCCCATGATGCGGATCGGAAGAACAGCCACGCCACAACCCTACTGGGCGGCCGGCGGCGGGTAGGGTCGTACTGTGAGTCTTGCAGGGGGCGTCGTCTCGAACATGGGCGACGAGCTGGTCGGGGTCTTCCAGAACCCCGGGCTCCTCTTCGGCATCCCGCTCGCCCTCGCCGGCGCCGTGTTCATGTCGCTGGGCGCGCAGTACCAGCACCGCGGCGTGGAGAAGGTCGAGCGGCTCACCGGCACCGAGGGCACCACCGGCCTCAGCGGCGCCCAGCTGAAGGGTCTGCTGCGGCGCCCGTCGTGGGTGGTGGGCACCCTCATGCTCGGCTTCGCGATCCTGTGCCAGCTCAGCGCCCTTGCGGTGGCCCCGCTGATCGTCGTGCAGCCGCTCGGCGCCGTCGCCCTGGTGATCACGACGCTGCTGAACGCGCGCATCTCCGGCCACGCCCCGACCCGGCATTCGCTCATCGCGATCGGCGCCTGCATCGGCGGCATCTTCCTGTTCGTCTCGCTGGCGGCGCTGTACGCCAAGGAGCGGGAGATCAGCGACATCGACCTGTTCGTGATCCTGACGATCCTGCTGCTGGTGATCATCCTGCTCGGAGCGAGCTGGCTGATCCTGCGCCACCGCATGCGCGCGCTGTTCTACGTCACGGGCGCGGGCATCCTGTACGGCTTCGTCGCCACGCTCGCGAAGGCCGCGATCAAGCGGATCCAGGCCGGGAACTTCGACTGGATCACCGTGGTCTGCGTGATCGCCCTCATCGCGGCCGCCGCCGCGGGGGCGTACTTCGTGCAGACCGCCTACAGCTCAGGCCCGCCGGACCTCGTCATCGCCGGGCTCACCGTGATCGACCCGATCGTGGCGGTCCTCATCGGCGCCCTGGTGCTCGGCGAGGCCTCGGCGGCGCCGATGTGGGTGGTGGTGCTGTTCATCGTCACCGGCGCGGCGGCGATCTGGGGCGTGTTCGGGCTGGCCAGGTTCCATCCGCAGATCCTCAGCGAGAGCCAGGAGCTCGGCCTGCGCCGCGGCAGCGACAAGCCGGACGAGACCCGTCAGTAGTCCCGGTCGATGAGGTCGGGCGCCACCTCGGCCGCCGCCGCCTCGTCCACGAAGAACACCGTCCGCCGGCGCCCCTTCGCCCCCGCGACCGGAACGCTGGCGTAGCTCGCGCCCGCCAGCGCCAGCCCGAGAGCGGATGCCTTGTCGGCGCCGGTGAGCACCAGCCACACCCGCTTGGACGCGTTCAGCACCGGACGGGTCAGCGTCACCCGCTCCGGCGGCGGCTTGGGGGAGTTGCGCACCGGCAGCGCCGCCACGTCGGTGACGGTCACCTCGGGCCGGTCGGGGAACAGCGAGGCGATGTGGCCGTCGGGGCCGACACCCAGGAAGCACACCGCGAAGGAGGGCCACGGATGCCGCTCGGTGCCGAACCGGGCGAGCTCGGCGGCGTAGGCGGCCGCCGCCTCCTCCAGGGACACGCCGTCGTCGGGAGAGGCGACCTCGTGGATGTTCTCCGCCGGCACCGGGATGCGGTCCAGGAGCGCCTCCCGCGACTGCCGTGAGTTCCGGTCCGCGTGGTCGAGCGGAACGAACCGCTCGTCGCCCCACCAGAAGTGCACCCGGGACCAGTCGATCCCCTCCAGCCGCGGGTCACCGAGCGCGGCGGCCAGTACGGCGGCGCCCATCGATCCGCCGGTGAGGCAGATGTGCGCGGTCCGTCCGTTGCGCGTGCGCGCCTGCAGCCGGGTGAGGAAACGGTCCGCGACCCGTGCGGCGAGCGCCTCCGGTGTCGGTTCCACGACGACGGTCTTCGTCGACCCCTGGACTTTCACTGCTGTCATGCCTCCCGGTCCGGCGGCCCGAGCCGCTCCCATCCCTCTGTCACGACTCGACCGTAGAGCAGATCCGCGTCCAGACGGCGCAGCTCCTCGGCGAGGCACTCACGCAGCGTCCGTCGTGGCAGGTGCAGCTCGTGATCGGGCTGCCCGGGCTGGGTGAGCACCGCCACCCCGGGCACGGGCCGCTCCAGCAGGATGTCGCCGCTGGCTCGCGTGAGCCGCACCGACTTGATGCCCTCCTGCCAGTGTTCCGGGTCCTCGTACGACCAGCGCACCCGCACATCGAGCGCCAGCCGCAGCCAGGCCGCGAGCAGCGCGGTGGACGGGGAGGCCGCGGCGCCGCGGACCTCCACCCCGGTGACCGGTTCGTACGGCGGCTGGTCGAGGACGGCGGCGAGCTGCTCCCGCCAGTGGGTGAGCCGGGTCCACGCCAGGTCGGTGTCGCCGGGGGCGTGCGTCTTCCCCAGCAGCGCCAGGCGATCGCGAACGTCGGGTGAGGTCGCGGCATCCGTGATTCTGCGCTGCGCGATGCGGCCCAGCGGCGAGGCCGACACGTCCGTCGGCGCCTCCTCCGGCCACCACGCCACGACCGGCGCGTCCGGCAGCAGCAGGCCGGTGACCAGGCTCTCCTCGTTGCTGGCGGCCTCGCCGTACGCGCGGAGGACCACCACCTCGCTCGCGCCGG
The DNA here is from genome assembly GCF_028472845.1 of Microbacterium sp. EF45047. Lineage (NCBI taxonomy): Bacteria > Bacillati > Actinomycetota > Actinomycetes > Micrococcales > Microbacteriaceae > Microbacterium > Microbacterium sp. EF45047. The sequence goes on along the minus strand of NZ_CP069429.1, from coordinate 1,481,514 downwards.
CGTCGCCGCCCACGCGGATCTGCGCGTCCAGGCGCGCGTCGCCGTCGCCCGCGGTGAGCACGATCACGCGCATCGGATGCTCGCGCGAGGCGTCGTTGGCGGCGTCGATCGCCGCCTCCGCGACGCCGTTGCGGGCCGCGATGATCAGCGTCAGCACGCGGCCGAGAGCGACCGCGCCGCCTTCCTCGCGGACCTTGACGAGCTGCTTGGCCACCTGGCTCACGGTGGTGTCGGGAAGGTCGATGATCACGGGCGTCTCCAGACTCGTCCGTCGCGGGCAAGGAGGGCGTCGGCGGATGCCGGTCCCCAGGAGCCGGGAGCGTACTGCTCCAGGCCGCCGGGCAGCGAAGCCCAGTACTCCTCGATCGGGTCGAGGATCTTCCAGGACAGCTCGACCTCCTCGTGCCGCGGGAACAGCGGCGGATCGCCGAGCAGCACGTCCAGGATGAGGCGCTCGTACGCCTCCGGGCTCGCCTCGGTGAAGGCGTGCCCGTAGCCGAAGTCCATCGTGACGTCGCGCACGTTCGCGCCGCTGCCGGGGATCTTCGAGCCGAACCGGATGGTGACGCCCTCGTCCGGCTGCACCCGGATCACCAGGGCGTTCTGACCGAGCTCCGAGCTCTGCCCGCGGCCGAAAAGGTGCTCGGGGGCGCGTTTGAAGACGACGGCGATCTCGGTGACGCGGCGGCCGAGGCGCTTGCCGGTGCGCAGGTAGAACGGCACGCCGGCCCAGCGGCGCGTCTCGATGTCGAGCTTGACGGCGGCGTAGGTCTCGGTGCGGGAGTGCGGGTCCATGCCCTCCTCCTGGAGGAAGCCGTTGACCTTCTCGCCGCCCTGCCAGCCGCCGGCGTACTGGCCGCGCGCGGTCGCCAGGGACAGGTCGTCGGGCAGCCGCACCGCTTCGAGCACCTTCTCCTTCTCGGCGCGCAGGTGCTCGGCGGACAGGCTGATCGGCTCCTCCATCGCGGTGAGCGCGAGCAGCTGCAGCAGATGGTTCTGGATGACGTCGCGCGCGGCGCCGATGCCGTCGTAGTAGCCGGCGCGCCCGCCGACGCCGATGTCCTCGGCCATCGTGATCTGCACGTGGTCGACGTAGTTGCGGTTCCACAGCGGCTCGTACAGCTCGTTCGCGAAGCGCAGCGCCAGGATGTTCTGCACCGTCTCCTTGCCGAGGTAGTGGTCGATGCGGAAGATCGAGTCGGCCGGGAAGGCCACCTCGAGCGCCCGGTTGAGGGCCCGCGCCGACTCCAGGTCGTCGCCGAACGGCTTCTCGATCACGACGCGCCGCCAGCAGGTGTCGTCCGCGCTGTCGTCGCCGACGAGGCCGGAGTCCTTCAGCTGCTTCGCGACCAGCGGGAAGTCCTTCGGCGGGATCGACAGGTAGTACGCGTGGTTGCCCATCGTGCCGCGCTCGACGTCGAGCTTCTCGACCGTCTCGCGCAGGTGCGCGAACGACGCGGGGTCGTCGAAGGTGCCCTGCACGAAGCGGATGCCCTGCAGCAGCTGCTGCCAGGTCTCCTCGCGGAACGGCGTGCGGGCGTGCTGCTTGACGGCTTCGTACACCACCTGCGCGAAGTCCTGGTCCTCCCACTCCCGGCGGGCGAACCCGACCAGGGCGAAGCCCGGGGGGAGCAGCCCGCGGTTGGCGAGGTCGTACACGGCGGGCATCAGCTTCTTGCGGGACAGGTCGCCGGTGACCCCGAAGATCACCAGCGCGCTGGGGCCGGCGATGCGGTTCAGCCGGCGGTCGTCGGGATCGCGGAGCGGGTTGTGTCCGCGTGAGATGGGGGCAGTCATCGGTGGGGGATGTCTCCAGGGGAGGGGGTTACTGGGCGGCTTCGAAGAGGGCGAGGATGTCGTCCGCGGCATCCGTGATCGTGAGCGAGACGACGGGACGGCCGTGCGCGGCGAGGACCGCGGCGTCGCCCGCGGCCTGCGCCTCGATCAGCCGCCCGAACGTGAACGGGCGGCCGGGGATCTCCAGATCCACGTCGGTGCGCTCCAGGATCTGCAGGAACACGCCCTGTGCCGGACCGCCCTTGTGGTACTGACCGGTCGAATGCAGGAAGCGCGGGCCCCAGCCGAAGGTGGTGGGACGTCCGGAGTCGGCCGCGATCATCTCGCGCAGGCCCTGCAGCTGGCCCATCTCCAGGCGGTTGACGTACGCCTGGACGGCCACGTAGCCGTCCGAGGGGAGCTGCGCCCAGAGTGCGTCGAGCACGCCCTCGACGGTGCCGGATGCGGCCAGGGCCGGGTCCGACACGCGCACCTCGATGCCGTCCTGCACGAACGCCGGCGGCGTCGGCTCGGGCTGCTTCTCGAGCAGGCCGCGGGCCGCGGCCTTGGCCGACTCGACGTCGGGCTGGTCGAACGGGTTGATGCCGAGCAGATGCCCGGCGATCGCGGTGGCGTACTCCCAGAGCAGGAACTGCGCGCCCAGGGTGCCGCTGACGAGGATCTCGCCCTCATGCCGCTCGGTGAGGTGGAACTCGTCGGCGTCGTCCACGAGCCGCACGATCTGCAGGTCGGCCGGGCGGCTCTCCAGCTCGGGGGATACCGGCAGCAGGACGACCGGCAGGATGCCGGTGCCGGCCTTGCCGGTGGACTCGGCGATCAGCTGCTCGATCCAGTCCGGCAGGCCCTCGATGTGGGTGCCGTCGGGCACCAGGCCGAGCTTGTCGCGGCGCGGCGGGATTCCGGTGATCGCGGCGCCCAGCCGCAGGGCGGGGTTCTCGGCCGAATCCACCGCCAACTGAAGCATCGAGGCCTCCGCCTCGTCCAGCAGCTCGGCGATGTCGGCGCCGGCGAGACCCGCCGGGACGAGGCCGAAGGCGGTCAGCGCCGAGTAGCGCCCGCCCACCGCGGGGTCGGCGTGGAAGACGCGGTATCCGGCCTGCTGCGCCTCCGCGTCCAGCGGCGAACCCGGGTCGGTGACCACCACGATCCGCTCGGCCGGATCGATGCCGAGGTCCGCGAACGCGGCCTCGAACGCCCGGCGCTGCGCATCCGTCTCCACGGTCGAACCGGACTTCGACGACACCACGAGCACCGTGCGCTGCAGGTCCTCGTCGAGGGCGGCCAGCACCTGCGCCGGGGCGGTCGAGTCGAGGATGGTGAGCGGCACGCCCGCGGTGCGGGCGATCACCTCGGGCGCCAGGGACGACCCGCCCATCCCGGCCAGCACCACCCGGTCCACCCCGCGCGCGCGCAGCTCGCCGCGGAGGGCGAGGATCTCCGGCACGAGCGGTCGCGACACCGACACCGCCTCGACCCAGCCCAGCCGGACGGATGCCTCGGCCTCGGCATCCGGACCCCACAGGGTCGGATCCCCGGCGGTGATCCGCGAGGCGACCAGCTCGGTGACCAGTCCGGGGACGAGCTCGTCGATCGCGGTCTTCGGCACGCCCGAGACGTGGACCGCGGCGGTCATCGCGCGGCTTCCAGGCCCTCGGTGACGGTGGTGAGCAGGCCGTGCCAGGAGTCGATGAACTTCGCGACGCCCTCGTCCTCGAGCACCTGGGTGACGTCGTCGAAATCGACGCCGACCTCGGCGAGTCCCGCGAACACCTCGCGCGCCTCGTCGTAGCGGCCGGTGACCGTGTCGCCGGTGATGACGGCGTGGTCGAAGGTGGCCTCGAGGGTCTTCTCCGGCATGGTGTTGACCACGCCGGGGGCGACGAGCTCGGTCACGTACAGGGTGTCCGGCAGCGCCGGGTCCTTCACGCCGGTCGACGCCCACAGCGGGCGCTGCAGGTTGGCGCCGGCGTCCAGGAGCGCCTTGGCGCGGTCGGTCGCGAACTCCTTCTCGAACAGTTCGTAGGCGAGCCGGGCGTTGGCCAGACCGGCCTTGCCGCGCAGGGCGAGGGCCGCCTCGGTGCCGATCGCGTCGAGGCGCTTGTCGGTCTCGGTGTCGACGCGGGAGACGAAGAACGAGGCGACGGAGTGGATCGTGGACAGGTCGATGCCGTTGGCCTTCGCCGTCTCCAGACCGGTGAGGTACGCGTCGATCACCTCGGCGTACCGCTCCAGGCTGAAGATCAGCGTCACGTTCACACTCACCCCGGCGCCGATGGAGGCCGCGATGGCGGGCAGGCCCGCCTTCGTCGCCGGGATCTTCACCAGCAGGTTCGGGCGGTCGATGCGGTCCCACAGCTCCTTGGCCTGGGCGATGGTGCCCTCGGTGTCGTGCGCGAGGTCGGGGGAGACCTCGATCGACACACGTCCGTCGACGTGGTTCGTCGCCTCCCAGACCGGGCGGAACACGTCCAGCGCCGCGGTGACGTCCTGTGTCGTCGCGGCGAACACGGCGTCCACGGCGCTGGCGCCGGAGGCGGCGAGCTCGTGCACCTGCGCGTCGTAGGAGGTGTCGTCCGGGTTGGTGATCGCGTTCGCGAAGATCGTCGGGTTCGTGGTCACCCCGGTGACGTTGCGGGTGTCGATCAGCTCCTGCAGGTTGCCGGAGGCGATGCGGGTGCGGGACAGGTCGTCCAGCCAGATGCTGACGCCGGCGGCCGCCAGCTGTGCGGTGGGAGTGCTCATGGGGGGATGCTCCTTCTCGGTCAGTGGGCGGCGTTCGCCGTGGTGGTCTCGCGCGGGGCGTTCGCTGCGATGGTCTCGCGCGCGGCCTCGACGACGGCCTCCGTGGTGACGCCGAACTTCTGGAACAGCGTCTTGTAGTCGGCGCTGGCGCCGAAGTGGTCGATGCCGACGGAGCGGCCGCGGTCGCCGACGATGCCGCGCCAGGTGAGCGGGGAGCCGGCCTCGACGGACACCCGGGCGGTGACCGCGCTCGGCAGCACCGACTCGCGGTACTCCTCGTCCTGCTCGGCGAACCACTCCAGGGACGGCGCGGACACGACGCGCGCGTTCACGCCCTCGGCGGCGAGCGTCTCGCGCGCGGCGACGGCGAGCTGCACCTCGGAGCCGGTGGCGATGATGATCACGTCCGGCGTGCCGCCCGGCGCCTCGGCGAGGACGTACGCGCCCTTCGCGGCGTTGCGGGCGGCGGCGAGGGTCTCGCCGGCGGCGTCGCCGTCGCCGCGCTCGAACACCGGGATGTTCTGCCGGGTGAGGGCGATGCCGGCCGGGCCCGCCTGGCGGCGCAGCATCTCCAGCCACACCACGGCGGTCTCGTTCGCATCCGCCGGGCGGACCACCGTGAAGTTCGGGATCGCGCGGAGCGAGGCCAGCTGCTCGATCGGCTGGTGCGTGGGGCCGTCCTCACCGAGGGCGACGGAGTCGTGGGTCCACACGAAGATCGAGGGGATGTTCATCAGCGCGGCCAGGCGCACCGACGGGCGCATGTAGTCGCTGAAGATGAGGAAGGTGCCGCCGAACGCGCGGGTCGGGCCGTGCAGCACGATGCCGTTCACGATCGCGCCCATCGCGTGCTCACGGATGCCGAAGTGCAGCACCCGGCCGTACGGGTCGCCCGACCACTCGTGCGTGGACCACTGGGCGGGGATGAACGAGGGGGCGTCCTTGATCGTGGTCAGGTTCGACTCGGCGAGGTCGGCCGATCCGCCCCACAGCTCGGGAAGCTGCGCCGCCAGCGCGTTGATCACCTGACCGGATGCGGCGCGCGTGGAGACCTCCTTGCCGGCCTCGAACACCGGCAGGGCGTCCTCGATGCCCTCCGGCAGCTCGCCGGCCTCGAGACGGTCCAGCAGCGCCTTGCGCTCCGGGTTCGCCTCCGCCCATGCGTCGAACGCGGTCTGCCACTCGGCGCGCGCCGCGGCGGCGCGCTCGGCCAGGGCGCGGGTGTGCGCGATCACATCGTCGGCCACCACGAAGGACTGCGCCGGGTCGAAGCCGAGCACCTTCTTCGTCGCGGCCAGCTCGTCGGCGCCGAGCGCCGAGCCGTGGATCTTGCCGGTGTTCTGCTTGCCGGGCGAGGGCCACCCGATGATCGTCTTCAGCACGATCAGCGACGGACGGTCGGTCTCGGCCTTCGCCGCCTCGATCGCGGCGTACAGCTCGGCGACGTCCTCGACGTACTCGCCGGACTTCTTCCAGTCCACGGTCTGCACGTGCCAGCCGTACGCCTCGTAGCGCCCTGCGACGTCCTCGGTGAACGCGACGTCGGTGTCGTCCTCGATCGAGATCTGGTTCGAGTCGTAGATCGCGATGAGGTTGCCGAGCTGCTGGTGGCCGGCCAGGGACGACGCCTCGCTGGTCACGCCCTCCTGCAGGTCGCCGTCGCTGGCGATCACGTACACGAAGTGGTCGAACGGGCTCTCACCCGGCGCCGCGTCCGGGTCGAACAGGCCGCGCTCGTAGCGGGCGGCGTAGGCGAAGCCGACCGCCGAGGCCAGGCCCTGGCCGAGCGGGCCGGTGGTGATCTCCACGCCCTTGGTGTGGCCGTACTCCGGGTGACCGGGGGTCTTCGAGCCCCACGTCCGCAGCGCCTTCAGGTCGTCGAGCTCCAAGCCGAAACCGCCCAGGTAGAGCTGCACGTACTGCGTCAGCGAGGAGTGCCCCGCCGACAGGATGAACCGGTCCCGCCCCAGCCAGTCGGTGTCCGCCGGGTCGTGGCGCATGACCCGCTGGTACAGCAGGTAGGCCGCCGGTGCGAGGCTCATCGCGGTGCCCGGGTGGCCGTTGCCGACCTTCTCCACCGCATCCGCCGCCAGCACCCGCGCCGTGTCCACAGCGCGCCGGTCGATCTCATCCCATTGCAGTTCCGTCACGGCCATGCTCCTTCTGACGCAATCGAAGGCGCCCGTATTCGATGCGCGGGATCCGCGTCGTCACGGAGGGGGGTGCACAGCGCGGGCGCGCGAGTGGGTTTCAGCATAGCGGGGTCGACTCCGTCGCAGCGCCGCGTTTCGCCATGGATCGGAGGACCCCCGGAACGCGGTCCGACACGCCCGGTGCCATAGACTGAGAGGAGTGTCCGGGCGCGCGCAGGAGGAGGGGATCGCGATCACCACGACGTCGCAGACCATCGAGGCGAGGCACTCGATCGGTCAGAAGATCCGCGGGTACATCGCCCTCACCAAGCCGCGAGTCCTCGAGCTGCTCCTCGTCTCCACCGTCCCGGTGATGTTCCTCGCCGCGGGCGGCCTGCCGAACCTGTGGCTCGTGCTGGCGACCGTGATCGGCGGGGCGATGAGCGCCGCATCCGCTGCGTCCTTCAACATGTACCTGGACCGCGACATCGACGTGCACATGAAGCGCACCGAGAACCGGCCCCTGGTCACCGGCGAGGTCTCGCCCCGGGGCGCCCTGGTGTTCTCCTGGGTGCTCGCGGTGGTCTCCACGCTCTGGCTGTGGCTCACCACGAACTGGCTGGCCGCGACGCTGTCGGCGGGGGCGATCTTCTTCTACGTCGTGATCTACACGATGATCCTGAAGCGGCGCACCGAGCAGAACATCGTCTGGGGCGGGATCGCCGGATGCTTCCCGGTGCTGATCGGCTGGAGCGCCGTGACCGGGTCGCTGGACTGGCCGCCGCTGGTGCTGTTCGTGCTGGTGTTCCTGTGGACGCCGCCGCACTATTGGCCGCTGTCGATGAAGTACAAGGACGACTACGACGACGTGGACGTGCCGATGCTGGGCGTCACCCGCTCCGCACCCCAGGTCGGCCTGCAGGTCATCCTCTACGCCTGGGCGACGGTCGCCTGCTCGCTGCTGCTTGTCCCGGTCGCCGGCATGGGCATCGTGTACACGGTGTCCGCCCTGGTCGTCGGCGGCTGGTTCATCTACGAGTCGCACCGCCTCTACAACCGCGCCGTGCACGGCACCGAGGCGCGCCCGATGCGGGTGTTCCACGCCTCGATCACGTACCTGACGCTGATCTTCCTCGCCGTCGCGGTCGACCCGCTGCTGCCGCTCTGACCCGAAGCCCGGTCTCCTGATGCTCAGGCCGGAGCGACCGGGCGCTTGAGGTTCAGCACCACGACCGTGTACGCCGCGGCGGACAGCGCCGCGAGCACCATGTGGACGCCGACCAGCACCGGTGGCAGTCCCTCCCGCGCCTGCCACACCCCGACGAGGATCTGCACCAGGATCGCGGCGGCGAGGACGACGAGCCAGCGGGCCACCGGCAGGCGCAGCCGCAGCGCGGCGGCCAGCAGCACCAGGACGAGCCCGGCGAGGATGTAGCCCGGCCAGGAGTGCACGTGCGCCAGCACGGTGGCGTCGAAGCCGGTGCGGATCACGTCCGCGTCACCCGAGTGCGGGCCGTTCCCGGTGGTGAGCACGCCGAACACGATCGTCACGGCCAGCGCAAGGCCGGTGACGTGGGTGAGCGCGGCGAACCAGGACGGCACGACGCGTTCGCGCGGGCCTGGTGCGGTGTTCATCCGGACCAGGAACGCTGCCGTGACGCACACCAGCAGCAGCGAGGCGACGTAGTGGAAACCGACGATGAACGGGTTCAGGCCCGTCCAGACGATGATGCCGCCGACCACCGCCTGCGGCAGGATGCCGCCGAGCAGCACCACCAGCGCGAGGGCGAACAGGTCGCGGCGCTCGCGCCGCATCCGCCACACCAGCAGAAGCACGGCCAGCGCGAGCAGCCCCACCACCCCGGTCATCAGGCGGTTGCCGAACTCGATCATCCCGTGCACGCCCTGCACCTCGTAGACCGGGACCAGAGACTCGGGCGTGCACAGCGGCCACTCCGAGCAGCCCAGTCCCGAGCCTGTCAGCCGCACCGCGCCGCCCGTGGCGATGATCGTCACCTCGGCGAGGAAGGACAGCCAGGCGAAGATCCGCAGCGCGCGGCCGATCGGCGCGTGCCCCGGGCGGGTGGTGGCGGCGTCCGGGACGGACGCGGTGGTCTCGGTCATGGGTCCTCCGGTGCGCGGCGAGGACGCACGCGGCCCCTCAGCCAGGCGGAACCTGTAGAATCGGGATTGTTGGGATGAACGCGCGGTATGCGACGCGCATCGTCAACAGTCTAGGCGCGACGAGAGCGCCGAAGGTCAGGGCCCACCAGCGGCATCCGATTCCCGCAGACTCGACGGGGATCAGGTGTGTCGGGGCGGATGACACCGTTGCGGCCCGCAGAGGAGAGTGTGTGATGTCGGATGTGCTGATCGACCGCCCGGAGCTCGAAGGTCTGGGGGTGTACGAGTTCGGCTGGCACGATCCCGACGCCGCGGGCGCCAGCGCCCGCCGCGGCCTTTCCGAGGCGGTCGTGCGTGACATCTCCGCGCTCAAGAGCGAGCCGGAGTGGATGCTGAAGACCCGTCTCAAGGGCCTGCAGCTCTTCGAGCGCAAGCCGATGCCGACCTGGGGCGCCGACCTCAGCGAGATCGACTTCGACAACATCAAGTACTTCGTCCGCTCCACCGAGAAGCAGGCGCAGTCCTGGGAGGAGCTCCCCGAGGACATCAAGAACACCTACGAGCGGCTCGGCATCCCCGAGGCCGAGCGCCAGCGCCTGGTCGCCGGCGTCGCCGCGCAGTACGAGTCCGAGGTCGTCTACCACCAGATCCGTGAGGACCTGGAGGCGCAGGGCGTCATCTTCATGGACACCGACACCGCGCTGCGCGAGCACCCCGAGTTCTTCGAGGAGTACTTCGGCACCGTGATCCCCCCGGGGGACAACAAGTTCGCCGCGCTGAACACGGCCGTCTGGTCGGGCGGCTCCTTCGTGTACGTGCCGAAGGGCGTGCACGTGGAGATCCCGCTGCAGGCCTACTTCCGGATCAACACCGAGAACATGGGCCAGTTCGAGCGGACCCTGATCATCGCCGACGAGGACAGCTACGTCCACTACATCGAGGGCTGCACCGCCCCGATCTACAAGTCGGACTCGCTGCACTCGGCCGTCGTCGAGATCATCGTGAAGAAGAACGCCCGCGTGCGCTACACGACGATCCAGAACTGGTCGAACAACGTCTACAACCTCGTCACCAAGCGCGCCGTCGCCCACGAGGGCGCGACCATGGAGTGGGTCGACGGCAACATCGGCTCGAAGGTGACGATGAAGTACCCGTCGATCTACCTGATGGGCGAGCACGCCAAGGGCGAGACCCTGTCGGTCGCCTTCGCCGGTCCCGGCCAGCACCAGGACGCCGGCGCGAAGATGATCCACATGGCGCCGTACACGCAGTCGTCGATCGTCTCTAAGTCGATCGCCCGCGGCGGCGGCCGCGCCGGCTACCGCGGCGAGGTCCGCGTCGACGCGAACGCGCACCACTCCGCCAACACCGTGCGCTGCGACGCGCTCCTGGTGGACACCAAGTCGCGTTCGGACACCTACCCGGCCATCGACATCCGCGTGGACGACGTGCAGCTGGGCCACGAGGCCACCGTCTCCAAGGTGAGCGAGGAGCAGCTGTTCTACCTGCAGTCCCGCGGCCTTCCCGAGGACGAGGCGATGGCGATGATCGTGCGCGGCTTCATCGAGCCGATCGCGCGCGAGCTGCCGATGGAGTACGCGATGGAGCTGAACAAGCTCATCGAGATGGGCATGGAAGGATCGGTCGGCTGATATGACGGCCCCGACGCAGGCGCCTGAGCAGGCGCAGGACACGAACGCGCACATCGACCCGGCGGCGAAGGCGGCGAACGCCGCGTTCCGGCCGGTGCAGACCCGCTCCGAGCGGCCGCACTCCTTCGACCCGGCCGACTTCGGGGCGCCGAGCGGCCGCGAGGTGAACTGGAAGCACACGCCGGTGGCGCAGCTGAAGCCGCTGTTCCAGCCCGCCGAGGCGAACGACGGCGTCAGCTGCGCCGTGACGCCGGAGCGGTTCGCTGGCGCCGGCCTCGCCTTCGGCGACACGCCGCGCGGAGAGTTCTTCCGTCCGGAGGACGTCGTCTCCGCCGTGGCCTGGCAGGGCGCGCAGGAGGCGCTGCACATCAGCATCCCGCGCGAAGAGGAGCTCGACGAGCCGGTTGTCGTCGCGATCACCGGCCAGGGCGCCGAGCGCCGCGCCGACGCGCACCTCGTGATCGAGGCGGGCGCGAACAGCCGGGCGACCGTGCTGCTGCGGCACAGCGGATCGGCGCAGTACGCGCAGAACGTGGAGATCCTGGTCCGCGACGGCGCCAAGCTCATCGTCGTGTCCGTGCAGCAGTGGGACGACGACGCCGTGCACGCCGCGGCGCACCAGGCCCGCGTGGACCGCGACGCCGAGCTCACCCACGTCGTGGTCAGCTTCGGCGGCGGCATCGTGCGCGTCAACCCGAACGTGGAGCTCGCCGGCGCCGGCGCCCAGGGCCGCCTCTACGGCCTGTCCTACGCGGACGCCGGGCAGCACCTGGAGAGCCAGGTGTACCTGCACCACAAGGGCCCGCACACCGTCGGCGACGTGCTGTACAAGGGCGCGCTGCAGGGCGAGAGCGCGCACAGCGTGTGGATCGGCGACGTGCTGATCGGGCCGGATGCCGTCGGCACCGACTCCTACGAGGCCAACCGCAACCTGGTTCTCACCGAGGGTGCGCGCGCCGACTCCATCCCGAACCTCGAGATCGAGACCGGCGACATCCTCGGTGCCGGCCACGCCAGCGCGACCGGTCGTTTCGACGACGAGCAGCTGTTCTACCTGCAGGCCCGCGGCATCCCCGAGGACGAGGCGCGCCGCCTGGTCGTGCTCGGCTTCCTCACCGACATCGTCCAGCGCATCGGCATCCCGACGCTGCAGGAGGAGCTGCTGGCCGCGATCGAGGCCGAGCTCGCGCAGACGCCCGTGGTCGCGCACCACAGCGAGGTCTCGGCGTGAGCGCGCAGCGCGCCTGCTCCGTCAGCGAGCTGGAGCAGGACACGCCGCTGCGCGTCGAGCTCGACGGCGTGCCGATCGCGATCGTGAAGGACTCCGACGGGGAGATCCACGCGATCGGCGACACCTGCACGCACGGCGACATCTCCCTGTCCGAAGGCTTCGTCGAGGGCAAGACGCTGGAATGCTGGGCGCACGGCTCGGCGTTCTCCCTCTGCACCGGCAAGCCCCTCAACCTCCCCGCTTATGAGCCCGTCCCGGTCTACGTCGTCCAGATCGACGGCGACGACGTGCTCATCGACCCGACCGTGATTAAGGAAGTCTGAAATGTCTGTTCTCGAGATCCGCGACCTGCACGTGACGGTCGAGACGGATGAGGGCACCACGCCGATCCTCAACGGCATCGACCTCACCATCCGCACCGGCGAGACCCACGCCATCATGGGCCCGAACGGCTCGGGCAAGTCCACGCTCGCCTACACGATCGCCGGTCACCCGAAGTACACCGTCACGCAGGGCTCGATCACCTTCGACGGCGAGGACGTGCTGGAGATGAGCGTCGACGAGCGCGCCCGCGCCGGCCTGTTCCTCGCGATGCAGTACCCGGTGGAGATCCCCGGCGTCACCGTGACGAACTTCCTGCGCACCGCGAAGACCGCGCTGGACGGCGAGGCGCCCTCGATCCGCCAGTGGACAAAGGACGTCAAGGCCGCGATGGCGAACCTGCGCATGGACCCGAAGTTCGCGCAGCGCAACGTCAACGAGGGCTTCTCCGGCGGCGAGAAGAAGCGCCACGAGATCCTGCAGCTCGAGGTGCTCAAGCCCAAGCTCGCCGTCCTCGACGAGACCGACTCCGGTCTCGACGTCGACGCGCTGAAGATCGTCTCCGAGGGCGTGAACCGCGCCAAGGAGCAGACGAACCTCGGCGTGCTGCTGATCACTCACTACACCCGCATCCTCCGCTACATCCGTCCCGACTTCGTGCACGTCGTCGTCGCCGGGAAGATCGTCGAGGAGGGCGGCCCGGAGCTCGCCGACCGTCTCGAGGACGAGGGGTACGACCGCTACCTCGACCCCAGCGCCCCGATCGAAGCGTAGGCTGGGAGCATGACGGCGACGCTCTCCGAGGAGAAGTACGACGAGGTCACCGAGGCTCTGAAGGACGTCATGGACCCGGAGCTCGGGATCAACGTCGTCGACCTCGGCCTGATCTACGACCTCGCGTGGGACGAGGAGAACGACGCCCTGGTCATCCACATGACCCTGACCAGCGCCGGATGCCCGCTCACCGACGTGCTCGAGGAGCAGACCGCGCAGGCGCTGGACAACGTCGTGGAGCGGTTCCGCATCAACTGGGTGTGGATGCCGCCATGGGGGCCGGAGCGGATCACCGACGACGGCCGCGACATGATGCGCGCGCTCGGCTTCGCGATTTGACACGAGCCGGGTCACGGCCGCGCAGCGGACTTGACGCGGCTGCGTGTCAAGGTTGAGCGAGCACCGCGAAGCGGAGCGAGTCGAAACCCTGGAGGACCGATGCGGGTGAAGGCCTTGCCCTTGGAGCAGCTGCGGCAGCGCACCAGCGAGAAGTGGCGGGAGTACCCCGAGGACGTCCTGCCGCTGTTCGTCGCCGAGACGGACTTCCCGCTGGCGCCCGCCGTCGCGCGCGCCCTGGAGCACGCCGTGCGGCTCGGCGACACCGGGTACATCGCCTCGCGCACCCCGCTTCCTCAGGCGTACGCGGCGTTCGCGCAGCGGCGTTTCGGCTGGACCCCGGATGCCGCGCGGATGCGCTCCACCGCGGACGTCAGCATGGGCATCGTGGAGCTCCTCCGCCGTGTGATCGCGCCGGGGGAGCGGGTGATCGTGAACCCGCCGGTGTATCCGCCGTTCTACGAGCTGGTCGAGGAAGCCGGCGGCGTCGTCGAGCGGGTGCCGCTGCGGGACACCGGCGGGGCGTGGGAGCTCGACCTGGACGGCATCGCCGCGGCGCTGGCATCCGGCGCACGCGCGGTGCTGCTGTGCAACCCGCACAACCCGACCGGCACCGTCCACTCGGCCGAGGCGCTGGACGCGCTCGCCCGGCTCGCCCGTGAGCACGGCGCGACGGTCGTCTCTGACGAGATCCACGCGCCGCTGGTGCAGCGCCGCGTCCCCTTCACGCCCTTCCTCGCCTCCGGAGACGCGGCGGCCGAGGTGGGCTTCGCCGTGGTCAGCGCCAGCAAGGCCTTCAACCTCGCCGGCCTGAAATGCGCCCTGATGGTGGCCGGCTCCGCCGAGCACGCCGCGCTGCTGCGCGCGCTGCCCGTGGAGGTGGAGTGGCGCACCGGCCAGTTCGGCCTGCTCGCGGCGATCGCCGCGTTCGCACCGGAGAGCGACGAGTGGCTGGACGGCCTGCTCCTCACACTCGACGAGAACCGGCGGCTGCTGGGATCGCTGCTCGCCGAGCATCTCCCCGAGGCCCGCTACCGGATGCCGGATGCCGGATACCTGGCCTGGATCGACCTCGCCGGGCTCGGCTGGGGCGACAACCCCGCCCGCCGCATCCTCCGCGAGGCGAAGGTGGCACTGCATTTCGGGCCGGCCTTCGGCGCGGAGGGACGCGGCCACGTCCGCTTCAACTTCGGCACGAGCCCGGAGATCATCACCGAGGCCGTGGAGCGCATCGCCCGGATCCGGGGGTGAGCACGATCGCGATCGCGACGATCTGGGACCGCGACCGGCTCGGCATCACGATCGGGTCGGTCGTCCTCATCCTCCTCGCGGCGATCGAGGCACTCGCCGTCACCACGGTGATGCCGATCGTCAGCCGCGACCTGGACGGGGAGGCGCTGTACGCGGTGGCGTTCTCGGGAACGCTCGCCACCAGCGTCATCGGCATGGTGGCCGCCGGGGCGTGGAGCGACCGGAGCGGGCCGCGGGCGCCGCTGTACACCGCCGTGCTGCTGTTCACCGCGGGGCTCGTGGTGTCCGGCGCCGCACCGGACATGGAGCTCTTCATCGCCGGGCGGCTGATCCAGGGGCTCGGCGCCGGCGGACAGACGGTCGCCCTCTATGTCGTCGTCGCGCGGGTGTATCCGCCGCAGCTGCACGGACGCATCTTCGCCGCCTTCGCCGCCGCCTGGGTGGTGCCGTCGATGGTGGGTCCGTTCCTCGCCGGCGCGGTGGCGGAGTTCCTGCACTGGCGCTGGGCGTTCCTGGGCGTCGCGGTGCTCACCGCGATGGCCTTCCTGCTCGTGGTGGCCAGGCTCCGCCGGGTGCCCCTCCAGGCGCCGGAGGGGGAGCGACCACTGCGCGGCCGGATCGGCATGCGGCTGATGCTGGCGGCGGTCGTCGCGGCGGCCGCGGTGGCGGTCGGCCTGGCGGGTGAGGCGCCCCCGGCGATCGGCTGGCCCGTCGCGCTGGCCGCGATCGCGGTGATCGGCGTCGCGATCGTGCCGCTGCTGCCACGCGGCACCCTCCGCGCCGGGGCCGGACTGCCCAGCGTCATCCTGATGCGAGGACTCGCCACCGGGGCGTTCTTCGCCGCGGAGGCGTACGTGCCGAAGCTGCTGATGGACCGGTTCGCCTTCAGCGCGACCGTCGCGATCGGCCATCCCGCTGCTCCTCGCCGCGGTGCTCGGGGTGCTCGCCGTGTCGGTGACCGGCGCCCTGCCCTGGCTCGTCGTCGGCGCGTGGGGTTTGGCCGGCGCCGGCATGGGCCTGATCTATCCGCGGCTCACGGTGCTCACGCTCGCGTACTCGACCCCGGCGAACGAGGGCTTCCACTCCTCGGCGCTGTCCATCTCGGACGCCTCCGGCTCCTCGGTCGCGATCGCGCTGGGCGGCCTCGTCTTCCTCGCCCTCCCGTGCGCGGCGGCCGGCTTCGCCGGCGTGTACCTGTTCACGGCGGCGCTGCTGCTGCTCTCCCTCGTCCCCGGGCTGCGGATGCGCGACGGGCTCCGGGTCGGAACCCGCGTCGAGGACGGGATCAGGACGGGCGACGGGCGGCGCTGAGCGCGGCGAAGGCGCGGATGCCCGCGTCGAACACCTCCGCGGAGCGGGCGGTCGGGTCGGCGGCATCCGGTTCCACCGCCCCGATGCTCTGCGCGTGCATCCGCTGCTGCAGCAGCATGGCGTGACCGAGGATGAACTCGAAGGCGGCATCCGCGAGATCCTCGTCCCCATCGGTGCCGAGCGAGGCGATCAGCGCCTCCTGGGCGCGCCGGGCGCCGAGGCGCAGCGCGTACGTGCTCATCACGACCTCCGCCCCGTCGCGGTAGGCGAGCAGCGAGTCGCGGATGGCCCGCGCGACGTCCGCGAGGGGCGCGGCCGGGTCGGGCTCGGGGACCGTGCGCAGGATGCGGTCCGCGACCGCGGCCAGCAGCTCCTGCTTGCTGGCGACGTGCCAGTACAGCGCACTGGGCTGCACGTCGAGCTCGGCCGCCAGCCGGCGCATGGACAGGTCCGGCAGCCCGACCCGGTCGAGCAGGTCGAGGGCGGCGCAGGTCACGCTCTCGCGGTCGTGCCGGGTGGGGGACATGATCCCGAGTATAGTGAACACCGTTCAGGTGAACACTGTTCAGGAAGGGTCCGCGCGGCGCCCGCCCGCTCCCGCATCCGCCTACCCGAAGGAGTCCCCGATGACCGATACCCCCGTGCGCCCGCTCGGCGCCGACCTCGCCCGCATCGCCGTGTTCGCGGCGCTCATCGTGGTGCTCGGCATGGTGGTCGTGCCGCTGCCGGGCGGCGTGCCGATCACGGCGCAGACCCTGGGCGTGATGCTCGCCGGCCTCGTGCTCGGTCCCCGCCGCGCGCCGCTGGCGATCCTCCTCGTCCTCGGACTGGCCGCGATCGGGCTGCCGGTCCTGGCCGGCGGCCGGGGCGGACTCGGCGTCTTCGCCGGGCCCACGGCCGGGTACATGCTCGGCTGGATCTTCGGCGTCGTGGTGATCGGGCTGATCGCGCACCGCGGTCGGTTCACCTGGTGGCGCGCGGGCCTGGCCTGCGTGGCGGGCGGCATCCTCGTGGTGTACCTGTTCGGCGTCCCGGTGCAGGCGGCCGTGCTCGGCACGCCGCTGCTGCCGACCGCGGCATCCGCTCTCGTGTTCCTGCCCGGCGACATGCTCAAGGCGGCGGCGGCCACGGCGCTCGCGGTCGCGCTGGCCCGGGCCTACCCGCGGGCGTTCGGAGGCTCACGGGCCCTCGCGCATGCGGCCTGAGACCGCGGCGGAGCCCCGCGCCACCGGCGGCGGGATCGTCGCCGACGGCGTCGGACTCACGATCGACGGCCGTGAGGTGCTGCACGACGTCACGCTGAGGTTGACCGCCCGGCGCACGGCTGTGATCGGCGCGAACGGCTCCGGCAAGTCGTCCTTCGCCCGGCTGCTGAACGGGCTGCGGATGCCGACGGCCGGCGCTCTGAGCGTGCTCGGCCTCGACCCGCGGAGGGACGCGGCGGCCCTTCGCGCGCGCGTCGGCTTCGTCTTCACCAATCCCGAGGCGCAGATCCTGATGCCCACCCCGGCGGAGGACGTGGCGCTGTCGCTGCGCGGCCTGGGCCGGCGGGAGGCGGATGCCCGCGCGCGGGAGATCCTCGCCGGTCACGGCCTGGATGCGCTGGCGGACGTTCCGGCATCCGCGCTGTCCGGCGGGCAGCGGCAGCTGCTGGCCATCGCGTCGGTGCTGGCGAGCGGGCCGGCGATGCTCGTGGCCGACGAGCCGACGACCCTGCTCGACCTGCGCAACGCCCGCCGGATCGGCGATCTGCTGCTGGGCCTGGAGATCCCGGTGGTGCTGGTGACGCACGATCTCGAGCTCGCGGCGCGCTGCGAGGAGGCCGTGCTGTTCCAGGACGGGCGGGTGCGGGCGGTGGGGGAGCCGGAGACGGTGATCCGCACGTACCGGGCGGAGTGCGGATGATCTCGCTCTTCGTGCCGGGGGCAGGGCCGCTGCACCGGATGCCGGCGGGGGTGAAGCTCGCCGGGCTGGCGCTGTGCGCCCTGGCGATCTCGCTGTATCCGCACGGGGCGGTCAGCGTGGTGGCGATCCTCACGGCGGCGACCGCGGCGTACCCGCTCGCGCGGCTGCCGTGGCGCGTGCTCGCCGCGTCCTGGTGGCGGATGCGCTGGCTGGTCCTGGTGCTCGGCGGGGCGCTGTGGGTGTTCGCCGGGGCGGATGCCGCCGTCGTGGCCGTCGGCCGCATGGTGTCGCTGCTGCTGCTCGCCGATCTGGTCACCGCCACCACCCGGATGGGGGAGCTGCTCGACGTCCTGCGACGGATGCTGCGGCCCCTGCGCCGGGTCGGCATCGACCCTGAGGGCGTTGCGATGACCCTGTCGCTGACGCTCGCGATGATCCCGGTCGTGGCGGGGTTCGCGGAGCGCGTGCGGGAGGCGCAGCGTGCCCGCGGTGTGCGCCTCGGGGTGCGGGCGGCGGTGCCGCTGCTGGTGATGACGATGCGGCACGCGGACGATGTGGGGGATGCTTTGGCGGCGCGGGGGCTGGTCCGATGAGCGAGGTGCAGGTGAGCGAGGTGTGCGTGGGCGGGGTCCTGGTCCGCGGGCGGGAGGTCGACCCGCAGACGCGATGCGCCCACTACCGCGCCGCGCACGACGTCGTCGCGATCCGGTTCGCCTGCTGCGGGGACTGGTACCCGTGCCTGCACTGCCACGCCGAGGCGGCCCGGCATCCGCTCCTGCCGTGGACGCAGGCGGATGCTGGGGTCGAGGCCGCCCTGTGCGGGGTGTGCGGGGAGCGGATGCGGATCGCCGCGTACCGGGCGGCGGCCGCGTGTCCCGCGTGCGGGACGGCGTTCAACCCGGGATGCGTGCGGCACCACCCGCTCTACTTCGGCTGAGCCGGGCTCCCGGAAGCGGCTCCTATACTGGGAGGCTGGCCATTCGGCCGCCCACCCTCACGAAGAACGGATCCCGCTGTGCTTGCCGTGGACCAGCTCGAGATACGCGTCGGCGCGCGCGTGCTCATGTCCGACGTGTCCTTCCGCGTCGCCGACGGGGACAAGATCGGACTGGTGGGCCGGAACGGCGCGGGCAAGACGACCCTGACGAAGGTGCTCGCGGGGGATCTGCTGCCGTCGGAGGGCAAGGTGACCCGCTCCGGCGAGCTGGGGTACCTGCCGCAGGATCCGCGCTCGGGCGACCCGGAGATGCTCGCCCGCACCCGCATCCTGGACGCGCGCGGGCTCGGATCGCTGACCCTGGGCATCCGCGAGGCGTCCGAGCAGATGGGCTCGGGCGACCCCGCCGTCGCCGAGAGGGCGATGAAGAGGTTCGCGAACCTCACCGAGCGCTTCGAGGCTCTCGGCGGCTACGCGGCCGAGGCGGAGGCGGCGTCGATCGCGCACAACCTCTCGCTGCCGGACCGGATCCTCGACCAGCCGCTGAAGACGCTGTCGGGCGGTCAGCGCCGGCGCATCGAGCTCGCCCGCATCCTGTTCTCGGACGCCGGGACCATGATCCTGGACGAGCCGACCAACCACCTCGACGCGGACAGCGTGGTCTGGCTGCGGGACTTCCTGAAGGGCTACAAGGGCGGGCTGATCGTGATCAGCCACGACGTGGAGCTGGTCGGGGAGACGGTCAACCGGGTGTTCTACCTGGACGCCAACCGCCAGGTCATCGACATCTACAACATGAACTGGAAGAACTACCTGCGCCAGCGGGTGGCCGACGAGGAGCGGCGCAAGAAGGAGCGCGCGAACGCCGAGAAGAAGGCGACGCAGCTGCAGCTGCAGGCGGCCCGCTTCGGGGCGAAGGCGACGAAGGCCGCGGCGGCGCACCAGATGCTCGCGCGGGCCGAGAAGCTGCTGTCGGGACTCGAGGAGGTGCGGCAGGAGGACAAGGTCGCCAAGCTCCGGTTCCCGAAGCCGGCGCCCTGCGGGAAGACGCCGCTGCAGGCGAAGGGCCTGTCGAAGTCGTACGGGTCGCTGGAGATCTTCACAGATGTGGACCTCGCGATCGACCGCGGCTCGAAGGTCGTCGTGCTCGGGCTCAACGGCGCGGGCAAGACGACGCTGCTGCGGATCCTCGCCGGCGTGGACCAGCCCGACACCGGGCGGCTCGAGCCGGGGCACGGCCTGAAGATCGGCTACTACGCCCAGGAGCACGAGAACCTCGACGTCTCGCGCACCGTGCTGCAGAACATGGTCTCCGCGGCGCCCGACCTCACCGAGACCGAGGCGCGCAAGGTGCTCGGCTCCTTCCTGTTCACCGGAGACGACGTGCACAAGCCCGCCGGAGTGCTCTCCGGCGGCGAGAAGACCCGACTGTCGCTGGCGACCCTCGTGGTGTCGTCCGCGAACCTGCTGCTGCTCGACGAGCCCACGAACAACCTCGACCCGGCCTCCCGCGAGGAGATCCTCGGCGCGCTGGCGCACTACGAGGGCGCCGTGGTGCTGGTGTCCCACGACCCCGGCGCCGTGGAGTCGCTGAACCCCGAGCGGGTGCTCATCCTGCCCGACGGGGTCGAGGACCTGTGGAGCAAGGAGTACCAGGAGCTCATCGAGCTCGCCTGAGGCTCCGGGCCGGCGGTCCGTACTCGAAATTCGTCGACACGGATCGCGGAGGCGCTCGACGCGTTGATCGCGGCCGGCGGCGACCGTGTGCCGGACGCGCTGACCGACGCCGAACTCGCCGCGGTCAACGCGGCGTTCGGAACGCTGCGGCGGTGCGTCGAGGCGGCGCATGTGAAGATCGCCGCCGAGGTGGCCCGGCGGTCCACCGCCGATCTCGGGCGCGACTCCTTCGCCCGGCGCCGCGCACGTCGATCTCGGGAGAACGGATGCCGGCCAAGCATCCGCACGTCGCGCGAGCGCTCGACGCGGGGGAGCTCTCGGTCGCCGCGGCGTCGGAGATCATCCGGATGCTGGACAGTGTCGCGCCCCGCGCCGACGCGGACAGCGCGGCCGAGATGGAATGGCACCTCGTCGAGCTGGCGCCGGGCCTCACGCCCGACCAGCTGCACAAGTTGATCGCCCGCGCCGAGGCGTATCTCGACCTCGACGGCGTGGAGCCGCGCGAGCGGGATCTCCGTGCCGAGCGCTCCCTCATCATCCGGCAGGACCGCGAGGGATGCATCCGGGTCGAGGGGCGGTTCGATCCCGAGACCGGTGCGTCGATCGTGGCCGCGCTCGGTGAAGCAGATGCAGGCCGACGCCCTCGCCGACCTCTGCCGGCACGCGCTCGGCTGCACGAAGATGCCGACGCTGGCGACGACCACGGTCGTGGTCCGCATCTCGCTCTCCGATCTCCAGAGCGGCGCGGGGACGGCCACGATCGACGGGATCACCCAGCCGGTCTCGGCGGCGACCGCGCGGCGGATGGCCGCGGACGCCCAGGTGCGAACGCGACGGCGGGTGCGCTTTCTGCGGGGCACCGCCGGGGTACGTGGTGGCGCATCACCTGCGCTGGTGGATGCGGGACGGCGGAGGCACGGATCTCAGCAACGGCATCCTGCTCTGCGTCGCCTGCCATCACCGCATCCACGACGACGGCTGGGAGATACGCATCGAGGGGACGGGCGTGACGGCGACGCCGGTCTTCATCCCGCCGCCCTGGCTGGACCCTCAGCGCACACCCCGGCGCGGCGGCCGGGCACGATTCGACCTGGCCGCCTGAACCCGAACCGCACCCGGCCGCTACAGCGGGTGGCTACCGCTGGGCGGCTACCGCGGGCGGCTACCGCTGGGCGGCGTCGAGCAGGGCGTCCTCGTCGTCGGCGTCGCGATCGCGCCGGCGAGAGGCACGGGCGGGGCGCTCACCGGCATCCTCGCGGGCCTTCACGATCTCGGTGCGGATCACGTAGCCGATGAACCCGAAGCCCATCACGGCGAACAGGATCCACTGGATCGCGTACGACAGGTGCGGCCCCGGGTCCTCGGTGGGCGACTCGAACCCGCCGGGCGTGCGGTCGGCCGGCGGCGTCTCCGACACCAGCTGCCCGTACGCGCCCGTGACGAGCGCGGCGTCGACCGCCGCGTCCACGGTCGGCAGGTGGATCGTCGGCACCTGTCCCTCGGGCGCGCCCCGCCCGGAGGAGGGCAGCGGCTCGCCGGGACGCAGCCGGGCGATCACCGTCACCTCGCCGGAGGGCGGCGCCGGGACCGCATCCGGGGCGTCGCCGTCCCCCGGCGGCACCCAGCCCCGATCCACCAGCAGCACCAGGCCGCTGCGGTCGCGGAACGGGACCAGCACCTCGAAGGCGCTCGTGCCGCCGTGGGGACGGTTCCGCACCAGCACCTGCTGATCGGCGAGATACTCGCCGTGCAGTTCGACCGGACGCCACTCGTCACCGGGGTCGAGCTCATCGCCGTCCAGCACCGCGTCGAGCGGGGCGGCGGGCGCATCGTAGTTCCGCTCCACGAGCGCGATCTGGCGCGCACGCTCTTCGTTGCGGTCGAACTGCCAGTGCGACAGGAACGCGCAGGCGACCGCGAAGCCCGCGGCCACCAGCAGATAGGCGCCCCAGCGCAGCATCCGCCGGCTCACTCGGGAAGACCCTCTCGCACGTCGACGGGGAAGTCGCGCGCACGCAGGTAGTCGCCCAGATACCCGACGTGCTCATCGCAGGCCAGCCAGATCTTGCGGCGATCCTCGCCGTGGATGCGCGGGTTGCGCCACACGACGTGATGAGTCGCGGTGCGCCGGCATCCCGCGCGGGAGCACTCGAACTCCTCGGTCACTTCCCCTCGTCCCGCTCGTCGGCCCGCGCATCCCCGCGGTCGGGGCTCTCGTGGATCGTGATCACGTCCGGCGCCGTCGGCTCCGGTCCCGTCGTCGCGGGCGCGCCGAGCTGCGGGCCCGGGGACTCCACGCGCGTCTCCACACTGTCGCTGCCGGCGTTCGCGAAGACGACGGCGATGTACGGCAGCACGGCCGCGGCGATCGCGAACACCCACGTCCACCAGCCGTAGGGCTGCACGAACGCCATCAGCAGGAAGCACACCATCCGGATGCCCATGGTGAGCGCATACCGGCGCACGCGGTGGCTCGCCTCATCATGCGGCGCCTGCGGCAGAGAGGTGACAGCGGGGGCGTGTCGGGTGTGCTTCACGGTGCTTCCAGCCTACGCCGCGCGGGGGTGCCCGGACGCGTCCGCCCGGCCCCGCCGATAGGATGTCCTCGGTCCCGAACGAACAGGCAGGAGCCCCTCATGAGCACGGATCGCGTCGTCCTCGTCACCGGCGGAAACCGCGGCATCGGTCGTGCGATCGCCGAGCGCTTCGTCCGCGAGGGGTACCGGGTCGCGGTCACCGCCCGCAGCGGCGAGGGCCCGGAGGGGACGCTCACCGTGCGGGCCGACGTGACGGATGCCGCGGCCGTCGACGCCGCCTTCACCAAGGTCGAGCGGCAGCTCGGCCCGGTCGAGATCGTCGTCGCGAACGCCGGGATCACCAAGGACACCCTGCTGATGCGGATGTCGGAGGACGACTTCGACAGCGTCGTCGCCACGAACCTGGGCGGCTCCTTCCGCGTCGTCAAGCGCGCCTCGAAGGGGATGCTGCGCGCCCGGTTCGGCCGCGTCATCCTCATCTCCAGCGTCGTCGGCCTGTACGGCTCGGCAGGCCAGGTCAACTACGCCGCCTCCAAGAGCGGCCTGGTCGGCTTCGCCCGCTCGCTCACCCGGGAGCTGGGCGGCCGCGGGATCACCGCGAACGTCGTCGCTCCGGGCTTCATCGAGACCGACATGACCGCCGAGCTGCCCGAGGAGACCCAGAAGCAGTACAAGGCGAACATCCCGGCGGGGCGCTTCGCGACCGCCGACGAGGTCGCCGGCGTGGTGACCTGGCTCGCCTCCGACGACGCCGCCTACATCTCCGGCGCGGTCATCCCGGTGGACGGTGGCCTCGGGATGGGCCACTGAGCACCACCCCGCGGGCCTAGCGCTTCACCGCCTCCACGAGCAGCTCGCCGAGCCGCTGCGGCCGGCTGAACTGCGGCCAGTGCGCCGAGCCGATCCGCGTCACCTCGACGTCCTCGATCGCGCGGTACTCGTCGGCGTACGGCCCCCACTTCTCCAGCTCGCGCTCCAGAGCCTCGCGGTCGTACTCGCCCATCAGCATCGTCACCGGCACGCGATGGCGCGCCTCGTCGTTCAGTGCGAGCGGGTCGGACGGCACCCGCGCCGGGATCGTGCGCGTGAGGGGGAGCGTGCGCGCCCGCAACTCCTCATCGAGGTCGTGCACGTCCTCCGTGGGGAAGAAGTCCCACCCGGGGAACGGCATCACCTCGCCCTCGGTCT
Source organism: Microbacterium sp. EF45047 (assembly GCF_028472845.1). Lineage (NCBI taxonomy): Bacteria > Bacillati > Actinomycetota > Actinomycetes > Micrococcales > Microbacteriaceae > Microbacterium > Microbacterium sp. EF45047. The sequence goes on along the minus strand of NZ_CP069429.1, from coordinate 1,457,599 downwards.
CGAAGTCGTTGATCGGGAAGCCGGGCGGCGTGGGCACGGTGTCGACGAACACCACCCGCGCCACACGGTCGGGCCGGGCATCCGCCGCACCCCACACGACGCTGCCGCCGCCGGAGTGCCCCACGAGCACGACCTCGCCGGGAAGCGCGTCGATGCGCTCGACCGCCGCCGCCACCCATTCCGCGAGCCTGATCCCGTCGGGGTGCGGCTCGTCGACGCCAGGCATCGTCATCGGATGCGGGCGGAGGCCGGCGGCCTCCAGCGTTGGTGTCACCTCGTCCCAGGAGGACGCGTCGAGCCAGAGACCGGAACCAGAATGATGTCCATGGCCCCGACGCTACGGGATGCCGCCGACATCGGCCCCCGGCATCCGCTCACGGCAGAGCTCGGGATGAGCCCGGGACGGCTCAGGGCAGGAGCGGGATGACCTCGCGCAGGTCCACCGGCCCGACCACGAGGCTCGCCGCCTGGCGGACGGCGGGCTTCGCGTTGAAAGCGATGCCGAGGCCGGCCGCCGCCATCATCAGCAGGTCGTTCGCACCGTCGCCGATCGCGATCGTGGCCCGCCGCGGCACGCCCAGTTCGTCCGCCCACTCCTGGAGGGCGGCGGCCTTCGCCGCGGCATCCACGATGGCGCCGTCCACCAGCCCTGACAGCGCGGCCGCCGCGATCGCGAGCCGGTTCGCGCGCCAGCGGTCCACGCCGAGCGCCGGCGCGATGTGGTCGAGGATCTCGTGGAACCCGCCCGAGACGACGCCGACCACACCGCCGCGCTCATGCACCGCCTCGATCAGCTCGTGGACGCCGGGGGTCGGACGCACCCGCGCGCGGACCGTCTCGAAGGCCGTCTCCGGCACTCCCTCGAGCGCCGCCACCCGCGAGCGCAGGCTGGCGGCGAAGTCCACCTCGCCGCGCATGGCCGCCTCCGTCGCGGCCTGCACCTGCTCGCGCCGGCCGGCCTCCTCGGCGAGGAGTTCGATCACCTCATCCTGGATGAGCGTGGAATCGGCATCGAGGACGACGAGGAAGCGCGCTGCGGTCACCCGATCGAGCGTAGCGGTCAGCGCGCGACGTGCACGCCCTTGCCCACCACCGTGATCCCGGACTCGGTCACCGTGTAACCGCGCTCCAGGTCGCGCTCCCGGTCCACACCGACCGTCGCTCCGTCCTCGAGCACCACGTTCTTGTCCAGGATCGCCCGGCGCACGCGCGCCCCGGCACCGACCCGCACCCCGTCGAACAGCACGGAGTCCGTGATCGTCGACCCGCCCGCGGCGAGCGTCCACGGCCCGACCACGCTGCGCTCCAGATGCGTGCCGGAGAGGACCGAGCCGAGCGAGACGATCGAGTCGATCGCGTTCCCGATCCGGCCCACCGAGTCGCGCACGAATTTCGCCGGCGGCGAGTTCACCGACTGCGCGTGGATCGGCCAGTCCGTGTTGTACAGGTTGAACACGGGCAGCGTGGAGATGAGGTCCATGTGCGCGTCGAAGAACGACTCGATGGTCCCCACATCGCGCCAGTACGAGCGGTCGCGTGGCGACGAGCCCGGGACGTCGTTCTGCTTCATGTCGTAATACCCGGCTTCGCCGCGGTCGACGAAGTAGGGGATGATGTCGCCGCCCATGTCGTGCCCGCTCGTCGCGGACTCCCCGTCCGCCTCGACCGCGGCGACGAGGGCATCCGCGTCGAACACGTAGTTGCCCATCGAGGCGAGCACCTCGTTGGGGGAGTCGGTCAGCCCCGTGGCATCCGTCGGCTTCTCCAGGAACTGCCGGATGCGGCCGGTTTCGGCATCCGCGTCGATCACGCCGAACTGCGAGGCCAGCGCGAGCGGCTGACGGATGCCGGCCACGGTGGCGGCCGCGCCGGACTCGATGTGCGCCTGGACCATCTGCATGAAGTCCATCCGGTACACGTGGTCGGCGCCAATGACCACGACGATGTCCGGCTTCTCGTCGACGATCAGGTTGAGGCTCTGCAGGATCGCGTCCGCCGACCCTGAGAACCAGCGCTTGCCGAGCCGCTGCTGGGCCGGCACCGACGCCACGTACGAGTTCAGCAGCGCGGAAAGCCGCCAGGTCTGGGAGATGTGCCGGTCGAGGCTGTGGGACTTGTACTGCGTCAGCACGACGATCTGCCGCAGCCCCGAGTTGATCAGGTTGGATATCGCGAAGTCGATGAGGCGGTACTGCCCCCCGAAGGGCACCGCGGGTTTGGCTCGATCCGCTGTGAGAGGCATGAGTCGCTTGCCCTCGCCACCGGCGAGGATGATCCCGAAGACCTTCTTTGGTGCCGACATGGTTCCACCATAGAGGGCGAATCCCGTCGTGTACTAGCGTTCAGTCATGAGAGTCGACATCGTGACGAAGGAGTATCCGCCGGAGATCTACGGCGGTGCCGGCGTGCACGTCGCGGAGCTCGTCGCGGCCCTCCGCCGGAGCATCGACGTGCAGGTGCGCGCGTTCGGAGCGGAGCGCGGAGAACCGGGCACGCACGCCTATCGGACGCCGGTCGAGCTCGCCGGCGCGAACGCCGCCGTGCAGACGCTCGGCACGGATCTCACCATGGTCGGCGACATCGCCGGCGCCGACGTCGTGCACAGCCACACCTGGTACGCGAACTTCGCCGGACACCTCGCTTCGCAGCTGCACGGCATCCCGCACGTGCTCACGGCGCACAGCCTTGAGCCGCTGCGGCCCTGGAAGGCCGAGCAGCTCGGCGGGGGCTACGCGGTCTCGAGCGGCATCGAACGGCTCGCCTACGAGAACGCCGCGGCGATCATCGCCGTGAGCGCCGGCATGCGCAACGACATCCTCCGCAGCTACCCGCAGGTCGACCCCGAGCGGGTGCGGGTGATCCACAACGGCATCGATGTGGAACGCTGGCGGCCGGTCGAGAACCCGGAGTTCCTGGCATCCATCGGCATGGACCCGTCCCGCCCGTCCGTCGTGTTCGTCGGGCGGATCACCCGGCAGAAGGGGCTGCCGTACCTCCTGCGCGCCGCCCAGCAGCTACCGCCCGAGGTGCAGCTCGTGCTGTGCGCCGGCGCCCCCGACACGCCCGAGATCATGGCCGAGGTGCAGGAGCTCGTGCGGGTGCTCCAGCAGACCCGCCAGGGCGTCATCTGGATCGAGCGGATGCTGCCGCGCGACGAGCTGTCCGCGATCCTCACCGCCGCCACGACGTTCGTGTGCCCGTCGGTGTACGAGCCGCTCGGGATCGTGAACCTGGAGGCGATGGCGTGCGGCGCGGCGGTGGTCGGCACCGCCACCGGCGGCATCCCGGAGGTCGTCGACGACGGCGTCACCGGGCGCCTGGTGCCGATCGAGCAGCTGCAGGACGGCACCGGCACCCCGGTCGACCCGGACCGGTACGTCGCGGACCTGGCGGCGACGCTCAGCGAGGTGGCGATGGATCCCGCGCGGGCCGCCGAGTACGGCGCCGCCGGACGCGAGCGCGCCCGCAGCGCGTTCAGTTGGGGTGCCATCGCCGACACCACGCGCGCGCTCTACGAGGAGCTGACGGCCTGAGCGATAGGCTGGCGGCATGCCGAGTGCTCTGGAACTCACCGATGTCGTCGTGCGCCGCGAGGGGCGCAACATCGTCGATCACGTGACCTGGGAGGTCTCGGATGACCAGCGATGGGTCATCCTCGGACCGAACGGCGCGGGCAAGACGACGCTGCTGCAGTTGGCGGACACGCTCCTGCATCCCACCTCGGGAACCGTGACGGTGCTCGGCGAGACGCTCGGGCGCACCGACGTGTTCGAGATCCGGCCGCGGATCGGCTTCGCATCATCGGCGATGGCACGCCGGGTTCCCCGCGACGAGACGGTGCTGAACGCCGTGCTCACCGCGGCGTACTCGGTGCTCGGTCGCTGGAACGAGGCGTACGAGGGCATCGACGAGCGCCGTGCCCAGCGGGTGCTCGCCGAGTGGAAGCTCGAGCACCTGTCCGAGCGGCTGTTCGGCACGCTCAGCGACGGCGAGCAGAAGCGCGTGCAGATCGCCCGCGCGGTGATGACCGACCCGGAGCTGCTGCTCCTCGACGAGCCGACCGCGAGCCTCGATCTCGGGTCCCGCGAGGAGCTGCTCAGCCTGCTCGGCGGCTACGCCGGCTCGCCGACGACGCCGGCGATGGTGATGGTCACCCACCACGTGGAGGAGATCCCGGTCGGGTTCACCCACATGCTGCTGCTGCGAGAGGGGCGGGTGGTGGCATCCGGCCCGATCGAGGAGACGCTCACGTCCGACTCGCTCAGCGAGGCGTTCGGGATGCCGATCGCGCTGTCCGCCGAGGGCGGCCGCTTCGCGGCCCGCGCCGCCTGACGGGTTTCTGTCCCCGCCCAACAACTGATAGAATCGACCCTTGGTGCATCTTGCGCCCTCCGGCTTTCCGAAGTACACCCTCCGCGATCCAAGGATTCCGCATGAAGACTGACATTCACCCCGACTACCAGGCCGTCGTGTTCCGCGACCTCGGCTCGGGCGAGACCTTCCTCACCCGCTCCACCGTGACCAGCGACAAGACGATCGAGCTGGACGGTGTGGAGTACCCCGTCATCGACGTCGAGATCTCCTCTGCCTCGCACCCGTTCTACACGGGCAAGCAGCGCATCATGGACTCCGCCGGCCGCGTGGAGAAGTTCAACCAGCGCTTCAAGAACTTCGGCGGACGCTAAGTCCCATACGGCGTGTCACCGGGATAGTCCCCGGACAGACATCAAGAAGGCCCCCATCCTCGATTCCGAGGTGGGGGCCTTCTGCGTGGCCGATGAGACCGCGCGCGTGAGGAGATTCGGTCTCTTCGGGAGCGGGTCAGGGCCTCGCGATGCTACCGCGGGTCATGAAAGCGAGGGGCGCCGATCTCCCAGCCTGCGAACCGCGGGGCGGTGGCCAGGCCATCGGGGTCGGGTGCGTTCAGCGGCGGGCTTTGCGCGCACCGCGGATGGCGACGGTGAGCGCCGCGAGCGAGACGCCGAGGGCCGCCGCGGAGACGATCCACGTGAGTAGTTCCATTCTCGCTTCTCCTTTGCCATGCTGGGACGGTGGCCCCGGGATGCTTACTCTATCCCGGGGCCTCTCTTCTCCCTCCGCATCCGTTCGGGGCGGATTCCTGCGTTCGGGGCGGGGTACGTGCGCCCCGAACGCGAAAACCCGCCCCGACCCCGCCGGATCCGGAGCGGGGACTCAGGCGGATTCCCCGCGGACCGGCCAGGTGCCGTCCACGGTCTGTTCCGGGTCCAGCCGGCCGATCCTGATGAAGTATTCGGTCAGGCTGGACGCCTGCGCCCGCGCCCACGCGATCTGCCGGGTGTGCAGCTCGACCGGCGAGTCCGGCAGCGGGAACCGGCGGGCGAGAGCCTGCGCCACGCGCCCCGCGGCGACCGCATCCGCGGACGCCTCGTGTGCGGCGTCCAGTCCGACCGCGTAGTGCGCGGCCACGATCTCGAGCGTGCGCTTCCCCGGCCGGTAGCGGTCGTAGGCCTTGTCGATCACGAACGGGTCGATCACCGGCGCGGGATCCACCAGCTCCGGAACACCGTGCCGCCGTGCCTCGTGCGCGAGCAGGGAGAAGTCGTACGACGCGTTGTACACCACGATGGGCAGACCCTGCGCGAGCAGGGCGCGCAGCGCCCGGGTGATCTCGGCGACGACCTCGGCCGCCGGCCGGCCGTGCGCCCGGGCGTGCGCCGTGGTGATGCCGTGCACCGCTGCGGCGCCCTCCGGGATCTCCACCCCAGGATCGGCCAGCCAGTCCCGCGCGGCGATCTCCCGCCCGCGGGCGTCGAGCACGCCGACGTGGGCGGTGACGATGCGGTCGGCGGTCACGTCGACACCGGTCGTCTCCAGGTCGAACACGCCGACCCGGGTGATCCAGGACGGGAGCTGCGCTGCGTGGGTCATGGCGACAGGGTAAGCGTGGGCTCCGACACCGCCCCGTAGACTCGGAGCATGCCCGCGACCTCCCCCTACGCTGCGCGCCTCGCGGAGGTCCCGGTCGAACGGCGTGAGGTGGAGATCGACGGCTCCGTCACGGCGTACTGGGTCTACGGGCCGCCTCCCGCGGAAGCCGCGGCCACGATCGTGGCCGTGCACGGCTTCCGCGGCGAGCACCACGGCCTCGAGCCGGTGATCGCCTTCCTGCCCGGGGTCCGGGTGCTCTCACCCGACCTCCCCGGATTCGGGGAGACACCGCCGCTGACCTCCGGCCGGCACGACCTCGAGGCGTACACCGGCTGGCTCACCGCGTTCACCGCCGCGGTCGCCCCGGGGGCCGTGGTCCTCGGCCACTCCTTCGGCTCGATCGTCGCCTCTGCGGCCGTCGCGGAGGGCCTGCGGACGCCGCGCCTCATCCTGATCAACCCGATCGGCGCCCCGGCCCTGGAGGGGCCGAAGGGGCTGCTCACCCGGCTCGCCATCCTCTACTACACGCTCGGCGCCCGCCTGCCCGAGCGGCTCGGAACCGCCCTGCTGCGGCATCCGCTCATCGTGCGCGCGATGAGCATCGCCATGGCGAAGACGAAGGATCCGGTGCTCCGCCGTTTCATCCACGACCAGCACGACACGTATTTCTCGCGGTTCGCCGATCGCGACCAGCTGCACGACGCCTTCGTCACCAGCGTCTCGCACGACGTGCGCGCCTTCGCCCCCCGCATCGACGTGCCCACGCTGCTGATCGCGGCGCAGCGGGACGACATCACCCCGATCGAGGCGGAGCGGAGGCTCGCGACGATGTTCCCGCACGCCGAGCTCGTCGAGATCGCCGACGTCGGGCATCTCATCCACTACGAGACGCCGGCCGAGGCGGCCGCCGCGATCCGTCGCTTCCTCAGGCTTCCCGTCGCGCCAGGCCGATGAGCCCGGCGACGCGGAACGGGATCACCTCGCCCATCGCCAGCGAGGTCTCGGTGCGCTCCACGCCGTCGATCGAGAGGATGCGGGCGTCCGTGTCGAACAGGTGGCGCGCGTCGCGGCAGGCCACCCGGGCGAGCAGATCGACCGAGCCGCTCAGCCCGTGCGCCTGCACGATCTCCGGCACGCGGGCCAGCTCGGAGATGATCTGCGGCAGCTCCGTCTGGCGCACGCCGATGCTGATGAACGCCTGCAGCGGGAACCCCAGCACCTCGGTCGAGAACGACCGCTCGTAGGACTGGAACACCCCCGTCTGCTCGAGCCTGCTCATCCGCGCCTGGATGGTGTTGCGGGACAGCCGGAGCCGCTCGGCGAGGGCCACCACGGTGATCCGGGGGTTCTCGGCGAGCGCGGTGAGCAGATCGAGATCGGTGCGGTCGAGCGCGGGCATAGTGCCACACGATAGCAGGCGGCACCGGCCACCGCCTGGGCAACATGCTCACCGGCCCCGGACATGCTTGAGCGAGGTGTCACACGGACGTACCCTCGAATCAGGGCCGACGATGCCGTCGGTCGCCGTGGACGCCCCACAAGGGCAGCACGTCAGGAGGACACCGATGTCACCGCACACCGCACCGATCGTGGACACCGCTCACGATCTCGAACTCGCCGAACGGATCCTCGCTCCGGACGGCTCCCGCGTGCCGAATCCCCAGCTGGACCGACATCTCACGGACCTCACCCCGCAGACCCTCCGGGACCTGCACCGCGACATGGTCGTGCTGCGCCGCATCGACGCCGAGGGCGTCGCCCTGCAGCGTCAGGGCCAGCTCGGGCTGTGGGCGCCCTGCCAGGGCCAGGAGGCCGCGCAGATCGGCACGGCCCGCGCCCTCGCCCCCCAGGACTTCGTCTTCCCGAGCTACCGGGAGACCGGCGTCATGTACGTCCGCGGCGCCCAGCCCGGCGACTACGTGCGCATGTGGCGCGGCGAGGAGGGGGCGGCCTACGACCCCGCGGCGCTGCGCATGGCGCCGCTGCAGATCATCATCGGCGCGCAGACGCTGCACGCGGCCGGCTATGCCCTCGGCATCCGCAACGAGGGCATCGACGAGGTGGCCGTGGCCTACTTCGGCGACGGCGCGACCAGCCAGGGCGATGTGAACGAGGCGATGATCTTCGCGTCCTCGTACCGCGCCCCGGTCGTCTTCGTGTGCCAGAACAACCACTGGGCGATCTCCGAGCCGGTCGGCCTGCAGTCGCAGTACCCGCTCGCCGGACGCGCGCCCGGGTTCGGCATCCCGAGCCTGCGCGTCGACGGCAACGACGTGCTGGCGTGCCTGGCCGCGATGCGCTGGGCGCTCGAACACGCCCGCTCCGGCAAGGGCCCGGCGTACCTGGAGGCCGTGACGTACCGGATGGGGCCGCACACCACCGCCGACGACCCGAAGCGCTACCGCGACGATGCCGAGCTGGAGGCATGGCGCCGACGCGACCCGATCACCCGCCTCGAGGCGCACCTGCGCGCCGCCGGTCAGCTCGACGAGGCGCACCTCGCCGCCGTGCAGGAGGCCGCGGATGCCGCCGCCCGTGAGATGCGCGCCGCCTGCCTGGGCATGACGACGCGCCCGCCGCTGGCCGTCTTCGACGGCGTCTACGCCGAGCCGCACTCCGGGCTCGCCCGTCAGCGCGAGCAGTACCGGGCCTACCTCGACACCTTCGCGGAGGCGTGACATGGTCCAGCTCACGCTCGGCAAGGCCCTGAACGCGGGCCTGCGCCAGGCCATGCTCGACGACGACAAGGTGGTGCTGCTGGGCGAGGACATCGGCCGCCTCGGCGGGGTCTTCCGGATCACCGACGGGCTGCTCGACCAGTTCGGCCCCAAGCGCGTGATCGACACGCCGCTGGCGGAGTCCGGCATCGTCGGCACCGCGGTCGGGCTCGCCTTCCGCGGCTACCGGCCGGTCGTCGAGATCCAGTTCGACGGCTTCGTCTACCCCGCGTTCGATCAGATCGTCTCGCAGGTGGCGAAGCTGCACTGCCGCACGCAGGGACGGGTGCGGATGCCGATCACGATCCGCGTCCCGTGGGCCGGCGGCATCGGCGCGGCCGAGCACCACTCCGAATCGCCCGAGGCGTACTTCGTGCACACCGCCGGGCTGCGGGTGGTCGCCGTGTCCAACCCGCAGGACGCGTACCGCTGCCTGCGCCAGGCGATCGCCTCGGACGACCCGGTCGTCTTCTTCGAGCCGAAACGGCTGTACCACCACAAGGACGAGGTCGATCTGGCCGCCCCGCTCGCAGACGCCCCGCCGATGGGGCTGGCGCAGATCGTCCGGCCCGGCCGGGACGCCACGGTGATCACGTACGGCGCCATGGTGCGCACCGCTCTCGACGCCGCCGCGGCCGCCGAGGACGAGGGGATCTCCCTCGAGGTCATCGATCTGCGCTCGCTGTCGCCGGTCGACTACGACACGGTGGCCGCCGCGGTCCGCCGGACCGGCAGGGTGGTCGTCGCGCACGAGGCGTCCCGTGAGGCCGGGGTCGCCGCCGAGGTGATCGCCAGCATCACCGAGCTGTGCTTCGAGTACCTCGAGGCGCCGCCGCTGCGGGTCACCGGCCACGACATCCCGTATCCGCCCGCCAAGCTCGAGAAATACCACCTGCCCGATCTCGACCGCATCCTCGACGCCGTGGACCGCGTGCTGGACCGCCCCAGCAGCCTCAGCGTCGCCGGTGACGGCTCCGCCGACGGGAAGGGGACGCAGCGATGATCGCCGAGTTCCGCCTGCCCGATCTCGGTGAGGGACTCACCGAGGCGGAGGTCGTGCAGTGGCTGGTGCAGCCCGGAGACACCGTGGCGCTCAACCAGACCCTCGCCGAGGTGGAGACCGCGAAGGCCGTGGTCGAGCTGCCCTCGCCCTACGCGGGGACGGTCGCCAGCCTGCACGCCGAGGCGGGCGAGACGGTAGCCGTCGGCTCGCCGCTGATCGCCTTCGACGTCGCCGGCGACGGCCCGGATGCCGGAGCACCGGGAGCATCCGATGCCGCGGCCGCGTCGTCGCCGGAGGTCGCGCCGGATGCCGGCACGCGAGCGGATGCCGACGCCGGCACGAGCACGCAGGGCGAGACGGCGCACGAGGTTGCGACGGTGCACGACCCCGCGACGGCGGGAGAAGCCGCCGCGGACGCAGGGGAGAAGGCGCAGCCCAACCTCGTCGGATACGGCGCCGCACCCGCGGCCGGCGACCGGCCGCGGCGCCGGCCGCGCCGGGCATCCGCGGCACCGGCCGCCACCGCCGCGGACACCGCCGTCATCGAGGCCGCGCCGCATGACGCGCTCCCACCCGCCGCGGCGGAGCCCGTGGTGGGCGAGCGCCCGCGCTCCACGCCGCCGGTGCGCGCCTACGCCAAGCGCCGGGGCGTCGACCTCGTGCTCGTGGCGGCGCAGGTCGGCGACCGGCTGATCACCCGGGAGGACGTGGACGCCTACGCCGACAGCGCCGGCATCCCGCTCGCACCCGCGACGGCGCCGGAACCGTCCGCCGCACCGTCGGCGGTCCCCGCGCTGGGCGGCCCGGAGCGGGAGACCCGCATCCCGATCCGCGGCGTGCGCAAGCACACCGCCCAGGCGATGGTGCAGAGCGTGTTCACCGCCCCGCACGTGACCACGTTCCACACCGTCGACGTCACCGCGACGATGGATCTGATCGCGCAGCTGAAGGCGGACCGCGCGCTCTCGGGCCACCGGATCGGTCTGCTCGTCCTCGTCGCCAAGGCCGTCTGCCTCGCGCTCGGCCGCAACCCGTCGCTGAACGCCCGCTGGGACGAAGAGGCCGGCGAGATCGTGCAGCACCACTACGTCGATCTCGGCATCGCCGCCGCCACCGAGCGCGGCCTGATCGTGCCCAACATCCGCGACGCCGACCGGATGTCCCTCACCGAGCTGGCCGACGCGCTGCAGGCGCTCACCGAGACCGCGCGGGCCGGCAAGACCGGCCCCGCCGAGCTCGCCGGCGGCACCTTCTCGATCACGAACATCGGCGTGTTCGGCATCGACGCGGGGACGCCCATCCTGCCGCCCGGACAGTCCGGCATCCTCGCGGTCGGCGCGGTGCGCCGGCAGCCGTGGGAGCACGAGGGCGGGATCGCGCTGCGTCAGGTGATGACGCTGAGCCTGTCCTTCGACCACCGCCTGGTGGACGGCGCGGAAGGCGCGCGGTTCCTCAAGGACGTCGCCGACATCCTCGAGCAGCCCGGCCGGGCGATGCTGTTCTGACGGTCGGATGCGGCGCTGCGCGCGGGCTCAGACGTCCGCGCGCAGCGCCGCATCCGCCATCACGGCCAGCAGCTCGGCGGTCCGCGCCTGCGAGCGGGAGGCCGAGCGGGTGCTGTGCGGGGTGGAGTTGATCAGGCCGAAGCACGCCTGCACCCGCAGCCGCAGCTCGTCCCGGCTGCCCTCCCGGAGCGCGGCGAGCGCGTCGATCCAGAGATCGATGTACGCGCGCTGCAGACGGCGCACCTCGGTGCGGTCGTCGTCGGCGAGGTGCACCAGGTCACGGTCCTGCACCCGGATGACGTCGGCGTTGCCGAGGGCGAAGTCCACGTGGAAGGCGATCAGCGCGCGCATCCGGGCGTCCGCCTGCTCGGCCCGGGCGGCGACGGCGGCGCCGCCCTCCGTCAGCCGCGCCGAGACGCCCACCAGCACGGCGCCGAGGAGAGCCTGCTTCCCGGTGAAGTGGCGGTACACGGCGGGGCCGGACACGCCGACGGCGGCGCCGATCTCCTCCAGGCTCACGCCCGAGTAGCCCCGCTCGGCGAACAGGCGCGCGGCCGCGGCCAGGATCGCGTCGGTGCGCTCGGCCTTCGCGCGATCGCGGGAGGTCGCCGTGCTTGTCATCTCGGTTAATCCTCGCTAACCTGAATCATCGGGTTAGTGAACACTAACCGAAACCGCGGATCGGCGCCACAACCCGGATCCGCAGCAGAAGGTCGCACACGTCGAAGAGGACGCACGATGCCGTTCACCCAGCAGGAGCTCGCCGCGCAGCTGCACGAACGCCTCGCCGAAGCCGCCCGCGGCGGACCCGAGGCCTCCCGCGAGCGCCACGTCGCACGCGGCAAGCTGCTGCCGCGCGATCGCGTCACCCGTCTGCTCGACGAGGGCAGCCCGTTCCTGGAGGTCGCTCCGCTCGCCGCGCACGGTCTGTACGGCGGCGAGGCCCCCGGCGCGGGCGTGATCGCCGGGATCGGCCTGGTGCACGGCCGGCACGTCATGGTGGTGTGCAACGACCCCACGGTCAAGGGCGGCACCTACTTCCCGCTCACCGTGAAGAAGCACCTCCGCGCCCAGGAGATCGCCCTGGAGAACCGGCTCCCGTGCCTCTACCTCGTCGACTCCGGCGGGGCGTTCCTGCCCAAGCAGGACGAGGTGTTCCCCGACCGCGACCACTTCGGGCGCATCTTCTTCAACCAGGCGCGGATGTCGGCCGCCGGCGTCCCGCAGCTCGCCGCCGTGCTGGGGTCATGCACCGCCGGGGGTGCATACGTGCCGGCGATGAGCGACGAGACGGTCATCGTCCGAGGCCAGGGCACGATCTTCCTGGGCGGCCCGCCGCTGGTGAAGGCGGCGATCGGCGAGGTGGTCAGCGCCGAGGAGCTGGGCGGCGGCGAACTGCACGCCCGGCGCTCCGGCGTCGTCGACCACCTGGCCGAGGACGACGAGCACGCCCTGGAGATCCTGCGCGACATCGTGGCGACCCTGCCGCCGCCCGCGGCGCCGGCGTGGGAGGTGCAGCCGTCCCGTCCGCCGGCCGTGCAGGGGAGCCTGTACGACGTGGTGCCGGTCGACGTCAACGCCGCCTACGACGTGCGCGAGGTGATCGCCCGGCTCGTCGACGCCGAATCGGTCCGCGAGTTCAAGGCCGAGTACGGGACCACGCTGGTCACCGCGTTCGCCCGGCTGCACGGGCATCCGGTCGGCATCATCGCCAACAACGGCGTGCTGTTCAGCGAATCCGCCCTCAAAGGCGCGCACTTCATCGAGCTGTGCGATCAGCGCGGCATCCCGCTGCTGTTCCTGCAGAACATCACCGGCTTCATGGTGGGCACGGATGCCGAGGCGGGCGGCATCGCCAAGGACGGCGCGAAGATGGTCACCGCGGTGGCCACCACGCGGGTGCCCAAGCTCACCGTGATCATCGGCGGCTCGTTCGGCGCGGGCAACTACTCCATGTGCGGGCGGGCGTACTCGCCGCGGTTCCTGTGGAGCTGGCCGGCCAGCCGCATCTCGGTGATGGGCGGCGCGCAGGCGGCATCCGTCCTCGCCACCGTGAAGGAGGACCAGCTCACCGCCCGCGGCGAGTCGTGGACGGCAGAGGAGCGCGCCGCCTTCGAGGACCCGATCCGCGCCCAGTACGAGGAGCAGGGCGAACCGTACTACGCGACCGCGAGGCTCTGGGACGACGGCATCGTCGACCCCGACCGCACCCGGGACCTGCTCGGCCTCGCCCTCGACGTCGTCTCCCGCAGCCCGCTACGGGGTGCCGAGCCCGTCGAAGCGCCGCGCTTCGGCGTCTTCCGGATGTGAGGCCGTGATGTTCCAGACCGTGCTCGTCGCCAACCGGGGCGAGATCGCCCGCCGCGTGATCCGGACGCTGCGCCGTCTCGGCATCCGCAGCGTGGCCGTGTACAGCGACGCCGACGCCGATGCCCCGCACGTGCGCGAGGCGGATGCGGCGGTGCGGATCGGCGGCCCCGCGGCATCCGACTCGTACCTGCGGGTCGACGCGATCGTGGATGCGGCGCGGCGCACGGGGGCCGACGCCGTCCACCCCGGATACGGCTTCCTGTCCGAGAGCGTGGCGCTGGCCTCCGCGTGCGCCCAGGCGGGCGTCGTCTTCATCGGACCGGATGCCGAGGCCCTCGAGGTCATGGGGGACAAGGCGAGGGCGCGCGACCACGTGGCGCGGCACGGCGTCCCGGTGGTGCCAGGCTTCAGCGCCGCGGGCATGGGCGAGGAGGAGATCCGGCGGCGGGCGGCCGAGGTCGGCTACCCGCTGCTCGTCAAGCCCAGCGCCGGAGGCGGGGGCAAGGGTATGGAGATCGTCCGCGACGGCGACGGGCTCGCCGCGGCCCTGGCCTCCGCGCGGCGCGTCGCCGCGGCCGCGTTCGGCGACGACACCCTGGTGCTGGAGCGGCTGATCCGGCGCCCGCGGCACATCGAGGTGCAGGTGTTCGGGGACCGGTACGGCACCGTGCGGGCGCTGGGGGAGCGGGAGTGCACCCTGCAGCGCCGGCACCAGAAGGTGATCGAGGAGGCGCCGGCCGCCAACCTGCCCGACCCCGTGCGGCAGCGCCTGTTCGAGGCCGCCGTGCGCGCCGCCGAGAGCGTGCACTACGTGGGTGCCGGCACGGTCGAGTTCCTCGTGGATGCGGATGCCGTGGACGAGGTGTTCTTCATCGAGATGAACACCCGGCTGCAGGTGGAGCACCCGGTCACCGAGGAGGTCACCGGCCTCGACCTCGTCGCGCTGCAGCTGCAGGTCGCGGCGGGGGAGGCGCTGCCCGAGGCGCCGCCGGTGCGCAGTCACGCGATCGAGGCGCGCGTGTACGCGGAGTCGCCGGAGCGCGGTTTCCTGCCGCAGACGGGCACCGTGCTGCTCTTCGACGCGCCGGCCGGGGTGCGCGTGGATGCCGCGATCGAGACCGGTTCGGCGGTGACCGGGTTCTACGACCCGATGATCGCGAAGGTCGTCGCCACCGGCCCCGACCGCGAGACGGCGCTGCGCCGGCTGGACGCCGCCCTCGCCGACACCGTCGTGCTCGGGGTGGAGACGAACATCGCCTTCCTGCGCGCGCTCTGCCAGGACGAGCGGGTGCGCGCCGGCGATCTGGACACCGGCCTCATCGAGACGCTCCTGCCGTTCCGCACGGGTGCGCCGGGCGAGCGGATGCTGGCCGCCGCGGCATCCGTCGCCCGATCCGCCGCCGGGGCGGGCGCCGCCGCGGACTCGGCGGGGCCATCGGGGGCGGGGCCGTCGGGGGCGGGGCCGTCGGGGGCGAGCCCGCTGTGGCGCGAGCTGCGCGGCTGGCGCCTCGGCGAGCGTGCGCCGGAGCCGGCCGTCGCCTTCCTCACCGACGACGACGAGACCCTCGAGGCGCCGAATGCGGGAAGCGGGACGCCGGCGCTGCCGGCGGCCGTCGACGAGGACGGTGCGGTCTGGGTCGCGGAGGAGGGCAGGACCGTGCGGCTGCGGGCGCTGAGCCGGCGTGCCCGCATGGAGCGGCGGCTCGCCGAGCGACTGCCGGCCACCGGGCCGCGCCAGCCGGAGGGCCGTGCGCCCATGCCCGGCAGCGTCGTCGCCGTGCACGTGCCGGACGGTGCGCGGGTGCGCGCCGGCGACCCGCTCGTCTCGATCGAGGCGATGAAGATGGAGCATCCGGTGCTCGCGCCGCACGACGGCACGGTGCACCTCCTGGTCGCGCTCGGCGACCAGGTGCGGCGCGACCAACCCGTCGCCCGCGTGAGCGAGGAGGAGACAGCATGACCGAGGACCTCAACGACGAGGAGCGCGAGCTCGCGGCGATGGTGCGCGACTTCGCCGAACAGGTGGTCGCCCCGCAGGCGTACGAGGCGGACCGCAGCCACACCCTGAACATGGAGGTGGTGCGGCAGATGGGGGAGCTGGGCCTGTTCGGCCTGCCGTTCTCCGAGGAGTACGGCGGACAGGGCGGCGACTACCTCGCCCTCGGGATCGCGATCGAGGCGCTCGCCCGGGTCGACCAGTCCATCGCGATCACGCTGGAGGCGGCGGTCAGCCTCGGGGCGATGCCGGTGTACCGGTTCGGATCGGAGCAGCACAAGCAGGAGCACCTCCCGGCGCTGCTCGCCGGCGAGGCGCTGGCCGGCTTCGGCCTCACCGAGCCCGAGGCCGGCAGCGACGCCGGAGCCACCCGCACCACGGCCCGCCTGGAAGGCGACGAGTGGGTGATCGACGGCAGCAAGCAGTTCATCACGAACTCCGGGACGCCGATCACGCGCTTCGTCACGGTCACCGCCGTCACGGATCAGACCCCCGACGGGCGCAAGGAGATCTCCACGATCATCGTGCCGAACGGCACGCCCGGGTTCACCGTCGAGCCCGGATACGACAAGGTCGGCTGGCGGGCATCCGACACGCATCCGCTCACCCTGCAGGGCGCGCGGGTTCCCGCCGGCAACCTGCTCGGGGAGCGCGGCGCCGGCTTCCGCAACTTCCTCAGCATCCTCGACGAGGGCCGCATCGCGATCGCCGCTCTCGCGACCGGAGCGGCGGAGGGATGCCTGGAGGCCGCGGTCGACTACGCGCAGAAGCGGACCGTGTTCGGGGCGGCGCTGAGCACCCGGCAGAACGCGCAGTTCACGCTGGCCCGGATGCGGGCGCGCGTGCACACCGCGCGGCTGGCCTGGCACCATGCGGCCCGGCTGCGGGACGCCGGCAGACCGTTCGCCGAGGCGGCGGCGATCGCGAAGCTCGTCTCCGGCGCGGCGGCGATGGACAACGCCCGCGACGCCACGCAGATCTTCGGCGGCAACGGCTTCATGAACGAGTATCCGGTGGCGCGACACTACCGCGACTCGAAGATCCTCGAGATCGGCGAGGGCACCACCGAGGTGCAGCTGCTCGTGATCGCGCGGGCGCTGGGACTCGCGGGGTAGCGTGGCGCCATGACCGACATCGTCCAGCGCGGGCTGTACTACGAGGAGTTCGAGGTCGGCGCCCGGTACCTGCACCGGCCGGGCCGCACCGCGACCGAGGCCGACAACGTGCTGTTCACCACGCTCACGATGAACACGCAGGCGCTGCACCTGGACGCCGCGTTCGCCGAGACGCAGCAGCCGTTCGGGCAGCGCCTGATGAACTCGATGTGGACGCTGTCGACGATGGTGGGCTCGTCGGTGGCGCAGCTGACCCAGGGCACCCTGGTCGCGCAGCTGGGGCTGGGGGACATCGCGTTCCCGCATCCGCTGTTCCCCGGCGACACGCTGTACACCGAGAGCGTCATCACCGAGAAGCGGCTGTCGTCCTCACGCCCGGGGCAGGGGATCTGCACGATCGCGCACACCGGGCGCAATCAGGATGGCACGGTGGTCGCCACCGCGACCCGCACCGTCCTCGTGCGCTGCATGCCGGAAGGGGAATGAATGTCCTTCGATCTCGGTCCCGCGCTGCTGTTCTGCCCCGCCGACCGTCCGGAGCGCTTCGCCGGAGCGCTGGCGAAGGCAGATGCCGTCATCCTCGATCTGGAGGATGCGGTGCTGCCCGGCGCGAAGGCGAGCGCCCGCGAGAGCATCGTCGCGGCCGACCTGGACCCGACCCGCGTGATCGTGCGGGTGAACCCGGCCGGCTCGGCGGATTTCGACGCCGACCTCGCGGCGGTCGCACGCACCCCGTTCCGGACGGTGATGACCGCGAAGACGGAGGATGCCGGGGCGCTCGACGTCTTCGGGGAGGACTATCGCGTGCTCGCGCTGTGCGAGACCGCGCGAGGAGTGCGCGCGGCCGATGCCATCGCCGCGCATCCGCGGGTCGCCGGGCTGATGTGGGGCGCGGAGGACCTGGTCGCCTCTCTCGGCGGCACCGCCAGTCGCTTCGCGGACGGACGCTACCGCGACGTGGCGCGTGTCGCCCGCGCCCAGGTGCTGCTCGCCGCCGGGGCTCACGGCAAGGCCGCCATCGACGCCGTGCACCTGGACATCGACGACGAGGACGGGCTGGCCGCCGAGGCGGCGGATGCCGTGGCATCCGGCTTCCGGGCGACCGCGTGCATCCACCCGCGGCAGGTGCCGATCATCCGCGCCGCCTACCGGCCCGACGAGGACACGCTGGCGTGGGCGCGCGCCGTGCTCGCCGCCGCCGAGGGGGAGCGGGGCGTGTTCCGCTTCCAGGGCCGCATGATCGACGAGCCGGTGCTGCGGCACGCTCGATCGCTGCTGGCCCGCGCGTGAGCCCGGTTCGTGCCGCCTCTCACCTCCGGGTCGCCCTGCGCGCGTCAGGCTTCGACGGTCTCCGCCGTGACGACGGCGGTGTCCCCCGCGGCGACGACCTGCACCGGCACCTCGTCGAGCAGGCGCAGCGTTCCGCGCTCCGCGAGGAAGCGGTGCACCGAGCCGTTGCGCAGCACGTCGCCCTCTCGGGGCAGCGTTCCGCCCGACACGTGCTGGAGGAGGGCGCGAATGACGCCGCCGTGGCTCACCACGACGATGGACTCGGCCCGGGGTGCGGAACGCCGACGTGATGCGCGCACGATGCGCTCGAGCGAGTCCAGGGCGCGGTCGCGCACCTGTGCCATCGTCTCCGCACCGGGAACCTCGGCGTGCCAGTCGCCGTACCGGGCGAGGTAGTCGGCGACCAGCATCCCCTCGCCGTCGCCGAACTCGCGCTCCCGCAGCCCCCGGGTCACCCCGGGTTCGGGCAGCCCCAGCTCGCCTGCGATGATCTGCGCGGTCTCCCGCGCGCGCACCAGCGGGCTGGTGTAGATGGCGTCCGGCCGCAGCTCTGCGAGCACTGCCGCGGCGGCGTGCGCATCGGCACGCCCGGTGTCGTTCAGCGGGATGTCGGTCGAGCCCTGGATGCGGCGCGCGAGGTTCCAGTCGGTCTGACCGTGGCGGACGAGGGTGAGAAGGGTCACCCCTCGAGACTACGTGAGCGGCCTGAGAGCCCCCGCGCCGAGCATCCGGGCCAGGCCGCCGAGCACCTCGGTGGTGCCGCCCGGCACGACGACGTCCGCCCAGGCGTCCGCCCGCGTCGGCTCGCGATTCACGATGACCAGGGGGATGCCGCGCCGGCGCGCCCGCTCGATCACGCGCACGCCGGAGTTCACCGCGAGCGAGGTGCCGGCCACGAGCAGCGCGTCGGAGCCCCGCAGCAGCGATTCGGTGGCGCGGAAGCGGTCGGCCGGGACGTACTCGCCGAAGAACACCACGTCCGGTTTCAGCATCCCGCCGCACACCGTGCACGGCGGGATCACGAACCCCGCCGTGCTCTCGGGGGAGACGTCGCCGTCCGGATTGAGGACGATGCTCTCCGGGACGGTGATCCACGGGTTGAGCTCCTCCAGGCGGGCGGCGACGTCGCGACGGTCGAAAACCTGACCGCAGTCCAGGCAGAGCACCCTCCGCATCGTTCCGTGGATCTCCACGACGCGGGTGCTCCCGGCGCGCAGGTGCAGCCCGTCCACGTTCTGGGTGACGACGCCGGTGACCGCGCCGGCGCGTTCCATCGCAGCGAGCGCCAGATGGCCGCCGTTGGGCTCCGTGGAGGTGAACGCCCGCCAGCCGAGGTGCCCGCCCACCCAATAGCGGCGGCGGGCGGACTCGTCGGCCAGGTACGTCTGGATCGTCATCGGGGTCCCGCGCGTCCGCGCCCCGGCGCCGCGGTAGGCGGGGATGCCGGAGTCGGTGGAGATGCCGGCGCCCGTGAGCACGGCGATCCTGCGACCGCGGAGGACATCGGCCGCCTGCGCGACCAGGTCCTCCGGCACCTGCTGCTGCTCGCTCGTCCGCACCTGCCGAGTCTAGGTCGGCCGGAGCGGGTGCGGGCCGGGAGCCGGGATGTGGCGCCCCGTTCCGCCGCGGCCGCGGGGCTGCCGACCATCGTCGATTCCGTCATGGCCGCGCCCATCGTGCCGAATCTCGAACGGAAGTGCCAATGTCGGTGGCCCGTGGTGTAGTGGAGATATGAACAAAGAGCTGCTGGAGGTCAGTGCCGACAAGGCCGCGGCGCTGGAGCGGCTGGTGTGCTCGGTCGGCGAGATCGAGGGGGTGCTGACCCGCTTGCAGGCGATGCGCGACGGGTTCCTCGCGGTGGGCGCGCAGCTCGCGGTCGAGATCGCGGCGGAGGCGGAGCACCCCGATGGCGGAGACATGTCGATCCGGTCGCTGACGGCGGAGCTGGGCGCGCTGCTGCGGGTCAGCGACCGGACCGTGCAGCGGCGGATGTCGGATGCCTCGGCGCTGGTGGCCCTGTTCCCGTCGGTGTGGGAAGCGCAGGGGGAGGGGCGGATCAACGCCGGGCACGCACGGGTGATCGCCGATGCGGTCGGGGCTGACGGAGGCGAGCGATCGGGCGGCGTTCGCCGCGCTGGCGTTGGAGGTCGCGGAGCGCGAGTCGCCGAACCGGCTGCGGAAGATCGCAGCCCGCCTGGCCGAGCGGTTCCAGCCGCGGTCGATCGAGGAGCGGCATCGGGAGCAGCGGGCGCGGCGGGGTGTGTGGGTCAAGGACGGTGCGGACGGGTGCGCCGAACTGGGGATGTCCGGCCCGGCGGCGCTCGTGCACGGCATGTTCGACCGGCTCACCCGCATGGCGCAGACCGTCAAGGCGGAGAACGCCCGCGCCGCCCGCGACCTCGCCCGCGCCGCTGGGGAGGATCCGGAGCGGGAGCTGCGCGCCTCCGATGACCGGACGCTGGGGCAGTTGCGGGCGGATCTGCTCGCCGATCTCGTGCTCACCGGGACCCCGGCCCGGCACGACACCCCGGAGGGACTGCTTGCAGGCATCACCGCGCAGGTGGAGATCACCGTCCCCGCGATGACGCTGATGGGCTGCGACCTCACGGCCGTCCGAGCGGCTGCCGGCGCCTTCCTCGCCGGCACGGGCCGCGCACCGGTGTCGGCGGGCGTCGGGTCGAGCGTGTGGACCGGGGGCCGATTGCCGCCGGCGATGCTGAACGGCCGCTCGCCGATCGATCTGCGTACCGCGCGGATGCTCGCCGGCGCGGCCTCCGGGTGGGACCGGGTGCTCACCGACCCGTTCACCGGGGCGATGCTCGCGGTGGATCGGTACCGGCCCGGCGCAGACCTGAAACGGCATCTGAAGGCCCGCGATCAGCGCTGCCGGTTCGTCGCCTGCGGCTACCCGGCGCGCCTCATCGCCGCGTTCCGCGCCGTGGCCAAGCGCCTCGAGGGCGCGTTCACGCTGCTCGCGATGCACAAGGACCACCCCGGGCTCGTCGTCGGCGCCCGCCGCAACTCGCCGCTCGTCATCGGGCTCGGCGAGGGCGAGAACTTCCTCGGATCCGACGTCGCCGCGTTCGTCGAGCACACGCGCCGCGCCGTCGCGATCGGCCAGGACCAGATCGTCGCGATCACGCCCGAGACGGTCGACGTCACAGACTTCGACGGCAACGCGGTCGAGACCTCGCCGTTCGACGTGATGTGGGACGCAGCCGCTGCCGACAAGGGCGGCTGGTCGAGCTTCATGGCGAAGGAGGTCTCGGAGGAGCCCGAGGCCGTCGCCAACACCGTGCGCGGTCGCGTCAAGGACGGCCAGGTCGCGATCCCCGAGCTCGACGGCATGGACGAGCTGTTCGCCGGGATCAACCGGATCATCGTGGTCGCGTGCGGCACCGCGTCGTATGCCGGGCAGGTCGGCAAGTACGCGATCGAGCAGTGGGCGCGCATCCCGGTCGACGTCGAGCTCGCGCACGAGTTCGCTACCGCGACCCGATCGTCGGCCCAGACACGCTCGTCGTCTCGATCAGCCAGTCGGGCGAGACGATGGACACGCTCATGGCGGTCAAGGAGGCCGCGCGCCTCGGCGCGAAGACGCTGTCGATCTGCAACACGCAGGGCGCCACCATCCCGCGCGAGTCCGACGCCATCATCTACACGCACGCCGGTCCCGAGGTCGCCGTCGCGTCGACGAAGGCGTTCGTCGCTCAGATCACCGCGCTCTACCTCCTCGCCCTGCACGTCGGACGGATCCGCGGATCCATCACTCCCGAGGCGTCCGCCGAGGCCGTGCGCGAGCTGGAGTCGCTCCCGGAGAAGATCCAGTGGATCCTCGAGCACGAGCAGGAGCGCACCGAGCAGCTGGCGCACTGGATGGCCGACACCCGGTCGGTGCTCTTCCGGCCGTCACGTGGGCTTCCCGATCGCGCTCGAGGGCGCGCTCAAGCTCAAGGAGATCTCCTACATCCACGCCGAGGGCTTCGCCGCCGGCGAGCTGAAGCACGGCCCGATCGCGCTCATCGAGCCCGGCCAGCCCGTCTTCGTCGTCGTGCCGTCGCCGCGCGGCGCCGCCACCATGCACGCCAAGGTCATCTCGAACATCGAGGAGATCCGCGCCCGCGGCGCTCGCGTCATCGCGATCGCGGAGCAGGGGGACTCGGCCGTGCTGCCGCATGCCGACGAGGTGCTGCGCATCCCGCTCGCCGCGCCGCTGTTCGAGCCGATCCTCGCGGTCGTGCCGCTGCACATCTTCGCCATGGGGCTCCCCAACCCCGCACCACACGTCAACACCCCAAGCAACAAAAAAGTCCTGAGCCGCGACTCGTTCGTAAACGATGTCGCGACTCAGGACATTTCGTGCGCGAGGGGGGACTTGAACCCCCACGCCCTATGCGGGCACTAGCACCTCAAGCTAGCGCGTCTACCTATTCCGCCACCCGCGCAGGTGATGAAAGGTCGTTGCCGACCGAAGAACGAGATTAGCACGTTCCGGACCCCGGATCGAACCGGCACAGCGCCCGGGCGTGGCATCCGGGTTCGATAGCCTGGGAGCATGCCGGAGCCCGAACGTCCCGAGGTCGTCGAGATCGCCCGAGACCTCATCCGCATCGACACGTCGAACTGGGGAGGCGGCAAGGCGAACGGGGAACGGGAAGCCGCCGAGTACGTCGGCGCCCGGCTCGAGGGGCTCGGGCTGACCCCCGAGTACTACGAGCCGATCCCGCGGCGCACGAACGTGATGGCGCGCGTGCCCGGCCGCGACCCGGAGCGCCCGGCGCTCGTGGTTCACGGCCACCTCGACGTCGTCCCCGCGATCGCCGAGGACTGGAGTGTCGACCCGTTCGCGGGCGAGATCCGCGACGGGATGCTGTGGGGGCGCGGCGCTGTCGACATGAAGAACATGGACGCGATGATCCTCGCCGCCGTCGGGGACATCCTCCGCGGCGGAGAGCAGCCGGAGCGCGACCTCATCCTGGCCTTCTTCGCCGACGAGGAGAACGGGGGAGTCGAGGGCTCGGCCCTGGTGGTGCGGAACCGGCCGGAGTGGTTCCGCGGCGCCACGGAGGCGATCAGTGAGGTGGGCGGCTACTCCATCACCGTGGACGACCGGCGCGCCTACCTGCTGCAGGTGGGGGAGAAGGCCCTGATGTGGCTCCGGCTGGTCGCGAAGGGACGCGCCGGGCACGGCAGCCGCCTCCACGAGGAGAATGCGGTCACCCGCCTCGCCGAGGCGGTCGCGGCGATCGGACGCACGCGCTGGCCCGTCCGCCTCACCCCGACCACACGCGCCCTGCTGGACGGGCTGAGCGCGCTCACCGGACGCCCCGTGGACGATCCGGATGTCCTCGCCGCGGCATCCGGCCCCGCCGAGGCGTTCCTGCGCTCCACCTTCCGCACCACCGCCAACCCGACGGTCCTGAGCGCAGGCTACAAGCACAACGTCATCCCGGAGGCCGCGGAGGCGTTGATCGACGTGCGCGTCATCCCCGGCACCGAGGACGACGTGCTCGCCGAGCTGCAGCGCATCGTCGGCGACGACATCGAGATCCAGACCGTCGTCCGCGACATCGGCATGGAGACCCCGTTCGAGGGCGACCTGGTGGAGGCCATGATCGCGGCGCTCGGCCGTCACGACCCCGGTGTCCCGGTCATCCCGTATCTCCTCGGCGCCGGCACCGACAACAAGGCGCTGGCCTCGATCGGGATAACCGGATACGGCTTCGCGCCCCTGCGGCTGCCGGCGGGCCTGGACTTCACGGGCATGTTCCACGGCGTCGATGAGCGCGTCCCCGTAGAATCGCTTGTCTTCGGCCAGCGTGTGCTGGCCGATCTGCTGCGCACCTGCTGACCGCCGCGCCCGTGCTCACCCGCCCGCGCGTGTGCGCCGCGCCCACGATCAAGAAAGCCACTGCATGCATCTGCTCGAAGCACTCATCCTCGGCATCGTCCAGGGACTGACCGAGTTCCTCCCGATCTCCTCCAGCGCCCACCTGCGCATCCTCGGATCGTTCCTTCCGTCGGCGACCGACCCGGGTGCCGCCTTCACGGCGATCACGCAGATCGGCACTGAGACGGCCGTGGTGGTGTTCTTCTGGCGCGACATCGTCCGGATCATCGGGCGCTGGTTCGGCTCGCTCACCGGACGCGTGCCGCGCACCGACGCGGATGCCCGGATGGGCTGGCTGATCATCATCGGCAGCATCCCGATCGTGGTGCTCGGCCTGCTCTTCCAGGACCAGATCGAGACCGTGTTCCGCTCGCTGTGGGTCGTGGCGATCATGCTCATCGTCTTCGGCGTCCTGCTCGGGATCGCCGACTACGTCGGCGCCAAGCGCCGCAACCTCAGCCAGCTCACCTATCCGCACGGCATCGCCTACGGCTTCGCGCAGGCCCTCGCCCTCGTCCCCGGCGTCTCCCGCTCCGGAGGCACGATCACCATGGGGCTGTTCCTGGGCTACGAGCGCGCCGCCGCCGCCCGCTACGCGTTCCTGCTCGCGATCCCCGCCGTGTTCGGCAGCGGCTTCTACCAGCTGTTCAAGAACTGGGGCGAGACCTCGATCTTCACCATGGGGGAGACGCTCGCCGCCACCGGCATCGCCTTCGTCGTCGCGCTCGGCGTGATCGCGTTCTTCATGCGCTGGATCTCCCGGCGCAGCTTCCTGCCGTTCGTGATCTACCGCATCCTGCTCGGCGGCGTGCTGCTGATCATGCTCGCGACGGGGGCGCGGCAGCCCTGACGCTTCGACGGGCTCAGCGTCCGCTTCGACGGGCTCAGCGTCCGCTTCGACGGGCTCAGCGTCCGCTTCGACGGGCTCAGCGTCCGCTTCGACGGGCTCAGCGTCCGCTTCAGCGCTTGTGGTCGGGGCCGTCGTTGCGGCGGCGCAGGTAGCGCTCGAACGCCTGCGCGATCGCGTCGCCGGACGCATCCGGGGAGTCCCACGCGTCGCGCGTGCGCTCCAGCTGCCGGATGTATTCCGTCATCTCCTCGTCCTCGGCGGCGGCGGCATCGATCGACGCCTCCCAGGCGGCCGCTTCGGTGCGCAGATGCTCGCGGTCGGTGCCGATGCCGGTGAGCTCCTCGAGCCGGTCGAGCAGGGCGAGGGTCGCCTTCGGAGAGGGCGCCGCGGTCGCGACGTAGTGCGGCACGCTCGCCCACAGGCTGGCCGTGGGGATGCCGGCGGTCTCGGCGAAGTGCTCGAACACGCTGAGGATGCCGACCGGGCCCTCGTACGTGGAGCGCTCCAGGCCGTGCGCCTCCCGCACCGCTTCGTTCTGACTGGAGGCGAACACCGAGATCGGCCGGGTGTGCGGCACGTCGGACAGCATCGCCCCGAGCGTCACGAACCCGGTCACGTCGTCGCGCAGCGCGACGTCGACGAACTCGCCCGCGAACGCCTGCCACGCCCGGGCCGGCTCTGAGCCGGTCAGCAGCCACAGCTCCGGTCCCTCTCCCGAGGTCGCCGGGCGCCACAGCGACGCCGACGGCCAGCGCAGCTGACGGCGGCCCGTGGCGTCCATCGCCGTGGTGGGACGGGTGTACTGGTAGTCGAAGTACAGCTCCGGGTCCGCGGAGTGCACGAGCTCGTAGTCCGCATCGCGGCGCAGCGTCGCGATGGCGCCGCTGGCGGCCTCCCCGGCGTCGTTCCAGCCGTCGAACGCCGCCACGATGATCCGCGAGCCGAGTACGTCCACTCCGCGTGTCCCTTCCTCGAACCGATGTCCCTCCAGGCTAGTCGCCCCCGGCCGGGACGGGGCGGCGGCCCGGATAGCATGGACCGGTGAACAGCAGAAGCGATGCCGGAGGGCCCAGCGCCGTCCTATGGGACATGGACGGAACTCTCGTCGACACCGAACCGTTCTGGATGGTGGCCGAGACCGAGCTGGTGGAATCCTTCGGCGGCACGTGGACGCACCAGGACGCCGTCGAGCTCGTCGGCAACGGACTGCTCGACAGCGCCGCGGTGCTGCAGCGCGCCGGCGTCGACATGGAGGCCGAGGCGATCGTCCAGCACCTGACCGACCGCGTCACCGACGCCCTGCGCACCCAGGGGGTGCCGTTCCGCCCTGGCGCGCGCGAACTGCTCGCGGACCTGCGCGCCGCCGGCATCCCGACCGCGCTGGTGACCATGTCGCTGCGCCGCATGGCCGAGGGCGTCGTCGGCCTGATCGACTTCGACGCCTTCGACCACATCGTCGCCGGCGACGACGTCTCCCAGCCCAAGCCGCACCCCGAGCCGTACCTGCGGGCGGCCGAGCTGCTCGGCATCGACATCGCCGACGCCGTCGTGATCGAGGACTCCCGCACGGGCCTGGCCGCCGGCCTGGCATCCGGTGCCGTCACCCTCGGCGTGCCGCACATCGTGCCCCTCGACGACGCCGGCGCGCACGCGCTGTGGCCCACGCTGAGCGGACGCACCACCGATGACATCGTCGCGCTGCACCGCGAGGGACGTCTCGCCTCGGAGGCCGCGCGATGACCGCGGCGCGTCGGCCCAGCGGCCCGTTCCGCGAGGGCGACCGCGTGCAGCTGACAGGACCCAAGGGTCGTCTGCACACCATCACCCTGCGCGCCGACGGGGAGCTGCACACGCACCACGGCGTGCTGCGTCACGCCGACATCATCGGGCTGCCCGACGGGTCGGTCGTCACGAACAGCTCCGGGCACGACTACCTCGCCCTGCGCCCGCTGCTGCGCGACTTCGCGATGTCGATGCCGCGCGGCGCGGCCATCGTGTACCCGAAGGACGCCGCGCAGATCGTGATGCAGGCGGACCTCTTCCCCGGCGCCACCGTCGTCGAAGCCGGCGTCGGCTCCGGGGCGCTCTCGCTGGCCCTGCTGCGCGCGGTCGGCGGCGACGGCACGCTGGTCTCCTTCGAGCGCCGCGAGGACTTCGCCGAGGTCGCCAAGGCGAATGTGGAGACCTTCTTCGGCGGCATCCCGGACAGCTGGCGGGTCGTCGTGGACGACCTCGCCGAGGCGCTGCCCGGCGAGTTCCCCGCCGGCACCGTCGACCGGGTCGTGCTGGACATGCTCGCCCCGTGGGAGTGCATGGACGCCGTCGCGGACGCCCTGGCGCCCGGCGGCGTGGTGCTCTGCTACGTCGCGACCGCCACCCAGCTCTCCCGAGTCGCCGAGTACATCCGCGGCACCGGGCTGTTCACCGAGCCGGATGCCTCGGAGACCATGGTCCGCGGCTGGCACGTCGAAGGCCTCGCCGTCCGCCCCGACCACCGCATGGTCGCCCACACCGGCTTCCTGCTCACCGCCCGTCGCCTCGCACCGGGCGCCATCCCGCCCGAGGTGCGCCGCCGGGCATCCAAGACCAGCTACGGCGACGAGGACGTGGAGCTGTGGACGCCCGGCGCCGTCGGCGACCGGGAGATCACCGACAAGAACCTGCGCAAACGGGTGCGGGAGGCGCAGAAGACCGCGGCCGGCGCGCGCACGGCCGCCGCCGCGCGCGAAGCGGAGCAGGCTTCGGAATAGACTGGGGCGCGTGCGTAGATCGTCCGCTGCCCTCTCCGTCCTCGCCCTCTCCGCCCTTGCCCTGACCGGATGCTCCGGCGCGCCGGGATTCGACGGCGCCGCCTGCGAGCGCACCTCCACGGAGGGCCTGGCGGACGCGGTCACGGCTTCGGGCGAGCTCGGCGACCCGGAGGCCGAGCTGGTCACCCCGGTCGGCACGGACGAGTTCGCGTACGCCGACCTCATCGTCGGCGACGGCCGGGCGACGACCTCGCCCACCCAGGGCATGATCCTCACCTTCGCGCTGTACGACGGCACCACCGGCTCCGAGCTCGGCAGCGGCACGCGGCTGTGGGACATGGACTCGCTCGAGCAGCAGATCCCGGGGATGCAGCAGATGATCCCGTGCGTCACCGAGGGCAGCCGGGTGGTCGCCTCGCTGCCCGCGAAGGAGCTCCCCGAGGGCATGGCCGAGCAGATCGGGCTGAGCCAGGACGACAGCATCGTCGGCGTCTTCGACGTCATACACACCCTGCTCGCGAAGGCCGAAGGCCGCCACCTGTTCCACGACGCCCACGGACTGCCGACCGTGGTCCGCGCCGCCGACGGCCGCCCGGGCGTCATCATCCCGGACGCCTCTGCGCCCACGAAGCCCGTGGTGCAGACGCTGATTGAAGGCGACGGCGACAAGGTCGGCGAGGACGCGCCGCTGTTCCGGCACACCGCCGTGGACTGGGCGGACCGCAGCGTCACCAGCTCGTCCTGGGGCACCACCCTCGGCACCGACCCCTCGGTGCTGCCGCAGGAGGTGGCGGATGCCGTCACCGACGCGACCATCGGCTCGCAGCTGCTCGTCGTGGTGCCGGGTGAGGCGAAGGGCGACGCCGCGGTCTACGTGGTCGACGTGCTCGGCGTGATCCCGCCGGATCTGGCGGGCTGATGGCCGCCCCGATCCCCGCGGAGGAGCGGCAGACGAACCTCGTCGTGGCGCTGATGGCCACGGAGATCGGGCTGACCAAGCAGCAGATCCTCGACAACGTCTCGGGCTACCGCCAGCGCGCGGATGCCGGCGCGAAGCCGGAGGCGCTGGAGAAGATGTTCGAGCGCGACAAGGACGACCTGCGCGCCCTCGGCGTGCCGATCGAGACGATCGGCGACCCGTCCGACCCGAACGATCTCCGGGAGGCGCGGTACCGCATTCCGCAGGCGGAATACGACCTGCCGGCCGACATCGAGTTCACACCCGCGGAGCTCGCGGTACTCCGGCTCGCCGGCAGCGTCTGGAGCACCGAGTCGGTGTCCGCGGACGCTCAGGCCGGGGTGCGCAAGATCCGCGCGCTCGGCATCGACGGCGACGAGCCGATCATCGGCTTCGCCCCGCGCATCACCGCCCGGGACGCCGCCTTCGCGCCGCTCCAGGAGGGCATCGAGCGCAGCCGGGTCGTCGTCTTCGACTACCTCAAGCCCGGGGAGCACGCGCCGCGCACCCGGCGGGTGCGGCCGCTCGCGCTGGTGGACTACGAGGCTCGGTGGCACGTGTACGGCATCGACGTGGACGCGGAGGACGAGCGCACCTTCCTGCTCAGCCGGATCGTGGGCGACGTGAAGGTCACCCGCCAGGGCTTCGATCCCGCGTTGCGCGACGGCGCCGGGGAACGGGCCCTCGCCGGGCTGAAGGCCGTCGCCGAGGCGCAGCGGGCGCTGCTCGAGGTCACCCCCGGCACGGAGGCCGCACTGCGGCTGGGGCGGCGTGCCGAACCCGCCCCGCAGGGCATCCGGGTGCCGTACGTGGACCTGCACATCTTCGCCGACGAGCTCGCCTCGTACGGGCCGGAGGTGCGCGTAGTCGAACCGGAGCAGCTGCGCGACGCGGTCGTCGCGCGGCTACGCGCCATCGTGGCGTCCCACACCGACCGGGAGGGGGACCGACGATGACCCCGTCGCCGACACCGCTGCTGGCCGCCGACCGGGTGCGGCTCTACCTGACGCTGGTGCCCTACCTGCTCGAGCGCGGGCAGGTGACCCTCGCCGAGGCCGCGGCGGACTTCGGCGTGACGCCCGAGGAGATGCGGGCGATGGTGGAGAAGCTCACCGTGATCGGGCTGCCCGGGGCGGACGGGTACTGGCAGGCCCCGCAGGAGATGTTCGACATCGACTGGGACCTGCTCGACGAGCACGACATCATCGAGATCACGAATGACGTCGCTCTCCGGCGCGTGCCCCGCTTCACCGCCCGCGAGGCGGCGGCGCTCCTGGCGGGACTGCAGATGGTGGCCGCGGTGCCGGCCGTCTCCGACTCCGGTCTGGTCTCAGGCCTCATCGCCAAGCTCTCCCGCGGCGCGGCCGACGCGCCGCCGGATGTCGTGATCGCCCCGGGGGCGGTCAGCGAGGTGCAGTCGGTGGTGTCGCGCGCCCTCAGCGACGGCGTGGCGGTGTCGTTCACGTATCAGGCGCCGGATGCCGCGCCGACGACCCGCACGGTCGACCCGATGCAGATCCTCATCACCAACGGGCAGTGGTACCTGCAGGGCTGGTGCCATCTGAGGCAGGCGATGCGCACCTTCCACCTCGACCGCGTCAGCGACCCGAAGCTCACCGACATCCCCATCACGCACCGCGACGAGAAGGTGCCGGAGGCGTTCGGGCAGGACACCGCGTCCGGCGAGGTCACCGTCCGCGTCCCCGAGCGGCTGCTGCCCCTCGTCGGCGCGTTCCCGATGGAGGAGATCGACCGCCGTGACGGCGAGCTGATCCTGCGCCTGCGGATGGCCGATCCCCGCGGCATCAAGCGGATCGCCGGCCGCTTCGGCGGCGCCCTGGAAGTCCTCGAACCCGGCATCGCGCGCACCACGACCCGCGACTGGGCTGCGGCCGGACTGGCCCTCTATCGTGCGCCGGATGCCGCGGACGCTCGGATAGACTGAACCGATCCCAAACGCTTAGGAGAATGTCAATGTTCAGCAATCTCAACGGCTGGCACCTGGTCATCCTCCTCGTCGTCATCCTTCTCCTCTTCGGCGCGGCGAAGCTGCCGGCGCTGGCCAAGAGCATGGGCCAGTCGGCCCGCGTGTTCAAGGGCGAGATGAAGGCCATGCGCGAGGAGGACGCGGCCGCGGAGAGCGCCAAGACCGACGGCAAGACCGATTCGACGGCCGCTGACACGGACGCCTCGCCCGGTTCGGACCGCGGCACCAGCACAAGCTGACGGTCGTGGCAGTGGTCGATCGCCACGCCGCGAAGGAGGACGAGCCCCGTCACGAGCGGCGGATGTCGCTCGGCGCGCACCTTCTGGAGCTCCGGAAGCGCCTCGTCCGCGCGGCGCTGGGCCTGCTCGCCGGAATGGTCGTCGCGTTCCTCGTGACCGACCCGATCATCGCGTTCATCGTGCAGCCGGTGAACGACGTCGCCGAGAACCGCGACGCGCTCGTCGGACTGACGTTCAGCTCGGTGACCGAGCCGTTCGACCTGCGCATGCGGATGGCGTTCTCGATCGGCATCTTCCTGTCCGCACCGATCTGGATGTGGCAGATCTGGGCGTTCATCATGCCCGGCCTGACCCGCAAGGAGATCAAGTACACGATCGGCTTCATGGCGGCAGCCATCCCGCTGTTCTTCGCCGGCTGCTATGTCGGCACCCTCGTCGTCCCGCACATCGTCGAGCTGATGGCGAACTTCACGCCCGAGGGTGCGAACAACCTGTACAGCGCGAAGATGTACTACGACTTCGTGTTCAAGATGATGATGGTGATCGGCGTCGCCTTCGTCCTGCCCGTCTTCCTCGTCGCACTGAACTTCGCCGGCATCATGTCCGGCAAGGCGATCCTGAAGGGCTGGCGCGTTGCGGTGCTCATCGCCACCACCTTCGCCGCCCTCGCCACCCCGGCCGCCGACGTGGTCAGCATGCTCATGCTGGCCGGCATGCTCACCGTGCTCTACTTCGCCGCGGCCGGGCTGTCGCTGCTGCTCGACCGGCGCAAGCGCAAGAAGGCCGCCGCCGAGGGACTGATCCCGGACCTGCCGTCATGAGCACCCCGGCCGAGCGCTACGCCGCCGCGAGCGCCGCGGCCGAGCATCCGCGGACCACCGAGTTCGCCGCGCGGCAGCGCTTCGCCCTCGACCCGTTCCAGATCGCCGCGTGTCACGCCCTGGAGCGCGGCCGCAGCGTGCTCGTCGCGGCGCCCACCGGGGCCGGCAAGACCATCGTCGGGGAGTTCGCGATCCACCTGGCGATGCAGACGCCGAACGACAAGGCGTTCTACACCACGCCGATGAAGGCCCTGTCGAACCAGAAGTTCCGCGAGCTGGTCGACGTCTACGGCCCCGACGACGTCGGTCTGCTCACCGGCGACACCAACATCAACGGCAACGCGCGCATCGTGGTGATGACCACCGAGGTGCTGCGCAACATGCTGTACGCCGACTCCGACGCGCTGCGCGGGCTGCGCTACGTCGTCATGGACGAGGTGCACTACCTCGCCGACCGCTTCCGCGGACCCGTCTGGGAGGAGGTGATCCTGCACCTGCCGCCCAGCGTGCGGCTGATCTCGCTCAGCGCCACCGTCTCCAACGCCGAGGAGTTCGGCGACTGGCTGGACACGGTCCGCGGCGACACCGACGTCATCGTCTCGGAGACCCGGCCGGTGCCCCTGGAGCAGCACGTGCTCGTCCGGGACGACCTGTTGCCGCTGTTCGACGACCGCGCCGGCATCGCCACGGCCCAGGTGAACCAGGAGCTGTTCCGCATCCGCTCCTTCACCGGCTCCCGCTACGACGAGAACCGGCGTGCGCAGGAGCATCGCAGCGCACGGCACGGCGGCAGGGACGCGCACCGCCCGCCGCGCGGCGGCCGGCGTCCGGTGCGCGCCGGCAACATCCGCCGCATCGAGCGCATGGACCGACCGGACGTCGTCCAGCTGCTGGAGCGCTCGAACCTCCTGCCCGCGATCTTCTTCATCTTCAGCAGGGTCGGATGCGACGCCGCCGTCGACCAGGTGCGCCGCGCCGGCCTGCGGCTGACGACGCCGGAGGAACGCGCGGAGATCCGCGAGATCGTGGAGGACCGCACCCGCGCCCTGCTCGACGAGGACCTCGCCGTGCTCGGCTTCTGGCAGTGGCGGGACGACCTCGAGCGCGGTGTCGCGGCGCATCACGCCGGCCTGCTGCCGGCGTTCAAGGAGGTCGTCGAGGAGCTGTTCCAGCGCAAGCTGATCAAGGTCGTCTTCGCCACCGAGACCCTCGCCCTCGGCATCAACATGCCGGCGCGCACCGTCGTGCTGGAGAAGATGGAGAAGTTCAACGGCGAGGCTCGGGTCGCGATCACGTCGGGGGAGTACACCCAGCTCACCGGCCGGGCCGGACGCCGCGGCATCGACGTCGAAGGCCACGCCGTCGTGCAGTGGAGCGAGGGCATGGACCCCCAGGCCGTCGCCGCGCTGGCGTCCCGACGGACGTATCCGCTCAACTCCAGCTTCCGCCCGACGTACAACATGGCCGTGAACCTCATCGACCGGTTCGGCCGCGCCCGGGCCCGCGAGATCCTGGAGTCCTCGTTCGCCCAGTTCCAAGCCGACCGCGCGGTCGTCGGCCTGGCACGCAAGGTGCGGGACGCCGAGGAATCGCTCGCCGGGTACCTGAAGGCCATGGAGTGCGAGCACGGCGACTTCGCCGAGTACGCCGGCATCCGGCGCGAGCTCAGCGACATGGAGAAGAAGAACCGTCAGGATGCGGCCGGCCCGCGCTCGATCCGCGACAAGCGGCTCCGCAAGATCCAGAGCCTGCGCACCCGGATGCAGCGGCACCCCTGCCACCGCTGCCCGGACCGCGAGGCGCACGCCCGCTGGGCGGAGCGGTACTGGAAGCTCAAGCGCGAGACCGACCGGATGCGGCGCCAGATCGAGACGCGCACCGGCACCGTGGCGCGCATCTTCGACCGCGTGATCGACGTGCTCGAGGTGCTCGAGTACGTCTCCGGCAGCGGCGACGAGCTGCAGCTGACGGATGCCGGGCGCACGATGCGCCGCATCTACGGGGAGCGCGACCTCCTGGTCGCCGAATCGCTGCGCCAGAACCTGTGGCGCAGTCTGGACGCCCCGTCGCTGGCCGCGATGGCGAGCTGCCTGGTGTACGAACCGCGCCGGGACGAGCAGAACGCGGGGGAGCGGGGGCTGCCCCGCGGCGCCTTCCGGATCGCGTACGACAGCACGGCCCGGCTGTGGGCCGAGCTCGACGAGATCGAGAAGGAGCGCGGACTCTCCGGCACCGAGCCGCTCGCCCCAGGACTGGCCGCCGCGATGCACGCCTGGGCGCGCGGGGCGTCGCTGGACCGCGTGCTGATCGAGGCCGACATGGCCGCGGGCGACTTCGTGCGCTGGGCGAAGCAGACCATCGACCTGCTCGACCAGCTGTCCATCGTCGCGGAGGACGGCGACCTGGCCCGCACCGCGCGCCGCGCCCTGGACGGCGTGCGTCGCGGGATCGTCGCCTACAGCGCGGTATGACCGAGCGCGGCATGACCGCCACGAGCGAGGACCGGCGCACGCCGCAGGCCATGCCCGGCGCCCGCCCGGTGCTGCCTCTGTGGCTCGCGATCGTCGTCGCCGCGGCCGCCGGCTTCACGATGGACCTCGCCTTCCCGTCGGTGGCGGCCTGGCCGCTCGCGTTCCCCGCCGTCGGGATGCTGCTGGTCGCGCTGATCGGTCGCAGCGTCGGCGGGGCGCTGCTGGTGGGGCTGGTGTACGGCGCCGCGTTCTACCTGCTGCTGGTGTCCTGGACCACCCGCTTCCTCGGTCCCGTCCCGTGGGCGGGACTGGCCGGCGCGGAGGCCGTCCTCACCGCCGTGGCGCTGGTCCCCATCGCGCTGGCGTACCGGTGGGTCCCGCGGGCGTGGCCGCGGCGCCGCGCGCTGATCCTGCCGCCGCTCGTCGGAGCGCTGTGGACCGCGCACGAGACGTTCCTGGGTTCCTGGCCCTACGGCGGCTTCCCGTGGGCGCGGATAGGGATGACCCAGTCGGCGAGCCCGCTCGCCCCGGTCGCCTCGTGGGTCGGCGTGACCGGGCTCGGGTTCCTGATGGTCACCACGGCGGCGCTGGCGATCGAGCTGGTCCGCACCGGCGCCTGGCGGCGACCGGTGTCCCTGGCCGTGCCGGCGGCGCTCGTCCTGGTGCTGCTGTACACCCCGCTGTTCCCGACGACGGCATCCGGGCAGCTGCGGATCGCGGCCGTGCAGGGCAACGGCAGCACCGGCTACTTCGACGAGCGGGAGCCGTACGGCGTGATCGACGCGCAGACGGTGGCGACCGACGCGATCGCGGGGGACGAGGTGGACCTGCTGGTCTGGCCGGAGGGCGGCGTGGACTACGACCCGTTCCAGGACGAGAGCACCGCGCGGCGCCTCACCCGCATCGTGACCCGCTTCGACGCTCCGCTGCTGGCCAACACCGCGACCGAGCGCGGCGAGAACATCTTCAACACCTCGTTCCTGTGGACCGCCGGCGGTGAGGCGCCGCAGCGCCACGACAAGCGGCATCCGGTGCCGTTCGGCGAGTACGTGCCGGACCGTCCGTTCTTCCACGCCCTCGTCCCCGACCTGATCGGCCTGCTCCAGCGCGAGTACACCGCCGGCACCAACCCCCCGATCGTGCGCGTGGGCGGCGTCGGCGTGGGGCTGGCGATCTGCTTCGACGTGATCTACGACGAGGTGATCCGCGAGGGCGTGCAGCACGGCGCCGAGGTGCTGGTCTTCCAGACCAACAACGCCGACTTCCGCGGCACGGACGAGAACCTGCAGCAGCTGGCGTTCGCGAGGATGCGGGCGATCGAGACCGGCCGCAGCGTCGTGAACGTCTCCACCGTGGGCACCAGCCAGATCATCCGGCCCGACGGCACGACCGTGGCGTCCCTGGACGCGGATGAGGCCGGAGCGCTGCTCGAGGATGTCGAGCTGCGCTCCGGCCTCACCATGGGTGTCGTGCTCGGCCCGTGGATCCCGCAACTGCTGCTGTGGGCGGGGCTGGTCACGCTCGTCGTCGCCGGGCTCGTCTCCCGTCGCCGGGGCTGATCAGGCGATCTTCTCCCGGGTCGGATCGTCGCCGGCGCCGCGGCGGGCGCGAATGTAGGCGAGGCGCTCCTCGAGGAGCTCCTCCAGCTCCGCACGGGTGCGGCGCTCCAGGAGCATGTCCCAGTGCGTGCGGGCGGCCTTCTCCTCGCCCTCGTCGAGCTTGACCGGCTCTCCGTCGACCTGGAGGACGGCCTCGGAGCCGCACGAGCGGCACTCCCAGGTCGGCGGCGCCTCCGCATCGGCGGCGAACATCAGCGTGGTGTCGTGGCCGCAGGCCGGACACGTGTACGTGGTGGCACGGCGCTCCATGAAGACGACGCCCTCTTCGCTCTGCAGGCTCTGGGCGCCGAGGCGGATGCCGCGCAGACTACGATCTGCCATTGTGTGGTCCTCTCGTCGCTGTCAGGTATAACGCTCGCGTCTGTGCGCTTCATCCACGTCCGCGAGAACAGCGAGGGATTCACAGGGGAATCCCAGCACGGCGTCCCCGGCGGCAGGTCAGCCGCCGCCGAGGGTGCGCAGCGCGAGGTCCGTGCGGTCGGTGACGATCCCGTCCGCGCCGGCCGCGACGAGACGCCGCATCTCGTCGGGATCGTCGACGGTCCAGACGTGCACCTCGATGCCCCGGCGATGCGCGGCGCGGACCAGTGCCGGCGTGAACACGGTCACCCCGCGGTGGCGCACCGGGATCTGTACGGCGTCGATCCCGCTCAGCGTGGGGGAGAGGCGGATCGCCGAGGCCGCGCGCAGGCCGGCGATGGTGGTGCGCCCGGCCGAGGCGGCGGGCCGCTGAGCGGCGCCCGCGCGGAGAGCGGATGCCACCGCCGCCCGGCGCCGGCGATCCGAGAAGCTGGTCACCAGCACGCGATCGGTGTGGTCGGCGATCAGCGCGCCGAGCGGGGCGGCCGCGGCATCCGTCTTCACATCGATGTTGAACCGGAGGTCGGGGAAGGCGTCCAGGGCGTCGGCGACGGTGAGCAGCCCGCCGTGCGGGGCCAGCATCCGCTCGAGGTCACGGGTGCGCACCTGGGAGACCGGATGCGGGTCCCCGGCGAGCCGCCGCAGCGTGTCGTCGTGGAACAGGACCACGTCCCCGTCGGCCGTGACCCGGCAGTCGGTCTCCACGAACTCCGCCCCGACGGCATGCGCACCGGCTACGGCCGCCGCGGTGTTCTCCCACACGCCGGAGTCCCCGCCCTCCGCGGAGATGAACCCGCGGTGGGCGAGGACCCGGGGATGCCGTGCGCCGGCGAAGTAGGGGTGCGTCACGCGCCGGGCGGTGTGGGCGAGCCCGGGCCCTGGCGCGGAGTGAAGGCGGTGCCGATGTTCTTCAGCGCCTCGGTCAGCTCGCTGGGGATGATCCACATCTTGCTGGACGGGCTCTCGCTGATCTTCGGCAGCATCTGCAGGTACTGGTAGGCGAGGAGCTTGTCGTCCGGCTGTCCGACGTGGATCGCGTTGAACACGTTCTGGATCGCCTCCGCCTCACCCTGCGCGCGCAGCACGGCGGCCTGCTTCTCGCCCTCGGCCTTGAGGATCGCGGCCTGCCGCTGCCCCTCCGCCTCGAGGATCTGCGACTGCTTGGATCCCTCGGCGGTGAGGATCGCGGCGCGCCGGTCGCGCTCGGCGCGCATCTGCTTCTCCATCGAGTCCTGGATCGAGGCGGGCGGGTCGATCGCCTTCAGCTCGACGCGGGAGACGCGGATGCCCCACTTCCCGGTCGCCTCGTCGAGGACGACGCGCAGCTGGCCGTTGATGTTGTCGCGGCTGGTGAGCGCCTCTTCGAGGTTGAGGCCGCCGACCACGTTGCGCAGCGTCGTGGTGGTCAGCTGCTCGACGGCGCCCAGGTAGTTGGCGATCTCGTAGGTCGCGGCACGGGCGTCCGTGACCTGGAAGTACACGACCGTGTCGATCGAGACGACGAGGTTGTCCTCGGTGATCACCGGCTGCGGCGGGAAGGACACCACCTGCTCGCGCATATCGATCAGCGGACGCAGCCGGTCGATGAACGGCACCAGGATGTTCAGGCCCGGGTTGAGCGTCTTGTGGTAGCGGCCCAGCCGCTCCACGATGCCGGCGGTGGCCTGCGGGATGATCCGGATCGAGCGTGCGACGGTCACCACCACGAAGATGATGACCGCGAGGGCGAGGATCCACCCGATCGCGGTGGGGATGAACGAGGCGTCGTCCATGGCTTCTCCTATTCGGACAGGGGGCGCACGACGGCGGTGGCGCCGTTGATCTCGGTCACGGCGACGCGGCTGCCCTTCGGGATCGGCGCACCGTCCGCGCTGCGCGCGGTCCAGGTGTCGCCGTTGCTGAGCTTGACCTGGCCGGTGATCCGGGTGATGTCCAGCAGCGCGACGCCGGGCAGTCCGATCAGCGCCTCCACGTTGGACTTGGTCGGATCCTCGCCGCGGTGCAGCCGCCGCAGCAGCGGCGGACGCAGGAAGAGGATGAAGAGGGCGGCAGCCGCGGCGGCGACGATCAGCTGCGCCCACAGCGGCAGACCGGCCACGCCGCTGACGAGCCCCGCGGCGCTGCCGAGCGAGAGCATCAGGAAGGTGAAGTCGAGGCTGAGCATCTCGATCACCAGGAACACCGCGATCAGGACCAGCCAGCCGATCCACGCCCACTGCTCGATGACCTGCATGACGTCCATGCGCCCCTCCCTGCGGTCAACCTATCACGCGGCACGATCCGGGTCCCGGGCGGCCGCGTTGGTAGGGTGGGGGAGCGCGATCGCGCGATCCGGCCGTGTACAAGGAGTCAGCTGTGACCGACGTTCTTCCCGCAGGATCCCTCGAGGGCAAGGTGGCGCTCGTCACCGGATCGTCCCGGGGCATCGGCGCCGACACCGTGCGCTACTTCGCCGAGGCCGGCGCCGACGTCGTCATCAACTACCGCAACAAGGCTCCGCGTGCCGAGAAGCTGGCGCAGCAGCTGCGCGAGCTCGGCCGCCGGGTGCTGGTCGTGGGGGCGGACCTCACCGACCCGGCATCCGTCGACGCCATGTTCGAGGCGGTGCGCGAGGAGTTCGGCCGGCTGGACATCCTCGTCCTGAACGCCTCCGGCGGCATGGAGTCCGGCATGGCCGAGGACTACGCGCTGAAGCTCAACCGCGACGCCCAGCTCGGGGTGCTGAACGCCGCGCTGCCGCTGCTCGGCGACGGGTCGCGCGTGGTGTTCGTGACCAGCCACCAGGCGCACTTCATCCGCACCACGCCCACCATGCCGGAGTACGAGCCGGTCGCGAAGTCCAAGCGCGCCGGTGAGGACGCGCTGCGCGAGCTCATCCCGTCGCTGGCGGAGAAGGGGATCGGCTTCACCGTCGTCTCCGGCGACATGATCGAGGGCACCATCACCGCCACGCTGCTCGAGCGTGCCAATCCGGGCGCGATCGCCTCGCGGCGGGAGTCGGCGGGCAAGCTCTACAACGTGTCGGAGTTCGCCGCGGAGGTGGCGCGGGCCGCCGTCGAGCCGGTGCCCGAGGACAACACCCGGCTCGTCGGCGACACGTCGGACTTCATCCCGGAGTGAGCGCCGCAGCGGTCGGCGTGCGCGTCAGCCCTCGGCGACCGCGGATGCGGCCCGGCCGATCATCACGGCGCGCACGATCTGCGTGACGCCCAGGACCAGCAGCGCCGCACCGAGGAAGATCCACAGCACCGCGGCCGCGAACAGCGGCGAGAGCAGCACGACGACGCCCGCCGCGATGCTGAGCAGCGCGTAGATCAGCGTCCACGCCTTCGAACCGTCCATGCCCATCAGGCTCAGCGCGACGACGCCGTCCACGATCCAGCTCGCGCCGATGAAGATCACCGTCACCAGGGCGAGCGCGACCGTCGCAGCCGGCAGGTTCGCGTAGGCGAGCGCGCCGGCGAGGATGTAGAGCAGGCCGAGCAGGATGTGGCCGATGCGGGCCCAGCCGCCCTCCTGCCGGGAGAAGATGCCCAGTCCGAGGTAGATCAGGCCGCCGACGATGAGGTAGGCGGCGACGATGCCGGTGACGATCACCGCGGATTTGGCCGGCCAGATGAGCAGGACGAGGCCGGCGAGCGCGGCGAGGACGCCGGAGAGGAGGAGGAAGAGCCGCACAGATCGCGCGAAGCTTGCGATTCCCGAGGTGAGGTCGGACATCGGGGATCCTTTCTGGGAGGCGTGTGCTCAGTCTAGGCCGGGCACCGGCGGGATGGGGGAGCGGGGGCGGCGCGTGCCCGATGGCTGGCCTACGTCGAGTCGCTGGCCCGCGACGTGCACATGTCGTCGGGGCATCTCAGCCGCCGGTTCCGGTAGGCGTTCGGCGAGTCGCCCTACTCGTACCTGATGACGCGGCGCATCGAGCGCGCCATGGCGCTGCTGCGCCGCGGGGACCTGTCCGTGACCGAGGTGTGCTTCGCGGTGGGGTTCTCCTCGCTCGGCACCTTCAGCACGCGGTTCACCGAGCTCGTCGGCGTCCCGCCGAGTGTCTTCCGTCGGGCGGGCCAGCGGGAACGAAGGAGGAACTCCAGCCGCTCGCGCGAGAGGTCGGTCAGCAGGGACGACATTGCATCTCCTTCCGGCTTCGCGGGCCATAGCTTGTGGCATCACAGGGATGCCCTCAAGCTATCGAGTTATCGGATTCGGATTCCTCAGCAGTCAGCAGGGACGAGCTTGTGCGCGAGTTCGTGGACATCGAGTCGATGAAACCGTTAGAGCTGCGTAACTCCGGCCGACTTGGCACGAACAGCCGATAATGCACATTATGTCAGTACTCAAGGATTGTTCCGCGCTCAGAGTCCTCCCCTGATACGAGTGTCCAGTGTCATCGAACCTTGGACAATCTCACGCACTTGAGACCTGTCCCATCGAAGATGACAGTGATCTCAGAAAGATGAGAGCAGCGAACCCGGCGAACGCTCAGCAAGTTCCGACACGCCAGACGTAGTACTAGTGATACGCTTCGTGTGCCGCCTCACACGAAGGACGCGTCATGGACCTCTTCTCCCCCTGGGACGCTGCAGCGACCGACGTCGAAGAGGCCTGCCGTGTGGAGTTCGAGTTCGACGGTGTGCGGCTCGAGCGCGATGCGTCGGACGTCTTCGCCGTCCCCTTCGAGCGCTGCACGCCGGTGCGGTCCTTCCCGAGCTGGCCGCACAAGCGGCACTACTCCGGTCACCAGTGGATGCAGCGGCTCGGCCTCCACGTCCCGTTCGAGTCGCTCGCCGAGCGCACCTGTCTCATCGAGCTCGACCGCTCGCCCGTTCTGGCAGGCATCGCGAGCCAGCCGATGTGGCTCTCGTGGCCGCGCCTGGGCGCTCGGCACGCTCCGGACTTCTTCGTACGTCTGTCGGACGGTGCGGGTCTGGTGATCGACGTGCGCCCGCACGAGCGCATCGACGGTCGCGCACGTGAGCAGTTCGACCGCACCGCTCGGATGTGCACGGCGCTCGGTCTGCGCTACAGCGTGTACTCCCCTGTCTCTTCGGTGCGCGACGCGAACCTGCGGTTCCTCATGCGCTATCGCGACCCGGTGTGGCACGACCCGCGCGCCGTCCTGGCACTGCCGCCCGGTGAACACCTTCTCGACGAGGTGGCCCGGGCGCTCAATCACCTCGAGAACCCCCTCGCCACCTGCTATGCGCTGATCTGGCACGGCGATCTGCTCGCTGATCTCGACACGCCGCTGTCTCTGCGTAC
Source organism: Microbacterium sp. EF45047 (assembly GCF_028472845.1). Classification (NCBI taxonomy): domain Bacteria; kingdom Bacillati; phylum Actinomycetota; class Actinomycetes; order Micrococcales; family Microbacteriaceae; genus Microbacterium; species Microbacterium sp. EF45047. The sequence continues at coordinate 1,416,549 of NZ_CP069429.1, read as the reverse complement.
GCGCCTGACGCTCCCGGAGTCCGCATGATCGCCACGGCAGGCACCCAGATCTCCTGGGCGAGCACGACATACACCGTCATCGCGGTCTCGGCGCTCGAGGTGCTCCTGCGCGACGCCGATGGCGCAGAGCTGCGCGTCTCGCTCGAGGAGCTCAATCGCACGGGGAGCCCGGCGACGCCTTCGAGAGCAATGGTGCCGATAGACGCGTCGACCGATGACGCGCTCCCCCGTGAGGTCTCTGTGTGGCAGGCCTCGCTTGAGCGAATCGTCGGTACAGACGACGCTGACCCCGTCGAGGTGCGAGTCTCCCGAGAGCAGGCCACGCTCCAACGGGCGCTCGGCCGCACCGTGGGCCGGAGCACGATCTTCCGCAAGCTCGCGCTCTACCGCGAGGAGGGCATCGCAGGTCTGCTCGACAAGCGCCGGTCACGCGCGACGACGAGCTCCGTCGATCCGCGTGTCGTCGAGGTCCTCGGCGAGGTGCTCGCGTCTCGCGCGAAGAGCTCCACCGTCAGCCGCGCGGTCCTCATCGCGGACATCTCCCGGCGGGTGCGCGACCGCTACGGCGACGAGGTGGCGGTGCCGAGCCGCTCCACGCTCTACCGGCTGATCGACGCCGAGGACCGTGGCCGCCACTCCTTCGGCTCCGCCAAGACCCGCGAGACGCTCTCGCTTCAGCCGGGGCGCGATTTCGTCGGCCGGATCGCCCTGCGGCCTGGCGAGCAGGTGCAGATCGACTCGACGCCGCTGGACGTCATGGTCCGGATCGACGACCAGACCATCGGCCGGCCCGACCTGACGATCATGGTCGACGTCGCCACCCGATCGGTGCTCGCGGCGGTGCTGCGCCCGGAGTCGACCAAGAGCATGGACCTCGTCGTCGTGCTCGCGCGTGCGCTCGTGCCCTACGCCCGTCGCCCCGAGGGTGCACGGGAGACCCGACGGCTGATCTCGACCGCGTGGGCCGAAGAGGCACTGGTCGAACAGGAGCGCTACGAGCGTCTGCGGGACGCTCAGCCGTTCATCTTCCCTGAGACGATCACGACCGACCGGGGCAAGAACTACCTGTCCGCCCACTTCCGTTCGGCCTGCCAGACGCTCGGCATCTCGCTCATCACCTCGGCTCCGCACACCCCGACCGACAAGCCGCACGTCGAGCGCACCTTCGAGTCGATCGCCTCCCTGTTCCTGCAGCATGTGCGCGGCTACGTCGGCCGTAGCGTCGAGTACCGCGGCAAGGACGTCGAGGCACAGTCGGCGACGCTGCTCACCATCGCGCAGATGCAGGAGCTGCTCGAGGACTGGATCGCCGTCGAGTGGCAGAACCGCAGCCACGACAGCCTCCGCGACCCGCTTCACCCGACGATCACACTCTCGCCCAACGAGATGTGCCGGGCGTTCCGTCAGGTCGCACCCGAGCTGCACGTACCGCTCACACGTGACGACTTCATCGGGCTGCTGCCGGTTGATGCACCGGCGCATCAACCGCTACGGCGTGACGATCAACCACCGGGTCTACGACTCCGCGCGGCTGGCCGAGTTCCGCCGTCGGCACTCGCCGTCCAAGCTTCAGGACGGCCGCTGGCCGGTGCGCGTCGACCCCTACAATCTCTACACCGTCTGGCTCGACCTCGGCGACGAGTACGTCCCGCTGGCATGGACCAACCGTGGGCTCGACGCCCCGATGCTCGGCGACGTGTGGCGTCATGCCCGCGACGCCTACCGCGCCGACGACGGGCAGGTACGTGCCGAGGCCGCCGAGCTGACGACGACGATGAAGCGCTTCGCCGCCGCCGGCAACGCTGTCGTGAGCCCTCGTCAGGCAGCGCGCGTCAAGGCCGTCGCCGCCGACCCGATGAACCCGACCAGCTTGCTCGAGACCACCTGGCCGGAGGTCCTGCCGGCACCCGAGCTGCCGCGCCCAGCGACGACGACCACGGACAACAGCGATGCCGGCACCGATACGGGCAGCGACACCGGCGAAGCATGGCCGCACCGGGGCGGTTTCACGTTCGTGGCCGACGACGACACCGACGACGTGGACATCCACAGCGAGGACTGGAGCGTGCAACATGGAGATCGGTAGCAAGGAAGGCTGGCGCGCGCTCGTCGACGCACGGGTGGAACGTCCCGAACGCCTCTCGCTCGCGCAGTTCTCGGCCCTGATGGCCGAAGAGCGCGCGGCCTACAACGACGCGCGGATCCGGTACTCCCAGGCCGGGGCGTTCATCAACACACCGCAGCTGCGCGAGGTCAAGCGCGCCGTGCACGAGCGCATGCTCATCAACGCCCACCGCACCGTCGGCAAGCTCGGCGTGATCCTCTCGGGCGAGCCGGGTCAGGGCAAGACCACCACCCTCATGCAGATCGGCAAGGAGCACGAGCTGCGCCGCCGTACGACAGGGCACCCGGCGGGTGCGCCGGGGAAGATCCCCGTCGTCTACGTCGCCGTCCCTGCCCAGTGCACGGCCAAGGAGCTCCTGCACGAGTTCACGCGGTTCCTCGCGCTGCCGAGCCCCAAGGGTGCGACCTACGGGCGGCTGGTCGAGATGGTCGCCCACGCCCTGCGGGAGTGCGGCACGGAGCTCGTCCTCGTGGACGACGTCCACCACCTCGACCTGCGCTACCGGCAGAACGTCGAGGCATCCGACATGCTCAAGCAGCTCTCCGAGCGTTGCGGCGGCACCTTCGTCTACGCCGGGATCGCTGTCGAGGACACCGGGCTGCTCTCGGGTTCCCGAGAGGGCCAGATCCGCAAGCGCTTCGCTCTCCACCACGCCGAGCCGTACCGGATCGGCCGCAAGGACGAGCGCGCCGACTGGGGCGACCTGCTGCTCGCTCTCGAGGACTCCATGTGCCTGCTCGAGCAGCCGCAGGGCAAGATCCTCGACGTCGCGCGTGAGCTCCACGCCCTTTCCGGCGGCGAGATCGGGCTGCTCAAGGACACCCTGCAGCTGGCTGCCATCCGGGCGATCGAGTCGGAGACCGAGAAGCTCGATCAGCGATCGCTCACGCAGGCGGCAAAGGCGCTCGGTGCAGGGGCACAGCTCGTCGGGAGCAGGTGACCGTGCTCCGTGCGCTGCCGGTGCCGGTCCCTCCCTTCCCTCGCGAGACGCCGGACAGCTACGCCATCCGGCTGTGCCGTCGCAACGGGCTGTCCTGGGCAGAACTGTGGCATCTCGTCGAGCGCGCCGACCCGCGTTCCCGCAGGGTCTCGAACGGCATCTTCTCCCGAGTCCCAGACGTGCTGTGCCGCCTCGGCGGTCTCGAGCCCCGCGATCATCCGCAACTGACAGTGATGATGGTGGTGGGAGCCCCGCAGCGGTTGTCCTGACTCAGCGACTGACTGACTACGGGTCTTGAACGCGATCTGTCGTTCGATCGCTGCGGGGCTGCCATGCACTCACCGTGCGAGGGTTGTGACCTCATAGGAGCCTGTGCCAGCAGGCACCCATCACTGTCTTGTCCGCTCGCTCTCGGATGGTGCGTGCCGTCCGATCGGAGAGTTGAGAGGAAGGGACGGCGATGACCACCATCGCACGAGAAGAGCAGCAGGACCAGGTCATGATCGTGGCGGGTATCGACACGCATGGCGATTCCCACACCGCGGCGGTCATCGACACCACCGGCCGGCTGCTCGGGAGCGCGCAGTTCCCCGCGAATCGTTCCGGTTATGCCGCGTTGCTGAGTTGGGCGTGTGCGTTCGGTGTGCTCGTGATCGCGGGGATCGAGGGCACCGGCGCATACGGTGCCGGTCTTGCCCGTCACCTGCGCGCTGCGGGTGTCGAGCTGCGGGAAGTGGACCGACCGGACCGGAAGTCGCGGCGCTTTGCCGGTAAGTCCGACCCGCTGGACGCGGAAGCTGCCGCCCGGGCAGCGTTGGCAGGCACACGATCGGGGATCCCGAAGGACCGAGCAGGGAAGGTGGAAGCGCTCCGCAATCTGCGGATCGCCAGGCGCAGCGCCGTGACCCAGCGCGCCGACTGTCAACGCCGGATGAAGGCGATCATCGTCACCGCACCCGACGCGCTCCGCGAACGGTTGCGGGGGCTGTCAGACCGGGAGCTGATCGAGGTATGTGCCGCTGCACGTCCCGACACCACACGCGCCGACGAACCCGAGCAGGCATCGAAGATCGCGCTGCGCGCTCTCGCACGCCGCCACCAGTCGCTGACCGCCGAGATCGCCGAACTCGACGCACTCATCGACCCTCTCGTCGCGGACATCAACCCGCGGCTGCTCGCCCTCAACGGGGTCGGCGCCGATGTCGCCGGGCAACTGCTCGTCACCGCTGGCGAGAACCCCGGCCGGCTCCGTTCCGAAGCCGCATTCGCGATGCTCTGCGGCGTCGCGCCCATCCCCGCCTCATCAGGCAAAACCCACCGACACCGCCTCAACCGCGGCGGCGACCGCCACGCGAACGCCGCGCTCTACCGCATCGTGCTCTGCCGGCTCCGCTGGGATCCCAGAACCCGCGCTTACGCCGCCCGACGCACCACCGAGGGCCTCTCGAAGAAGGACATCATCCGCTGCCTCAAACGCCTCATCGCCCGCGAGATCTACACCGCCCTCACCACTTGACATCCATAGGAGCATCGAGACGGTGGACATGCAGCGCGCACTGCGTCGAGCGGCTCGCGCTGTGCGGACGCGGCCATGGCCACGCCGGTGCGACGTTCCTGTGCCGGCGGTGCAGCCACGGCGAGGTGGTCGAGGTGCTCGACGCGCGCAGCCCCGTCTGCGTCCGGCACCGGCGCTGGTGCGCTGACGGTCATGACATCGACGTCGCTGCGTTCCCGGATCTGCTGCACGCCGGGCGGATGCTCGGCGGCACGATGCGCCTCTCCGAGCTCACGATCTCGTCCCCCGAGGCGCGCTTCCTGCGCGGCATGCTCTATGGCTGGCAGGACCGTGGCGACCGCACCGCGCGCACTGAAGTCTCGCTCGCGCGGCAGATGGCCGACCTGCCCGTCCTCGTGAGCGGCATGCTGCTGCTGGCCTCCGAGGACTTCTTGCGACTGGTCGAGTGCGGCCCCGTAGGACTCGCCGCAGGCACCGCTCACGTCCGCGCCTTCTTGCGCCGCGAGCTCGCAGCGCCCGCTCATACACGGCTACGCGAGAAGCTGCACGCCGAGCTCGGTCTCGAGCCGGAGAGCGATGACAACGACATCGACGCGCGGCTCTCCGAAGAGCTCGACGGCAACCTCTGGGACCGCTGGTACGGCGACGTCCCCGGCCTGCAACGCATGCAGATCCTCGAGAAGCTCAGCCGCACCGAGCTTGCCGTCTGTCGTGGCGAAGCGGAACCTGCTGGGCCACGTCGCACACCCGACAGCATGGAGCGATGGTCGGCGGTCGCCCGCCGTTCTCCTGCTGCCTATCCGACCTGGTACCGCTGGTGAAGATCGTGACGGGGGAAGACCCGCCGGGCGGCGACGCAGGAATGTCCGAGGTACCCGATAAACACGTTCTGGGAGGTACATATGCCTGACAGGCAGGCGCGCACGATGTAAGGTTTCTGATACAAGCACACGACTCGCCACCCCTGACGAAGAGGTTCCATGACCCCGACCGCACTCGCGACGGCTCCGCCGGTCACTGCGCCCGCGTTCGAGCCGCGCAGCATCGACGGCACCTTCGTCACGCCCGAGGCACCTGCGAGGGGTGCTCTCCCCTTGCCGGGTGGCGCACCCGTCTCGTTCACCTCCTACCGACGGAAGATCGCTATGAGCAACCCTGACGCTGACCGCCTCTTCGTGAAGTCGCGGCACCGCGTCAAGACCTACGGCGAGGTGTTCACGCCGCGCTCGATGGTCGATCAGATGCTCGACCTGGTCAGCGAGGACCTCGAGAGCGGAGACGGGTTCGTCGACAAGACCTTTCTCGAGCCCGCTGCAGGTGACGGCAACTTCCTCGTCGCGATCCTGCAACGCAAGCTCGCTGCGATCGAGGAGCGGCTAGATCCTTCGACCTGGCCCCGAGAGTCGCTGTTCGCGCTCGCGTCGATCTACGCGATCGAGCTGCTCGAAGACAACCACCAGGACGCGCAGGCTGCGCTGGTGAGCGAGTTCGTGAAGTTCCACGCCTCGCACGGCACGCCGTGCTCGCCGCGAACCGACCTCTACCGCGCGGCGCTGTTCCTCGTCAAGACCAACATCCTGCGAGGCAACACCCTGACGGGCAAGACGCCCGACGGCGACGAGATCGAGTTCTCCTGGTGGACCCGCCAGTCGGACGACCCTTCGCTGGTCAGGAGAGAGCCGTTCACCTTCAACTCGCTGCGCGAGGACGGGGCCTTCGACTTCACCGTGTACGCCTCCTACGAGCCGTGCCCGGTCCACCACGTTCACAAGAAAGCGAACGCAGATGCCTAACCCCACAATCAGCACGTTCCGGGAGATCACCCCGCAGATCTACTCGTGGAGCACGCCCGACCTGCCCAAGTACGCCGGCTGGGAGAAGATCGGCTACACCGAGCAGGCCGGCGGCGCACAAGCACGCATCGCCCAGCAGGCCTCGCAGCTGTCGATCGACAAGAAGATCGAGTGGGTGTTCAAGGCCACATACATGACGCCCGACGGCGGGCGGTTCACCGACCACGACTTCCACGCCTTCCTCAAGCAGCAGGGCATCGAGCGCGAACACGTCTCCGGGCCCGGGGGCCGCACCACGCGGACCGAGTGGCACCGCTTCGAAGGCGCTCCGAAGACCTCGAAGCAGTACTTCTTCGACTTCGCCTCGGGCAGCTTCGAGATCGACCTCTCGGGCATCGAGCAGGACTACGAGCTGCGCCCCGAGCAGAAGGCGGCCGTCTCTCAGGCGCTCGGGGCGTTCCAGGGCGGCAAGGCCGAGGTGCTGTGGAACGCGAAGCCGCGCTTCGGCAAGACCCTCACGACCTACGACCTCATGCGCAAGCTCGACGCGCGCCGCGTGCTGATCGTGACGAACCGACCGGCGATCGCGCACTCGTGGCTCGACGACTTCCTGCGCTTCATCGGGCACCAGACGACCTACCGGTTCGTCTCCGAGTCACCGTCGCTCAACGGCCGCCCGACGATGACGAGGCAGCAGTGGCTCTCCTACTCGCGGGAACAGATCGACCAGGATCCGCGCATCGTCGAGTTCCTCTCGCTGCAGGACCTCAAGGGCTCGACGTACTTCGGCGGGAGCTTCGACAAGCTCAAGCACATCGCGCAGTTCGACTGGGACCTGCTCGTCATCGACGAGGCGCACGAGGGTGTCGACACGACGAAGACCGACGTCGCCTTCGACCAGATCACCCGCAAGTGGACGCTGCACCTGTCCGGCACGCCGTTCAAGGCGCTCGCGTCGGGCCGTTTCGACCAGGACCAGATCTTCAACTGGACCTACGCGGACGAGCAGACCGCGCGTGCGGAGTGGGACGACCCGAGCCAGGATAACCCCTACGAGGCTCTCCCCACGCTGAACCTGTTCACCTATCAGGTCTCCCGGATGATCAGCGACCGTCTGGCCGAGGGCGTGGCGATCGCCGAGGACGACGCGAACATCGACTACGCCTTCGATCTCGGTGAGTTCTTCCGCACGAAGGACAACGGGTACTTCGAGCACGAGGCCGACGTGCAGGCCTTCCTCAACCGGCTGTCCGTGAACGAGAAGTACCCGTTCTCGACCCCGGAGCTGCGCGACGAGATCCGGCACTCGTTCTGGCTGCTCGACCGCGTGGCCTCGGCGAAGGCCCTGCAGCGGATGCTGAAGAAGCACCCGGTGTTCAAGGAGTACACCGTCGTCCTGGCCGCCGGTGACGGGCGCAGCACCGAGGACGACAGCAACCTCGAGGTCTCGAAGGCGTCCCTGACGAAGGTCCGCGAGGCCATCGCCGAGGCCGAGAAGACCGGAGGAAAGACGATCACCCTCTCGGTCGGCCAGCTCACCACGGGCGTGACCGTCCCCGAGTGGACAGCGGTCGTCATGCTCTCCAACGTGACCTCGCCGGCCCTTTACATGCAGGCGGCGTTCCGGGCGCAGAACCCGTGCACCTTCGAGCGCGACGGCAAGGTGCTCCAGAAGAAGAACGCCTACATCTTCGACTTCGCTCCCGAGCGCACCCTCACGATCTTCGACGAGTTCGCGAACAACCTTCACCCGAACCCCTCGGGTGACACCGCCGTGCGCCAGCAGAACATCCGCACCCTGCTGAACTTCTTCCCCGTCATCGGTGAGGACGCCGAGGGGCGGATGGTCGAGCTCGACGCCTCCCAGGTGCTCACCTTCCCGAAGGTGTTCAAGGCCCGCGAGGTCGTGCGCCGCGGGTTCCTGTCGAACCTGCTGTTCGCGAACGTCGCCGGGATCTTCCGCTACTCCGAGCACGTGAAGAAGATCCTCGACAAACTCCCGACCGCTGAGCAGGGCAAGCTCAAGAAGAAGGAGCTCGACCTGCCCGAGCCGCTGCCGAACGTCGATCGGGACGGCAACGCCGAGGTCGACCTCGAGACGGTCATCAACCCCAAGGTCGCCGAGCTCGGCGTACCGGTGTGGAGCGTCGAGGAGATCCCGACGACGGACCCCCAGGCTCCTGCGGCCGAGGTGGCGAGGAAGCTCGCGAAGCTTGCTACAGAGAAGACGCGCGAGACCCGTGACAAGCTCCAGGCCGAGTACGGGCTGACGAAGAAGCAGGTCGAGCGCGACGAGAAGGCCACCGAGGCTGAGGTCGTGCGCAGGTACGAACGTGCGCGCGTCGAGCACGAGATCGCCTCGAAGCACCTCGCCGACGAGCTGGCCGAAGCCGCCACCGAGGCCGACGCTGCTGTGATCGCCGTGAAGAAGGCCGAGCAGGAGAGGGCCTTCCACGAGAACGTCGCCAAGATTCTCATGGAGACGACCGAGTCGATGACCCAGGCCATCGTCGAGCGCGAGGAGAAGAAGAAGGAGCAGAAGCGCGCCGACCAGACCATGGACGACGCGCGCTCGCACCTGCGCGGCTTCGCCCGCACAATCCCGATGTTCCTCATGGCCTACAGCGACCGGAACATCCGTCTGGCGAACTTCGACAACTACCCACCCGACGACGTGTTCGAGGAGATCACCGGCATCAGCGTGGCGGAGTTCCGCGTGCTGCGCGACGGCCAGGAGGTCACCGAGGCGGACGGTACGGTCACGAAGATCCCCGGCCTCTTCGACGAGGCCGTGTTCGACCAGTCGATCCAGGAGTTCCTCGACAAGAAGGAAGCCCTCGCCGACTACTTCGACGACGCGCAGACGGAGAACATCTTCGCCTACATCCCGCAGCAGAAGACCTCGCTCGTCTTCACGCCGCAGCCGGTCGTCAAGCAGATGGTCGACATCCTCGAGACCGAGAACCCCGGCATCTTCACGGATCCCGAGAAGACCTTCGCCGACCTGTTCTCTACCGCCGGTCTGTTCCTCATGGAGCTCGTGCGGCGTCTCGACACCGGCCTGGCCGATCGGATCCCGGATCAGGGCGAGCGGCTCAAGCACATCCTCACCTCGCAGCTGTTCGAGATGAGCCACAACAAGATCCTCCACGAGATCAGTCTCGAGGCGGTCTCCGGCGGGGTGCCCGAGCGCAAGCGCTGGCTCAAGGAGTCCGGCCACTTCAGGGTCGGCAACCTCGCGAAGATGACCAGCGAACAGCGCGCCCAGACGATCGACGACATGCTGACGGAAGGCAACTGATCATGGGTAAGAAGTTCGATGTCGTGATCGGCAACCCTCCCTACCAGGAGGAGGCGCAGGGCGAAGGTACTCGTGACACGCCGGTCTACCACCAGTTCATGGACGCGGCGTACGAGGTCGCCAGCAAGGCCGTGCTCATCACACCGGCCCGCTTCCTCTTCAACGCCGGGTTCACCCCGAAGGCGTGGAACGAGAAGATGCTCGCGGACCGCCACCTGAGCGTTCCGTACTACGTGCCCAACAGCAACGATCTGTTTCCGGGGACCGACATCAAGGGTGGGATCGCAGTTACCTACTGGGACGAAGAGCGTGACGACGAGCCGATCGACACGTTCACCAGCTACCCCGAGCTCAACGAGATCATGCACAAGGTCAACGCTGCTCACGATGCATCGATTGCGCCGTCAGTGTCGAGCGGGCGCGCATATGCCTATACGGAACTCATGCACAACGAGAACCCCCAGGCTTCAGGCCTCATGTCGTCGGACGCTCAGTACCGTGTGAGTACCAACACCTTCGAACAGCTGCCGTTCCTGTACTTCGAAACAATGCCCGACGACGGTCACGAATACGGCCAGGTCCTGGGGCTCGTGAAGAACAAGCGGTTCTCCCGCTGGATCCGTCGGGACTATCTCCGTGGCCCTAAGAGCTTCGACAAGTTCAAGGTGGCGCTCCCGGCCGCCAACGGCTCTGGCGCTCTGGGGGAATCCCTGTCTTCGCCCGATGTGATCGGGCCCGAAGTTGCAGTCACCCAGAGTTTCATCACGATCGGGGCGTTTGATGACGAGGCTGACGCTAAGGCGTGTCTCAAATACGTGAAGACGAAGTTTGCTCGCGCCATGCTCGGCATCCTGAAGATCACACAGCACAACCCGGCGAAGGTCTGGAAGCACGTCCCACTCCAGGACTTCACGGAGGCATCGGATATCGACTGGAGCAAGTCGATCCCCGAGATCGACCAGCAGCTGTACGCGAAGTACGGCCTCGACCAGGCCGAGATCGACTTCATCGAGTCGCACGTGAAGCCGATGTCCTGACGGGTCGGGATTCCGCGTCCGTACCGAAGGTCCGAGCTGGCTGAGAGGCGTCATCTGACATGGCCAAGAAGAAGTTCTCCACCAAGGAGTGGCAGCGCAAGATGTGCGACGACACGCTTCGTGCGCGCACCCTGGAGTGGTTTGTCTTCCGCGCGCGCCGTGTCGAGACCCACTCGTTGCTCACGAACCGCGATCTGCCTGTACCTCGCTGGATGGCGGGCGGACTGTCTCTCCGCCCTGCTGCTGACGGATCCTTCTCTCTACACGCCGATCTCCCGCCCGAAGAGGCGTTCGAGTCTCTCGCCGCGCGCTGCCGTCCGTTCATGATGGAACGTGACGACCTGTACCTCGAGAAGGTGCTTGCTGCACTCGAAGTCGAACTGCAGTCGTCGACCGAGCACCCCGATCCCGAGTACGCGGAAGTGTTCTCGAACGCCAGGTCGCAGTGGAAGCAGCTCGATCCGAAGTCGGGCGCGACGCTCGGGTTCTCGATGCAACGTGGTTCGGTCGACGGCGATCTGGGCGCGATGATTCCCGATACGAAGCTTGCCGATGCGTGGCTCTACTGCGACTTCGGCCACGGCGACACCGATGTGACCGAGCGTGTCGGCGATCATGACCTGGACGACCGATACCTGGCTGCGTCCTACCTCGTCATGAACCTGGCACGCATCGTCGTCGCCCTGTTGCAGATCATGCGCAAGTGGCATGCGCGCGGTCTCGTCGCTGTGCGCAGCGACGCTTTCGACGTCCGCCTTCTCGCGCGACCGAACCGCACGATCGGCACCGGGGGAAAACTCTACACAGCCCCTGTCGGTACCGATCCTGACGCTTTCCTCGCTCAGATCGACGCGGTCGCGACAACAGATCAGAAGGCTGCCGATGCCAAGCCCTGACAGGTCCATGCCGGAGATCGCTCACCGCATCCGCGAAGCTCGCAACGCTCGTCGGTGGTCTCAGAACGACCTTGCGGAAGCAGCTCACGTCTCGCGACCGTCCATCGCTCGGATCGAGGCCGGCGAGGACGTGAGCACAGCGACTCTCTCCAAGGTCGCAGACGCTCTGGGGCTGGCGCTCCGTCTCGCCCCCACAGAGGAACAGGCCGAGCGCGAGTGACCCGCCTCGGTCAGGCCTCCTGCTGCTGCTCGGCCACGGCGAGCTGAACGCCGTCGAGCAACACGCTCGGGTCGATCTCGAGCGCGGCCGCGATGCGCAGCAGCGAGCCGATGTTCATGAGCGAGCGGCCGTTCTCGTAGAAGCTGATATTCGCCGCGCTCACGCCCGAGCGGCGGCTCAGCTCCGCAGCGGTCATGCCCAGCTCGTTGCGCCTCGCGACGATCCGCGAGCCGACCAGGGCGGCGACAGGTGAAGCGACTCGGGCCATGTCATCATGCTCTCACAGCCGGGTGCCCTGTCCAGGAGCACGAGGTCAACGCCTCGGTCATCGCGCTGCCGGCTGTCGATCGGCTCCACCGAACACATCAGCCCACGTTGGACACTGTCATCTTCGATGAGACATACTCGCGCTCGATACATACCGAGCACCCGCATGATCCTGCGGGTCTCGCGTCTCACGAGATGTCAGGATCGCTGAGAAGGGACACCACGTATGCTGGAGAAGTAGACGGAAGGGGATCTCATGACTAAGACGGCAGTCGCCCCCGAGATCGTGGATTTCGACCCGATGGTCTACGACATCATGCGCGAGACCGCGACCGAGCTTGGCGGCGAGTACGTCTGGCTCTCTCGTCACGCGGCGACCGCGACGGAGCGCGAGGCGGCGAAGGCCGCTGACGTCGCCCTGTGGCAGGACGTGAACAGCGTGCGCGGTTCCGACCTGGCGACGATCAAGGCGAAGACCGACGAGTACCGGTCGCGCCTGCGCGAGCTGCGCGCGACTGCGTGAGCTGGAGGGACGATCTCAGCGCGGACGAGCTGCGCGAGATCTTCGATCGCGACATTGCGCCCACGCTGACCGCAGCCGGCGCCGCCGAGCTGCACCCCTCCGTGGTGTTCGTCGGCGCCCAGCCAGGAGCGGGCAAGTCCCGCGCGATCGCGGACGTGCACAGCGAGCGGCCCGGTGCGGTTCCCGTCATCGGTGACGACTTCCGGAGATTCCATCCCGACTATCGGGATCTGATGCGCACCGACCCGCTCGCGATGCCGCACGTCACCGCGCAGGCCTCCGGCGCGTGGGTCGGCATGGCCGCCGACTACCTCCGCGCCGAACGCCGCAGCGTCATCCTGGAGACGACGATGCGACAGCTGCCGGTGGTCGAGTCCACCGCGGCCGCGTTCCGTGCGCAGGGCTATCGAGTCGAGGCGCACGTGCTCGCCGTCCCTGGCGCCGTCTCCGCCCTCGGCACCGTGAGCCGCTACCTCGGGGAGGCCGCCGGCAACGATCAGAACCGGTGGACGCCCTCAGCGGCGCACGAGGCCGCCTACGAGGCCATGCCCGTCACCGTGGAGCAGCTGGTGGCCCGTGGGCTCGTCGACCGGATCACGGTCACCACGCGCACGCAGCGCGTCCTCTACGACCGCACCGTGACGACCGACGTCGCCCAGACCGCGGCCGCCGATGCGCGCCGCGCGATCGAGGCCGGCCGCAGCGCCTCCGCGATGACCAGTCGCGACGGCCGCGCGTGGGTGCGTGAGTTCGTTCTGGCGGCCGCCCGAGTCTCACGCCTCCCCCACGTGGCCGAAGATCTCCACGAGACGATGCGGCGCCTGGCGGCCGCATCCGGCGAGATCATCCGGCACACGCACGAGCCGGCCCAGCGCACCGCAGCTCGGGAAAGCGTGGCGGCCGCCCAGATCCCCGCTGCATCGTCCGGTAGGTCGACGAGCAAGGATCATGCGCGCTGGTGGGGCGTCGACGTCGACCACGGTCCCAAGCGCACGCGCGGCGATCTCGCCGCCCGCAGCGCCAAGGACGCCGAGGCAACGACCATCGCGCACGACGTCGCCAAGAGGCGCGATCGCGGGCGCGGTCTGGACCGCTGACCCCGCCCTGTCCGCACCCTACAAACCCCAGTGCCCTCCCCGCGATCGCGAGGAGGGCACTTTGTGGGTTTCGCTGCGTGAGCTCCGCCGGCATCTTGTCGGAAGGTCACAGCCGAGCAGCTGGTCGTGGCGCTGTGTGAATCCTCCAATCCGCTGATCGTGGATCAGCCGAGCACATATTGGTCCACCGCGGCGTCGATCTCCTCGAACTCGGGGCGCTCCTCGGGCGGCTCCACCGGCCCCGTAGCGACGCGGTGCAAGTACGTGCGGGATAGGCCGAGCAGTTCGCCGGCCTCTCGCGTCGAATACCCCGCGTCGAGGAGTTCTTGCAGGGCGAGCGCGTGGAGGCGCTGCCGCTCCTTCGTCTGATGCACCCGCAGCTGCGCCAGGCGCTCCCGAACGATCCGAGCGCGGGTGATGACGTCGTGGTCGTAGACAGACACCGTTGTCCTCTCCTGGATCAGTTCGAGGGCTGGAAGCGCGTCACACCCCACGCAGCGGAGGGGTCGTCGCGGCGCAGCTCGATCGTGTACTCCCCGACCGACGTGGGGACGTACACGACCGCGTAGACGTCCGTCGACGTCGGCGCGGCCTCTGCACCATCCTGAATCGTCATGGCCGGGATACGGGACGGCTGCACAGTGCTGTACGCCTCGATCGTGGCCAGGCGGGCGCGCCAGGGCACGCGATCGAGCACGGCGGATGCCCGGACGCCGAAGGCCAGGGCGACGAGTCCTCGCAGGCGCGGCATCCGACCGCGAGCGTGCAGGACGCGCACGTCGAGCACCGCGTCGTCGAGGCGCCGGCGCTGCAGCGGCACCATCGACACCGAGGAGTTCTCCCCCGCCGCGACCGCCACCGACCATACCTTCGCCGTCCGGCCGTCGACGCGCACATCGATCGTGTCGGCCCCCGCCAGCACCTTGATCGCGGCGATCAGCGCCGCGACGGGCTTGCCGAGATGGTTCTCCATCGCCTCCCGCTCGGCGACGAAGTCGGGATACACGCCGACGGTGCCGCATTCAGCACCGTGAGCGGCTGCTGCCCGTCGATGGTGAGCTCGGCGACATCCACCCGCCGACCGGATCCCGCCCGCAGCGCCTCGATCCCGTCCGCAGCGCCTCGATCCCGTCCTCGATCGTGGGCACCCCGGCCGTGCGCGCGAAATGGTTGAACGTGCCGCCCGGAAGCACGAGCAGCGGCAGGCCCACGCGACGCGCGGCATCCGCCACCGCCGCCACCGAACCGTCACCGCCCCACACGCCGAGGACGCGGGGCGGTGAGGAGGACGCGACGGCGTCGCGGACGAGCGCGGCGATGTCGTCCCCCTCCTCCAGCACGTGGACGCGGGCGGCGGGCGCCTCCGCCGACAGGAAGTCGACCGGGTCCGGCCGCAGCGGGCGAGGGCGGGCAGCGCGATCTCCGGCGCCGAGGGCTCGGTGTCGACACGAGGCGGCGCCGGCACGAGCATCCGTCCGCCGACCGCGACGGCCGAGCCGAGCGCCACTCCCCCGATCACGTCCGAGAGCCAGTGCGCCCCGGTGTGCAGCCGCGAGTAGGCCACCGCCGCGCCCAGCGGCGCCAGGACGGCGCCGCTGGGCGGCGACTCCAGGGCGACGCCGGTGACGAAGGCCGCGGCCGAGGCGGAATGCCCCGACGGGAAGGACGCCGACGTCGGCATCCGCTTCAGCCTCCGCGGCACCGGGACGTCCTTGAGCAGCGGCCGGTCTCCCCCGAAGATCCGCTTGCCGATGAGGTTCGCGATCGCGCTGCCGACCACGAGCGAGCCGACGCCCCGTACCGCCGCCCTCCGGCGCCTGCCGCCGCTGAGATACAGCACGACCGACAGGGCGATCCACAGCCCGCTGCGGTCGGCGAGGTGGGAAAGGCGTGCCAGAGCGCGGTCGAGCGAGGGCAGGTGCCGGTGGCCGTTGATCGCCGCGGCGGCGCGCGCATCCATGCGGCGCACCCAGCGCGGCAGGATGCGGATGCGGCGCAGCGCCACCAGCGGTCGAGCGAGCATGCCCATCTTCTGAGCGTAGAGTGCCCGCGCCCCGCCGGGGCGGCAACCTGAGCACGTCGGGGTGCTATCGCCTCACGGGCCGCACGTCCACCCCGTCGACCGGCGTCCGCCGCGCCGCCATGATCGGTCCATGCCGACCGTGCGCGACGTGGACCTGCAGGGCCAGAGGTTCCGGGTGTTCTCCTCCCTCCACCCGGAATCCTCGGTCGCCTTCCTGCTCGTGCACGGGATCGGCATCTCCCACCGGCTGTTCTCGCGGCTGCACGGCGTCCTTGCGGCGGAGCACACGGTGCATACCGTCGACCTGCCCGGATTCGGCGGGCTCCCCCGCCCGCCGTGGTCGCCGGACGTGCCGGAGATGTCCCGGCTGCTCGGACAGGCGCTGGACCGGCTCGGTGCCGACCGGCTCGGTGCCGACCGGCTCGGTGCCGGCGGGCTCGGTGCCGGCCGGCTGGTCGCCGTCGGCGACTCCATGGGCACGCAGTGGGTCGTCGAGCTCGGTGTGCAGCGGCCCGATCTCGTCTCGCACGTCGTCGCGATCGGGCCGGTCGTCGACGACCGGCACCGTACGGCCGGCGCTCAGGCGCGGGCGTTGGCACTCGACTGCCTGCGGGAGCCGCCGTCCGCGTACGCGCGCGTCCTCACGGAATACCTGCGTTGCGGACCCCGCTGGTACAGCAGCCAGCTGCGCCACATGCTCAGCTACCCCATCGAGGAGCGCGTCCTGCTGCTCCCCCGCCCGCTGCTGATCCTCCGCGGCGGGCGGGATCCGATCGCGGGACCGGCGTGGTGCGCACGCCTGCAACGGCGCGCGCCGCTCGCCCGGACGTCGGAGATCCCCGGGCATCCGCACCTCGTGCAGCACACCGCGCCGTGGGAGGTCGCCGGCGAGATCGTGCGGTTCGTGCAGGGTATGGCGACCGGCGCCGAGGCCGCGCGGGACGACGCCGCGGTCACGGCCGACGAGGCGCCGTAGCACGGATCAGATGCGGCCGCGCACCGGGGTCCGTTCGACCGGGTCTCCGCCGTCGGGCATGCTCATCTCCGCGCGCACGCCGAGCAGCCGCACCTCCCGCGTCGGGTCGAGCCCGGCGGCGAGGTCCAGTGCCGCGGCGACGAACGTCACGCGGTGGGTGGTCGGCTCGGCGAGCTTGCGCCCGACGGTTTTCGTCTCGAACGGCGCGTACCGCACCTTGAGGTGCACCCGGATGATCGGCCGGCCCTCGGCACGGCAGTCGTCGAACGCCTGACCCGCCAGCACCCGGACGGCGTCCGCGACCTCGGCGACGGTCGTCAGGTTCCGCTGGTAGGTCGTCTCCCGGCTGTGGCTGCGCGCGACCCACGGTGTGTCGTCGACGGTGACGGGACCCCTGCCGAAGCCCAGGTCGTGGTACCAGAGCCCCATCCTCGGCCCGAATTCGGCGACGAGCTCGTCGCGGTCGGCGTCCGCCAGCTCGCGCACGGTGCGGATGCCGTGGTCTGCCAGCCGCTTCTGCACGCGGGAGCCGATCCCCCACAGCTCACGCGTCGACCGCTCCCCCATCACCTCGAACCAGTTCGCGTCGGTGAGGCGGAAGATCCCGCGGGGCTTGCCGAACCCGGTGGCGATCTTGGCGCGCACCTTGTTGTCGCCGATCCCGACGGAGCAGTGCAGCGCCGTCGCCTCGAGCACCGCCCGCTGCGCCTCGCGCGCGACGGCCTCCGGGTCCTCGGTCGTCACGCCGAGGAAGCACTCGTCCCAGCCGATGACCTCCAGGACGACGCCGGGCAGCGCGCGCAGGGTGGCCATCACCTCAGCCGACGCCGCCTCGTAGGCCGCATGGTCGACGGGCAGGAAGACGGCATCCTCCGGCGCTTTGCGTGCCGCGATCTTCAACGGCATCCCCGAGCCGATGCCGTATGCCCTCGCCTCGTACGAGGCCGTCGAGACCACCGCCCGCTCGGCGGGGTCGCCGTGCCCGCCGACGATGACCGGGCGCCCGGCGAGCTCGGGGCGCCGCAGCACCTCGACCGCCGCGATGAACTGATCCATGTCGACGTGGAGCACCCAGGGATCCGCGGTCATGTCACGAGTCTGCCCTCCTTCCCCGGCCTTGTCACGGAAGCCGACCACGGGCCGCCGACACGGCGTCGTCGCCGAGCTCCCGCGTACTACCGTGGAGGGGTGACCGCAACGCCTCTCCTCCGCTCCGAGCCGGGGTGGCGCGCGTGGGTCATCTGGATCGTCGCGGTCGCGGCGTACGTGCTCGCGATCACGAATCGCGCCTCGCTGAGTGCGGTCGGCGTCGACGCCGCCGAGCGGTTCCACGCGGATGCGGCGACGCTGTCGCTCTTCGCGGTGGTGCAGCTGGCGGTGTACGGCGGTGCGCAGATCCCCATCGGCATCCTGCTCGACCGGCACGGCTCCCGGCCGATCATGGCGATCGGGATGGTGCTGATGGCCCTCGGCCAGCTCGTGATGGCGCTGTCCCCCAGCATCGGCATCGCCCTCGTGGCCCGCGTGCTGCTCGGCGCCGGGGACGCGGCCGTCTTCCCGGCGGCGCTGCGTCTGGTCGCGACCTGGTTCCCCGCGCAGCGCGGGCCGGTGATGGTGCAGTTCACCGGCATCATCGGTCAGACCGGCCAGCTCGTCGCCCTCATCCCGGTGGCGGCGCTGCTGCACGCCACCACCTGGACGATCACCTTCGGCAGCGTCGCCGGTCTCGGCGTCCTGTTCGCCATCCTGGTCTGGCTGGTCATCCGCAACCACCCGCGTCAGCGCGCCGCCGACGTGTCGGTGAACACCGAGACCGGGGTGGTCCGCGTGGTCACCTCCGCGATCGACACCGGCGTCGGCATCCGCGCCGCCTGGGCGCACCCCGGCACCCGCCTGGCGTTCTGGTCGCATTTCACCACCCCGTTCGCGGGCACGGCCTTCGTGCTGCTGTGGGGCATGCCGTTCCTCACCGCCGGCGAGGGTCTGACCACCCCCGCAGCGGCGGGGCTGCTGTCGCTGTTCGTGGTCGCCGGCATGCTGTTCGGCCCGCTGCTGGGCGAACTGTCCAGACGCATCCCCACCCGCCGGTCGCTGGCGCTGGTGCTGCCGACCGTCGCCGTGCAGCTGCTGGCGTGGGTCGCCGTGATCGCCTGGCCCGGACCGGCGCCGCTCTGGCTCCTCGTCGTCCTCATCGTCGCGCTCGCGGCGGGCGGGCCGGCATCCATGATCGCGTTCGATCACGCCCGCACGCACAACCCGGCGCATCGGCTCAGCACCGCCACCGGCGTCACGAACGCCGGCGGGTTCCTGGCGGCCCTCATCGCGATCTTCCTGATCGGACTCACCCTCGACCTGCAGGGCGCCGGGACCCCGGACACCTACTCCCTGGAGGCGTTCCGCCTGGCGTTCCTCACCCAGGTGCCGCTGTGGCTGCTCGGGGCGACCTTCATCGTCATCGAGCGCAAGCGCACCCGGATCCGCATGGGTCTGGACACGGAGAAGCCGCGCCGGCGGTCGTGAGTCCGGCGACCCCCGGAGTCCCGCCGGTGCGCGGACCGTTCGGCGCCTCGGCGGCATCCACGGGCAGCGGCACGGTGAACACGTGCAGGAAGAACTGGCACAGGGGCCCCACGAGCAGCGCGAACACCACGGTGCCGATGCCGAGGTTCCCGCCCAGCACCCAGCCGACCGCCACCACGGTCACCTCGATCGCCGTGCGCACGACCCAGATCGGGAGGCCGGTGCGACTGTGCAGGCCGGTCATCAGGCCGTCGCGCGGACCGGGACCGAAGTGCGCGCCGATCATTGACGAGCGTGCCGATCCCGAGCCGCTGACCGATCGGGATCCACAGCACCAGCACCACCACGCTCACCAGCACGGTGATCACGCCGAAGCTCAGCGGCAGGTGGTTCGCCAGTCCCTGTGTGAGCACGTCCCACGGCGCCGCGCCGATCGCCCCGCGGACGATGAACGCGATCCCGATGCCGTACAGGAACACCCCGACGATCAGCTGCGTGATCCGGCGCGTCAGGCGCCGTCCCGGCGTCCGGCTCATCGCGGCGTCCGCTCCACCCACGTGGGGTGCTTCGCGGCGCGACCGTCGCCGGAGGACGTGCCGGTCAGCCGCCGCCGCACCCACGGCGCGACGTGCCGGCGATAGTACTCGAGGCCGCCGGGGCGGGCCTCCGGATGCGCGGCGGGCGCCCACCACTCCGCCGGCGGCTCCAAGCCGAGGGCGTGCAGCACACGGGCGGCGACCCGGTGGTGCCCGTTCGCGTTCATGTGCAGCCGGTCCTCCGACCAGTACTCCGGTCCGGACAGCACGGTGTCGGGCCAGTTCAGGGCTCGGATCACATCCGGCCGGTCGGCGATCCGCCGCAGCACTGCGGCGGACAGCTCGTCGCCGCGGCGCTGGATCAGCCGGCCCATCGGCAGCTGCGCGCTCGGGTTCGCGCCGGAGAGCAGGATGAGGGTCACGCCCTCCTCGTCGCAGCGGCGCAGCACGTGGGAGAACGCGTCCGCGATGTGCTCCATGTCGGCCTTCGGCCGCAGCATGTCGTTGCCGCCGCCGTTGAAGGACAGATGGGTCGGGTGCAGCGCCAGCGCCGGCTCCAGCTGCTCCTGCACGATCGGCCAGGCCAGTCGTCCGCGGATCGCCAGGTTGGCGTACTGGACCGGTTCGCCGAGAGCATCCGCCCAGCCCTGCGCGACGAGATCCGCCCAGCCGCGCACGCGCCCGTCGGGCAGCTCGTCGCCGACGCCCTCGGTGAAGGAGTCGCCGATCGCGACGTACCGCACTGCAGCCATGCCGCCAGCCTATTGCGTCGGCCGTCAGCGGTCGTCGAGCGCGGCGCCCCGCCGGTCGGCCAGGCCCCACGCCGCCGCCGCGGCGACCACGAAGAACCCGGCGAAGACCGCGAAGGTGAGCGGCGCTCCCCCGGCCTGCAGCAGCACCGGCACGGTGAGCGGTGCGACGATGGAGGCGATCCGACCGACGCCGGCCGCCCAGCCCGCCCCCGTCGCCCGCACCGAGGTCGGATAGATCTCCGGGGTGATCGCGTACAGGGCGCCCCAGGCGCCGAGGTTGAAGAACGACAGCGCCATGCCGGTGGCGATGATGGCGCCCTCGCCGGTGGCCGTGCCGAACAGCACCGCCGACGCGGCGGAGCCGGCGAGGAACACCGACAGCGTGGCACGGCGTCCCCACACCTCGATCAGCCAGGCCGCGACCGCGTAGCCGGGCAGCTGAGCGAGGGTGATGACGAGCGTGAATCCGAAGGAGCGCACGAGGTCGTACCCGGCGGCGACCAGGATGCTCGGGATCCAGATGAACGCGCCGTAGTAGGCGAAGTTCACGCACAGCCACACCAGCCAGATGCACGCGGTGCGCAGACGGAACTCCGCCGACCAGAGCACGCCGAGCCGGCCCCCGGCGGTGTCGGCGAGGGAGCGGCGGGACGGCACGGTGCGGATGCGGGGCTGCTCCACGACCCCGGCGGAGGACTCCAGCCCCTCGACGATGCGCTCCGCCTCCGCCAGGCGGCCGCGCGACGCCAGCCAGCGTGGGGACTCCGGCAGTCCCCAGCGCACGACGAGCGCATACACGGCGGGCACGGCGCCGATGAGGAACGCCCAGCGCCAGCCGTCGGCGGATGCCGGGATCACCAGGTAGCCGATCAGCGCCGCCGCCGTCCATCCCAGGGCCCAGAACGCCTCCAGGATCACGATCATCCGGCCGCGGATCGCGGTCGGCGCGAACTCGCTGACATAGGTGGACGCCACCGGCAGTTCGGCGCCCAGCCCGAGCCCGACGAAGAAGCGGAGCACGAGCAGCAAGGCCACCCCGCCCACCAGCGCGCTGGCGCCGGTGGCGATCCCGTACACCAGCAGGGTGATCGCGAACACCTGCCGACGTCCGAGCCGGTCGGCGAGGAGCCCGCCGAGGCTTGCGCCGACGGCCATTCCGACGAACCCGATCGAGGCGATCCATCCCGACTCCGCCGGGGTCAGCGACCATTCTCGGATGAGCACGGCGATGATGAACGAGATCAGCCCGACGTCCATCGCGTCCAGCGCCCAGCCGATGCCCGACCCGGTCAGCACCCGCAGGTGGCGCCGGGTGAACGGCAGGACGTCCAGTCTCTCGCCGAGCGTGTGGCGGCTCGGCAGTGCGGTCTCGGGCATGCCTTCATCGTAGGGCCGCCGGGCCCGCCTCACCGCTCGGCGCCGAAAGCGGCGCTCAGGCGTCCGCGGCGAGCAGCCGCCGCACCCGCGGCACCACCTCGGAGCCGTACAGCTCGATGCTGCGCATCATCGCCTCATGCGGCAGGGTGCCCGTGGAGTATTTCAGGTCGAACCGGCCGATGCCGAGCGTGCGGACGGTGTCGGCGATCTTCGCCGCCACCCGGTCGGGTGAGCCGACGTACAGCGCCCCCGCGGGGCCCACGTCGTTCTGGAACCGCGCACGGCTGTACGGCGGCCAGCCGCGCTCCCGGCCGATGGTGTTGTTCATCGCCTCGAAGCCGGGGTAGGCGGTCTCCCACGCCTCCTCGTCGGTGCCGGCGATATGCCCCGGCGAGTGCACCGCGACCGGATGCGCGGTCGTGCCGAAGCTGCGCACGGAACGGTGATACAGCTCGACGAACGGTGCGAAGCGCGCGGCCGGGCCGCCGATGATGGCGAGCATCAAGCCGAGGCCGTGCCGCGCCACCCGCACCACGGACTCCGGGCTGCCGCCCACGCCGACCCAGGTGCGCAGCCCGTGCTCGGTCTTCGGGAACACGTCGGCGTCGGTCAGCGGCGCGCGCATCGTGCCCGACCAGGTCACCGGCTCTTCGCGAAGAAGCTGCACGAACAGGTCGAGCTTCTCCTCGAAGAGCGCCTCGTAGTCCTTCAGGTCGTAGCCGAACAGCGGGAAGGACTCGATGAACGAGCCGCGCCCGAGCACCACCTCCGCGCGGCCGTCTGACAGTGCGTCCAGGGTGGCGAAGCGCTCGAACACCCGCACCGGGTCGTCCGAGGAGAGGACCGTCACCGCCGTCCCGAGCCGGATCCGCTTCGTGCGCCCCGCGATCGCGGCGAGCACCATCTCGGGTGCGGACACCGCGAACTCGGCGCGGTGGTGCTCCCCCACCCCGAAGAAGTCGACGCCGACGGCGTCGGCGAGCTCCGCCTGCGCCACGACGTTGCGGATCGTCTGCGCCGCGCTGAGCGGCTTCCCGTCCGGGCCCACCGTGATGTCGCCGAAGGTGTCCAGTCCGAACTCGATGTCCATGATCGTCCTCTCCATTCAGACGAATGAACCCCGCGCCGTCCGACGCTATTCCGCCGGCTCCGGAAGCCCGCTCAGCGCAGGAAGACGCTGCGCAGGGTGTCCAGGCCGACGCCGCCCAGGTCCAGCGCCCGCTTGTGGAACTCCTTGAACGAGAAGTCCGGCTCCTGCTCGGCCGCGGCCCGCACCTGCTCCCAGATCCGCTGTCCGACCTTGTACGACGGCGCCTGACCCGGCCAGCCCAGGTACCGGTTGACCTCGAACCGGACGAACTCGTCGGGCATGTTGACGTTCGCGCGCAGGAACTCCAGCGCGTAGGCCGCATCCCACGCTCCGCCGCCCCCGGGCCGCTCCTTGCCGAGGTGCACGCCGATGTCCAGGACGACGCGAGCGGCGCGCATCCGCTGGCCATCCAGCATGCCGAGCCGGTCGGCCGGGTCGTCCAGGTAGCCGAGCTGCTCCATCAGCCGCTCCGCGTACAGCGCCCAGCCCTCCGCGTGGCCGGAGGTGCCGGCCAGCAGGCGCCGCCAGGAGTTGAGCTGCCCGCGGTTGTACACCGCCTGCGCGATCTGCAGGTGGTGGCCCGGCACCCCCTCGTGGTAGACGGTGGTCAGCTCGCGCCAGGTGTCGAACTCGGTCACGCCCTCCGGCACCGACCACCACATCCGCCCGGGGCGGGAGAAGTCGTCGGTGGGGCCGGTGTAGTAGATGCCGCCCTCCTGCGTCGGGGCGATCATGCACTCCAGTGTGCGGATCTGCTCCGGGATGTCGAAGTGCGTGGCGCCGAGCTCCGCGATGGCGCGGTCGCTGGTCTCCTGCATCCACCGCTGCAGCGCCTCGGTGCCGTGGAGCTTGCGGGACGGGTCGGCGTCGAGATGCGCCACCGCCTCCGCCACGCTCGCGCCGGGGAGGATCTCGTGCGCGATCGCGGTCTGCTCCGCGATCATCCGCTCCAGCTCCTCGCGCCCCCACTCGTAGGTCTCGTCGAGGTCGATCGTGGCGCCGAGGAAGCGCCGGGAGTTCAGGGCGTAGAGCTCGCGGCCGACGGCATCCGTCTCGCTCGCCGCATCCGCCAGGGTGCCGGTGAGGAAGGCGCGCAGCTCGTCGTAGGCGACGCGCGCGGCCGCGGCGTTGTCGGCGAGGTCGCGGGCGAGGGATGCCGGCAGCTGGCCGTCGGCGGGAGCGGCGTTCGCCACGAGCTCGGCGAAGAATCCGTCGTCGGCGGTGTAGCGCACGATCTGGTCGGCGACCTCCCGCACCTGCCTCCGGGCCGGCACCACGCCGCGGGCGATGCCCTCGCGGAGCGTCTCGGTGTAGCCGCGCAGCGCCTCCGGGACCGCGGCGAGCCGGGTGGCGATCGTGGACCAGTCCTCGGTGCTGGCCGTCGGCATCAGGTCGAACGCCTGGCGGACGTCCTGAGGCGCCGAGGCGATCACGTTGAGATCCCGCAGATGCCACTGGGCGTCGTGCAGCTCGATCTCCAGGCGCAGCTCGGCGCTCAGATCCGCCTTGGTGACCTCGTCGACCGCGTCGGCCGGCTCCAGCGCCTCCAGCGACCGCAGCGCGGCGCGCGCGGCCTCGGCGTACTCCTCGTGGCCAGCGGGGCTCAGGTCGCCGAACCGGTGATTGTGCTCGGTGCGGCCGATGTAGGTGCCGATGGTGGGGACCAGGCGGGCGATCGTGTCGACCCACTCCTCCGCGACCGCGTCGATCGCGGTCGGCGTGCGCGTTTCTGACGTCATGCCGCTCAGCCTAGTGGGACGTCCCCGAGGCCTCGCGGAACGTCAGTGCCCGGCCTCGTTCCAGTCGCTGCCGCGCCCGACCTGCACGTCCAGGGGCACCGACAGGTCGGCAGCTCCCGCCATGCGCTCGCGGACGATCCGCTCCGCCTCGTCCCACTCCCCCGGCGCGACCTCCACGACGAGCTCGTCGTGGATCTGCAGCAGCACGCGCGAGCGGAGACCGGCCGCGGTGAGATCGTCGTGGATGCGGAACAGCGCGATCTTCATGATGTCCGCCGCGCTGCCCTGGATCGGCGCGTTCAGCGCCGCCCGCTCCGCGTTCTCGCGCAGCACCCGGTTCGGGCTGGACAGGTCCGGGAAGGGCCGCCGGCGGCCGAAGATCGTCTCGGTGTAGCCGTCCTCCTTCGCCTTCATCACGGAGGCTCGCAGGTAGTCGCGCACCGCGCCGAACCGGGCGAAGTACTCCATCATCAGCTGCTTCGCCTCGGCCTGCTCGATGCGCAGCTGCTTCGACAGGCCGAACGCGCTGAGCCCGTACACGAGCCCGTACGACATCGCCTTGACCTTGGTGCGCATGGCGGGGGTGACGTCCTCCGGCGCCACGCCGAACACCCGCGCGCCGACGAACCGGTGCAGGTCCTCCCCGGAGTTGAACGCCTCGATGAGTCCCGGGTCCCCGGACAGGTGCGCCATGATCCGCATCTCGATCTGCGAGTAGTCCGCGGTCAGCAGCGTCTCGAACCCTTCGCCGACCCGGAAGGCGCTGCGGATGCGGCGGGACTCCTCGGTGCGGATCGGGATGTTCTGCAGATTCGGGTCGGTGCTGGAGAGGCGTCCGGTCTGGCTGCCGGTCTGCAGGTAGGTGGTGTGGATGCGCCCGTCCTCGCGGATGGCGACATCGAGGGACTCGATGATCTGGCGCAGCTTCGTCGCCTCGCGGTGCTGCGACAGCTGCTCCAGGAACGGATGCGGGGTGCTCTCCTGCAGGTCGGCCAGCGCCGCGGCATCCGTGGAGTACCCGGTCTTCGTCTTGCGCGTCTTCGGCAGCTGCAGCTCCTCGAACAGCACCTCCTGCAGCTGCTTGGGTGAGCCGAGGTTCACCTCGTGCCCGATCGTCGCGTACGCCTGCTGGGCGATCGCGTCGGCGCGGGCGCCCAGCTCGGCCGAGAACGCGGAGAGCACGTCGTGCGAGACGGCGACGCCTGCCAGCTCCATGTCGGCGAGGGTGAGCAGGGTGGGCAGCTCGATGGCGGTGAGCACGGTCGCGACGCTGTCCGGCATCGCCGCGCGCAGCGCCTCGTCGGTGCGCAGCGTGAACCACGCCTCCTGCGCCGGCGTGGCGCCCTCGTTCTCCGGCACCAGCTGGGTCGGGTCCGCCTCGGGGAGCTTCTCGCCGAGGTAGCGCTCCACCAGGTTGGCGAGCGTCTTGTCGGGGAAGCTGGGCCGCATCAGCCAGCCGGCGAGCAGCGTGTCCCCGGCGAGCCCGCGGAGACGGATGCCGGCGCGGCGCAGCGCCTTCACCTGCGGCTTCGCGTCATGCAGCACCTTCGGGGCGTCCGATTCCAGCCAGGCGCGCAGCGCGTCGGCGGCGTCATCCGACCAGTCCGTCTCGCGCAACTCGGTGGCCGAGGCGACCCCGATCCGGTGCACGCGTTCACCGGCGAGCACGAGCGCGACGCCGAGCGGTCCCTGCTGCGCGGCCGCCCACGTGGCGATGTCGGCGGCGCCAGTCTCCACGGGCGAGGGCATCTCCACGGCATCCGCCTGCGCGCCGCCGTCGTCCTCGGCGCCGACGGCCTCGAACACGCGCGGCAGCAGGGTGCGGAACTCCAGCCGGGCGAAGATGTCGCGCACGGCCAGCGCGTCGATCGGCGTCACCACCAGCTCGGCGGGCCCGACCGGCAGGTCCACGTCCCGCAGCAGCCGGTTCAGCTGGCGGTTCCGTCGGACGTCCTCGATGTGCTCGCGCAGGTTGCCGCCGACCACGCCCTTGATCTCCCCGGCGCGTTCGAGCAGCTCATCGAGCGAGCCGAACTGGTTCAGCCACTTCACCGCCGTCTTCTCGCCCACTTTCGGGACGCCGGGCAGGTTGTCGCTGGTCTCCCCCACCAGCGCGGCGATGTCGGGGTACTGCTCGGGCCGGACCCCGTAGCGCTCGACCACCGTCGCCGGGTCGTAGCGCTTCAGCTGCGACACCCCCTGCACGGACGGGTAGAGCAGGGTGATCTCGTCGTTGACGAGCTGGATGGTGTCGCGGTCGCCGGAGACGACGAGCACGTCGTAGCCCTGCGCGGCGCCCTGGGTGGCCAGGGTCGCCAGGATGTCGTCCGCCTCGACGCCCTCCTTGGTGAGCACCGGGATGGACATCGCGTTCAGGCACTCCTGCAGCAGCGGGATCTGCCCCCGGAACTCCGGCGGGGTCTCCGAGCGGGTGGCCTTGTACTCGGCGTACACCTCGGTGCGGAACGAGTGGCGCGACGTGTCGAAGGCGATCGCCATGTGGGTGGGACGCTCGGCCTTGATCAGGTTGATCAGCATCGACAGGAAGCCGTAGATGGCGTTCGTGTGCTGGTTGTCCCTGGTGGTGAAGTTCTCGACCGGCAGCGCGAAGAAGGCGCGGTAGGCGAGCGAATGGCCGTCGACGACCATGAGGGTAGGCTTTGCGGAGTCCGTCACCCTGTCAGCCTAACGAGGGCTGACGACACTCGCTGAGGAGGACGCGTGAGCGACCAGACCCTCTCCCCCGGCCTGGAGTGGGCCACCCGCCGCGGCATGGGCGCGCTGGCGGAGAAGATGGGGATCCGGTTCACCGAGTTCAGCGTGGAGCGCGCCGTCGCGACCATGCCGGTGGAGGGGAACACGCAGCCGGTGGGGCTGCTGCACGGCGGCGCGTATGTCGTGCTGGGCGAGTCGCTGGGGTCGATGGCGGCGAACATGCACGCCGGTCCCGGGCGGCTCGCGGTGGGCGTGGACATCAACGCCACGCACACCCGGTCGGCGACCTCGGGCACCGTCACCGGCGTGTGCACCCCGATCCACCTCGGCCGCACCATGACGGTGCACGAGATCGTCGTCACCGACGAGCAGGGCCGGCGCTGCTCCACGATCCGGATCACGAACCTCATCCGCGACGTCGCCGACTGAGCGACGCGCGCTCAGTCCCCTTCGCACAGCGGACGGGGCTGGACCCCGCCGCCGAGCGGGATCACTGCTTCTTCGGCGCCAGCTGCTCGATGATCGCCTTGGCGACGTCCTGCATGGTCAGTCGGCGGTCCATCGACGCCTTCTGGATCCAGCGGAACGCCTCGGGCTCGGTGAGGCCCATCTTCTCGTTCAGCAGGCCCTTGGCGCGGTCGACGAGCTTGCGGGTCTCGAAGCGCTCGACCATGTCGGCGACCTCGGCCTCGAGCGTGATGATCTGCTCATGCCGGGCCAGGGCGATCTCGATCGCCGGGAGCAGGTCGTTCGGCGTGAACGGCTTGACCACGTAGGCCAGGGCGCCCGCCTCGCTGGCCCGCTCGACGAGCTCCTTCTGGCTGAACGCCGTGAGCAGGACGACCGGCGCGATGTGGTTCTTGTGCAGCCGCTCGGCGGCGCTGATGCCGTCCAGCTGCGGCATCTTCACGTCCATGATCACGAGGTCCGGCCGCAGCTCGGTGGCGAGCTGGACGGCGGTCTCGCCGTCGCCGGCCTCGCCGACGACGTCGAAGCCGTTGTCGCGGAGGATCTCGACGATGTCGAGGCGGATCAGCGATTCGTCCTCGGCGACGACGACGCGTCGCGGGGCGGATGCCGTGGACTGCTCAGGCTGCTGCTCGTGATCGGTCACACAGACATCCTATTGGTGCCGGCGGTGGGACTCGAACCCACACGCCCTTTCGGACAAAGCATTTTGAGTGCTCCGCGTCTGCCATTCCGCCACGCCGGCCCTGGTCGACTCTAACGCACGAGGGGGGCAGGCCGATCGCCTGCCCCCTCGTGCGCGTCCTCGAAGCGCGCGCTCGATCAGAGCCCGCGCTTGTACACCGGGGCGGCGCCGCCGTGCGCGTCGCCGACCTTGTGCACGCGGATGTCGTTGGTGGAGCCGATGATGCCGGGAGGGGATCCGGAGATCACGACGACCTTGTCCCCCTCCTTCGCCAAGCCCGTGCCGAGCAGGTAGTCGTCCACCTGGTGGTACATCAGGTCGGTGTGCTCGACGCTGTCGACCAGGGTGGAGGTGATGCCCCAGGTGAGCGCCATGCGGCGGCGGATGCCGGGCTCGGGCGTGAAGGCGAGCATCGGGATGCGCGAGCGCAGCCGGGACAGCCGGCGTGCGGAGTCGCCGGACTGGGTGAACACGCAGAGGAACTTCGCCTCCACGAACTCGGCGACCTCGAGGGCGGCGAGCGTGATCGCCCCGCCCTGGGTGCGCGGCTTGGTGGTCAGCGGGAGGATCCGCTCGAGGCCGTGCTCCTCGGTGGACTCGATGATCCGGGCCATGGTCTGCACCGCGATCACCGGGTACTCGCCCACGCTGGTCTCGCCGGAGAGCATCACGGCGTCCGCACCGTCGAGCACGGCGTTGGCGACGTCGGAGGTCTCGGCGCGGGTGGGCACCGGGCTGTTGATCATCGACTCCAGCATCTGGGTGGCGACGATGACCGGCTTGGCGTTGCGGCGGGCCAGCTCGACCGCGCGCTTCTGCACGATCGGCACCGCCTCCAGCGGCAGCTCGACGCCCAGGTCGCCGCGGGCGACCATGATGCCGTCGAAGGCGTCGACGATCTCCTCGAGGTTGTCCACCGCCTGCGGCTTCTCGATCTTGGCGATGACCGGGATGCGCACGCCCTCCTCGGCCATGATCTCGTGCACGCGGGTGACGTCGGCGGCGTTGCGCACGAACGACAGCGCGATGATGTCCACGCCGGTGCGCAGGCCCCAGCGGAGGTCGGCCTCGTCCTTCTCGCTGAGCGCGGGGACGCTGACCGCGACGCCGGGCAGGTTGATGCCCTTGTTGTTGGACACCGCGCCGGCGACCACGACCCGGGTCGTCACGACCGTGCCGTCGGTCTCCAGCACCTCGACGCGGACCTTGCCGTCGTCGATGAGCAGGAAGTCGCCGGGCTTGACGTCGTTCGGCAGCCCCTTGAACGTCGTCCCCGAGATCTCCTTGGTGCCGAGGATGTCCTCGGTGGTGATCTTGAAGATGTCGCCCTCGGCGAGCTCGTACGGGCCGCCCTCGAACTTGCCGAGCCGGATCTTCGGCCCCTGCAGGTCGACGAGCACCGCGACCGCCCGGCCGGAGTCCTCGGCGGCGCGGCGCACGTTGGCGTAGTTCGCCTCGTGCACGGAGTAGTCGCCGTGGCTCAGGTTCAGGCGGGCGACGTCCACTCCGGCGTCGATCAGGGCGCGGACCGATTCATAGGTCGAGGTGGCCGGGCCGAGGGTGGCGACGATTTTCGCGCGTCTCAACAGATGTCTCCAGGGTATGAGGGGGATCAGGTACAGGCGGCGCTGCCGCGCTCAGCCTACGCGGGCTGGACGCTCAGCGCGACATCCGTGGGACGCACCGGCGCGGGCAGCACGGTGGTGCCCATCAGGTGCCGGTCGACGGCCGCGGCGACCGCGCGGCCTTCGGCGATCGCCCACACGATGAGCGACTGGCCGCGGCCGGCGTCCCCGGCGACGAACACGCCGGGCACGGTGGTCTGGTAGTCGCCGTCGCGGCGGATCGCCCCGCGGTCGGTGAACTGCGGAGTCGTCTCGCCGTGGTACCCGTCCCGCTCCGGGCCGGTGAAGCCCATCGCGATCAGCACGAGATCGGCCGGGATCTCCCGTTCGGTGCCGCTCTTGGGCACGCGGCGTCCATCCACGAACTCGGTCTCGGCCACGCGCAGGGCGCGCACTTCGCCGGCCGCGTTCGGCAGGAACTCGACGGTCGAGGCGAGGTAGACCCGCTCGCCGCCCTCCTCGTGCGCGGACTGCACCTCGAACAGGTTCGGCATCGTCGGCCACGGCTGGTGCTCCGGGCGCTCGGTGGACGGCTGCCGGCCGATGGCGAGGTTGGTCACGCTGAGCGCCCCCTGCCGGTGCGCGGTGCCGATGCAGTCGGCGCCGGTGTCGCCGCCGCCGATCACCACCACGTGCTTGCCCTCGGCGGTGATCTGGTTCGGCACGTCGTCGCCGGCGACCCTGCGGTTCGATTCGACGAGGTACTCCATCGCGAAGTGCACGCCGTCCAGGTCGCGCCCGGGGATGGGCAGGTCGCGCGGCACGGTCGCGCCGGTCGCGATGACCACGGCGTCGTACCGGGCGCGCAGGCCGTCCCAGCTGAGGTCCTTGCCGATCTCGACGCCGGCGCGGAAGCGGGTGCCCTCCTCCTGCATCTGGCGCAGGCGCGACTCGAGGTGCCGCTTCTCCATCTTGAAGTCCGGGATGCCGTAGCGGAGCAGCCCGCCGATGCGGTCGTCCCGCTCGTACACGGCGACGGTGTGCCCGGCGCGGGTGAGCTGCTGCGCGGCGGCCAGGCCGGCGGGTCCGGAGCCGACGACGGCGACGGTCTTGCCGGTGAGCCGGGCGGGGGGCTGCGGCTCCACCCAGCCGCGGGCGAAGGCCTCGTCGATGATCGAGACCTCGACCTGCTTGATGGTCACGGCGGGCTGGTTGATCCCGAGCACGCACGCGCTCTCGCACGGCGCGGGGCACAGCCGCCCGGTGAACTCCGGGAAGTTGTTCGTGGCGTGCAGCCGCTCGATCGCGGTGCGGTCCTCGCCGCGCCAGGTGAGGTCGTTCCACTCCGGGATGAGGTTGCCCAGCGGGCATCCGGAGTGGCAGAACGGGATGCCGCAGTCCATGCAGCGGCTGGCCTGGCGGCGGAGCACGGCCCGGTCGCCGGGCTCGTACACCTCCTTCCAGTCCATGATGCGGACGGGCACGGGGCGCCGGGCCGGCAGCTCGCGCTCCGTGATCTTCAGGAAGCCTTTGGGATCAGCCACCGGTCACCTCCAGGATCCGGTTCCAGACGACGTCGCCGTCGGGGTCGAGCCCCTCGGCCTCCGCCTCCCGGCGTGCGTTCTGCACCGCGGCGAAATCGCGCGGCACAACCTTGACGAAGTCCGCCTGCGCCGCATCGAAGTCGGCGAGGAGCTCGGCGGCGAGCGGGGATGCCGTCCGCTCGAGGTGCTCCGCGAGCAGGTCGCGCAGCAGTTCGAGGTCGGCGCGGTCGAGCGGCTCGAGCTGCAGCTCGCCGCTGTCCAGCGACTGGGCGTTGATGTTCTCGCGGCGCAGGCCCCGCACGAAGGCGACGCCGCCGGACATGCCGGCGCCGAGGTTGCGCCCGGTCTCGCCCAGGATGACGGCCAGACCGCCGGTCATGTACTCCAGGGCGTGGTCGCCGACGCCCTCCACGACCGCCGTGGCGCCGGAGTTGCGGACCAGGAACCGCTCCCCCACGACGCCCGAGATGAACATCGTCCCCGAGGTGGCGCCGTAGCCGATCACGTTGCCGGCGACGACGTTGCGGTGCGGGGCGAAGGTCGCCGCGCGCGGCGGGCGGATGGTGATGTCTCCGCCGGACAGGCCCTTGCCGACGTAGTCGTTGGCGTCGCCCTCGAGCCGCAGGATGATCCCGGGCGGGAGGAAGGCGCCGAGCGACTGCCCGGCCGTGCCGTGCAGGGTGATGTCGATGGTCTCGCGGGCGAGGCCGTCCGCCCCGAACCGCGCGGTGACCTCGTGGCCGAGCATGGTGCCCACGGCCCGCTCGGTGTTGCGGATCGGCAGCTCGATGACCACCGGCGCCCTGTCCTCGAGGGCCTCGCGCGCCATCTCGATGAGCTGGGAGTCGAAGTGGGCGTCCAGCTCGTGGTCCTGCGGCCGGCCGCTGCGGCGCGGCTCGTCGGCGGGGAACACCGGCCCTTCCAGGATCGGCGTGAGGTCCAGGCCCTCCGCCTTCCAGTGCCGGATCGCGGCGTCCGTGCGCAGCAGGTCGGTGCGGCCGATGATCTCGTCCAGGGAGCGGAAGCCCAGCTCGGCGAGGAGCTCGCGCACCTCCTCCGCGATGAACTCCATGAAGTTCACCACGAACTCCGGCTTGCCCGTGAAGCGCTGCCGCAGCACCGGGTTCTGCGTGGCGACGCCGACCGGGCAGGTGTCCAGGTGGCACACCCGCATCATCACGCATCCGCTGACCACGAGCGGCGCGGTGGCGAAGCCGAACTCCTCCGCCCCGAGCAGCGCGCCGATGATCACGTCGCGGCCGGTCTTGAGCTGGCCGTCCACCTGCACCACCACGCGGTCGCGCATGCCGTTCAGCATCAGCGTCTGCTGGGTCTCGGCCAGGCCCAGCTCCCACGGGGTGCCGGCGTGCTTGAGGGAGTTCAGCGGGCTGGCACCCGTGCCGCCGTCGTGGCCGGACACCAGCACGACGTCGCTGAGCGCCTTCGCCACGCCCGCGGCGACCGCGCCGATGCCGGACTGGCTGACCAGCTTGGTGTGGATGCGGGCCTTCGGGTTCGCGCGCTTGAGGTCGAAGATCAGCTGCTTCAGATCCTCGATCGAGTAGATGTCGTGGTGCGGCGGCGGGGAGATGAGCCCCACGCCGGGGGTGGCGTGCCGGGTGCGCGCGACCCACGGGTACACCTTCTGCGGCGGCAGCTGCCCGCCCTCGCCGGGCTTGGCGCCCTGCGCGAGCTTGATCTGCAGGTCGTCCGCCTCGGTCAGGTACTGGCTGGTGACGCCGAACCGGCCGGAGGCGACCTGCTTGATGGCGCTGCGGCGCTCCGGGTCGACCAGGCGCTCCGGGTCCTCGCCGCCCTCACCGGTGTTGGACTTCGCGCCCAGCCGGTTCATCGCGATCGCGAGCGTCTCGTGCGCCTCCTGCGAGATCGAGCCGTAGCTCATCGCGCCGGTGGAGAACCGCTTCACGATCTCCGACACCGGCTCCACCTCGTCCAGCGGCACCGGGGGCCGCTCCCCCGTGCGTAGCTCGAACAGGCCGCGCAGCGTCTTCAGCTCGCGCGACTGGTCGTCCACGAGCCTGGTGTACTCGCGGAAGATGTCGTACCGCCGGGTGCGCGTGGAGTGCTGCAGCCGGAACACGGTCTCCGGGTTGAACAGGTGCGGCGAGCCGTCGCGGCGCCACTGGTACTCCCCGCCGGTCCACAGCCGCTCGTGGGCGCGGGCCGCGGCGTCCTCCGGGTAGGCGAAGTCGTGCCGCGCCTGGTTCTCGGCGAACACGTCCTCGATGCCGATGCCGCCGAGCTTGGTCTCGGTTCCGGTGAAGAACTCGTCCACGAATTCCTGGCTGAGGCCCACCGCCTCGAACACCTGTGCGCCGGCGTACGAGGACACCGTGGAGATACCCATCTTCGACATGATCTTCAGCACGCCCTTGCCGAGCGCGTAGATGAGGTTCCGCACCGCCTGCTCGGGCGTGACGCCGGTGATGAAGCCGGTGCGCACGAGGTGTTCGACGGTCTCCATCGCCAGATACGGGTTGACGGCGGATGCTCCGTAGCCGATCAGGGTGGCGACGTGGTGCACCTCGCGCACGTCGCCGGCCTCGACGATGAGACCCACCTTCATCCGGTTCTCGTTGCGGATCAGGTGGTGGTGCACTGCCGACAGCATCAGCAGCGACGGGATCGGCACCAGGTCCTTGTTCGAGTCGCGGTCGGACAGGATGATGAACTCCGCTCCGCGTTCGATCGCGGCATCCACCTCGGCGCACATCTCCGTGAGCCGCTCGCGCATGGTGTGCGGGCCGGCGTCGAAGTGGTACAGCCCCTTGATCGTCACGCTGGAGCGGTCGGGCAGGGCGCGGTCGATGTGCCGGATCTTCGCGAGCTCGTCGTTGTCGATCACCGGGAAGTCCAGCGTGACCGTGCGGGCGTGCTCGGGCCCCCAGTCCAGCAGGTTGCGCTCCGGTCCGAGGCCGAGGCGCAGGCTGGTGACGACCTCCTCGCGGATGGCGTCCAGCGGCGGGTTGGTCACCTGCGCGAACTGCTGCACGAAGTAGTCGAAGAGCAGGCGCGGCCGCTCGCTGAGCACGGCGATGGGCGTGTCGCTGCCCATCGCGCCCAGCGGCTCGACCCCGGTCTGCCCCATCGGGGTGAGCAGGATCCGCACCTCCTCCTCGGTGTAGCCGAAGGTGCGCTGGCGGCGGGTGATCGAGGCGGCCGGATGCACGATGTGCTCGCGCTCCGGCAGGTCGGCCAGGCGCACCGCGCCGGCATCCAGCCACTCCTGCCACGGATGCATGGTGGCGAGCTCGCGCTTGATCTCCTCATCCTCGATGATGCGGCCCTGCGCGGTGTCGACGAGGAACATCCGGCCCGGGCGCAGCCGGCCGCGGCGCTTGATCCGCTCCGGCTCGAACTCCAGCACGCCGGTCTCGCTGCCGATCACCACCAGCCCGTCGGTGGTCTCGGTCCACCGGCCGGGGCGCAGCCCGTTGCGGTCCAGGGTCGCACCGACCAGGGTGCCGTCGGTGAAGATCAGCGCGGCGGGACCGTCCCACGGCTCCATCTGGTTGGAGTGGAACTCGTAGAAGGCGCGCAGGTCGGGGTCGAGGCCCGGCTGCTTCTCCCACGCCTCCGGCACCATCATCATGATCGCGTGCGGGAGGCTGCGGCCGGTGAGGGTGAGCAGCTCGAGCACCTCGTCGAACGATGCGGAGTCGCTCGCGCCGGGCGTGCAGATCGGCAGGAGCGGCTTCATGTCGCCGAGCAGCTCGGACTCCAGCTGCGACTGCCGGGCGCGCATCCAGTTGCGGTTGCCGCCGACGGTGTTGATCTCGCCGTTGTGCGCCAGCATCCGCAGCGGCTGCGCGAGCGGCCACGACGGGAACGTGTTCGTGGAGTACCGCGAGTGCACGACCGCGAGCTCCGAGGCGAAGCGCTCGTCCTGCAGGTCGGGGTAGAACGGCTCCAGCTGCAGGGTGGTGACCATGCCCTTGTACCCGAGCGTGCGGGCGGACAGGGTCACGAAGTAGGCGCCGAGCTCGTGTCCGGCGCGCTTGCGGAGCCGGTACGCGATCCGGTCCAGCGCGATCCCGGACGCCGCCTCCCGGTCACCGGCGGCGGGACGGGAGACGAACAGCTGCTCGAAGGCCGGGCGCGCCTCGTCGGCGAGCTTGCCGAGGTGCTCGTTCGCGGTGGGCACGACGCGCCAGCCGAGGACGGTCAGGCCCTCCTCGCGGGCGATCCGCTCGATGCCGGCCTTCTGCTCGCGGCGCGCGCTGGAATCGCGCGGCAGGAACGCCAGTCCCGCGGCGTACTGTCCCGCCGGGGGCAGCGGGAAGGACACCACGTCGCGCAGGAACGCGTCGGGCATCTGGGTGAGGATGCCCGCGCCGTCGCCGGTGCCGGCGTCGGAGCCGATCGCCCCGCGGTGCTCGAGGTTGCGCAGCGCCTGCAGGGCGAGCGCGATGATGTCGTGTCCCGGCGTGCCGCGCAGGGTCGCGACCATCGCCAGGCCGCAGGCGTCCTTCTCGTGCGCGGGGTTGTACAGCCCCTGGGCTGCGGGGAACCGCTGGCCCACCGGCTGTGCGGGGTCGTTCGTGTGGCGGCTGGAAGCCATGCTGCCGTCCTCGGTCGGGTCTTGGTGCACAAAGGACGTCGTCGGCCTGCGCAGTGCGGGCGGGGGATCCCACAGACGGAACCGCGCCTCAGGGGCGGGTGTCAGCTGGTGGGAGCGGCGCTTGTGGCGGTGTCCCCTGCTTCGATGTCGCCGGCCGGAGGCTCACTCACGTCGACGTACTCGCTGGTGTTCTGTGATTGTACATGCACGGACTCGGGTGCTCGCCCTGGCATGTACGGCGAGGGCTCGCGGCCCGGGTGACGGCGCGTCTGCACGATCAGGATGACGACGCCGACGACGACCCCGAGGATCGCGGCCCACACGTTGCTGCGCAGGCCGAGGATGACCTCGCTCGGGTCGATGCGGATGGACTCCCAGACGATGCGGCCCGCGCTGTACCAGATCAGGTAGCAGGCGAACAGCTTGCCCCACTGCAGCTTCAGCCGGTGGCCCAGCCAGAGCAGCACGATCACGCCGAGGCCGTTCCAGACGACCTCGTACAGGAAGGTGGGGTGGAACAGGGTGTCCTCGGCCAGGCCCGGTGGGAACGCCGGGTTGTCCGGGTCGATCTCCAGGCCCCACGGCAGGTCGGTGGGAAGGCCGAACAGCTCCTGGTTGAACCAGTTGCCGAACCGCCCCACGGCCTGCGCGAGCAGGAGGCCCGGCGCGAGGGCGTCCGCGAAGGTCCAGAACCGGATGCCGGTCCACCGGCACCCCAGCCAGGCGCCGACGGCGCCGCCGAGCAGCGCGCCGAAGATGGCGATGCCGCCCTCCCAGATCGCCCACACCGAGCCCGGCTCGAACGGGTTCCAGGTGTTCTTCCCGGGGCCGAAGTAGAAGTTCGGGTGGGTGAGCACGTGGAAGATCCGGGCGCCGATGATCGCCAGCGGCACGGCCAGGATCGCGATGTCGATGACCACCCACTTCTCCGCGCCGCGGCGGGTGAGGCGATGGTTCGTGATCAGCACCGCCGCGATGATCCCCGCGATGATGCAGAGGGCGTAGAAGTGGATCCGGAGCGGGCCGACCTCGATGAAGCTGATCGGCGGGCTCGGGATGCTGGCGAGCACGCCCGGGACGGTGCTGTGAAGCGCGAGGGACATGAGAGCGATTCTAGTTTCCTGTTCCGAAGCGCGCCGACGGCGTACCGGCCGCCAGCGCCCTGGTGGTGTCGGCGAGGCCGTCCAGGCCGCCGTCGCGGAGGGCGCGGACGAGGGCGGTGCCCACGATGGCGCCGTCGGCGTACTCGACGACGCCGGCCACCTGCTCCGCGTTCGAGATGCCGATGCCGACGCACGCGCGGGACGCCCCGCGGTCGCGCAGCCGCTCCACGAGCGTGCGGGCGGCGCGGTCGAGCGCGGCGCGCTCCCCGGTGATGCCCATGGTCGACACGGTGTACACGAAGCCGGTGGAGGAGGAGATGACCAGATCGAGACGCTCGTCGGTCGAGGTCGGCGCGGCGAGGAAGATCCGGTCCAGGCCGGTGCGCCTGCTCGCCGCGATCCACTCCCCCGCCGCCTCGGGCGTGATGTCGGGGGTGATCAGCCCTGCCCCGCCGGCGGCGAGGAGGTCGTCCGCGTACCGGTCGACGCCGTACTGCAGCACCGGGTTCCAGTACGTCATCACCACGACCGGGACGTCGGTCTCGGCGGTGATCGCGCGCACGGCGGTGAACAGGTCCCGCATCCGGAAGCCGTTCGCCAAGGCGTGCTGCGTCGCCTCCTGGATGATCGCACCGTCCATCACCGGGTCGCTGTAGGGCGGCCCGAGCTCGATCACGTCCACGCCGTTGCGGGCGAGGGTGAGCGCCGCCTGGATGCTGGTGTCCAGGTCGGGGTAGCCGACGGGCAGGTAGCCGACGAACGCGCCGCGGTCGGCGTCGTGCGCGCGCCGGATGGCGTCCTCGACGCGGGTCACGGGGTGCTCTCCACGTCGTACAGGTGGAAGTACCGAGCGGCGGTGTCCATGTCCTTGTCGCCGCGGCCGGAGAGGCAGACCGCGATCAGGCCGTCCGGGCCAAGCTCGCGCCCGATCCGCAGCGCGCCGGCGAGGGCGTGCGCGGACTCGATCGCCGGGATGATCCCCTCGGTGCGGCTGAGCAGGCGCAGCGCCTGCATGGCCTGGTCGTCGGTGGCCGGGATGTAGGACGCGCGGCCGATGTCCGCCAGCCACGCGTGCTCGGGGCCGACGCCCGGGTAGTCCAGGCCGGCGGAGATCGAGTGCGACTCGATGGTCTGGCCGTCCTCGTCCTGCAGCACGTAGGTCTTCGCGCCGTGCAGCACGCCCGGTCGTCCTCGCTCGATCGAGGCCGCGTGCCGCGGCGTGTCCACGCCGTCGCCGGCCGCCTCCACGCCGTACAGCTTCACGTCCTCGTCGTCCAGGAACGCGTCGAACATGCCGATCGCGTTCGACCCGCCGCCGACGCAGGCGACGACGGCGTCCGGCAGCCGGCCGGCCTCCTCCAGCAGCTGCGCGCGGGCCTCCTCGCCGATGATCTTCTGGAAGTCGCGCACCATCGCCGGGAACGGATGCGGACCGGCGGCGGTGCCGAAGATGTAGTTCGTGGTCTCCACGGAGGCCACCCAGTCGCGGTACGCGTCGTTGATGGCGTCCTTCAGGGTGCGCGACCCGGTCCGCACCGGCACCACCTCGGCGCCGAGCAGCCGCATCCGGGCCACGTTCAGCGCCTGCCGCTCGGTGTCGACCTCGCCCATGTAGATGGTGCAGTCCAGGCCGAACAGGGCGGCCGCGGTCGCCGTGGCCACGCCGTGCTGGCCGGCGCCGGTCTCCGCGATCACGCGGGTCTTGCCGAGCCGCCTGGTCAGCAGCGCCTGGCCCAGCACGTTGTTGATCTTGTGCGAGCCGGTGTGGTTGAGGTCCTCCCGCTTGAGGAACACCCGGGCGCCGCCTGCGTGCTCGGCGAAGCGCGGCACCTCGGTCAGCGCGGACGGGCGCCCGGCGTAGGAGTGCAGCAGCCGGGCGAGCTCGTCGCGGAAGGCGGGGTCGGTGATCGCCGCCTGGTAGGCCTCCGCCAGCTCGTCGATCGCCACGATCAGCGACTCGGGCATGTACCGTCCGCCGAAGTCGCCGAAGAACGGCCCCGGCTGGTCGCGCAGACCGCTCATGTCGCCTCGCTCCGCTCTGTCCGCACCTTCTCATCCCCGGCCGCGAGGAACGCCTGCAGGGTGGCCACCGGGTCGCCGGTGACCAGGGCCTCGCCGATGAGGACGACGTCGGCACCGGCACGGCGGTAGTGCGCCACGTCCGCCGGGCTCAGCACGGCCGATTCGGCGATCCTCACGGCCGTGTCCGGGATGCGCTCCGCGAGCCGGCCGAACAGGTCGCGGTCCAGCTCCAGGGTCTTCAGGTCGCGGGCGTTGACCCCGATCAGCTCGGCGCCGAGGTCGATCGCCACCTCCAGCTCCTCCGCCGAGTGGGTCTCGGCGAGGGGGGTCATCCCGAGCTGCCGGATCAGGTCGTACAACTCGCCCAGCACGCGCCGCTCCAGCCCCGCGACGATCAGCAGCACGAGGTCGGCGCCGGCGGCGCGGGCCTCGAACACCTGGTACGCGGTGGCGATGAAGTCCTTGCGCAGCACGGGCACGCTCACGCGCGCGGTGACCGCCTCGAGGTCGGCGAGGCTGCCGCCGAAGCGGCGTTCCTCGGTGAGGACGCTGATGGCGGAGGCGCCGCCCTGCTGGTACAGGGCGGCCTGGTGAGCCGGGTCGGGGATCTCGGCCAGGGCGCCGCGCGAGGGGCTGGCGCGCTTGACCTCGGCGATGATCTTCACCCGGTCGGCGGGCGCGAGGCCGGCCAGGGCGTCCCGGGCCGGCGGGCGCGCGAGGGCGTCGCGCTCCACCGCGGAGAGCGGCCGCGCCTGGGCGCGACGCTCGGCATCCTCGACAGCGCCGGCCGTGAGGTCGGCGAGCACCATCAGTGACCCTTCGGCGTGTACTTCGGGCCCTTCACTCCGTACCCGGCCTTCGCGAGGATCCACCCGATCAGGGCGCCCAGCACGATCACCGCCGCAGAGATCCAGACCAGCGTGACCTGCCCTAAGCAGAACGCGATGGTGCCGGCGGTGAAGCCGATGAGCATGATCACGACAGCCGTCC
This sequence comes from Microbacterium sp. EF45047, assembly GCF_028472845.1. Taxonomy (NCBI): domain Bacteria; kingdom Bacillati; phylum Actinomycetota; class Actinomycetes; order Micrococcales; family Microbacteriaceae; genus Microbacterium; species Microbacterium sp. EF45047. The sequence goes on along the minus strand of NZ_CP069429.1, from coordinate 1,376,147 downwards.
AGGCAGCAGGCGAGTGTCCGTGTCCGGGGTCGGCGATCGAGTTCGTCATGTTCTCCTCCGTGGGAAAGCGGGCGTCCCGACAGTCTATCGGGCTGTGGGGTCGGTCCCGTGCGACATGTCGTCCCACGAGTCGACCGGGTCGAGGGGGCCGGAGCGGCGGGGCGCCCCGGCATCCGTGCGGTACCGGCGGCCGCCGCCGCGCCAGCCGCGCGCGGTGGCGGCGGTGAAGACGGATGCCGCCAGCAGCAGCACCCAGCCGGCCAGGGCGATCGCGGGCCACGCGGTCGGGTCGACCGCGGCCACCAGATCGCGCAGCGCCTGCTCGCCGGCGAGGCCGGTCGCCTCGGTCACCGCGGGGGCGACCACGGACAGCGGCGGGTCGGCGACCAGGGGGGCGGTCGCGACGGCGAGCACCACGGCGGCCGCGGCGCCGAGCGCGGCGAACGCGTACCGCAGCGCCGACCCCGCGATCGACAGGGCCGCGCCCAGGGCCAGCACGGCGAGGGACAGCGGGGCGAGCAGGGGGACCGCGTCGGCTCCGGCGACGGCCAGCGGCTCCCCGGCATCCGTCCGCGCGGCGGTGAGCCAGGTCTGCGTCGAGGACACGACGCCCACGGCGCCGGCGAGCAGGAACCCGGCGACCGCCGCGCCCCTGCCCCCGGCGCGGAGGCCGCGGGCGCGCAGACCCCGGGCCGGCCGGCTCATGCCGGCTCGCCGCCGAGCGGCAGGTCGCGGCCGTCGAAGCAGGTGCGGGTGCCGGTGTGGCAGGCGGGGCCGATCTGGTCCACCGTGAGCAGCACGGTGTCGCCGTCGCAGTCCAGCTGCACGCCGCGGACGTGCTGCACGTGGCCGGAGGTGTCGCCCTTGCGCCAGTACTCCTGGCGGGAGCGCGACCAGTACACCGCGCGTCCGCCGGTGAGGGTGCGTCGCAGCGCCTCCTCGTTCATCCAGGCGAGCATGAGCACCTCGCGGGTGTCCCACTGCTGCACGACGACCGGGACCAGGCCATCCGCGTTCCAGCGCACGCGCTCCAGATTCACCGGACGGTCACCCCCGCGGCGCGCAGCGCGTCCTTGACCTCGCCGATGGTCAGCTGCCCGGTGTGGAACACGCTGGCGGCGAGCACGGCATCCGCCCCCGCCTCGATCGCCGGCGGGAAGTGCGCGACCTCGCCGGCGCCGCCCGAGGCGATCACCGGGACGGCCGAGACCTCGCGCATCCGGCGCACCAGCTCGAGGTCGAACCCGTCGCGGGTGCCGTCCGCGTCGATCGAGTTCACCAGCAGCTCGCCGGCGCCGCGCTCGATGGCCTCGCGCGCCCAGGCGAGGGCGTCCAGCGAGGTCTCGGTGCGGCCGCCGTGCGTGGTGACCACGAAGCCGGACGGGGTGTGCTCGGAGCGCTTCACGTCCAGGGACAGCACCAGCACCTGCGCGCCGAAGCGGTCGGCGATCTCGCCGATCAGCTCCGGGAGGGCGATCGCGGCGGAGTTCACGCCGACCTTGTCGGCGCCCACCGACAGCAGCCGGGCGACGTCGTCGACGGTGCGCACCCCTCCCCCGACGGTGAGCGGCACGAACACCTGCTCCGCGGTGCGCTGGACCACGTCGTAGGTGGTGGCGCGGGCGTCCACGGTGGCGGTGACGTCGAGGAAGGTGATCTCGTCCGCGCCCTGCGCGGCGTAGTGGGCGGCCAGCTCGACAGGGTCGCCCATGTCGCGCAGGTTCTGGAAGTTGACGCCCTTGACGACGCGGCCGCCGGCCACGTCCAGGCACGGGATGACGCGTGCGGCGAGGGCCATCACAGTCTCGCCGCGTGGATCTCGGTGACCAGGATCGCGCGGGCGCCGAGCTCGTAGAGCGCGTCCATGACCTTGTTCACCCGACGGCGCGGGATCATCACGCGCACGGCCACCCACTTCTCGTCGCGCAGCGGGGAGATCGTGGGCGACTCGCGGCCCGGGGCGATCGCCACAGCCTGGTCGACGAGGTCGGCGGGCAGGTCGTAGTCGAGCAGCACGTACTGCCGGGCGACCATGACGCCGCGCAGCCTGCGCAGCAGCGTGTCGGTGCCCTCGGCCTCTCCGGGCCGGCTGATCAGCACGGCCTCGGACTCGATGATGACCGGGCCGAAGATCTCCAGACCCGCCTGGCGCAGCGTGGTGCCGGTCTCCACGACGTCGGCGATCACGTCGGCGACGCCCAGGCGCACGGCGGACTCGACGGCGCCGTCCAGCGGCACGAGGTGGGCCTCCACGCCGTGCGCGCGCAGGAAGTCGTCGACCAGGCCCGGGTAGGCGGAGGCGACGCGGACGCCCTGCAGCTGCTCGATCGAGCTGAAGCGGCCGGGAGGGCCGGCGAAGCGGAAGGTGGAGCGGGCGAAGCCCAGCGCCTCGATCTCGCGGGCGTCCTGCTCGCGCACGTCGCGGAGCAGGTCGCGGCCGGTGATGCCGACGTCGAGGGCGCCGGAGGCGACGTAGGTGGCGATGTCGCGCGGGCGCAGGAAGAAGAACTCGACGTCGTTGTCGGCGTCGATGAGGTGCAGGGTCTTGGTGTCGCGCCGGCCGGCGTAGCCGGCTTCGGCGAGCATCTCGGCGGCGGTCTCGGACAGCGAGCCCTTGTTGGGAACGGCGATGCGGAGCATGGGGGTCTTTCGGGTCGATCGAGCGGGGACGGCCGGATCAGAGATGTCGGTACACGTCCTCGAGCTCGAGGCCCTTCGCAAGCATGAGCACCTGCAGGTGGTAGAGCAGCTGGGAGATCTCCTCGGCGGTCTCCTCGTCGCTCTGGTACTCGGCGGCCATCCACACCTCGGCGGCCTCCTCGACGATCTTCTTGCCGATCGCGTGCACGCCGCGGTCGAGCTGCGCCACGGTGCCCGAGCCCTCCGGCCGGGTCCGGGCGGTCTCGCTCAGCTGGCCGAACAGCTCGTCGAAGGTCTTCACGATTCCAGGCTAGCGGCTCGCGCACGGGCCCGGAGACCGCCGATCGCCGCCTCGATGTCGTCCGCGCCGTACACCGCGGAGCCGGCGACGAAGGTGTCCGCCCCGGCGGCGGCGGCCTGCGCGATGGTGTCGGCGGAGATGCCGCCGTCGACCTGCAGCCACACGTCCGACCCGCGGCGGCGCGCCTCGTCGCGCAGGGCGCGCAGCTTCGGCATCGTCTCGGCCAGGAAGCCCTGGCCGCCGAATCCGGGCTCGACGGTCATCACCAGGATCTGGTCGAACTCGTCGAGGATGTCGTACAGCGCCTCCCCCGCGGTGCCGGGCTTGATGGCGACGCCGGCGCGGGCGCCGATGTCGCGCAGCCGTCGCGCGAGGGCGACCGGGTCGGCGGCGGCCTCGAGGTGGAAGGTGACGCTCGCCGCGCCCAGCTCCGCGTAGCCGGGGGCCCAGCGGTCGGGGTCGGTGATCATCAGGTGCACGTCGAGCGGGATCGGGCTGGTCTGCTGGATGCGCTCGACCATCTGCGGGCCGAAGGTGAGGTTCGGCACGAAGTGGTTGTCCATGACGTCGACGTGCACGAAGTCGGCGGTCGCGATGCGGGCGAGCTCGGCCTGCATGTTCACGAAGTCGGCGGCCAGGATGCTGGGGTTGATGCGCGGCGGGTCGGGAAGGCTCACCCGTCTATCCTGCCTCAGTCGCGTCCCGCGCCGTCGCGCGGCCGCCCGTCCCGCCGCAGCAGAGCGAGGAACATGGCGTCGGTGCCATGCCGGTGCGGCCACAGCTGCACCCGGCCGGTGCCGTCGGAGGCGAGGTCGATCGGGCTGCGGGCGAGCCCGGCGACGACGGCGCGGGCGTCCAGCTCGGTCACGTCGGTGCGGCCGCGGAGCACGTCGGCGACGACGCCGGTGGTCTCCGCGAGGTGCGGCGAGCAGGTGGCGTAGGCGACGATCCCGCCGGGTGCGAGGGCGTCGAGCGCGGCGTCCAGCAGTCCGGTCTGCAGCGCGACCAGCTCGGGCACGTCGGCCGGGGTCTTCCGCCAGCGCGCCTCCGGGCGGCGGCGCAGGGCGCCCAGGCCCGTGCACGGCGCGTCCACGAGAATGCGGTCGAAGGCGCCCGGATGCCGCGCGGCGAGCATCCGTCCGTCCTCCTCGTGCACCGGCACGTCCACCGGCAGCGGGCGCAGCGCCTGGCGGACCAGGCCCGCCCGTGCCGGCACCACCTCGTTCGCCTCCAGGCGGGCGCCGTGCCGCAGCGCCTCCGCGGCCAGCAGCGCCGTCTTCCCGCCCGGCCCGGCGCACAGGTCGAGCCACCGCTCCCCCGCCCGGACCGGCGCCGCGGCGGCGAGAGCGAGGGCGACCAGCTGCGAGCCCTCGTCCTGCACGCGGACGGCGCCCTGCGACGTGAGGACGACCGCGCGGGGGTCGCCGCCGGGCGAGCCGAACGCGGTGGGCGCATAGGGGCGGCGCGGCTCCCCGGGCTCGGCGAGTCCGGGCAGGGCGGCGAGCGTGACCTCGGGCGAGGCGTTGTCGGCCTCGAGCAGGGCGTCCAGCTCGTCCGCGCGGTCCTCGGCGGCCAGCGCGCGGCGCAGGGCGCGGATCACCCACACCGGGTGGGCGGTGCGCAGCGCGAGCCGTTCGTCGTCGGAGCGGGCGCTGCTCTCCACGACCTGCTGCCAGTGCTCGGGGGCATCGCGGGAGATCCGCCGCAGCACGGCGTTCGCGAAGCCGGCGGCGCCGCGCCCCTGCGCGGCGGCGAGGTTGACCGACTCGTTCACAGCGGCGTGGCCGGCGACCCGGGTGGCCAGCAGCTGGTGGGCGCCCAGGCGGAGCGCGTCGAGGACGGCCGGGTCGATGTCTGATGCTGGGCGGCCGGCGGCCGCGGCGATGATCGCGTCGTAGGTGCCGCGTCGGCGCAGCGTCCCGTAGGTGAGCTCGGTGGCGAGCCCCGCGTCCTGCGCGTCCAGGCCCGCCTCGTCGATCAGGGCGGGCAGCAGGAGGTTGGCGTAGGCGTCGGAGTCGCTCACCGCGCGGAGCACGTCGTACGCCACACGGCGGGCCGGCTGCACGGTGCGATCGTGCACGGTGCGATCGACGTTCCCGCCCCGGTTCCCGCCCCGGCCCCGGTTTCCGTTCCCGCCCCGGGTCCCGTTCCCGCCCCGGTTCACGATCCCGCCCTCACCGGGGTGCGCAGGCCGCGCCACCAGTCGCCCGCCGCCATGGCAGCCTTGCCGGCGGGCTGGACGCGGCGCACCTCGAGCGGCGCGGTGCCGGTGCCGACGAGCACGTGCTGCCGTCCCGCGGCGATCTCGCCGGGCGCCAGCGGCACGGCGTCCCCGGCGGGGGCGGCGTCGAGGATCTTCAGCCGGGCGCCGTCGACGGTGGTGTGCGCGCCGGGTTCCGGGGTGGTGCCGCGGAACCGGGCGTACACCTCGGCGAGCGGGCGGGTCCAGTCCAGGAGCCCGTCGGCGAGGGTGAGCTTGGGTGCGAGCGTGTGCGGCCCCGACTGCGGCACCGCGACCGCGGTGCCCGCGGCGATGGCGTCGACCACCTCGGCGGTGATCCCGGCGCCCGCCTCGGCCAGCACGCCCAGAGCGGTGGCGGCGGTGGCATCCGGCGGCACCGGGACGGGCCGGGAGGCGAACACGTCGCCGGCGTCGAGCTCCGGCACGAGCTGGAAGACGCTCACGCCGAGCTCCTCGTCACCGGCGATGAGCGCGTGCTGCACCGGGGCGGCGCCGCGCCAGCGCGGCAGCAGGGAGAAGTGCAGGTTGATCCAGCCGTGCGTCGGGGCGGTCAGCAGCGGGGCGCGCACCAGGCCGCCGTACGCGACGATCACGCCGAGGTCGGGCCGCAGCGCGGTCACCTTCGCGGTGGCGTCCGCGTCCAGCCGGGCGGCGCGGATCACCGGGATGCCGAGCCCGGCAGCGGCCTCGGCGACCGGGGACGGGGCGAGCACCCGCTTGCGGCCCAGCGGCGCGTCCGGCCGGGTGACGACGGCGGCCACCTCATGGGCCGCGGCGAGGGTGCGCAGGGTGGGGACGGCGACGGCCGGCGTGCCGGCGAAGACGAGGCGCATGAAGGTGCTCCGGTTCGGATCGCGGGATCGGGTCAGATCTCCGGTTCGAGGATATCGAGGTGCACGGACAGGGTCGCCCTGCCCCTGCCGCCGGTGCGGTCGCGTCCGCGCCGCGCCAGCGTGGCGTCGGCGATCACGGCCGCGCGCAGTGCCGCGGCCACCGCGGGCCCTGCCCCGTATCCGAACCGCACCAGGGCGCGGACGCGGCCGTCCTCGTCCACCGGAACAGGCCCGAGCACGGCCTCGCCGTCGACGCCGATCCCGCGGAGCGCGTCGAGGGCGCCGCGCACGGATGCCGAAAGCCCGTCGACCTGCGCCACCCGCACGGTCGGCGGCATCCGCAGCGGTGCGCGCGCCTGCAGCTCTCCGCGCGCATAGGCCGGCTGCGTCCAGGTCGCCAGCGCCCGCGCGACCGGGCTGTCCACCCCGACCAGATGCACCGGGGCGCCCGGGGCGGCGAGGGCGGCGGCGTTCGACCACCACCGCAGGCAGGACTCGCCGATCCGCAGCTCCGGGGCCTGCAGCATCCGCGCCCCGTCCAGCAGCAGCACCGCGCGGTAGCCGCCGTCGGCGAGCGGCTCGGCGCCGCGGGTGGCGATCACGAGCGCCGGCTTCGCATCCACCCGCTCGACCGGGTGGGTGCCGTCCGAGACGATCACCCGCACGCCAGGGAAGGCGCGTCCCAGCTCGTCGGCGGTGCGCTCGGTGCCCGAGGAGGCCAGCCGCACCTGCTCGGAGGAGCAGTGCGGGCATCGCCAGGCGTGCGCCGCGCGGCCGCACCATCCGCACACCGGCACCGCGCCGCGGCGCCGGGCGCCGAGCGGGCCGCCGCAGTGGGCGCAGCGCGCCGGCGCCCGGCAGGTGGCGCACACCAGGGAGGGCGAGAAACCGGGTCGGGCCACCTGCACCAGCACGGGACCCTCCGCCGCCGCGGCGCGCGCGGCGGCGTACGCGCTGGACGGCAGCCGCTGCGCGGCCTGCTCCAGCTCCTGCGGCGTGCTCAGCACCACCCGCGGCAGCACCCGGCGGGTCGCGGTGATCTCCCGCAGCCAGCCGTGCTCGACGAGCCGCTGCGCCTCGGAGGTGCGGGTGTGCCCGGCCAGCAGCAGCGCCCCGCCCTCCTGCTCCTGCCGCAGCAGCGCCGCGTCCCTGGCGTGCACGTACGGCGCCAGCGGCTCGGCGAGCAGCGGATCGCCGTCGTCCCACAGGGCGACCAGGCCCGCCTCGACCGGCGCGTACACCGCGGAGCGGTTGCCGACGACCACGCACGGGCGGGACTCCAGGGTGCGCAGGAAGGCGCGGTACCGGTCCGGGTTCGCCTGCCGGGCGTCGTGCCGGACCACGGCCTCCTCGGGGAGCAGCTCGGCCAGCGCCGCGAGCAGCCGGTCCTGGTCGCGGTGGTCGGGCACCACAAGCACGGCGGAGCGCCCGCCGGCGAGGACCGCGGTCGCCGCGGCGGCGAGCATCCGCGCCCACTGCGGCATGCCGTCGTCCAGCCCGGGCACGGCCTCGACGGCGGCGCGGCCGCCCTCGGCGAGCACGGCTTCCAGGCCGTCGTACCCGGCGAGCACCGCTCGGGCGCGCTCGGCCGCATCGGTGAGCGGCACCGGGGCCTCCTCCTCCGGGCGCCACGCCTTCTCCACGCGCACCTGCCGTTTCGGGATCGCCAGCCGCAGGATGTCGGAGGCGGAGCCGGCGGCGCGGTCGGCGGCGCGGCGGGCCAGACGGTACAGCCGGTCGGGCATCACGGCCACCGGGGAGACGACGCTCTCCACCGCGGACAACGGGCGTGCGGCATCCGTCTCCTCCGCGATCCCGGCGACGTAGCCGTCCACGACCCGTCCCGCGGTGCGCAGCGGCACGCGCACCCGCACGCCCGGGGTCACCGGGCCGAGCTCCGCCGGCAGGGCGTAGTCGAACAGCCGGTCCAGCTGCGGCAGCGGCGAGTCGATGACCACCCGCGCGATACGCCGGGTCACGGCGGTCAGCGTCCGGCGGCGCGGCGCAGGGCGTCAGCGCGGTCCGTGCGCTCCCAGGTGAAGTCGGGCAGCTCGCGGCCGAAGTGGCCGTAGGTGGCGGTCTGGGCGTAGATCGGGCGGAGCAGGTCGAGCTCCTCGATGATCGCCTGCGGGCGCAGGTCGAACACCTCGGTGATCGCCTTCGTGATCACCTCGTCCGGGACCGTGCCGGTGCCGAAGGTCTCCACGTACAGGCCGACCGGCCGGGCCACGCCGATGGCGTAGGCCACCTGCACCTCGGCGCGGGAGGCGAGGCCGGCGGCGACGACGTTCTTCGCCACCCAGCGCATGGCGTAGGCGCCTGAGCGGTCGACCTTGGACGGGTCCTTGCCGCTGAACGCCCCGCCGCCGTGGCGGGCGGCGCCGCCGTAGGTGTCGATGATGATCTTGCGGCCGGTGAGCCCGGCGTCGCCCTTCGGACCGCCGGTGACGAACGGGCCGGCCGGGTTGATGAAGTAGGCGAGGCCGTCGGCGAGGTCCAGTCCGGTCTGCTCGAGCACGGGGTCGATCACGCGCTCGCGGACCAGCTCCTTCAGCTCCTCCTGCGACACGTCCGGGTGGTGCTGGGTGGACAGCACGACCGCGTCGACGGTCTTCGGGGTGAACCCGTCGTAGCCGAGGGTGACCTGCGTCTTGCCGTCGGGGCGCAGGAACGGCAGCTCGCCGGAGCGGCGCACCTCGGTGAGGCGCTCGGCGATCCGGTGCGCCGTCCACGCCGCCATCGGCATCAGCTGCGGGGTCTCGTCGGTCGCGAAGCCGAACATGATGCCCTGGTCGCCGGCGCCGAGCGCGTCGCGCGGGTCGGTGGAGCCGCCGTCGCGGTGCTCCTGGGCCTGGTCCACGCCGTGCGCGATGTCGCTGGACTGCTCGCCCACCGACACGCTGACGCCGCAGGAGGACCCGTCGAACCCGGTGTCGCTCGAGGTGTAGCCGATGCCGTTCACGACGTCGCGCACGATCGTCGGGATGTCGACGTAGCCCTCGGTGCGGATCTCGCCCGCCACGTGCACGAGGCCGGTGGTGACGAGCGTCTCGACGGCGACGCGGGAGCCGCGGTCGACGGTGAGCAGGCCGTCCAGGATGCTGTCCGAGATCTGATCGCAGATCTTGTCGGGGTGACCCTCCGTGACGGACTCGGAGGTGAACAGGCGCAGAGCGCTCATCGAAGCACTGCCGCCCGTCACTCGGCGTGACGGATGCGGAGCTTGTCCTCGTTGATCTCGTGGAGCGCGATGGTGAGCGGCTTGTCCTCGACGGTCGAGTCGACCAGCGGGCCCACGTTGTCGAAGAGGTTGCCCTCGTGCAGGTCCGAGTAGTAGTCGTTGATCTGGCGGGCGCGCTTGGCGGCGTAGATCACCAGCTCGTACTTGTTGTCGACGCGCTCGAGCAGGTTGTCGATGGGCGGGTCGATGATGCCGTTGGTGTGGTGTCCGGCCATGGTGGACCTCCTGATCGGGCGACGGGATCGTCGCGAAGTCGGTGATGCGGGCGCGCGACCCTTCGACGGGCTCAGGGCCCTTCGACGGGCTCAGGGCCCTTCGACGGGCTCAGGGGCCGGGTCAGCGCGGTGACGCCGCTGACAAGTCTACGACCTCCTGCGCGGCGCGGGCGACGTCCTCGTTCACGATGCGGTAGTCGAACTCGTACTGCGCGGCCAGTTCGGCCTTCGCGGTGCGCAGCCGGCGCGCCCTCTCCTCGGCATCCTCGGTGCCGCGTCCGACGAGCCGGTGCACCAGCTCGTCCCAGGACGGCGGCAGCAGGAAGATCAGCGTCGCGGACGGCTCGGCGGCGCGCACCTGACGGGCGCCCTGCAGGTCGATCTCCAGCAGCACCGTCTTCCCCTCGGCGAGGGCGGCGTCGACGGGGCCGCGCGGCGTGCCGTAGCGGTGCTTGTTGTGCACCACGGCGTACTCGAGCAGCTCGCCGTCCGCGATCAGCCGGTCGAACTCGGCGTCGTCGACGAAGTAGTAGTGCACGCCGTCGATCTCCCCCGGCCGCGGGGCGCGGGTGGTGGCGGAGACCGACAGGTGGATCTCGGGATGCGTCTTGCGGATGTGCGCGGCGACGGTGCCCTTGCCGACCGCGGTCGGTCCGGCGAGCACGAGCAGGCGGCTGCGGCCGGCGCGGGGCTCCGGGATCGGGAAGCGCTCGTCCAGCCAGTGCGACAGGTCGGCGATCTGCCGCACGCCCAGTCCGCCCAGCCGCTTCACCGGAGAGATGCGCAGCTCTTCGAGGATGCGGTCGCGCTTGCCCGCGCCGATCGCGGGAAGGGCGATCAGGAAGTCGGTGATCCGCATCGTGCCGGCGTCCGAGTCGGCGTCCGCCACGGCACGGCGGAGCACCTCCTGCGGGGACACCACGCGGGTGGACAGGTCGCGCTTGAGCGACGCGCGGGCGCGGCGGCGCTCCAGCGCGCGCTGGGCGGCCGCGGCCCGGTCGACCTCGGGGACGATGCGGCGTTCAGCCACGGAGCACCTCCCGGTAGCGGGCGGCCCGCTCCTGGATCGTCGCGGCCAGCCGGTCCGGCCCCGCGCCGAGGACGCTGCGGCTCTCGTTCGCGAGCACGTTGCCGGCCAGCGGGCCGAAGCGGACGGTGAGGTCCTCGGGGGTGGCGCCCTGCGCCCCGAACCCGGGAGCGAGGATGGGGGTCCCAGCGAGCAGCGCATCGGGCAGTCCGAGCTCGTCGCGGTCCACGGTGGCGCCGATCACCAGCCCGATCGGGCCGAGGCCGCCGTCGAAGGCGGGCGAGCCGTTCGGCCAGGTGACGTCGCGGGCCACGCGCTGGGCGACGGTCTGCTCCTCGGCGGCGGCGACGTCGACCGTGCGGGCGGTCTGCAGGGCCGCCGCCTCCGGGTTGCTCGTCGCGGCGAGGACGAACAGGCCCTTCCCGGCGCGGACGGCCGTCGCGATGGTCTCCCGCAGCGACTCCGGGCCGAGGTAGGGGCTGACGGTCACGGCATCTGACTCCAGCGGGGACCCGGGGCTCAGCCACGCGTCCGCGTACCCGGCCATGGTCGAGCCGATGTCGCCGCGCTTGGCATCCGCGATCACGAGCAGCCCGGCCTCCCTGGCCGCGGCGAGCACGTCCTCGAGGGCGGCGAAGCCGCGCGAGCCGAACCGCTCGTAGAACGCCACCTGCGGCTTCACGGCGCCGACCCGGCCGGCGGCCGCGTCGACGACCCGCAGGCCGAACGCGCGCACGCCGTCGGCGTCCTGCGGCAGTCCCCACGCGTCCAGCAGGGCGCCGTGCGGGTCGATGCCGACGCACAGCGGACCGTGCGCGGCCATCGCCGCGCCGAGACGCTCTCCGAAGGTCACACCGCCGCCTTCCGGTCCAGGTCGTACTCCTGCAGGCTCTTCACGTCGAAGCCCTGGTCGGCGGCGTCCATGCCCGTCACCGCCGCGCCGAGCACCGCGATCGTGGTGAACAGCGCCTTGTCGGCGGCGACGGCGGCGGCGCGGATCTCGTACCCGTCCGCGCGCGCCGCTCCCCCGCCCGGGGTGTTCACGACGATGTCGATCTCGCCGGCGTTGATGAGGTCGACGATGTTCTGCTCGCCGGACTCCTGCGTCTCGCTGTACTTGGCGACCACGGTCACCGCGATGCCGTTGCGGCGCAGGATCTCCGCGGTCCCCTCGGTGGCGACCAGGGTGAAGCCGAGCTGCTGCAGGCGGTGCGCCGGCAGGATCACGGCGCGCTTGTCGGCATCGGCCACCGAGATGAACACGGTGCCCGAGGTCGGCATCCCGCCGTACGCGGCGGCCTGGCTCTTCGCGAACGCGGTCGGGAAGTCGCGGTCGATGCCCATCACCTCGCCGGTGGAGCGCATCTCCGGGCCGAGCACGGAGTCGACGATCTTGCCGTCCCTGGTGCGGAACCGCTTGAACGGCAGCACCGCCTCCTTCACCGCGACCGGCGCGTCCAGCGGCACACGCGAGCCGTCCTGCTCCGGCAGCATCCCCTCCGCGCGCAGGTCCGCGATGGTGGCGCCGGCCATGATGCGGCTGGCGGCCTTCGCCATCGGGATGCCGAGCGCCTTGGACACGAACGGGACCGTGCGGCTGGCGCGCGGGTTCGCCTCGATCACGTACAGCACGCCGGCGCTGATGGCGAACTGCACGTTCAGCAGCCCGCGCACGCCCACGCCCTCCGCGATCGCGAGGGTGGCCTCCCGGACGCGGTCGATGTCGGAGCGGCCCAGCGACACCGGCGGGAGGGTGCAGCTGGAGTCGCCGGAGTGGATGCCGGCCTCCTCGAGGTGCTCCATCACGCCGCCGATGAACAGCTCCCGGCCGTCGTACAGCGCGTCCACGTCGATCTCGATCGCGTCGTCCAGGAAGCGGTCCACGAGCAGCGGCTGCCCGGGGCCGATGATGGCCTGGTCGGCGATGCGCACGAAGTAGTCCCGCAGCGCCTCGGTGCTGTAGACGATCTCCATGCCGCGGCCGCCGAGCACGAAGCTCGGGCGCACCAGCACCGGGTAGCCGATCTCCTCGGCCACGCGCACCGCGCCCTCCACGTCGATCGCCGTGCCGTTGCGCGGCGCGACCAGACCTGCGGTATCGAGCAGGCGGGAGAACTGCTCCCGCTCCTCGGCGAGGTCGATCGCGGCGGGGCTGGTGCCGAGCACGGTGTACCCGGCCGCCTCGATGCCCTTGGCCAGGCCCAGCGGGGTCTGCCCGCCGAGCTGGCAGACGACGCCGAGGATGGTGCCGCTCTGCGCCTCGGCGTGCAGCACCTCCAGCACGTCCTCCAGGGTGAGCGGCTCGAAGTACAGCCGGTCGGAGGTGTCGTAGTCGGTGGACACGGTCTCCGGGTTGCAGTTGACCATGACGGTCTCGTACCCGGCATCCGCGAGGGCGAACGACGCGTGCACGCACGAGTAGTCGAACTCCACCCCCTGGCCGATGCGGTTCGGGCCGGAGCCGATGATGACGACCTTGGTGCGCTCGGACGGCTCGACCTCGGTCTCGTGGTCGTAGCTGGAGTAGTGGTACGGGGTGAGCGCGGGGAACTCGCCCGCGCAGGTGTCCACCGTCTTGTACACCGGGCGGACGCCGAGGCCGTGACGCACCCCGCGGACCTCCTCCTCGGTCAGGCCGCGCAGCTGCGCCAGCTGCGCGTCGGAGAAGCCGTGCTCCTTCGCGTACCGGATGACCTCGGCGGTCAGCTCCGGCGCCTGGGCGACGGCATCCGCGACCTCGTTGATGAGCACGATCTGGTCGAGGAACCACGGGTCGATCGCGGTCGCCGCGAACGCCTGCTCGATGGTGGCGCCCTTGCGCAGCGCCTGCTGCACCACGACGATGCGCCCGTCGGTGGGGGTCTTCGCGATCTCGAGCAGCTCCTCCACGGAGCGCTCCTCCTCGCCCCAGTGGAAGCTCGAGCCGCGCTTCTCCAGCGAGCGGAGCGCCTTCTGCAGGGCGGTGGTGTAGTTGCGGCCGATCGCCATCGCCTCGCCCACCGACTTCATGGTGGTGGTGAGAGTCGGGTCGGCGGCCGGGAACTTCTCGAAGGCGAACCGCGGCACCTTCACCACGACGTAGTCGAGGGTCGGCTCGAAGCTCGCCGGGGTGACCCCGGTGATGTCGTTCGGGATCTCGTCCAGCCGGTAGCCGAGGGCGAGCTTGGCGGCCAGCTTCGCGATCGGGAAGCCGGTGGCCTTGGACGCCAGCGCGCTGGAGCGGGACACCCGCGGGTTCATCTCGATGACGATGATGCGCCCGTTCTCGGGGTTCACCGCGAACTGGATGTTGCAGCCGCCGGTGTCCACGCCGACGGCGCGGATGATGTCGATGCCGATGTCGCGCAGCCTCTGGTACTCGCGGTCGGTGAGCGTGAGCGCCGGGGCGACCGTGATCGAGTCGCCGGTGTGCACGCCGACCGGGTCGACGTTCTCGATCGAGCAGACGACGACGGTGTTGTCGGCGGTGTCGCGCATCAGCTCGAGCTCGTACTCCTTCCAGCCGAGGATGGACTCCTCCAGGAGCACCTCGCTGGTCGGCGAGTCGTGCAGGCCGGCACCGGCGATGCGGCGCAGGTCGTCCTCGTCGAACGCGAAGCCGGAGCCGAGGCCGCCCATCGTGAAGCTGGGGCGCACCACCAGCGGGTAGCCGAGCTCGGCGGCGCCGGCGAGGACCTCGTCCATGGTGTGGCAGATGCGGGATGCCGCAACATCGGCGCCCGCCTCGATCACGAGCTGCTTGAAGATCTGCCGGTCCTCGCCCTTGCGGATCGCGTCCACCTTGGCGCCGATGAGCTCGACGTCGTACTTCTCCAGGATGCCGCGCTCGTGCAGCGCCATCGCGGCGTTCAGGGCGGTCTGGCCGCCCAGGGTGGGCAGGATGGCGTCCGGGCGCTCCTTGGCGATGATCGTCTCGATCACCTCGGGGGTGATCGGCTCGACGTAGGTGGCGTCGGCGAAGTCAGGATCGGTCATGATCGTGGCCGGGTTGGAGTTGACCAGGATGACCCGGACGCCCTCCTCGCGGAGGACGCGGCACGCCTGGGTGCCGGAGTAGTCGAACTCGCAGGCCTGACCGATGACGATGGGGCCGGAGCCGATGACGAGAACGGAGTTGATGTCGTCGCGCTTGGGCATTACTTGCCGTCCTTCTCGGTCTTCTGGCTGAGGGTCGCGACGACGAGATCGCGGAACCGGTCGAAGAGGTAGTTGGCGTCGTGCGGGCCGGCGGCCGCCTCGGGGTGGTACTGGACCGAGAATGCGGGGATGTCCAGGGCGCGCAGGCCCTCGACCACGCGGTCGTTGAGGCCGACGTGGCTGACCTCGACGCGGCCGTAGCCGGCCGGGCTGTCGAAGGGGCCGTCCAGGGGCGCGTCGACGGCGAAGCCGTGGTTGTGCGCGGTGATCTCCACCTTGCCGGTGGACTTGTCGAGCACCGGCTGGTTGATGCCGCGGTGTCCGAACGGCAGCTTGTAGGTGCCCAGGCCCAGGGCGCGCCCGAGCAGCTGGTTGCCGAAGCAGATGCCGAAGAACGGCAGCCGCTCGTCGAGCACCTCGCGCAGCAGCGTGACGTGCGCGTCGGAGGCGGCGGGGTCGCCGGGGCCGTTGGAGTAGAACACGGCGACCGGGTCGAGGGCGCGGATGTCGTCGATCGTGGCGCTCTGCGGCAGCACGTGCACCTCGAAGCCCCGCGCGGCGAGGTTGTCCAGGGTGGCCTGCTTGACGCCCAGGTCGAGCACGGCGAGGTTGCCGATGCGCTCGCCGACCGCCGGCACCACCTGCACCGCGCTGACGGAGACCTCGGCGGACAGGTTCCGGCCGGTCATCTCCGGCGCCGCGGTGACCCGGCGCAGCTGCTCCTCCGGGTCGAGGGCGGCCTCCGGGCCGGAGAAGATGCCGCCGCGCATGGAACCGGCCGAGCGGATGTGCCGGGTGATCGCCCGGGTGTCGATGCCGGCGATGCCGACGATGCCGTCGCGGACCAGGAGATCGTCCAGCGAGGTGCTCGCCCGCCAGTTCGACACGACGCGGGAGGGGTCGCGGACGATGTACCCGGCGACCCAGATGCGTCGGGACTCCGGGTCCTCGTCGTTCATGCCGGTGTTGCCGATGTGCGGTGCGGTCTGCAGCACGATCTGGCCGGCGTAGGACGGGTCGGTCAGGGTCTCCTGGTAGCCGGACATGCCGGTCGCGAAGACCACCTCGCCGAGGGTGGTGCCGCGGGCGCCATAGGCGCGGCCGCGGTAGCGGGTGCCGTCCTCGAGGACGAGCACGGCGGGCTCGATCAGGGACCCTGAGCGTGTCGAGAGGGTCATTCTGCTGCTCCTGTCTCCGGAGCGGTGCACAGGCGCCGCAGGTCGGGAAGAATACGTTCCGGGCCGCCGTCGGCGACGCGGAGGTAGGAATCGACGAGGATGCCGTCGGTGACGCGCCAGACCAGGCGGATCAGACCGCCCGGCTCCACGACGCGGTCGATGGTCACGGTCGCGGTGTCCGCCTCGACCAGGCGGTCGGAGGCGAGGAACACCGTCGGCGCCCCGTCGAGGCTGAGCGCCGCGCCGCGGTCGGTGAGCACGAGCTCACCACGAGCGCGGTACGCGAGCGGGCGGATGGTGAGCCGCTCCAGCGGCTCGTCGTGGCGGGTGGTGGCGACGTAGAGGATCTCGGAGCGCCCGGTCACCTCGGCGTGCTCCGGCACGCCGAGCGGCGCCTCGAGGCCGGAGTCGCGGCGCAGCCGCCTCCGCCAGGCGAGGTACATGGCGCCGAGCGCGAGCAGCGCGAGGGCCGCCACGATCAGCACGGCGAGCTCGCGGCTCACTGCGCTCCGCTCCGCTCGCCCAGGGTCCCGGGCAGCTCCTCGACCAGCTGGCCGTCGGCCAGGGTCACGACGCCGCCGTGGATGGTCCACTGCACCCGCCCCGGGAGCTCGCGACCCAGGTAGGGCGAGTTGCGACTGCGGCCGCGCAGGTCGTCCTCCGTGAACACGCCGCCGGCAGCGGGGTCGTACAGCGTGATGTGCGCGGGCTCGCCGACGGCGAGCGGACGGCCGTGGCCGTCCAGGCTGCCGATCCGGGCGGGGGCTGCGCTCATCACCCGGGCGACGTCCGCCCAGTCCAGCATCCCGGTGGCGACCATGGACTGGTGCACCACGCGCAGTGCGCTCTCCAGCCCGACCATGCCGTTCGCCGCGGCCTGCCATTCGCACGCCTTGTTCTCGGACGGATGCGGGGCGTGGTCGGTGGCGACGATGTCGATCGTGCCGTCGGCCAGGCCCTCGCGGACCGCGCGCACGTCCTCCTCGCGCCGCAGCGGCGGGTTCACCTTGTAGCGGGCGTCGTAGCCGCGGACGAGCTCGTCGGTCAGCAGAAGGTGGTGCGGGGTGACCTCTGCGGTGACCTGGATGCCCCGCTTCTTGGCCCAGCGGATGATGTCGACCGACCCGGCGGTGGAGAGGTGGCACACGTGCAGGCGCGACCCGACGTGCTCGGCGAGCAGCACGTCGCGGGCGATGATCGACTCCTCCGCGACGGCCGGCCAGCCGGCGAGACCGAGCTCGGCGGAGACGGCGCCCTCGTTCATCTGCGCGCCCTCGGTGAGACGCGGGTCCTGCGCGTGCTGTGCGATCACGCCGCCGAACGATTTCACGTACTCCAGCGCGCGGCGCATGATCAGCGGGTCCCACACGCAGAAGCCGTCGTCGCTGAACACGCGCACGCGGGCGCGGGAGGAGGCCATGGCGCCGAGCTCGGCCAGCCGCTCCCCCTTCTGCCCGACGGTGACCGCGCCGATGGGCTGCACCGTGGCGTAGCCGGATGCCTCGCCGAGGGCGAGCTCCTGCTCGACGACGCCGGCGGTGTCCGCGACGGGCGAGGTGTTCGGCATGGCGAACACGGCGGTGAACCCGCCGGCGGCGGCCGCCCGGGTGCCGGTGAGCACCGTCTCGGACGCCACGTACCCGGGCTCGCGCAGGTGCGTGTGCAGGTCGACCAGCCCGGGCAGGGCGATCAGTCCCGCGGCATCCACCACGCGCGCGCCGGCGCGGCTGAGGCCGGTGCCGATCTCGGCGATCCGGCCGTTCTCCACGATCAGGTCGGCGGTGTCGCCTCCGGTCAGCTGAGCGCCGGTGATCACGAGGGACTCGGTCACTGCTCTCCCCCTCGTTCCTCGTTCCGCTCCCCCGCCAGCAGCAGGTAGAGCACGGCCATTCTCACGGACACCCCGTTCGCCACCTGCTCGAGCACGGTGGCGCGGGCGGAATCGGCGGCCTCGCTGGAGATCTCCAGACCGCGGTTCATGGGTCCGGGGTGCATCACAATGCTAGTCTCCGGCAGGCCCGCCACGCGCACGGCGTCGAGCCCCCAGAGCCGGGAATACTCCCGCTCAGTGGGGAAATAGGCGGCGTTCATGCGCTCCGCCTGGATGCGCAGCATCATCACCGCATCCGGACCCGCGCCCAGGGCCCGGTCCAGGTCGAACTCGACGTCGACCGGCCACAGCGACACGTTCTGCGGCAGCAGCGTGGGCGGCGAGACTAGGGTGACGTGGGCGCCGAGCGTGGTCAGCAGCCACACGTTGGAGCGGGCGACCCTCGAGTGCAGCACGTCGCCGACGATGACCACGCGCAGCCCGTCCAGGTCGCGGCCGCGGCTGTCGTCGCCGTAGAAGCGCTTGCGGATGGTGAACGCGTCCAGCAGCGCCTGGGTGGGGTGCTCGTGGGTGCCGTCGCCGGCGTTCACGACCCCGGCGGAGATCCAGCCGCTGGTCGCCAGGGTCTGCGGGGCGCCGGAGGCGGAGTGGCGGATGACGACGGCATCCGCACCGATCGCCTCGAGGGTCTGCGCGGTGTCCTTCAGGCTCTCGCCCTTGGAGACGCTGGAGCCCTTGGCGGCGAAGTTGATGACGTCGGCGGAGAGGCGCTTGGCGGCGGCCTCGAAGGAGATGCGGGTGCGCGTGGAGTCCTCGAAGAAGAGGTTGACCACGGTCTTGCCCAGCAGCGTGGGCAGCTTCTTCACCTGGCGCGACTGGGTGTCGGCCATGTCCTCGGCGATGTCGAGGATGCGCAGGGCGGTGTCGCGGTCGAGGGTGCGGGTGTCGAGCAGGTGCCTCATGCTTCGATCGTCACCTCGTCCGCGCCGTCGATCTCGCGCAGGTGAACGTTGACGCGCTCCGAGCGGGCCGAGGGGATGTTCTTGCCGACGAAGTCCGGGCGGATGGGCAGCTCCCGGTGCCCGCGGTCGACGAGGATCGCGAGCCGCACCACCGCGGGCCGGCCGATGGACTGCAGGGCGTCCAGCGCGGCGCGGATGCTGCGCCCGGAGAACAGCACGTCGTCGACGAGCACCACGGTCTTCCCGTCGATGCCGCCGGCGGGGATCTCGGTGCGCTTGGGCGAGCGGGTCGGATGCTTGGCGAGGTCGTCGCGGAACAGCGTGACGTCGAGCGAGCCCACCGGGATGTCCACCTGGGCGATGCCGCTGATCAGCGGGCCGAGGCGCTCGGCGAGAGTGGTCCCGCGGGTCGGGATGCCGAGGAGGACGAGACCGTCGGCCCCCCGGTTCGATTCCAGGATCTCGTGGGCGATGCGGGTCAGCGCCCGCGAGATGTCGGCTTCGTGCAGCACGGTGCGTGCACTCATTCGACGCTCCCTTCTCCGCCTCTCCGGACGGTGTTAAAGGTTGCTTGCCCGCCCAGTCTACCGGGTCAGGCCGCGGCGACCGTCACACCCCGTCGGTCTCAGACCGCGGGGCGGAGCGCTTCCTCCGTGACCTCGTCGACCTTCTTCGCGCGGATCGGGTGGCCCTGGGTGCTCAGGCAGCGGCCGGTCTTCAGGTCCCACTTCCAGTCGTGCATGCTGCAGGTGAGCACGCCGTCCTCGTCGATTCTCCCCGTGCGGGTAAGATCGGCGCGCAGGTGCGGACAGCGGCGCTGCACGATCCAGTCGCCGATCTCGGCGTCCTCGGTCTGGTCGGTCTGCTCCTGGTACCAGTTCTCGACGTACTCGATCCGGTCGACGGAGAGGCACTTGAAGAACGTGTAGATGAACTCGTTGAACTTGCCCTTGCGGCCGGCGCTGAACTGCATCGACAGGAAGATCGAGTTCGACCAGTCGATCTCGTGGTCGCGGATGTTCGTCGAGACGAGGTCGGCGGGGATCGTGTACCAGAACTCGACGTCCTCGCCGGCGTACTCGCGCACCTTGGCCTTGGGGAAGTCGACGACGAGGTCGAGCTCGCCGATCGTCATCCGCACCGGGCCGCCGACGCCGAGCCGGATCGTGCGCGACTTCTTCAGCAGCGGCTCCCACCACGCCTTCAGCTCGGCGAGCATCTCCTCCGGCGGCAGGACCGGGGCGCGCGAGGCCTCCTCGTCGCGCAGCTCCTGCTGGCGGGTGGCGCGCTGCTCCTCGAGGTAGCCCCACTTGTCGTCGAAGATGCGGGCGATCTCCGCATCGGTGAACAGCGACTGGGTCACCGACATCTCGCCGTGGTTCATCTCCACGACCGTGCCGGGCAGGAACAGGTGCCCGTCGTACTGCGGCGCCTGCTCCTTCAGATGGGCGAGGAACTGCTTCTGGTCGGTGAAGATCGAGTCGTCGTCCGCGCCCCAGCCGTTGTACCGGAACAGGTCGTCGCGCAGGAACATCGGCGGGCCCGCCATCGGGAACACGTGCGGCGCGTCGACCTTCTCGATGTAGTACATCGCGCGCTTGTTCTGCGCCTCCCGCTTGAGACGGGCGAAGTTCTGCTTGGCGTCCTGCGGCAGGTCGTAGACCATCGGCCACCAGATCGCGCCGGAGACCTGGGTGAAGTACGCCTCAGGCTTGCCGAACGTGAGCAGCTTCTCCAGGTCCAGCGGGTGCGAGTCGTTCTGGTTCAGGATCGACGCCGTGCCGTCGTCCACGCTGAGGGAGGAATCGCCGATCGGCCCGTCGCTGGGGGCGCGGAGCGGGGTGATCATCAGCTTCAGCTCGCCGCGCTGGATGATCTCGCCGGCGGGCGCGTAGGTGATGTTGTGGTAGCCGAGCGCCCGGATGTCCTGCTCCAGGTCATCGGTCGGGTACTCCGGCAGCAGCACCTCGATGTCGGTGCGGATGTAGCGCTGCAGCAGCCGCGGGTCGAAGTGGTCGCGGTGCCGGTGGGAGATGTACAGGAAGTCGGCCTCGCGTCCGAGCCGCTCCCAGTCCAGGCCGCGGTTGTCGGGGAACGGGAACCACGAGCCGTAGAACGAGGGGCCGATCACGGGGTCGCAGATGATGTTCCCGCCGGCCGTCTCGATGAACATCCCGGCGTGGCCGAGTCCCGTGATCCGCATGCTTCTCCTCCTGAGTCGACCGGTCGATTCTACCCGCGGGGCCCTGTGCATCCCCGGCATCGCGCCGGGCGGCGGCTTGGTGGCCGGAGGACTCATGCGTTCATCCTGCCCGGGGTCTCCGACACCGCCCGGCCGGGCGAGTCAGCTGGCGCGGGCGATCCGCGCCAGAACGCCGTGCACGAACGCACCGGAGTCCTCGGTGGAGAGCTCCTTGGCGAGTTCGACCGCCTCGTCGATCGCGACGGCCGTCGGCACCTCGTCGTTGAAGAGGATCTCCCAGGTGCCGATGCGCAGCAGAGCGCGGTCGACGGCGGGCATCCGCTCCAGCTTCCAGTCCCGGCTGTGCGTCGTGATCTGCTCGTCGATCTCCTCGCGGTGGTCGAGGATGCCGTCGACGATGTCGCGGGCATACAGCCATGAGGCCTCGCGCGCCGGTTCGTTGGCGGCCCGCTTCGCCGCGGCGGCCAGGCTCACGGCGATCTCGTCCCCGCGCACATCGGCGGAGAAGAGGATGTCGAGGGCGCGCTTGCGCGCCTTGGTGCGGGCGCTCACGCCTTACTTCTCGCGGCCGAGGTACTCGCCGGTCCGGGTGTCGACCTTGACCTTGGTGCCGGTCTCCACGAACAGCGGGACCTGGATCTCGTACCCGGTCTCGAGGGTCGCGGGCTTCGTGCCGGCCGAGGAGCGGTCGCCCTGCAGGCCCGGCTCGGTGTAGGTGACCTCGAGCACGACGGACGCCGGGAGGTCGATGTACAGCGGGTTGCCGTTGTTCAGCGCGATGGTGACCTGCTGGTTCTCGAGCAGGAAGTTCTTCGCGTCGCCGACGGTGGCGGCGCCGACCGTGATCTGGTCGTAGTCGGTGGTGTCCATGAAGACGAAGCCGTCGCCGTCGGTGTACAGGTAGGTGAAGTCGCGGCGGTCGACGTTCTCGATGTCGACCTTGGCGCCGGCGTTGTACGTCTTGTCGACGACCTTGCCGGTGACGACGTTCTTCAGCTTGGTGCGCACGAACGCGCCGCCCTTGCCCGGCTTGACGTGCTGGAACTCCACGACGCTCCAGAGCTGTCCGTCGATGTTGAGGACGACGCCGTTCTTGATGTCTGCGGTCGATGCCATGCGGAAGAGTCCGTTCGTGTGTGAGAAGAGATGGGGCCGGTCGACGCGGCCAGCGCGGAGGGCCGACAGTCGATTCTACGGGATCGCGGCGGACCGAGTACGACGCGACCCCGCGCACACCGGGCGAGGTCGTCGCGTTCCTGCTCGACGATCTCGCCTGCACCGGCAACGAGGCGAACCGTCAGGCTTCCCGTCGCGCGCAGCGGATCGTCGAGGCGATCGAGATGGCTCGCGAGCATCCCGAGGTGTACGTCCCCCACGGGGAGACGGATGCCGCCGCTGTCGCGGAGCGTTCCGCGATCCTGGCGGGCCGCCGTCGATGCGTCGCCGGAGGAGACGGATGCCGAGGCCGCGGCCTTCGAGGCCGTGGACCGTGCCGCCGCGGACGCCCGGGCCGCGCACCGCCGGCTCACCGCGACCGCCAAGCACATGCAGAAGTCCGAGCGGGACGGTCGCACCCGCGACCAGATCCGTGCCGACCTTTTCGCCTCCTGGCAGAAGGGCGAGGGCACCCTCACCGCCGTGAAGACCTGCGTGTACGTCACGATCCCGATGCAGCTGCTGGCAGGCGAACCGGTTCCGATGGAGAGCGCGCGGTTCGTCGGAGGCGACACCATCGATCCGGTCACGGACCGCCGCACGTACCGGCCGACCAAGGCGCAGCGCGACTTCCTGATCCTGCAGCACGGCACGTGCGCCCGCGACGGATGCGAGCGGCTCGCCGCGGAGGCTGACATCGACCACGAGCGACCCTGGGCAACCGGCGGCCGGACGAACGTCGCCGATCTGCGCCCCCTCTGCCCCCGGGATCACACCCACCGGCACCGCACCAAGGCCAGATTCCGATCCCGACCCGACCGGACGGTTCAGGTGATCATGCCCACGGGCAAGGAGAGCTCCGCGCCGAGGGAAGCGCGAACCGGCCCGATCCCGTGGACGGATCCGGCCGCTCGGCCGCTCCGGCCGCTCCGGCAGACGCACCGCCGCCGTTCTGATCGCTACAGGCGTGCGACGAGCTCCCGCACCGCTTCGGCATAACCGTCCACGCCGTGACCGACGACGCGCACCGCGGCGACGTCGTCCAGGTAGGAGAAGTGCCGGAACTCCTCGCGCGCGTACACGTCCGAGATGTGCACCTCGGCGAACGGCAGGCCGACACCGGTGAGGGCGTCGCGCAGCGAGACCGAGGTGTGCGTCAGCCCGCCCGGGTTGATCACGATGCCGGCACAGTCCTCGCGCGCGGCGTGGATCGCGTCGATGAGCGCGCCCTCGTGGTTGCTCTGGACGGCGCGCACCTCGTAGCCGAGCTCGGCCGCCGCATCCGCGGTGAGGCGCTCCACGTCGGCGAGGGTGGCGGTGCCGTACACCTCCGGCTCCCGGGTGCCGAGCAGGTTCAGGTTCGGGCCGTTCACGAGCAGCAGGCGTCGTCTCATGCCGCGACCTCCTGGTACGCCGCGAACAGCAGCGACTCGTCCGGGGCCTGCAGCACCGTCGGCCTGGCGATGTCGTCCAGCACGATGAAGCGCAGCATCCCGCCACGGGCCTTCTTGTCGCGCTGCATCGTCGCGAGCAGCTGCGGCCAGGCACCCGCCCGGTAGGAGGTGGGCAGGCCCAGCGACTCCAGCACGGTGCGGTGGCGCTCGGCCGCCGCGTCCGACAGTCGCCCGGCGAGGCGGGACAGCTCCGCCGCGTACAGCATCCCGACCGAGATCGCGGCGCCGTGGCGCCACCGGTAGCGCTCGGCGTGCTCGATCGCGTGCCCGAGCGTGTGCCCGTAGTTCAGGATCTCGCGCTGCCCGGCCTCGCGGAAGTCGCTGGAGACGACCTTCGCCTTCATGTCGATCGCGAGCTCCACGGCGCGGCGGAACTCGTCGGTGGTGGTGTCCACGGCGCGGGCCGGATCCGCCTCGACGATGTCGAGGATCTCCGGCGCCCAGATGAACCCGGCCTTGACGACCTCGGCGAATCCGGCGGTGGCCTCGTTCGGGCTGAGGCTGGCGAGCTCGTCGAGATCGCCGATGACGGCGCGCGGCGCCCAGAACGCGCCGACGAGGTTCTTCCCCTCGGCGGTGTTGATGCCGGTCTTGCCCCCGACAGCGGCGTCCACGAGGCCGAGCACCGTGGTGGGCACCTGCACCACCTGCACCCCGCGCAGCCAGGTCGCGGCGACGAAACCGGCCAGGTCGGTGACCGCTCCCCCGCCGTAGCCGACGACGGCGTCCGTGCGGGTGAAGTCCGCCTGCCCCATCACCTGCCAGCAGAACGCGGCCACCTCCACCCGCTTGCCCTGCTCGGCATCCGGGATCTCCGCGAGCAGCACCTCGCGGGGTCCTTCCGCGGTGTCGGCGAGCAGCCGCTCGCGCAGCTGCGCGGCGCGGTCGGCGAGCGTCGGCGGATGCACCACGAGCACCTTCCGCACCGACGGCGCCAGCGCCTGCGACACCCGGTCGAGGATGCCCCGCCCCACGGTGATGTCGTAGGCGTCCTGTCCGGTCACGCTGATGGTCGTCATGCTCATGCCTGTCCTCTCCTCCACTCGGCGATCTCCTCGGCGATGCGCCGTATCGGCCGCCGCGACGTGTCCACCGTCAGGTCGGCGACCTCCTGATACCAGCCACGCCGGGCGGTGAAGATCTCCTGCCAGCGCTGCACCGGGTCCTCCGCCTGCAGCAGTGGCCGGCCTCCGCCCCGGATCCGGTCGGCCACCGCCTCCGCGGTGACGGTGAGGAAGACGACCGGATGCCGCGCCAGCAGCGCCCGCGTGCCGGCATCCGTCACCGCTCCTCCCCCGAGCGAGACCACGCCGCCCTCGTCGAGCGCCCCGGCCACGGCCGCGCGCTCAAGCTCGCGGAAATGCGCCTCGCCGTGTTCCTGGAACAACGCCGGGATCGGGCCGTGCGCCGCCGCGATCCACTTGTCGGTGTCGATGAACGGCACCTCCAGCAGGCGGGCGACTCGGCGTCCGATGCTCGTCTTCCCCGCGGCCATCGGCCCGACGAGGACGAGGGTGAGCGGGCGCTCAGCCGAGCTCATCATGCGCGAGCAGCGCCGCCTCGGATGCCGGCGCGGTGCGCAGCGCCTCCGGGATCGCCGCGAGGTAGCCCTCGAGGTTGCGGCGGGTCTCGCCGACGCTGTCGCCGCCGAACTTCTCCAGCACCGCGCGGGCCAGCTCGATCGCGACCATGGCCTCGGCGACGACGCCCGCCGCCGGCACCGCGCACACGTCGGAGCGCTGGTGGTGGGCCGTGGCGGGTTCGCCGGAGGACACGTCGATGGTGCGCAGGGCATGCGGGACGGTCGCGATCGGCTTCATGCCCGCGCGGACGCGGAGCACCGTCCCGGTGGACATGCCGCCCTCGGTGCCGCCGGCCCGGTCGGAGGCGCGCGTGATGCCGTCCTCGGCCGCGAACAGCTCGTCGTGCGCGGCCGAACCGCGGCGGCGGGTCGTCTCGAAGCCGTCGCCGACCTCGACGCCCTTGATGGCCTGGATGCTCATCAGCGCCTGCGCCAGCCGGCCGTCCAGCCGCCGGTCCCAGTGCACGTGCGAGCCGAGCCCCGGCGGCAGCCCGTAGGCGAGCACCTCGACGATGCCGCCCAGGGTGTCGCCGTCCTTGCGGGCTGCGTCGACCTCGGCGACCATCCGCTCGGACGTCTCGGCGTGGAAGCAGCGCAGCGGGTCGGCATCGAGCGCTGCGACATCGTCGGGCGTGGGCAGCGGCGCGCCGTCCGGCACGTGCACGGGGCCGATGGACAGCGTGTGGCTGACCAGGCGGATGCCGAGCTCGCCGAGGAAGGCGCGGGCCACGGCGCCGAGCGCGACGCGGGCGGCGGTCTCCCGTGCGCTGGCGCGCTCCAGGATCGGGCGGGCCTCGTCGAAGTCGTACTTCTGCATGCCGACGAGGTCGGCGTGCCCGGGGCGGGGACGGGTGAGCGGGGCGCCGCGGCCGCGGGACTTGTCGGTCAGCTCGACCGGCGCCGGGTTCATCACCTCGACCCACTTCGGCCACTCGGTGTTGCCGATGCGCAGCGCGATCGGGCTGCCCAGGGTCCTGCCGTGCCGCACGCCCCCGGAGATGGTCAGCTCGTCCTGCTCGAACTTCATCCGCGAGCCGCGCCCGTAGCCGAGCTTGCGCCGCTGCAGGTCGGCCTGGATGGCCTCGGCGGTGACGGGGACACCGGAGGGAAGACCCTCCATGACGGCGATGAGTTCGGGACCGTGCGATTCGCCGGCCGTGAGCACGCGGAGCATTGCTCTAGTCTCCCATGGCCGCGGAGCGCATCACCGCCACGATGACGTCCTCCTGCGGCAGCGGCTCGTCCTGTGCGCCGTGCCGGAAGATCCGGATCTGCCGCACCGCCTGGTGCAGCAGCATCTCGAAGCCGGAGATCACCGTCGGGTGCGGCCAGCCGGCCGCCAGCGCGGACGGCCACGGCGCGTAAGCCGCCTCGAACAGCACGCCCCCGCTCTCGATGAGCGGCTCGGCGACGACGGGGTCGAGCACGGTGCCGCTGGGCAGCGTGGCGATCGTGGCGTCGACAGGGGCCGCGGGCGCGTCGAACGGCCGCACCGCGACCGCCGTGCCGGTGCGGTCGCCGATGGCGGCCAGGCCGGCGGCCGCCTCGGGCCGGCGTGCGCGGATCTCGGCGCGCTCGGCGCCGAGGAGGGAGGCGGCGACGAGCGCGGATGCCGCGGTGGCCCCGGCGCCGAGGATGCGGACGCTGCGGATGCCGTCGACGCCGGCCTGCGTGAACGCGTCGACGATCCCGCCGACGTCGGTGTTGAAGCCGCGCAGCATGTCGCCCAGGAGCAGGGTGTTCACCGCTCCGGTGAGCTCGGCGTGACGATCCCGCTCCTGCGCGGCCCGATGGGCGACCTCCTTGAGCGGCATGGTCAGCGACAGGCCCCGCCAGGTGTCGTCCAGCCTCGCGAGCTCCGCCGCGAACGCGGCCTCGGACACGCGGCGGCGGCCGTACGACCAGTCCAGCCCGAGAACGCGGTACGCGGCGGTGTGCAGCTGCGGGGAACGGCTGTGCGCGATCGGGTCGCCCCAGACCTCGAGCCGCGTGCGTGCGGTCGCCGCCGCATCCGTCATGTCGGCACCCGTCATGTCAGCAGCCGGAGTCGGGATGCGCGCTGCACCATTCCTGCATCTCGCGGATGCCCTGCTGGTGCTGTTCGTAGCTCTCGGAGAACCGCGTCTCGCCGGTGTCCATGTTGACGGTGACGAAGTACAGCCACGGGCCGTCGGCCGGATGCATCGCCGCATCGATCGCCGCATCGCCCGGGTTCGCGATCGGGCCGGCCGGGAGGCCGTCGATGACGTACGTGTTCCACGGGTTCGCGTCGAACTGCGCCTCCTCGGACGTGCTCGCCGATCCGGCGTGCAGCTCCCCGTAGCCGTACTGGGCCGTGGAGTCCATCTGCAGCTTCATGCCCTGATCCAGGCGGTTCCGGATCACGCGGGACACCTTCGCGAAGTCGGCCGTGCGCGCCTCGCGCTCGATGATCGAGGCGATCGTGAGCACGCGGTGCGCCTCGGCGTCGGGCACGCCCGCGGCGGCCAGCGACTCGCGGGTGCGCTCGACCATCCGGGCGATCACGTCCTGCGCGGTGACGCTCGGATCGAAGGTGTACACGGCCGGGAACAGCCAGCCCTCGAGGCTCTGTGCGGTGACGCCGTACACGCTCGGGTCCGCCACGGCGGCCTCGAGATCGGCGAGCGGGATGCCGACGCCCTCGGCGATCAGGGGCAGCGAGGACTGGACGGTGCCGCCCTCGGGGATCCGCACGCTGTTCTCCATGCGGGTGGCCGGATCCTGCAGGGCCTCCGCGGCGGCCGCGGCGGTCATCTGCTTCTGCAGCTTGTAGACCCCGGGGTGGAAGGTGATCGACACGTTCTCGGCGATCAGCCAGTCGTAGAAGACCGCGTCGGTCTTGGTGACGCCGGCCTCGTGCAGCGCCGAGGACACCGAGCGCCCGGTGTCGCCCTCCTCGATCGTGATCAGCGCCTCGCCGTGAGCCTGGCCGGGCTCGTAGTCCTTCGGCTCGCCCCAGCCGAGCGCGTCGCTGATCCGATCGCCGAAGCTGCTCCACACCCAGGCGCCGCCCGCGGCGATGCCGCCGCCGAGGACGAGGACCACGATGAGCGCCACGATCCAGCCGCGCCGGCGGCTCTTGCGCGGCACCTCGCGGTGCTGCTCCGGGGCGAACAGCGCCTCGAGTCCGGCGTGCGCGGCGTCGTCGCGGTCGGCGTGATCGCCGTGCTCATCGCCGCGGTGCTCGGGGACAGGGTCGCGGTGCTCGTCGTCGCGGTGCTCGTCGCCGCGGTGCTCGTCGTCCAGGGGTGTCTCCCCCGCCTGTCGGGCGCCCATCGGGATGTGCGTCGACCGGCGCGGCCGGGCGCTGGAGGCATCCGCCTGCCCGGAAGCGGGCGCGCTGCGATGCGTCTCGGCGGGTGCCGGCGTCGTGCGATGCGCGTCGGCGGCCGCGCGCTGCGTGGCAGCGGCGGCTCGTCGCGCCTCGCGGGCGGCGCGCCGCGAGCCGGGCGCAGGCGCGGACGGGCGCTCCGGCTTCGGCAGCGACGGCGAGGCGGTGGGCAGCCGATCGAAGAGGTCGCCGCCGGCGGCCTTGTCTGCGGACCTGTCGGGTTCAGGCATCGGTGCGCGGCTCCTCGTCGAAGCGGATCGTCTCACCGGGCGGGCGGCCGGTGCTCTTCTCGGTGTCGACCGCGTGCTGCAGCAGCACCACCGCGGCGACCTGATCGACAATGCTACGAGAGTTCCGCTGAGTTCTCCCGGAGGATCTGAGCGCCGAATGCGCGCTCACCGTGCTGAGCCGCTCGTCCACCAGGCGCACCGGCGCGGACACGGCCGCCGCGAGCTCCCCGGCGAAGCCGCGGGCATCCGCCGTCGACGGCGTCTCCTCGCCGCGCAGGTTCACCGGCAGGCCGACCACGATCTCGATCGGCTCCCACTCCGCGGCGAGCTCCGCGAGGCGCGCGATCGACCGTTCCGAGCGCGGCACGGTCTCGACCGGAACGGCGAGCATGCCGTCCGGGTCGCAGCGGGACACGCCCACACGGGCCTTCCCGACGTCGACGCCGAGACGGATGCCGCGCCGGAACCCGCTCACGCGGCGCGCAGCTCCGCGGCGATGGCCTCGAGTGCCGCGTCCAGCGCACCGGCATCCGTGCCGCCGCCCTGCGCGACGTCGTCGCGGCCGCCGCCGCCGCCGCCGAGCACACCGGCGGCGACGCGCACCAGCGCGCCGGCCTTCGCACCCTTGCCGCGCGCGGCTTCGTTCGTCGCGACCACGACGATCGGCCGGCCGTTCGCCGTGCCGCCGAACGCCACGACCGCGGCATCCGCGCCGAGGCGCTCCCGCACGCTCAGCGCGAGCGTGCGCACATCGTCGGCCGAGCCGACCTCACCGAGCGCGGCCCGCGCGACGCGGAAGCCGCCGACGGTCTCGGCGGCCTCGGCCAGCGCGGGCACGCGGCCCTCGCGCTCCTTGGCCTCGAACTGGGCGATCCGCTTCTCCGCCGCCTTCAGGTTCGCGGCGAGCTCCTCGATGCGGGCGGGCAGCTGGTCGCGCGGCGTCTTCAGCGCGGCGGTCAGCTGCGACACGATGCTGCGCTCAGCGGCGAGCTCGCGGAACGCGTCCTGGCCGACCAGCGCCTCGATGCGCCGGTTCGACGCGCCCACCGACGACTCCCCGACCAGGCTCACCACGCCGATCTCGGCGCTCGTCGACACGTGCGTTCCCGCGCACAGCTCGCGCGACCACGGGCCGCCGATGTCGACCATGCGCACCACGTCGCCGTACTTCTCGCCGAACAGCGCCATGGCGCCCGCGGCCTTCGCCTCGTCCAGGGTGACGATGCGGGTGGTCACCTCGAGGGCGTCCTGAACGGCCCTGTTCGTGATGTCCTCGATCTCGGAGCGGGTCTCCGCCGACAGCGGCTGCGACCAGGTGAAGTCGAAGCGCATGTACCCGGCGCGGTTGAGCGAACCGGCCTGGGTCGCGGTCGGGCCCAGGGTGTCGCGCAGCGCGGCGTGCACGAGGTGCGTGGCCGAGTGCGCCTGGCGCGCGGCGCGGCGGTTCGCGGCGTCCACCACGGTGGTGGCGCGGTCGTCCACCGCAACCGTGCCGGAGCTGACGTGCACGGTGTGGCTGATCAGCCCGGGCACGGGGCGCTGCACGTCCAGCACATCGAGCTCGAACCCGGCGCCGACGATGGCGCCCTTGTCGGCCACCTGTCCGCCCGACTCGGCGTACAGCGTCGTCTCGGCGAGGATGACCTCGGCGACATCGCCCTCCGACGCGCTCGGCGCGGGGCGGCCGTCCACGATGATGCCGAGCACGCTCGACTCGGTCTCCAGGTCGGTGTAACCGGCGAAGGTGGTCTCGCCCAGGGCGCGCAGCTCGCGGTACACGGACACGTCGGCGAGCTGGCGCTTGCGGCTGCGGGCATCCGCCTTGGCGCGGGCGCGCTGCTCCTGCATCAGGCTGTCGAAGGCGGCGCGGTCGACGCTCAGACCGGCCTCCTCGGCGACCTCCAGGGTGAGATCGATCGGGAAGCCGTAGGTGTCGTGCAGCAGGAACGCCTCGGAGCCGCTGAGGGTCTTCGCCCCGCTCTTCTTCGTCTCGTCCAGGGCGAGGTCGAGGATGGTCGAGCCCTGCGCCAGCGTGCGCCGGAACGTCTCCTCCTCGGCGAACGCGGCGGCGGAGAGCGTGGACCAGTCCTTCTCCAGCACCGGGTAGGCGGACTTCATGGCGTCCTTCGACGCCGCGAACAGCTCGGGGAAGGTCGGCTCGTCCACGCCGAGCAGGCGCATGGCGCGCACGGTGCGGCGCATCAGGCGGCGCAGGATGTAGCCGCGGCCCTCGTTCGACGGACGCACGCCGTCGGAGAGCAGCATCAGCGAGGAGCGGACGTGGTCGGCGATCACGCGGAAGCGGACGTCGTCCTCGTGCACGGCGCCGTAGCGACGGCCGGACAGCTCCACGGCCCGGTCGAGCACGGGGCGGACCTGGTCGGTCTCGTACATGTTCTCGACGCCCTGCTTCAGGAACGCGACGCGCTCCAGGCCCATGCCCGTGTCGATGTTCTTCTGGGGCAGCTCCCCCACGATGTCGAACTCGGTCTTGCCGCGGACGTTCTCGATGAAGTCCTGCATGAACACGAGGTTCCAGATCTCCAGGAACCGGGAGTCGTCCACCGCCGGGCCGCCGTCGCGGCCGTACGCGGGGCCGCGGTCGAAGAAGATCTCGGAGTCGGGGCCGCCGGGACCGGGCTGACCGGTGTTCCAGTAGTTGTCGGCGCGACCCAGCCGCTGGATGCGGTCCGGACGCACGCCGATGACGTCGCGCCAGATGGCCTCCGCCTCGTCGTCGGTCTCGTACACGGTGACCCAGAGGTCCTTCTCGTCGAAGCCGAGCCCGCCGTCCGTCTCGGAGGTGGTCAGCAGCTCCCAGGCGTAGCGGATCGCACCCTCTTTGAAGTAGTCGCCGAAGGACCAGTTGCCCAGCATCTGGAAGAAGGTGCCGTGCCGGGCGGTCTTGCCGACCTCTTCGATGTCGTTCGTGCGGATGCACTTCTGCAGGTCCGCGATCCGCGGGTGCGGGGCGGGGACGACGCCGGTGAGGTACGGGATGAAGGGCACCATGCCTGCGACCGTGAACAGCAGCGACGGGTCATCGCTCACCAGGGAGGCGGAAGGCACGATGACGTGGTCGTTCTTCTCGAAGTAGGCGAGGTAGCGCTGCGCGATCTCCGCGGTTCTCATGGGGCTCGTGGGTGTCCTTGCGTGGTGAAGTCGCGTCCGCGGGCACGGACGCGGGGTGTCTCGGGGTGATCAGTCGTCGGATGCCGTCGCCGCGGGCGTCACGGCGGGTGCGGATGCCGGGGCCGGCGCATCGGTGAGGCGGGCCTCCTGCGCGCGGTACGCCTCGCCGAGGATGCCGGTGAACTCCGCGATGCGCGCGTCGATCTCGGCGAAGAGCTCCTGGCCGCGGGGGTCCTTGTTCATGAAGTGGGCGGCGACGAAGCCGCCGATCACGCCGATCAGGAACCACAGCACGTTCTTCATGTCGTCATCCTCGTCTCCGCGCGATGGCGCGGTTCCTCCATCGTATGCGGAAACGGAGAGAGGCGCCGGGGGTACCGGCGCCTCTCCTGAGCGTTGGAAGCTCGACGCGTCAGCGAGCCGCGTAGTACTCGACGACCAGCTGCACGTCGCAGACCACGGGGACCTCGACGCGCTTCGGGCGGCGGACCAGGCGGGCCTGCAGCTTGTCCAGCTCGACCTCGAGGTAGCCCGGGACCGGCGGCAGCACCTCGGCGTGACCGCCGGCGGCGGCGACCTGGAACGGCTCGAGGCTCTCGCTCTTGGCCTTGACGTGGATCAGCTGACCCGGCTTCACGCGGAACGAGGGGCGGTCCACGATCTGGCCGTCGACGAGGATGTGACGGTGCACGACCAGCTGACGGGCCTGCGCGGTGGTGCGGGCGAAGCCGGCACGGAGCACGAGGGCGTCCAGACGCATCTCGAGCAGCTCGACCAGGTTCTCACCGGTCAGGCCGTCCTTGCGGCGGGCCTCGTTGAACGCGATGCGCAGCTGCTTCTCGCGGATGCCGTACTGCTCACGCAGACGCTGCTTCTCACGCAGACGGACGGCGTAGTCGCTGTCGGCCTTGCGCTTGGTGCGGCCGTGCTCGCCCGGAGCGTAGGGACGCTTCTCCAGGTAGCGGGCGGCCTTCGGGGTGAGGGCCACGCCGAGGGCGCGGCTAAGACGGACCTTGCGGCGGTCCTGGGACTTCGTGACCACGAAGCATTCCTTCCATGACGTGGACGCGTCTCTCGCGTCTCACGGGCGTATCTCCCCCGCTCTGCCTTCCGGCGCACGCCGGGGCGCCGGAACGGTGTGGGGTGAGCGAGGGGATGCCCGAAAACACGGTTTCGAGCCGATCAAGTCTAACAGACCGGATCTCAGCGATCGCCGAGGATGCGGCGGATGCGCTCCAGCCGGGCGGCGACGTCGCGCTCGGCGCCCAGCGGCTTCGGGTTGTAGTAGCGCCGGCCGTCCAGTTCGTCGGGGAGGTACTGCTGCGGCAGCACGCCCACATCGCTGTCGTGCGGGTAGCGGTAGCCGCGGCCGTGCCCGAGGCGCTTCGCCCCGGGATAGTGCGCGTCCCGAAGGTGCACAGGGACCCGGCCGAACCCGCCCGCCCGGACGTCGGCGATCGCCGCGTCGATGCCCAGATACGCCGCGTTCGACTTCGCCGTGGTGGCGAGGTAGACCGTCGCCTCCGCCAGCGGGATGCGGCCCTCGGGCATCCCGATGAACGCGACGGCGTCGGCCGCGGCGTTCGCGATCACGAGCGCGTGCGGATCGGCCAGACCGATGTCCTCGGCGGCGGAGATCACCAGGCGGCGCGCGATGAACCGCGGGTCCTCCCCCGCCTCGACCATGCGGGCCAGGTAGTGCAGGGCGGCATCCGGGTCCGAGCCGCGGATCGACTTGATGAACGCGCTGATCACGTCGTAGTGCTCGTCGCCCTGCCGGTCGTACCGCAGCAGCGCCCGGTCGACCGCCTGCGCGACGTGGTCGGCGGTGACCACGGGGACGCCGTCGTCCTCATCGTCCTCATCGTCCTCGTCGGTCTCCTGCGCGCCGCCGTCGTGCCCCTCGGCGGACTGCGCGACCGCTGCCGCCGCCTCCAGCCCGGTGAGGGCACGGCGGGCGTCGCCGGAGGCGAGCCGGATGAGCGCCGCGCGCGCCTCGGCGGACACCGTCACGGCTCCGCCGAGCCCGCGCGGGTCGGTGACCGCGCGATCGATGAGCACGCCGATGTCGTCGTCCGTGAGCGGCTGCAGGGTCAGCAGCAGCGACCGGGACAGCAGCGGCGAGATCACCGAGAACGACGGGTTCTCCGTGGTGGCCGCGATGAGGATGACCCAGCCGTTCTCCACGCCGGGCAGCAGCGCATCCTGCTGAGCCTTGGTGAACCGGTGGATCTCGTCCAGGAAGAGGATGGTGGACTGGCCGTACAGATCGCGCTGGGTGATCGCCTCCTGCATCACCTCGCGCACGTCCTTGACGCTGGCGGTGATGGCGGAGAGCTCGACGAACCGGCGCCCCGAGGAGCGCGCGATCGCCTGGGCGAGCGTCGTCTTGCCGGTGCCCGGCGGGCCCCACAGGATGATCGAGACCGCGCCGGGAGCCGTGGCGGCCGGGTCGGCGAGGGCGACGATCGGCGAGCCCGAGCGGAGCAGGTGGCGCTGGCCGGCGACCTCGTCCAGGGAGACCGGCCGCATCCGCACGGCCAGCGGCGTCTGACCGGACATCAGGGGCGCGGAGGACATGCATCCCAGGCTAGTGCGGGCCGCGGACACGGGATCCGCGCGGAGGCGGCGGTAGGCTCGCAGACGTCGGATGCACCGGATGCAGGAGGGTCGACGATGGCGGTACGCGGTTCCCGGAGTGCGCAGCGGGCACGGGAAGAGGCCGAGCGCGCCCGGCTGTACGCGGCACGCAAGGACTGGCACGACAGCCGACTGCGCCGTCGCCACCGCGACACCGTGATCGCCGTCGCCGCCGGGGGCGCGATCGTGATCGGCGCCCTGGTCAGCCAGGTGATCCACGCGCAGGTCACCGCCCCCGCGCCGGACCCGTCGCCGAGCGGCACGCCCGCGCCGAGCGTCGCGCCGACGACGGAGCCCACGACGGTGCCGACCCTGCCGAACGCGCCCAGCGACGGGCCGACGCCGCTGCCGACGCAGACGCTGGACGACTGACACCGGACGACGGGCCCCTTCCCCTCACACCGCACCGCGGCGGATGTGAGCGGATCGCTTCACGGGCGTAACGCCGGCGGCGCTTTCCCGAAACGCGGCCGGGCGACGCTGGACTCACGCCAGTCCACCCGACCCGTGGAGGTTCCGTGTCCTACGTCAAGCCCGCCGATCTCGTCACCCGCATGGTCGACGCCGGCGCCTACAAGATCCAGATGTCCGCCCGCGACACGCTGATCCGCTCGTTCATGGGCGCGGCGCTGCTCACCATCGCCGCCGCCTTCGCGGTCACCGTGTCGACGAACACCGGGCGTCGCCGCCGAGAAGCCGGCTCGCGGCGACCTCCGCCATCGCGTACCCGGGCGCGACCAGCCCGACCGTCCTGCCCTCGAAGCAGGCCACTTCGCCGATGGCGAGGATGCGCCGGTCGCTGGTGGTGCAGTGTTCGTCGATGAGGACGCCGCCGCGCGGGTGCACGGCGAGTCCGGCCTCCCGGGCGAGCTCATCGCGGGGCCGCACACCGACGGTGAAGACGACGACGTCGGCCTCGTGCAGGCTGCCGTCCTGGAACTCGAGCCCGGTGACCTGGCCGGAGGCGTCCGGGTCGAGCCGGGTGGTGCGCGCCTCCGTCCGCACGGCGATGCCGCGCGCCTCGATCAGCCGGCGCAGCATCCGCCCGGCGGCGGGGTCGAGCTGCGCCGACATCAGCCGGTCCGAGTACTGCACGACGGTGCAGTCGACGCCGAGGCCCTGCAGCGCGCCCGCCGCCTCCAGTCCGAGCAGGCCGCCGCCGATCTCGGCGCCGCGCAGCGGCCGGCCGAGCTCGGCGCCGCGGCGGCGCACGAAGTCCCGCAGGCCGCGGACGTCGTCCAGGGTGCGGTAGACGAAGCAGCCCGGCAGGTCGGCGCCATCAACGGCGACGCGCGCGGCGGACGAGCCGGTGGCGAGCACCAGGGTGTCGTAGCGGAGGCGGCGGCCGGAGCGCGTCACGGCGTGCGCATCGCGGCGGTCGATGCGCTGCACGCGCTCCCCGGTGAGCAGCGTCACCCGGTCGTCGTCGAACACCGCCGGGTCGAGGGCCAGGTCGTCGACGGTGGCGCCGTCGAGGAACCCGGTCAGACCGACCCGGTCGTACGGGCCCAGGGGCTCTTCGCCGACCACCGTGACGCGGACGGCGGCGTCGCGGCTGAGCAGGCTCTCCACGAACCGGTGGGCGACCATCCCGGCTCCGGCGACGACGATCTCGGCAGGCTGTTGCACGGTCACTGCGGCTCCTCACGTCGGGGATGCGACTGCTCCCGACGGTAGGAGCGCGATGTGTCCCGAACCGGCCGCGTCGCGTTACGCCGAGCGAACGTTCTCCTCGCAAACCGATAACGACGGTG
This sequence comes from Microbacterium sp. EF45047, assembly GCF_028472845.1. Lineage (NCBI taxonomy): Bacteria > Bacillati > Actinomycetota > Actinomycetes > Micrococcales > Microbacteriaceae > Microbacterium > Microbacterium sp. EF45047. The sequence continues at coordinate 1,340,038 of NZ_CP069429.1, read as the reverse complement.
TGAGCGTGCGCCCTCCGGACACGCGACCGGCGCGGATGCGTCGTACTAGGCTGAACTCCGTCCTTACCCCCTCCGCGGCATCCCCGCGCAAGGAGCACACCGTGTCTGCCACTGAGCCGTCCACCCCCGAGTCCGCCACCCCCGAGTCCGCCACCCCCGCGCCGACGAACGCCGAGGTTCCGAGCACCGAGGTCCCGAGCACCGACGCTCCGAGCACCGACGCTGCCGCCGCTCAGGAGCCGAGCGCCGACGCCGCATCGTCGGAGCCGGCGCTCGCCGACCCGGCGAAGGACGACGCGGACCCGGCGAAGGACGACGCGGACCCGGCGAAGGACGACGCGGACGACGCGAAGGCGAAGCCGGCGCCTCCGGTTCCGGGACCGCCGGTGCCCGCTCCTCCGCGTGTTCCCGCTCCTCCCCGCGTCCCGATGCCGCGCAAGGCGGCAGCCCCGGTCGTCCCTCCCGCGGCCGCGGTCGCCCCGACGAACGCCGACGTCGAGAAGTGGGGCCGCGTCGCCGAGGACGGCACGGTCGAGGTGCGCGACGGCGACGACTGGCGGCCGGTCGGCCAGTACCCGGACGGCACCCCCGAGGAGGCGCTCGCCTACTTCGGGCGCAAGTACGACGACCTCGCGCTCAAGCTCGGCACCCTTGAGACCCGCGCGCAGGGCGGCGGCGCCTCGGCATCCGACCTGTCCAAGCAAGCCACCCACCTGCTCGGCGAGATCAACGGCGCAGCCGCCGTGGGCGACCTGGCCGGGTTGCGCACCCGCACCGAGGCGCTGATCTCCTCGCTGGCCGAGGCCACCGCACAGGAGGCCCAGGCTGCGAAGGAGGCGCTCGACGCCGCGATCGCCGAGCGGACCGCGATCGCCGAGAAGGCGGAGGAGATCGCCGCCCGCGATCTGGCCAAGGTGCAGTGGAAGCAGGTCACCGCCGAGATGGCGGCGCTGTTCGAGCAGTGGCAGGCCCACCAGCAGAACGGTCCGCGGCTGCCCAAGGGCGTCGCGCAGCAGCTGTGGAAGCGCTTCCGCGACGCGCGCGCCACCGTCGACAAGGCGCGGCGTGCGTTCTTCTCCGAGCTGGACGAGACGCACAAGGCCGCCCGCGACGCGAAGACCCGGCTCGTCGAGAAGGCCGAGGCCCTGGCGCCGCGCGGTGTGGACGCCATCCCGGCCTACCGTGCGCTCCTGGACGAGTGGAAGGCCGCCGGTCGCGCGGGGCGCAAGGTCGACGACGCGCTGTGGGCCCGGTTCAAGGCCGCCGGCGACGCCCTCTACGCCGCGCGCGCCGAGCAGGCCGCCGCCGAGGAGGCGGACTCCGCCCCGAAGATCGCGGCCCGCGAGGCGCTGCTCGAGGAGGCCAAGGCCGTCGGCGAGGAGAAGAACCTGAAGCGCGCCCGCGCGCTGCTCACCCGCATCCAGCGCCAGTGGGACGAGGTCGGGCGGATCTTCCCGCGCGAGAAGGAGCGCGCCCTCGACGACCGCCTCCGCGTCATCGAGCAGGAGCTGAAAGCGCGTGAGGACGTCGACTGGAAGCGCAACAACCCCGAGACCAAGGCGCGCGCGAACGACATGAGCGCCCAGCTGATCGAGGCCATCGAGAAGCTCGAGGCGGAGCTCGCCGCGGCCGAGAAGGCCGGCGACGCCAAGGCGATCAAGGAGGCGACCGAGGCGCTGGCCGCCCGTCGCGCCTGGCTCAGCGCCCTCGGCGGCTGAGCGCCGTGCCGGCCGGCGTTATCCACAGTGTGGGCCGTGCCCTCCCCTGGCGGGAGCGCACGGCCCACACTGTGTGCATGCACCCTGCGCTGTTCTACCGCCCCGGCATCCGGCTGACCCTGCCCGAGCTCACCGCAGCCCGGCTGGACGGGCACGTGGTCGAGGTCGGCGAGGGCTACATGCCGGCCGACACCGTGGAGGGGCCGGATGCCCGAGCCACCGGCATCGCGGAGCTGGTGCCGCCGCGGACCGCGGCCTGCGGGCCCAGCGCCGCGTGGGTGCACGGCGCCGGCGACCGGCCGCCGGCCGTGCACCACGTGCGCCGCACCAGCGCCGTGCGGCTGCGCACGCCGCCGTCGGGGCGCGTCGTGCACCACGACGTGCTGCTGCCGCCGGAGGACGTCACGACGATCGGCGGCATCGCCGTCGCCACCCTCGACGCCTGCGCTCTGGAACTCGCCCTGGCCGCGCCGCGGCATCCGGAGCACGTGCCGTGGCTGCGCGCCGTGCTCGCCCTCTCCCCCGGCGTCGCGGAGACGGTGCGCGCCCGCATCGCGGCGCACCGCAAGCATCCGGGCCGCCGCGCCGCCCTGACCCTGCTGGACGAGGTCACCGCCGGCGCCGGGATCAGGACGTGGTGACCCGGTAGACGTCGTATACGGCGTCGATGCGCCGCACCGCGTTCAGCACCCGGTCCAGGTGCACCGCGTCGCCCATCTCGAACACGAATCGGCTGAGGGCGAGGCGCTCCTCGGTGGTCGAGACGGTGGCCGAGAGGATGTTCACGTGGTGCTCGCTGAGCACGCGCGTCACATCGGAGAGCAGGCCGGCGCGGTCGAGTGCCTCCACCTGGATCTGAACCCGGAACACGCTCTTCGTGGTCGGCGCCCACTCCACCTCGACGAAGCGGTCGGTCTGCTCGCCGAGGGCCTTCACGTTCACGCAGTCCGCGCGGTGCACGGACACGCCGCTGCCGCGGGTGACGAAGCCGACGATGGGATCGCCGGGCACCGGGGTGCAGCAGCGGGCGAGCTTGACGAGGATGTCCGAGGCGCCGCGCACGAGCACCCCGGAGTCGCCGCCGCGCGGCTCGCGCGCGGGCATCCGCCCTGGCAGCTGGATGGCGCCGGTGCTGGTGTCCTCCGACGCGGAGACGAGGGCGGTCACCTTCTCGAGCACGGACTGCGTCGACACGTGCCCCTCGCCGACCGCGGCGTACAGCGCGGAGACGTCCTCGTACTTCAGCTGATGCGCGACCTCGGCGAAGGACTCCTGGCTCATCAGGCGCTGCAGAGGCAGGTTCTGCCGGCGCATCGCCCGGGCGATGGCCTCCTTGCCCTGTTCGATGGCCTCTTCGCGCCGCTCCTTCGTGAACCAGCCGCGGATCTTGTTCCGCGCCCTGGTGCTCTTCACGAAGCTCAGCCAGTCCTGGCTGGGTCCGGCATCCGGGTTCTTGGAGGTGAACACCTCCACGACGTCGCCGCTGCGCAGCTCCGACTCCAACGGCACCAGACGGCCGTTGACCTTGGCCCCCATGGTGCGGTGGCCGATCTCGGTGTGCACCGCGTACGCGAAGTCCACCGGTGTGGCGCCGGCGGGCAGCCCGATCACCCGGCCCTTCGGCGTGAAGACGTAGACCTCCTTGGCGCCGATCTCGAAGCGTAGCGAGTCCAGGAACTCGCTCGGGTCGGCGGTCTCCGCCTGCCAGTCCGAGATGTGCGCCAGCCAGGCCATGTCCGTGTCGGTGGCCCGCGCCTCCACCTTGCCGCCGTTCACCCGCTCCTTGTACATCCAGTGCGCGGCGACGCCGAACTCCGCCTGCTGGTGCATCTCGTGCGTGCGGATTTGGATCTCCACGGTGCGACCGCCGGGGCCGATCACCGTGGTGTGCAGCGACTGGTACAGGTTGAACTTCGGGGTGGCGATGTAATCCTTGAACCGGCCCGGCAGCGGCGTCCACCGCGCGTGGATCGCCCCCAGCACGGCGTAGCAGTCGCGCACGGAGTTCACCAGCACGCGGATGCCGATGAGGTCGTAGATGTCGTCGAACTCGCGGCCGCGGACGACCATCTTCTGGTACACCGAGTACAGCTGTTTGGGGCGGCCGACCACCTTGCCGCGGATGCGGAGCTCACGCAGGTCGTCGTCGATCGCCTCGATCACCTGCTGCAGGTACTTCTCGCGCTGCGGGGTGCGCTGCGCGATGAGGCTGTTGATCTCGGCGTAGATCTTCGGATGCAGCACCGCGAAGGACAGGTCCTCCAGCTCCGACTTGATCGTCTGGATGCCGAGGCGATGCGCCAGCGGGGCGTAGATCTCCAGCGTCTCCTTGGCCTTCTTCGCCGCCTTCTCCGGCGGCACGAAGCCCCAGGTGCGGGCGTTGTGCAGCCGGTCGGCGAGCTTGATCAGGAGCACGCGGATGTCCTTCGACATCGCCACGATCATCTTGCGGACCGTCTCGGCCTGGGCGCTCTCGCCGTACTTCACCTTGTCGAGCTTGGTGACGCCGTCGACCAGCATCGCCACCTCGTCGCCGAACTCGGCGGTCAGCTCGGCGAGGGCGTAGCCGGTGTCCTCCACGGTGTCGTGCAGCAGGGCCGCGGCGATCGCGCGCGGCCCCAGCCCGAGCTCGGCGAGGATCTGCGCCACGGCGAGCGGATGCGTGATGTACGGCTCACCGCTCTGGCGGAACTGGCCGGAGTGCTTCTCCTTCGCCACCGCGTAGGCGCGCTCGATGATCGGCAGGTCGCCGCGGGGGTGGTTGGCCCGGACGGTGCGGATCAGGTTGTCGAGGTCGTTGACGCGCGGGGCGCGCGAGAAGATGCGCGGCACCAGCCGGCGCAGGCTCGAACCCTGCGACGTCGTCTGCGAATCCGCCATGCCGTTCACCTCCCCGGATCAGAACATCCTACGCGGGGCCCGGGCGCGGATCCCCGCTCCCATCAGACGCGGGCGGCCGGACGCCGCGCCTCGAGGACCTTCGCGTCCCGCTCCGCGATGGCGGGCTCCCTCTCCCGCAGCAGCGAGTACAGCGGCGCAGCGACGAACAGCGTGGAGTAGGTGGCCACGATGATGCCGACGAAGATCGACAGCGAGATGTCGGTGAGCGTCTCCGCGCCCAGCCAGAACGCGCCGATGAACAGGATCGCGCCGACCGGCAGCGCGGCCACGACCGAGGTGTTGATCGAGCGGATCAGGGTCTGGTTCACCGCGAGGTTCACCGACTCGCCGAAGGTGCGGCTGCTCTGCTCGCCGTCCTCGGTGGTGTTCTCGCGGATCTTGTCGAACACGACGGTGGTGTCGTACAGCGAATAGGCGAGGATCGTCAGGAAGCCGATCACCGCGGCGGGCGAGATCTCGAAGCCGGCCAGCGCGTAGACGCCGATCGTGATCACGAGCACGTCCAGCAGGCCGATGATGGCTGCCGCCGACATCTTCCAGGTGCGGAAGTAGATCGCCAGGATCAGGAAGGTGAGGGCGAGGAAGATCGCCAGGCCCCACAGCGACTGGCGCGTGACGTTCTCACCCCACGCCGGGCCGATGAACGAGTTCGCCACCTCGTCGGCGGGGACGTCGTACGCCTCGGCGAGGGCCGCGGCGACCTGCTGCGTCTCCTCCGGGCTCATCTGATCGGTCTGCACCCGCACGTCGCGGCCGCCGACGATGACCACCTTGGTGGTCGCCTCGGGGACGATCGAGCGCACGGCATCCGTCGCGCGGCCCTGGTCCGTGCTCTCCGGCGCCTGCACGGTGAACTGCGAGCCGCCGGTGAACTCGATCGAGAACTGGATGGGGCGGATCAGCGGCACCAGGGCGGAGCCGACCACGAGCAGGATCGCGATGAGGAACCACAGCCGCCGCTTCGCGACGAACGGGAAGGACACCTTCCCGGAGTAGAGCTTGTTGCCGAACTCGTTCATGGAGAACATCAGGCGTCCCGGTCCTTTCCGGCATCCGCGCCCTGTGCGGCGAGAGCCTCGGCGCGCTTGCGCTCGGCGATGGTCTGGCGCCGGTCGGCCTCCGCGCGGGAGGCCTTGTTGCGGGCCGCGCGCCCGGCCGGGCCGGTGGCGACGGCGCGGTACTGCGAGCGGCCCCGGTACACGGCGCCGAGCGACTCCGGGTCGAGACCGGAGAGGCGGTGCCCGCCGCCGAAGAAACGGGTGCGCACCAGCAGCTGCATCACCGGATGCGTGAAGATCACGAAGATGAACACGTCGATGAGCGTGGTCAGGCCCAGCGTGAACGCGAAGCCCTTCACGGTGGCGTCGGCGAGGATGTACAGCACGACCGCGGCCAGCACGTTGATCGACTTCGAGATGTAGATGGTGCGCTTCGCGCGCCCCCAGCCGTCCTCGACGGCGGCGGTGACCGACTTGCCGTCGCGCAGCTCGTCGCGGATGCGCTCGAAGTAGACGATGAACGAGTCGGCGGTGAAGCCGATCGACACGATCAGACCCGCGACGCCGGCGAGCGACAAGCGGAAGCCCATCCGCCAGGCGAGGATGCAGACGATGATGTAGGTCAGCACCCCCATCACCGCGATGGACGCGATGATCACCCAGCCGAGGGCGCGGTAGCTGAGCAGCGAGTAGACGGCGACGAGGGCGAGGCCGATGAGGCCGGCGATCAGGCCGATCTGCAGCTGCTGCGACCCGAGCGTCGCCGAGATGGTGTCGGAGCTCTCCACGGTGAAGCTCAGCGGCAGTGCGCCGTAGCGCAGCTGGTCGGCGAGGACCGTGGCCGACTCCTGGGTGAACGACCCGGAGATGCTCGGGCGGCCGTTCATGATCGCCGCCTCCATGCGCGGGGCGGAGATGACGGTGCCGTCCAGCACGAAGGCGAACTGGTCGCGCGGGGTGAGGCCGGCGATCCGGTTCTGGTTCAGGCGGACGCTGATGTCGCCGAAGACCTCGGTGCCCTTCTCGTCGAGCGTGAGCTGCACGGTCCACGCGCCCGAGGTGGGGTCGCGGCCGGCGACGGCGTCGTCGATGACGGAGCCGTCCAGCTCGGCCGGGCCGAGGAGGTACTTGACCTGGCCGGTGGGGTCGCAGGCCACCAGCGGCTGGTCCTTCGGGGCCTCGGCGGGGTCGCGCTCGGCGGAGCAGTCGTGGGAGAGGAACTCGGCCTGCACGCGCTCGGTCGCCCACGCCGGGTCGCTGGCGTCGGTGGGCTCGGGCGTGGGGACCGCGTTCATGGTGTCGGCCGGCGTGGGGTACGGCGTGGCGTTGCCGTCCTCGCCGACGAACTCGGTGGCGGCGTCGGTGGCCGCGAGCACGGCGCGGAACTCCAGCTGCGCGGATGCCTGGATCCGCGCCCGGGTCTCGTCGTCCACCGCGCCGGGCACCTGGACGACGATGTTGCGTCCGCCCTCGGTGGTGATGTCGGACTCGCCGACGCCGGAGGCGTCGACGCGCTGGCGGATGATCGCGGCGGCCTGGTCCAGCTGCTCCTGGCTGGGGTCGGCCCCGTCCTCGGTCTGGGCGCCCAGGATGATCTGGGTGCCGCCCTGCAGGTCGAGGGCCAGCTCGGGCGTCCACGAGCTCTTGCCGAACACGTGCACGCCCAGCGCGTTCACGCCGAACAGCGCCGCTGTGACCAGGAGCAGGCCGAGGAGGACCCGCCAGGCATGGCGGACCGGAGAGGATGTTGCCACGAAGTCCCGCTTTCCGAGGATCAGATCCGCGTCAGATGTCGCCGTCGCGCTCCAGCCGGGCGCGGGTCTCCTCCGGCGTCTCCGGTCGCGACGGCGCGGCGTCGGCCGGTCGCGCCTCGTCCTCGATCACCGGGGCGGCGGCACCGGCCTCGGCGGTGACAGTCGCGTCCGCGTCGTCCGCGAGGGTCGCGTCCGCGGCGGTCGTGCCCGCGACGGCATCCGTCGGCTCGACGATGCGCAGGATCGCCTGGCTGTGCACGTCGATCACGACGCCGGGGGCGATCTCGATGCGGGCCGGCTTGTCCAGGTCGACCGCGTCGTACTCGACGATGGTGCCGTACAGGCCGCCCTGCAGGAGGACGCGCGCGCCGGGGACGGACTTGGCCGCCTTCTCCTCCTGCTCGGCCTTCATCTGCTTCTGCCGCTTGCGGGTGTTGACGAACATGAACACGAGCATCACGGCGAGCAGGCCGAAGAGGATGATTTCCATGAGGATGGAGCCTTTCGAAGGGCGACCGCCGTGCGCGGCGGTGCGGAGGGGGCGGGAAGCCTTCAGCGATTATAGGTCATCGAACAATGCCGCCCCCTCGGCGCGTGGCACGCCGAGATGCGCGTACGCCTCGGGCATGGCGATGCGTCCGCGGGGGGTGCGACCGAGGAATCCGATCCGCACCAGGTACGGCTCCACGACGCTCTCCACCGTCTCGGCCTCCTCGCCCACGGCGACCGCCAGGGTGCTCAGCCCGACCGGCCCGCCGCGGAAGCGGTGGACCAGGGCGTCGAGCACGGCGCGGTCGAGGCGGTCGAGGCCGATCGCGTCGACGTCATAGAGCTCGAGGGCCGCGCGGACGTCGGCGAGGGTCGCCGAGGCGCCCTGACCGTGCACGAGCGCGTAGTCGCGCACCCGCCGCAGCAGCCGGTTGGCGATGCGCGGAGTGCCGCGGGAGCGCCGCGCGATCTCGGCGAGGGCGTCGGTGGGCAGCGACACGCCCAGCACGGTGGCGGAGCGGGCGATCACGCGCTCCAGCTCGTCCTCGCCGTAGTACTCCAGATGACCGGTGAAGCCGAAACGGTCGCGCAGCGGATTGGGCAGCAGGCCCGAGCGCGTGGTGGCGCCGACGAGCGTGAACGGTGCGAGGTCGAGCGGGATGCTGGTGGCGCCGGCGCCCTTCCCGACCATGATGTCGATGCGGAAGTCCTCCATCGCCAGGTACAGCATCTCCTCCGCGGAGCGGGCCATGCGGTGGATCTCGTCGATGAACAGCACCTCGCCGGGGGTGAGGCTGGACAGCAGGGCCGCCAGGTCGCCGGCGTGCTGGATGGCCGGACCGCTGGACAGGCGCAGCGGGCGCCGGCTCTCGTGCGCGACGATCATCGCCAGCGTGGTCTTGCCCAGGCCCGGAGGGCCGGCGAGCAAAATGTGGTCGGCCGGGCGCTCCTGGATGCGGGCGGCCTCGAGCAGCAGCTGCAGCTGGCCGCGCACCTTCGGCTGCCCGACGAACTCGCCCAGGCTCGAGGGCCGCAGCGCGCCCTCGATCGCCAGCTCGGTCTCGTCCAGCGGCTCGGCCGCGTCGCGCGCCTCAGACACGCTGCGCCCCCGGCCCCAGCGCCGCCAGGGTGCGGCGCAGCAGTGCGGACACGGACTCGCGTTCGGCATCCGTCGCGTCCTGCGCGGTCTGCGCGGCGGCCTCGGCGGCGACCTTCTCCGACCAGCCCAGCCCGACGAGGGCGGCGGCGACCTGCTCGGTGACCGAGGAGACGGCGGCCGGTGCCGGAGCGGAGGCGACGCGGGGCCGCACCTTGCCCGCGAGCTGGACGACGATCAGCTTGGCGGTCTTCGGGCCGATGCCGGAGACCCGCCGGAACGGCGCGTCGTCCTCGCCGCCCACCGCCTCGGCGATCTGGTCGACGGTGAGGTGCGAGAGCACCCCCAGCGCCGACTTGGGGCCGACGCCGGTGACGCTGAGCAGCTGCCCGAAGATCTCCAGCTCGTCGCGGTCGGCGAACCCGTACAGCGTCAGGGCGTCCTCGCGCACGATCAGGCTGGTGTGCAGCTGCAGCTGCTCCCCCACGATCGCGGTGTGTGCGACGTCGCCGGGGACGAACACGGCGAACCCGACACCGCCGGTCTCGACGATGACGTGGTCGGAGGCGGTGTGCAGCACCGTGCCGCGCAGGGAGGAGATCATGGGTATAGCCTAACGAGCAGGTCGTACATACGTTCGAGCGACACGCTCCGCTTCGGCCCAGGCCCGCTGCGCGGGGGTGAGCGCGCCGGAGCCGGGAGCGGACGCGGAGCCCTGCCGCCACGCGTGGCACAGCGCGATCGCGAGGGCGTCGGCGGCGTCCGCGGGCTGCGGCGCGGCGTCCAGGCGCAGGATCCGCGCGATCATCGACTGCACCTGGCGCTTGTCGGCCGAGCCGTAGCCGGTGACGGCGGCCTTCACCTCGCTCGGGGTGTGGGTCTGCGCGGGCAGCCCGGCCTCGGCGGCGACGAGCAGGGCGACGCCGGATGCCTGGGCGGTGCCCATCACGGTCTGCACGTTGTGCTGGGCGAACACCCGCTCGACTGCGACGGCCTGCGGGCGGTGCTCCTCGATCACGGCTCGGATGCCGGCCGCGACGCGGGCCAGACGCACCGAGATGTCGGCATCCGCCGGCGTGCGCACCACCCCGACGTGCACCAGCGTCACGCGGCGCGACCGGTCGACGTCGACGATGCCGACGCCGCAGCGGGTGAGGCCCGGGTCGATGCCGAGAACGCGCAGGGAGGTCACTCCCCCAGGCTATGCGCGCCCGCCGGCGTCACGTCGAGGACGCGCGGGCAGCGTCACAGCAGCGCGCGATTCGCGATGCCACCGGTCGTCGAGCGAGCGATCGAAGCGACCAGACGCGTCACTCGTCGTCGGTCTCGAGTTCCGCCTGCACCTCGGGAGACAAGTCGAAGTTGCTGTAGACGTTCTGCACGTCGTCGCTGTCCTCGAGGGCGTCGATGAGCCGGAACACCTTGCGGGCGGTGTCGGCGTCGATCTCCACCTTCAGGTTCGGCACGAACTCGACGTCGGCGGACTCGTAGTCGAGGCCCGCCTCCTGCAGCGCCTTGCGCACCTCGACCATGTTCGACGGGTCGGTGATGACCTCGAACCCCTGGGCGTGCGGCTCGATCTCCTCCGCGCCCGCCTCGAGCGCGGCCATCATCACGTCGTCCTCGGTGGTGCCCTCGCCGGAGACGACGATGACGCCCTTGCGGCTGAAGTTGTAGGCCACCGAGCCCGGGTCGGCGAGCGTGCCGCCGTTGCGGCTGAGCGCGGTGCGCACCTCGGCGGCGGCGCGGTTCTTGTTGTCGGTGAGCACCTCGATCATCAGGGCGACGCCGGAGGGGCCGTACCCCTCGTACGTGATGTTCTGGTACTCGACGGCCTCGCCGCCGATGCCGGCGCCGCGCTTGATCGCGCGGTCGATGTTGTCGTTGGGGACCGAGGTCTTCTTCGCCTTCTGGACGGCGTCGTAGAGCGTCGGGTTGCCGGCCAGGTCGGGCCCGCCGAGCTTCGCGGCGACCTCGATGTTCTTGATGAGCGTGGCGAACGACTTCGCGCGGCGCGCGTCGATGACGGCCTTCTTGTGCTTGGTCGTCGCCCACTTGGAGTGCCCGGACATATCTCTCCGCTCGTGTGTTCCGCCCCCGTTCGGAAAGAGGGCGTCGTCCATTCTATGCGTCCGCGACGGCGCCTCGTCCGGCGGCCGCGGGGCCCGCTCGGGCGGTCGACGCCGCCGGCGACCGCGGAGCTCAGCGCCCTGCGCGCGTGAGCGCCGCGGGGACGGGGCCGGTCCGGCGCGCGTGGACGTGATCCAGGAAGCGGCGGTGGAACCGGGTCTCCCCGGAGATCTCCGGATGGAAGCTCAGCCCGATCAGGCCGCCCTGCTCGACCGCGACGACCCGCCCGTCCTCGAGCGCGCCGAGCGGGGTGGCGGCGGGTCCGACGGATTCCACGACCGGGCCGCGGATGAACGCCGCGTGCACCGGCGCCGGGCCGAGCGCCGGCACGTCCAGCTCGGCCTCGAACGATTCGGTCTGCCGTCCGAAGGCGTTGCGGCGCACGACGACGTCGAGCCCGCCGAAGGTCTGCTGCCCCTCGATGGCGTCCCGCACCGTGTCGGCGAGCATGATCAAGCCCGCGCACGTGCCGAGCACCGGCATCCCGTCGCGGATCGCGTCGCGGATGGGCTGCTGCAGGCCGAAGATGCGGGAGAGCTTGTCGATCACGGTCGACTCGCCGCCGGGGATGACCAGCCCGGACACGCCGGCGAGCTCCTGCGGCCGGCGCACCGCCACGACGTCGGCGCCGAGCCCGGCGAGCAGGGCGGCGTGCTCGCGCACGTCGCCCTGCAGCGCGAGGACGCCGACCCGGGGGTTACCAGCCACGCTCGGCGAGCCGGTGCGGCGCCGGCAGGTCGGAGACGTTGATGCCGACCATCGCCTCGCCCAGCCCTCGCGACACGTCGGCGATCACCTTCGGGTCGTCGTAGAACGTGGTCGCCTTCACGATGGCGGCGGCCCGCGCGACGGGGTCGCCGGACTTGAAGATGCCCGAGCCCACGAACACGCCGTCCGCGCCCAGCTGCATCATCATCGCGGCATCCGCGGGCGTAGCCACGCCGCCGGCGACGAACAGCACGACGGGCAGCTTGCCGGTCTCGGCGACCTCGGCGACCAGGTCGTACGGCGCCTGCAGCTCCTTGGCGGCGACGTACAGCTCATCCTTGGCCAGCGACTGCAGGGCGGCGATCTCACCGCGGATCTTGCGGATGTGCTTCATCGCCTCCGAGACGTCGCCGGTGCCGGCCTCGCCCTTGGAGCGGATCATCGCCGCACCCTCGGTGATGCGGCGCAGGGCCTCGCCGAGGTTGGTCGCCCCGCACACGAAGGGGACGGTGAACTGCCACTTGTCGATGTGGTTGACGTAGTCCGCCGGGGAGAGCACCTCGGACTCGTCGATGTAGTCCACGCGCAGCTCCTGCAGCACCTGCGCCTCGACGAAGTGCCCGATGCGCGCCTTCGCCATCACCGGGATCGAGACGGCGTCGATGATGCCGTCGATCATGTCCGGGTCGCTCATCCGCGAGACGCCGCCCTGTGCGCGGATGTCCGCGGGGACCCGCTCGAGCGCCATGACGGCGACGGCGCCGGCATCCTCGGCGATCTTCGCCTGATCGGGGGTGACGACGTCCATGATGACGCCGCCCTTGAGCATCTCGGCCAGGCCGCGCTTGACGCGCTGCGAGCCGGTGGTCGGGGTGCTGAGCTCTTCCAGGGTGGTCATGGTCACTCCTTGTGACAAAGTCGGGTTTGGCCTATGTCAAACCATAGCACCGGCCCGGATGCCCCGTAGACTCGTGACGATGGACGACGTGATCACCGGGACGACCGCCGCCGAGATCGCCGACAGCGTGCGGTCGCTGCGGGAACGCGGGATGCTGCGCCCTGGCGACGCCCTGCCGCCCGTGCGCGAGCTGGCGGCGCGGCTGGGCGTGAACCGGAACACGGCGGTCTCCGCCTACCGGCAGCTGGCTCAGGCCGGTCTCGTCGTCTCCCGCGGCCGCGCCGGCACCGTGGTCGCCGGCGCCGAGACGTTCGCCCAGGAGGGCGTCGCGCACGACACCGTGCTGCAGGACGTCGGCTCCGGCAACCCCGACCCCCGGCTCATCCCGGACCCGACACCGGCGCTCGGCCGCATCGTGGGGCGGCCCGTGCTCTACGGCGAGCCGGTGATCGACGCCGGTCTCGAGGCCTGGGCCGAGGAGTGGGCGCGCGCCGACCTCGGCCGCGACGATCTGCGGATCAGCGTCACCAGCGGCGCCGTGGACGCCGTGGAGCGGCTGCTCGCGCAGGCGCTTCTGCGCGACGACGCCGTCGCCCTGGAGGACCCCTGCTTCCTCGCCAGCATCCACACCGTGCGCCTCGGCGGCTATCGCGCCGTCCCGGTGCCCGTGGACGACGAGGGCATGACCGTGGACGGGCTGCGCGCCGCTCTCGACGCCGGCGTGCGGGCCGTGATCTGCACGCCCCGGGCGCAGAACCCGACCGGCGTCAGCCTCTCCCCCGCCCGCGCGGCGGCGCTGCGGGAAGTGCTCGCCGCGCATCCGTACGTGCTGGTGATCGAGGACGACCACTTCTCGCTGCTGTCGCAGCATCCCTACGCGACGCTGATCGGGCCCGGGCACCGGCGCTACGCGCTGGTGCGCTCGGTGTCGAAGTTCCTCGGGCCGGACATGTGCCTGGCCATCGCGGCCACCGATCCGACCACCGCCGAGCGGCTGGCGATGCGGCTCAGCCCCGGAACGACGTGGGTCAGCCATCTGCTGCAGCGGCTCGCGCACGCGCAGCTCACCGACCCGCAGGTGCGGCAGCGGATCGACGCCGCCGGCCGGCACTACGCCGACCGCAACGCCGCGTTCGCGGCGGGACTGGCAGCGCGCGGCATCCGCACCTCCTCCGCCGACGGCCTCAGCCTGTGGGTCGAGCTCGATGTGCCGGCCCGCCGGGCCGCGGAGGCGCTGATGCGGCGCGGCTGGCTCGCGCGCACCGGCGACGAGTTCCGGCTGGACGACGCCGGGCCGGCATCCCGCCACCTGCGGCTGACCGTGCACGATCTCGACGACGAGGCGGCCGAGCGGCTGCTCGACGACCTCGCCGCCGCAGCCCGATGAGCGCGGCGCGCTGACGGATGCGCCGCCGGGCACATCGCCCGGGTCGGCTGCCGGGGGTGCGCCGGGCGGAATGAGAGGATGGCGGGATGAAGATCCTCTCGATCCAGTCCGCCGTCGCCTACGGCCATGTGGGCAACTCCGCGGCCGTGTTCCCGCTGCAGCGCATCGGCGTGGAGGTGCTGCCGGTCTACACGGTCAACTTCTCCAACCACACCGGGTACGGCGCGTGGCGCGGTCCGCTGATCGACCCGGCGGATGTGCGCGAGGTCATCACCGGCGTCGAGGAGCGCGGGGTCCTGCCGCAGATCGACGCCGTGCTCAGCGGCTATCAGGGCGGCGAGGGCATCGCGGATGTGATCATCGACGCCGTGTCGCGGGTGAAGGCCGCGAACCCGGATGCCGTGTACGCGTGCGACCCGGTGATGGGCAACGCCAAGTCCGGATGCTTCGTCGCCCCCGGCGATCCCCGACCTGCTGCGCGACCGCGTGGTGCCGGTGGCCGACATCATCACGCCGAACCAGTTCGAGCTCGGCTACCTCACCGGCACCGAGCCCGCCGATCTGGAATCGACGCTCGCCTCGGTGGACGCCGCGCGGGCGATGGGGCCCTCGACCGTGCTGGTGACCAGCGTGGAGCGCCCGGATCGCGAGGAGGGCACCATCGAGATGCTCGCCGTGGACGACAAGGGCGCGTGGCTGGTGTCCACGCCGCACCTGCCGATGAAGGCGAACGGCTCCGGCGATGTCACCGCGGCGCTGTTCACCGCGCACTACGTCGGCACGGGCGATGCCAGGACGGCGCTCGAGCGCACCGTGTCGAGCGTGTTCGACCTGCTGCAGACGACGCTGGACTCCGGTGAGCGCGAGCTGCAGCTGATCGAGTCGCAGGAGTTCTACGCGAACCCGCGCCTCCAGTTCACCGCCCGCCGGGTCCGCTGACCCCGCGGTCCGCAGAACGGCACAAACAGAGCCAGGCGGCGAGGCGTTCAGCGGGGCCAGGCGTGGGCGACGGCCTCACGGACCTCGCCGAGCAGCTGCGGCAGCGCCTTCGTCTTGGCGATGATCGGGAAGAAGTTCGCATCCGACGACCACCGCGGCACGATGTGCTGGTGCAGGTGCGCGTCCACGCCGGCACCGGCCACGGCGCCCTGGTTCATGCCCAGGTTGAAGCCGTCGCAGCGCGACACCTCCCGCAGCACCCGCATCCCGGTCTGGGTGAGCGCGCCGATCTCGGCGACCTCCTCCGGGCTGGCCTGGTCGTACGTGGCGATGTGCCGGTACGGGCACACCAGCAGATGACCGGAGTTGTACGGGAACAGGTTCAGCAGCACGAACGCGGTCTCGCCGCGCGCGACGATGAGCCGCTCGGGGTCCGGATGCTTCGGCGCCTCGCAGAACGGGCACTCCTCACGCAGCGGCTCCCGCCCCGCCTGGATGTACGCCATCCGGTGCGGGGTCCACAGCCGCTGGAACTCGTCCGGCACGCCGGCGAGTTGCGCGCCGTCCTCCGTCACGCCAGATCCTCCGCTGTGCGCACGAGCGTGTGGCTCTCCACCGCCCGGCGGATGCGCGCGATCGCCTCGTCCAGCGGCACGCCGTTCTCCTGAGAGCCGTCGCGGAACCGGAACGACACCGTGCCCGCGGCACGGTCCTGCTCCCCCGCGATGAGGATCAGCGGCACCTTCGCGGTGGTGTGGTTGCGGATCTTCTTCTGCATCCGGTCGTCGGAATGGTCCACCTCGGCGCGGATGCCGGCGGCGCGCAGCCGCCCCACGACGTCGTCCAGGTACGGCGCGTACTCCTCAGCCACCGGCACGCCGACCACCTGGGCGGGCGCCAGCCAGAGCGGGAAGTCGCCGGCGTAGTGCTCGAGCAGGATCGCGAAGAACCGCTCGATCGAGCCGAACAGCGCACGGTGGATCATCACCGGCCGGTGGTTCAGCCCGTCCGGGCCGGTGTACTCGAGCTCGAAGCGCTCCGGCTGGTTGAAGTCCAGCTGGATCGTGGACATCTGCCAGGTGCGGCCGATCGCGTCGCGCGCCTGCACCGAGATCTTCGGCCCGTAGAACGCCGCCCCGCCCGGATCCGGCACGAGCTCGAGCCCGGATGCCAGGGCCACCCGCCGCAGCGTCTCGGTGGCGACCTCCCACTGCTCGTCGGAGCCGAGGAACTTGTCCTTGCTGTCGTCCTTCGTGGACAGCTCGAGGTAGAAGTCGTCCAGGCCGTAGTCGCGGAGCACCTTCAGCACGAACTCGAGGTTGCGGGTGAGCTCGGCCTCCACCTGGTCCTGGGCGACGTAGATGTGCGCGTCGTCCTGGGTGAGGCCGCGCACGCGCGTCAGCCCGGACAGGGTGCCGCTCTTCTCGTAGCGGTACACCGTGCCGAACTCCGCCAGCCGCAGCGGCAGTTCGCGGTAGCTGCGGCCGCGCGAGCGGTAGATGAGGTTGTGGAACGGGCAGTTCATCGGCTTCAGGTAATAGTCCTGGCCCTGCCGGGTGACGTTGCCCTCCTCGTCGACGATCGCGTCGAGGTGCATGGGCGGGTACATGCCGTCCGCATAGGTTTGCATGTGCCCGCTGGTGACGAACAGGTCGCCCTTGGTGATGTGCGGGCTGTTCACCATCTCGTAGCCGTGGGCGAGCAGCTGCTCGCGCATGTACCGCTCGATCTCGTACCGGACGATCCCGCCGCGGGGGTGGAAGACGGCCAGCCCCGGGCCGACCTCGTCCGGGAAGGAGAACAGGTCCATCTCGGCGCCCAGGCGCCGGTGGTCGCGCTTGGCGGCCTCCTCGAGCCGCTGCTGGTGGGCCCGCAGCTCGTCCTTGCTCGGCCACGCGGTGCCGTAGATGCGCTGCAGCTGCGGATTCTTCTCGCTGCCGCGCCAGTACGCGGCCGCGACGCGGGTGAGGTCCCAGCCGTTGCCGATCATGCGCGTGTTCGGCAGGTGCGGGCCGCGGCAGAGGTCCTTCCAGACCACCTCGCCGTCGCGGGTGACGTTGTCGTAGATCGTCAGCTCGCCCTCGCCGACCTCCACGGATGCCCCGTCGGCGGCGTTCCCCGCGCCCGGGCCCTTCAGGCCGATCAGCTCGAGCTTGAACGGCTCGTCGGCGAGCTCGGCGCGCGCCTCTTCGTCGGTGACGACGCGGCGCACGAAGCGCTGACCCTCGCGGATGATGCGCTGCATCTCCTTCGAGATGGCCTTCAGATCCTCCGGGGTGAACGGGGTGTCCACGCCGAAGTCGTAGTAGAAGCCGTCGGTGATGGGCGGGCCGATGCCCAGATTCGCCTGGGGCTTGATGCGCTGCACGGCCTGCGCGAGCACGTGCGCCGTGGAGTGGCGGAGGATGCTCAGCCCCTCCTCGCTGTCGATGGTGACCGGTTCGACGTCGTCCGTCTCGGTCACCGTGGCCGCCAAGTCCTTCAGGACGCCGCCGACGCGCATCGCGACGACCGAGCGATCGGGGAACAGGGCGAAGCCGTCGCGCTTCTCGGCGGTCGGCTGGGCGTTCTCAGGCACAGAAGGTCTCCATCCAGGTCGCTTCTAGGCTACCGCCACGCCGCGACCCGGATGAGCGGCCGGAGGGCCTGCTCAGCCGGTGGAGTCCCGCCCCACGTGGAACCGCTCGTGGTAGACGCGCTCCGCCTCCTCCAGCAGTTTCCGGCGCGAGCTGGGCGACCGGCCGCACGTCGTCGAGCAGCGGCTCGCAGTCGGGGCCCCGGCCCACGATCCGCCCGGTGAGCACCCACGCGATGCGGTCGTCGCCCCACCCCTTCGAATAACGGACGGCGAGACCCCGATGAGCTCGCACAAGGCTTTCGAGATCATCGAGGTCTCGCACCAGCGGCATCCCCTCGGCCCGGGATGCCGGGTCCGAGGTCATACGCTCGTGTTGCGTCCCGAGATCGCGCGGATCAGCCAGGCGATCACCGCGATGGCCAGGAGGACGAGCCCGACCCAGAGCAGGAACTGCAGGGACTGCACGAGACCGCCGGTGATGGCCAGGATGATGGGTGCGCATCCCGTCGGTGGCGGCGGATCCCGCACGCCGGGCCGACATGGCGCGATCCGCGCACTGGCTGGCCTCTGCGATGCGCGCCGCGGGCCTGGAGGCGCGGATCCTGCCGACCGGGGACGCGTGGGCCGTCCTCGGCGAGGGCGCCCGCGATCCGGCGGCGCCCACCGTGCTCGTCTACAGCCATCACGATGTGCGTCACGCCAAGCCCGAGCAGTGGCACCAGACCGATCCATTCACGGCCGCGCGACGGGACGGGCGGCTCTACGGGCGCGGCGCCTCCGACGCCAAGGGGCAGGTGCTCGCCCACCTCTGGGCGCTGCGTGCGCACCGCGCCGCATCCCCGCACCCCGTCAACGTCGTGTTCCTCGTCGAAGGCGAGGAGGAGATGGGCTCGCCTCACCTGGCCCAGCTCATCGCGGAGCACGCCGATGATCTCGCCTGCGACCTCGTCGTGTTCTCCGACACGTTGCAATGGCGCGACGACGCCCCCGCGCCGGTGACGTCCATCCGCGGCATCCTGACCGCCACCGTGACGGTCGTCGGGCCGGAGCGCGACGTCCACAGCAGGGTGGCCTCCGGCGTCACCCTCAACCCCGCGTTCGCACTCGCGCGCCTGCTCAGCCGGATCCACGACGATGAAGGACGCATCGCCCTTCCCGGGTTCTACGACGACGTCGAGCCGCTCAGCGCGGAGCGCCGGCGCGAACTCGCGGCACTCCCGTACGACGCGGATGCCTGGACGGAGCGCACCGGCACCCGGCAGATCACTGGGGAGCGCGGCTTCACGCCGTTGGAGCGGCTCTGGGCGCGACTCACCGTCGAGGTGCTGTCCCTGCTGTCGGGAGACCCTGGCGACTTCGATCGCTCGGTGATCCCGGCGCGGGCGACCCTCAGCATCCGCACCGTTCCCCGGCAGCGGATCCAGCGGGTGGCCGACCAGCTGCGCAGGTTCGTCGCCGACGCCGTGCCGGACGACGCGGCTTACGAGCTGAGCGTCGACGAGGCGATCGCGCAGGAGCCGCTCGTCTCTCCCTCAGGGCCGGTCCTGGACGCCCTCGAGCGCGCTCTCGCCGCCGGCTTCGGCACGGCACCGCGGGGGCGGATGGGCAATGCCGGCGGCGGACCGGCCGAGCTGCTGTCCACGCGTCTGCACGTGCCGGTGTACTTCCTCGGCACAGGACCGCCCGAGGGCGGCTGGCACGGCGCCGACGAAAGCGTCGACATCGACACGCTGCTGGCCGGCGCGCGCACCATCGCCCACTTCTGGGACGAACTGTCCGTCCTGGGCCGGGACGCCATCCGAGAGAGCGACAGGATCATGGCTGAGACCCCGACGGGAGTGCCGCCGCTCGTGCGCGAGGCGGCCCTCCGCTTCGTCCGCGACGGCTATCTGTTCGGCATCCGCGGCTATCGGGATGCCGGGGCCGACGCGTTCCGCACGCGCCTGCTCGGGCGCAACGTCGTCGTCGCCCGCGGCGCCGAGGCCGTGCACGTGTTCGGCAGCGGCTTCCAGCGCACCGGCGCCGTCCCGCGCTCGGCCTCGCATCTGCTGCAGGACGAAGGCAGCGTGCAGTCGCTGGAGGGCCCTCGGCACGACGCGCGCAAGGAGCTGATGGTCGAGATCGCCCTGCACGGGCGGGCGCCGCTGGTGGACCTGTTCCACGAGGAGTGGGAGGCCGCGGCAGAGCGCCGGCGCGGCTCACGGGTGTCGCTGCTCGACCTCGGCACGGATGCCCTGGCCCGGGCCGCGCTGCGCTGGGTCGGCCTGCCGTCGGCGGCGGGCGACGCGACCCTCGCCGGCGACCTGCGGGTGATGGTGGACCGGGCCGCGAGCGTGGGTCCGGTGAACTGGGCCGCCCGCGTGCGGCGCCGCCGGGCCGAGGCGTGGGCGCGGCGGATGGTGGAGGATGCGCGGGCCTGGGGCGACGAGGAGACCGCGGTGGGGCGCGTGTCGCACTTCCGAGAGGACGGGCGGATGCTGCCGGCGCCGATCGCCGCGGTCGAGCTGCTGAACCTGGTCCGCCCGGTGGTCGCGGTGGCCCGGTTCATCGCCTTCGCCGGTCACGCGCTGCAGCGCCGGCCGGAATGGGCGCGCCGCATCCGCAACGACGAGATCCTCACCGGCTGGATGGCCGAGGAGATCCGCCGCTTCTACCCGTTCTTCCCGATGATCGGCGGTGTCTCGACCCGGCCGTTCCACCTCTGCGGCGAGCGCTTCCCGGCCGGCCGGTGGATGCTGCTCGATCTGTACGGCACGGATCACGACCCGCGCATCTGGGGCGAGCCGGAGCGGTTCGACCCGGCGCGTTTCGAGAAGGCGCCGGACCACGCCGTGGTCGCGCAGGGCGTCGGCGACATGCTGACCTCGCACCACTGCCCCGGCGAGCGGGCGACGACCGACCTCGTCGCCGCGGCGCTGGAGGAGCTGTCGGATCGCGGCTGGTACACCGTTCCCGACCAGGATCTGCGGATCAGCCTGCGCCGCATCCCGGCACAGCCGCAGGACGGCATGCTCATCGACATCCGCTGAGGGCCCCGGAGACGACGAAACCCCCGGCGAACCGGGGGTTTCCGGTGGTGCGCGATACTGGGATCGAACCAGTGACCTCTTCCGTGTCAGGGAAGCGCGCTACCGCTGCGCCAATCGCGCCCGTGGGCTATTCAGTTGTGCCGAGGTGGCGACGGGATTCGAACCCGTGTAAACGGCTTTGCAGGCCGGTGCCTAGCCTCTCGGCCACGCCACCGCGAGGTGGATTCGAACCCACATGCCGAAACCCCCCGAAGGGGGCTCCTGCACTCGAGCGGATGACGAGACTCGAACTCGCGACCCTCACCTTGGCAAGGTGATGCGCTACCAACTGCGCTACATCCGCATTTCGTTCCCGGTGTCCCGGGCACTTCCAATACATTAGCCGAGGATCCGCGCATCGCCAAACCGTGACCGGCCCTCGGGCGTGTCTGCGTCGCGCCTCCCCGCCACGCCCGGGACGGCGGCCCGTGTCATGCACGGGCCGCCGATCGGGTATGCTCTTTACCTGTGCCCCCGCGGCACGCGACAACTCCACACGGGCGATTGGCGCAGTTGGTAGCGCGCTTCCTTCACACGGAAGAGGTCATCAGTTCGAGTCTGGTATCGCCCACCGCATCGGAACCCCGGGATCTCCCGGGGTTTCCTCGTCTCCGGCTCGCTCAGCGGATGCCCGCGCGGCGCGCCGCCGTGATCGCTGACGCCACGCCGTCGCGCCAGGGCACCCCGTGGCCGGGTAGCAGCACCGCGGCATCCGCCTCCCGGAACACGTCGAGGGCGTCCAGTGCCTGCGCGCTGTCGGCGGTGGCCGCGCGCGCGACCAGCCGCGCGGCGCCGCCTCCACGCCCCGCACCATCAGGGCGCCGGCGGCCGCCATCGCGGCGAGCACGGGGACCGCGCGCGGGTACCGGATCGGGTACGCGCTCCGCGGCCGCTCGTGCCCGTAGCGGTACGGATGCCGGAGCATCTCGGCGTCCCGCGGATGCACCAGCAGCGGCGTGCCGGACTCGTCCACGAGCCGCCGCGCCATGCCGACGTGGTCGAAATGGCCGTGCGTGAACAGCACCGCGTCGATGTCGCTGCGCCGCGCCCCGAGGTGATCCAGTACGACGTCCAGCACACGCCCCGTCCGTGGCAGGCCGGCGTCGACGAGCGTCATGCCGTCGGGGGTGACCACCAGGTAGCAGTTCACCTCGGCGAGGCCGAGCCGGTGCACTCCCGGCGCGACCTCGTACCATCCGGCCGACATCCTGCCCACGTCAGCAAGGATGATCGCGCTCGTCCCCGCGCGCAGGAGGGTTGTGCGCGCCTGTGCCGGGTGCTAACGGTTCCGGGGCGGCCGCCGCTGTCGCACGGGATCCGGCGGCTACGCCCGCGCCCAGCCGTACCGGCGGATGAGCGCCTCCGCGACGCGTCCGTAGCGCGCCTCGTCGAGCACCGCCGCCTCCCGGCGCATCCCGTCGCGGTGCACGCTGTACAGCTGCTCGATGTCCACCCAGGACTCCCGGCCCCGGCTGTCCCACTCCCCCGACCCGATCCCGATGTAGTCCCGGTCGCCGTCGTGCGGCCGGCTCGTCATCCGCACCGCGTACACCCGGTCGTCCGACTGCCGGCCGATCACGAGCACCGGCCGGTCCTTGCCGCGGCCGTCGCCCTCCTCGTAGGGCACCCAGGTCCAGATCACCTCGCCCGAGTCAGGCAGGCTGTTCCGCGTCGGCGAGTACCCCACGGAGACATCGTCCACCCGCTCGGGCTCGACGCGGATCGTCTCCGATCCCGGCATCCGCCCGGCATCCGCCTCCCCGCCGCGTCGTCCCTCACGCGCGCCGACGCCGTCCGGACGCAGGGTGGCGTTCGGACGGCGCGGCTCGACGGGGGTGGCTCTGGATTCGCGGGACAGGGCCTTGAGGAGGATGCCGGCCAGGGTGGACAGGATGCTCTTGGAGGACGTCACCCCGCCACCCTAGCCGGGCGGTCAGGACTCGGTGAGGACGTATCCCTCCTCGCCGTGGACGACGAAGTCGACGCCGGCGATCTCGTCCTCGCTGGTGACGCGGAAGCCGATCGTCTTCTCGATGGCGAGGCCGATCACGAGCGAGGTGACGAAGGCGTACAGCAGCACTCCCACGCCCGCGATCGCCTGCAGGGCCAGCAGGCGCAGGTCGCCGCCGGTGAAGAAGCCCTGGCCGGTGGCGAAGAAGCCGAGGTACAGCGTGCCGAGCAGACCGCCGACGAGGTGGATGCCGACGACGTCGAGGGAGTCGTCGAAGCCGAGGCGGAACTTCAGCTCGACGGCGAGGGCGCAGGCGACGCCGGACAGCGCGCCCAGCAGCAGGGCCCAGCCGGGGGTCAGGTTCGCGCACGCCGGGGTGATCGCCACAAGCCCGGCCACGGCCCCGGACGCGGCGCCGATCGAAGTCGCCTTGCCCTCCTTGAGCTTCTCCACCAGGATCCAGCCGAGGATGGCGGCGGCGGTCGCGCCGAGGGTGTTGATCGCGATCAGGCCGACCTTGCCCATGTCCTCGGACAGCCACTCGGCGCCGGCGTTGAAGCCGAACCAGCCGAACCACAGCAGGGAGGCGCCCAGCAGGGTGAGCGGCACGTTGTGCGGCTTCTGGATGCCCTTCTGGAAGCCGATCCGCTTGCCCAGCACGATCGCCAGGGCGAGCGCCGCGGCGCCCGCGGTGGTGTGCACGGCCAGGCCCCCGGCGTAGTCGATGACGGCCAGGCCGCTCTCCTCGCCGAAGAGCATGGCGCCCAGGTTCATGATCCAGCCGCCGCCCCACACCCAGGCCGCGATCGGGAAGTAGCCGAGCGTGCCGAACAGGCCGACGTAGATCAGCCACGGGCCGAACCGCGCCCGGTCGGCGATCGCGCCGGAGATCAGGGCCACGGTGATGATCGCGAACGTCGCGCCGTAGGCGATGCCGAGCAGGGCGACGTTGGCGCCCGCTCCGCTCGCCGCGGACACCAGGCCGAAGTCGGCGAACGGGTTCCCGGCGAACTGGCCGGGGTCGTCCACGGCGCTCATCGAGAAGCCGTAGAGGATCCAGAGGACCGCGATCAGGCCGATCGAGCCGAAGCTCATCATCATCATGCTGATCACGCTCTTGGCCTTGACCAAGCCTCCGTAGAAGAACGCCACGCCCGGCGTCATCAGCAGCACGAGCGCCGTCGCGGTCACGGCCCAGGAGATGTTGCCCGGTGCATCCATGTCGAACCTCACTTTCGGGAAGAAGTGAGCTTCAGTGTGTGCCTGCGACGTTTCCGCGGATGGCGGGATGTGTTGCGCGCACGTTACGGCGCGCCCGCGGATGTGACGATCGTGTTACCCGGCGGCGGCGTGCGTGAGCGCGTTCAGCCGGGAGATCGCGCGCAGGTACTTCTTGCGGTAGCCGCCGCCGAGCATCTCCGCGCCGAACACCTCGTCCAGCGGCGTGCCGGTGGCCACGATCGGGATCTGCGCGTCGTACACGCGGTCCACGAACGCGACGAACCGCAGCGCCTCGGACTGGTCGGTGAGCACGTGCACGTCGCGCAAGGCGATCAGGTCGACCCCGTCGATGAGACGGATGTAGCGCGACGGATGCACCTGCGCCAGGTGCCGGATCACGGCGGTGAAGTCGTCGTCGGACGTCGTCCCGTCGGCGGCGCCGTTCGCGACCGCGTGGTCGAAGGCGGTCTGCTCCAGCACGACGGCGTGACCGTCGATCGCGCGCTGGCGGTAGTCGACGCCGTCGATGCGCAGTGTCTCGAAGCTGTCCGCCATCTGGTGGATCTCGCGCAGGAAGTCCTGGGCGGCGAAACGCCCCTCGCCGAGGGCGTTCGGCGGGGTGTTCGAGGTGGCGGCGAGCTTGGTGCCGGAGGTGACCAGCTCGCCCAGAAGCCGGGTCATCACCATGGTGTCGCCCGGGTCGTCGAGCTCGAACTCGTCGATGCACAGCAGGTCGGCACCGCGGAGCAGATCCACGGTGTTCTTGTAGCCGATGGCGCCGACCAGTGCGGTGTACTCGATGAACGAGCCGAAGTACTTCCGGCGGGCGGGGAGGGCGTGGTAGACGGACGCCAGCAGGTGGGTCTTGCCCACCCCGAACCCGCCGTCCAGGTACACGCCCGGCTTCACCGGGGTCTCCTTCGGGGCGCGCCGGAAGAATCCGCCCCGCTTGACCGGCTCGCTCCGCCCCGAGAAACGCTGCAGCTTCTGCTTCGCCTCGTCCTGCGACGGGTAGGCCGGATCGGCGCGGTAGCTCTCGAAGGTCGCGTCGTCGAACTGCGGCGGCGGGACCAGGCTCGCCAGCATCTCGGGACCCGTCACGGTCGGCGTGCGCTCGGTGAGGTGGACGATGCCGGTGCTGGTCGTCGGGGTCATGGGCATCCTGTGTCGAAGTCTTACGATCCGCGTGCGAGGGGTCCGGAGGGGATCTATCGTCGGAGGGGACGGCTCCACACTACGCCGTCTCCCCTGCGCCCGATCACCCTGAGGAGCCTCCGTGACCGTCGAATTCGACACCTCGTCCCCCAAGTTCGCCGAGTACGCGGAGCCGGGTCGCCTGGTGAGCACCGAATGGCTCGCTGCGAACCTCGGTCGCCCCGGCCTGGTCGTCGTCGAATCCGACGAGGACGTGCTCCTCTACGACACCGGGCACATCCCCGGCGCCGTGAAGGTCGACTGGCACACCGAGCTCAACGACCCGGTCGTGCGCGACTACGTCGACGGCGAGGGGTTCGCCGAGCTGCTCAGCCGCAAGGGCATCTCCCGCGACGACACGGTCGTGATCTACGGGGACAAGAACAACTGGTGGGCGGCGTACGCCCTGTGGGTGTTCTCGCTGTTCGGACACGAGGACGTCCGCCTGCTCGACGGCGGCCGCGACCGCTGGATCGCCGAGGGTCGCGAGCTCACCACCGAGGTGCCGCAGCGGGAGCGCACCGATTACCCCGTCGTGGAGCGCGACGACTCGGTGCTGCGGGCATACAAGGACGACGTGCTGGCCTTCCTCGGCCGCGGGCCGCTGATCGACGTCCGCTCCCCTGAGGAGTACAGCGGGGAGCGCACCTCCGCCCCCGCCTACCCGGAGGAGGGCGCGCTGCGGGCAGGGCACATCCCGACCGCGCAGAGCGTTCCGTGGGGGAAGGCGGTCGCCGAGGACGGCGGGTTCAAGACGCGCGCGGAGCTGGAGGAGATCTACCGCGACGGCGCCGGGCTCAAGGACGGCGACGCGGTGATCGCCTACTGCCGCATCGGTGAGCGCTCCAGCCACACCTGGTTCGTGCTCAAGCACCTGCTCGGCTTCCCGGATGTGCGCAACTACGACGGCTCCTGGACCGAGTGGGGCAGCGCCGTGCGCGTGCCGATCGTGACCGGCACCGAGCCCGGCTCGCTCTGACCGTGGGAAAATGGCGGTGATGACCGCCACCCCCGACACCCTCGCGCAGATCCGCGACGACTTCCTCGAACTGCCCGAGAACGAGCGCCTGCAGCTGCTGCTCGAGTTCTCGCAGGAGCTCCCCGCGGTCCCGGACGCGATCGCGCAGCATCCGGAGATGTGCGAACGCGTCGCGGAATGCCAGTCGCCGGTGTACATCTACGTCGAGGTCGACGACGGCGTGGTGACCATGCACGCCACGGCACCGCCGGAGGCGCCCACCACCCGCGGCTTCGCCAGCATCCTCGTGCAGGGGATCACCGGGCTCACCGCTGACGAGGTGCTCGCGATCCCGGACGACTTCCCGCAGAGCATCGGGCTCACCCGCGCGGTGTCGCCGCTGCGGATCGCAGGGATGACCGGGATGCTGATCCGCGCGAAGCGGCAGGTCGCGCAGAAGCGCTGAGGGCGCTCAGCGACCGGAGAGCGGGACGCTCAGACCCTGATCCCGCATCCACGCGGTGATCGCGTCGGTCCACGCCGTCTGGTCGTAGTTCCACAGCTTGGTGTGCCGGGCCCCCGAGAACCGCGGCATCGTGACGATGTCCGGCCGGGCCGCGGCCAGGGCGTGCGACGCGTCCGCGGGCACGAAGCCGTCGTCCTCGCTGTGCAGGATGAGGATGGGCGCCTCCAGCTCGGACGCCCGCGCGACCATGTCCAGCCGGTCGAACGGGATCGCCTCCTCGGCGCCGCTGAGCCGCGCGGTCACCGCGGAGGACAGCACGCTCATCGCCAGCTGCGGCAGCGGCTCGCGCAGGCCGGACTCCCGGGCCTGGAAGCGCAGCACGGTGCGCCAGTCCACGACCGGGGACTCCAGCACCACGCCGGCGATCGCGCCGCGCCGCCCCGACGACACCGCCGCCTGCAGCGCGATGGCCCCGCCCATCGACCAGCCCATCAGCACGACCCGCTGCGCCCCGCGCCGCAGGGCGTAGGCGATCGCGGCGTCCACGTCCCGCCACTCGGAGGCGCCCAGGGCGTAGCTGCCGCCGCGGCTGCGCGGCGCCTCCCCGTCGTTGCGGTAGGAGACGACGAGGGTCGGATGCCCGAGCGCGTGGAACACCGGCACCGCGCGCAGACACTCCGAGCGCGTGGTGCCGCGCCCGTGCACCTGGATCACCCAGGTGGACCAGTCCTCCCCCGGGAAGAGCCACGCCGGGCACGGCCCCGCCGGGCTGCCGATGAGGACGGCCTCCCACGGCAGGTGCAGTTCGCTCGGCGCGGTGTAGTACCAGCCGCTGAAGGCCGCGTCCCGATCCACGCGCGCCCCGGGCTCGATCTGGGTGAGCAGCTTGCGACGCACCCGGCCGGCGTCGGCGCTGAGCACCGCGCCCAGCTTCACGTAGCCGTGGGTGCCGGTGGTGAACAGCCCGTAGCGCCCCGGCAGCTCGGTGTCGGGTGTGCGGCCGAGCTCGATCGTCTGCGCGCCGGTGTCGACCGCGAGGATGACGGTGTCGTTGCGGCGGATGGCGGGCGTGACCACCCGTCGGGCGGTCGCGAACACGGCTGCGGCACCCGCGAGGCCGGCGGCGACGAGGGCGGGTGCGGCCAGCGCTACGGCGTGCCTGAGACTCTTCATCGCCTCCTGACTCTAGCCTGTCACCGTGACCGCCCACCCGGATGCCGCCGCCGCCTTCGAGGAGGCCGCCGCCGAGCTGCGCGCGACGCCGTTCCGCACGGACATCGTCGTCCGCGAGATCCCCTCCCCCTCCGGCCTGGCGCCCTTCGCGCTCGCCCTGGCCGCCGATGTCCGCCCGGACGACCACGGCGACTCGGTGTACGGCACCGGGCGCTTCGTGCTGCTGCACGACCCGGACGAGCCGGGCGCCTGGGACGGCGCCTGGCGCGTCGTCGCCTTCGCTCAGGCGCCGTTGGAGCCGGAGATCGGCACCGATCCGCTCCTGGCTGACGTCGCCTGGTCGTGGCTTGTGGACGCGCTGGAGTCCCGGAACGCGGTGTATCACTCGGCATCCGGCACCTCGACGAAGATGCTCTCGAAGGGCTTCGGCGGGCTCGCCGGCGAGGGCGACGGCGCGCAGATCGAGCTGCGCGCGTCGTGGACGCCGGAGGGGCCGATCCGGCCGCATGTGGAAGCATGGGCGGAGCTGGTGGGGATGCTCGCGGGACTGCCGCCGGGCTCCGAGAACGTCGCCGTGTTCGGCGCGAGGAAGGGCGGACGTGGCTGACTACTCCGTGATCGACGACCGCGCGGAGTTCGAGGCCGCCTGCCGCGCCCTCGCCGCGGGCACCGGCCCGGTCGCGGTCGACGTGGAGCGGGCCTCCGGGTTCCGGTACTCGCAGCGCGCCTACCTGGTGCAGGTGTTCCGCCGCGGGGCGGGCGGCGTGCGGCTGTTCGATCCCCCCGCGCTCGGCGACTTCGCACCGCTGCAGGACGCGATCGGCGACGCGGAATGGGTGCTGCACGCCGCGAGCCAGGATCTGCCGTCGTTGCGCGAGCTCGGCTTGGAGCCGCCGTCGATCTTCGACACCGAGCTCGCCGCCCGGCTGCTCGGTCACGAACGCGTGGGCCTTGCGGCGGTGGTGGAGCGCACGCTGGGGATCGCGCTGGCGAAGGAGCACTCCGCCGCCGACTGGTCGACGCGCCCGCTGCCGGCCGCCTGGCTGGAGTATGCCGCCCTCGATGTGGAGCACCTGGTCGACGTCCGCGACGTGCTCGCCGCCGAGCTGGCAGAGACCGGGAAGACCGAGATCGCCGCGCAGGAGTTCGCAGCCACCCTCGCCCGCGCCCCCAAGGCGCCCCGGGAGGACCCATGGCGCCGGCTCAGCGGCCTGCACCGGGTCCGCGGCGCCCGGAACCTGGCGGTGGCGCGGGAGCTGTGGCTGGCGCGGGAGGAGTACGCGCAGCAGCAGGACGTCTCCCCCGGGCGGCTCGTCCCCGACCGCTCGCTGGTGGCGGCCGTGCTCGCCGCTCCGGCGAGCAAGCAGGCCCTGGCATCCGTCCCCGACTTCACCGGCCGCGCCAGCCGGAGCCAGCTGGACCGCTGGTGGCAGGCGATCGTGCGGGGCCGCGAGAGCACCGAACTCCCGCGCGAGCGCGTGCCCAGCGACACGCTGCCGCCGCCGCGCGCATGGGCCGACCGCAATCCCGAGGCGGATGCCCGACTGAAGGCCGCCCGCCCGGTCGTGGAGCAGCTCGCCCAGGAGCTGAACATGCCCACGGAGAACCTGCTCACGCCCGAGCACCTGCGCCGGATCGCCTGGGAGCCGCCGGCGCCCACTCCGGATGCCATCGGGAAGGCGCTCGAAGAGCTCGGGGCGCGCCCCTGGCAGATTGCGCACACCGCACAGAAGATCTCGGATGCCTTTGTAGAGGCTGCGCAATCGTTCGAGGAGCCCGCCGAGGACGGTTCGTAGGTTCGACCCAACCGATTCCGGCGCCGATTTTCGCCCTCCTAGGCTGGCGGTATCCCAACCTATGGAGGCAGAGTGGCCGAGATCTCGGACGTCTTCTTCGTCGACGGAGTGCGCACGCCTTTCGGGCGCGCCGGCGAGAAGGGCATGTACTGGAACACCCGCGCGGATGACCTCGCCGTCAAGGCGACCATCGGCCTGATGGAGCGCAATCCCGGCGTCCCCCGCGATCGCGTCGACGACGTGGCGATCGCCGCGACCAGCCAGACCGGCGACCAGGGGCTCACGCTCGGCCGCTCGGTGGCGATCCTCGCCGGGCTGCCGCAGACCGTGCCCGGTCTGGCGATCGACCGGATGTGCGCGGGCGCGATGACCGCGGTGACGACCATGGGCGCCTCGATCGGCGTGGGCATGTACGACCTCGCCCTCGCCGGGGGCGTGGAGCACATGGGGCGCCACCCGATCGGCACGAACGCCGACCCGAACCCGCGCTTCGTGGCCGAGAAGATGGTCGATCCCGGCGCGCTGAACATGGGCGTGACCGCCGAGCGCATCCACGACCGGTTCCCGCACCTGACCAAGGAGCGCGCCGACCGGTTCGGCATGCTCAGCCAGCACAAGGTGCAGGCCGCGTACGAGGCCGGCAAGATCCAGCCCGACCTGGTCCCGGTCGCGATCAAGGACGCCGAGGGCGCCTGGGGCCTGGCCAGCGAGGACGAGGGCCGCCGTCCGCAGACCACCATGGAGGACCTGGCCGGGCTGAAGACGCCGTTCCGCCCGCACGGGCGCGTCACCGCCGGCACCTCCTCGCCGCTCACCGACGGCGCCACGATGTCGCTGCTCGCCGGGCGGCAGGCCGTGAAGGAGCTCGGCCTGCAGCCGAAGATGCGGATGGTGTCCTTCGCGTACGCCGGCGTGCAGCCGGAGATCATGGGCATCGGGCCGATCCCATCCACCGAGAAGGCGCTGAAGAAGGCCGGGCTGGACATCTCCGACATCGGGCTGTTCGAGCTGAACGAGGCGTTCGCGATCCAGGTGCTGTCCCTGCTCGACCACTTCGGCATCGCCGACGACGACCCGCGGGTCAACCCGTGGGGCGGCGCGATCGCCCTCGGGCATCCGCTCGCCGCCTCCGGCGTGCGCCTGATGATCCAGCTGGCCGCGCAGTTCGCCGAGCGCCCCGACGTCCGCTACGGCCTCACCGCCATGTGCGTGGGCCTCGGCCAGGGCGGCTCGGTCATCTGGGAGAACCCGTTCTACGACGGAAAGAAGAAGAAGTGAGCTACGACGACATCGACTTCTCGCAGCTGTCGGCCCTCGCCGAGGGCGAGGTGATCACCCACTCGCGGGTGCGCGACATCCGCCTTCCCTCGGGCCGGACGCTGGCGCTGATCACGCTCGACAACGGGCGCGACCACACCCGACCGAACACGCTGGGGCCGGCGACCCTGTTCGAACTCGGCGAGACGCTGGAGGGCCTCAAGGCGCGGGCGGCATCCGGGGAGATCCAGGCCGTCGGCATCACCGGCAAGCAGTACATCCTCGCCGCGGGCGCCGATCTGTCCGACATCAGCAAGGTCGGCTCGAAGGAGAACGCGCGACGGATCGCCCAGCTCGGGCACAAGGTCCTCGGCTCTCTGTCGGAGCTCGGGGTGCCGTCGTTCGCGTTCGTGAACGGCCTGGCCCTCGGCGGCGGCCTGGAGATCGCGCTGAACTCGAGCTACCGCACCGTCGACGCCTCGGCCGCCGCGATCGCCCTGCCCGAGGTGTTCCTCGGCATCATCCCCGGGTGGGGCGGCGCGTACCTGCTGCCGAACCTGATCGGCATCGAGAACGCCCTCGAGGTCGTCATCTCGAACCCGCTCAAGCAGAACCGGATGCTGAAGCCGCAGCAGGCGTTCGAGCTGGGCATCATGGACGCGATCTTCCCCGCCGCGAACTTCCTCGAGGACTCGCTTCGCTGGGCGGACGAGGTCCTCGGCGGGAAGAAGGTCGAGCGGAAGAACCAGCCCGGGAGGATCGAGCGGCTCACCAAATGGCCGATCGCGATCAAGATGGCCCGCGGGATGCTGGAGTCGAAGATCGGCACCGTGCCCCGCTCCCCCTACGTCGCGCTCGACCTGCTCGACAAGGCCAGCAGCGGCACCTCGCCGAAGGATCGCGCCGAGGGCTTCGCCCGCGAGGACGAGGCGCTGGCGGAGCTCGTCACGGGCGACCAGTTCGCGGCATCCATGTACGCCTTCGACCTCGTGCAGAAGCGCGCCAAGCGGCCGGTGGGCGCGCCGGAGAAGGAACTGGCGAAGAAGGTGACCAAGGTGGGCATCATCGGCGCGGGGCTCATGGCCACCCAGTTCGCGCTGCTGTTCGTGCGCAGGCTGCAGGTGCCGGTGCTGATCACCGACATCGACCAGGCGCGCGTGGACAAGGGCGTCGCCTCGATCCACGAGGAGATCGGCAAGCTGGAGGCGAAGGGCCGTCTGGACGGCGACACCGCCGCCCGGCTCCGCGCCCTGATCACCGGCACCACCGACAAGAGCCTCTACGCGGACTGCGACTTCGTGATCGAGGCGGTGTTCGAGGAGGTCGGCGTCAAGCAGCAGGTGTTCGGCGAGATCGAGAAGATCGTGGCCGAGGACGCCGTCCTCGCCACCAACACCTCGTCGCTGTCGGTCGAGGAGATCGGCGCGAAGCTCGCCCACCCGGAGCGTCTCGTCGGGTTCCACTTCTTCAACCCGGTGGCGGTGATGCCGCTGATCGAGATCGTGAAGACGCCGCAGACCTCGGATGCCGCGCTGTCGACGGCGTTCGTGGTCGCGAAGAACCTCGGCAAGAACGCCGTGCTCACCGCGGACGCCCCCGGCTTCGTGGTGAACCGTCTGCTGGCCAAGGTGATGGGCGAGGCGGCGCGCGCCGTGTACGAGGGCACCCCGGTGGCGGATGTCGAGAAGGCGTTCGCGCCGCTCGGGCTTCCCATGGGGCCGTTCCAGCTCATCGACCTGGTCGGCTGGAAGGTGGCCGCGCACGTGCAGGACACCATGGTGCGCGCCTTCCCGGACCGGTTCTACGCGAACGACAACTTCCACGCGCTGGCCGAGCTCGACCAGGTCGTCGAGAAGGACAAGGGCGGCCGGGTCACCGGATGGACGAAGGCGGCGGAGAAGACGCTCAAGGGCGCGGTCGGCTCGACCCCGGCATCCGCGGACACGATCCTTCGCCGCGTGCAGGACGGACTCGCGCAGGAGATCCGGATCATGCTCGACGAGGGCGTGGTGCCGGAGGTCGAGGACATCGACCTGTGCCTGATCCTGGGCGCGGGCTGGCCGTTCATCGACGGCGGCGCCTCCCCTTACCTGGACCGTGAGGGCGCCTCGCAGCGGGTGTTCGGCGACACCTTCCACCACCCGCCGATCCGCGGCATCGCGCAGGCTTGAGCAGGGCCCACGACGGGCGGGAGGCGCGTTCCTCCCGCCCGTCTGCGCGTCCCGGACGCGACGTGCCCCAGGAGCATCCGTTTCCGTGCCCCGACCCGTCGCCGAACGCACGGGGAACAGCGTGTGAACACATCCGCGCCGGGGCCGGATCCGTGCTCCGGCGCCGGCGCGAGGCGGCACAGTGGTGACATGGACATGCTCGTGACCATGATGAGCGGCAAGGGGATGTCGGGGCTGCTGCGGACGGGGACGGCGATCCTCACCATCCTGCTCGTGGTGCCTGCGCTGCTGAAGCTGTTCGTCGTCACCGTGGACGAGGGCTGGGCGGCCATCCGCACGCGGAACGGGAAGCCGATCATCCGCAACCGGCCGGCCCGCCGGAAGTCCGCCGGGGGCGCCGTCGGCGAGGTGGTCGTGCTGCAGCCGGGCTCGCACGGCGCCTTCCCGCTGTTCTACTGGTACCGCCTCGTCGACGTGCGGTGCCGCGCCACCGACCTGCCGGCCAGGGAGATGACCGGGGCCGGCGGTCATCAGCACCGCGTGCACGCCTCGTTCGAGTGGCGTCCGATCGCCACCGGACGCGATCTGCGGGTGTTCGAACTCGACGTGGTGAATGTCAAGGAGCGCGCCTCGAACATCGTCGGCGCAGCGCTGCGGGACGCGATCCGGATGCTGGACGGCACGGAGCTGCCGCACAACGACGAGATCAGCACCCGCGTGCTCGCCGCGTGCGCGGCCCAGGTGCGGGAGACCTGCGGCGTGGAGCTGTTGCGGGTGATGATCACCGGCGACGCGCTCACCGACGGCTACCTGCTGGCTCGCGCGCTCCGCGACGCGGAGCATCCGCACCCCGTGGTCGGGGCGCTGCACGCCCTGAACTGACCGGGAGTTCGTCAGCCGCGCTCGTGCAGGGGCAGCTCGATCGCGCCGGTCTCGCCGGCCTGACGGGCGACCGGGACGCGCCGGCCGAGGACCTGCGCGACGACGTCGTGGGCGATCTTCGCGGCGGTCAGCCCGGCGTCCGCGAGGATCTCCTCGCGGCTGGCGTGGTCGATGAACTCGTCGGGCAGACCGAGCTCGTCCACGGCGGTGTCGATCCCGGCCTCGCGCAGCACCTGGCGCACGCGCGTGCCGATGCCGCCGACGCGGATGCCGTCCTCGAGGGTGATCACGAGACGATGGCGCGCGGCGAGCTCGACGATCGACGGCTGCACCGGGATCACCCAGCGCGGGTCGACCACCGTCGCACCGATCCCCTGGGCGCGCAGCCGGGCGGCGACATCCAGGGCGAGCGCGGCGAACGGGCCGATGCCGACGAGCAGCACGTCCTCGCCCTCCCCCCGGGCGAGCACGTCGACACCGTCCTCGAGACGCTCCACCGCCGGGATCTCGGGGCCCACCGAGGCCTTCGGGTAGCGGATCACCGTGGGCGCGTCGTCGACCGCCACGGCCTCGTCCAGCGTCTCCCGCAGCCGCTCGGCGTCGCGCGGGGCGGCGATGCGGATGCCCGGCACGAGCTGCAGCATCGCCAGGTCCCACACGCCGTGGTGGCTCGGCCCGTCTGGCCCGGTCACACCGGCCCGGTCGAGCACGAAGGTCACGCCGGCGCGGTGCAGGGCGACGTCCATCAGCACCTGGTCGAAGGCGCGGTTCATGAAGGTGGCGTAGATCGCGACGACGGGATGCAGGCCGCCGAAGGCGAGACCCGCTGCCGAGGCGACGGCGTGCTGCTCGGCGATGCCGACGTCGTAGACCCGGTCGGGGAAGCGCTCGGCGAACGGCGCCAGACCGGTGGGGCGCAGCATCGCCGCGGTCATCGCGATCACCTTCGGATCGCGGGCGCCGATCTCGACCAGGGCCTCCGCGAAGGCGTCGGTCCAGGCGCGACCGGAGGACGCCGTGAGCGGGCCGCCGGTCTTCGGGTCGATGCGTCCGACGGCATGGAACTGGTCGGCCTCGTCGTCGAGCGCGGGCTGGTAGCCGCGGCCCTTCTCCGTGATCGCGTGCACGATCACCGGGGCGCCGTAGTCCTTGGCGAGCTGCAGCGTCTCGATGAGCGCCGGGATGTCGTGCCCGTCCACGGGGCCGAGGTACTTGATGTCGAGGTTGGAATACAGCGCGGCGTTGTTCGTGAACCGGGACAGGAAGCCGTGGGTGCCCCCGCGGACGCCGCGGAACAGGGCCCGGCCGAACGGTCCGAGGGCGCGGAACAGCCGGTCGGACTTCCGGTGCATCTCTCGGTACGCGCCGGCGGTGCGCACCCGGTTCAGGTACCGCGACATGCCGCCGATGGTCGGCGCGTAGGAGCGGCCGTTGTCGTTGACGACGATCACCAGGTTGCGGTCGTTGTCGTCGGTGATGTTGTTCAGCGCCTCCCAGGTCATGCCGCCGGTGAGAGCGCCGTCGCCGACCACGGCCACGACGTGCCGGTCGGCGCGTCCGGTCGCAGTCAGGGCGCGGGACACCCCGTCGGCCCAGCTCAGCGAGCTCGAGGCGTGCGACGACTCCACGACGTCGTGCGGGCTCTCGCTGCGCTGCGGGTAGCCGGCGAGGCCGCCGCGCGAGCGCAGAGCGGAGAAGTCCTGCCGCCCGGTGAGCAGCTTGTGCACGTACGACTGGTGACCGGTGTCGAAGATGATCGGGTCGTCCGGGGAGGAGAACACCCGGTGCAGCGCGATCGTCAGTTCGACCACACCGAGGTTCGGACCGAGGTGGCCGCCGGTCTTGGCGACGTTCTCCACCAGGAAGGTGCGGATCTCGGCCGCCAGCGCGGTCAGCTCGGCGGCGGAGAGCCGGTCGAGATCGCGGGGTCCGGTGATGCTCGGCAGGATCGGCATCGAAGCTCCTCCTCGACTCGACGGGCGCGCGGCCGAGGCCGTGCAAGACCCCCCAAGTCTATCTGCGGGTCGGTGGGAATCCGGTGTGACGACAGCGACAGGGGCCCGGACGCCGCGCGGCGTCCGGGCCCCTGGCCTATCGGGTCAGACCAGCGAACGCAGCACGTACTGCAGGATGCCGCCGTTGCGGTAGTAGTCCGCCTCACCGGGGGTGTCGATGCGGACGACCGCGTCGAAGGTGATCGTCTGCTTGCCCTCGGGCGAGAACTCGCTCGGCTCGGCGGTGACCTTCACGGTCTTCGGGGTGACGCCCTCGTTGAGCTGCTCGAGGCCCTCGATCGAGACGATCTCGGTGCCGTCCAGGCCCAGCGACTCCCACGACTCGCCGGCGGGGAACTGCAGCGGCACCACGCCCATGCCGATGAGGTTCGACCGGTGGATGCGCTCGAAGCTCTCCGTGATGACGGCCTTCACGCCGAGCAGGTTCGTGCCCTTGGCCGCCCAGTCGCGCGACGAGCCGGAGCCGTACTCCTTGCCGCCGAAGATCACCAGCGGGGTGCCCTGTGCCTGGTAGTTCATCGCCGCGTCGTAGATGTACGACTGCGGACCGCCGGGCCGGGTGAAGTCGCGGGTGTACCCGCCCTCGATCTGCTGGCCGTCGTTGACGGCCTTGACCAGGGCGTTCTTCAGCCGGATGTTCGCGAAGGTGCCGCGGATCATCACCTCGTGGTTGCCGCGGCGCGACCCGTAGGAGTTGAAGTCCTTCGGCGCGACGCCGTGCTCGGTGAGGTACTGCGCGGCCGGCGTGCCCGGCTTGATGCTGCCGGCCGGGCTGATGTGGTCGGTGGTGACCGAATCGCCCAGGGTGGCCA
Organism: Microbacterium sp. EF45047; assembly: GCF_028472845.1. Lineage (NCBI taxonomy): Bacteria > Bacillati > Actinomycetota > Actinomycetes > Micrococcales > Microbacteriaceae > Microbacterium > Microbacterium sp. EF45047. The sequence goes on along the minus strand of NZ_CP069429.1, from coordinate 1,303,478 downwards.
GCACGCGGGCACCCTTGATGTCGGTGACCGGCGCCGGGGTCAGCTCCATGCCGTCGAAGTACGGCGCCTTGCGCACGTACGTCGAGTTCGGGTCCCACTCGAAGATCGGGCCGGTGGGCGTGGGGAGGTTCCGCCAGCGGTCGTCGCCGTCGAACACGGTCGCGTACTGCTTGATGAACTGGTCGCGGGAGATCGCGGTGTCGATGATCTCCTGCACCTCCTCCGGCGCCGGCCAGATGTCGCGCAGGAACACGTCGTTGCCGTCCGCGTCCTTGCCGAGCGGGTCGGTCTCGAAGTCGAAGTGCATCGATCCGGCCAGCGCGTACGCCACCACGAGCGGCGGGCTCGCCAGGTAGTTCATCTTCACGTCCGGGCTGATCCGGCCCTCGAAGTTGCGGTTGCCGGAGAGCACCGCGGTGACCGCGAGGTCGTGCTCGTTGATCGCCTCGGAGACCTCCTCGATCAGCGGACCGGAGTTGCCGATGCAGATCGTGCATCCGTAGCCCACGGTGTAGAAGCCGAGGCCCTCGAGGTCCTTGTCCAGACCGGACTTCTCGTAGTAGTCGGTGACCACCTTCGAGCCCGGGCCGAGCGTGGTCTTCACCCACGGCTTCTGCTTCAGGCCCTTCTGCCGCGCCTTGCGGGCGAGCAGACCCGCCGCGATCATCACCGACGGGTTCGACGTGTTCGTGCAGGACGTGATCGCCGCGAGGGTCACGGCACCGTTGTCGAGCAGGTACTTCTGCCCGTCAGGAGTCGACACCTCGACCGGATTGGAGGCCGGGTGAGGGCCGCCGCTGGAGAGCAGCGCCGACTCGGCCTGCTCCGTCTCGTGGTGGTGCGAGACGCCGTTGGGCGAGACGTGCTCGCGCTCCACACCCGGTGCCGTGCCCGGGTCCGATGCCGGGAACGTGCCCTCCACCTCGACCGGCTCCTCCGGCGTGACGGTGGCGTAGTTCAGGATGTCCTTCTCGAACTGCTCCTTCGCCTCGGACAGCAGGATGCGGTCCTGGGGGCGCTTCGGGCCGGCGATCGAGGGCACGACGGTGCCGAGGTCGAGCTCGAGGTACTCGCTGTACTGCGGCTCGCGGGCCGGGTCGTGCCACAGCGACTGCTCCTTGGCGTACGCCTCGACCAGCGCGACGGCCTCCTCGCTGCGGCCGGTGAGGCGCAGGTAGTCGAGGGTGACGTCGTCGATCGGGAAGATCGCGGCGGTGGAGCCGAACTCCGGCGACATGTTGCCGATGGTGGCGCGGTTCGCCAGCGGCACGGATGCCACGCCGGCGCCGTAGAACTCGACGAACTTACCGACCACGCCGTGCTTGCGGAGCATGTCGGTGATGGTGAGCACGACGTCGGTGGCGGTGACGCCGGCCGGGATCTCCCCGGTGAGCTTGAAGCCGACCACGCGCGGAATGAGCATGGACACCGGCTGGCCGAGCATGGCAGCCTCGGCCTCGATGCCGCCGACGCCCCAGCCCAGCACGCCCAGGCCGTTGACCATGGTGGTGTGCGAGTCGGTGCCGACGCAGGTGTCGGGGTAGGCGCGCAGCACGCCGTCGACGGTGCGGTCGTAGATCACCTTGGCCAGGTGCTCGATGTTCACCTGGTGCACGATGCCGGTGCCCGGCGGGACGACCTTGAAGTCGTCGAACGCCGTCTGACCCCAGCGCAGGAACTGGTAGCGCTCGCCGTTGCGCTCGTACTCGATCTCGACGTTGCGCTCGAGCGCGTCTTCGCGGCCGAACAGGTCGGCGATCACGGAGTGGTCGATCACCATCTCGGCGGGCGAGAGCGGGTTGATCCGGTTCGGATCGCCGCCGAGGGCGGTGACGGCCTCGCGCATGGTGGCGAGGTCGACGATGCAGGGCACGCCGGTGAAGTCCTGCATCACCACGCGCGCCGGGGTGAACTGGATCTCGGTGTCCGGCTCGGCGGTCGGGTCCCACGAGCCGAGCGCCTCGATCTGGGCCTTCGTCACGTTCGCACCGTCCTCGGTGCGCAGCAGGTTCTCCAGCAGGACCTTGAGGCTGAACGGGAGCTTCTCGTACCCGGCGACCGTGTCGATGCGGAAGATCTCGTAGTCGGTGCTGCCGACCGTCAGGGTGCTCTTGGCACCGAAGCTGTTCACCGTGGACACGTATCCGTCTCCTTCTGATCGGATGGAAGCGACAGGCGACTCCATCTTGCTCGCCGACGAAGGACCGGGGCCAGCAAGGCGGGCCTTACCAGTCTGCGTCTCCTCGAGCGTCGGCGGAACACCTGATTTATCTTGACGTCGAGATAAATCTAGCACGGATGCCGAGTGTCAGCGCGATCCTCCGCGGGGATAGAGCCGGCGTGTCACCACCCAGGTCAGGGCGAGCAGCACGGCGAAGAAGGGAAGGCCCATCAGGATCTTGACGGTGCCGAGCGCGGCGACGTCCCCGGCGAAGTAGAACGGCAGCTGGGCGGCGAGCCGCGCGGCGAACAGCGCGGCCCAGGCGACCGACAGCCAGAAGAAGGTGCGGCGCTTGTGGGCGTCCGTCCGCCAGGCCAGGCCCTCACCCATCAGGAAGCCGACCACGACGCCGATCAGCGGCCAGCGCACCAGAGCCGAGACGAGGAAAGCCGTGCCGTAGGCGATGTTGGTCAGGAAGCCGATGACGAACTGGTCCTCGGCGCGACCGGTGAACAGCGGCAGTCCGGCGGCGACGACGGCGGCGACCAGCCCGGAGAAGGCCGCCACGGGCGGCGACTTCATCGCCAGCCGCACCACGGCGAACACCGCGGCGATCCCGACCGAGATGCCAAGGGCGAGGAGGAGCTCCCGGGTCGCGGTGTACACCACGGCGAAGGAGAGCACCGGCAGCACCGACTCCACGACGCCGCGCCAGCCGCCGATCACCTGCCACACCATGCGGCCGGTGGACTGTTCGGCCTCCGGGTCGATGCCGGCGCGGCGAGCAGCCGAGCTCAGCGCGGCGCCGATGGTCTCGGCGGCTCCGGGCTCCGGAGCCCCCTGCTCGGGGACGCCGGGCTCCCCCTCGGGGCGATCCGGGTCGACCGTCACGCGGCGCCCGGAGTGGAGGGCATCTTCAGCGGGATGAGGTCGCGCGGAGGCATCGGCGCGCTGCCGCGGACGACGACGATCGAGCGGAACAGGTCCTCCACCTGCGCGGCCGCCGCCGGATCGGCGGCGGCGTCCCCGCCGATCACGCCGCGTAGGAACCAGCGCGGTCCGTCGACGCCCACGAAGCGCGCCAGGCGCATGCCGGACCCCTCGGCCGCGGTGGCCGGGACCTCCGCGAGCAGCTCCTTGCCGAGCGGTCCCTCGCGCTCCTCGACGCGCCCGCCCTGCGCCCGGATCTGGTCGCGCAGCTGGACCCGCGTCTCATCCCACAGTCCGCGCGAGCGCGGGGCGGCGAACGGCTGCACCTGCAGGGAGGATCCGGCGTAGTCGAGGCCGACGGCCACGATCCGTTTGGTCTGCTCCTCCACCTCCAGCCGCAGGTTGAGGCCTTCGCGCGGCAGCACCTTGATGCCGCCGAGGTCGATGTAGGGGCGGACCGGGTTCGCCTCGGCGTCGTCGAACGGCCCGGCCGTGGCGCGATCGGCGGGCGCCGACTTCAGCACCGGCGCGGCCTGCTCTGGAGTGTTCTCTTCGCTCATTCGCTCTCTCCCCGTGTATAGCCGGTCGATCCGAAGCCGCCGTCGCCGCGCACGCTGTCGGGCAGCTCGTCGACCGGTGAGAAGACGGCCCGGACGACGGGCATCACGATCAGCTGCGCGATCCGGTCACCGACCGCCACATCGTACGCGTCGTTCCTGTCGGTGTTCAGCAGGCAGACCTTGATCTCCCCGCGATAGCCCGCGTCCACCGTGCCGGGGCTGTTCACCACGGTGATGCCGTGCTTGGCGGCCAGCCCGCTGCGGGGCACCACGAAGGCGGCGTACCCCTCCGGGAGGGCGATCCGCACGCCGGTGCCGACGAGGGCGCGCTCCCCGGGGGCGAGGGTCACCGCCTCGGCGGCGACGAGATCGGCACCCGCGTCGCCCGGGTGGGCGTAGGCCGGGACGGTGGCGGCGATAATGGGGACACCAACGGATTCGGTCACCCCATGAGGCTAATGCAGAACCACGAACGCGATACGCGGCCGCTCTACCGTGAGCGCCTGGCGCCCGGCCTCTGGCTGCTGGTGACCATCGCCCTGGCGGGGCCGATGACGACACTCGTGTTCCTGCCCGCCGGATCCACGACCCTCGCCCTGGTCATCGGCGTGCTGGTCTCGCTGCTCCTCGTCGTCGCGAGCATCGCCTTCTCCCCCGTCGTCGCCGTCGCCGACGGCGAGCTCCGCGCCGGTCGCGCGCACATCGACGCCGGCTGGCTGGGTGAGCCGGAGGTGTACACCGGCGAGGAGGCGAGGGCGCGCCGGGGTCCGCGGCTGCCCGGGGACGGCTGGCACCTCATCCGCGGCGGCATCGACGGCCTGGTGGTGGTCCCGATCACCGACCCGGCCGACCCGGTGCGCTCCTGGAGCATCTCCACCCGCACACCGGATCGGCTCGCAGCGGCCATCCGCCGCGCCGCCGGCCGGCCCGGACGCTGACCCGGCAGACGACAGCGCGCCCCGGGCCTTCCGGCTCGGGGCGCGCGGGTTCGCGGCGACGTCAGGCCGCGCACTCCTTGCAGATGGGGCCGTTCGCGTCCTCGTGGTCCAGCTGCGAACGGTGCTTCACCAGGAAGCAGTTCATGCAGGTGAACTCGTCCTGCTGGGCGGGCAGCACGACGACGTCGAGCTCCACGTCGGACAGGTCCGCCCCCGGGAGCTCGAAGCCCGTCGGGTTGTCCGAGTCTTCGACGCCCCCGGAGCCGGACCGGGCGTCCGGCACACGCTCCTTGAGGGCTTCGATCGACTCGGAGTCGTCTTCGCTCTTGCGGGGCGCGTCGTAGTCGGTTGCCATGCGGTCAGTCTCCACTTCCGTGGTTCGAGTGGTTTGCGGGGAACGCCGGATCGGGTGAGCGGCGGCCATAGTTTGCATGACGTCAGAGCATTTCGCAAATGCCCGGTCATGCGCCAGGACAAACTCACGGCACGCCCGCGCTATTCCCGGGTTTGCCCCATCCTCCGTGACAGCATGAACCCACACCCACCAGAGGGGCATCAGCATGGAAAACGTCACCATCGTCGGAACAGAAGCGGGAGTCCTCGTCCTCGCGACCGAGTCCGGGCAGCGCTTCGCGCTCCCCATCGACGACGTGCTGCACCGCGAGATCCGTCGTGCGACGCGTGAGGCGGATCCCGCCCCGGCGCGCCTGGCGGCGAGCCCCCGCGAGATTCAGGCGCAGATCCGCGCCGGGCTGTCCGCGGCCGAGGTCTCCGAGCTGCTGGGCGTCAGCCTGCAGGACGTGGAGCGCTTCGAGGGCCCGGTGCTGGCCGAGCGCGAGCACATCATCGATCAGGCGCTGGCGGTGCCCGTGCTCATCGGCAGCGAGGTCGAGCCCGACGCGCAGCCGACCTTCGGCACCGCGATCCGCGCCAAGCTCGCCGATCTGGACGCCACGGACGAGCGCTGGGCGAGCTGGAAGGACGAGTCCGGCTGGACCGTCAAGCTCGAGTTCACCGCGAACGAGGTCGCCCACGACGCGCGCTGGAGCTTCGACCCGCGCCGCAGCGCACTCGCACCGCTGAACGCAGACGCCACGCAGCTGTCGCGGCAGGGCTCGCTGCCGGACGGCCTCATCCCGCGCCTGCGCGCGCTGGAGACCGAGCGGGTCTCGCCGTACAAGGACGACAGCCGGTTCGACTCGGGCGCGTTCGGCCCCCGCCTGGTGCCCACCCCCGAGCCGGATGCCGGCGACCCGTCCGCCCCGGAACGGCCCAGCACCGCCGCGCACGAGGCCGCCGCCCGCCGCGCCCCGGAGCAGTCCACCACCAGCGCGGAGACGGCCGATCTGCTGGAGGCGCTGCGCCGCCGCCGCGGTCAGCGCGAGCCGGCGCCGGTGCTGGCCGAGGAAGAGGACGGCGCCCGCACCACCGAGCCCACCCCGATCGCGCTCTTCGACGCCCCCGACGCCGAGCGCGAGGAACCGCGCCCGCAGCCCGAGCCCGCCGAGAGCGGGGGCCGCCGGCGCCGCCGGAACGCGATGCCGTCGTGGGACGAGATCGTGTTCGGCGCCCGCTCCGATGAGTGAGTGCCGGCGAGTGAGTACAGCGGCGTAACCCGAGCGCTTCGCCGCTCAGCCCTCGAACGCGCCGCGCAGCAGCAGCGGAACCCGCCACTCCTCGTCGGTCAGCCCGCCGTGCTGCCCGACCATGTTGCGCCCGCGCTGATCCGCGTCGGCGCCGTCGTACAGGGCCCGGTTGCCGCGGGCGACGACGAGGAGATCGCCCAGGCGCTCGACCGCGGCGGCGCTGACCACGGCGCCGAACAGGCCCGCGCGCACGGCCTCGTCACGGGTGACCACGTCGGCGGCGCCCTCCAGGCCGGAACGCCAGCGCAGGGCGACCGCGGCGGCATCCGCCTCCGGCTCCAGGTACACGTGCAGCATCCGCGGCTCCCCGCCGATGTGCCGCACCCCGTCGTGCCAGCCCTCCCCGTCCTCGAGGACGAGCTGCCGGTGCGCGGGGACGTCGATCATGCCGTGGTCCGCGGTGATCGCGACGCCGACGCCGTCCGGCATCCGCAGCCCGAGTGCGGCGTCGACGTCCTCGAGCGCGCGCACCCACTCCGCGGAGGCGATGCCGTGCTTGTGCCCGGCCTTGTCGACCTCGGGCAGGTAGCAGTACACGAGGGCGCCCGGATGCGCGGCGGCAAGCTCCCAGGCCGCGGCCACCCGGTCGGCCGGCTTCTTCTCCGGCACGAACGACGCCCCGCGCAGCGTGGCCCGGGTGAATCCGCTGGTGGCGTAGGCGGGGATCCCGACCGCGAACGCCTGGTGCCCGGCGGCGACGGCCCGTTCGAACACGGTGGGGACCGGCTGCCAGGCGAACGGATCGATGCCGGCGTCCTCCCAGTCGCTGAGCTGGTTCACCAGGACGTCGCGGCGGGGGTCGCGCACGCGGTAGCCGACGAGCCCGTGCTCGCCGGGCGCCGCGCCGGTGAGGATGCTGGTGAGCGCGGCGGCGGTGGTGGTGGGGAACACCGCTGCGGCGACATCGCGCTTGGACATGCCGGCGGTGAGGTGGCGGGCGTGCCCCGCGTGCGCCCGCAGTGGCAGAGCCCCCAGCCCGTCGACGACAACGAGGACCGCCGAGCGCACCGCCGGGAGGCTCTCCGCCTCGCCGCGCAGCGCACGCAGCAGCTCCGGCGCCACCCCGGCGATGTTCCGCGTCGCGGCGGGGCTGGACGGTAGCATGAGAGACATCCGGGCCAGTCTTTCACAGGCATCCCGACGCGTCGCCCCCACCGCGGCGACGCGAGTCCGCACCGACAGCCCCGCAGGAAGTCCATGCCGCGCACGCAGCCGTCCGAGCCCGTCCAGGAGCGCATCCAGGACATCGATCTGTCCCAGGAGATGCAGGGATCGTTCCTCGAGTACGCGTACTCGGTGATCTACTCCCGCGCGCTGCCGGATGCGCGCGACGGGCTCAAGCCGGTGCAGCGGCGCATCCTGTACCAGATGGCGGAGATGGGGCTGCGCCCCGATCGCGGCCACGTGAAGAGCGCCCGCGTCGTCGGCGAGGTGATGGGAAAGCTGCATCCGCACGGCGATGCTCCCATCTACGACGCGCTGGTCCGCCTCGCCCAGCCCTTCTCGCTGCGCGTGGCGCTCGTGGACGGCCACGGCAACTTCGGCTCCCTGGACGACGGTCCGGCCGCCTCGCGGTACACGGAGGCGCGCCTGGCGGCCCCGGCCCTCGCGATGACGGAGGGCCTGGACGAGGACGTCGTCGACTTCATCCCGAACTACGACGGCCAGTTCCAGCAGCCGGCCGTGCTGCCGGCAGCCTTCCCGAACCTGCTGGTCAACGGCACGAGCGGCATCGCGGTCGGCATGGCGACGAACATGGCGCCGCACAACCTCATCGAGGTGGTCGCCGCCGCCACGCACCTGCTGGAGAACCCGGACGCGACCACCGAGGAGCTGATGGAGTTCGTCCCGGGCCCCGACTTCCCCTCCGGCGGGATCGTGATGGGCCTGGACGGGGTGCGCGAGGCGTACGCCACCGGCCGGGGCGCGTTCAAGGTGCGCGGCAAGGTGTCGGTCGAGCCGCTCGGGCCGCGCAAGACCGGGATCGTGGTCACCGAGCTGCCCTACATGGTCGGCCCGGAGCGCCTGATCGAGAAGATCCGCGACGCCGTGCAGTCGAAGAAGCTGCAGGGCATCAGCGACGTCACCGACCTGACCGACCGCAACCACGGGCTGCGCATCCAGATCGGCATCAAGACGGGCTTCGACCCGCACGCGGTGCTGGAGCAGCTGTACCGGCTCACCCCGCTGGAGGACTCCTTCAGCATCAACAACGTCGCCCTCGTCGACGGCCAGCCGCGCACCCTCGGCCTCAAGGAGCTGCTCTCGGTCTACGTGCAGCACCGCCTCGAGGTGATCACGCGGCGCAGCCGATTCCGCCTCGCGCGGCGCGAGGAGCGTCTGCACCTCGTCGAGGGTCTGCTCATCGCGATCCTGGACATCGACGAGGTCATCCAGGTGATCCGCACCTCGGACGACTCCGATCAGGCGCGCGCGCGGCTGCGGGACGTGTTCGACCTCAGCGACCCGCAGGCCGAGTACATCCTCGAGCTGCGGCTGCGCCGGCTGACGAAGTTCTCCCGGATCGAGCTCGAGGCCGAGCGCGACCGGCTGCAGGCCGAGATCGCCGAGCTGAAGGATCTGCTGGCCAGCGACGTGCTGCTGCGCGCCCAGGTCGCGAAGGAGCTGGACGCGGCGGCGGAGGCCTACGGCACCCCGCGCCGGACGATGCTGCTGAACGCCGCCCCGCCGAAGCCGCGCAGCGCGAAGGGCGCCGCGGACCTGCAGATCGCGGACGCGCCCACCGTGGTGGTGCTCTCCACCACCGGGCGCGCGGTGCGGGTCGATCTCGCCGACGGCCAGGGCATCGTCCCCCCGGCCCGCCGCAGCAAGCACGACGCCATCCTGGCGACCCTGAGCACGACGACGCGCACCGAGATCGGGGCGATCACCTCGGCCGGCCGTGTGATGCGCTTCTCCCCCGTCGATCTGCCGTCGGTGCCCCCGGCATCCATCCACCTCTCCGCCGGGGTGGCGCTGCGCGACTACATCGGCCTGCTCGACAAGAGCGAGCGCATCCTCGCTCTGATCCGCTTCGACGACGACACCCCGGTCGCCCTGGGCACGAAGGACGGCGTCGTCAAGCGCATCGTGCCGTCGGCGCTGCCGCCCCGACCCGAGCTGGAGATCATCGGCCTCAAGCCCGGTGACAGCGTGGTCGGCGCCGCCTCCGCGCCCGACGACGCCGAGCTGGTGTTCATCTCGTCGGATGCCCAGCTGCTGCACTTCGCGGCATCCGCCGTGCGGCCGCAGGGCGCGCCCGCGGGCGGCATGGCCGGCATAAAGCTGGGCGCCTCGGCCGAGGTGGTCGCCTTCTCGGCGGTCACCGCCCCCGACGAGGCCGTCGTCGTGACGGTGTCCGGGGCCGAGGGCGTGATCGCGGGGACGGATGCCGGACGCGCCAAGGTGTCGCGGTTCGACGAGTTCCCCGGCAAGGGCCGGGCGACCGGCGGCGTCCGCGCGCACGCCTTCCTGAAGGGCGAGGACCGGCTGCGCCTGGCCTGGGCCGGACCGGAGCCCGCGCTCGCGGTCGGACCCGACGGCGCGGCCCGCACGCTCCCCGAGGCGGGGGCCAAGCGAGACGCGTCCGGTCAGCCGCTGGACGCCGTGATCGGATCGGTGGGACGGGGCATCCCGGCGACGTTCTGACCCGCAGGGCGGCGAGCCGGCCCGGTCGCGGCGGGATCCTGTCCGCGTCGATCGCCTCAGGCGTCGATCGCGTCAGGCGTCGATCGCGTCAGGCGTCGATCGCGTCGCGGGTGAGGCGGTCGGCGGAGTCGACGATGAACTCGCGGCGCGGTGCGACCTCGTTGCCCATCAGCAGCTCGAACACGCGACCGGCCGCCTCGGCGTCCTCCATCCGCACCCGGCGCAGCAGGCGGCCGTTGCGGTCCATCGTCGTGGTGGCCAGCTGCTCGGCGTCCATCTCGCCGAGACCCTTGTAGCGCTGCACCGGCTCGTGCCAGCGGCGGCCCTGCTTGCGCAGCTTCGCGAGCAGGCTGTGCAGCTCCTGCTCGGAGTAGGTGTAGATCGTCTCGTTCGGCTTGGAGCCGGGGTTCATCACGATCACGCGGTGCAGCGGCGGGACGGCGGCGAACACCCGGCCGTCCTCGATCAGCGGCCGCATGTACCGGAAGAACAGGGTCAGCAGCAGGGTGCGGATGTGCGCGCCGTCGACGTCGGCGTCGCTCATCAGGATGATCTTGCCGTAGCGGGCGGCGTCCAGATCGAAGGAGCGGCCGGAGCCGGCGCCGATCACCTGGATGATCGAGGCGCACTCGGCGTTGGAAAGCATGTCACTGATGGACGCCTTCTGCACGTTGAGGATCTTGCCGCGGATCGGCAGCAGCGCCTGGAACTCGCTGTTGCGGGCGTGCTTGGCGGTGCCGAGGGCCGAGTCGCCCTCGACGATGAACAGCTCCGACTGGCTCACGTCGTTCGTGCGGCAGTCGACGAGCTTGGCCGGCAGCGAGGACGACTCCAGCGCGTTCTTGCGGCGCTGGGTCTCCTTGTGGGCCCGCGCGGAGACCCGCGCCTTCATCTCGGCGACGACCTTGTCCAGCAGCATCGACACCTGGTTCTTGTCGTCGCGCTTGGTCGACGAGAACCGCTGCGCGAGCTCCTTGCGCACCACCTGCGCGACGATCGCGCGCACCGCAGGGGTGCCGAGGACCTCCTTGGTCTGCCCCTCGAACTGCGGCTCCGGCAGCGAGACGGTGAGCACGGCGGTGAGACCGGCGAGCACGTCGTCCTTCTCGAGCTTGTCGTTGCCGACCTTGAGCCGCCGCGCGTTCTGCTCGACCTGGCCGCGCAGCGTCTTCAGCAGCTCCTGCTCGAAGCCCTGCTGGTGCGTGCCGCCCTTCGGCGTGGCGATGATGTTGACGAAGGAGCGGATCACGGTGTCGTAGCCGGTGCCCCACCGCAGTGCGATGTCGACCGTGCACTCGCGCTCCACCTCGGTGGACTTCATCGACCCGTCCGGCTGCAGCACCGGGACGGTCTCGGTGAAGCTTCCGCTGCCCTGCAGACGCCAGGTGTCGGTGACCGGGGCATCCGTGGCCAGGTACTCGACGAACTCGGAGATGCCGCCCTCGTAGTGATACGACGTCTCGTTCGCCGCGCCGTCGGTCGAGGCGCGCTCGTCGCGGACGACGATCTCGAGCCCCGGGACGAGGAAGGCGGTCTGCCGGGCGCGGGTCTCCAGCTCCGCGAGCTGGAACGCGGCGTCCTTGGTGAAGATCTGCCGGTCCGCCCAGTAGCGCACCCGGGTGCCGGTGACGCCCTTGGCGACCTTGCCGACGATGCGCAGCTCGCTGCGCTCCTCGAACGGGGTGAACGGCGCGTCGGGGCGCGGCTCGCCGCGGTCGGCGAACACGCCAGGCTCGCCGCGGTGGAAGGACATCGCGTAGGTCTTCCCGCCGCGGTCGACCTCGACGTCGAGCCGCTCGGAGAGGGCGTTCACGACCGAGGCGCCCACGCCGTGCAGGCCGCCGGAGGCCGCGTAGGAGCCGCCGCCGAACTTCCCGCCGGCGTGCAGCTTGGTGTACACGACCTCGACGCCGGAGAGCCCGGTGCGCGGTTCGATGTCGACCGGGACGCCGCGCCCGCGGTCACGCACCTCGACGCTGCCGTCGGCGTGCAGCACCACGTCGATGCGGGAGCCGTTGCCGGCCACGGCCTCGTCCACGGCGTTGTCGATGATCTCCCAGAGGCAGTGCATCAGGCCCGGGGAGCCGTTCGACCCGATGTACATGCCGGGTCGCTTGCGGACCGCCTCGAGGCCTTCGAGCACCTGGAGATGATGGGCGGAATACTCGGCGGTCACGGAGATCGATTCTATGCCCGCGGGTGCGGCCGGTCGGGACGACACTCCCCCGCCGGCGCAACCCCGGGGGCCGGTCGTACGCGCAGAGCGAAACACGCCGTGATCCGGGCATGCCCCCCGGTGAGGCGTGGTTTCATTTAGTGACACTCCGAACACCCGACACCCGAGGAGGCACCGAGATGAACGCTACGACCGAGCGGGTCGAGTACCGCCTCACCGCCATGGACCGGTGCGACTCCTGCGGGGCCCAGGCCTACATCGCCGCCGAGGTGAACGGGTCCGAGCTGCTGTTCTGCGCCCACCACGGACGCAAGTACGAGGAGAAGCTGCGCGCCATCGCCACGAGCTGGCACGACGAGACCGCCCGTCTCGAGGAGACCGCCTGAGCGTGTAGACGCGGCCTGAGGAACCCTCAGGCCGCGGTCACGACACGGCCCACCGCGGGTGTGAGCCGGGTGACGATCTCCTCGCCGACCGTGCCGATCCGCTCCGCGAGAGCGGTGGCATCCGGTTCCCCGTGCGCGCCCGGCCCGAACAGCCGGACCTCCTGACCGGGGGCGGCGCCCGGCCAGCCGCGCACGCTGCTGCGCAGTTCGTCGATGCGGGTGAGTTCCCGCAGACCTGCCGGAGTGGCGATCCGCACACCGGCGAGGGTCGAGGGCAGCCCGTGCAGCGCGCCGATGCCGATCACCGCATCGCCGCCGTCGCCGTCCGCGGCGATCACGGGCGCCGTGAGCGCCGCGATCGGGCGCACCCCGGGGATCTCGGGTCCGTCCGCCGAGCGGATGCCGTAGCAGAACGCGCCGATCCGGCACACGCTGCCGCGCAGCTCGGGGCGCCACCACGACGCGGCCGACGCCGTCAGGTGCAGGGCCGCCGGCCGGGCGCCGGCCGTGCGCACGGCGGCGACCGCGCGGCGGAACTCGGCGGCCGCGGCGTCGTCCTCCTCGTCGCTGGCCTCCGCGAGGTGGCTCCACACCCCGGCCACGTCGAGCAGACCCGCCCGCTGCGCCGCGGCGGCTTCGGCCACCGCCTCCGGCCACTCCTCGGGACGCATGCCGTTGCGGCGCAGTCCGGTGTCGATCTTCAGGTGCACGCGTGCCCGCCGGCCGAGCCGTTCGGCCGCGGCGATCACGCGCCGCAGGTACGCCGTGGTTCCCACGCCGAGCTCGACCCCGGCGTGCAGAGCCTCCTCCACCTCGTGCTGCGCGGAGGTGGCCCAGGCGAACACGCGCGCGCCGGGTGCCCGCGCGGCGATCCGCAGCGAGGTCGGGATGTCGTAGCCACCGAAGAGGTCCACGTCGCCGCGGGCGGCGTCCACCGCCCACTCCAGGCCGTGGCCGTAGGCGTCGTCCTTCATCACCAGCATCAGCTCGGACGGGGCGATCCGCATCCGCACGGCGTCGATGTTCGCGAGGAACCGGCGGTGCGAGATCCTCAGGGTCGGCCCGGCGGCCGGCGGGATCATGCTCGCCATTCGCGCACCGCCTTCGCGCCGGCCACGGCGACCAGCTCGGTGGGGCGGAGGCCGGTGATGCGGGCCCAGTCCGCCAGCGCGTCCCGGGCCGGCCCGGTGCCGCCGAAGTAGATCACGTCCGTCCCCTCCTCCGCGTGCGCCCCCTCCAGGTCCACGACGCAGACGTCCATCGCCACGCGGCCGATGATCGGGCGCAGCACCCCGTCGATCTCCACCCGGGCGTGATTGCCGAGAGCCCGCACGACGCCCTGCGCGTACCCGCCGGTGACGAGCGCCGTGGTGGTGTCCACGGTGGCGCGGTGCGTGTACCCGTACGAGACGGCCTCGCCCGCGAGCATCCGCTTCACCGAGAGCACCCGCCCGGCGAGGCGCATGGCGGGCGTCCGGCTGTCCTCCGCGCCGGGCAGGCCGTACAGCGCCTCGGGGGCGATGTCCGCCTCGCCGTCGGTGACGGCGCGGATGCCGGATGCCGCGAGGCTTTCGACGGTCCGCGCGTCGTCCACCAGCACGGCGCGGACGCCGGCATCCGTCACCACCCGCGCCGTCTCTGCGACGCCGTGACCGTACGCGTCGCCGCGCAGGTCGGCGACAACGCCGCCGGCGGCGACGGCCGCCTCGGCCGCCTCGCGGACGGCGCGCGCCGAGATCTCGGCCCGCGGCAGGCTGCGAGAGCCGCTCATCGTGCGTCGGAGGCCGCGGTCATCGGCGGCTGGCCTCGATCACCGGGCGATGCCGCTCCTTGCTGCCGGTGCGGATGCCGGTGGCGCTGACGCGCGTCTCGTACAGTCCGGGGGTCCAGTTGCCCTCGATCAGCACCGGGCCGTCGGGGCCGACGGCGACGTCCCAGCCGACGTAGGGCACGGTGGGCACCTCGCGCGCGGCACGGTCGACGAGCTCGACGACGCGGTCCCACATCGGCACCTGGAAGTCGACGATGGAGGCGCCCGAATCGGGGTGCGTCTCGTAGCGGCTCTTGTGCTTCCCGGTGTGCCCGGGCCCCACCGAGTGCCCGTTCTCGTCCAGCATCGTGAAGAACCCGCCCCAGGTGAACTGGTCGCTGACCGCGCCGCGGCCGAACTTCTGCGCCGCCATCAGCACGTGCACGGTCTGCCCGTCGAAGAACGTGGCCACGCGGGTCGTGTTCACGGTGCCCGCGCAGTACTCGGCGAGGTACGGATGCTGCACGATGGGCTGCTCGAGCAGGCGCTGCCCCTTCTCCAGCAGCTCGGTGCGGAACCCCTCCCAGTCGGCGACCTCGGCGGTGTCGTAGCGGAACACGCCCTTGCCCTCGCGCCCGACCGGCGTCTTGGCGATGATCACCGGATGCCGCTCGGCGAAGGCGCGCAGCCCCTCCGCGTCGGTCTCCGCCAGGTCGAGCCACTCGCGGCCGAGGTAGGCGGCGAAGCGGCGGTTGAAGGAGAGCTTGTTCTCGAACTGCAGCACGTCGGTGCGGTCGTTCAGCGCCTGCGCGAGGTGGTGCTGGATCAGCGAGGTCATGAACGTCTTGCGCTCGGCGCGGGTGAGCAGCGCGAAGTCGGCCTCGTAGTAGTCGATGTACGCGGTGTCGTGGAACGCCGCCCAGATGAGCATGTCCACGAAGATCCACGGGGCCCACTTGCCCTGCTCCTGCGCGATCTGCGTCGCGAACGACCAGACCCGGCCGGGGTTGAACGCGGTCAGCCGCTTCAGCAAGTACTTCAGGCGCGCCGTGAGTGCGACGTCTCGGGACAAGGCAGGACCTTTCGAGGCGGACGGGTGGGAACGTCCCATGGTAGCCGCTCCCCCTCGCCGGGCCCTGTGACGCCTGCGTGTTAACCTGGTCGGATGGATCAGAAGCGGTTGCGCGTCCGGTACCTCATCGACCGGGCACGGCGGCTGAATCCGACCCAGCTGCTCGAGCTCGCTCGCCAGGTGAAGCGGGTGTCGAAGGCTCCGCTGCCGGTCATCCTCGCCGACATGCTGTGGTGCTCGGTGCGCTACGAGATGGGCTTCCGGGACTACGTGGTGTGGGACATCCGCATCCTGAACGCACGGGAGCGCGCCACCTGGATGACGCATCCGAAGGCGTTCCGGCTGAACAAGACGCTGAACGGCCCGGACTCGAAGGTGATCCTGGGCGACAAGCTGCGCTTCCTCGCCGACTTCGCCGACCTCACCCGGCGGGACTGGATCGACGCCTCCCGCGCCTCCGAGCAGGATCTGCGCGACTTCCTGGAGCGCCACCCCCGCGTGATCGCCAAGCCGGCGCAGGGCGAGGGCGGCGCGGGGATCGCGATCTACCACACCGCGGACATCGAGGACGTCGCCGCGTGGCGCGCCGCGCTCGTCGAGCGCGATCAGACGCTGCTGGAGGAGGTGCTGCGCCAGCATGACGACCTGAACGCGCTGTACCCGGACAGCGTCAACACGGTGCGGATGATCACGTACCGCGACCCGCAGGACCGGCTGCACGTGATCGCCTCGGTGCTGCGCATCGGCAACGGCTCGGTGATCGACAACTTCGCCTCCGGCGGGATGTTCACGATGCTCGACGACGACGGCGTCGCGCTCTACCCGGGCGTGGACAAGCAGTCGAACATCTACCACGAGCACCCGGCCACGGGCACGCGGATTCAGGGCTTCCGGGTGCCGTTCTACCCCGAGGTCGTCGCGATGATCGAGGACGCGGCCAAGCGCCTGCCCACCGTGCCCTACGTCGGCTGGGACATCGCGATCACCCCGGACGGCCCGGCTCTCATCGAGGCGAACCACAACTCGAGCGTGTTCCAGATGAAGCCCTCGGCCTCCGGTGTCCGCACCGGCCTGCTGCACCGCTACGTCGAGGCGATCGGCCCCGGCGTGCTCGACAAGCGCTGACGGACGCTGAGCCTGTCGACGCGGACGCTGAGCCTGTCGAAGCGGACGCTGAGCCTGTCGAAGCGTCAGCGCCGGCGCAGCGCGCCCAACGCGGTGCGCAGCTCCGGCACCCGGAACAGCGCGAGCAGCGCCACGTACACGGCACCGGCGGATGCGGCGATGAGGCAGCATCCGAGCACCCCCCAGAGCTGACCGGCGAGCATCCATCCGCCGACGCCACCGGAGAGCAGGTACACGCCGTACCCGGCCGCGCCGGCGGGCACCGCCATCAGCGCGAAGCGGGTCAGGGCGCGCCACACCCCGCCGAGGCCGAGCGAGCCGATCCGGCGGCGCAGCAGCACCGTCGCCAGCACGGTCTGCAGGATGCCGGCGCAGGACTGCGCGAGCGCGACGGCCGCGGCCAGATTCTCGACCGGCACCGTGGCGGCCACGACGAGGGTGAACGCGAGCACGAGCGAGCCCTGCACCATCGTGAACACGAACGGGGTGCGCGCGTCGCCGTACGCGTAGAAGGTGCGCTGCACGATGAAGAGCACCGCCATCGGCAGCAGGCTGACCAGGTACGCCAGCAGCACCGGCGCGACGGCGACCGCCTCCCCCGGGCCTTCGCTGAACACCCGTGCGGCGGGCTGCGCGGCGGCGGCGACCGCGGCGATCGCGATCACGATGAACAGGCCGAGCACGCGGAGCGACTGCCGGATGTCCGCCTTCAGCTCGTCGTCGCGCTCCGCGGCCGCGTGCTCGCTGATGCGGGTGAAGTACGGGGTGCCGATGGCGAGGATGATCATGGAGTACGGCACCATGTACACCAGCCAGGCGTAGCCGGATGCCGCGACGGAGGCGTGCCCGCCTTCGGAGGCGGGCGTGACCGTGAGAGCCTGCACGATCCCCACCAGCTGCCCGACCAGGGTGGTCAGGAACGTCCAGGTGGCGAGCTTCCCCATGTGCCCGAGGCCCATGCCCCGCCAGCGGAAATCGAGCCGCAGCGGGATGCCCGCCCGTCGCCAGAACAGTACGAGCACGACGGTCTGCGCGATGACGCCGAGGGTTGCGGTGCCGGCGAGGGTGGCCACCATGGCGGGCGACCAGCCCTCGAGCGCGCTGCGGCCCTGTCCGAACAGCACGATGAAGACACCGAACCCGCCGATGGAGACGAGGTTGTTCACGATCGGCGCCCAGGCGTACGGCGCGAACATCCGCCGCGCGTTCAGGATCTCCCCCAGCAGCGCGAACATGCCGTAGAAGAACAGCTGCGGCAGGCACCAGTAGGCGAACTGCGTGGCCAGCGCGTGCTGCTCCGGGCGGTACTGCGAGTAGAGGTCCACGAGCAGCGGCGCGGCGAGGGTCGCCACGACCGTGACGGCGCCGACCAGGACCGCGCCGAGCGTGAGCAGCTTGGCGAGGAAGTCGTGTCCGCCGTCCTCCTGCGCGCTCACCCGCACCACCTGCGGCACGATCACGCCGGTGAGCAGCCCGGCGGAGATCACCGCATAGATGCTGTTCGGCAGCTGGTTCGCGGTCGCGAACGCGTCACCGGCCTGGCTGATCGTGCCGACCGCCGCCACGAGCACCATGGCCCGCAGCAGCCCGGTGACCCGGGACGCGAGCGTCCCGGCTGCGATCATCGCACTCGCGCGACCGATCCCCATCAGGCGGCGCGGATGACGCCCATCGGCGTGGACTCGTGTCCCTGCCCGAGCGGGTTGTCCCGGAGGATGGCCACGAGCCGCTGCTCCCCCGCGCGGTCCAGCGTGGAGCCGAGGATGTTGCCGCCGATGTCGTTGATGTCCACGACGGCGACCTCCACGCCGGCCGGCAGCAGCGTCCGCAGGTGCTGGGCGACCTGCCTGGGCTTCTCCGGGCCGAGCACGACCGCCGTGTTGTACGGCGGGATCGTGTGCGAGGTGGGGCCGTCGATGGAGCGCGCCTTGTACCCGGCGACGCGGTAGAAGTCGCCGCGGCGCCCGAACGCCTTGGTCACCGCGGAGACCGCGGCGGCGAGCAGGATGCGGGGCGTCCCGCACTCGCGCAGCGCCATCTCCATCGTCTCGGGCATGCCCAGGCCGATGCCGTAGCTGGTGCGGGTGACATACTTCGACAGGAAGCGGGCGAGCCGGCGGGGCCGGATCTCCTCGAGCTGGTACGACCGGCCCTGCGTGATGGCGACGATCTTCTCCGTGACGAAGAGGATGTCGCCGTCCTGCAGCACGCCGGCGGTGTACTCGCGGATGATCTCGTCGAGGTCGTCGCCGGGCATCACGACGCGGGTGCGGATCGGGATGCGCTGGTACGTGGTGCCGTCGATGTCGACGGTGAGGGCCTTGCCCTTGTTCGCCTCGGCCATCACTCGAGGTAGTCCCGGAGCGACTGCGAGCGGCTGGGGTGCCGCAGCTTCGCCATCGTCTTGGACTCGATCTGGCGGATCCGCTCGCGCGTGACGCCGAAGGTGTCGCCGATCTGGTCGAGCGTCTTCGGCTGCCCGTCGCCGAGGCCGAAGCGCATGCGGATCACGCCGGCTTCGCGCTCGGACAGCGAGTCCAGCAGCTGCTCCAGCTGGCGCTGCAGCATGGTGAATCCGACCGCGTCGGCCGGGACGACCGCCTCGGTGTCCTCGATCAGGTCGCCGAACTCGCTGTCGCCGTCCTCGCCCAGCGGGGTGTGCAGCGAGATCGGCTCGCGACCGTACTTCTGCACCTCGATGACCTTCTCCGGGGTCATGTCGAGTTCCTTGGACAGCTCCTCCGGCGTGGGCTCGCGGCCCAGGTCCTGCAGCATCTGGCGCTGCACGCGGGCGAGCTTGTTGATGACCTCGACCATGTGCACCGGGATGCGGATGGTGCGCGCCTGGTCGGCCATGGCGCGGGTGATCGCCTGACGGATCCACCAGGTGGCGTACGTGGAGAACTTGAAGCCCTTGGTGTAGTCGAACTTCTCCACCGCGCGGATGAGGCCCAGGTTGCCTTCCTGGATGAGGTCCAGGAACTGCATGCCGCGACCGGTGTAGCGCTTGGCGAGGGAGACGACCAGACGCAGGTTCGCGCCCAGCAGGTGGCTCTTCGCACGCTGGCCGTCGCGGGCCACCCACTGCAGGTCGAGGCCGAGCTGGCTGGACTTCTCGGCCTCGCTCATGTGCGAGAGCTTCTCCTCGGCGAACAGGCCGGCCTCGATGCGCATGGCCAGCTCGACCTCTTCGGCCGCGTTCAGCAGCGCGACCTTTCCGATCTGCTTCAGGTAGTCCTTGACCGGGTCGGCGGTGGCGCCGGTAATCTGCGTGGAGTAGACCGGGACGTCGTCCTCGTCGCTGGAGGAGATGACGATGGCGCCGGTGGGCAGCGGCTCGGTGAAGGCCGGCTTCTTGTCGCCCTCCTCCTCGGCATCCGCCTCGGCGACCTCGCCCTCGGCCTCGGCCGTGTCGGCGTCGGCGAGCTCTTCGGGGGCGTCCTCGTCGTCGTCCTTCTTCTTGGACGTCTTGGCGGCCGCCTTCTTGGGCGCGGCCTTCTTCGCCGGCGCCTTCTTGGATGCAGTCTTCTTCGCGGGCGCCGCGGTCTCGGCGGCGGCGTCCTCGGTCTCCGGAGCGTCGGCTTCCGCGGTCTTCTTCGTCGTCCGGGTCTTCTTGGTCGTGGCAGGAGTCACGTTTCGCCTTTCACGGAGCGGTGCACTCGCCCCGGGCCATTTCGGACACTAGTAAGACCCTTGTCAACTCCGGGCGCGGAACGCCGGTTGACAACGGGTCGAACATCCATTATCACACACCGCGGGCCCGAGGGGCGCCCGCCGGCCGGATGCGGCGCGCTCAGCCGAGCTTGTCCTCGTCGCCCGGGCGGCGGGTGGCGAGGTAGCGCTCCAGCTCCGCGGCCAGCTCGTCCGCGGAGGGCAGGTCGCGCTCGTCGAAGCCGTCGCCGACGTCCTCCGCATCCCGTCCGGACATGTACGCGTCGTAGCGGCGCTCCAGGGTGTGCACCATCTGCACCAGCTCGTCGTTGCCCTGCACCTGCTCGTCGACGCGCGCGCGGAACTCGTCCCGGGCGGCGGCGATCTCGTCGGTGCGCAGCACCAGCCCGGTGGCCACCATGATCTTGTCGGCCGCGGCGAGCACCGTGTCCGGGTAGTCGGTGTCGGCCAGGTAGTGCGGCACGAGCAGCACGAAGCCGGCGACGCGGATGCCGCGCTCCGCGATCCGGTACTCCAGCAGGTGCCCGGCGGTCGAGGGCACCTGGGTGCGCGGACGCCACACCGAGTGCGCCGCGACGAGGTCGCGGCGGTTGCCGCTCACCGTCGTGCCGAGCGGGCGCGTATGCGGCACGGGCATCGCGATCGAGTGCACCCAGGCCACGCCGGACACCTCGAACTCCGCGATGAGGTCGAGCACGGCGTCCGCGAAGGCGTCCCAGGCGAAGTCGGGCTCGTAGCCGGAGAGCAGCAGGAACGGCTGGCCCAGGGCGTCGTGCGCGAGGGACAGGTCCAGCCGTGCCGGGCGGTACTCGGTGAGGTGGTCCTGGTCGAAGACGACCACGGGGCGGCGGGCCCGGTAGTCCAGGAGCAGGTCGTTGTCGAAGACGGTCACGGGCGCGGGCGCCGTGGTGGCGTGCAGGTGGTCGATCAGGCCGGACACGGCGCTGCCGGCATCCGTGAACCCGGTGAGCAGGACGACCAGCGGAAGGCCCCCGGGGACCGCGGGGCCGTCTGCGACACGTGCATGAAGCTCTCCCGAGAACGGCATGCTCCCATGCTACGAGCCGCCGGAGGCGTGCGCTCGGCGGGAGCGATGCTCACAGCGAACACGCGGACCCGGTGGTGACGGGCCGCGGCGGGCGCCTCTCCCTAGGATGGTCCCCATGACGCTTCCCGAGATCACGCCCTCGTCCGATCGGTTCCCAGGAAGTGCGGCCGACGCCGCAGTGCTCGTCATCCCGGACCCGGCCGCCGCGGACGGCGCTCTCGACGGATACCCCGGTCTCGCCGACGCCCTCGCCGGCATCGGCTTCAAGGGCACCGCTTCGGCGTTCGCCCGGCTGCACCTGCCGGAGGTGTCGCCGGTGCCGCTGGCGGTGGTCAGCACGGGACGGAATGCGGATGCCGGTGCGGTGCGCGACGCGGTCGGCACGGCGGTGCGCTCGCTGACCGGCTACGGCACGGTCGCGATCGGCTTCGCCCCGGGTCTGGAGGCGTACGCGGATGCCGCCGCGGAGGGCGCCCTGCTCGGCGGCTACCGCTTCGACGACTACCGCTCGGAGAAGAAGCCGGGCAAGGCGTCCGCGCTGGTGCTGCACGCCGCGCTGGACGAGACGGCGCTCACGCGCGCCCGGGCGGTAGCCGAGGCCGTGGCACTGGTCAAGGACCTCGTCTCGGTGCCGGCCGAGTGGCAGAGCCCGGCGGATCTGGCCGCCTCCGCCGCAGGCGCGGTCGCCGGCCTGCCCGTGGACGTGCGGATCCTGGACGAGAAGGAGCTCGAGGAGCAGGGCTACGGCGGCATCATCGGCGTGGGGCGCGGGTCGGACCGGCCGCCACGGCTGGTGCGTCTGGACTACTCCCCCGCCGCCGCCGTCCGCCACATCGCGCTCGTCGGCAAGGGCATCACCTTCGACACCGGCGGCCTCTCGCTCAAGCCCGCCGCCAGCATGGTCGGGATGAAGTTCGACATGGCCGGCGCCGCCACCGTGCTGGCGGTGCTGCGCGGCATCGCCGAGCTCGCCCTGCCCGTACGTGTCACCGCATGGATGTGCATCGCGGACAACATGCCCTCCGGTCGCGCCACCCGGCCCGGCGACGTGCTGCGGATGCTGGACGGGCAGACCGTCGAGGTGCTGAACACCGACGCCGAGGGACGGCTGGTGCTCGCCGACGGCCTGGTCGCCGCAAGCCGGGAGAAGCCGGACGTGATCGTCGACGTGGCCACGCTCACCGGCGCCATCCTGGTCGCGCTCGGCAAGCGCCACACCGGTGTGATGGGCGAGGACGAGGCGGTGCGCGAGTACCTCGAGGCGGCGGCTGCGACGGGTGAGCCGGCCTGGGCCCTGCCGCTGCCGGACTACATGGAGGAGTCGCTGGACTCGCAGATCGCCGACATGGTCAACGCGAACATGGGCGACCGCTCCGGCGGGTCCCTGTTCGCCGGCCTGTTCCTGCGGCGGTTCGTGGGCCGGACCTCGCAGGACGAGGACGCACCGCGGATCCCGTGGGTGCATCTGGACATCGCCGGGTCGGCCGAGCACAGCGGCTCGCCGTACGGTTTCACCGAGAAGGGCCCGACCGGAGCCGCCGTGCGCTCGCTGATCGCGTTCGCCGAGGCATCCGCCGCCGCATCCGCCGAGGAGGCATGATGACCGCGCACGACACCGACATCGTCGTCCTGGGCGGCGGCAGCGGCGGATACGCCGCCGCTCTGCGCGCCAGCGAGCTCGGCAAGAAGGTCGTGCTGATCGAGAAGGACAAGGTGGGCGGCACCTGCCTGCACCGCGGCTGCATCCCGACCAAGGCGCTGCTGCATGCCGCGGAGGTCGCCGACCACGTACGCGACGCCGCATCCGTGGGCGTCGCCGCCGCTTTCCAGGGCATCGACCCGGCCGGGGTGCGCGCCTATCGCGAGGGCATCGTCGCCAAGAAGCACAAGGGTCTCGAAGGACTCATCAAGGCGCGCGGCATCACGGTCGTCGCCGGCGAGGGGCGGCTCCAGGCCGACCGCTCGGTCCGCGTCGGCGACGACGTCTACCGGGGGGCCGACGTCATCCTCGCCACCGGCTCGTACAGCCGCTCCCTGCCCGGGCTGGAGATCGGCGGGCGGATCCTCACCAGCGAGCAGGCGCTCGCCCTGGACGAGGTGCCCGAGCGCGTGATCATCCTCGGCGGCGGCGTCATCGGCGTCGAGTTCGCCAGCGTGTGGCGCTCGTTCGGCGCCGAGGTCACGATCATCGAGGCGCTGCCGCACCTCGTCCCGAACGAGGACGTCGCCCTCAGCAAGGGACTCGAGCGCGCCTTCCGCCGCCGCGGCATCGCCTACTCCCTGGGCGTGCGCTTCCAGCAGGCCGTGCAGGACGACACGCAGGTCACCGTCACACTCGAGGACGGCACCGTGCACAGCGCCGACTATCTGCTCGTCGCGGTCGGCCGTGGGCCGGCCACGGCCGGTCTCGGCTTCGAGGAGGCCGGCGTCGCCCTCGACCGCGGCTTCGTGACCGTGGACGAGCGGCTGCGCACCAGCGCGCCGGGCGTGTGGGCGGTCGGCGACATCGTGCCGGGCCTGCAGCTCGCGCATCGCGGATTCCTGCAGGGCATCGCCGTCGCAGAGCGGATCGCCGGGCTCGAGGTGCCCGCGGTCCCGGAGACGCAGATCCCGCGCGTGACCTACAGCAGCCCCGAAGTCGCCTCGGTCGGACTCACCGAGGAGGCGGCGAAGGCCGCGCACGGCGAGGACGCCGTCGTCGCCTACGAATACAACCTGGCCGGGAACGGCAAGAGCGAGATCATCGGAACGGGTGGCACCGTCAAGGTCGTCCGCAGGAAGGACGGCCCCGTCGTGGGCGTCCACCTGCTCGGCGACCGCGTCGGCGAGCTCATCACCGAGGGTCAGCTCGCCGTCGCCTGGGAGGCGCACCCCGAGGACATCGCACCGCTGGTGCATGCCCATCCGACGCAGAGCGAGGCCCTCGGTGAGGCGTTCCTCGCGCTGTCCGGAAAACCGCTTCACGCACTCTGAACCGCAACAATGGACGTCCAGGTCACTAAGCTGAAGGCGTCACAGATTTCAAAGGAGACTCCGTCATGAGCACACCCGTGGTCCTCCCCGCTCTCGGTGAGAGCGTCACAGAGGGTACGGTCACCCGCTGGCTGAAGCAGGTCGGCGACACCGTTCAGGCGGACGAGGGCCTGCTCGAGATCTCGACCGACAAGGTCGATACCGAGATCCCCTCGCCCGTGAGCGGCGTGATCGAGGAGATCCTCGTCGCGGAGGACGAGACGGTCGAGGTCGGGGCGCTCCTGGCGCGCATCGGCGACGGCAGCGGTGCCGCGCCGTCCGGCCAGGCCCCCGCCGCCGAGACCCCGCAGGCCGAGGCCGCTCCCGCCGAGGCCGCACCGGCCGAGGCGCCCGCCGCCACGTCGGCGCCGGCCGCGCAGGAGGCTCCCGAGCAGGCCGCACCCGGGCAGGCCGCACCGGCCGCTTCCTCGGGCGATGCGACCGACGTCGTCCTCCCGGAGCTCGGCGAGAGCGTCACCGAGGGCACCGTCACCCGCTGGCTGAAGCAGGTCGGCGACGAGGTCGCCGTGGACGAGGCGCTGCTGGAGATCTCGACCGACAAGGTCGACACCGAGATCCCGTCACCGGTCGCCGGCGTGCTGCAGGAGATCGTCGCCGCCGAGGACGAGACCGTCGCCGTCGGCGCCGTGCTGGCCCGCATCGGCTCGGGCGCTCCCGCCGCACCCGCCCAGGAGGCTCCGGCCCAGCCCGCTCCGCAGGCGCCGGCCCAGCCGGCTCCGGCACAGGAGGCTCCGGCGGCGCAGCCCGCGGCACCCGCCCCGGCAGCCCCCGCCCAGCCCGCGGCACCTGCCGCCGCTCCCGCCCAGCCGGCGGCCCCTGCCGCCGCTCCCGCCCAGCCCGCGGCACCGGCCGCCGCCCCGGCGCAGCCTGCCGCGGCCGCGGAGCCCGCCGCGGCCGAGGGCGACACGCTGTACGTGACCCCGCTGGTGCGGCGCCTCGCCGCGCAGCAGGGCGTCGACCTGGCATCCGTGAAGGGCACCGGCGTCGGCGGCCGCATCCGCAAGGAGGATGTCTTGAAGGCCGCCGAGGCGAAGGGACAGGCATCCGCACCCTCCGCCGCCCCCGCGCCGAAGCCGCTCGAGGTCTCGCCCCTGCGCGGTACCACGCAGCCGATGTCGCGCCTGCGCAAGGTGGTCGCCGAGCGTGCGGTCGCCTCCATGCAGCAGACGGCGCAGCTGACGACGTTCGTCGAGGTCGACGTCACCAAGCTCGCCGCCTACCGCGACCGGGTGAAGGGCGAGTTCCAGCAGAAGACCGGCGACAAGCTCTCCTTCCTGCCGTTCTTCACGCTGGCCGCCGCGGAGGCCCTGCAGGCGTTCCCGATCATCAACTCGACGGTCGACGGCGACAAGATCGTCTACCCCGACACCGAGAACATCTCGATCGCGGTCGACACCGAGCGCGGGCTGCTCACCCCGGTGGTCCGCGATGCGGCCACCAAGAACCTGGCGCAGCTCGCACACGAGATCGCGGACCTCGCGGCCCGCACCCGTGACAACAAGCTGAAGCCGGACGAGCTGGCCGGCGGCACGTTCACCGTGACCAACACCGGGTCGCGCGGCGCGCTGTTCGACACACCGCTGGTGTTCCTGCCGCAGTCCGCGATCCTCGGCACCGGCACGGTGTTCAAGCGTCCCGGTGTGGTGACCGTCGACGGCGTGGACGCGATCGCGATCCGTTCGTACGTGTACCTGGCGCTGTCGTACGACCACCGCACGATCGACGGCGCGGACGCCGCGCGCTTCCTGGGCGCGGTCAAGGCCCGCCTGGAGGCGGCCGACTTCGCCGCGCAGCTGGGCATCTGAGCAGCTAGCCCGGCCCTGATGGCTGGTCCGCGATGTCGTAGACGTCGCGGACCAGCCATCTTCCGTCTGCGCGGGCGAGGACGACGATCTGCGGCCCCGTCCCGTCGCCGCTGACACGCAGCACAGCGACGTCCCCGTAGTCCTCGACGAGCTCCACCGCGGACGCCGGACCGGCCGCGAGGTTCTCCTGCACGGCGGGCGCGGCGCCCGGTGCGATCGCCTCGGCGCACTCCGCGTCCCCTTCCGCCCGGCAGCGGGCGATCCCGGCGAGAAGCGTCTGCCCGGTCCGCACCAGGTCGGCGGGCGCGGCGGAGGCGCCCGCCTCATCGCCGGCGGCGCAGTCTCCCGGTGCGGCGCACGCTCCGGATGCGCCGTCCCCGGCGCCGGAATCGGTGGCCTCGGGCCGAGTGTCGCGCGTCAGCACGCCGCCCGCGCCCGCCGCAGCCGGGTCCGCGTCGCCGTTGCCGCGCGACCCCGGCGCCTGCGCGGTGGCCGAGGCCGGAAGCCGCTCATCGGCTCGCGTCTCCCCCGGCACCGCCGGCCAGAGGATGCCCGCAGCGAGCACCGCGACGGCCGCCGCTGCACCCACGAGAAGAGGCCGGCGCCCGACCCTTCCCGGCGTCCGCGCGGCCTGCTCGCCGGGCGCCATCACCGACGTTCTCATCCGGGCGCGCCCGCCGCGGCCTCGCATCCGGAGCTCCGTCAGCCGGGAGCCGACCGCGGCACGCACACCGGGTGGATGCGTGCCCGGCTCGGCGGTCACCCGCCGCGCCCGTTCCGAGGGTGCCGTCCGCCATCTGAGGATCGCCCCGAGGGGCGCCCGGAGGAGCGGCACCCTCGTGCCCGCCGGGGGCGCGGCACGACCGATGACCGCCGAGGGCACGGTCCGCCCTGCACCCGCCCGACGGCGCACGGCGTCCGTCCCCGCCTCGGGATCCGCGGTCGCGGACGCCCACGGCACCGCCGCCGCGTGCGCGGCAGAGGCCGCCGCCGGGAGAACGCCGCGGGCCACCGTCGTGCGAGTGTCGCGGGCGGTCGCTCGGTCGCCGCGGACCGCGATCGCCACCTCGCCGACATCTCCCGCGCCGACCTCCCCCGCGGCGACGACCTCGCGCCGCAGCGGCTTCGGAGCCGCGAGCTCGGTGAGAGCGTCCTCCCAGCCGTCCAGCCGGCGACGGACAGCGCGCGCGCCGTCCGGCATCCGCTCCACCTCGGCCAGCAGGCGCTCCAGCGCTCTGTCCGTGCATCGTGCGCGCACCCGGGCGACGAGCGCCCGCACGGCGGGGATCAGCGCCTCCCCCGCCCCAGGGACGAACAGCGGGCGGGCGTCGCCGTCCAGCCACCACGCCCCCGTGAACGGCTCGTCCCCGGCCTCCCCGATCCCGCGCAGCAGGCTGCCGACGAGCGTGACCGCCTCGCCGGTCGCGAGCGGCTCCTCGGCCGCCGCGCGGCGCCCCAGGAACACGTCCACCCGCTCCGCACACCACGGCAGCAGGACATCAAGCCCGTCGCCCCGGCGGACGACGTCGGTCACGCCCGCAATGTGCTCACTGCCGGCGAAGCGCCACAGCGGCGCGGGCGTCCGCTCCGCCGGCATCCGCACGCGCACCCGTCCGCCGTCGGCCACCAGCACGCCGGCGAAGGCAGACTCGGCGTCGTCCACCTGCCGGATGACCCGGTGCGCCCCGGGTACGAGAGCCGCCGCTGCGTCGTCCATGCCCCCATCAGAGCGCATGCGGGCCGGTGCCGGTGCGCGATGCACCGGTCGCTGTGCACAGATCGGGGCATCCGCGCTCCTGTGCAGGACGGCCGGAGCACCGCCGACTCGGTAGGCTGGTACCCATGGCAAAGCGTGCTCCCGAACCTGAGAAGCGTCCCGGCTTCTTCTCGCAGATCCGGTCCCTGTTCCGGTTCACGCGCGAGGTCTACGGCTGGCTGCCCTGGGCGCAGCTCGCGATCCTCGTCGGCGGCGTCCTGATCGGGCTCATCATCGGGCTCCTGCTCGGGCACGCGCAGTGGTACGCGCTGCTGCTCTGGGGCATCACCGGCCTCATGCTCGGTCTGCTCGGCGCCATGATCCTGATGACGCGGCTGTCCACCAAGGCCATGTACGCCAAGATCGACGGGATGCCCGGCGCGAGCGGTCACGTGCTCAGCACCGGCCTCGGCCGCAGCTGGCAGGCCGCGGACACCCCGGTCGGCATCAACCCGAAGACCCAGGAGGCCGTCTACCGCGTCGTCGGCCGCGGCGGCATCGTCATCGTCGGCGAGGGCGCCCGGGGCCGCTTGACGCGTCTGGTCAACGAGGAGCGCACCAAGGCCCAGCGGGTCGCGCACGGCGTGCCGGTGACCGTGCTCTACGTCGGACACGGCGAGGACGACGTCGCGATCGCGGACCTCGCGAAGACCATCAAGAAGCTGCCCAAGGCGATCGACAAGGCCACGATGGCCGCCGTCATCCGCCGTCTCGAGTCGGTGTCGCAGTCGTTGTCGTCGCTGCCGATCCCGAAGGGCATCGACCCGACCAAGGTCAGGGCGCAGCGTCCGCGCTGAGCATCCGCGACGAGGAAGGCCTCCCGCCCCGCAGAGGGCAGGAGGCCTTCGTCGTCCTGGCGGTCGCTCGAGGCGCCCGTTCAGTCGCCGAGCGGCTCCTTCGGCAGGCGCCGCACCTTGGCGCGGCGGCGCTTGCGCTCGGGGATCATCGAGCGCATCTCCTCGAGCTTGCCGAAGCACAGCAGCCGGTCCTCGGGCTCGAGCACCACGTGCTTGCGCGGGTTCGGGATGACGCTCACCCCGCGGTGCAGGGTGAGGACGGTGATGTCGCGGTCCCACAGCCCCAGGTCGCCGAGCTTCTTGCCAACCTGCTCCGCACCGGCGTGCATCACCAGCTCGGCGACGCCGTAGCCGGTGGAGACGGAGAGACGCTGGCGGATGTCGATCTCGGGGAAGGCCACCTGCGCGGCGATGTAGTCGATGATCGCGCCGGCGACGTCGAGGTTCGTCGCCGCCTCGATGCCCTGCAGTCCCGGGGAGGAGTTCACCTCCATCACCAGGGGGCCGTCCTCGCCCTCCAGCATGTCGACGCCGGCGACCCGCAGTCCCATGATCTGCGCGGAGCGGACCGCGGTCTGCTCGTACTGCGGGTCGAGGGTGACCGGCTCCACCCGGCCGCCGCGGTGCACGTTCGAGCGGAACTCGTCGCCGTCGGCCACGCGGCGCATCGCGGCGACCACGCGGTCGCCGACGACGAGGGCGCGGATGTCGCGGCCGCGGCTCTCGGCGATGAACTTCTGGATCAGCACGTTCTGCTTGGTGGAGTGCAGCGTCTCGATGATGGCCTCGGCCACCTTCACCTGCGGGGCGAGGATCACGCCGATCCCCTGGGTGCCTTCCAGCAGCTTGATCACGACCGGAGCGCCGCCGACCCGCTCGATCGCGGGGCGCACGTCTGCGCGGTTGCGCACGAACGCGGTCGGCGGCATGGAGATGTTGTGCCGGGAGAGGATCTGGTTCGCCCGCAGCTTGTCGCGGGCGCTGGAGATGCCGTTCGCCGTGTTCGGGGTGTACACGTCCATCTGCTCGAACTGACGCACCACGGCCGTGCCGAAGTAGGTGATCGAGTTGCCGATCCGGGGCAGGATCGCGTCGTAGTCGCTGAGCTGCCTGCCTCGGTAGAACAGGTCCGGCACGTCCGCCGACAGATCGATCGCGAAGCGCAGGGTGTTCAGCACCTTCACGGTGTGACCCCGCTGCAGTGCGGCCGCCCGGAGACGCTGCGTGGAGTAGGACTGCGGTGCCCGTGAGAGGACGGCGATCTTCACAGAGGGTTTCCTGCCAGGATGTAGGGGTGGGTCGGTCCTCTCATTCAAACACGCTGACGGGGTGGCGCGAGTGGGTCGCGCTGCCCGACCTCGGCATCGACTGGATCAAGGCGAAGATCGACACCGGCGCCCGCACCTCCTCGCTGCACGCCTACGACGTGCACGAGTTCGAGCGCGAGGAGGAGGAGTGGGTGCGGTTCACGGTGCGGCCGTGGCAGAACAGCCAGGCGGATGCCGTCGTCGCCGAGCTCCCGGTGCACGATCGTCGCGCCGTGCGCAGCTCGTCCGGGCATGCGCAGGAGCGGATCGTGGTGCAGCTGATGCTGCGACTCGTCGACCGCGAGGTGCTCGCGGAGGTCACGCTCAGCAACCGTGACGAGATGGGATTCCGGATGCTGATCGGGCGCGAGGCGCTGCGCCAGGGCTTCGTCGTCGACCCGGCCCGGTCCTTCCTCGGCGGCCGCGCGCCGCGTGAGACGCGCCGCCGCAACCGCGGCAGGGAATGAGCCCGTCCCCCGCGGACGCCGAGCCTGTCCCCCGCGGACGCTGAGCCTGTCGAAGCGTCCCGTTTCAGGAGCGGATCAGCACCGTGCTGGCCGCCTTGTCGTGCAGGCCGCGCTGATCGGCATCCCAGATCACGGCGGGGATGACGAACACGAGCAGCAGCGTGCGCACCACCGGACGCCACAGGCCCACCCAGCCCCCGCCCATGCGCACCACCCGCATCCCGAGGATGCGGTGCCCGGGGCTGCCGCCCGCGGTCGGGATGAACAGGATCTGCAGCAGGGCGAAGACGAGCATGGGCGCGAACTGCCGCCAGCCCGCCTCGTGCGGCAGCGCGAGCGGGTCGTAGCCGAGGAAGCCGATCGCGATGATCGTCGCGGCCGTGTAGTCGATCAGCAGGGCGCCGACGCGGCGGCCGATCCGGGCGATGCTGCGCGGCCCGCTCTCCGGCAATCCGAGGCGCTCCCCGGGGTACGCGTTCACGGCATCCGTCACCGTCTCAGCCTACCCAGCCGCTGTAACATCCCCGAAACACGACGGACACGGTCGGGAAACGGGTCGGCCATAGCCTGCGTAAGGTTGCAATCGACCAGTACCCGATCCAGGAGTCGTTCATGTTCACAGATCCCGCAGAGGTGCTCCAGTACATCAAGGAGCAGGACGTCAAGTTCCTCGACATCCGCTTCACCGACCTCCCCGGTGTTCAGCAGCACTTCAACATCCCCGCTTCGGCGGTCGACGAGGACTTCTTCCGTGACGGCCAGCTGTTCGACGGCTCCTCGATCCGCGGCTTCGCCAGCATCCACGAGTCCGACATGCAGCTCATCCCGGACGTCACCACGGCCTACCTCGACCCGTTCCGGGCCGAGAAGACGCTGATCATGGTCTTCGACATCTACAACCCGCGCACCGGCGAGATCTACTCGAAGGACCCGCGCCAGGTCGCCAAGAAGGCGGAGAAGTACCTCGCCTCCACCGGCATCGCCGACACCGCGTACTTCGCACCCGAGGCGGAGTTCTACATCTTCGACGAGGTGCGCTACGAGGTCACCGCCGGCAAGAGCTTCTACGCCGTGGACTCGGACGAGGCCGCCTGGAACTCGGGTCGCAAGGAGGAGGGCGGGAACCTCGGCAACAAGACCCCGTTCAAGGGCGGCTACTTCCCCGTCTCCCCGGTCGACAAGCAGGCCGACCTGCGCGACGACATCGTCCTCAAGCTCGCCGACGCCGGCCTCATCGTCGAGCGCTCGCACCACGAGGTGGGCACCGCGGGTCAGGCGGAGATCAACTACCGCTTCGACACCATGGTGCGCGCGGCCGACGACGTGCTGAAGTTCAAGTACATCGTCAAGAACACCGCCCAGGAGTGGGGCAAGACGGCGACCTTCATGCCGAAGCCGCTGTTCGGCGACAACGGCTCGGGCATGCACACCCACCAGTCGCTGTGGCTCGACGGCAAGCCGCTGTTCTTCGACGAGACCGGCTACGGCCAGCTCAGCGACACCGCGCGCTGGTACATCGGCGGCCTGCTCAAGCACGCGCACGCCGTCCTGGCCTTCACCAACCCGACCCTGAACAGCTACCACCGCCTGGTGAAGCACTTCGAGGCGCCGGTGAACCTGGCCTACTCCGCCGGCAACCGCTCGGCCGCGATCCGCATCCCGCTCACCGGCTCGAACCCGAAGGCCAAGCGCATCGAGTTCCGCGTGCCGGACGCGTCGGGCAACCCGTACCTCGCCTTCGCGGCCCAGATGATGGCGGGCCTGGACGGCATCAAGAACCGCATCGAGCCGATGGAGCCGATCGACAAGGACCTCTACGAGCTCCCGCCGGAGGAGGCCAAGAACATCCCGCAGGTGCCGAACTCGCTGCTGGACTCGCTCGAGGCGCTCCGCAACGACCACGACTTCCTCCTCGAGGGCGGCGTGTTCACCAAGGAGCTCATCGACACCTGGATCGAGTACAAGTACGAGAAGGAGATCCTGCCGATGGCGCAGCGTCCGCACCCGTACGAGTACGAGCTGTACTACGGGGTCTGACCCCTTCGCGAAAGCCCGTCCCGGTCACCTGCCGGGGCGGGCTTTCGGGTGTCTGGGGCGTCACACCCCACCCCACTCTCCACGCCCTGACCGGGCTCAGAGCACGCGCAACGCGCCCTTCTGCACACGCACGCTGAACTCGGACACCTCGCCGGCCTCCTCGCCGTCGATCTCGAACGGCTGCGGCTCGAGCAGCTTCACCCGGATGCGCTCGGCCGACGCGTGCGTCGCGGAATCCGTGCTCACGGCGCTGACATCGGCGGATCGCTGCAGCAGGCGCTTCAGGCCGTTGTCCCACAGCACCGACCGCGCCGTGTCGATCCAGCCGGCCACGTCGTCGGCGCTGACCAGGAGGACGTCCAGCCGCCCGTCGTCGGGCTTCGCATCCGGCAGCAGCGTGATGCCGCCCTGGATGGTGCCGCAGTTGCCGATCAGCATGGTGTGGATGCTGGTCGCCTCCGGCTCCTCGTCGTCGAGCGCGATCTGCGCGCCGACCAGCTCGGTCGCGGCGGCCGCCCGGCCCAGGGCCTGCACGTACGCCAGCCATCCGGCCTTGGCCTTCAGGTCGTCATCGGTCTCCGCGAGCATCTGCGCATCGAGCCCGAACCCGATCATGACCGCGAACGCCTGCTCCTCGGCATCCTCACCCAGCGTCACCCAGCCCAGATCCAGCGGGCGCTCCTCCCCCTCGCTGATGCGCGCGAGCGCAGCGGGGATGTCGCCGAGCGGGATGCCCAGATTGCGGGCGAGCAGGTTCCCGGTTCCTCGCGGCACGATCCCGAGCGCGGCCTCCGTGCCGGCGACGGCCTCCGCCACCGCACGGACCGTGCCGTCCCCGCCGACCGCGACCAGCAGATCCCGCCCCTCCGCGATCGCCTGCTCGGCCATTCCGCGGCCAGGATCCTCCTCGCTGGTCTCCAGCCACAGCACGTCCTCGCCGAGCGCCGCGTCGACCGCGGCCCGCAGCTCGTCCTCGGCCACCTTCGAGGGGTTCCAGATCACCGCGGCGGAACGCCGCGCCTCCGTCGTCTCTGCCATGTGTCCCATCTTGCCGAATCGCCCTTCATCCGTAGAACAGCTGCTCGAACACCCGCCGCGCCCGCCGGGTGACGCGGAGATAGTCCTCCTCGACCACCGCCCCCGAGCGGTCCGGGTAGCCGAGGATCCGCCCCACCCCGTCCAGCTCCCGCAGATCGGCCGGCAGCACATCCCTGGTCTGCCCGGTCAGCAGCGTCATCGCCGAGCGCAGCCGGCTGGACAGCACCCACGCCTCACGCAGCAGTGTCGCCGCATCCGCCGGGATCAGTCCCTCCTCCGCCGCCACCTGCAGCGCCCGCAGCGTGGACGTGGTGCGCAGCGCCGGGATGCGGTGCGCGTGCTGCAGCTGCAGGATCTGCACCATCCACTCCACGTCGCTGAGCGTGCCAGGACCGAGCTTGAGGTGCCGGCGCGGATCCGCGCCCTGCGGCAGCCGCTCCCCCTCGACCCGCGCCTTGATCCGCTTGATCTCCCGCACGTCCTGCACCGCGATCTCCGCCGGATACCGGACGCCATCCGCGAGCTGGAGGAACCGGGCGATGAGCTTGCCGCTGCCGGCCACGCCGCGGGCGCGCAGCAGCGCCTGCGACTCCCAGGACAGCGACCAGCGCCGGTAGTACTGCGCGTACGCGTCCAGGGTGCGCACGATCGGCCCGTTGCGGCCCTCGGGGCGCAGATCCGCGTCGAGCTCGAGCGGCACGCGGTGATCGTCGAGCTGCTCCCGCAGCCCGGCGACGATCCGGCTGGACAGCTGCTGCGCCCGATGCGGGTCCACCCCGTTCGGTTCGTAGACGAACAGCACGTCGGCATCCGACCCGAACCCGAGCTCGCCGCCGCCGAAACGGCCCATCGCGATGATCGAGAAGTCCAGGGCGTCGTCCTCGGGCGGCACCACCTCGCGACGCACGGCCCGCAGCGCCGCCTGGATCGTGGCATCCGTGATGTCGGTGAGCGCCTGCGCGACCTGGTCGATGTCGAGCACGTCGAGCACCGCCCCCATCGCCGTGCGCAACAGTTCGCGGCGGCGCAGCGCCCTCACCGCCCGGAACGCGTCCTTGGCCCGGTCGTGGCGCGTCTGGATCGCGCGCGCCTCCTCGTCCAGCGCCGCCTGCCCCCGCGGCTGCAGGGCGTCCGTGCCGTCCAGCCAGGCCACGGACTCCGGGATCCACTCCATCAGCTCCCCGACATATCGGGAGGCGGTCAGCAGCGTCGTCAGCCGTTCCGCGGCGCCGGACGAATCGCGCAGCATCCGCAGAAACCACGGGGTGTCGCCGAGACGCTCGCTGATCCGCCGGAACGCGAGCAGTCCGTAGTCCGGATCGGTGCCGTCCGCGAACCAGCGCAGCATCACCGGCATGAGATGACGCTGGATGGTGGCCTTCCGGCTCAACCCCGAGGTGAGCGCGGCGATGTGGCGCAGCGCGCCCGCCGGGTCGCGGAAGCCGATCGCGGCGAGCCGGTCGCCGGCCTGCTCCGGCGACAGTTCGCGCTCCTCCTCCGGCAGCGAGGCGACCGCGCTCAGCAGCGGACGGTAGAACAGCCGGGTGTGCAGGTCGCGCACCTCGCGCCGCACGCCCTCCCACACCCGCTGCACTCCGTCGCCGGTGTCGGCGAGGCCCGTCGCGCGCGCCAGCGACCGCAGCGCGTGCTCGGCCCGCGGCATCAGGTGTGTGCGCTGCAAGTCGGCCAGTTGCAGCCGGTGCTCGAGCAGCCGCAGCACACAGTAGTCCCGCGCGAACGACGCCGCCTCGGCGCGTCCGATGTAGCCGCCCGTGACGAGCGCATCCAGCGACTCCAGCGTCCCCCGGGTGCGCAGCGTCGCGTCGGTGAGCCCGTGCACCAGCTGCAGCAGCTGGACGGTGAACTCGATGTCGCGCAGTCCGCCCGGGCCGAGCTTGAGCTGGTACGGCACGTCGTCCGGCGGGATGTGCTCGGTGACCCGCTCCCGCATCCGCTGCACGCTGCCGACGAAGTCCTCGCGGGCTGCGCTGGAGAACACCTTCGGCTGCAGGGCCTCGATGTACGCGGCGCCCAGTTCCGCGTCCCCCGCGATCGCGCGGGCCTTCAGCAGCGCCTGGAACTCCCAGCTCTTCGCCCAGCGGTCGTAGTACGCCAGATGCGCGGCGAGCGAGCGCACCAGAGCGCCCTGCTTGCCCTCGGGGCGCAGCGCCGCGTCCACCTCCCACAGCGGCGGCTCGGTCTCCACACCGGAGAGCACGCGCATCGTGCCGCGGGCGAGGCGGGTGGCGATGTCGATCGCCCGCGGCTCCGGCAGCAGCTCCTCGTCCGCGGTGCCGGCCACGAAGATCACGTCGACGTCGCTGACGTAGTTGAGCTCCCGGGCGCCCGCCTTGCCCATGCCGATGATCGCCAGGCGGGTCGCCGCGGCCTCGCGTGCGGCGACGGATGCCCGATCCCCGCCGCCCAGTTCGGCCCGGGCGACCGCGAGGGCGGCGTCGAGGGCCGCGGCGGCGGCATCCGCCAGGCAGGCGGACACGGCGGGGATCGCCGCCACCGGGTCCGCGGATGCCAGGTCGGCCGCGGCGATCTCGGCCAGGCAGCGCCGGTAGCACACGCGCAGCGCGACCACCGGGGAGGCGGCCGTGGCGAAGCCGTCCGTCGCGCCCACAGCGGCCAGCATCCGCTCGCGCAGCTCGGCGGCGTCCGGCAGGGCGGTGCGGCTCACCGCATCCGCCTGCAGCTGCGACGGATGCCGCTCGAAGAACCGTGCGAGCCCGGCGGAGGCGCCGAACAGCCGCCACGTCGCCGGCCGCAGCTCCTCGTCGCCGAGGAGCGCCGCGACCCGCCCGTGGTCGCGGCGGGCGACCCGCAGCAGTCCGTCCAGAGCGCCGTCCGGGTCGGCGGCGGAGAGCCCGTCGACGAGGTCCGCCCGGTCGACGCCGGTCAGCGCGGACAGCTCCTCGAGGCGCGCCGAGGCGGGCGACAGCTCGACGAACCCCAGCCGTGCGAGCGCCGACAGCGAGACGGACGCGTCGGGGCGGGCCATCACGATCGGTTCATCACCGGAACGTCAGAGCAGCTCGAGGTTGCTCTTGAGCTCGAACGGCGTCACCTGACCCCGGTAGGCCTCCCACTCCTTGCGCTTGTTGAGCAGGACGTAGTTGAACACCTGCTCGCCCAGCGTCTCGGCGACCAGCTCGGACTCCTCCATGTACTCCAGCGCGTGGTCCAGGCTGGCCGGCAGCGGGGCGTACCCCAGGGCGCGGCGCTCGGAGTCGCTCAGCGACCACACGTTGTTCTCCG
Source organism: Microbacterium sp. EF45047 (assembly GCF_028472845.1). Taxonomy (NCBI): domain Bacteria; kingdom Bacillati; phylum Actinomycetota; class Actinomycetes; order Micrococcales; family Microbacteriaceae; genus Microbacterium; species Microbacterium sp. EF45047. The sequence goes on along the minus strand of NZ_CP069429.1, from coordinate 1,266,862 downwards.
CCTCCGGCGGCAGCTCGTAGCCCTTCTCGATGCCCTTCAGCCCGGCGGCGAGCATGAGCGCGAACGCCAGGTACGGGTTCGCGGCGGAATCCAGCGCCCGATACTCGACCCGGGTGGACTGCCCCTTGTTCGGCTTGTACATCGGCACGCGCACCAGGGCCGACCGGTTGTTGTGTCCCCAGGTCACGAAGCTCGGGGCCTCGTCCCCGCCCCACAGCCGCTTGTACGAGTTCACGAACTGGTTCGTGACCGCGGCGATCTCGTTCGCGTGCCGCAGCAGGCCGGCGATGAACTGCCGCCCGATCAGGGACAGCTGGTACTCCGCGCCCGCCTCGTAGAACGCGTTCGTGTCGCCCTCGAACAACGACATGTGCGTGTGCATGCCGCTGCCGGGATGGTCCGTGAGCGGCTTGGGCATGAACGTCGCGTACACGCCCTGCTCGATCGCGACCTCCTTGATCACGGTGCGGAACGTCATGATGTTGTCCGCCGTGGTGAGCGCGTCCGCGTAACGCAGGTCGATCTCGTTCTGGCCCGGGCCGCCCTCATGGTGGCTGTACTCGACGGAGATGCCCAGGTCCTCCAGCATCCGCACCGAACGACGCCGGAAGTCGTGCGCCGTGCCGCCGGGGACGTTGTCGAAGTAGCCCGCCGAGTCGACCGGCACCGGGCCCTCCGGCCCGAACGAGGACGACTTCAGCAGGTAGAACTCGATCTCCGGATGCGTGTAGAAGGTGAACCCGGCATCCGCGGCCTTCGCCAGAGTGCGGCGCAGCACGTGCCGCGGGTCGGAGACCGCCGGGCGGCCGTCCGGCGTGGTCAGGTCGCAGAACATGCGGGCGGTCGGGTCGATCTCACCCCGCCACGGCAAGATCTGGAACGTGGTCGGGTCGGGCTGCGCGAGCAGGTCCGACTCGAAGCTGCGCGTGAGGCCCTCGATGGCGGAGCCGTCGAAGCCGATGCCCTCCGCGAAGGCGCCCTCGACCTCGGCCGGGGCGATCGCCACGGACTTCAGCGTGCCGATGACGTCGGTGAACCACAGGCGCACGAACTTGACACCGCGCTCCTCGATCGTGCGGAGCACGAAATCCCGCTGCTTGTCCATCGCTCAGCTCTCGGCGCCGGAACCGGAGTCTGCGTCCGGACCGGAGCCCGTGCGGTTCGAGCCCCACGCGTCCTCGGCGGCCTCCTCCTCGGCCCAGGCGCGGGAGCGCTCCTCGAGCTTCTCGGGCGCGTGTTCGGCCTCCTCGCGGGTGTCGAAGGGACCGACGCGGTCGACCGCGGGCGAGAGCATGCCGTACTCGACCTCGCGGGTGCTCAGGTTGAACCAGTACTTGTCGTCGCCGTCGGGCATGTCCGTCCCCTTCATCGAGATCTGTCACGATCCTAGACCGGAGCGCGACCATCGCTAGGCTATTCGCCATGGCACAGGCAATCGGCGTCGACATCGGCGGCACGGGCATCAAAGCGGGAATCGTCAACCTCACCCACGGCACGCTCGACTCCGAGCGCATCCGGGTCCCCACCCCGGCGGGCGCGGCCCCGGCGGACGTGCTCAGCACGGTGCGCCAGGTGCTCGAGACGCTCGGCGTCGCCGACTCGCGGCTGCCCCTCGGCGTCGCGTTCCCGGCGATCGTCAAGAACGGCCGGACGCTGTCCGCCGCGAACATCTCCAAGGACTGGATCGGCTTCGAGGCCGAGAAGTTCTTCGAGGACGGGCTCGGCCGCGACATCACGTTCGTCAACGACGCGGATGCCGCCGGCGTCGCCGAGGTCCGCCACGGCGCCGCCCGCGACGCCCAGGGCCTCACGATCATGGCCACCCTCGGCACCGGCATCGGCTCGGCGTTCCTGTACAACGGCGTACTGATCCCGAACACCGAGCTGGGCCACCTGCTGTACGAGGGCGAGTCCATCGAGCGCTGGACCGCCTACTCGGCGATGGAGCGGGAGAACCTGTCCTGGGAGGCGTGGTCCTCGCGCCTGCAGGTGTTCTTCAAGCACGTCGAGTTCCTGTTCTCCCCCGACCTCTTCGTCGTCGGCGGCGGGGTGTCCAAGCACCCGGAGAAGTTCCTGCCGCTGCTCGACCTGAACACCCCGATCGTTGCGGCGATCCACCGCAACGCCTCCGGCATCATCGGCGCGGCCTCGCTCGCGGCGAACGGCTGAGCGCGGACGCACCGGCCCGAAGCCCGGATCACAGGAAGCCCCGGCGCCATGATGGCGGCCGGGGCTTCCTGCGTATCGGGCTTGTCGCGTTTCGGCTTGTTGCGTTTCGGTGTGTTGCAGAGGGGCGAGCGGGCCGGTCTGTACGCCGGGTTCTGTTCCGGGGACGAGCCCCTTCGACGGTCATCTCTCTCGGCGACACGTTGCCGTGCCGCTCCAGCGGCCTACCCGAGGACTCGGCGGGCCGCGTCATCATCCTCTGTCTGGCCTTGCTCCGGGCGAGGTTTACCTGGCGGGCCATGTCGCCACGACCCCCGGTGGTCTCTTACACCACCCTTTCACCCTTACCCCGCCGGACCCTTCGACAAGCTCAGGGACCGGAAGAGGCGGTCTGCTCTCTGTGGCACTGTCTCGCGGATCACTCCGGGTGGGTGTTACCCACCGCCCTGCCCTGTGGAGCCCGGACGTTCCTCGGTGCGGTCTCCCGCAACGCGACCGTCCGACCGACCTGCTCGCCCTTCCAGTCTACGGGTCCTTGCCCGCGTCCCGGCTGATGCGCAGGTCGAGCGGGATGTCGATCTCCACGCCGGGGAACAGCCGGGCGGTCGCCGCCGCCGCCGCGTCCCGCACCGCCGCGGCCGCGGCCTCGGCGTGCTCGGCCGGCGTGTGCACGATGACCTCGTCGTGCAGGAAGAAGGCGAGGTGGGCGCGCGCGGCGAACACGGGGCCGGATGCCGGGGCGGGAACGGATGCCGGGGGCAGCGCGAGCAGCCGGTGCCGGATCTCCGCCAGCCACAGCAGGGCCCACTCCGCCGCGGTGCCCTGCACCACGAAGTTGCGGGTGAACCGTCCGCGGTCGCGCGCCCGGCTGCGCGCGCGGGACTCCTCGGCCCCGCCCGCATCCGGACCGCTCGCGACCGACTGCGCGGTGCGCCACCCGGCATCCGGGCGCGGGGAGGTGCGGCCGAGCAGCGTACTGACCACGCCGCCGTCCTCGCCGACACGCGCGGCCTCGTCGACCAGGCCCATCGCACGCGGGAAGACCGCACGCAGCCGCGGCACCAGCCGCCCGCTCTCCCCCGTCGTGGCGCCGTACATGGCGCCGAGCACCGCATACTTCGCCTCCTCCCGGGTCGCCACCGCGCCGGAGCGGACCACGCCGTCATACAGATCCGAGCCGCGCCCGGCATCCGCCATCGCCCGGTCCCCGGACATCGCCGCGAGCACCCGCGGCTCCAGCTGCGCGACGTCCGCGCGGACCAGCATCCAGCCGTCGTCGGCGCGCACCGCGGGGCGCAGCCGCCGCGGGATCTGCAGCGCCCCGCCGCCCGCGGACGCCCACCGCCCGGTCACCACCCCGCCGGTGAGGTAGACCGGGCGGAAGCGCCCGTCCACCACCCACTCGTCCAGCCAGCCCCAGCCGTTGGCCGTGAACAGGCGGGCGAGCTTCTTGTACCGCAGCAGCGGCGGCACCACGGGATGGTCGCTGCGCGCCAGCTCCCAGCGCGCGGTCGACTCGACGAGCACTCCCGCGCGGTGCAGCGCCCGCAGCAGCCGCGGCGGGCTGTCCGGGTTCACGGCCGGGTCTCCGAGGTGCTCCCCGATCTCCGCCGCCAGCCGGGCCATCGCCCCCGGCCGCCCGCCGCGCAGCGGCCGGGGACCGAGCTCCTCGACGAGGATGCGCTCGTGCACGTCGCGATCCCACGGCAGACCCGCCGCCGTCATCTCCTCGGCGACCAGGGCCCCGGTCGACTCGGCGCGGCACAGCAGCGCCAGCCGGCCGTCGCGCGCGCGGGCGAGCGCCTCCTCCTGCCGCCGCCACTCGGCGAGGATCTCCGCGAATTCCTCGTCGCCGCGGCGGTCGCGGACGGTGAGCTCGAACAGCGCGGGACGGTCGTCGGCGCCGGGCATCGGATCCTCCCGGAGCCACGCGGTGGACGCCGGCAGCGGCTCGTCGAGGGAGGACGTGTCCCGCAGGATCGCGTGGCACAGCAGCAGATCGTGCGCCCTCCGCAGCCGGACGCCGGCCGCCAGCAGCGGCGGATAGAACGCGCGCAGGCTGCGGACCGTCCACCGCGGGGAGACGGCGGCCTCGACATCCGCGATCCACGCCGCCAGACGCTGATCCGGGATGTGCACCGGATCGGCCGCGGCGCCCTCCTCGTCGACGCCCGCGGCGAGCCAGCCGCCCTCGGGGTCGCGCCCGACGACCACGACGGGCGGCGCGGGGTGCTTCACACCGTCCGGTCTAGCACCGGGGGCGGACATCGACGAGGGGGTTCACAGACCGGACTCCTCGGTGCGGACCAGGATGGCTCCGCATTCCGGGCAGGAGGCCAGCTCGTCCGGTGCCGCGCGGCGCACGGCCGTCAGATCGGTGCCGGAGAGCACCATCCGGCATCCCTCGCACACGCCGCGACGCAGCAGCCCGGCGCCGACGCCGCGGGCGGCGCGCCGGTCGTACTCGGCCAGCAGCGCGGGCGGGATGGTGCCTGCCACGGCGGCGCGGTCGCGGGCCAGCCGCTCCCCCTCGGCGGTGGCGGCGGCGACCGCCTCCTTCGCCTTCCGGGTGAGCTCGGAGCCCTCGGCGTTCGTGGCGTCGATGAGCGCCTGCTGCGCGTTCACGGCGGCCTCCGCATCCTCGACGCGCCCCATCACCTCGAGCTCCGCGTCCGCGAGCGCGCTCAGCCGCCGTCCCAGGCTCTCGATCTCGTGCTCCAGCGCCTGCGCCTGCTTCGAATCGCTCGCGGATGCCAGGCGCTCGGCGTCCCGGTCACGCCGCTGCTCGGCGAGGGCGACGTCGGACTCCAGGCGCTTCAGCTCCGCGCGGGCGTCCTCGAGCACGCCGGTGAGCGCGGTGAGCTCGCGCAGCTGCTCCTGCCGGATCCCGGCCAGCTCGGTGATGCGGGCGGCGTGCTCGGGCCTGGTGCGCGCCCGCTCCGCCTGCTGGATGCGACGGTCGAGCTCGGCGATCTCGAGAAGGACGCGCTGGTGTTCGGGACTGGCGTTCACGTCTCCAACCTACCCACTGCCCCGTCCAGGTAGTACCAGCGCCCGCCCTCGCGCCGGAAGCGGCTGCGCTCGCGCATCGAACCGCGCTCGCCGTCGTGCCGGTAGAAGGCCTCGAATGTGACCACTCCCTCGCTGTCGAACGGCCCGCCCGCGGCGGTGCCGAGCACGTCCAGACGTGTCCAGCGGATCTCCGGATCGAGCTCCAGCTCCGCAGGGCGGGTGGACGGATGCCAGGACGCGAGGATGTGGTCGGCGTCGCCGATCGCGAAGGCGGTGAACCGCGACCGCATCAGCCGCTCCGCGGTGGGAGCGACACCGGAGGCGATCACCGGCCCGCAGCATGCGCCGAAGGAGTCCCCGCTCGTGCACGGGCAGCGGTCGGCGGGGTCCGGGCGGTGCGGCATCCTCCCATCGTGGCAGGACCGCCGGCGGGCCGCGACGTAGGCTGTCCGAGGACCGGGCAGACGCCATCCGCAGCTGCCGTGACGACACTCGAGGAGCACGCATGAGCGACATTCCCGCCTTCACCGCGCACAACGGCTTCGCCCTGCCCGCCGTCGGGCTGGGCACCTATCGCCTCAACGGCGAGGCCGGCGCCGCCGCCGTGACCGCCGGCATCGAGGCCGGGTACCGTCTGGTCGACACCGCCTTCAACTACGAGAACGAGGGCGCCGTGGGCCGGGGCGTGCGTGACGCCGGGGTCGACCGCGACGAGATCATCGTGACCACGAAGCTCCCCGGCCGCCACCACGCCGCCGACAAGGCGCGCTGGAGCATCGAGGAGAGCCGCTACCGCCTGGGCCTGGACGCCACCGACCTGCACCTGATCCACTGGCCGAACCCGAGCGTCGGCCTGTACCCCGAGGCGTGGGCGGCGCTCGTGGAGGCGCAGCGCCGCGGCGTGGTGCGCCAGGTCGGCGTGTCCAACTTCCTCCCCGAGCATCTGGACCGCATCGAGGCGGAGACCGGCGTGCGGCCGGTGGCGAACCAGATCGAGGTGCACCCGTACTTCCCGCAGGAGGAGGCGCTGGCGCTGCACGCCGAGCGCGGCATCCTCACCGTGGCGTGGAGCCCGCTGGGCCGCGCGAAGGAGCTGCTGCAGGAGCCGGTGATCGTGGAGGTCGCGCGGGTGCACGGCATCACCCCCGCGCAGGCCGTCATCGCCTGGCACGTCGCGCGGGGAACGGTGTCGATCCCGAAGGCCTCCTCGATCGAGCACCAGCGGGCGAACCTCGAGGCCGCGTCGGTGACGCTCGAGGATGCCGAGGTCGCGGCCATCACCGCCCTGGGCCGCCCCGACGGGCGCCTGTTCGACGCCGACCCGGCGGTGCACGAGGAGATGTGACGGTGGGCCCTGCCGGGGTCGAACCGACGACCTACGGTGTGTAAAACCGTTGCTCTACCAGCTGAGCTAAAGGCCCTGACCGGTCCAGTGTAGCGACGCCGGTTCTCTCCTCCCGCGGCGAAGGGGGATAGGCTGAGCACAGCGCGTGTTGTGCCGAGCCGACAAGGCTCCCCGCGTCGCATCCCGTTTCCTTGGCACGACCTGCCAGCATGACGAAAGGCTCCCCCGTGACCGTCCACGACCAGGATCCGTACTCCCAGGGCCCCCTCGACAGCGACCCGGAGGAGACCAGCGAGTGGCAGCAGTCGCTCGACGAGCTCGTCGACGCGAAGGGCCACGGTCGTGGCCGCGAGATCATGCTGAGCCTGCTCAAGCGCTCCAAGGAGCTGCACCTGGGCGTGCCGATGGTCCCCACCACGGACTACATCAACACGATCGCCCCGGAGAACGAGCCGGAGTTCCCCGGCGACGAGGAGATCGAGCGCCGCTACCGCGCCTGGATCCGCTGGAACGCCGCGATCACGGTGCACCGCGCGCAGCGCCCCGGCATCGGCGTCGGCGGCCACATCTCCACCTATGCCTCGTCCGCCTCGCTGTACGAGGTCGGCTTCAACCACTTCTTCCGCGGCGCCGACCACCCCGGCGGCGGCGACCAGATCTTCATCCAGGGCCACGCCTCCCCGGGCATCTACGCCCGCTCCTTCCTCGAGGGCCGGCTCACCGAGCAGCACCTCGACGGATTCCGGCAGCAGCAGTCGCAGGCCCCGTTCGGCATCCCGTCCTACCCGCACCCGCGGCAGATGCCGGACTACTGGCAGTTCCCGACCGTGTCGATGGGTCTCGGCCCGATCAACGCCATCTACCAGGCGATGTCGAACCGGTACCTGGAGAACCGCGGCATCAAGGACACCTCCGACCAGCACGTCTGGGCGTTCCTCGGCGACGGCGAGATGGACGAGGTGGAGAGCCGCGGCCAGCTGCAGCTCGCGGCGAACGAGGGCCTGGACAACCTCACCTTCGTGATCAACTGCAACCTGCAGCGCCTGGACGGGCCGGTGCGCGGCAACGGCAAGGTCATCCAGGAGCTGGAGTCGTTCTTCCGGGGCGCCGGCTGGAACGTGATCAAGGTCGTCTGGGGTCGCGAGTGGGACGACCTTCTCGCCCGCGACACCGAGGGCGCGCTGCTGAACATCATGAACTCCACGCCGGACGGCGACTACCAGACCTACAAGGCCGAGTCCGGCGCCTACGTGCGCGAGCACTTCTTCGGCAAGGACGAGCGCGCCGCCGCCCTGGTCAAGGACTACACCGACGACCAGATCTGGCACCTGCGCCGCGGCGGCCACGACTACCGCAAGGTGTACGCGGCGTTCAAGGCGGCCGTCGAGCACAAGGGCCAGCCCACCGTCATCCTCGCCAAGACCGTCAAGGGCTACGGTCTCGGGCCGCACTTCGAGGGCCGCAACGCGACCCACCAGATGAAGAAGATGACGCTGGAGAACCTGAAGACCTTCCGCGACACCATGCACATCCCGATCACGGATGCGCAGCTCGAGGAGAACCCGTACCTGCCGCCGTACTACAACCCCGGCCCGCAGGACGAGACCATCCAGTACATGCTCGAGCGCCGCCGCGCGCTCGGCGGCTTCCTGCCCGAGCGGCGCTCCACGCACGTGCCGATCTCCCTGCCGGACGACAGCGCGTACGCCCTGCCGAAGAAGGGCTCGGGCACCCAGGAGGTCGCCACCACGATGGCGTTCGTCCGCCTGCTGAAGGACCTGCTGCGCGCGAAGGACTTCGGCCACCGCATCGTCCCGATCATCCCGGACGAGGCGCGCACCTTCGGCATGGACGCGTACTTCCCGACCGCGAAGATCTACAACCCGAACGGCCAGCACTACACGTCGGTGGACCGCGAGCTGCTGCTGGCCTACAAGGAGAGCCCGCAGGGCCAGATCGTGCACGTCGGCATCAACGAGGCCGGCGCCGTGGCGGCGTTCACCGCGGCGGGCACCTCGTACGCCACGCACGGCGAGCCGCTGATCCCGATCTACATCTTCTACTCGATGTTCGGCTTCCAGCGCACCGGCGACGCGCAGTGGGCGGCCGCCGACCAGATGGCCCGCGGCTTCATCATCGGCGCCACCGCCGGCCGCACCACGCTCACCGGCGAGGGCCTGCAGCACGCCGACGGCCACTCGCACCTGCTCTCCGCCACCAACCCGGCGACGATCTCGTACGACCCGGCGTTCGGCTACGAGATCGCCCACATCGTGCGCTCGGGCCTGGACCGGATGTACGGCGGGCAGCACGAGGACCCGAACGTGATGTACTACATCACCGTCTACAACGAGCCGCTGGTGCAGCCGGCCGAGCCGGAGGGCGTCGACGTGGACGGCATCGTCCGCGGCATCCACCGCATCGCGCAGGGCGAGGGCGACGGACCGCGCACGCAGCTGTTCGCCTCGGGCGTCGGCGTGCCGTGGGCGCTGGAGGCGCAGGAGCTGCTGAAGAACGACTGGGGCGTCGTCGCCGATGTGTGGTCGGTCACCTCGTGGACCGAGCTGCGCCGCGACGGCCTCGCCGCCGACGAGCACAACTTCCTGCACCCGGACGAGGAGCCGCGCACCGCGTACCTCACCGAGAAGCTGCGGGGTGCCGAGGGCCCGGTCATCGGCGTCAGCGACTTCATGCACGCCGTGCAGGACCAGATCCGGCCGTGGGTGCCGCAGCCGTACTACACGCTCGGCGCCGACGACTTCGGCTTCTCCGACACCCGCGCCGCGGCACGCCGCTACTTCAAGATCGACGGCCCGTCGATCGTCGTCCGCGCCCTGCAGGCCCTCGCCGACCAGGGTGCCGTGGACCGCTCCCTCGTGGGCCAGGCGATCGCGAAGTACGACCTGTTCAACGTGAACGCCGGCACGAGCGGGAACGCGGGCGGCGAGAGCTGACCGCCGTGACCGGTTCCTCACAGCCGGCCATGGACAAGGCCGCGACCCTCGTCTGGCTGCGCCGCATCTCCGGCGACCTGGCCACGGCGACGATCAAACGGCTCGAGGAGACGCTGCCCTGGTACGCCGAGATGCCGCCGGCGCGGCGCTCGGCGGTCGGGCTGGTCGCGCAGGCGGGGATCACCGCGTTCATCCAGTGGTACGACGACCCGACCTCCACCCCGTGGATCGCGGCGGACATCTTCGCCGCCGCGCCCCGGGAGCTGCTGCGCAGCGTCAGCCTGCAGCAGACGCTGCAGCTGATCCGGGTGACCGTCGAGGTCACCGAGGAGCGGGTGGCCGGCAAGGGCGAGCACCTGCGCGAGGCCATCCTGCTGTACTCCCGCGACGTCGCCTTCGCCGCCGCGGACGTGTACGCGCGCGCCGCCGAGGCGCGCGGCCTGTGGGATGCCCGGCTGGAGGCGCTCGTCGTCGACTCGATCCTCACCGGCGAGGCCGACGAGGAGCTGCCCAGCCGGATCGCGGCCCTCGGCTGGCACGGTCACGGCGAGGTGTGCGTCATCGTCGGCACCACGCCGCCGCAGTTCGACGTGGACCAGGTGCGGCGCACGGCGCGGAAGCTGTCGGTGGACGTCCTGATCGGCGTGCAGGGGTCGCGGCTCGTCCTCGTGATCGGGCGCGCGCGCGTCCCCGGCCGCGAGCCGGAGGGCGAGGAGCTGCCGTTCGAGGAGATCGCCGCGCGCCTGGAGCCGTCCTTCGGCCCCGGCTACGTCGTGCTCGGGCCGCCCGTGGCGGCGCTGGTGGATGCCGGGCAGAGCGCCCGCGCCGCCCTCGCCGGCTTCGCCGTCGCCCGCGCCTGGCGCAGCGCGCCGCGCCCGGTCGAGGCCGACGACCTGCTGCCCGAGCGGGCCCTCGCCGGGGACGCGCTGGCGAAGCAGACGCTCATCGAGCGGATCTACCGCCCGCTGCAGGCCCACTCCACCGACCTGGTCACGACGCTCTGGAGCTACCTCGACAACGGCCGTTCGCTGGAGGCCACCGCCCGCGAGCTGTTCGTGCACCCGAACACCGTCCGCTACCGGCTGAAGCGCGTCAGCGAGGTGATCGGCTGGGACGCCACCGGTCCCCGGGAGGCGCTGATCCTGCAGACCGCGCTCATCCTGGGCTCCATCGGCACCGCCGAGCCGGTGCGCCGACGGCCGCTCCGCCGGCGCTGATCATGTCGTCGCTGCGCGGCCGCGCGCATCCCTCGGCTGTACGCCACGCACAAGCGGATTCCGGATTGTTGTGAGGGATCATCCACCGTCCGGCCCGGATCGTTGGCAGACTGGTGGGGTGATCGTCGTCGCCTGCCCTGGACAGGGCTCACAGACCCCCGGCTTCCTCTCCCCCTGGCTCGAGCTCCCCGGCGTCGCCGAGCGCCTGGCCGCGTTCTCCGAGGCCGCACAGGTCGATCTCGCCGTGCACGGCACGCAGTCGGATGCCGACACGATCCGCGACACCCGCATCGCGCAGCCGCTCATCGTCGCCGCCTCGATCATCGCCGCCGAGGAGCTGGAGCGGCGCGCCGGGCGCCGTCCCGACGGCCTGGCCGGGCACTCCGTGGGCGAGCTCGCGGCCGTCGCCCTCGCCGGCGTGATCGGCGCGGAGGACGCGCTGCGGCTGGTGGGCGTGCGCGGACGCGCGATGGCGGATGCCGCGGCGCAGGCCGAGACCGGCATGAGCGCGGTGCTGGGCGGCGACCAGGACGCCGTCGTCGCCCGTCTGCACGAGCTGGACCTCACACCGGCGAACTACAACGGCGGCGGCCAGATCGTCGCCGCCGGCGCCCTGCCGGCCCTCGCCGCACTCGCCGAGGAGCCGCTGCGCGGCACCCGCGTCGTGCCGCTGCAGGTCGCCGGCGCCTTCCACACCGCGTACATGGCCCCCGCGGTCGACGCGCTGCGCGAGGCGGTGGCAGGCGTCACCACCTCCGACCCGGGCGTCACCCTGTGGACCAACCGCGACGGCTCCACGGTCGCGGACGGCGCACGCGCACTGGAGCTCATCGTCGACCAGGTGGCCTCGCCGGTGCGCTGGGACCTGTGCATGGCCTCCTTCGCCGAGGCCGGCATCACCGGCATGATCGAGGTGGCGCCGGCCGGCGCCCTGACCGGCCTCGCCAAGCGCGGCCTGCGCGGCGTCCCCGCCGTGGCCGTGAAGACCCCCGAAGACCTCGACGCCGCCGTCGCCCTGCTGAACGGAGAAGCATGACCGCCACCCTCGCCCAGGCATCCGGGCCCGCGTACACCCGCATCTACTCGTTCGGGGCGGCACGGGGCGAGAACGCCGTGCCCAACGAGGACCTCATCGGCCCGATCGACTCCAGCGACGAGTGGATCCGCCAGCGCACCGGCATCATCACCCGCACCCGCGCACTGCCGGAGACCGACACCGTGGACCTGGCCACCATCGCCGCCGCCGAGGCGATCGAGAAGTCCGGCGTCCCGGCGCAGGAGGTCGACCTGGTGATCGTGTCCACGGTCACCAACCCGAAGCAGACGCCCTCCGTGTCGGCCATCGTCGCCGACCGCGTCGGGGCGAACCCGGCCGCCGCGTACGACGTGAACGCCGCGTGCGCGGGCTACGCGTACGCCGTGGCGCAGGCCGACGCGCTGATCCGCGCCGGCGCCGCCCGCTACGCCCTCGTGATCGGCGCGGAGAAGCTCTCCGACGTGGTCGACCCCACCGACCGCAGCATCTCCTTCCTCCTCGGCGACGGCGCCGGCGCCGCCCTGATCGGCCCCAGCGACACCCCCGGCATCGGCCCCGCGGTGTGGGGCTCGGACGGGTCGAAGGCGGATGCCGTGGGCATGAACGCCCCGCTCACCGCCTTCCGCGACGGCCTGGCCCCGTGGCCCACGCTGCGCCAGGAGGGCCAGACCGTGTTCCGCTGGGCGGTGTGGGAGATGGCGAAGGTCGCCCGGGAGGCGCTCGACCGCGCCGGCGTGAAGCCCGAGGACCTCGCGGCCTTCATCCCGCACCAGGCGAACATGCGGATCATCGACGAGTTCGCCAAGCAGCTGAAGCTGCCCGAGACCACCGTGATCGCCCGCGACATCGAGACCACCGGCAACACGTCGGCGGCGTCGATCCCGCTGGCCAGCCACCGGCTGATGACCGAGCACCCGGAGCTGTCCGGCGGGCTGGCGCTGCAGATCGGCTTCGGCGCCGGCCTCGTGTTCGCGGCGCAGGTCATCGTGCTCCCCTGACAACGGCCGGTCGTTCCCTAGACTGTTCCCCGGTTCCGAAACCACCCCCCGAGAAAGAGGAAAACATGGCTCTCACCCACGACGAGGTCCTCGCCGGCCTTGCCGAGCTGATCACCGACGAGACCGGCATCGACGCGTCCGAGGTCGCGATGGAGAAGTCGTTCACCGACGACCTCGACATCGACTCGATCTCGATGATGACGATCGTCGTCAATGCCGAGGAGAAGTTCGGCGTCACCATCCCGGACGACGAGGTCAAGAACCTGAAGACCGTCGCCGACGCCGTCAACTTCATCGTCGCCGGCCAGGAGTAAGCCCTCTGCGGATGCCACCCCCGCCGACCGCGGGGCGTGGCATCCTCTGTCCCCGACCACCCCTACGGAGGATCACCCATGAGCAAGCGCATCGTCGTCACCGGAATCGGAGCGAGCTCGCCGCTCGGCGGCACCGCACCGGAGAGCTGGGCGAACCTCCTCGCCGGAGTGTCGGGGGCCCGCACCCTCGAATACGACTGGGTCGCCGAGTACGAGCTCCCGGTCACCTTCGCCGCCGAGGTGGCCGTGCGCCCCGAGGAGGTGCTCGCCCGTCCCGTCGCGAAGCGCCTCGACCCCTCCTCCCAGCTGGCGATGGTCGCCGCCATGGAGGCCTGGGAGGACGCCGGCTCCCCCGAGGTGGAGCCGGAGCGCCTCGGCGTCGACTTCGCCACCGGGATCGGCGGCGTGTGGACGCTGCTGGACGCGTGGGACACCCTGCGCGAGAAGGGCCCGCGCCGGGTGCTGCCGATGACGGTCCCCATGCTGATGCCGAACGCGGCCGCCGGGAACCTGTCGCTGCACTTCAACGCCCGCGCCTACGCCCGCACCGTCGCCAGCGCCTGCGCCTCCAGCACCGAGTCGCTCGTGAACGCGATCGAGCACCTGCGCGACGGGCTGGCGGACGTGGTGATCGCCGGCGGCACGGAGTCGGCCATCCACCCGATCACGGTCGCGTCGTTCTCCTCCATGCAGGCGCTGTCCCGCCGCAACGACTCCCCCGAGACGGCGTCGCGCCCCGGCGCGATCGACCGCGACGGCTTCGTGATGGGCGAGGGCGCCGCCGCGCTCATCCTGGAGCGCGAGGAACACGCCAGGGCGCGCGGGGCGAAGATCTACGCCTACGTGGTGGGCGGCGGCGTGACCGCCGACTCGTACCACATCACCGCGAACGACCCGGAGGGCCAGGGCGCCGCCCGCGCCGTGCGGATGGCGCTGGAGTCGGCGGACGCCTCCCCCGACGAGGTCACCCACGTGAACGCACACCTCACCTCCACCCCGGTCGGCGATCCGAACGAGTACACCGCGCTGCAGGCCGTGTTCGGCGACCGCATCCGCGAGGTGCCGGTCTCGGGCACGAAGGCGTCCACGGGCCACCTGCTCGGCGGCACCGGGGCCCTGGAGGCCGTGTTCAGCGTCCTCGCGCTGCGCGACCGCGTCGCCCCGCCGACCATCAACATGACCGAGCAGGACCCGGCGGTGCCGTTCCGGCTGTCGGTCGAGCCGCAGCCGCTCGGCGACGGCGACCAGCTGGCCATCAGCAACTCGTTCGGCTTCGGCGGGCACAACGCCGTCGTGGCCTTCCGCAGCGCCTGACCCTTCGACAAGCTCAGGGACCGCCCTTCGACAAGCTCAGGGACCGCCCTTCGACAAGCTCAGGGACCGCCCTTCGACAAGCTCAGGGACCGCACACGACGATGCCCCCGCTTCCCCGCGGGGGCATCGTACGTTGTGCGGAGGATTCGCCTTCTCGGTTCCAGGGACGACTCACCGGGTCCCGGTACTCGCGCCTCCTCCGCAGGTCCTCATCGCGACCGGCTCACGGCTAGCCGACCTTGTGCAGCCACACGACGCGGGCGTCGTCGCTGGCGTGACGGAACGGCTCGAGCTCCTCGTCCCACGCCGAGCCGAGCGCGACGTCCAGCTCGCGCTGCAGCTCGACCGGGTTGCCGGCGGCGATCTCCATCGCGTAGCGGATGCGGTCCTCGCCGACGACGATGTTGCCCGCGGCATCCGTCTGCGCGTAGTGGATGCCGAGGTCGGGCGTGTGCAGCCAGCGCCCGCCGTCGCTGCGCGGCGTGGGATCCTCGGTGACCTCGAAGCGCAGGTGCTCCCAGCCGCGGATCGCGGTCGCCAGGGCGGCGCCGGTGCCCACCGGCCCGTCCCAGAAGAACTCGGCCCGGCGCGTGCCCTCCTGGACGGGCTGATCCGCCCAGTCGAAGCTGACGGCACGACCGAGAGCGCGTCCGACCGCCCATTCCAGGTGCGGGCAGAGCGCGCGAGGAGCGGAGTGGATGAACACCACTCCGCGTGCGTAACCCGTCGCCATGATCTCTCCGTTTCATCAGGTGCGTCTTCCCCTACGACCTGACCGAGCGATCCCGGCGAGCTATGCGGTTGTACGGCGATTATCACCCACTTCCGCGGGAATCACAAGCGTGTCATTCCACGGGAAGGGCCCCGGTTCCGCGAGCGCGTCGCGGTCGGGGCCCTTCGGCAGAGGAGGAGGCGGCTCAGGCCTCGCTCATCGCCTGCTTGACCTGCTGGCCCTTCGCGGCGTAATAGGCGGCGCGGGCGGCGTCACGACGCGCCTGCTCGGCGTAGCCGGCCTCGAGCACGTCCTGCGGGACGGGGTAGTTCTCGACCTCGTCGGTGCCGTGGTACTTCTCGATGTACGCGTCGAGCTCGGGGCCCGAGGTCCACGAGGTGATCAGGCAGTAGCGCGGCTCGGTGCCGTTGTGGGTGGCGGCGTGCCACAGGCGCTGGGTGTCGACGATCAGCTGCGCGCCGGCCGGCAGGGCGATGCGGTACTCGATGCTCGGGTCGGTGCGGTTCTCGCGCAGGACGAAGTAGCTGTCCTTGTCGTCGGTCAGGTTGAAGAAGCCGCGCACGACCCAGCCGGTGCCGTCCGGGTTCAGGCGGTTGTTGTCGTCCTGGTGCAGGTTGTACAGGCACTCGCCGTACGGGGTCGGCTGCAGTTCGATGACGCGGCAGCGGCCGACGTTCGCGCCCGGCTCCTGCGCGCGGCGGGTGAGGTTCGGCGCCTTCTCCACCTGCGACTCGATCCAGACGCCGTCCTTGTCGGTCCGCGGCGGCTTGTGGTTCCAGAACCCGTTGCACTCGATCTCGCCCTTGGCGCTGGCGAGCGGCGCGAACCGGGTGTCACCCGAGGACTTCCAGTCGACGTACTCGATGTCCAGCCACTCCTTGGGGTCGGCCTCCTGGTCGTAACGGTCCAGGACGACGAAGCCCTTCTCCTCGAGCGCTGCGGACTTGATGTATCCCATGATGCGAGTCATGTTCCTTTCGTACGGGGCCAGCGAAGTTTTTACAGGCCCACTTAGGCAAGCCTACATCGGGCCCCTGAGCGGCCCCGGGAGCCCGGGCCGGGCGGAGGCCGGCGGCTAGACTCGACGGGGCGGCTCTCGCATCCCCGCCCCTCCGGAGGCATCACACAGTCATGGCAACGGCGACCAATGTCGAAGCAACCGCAACAGGCACGATCGAATGGCTCTCCGCCCCGTCCACGAACATCGTGGTCCCGGTCTACCAGCGCCAGTACCGCTGGGACATCGGCGGATGCGAGAAGCTGCTCTCCGACATCCGCGCCGTCGCCGCCGAGGACGACTCGCACCGCCACTTCATCGGCTCGATCCTGTCCGCCCAGGACGCCTCCGGCGCCGACCTCATCCTCATCGACGGGCAGCAGCGGATCACCACGGTGATGCTGCTGATCGCGGCGCTGCACCACGCCGTCCGCGACACCGACCCGGCCATGGCGGCCGAGCTGGAGCGCGTGCTGGTGCGGCAGGACGACCCGTCGCGCACCAAGCTGCGCCCGCACCACGCCTGGGCCGACCTGTACGAGTCCGTCGTGCTCGACCGTCGCGACGACGCCGACCGGGAGTCCCGCTTCGACGACAACTACGCGTTCTTCCGCAGCCAGGTGCACGCCGAGGAGGCGCCCCGGGTGTGGCGCGGGCTGCAGAAGCTGGAGCACGTGTCGATCACGCTCGGCGCCGAGGCGAACGCCCAGCAGATCTTCGAGAGCCTGAACTCGACCGGCGAGCCGCTGCGGGACCACGAGCTGATCCACAACTACATCCTGATGGGGCTCTCGCACGCCGAGCAGCTGGCCGTCGAGGAGGAGTTCTGGCTGCCGATCGAGCGCAGCACCGGCGAGACGATCGGCGCGTTCTGGCGGCACTACCTGGTGATGACGACGGGGCGGGAGGTGGCCGCCGCGGGGGAGCACGGCGTGTACGCCGCCTTCCGCAGCTCGTTCCCGCGCGTGGACCTGGAGCGCCTGCGCTCCGAGGCGACGGTGTGGCGCGAGTACGCGGAGATCTACGGCACCCTGCTCGACCCGTCGCGCGAGCCCGACCATGAGATCCGCCGTCAGCTCGGCTTCCTGAACACGTTCGGTCGGATCGCCTACCCGCTGGCGATGAGCGCCTACGGCGACCACCGCCGCGGCCTCATCGACCGCGCCGAGCTGATCGAGACGCTGGAGTGGGTGCAGGCGATGTTCCTGCGCCGCGCGATCGTCGGCCTCCCCCCGGAGCGCCTGATCGCACGGCTGTGCCGGGCCAGGACGCAGGGACGCGACGCCCTGATGCGCGCCGTGGCCCGCATCACGCCGTCCGACGAGCGCGTCTCCGCGGTGCTGAAGTACGGCGAGCTGCCGCACGCCGCGTACGTGCTCGGCCGCCTGGAGGGGGTCGAGGACGTCGCCGGCTTCGACGTGGAGCACATCGTGCCGGCCGCGCCGGCGGACAGCTGGTCGGGTGACGGCATCCGTCCGTGGAGCGAGTACAGCGAGGACGAGCAGAACAGCCACCGTGCGCTCGCGCCGACCCTGGGCAACCTCACCCTGCTCGAGCAGGAGCTCGCCGAGCGCGTCTTCGGCGCCCCCTTCCCGGTCAAGCGGGACGAGGCGTACGCGCGCAGCGCGGTCGCCGCCACGCGGGCGCTCACCGGGACGGATGCCTGGGGCACGGCCGCGATCGCGCAGCGGACCGCGGCGCTCACCGAAGAGCTGGTGCGGATCTGGGCGCGGCCGGCGCTGCCGGAGATCGACGACGACGGCCTCACCCCGATCCTGGACGCGGTGCGCCGGCGCGGCTGGCCGGCCGGCTGGGAGCGCGAGTTCGACTATGTCGAGTACCGCGGCGAGCACTGGGAGATCAAGGACGTGAAGGCCCTGTTCAACCGGGTGTTCCGGCGGGCGTGGACGGACGATCGCCGTGCCGCCGTGGCGTACAGCGCGCGCCACGGTGGCCCGATCTACGACGCGATGGCGTGGAAAGGCCACTGGGACGCGCTCGACGAGGAGCACTTCCTCTACATGGGCTGGGACTCCAACTACATGATGAACGCCATCCAGGGCGTGCTCGAGGAGTCCGGCATCGCGCCCGAGGTGTTCGTGAAGTACTCCTACATCGGCAACGTGATGTGACCGCTCCCGCCGCGGGTGACCACGCGGGCCGCGGGGCGACCCGTCACTCCTCCTCGTCGAGGTCGTCCACGCCGGGCACCTCGAGGGACTGCTCGAACACGTCGGCGGGGTCGGCGTGGATGTCCTCGGCCCTCGGCACGGCCGGCGTGACCGGCTGCTCGGGGTCGGCCGCGTCGGTCTCCCACGCCTCGCGCTCCTGATCCAGACGGTCCCCCTCGGGGACGTCGGCGACGGGGTCGTCCTGGAACCCGCTCATGTGGTCCTCCTTCCGGCGGTCGTCCTCCCAGCATGCCCGGTCGGCGGCATCCGCGGGAAGGGGCTTGCGCGGCGCGGGCCGCGCCTGCGTAGCATCGCGGGATGAGCACGGATGCCGCGGCGACGCCGGCCGGTCCGGCCGGCCGGGTGCGCGTGGGCACGTCCGGGTGGCGGTACGCCTCCTGGCGCGGCGACTTCTACCCGCGGGGGCTGCCGCAGCGACGCGAGCTGGAGCACATCGGGCGCACGATGTCGACGGTCGAGCTGAACGGATCGTTCTACTCGCTGCAGCGTCCGGAGAGCTACCGCCGCTGGCGGCAGAGCGTGCCGGACGGCTTCGTGTTCGCGGTGAAGGGGTCGCGCTACATCACGCACATGCTGCGGCTGCGCGAGCCGCGCACCGCCCTGGCGAACTTCCTCGCCTCCGGCGTGCTCGCCCTGGGACCGGCGCTCGGGCCGATGCTGTGGCAGCTTCCGGCGCGCCAGGACTTCGAGCCCGAGGTCGTCGGTGCGTTCCTGGCCGCGCTCCCGCGCACCACCGGAGAGGCGCTCGAGATCGCCCGAGAGCACGACGAGCGTCTGCAGGGGCGGGCCTGGCTGAGCGTCGACGAGGACCGCCCGCTGCGTCACGCCCTCGAGCCGCGGTCGCCGAGCTTCCACGACGAGGCGTTCGCCGCGCTGCTGCGCGAGCACGGCGCGGCGATGACCGTCGCGGACACCGCCGGCCGCTGGCCGCAACGACGCGCGCGGGCATGCCCCGCACGACGCGGTCGCGCTGGCCCGACGGGTCGGCGACGCCCCGGTGGAGGTGCGATGAAGCGGCTCCCCGTGACCTCGAGCGCCCTCGCCGCCGTCGGCTACGACCGGGCGACGGCGGTGCTGGAGGTCGAGTTCCGCAGCGGCGAGGTGTACCGCTATTACGCGGTGCCGGCATCCGTGCATCGCGAGCTGCTCGCGGCGCCCAGCCTCGGCCGGTTCTTCGCCGAGCGCATCCGCGACCGCTACCCGACCGAGCACCTGCGCGCCTGAGGCGCCGCTCAGGAGCGCCGGATCCGCCGGGCCTCCTGCACCTCGTCCGCCTCGCGCCGGGTCTCCGCGGCGATCCGCCGCGTGTCGCGCAGCGGCAGCTGCACCCGCCGCTCCGCCGGCAGCCCCGCCCGCAGCTCGCGCGCCCGCTCGATCTCCACGTCGAAGAGCACCCCGACCAGCAGCGCCATGTTCGCGATCCACAGCCACAGCAGGAACAGCACGGCGCCGGCGAAGGCGCCGTAGATCCGGCCGTAGTCGGCGATGCCGACGGCGAAGAAGCCGAAGGCGGCGGATGCTGCGGCGAGCACGGCGATCGCGATCACGGCGCCGACGCTCACCCAGCGGAAGCGCGGCTGCTCCACGTTCGGGGCGAAGTAGTAGAGCACCGCGACCACGAGCACCACGAGGAGGAGCAGTGCGGGCCACCGCAGGATCCGCCAGGCGGCGAGCACCGGCTCCCCCGCACCGAGGAGATCGGCGAGAGCCTGCGCGAGCGGCCACGACGCGACGGCCAGGGAGACGGCGGCGAGCACCAGCACGAACACGAGCACGGTCACCAGCAGGTGCGCCGGCTTCGCCTTCCAGTACGGCCGACCCTCGGTGACGCCGTACACCCCGTTCATCGTGCGTCCGAGGGCGGTGATGTAGCGGGCGACGGTCCACAGCGCGATGACGAGGCCGATCGTCAGGGCCACTCCGGCCCCGGAGGCGGTGGCGAGCTCCTCGATCGGCTCCTGCACCGCGGCGGCCACCTCCGGCGAGAGCACCTCGCCGATGAGGTCGAGCACCACCCGCTCCGCGTCCCGGCGACGCCCGAACAGGCCGACGAGGGCGAACCCGGCGATGAGCGTCGGGAACAGGGCGAGCAGCGCGTAGAAGGCCAGGCCCGCGGCGGCGTTCGGGCATTCGTTGGCCGTGAACCCGTGCACGACGCGCCGGACGATGTGCGCCGCGATCCGGCGCCTGCTCCCCATGCGCGTGCTCCCCACGCCGGTAGCCTGCACCGTTCCCGCCGGGTGCGCACCTCCCTTGCCCGGAAGCGGATGCCGGTGCTACGGCGCCCGTCCCCGGCGGGCACCGCGGCGGAGTATAGCCGCGCCCTGCCCGCTGTCGAGGGCCTGGGGCGGCCGCGGCGCGGCTCGTAGCATCGGATGCCACTCCGAAGGAGGGATCCATGGACGAGCAGCAACAGGACGAGAAGGATCAGCGGGACCGCCGGGAGCGGCCGGAAGAGCCGACGACCGAGGAGCTCGAGGAGCCGAGCACGGAGAAGGATCCCGGCGAAGAGCCGAAGGCCCCGCCGCGGACCGAGCCGGAGCCGGACCACCAGGCCATCGGCATCGGCGTGATCGGCGGGCCCCAGACCGACCCGGACGCGGCGGCCGGCGGCGGCGACAGCGTCGGGGACGCCGTCGGCGGCGGTAGTGCGACGGCCGGCGGCGACGCCGGCGCGGATGGTGGGGCCGGTGGGATTTGAACCCACGATCGTCGGGTTATGAGCCCGCTGCCTTGACCAGCTTGGCCACGGCCCCGTGAGGATCCAGCCTACCGGTGCGCTCCGGCCGCGGCGGCGACGGGATCAGAGGGCGGTCGCGTTCCGGTGGGTCTGCACGTGGCGGAGGTAGATCTCGGCGTTCTCGATCAGCCCGGAGCGCTCCTCCTCGGTGAGCGCCCGGCGCACCTTCGCCGGCACCCCGGCGACGAGCGACCCGTCCGGCACCTCGGTGCCGCCGAGCACGACCGCGCCGCCGGCGACCAGGCATCCGCGGCCGATCACGGCGCCGCTGAGGATCACGGCGCCCATCCCGATCAGCGACCCGTCGCCGATGCGGCAACCGTGCACCACCGCGTTGTGCCCGATCGACACCTTCGCGCCGATCTCCGCGGCGTGGCCGCTGTCGACGTGCACCGAGACGTTGTCCTGCACGTTGCTGCCCGCCCCCACCGTGATCGGGGCGGAATCGCCGCGCAGCACGGCGTTGTACCAGACGCTGGCGCCGGGTGCCAGGCGCACCTCGCCGACGATGCGGGCGCCGGCGGCGACGAAGGCGTCCTCGGCGAGCTCGGGACGGCGATCGGGAAGGGCGATGACGGATGCTCCGGGGGCGACGGTCATGCTGCCGAGACTACCGCGATCGCGGTCGCTCCCCCGGAATCCCGCGGCACTAAGCGTTGCCTCAGCTTGCTTGCGGAATGCGGAGGGCTGAGTAGCGTTGGACATGTCAGGCCCGGAAAACACACATTCGGAGGATCCCATGAGCAAGGCACAGACCGTCCCCACCACCGCCGTCGACCCGACCATCGCGGCCGCCGCCGCACAGTTCCTCTCCCCGATCGTCCTGGGTCTGGAGGCGCTCACCGTCAACGGCAAGCAGGCGCACTGGCACGTCCGCGGCGCGAACTTCGTCGGCGTCCACGAGCTGCTCGACACGATCGTCGCCCACGCGGGCGAGTTCGCCGACACCGCCGCGGAGCGGATCGTCGCGCTCGGCCTGCCGATCGACGCCCGCCTGTCCACCGTCGCGGAGAAGGCCGGGAAGACCGCCGTTCCCGCCGGCTTCACCCAGTCCGACGACCTCGTCCGCGCCGTGATCAGCGACATCGACGCGATCCTCGCCGACGTCAAGGCCGCGATCGAGGGCCTGGACGAGGTCGACCTGACCAGCCAGGACGTCGCGATCGAGATCATGCGCGGTCTCGAGAAGGACCGCTGGTTCCTGGTCTCCCACATCGCCGCCTGACGCCCGACGACCCGAGCCCGCCCGTTCCCGACCCCGGGAGCGGGCGGGCTCCGTCGTGTCGGCCGCGTGGTCTCCGGTTTCGTCTCAGCCGAGGTGCGTGAGGCGTCCGCCCAGCAGCGTCGCCGCCACCGGCATCCCGCGCAGCTCGGCGGCCGACGCCGTCCGCGGGTCCCGCCCGCACACGGCGAGGTCGGCGTCCGCTCCGGGGCGCAGCTCCGCCTCCCCGTGCCGGCTGCTCGCGCGCAGGGCGGTGGACACGGGCACCCGCTCCTCGGGATGCCAGGGCGCCCGGTCGTCCCCGGTGCGGGCGACCGCGGCGGCGATGCCCAGCCAGGGGTCCAGCGGCGCGACCGGGGCATCCGATCCGAACCGCACCGGGACGCCGGCGGCGAACAGCGAGGCGAGCGGATAGCCGATGGCGTCCTGGTCGCGCCACAGACGCGTCGCGAGATCCCTGTCGTCCACGGCGTGCTGCGGCTGCACGCTCGCGACGACGCCGAGCCGGCCGAACCGGGCGAGATCGGCGTGCCGCACCAGCTGCGCGTGTTCGATGGTGCCGCGCGCCTGCGTGTAGGTGAACGCGTCGAGCGCCGCGGCCACGGCGCGGTCGCCGATCGCGTGCACCGCGACGTCGATGCCGGCCGCGGTCGCCGTGGTGAGCAGCTCGCGCAGCTCGTCCGGTGCGATGGTGAGCACGCCGGTGTTGCCGGGGTCGTCGGCGTAGGCGTGCGAGCAGGCGGCGGTGCGGGTGCCCAGGGATCCGTCGGAGATGAGCTTGAGCGGGCCGACCCGCACCAGCCCGCCGGTATCCGGGAGCTCCGCACCGGTGCGCAGGCCCTCGTCGATCGCGCGGGTCAGCCCGGGCGGGTAGAACGCGAACTCGACATGGTGCAGGTCGAAGCCGGCCACGCAGCGCCGCCGCCACGCTTCGGCGTTCCAGGCCATGTCGAAGTCCACGATCCCGGTCACGCCGCGCGCCGCTGCGCGGCGTCCGGCCTCCTGCACCGCGGCGTCCGCCAGCGCGTCGTCTGCGGCGTTCAGCCGGCGGGAGATCTCGAAGGCCTCCTCCTCGCGCAGCATGCCGTCCTGGGCGGGCGGGAAGCCCTCCCGCCGGAACGCGGCCGAGTTCAGCCACACGCTGTGCACGTCGGCGTTGATCAGGTAGGTCGGCACGTCGCCGGTGACCGCGTCCAGGGCGGCGAGGTCCGGGCGATCGGGCCACAGGCCGTCGCGCATGCCGGCGCCGACACGGCGGCCGTCGGGCAGCGGTGCGGCGGCCGCCATCACCGCCGCCGTAGTCGGCGATGCCGACGGCGAAGAAGCCGAAGGCGGCGGATGCTGCGGCGAGCACGGCGATCGCGATCACGGCGCCGACGCTCACCCAGCGGAAGCGCGGCTGCTCCACGTTCGGGGCGAAGTAGTAGAGCACCGCGACCACGAGCACCACGAGGAGGAGCAGTGCGGGCCACCGCAGGATCCGCCAGGCGGCGAGCACCGGCTCCCCCGCACCGAGGAGGTCGGCGAGAGCCTGCGCGAGCGGCCACGACGCGACGGCCAGGGAGACGGCGGCGAGCACCAGCACGAACACGAGCACGGTCACCAGCAGGTGCGCCGGCTTCGCCTTCCAGTACGGCCGACCCTCGGTGACGCCGTACACCCCGTTCATCGTGCGTCCGAGGGCGGTGATGTAGCGGGCGACGGTCCACAGCGCGATGACGAGGCCGATCGTCAGGGCCACTCCGGCCCCGGAGGCGGTGGCGAGCTCCTCGATCGGCTCCTGCACCGCGGCGGCCACCTCCGGCGAGAGCACCTCGCCGATGAGGTCGAGCACCACCCGCTCCGCGTCCCGGCGACGCCCGAACAGGCCGACGAGGGCGAACCCGGCGATGAGCGTCGGGAACAGGGCGAGCAGCGCGTAGAAGGCCAGGCCCGCGGCGGCGTTCGGGCATTCGTTGGCCGTGAACCCGTGCACGACGCGCCGGACGATGTGCGCCGCGATCCGGCGCCTGCTCCCCATGCGCGTGCTCCCCACGCCGGTAGCCTGCACCGTTCCCGCCGGGTGCGCACCTCCCTTGCCCGGAAGCGGATGCCGGTGCTACGGCGCCCGTCCCCGGCGGGCACCGCGGCGGAGTATAGCCGCGCCCTGCCCGCTGTCGAGGGCCTGGGGCGGCCGCGGCGCGGCTCGTAGCATCGGATGCCACTCCGAAGGAGGGATCCATGGACGAGCAGCAACAGGACGAGAAGGGTCAGCGGGACCGCCGGGAGCGGCCGGAAGAGCCGACGACCGAGGATCTCGAGGAGCCGAGCACGGAGAAGGATCCCGGCGAAGAGCCGAAGGCCCCGCCGCGGACCGAGCCGGAGCCGGACCACCAGGCCATCGGCATCGGCGTGATCGGCGGGCCCCAGACCGACCCGGACGCGGCGGCCGGCGGCGGCGACAGCGTCGGGGACGCCGTCGGCGGCGGTAGTGCGACGGCCGGCGGCGACGCCGGCGCGGATGGTGGGGCCGGTGGGACTTGAACCCACGATCGTCGGGTTATGAGCCCGCTGCCTTGACCAGCTTGGCCACGGCCCCGTGAGGATCCAGCCTACCGGTGCGCTCCGGCCGCGGCGGCGACGGGATCAGAGGGCGGTCGCGTTCCGGTGGGTCTGCACGTGGCGGAGGTAGATCTCGGCGTTCTCGATCAGCCCGGAGCGCTCCTCCTCGGTGAGCGCCCGGCGCACCTTCGCCGGCACCCCGGCGACGAGCGACCCGTCCGGCACCTCGGTGCCGCCGAGCACGACCGCGCCGCCGGCGACCAGGCATCCGCGGCCGATCACGGCGCCGCTGAGGATCACGGCGCCCATCCCGATCAGCGACCCGTCGCCGATGCGGCAACCGTGCACCACCGCGTTGTGCCCGATCGACACCTTCGCGCCGATCTCCGCGGCGTGGCCGCTGTCGACGTGCACCGAGACGTTGTCCTGCACGTTGCTGCCCGCCCCCACCGTGATCGGGGCGGAATCGCCGCGCAGCACGGCGTTGTACCAGACGCTGGCGCCGCGTGCCAGGCGCACCTCGCCGACGATGCGGGCGCCGGCGGCGACGAAGGCGTCCTCGGCGAGCTCGGGACGGCGATCGGGAAGGGCGATGACGGATGCTCCGGGGGCGACGGTCATGCTGCCGAGACTACCGCGATCGCGGTCGCTCCCCCGGAATCCCGCGGCACTAAGCGTTGCCTCAGCTTGCTTGCGGAATGCGGAGGGCTGAGTAGCGTTGGACATGTCAGGCCCGGAAAACACACACTCGGAGGATCCCATGAGCAAGGCACAGACCGTCCCCACCACCGCCGTCGACCCGACCATCGCGGCCGCCGCCGCACAGTTCCTCTCCCCGATCGTCCTGGGTCTGGAGGCGCTCACCGTCAACGGCAAGCAGGCGCACTGGCACGTCCGCGGCGCGAACTTCGTCGGCGTCCACGAGCTGCTCGACACGATCGTCGCCCACGCGGGCGAGTTCGCCGACACCGCCGCGGAGCGGATCGTCGCGCTCGGCCTGCCGATCGACGCCCGCCTGTCCACCGTCGCGGAGAAGGCCGGGAAGACCGCCGTTCCCGCCGGCTTCACCCAGTCCGACGACCTCGTCCGCGCCGTGATCAGCGACATCGACGCGATCCTCGCCGACGTCAAGGCCGCGATCGAGGGCCTGGACGAGGTCGACCTGACCAGCCAGGACGTCGCGATCGAGATCATGCGCGGTCTCGAGAAGGACCGCTGGTTCCTGGTCTCCCACATCGCCGCCTGACGCCCGACGACCCGAGCCCGCCCGTTCCCGACCCCGGGAGCGGGCGGGCTCCGTCGTGTCGGCCGCGTGGTCTCCGGTTTCGTCTCAGCCGAGGTGCGTGAGGCGTCCGCCCAGCAGCGTCGCCGCCACCGGCATCCCGCGCAGCTCGGCGGCCGACGCCGTCCGCGGGTCCCGCCCGCACACGGCGAGGTCGGCGTCCGCTCCGGGGCGCAGCTCCGCCTCCCCGTGCCGGCTGCTCGCGCGCAGGGCGGTGGACACCGGTACCCGCTCCTCGGGATGCCAGGGCGCCCGGTCGTCCCCGGTGCGGGCGACCGCGGCGGCGATGCCCAGCCAGGGGTCCAGCGGCGCGACCGGGGCATCCGATCCGAACCGCACCGGGACGCCGGCGGCGAACAGCGAGGCGAGCGGATAGCCGATGGCGTCCTGGTCGCGCCACAGACGCGTCGCGAGATCCCTGTCGTCCACGGCGTGCTGCGGCTGCACGCTCGCGACGACGCCGAGCCGGCCGAACCGGGCGAGATCGGCGTGCCGCACCAGCTGCGCGTGTTCGATGGTGCCGCGCGCCTGCGTGCAGGTGAACGCGTCGAGCGCCGCGGCCACGGCGCGGTCGCCGATCGCGTGCACCGCGACGTCGATGCCGGCCGCGGTCGCCGTGGTGAGCAGCTCGCGCAGCTCGTCCGGTGCGATGGTGAGCACGCCGGTGTTGCCGGGGTCGTCGGCGTAGGCGTGCGAGCAGGCGGCGGTGCGGGTGCCCAGGGATCCGTCGGAGATGAGCTTGAGCGGGCCGACCCGCACCAGCCCGCCGGTATCCGGGAGCTCCGCACCGGTGCGCAGGCCCTCGTCGATCGCGCGGGTCAGCCCGGGCGGGTAGAACGCGAACTCGACATGGTGCAGGTCGAAGCCGGCCACGCAGCGCCGCCGCCACGCTTCGGCGTTCCAGGCCATGTCGAAGTCCACGATCCCGGTCACGCCGCGCGCCGCTGCGCGGCGTCCGGCCTCCTGCACCGCGGCGTCCGCCAGCGCGTCGTCTGCGGCGTTCAGCCGGCGGGAGAT
This sequence comes from Microbacterium sp. EF45047, assembly GCF_028472845.1. Lineage (NCBI taxonomy): Bacteria > Bacillati > Actinomycetota > Actinomycetes > Micrococcales > Microbacteriaceae > Microbacterium > Microbacterium sp. EF45047. Next base: position 1,239,782 of record NZ_CP069429.1, on the reverse strand, counting down.
CTCGAAGGCCTCCTCCTCGCGCAGCATGCCGTCCTGGGCGGGCGGGAAGCCCTCCCGCCGGAACGCGGCCGAGTTCAGCCACACGCTGTGCACGTCGGCGTTGATCAGGTAGGTCGGCACGTCGCCGGTGACCGCGTCCAGGGCGGCGAGGTCCGGGCGATCGGGCCACAGGCCGTCGCGCATGCCGGCGCCGACACGGCGGCCGTCGGGCAGCGGTGCGGCGGCCGCCATCACCGCCGCCGCCTCCGCCGCGCTGCGCACCCCGCCGAGAGGGACCCGCTGGGAGTCCAGCGCCCACTGCACGGTGTGCACGTGATGGTCCCAGAGCCCCGGCAGCACCCAGCATCCGTCGGCCTCGAGCACCGCCCCGCCGGGGGTGAGCGCGCCCGCCGGGGCGATGTCCGCGATCCGCCCGTCCGCGATCGCGATGTCGATCGGATCGTCGGATCCGAACAGCGCCGCCCCGTCGACGGGACGCGCGCCGCGGATGAGGGAGATGCGCTCGCCCGCGGCAGTCACGCCTTCCCGCCGTCGGCGACCGGGACGGCCTGGGTCTTCCACTCCTCCCAGCCGGGTTCGCCGGCCATGAAGGCGTCGACCTCCGCGGTCGTGGCGCGCAGCTTCGGATCGTTGTCCAGGTACTTCTTGGTCTCCCGCGCCACGAGACCGGACAGGATGAGCAGGCCGATCAGGTTCGGCAGCGCCATCAGGCCGTTCATCACGTCGGAGAACGTCCAGACCAGGCTCAGCTGCACCGTGCAGCCGACGAACACGACCAGCGAGAACAGGATGCGGAACGGCATCACCGCCCGCCGGCCGAGGAGGCGCTCGATGTTCCGCTCGCCGTAATACGACCAGCCGAGGATCGTGGAGCCGGCGAACATCACCAGGCCGATGGTGACGATGTAGTGGCCCCAGTCGCCGGGCAGACCGTGCGAGAAGGCGGCGCCGGTCATCACGGCCGGGCTGATCTGCTGCCCGGTGGCCGGGTCGATGTCGTCCCAGGTGCCGGTCGCGATGATCACCAGGCCGGTGCAGGTGACCACGATGATCGTGTCGATGAAGGTCTGCGTCATCGAGACCAGGCCCTGACGGACCGGATGACTGGTCTTCGCGGCCGCGGCGGCGATGGCCGCCGACCCCATGCCGGACTCGTTCGAGAAGATGCCGCGGGCCACGCCGTACTGCACGGCGATGATGATCGCCGACCCCGCGAATCCGCCCACCGCGCTGGTGCCGGTGAACGCGTCCGTGAAGATCTGCGCGAACGCCGCCGGCAGGGCGCCCACGTTGACGATGAGGATGTACAGCGCACCCAGGACGTAGAAGATGATCATGATCGGCACGAAGCCTGCGGTGACGCGGCCGATCGACTTGATGCCGCCGACCAGCACGAGCAGCGCGAACACCGTCAGTGCGATGCCGGTGACCCAGGTGGGGACGCTGAAGCTCGCCTCGAGGTTGCTCGCGATCGAGTTGCCCTGGGTCATGTTGCCGATGCCGAAGCAGGCGATGACGGCCGCGATGGCGAAGAACAGCGCGAGGAACCTGCCGAACGGGCCGGGAATGCCGCGCGCCAGATAGTACTGGGGGCCGCCCGACTTCTCCCCCGCGTCGTCGGTCTTGCGGAAGCGCACGCCGAGGAAGGCCTCGGAGTACTTCGACGCCATGCCGAGCAGGCCGGTGACCCACATCCAGAACAGGGCGCCCGGACCGCCGATGCCGATCGCGGTGGCGACGCCGACGATGTTGCCGGTGCCGACGGTGGCGGCCAGCGCGGTGGTGAGCGCCTGGAACTGGGAGATGTCGCCGTCGGCGCCGGGGTCCTTGCGCGTGAACAGGCCCAGCCGGAGGGCCGCGCCCAGGCGCAGGAACTGCAGGCCGCCGAGGCGGATGGTCAGGTACAGCCCGGTGCCCAGCAGCAGCGGGATGAGGAAGAACGGCCCCCAGATGAAGCCGCTGAGGGCGCCGAGCGCCTGTTCAAGACCGGTCAGGTCCATGCCGTCTCCTGTCGTGCGTCGTCGCGATGGGACTCCGTCATCCTACGCACGGGGGCGGGCCATCCTCGGCAGGCGCGGCGCTCAGCGCTGGCAGGACGGGCACCAGTACAGCTTGCGGGCGCCGATCTCCTCGAGGGCGATCTCGGTGCCGCACACGCGGCACGGCAGCCCGGCGCGGTGGTACACCCAGTGCCGGTCGTCGCGGTGGGCCATCGCCGCGCGGTACTGCTCCGGGGTGAGGTCGTCCATGGTCATCATCTGGCCGGTCTCCACGCCGATCGCCAGCAGCTTCACCCAGTCCCGCCACAACTCCCGCACCACCTCCTCGGGCACGTCGCGGCCGGGCGTGTGCGGGTTCAGGCGGGCGCGGAACAGCATCTCGGCGCGGTACACGTTGCCGATGCCGCTGATCACCGCCTGGTCCATCAGCAGCAGCGCGATCGGGGTGGCCTTGCGGCGCACCGTCCGCACGAAGCGCTCCTCGCCCTCGGCGGGGTCGCCCACCAGCGGATCGGGACCGAGCCTGGCCACGGTGGCGAGCATCTCGTCCGGCGTCTGCAGTTCGCACGCGGTCGGGCCGCGCAGGTCGGCGCAGGTGATGTCGGTGAGCAGCCGCAACCGCACCTGCCCGACCACGGGCGGCGGCCACTGATCGCCCTCGTCGGCCAGACCGCTGGTCTGCTCCGACATCCGCACGTGCACGCGCGCCCGTCGGGGCGCGCCGATCGAGGACAGCGAGTTCTCGCCCGCGTCGTCGAAGATCGCCTCGCCGAGGTCGGTGCCGCGCTGGTTGGTCTGCCCCATCCGCCCGTTCGCGGAGGCGATGGTCGGGTCGACGAGGATCTCGCCAGAGAAGTCCCAGGCGCCGTACAGGCCGAGATGCACCCGCAGCCACAGCTCGCCCTCGACCTCGAGGAACATCTGCTTGCCGACGGCCTTCGCCTGCAGCGCTTCGCGCCCGTCGAGCACCGCCGCGCCCTCGGCGAAGCGGCCCTGCGGGCTGGACGCCTGCAGCGTCTTGCCGACGAAGTTGCGCTGGAACTGCCGGGCGATCCGGTGGACGGAATGACCCTCGGGCATGTCACGCCCGCGGATCCGGCAGCAGCGACCCGTCGCGCTCGAAGTCCGCGATCTGCCGGATGCGGCGCACGTGCCGCTCGTCCCCCGAGAACGGGGTGCCGATGAAGCGGTCGATGAAGGAGACGACCTCCTCGAAGGTGTGCTGCCGGGCGCCGATCGAGACGACGTTCGCGTCGTTGTGCTCGCGCGCCAGCTCGGCCGTGGACAGGTTCCACACCAGCGCGGCACGGATGCCCTGGACCTTGTTCGCCGCGATCTGCTCCCCGTTGCCGGAACCGCCGAACACGACGCCGAGGGCGTCCACGCCCGCCGCCTGGTCGGCGACGACGGCCTGCGCGGCGCGGATGCAGAAGGCCGGATAGTCGTCGACGGGGTCGTACTCGACCGGGCCGTGGTCGACCACCTCGTGCCCGGCGGACCGGAGGTGCTCCTGCAGCCGGGTCGAGAAGTCCAGGCCGGCGTGATCGGTGGCGATGTGGATGCGCATGGGGTCAATCCTATTCGCGGGCGTCGACAGGCTCCGCGTGCGGTGGGGTCAGGGGGCGAGACCGGCGGCGGCGGGCTTGAAGCCGGCGCGGACCTTCTCGCAGCATCCGGGCCGGCACACGTCGTACGACGGCAGGGCGGTGACGTGATCACGCTCGGCGTCCGGTCGCCCCTCCAGCCGTTCCCGCACCAGGTCGACGATGCCGGAGACGAACGCGGGCGAGACCCCCGGGGTGGGCGTGCGCGCGAACCGCAGGCCGGCGTCTGCCGCGGCCTGCGCGGCCTCGGTGTCCAGGTCCCAGAGGACCTCCATGTGGTCGCTCATGAAGCCCACCGGCACGACGACGACGGCCTTCCGGCCGCGGCCGGGCAGCTCCTCGATCACGTCGCACACGTCCGGCTCGAGCCACGGCTGCGAGAGCGGGCCGGAGCGGGACTGGTAGACGAGCTCCCACGGCACGTCGCCGGCCGCGGGCAGCAGCTGCGCCACCCGATCCATCACCCAGGCCGCGACCGCCTCGTGCTGGGCGGCGTACGCGCCGCCCTCGCCCCAGTCGATGTCGCGCGGGCCGGACCGCTCGGCGTCCGCGGTGGGGATGCTGTGCGTGGAGAAGAGCACCTGCACCTCCTCCGGGGCGATCCCCTCGCCGAGCATGCCCGCGATCGCGACGTGGACGCCGTCGACGAACGCCTGCACGAAGCCGGGGTGGTCGAAGAACGGCCGGATCTTGTCGATCGTGACGACGCCGCCGAGAGAGGTGGCCTCCAGCACGCGGGCGAAGTCCTCGCGGTACTGCCGGCAGCTGGAGAAGGAGCTGTAGGCGCTGGTGGCGAAGGCCAGCAGCGTGGTGTCGCCGTTGCGGGCCGCCTCGGCGACGGCGTCCTCGAGGTACGGTGCCCAGTTCCGGTTGCCCCAGTACACCGGCAGGTCGATGCCCTGCGCGGCGAGCTCCGCCTCCAGCGCGGCCTTCAGCTCGCGGTTCTGCGCGTTGATCGGGCTCACCCCGCCGAAGTGCCGGTAGTGGTGGGCGACCTCCTCGAGCCGCTCGTCCGGGATCCCGCGGCCCCGGGTCACGTTCCGCAGGAAGGGGATGACGTCCTCCTGCCCTTCGGGACCTCCGAATCCGGCGAGCAGGATCGCGTCGTACGCGACCGGCTCCTCGACGTGGCGGGGGCCGCCCGCAGCGGCGGGCGACGCGTGGGGAACGGCATCCGATGCGTTGACAGTCACCCTGTCATCCTCGCATCCGAACCCTATGAGCGAGCGCGGAGGAGATGCGCGGCGCCCGCTCTGGCGTAGGCTGTCAGGGTTGTCGCCGGCGCCAGCAGCGTCGGCTTTGGGACGACATCCCCTCACCCCTGGGAGAACAGCTGTGCCTGGAGAGAACCTCACCCGCATCGAAGCGCAGGAGCGCCGCGCCGTCATCGACACGCGTTCCTACGAGATCGCCCTCGATCTCACCAAGGGCGCCGAGGTGTTCGGATCGCGCAGCGTCGTGCGCTTCTCCGCGACGCCGGGGAGCTTCACGTTCATCGACCTCATCGCGCGCGAGGTGCGCGAGATCTCGCTCAACGGTGAGCAGCTCGACCCGAACGAGGTGTTCGCGGACTCGCGCATCGCGCTGAGCGGCCTGCAGGAGGAGAACGTCCTCGTCGTGGACGCCGACTGCCTGTACACGAACACCGGCGAGGGCCTGCACCGCTTCGTCGATCCGGTCGACGGCGAGGTGTACCTGTACACCCAGTTCGAGGTGCCCGACTCCCGGCGGGTGTTCGCGGTGTTCGAGCAACCCGACCTGAAGGCGACGTTCCAGTTCACCGTCACGGCGCCGGCGGCGTGGACCGTGGTGTCGAACTCCCCCACGCCCGAGCCGATCGTGCACGACCCGTCCACGGGCAGCGAGCCGACCGCGACCTGGGGCTTCGAGCCCACCCCGCGCATCTCCTCGTACATCACGGCGCTCATCGCGGGGCCGTACGAGGCGACGTTCTCCGAGTTGACCAGCGCCTCCGGTCGCGTGATCCCGCTCGGCGTGTACGGCCGCAAGAGCCTGTGGCAGCACGTGGACGCCGAGGACATCTTCGAGAAGACCCGGCAGGGCTTCGCGTACTTCGAGTCGAAGTTCGGCGTCCCCTACCCGTTCGCGAAGTACGACCAGCTCTTCGTCCCCGAGTTCAACGCCGGCGCGATGGAGAACGCGGGCGCCGTCACCTTCACCGAGACGTACGTCTTCCGCAGCAAGGTGACGGATGCCGTGAAGGAGCGCCGCGTCGTCACGATCCTGCACGAGCTCGCGCACATGTGGTTCGGCGACCTGGTGACGATGAAGTGGTGGAACGACCTCTGGCTGAACGAGTCGTTCGCCGAGTGGGCCTCCACGATCGCCACGGCGGAGGCCACGGAGTGGACCGAGGCGTGGACGACCTTCAACGCGATGGAGAAGACCTGGGCCTACCGACAGGACCAGCTGCCGTCCACGCATCCGATCGTCGCCGAGATCAACGACCTCGAGGACGTGCAGGTCAACTTCGACGGCATCACCTACGCCAAGGGCGGCTCGGTGCTCAAGCAGCTCGCCGCCTGGGTCGGCATCGAGGCGTTCTTCGCCGGGGTGTCGCAGTACTTCCAGAAGCACTCCTGGGGCAACACCGAGCTGAACGACCTGCTCGTCGAGCTGGAGGCGACCAGCGGGCGGGACCTCGGCACCTGGTCGAAGAAGTGGCTGGAGACGGCGGGCGTGAACACGCTCTCCCCGGTCATCGCCGAAGACGCCGAGGGCGTCATCACCCGCTTCGCGGTGACGCAGACCGCGCCGGCCGACTACCCGACCATCCGGCCGCACCGCCTCGGCATCGGCTTCTACGACCTGGTCGACGGCACCCTCGCGCGCAGGCACCACATCGAGGTCGACATCGACGGCGACCGCACCGAGATCCCGGAGCTGAACGGTCGCCGCCGCCCCGACCTGGTGCTCCTGAACGACGAGGACCTCGCCTACGCGAAGATCCGCCTGGACGAGCGCTCGCTGGCCACCGCGATCGCCCACCTCTCCGACATCGCCGATCCGCTGGCGCGCTCGCTGGTGTGGGGCGCCGCGTGGGACCAGACCCGCGACGCGGAGAGCGCGGCATCCGATTACATCGACCTGGTCCTCGGCAACATCGGCCGGGAGACCGAGTCGACCACGGTGCGCACCACGCTCGCTCAGCTGCAGACCGCGGTGAGCCTGTACGTCGCCCCGGAGAGCCGCGCGGCCGCGCGGGAGAAGGTCGCCGACCGGCTGTGGGCGCTCGCGCAGGAGGCCGCCCCGGGCGGCGACAACCAGCTGCAGTTCGTGACCGCGTTCGCCAACTCCCTGGTCACTCCCGAGCACGCCGGCATCGTCGGCCGCCTCCGCTCCGGCGAGGAGACCCTCCCGGGCCTGGAGATCGACGCCGACCTGTCCTGGCAGCTGCTGGTGGGCCTGGCCACGGTGGGCGCCACCGACACGCAGGCCATCGACGCCGCCCTCGCCGCCGACAACACCGCCAAGGGGGCCGAGTTCGCGTGGATGGCGAAGGCCGCACTGCCCACCCCCGAGGCCAAGCGCGCGGTGTGGGACGCCCTGGTCGAGCACGACGACCAGCCGAACACGATCGTCCGCTCGGCGGCGGCCGGCTTCGTCCACCCGGCGGGCGCGGCGGTGCTCGCGGAGTTCGTGCCGGCGTACTTCGACATGCTGCTGCCGGTGTGGGAGTCGCGCACCTATCAGATCGCGCAGTACCTCATCGTGGGCCTGTACCCGAAGGCGCTCGCCGACACCGCCCTGCGCGACGCGACCCGCTCCTGGCTGTCGGCGCACCAGGACGCCGCCCCGGCGCTGCGCCGCCTGGTGGCCGAGAACCTCGCCGACGTCGAGCGGGCCCTGGCCGCCCAGGCGAGGGATGCGGACCGCGACGACAGCTGATCGTCCGAACCCTCGGAGGCCTCCGCGCGCTCAGCCCGCACGGAGGCCTCCGTCGTTAGGATCGGGAGGTGATGCTGCTCCCCCTCGAGACCGCGCCGCCCGAACCCGACGTCACCGACCCCGGCTGGTGGGGCGCCGTCCTCGCCGGACTCGTCGAGATCGGCATGAAGGCGCTCGGCGTGCTGGCCATCATCGTCGCCTGCGTCCTGGTCGCGCTGATCCTGCGCGGTGTGATCCACCGCATCGTGAAGCGGATCGTGGACAGCGCGAAGAGCAAGGCCGCCGTCGACGACACGCAGGCCCTGGAGCGATCCCCGCTGGCCGACATGCGCCTGGTGCAGCGCACCCGCACCCTGGGGTCGATCCTGCAGAACATCGTGAACGTGATGCTGGTGGTCATCGCGATCGTGCTCATCGTGAACCACCTCTCCCCAAGCCTGCTCGGCTCGCTGACACTGCTCACCGCCGCCGTGGGGGCCGGCCTCGGCTTCGGCGCGCAGAACATCGTCAAGGACGTGCTGAACGGCATCTTCCTCGTCGCCGAGGACCAGATCGGCATCGGCGACGTCGTGGACCTGGGTCTGGCGACCGGCGTCGTGGAGTACGTCAGCGTCCGGGTCACCCAGGTCCGCGACGTGAACGGCACGCTGTGGTACGTCCGCAACGGCGAGGTCACCCGGATCGGGAACATGTCGCAGGGCTGGGCGCGCGCGATCATCGACCTCGGCGTGCCGCCGGACGCCGACCTCGCCGCCGTCGAGAAGGTGATGCTGGAGACCGCGCAGGGGCTGGCGAAGGACGCCAAGTGGCGCACCCGCATCATCGAGAAGCCGGAGATCTGGGGGCTGGAGTCGATCGACGGCGATGCGCTCGTGGTCCGCGTCGTGATGAAGACCAGGGCGAACGCGATGGACGACGTGTCGCAGGAGCTGCGCCGCCGGCTGCACGCCGCGCTCGCCGAGAGGGAGATCGGCATCCCGAAGATGTCCTCGGTGATGCTCACCGGGCTGGAGGGGGCGCGGCGGGTGCGCGGGGCGAACCCGCCGAAGACCCGGCCGAACGCCGTCACCGGCGTGCCGAAGCCGCTCGAGCGCGGCATCTGGCGGCGGAAGCGGCCCGCCGGCCAGCAGGACGATCAGGAGGCCCCGAAGTGACGTTCTACGACGAGGTCGGCGGCCACGCCACCTTCGAGAAGCTCGTCGCCGCGTTCTACCGCGGCGTCGCCGAGGACCCGGTGCTGCGTCCGATGTACCCGGAGGAGGATCTCGGACCGGCCGCCGAGCGGCTCACGCTGTTCCTGGTGCAGTACTGGGGCGGGCCGACCACCTACGGCGAGCGGCGCGGCCACCCGAGGCTGCGGATGCGGCACATGCCGTTCCACGTCGACCCGGACGCGCGCGATCGGTGGCTGCGGCACATGCGGGCGGCCGTGGACGAGCTCGGGCTGTCGCCGATGCACGAGGCCACGCTGTGGGACTACCTGGAGCGGGCGGCCCACGCCATGGTGAACACCTTCGAGCCCTCCGGCATCGGCCCCGCCCCCGGCGGGCGCCCGACGCTCGAGACGCGCGCGGCGGAGGACCCCGGCGCCACCGGCTGAGCCCGCTCTGCCGCGTGCGGCGGGTGCGCTCAGGCGCTCCGGCCGGTCGCCCTCACCTCGGTCAGACCCACGGCCGCCGGACCGCGGCTGAGCACGTGGCCGCGCTGGAACGCGAGCCGCGTCCAGCGGCCCGAGGCGGTGACCGGGACCCGCTCGGCGCCGGAGATGAACCCGAATGCCTGGGCCGCGAACGCGACCCCGCGCGGGAGGTCGCCGAGGTCGGCATCCGGCTCGCCCCACACCGACGCCCGCACCGCGCGCACGACGTCCTCCCCGGACTGCGTGCCGGTGGCGCGCGCCACGGCGGACATCCCCCACTGCGCCCGCTCGGCGATCGCCGAGGCGGTCAGCGCGGCGATCGGCGCCCACCCGCTGCGGGGCGGGGACACGCCCGCCCACGCGGGCGAACGCGCCGTGTCCGGCAGCTCCAGGGCCCGCTCATCGTCGCTGGCGCGCAGCTCGTCCACGACGAGGTCGCACTCCAGCTCGGGGTCGGCGTGCACGATGCGCATCGCCAGCACGGTCGGGGTGCGGTCGAACAGCCCCTGCGGGGCGAGTGCGGCGGCGGTGAGCACGAGCACGCCGCCGGAGGCCTGCAGCCGCACGCCGTCGTCGGAGATCGCCCGGGCGCGGCCGGCGAAGGTCAGCACATCGCGCGCGGTGGGCGCGTCGGCGAGGACGAGGCGAGGGGGCACGCCTCTAGACTACCGAGCAGGGACCGACCGGAAGCGGGGTGCGATGAGCGAGGACGGCAGCGCGAGGGAGTCCGTCGACCGGCTGCTGCGCGTGCTCGATCTCGCCGACTCGCAGGCGCGCACCACGGAGGACATCTTCACCGGCATCTCGCATCCGATGCCCACCGGCCGCATCTACGGCGGACAGGTGCTCGCCCAGTCGCTCATCGCCGCCGAACGCACGATGCCGGAGGGGCGCCACCTGCACTCCATGCACGGCTACTTCCTGCGGTCCGGCGACGCCGGCCAGGGCCTGACCATCGCGGTGGACCGGATCCACGACGGCCGCTCCTTCTCGACGCGCCGCTCGCAGGCGTATCAGAACGGCGTGCCGATCTTCTCCATGATCGCCTCCTTCCAGGACGACGGTCCCGGCGTCGAGCACGCCGCGCCCATGCCCGAAGGCATCCCGGCGCCGGAGGACGTGCCCGGCGACGAGGAGCTCGCGGCGTCCGTGCATCCGCTCACCGGACGGATGCTGCGCGACCGCCCCGCCGACCTGCGCCACGTCGAGGGGCCGATCTACCTCGCCCCCGGTGCGGAGCGCACGCCGCAGCAGGCGGTGTGGATGCGGATGCGGGCGCGCATGCCGGACGACCCGCGGCTTCACCAGGCGGCGCTCGCCTACCTGAGCGACATGACCATCCAGGAGTCGATCCTGCGCGCGCACGGCGTGGCCTGGTCGCTGCCCGGGCTGAAGGTCGCCAGTCTCGATCACGCCATGTGGTGGCACCGGTTCGCGCGGGTCGACGAGTGGCTGCTCTACCTGCAGGAGTCGCCGAACGCGCGCGGCGGCCGGGGGCTGGCCACCGGCCGGATCTACACCAGGGACGGGATGCTCGTCGCCAGCGTCGCGCAGGAGATCATGGTCCGGGTGCCGGACGAGTCCGCCCCGTGAGCCGGTTCAGCGCCGGTTGTACTCGATCGGGTCGCCGAGGTACGGCTCCCACGCGGCCCGCAGTTCCGGGGTGATCCGGGTCGGCCGGCCGGTCGCCGCGTCGACGAGGACGATGACCGCGGTGGAGCGGGCGTACAGCATCCGTCCGTCGCTCTCGGGATGGTTGTACACCTCGTAGCAGACCTCGACGCTGGAGCCGCCGAGCTTGCCGAACCACATCTGCACCTCGAGCGGGCGGCGCTGGTAGGGCACCGGCGCGAGGTACTCGATCTCCTGCCGCGCGATGAGCGTGAGGACGCCCTGCTCGATGCCGGAGTCGAGGAGCGCGGTCGGGGGCGCCTCCTCCCCCGGCGCGGCCTTCCAGAAGGCGCGCACGCGGGCCTCCTCCAGCAGCTTCAGCATGGAGGTGTTGTTGACGTGGTTGAACGCGTCGAGGTCGCCCCAGCGCAGCTGGATCGGGATGTGCAGCTTCCGGTCAGTCACGGGTGAGCTTGCGGTGCGTCGTGCGGTGCGGGCGGGCGGCCTCCGGGCCGAGACGCTCGATCTTGTTCCGCTCGTACGACTCGAAGTTGCCCTCGAACCAGTACCACTGCGCCGGGTTCTCGTCCGTGCCCTCGTAGGCGAGGATGTGCGTGGCGATGCGGTCGAGGAACCACCGGTCGTGGGTGATGACCACCGCGCACCCGGGGAACTCGAGGAGCGCGTTCTCGAGCGAGCTCAGGGTCTCCACGTCGAGGTCGTTGGTCGGCTCGTCGAGGAGCAGCAGGTTGCCGCCCTCCTTCAGGGTGAGCGCGAGGTTGAGGCGGTTGCGCTCACCGCCGGAGAGCACGCCCGCCTTCTTCTGCTGGTCCGGGCCCTTGAACCCGAACTTCGACACGTAGGCGCGGGACGGGATCTCGGTCTTGCCGACGGTGATGATGTCCAGCCCATCGGAGACGACCTCCCACAGCGTCTTCTCCGGGTCGATGTTCGCCCGGGACTGGTCGACGTAGCTGATCTTGACCGTCTCGCCGATCTTCAGGTCGCCGCCGTCGAGGGGCTCCAGACCGACGATGGTCTTGAACAGCGTGGTCTTGCCGACGCCGTTCGGACCGATCACGCCGACGATGCCGTTCGGCGGCAGGCTGAAGCTGAGGCCGTCGATGAGGGTGCGGTCGCCGAAGCCCTTCTGCAGGTTCTTCGCCTCGATCACGACGGTGCCCAGGCGCGGCCCCGGCGGGATCTGGATCTCCTCGAAGTCGAGCTTGCGGGTGCGCTCCGCCTCGGCCGCCATCTCCTCGTAGCGGGCCAGACGGGCCTTCGACTTGGTCTGGCGGCCCTTGGCGCTGGAGCGGACCCACTCCAGCTCGTCCTTCAGGCGCTTGGCGAGCTTGGCGTCCTTCTTGCCTTGGATGTCGAGGCGCTCGGCCTTCTTCTCCAGGTACGTCGAGTAGTTGCCCTCGTACCCGATCAGCCGCCCGCGGTCGACCTCCGCGATCCACTCCGCCACGTTGTCCAGGAAGTACCGGTCGTGGGTGATCGCGATCACGGCGCCCTTGTAGGACTGCAGGTGCTGCTCGAGCCAGAGCACGCTCTCTGCGTCGAGGTGGTTCGTGGGCTCGTCGAGCAGCAGCAGGTCGGGCTTCTGCAGCAGCAGCTTGGCCAGCGCCACGCGGCGCTTCTCACCGCCGGAGAGCGGGCCCACCGGGGCGTCGGCGGGCGGGGTGCGCAGCGCGTCCATGGCCTGCTCGAGCTGCGAGTCGAGGTCCCAGCCGTCCGCCGCGTCGATCTCCTCCTGCAGCACGCCCATCTCGGCGAGCAGGGCGTCGAAGTCGGCGTCCGGGTCGGCCATCAGTGCGGAGATCTCGTTGAACCGGTCGACCTTCGCCTTGATCGCCACGCCCTCCTGGATGTTCTCCAGCACGGTCTTCGACTCGTCCAGCTCGGGCTCCTGCATGAGGATGCCGACGCTGTAGCCCGGCGTGAGCTTGGCCTCGCCGTTGGAGGGCTGGTCGAGTCCGGCCATGATCTTCAGGATCGTCGACTTGCCGGCGCCGTTCGGGCCGACCATGCCGATCTTCGCGCCGGGCAGGAACGACATGGTGACGTCGTCGAGGATGACCTTGTCGCCCACGGCCTTGCGGGCTCGGACCATGGAATAGATGTACTCGGCCACGAAGCAGCGCTCCTTCTGTCGGCGGGCATGCGGATCGGGCGGCGGGCCCGACTCTCCAGCCTAACGGGTGGCGCGGACGGAGGCGGGCCGAGGGGTCGGCGTCAGCCGGCGCCGCGCGCGGCGGCGGCGCGGCGAGCGTCCGCCGGCACCCGGCGCGACCAGAACCCGGCGAGCAGAGAGCCGGAGACGTTGTGCCAGACCGAGAAGATCGCCGCCGGCAGCGCCGCCTCCGGGGTGAAGTGGGTGCGCGCGAGTCCCGCTGCCAGCCCGGAGTTCTGCATGCCGACCTCGATGCTCACAGCGCGCCGCGAGGCCTCGTCGAGGCCTGCGAGGCGGGCGGCTCCGTAGCCGAGGAGCAGCCCGACGCCGTTGAGGGCGATGACGACCGCGAAGATCAGCAGACCGGAGGCGAGGATCGTGGCGGCGCTGCCGGCGACCACGGCGAGGACGACGAGCGTGATGCCGACGACCGACACCAGCGGCATCCACGCGACGAGCACGTCCACGAGGCGGGGCAGGAAGCGGCGCAGCAGCAGGCCGACCGCGATCGGGATCAGCACGATCTGCACGATGGAGAGGAACAGGCCGGCCGCGTCCACCGGCAGGTAGGACCCGGCGAGGAAGAGGACCAGCAGCGGTGTGAGGATCGGCGCGAGGAGCGTCGAGACGGTGGTCATCGCGACGGACAGGGCGACGTCGCCCTTGGCGAGATAGGTCATCACGTTCGAGGCCGTGCCGCCCGGCGCGGATGCGACGAGGATCACACCGACGGCGATCGCCGGGTCCAGCTGCAGGAGCGTGACCAGCATCCAGCCGGTCGTGGGCATGACGATGTACTGCGCGAGCACCCCGATGAGGAGCGCGATGGATCGGCGGGCGACGATCGCGAAGTCGGACGCCCGCAGGGTCATCCCCATGCCGAGCATGATGATCATCAGCAGGGGCGTGATCCACGGTCCGAGGACCAGGAACGGCCCCGGGACGAACACGGCGATCGCCCCCGCCGCGAGCACGATCAGCGGGAACCAGGCTCCGGCGATCCGGCCGATGCGGGCTGCGGTGGTCTCAGGCGGAAGGGTCGATGCGTCGGTGTCCACCCGGACAGACTACCGAGATGCCGTTACATCCCCGGTCCCGCATGACGCGTCGGCGGGGCCGTGGGCCGGGCGTCCGGCCGGTGGGCAGGCTCGGTGGCGGCCCGGCCTTTCCGGGCGGCCCGGCCTTTCCGGGCGGCCCGGATCACCAGTCGATCGGCCGGGTCCGGCCGATGAGGCATCGCCCTCCGGCGAGCTGCGGCATCACCGCGGTCACCGGGTCGCCCGTGGACGGCCCCACCTGACCGATCAGGCACTGGCCGTCGGGCCACGCGACCGAGAACTGCAGGCTCTCGGCCGGATTGCCGACCGTGGACTCGTCCTCCGTCACCTGCATCCGCGCCTTGTCGAACCCCGCGGCGACGAGCGCGTCGATGTACGCCCGGCCCCGCGCACGATCCTCCGACGCCCACACGCCGGCGGCGACGTGCGCGAACAGCGGCAGATTGTCCGCCGCGGTCCCCTCCGGATGCAGCACCGGCGGCTCCGCCGCGGGCGGCGGTGCGGCACCGGGGCCGGTCGTCTCCCCGGGAGGAGCGCTCGACCCGGGCGGGACCGACGACGCCCCGGCGGTCGGGGCCGCCGTGTCCCGGGCATCCGGAGCCGGCTGCCCGCACCCGGTCAGCGCCAGCAGGAGCGCGAGCACCGCCCCGTACCGCCAGGGGCGGACGCTGCGGGGTGCGGCGGCGGACGATCCAGGGGGCACGCCCGTAGTCTAGGCGTCCGGCATCCGCCCGCCGCCGCAGACCACGCCCCTGCGCGCCACGACCCGGAGCCTCCCACCGCCACCGCCCGCATCCCCCGCCGCCGCACCCGCGGGCATCGCTCGCACCAGCGGCCGTCGGCGCCCGGGGCTAGGCGTACGCCTCGGCAGGTTCCTCCTCCACCCGCGCCAGCCCGGCGTCGTCCCACAGCTCCTGGTCGCTGTCCGCGTCCTCCTCCGCCGCGCCGCCCGCGACCGGCTCGCCGGCGGGGGCCCAGCTCTGGGGGGCCGAGGGCGCGGCGACCGCCGGAGCGGGCATGGTGGTCGGCGGCACCGCGACCTCGGTCGCCTGCGGCGCTGCCCGCCGGGCGCGCAGGAACGCACTGGTCCCCCACCGCAGATCGTGCCCGATCGCATCCGCGACGATGTCCGCCGCGTACCCCTTCCGGCCGTTGCTGTCCCACTCCTTGAGCTGCAGCGTGCCGGTGATGATCACCGCATCACCGCTGCGCAGCGAGGCCTTGGCGTGCTCGGCCAGCTGGCGGAACGCAGAGACCGAGTACCAGTTCGGCTCCTTCTCCACCCACTCGCCGGTGCGGCGGTCGCGATAACGGGATGTCGTGGCCACCCGGAAGTGGACCACGGCGTCGCCGTTCGCCGTCACGCTCCTGACCGGATCTCCGCCGATGTTGCCGCGGATGGTCACCGTGTCGCTCATGTTCGTCCTCCTGTCGTGCCGGGTCCGCGCCCGGATCACTACAGCGTGCTCCGGCGCGGACGCCGGCATCAGGCTGGAAGCCGGTGCCGGTGGAGAACCCGCGGGATCCGCCCGCTGTGGAGGAGGAACGACTCAGGCGACGTACTCGGCGAACCGAGCGCGCACCTTGTTGACCTTCGGCACCGCGACGGCGTTGCAGTAGCCCTGGGTCGGGTTCTTCGCGAAGAAGTCCTGGTGGTACTCCTCCGCCGGGTAGAACTCGCCGAGCGGCTCCATCGTGGTGACCGGCTCGCCGTCCCAATACGTGGCGGCGCGGTCGCGGGCCTTCTGGAACAGGGCGCGCTGCTCGTCGTCGGCGGGGAACATGGCGCTGCGGTACTGCGTGCCGATGTCGTTGCCCTGACGGTTGAGCTGGCGCGGATCGTGCATCGTGAAGAACGCGTCGAGGATCACATCCTCGGGGATCACGTCCGGATCGAAGGTCACCGCCACCGCCTCGGCGTGACCGGTCGTGCCGGTGCACACCTGCTCGTAGCTGGGGTGGGGTGTGGTGCCGCCGGCGTAGCCGGACACCACCGTCTCCACCCCGCGCAACGGGCGGTAGGCGGCGTCGAGACACCAGAAGCAGCCGCCGGCGAGCACGAACGTCTTCTTCGCCATGTCGATCTCCTTGTCGTCGCTACCATGCTACGCCCTCCGTGTCGGCCGGGGCGTGCGTCACGGCGCGTGCGCGCACCTCACGACGGCCTCGGTGCACCATGAGCAGCTCAGTGCACCAAGAGCAGCAGCGCGGCCACGGCGATGAACAGCCCGCCGAACACGGCGTTCAGGATGCGCTGCCCGCGGATGCTGCCGGTGAGCCGGCGGAACGGCCGCGCCGCCACCGCGAAGAAGAACCACATCACCAGCACGTCCACCGCCACGACCGTCGCGACGAGGATCAGGTACTGCGGCAGCGGATCGCGGTCGAGCCGCACGAACTGCGGCACGAAGGCGAGGAAGAACACGATCGCCTTCGGGTTCAGGATGTTGACCCAGAAGCCGCGGCGGAACATCGACCAGCGCCCCTCGCGCCGCCGTGCCGCGGGCTCCGAGGCGTCTTCGGCCTGTGGACGGGCGAGGATCAGCCGGATGCCGAGGTAGACCAGGTACGCGGCGCCGAGATAGCGGATCGTCTCGAACAGCACGGGCGACTGCGAGACGAGCAGCCCGACTCCGGCCGCGACGATCGCGATGTGCACGACGAGCGCGGCCTGCTGGCCGAGCACTCCCCAGATCGAGCGCCGCCAGCCCTCGTTGAGCGCGTTGGTCATCGTGTTGATGGCGCCCGCGCCCGGGGTGAGGCTGATGACGATGCACGCGGCGAGCAGCGAGAGCCAGATCGTCCACGTCACCAGCACAGTGTAGGGATGCCGCGCGGCGGGTGCACATCGCCCGGGAGCCGATGTCGGTGGTCGTCCTTATGTTCGAAGCACGGAAAGGAGACGACATGGACACCCTGATCGAGAACCTGCCTTCGATGCTGTGGGAGACCCCGGCGCTGCGCGGTCCCGAGCACCTGGAGCGCGCGGCCGACCATCTCTGGCGCGTGGTCGACGAGCGCGGCAGCATCCGCGGCCACCTGCGGGTCGTGGCCGATCCGCTCGGCATCCGCTACCGTGCCGAGCGGCTGCATCTGGCCTCCGGAACGTTCCGGCTCGTCGGCGAGTTCTGGCAGGCGGACGATGCGGTCGCGGCGCTGCGGTACTGAAGAACGGCGAACGCCGACCTCGGGCTCGTCGGCCACCAGGCGTGCCCCCTGCAGGATTCGAACCTGCGACCAACAGATTAGAAGGCTGTCGCTCTGTCCACTGAGCTAAGGAGGCGGTATCCCCAAGGCTACCGCGCACGATGGAGCTTCGCCCGCCATCACTAGGATGTGAGCATGGTTTCTGCCTCCGAGAACGACCGCCTGGTCTGGATCGACTGCGAGATGACCGGCCTCGACCTCGCCGTCGACGAGCTGGTCGAGATCGCGGTGGTCGTCACGGACTTCGAACTGCGCCCGCTCGATCCGGGCTTCCAGGTCGTGATCAAGCCGAGCGACGCGGCACTGGCGCACATGAACGAGTTCGTCACCGAGATGCACCGCACGTCCGGGCTTCTCGACGAGATCCCGCACGGCGTCTCCATCGCCGAGGCCGAGGAGCGCACGCTCGAGTACATCAAGCGCTTCGTCCCGCTCGAGCGCAAGGCGCCGCTGGCCGGGAACACGATCGGCACCGACCGGATGTTCCTCGCCAAGTACATGCCGCGGATCGACCAGTACCTGCACTACCGCAACGTGGACGTCTCGAGCATCAAGGAGCTCTCCCGCCGCTGGTACCCGCGCGTGTTCTTCCAGGCGCCGGCCAAGGACGGCGGGCACCGCGCCCTGGCCGACATCCTCGAGTCGATCCGCGAGCTCCAGTACTACCGCCAGGCGGTGTTCGTGACCGAGCCGGGACCGTCCAGCGACGACGCGCGCGACATCGCCGCGCGCACGGTGTCGGAGTTCACCTCAAACGTGTAATAGACTCTTCTGGTTGCCTGCGGAAGCGGGCGCATGGTGGGTATAGCTCAGTTGGTAGAGCGCCTGGTTGTGGTCCAGGAGGTCGCGGGTTCAAGCCCCGTTACTCACCCCACTCGGAAGCCCGGTGATCAGAAGGTCACCGGGCTTCCGCTCTTCGGTGCCGCATGCCCGCACCGCTCCCGCTCCCGCTCGGCTCGATAGCATCGAGACATGCCCTCCCACGTCCGCCCCGCGACCGAGGCCGATCTGGCCGCGCTGGCCGGCATCGAAGCCGCGGCCGACGCCCTGTTCGAGGAGGCGTTCGGTCCGCTCGACTGGGGGACGCCGCCCTCGGGACGTGCACGTCTCGACGACGGCGGGTTCGTCCTGGTGGTCGCCGAGACCGGGTCCGGCGCCCCGGTCGGCTTCGCGCACGTCATCGAGCACGAGGAGACCGCGCACCTCGAGCAGCTGTCCGTGCTGCCCGGGCACACGCGCCGCGGTCACGGCCGAGCCCTGCTCGAGGCGGCGATGGACGAGGCAGCCGCGCGCGGCGCGACCCGGATGACGCTGCGCACCTACGCCGATGTGCCCTGGAACGCCCCGTTCTACGCCTCGGCGGGCTTCCAGGAGCATCCCGACCCCGACGACGACTTCCACCGCGGGCTGGTGGCGGCCGAGGCGCGTCTGGGCCTGGATCGGCACGGCCGGCGGGTGCACATGGAGCGGCCCCTCCCCCGCGGCATGCAGCTGGACGCGGATGCCTTCGAAGCCCTGGTGATCGAGGAGCTCGACCGGCTGCCCGACGACATGGTCGACGGACTGGAGAACGTGGTGTTCGTCGTCGAGGACGCCCCCGAGGACGGCGAGGAGCTGTTCGGCCTCTACGACGGCCTGGCCCTCACCGAGCGCGGCCAGTACGGCATGGGCGAGCTGCCCGACCGCATCGTCGTCTACCGCCGGGCGCATCTGGCCGCGTGCGAGACCGAGGACGAGCTGCGGGACGAGATCCACACCACACTGGTCCACGAGATCGCGCACTTCTACGGCATCGACGATGCGCAGCTGCATGAGCTGGGGTGGGCATGAGCGCCCTTCGCCGCCCCTGAGGTTGACGAGGACGTCGACGAGGCCGTCGATCTCACCGCCGCTCCGCTCGAACCGTGGCAGGTCGTGGTGTGGAACGACCCGGTGAACCTGATGAGCTACGTCGTGCGGGTCTTCCGCACCTACTTCGGGTACTCGCGGGAGCACGCCACGCGCCTGATGCTCGCCGTGCACCACGAGGGGCACGCCGTGGTCGCGACCGGGCCGCGGGAGACGATGGAGACCCACGCCCGTGCCATGCACGACTACGGCCTGTGGGCGACCGTGCGGAAGGCGCCGCTGTGAGCACGCCCGGGGAAGGAACCGAGACATGGACGACCGCGTGATCCTGCTGCCGCTGGCGCTCATCGAGGGCGTGCACCTGGCGCGGCTCGTGGACGAGTTCCGGATGCTGCTCGACGAGGAGGCGCCCGAGGACGCCGGGCTCGCTCGCCTGACCCCGGACGCCTACCCGGAGGACCGCGACGCCGCCGCCACGTACTCGGAGCTGACCCGGCGGGAGCTACTGGACCGGCGGGCGGGGGACGCCCGCGTGGTGCGCGCCGCGCTGGACGGCTTCCGCATCGAGGACGACGACGATGACGACGCGGTGCTGGCTCCGCGCGACGTGGTGATCCGGGTGGACGACCTCGACGCGTGGTTGCGCACCTTGACCGCGATGCGCCTGGTGATGGCGTCCCGGCTCGGTGTCGACGAGTCCGATGAGCATCACCCCGACGACCCGCGGTTCGCCGTGTACGACTGGCTCGGCTACCGCCTGGACGGGCTGATCCGCGTCGCCGACGAGCAGGACGCGCCGCCGGAGCGGCCCTGACACCTCAGGGGATGGGGATCACGACGTCTGCGAGCGCCACCGGGTCGTGACGGGCGATGTGCGCCCGCTCCTGCGCCGCCCAGCGGTCCCAATGCGGCCGGAACGCGTCCCCGTCGCGCCCGAGCGCGCGGTGCCGGCGACTCGGCTCAGGCGAGTCCACCCAGACGCGGACGTCCGCCAGGCGTGCGGTCGCGGTCGTGAGCGCCCCGCACCCCTCCACGATCAGCCCGAGCGCAGGATCCACCGCGTGGCTCTCCGCGTACTCCCCAGCCTCCCAGTCGAAGCGCTGCCAGGTGCCGAGGAGGCCGCGCGCATGCGGACGGAGGATGCGCTCCCGCGCCGTCTCCACCCCCTCGGCGAGGCCGTCCCAGCCGGGGTAGATCGAGTCCAGAGCCACGAGCTGCGGCGCTGTCTGCAGCGGCCACTCCCGCACCAGCACACGGGCGATGGTCGTCTTGCACGCGCCGCTGCGGCCGTCGATCAGGACGACCGGGTTCGAGGCCGCGACCTCGCGGACGGCGTCGCGCAGCCGTGCCACGCCCGCGACGATCGCCGCCGCGACCGGGTCGTCACTTCTTGAGGGCACGGATGATGCGGCTCAGCGCGCGGCCGGCGATCCAGACGAACGGCGTCGCCACGGCAAGCAGCGACACGAAGTTCGGCTCGAAGCGCAGCCCCTCCTCACGACGGACGTACACGCCGAGCGGGATGGCGACTCCGCCGCCTCCTCCGCCGCCGGCGGAGTCGTCCATGTTGCCTCCGCCGAAGCCGGTCAGCGTGAGCGCGACGGGCGTGAACTCCGCCCCGTCCACCTGCTGCGGTTCACCGTAGGCGCTTTTCACGCCGAAGGACGCGGCGCTGCGGCCGAGCTCGAGTGCGATGTGAGGCATGCAGCTACGCTAGCCCACCGGCCGGGGCATCCGTCATTCGAGATCTCGGCGCGGATCGGAGGGGCTGCGCGGGTGCGGTGCCGCCCCGCGCCCGTCGCCTGCGCCGAGGTGCCGGGCGCGCGTGACCATGGCGGTTCCGAACCGGGAGCGCGCCCGATCGAGGGCGCCCTCGACGCGGCGCCAGTCCTCGTCGTCGTCCCAGAGGCCGAGCGCCCCGCCCGCCGGGCGGAGGCGTTCCGCACGCACCCCGACGAGGCGGACCGGGTCGCGCCGGGCGATCTCGTCGAAGAGCCCCCGGGCGACCTCGCCGAGGCGCTGGCCGACCGAGGTCGGCTCGGGGAGCGTGTGCGATCTGCTGACCGTGCTGAAGTCGGCGAAACGCACCTTGATCGCCACGCCGCCGGCCTCCCACTCCGCCCGGCGCAGCCGCGCCGCGACCCGGTCGGCCAGGCGCAGCAGCTCCGAGCGCAGGAACTCCGGATCGGAGACGTCGGTGTCGAAGGTTTCCTCATGCCCGACGCTCTTCTCGACCCGGCTGGTCTCCACCCGGCGCGGGTCGTGCCCGGCCGCCAGCTCCCGCAGCCTGCCGGCGAGGGCGGGGCCGACGGCACGCTCGAGCGCGGACGGCGATGTGGTGCGGATGTCGCGGATGAAGCGGATGCCGCGGGACTCGAGCGCCTCGGCGGCCTTCGGCCCGACACCCCACATCGCGCGCACCGGTCGGGGGTCGAGGAACTCCTGGGTCCGGGCCGCGGGGACGATCAGCATCCCGTCCGGCTTGGCGATCGTGGACGCCATCTTCGCGACGTGCTTGGTCGCGGCGACCCCGACGCTGCAGGTGATGCCGACCTCGTCGGCCACGCGCCGGCGGATCAGCTCCGCGATCCGCCCGGGGCTGCCCCACAGCCGGCGCACACTGCGCACGTCGAGGAACGCCTCGTCGATCGACAGCGGCTCGACGACGGGGGTGATCTGGTCGAAGATCGCCATCACCTGCGTGGACACGGCGTGGTAGCGGGAGAAGTCGGGCGGGACGATGCGGGCCGTCGGGCACAGCCGCAGCGCCTGGGACACCGGCATGGCGGAGCGCACGCCGAAGCGGCGCGCCTCGTATGAGGCGCTGGAGACCACCGAGCGCCCGTCCGGGGATCCGATGATCAGCGGCAGGCCGCGCAGGGACGGATCATGCAGCACCTCCACCGCCGCGTAGAACGCGTCCATGTCGACGTGCAGGATGCCGGTGCCGCTGTCGTCGGCCCCGGGCGGCGAGACGATGCGCCCCGATCCGTCACCGCGTCCCATCAGGCCATTCTCCCTCCCCCATGCGTTCGGGGCGGGTTTTCATGTTCGGGGGGTCGTCCGCCGCCCCGAACGCGAGAACCCGCCCCAAACGGGTGGGAGCTACTGGGCGGCGCGGTCGAGGATGAGCTCGCGGACGCGAGCCGCATCCGCCTGGCCCTTCATCGCCTTCATCACGGCGCCGATGATGGCGCCCGCCGCCTGCACCTTGCCGTCCTTGATCTTGGCGAGCACGTCCGGCTGCGCGGCGAGGGCCTCGTCGATCGCGGCGATGAGCGCCCCGTCGTCCGAGACGACGGCGAGCCCGCGGGCGTCGACGACCTCCTGGGGCGTTCCCTCCCCCGCGATGACGCCCTCGAGCACCTGCCGGGCGAGCTTGTCGGTGAGCGTGCCGGCATCGACGAGCTTCTGCAGCGCGGCGACGTCGGCCGGGGAGACCAGCGAGGCGGCATCCGTCTCCTGCGCGTTGGCGATGCGGCTGATCTCACTCATCCACCACTTGCGCGCGGCCGCCGGGGGTGCCCCGGCCGCGACGGTCGCCTCGACCTCGTCGAGCAGGCCGGCGTTGACGACGCCCTGGAACTCGATGTCGCCGAAGCCCCAGTCCGCCTTGAGGCGGCGCCGGCGCGCGACGGGCTGCTCCGGCAGGGCGGCCCGCAGCTCCTCCACGAGCTCGCGCGACGGCTGCACGGGCAGCAGGTCCGGCTCGGGGAAGTACCGGTAGTCGTCGGCATCCGACTTCGGACGGCCCGGGGAGGTGACCCCGGTGTCCTCGTGCCAGTGCCGGGTCTCCTGCACGATCGTGCCGCCGTCGGCGAGGATCTGCGCCTGACGCTGGATCTCGTAGCGCACGGCCCGCTCGACCGAACGCATCGAGTTCACGTTCTTCGTCTCGGTGCGGATGCCGAGCGGCTCGGGCGGCGCCCCCTCGGGGACGCGACGGCGCAGGGAGACGTTCGCGTCGCAGCGCAGGTTGCCGCGCTCGAGGCGCGCCTCGGAGATGCCGAGGCTGCGCACGATGTCGCGGATCGTGGCGACGTACGCCTTGGCGATCTCGGGGGCGCGGTGCTCGGCGCCGAAGATCGGCCTGGTCACGATCTCGACGAGCGGCGCACCGGCGCGGTTGTAGTCCACGAGGGAGTACTCGGCGCCGTGGATGCGGCCGGTCGACCCGCCCATGTGGGTGAGCTTGCCGGCGTCCTCCTCCATGTGGGCGCGCTCGATCGGGATGGTCACCCGGGTGCCGTCCTCGAGCTCGACCTCGACGGCGCCGTCGAAGGCGATCGGCTCGTCGTACTGGGAGATCTGGTAGTTCTTGCCGAGGTCAGGGTAGAAGTAGTTCTTCCGCGCGAACCGGCAGGATTCCGCGATCGAGCAGCCCAGCGCCAGGCCGAGGCTGATCGCGGATCGCACCGCCTGCTCGTTGACCACCGGCAGCGACCCGGGCAGCCCGAGGTCGACCGGGGCGATCAGCGTGTTCGGCTCGGCCCCGTGGTACGCGTCGTTGGCCGGGTTCGGGGCGTCCGAGAACATCTTGGTCTCGGTGTTCAGCTCGACGTGCACCTCGAAGCCGAGCACCGGCTCGAACAGCTCGAGCGCCTTGTCGTAGTCCATCAGCGCAGCGGCCATCAGCGGTTCCCTCCCACGAGCGACGGGGCTCGGTCCAGCAGCAGGCCACCCCAGGAATCGGTGAGCACGGCCTCGAGGGCCGCGCCGACCCGGTACAGCCGGGCGTCCTCGCGCGCCGGCGCAAGGAACTGGATGCCGACCGGGAGGCCGTCATCCTCGGCGAGCCCGGACGGGATCGAGATGCCGGGGACCCCGGCGAGGTTGGCGGGGATGGTGGTGATGTCGTTGAGGTACATCTGCAGCGGATCGTCGATCCGCTCGCCGAGCCGGAACGCCGTGGTGGGCGCGGACGGCGTGGCGATGACGTCGACGTCGGCGAACGCGTTCGCGAAGTCCTGCTGGATGAGGGTGCGCACCTTCTGGGCGCTGCCGTAGTACGCGTCGTAGTACCCGGCGGACAGGGCGTAGGTGCCGAGGATGATGCGCCGCTTCACCTCGGGCCCGAAACCGGCCTCGCGCGTGGCGGACATGACGTCCTCCACGGTGGGGGTGCCGGCCGGGGTGACGCGGAGGCCGAAGCGGACGGAGTCGAACTTCGCCAGGTTGCTCGAGGCCTCCGCGGGGAGGATGAGGTAGTACGCGGCCACACCGTACTCGAAGTGCGGGGCGGAGATCTCCACGATCTCGGCGCCCTGCTGCTCCATCAGGGTCAGGGCCTGGTGGAAGGAGGCCGCCACGCCCGGCTGGAAGCCGGAGTCGGGGAGCTCACGGATGACGCCGACCTTCAGGCCCTTGAGGACCTCCCCGCTCGCGCCCTCGCGCGCGGCGTCCGCGAAGGACGGCCACGCGTCGGGAAGGGAGGTGGAGTCCTTGGGGTCGTGCCCGCCGATGACGTCGTGCAGCAGACCGGCGTCGAGCACGGTGCGCGTGACCGGTCCGACCTGGTCGAGGCTGGAGGCCAGCGCGATCGCGCCGTAGCGGCTGACGCCGCCGTAGGTGGGCTTGACGCCGACCGTGCCGGTGACGTGCGCGGGCTGGCGGATCGAGCCGCCGGTGTCGGAGCCGAGGGCGAGGGGTGCTTCGAAGGCGGCGACCGCCGCGGCCGAGCCGCCGCCGGAGCCGCCGGGGATCCGCTCGAGGTCCCACGGGTTGCGGGTCGGGCCGTAGGCGGAGTGCTCGGTGGACGAGCCCATCGCGAACTCGTCCATGTTGGTCTTCCCGAGCGGCACGAGACCGGCCGCACGGGAACGCGCGACCACGGTGGCGTCGAAGGGCGACATGTACCCCTCGAGGATCTTCGAACCGCTCGTCGACGGCTGATCGGTGGTGACGAGCACGTCCTTGATCGCGAGCGGCACGCCGGCGAGGGCGTCCAGCTGCTCGCCGGCGGCCCGGCGACGGTCGATCTCGGCGGCGGCGTCGAGCGCGTGCTCGTTGACGTGCAGGAAGGCGTGCACGTCGCCGTCGACCTCGGCGATCCGGTCGAGGTGCGCCTGGGTGGCCTCGACGCTGGAGATCTCCCCGGCGGTGAGCCTGTCGGCCAGGTCCGCGGCGCTCAGGCGGATGATGTCGCTCACTGCTGCCCGCTCGCTCACTGCTCCTCCCCCAGGATCGCGGTGACGCGGAAGCGGCCCTCCGCCGCATCCGGTGCGTTCTGCAGCGCCTGATCCTGCGTCAGCGTCCGACCCACGACGTCCGGCCGGAACACGTTGTGCATCGCGATCGGGTGACTGGTCGCGACGACGTCGGGGGTGGCGACCTGCGACACCTTCGCGATGTTGTCGACGATGACGTCGAGCTGACCGGTCAGCTGTGTCACCTCGTCGTCGGTGAGCTTGATGCGCGCGAGCACGCCGAGATGGCGCACGAGATCGGGGGTGATTTCAGACACCACCCCAGTCTAGGAGAGGGACGCCGCCCCTCCGGTGCGATCCCCGGCCGCGCGGTACTCGATGGTGACGATGCCGGTGGGGCCCGCCTCGGTGTGATCCAATTCCAGCCGGAGGTGCGGCATGCCCGCGGGGGCGAAGGATCGGCCGGCGCCGAGCACGACCGGCAGGATCCTCAGGCGGAGGACGTCGACCTGGCCGGCCCAGAAGAGGGCGTCGGTGAGGTCGAGGCTGCCCCACACGATCACGTCCCCGTGACGGGAGCGCAGCAGCTCCGCGGCATCCGTCGCCGTTCCCGAGAGCACGGCGATCTCGCCCTCGCCCCACGGTGCGCGTTCCAGGGTGGACGACAGCACGTATTTGGGCAGCCCGTTCACGTACGTCGCGACGGCCTCCTCCTCGGCGGTGCGCTCCGGCCAGTACGCGGCGAACATCTCGTACGTGCGGCGTCCGAACAGCACGGCGTCCACCCGCGCGAGCCGGTGCATCTGCTCGGACGCCGGATCGGACTCGTCGCCGAAGTCGGCCTCCCAGAAGAAGTCGATGCCGCCGAGCTCGTCGACGGCGTATCCGTCGGCGGAGACGATCTGTTCCACGATGATGCTGCCCATGACATCCTCCCGGCGCACCCGACTCCCGGCGCACCCGACGGTAGCACTCGGCCGCGGGCGGCGTAAGTGCCCTCGCACATAGGCTGGAGGTCGTGACCGTCTTCGATCCCCCGCGCCCCTGGACCGCCAGCTACGCCCCCGGGGTTCCCGAGGACCTCGCGCCTCTCGACGGCTCCCTCGTCGACATCGTCGCCGCATCCGCCCGCGACTATCCGCAGGCCACGGCGCTGCAGTTCTTCGGCGCGGAGACCACCTACGCCGAGCTGCAGCAGGCCATCGATCGCGCCGCGGCAGGGCTCCGCGACCTCGGCGTCGGCCCGGGCGATCCCGTGGCGATCGTGCTGCCGAACTGCCCGCAGCACATCATCGCCTTCTACGCGGTGCTGCGGCTGGGCGCGGTGGTCGTCGAGCACAACCCGCTCTACACCCCGCGCGAGTTGCGCAAGCAGTTCGAGGACCACGGCGCCGCGCACGCGATCGTCTGGAGCAAGGTCGCCGCGACCGTGCAGCAGTTCCCCGCCGACCTCGCCGTGTCGACGCTCATCTCCGTCGACGTGACGCGTGCCATGCCGCTGCGCATGCGGGCCGCGCTGCGCCTGCCGGTCGCGAAGGCGCGGGAGGCCAGGGCCGCGCTGACCGCGCGCGTGCGCGGCGCGATCGCGTGGGACGACGTGGTCTCCGGCCCGCCCCTGCCGGCGTCCCACCCGAAGCCGGCGACCAACGATCTGGCCATCATCCAGTACACCTCCGGCACCACCGGGACGCCCAAGGGCGCCGCGCTGACGCACCGGAACCTGCTGGCGAACGCCGCTCAGGCGCAGGCGTGGGTGCCGTCGATCCGGAGAGGCGAGGGCTGCGTCGTGTACGCGGTGCTGCCGATGTTCCACGCGTACGGGCTCACGCTGTGCCTGACCTTCGCGATGTCGATGGGTGCGCGTCTGGTGCTGTTCCCGAAGTTCGATCCCGATCTCGTGCTGGAGATCGTGAAGAAGCACCCGGCGACGTTCCTGCCGCTCGTCCCGCCCATCGCCGACCGCGTTCTCGCCGCCGCCCGGCGCAACGGCGTCTCCCTCGCCGGCATCGAGATCGCCATCTCCGGGGCGATGGCCCTGCCGCACGAGCTCGTCGTCCCGTTCGAGGAGGCGACCGGCGGCTACCTCGTCGAGGGGTACGGACTCAGCGAGTGCTCCCCCGTGCTGATGGCCAACCCGGTCGCGGAGAACCGCGTACCAGGCACCGTCGGGCTCCCCCTGCCCGGCACGGAGTGCCGCGTGGTGGACCCGGAGAACCCGACGGTCGACGTGCCGGCGGGGACGGCGGGCGAGCTGATCGTGCGCGGCCCGCAGGTGTTCTCCGGCTACTACGGCAAACCCGAGGAGACCGAGGCGGTGTTCGTGGACGGGTGGTTCCGCACCGGCGACATCGTCACGATCGACGAACACGGGTTCGTGCGGATCGTGGACCGGATCAAGGAGCTCATCATCACCGGCGGCTTCAACGTCGCGCCCACCGAGGTGGAGAACGCGCTGCGTCAGCATCCGCTCGTCACGGATGCCGCAGTGGTGGGGCTTCCCAGCGAGCACTCCGGGGAGGAGGTCGTCGCCGCCGTCGTGGTGGCCCCGGATGCCGAGGTGGACGTGGAGGCGATCCGGGACTTCGCCCGCGGGATCCTCACCCCGTACAAGGTGCCGCGGCGGATCTTCGTCGTCGACGACCTGCCGCGCTCACTGATCGGCAAGGTGCTGCGCCGTCAGGTGCGGGAGAGGCTGCTCGCGCTCACCGCCGGCCGGTAGACGACGTCAGGTCAAGGGCGGACGGACGGAGACGGCCACCGGTGGAGGGCGGCGGGCGGGCATCTCCAAGCCGCGGCGGAAAGCGGCGCGCTACCCTTGGCCAGTGAGCCCTGAAGACGCAGACACGATCGACCCGACCGACGCACCGCCCGCGAGCCCCGGATTCGAGGAGCTCGGCATCACGGGGCCCGTGCTGAAAGCGGTCCGCGATCTCGGCTACGAGACGCCCTCGCCGATCCAGGCCGCGACTATCCCCACCCTGCTCGCCGGACGCGACGTCGTCGGCATGGCGCAGACCGGCACCGGCAAGACCGCCGCCTTCGCGCTGCCCGTCCTGGAGCGGCTGGACGTGTCGCAGAAGACGCCGCAGGCCCTGGTGCTCGCTCCCACCCGCGAACTGGCGCTGCAGGTCTGCGAGGCGTTCGAGTCCTACGCCTCGCGGATGCGGGGCGTGCACGTGCTGCCGGTGTACGGCGGCCAGGGGTACGGCGTGCAGCTGTCCGCGCTCCGCCGCGGCGTGCACATCGTCGTCGGCACCCCCGGGCGCATCATGGACCACCTGGCCAAGGGCACCCTCGATCTGTCCGCACTGACCTATCTCGTACTGGACGAGGCCGACGAGATGCTGAAGATGGGCTCCGCGGAGGACGTGGAGCAGATCCTCGCCCAGACGCCGGTCGAGAAGCAGGTCGCCCTGTTCTCGGCGACCATGCCGACACAGATCCGCCGCCTCGCGCAGAAGTACCTGCGCGACCCGGAGGAGATCACGGTCAAGTCGAAGACCGCGACTAACACGAACATCACCCAGCGCTACCTCGTCGTCTCCTACGCGCAGAAGGTGGATGCCCTCACCCGCATCCTCGAGGTGGAGAACTTCGACGGGATGATCGTGTTCGTCCGCACCAAGAACGAGACCGAGACCCTCGCCGAGAAGCTCCGCGCCCGCGGCTATTCCGCCGCGGCGATCAACGGCGACGTGCCGCAGGTGCAGCGCGAGCGGTCGGTGAACCAGCTCAAGGACGGCAAGCTCGACATCCTCGTGGCCACGGATGTCGCCGCCCGCGGTCTGGACGTGGAGCGGATCAGCCACGTGGTGAACTTCGACATCCCGACGGACACCGAGTCGTACGTGCACCGCATCGGCCGCACCGGGCGCGCCGGCCGCACCGGCGACGCGATCAGCTTCATCACCCCGCGCGAGCGGTACCTCCTGAAGCACATCGAGAAGGCCACCCGCCAGCAGCCGACGCAGATGCAGCTGCCGACCACGGAGGACGTGAACACCACGCGTCTGGCGCGCTTCGACGACGCGATCACGGCCGCCCTGCAGGAGACCGACCGGATCGAGGGCTTCCGCGACATCATCGCCCACTACGTCCGCCACCACGATGTGCCGGAGGCGGACGTCGCGGCCGCGCTCGCCGTCGTCGCGCAGGGCGAGACGCCGCTGCTGCTGGATCCCGCCACCGACGAGCTGTCCCGAGCCGTGGAGCGGGACAACCGCCCGCCCCGTGAGCGCACCGACCGCGCGGACCGCCCGGACCGCGAGGCGCGCGGGCCCCGCCGCGGCCGTGGCGACTACGCCCCGTACCGGATCGAGGTGGGGCGTCGCCATCGGGTCGAGCCGCGGCAGATCGTCGGTGCTCTCGCCAACGAGGGCGGCCTGGGTCGCGACGACTTCGGCGCGATCGACATCCGCCCCGACTTCTCCATCGTCGAGCTGCCGGCGAACCTGGACCGCTCGGTGCTCGACCGGCTGCGGGACACCCGCATCTCGGGCCGGCCGATCGAGATCAAGCCGGATCGCGGGACCGGCGGACGCGGTGGCGGGCGCCGAGACGCCCGGCGCGAGGACCGGCCCTCCCGCAAGCCCCACCACCGGGCCTGAGCCGTCTGCTGCCGTGACGCCGCGCTCATGGCGTGGCGCCGGGCGCTCCCCGCCCGCGACCTATCCCCGACGGGATGGCGTCGCGGCTCCTGGGAGGCGTTCCCCGTGATCGTCGGGGTTGACCGCGGGCCCGTCACGCATCGAGCGCGTCCGGCCCCTGCGTCACGAGGATGTGGAACTGCGCCGCATCCAGGATGCGGATGCCCAGCTCCTCGGCCTTCGCGAGCTTGGAGCCGGCGCCGGGGCCGGCCGCGACGAAGTCCGTCTTCTTGGACACGCTCGAGGCCGCCTTCCCGCCGGCCTTGATGATCGCCTCCTGCGCTCCCTCGCGCGTGTAGCCCTCGAGGGATCCGGTCGCCACGACGGTGAGGCCCTCGAGGACTCCCCCGCCGGCCCCGGCGGCGCCGGGGCCGGGGTGGCCGGGCGTGGACCACTGCACTCCGGCATCCGCCCACCGCTGCACGATCTCCTGGTGCCAGTCCACGGCGAACCAGTCCCGCAGCGAGTCGGCGATGATGCCGCCCACGCCCTCGACCGCGGCGAGCTCGTCCCGAGTTGCGGCGCGAATGGCGTCCAGCGATCCGAACCACTGCGCCAGCGCCCGAGCGGCGACCGGGCCGACGTGGCGGATGTTCAAGCTGACGAGCAGACGCCAGAGGTCCTTTGTCTTCGCCTTCTCGAGCTCGTCGAGCAGCTTCAGCGCCTGCGACGAGGGCTGCGGGCCGTCGAGCCCCGCCTTGCGCTCCGCCGGGCTCGGGTTGCGGCGGAACGGGGCGCGGGTCTTGGCGATGCCGTCGTCGTCGACCTTGGGCAGGCCGGTCTCGGCATCCTTCACGACGACCTCGATCGGGACGAGATCCTCGAGCGTGAGGTCGAACAGCCCGGCCTCGGTCTCCAGCGGCGGGACCTCGGGCACGCTCGGCTGTGTGAGTGCAGCGGCGGTCACCTCGCCCAGCGCTTCGATGTCGAGGGCGCCGCGGGAGCCGATGTGCTCCACCCGCCCGCGCACCTGCGCGGGGCACGACCGGGCGTTCGGGCAGCGGAGGTCGATGTCGCCCTCCTTCATCGGACGCAGCGGAGTGTCGCACTCGGGGCAGCGCTCCGGCATCACGAACTCCCGCTCCGTGCCGTCGCGCTTCTCCACGACCGGGCCGAGCACCTCGGGGATCACATCCCCCGCCTTGCGAAGCACGACCGTGTCGCCGATGAGGACGCCCTTGGCCTTCACGACGTCCTTGTTGTGCAGGGTCGCCTGCCGCACCACCGACCCGGCGACGTGCGCGGGCGCCATCACGGCGTACGGGGTGGCGCGGCCGGTGCGCCCGACGGAGACGACGATGTCGAGCAGCTTCGTCTGCACCTCCTCCGGCGGGTACTTGTACGCGATGGCCCAGCGCGGCGCCCGGCTGGTGGCGCCGAGCTCGTCGTGCAGCGCGAGCTCGTCGACCTTGACGACGATGCCGTCCAGCTCGTGCTCGATATCGTGCCGGTGCTCGCCGAAGTGCTCGACGAAGGCGACGACCTCGTCGATGCTGCGGCACACCTTCGTGTGCGGGCTGGTGGGGAGTCCCCATTCCGCGAGCAGGTCGTACACCTCGCTCTGCGCCGCGACCGGCGGGTCGGGCCAGGCGCCGATGCCGTGCACGTAGAGCGACAGGGAGTCGACGCGCAGCAGGCCGGCCTCCCGTTCCAGACCGGTCTTCTTGTCCAGCTGCTGGCGCAGGCCTCCGCTGGCCGCGTTGCGGGGGTTGGCGAAGGCCGGGAAGCGGCGGGCCGCGGCGGCCTTCGCCTTGTCCTCGTCGAACGGCCGCTTCGCCCCGGCACGGGACTCCCAGCGGCTGCGCGCCTCCGCCACGGCGCGGTCGCGGAACTCGGCCTGCGCGGCGTTGAGACGTTCGAACGCGGCGACGGGGATGAACACCTCGCCGCGCACCTCGACGACCGGCGGATGCCCGGAGCCGGCGAGCCGCTCGGGGATGTCGGCGAGCCGCAGGGCGTTCTCGGTGACGATCTCCCCGACACGTCCGTCGCCGCGCGTGGCCGCGGAGGTGAGGACGCCGTCCTCGTAGCGGAGGTTGATGGCCAGGCCGTCGATCTTCAGCTCGGTGAGCCAGGCGACCTCGCGCCCGGCGGCCGCCTGCGTCTTGGCGGCCCAGTCGCGCAGCTCGTCGATCGAGAAGACGTTGTCGAGGCTCAGCATCCGCTCGGCGTGCTCGATCGTCGCGAGGGCGGTGCCCTCCGCCGCGCCGATCATCTGCGTCGGCGAATCCTGCCCCTGCAGCTCGGGGTGCAGCCGCTCGAGCTCCTCCAGCCGCCGCATCCAGGAGTCGTAAGTGGCGTCGTCGACGAGCGAGGTGTCCCGCCCGTAGTAGGCGTCCTTGGCCTCGAGGATGCGGGTGGTCAGCTCCTCGGCCTCGGTGCGGGCGGCTTCCAGCGAGATGTTCTCCGGCACCCGGCCAGTCTACGAGCGGCCACCGACGTCGACACGGCACGCCGTCCCGCCGAGCGACTTCGGTGCGTGCGGGTCGCGGCATCCGTCGCTCGCGCTCGCACTCGCACTGCACTCGCTCGGCCATGTGCGCTACGCGCGGATGCCTCGGGCGGATGCGTCCGCGGGAAGCGCACAGATCCGCGCGAAATGGACGGGGGATTCGCGGGTCAGGCGCCGACGGGGACGGCGGAGACCGTGGTGTCGATCGTGAACTGACCGAGCACGCGCGTGCCGACGTAGAGGACCGCGCTCTGACCCGGGGCGACGCCGTCGAGCGGCTCGTCCGGGACGGCGCGCACTCCGGCATCGGTCACGAACGCGGTCGCCGGCACCGGGTCGGCGTGCGCGCGGATCTGCACCTCGCACGGGAACTCGGATGCCGTGGGCGCGGCGCCGGCCCAGCTGAACCGCTCCCCCGCGATCTCCGCGATCGCGAGCGCCTCCTTCGGGCCCACGACCACGGTGTTCGAGACCGGACGCACCTCGAGCACGAATCGCGGCTTCCCGTCCGGAGCGGGGACGCCCAGCCGCAGACCGCGGCGCTGTCCGACCGTGAACGCATGCGCGCCGTCGTGGCTGCCCACCACGGCGCCGGTCCGGTCCACGATGTCGCCCCGCGCGGCGCCGACCTTCTCCGCGAGCCAGCCGCGGGTGTCGCCGTCGGGGATGAAGCAGATGTCGTGGCTGTCCGGCTTCTGCGCGACGCCGAGGCCGCGGCGCTCCGCCTCGGCGCGCACGAGCGCCTTCGAGGGAGTGTCGCCGAGGGGGAAGTAGGTGTGCGCGAGCTGCGCCGCGGTGAGCACGCCGAGCACGTAGGACTGGTCCTTGGCGGAATCGGAGGCGCGGTGCAGCTCCAGACCGCCGTGACCCTCGACGAGCGTCGCGTAGTGGCCGGTGCAGACCGCGTCGAAGCCGAGTTCGAGGGCGCGCTCCAGAAGCGCGGCGAACTTGATCTTCTCGTTGCAGCGCAGGCACGGATTCGGGGTCCGCCCGGCCCGGTACTCGGACACGAAGTCCTCGATCACGTCCTCGCGGAAGCGCGCGGAGAAGTCCCACACGTAGAACGGGATGCCGAGCCGGTCGGCGGCGCGGCGGGCGTCCATGGCGTCCTCGATGGTGCAGCACCCGCGCGAACCCGTGCGCAGCGTGCCGCCGGCGCGGGACAGGGCGAGGTGCACGCCGACGACGTCGTGGCCGGCGTCCACCGCCCGCGCCGCCGCGACGGCGGAGTCCACGCCGCCGCTCATCGCCGCCAGAATCCGCATCCGTCCAGTCTACGAGCGGGTGGCTGAACGGGGGCCGGTGGCGCGCCCGCTCAGCGACCGGGGGTGCCGGAGGCGCGGGCGTAGGCGTCGGCGATGACGGCGAGCACGGCGTCCACGTCGGCATCCGTCGAGGTGCGGCCGAGCGTGAATCGCAGCACGCTGCGCGCGTCCTGCTCGCTGCGCCCCATCGCCATCACCACGTGCGACGGCTCGGCGACGCCCGCCTGGCATGCGGCGCCGGTGGACGCCGCGATCCCCGCCATGTCCAGCAGGAACAGCAGGCTCTCCCCCACCGCGCCGGGGAACAGAACATGAGCGTTTCCGGGGAGACGGTCCCGAGGATCGCCCAGCAGCTCCGCCCGCGGCACCCGGTCCCGGATGCCGTCCACCAGCCGGTCCCGCAGGGCGGCCAGCCGCGCCGACTCCGCCTCGCGTTCGGCCTCTGCGGCCTCGAGCGCCACCGCGAACGCGGCCGCCCCCGGCACGTCCTGCGTCCCGGCGCGCAGGCCGCGCTGCTGGGCGCCGCCGTGCAGCAGCGGTGCGATCCGGGCGGAGCGCGCGACGACGAGCCCGCCGATCCCGACCGGCGCGCCGATCTTGTGCCCGGCGACCGTCATCGCCACAAGCCCGGAGCCGTCCGGGGCGTCGCCGCGCAGACCGCGGAACGACAGCGGCAGGTGACCCCAGGCCGCGACCGCGTCCAGGTGCAGCGGCACCCCGGCATCCGCCGCCGCCTGGGTGAGCCCCGCGACGTCGTTGACCGTGCCGACCTCGTTGCTCGCCACGAGAGCCGTCGCCAGCGCCGCACCCGGGAGAGCCTCCGCGAAGGCCGCGACGTTGATCCGTGCGAGGGAGTCCACGGCGACGCGACGCACCACCGCACCGCGCGCGGCGAGATCCGCGACCGTCTCGATCGTGGCGTGGTGCTCGGCATCCGGCAGCACGATCGCCTCCGTACCCGCCCTGCGCCGCTCCCACAGTCCGCGGAGGGCCGTGTTGATGGCCTCGGTCCCGCCGGAGGTGAACACCACCTCGACGGGGTCGCAGCCGAGCACCGCCGCCGCCCGCTCCCGCGACTCCTCCAGCAGCCGGCGGGCGTCCTGTCCCGCCCCGTGCGTCGACGCGGCGTTCCCGACGATCGCGCCGGCCGCGATCCAGGCATCGCGGGCCTCCGGGCGCAGCGGCGCGGTCGCCGCGTGGTCGAGGTAGAACCGCATCGTCCCATCCTCGCACCGCCGCCTGCGCGAATCCCGTACCGGGACCGAGACTCACAGCCCATGCGACCGGGAATCAGAACCGGCGATCCGGCGATAAGCTGTTCGTCATGCCCGCGCAGACCGCTCCGCCCCTCGGGGACACCGCCCTCGACGATCTGGGCGTGCGCCTGCACGACGGTGTGGGCACGTTGCGCGTCTGGTCGCAGAACGCGTCGTCCATGGAGCTCGTCGTCTTCGACGCCGCCGACCTCGACTGGGAGGTCGCGCAGGTGCCGCTGGAGCGGCGTCCGGGCGGCGTCTGGGAGGTCACCTCCGACCTGCTGCAGCCCGGCACCCGCTACTCGCTGCGCGTGAACGGCCCGCACGGACCGGGCAACATGTTCAACCCCGAGACGCTCCTGCTCGACCCGTACGCCCGCGGCCTCGCCCAGGGCCACGGCTATGAGGAGTGGCGCTCGGTCGTCATCGAGGACGGCTTCGACTGGGGCGGCGTGCAGAAGCCGCGCACCCCGCTCGACCGCACCATCATCTACGAGGGCCACATCAAGGGGCTCACCAAGCGGCATCCGCAGGTCGACACCGCCCTGCACGGCACCTACGCCGGGCTCGCTCACCCGGCCATGATCGAGTACTTCCAGTCGCTCGGCATCACCGCGGTCGAGCTGCTGCCGGTGCACGCCTTCGTCCCCGAGCCGCGACTGCTGGAGCGGGGGCTGACGAAC
Organism: Microbacterium sp. EF45047; assembly: GCF_028472845.1. Lineage (NCBI taxonomy): Bacteria > Bacillati > Actinomycetota > Actinomycetes > Micrococcales > Microbacteriaceae > Microbacterium > Microbacterium sp. EF45047. The sequence continues at coordinate 1,204,282 of NZ_CP069429.1, read as the reverse complement.
TACTGGGGCTACAACACCCTGAACTACTTCACCCCGCACTACGCGTACGCCACCGAGGGCGCGCGTAAGGGCGGCCCCGAGGCCGTGCTGCGCGAGTTCAAGGGCATGGTCAAGCTGCTGCACGAGGCCGGCATCGAGGTCATCCTCGACGTGGTGTACAACCACACCAGCGAGGAGGGCATGGGCGGGCCCCGCTCCGGCTTCCGCGGCATCGACAACGCCCTCTACTACCGCCAGCTGCCCGACGGCGCCTACGTGGACACCACCGGCTGCGGCAACACGGTGAACACGGCGACGGATGCCGCGGCGCGGCTCGTGCTGGATTCGCTGCGCTACTGGGCGAACGACATGCAGATCGACGGCTTCCGCTTCGACCTCGCCACCGCCCTGGGACGCGACGCCAACCACGAGTACGACCCCGAGCATCCGCTGCTGCTCGCCATCCGCGACGACCCGGCCCTGGAGGGCACGAAGATCATCGCCGAGCCGTGGGACGTCGGGCTCGGCGGCTGGCAGACCGGGAACTTCCCCACCGGGTGGAGCGAGTGGAACGACCGCTACCGCGACCGGGTCCGCAACTTCTGGCTCAGCGACATCGACTACGCCCGGCGCGCATCGGCCCCGGTCGGCATCGGCGGCTTCGCGAGCCGGCTCGCCGGATCGGCGAACACGTTCAGCGAGGAGCGCGGTCCGCTCGCGAGCATCAACTTCGTCACCGCGCACGACGGGTTCACCCTGCACGACCTCGTCTCCTACGACGTCAAGCACAACGAGGCGAACGGCGAGAACAACCGCGACGGCGCAGACATGAACCGCTCCTTCAACCACGGCGTGGAGGGTCCCACCGACGACCCGGTGATCCTCGCGGCGCGGCGGAAGGCGATGCGCAACCTCCTCGGCACGCTGCTGCTCTCGGCCGGCATCCCGATGCTGACCGCCGGAGACGAGTTCGGCCGCACCCAGCGCGGCAACAACAACGCCTACTGCCAGGACTCGGCGCTGACCTGGCTGCACTGGGAGCACGAGCCGTGGCAGGAGGACCTCGTCGCGCACGTGTCGCTGCTGACCCGGCTGCGCGCCGAGAACCCGGCGCTGCGCCCGTCCCGGTACGCCCGGCTGGGCGAGCACATCCCGAACGCGTCGGTCATGGACTGGTACGACCAGAACGGCGAGACCATGGACGTGGAGCAGTGGAACGACCCGCGCAACCGCACGCTCCAGTACGTCGCCGCCTCCACGCCCGACAAGGAGGACTACAACCGCATCCTCCTGATCGTGCACGGCAACGAGAACCCGACCGATGTGCGGCTCCCCGAGTCGATCGAGGGCGCCACGTCGTTCATCTCGCTGTGGTCCAGCGCCGAGGAGCGCCCGAGCGAGGAGCAGCGCACCTTCGCCCCCGGCGACGTGCTGCCGATCGCCGGCACGTCCATGCACCTGTTCCGGGTCGAGTAGCCGGTCGCACGGCGGCGCCCGCCCGGATCGGCGACCCTGCGACACGACCTCGTCGCGGACCTACCTCGGTGCCACCGGGAACGGTATGTTCAAGATGTGGCTGCACGTACTGGCACTCGTCCGACGGCGCATCGCAGCGCCGCACAGATCCCCCTGCGGCCTGCGCCGGAGCGGTCCCCGCACGAGCCGGCGACCATCGCCGGGCGCATCCCGCTGACCGACCCGAGTCCCCGGGTCGCGGACGGATACCCGGCGAAGGCGTTCGCCGGGGAGGTGGTGCCGTTCCGCGTGGTCGCGTTCCGCGAGGGCCACGACCTCATCGGCGTGCACCTGCGGCTCACCGACCCGAGCGGGGAGGAGTCGCTGCACCGGCTGACGCCGCTCAAGGACGGCACCGACGGCTGGCGCACCGAGGTCGCGCTGGATGCGCAGGGGGTGTGGCGATACCGGTTCGAGGCGTTCTCCGACGATTTCGCGACGTGGGCGCACGCCGCGTCCGTCAAGGCCGAGGCCGCCGTGGACGTGCCGGTGATGTCCGCCCTCGGCGTCGAGCTGCTCACGCGCGCCGGGAAGGAGCGCGACCGGCCCGCCGCCGAGAAGCGGGCGCTGAAGGCCGCCGCCGCGCGGCTGAAGGACGAGGCCGAGGACGCCGCGGAGCTGCACGCCGTCGCCACCGACGAGACGCTGGCCGCGTTCTTCGCCGATCGGCCGCTGACCACCCTGCACTCCGCCGGCGATGAGCTGCGGCTCGTCGTCGAGCGCACCACGGCCGGGGTGGGCGCCTGGTACGAGTTCTTCCCGCGGTCGGAGGGCGCCAAACGGCTGAAGGACGGCTCGATCAAGAGCGGCACCTTCCGCACCGCCGCCAAGCGCCTGCCGGCCGTCGCGGACATGGGCTTCGACGTCGTCTACATCGTGCCGATCCACCCGATCGGCACCACGAACCGGAAGGGCCGCAACAACACCCTCACCGCCGAGCCGGGCGATCCCGGTTCGCCGTACGCGATCGGCGCCCCCGAGGGCGGCCACGACGCGATCCACCCCGACCTCGGCACGCCCGCGGACTTCCGCTCGTTCGTGCGGACGGCGCGCAAGCTCGGCCTCGAGGTCGCGCTCGACCTGGCGCTGCAGGCCTCCCCCGACCACCCGTGGGTGACCGAGCACCCGGAGTGGTTCACCACGCTGCCCGACGGCACGATCGCCTACGCCGAGAACCCGCCGAAGAAGTACCAGGACATCTACCCGCTGAACTTCGACAACGATCCCGAGGGCATCTACGCGGAGATGCTGCGGATCGTCCGGCACTGGGTCGCCCAGGGCGTGAAGATCTTCCGCGTCGACAACCCGCACACCAAGCCGCTGCAGTTCTGGGAGTGGCTGATCGCCGCCGTGAACGCCGAGGACCCCGACGTGATCTTCCTCGCCGAGGCGTTCACCCGGCCGGCCGTGATGCGGGCGCTGGCCCGGGTCGGCTTCCAGCAGAGCTACTCGTACTTCACCTGGCGCAACACCAAGGCGGAGCTGGAGGAGTTCCTCACCTCCGTGGCGCACGAGACCAGCGACTACATGCGCCCGAACCTGTTCGTGAACACCCACGACATCCTCACCGAGTACCTGCAGTTCGGCGGGCGGGCGGCCTATCGCATCCGCGCCTGCATCGCCGCGACGGCGGCGCCGGTGTACGGGGTCTACGCCGGCTACGAGCTCATCGAGAACGTCGCCCGCCCGGGCTCCGAGGAGAACATCGACAACGAGAAGTACGAGTACAAGTTCCGCGACTGGGCAGGCGCCGAGGCGCGGGGCGAGTCGCTCGCTCCCCTGCTGCGCCGTCTGAACGCCATCCGTCGCGAGCATCCGGCTCTGCGGCAGCTGCGCAACATCTCGTTCCACTGGAGCGACGACGACGCGATCCTCGTGTACAGCAAGCATCTGGACGCGACGTTCACCGGCACCGGGGCATCCGACACGATCATCGTCGTGGCGAACGTCGACCCGCACTCGGTCCGCGAGACGACCGTGCACCTGGACACCCGGGTCTGGGGCGTCGAGCCGGGCGACACGTTCGAGGTCGAGGATCTGCTCACCGGCGCCGTCTGGACGTGGGCGGATCACAACTACGTTCGACTCGACGCATTCGCCGAGCCGGTGCACATCCTGAGGGTGAAGGAGCGATCATGAGCTACATCGAGGACGTCACCGCATCCGAGGACTGGGCGGCGGTCGCCCACGCGTCCCACCACGACCCGCATTCGGTGCTCGGCGCGCATCCGGACACGGATGCCGTGGGCCGCACCACCACGACCATCCGCGCCCGCCGCCCGCTCGCGGCGTCCGTCGCGGCGGTCTTCGAGGACGGCACCCGGCTCGACCTCGCGCACACCGCGCACGGCATCTGGGAGGGCCGGCACGACGGTCCCCCGGTGAAGTACCGGATCGCGACCATGTACGAGGGGCACGAGGAGACGATCGCCGGCGACCCGTACCGGCACCTGACCACCCTGGGCGAGCTGGACCTGCACCTGATCGCCGAGGGACGGCACGAGCGGCTGTGGGAGGTGCTCGGCGCGCACCCGCGGATGCTGGACGGCGAGACCGGCGTCGACTTCGCCGTCTGGGCCCCGAACGCGAAGGCGGTCCGCGTCGTCGGCGACTTCAACGCCTGGAACGGCGAGGGGCACGCGATGCGCTCGATGGGCTCGAGCGGCGTGTGGGAGCTGTTCATCCCGGACGTCGTGGTCGGCGCCCGGTACAAGTACGAGATCCTCACGCCGGACGGGCGCTGGATCCTGAAGGCAGATCCGATGGCGCAGGCGGCGGAGACCCCGCCGGCGACCGCCTCGGTGGTCGCGCTCAGCGCCTACCGCTGGAACGACGGCGCCTGGCTCACCCGCCGGGCGGCCACGCACGCGGTGGCGCAGCCGATGTCGGTGTACGAGGTGCACCTCGGGTCCTGGCGCGGGGGTCTGAGCTACCGGGACGCGGCGGACCCGCTGATCGAGCACGTCACCGCCACCGGGTTCACACACGTGGAGTTCATGCCCCTGGCCGAGCATCCGTTCGGCGGCTCGTGGGGCTACCAGGTCACCGGGTACTACGCGCCGACCAGCCGCTTCGGCTCTCCCGACGACCTTCGCTACCTGATCGACCGGCTGCACCAGGCCGGGATCGGCGTGATCATGGACTGGGTGCCCGGGCACTTCCCGAAGGACGACTTCGCCCTGGCCCGCTTCGACGGCCGCCCGCTCTACGAGCACCCCGACCCTCGCCGCGGAGAGCACCAGGACTGGGGCACGCTGATCTTCGACTACGGGCGCAACGAGGTGCGCAACTTCCTCGTCGCGAACGCCCTCTACTGGTTCAGCGAGTTCCACGTGGACGGGCTGCGCGTGGACGCGGTCGCCTCGATGCTGTATCTGGACTACTCGCGCAAGGACGGCGAGTGGGAGCCGAACATCCACGGCGGCCGGGAGAACCTGGAGGCGATCCGGTTCCTGCAGGAGGTCAACGCGACGGCGTACCGGCTGCACACCGGGATCGTGATGATCGCGGAGGAGTCCACCGCATTCCCCGGCGTCACCGCCCCCACCAACCGGGCCGGGCTCGGTTTCGGGTTCAAGTGGAACATGGGGTGGATGAACGACTCGCTCGAGTACATCAAGCGCGACCCGATCCACCGCTCCCACCACGAGGGCGAGATCACCTTCTCGTTCGTGTACGCGTTCGGCGAGAACTACGTCCTGCCGATCAGCCACGACGAGGTCGTGCACGGCAAGGGCAGCCTGATCGCGCGGATGCCCGGCGATCACATGCACAAGCTCGCCAACGTGCGCGCCTACCTCGGCTACATGTGGGGGCACCCGGGTAAGAAGCTGCTGTTCATGGGCCAGGAGTTCGGGCAGATCGCCGAGTGGTCGGTCGACCGGGAGCTGGACTGGTGGCTGCTGGAGCAGCCCCTGCACGCGCAGCTGCAGTCGTTCGTCGGGTCCATGAACGCGATCTACCGCGCGCAGGCCCCGCTGTGGGAGCGGGACAACGACGGCTCCTCGTTCTCGCGGCTGGGCGCGCCCACGTGGGACCCGAGCGTGGTCGCGTTCGAGCGGCGCGACGCGCACGGCGGGCGGCTCGTGGTGGTGGCGAACTTCGCCGGCGCCACGCGCACCGGATACCGGCTCGCGCTCCCCGCGGAGGGGCTGTGGCAGGAGGTCCTGAACACGGATGCCGCGGAGTACGGCGGTCACGGCGTCGGCAACTACGGCCAGATCGCCGCGCACCCCGAGGCGGAGGACGGTCCGTCGATCGCGTCGGTGACGCTGCCGGCCCTGTCGACCCTGTGGTTCCGCTACCAGCCGGAGCCGCACGTGCCGACCCCGGCGCACGGCTGAGGCGCGGCCGGCTCAGGCGCGGTCGGGCCGCGGCTGGGGCGCGGCGGTCTCAGAAGAGCAGTGAGGCCAGCCGGGTGCGCGCGGCGGCGACCCGCGGGTCGGCGGAGCCGACGAGGTCGAACATCTCCACCAGGCGCTCGCGCACCGGCGTGCGCTCGCCGGCGGGCAGCTCGGCGAACAGATCGAGCAGACGTGCGAAGGCGTCTTCCACGTGCCCGCCGGCCAGGTCCAGATCGGCGACGGCGAGCTGCGCCTGCACGTCTCGCGGCGCCGCCGCCGCGGCCTCCCGGGTCTTCTGCAGGTCGAGTCCCTGCACCCGGTGGAGCAGCCGCACCTGACCGAGGCCGGCCTTGGCGTCCTCGTCGCGCGGGTTCTCCGCCAGGGCCTTCTCGTACGCGGCGATCGCACGCGCGTAGTCGCCGTCCTCGATCGCCTGGTACGCCTCGGCGTGCAGCGGCGGCAGCGGCGCCTCCTGCGGCTCGGCGGTCCCGCCCTCGCCCGGCGTCACCGAGCCTGTGACGCCGTTCTGCGCGGCGACCTCGAGCAGCCGCGCGAACACCTCGCGCACCTGCTCCTCGGGGACGGCGCCGGTGAACATCGGCACCGGCTGCCCGGCGATGAGGGCGATCACCATCGGGATCGACTGCGCGCGGAACGCCTGGGCGATCTGCGGGTTCGCGTCCACGTCGACCTTCGCGAGCACCACGCGTCCCTGCTGCTCCCGGGTCACCTTCTCGATGATCGGGCTGAGCTGCTTGCAGGGGCCGCACCATTCGGCCCACAGGTCGACGACGACCGGGACGGTGCGCGAGAGCTCCAGTACCTCGCCGAAGGAGGCATCCGTCACGTCGAGGACGACGTCCGAGACCGCGCCGCCCCCGGGCGCCGCCGGCGCCTCGCCGGATGCCGGGGGCTGCGGACGGTTGCGCAGCGACGACAGGTCGACGGCGCCGCGGAGCGCGGCAGGAGAGATATCGCTCACGGGGTTCCCTTCACACTCACTTGATGACGGATACGCCGATGAGGTCCTGGTGCACCGCGAGCAGACGGATCTGCTCGGACGAGCCCTGGGCCGGCACGGCGAAGAACAGCTGCAGCGCGTAGGTCGTGACGACGCCCTTGGCCGACTCGCCGACCCCGGTGAGCGCCTTCGCCTCGGCGTTGTCGCCGAAGCGGATGACGGCGTCCGGCGTCGTGGGGGTGATCGTCTCGGTGTCGGTGACGGAGACGGTGACCACGGCCCCGCTGTCGAGGGTCGCGAGAGACACCGGCTCCTTGTCGGTGGGCGCCATGTCGAAGGCGGCCGAGGACGTCTCGGCGGCCCCGCGGTCGGAGAGCCCCTGGACCACCGCCGCACGGCTCTCCCGGATGGAGGCGGCGAGCTCGTTCGCCGCGCTGTCGAAGGCGGAGCCGAATGCGCTCGCGTCGCCGCTGTCGACGAGGTCGGAGAAGCCGGCGGCCACCTCCCCGGGCGCGAGGGCGAGGAACGGGGACTCGGCGGGAACGCGGGTGGCGCCCAGCCAGGCCGGGGCGACGTCAGGGAACTCCACGGCGGCGGGCATCTCCGCCATGCTCGTGATGCGGTAGTTCGACCACGGGTCCGCCTGGGTCATCGTGAGGATCACCGGCGGCACCGTCTCGTCGGATTCCGAGGCGGCCAGCACCAGGACGGTGCGCGGCCAGGTCTCCGTCGCCTCGGGCAGGACGACACTGAGCTTGTCGCTGGGCAGGCCCGCCGGCGCGGGGCGGTCGGGGATCGCGGCGCGGAGGGCGTAGTCGGTGCGGCGCGCGTCGAGCGCGGCGCCGTCGAGGCGGGTCGCGGCGAGGTCGATGTTGCGCTCGGCATCCGCCTGCTCGAGGGTCGAGGCGATCTGCTGCACGATGCGCACCGCCTGACTCTCGGTCACCGCCGGGGGCTTCTGGTTCTCCGGCGCGACCACGCTGGGCGACGGCGACGGGGTCGGCGAGGACTCCCCGAACTGGGGCCACGATTCCGGGGAGCACCCGGTGGCGAGCACGGCGGTCACGACGACGGCGGGCAGGGCGAGCGCGATGCGGCGCCTCCGGTGCGCGGTGCGCGGCGCCGTGCCCTCGTCGGTGCCCTTCGCGCCGGACGTGCCCTCGGCGGCATCCGCGGGGCCGCGATCCGCGCCGGCCTCACCCGCGACCACCTCGCCGTCCGCTGCCTCACCGGCCTCGACGGCGGCGCGGGCGGGGGCGGGAGCGAGGGCGATCGGCTCGGTGGGGGGCAGCGGGCCCGGGCCCTTCCGGCGCGGACCGCGACCGCGGCGCTGGTGCCGGATGGCGAGGACGTACAGCACGAGGCCCGCGGCGAGCACGACGCACCCCGTCGCGATGAGCGGCCCCGCCCACGGCGTGCGGGTGTCCAGCGGCCACGAGACGAGGATGTCGGTGGGCGCGTCCTCGACGCCGTCGCGGGCGATGAGCACGCTGACCCCCTCGGTCAGCTGCATCTCCGCGACCAGCGCGTCCTCGTCGCTGAACGAGTCCAGCCACAGATCCGATCCGGCGGGGTTCCGCCCCGAGGTCGCGGCCCCGTCCTCCCGCGGCTGCGCGGCGTCGACATGCTCGGTCTTCGGCCGCTGCGTGCGGGTGAGCGAGACATGGTTGTAGGCGGTGTCGGACAGCCACGCGGTCATGTCGGCGGTGCGGCCGTAGGCGACGAAGATCTCGCCCTCGCCGCGGACCAGCAGCGTCTGCAGATCGGGGTTGGCGCGCAGCACCTCGGCGTCGACGAGCACGTACGGCTCGGGGTCCTCGATGCTCAGCTCCATCCGCTCCTGCGACGGCCCCATGAACACCGTACGCTGGGCGATCCCGGCACCGATGAGAAGCGTGGCCAGCACGAAGGCCAGGACGGCCCATACGAAACGCACGAAATGACTCCTTACGTGACCCCGGACATCCGCCGGAGGTCCCCGCTCGACATTTCAGACTAGCGAAACCACCTGGGCATTGCCCACGAGCAGGCCTTCGGCGACCCGCCGCGCGCGTGCGGCGCGTCAGCCGGGGTCGGCGGAACTAGGCTTCTCGGCAGAGGGAGGGCTCATGAAGATCCACAATCCGTTCCGCACAGCACTGGTGGCGACGCTCGGGGTGGGGCTCGGCGTGCTGCTGATCGGCAGCCTGCAGACGCTGTCCACGGTGCTGCTCTACGTCGGGACCGCCCTGTTCCTCAGCCTCGGCCTCGACCCGCTCGTCTCCTCGCTGGAGCGACGCGGTCTGCCGCGCTGGGCCGCGGTGCTGATCACGATCATCGGCGTGCTGGCGATCTTCGCCGGGATCGTGCTGATGGTGGTGCCGATCCTGGTGGAGCAGATCGGCCAGCTGGTGAAGCAGATCACGTCCTTCCTCGAGGGATCCACGATCAGCGATGTGAAGGAGTGGATCCTCTCCGTCTTCCCGGCGCTGCAGGAGAGCTTCGTCGACGACACCTTCACCAACGCGACGAACTGGCTGCTGGGCAACTGGACCCAGATCACCGAGAGCGTCGTGGTCGTCGGCACGACGATCGTGACCGGGCTGTTCGGCGCGTTCATCGTGCTGATCCTCACCATCTACCTCACCGCCTCCACCCCCTCTCTCAAGCGCGCCGTGTACCAGCTCGTCCCCGCGACGAAGCGCCCGCGCTTCATCGACCTCGCCGACCAGATCACCGACTCGGTCGGCTACTACGTGATGGGGCAGGTCACGCTGGGCGTCATCAACGGCGTGCTGAGCGCGATCTTCCTGACCATCATCCAGGCGCCGTTCCCGGCCGTGCTGGCCGTCGTCGCCTTCTTCTTCTCGCTGATCCCGCTCGTCGGCACGCTCACCGGCTCCACGCTGATCGTGCTCACCTGCCTCATCCCGGGTCTGGGCTCGCCGGGCACGGCGATCGCCGCGGCGATCTACTACCTCATCTACATGCAGGTGGAGGCCTACTTCATCAACCCGCGCATCATGAGCCGGGCCGTCGCGGTGCCCGGCGGGGTGGTCGTCGTGGCCGCTCTGGCGGGCGGGTCGCTGCTCGGCCTCCTCGGCGCGCTGATCGCGATCCCGGTCGCCGCGAGCATCCTGATCATCTACCGGCAGGTGCTCATCCCGCGGATGAACGAGCGCTGACCTCGGCCCACGTGATCGCCAGCGGCAGGGCATCCGGGTTCACCGCGGCGACGATCTCGGTGAACACGCGCCGGGTCTGACTCTCCCCCACCCACAGATGCCGGCCGCCGTCCACGGCGATCAGCGTGGCGTGCGGGACGGATGCGAAGCGGCGACGCGCCTCGTCGGGGCGGAGGTAGTCGTCGAGCTCGGGCACCAGGATCACCATCCGCCGGGGGTCGCCCGCCCACGCGGCCACCTCGGCGTCGGTGGCGCGGTGCAGCGGAGGTGAGAGCAGGATGACGCCCTCGACGTCGTGGTCGCGGCCGTACTTCAGCGCCAGCTCGGTCCCGAACGACCAGCCCAGCAGCCACGGCCGGGGAAGGCCGCGGTCGTGCACGAGGTCCATCGCGGCCGCGACGTCGAACTGCTCCGCTGCGCCGCCGTCGAAAGCACCCCCGCTGGTGCCGCGCGGCGAGCTCGTGCCGCGCGTGTTGAACCGCAGCACGGCCAGTTCCGCCTGGGCGGGCAGGCGGGCGGCCGCCTTGCGGATGATGTGCGAGTCCATGCAGCCGCCCGCCGTAGGCAGCGGATGCAGGGTCACCAGCGTCGCCACGGGCGGCCGCTTCAACGGCAGGGCGTGCTCGCCGACGAGCGTCAGATCGTCCGCGGTGACCAGCTCGACGTCCTCTCGCCGGGCGGGGAGCTGGACGGGCCCGCGGATCTCGAAGGTCACCCGATCCGCCAGCAGTGCGTGTGCCAGTGCCGGCGGGCGGCGAGGTCGGCGGCCTCCCCGAGCACGCCGTCGGCACGCCAGGCGACGAGGTGGGCGGTGCCGGCGGTGATCGCGTTCCCGCATCCGGGGCAGACGTAATCCTTCACGGCCTGCGCACCGGACACCGGCTGCACGCTCCACTCCCGGCCGCGACGCACCTCGGTGCGCTTCCAACCGGCGATGAGGCGCTCCAGCGCGTCCTCACGCTCCGGCGGTGCGGGGCGGCGTCTGCGTGATCGCGGCATGGCGGCGGGTTACCACCAGTGGTTGTTCGTCCAGAAGGCGTAGGCGCCCGCCCAGCTGCCGTACCGACCGGTGGCGTAGCCGTCGGCCCAGCGGAGGTTGTCCACCGGGTCGTACCCGTTGCCCGGGACCTTGCTGCACGGCAGCGCCTGCACCAGACCGCAGGCGCCCGAGGAGCTGTTGGTCGCGTTCGGGTTCCAGCCGCTCTCCCGCGAGACGATGTAGTCGACGTACGGCCAGTCGGCGGGGGCGATGCCCGCAGCGGCCATCCACTCCTCCTTGGAGCCGCCGCCGGTGTAGAACGGCTTCGCAGGCGCGCTGTCGCCGCCGTCGGACTCCTCCTCGGCGGGCGCGGCGGCCGGCACCGGAGCCGGCTTGGGCGTGACGTACACCTCGAATCCCGCGCGCGCGACCGGGGCGATGTCGGTGCCGCCCACGGACACCGTCAGGTTCTGGGTGTCGGCCGCGGCGAGGGAGAACGCGGTCACCGCGGAGTCCTCGGCGGGCGGTTCGGCGATGGCGATGCCGGTCGGTGCGATCATTGCGGCCGAGAAGCCGACGACCGCCAGGCTCGCGAAGATCGCGGCGATGGGACGCCGCGTTCCGGTCCGGGTGGCCGACGGCCCGGAACGCCGTCCGGCTGAGATCGATTCGTTATCGGAAGTCACGATGGCCAACAGTCTACGCATCCAGCGCTGAATCCTCCATGAGAACTCACCGGACGATGACGACTCACCGGACGGCGAGCATCACCTCGACGGTCGCGTCCAACAGCGCATCCACCTGCTCCTCGCGGTAGCCTCCGCGCTGCATCCGGAACGCGGCGGTGCGCACCTGGTCGACGGTGAGCGCGTCGCCGTCGCGGAGGAACCCGGCGATGCGGTCGGCGACGTGGTCCACCTCGTCCACGCGGTAGCCGAAGGTGAGGAAGCCGGTGCGGGCGAAGCGGTGCCCGCGGGGACGGCCGAGGTGGTCCAGGATGACCTGCGCCTCCTCGCGGGCGCGCGCCACCCACTGCTCGACGCCCTGCTCGCGCACGGCGCGCTCGCGGGCGCGGGCGGCGAAGGCATCCTCCACCCGGCCCAGGGCCGCGTCGACGTCAGAGATCACGTACCCCTCGCGGACGAGCGGGAAGGAGGCGGTGCGCACGTCCTCGGCGGTGAGCTCGTCCCGGTCGTTCTCGAACGCGCGGCGAGCCGCCTCGAGGAAGGTGTCCACCGCGGCGCGGTGATACCCCTTCTCGCGTCCGGAGGTGAGCGGGAACGCGGGCGGGCGCTCCGGCGTGTCCGAGGCGTCGGGGGCGTCAGTCATCAGGCAACCGTCCAGGGGGCGAACAGGAGGTACAGCGCCAGCGCCGGCACCGTCGAGGGGAGGATGCTGTCCAGCCGGTCGAGCAGACCGCCGTGGCCGGGCAGCCAGGAGCTCATGTCCTTGATCCCGAGGTCCCGCTTCAGCATCGACTCGCCGAGGTCGCCGAGCGTGGCCGAGAGCAGGATCGCGGCGCCGAGGATCAGGCCGGTCCACCAGGGGACGTGGAGCAGGAACATCGCCAGCAGCACCCCGGCCAGCAGGGAGCCGAGCACCGCGCCCGCGAAGCCCTCCCACGTCTTCTTCGGGGAGATCCGCGGCGCCATCGGATGCCGGCCGAAGGCGAGCCCGGCGGCGTAGGCGCAGGTGTCGGCGACGACCGCGACGATGATGAACGAGAGCACCCACCATTCGCCGTTCTCGCGGCTGAGCAGCATCAGCGCGACGGAGGCGAGGAAGGGCACGTAGACCTGGATGAAGCCGCCGACGAGGACGTCGGAGAGCACGTCGCCGTAGGTGCGCCCGTCTTGGGCGATCATCTGCGCCAGCATCCGCCACACGACGACGAAGGCGACGGAGGCGAACAGCACGACCCAGCTGAGCCAGGCGTCGGCGAAGTATCCGCTGAGCACGATGAGCCCGGCGCCGATCAGCTGCGGCACCATGTCGATGTGCCGGCCGGCGCCGCGCAGCGCGCGCCCGAGCTCGTACACACCGAGCAGCGCCGCGGCGAGGGCGATCGGCACGAACAGCCACTTCACGATCAGCAGCGAGGCCAGCAGCACCGCGCCGAATCCGACCCCGATGAGGATCGCGACGAGCAGGTCGCGGCCGGTGCGCTGCTTGATGCGCTCGTTGGCCTGGTCGAAGTGGTCCTTGGCGTGGGAGACGTGGGACTCCAGTTCCCCGCGCGCGGCGTGCCACTGCTCGCGGATGATGCTGCGGTCTCCGGTGCCGAGGCGATGCTCGTGCCGTGCTCCCCGCCCCGGCGCGCCGGCGCGTACCGGGGCGCCCTGGGCGGCGGATCCGGAAGGCGTTCCGGATGCCGGCGGCGGCGCCGGTGCGGGGGGCGGGGGCGCCGGCAGCCGCAGCGGCGGCGGGGGCGCCGGAAGGGAAGGTGCCGCGCTCTCGGCATCGCCCGACGGTGCTCGCGGCGGCAGGGGCGGTCGCGGCGGGATCGCGGAGGCGTCGAACGCGGGGAACACGGCGTCGGAGAGACGCCCCGACGAGCCGGCCTCCTCGGGCGTCCCGTCGCCGACGTCATCCGCTGCGGTCTCGCCCGCGCGCGCCTCACGGCGCGTCAGCAGACGGTCCTCCTCCGCCTCGCCATCGCCTGACATCTGCGCTCAGACCTCGAGGAGCTCGGCCTCTTTGCGCTTGAGCGCGTCGTCGATCAGGTCGACGTGCTGCCGCGTGAGGGCGTCCAACTCCTTCTCGCCGCGCGCTATCTCGTCCTCGCCGACCTCGGCCTTGAACGCGTCGAGCTCGTCCTTGGCCTTGCGACGGATGCCGCGCACGTGCACCTTCGCGTCCTCACCCTTGGAGCGGACGAGCTTGACGTACTCCTTGCGCCGCTCCTGCGTGAGCTCCGGCATGGTCACGCGGATGATGTTGCCGTCGTTGCTCGGGTTGGCGCCGAGGTTCGGCATGTCGCGGATCGCCTGCTCGATCGCCTTCAGTGCCGACTTGTCGTAGGGCGTGACGATGAGCGTGCGCGCCTCGGGGTTCGCGAGCGATGCGAGCTGCGCGAGCGGGGTGGGCGTGCCGTAGTAGTCCACGAGCAGCTTCTGGAACAGCTGCGGGTTCGCGCGTCCGGTGCGGACCGTCGCGAAGTCCTCCTTGGCGGCGTCGACCGCACGTGCCATCCGTGCAGTGGTTTCAGCGAGGACATCCGCGATCACGGGTTCTCCTATCGTCGTGTTCTTCCGGCAATTCTATCGGTCGGGATGCGCGGGACACGCGCCCGGCCGGGTCACGCGGTGACCAGCGTGCCGATCTCCTCGCCCAGCAGCGCGCTGGTGACATTGCCCGCCGGCTCCATGCCGAACACGCGCATGTCCATGTTGTTGTCCATGCACAGGCTGAAGGCGGTGGAGTCGACGACCTTGAGCCCCTTCTGCAGCGCCTCCCGGTAGGTGACGCGCTCGATGCGCTCGGCGGCGGAGTCCTTCTTCGGGTCGGCGGTGTAGACCCCGTCGACGCCGTTCTTCGCGACCAGCACCTCGTTGGCGCGGATCTCCAGGGCGCGTTGCGCGGCCACGGTGTCGGTGGAGAAGTACGGCAGTCCGGCCCCGGCGCCGAAGATCACGACCCGGCCCTTCTCCATGTGCCGTTCGGCGCGCAGCGGGATGTACGGTTCGGCGACCTGGGTCATCGAGATGGCGGACTGCACGCGCGTGGCGGCTCCGGCCTGCTCGAGGAAGTCCTGCAGGGCGAGCGCATTCATCACGGTGCCGAGCATGCCCATGTAGTCGGCGCGTCCGCGGTCCATGCCGCGCTGGCTGAGCTCGGCGCCGCGGAAGAAGTTCCCGCCGCCGACGACGACGGCGATCTCGACGCGGTCCACGGCCGCCGCGATCTCGCGGGCGATCCCGCTGACGACGTCCGGGTTCACACCCAGCTGCCCGGCTCCGAAGGCCTCTCCGGAGAGCTTGAGCAGGACGCGGCGGCGTCCGGTGCGTTCGGTCATGGATGGGTCCTCTCGTCCGGGATTCACGATAGTGGCTGGCTGGGCATGAAGAAGGGGTTCGGACCCGTGGCGGATCCGAACCCCTTGCAGCGTGTTACGCGCCGACCTTGAACCGCACGAAGTCGGTCACGGTGATGCCGGCGTCCTTGGCGACCTGGCCCACGGACAGCTTGTTGTCCTTGGCGTAGTCCTGGTCGAGCAGGGCGACCTGCTTGAAGAACGCGGCGACACGGCCCTCGACGATCTTCGGCAGGGCGGCCTCCGGCTTGCCCTCGTTGCGGGAGATCTCGGTCACCAGCTGGCGCTCCCTCTCCACCTCGTCGGCCGGGACGTCCTCACGGGTGAGGTACGACGGGTTGGCGAAGGAGATGTGCTGGGCGATGCTGCGCGCGGTCTCCGCGTCGTCGCCCGAGTAGGCGACGACGACGCCGATCTGCGGCGGCAGGTCCTTGCTGGTGCGGTGCAGGTAGACCGATACGTTCTCGCCCTTGACGGTGCGGACGCGGCGCAGCTCGACCTTCTCGCCGATGATGGCGGCCTCGTCCGAGATCAGCTGCTCGACGGTCTGGTCGCCGGCCGGAGCGGCCAGGACGGCCTCGACCGAGTCGGCCTCGACCGCGGCGGCCGCGTCGGCGACCTTCTCGGCCAGGGCGATGAAGCGCTCGTTCTTCGCGACGAAGTCGGTCTCGCAGGTCAGCTCGATGAGCGTGACCGCGCCGTCCTTCTCCCGCGCGACGACGAGGCCCTCGCTGGTGGAACGGTCGGCGCGCTTGGCGTTGCCCTTCGCGCCCTTGAGGCGCAGGATCTCGGTCGCCTTCGCGACGTCGCCGTCCGCCTCCTCGAGCGCCTTCTTCGTGTCGACCATTCCGGTGCCGAGCTGCTCACGCAGCGCCTTGATGTCGGCGATGGTGAAGTTGGCCATGTGTGGTGGCTCCTTGCTTCGTGGGTGTGCGTGTCTGCTGATTCGTGCTTACTTGTCCGCGGTCTCGGCGGCGGCGACCTCGACGGTCTCCTCGGCCGGAGCGGCGTCCGCCTCGGGGGCGGTCTCGGTGGCGGCGGCCTCGGTGGCCCCGCCCTCGAGGAGCTCGCGCTCCCACTCGGCGAGCGGCTCGGCGTCGCCGGCGTCCGGGTTGTGACGCTGCTGCAGCCCCTCGGCCGCGGCGTCGGCGATGATGCGGGTCAGCAGCGACACGGAGCGGATCGCGTCGTCGTTGCCGGGGATCGGGTACTGGAAGTCGTCCGGGTCGGCGTTGGTGTCGAGGATGCCGATCACCGGGATGCCGAGCTTCTTGGCCTCGTCGATGGCGAGGTGCTCGCGCTTGGCGTCGACGACCCACAGCGCCGACGGGGTCTTGGAGAGGTTGCGGATGCCGCCGAGCGACTTGTGCAGCTTGTCCAGCTCGCGCTTCTTGAGCAGCAGCTCCTTCTTGGTGAAGCCGGAGGCGGCCGGGTTCTCGTAGTCGAGCTCCTCGAGCTCCTTCATGCGGGCGAGGCGCTTCGCGATGGTCGAGAAGTTGGTCAGCAGACCGCCCAGCCAGCGCTGGTTGACGTACGGCTGGCCGACGCGCGCGGCCTGCTCGGCGAGGATCTCCTGCGCCTGCTTCTTGGTGCCGACGAAGAGGATGGTGCCGCCGCGGGCGACGGTCTCCTTGACGAAGTCGTACGCCTGGTCGATGTAGGACAGCGACTGCTGCAGGTCGATGATGTGGATGCCGCTGCGCTCGGTGAGGATGAAGCGCTTCACCTTCGGGTTCCAGCGACGGGTCTGGTGTCCGAAGTGCACGCCGCTGTCGAGCAGCTGGCGGATGGTGACCACAGCCATGGTCTTCTCCTGATTCTGGCGCTGTGTGCGCCGTTGAGGTTGCTTCGCCGATCGGGCCGATCGGCTGTCCTGGTGCCCGGCGCGCACCCGCCCGACGACGTATCGTTCGAAGGGACCTGTGGGTGCGGATGCCGCGACCGGAGTCGCTCTGGGCACGCGTAGTCACCTCGGAGTCGAGGTGCATCGCCCAGTGTACAGGATCGAGGTGCCCGGGACGGTGCGCCGAGGACGGCGCGGGGCTGGTGTTCTCCTGCACCGGCGGGTGGTTCTCGCGGGTTCTCCCCCGCGTGCGGCATCCGCGATCCGCGCGGGGGCCGGAGCGGCGGATGCTGGGGCGATGCGCACACACTCCTCGCGCCGGCGGGCGCGTTCCTGGTGCCGGCGGACGGTGTCGTCGCGACGGCGGGCTGTTCCCTCGCGCCGGCGGATGCTGCTCGCCGCCGTCATCTTCGCCCTGACCGTTCTCGCCGCGGGAGGTCCGGCGTCCTCCGCGGCGGACGCCCCCGAGGCGGCCCCGGGCTTCCCGTGGACGTGGCCCGTGCCCGGCCCGCGCGCCGTGGCGGAGCCGTTCCGGGCGCCCGCGCACGCCTACGGCCCGGGGCACCGCGGCATGGATGTGCGCGCCGTGACCGGTGCGGCCGTCCGCTCCCCCGCGGCCGGGGTCGTCGCCTTTCGGGGCCTCGTCGTGGACCGGCCGCTGCTGACGATCGATCACGGTGCCGGATACGTCACGACGCTGGAGCCGGTCGCCTCCGACCTCGCCCCCGGCACGGCGGTCGAGGCGGGCCAGGCGGTGGGCGTGCTGGTCACGGGCGGTCACGCCGACCCGGGGACGCTGCACGTGGGCGTGCGGGTGGACGGGGCGTACATCAACCCCGCCCCGCTGTTCGGCGCCGTCCCGCGCGCGGTGCTGCTGCCGTGCTGCGGGACGGTTCCCTGAGTGTTCCGCGCGGGTGTCCGGTCACGCCCGCGGGTGCGCGAGCCGGTAGGTGGCGGAGAGCCGCTCGGCGGAGACGTGCGTGTAGATCTGGGTGGTGCCGAGGCTTGCGTGCCCGAGGATCTCCTGGACGGCGCGGAGATCGGCGCCGCCGTCGAGCAGGTGCGTCGCGGCGGTGTGCCGGAGCGCGTGCGGGCCGACGGTCTCGGCGCCGATGAGCGGGGCGAGCACGCGCGCCACGAGGGCGTAGACCGTCCGCGGCCCGATCCGGCCGCCTCGAGCGCCCAGGAACAGCGCCGGCGTGTGGCCGTCGCGTCGCGCCGACAGCGCGGGCCGTCCGCGGGCGAGGTAGGCGCCGACGGCGTCCCGTGCCGGGAGGCCGAACGGGACCACCCGCTCCTTCGACCCCTTGCCGAGCACGCGCGCGGTGGCGCGATCGAGGTCGACATCGTCGACGTCGAGGCCGCAGAGCTCGGAGACCCGCATCCCGGACCCGTACAGCAGCTCGAGCATCGCGCTGTCGCGCAGCGCCACGGGGTCGCCCTCGGCCGCCCGGGCCTGCTGTTCGTCCAGGAGCGCCCGCATGCCGTCCCTCGATGCGACCGCGGGAAGCGTCTTCGGCTTCTTCGGCGTGACCAGTCGCAGGCTCGGGTCGACCGGGACGACGCCCTCGTCCCTGGCCCATCCGAAGAAGGATCGGGCGGCGGCCGCGCGGCGCGCGAGGGTGGAGCGGGCGTCTCCGCGCTGCGTGGCCCGCCAGAGCCAGTCCCGCAGATGCTCGAGGTCCACGGCGGAGACGTCCATGTCGTCACCGAGGCCGGCGCCGAGATCGGCGAGGTCGCTGCGGTAGGCGCGCACCGTGGCAGGCGACAGCCGGCGCACCCGTTCCAGGTGCGTCACGAAGGCCGCGACCGCGTCGGTGTACCGCACCCGTCCAGCTTGCCGCCGCTGCGCCGCCGGCGGTGTGCGCCGCGCCGCCGACGTGTGCGCCGCGCCGCCGGCGTGTGCGCCGCGCCGCCGCACCGCCGTCCGCGGGGGTACGGGCGCGGACCGACCCCGCGGACGGACCGTGGCCCCCGGGCCGCTCGCGGCCGGTCATCCGCCCCGGCGCCAGCCGACCTCCCCGCGCACCGCGCTGCCGTCCAGGGCGAGCAGCCCGAGCACGGACCGCACCCGGTCCACCGACATCCCGGTGCGCCGTGCCAGATCCTCGACCCCGCGCTGCGCGCGTCCGCTGAGCGCGTCCAGCACCCGTGTGCGGTCCGGGTCGTCGCCGTGCGCCGCGGCCGCCGCCGGCTCCTCGCCCCACAGCTCCCGCACCTCCTGCGCCGTGGTCACGCACACCGCGCCGTACTCGCGCATCAGCCGGTGGCATCCGGCCGACGCCGCCGAGGTCACCGGCCCGGGCACCGCGCCGAGCGGACGGCCCAGCGCTGCCGCGTGCCCGGCGGTGTTCAGCGATCCGCTGCGCCAACCCGCCTCGACCACCACGGTCGCCATCCCGAGCGCCGCGATGAGCCGGTTGCGCTGCAAGAACCTCCACTTCGTCGGCGCTGCGCCGCAGGGCACCTCGCTGACGACGGCGCCGTGCTCCCGGATCCGCTCGAACAGCTGCTGGTGCCCCGCCGGATACGCGCGGTCGACGCCACCGGCGAGGAAGGCGACCGTCGTGCCGCCGACACCGAGTGCCGCCCGGTGCGCCGCCCCGTCGATGCCGTACGCGCCGCCCGAGACGATCGCGACGCCGCTCGCCGCCAGATCCCCGGCCAGCTCGACGGCCACGTGCTCACCGTATCCGGTGGCGGCGCGAGCGCCCACGACGGCGACCGCGGGCTCCGCGGCCATCGCCGTCGCGTCGCCGCGCACCCACAGCACGAGGGGCGCGTGTGCGCCCAGATCGTCGAGGAGGACCGGCCACTCGCCGTCGCCGGGCATGACCATCCGCGCGCCCACCTCGGCCGCGCCGCGCAGTGCGTCGGCGAAGGCCCGCGGATCCGCACGGGGACACCACCGGGCCTGCGCGTCCGCGAGCGCGCGCGGCGTGACGCCGTCCCCGGCGGCCAGGAGAGCCGCCTCGTCGAGCGCGAGCTCCAGGGCGCGCGGTGCGCCGTGCATCCGGACCAGGGCTCCCGCGACGCCGTCGCCGGGCTCGGCGAGCACCGACCACGCGGCCCGCGCCACGGTCTCGGCGAGGTCCGCATCCGGCCGCACCGCGGCGGCCGCCTCTCGGATGGCGCGGTCCGCGAGCAGGCCGTCGATCGTCAGGTTCCTCATGCCAGCAGTCCTCTCTTCAGGAACAGCGCCCGCCCGATCTCGTCGGCGCCGGGGCGATCGAGGCCCCCCAGATCCGCCATCGTCCACGCCAGGCGCAGCGTCCGGTCGTAGGCGCGGAGCGTGAGGCCTCCGCGCTCCAGCGCGCGGTCCAGCGGCGCCCGCACCTCGGGCGGCAGCCGCAGCGGCCCCTGCCGCAGCCGGCTGCCCGGCACGTCGCCGTTCCGCCGCCACGGCGTCCCCTGCCAGCGCTCCGCCGCCGCCTCCCGTGCCGCCAGGACCCGAGCGCGCGCCGCCGCCGAGGTGACGGCCGAACGCTCCCCCGAGGTGGCCCGGGCGGCGGCCACCCGGGCCACGTGCAGTTCGATGTCCAGCCGGTCGCGCAGCGGTCCGGACAGCTTGGACGCGTACCGGCGGATCGCGATCGGCGGGCAGGTGCACTCCGCGCCGCGCACCCCGTAGTTGCCGCACGGGCACGGGTTCATCGCCATCACCAGCTGGAATCGCGCCGGGAAGCCGGCGGTGACCCCGGAGCGGTGCACGTCGATCCACCCGGACTCCAGTGGCTGGCGCAGAGCGTCCAGCGCGGCCCGGGCGAACTCGGGCGCCTCGTCGAGGAACAGCACGCCACGGTGGGCCCGGACGATCGCCCCCGGCCTGACCACCCGGGACCCGCCACCGACCATCGCCGCGGTGGACGCGCTGTGGTGCGGCGCCTCGAACGGCGGCATCGGATCGAGGTTCGTCACCGCCTCGCCGGACAGCGAGCGGATCGCAGCCACTTCCAGGGCCTCCTCCTCGCCCAGCCGTGGCAGGATCCCGGGAAGCCTGCGCGCGAGCATGGTCTTCCCTGCGCCCGGCGGGCCGCTGAGCAGCAGATGATGCCCGCCGGCGGCGGCCACGACGAGCGCCGCGACCGCCTCGTCCTGGCCGATGACGTCGGCGAGATCCAGCTCCTCGGCCGGCGGAGGCTCGGAGGCGGGCAGCCTCACCGGCTCGACGTCCCCGACCTCGACGTCCGCGCCGTGCGAGGCGGCGACCTCCCCGAGGGTCGCGGCGCCCCGCACCTCGATCCCGGGCACCAGGCGCGCCTCCTCCGCGTTCGCCTCCGGGACCACGACTCGGCCGAACCCTGCGCGGGCCGCCGCGTACACGGCGGGCAGCACGCCCGCCACCGGGCGGAGCCGGCCGTCCAGGCCGAGCTCGCCGATGTGCACCGTCGACCGGATCGCGCCGACCGGCAGCGCCCCGCCGGCCGCGAGGGTCGCCACCGCGATGCTGAGGTCGAAGCCGGAGCCCTGCTTGGGCAGGCTCGCCGGGGACAGATTGACGGTCAGTCGCCGCCGGGGCAGGTCGAGCCCAGTGTTCGTGCAGGCGTTGTGCACGCGCTGCACCGCCTCGCCGAGGGACTTGTCCGGCAGTCCGATGATCTTGAACTCCGGCGTCTGATTCGACACGTCCGCCTCGACCTCGACCATGTGGCCGTCGACTCCGGTGAGCGCGACCGCCCACGTCCGCGCGGTCCTCACAGCAGGTCCACGAGGTGCTCGAGCCGCGCGGTGGCGGCATCCCGGCCGGTGAGGCCGATGGCTTCCAGACGGATGGTGCGGTGCTCCGCGGCATCCGGATGCGCCTGCGCCCACGCGTACGCGAGATGCCACAGCCGACGGCGCTTGCGCGCGTCGATCGCCTCGAACGGATGCCCGTAGCTCTCGGATCGGCGGGTCTTCACCTCGACGACGGCGAGGACTCCCCCGATCCGCGCCACGATGTCGATCTCGCCCTGGGGGCATCGCCAGTTCCGGTCGATGATGTCGTAGCCGAGCGCATCCAGGTGCGCCGCCGCGCGGTCCTCACCTGCGCGTCCGAGGTCGTCCTTCGCTGCCATGCCGACAGCCTGAGGCACCGGCCGCACCGCCCGGGACCGGGATCACGGCACCTCGGGACGGATTCCCGGATCGGGCTGTCTGTGCAGGACGATCGCTCACTTGCCGTCGAGCGACAGCTCCTCCGGCAGCTCGAACTCGCGGCGCTGCAGCTCCTCGACGTTGACGTCCTTGAAGGTGAGCACCCGCACGGCCTTCACGAACCGGTCGGCGCGGTAGATGTCCCACACCCACACGTCGTGCATCGAGATCTCGAAGTAGAAGTCGTGCTCGGTGTCGCGCCGCACCACGTTGACCTCGTTGGCGAGGTAGAAGCGGCGCTCGGTCTCGACGACGTACTGGAACTGCGAGACGACGTCCCGGTACTCCCGGAACAGCGCCAGCTCGAGTTCGCGGTCGTAGTCGTCGAAGGCTTCCTCATCCATGATGACTCCATCCTACGAGTCCGGCCGGGCCGCGCCGTCCTGGTCAGAACAGGGTGGGTGCGTCGGCGATGGACCAGGAGGCGCGATGAAACGGCGACAGCCCGCACTCGCGGATCGCCTCGCGATGCTCGGGGCTCGCGTACCCCTTGTTGCGGTCCCACTGGTAGGCCGGGTGCTCGTCGTGCAGCGTCGTCATGTACGCGTCCCGCGCCACCTTCGCGATCACGGATGCGGCGGACACCGACGCGCAGTCGCGATCGGCCTTGATCACCGGCCGCACCGTGAGACGCGTGGGATGCACGCGGGAGACGTAGTCGTGGTTGCCGTCGAGGATCACCAGGGCGCTGTCGACGTCCGCGCCCTGCGCGACCACGGCCTCCACCGCCCGCGAGGCCGCCAAGCCCAGTGCCCGCATGATGCCGACCTCGTCGATCTCCGCGGCGCTGGCCCATCCGACGCCGGAGGCGAGCACCCACCCGCGCGCCTTCTCGGCGATCTCGGGCCGTCGCCTCTCCGTGATGAGCTTCGAGTCGCGCAGTCCCTCCGGCACCCGGCGCCGCGCCCCCGCGGCATCCATCACCGCTGCTCCGACCGCGACCGGTCCGGCCAGCGCCCCGCGACCGACCTCGTCCAGCGCGATGATGAGGTCGAACTCCTTCAGCAGCGACCTCTCGAGCGTGAGTCTGGGTGCGACGACGGTCATTCCGGCTCCCGCACAGCACGATACACGTCGTCGTGGGTGTCGATCAGTCCCAGGCGGTCCAGCGGCCAGGTGGTCAGGAACGCCCGGCCCACGACGTTCTGCAGCGGCACGAACCCGCCGCCGGGCAGGTCCTGGTGCGCCCGCGAGTCCTGGGAGCGGTCGCGGTTGTCGCCCATCACCCACAGCGACCCCTCGGGCACGGTGACGTCGAAGGCCGCGTTGGAGGCGGCGGTGTCGCCGTCGGGGAGGTTGAGGTAGCTCAGCTCGTCGATGGGCGAGCCGTTGATCGTGATCTGCCCGAGAGCGTTGCAGCACACGACATGGTCGCCGGCCATCCCGATCACGCGCTTGACGAGGTGGTCCTGCGAGTCGGAAGCGGAGATGCCGATGAACGTGAGGACGGCGTCCACGGCCTCGACGAGGGCGGGGCGGGCGGGACGCTGCGGCTGAGGCGGCAGCCAGCCGCCGGGATCCTTGAACACGACGACGTCGCCGCGGTCGTAGCCCGCCCAGCGCGGCGTCAGCTCGTCGACGAGGATGCGGTCGTCCACCAGCAGGGTCCGCTCCATCGACCCGGACGGGATGTAGAACGAGCGCACCACGAAGGTCTTCACGACGAAGGAGACCAGGGCCGCGACGAGGAGGATGACCAGCACATCCCGCACGAAGACGAGCATTCCGCGGTGCCGCTTGGGTCGATCGGCGGCGGGAGCGGCTTCGGTCGTCATGTCCATCCTCTGCATCGGGCACCGCCCCACGACGGCATCCTCAAGCCTTGCACATCACCGGCACAACGAAACGCACCCCGGGAGCGGGTCCCGGGGTGCGTCGTGGCGGAGGCGCGGTCAGTTGTCGCGCTTCTCCTTGATCTTCGCCTTCTTGCCGCGGAGGTTCCGCAGGTAGTAGAGCTTGGCGCGGCGAACGTCACCGCGGGTGACGACCTCGATGTGGTCGATCACCGGGGAGTGCACCGGGAAGGTGCGCTCGACGCCCACCTGGAAGCTGATCTTGCGGACCGTGAAGGTCTCGCGCACGCCGTCACCCTGGCGGGCGATGACGACGCCCTGGAAGACCTGGATGCGGGAACGGTTTCCCTCGGTGATGTTCACGTGCACCTTGACGGTGTCACCGGGGTTGAAGTCGGGGATGTCGGAACGGAGCGAAGCCGCGTCGACGGCGTCGAGGATCTGCATGATCGTCTCTCTCTGCACTCGCCACAGGTCGGATGCAATGGAAGGGAATGGAACGGGTTCGTGCCGAACGGCGCGCAAGGCGTCCGCGGGCTCCCCTGAGGCAGAGCCGGGTCACGGCACAAGCATCCATTCTGCCATGAAGCGGACGGCCCGCCAAACCGCGTCACTCGCGCTCGTCGCGCTCCCGGATGACGATCACGTCGTGTGCGGTCGTCGGCGGCGCGGCGCTCTCGACCCGCGACCAGGTGATGGTCTCGCGGATGCGTGCGCCGCTCCCCCGCGCCTCGTTCCACAGCTGCCACAGCTGCAGCCAGAACAGGCCGATGGCGGCCAGGATCGCGCAGGTGAGCAGCCAGCCGAATGCGCCGTCGATGAAGAAGCCGACGGCGATGGTGAGCGCGTGCCAGATCGTGAAGCCGAGCACGTCCCACCACGAGACGGCCCGTTCCGCGCGCACGGAGGGCCGGGAGCGGGTGAGCAGGGTCAGCAGCAGCTGCCCGACCAGCACCGACGGGATGGCGATGAACAGCACCCAGACGAACGCCCACCCACCGGCCTGGAAGACGCCCCAGCCGACCAGCAGCCACAGCGGCAGCACGAAGGCCGCCGGGAGGAGCCAGCGGAAGAAGGCGCGTCGCAACCACATGCCTCGATCGTACGTCGCGTCCCCGGGTCGCCACCCGGGTTTCGCTGTGAGCATCCACCGTGTGCGCATCGGGGAGAATGGATGTCGACGAGAGGACTACCCCATGATCGAACTGCGCACCCCGGCCGAGATCGACGAGATGCGCGCCGCCGGCCGCTTCGTCGCCGAGACCCTGGCGACGCTGCGCGAGGAGACGACCGTGGGCACCAACCTGCTCGACATCGACCGCCGCGCCCACGACCTCATCCGCAAGGCCGGGGCCGAGTCGTGCTACATCGACTACCACCCGTCGTTCGGAGCGAGCCCGTTCGGGAAGGTGATCTGCACCTCCGTGAACGACGCGGTGTTGCACGGCCTGCCGCACGACTACGACCTGCGCGACGGCGACCTGGTCTCGCTCGACTTCGCGGTGTCCGTCGACGGCTGGGTCGCCGACTCGGCGATCTCCTTCGTCGTCGGCACGCCGCGCGACGAGGACCTGCGCCTCATCGACACCACGGAGCGCGCCCTGGACGCGGCGATCGCTGCCGCCACGGTCGGCAACCGGATCGGCGACATCTCGGCCGCCATCGCCGCCGTCGCCCGGGGCGAGGGGTACTCGATCAACACCGACTTCGGCGGGCACGGCGTCGGGCGGATCATGCACGGCGACCCGCACGTGCCGAACGACGGACGCGCGGGCCGCGGGTTCCCGCTGCGCGCGGGCCTCGTCTTCGCCCTGGAGCCGTGGTTCCTCGCCACGACCGACGAGCTGATCACCGACCCCGACGGCTGGACGCTGCGCAGCGCCGACGGCTCCCGTGGAGCCCACTCCGAGCACACCGTCGCGGTCACCGCGGACGGACCGATCGTGCTGACCGACCGCTCCTTCCTCGGCGTCGACTGACCGGCAGCGGGACGGTTCTCGTGCAGGCGGCTCCCAGGCACAGCTGAAGCCCGCCGTCTACCCTCGTGCGTGACACGTCCGACGACCGGGGGAACGCCAGACGATGACGATGCGACACGCCGCGGCGAACGACGGATCCTGGCTGGGCTGGCTGATCGACACGGTCGTGCGTCTGATGGATGTGATCGGACCCGCCGGCGCCGGCGTGGCCATCGCTCTGGAGAACCTCTTCCCGCCGTTGCCGAGTGAGGCCATTCTCCCGATGGCGGGCCTCGCGGCCCATCAGGGGGCGTTCGCGCTGTGGGAGGCGGTGACGTGGACGACGCTCGGTTCGCTTGCGGGGGCGTTCGCCCTGTACGGGCTGGGGGCGGCTTTCGGCGTGAGCCGACTGCGCCGGGTGGCCGACCGGCTGCCGCTGGTGTCGGCGGCGGACGTGGACCGGACGGTGGCGTGGTTCGAACGGCATGGCGGCAAGGCGGTGTTCTTCGGGCGATTCGTGCCCGTGTTCCGCAGCCTCATCTCCCTCCCGGCGGGCGTCGCGCGGATGCCTCTGTGGCATTTCGGCCTGCTGACCGCGATCGGCAGCCTGCTCTGGAACACGCTGTTCATCCTGTGCGGCTGGTTCCTCGGCACCGGATGGCACATCGTCGAGCAGTACGTCGACGTGGCCCAGAACGTGGTGATCGCCGCCGTCGGCCTCGTACTCACGATGTTCGTCGTCGTGCGCGCCCGCTCGCTCCGGGCGGCCCGGCGCGAACCGGAACCGCGTGAGCTGCGGCGCGGGCGGACGGCAGCCGATGCCGACGCGGATCAGGACGCGGAGGCCTCGGCCGGACCGCTCCCCGCGGGTTCCGCCCGCTGAGCAGATCCCGTGCCGTCCCGGCCCTTCGCGCTCCGGTACACGAACACCTCGGTGATCCCGGACAGGTCGAACTCCTCGCGGCCGGCGGTGTGCGGGTCGGCATCCAGCACCGCCTCGATCGCCGCCGTCATCCGCCGACGCTCCCGGTCATCCGCGACGAGGAAGCTGCTGACGGTCTGCCAGCGGCGGAGGTAGCCGGTGCGCGTGATCCGCTCGCGCCGCGCGATCTCGCGACGGGCCTCGAGCACGAATCCCGGCAGCTCCTCGGTCGCGGACGCGGTCGTGGCACCCGGTCGGTCGCCGAGAGCAGGATGCAGGATCCGCTGACACGCGCGGTCCCATGCGCACGCGGGATCGAAGCGGTTCCACAGCAGGCCCAGAACGCCGCCCGGAACCAGCACGCGGCGGATCTGCGCGCAGGCGCGCTCGCGGTCGAACCAGTGGAAGGCCTGCGCCACCGTGACGACGTCGACCGAGGCGTCCTCCACGGGCACCTCCTCGGCGGTGCCGATCAGCGCCTCCACGGACGGCAGCTTGGCGCGCAGCACGTCGAGCATCGGCCTCGAAGGCTCGACCGCGATCACGCGGGATGCCCGGCCGATCAGCCGCTCGGTGAACTTCCCCGGTCCCGCGCCGAGATCGAGCGCCGCCCGCACCGGCACGGGGATGATCGCCTCGGCCGCGGCCTCGGGGAAGCCCGGCCGGTACCGCTCGTAGTCCTCCCCGGCATCCAGGAACGACTTCGCCAGCACCTCATCGACCATGCCTGGACGCTATCAGCGCCGAGAGCGATCACTCGCCGGCGAGGAGATCGGGGCGGCGGGCGCGGGTCCGCTCGAGCTGCTGCTCGCGCCGCCATGCGGCGATCGCGCCGTGGTTGCCGCTGAGCAGCACCTCCGGCACCGGCCGGTCGCGCCACACGGACGGCTTCGTGTAGGAGGGGTACTCCAGCAGGCCGTCCTCGTGCGATTCCTCGACGAGGCTCTCGGGATTGCCCACCACGCCGGGGATGAGCCGGCCGATGGCCTCGATCATCGCCATCACGGCGACCTCTCCCCCGTTGAGCACGTAGTCGCCGAGGCTGATCAGCCGGACCTCGCCGCGGGTCGCGGCGTAGTCGAACACCCGCTCGTCGATGCCCTCGTAGCGCCCGCAGCCGAAGACGAGGTGCTCGCGCGTGGCCAGTTCCCGGGCCGTGCGCTGCGTGAACAGCTCGCCGGCGGGAGAGGGGAAGATGATGGTCGGCCGCGGGTCTGCCATGCCTTCGGCCGGAGCGAGGGCGTCGAGCGCCTCGCCCCACGGCTCAGGCTTCATCACCATGCCGGCGCCGCCCCCGTACGGGGTGTCGTCGACAGTGCGGTGCCGGTCGTGGGTCCACTCGCGCAGGTCGTGCACGTGCAGATCGAGGATGCCGGCGTCCCGCGCTTTGCCGAGCAGCGACAGAGTCAATCCGTCGAAGTAGGACGGGAAGATGGAGACGACGTCGATCCGCATGGGTGCGTCCGCGCGGGTCAGTCGGATGCCGGGGACGCGTCGCGCGCCGCCGAGGGGGCGGCGTCCGTGTCCGAGGTCTCCGCCGGCAGCTCCTCGAACAGCCCGGGCGGAGGGGTGACGACGATGCGCCCTGCGGCCACGTCGACGGTGGGCACGATCGCCTCGACGAACGGCACCATGACCTCGCCGGCATCCGTCTTCACGATGAGCAGATCCTGGGCGGGCAGGTGATCCACGCGCAGCACACGGCCGACGACCCGGTCGTCGCGGACGACGTCCAGCCCGACGAGCTGGTGGTCGTACCAGGCGTTCTCCTCGGCCTCGTCGTCCTCGTCCATCCACAGGATGGCCCGGACCAGGGACTCGGCGGTGGTGCGGTCCTCCACGCCCTCGAGGAAGACGACCGAGCTGCCGTTCATCACGCGGTAGTCGCGGACCGTGACGGTCTTGCCGTGCCAGACCGACGCCTCGGGCACCTGCAGGGTGAATTCGGCTCCCGGCACGAACCGGCGCTCGGGATTGTCGGTGTAGAGCTCGAGCTTGAGGGCGCCCTTGAGCCCGTGCGCCTTGAGGAGGCGCCCGACCCGGAGCTGGTTGCGGGCCTTGTCCTGCGCCACGTCAGTCGTCCGCGACGTCGACGCGCACGCGACGCCCGTCGGCCAGTGCGGAGATGAGCGTCCGCAGCGCCTTCGCTGTGCGGCCGCCGCGCCCGATCACGCGACCACGGTCATCCGGGTGCACGTGCACCTCGAGCAGGTCGCCTCGCGGCGATGCGGATGCGGTGATGCGGACGTCGTCCGGGTGATCGACGATCCCCTTGACGACGTGTTCGAGCGCGGCGGCGAGCACGACGGCTTACTCGGCGTCGGCCGCGGCCTCGGCGGCGTCCTCGGCAGGCGCCTCAGCCGGCTCGGCCGGAGCCTCGGCCTTCTTCTCGGCCTTGGGCTTGATGACCGACTTCTTGGCGGAGTCGATCTCGAAGGCCGGCTTCGGCTCTGCGGTCTTCAGGGTGGACTTGGCGTCCTTGTCGCCCTTGAACTTGCCCCAGTCGCCGGTGATCTTCAGCAGCGCGGTGACCTGCTCGGTCGGCTGCGCGCCGACGGACAGCCAGTACTGGGCGCGCTCGGAGTCGACCTCGATGAACGAGGGCTCCTCGGTCGGGTGGTACTTGCCGATCTCCTCGATCACGCGACCGTCGCGCTTGGTGCGCGAGTCGGCGACGACGATGCGGTAGTAGGGTGCGCGGATCTTGCCCATGCGCTTGAGACGGATCTTGACAGCCACGATTCTCCTGAGTGGTGTGGAAGGAAGACGAACTGGTCGCCTGGAGCGTGGGGTGCACACCCGGCGGAAGCTCTGAGGGTGGACGGATGCTGGATAGAGGGTCGAGCAGGCCGTCCGACCCTCCATTCTGCCAGATCGCTCCGTGTGACGCGAACCATGACGCGCGCGGATGCACCGGCCGGGGGTCCGTGCCAGACTGAGCGCGTGCCGCTGGAATTCGCGCCGTCCGCCCGCTCCACCGTCGGCGTGGAGTGGGAGATCATGCTCGCCGACCCGAAGACCGGGGATCTGGTGGGAAGAGCTCCTGAGCTGCTCGCCGCGCTCGAGGAGCAGAGCGCCGCCGAGCGCCACACCGTCACCGGCGAGCTGCTGACCAACACGATCGAGGTCACCAGCGGCGTCGGCGGCACCGTCGCCGAGGCGCTCGACGACATCGCCGCGGCGATCGCGGCCGTCCGCGCCGCGACCGACCCGGCCGGGATCGAGCTGCTATCCGCCGGCAGCCACCCCTTCGCGCAGTGGTACAACCAGCGGGTCACCGACAAGACCCGCTATCACAAGCTGATCGAGCGGACCCAGTGGTGGGGCCGGAACATGATGATCTGGGGCATCCACGTGCACGTCGGCGTCGACGACCGCGACAAGGTGCTGCCGATCATCGCGGCGCTCTCCAACTTCCTGCCCCATCTGCAGGCCCTCGCCGCCTCCAGCCCGTACTGGGCCGGTGAGCGGACCGGGTACGCGTCCAACCGCGCCCTCGTCTTCCAGCAGCTGCCCACCGCCGGGCTGCCGTGGTCGCTGCACACGTGGGCGGAGTTCGAGTCGTACTTGGACGACATGGTCCGCACGGGGGTGATGCAGGACGCCTCGGAGGTGCGCTGGGACATCCGCCCCGCGCCGCGGTGGGGCACCGTCGAGGTGCGCGCGTGCGACGGCATGTCCACGCTCAGCGAGCTGGCCTCGGTGGCGGCGCTCGTGCAGTCGCTCGTGGAGCACTTCTCCCGCGAGCTGGACGAGGGGCGCACTCTCGCGACCATGCCGCCGTGGTTCCACCGCGAGAACAAGTGGCGCGCGGCTCGCTACGGCCTGGACGCCCGCGTGATCGTGGATGCCGCGGGGTCGCAGGTCCCCGTGCGCGAGCACCTGGCGGCCGTCGTCGAGGATCTCCGCCCGGTCGCCCGTGACCTGGGGTGCGCGGCGGAGCTGGACGGCGTGCTCACCACGCTTCAGGTGGGCGCCAGCTACGAGCGGCAGCTGGCCGCGGCCGACGGCGCCGACGGAGATCTGCACGCGGTCGTGCATCACCTGATCCGGGAGTTCCGTCAGGGCCCGGAGACCTCGGTGGCACCCTCGCCCTCGGCGGCGCCGTAGCCTCGGCGACCGGGCCTCGGCGCCGCAGCCCTCGGGTCGGCGTCGCGGGCGTCAGCGTTCGCCCTGCTCGGCGAGGCCGCGGGCGAGGGTCTCGTCCAGCACCACGTCCGTGACGACGCCGGCGGCGATGGCCGCGCGCAGGCTGTCCAGCTTCGCCACCCCGGACACGATGCACACCCGGCGCGGCACGCGGCGCAGCCGGTCCAGCCCTGGCCCGGTGGCCCGGGCGTTCAGCCGGATGTCGCGCCAGCTGCCGTCCGCGCGGAAGAACACCGTCGCGACGTCGCCGATGGCGCCGTCCTCCCGGAGGTTGCGGTAGTCCTCCTCGCTTAGGTATCCGCCGACGTAGACGCGGCTGGGCACCTCGGCGGCGGGTGAGCCGAGGCTGAACACGGCGACGTCCATCTTGGCCTGATAAGCCAGCACCCGGCGGGTGCTGCGCTCGCGCCACATCGCCTCGCGGGTCGCCGGGTCGTCGAAGAAGGCCGGCACCGGGAACTGCTCGACCTGCGCGCCGAAGGCGCGGCCGAAGCGCTGCAGGATGTCGCTGGAGTACTCCAGGCCGCTGGTCTGCGTGTTCCCTGCGCCGTTGAGCTGCACGAACGTCGTGTTGTGGGTGTCCTTCTGCACCAGGGAGCGGCTCACCATGCTGATCGTCGATCCCCAGGCGATGCCGACCACCATGTTCGAGTCGATGAACTGCGACAGGAGGCGCCCGGCGGTGAGGGCCACGCGCTCCATGCGCTCCACCTCGTTGATCACTCCGGGCATGGGCACCACGTGCGCCGCGACGCGGAACCGGTCCCGGATGCGCTGTTCGAGCATGCCCGCGCGTTCGAACGGCGAGTTCACCCGGATGTCGACCAGCCCGGTGTCGCGCGCGTAGCCCAGCAGCCGGGACACCGAGGAGCGGGAGGTGCCGAGCTCGCGGGCGATCGCCTCCATGGTCATGTCCTGCAGGTAGTAGAGCTTGGCGGCGGTGAGCGCCGCGCGCACCTTCGTGTCCCGTCCCCGGGCTTCCGTGACAGCCATCCCCGCACCTCCAACGCTCAGCTTTGCACATATGTGCAGTGGACTTGTCCATCAGCGCGAAGAGGTCGATCATGGTGCCAGCAGGAACGGAGTCCCATGATGACTGAGACCACCCGCACAGCCCGCCGCGATGCCGAGCTGACCGCAGTCCGCGATGCGGGCCGCACCACCGTCCTGGTGATCGGCGGGGGCATCAACGGCATCTCGCTGTTCCGGGATCTCGCCCTGCAGGGCGTGGACGTGGTGCTCGTGGAGCGCTCCGACTTCGCCTCGGGCGCGTCGGCGGCATCCAGCCACATGATCCACGGCGGCATCCGGTATCTGGAGAACGGCGAGTTCCGCCTCGTCCGCGAGTCCGTGCAGGAGCGCAACGGCCTGCTGCGGATCGCCCCGCACTTCGTGAAGCCGCTGCAGACCACGATCCCGATCTACTCGACCTTCTCCGGCATCCTCTCCGCTCCCCTGCGCTTCCTCACGCACCGCAGCGGCAAGCCGAAAGAGCGCGGGGCGTTCCTGATCAAGGTCGGCCTGACGATCTACGACACCTTCTCGCGCGATGGCGGCGCGGTGCCTCGGCACCGCTTCCTCGGCCGTCGGCGCTCGCTGCAGGAGCTGCCGCAGCTGGATCCCGACATCAAGTACACCGCGACCTACTACGACGCCTCGATGCATGACCCCGAGCGCCTCGCCCTCGACGTGCTGCAGGACGGCCGCAGCGCGCACGCGGGGGCGTACGCGGTCAACTACGTCGAGGCCGTCGGCCGCCGGGACGGGAAGGTCGTTCTGCTCGACCGGGAGAGCGGCGAGGAGTTCACCATGGCCGCGGACGTGGTCGTGAACACCTCCGGCCCGTGGACCGACCTCACCAACGAGGCGCTCGGTACCGAGACGCACTTCATGGGCGGCACCAAGGGATCGCACATCGTCCTCGACCACCCCGATCTGCTGGCGGCCACGAAGGGCCGGGAGATCTTCTTCGAGCACGACGACGGCCGGATCGTGCTCATCTATCCGCTCAAGG
Source organism: Microbacterium sp. EF45047 (assembly GCF_028472845.1). Classification (NCBI taxonomy): domain Bacteria; kingdom Bacillati; phylum Actinomycetota; class Actinomycetes; order Micrococcales; family Microbacteriaceae; genus Microbacterium; species Microbacterium sp. EF45047. The sequence goes on along the minus strand of NZ_CP069429.1, from coordinate 1,171,493 downwards.
GCCGGGTGCTGGTCGGCACCACCGACATCGACGCCGACCCGCGGGTTCCGGCGCGCTGCACCGAGGAGGAGGTCGACTACTTCTTCGACCTCATCCACCACGTCTTCCCGCGCATCCAGGTGTCCCGCGACGACATCGTGTTCCGCTTCTCCGGCATCCGTCCCCTGCCCCGCCACGAGGACACCGCGCCGGGCTTCGTCTCCCGCGACTACCGCGTCGAGGTCGACGACTCCGGCGAGACGCCGGTGCTCAGCCTGGTCGGCGGCAAGTGGACCACGTTCCGCGCGCTCGGCGAGTCGCTCTCGGACCGCGTGCTCGGCCTGCTCGGACGTTCCCGGCGGGTCTCCACGGCAGCTCTGCCGATCGGCGGCGGGCGCGGGTTCCCGCGTACGGTCCGTGCTCGGCAGTCGTGGAAGGAGACCCATCTTCCCGGTGCCGGCGACCGCGGCGACCAGCTGCTCGCCCGCTACGGGACGCGCGCGGCCGAGGTGTGGGCGCACATCCGCGCCGGCGAGGACCGTCTGCTCGCGGGCGGCGCGCTGTCCACGCGCGAGCTGGAGTGGATGGTCGAGAACGAACTGGTCGTACGCCTGGCCGACATCCTGCTGCGACGCACCAGCATCGCGTTCGTCGGGGATGCCGACGCCGCGGTGCTCCGGGAGATCGCGGACGCGCTCGCACCGCTGCTGGGCTGGGACGCCGCACGGCGCGACGCCGAGATCGCGCGGACACGAGAGATTCTGAACGACGCCCACGGGCTGTCGATCACCGAGCCTGCACGCCCCTGAGCGATGCAGACCGCCCTGGCGGCGGATCCATCACAAGTCGCGCCCGCTCGCACGACGACCGCGGGTGCACGGAAAGGTCAATGAAGACATGGCAGATGTCAATCTCGGACTGTACTTCCTGTCCGAACTCGTCGGCACGGCGATGCTCGTCCTCCTCGGCTGCGGCGTCGTCGCGAACGTCGCGCTGGCCAGGAACAAGGGCTACGGCGGCGGCTTCTTCATGGTCAACTGGGGATGGGGTCTGGCGGTCTTCGCCGGTGTCCTCGTCTCGTCGTACTCGGGTGCGCTGCTGAACCCGGCGGTCGCGATCGGCCTGCTCATCGCCGGCAAGATCTCGTTCGTGATGTTCCTCGTCGCGGTCGCCGCTGAGATGGTCGGCGCGATCCTCGGCGCGGTCGTGGTGTGGCTGGCGTACCGTCAGCACTTCGACATCGAGGAGGACCCGGCCAACAAGCTCGGCGTGTTTTCCACGGGACCGGCCATCCGCTCGTACGGCGACAACCTCGTCACCGAGATCATCGGCACGTTCGTCCTCGTCTTCGTGATCTTCGCGTTCGCGGACTACGGTGACGTGGAGATCGGCACTCCCGGTGCGCTCGGCCCGCTCACGGCACTGCCGGTCGCCCTGCTGGTGGTCGGCATCGGCGCCTCGCTCGGTGGACCCACCGGCTACGCGATCAACCCGGCGCGTGACCTCGGTCCGCGGATCGCCCACGCCATCCTGCCGATCAAGGGCAAGGGCTCCAGCGACTGGGCCTACTCGTGGGTGCCGGTCGTGGGCCCCCTCGTCGGCGGCGCGCTCGCGGCCCTCGCCGCACCGGCGCTGCTCTCCCTCGCCTGATCCGCCGCATCACCCATTTCAAAGGAGAAAGACATGGCAGATTACGTCATCGCCATCGACCAGGGCACGACCTCGAGCCGCGCGATCATCTTCGACCGCAAGGGCGACATCGTCGCCACCGGTCAGAAGGAGCACGAGCAGATCCTGCCGAAGGCGGGGTGGGTCGAGCACGACCCGCTGGAGATCTGGCGCAACGTGCAGGAGGTGATCGGCCTGGCCCTCAGCCGGGCCGACCTCACCCGCCATGACATCGCGGCCGTCGGCATCACCAATCAGCGCGAGACCGCGGTGGTGTGGGACAAGACCACCGGCAAGCCGGTGTACAACGCGATCGTGTGGCAGGACACCCGCACGCAGGAGATCGTCGACCGCCTCGCGGCGGACGGCGGCGTGGAGCGGTTCAAGCCCGTCGTCGGCCTGCCGCTGGCCACGTACTTCTCGGGCACGAAGATCGCCTGGATCCTGGAGAACGTCGACGGCGCCCGCGCCAAGGCGGAGGCCGGCGACCTGCTGTTCGGCACCACCGACAGCTGGGTGCTGTGGAACCTCACCGGCGGCATCGAGGGCGGCGTGCACGCGACCGACGTGACGAACGCCTCGCGCACGATGTTCATGGACCTCGAGACGCTGGAGTGGCGCGATGACATCCTGGAGGCCTTCGGGGTGCCGCGGTCGATGCTGCCGGAGATCCGCTCCTCCTCGGAGGTGTACGGTGCCGCCGAGAGCTCGTCGCTCCTGCGCGAGACGCCGATCTCCGGAATCCTCGGCGACCAGCAGGCGGCGACCTTCGGCCAGGCGGCGTTCAAGACCGGTGAGAGCAAGAACACCTACGGCACCGGATGCTTCCTGATCTTCAACACGGGCGAGAAGATCGTCCATTCGAAGAACGGGCTGCTGACCACCGTCGGGTACAAGCTCGGCGACGGTCCGACGCACTACGCCCTGGAGGGGTCGATCGCGGTGACCGGGTCGCTCATCCAGTGGCTGCGCGACCAGCTGGGCATCATCTCCTCCGCCCCGGAGGTGGAGGAGCTCGCCCGGCAGGTGGAGGACAACGGCGGCGTGTACATCGTCCCGGCCTTCTCGGGGCTGTTCGCGCCGTACTGGCGGCCGGATGCCCGCGGCGCGATCGTGGGTCTGACCCGCTACGCGAACAAGAACCACATCGCCCGCGCCGCCCTGGAGGCCGTCGCCTTCCAGACCCGCGACGTGCTCGACGCGGTGAACGCGGATGCCGGGGTGGACCTCACCGAGCTGAAGGTCGACGGCGGCATGGTCGCGAACGACGCGCTGATGCAGTTCCAGGCGGACGTCCTCGGCGTGCCGGTGGTGCGGCCGAAGGTCGCCGAGACGACCGCGCTGGGTGCGGCCTACGCAGCGGGACTCGCGATCGGCTTCTGGAACGGCCTGGACGACCTGTCTGCCAACTGGCAGGAGGACAAGCGCTGGGAGCCGAGCATGGACGAGGCCGAGCGCGACCGTCAGCTGCGGCTGTGGCGCAAGGCCGTGACGAAGTCGATGGACTGGGTCGACGACGACGTGAAGTGATCGGCGCCGGGGTGGCTGATCCTCGCTGATCACGCACGACGGCTGATCCACGAAGGGCGGGTCCGGATGCTCCGGGCCCGCCCTTCGACGTCAGTGGCACAGCAGCTCAGCGCTTGCCGAAGAGCTTCTGGATCTCGGCGAGGTCGGCCTCGGTAGGGCCGCCCGCGGCCGCACCTCCCCCCAGGCCGAATCCGGAGCCGGTCGGGTTCGCCGGTGCAGCGGCGAGGCCGGCGTTCTCCGCGGCGCGCTTGGCCGGGTTGCCGGAGCGGGAGCCGCTCTTGGCCTTGCCCTTCTTGCCGCCGCGCTTCGCGGACGCGCCCGGGCGGCCCATGCCGGGCATCGGGCCCATGCCGGGGATGTTCGGCATGCCGCCGCGGGCGACGGTCTTCATCATCTTCGCCGCCTGCTCGAAGCGCTGCACGAGCTGGTTGACGTCGGTCACGGTCATGCCCGAGCCTCGTGCGATGCGCAGACGGCGCGAGCCGTTGAGGATCTTCGGGTTACGGCGCTCGGCGGGCGTCATGGAACGGATGATCGCCTCGGTACGGTCGATCTCGCGCTCGTCGAAGTCCTCCAGCTGCTGCTTCATCTGGCCCATGCCCGGGAGCATCCCGAGCATCTTCTTCATCGAGCCCATCTTCTTCATCTGCTGAAGCTGGTCGAGGAAGTCCTCCAGCGTGAAGGCCTCGTTCGCGAGCTTCTCGGCGACCTTGCGCGCCTCCTCCTCGTCGAAGGCCTGCTGCGCCTGCTCGATGAGCGTGAGGATGTCACCGAGGTCGAGGATGCGGCTCGCCATCCGGTCGGGGTGGAACGGCTCGAGGTCGTCGAGGTTCTCCCCCGTCGACGCGAAGATGATCGGGCGCCCGGTGACCGATGCCACCGAGAGCGCCGCGCCGCCGCGGGCGTCGCCGTCGAGCTTGGACAGGACGACGCCGGTGAAGTCCACGCCCTCCTGGAAGGCCTTGGCCGTGTTGACCGCGTCCTGACCGATCATCGCGTCGATGACGAACAGCACCTCGTCGGGGTTGGTCGCCTTGCGGATGTCGGATGCCTGCTTCATCAGCTCGGCGTCGACGCCGAGGCGGCCGGCGGTGTCGATGATGACCACGTCGTGCAGGTGGCGGCGTGCGTGCTCCACGCCGTCCCGTGCGACGCGGATCGGGTCTCCGACGCCGTTGCCGGGCTCGGGGGCGTACACGGCGGCGCCGGCGCGCTCGGCGACGACCTGCAGCTGGGTGACCGCGTTCGGGCGCTGCAGGTCGGCAGCGACGAGCAGCGGGGTGTGGCCCTCCGACTCGAGCTGCTTGGCGAGCTTGCCGGCGAACGTCGTCTTGCCGGAGCCCTGGAGTCCGGCGAGCATGATCACCGTCGGCGGGGTCTTCGCGAACTCGAGCCGGCGCTGCTCGCCGCCGAGGATCGCGATGAGCTCCTCATTCACGATCTGCACGACCTGCTGGGCCGGGTTCAGGGCCTTGTTCACCTCGTCGCCCAGGGCGCGCTCGCGCACCTTGGCTGTGAAGTCCTTGACCACCGTGAGGGCGACGTCGGCATCGAGCAGGGCACGCCGGATCTCGCGGACGGTGCCGTCGACGTCGGCGGGGCTCAGCTTTCCCTTCGTGCGCAGGTTACGGAAGGTCTCGGTGAGCCGGTCGGAGAGCGTGCCAAAGGTAGCCATGGTGCCTCCGATTCTACGCGAGCGGCGCCTCCCCCCTCTCCGGCATCCGACCTACTCCCAGGGCAACTGGTGGATGCTGCGCAGCGCCTCGTCGAACTGCGCCTCGAGCGACGCCTGGCCGGCCCCCTGCTCCGCCCACACGCGCAGCGAGGAGAGCACGGCGGCGGCGTAGGCGGCCCCGAGGATGTCCGCGGGGATGATGCCGATGCCGGCGCTCCGGGCGGCGGCGGCCACGGCACCGGCGATCCGCGCCTGACGCAGTCCCGTGTCGCGCAGCAGCTCCTCCTCCAGCCCCATCGCCCCGGCGTTCCGGAACGCGAGCGCGAGCGGGTCCGGTGCGAAGTCCTCGACGATGTACCGCAGGGCATCGGCCACGCGCTCCCCGGTGGCCTCCGTGCCCAGGGATGCCAGCGCGACGAGCACCTGGTCGATCCGGGCGTCCAGGCCCGACCACAGCACGTCGCTCTTCGAGGCGAAGTAGTTGAAGAAGCTCGAGCGGCTGACTCCGGCCCGGCGGGTGATGTCCACGATGGCGGTGGCGTCATAGCCCTGCTCCAGGAACAGCTCGCATGCGGCCTCGGCGAGCGTCTCGCGAGAGGATGCGCGCGGCCTACCGGCCCGGGACACCGATTCCATAGGCGTCACCTTACCCCGGGCCCGTACCGCGCGCGTGCCGCGTCGCACCGCGATCCGAACAGGCGTAAGGTGGTGACCGGTCTTTTCTTGGACTGCATCCAACAACTCGAAGGACGGTCATGATCGACATCCAGATCGCAGGCCTCGCTCCCGATTTCGTCCCCTACCTCGACGGATGGGATCTGCAGCGCCGCATCCACCGCGAGGTCGTGGAGGGAAGCCGTCCCGACACGCTGCTGCTCCTGGAGCACGAGGCGGTGTACACCGCCGGCAAGCGCACCGAGCCGCACGAGCGCCCGAAGGACGGGACGCCCGTGGTCGACGTCGACCGCGGAGGCAAGATCACGTGGCACGGGCCGGGACAGCTCGTCGGCTACCCGATCGTGCGCCTGCCGGAGCCCATGGACGTCGTCGCGCACGTGCGGCGCCTGGAGCGGCTGCTGATCGAGGTGCTCCGCCCGTTCGGCGTGGACGGCTACCAGGTCGAGGGCCGTAGCGGCGTCTGGGTGCGCCGGCCGTTGTCCGAGGACAAGGTCGCCGCGATCGGCGTGCGCGTGCAGCAGGGCGTCACCATGCACGGTTTCGCGGTGAACTGCGACAACTCGCTCGCCGCGTTCCGCGGCATCATCCCGTGCGGGATCACGGATGCCGGTGTCACCACCGTCAGCGAGGTGAGCGGACGCGCGGTCTCCCCCGCCGACCTGGTCGACGCGGTCTCCGCCGCCTTCACCGCCGAGTACGCGACGGAGGTGGCCGCATGAGCGCCGCTCCGGAGGGACGCAAGCTCCTGCGCCTCGAGGTGCGGAACGCGCAGACGCCGATCGAGCGGAAGCCGGAGTGGATCCGCACCAAGGCGAAGATGGGCCCGGAGTACAAGGCGCTGCACACCCTGGTGAAGGACGAGGACCTGCACACGGTGTGCCAGGAGGCCGGCTGCCCGAACATCTACGAGTGCTGGGAGGACCGCGAGGCGACCTTCCTCATCGGCGGCTCGCAGTGCACGCGCCGCTGCGACTTCTGCCAGATCGACACCGGCAAGCCCGCCGAGTACGACACCGACGAACCGCGCCGCGTCGCTGAGAGCGTGCGCCGGATGGGACTGCGGTACGCGACGGTCACCAGCGTCGCCCGCGACGACCTGCCCGACACCGGCGCCTGGCTGAACGCGGAGACCGTCCGCAAGATCCACGAACTCAACCCGAACACCGGCGTCGAGCTGCTCGCGAACGAGCACAACGCGGACCCGGCGTTCCTCGGCCAGATCTTCGACGCCCGGCCCGAGGTGTTCGCCCACAACGTCGAGACGGTGCCGCGGATCTTCAAGCGCATCCGCCCGGCGTTCAAGTACGAGCGCTCGCTCAACGTGATCACCCAGGGCCACGAGGCGGGGCTGATCACGAAGTCGAATCTCATCCTCGGCATGGGCGAGGAGCCGGAGGAGGTCGTGCAGGCGCTGCACGACCTCCACGAGGCCGGATGCGACATCATCACGATCACCCAGTACCTGCGGCCCTCGCCGCGGCACCTGCCGGTGGCGCGCTGGGTGAAGCCGGCCGAGTTCGTCGAGTTCAAGGAGGAGGCCGAGCGGATCGGGTTCCTCGGCGTGCTCGCCGGGCCCCTGGTGCGCTCGTCCTACCGGGCGGGGCGGCTGTGGGCGCAGTCGATGCTGTCCAAGGGCCGGGAGATCCCGCCGCACCTCGCGCACATCGCGGAAGGCGTGGAGCAGGGGTTCGCGCAGGCGGTCTGAGAGGCGTTTCGTCTCGCTCCGCCTGCGGCGGTGCTCGCTCGACGACCGGGGGGCGGCGGTCCTCGCTCCACGACCGGGGGCCGGACCCTGAGCGTGTCGAAGGGTCGGGCGACGCTTCGACACGCTCAGCGTCCGCTCGACCTCAGTCGGCGCTCATCACGGACTGGACCGAGCCGTCGGAGCCGAGGTTCACCAGAAGGACGTCGTCGGTGGCATCCGCGTCGAGGGCGTACTCGAGCACCGCGAACGGCTCCGAACCCCCGTGCTCGTCGGCGAGGATCGTCATGCTCATCAGGCGCAGCGAGCGGATGATGTCGACCGCGGCATCCCCGCTGACGTCCACGAGCACCGCGGTGAGCTCCTCGCCGTAGGCCTCCTGCTGCTGGAGGATGTACTCGGTCACCTCGCTGGTGCGTTCGTCGACCTCGGAGAGCATGCTGCGGCGGGCGACGGCGTCCACGTGCTCGAGACCAGCGATGAGCGCGGCGGCGACATCGAGCGCCTCCGGCGACACGTCCTCCTGGTCCGGCGCGGTCAGGTCGACGGTGACCGACTGATCGCCGAACTCGACCCGCTCGGTCCAGAAGATCGACCCGTCCGGACCGGAGGAGAGGACTCCGAAGTAGTCGTGCTCGATCGCCATATCGCTATGAAACCAGCCGCATGCCCGGGACGGTAGCCCTACGCGCCGACCAGCGACTGGACGAACACGTGCGGCGTGAATCCGGTGAGGTCGTCGATGCCCTCGCCCTGTCCGAGCAGCTTCACGGGGATGCCGGTGCGCTCCTGCACGGCCAGCACGAAGCCGCCCTTCGCGGACCCGTCGAGCTTTGTGATCACGAGTCCGGTGACGCCGGCGTGCTGCAGGAACGCCTCCGCCTGGAGCACCCCGTTCTGGCCCGTGGTGGCGTCCAGCACGAGCAGCACCTCGCTGATCGGCGCCTGCTTCTCGATGACACGGCGCACCTTGGACAGCTCGTCCATCAGCCCGCCCTTCGTGTGCAGGCGGCCGGCGGTGTCGATGATCGCGATCTCGATGCCGTGCTGCTTGGCGTACTCGACGGTCTGATACGCCACGGAGGCCGGGTCCTGCCCCTCGTGCTGCGGTCGGACCATCGCCGCACCGGCGCGCTGGGCCCAGGTGGCCAGCTGGTCGACGGCGGCGGCGCGGAAGGTGTCGGCCCCGCCGACAACGACGCTGCGCTGGTAGCCGCGCAGGAACTTCGTGAACTTGCCGATCGTGGTGGTCTTCCCGACGCCGTTCACGCCGACGACGAGCACGACCGCCGGCCGCTCGGAGAGCTTCAGCGTGGTGTCGAACCTGGCGAACCGCTCCTCGAGCGTCTCGCGCAGCATCCGCTGCAGGTCGCGCGGGTCGGTGGTGCGGTACCGGTCGACCTTCTCGCGCAGCTCGTCCAGGAGCTGCTCGGTGATGTCAGGCCCGAAGTCGGCCGTGATCAGCGCGGTCTCGAGGTCCTCCCACGTAGTCTCGTCGATCGTGGGCTTGACGAACATGCCGCGCAACGCGCGGCCGAGGGACCAGGACTTCTCCGCCATGACTCCAGCCTAGGGTGCGTTCGCACGCGGGCATGGACGTTTCGTCTGGCTGGAGCGCGGCGCCTGAGCCTGTCGAAGGGCGCTCGACGAGCGGGCGGCGGCGGGGGTCGGGACTCGGCGGGGTCGGGAGGCGGGGGTCAGGAGGCGGCGGCGCGGTCGCCGACCCGCTGGCCGACCACGGCGGAGACGCCGTCCTGCCGCATGGACACCCCGTAGAGGGCGTCGGCGATCTCCATGGTGCGCTTCTGGTGCGTGATGATCAGCAGCTGCGAGCTCTCCCGCAGCTGCTCGAAAACCGTCAGCAGACGCCCCAGGTTGGCATCGTCGAGCGCGGCCTCGACCTCGTCCAGGATGTAGAACGGGCTCGGCCGCGCCTTGAAGATCGCCACGAGAAGAGCCACCGCCGCCAGCGACCGCTCGCCGCCGGAGAGCAGCGACAGCCGTTCGATCTTCTTGCCGACCGGCCGCACCGCGACCTCGATGCCGGTGGTGAGCATGTCGTCCGGGTTCGTGAGCGAGATGCTGCCGGAGCCGCCCGGGAACAGCAGCGGGAAGACCTCGCCGAACGCCTGCTTGGTGTCCTCGAACGCCGCGGCGAAGATCGTCTGCATCCGCTCGTCGAGCTCGGCGATGATCGTGAGCAGGTCCTGCCGGGTCTTGGTCAGGTCCGCGAGCTGCTCGGTGAGGAAGGCGTGCCGCTGTTCGAGCGCGGCGAACTCCTCCAGGGCGAGCGGGTTCACCCGGCCGAGCTGCGCGAGCTTGCGCTCGGCGTCCTTCAGGCGTCGCTCCTGGATCCGCCGATCGAACGGGATCGCGGTGTCCTCGGAGCCGTCCTCGGCACCCGGGTCGCGAGGAACCGGCTGATCAGGGCCGTATTCCGCGACGAGAACGTCCTCATCGAGGGCGAGCTCGGAGGCGACCCGCTCCAGCAGGCTGTTCAGGTGCAGCTTCTTCTCGTGGATCTGCAGCTCGAGGCCGTGCACACTCTCGGTGAGGCCGGCGAGCCGCTCGCGCAGCGAGGTCTCCTGCGCGCGCAAGGCGGTGAGCTCCTCGTTGTGCGCGCTGCGCGCCGCCTCAGCCTCCGCGAGGGCGACGCGCGCCTCGGTGACCGAACGGTCGAGCGAGTCGAGCACCCGAGGCAGCTCCTCGGCCACGCCGGATGCGGCCGCGCGCTGCGCCCGGCGGATCACCGCACGGCGGGCGGCCTCCTCGGCGGCGGCCCGCTCCTGCTCGCGCTGACGCTCCAGAGCGGCGACCCGGGCCTGCGCGGCCCGCACCCGCTCGCGGAGCGTCTCGATCTCCAGCCGCGCGCGCACCTCGCCCTCCCGCGCGGCCTCGAGCGCCTCCAGCAGCCCGTCCCGTGCGGAGGCGTCAAGCACGGGGCGCGGCGTGGACTCGGCTTCCTCGAGCTCGGCCTTCGCCCTCGCAGCCGCCGCCTCGGCATCCGCCACCGCCGACTGCGCCTGACGAAGCCCGGCCTCGAGACGCTCACACTCGGCGACCGCCGCCTCATGCCGCACCGTGATCCGGTTCACCTGCTCGGCGTGGGCGGCGAGGGCCGCATCGTGCTCACGCAGCGCGCGCAGGGCCTCCTTCGCCTCGCGCCGTGTCTCCTCGACCCGTTCGGTGGCCTCGGTGCGCGCCTCGCGGAGGCTGTCGACGATGACGCGGACCTCGTCGAGACGCTCGGCCGCGGCATCCCGCTCCGCGGCCAGCTCCAGGCGGGACGTCTCGCCGGAACCGGCGCGGACGGTGTGCGCGGTGACCACCTCGCCCGTCCGCGTCACGATCGTGGTCGTCCCGTCCCCCGCCGCGGTCAGCGCGGCGTGGGCGCGGCGGGCGGCATCCAGGTCGTCGGCGACCAGCACGTGGGACAGGATCGCCTGAACCCCCGGCGGAGCGGTGGCGACCTCGACCGCCGGGACGGTGCCGGGGATCTCCGGCAGCGACGGCGAAGCTGCGCCGGCCTCCGCGATCACGAAGTCGACCATCCCGCGGGCGCCGGCGACCAGAGCGAACGCGTCTTCGGCGCGGTCCACCAGCACGCCCTCCGCGAGCGGGCCGAGCACCGCGGCGACGGCCGCCTCGAAGCCCGCCCGCACCTGGACGGCGTCGCCGACCAGTCCGCGCACGCCGCTCCCGCCGTTCGCGACGATCTCGGCCGCGCCGCCCGAGAGCGCCAGGGCGCTGCTCAGCGCCGCGGCCTTGGCGGTGAGGGCATCCGCCTCGCGCTCCGCCTCGTGCAGCCGCTCGCGGAGCGCGTCGCGCTCGGCCTCCGCCGCGGTGAGACGCTTCTGCGCGTCCTCGTAGGCGGCCGCGTGCTCGGCCGCGGTTCCCTCCGGTGCCTCGGCGTCCTCGATGGCCTCGAGCGCCTCCGCGGCCTCCCGACGCCGGGTGTGCGCGGCCTCCAGGGCGTTCTCCTGCCGCAGCACCGCGCCGCGGACGGCGGCGAGGGCGGATGCCGCGGCGTCGGCGTTGCCGCGCAGGGCGGTCAGCCGCATGTCGTACTCGGAGACGAGGGCGCTCTGCTCGGCGATGTCCACGTCGAGGGTGTCCAGCTCGGCACGGGCCTGCATCACCTCGCGGCTGGCCTGCGCCGCGGCATCCTGTGCGTCGCCGAGCCCTTCCGAGATCCGCGAGATCTCCGCCTTCGCCTCGTCGATGGTGTCCTGCGTGACCGTGATGGCGGTGACGGCGTCGTCGTCCTCGGAGCCCAGCAGCGCGAGGCGCTGGTTCGCGAGCGTGAACAGCCCCCGCATCCGCTCCTGCACCTGCTCGAGGCCGAAGGCGACGCGGCGCGCCTCGTCCACGGCGGCGGAGTTCTGCTCGCGCTCGAGCCGCTGGATGGCGGCGCGCACTCCGTCGAGCTGCTCGGACAGCACCAGCCGCTCGGTGTGGCGCTCGTGCTCGGTGCGGGTGTGATCGGCGAGTGCGGTCCGCAGCGCGACCACGTCGTCGGCGAACAGGCGCGCCTTCGCGTCGCGCACCACGGCGGCGATGGTCTGCGCCTCGCGGGCGATCTCCGCCTGGCGCCCCAGCGGCTTCAGCTGACGCCGGATCTCGCCGGCGAGATCGCTGAGGCGGGTGAGGTTGGTCTCCATCGCCTCGAGCTTGCGGAGGGTCTTCTCCTTGCGGCGGCGGTGCTTGAGGATGCCGGCGGCCTCCTCGATGAACCCGCGGCGGTCCTCGGGCGAGGCCTGCAGCACGGTGTCCAGCCGGCCCTGACCGACGATGACGTGCATCTCCCGCCCCAGGCCGGAGTCGCTGAGCAGCTCCTGCACGTCCAGCAGCCGGCAGTTGGAGCCGTTGATGGCGTACTCGCTGGACCCGTTGCGGAACAGGGTGCGGCTGATCGTCACCTCGGAGTACTCGATCGGCAGCGCGCCGTCGCTGTTGTCGATCGTGAGCTGCACCTCGGCGCGCCCGAGCGGTCCGCGCGTGGAGGTGCCGGCGAAGATGACGTCCTCCATCTTGCCGCCGCGCAGGGTCTTGGCTCCCTGCTCCCCCATCACCCAGGCGAGCGCGTCGACGACGTTCGACTTGCCGGAGCCGTTGGGCCCGACGATGCAGGTGACCCCGGGTTCGAAGACGAAGGTCGTGGGCTGCGCGAAGGACTTGAAGCCCTTCAACGTCAGGCTCTTCAGGTGCATGCCGGCGCCTTCACGATCGGGAGAATCACGTGCATACGCTACCCGAACGGCCGTCCCGGGCCGGGATCCCGCGCGGGCGGGAGCCTGTTCGCGCAGCTTCCGACACGCCGATGAATCATGAGGATGCTTGACGCGCCGACGGAAACCCCGCTAGCGTGACTGCTCGATCGCCTGAAAGGAGGTAACCGATGATGATCACGAAGCTCGACGCCCGCCACACCGGCTGGAACGCGACGCACGTGACAGCGCGATACCGTGCGCTCGCGGTGACCTCCGCCGGCGTCCGCGGCCTCCACGCGCTCAGCACCGTTTGCTAGCAGCGCACCACCGCCGCCCGACCGTCTCCGGATCTCTCGTCCGGACACCGATCCGCGCGTCCGCCTTCTGAGCGGCCGCCCTCCCCGCCCACCGGGCGCTCCGCATCCGCTGCGGTCGCCTCAGGGCCTTCCCCCGGATGCCCGGCGACCGCCGTTCCGGCGCACCTCGGCATCCGTCTGCGACCTCTCGCACCCATCACCACCTGAAGGACACATCGTGAACACCACCGTGCGTTCCCTGGACGACACCACCGGGCGGCTCAACCGGAGCACGACCCACCCGCCGGATACCGGGGATCGTCAGATCCTCACCATCCCCGACCGGGACGATCGGCAGCGGCTGACGCCCGCCGAGCGCCTCACCCTTCGCATCGGTCTCTGGCTGCAGCGCAGCATCCGTGCCGTCCAGCGGCAGGAGATCCGCGTGCAGGAGCACGCGGAGCGGCACGAGAGCGCGCGCCTCGCCCTCAGCCAGCGCGAGGCGATGATCCTGCTCACCTACGACCTGCAGCGTCAGCTGCGCTGAGAGAAGGACGCCGTGATCGTTCCGCTTCCCGCCGGGGCGACCCTGCGTCCGCTCGAGCTTCCGGCTCGGGCGGACGCGGGGCCCACCCCGCTCATCCGCGCGTACGCCGACGTGCGCAACACGTCGCTGCACGAGACCACGGGGCGCACCGACGCGTTCCGCACCGCCGAATCCCTGCTGCCGATGCTGCGCTCCACCCCGGAGCAGCGCCGCCGGCAGTGGTACGTCGAGCAGGACGGCGAGATCGTCGGATGCTGCGCCACCACGATCCTGCTGGACGACGGCGGCGACACCGGCATGATCGGCATCGCCCTCCTCCGCCGGGTCTGGGATCAGGGCATCGGCGGCGCCGTCCTCGCGCACGTCGAAGCGGAGCTGCGCGCCGCCGGGGTCCGGAGGCTGCTGAACTGGACCGAGCACGCCGAGACCGCCGGGGCGGACGTCGACCGTCTCCCGTCGCCCACCGGGTACGGATCGGTACCCCACGACCACGCGGCCCGGTTCCTGCTGCGGCACGGCTACCGACTGGAGCAGGTCGAGCGGATCAGCCGCTTCATCTGGACCGGCGACAGCGTCGCGCACCTGCAGCGGCTCCTGGACGAGGCGCGCTCCCACGCGCCCGGATACGGCATCGTGCAGTGGATGCTTCCGACACCGCCGGCACGGCTCGACGGCTACGCGCTGTTAAAGTCGCGCATGTCCACCGACGTGCCGGATGCGGATCTGGACATGCCGGCCGAGGCGTGGGACGCCGACCGCGTGCGCCGGCACGACGACCTGTACGCGGTCCGCGGCTCCTCGGTGCTCGTGACCGCCGCCGAGGAGGTGGCGACGGGTCGTCTGTGCGCGTTCAACGAGCTCGCCATCACCGCCGACCACACCACCGCCACGCAGCAGGAGGACACCCTCGTGCTCGCCGAGCACCGCAGCCGCCGGCTGGGAATGCTCGTGAAGACCGCCGGCCTGTTGACCTGGCGCGAGCGCTTCCCGGAGTCGCCGTACGTGATCACCGCCAACGCCGAGGAGAACCGGCCCATGCTCTCCATCAACGAAGCCATCGGCTTCACCCCGATCGCCTACGAAGGCGCCTGGAAGAAGGAACTGACATGACCACGCTCGCCGAGGAGCTCACGATCGCGCCGCTGACCGTCCCGGCGGCGCTGGACGCCGCCGACGCCGCCGACTTCCTCGCCTACGCGGAGCTGAACCGCCGCGTGTGCGCCCACGACGCCGGCCTTCCGGAGCTGGCGCCCAGCGCTCAGGAGATGCTGCCGGACTGGCTGGACGCGACGGACCGGCTGCAGCTGGGCTTCGTCGCCCGCCGGCAGGGACGACTGGTCGGGGTCGCCAGCATGACCCTCGCCCAGGAGGACGGGTCCACCACGGGCGAGTCCGACGTGCTGATCGAGCCGGACGCCTGGAGTACGGCGTGGGGCCCGCGTGCCGCCGCCGCGCTTCTGGCCGCCCTCGAGGACGAGGCTCGGCGCCGCGGGCGCACAAGCCTGCAGACGTGGACGCTGCACCGACCGGGCTCGGCCGATCGAACGCTGATCCCTGCGACCGGCTGGGGACGGGTCGCCGCCACCGAACTGAGCGAGACGCTGGAGAGCGCCGGGTACCGGCTCGAGCAGGTGGAACGCAACAGCGAGTTCGATCTGCAGGGCGACACCGCCGGATTGGAGAAGCGTCTGGCATCCGCCCTGGCATCCGCCGGGCCGGACTACCGCGTGGTCGCCTGGACCCTGCCCACGCCGCCCGAGCACCAGGACGGGTACGCCCAGGTGCTGTCGCGGCTGGCCACCGATGTGCCCAGCGGCGATCTCGCCATCGACGAGGAGCGCTGGGATGCGGCGCGCGTCCGCCGCCGCGACCGCCGGTTCGCCGACAGCGGCCAGACGGTGTCGGTCGCGGCCGTGCAGCACGTCCCGACCAGCGCGCTCGTGGCCTACAACGAGCTCGTGATCGGCCCCGACCTCACCGGCGTCACCCACCAGTTCGGCACCCTGGTGCGCAAGGAGCATCGCGGGCACCGGCTCGGCACCATCGTGAAGTGCGCAAACCTGCTGCGCTGGCGCTCGATCGCCCCGGCGTCGCCGAAGGTGTCCACCTTCAACGCGGAGGAGAACCGCCCGATGCTGGACATCAACGAGGCGCTGGGCTTCGTGCCGGTCTCCTATACCGGCGCCTGGCAGAAGCGCCTGTCCTGAAACGGCGCGGTCGTCGAGCCGCACCGGAGTCATCCCCGGGGATGACGCCTCCGGTCCGGGATCATCCGCTGGTGCGATGACCCGGATCGGGGGCCCGGAGGACGCTGGAGGTATGAACGACACCGTCCTGCATGCACGATCCCTTCGGAAGAGCTACGGCCCCACCCGCGCGCTCGGCGGCGTCGATGTCATCGTCGCGCGCGGCGAGTCCGTGGCGATCATGGGCGCCTCCGGGTCGGGGAAGACGACGCTGTTGCACGTTCTGGCCGGAATCATCGTGCCGGACGGCGGTGCGGTGACGTTTGCCCCGGCGGGCGGCGCGCCGGTCGAGGTGGCGTCGCTGTCGGAGAGCGCCCGGTCACGGCTGCGGCGGGACAGGTTCGGGTTCGTGTTCCAGCAGGGACTGCTGATCCCGGAGCTCACCGCGATCGAGAACGTGGCGCTGGCGCTGATGATCAACGGCATGAAGCGCCAGGAGGCGGTGCCGCACGCGGCCTCCTGGCTGCAGGCGCTCGGCCTGGCCGGCATGGAGGATCGCCGCATCGTCGAGCTGTCCGGCGGGCAGGCGCAACGCGTCGCGATCGCGCGAGCGCAGGTCACCGGGGCGGAGCTGATCTTCGCGGACGAGCCGACCGGCGCCCTGGATTCGCACACCTCCGCCGAGGTGATGGACGCCCTGCTCTGGTCGACGACCGGACAGGGGCGGACGCGATCGTCGTCACGCACGACCCGCAGGTGGCCGCGCGGTGCGGTCGCACGGTGTCGATGCGGGACGGCGTCATGGCCGGGGCGGAGGTGGCGGCGTGAACCTCTCCGTGCTGCGGATGCTGCTCCGCCCCGAGCCCGGCAACACCGCGACCCTGGTCATTCCGGCATCCGCCTTCGCCGTCGTGACGACGCTGGTGCTGACCGTCGTCGGCGGCGCGCAGGCGTTCTGGCGCTGGGACCACGACGACGCGCTCATCTACCAGGCGCTGGCGGCGGTGGCGCTGGTGCTGCTCGTCGTGCCGCTCGCCTCGCTCGGCGGCGCGGCGGCGCGTCTCTCGGCACGGCGGCGGGACGAGCGGCTGTCGACGCTGCGTCTGCTCGGCATGACCCCGGCCGGCGTGGCGACGCTCACCGTCCTCGAGTCGACCCTCGTCGCCGCGATCGGCGCCCTCGCGGGGGTGCTCGGTCACCTCGCGCTGGCGCCTGCGATCGCTCTCATCCCGTTCCGCGGCGAAGCGCTCGGGCTGGACGCCGTGCTGCTCGGCGCCCCGGCGATGCTCGCCGTCTGCGCCGGGGCCGTGCTTCTCGCCGCGGTCAGCGCGGTGCTCGGGTTGCGTCGTGTGGTGATCTCGCCGCTGGGCGTGCGGACGCGGGCGCAGCCGGCATCCGTGCACTGGCTCCGTGCTGTCGCAGGCGCGGCGCTCCTCGGGCTCGCGGTGCTCCTCGCCCAGTCGGTGCCGGCGATCGCGGCGGCGGTGTCGATCGCCGCGGTGCTCGCGGTGCTGTTCGGCGGCACGCTGGCGCTGCTGAACCTCATCGGGCCGTGGGTGCTGACGGCGATCGCGACCCGGCAGGCCCGCCGTGCGCAGACGCCGGAGCGCCTGCTCGCGGCCCGCACCGTGCTGGACGCGCCGAAGGCCGCGTGGCGGCAGGTCGGCGCCATCGCGATGGCGAGCTTCATGGCCGTGTTCGCCGGCACGGGCGTCTCGCTGATGAGCACCATGAGCGCGGAGGGCGCGTCCGCGCAGGATCTGACGCTGGTGCCGGACATGCGGACGGGGCTGAACATCACGCTGGTCGGGTCGTTCCTCATGGTCGCGGCCTCGGTGGGCGTCACCCAGGCGGCGGACGTGCTCGACCAGCGTCCGCTGCACCACAGCCTGCATCAGCTCGGGGTGCCCCTGCGGACGGTGGATGCCGCGCGGCGGCGGGCCATCATGTCACCGCTCGTGGTCACCGCACTCGGCTCGGCGCTGTGCGCCGGCGTGGTGGTGTTCCCGCTGCTCGGGATCGCGCTGATCGTCGCGCCGGTGTCGCTGCTCACGATCGCACTCGTGCTGGCCGCCGGGATCGCGGTCGTCGGGCTGAGCACGCTGGCGACGCGGCCGATGCTGGCGAGGGCTTTCGCGTGACGGCGGGGCGGGTGAGGTCTGCGGCACGCCGCGCCTCTAGCGCCTCCGCTGGCACCTCGGGCAGTAGTGCGACGACCGGTTCATGAACGCCTCCCGCCGGATCGGGCCGCCGCACCGCGGGCACGGCCGGCCACCGCGGCCGTAGGCGTTCAGCGAGTGTGCGAAGTAACCCGCCTGCCCGTTCACGTTCACGTACTGGGCGTCGAAGCTGGTGCCGCCCTCGGCGAGAGCCTTCTGCAGCACGAGCCGCACCTCGCCGAGCAGGCGCCCGACGGCCTGCGCCGACAGCCTGCCGCCGGACGTCTCGGGGTGGATGCGCGCGGCCCACAGCGACTCGTCGGCGTAGATGTTCCCGATGCCGCTGACGAGGGTCTGGTCGAGCAGGATGCGCTTGATCGCGCTCGACCGTCGGCGCGCCGCGATCGTGAACGCCGCATCGTGGAAGGCCGGATCGAGCGGGTCGCGCGCGATGTGGGCGGCCTGCGCGGGGATGCGGGCGAGGTCGCTGCCGAAACCGCCCGGCGCGCCGTCCGGGGTGTCCCGCAGCTCGTCCACGGCGAGGGAGCCGAAGGTGCGCTGGTCGCTGAACACCACGGCGAGTTCGCCGTGCGCGGGGTGCGCGATGTGCATCCGGATGCGCTCGTGCCGCTCGCGCGGGGCATCCGGTGTGCGCAGCAGCATCTGGCCGCTCATGCCGAGATGCGTCATCAGTGCCGCACCCCCGCCTTCGAGGGGCATCCACAGGAACTTGCCGCGGCGCGCCGCGCCGAGGATGCCGGTGCCCTCGAGCCGGCGGACGAAGTCCGCGGCGCCGGCCGGATGCCGGGTGAGGGCGCGCTCGTCGAGCACCTCGACGGCCTCGATGCGGGCGCCGACGACGGCGGGTGCGAGGCCGGCGCGGACGACCTCGACCTCGGGGAGCTCAGGCACGTTCGCTGAGCGTGCGCCACGCGCTGAGCGCCGCGGCCATCTCGGCCGTCTTCTTGCTGGTGCCCTCACCCGTGGAGACCACGTCGCCGACCGTCACGGTGGCGGTGAACACGCGGTTGTGGTCGGGGCCGTCGGATGCCACCGAGTACACCGGCGGCGGCGCGCCCAGCCGCGCCGCGAGCTCCTGCAGGCTGGTCTTCGGATCCATGGCCGCGCCGTACCGCTCCGGGTTCGCCAGCAGCGGCTCGGTCAGCCGGAGCACCAGCTCGGTCGCGGCATCCGGACCCGCCGACAGGTATGCGGCACCGAACACGGCCTCCATGGTGTCGGCGAGGATCGAATCCTTGTCACGACCCCCGGTGAGCTCCTCACCGCGTCCGAGGCGCAGGTGGGCGCCCAGACCGATGCCCCTTGCGACCTCGGCGAGGGCGACCGTGGACACGACGCTCGCGCGCCGCTTGGCCAGCTCGCCCTCGTCGAGGTCGGGATAGGTCGTGAACAGCATCACCGTGACGGCGAGACCCAGCACGGAGTCGCCGAGGAACTCCAGGCGCTCGTTGTGCGGGATGCCGCCATGCTCGTAGGCATACGAACGGTGCGTCAGAGCTCGTCCCAGGAGCTGCTCGTCGATCGCGACGCCCAGCTTCTCGGTGAGAGGCCTCTCCCCCGCGGGGACCTCGGTCACCATGGGGAGATCAGATGTCGGCGACCTTGCGGCCCTTGTACTCGAGGAAGAGCTCGGTGCCCTGCGAGTCGGTGACGACCTTCGCCTGGTGCGGACGGCTGTAGACGACCTTGCCGTTCTCCACGGTCTTCACGAGCGCGGGGGCCTCGGCCTTCCACTGCGCGCGACGCGAGCGGGTGTTGGAACGGGAGACCTTGCGCTTCGGGGGGTTACCAGCCATGACTAGCTCTCTTCTTTCTCGGCGGCGCGGCCATCTGCCTCGCCGTCCTGGTCTGTGATCTGTCGGAGCGCGCTCCATCGAGGATCGATGGGAGCGGTGCTCTCTGCTCCGGCGCTTCCGGTCAGCTTCTCACCCGTGTTCGGGTCGAGACCCGGGCAGTCCGGCTGACACACCGGCTGAAATGGAAGCGACAACACGATCGCATCCCTGACGAGAGTTTCAAGATCCACGTGGTCGTCTTGAACCTCGAAGTCAGTTTCTTCCTCACCAGGATACGCGAAAAGCTCCTGGAACTCGACTTCGACGGGCGCGGTGATGTCGGTGAGGCAGCGTCCGCACACGCCGACGTAGTCGGAATCGGCGGTTCCGGAGACGAGGATGCCCTCGTGCACCGACTCCAGGCGGACGTCGAGGTCGACGGTCTCCCCCGCCTCGACGGAGACGATGCCCTCACCCCACTGCTCGGCGAGGGTCACCTGGAAGCGGTGCTCGCGCATCTCGCCCGGCTTGCGAACGATGTCGCGGACGGGGAGGACGAAGGGGCCGTTCAGTCGGGATTTCACCCCGCCATGCTACCGGCCTGCACCTGGCAGCGGGCCGTGCCGTCGGCTGCGGCGGTGTCAGAGGCCGCGGGCGCCGGTGTCCAGGAACGCCGCGACCGCGGGCGGCACGAACGGCGAAACGTCACCGCCCAGGGACGCCACCTGGCGCACCAGCGAGCTGGAGACGAGGGCGTGCGCGGGGTCGGGCAGCAGGAACACGGTCTCGATGTCGGCGAGGTGCCGGTTCACGATCGCCATCGGCGACTCGTAGGCGACGTCGACCTGCGAGCGGATGCCCTTGACGAGCACTCCGGCGTTGACGTCGCGGGCGTAGTCGACGAGCAGGCCCATGCTCCACGAGCCGACGATGATGTGCCCCTCCAGGCCGGCATCCGCGATCGACTGCTCCAGCAGGCTGAGCCGCTGCGCGATCGGGAGCATCGCCTGCTTGCCCGGGTTGTGCACGACGAGGACGTGCAGCTCGTCGTACAGCCGGGCGGCACGCCGGATGACATCCAGATGCCCCAGCGTGGGCGGATCGAAGGAGCCAGGGACGACGGCGATCCTGCTGTTCACTGCCACTCCCTCGTTCGCTCGGTGCATCGCATCCCCCCAGCCTAGGACACCGCACCCTCGGCGCCCGCTGAGTGCGGCCCGCGCGCCAGTCCCGGCCGAGCGCTCAGTTCCTGCCGAGCGCTCAGGTCCAGCCGAGCTCAGTTCTTGCCGAGAGCGGCGCGGTCGTCCTCGGTGACGCGGCGCTCGATCGCGTCGCGGAGGCCGGCGTGGCGTTCCAGCGTCGGGTCGGCGGTGAGGATGTCCCGCGCGATGTCGCGGGCCTGCGCGATCAGCCCGGCATCCTTCACCACGCGTAGCAGACGCAGCGACGAGCGCGTGCCGGACTGCGTGGCGCCGAGCACGTCGCCCTCGCCGCGCAGCTGCAGGTCCACCTCCGCGAGCTCGAAGCCGTCCAGGGTGGCGGCGACCGCCTCCACGCGCTCGCGCGCGGGCGTCCCCGCCTCGGCCTCGGTGACGAGGAGGCAGAGTCCCGGCACGGATCCGCGGCCGACGCGGCCGCGCAGCTGATGCAGTTGGGAGACCCCGAAGCGGTCGGCGTCGAGGATGATCATGGTGGAGGCGTTCGGCACGTCGACGCCGACCTCGATCACGGTGGTCGCGATGAGCAGGTCGATGTCCCCGCGAGCGAACGCCTGCATCACGGCATCCTTCTCCTCCGACGCCATCCGCCCGTGCAGCACCGCCCGGCGCACCTGGGACAGCGTGGGATGCGTGCCGAGCGCTTCGTCGAGCTGCACCACTCCCCAGCGGGGGCCTCGGCCCTCCGCATCCGGCGGCGGCGCGTCGTCGGCCTCCACTGTGTCGCGGGCGGTGTCGATCGCCGCGCACACGGCGAACACCTGGCGCCCCTGCGCGATCTCCTCCCCCGCCCGTGCCCACACCCGCTGGAACCAGTTGGGATGGTCCGCGAGCGGGGCGACGTGTGTCTGGATGCCGGCGCGCCCGGCCGGCATCGACCGGATCACGGAAGTGTCCAGGTCGCCGAACACCGTCATGGCGACCGTGCGCGGGATGGGCGTGGCGGTGAGCACCAGCGCATGCGGGCTGGTGCCCTTCGCGCGCAGCGCCTCCCGCTGCTCCACGCCGAAGCGGTGCTGCTCGTCGACGACGACGAGACCGAGGTCGGCGAAGGTCGTGCGGTCGGCGAGCAGCGCGTGCGTGCCGACGACGATGAGCGCCTGGCCGGAGGCGACGCGCAGCGCGGCCCGCCGTCGTTCCGGCGCCGACATCTGGCCGGTGAGCAGCGTCGGCATCAGCTGCGGTGCGAGGTCGGGGCCGAGCATCTTCACGATCGAGCGCAGATGCTGCGCGGCGAGGACCTCCGTCGGCGCGATCAGGGCCGACTGCCCGCCCGACTCGGCCACCTGGAGCATCGCCCGCAGCGCCACGAGCGTCTTGCCGGAGCCGACCTCGCCCTGCACGAGCCGGTTCATGGGGCGGCCGCGGGAGAGGTCCTCGGCGATCTCGGCGCCGACAGCCTGCTGGTCCGGAGTGAGGGTGAACGGCAGCGCGGCGTCGAAGCGCTCCAGCAGTCCGCCGGTGCCGGAGGCGCGGGGAGCGGTCGTCAGCGCGCGGACGCGTTCACGCTGCTGCAGCAGCGCCGCCTGAAGCGTGAGCGCCTCGTGCATCCGCAGCGTGCGCACCGCCGGGTCGATGTCGCCGCGGGTGCGCGGCCGGTGGATGCGCTCGAGCGCCTCCCTCGCGACCAGCAGGCCCTCGCGGGTGCGGACCTCGTCGGGCACCGGGTCGGGCACGTCGCCGAGTCCGTCGAGCGCGCCCGCGACGAAGCTCGCGATCTGCCAGGACTGCACGGCGGAGGTGGCGGGGTAGATCGGGATGGGGATGTTCGCGCGGGCATCCGCGCTGCGCCGCGCGGCATCCTCGTCGTCGAACAGCTCGTACTGCGGATGCGCGAACTGCAGCACGTCGCGGAACATGCCCACCTTGCCGGAGAACACGCCGCGGCGCCCGGGAGCGAGCTGCTTGCTGCGCCACTCCGCCTGGTTCATGTTCTTCGCGAAGAAGGTGAGCGACATCGTGCCGACGCCGTCGCCGATCAGCACGTCGACCATGGCGCCCGGCTTGTTCCGCATCCGCCGCACCGTGGAGGAGAGCACCTCCGCGACGATCGTGACCGTCTCGCCGAGTGGCAGGTCGCGGATGGGCGTGAGCTCCCCCGGGTCGGCGTACCGGCGCGGGTAGTGCGCGAGCAGGTCGCCCACGGTCGTCATCCCGAACGCGCGCTCGAGCGTCTTCGACGGCGCACCCCCGACGGCCTGCGCGAGGGGCGTGTCGAGCTGGAACGGCATGATCCGAGTCTAGAGAGGGGCGCGGACGCCGCCCGCGGCGGGTGCCGCCCGCGACGGGTGCCGTATCGTGAACCGGGTGACCAGGATCATCGCCGGAGCGGCCCGCGGCGTGCGTCTCGACGTCCCCGGCGCCGGCACCCGGCCCACCAGCGACCGCGTGCGCGAATCGCTGTTCGGGGCGCTGGAATCCATGGACGCCGTGCACGGCGCCCGGGTCCTCGACCTGTACGCCGGCACGGGCGCGCTCGGGCTCGAGGCGTGGAGTCGCGGGGCGGCGTCGGTGGATCTCGTGGAGCGCTCCCGCCCTGCCGCGCTCGTCGTCAAGCGCAATGCGGCCGCGGTGGCGAAGTCGATGGGCGTCGGCCGGGCGGCGCAGGTGCATCAGGCCACCGTGCGGGGCTTTCTGCAGCGCGGTCTCGGCGCCTACGACCTCGTGTTCACCGACCCGCCGTACGACCTCGACGACGCCGCCATGACCGGGGACCTGGTCGCCCTCGCGCCGCTGCTGTCTGCGCACGCCGTCGTCGTCATCGAACGGGCCCGGCGTTCCTCCGCGCCGGACGTCGCCGCCGCGGGGCTCGAGATCGTCCGCGAGAAGAGCTACGGCGACACCGCGGTGTGGTGGGCGGTGCCGGTCGCCTGATGACTCGCCGTCGGCGGGTCAGTCCGCGACGGCGTCCCAGTCGCGATAAGGGTCCCAGCCCTGGGCGCCCACGGGTTCGCCGTCGCAGGTCACCCGGTGCGCACCGGCATCCGTCACCACGCCGATGCGGCGGAAGCCGGGAGGCAGGATGTCGCCGGGGAAGGCGGCGAGCAGAGCGTGGTCCTCGCCCCCGGCCAGCGCACGCGCCGGATGCGGGCCGAGGGCGTCGCTCTCCAGAGCGATGGTGACACCGGATGCCGCGGCCATCCGCGACGCGTCGAGGGCGAGTCCGTCCGAGACGTCCATCATCGCGGTCGCGCCGGCGACCGCGGCGACCGGTCCGAGTCCGATCGGCGGCGCGGGGCGCAGCTGCGCCTCGACCGCCCGCCGTTCGGACGGATCCAGCCGGGACGGGTCGACCGGCACGGCCGTCTCGCCGTCGCGGAACCGGCCGAACAGCAGCGACAGTCCGTGGGCGGCGAGCCCCATCTCCCCCGCCACCGCGACGACGTCGCCGGGACGCGCGCCGGCGCGGGTGACGGCCGGCCGTCCGCCGAGGTCGCCGAGCGCGGTCACCGCGATCGTGAGCACGTCCGACACCGTGAGGTCGCCGCCGACGACGGCGCAGCCGGGCGCGAGCGCCGCGCAGCAGTCGCGCAGACCGTCCGCCATGGCCTCGACGAACGACAGGCGGGTATCGCGCGGGACGGCCAGCGCGACCAGCAGACCGGTGGGGACGGCGCCCATCGCGGCGACGTCGGCGAGGTTGACGGCGGCGGCCTTCCAGCCGAGGTCGTATCCGCTCGACCAGGCGAGCCGGAAGTCGGGACCGTGCACGAGGGTGTCGGTCGTGGCGACGACCGAGCCGGAGGGGGCGGCGATCACGGCGGCGTCGTCGCCGGGGCCGAGGATGCTGTGGGCTGCGGGAACGGTGCGCGCGAGGATCGCCCGCAGCACGTCGCCTTCGGAGATCTCGCCGAGGGTCGGGTCGCCGGCGGGTTCGGATGCCATGGTCACAACGGTAGCCTGGATGCATGCTCCGTCGTTTCGCCGCCGTCCTCGGCGTGCTCGCGACGCTCGCCCTGGCCGGATGCTCCAGCACCGTGCACCTCGAGCCCGCGGACGACGCGAACAACCCCGCGTGCGCGGAGGTGACGGTGCGGCTGCCGGAGGTGGTCGCCGGCCAGGAGCGGCGATGGACGGATGCCCAGGCGACCGGCGCCTGGGGTGAGCCGACCGCGGTGATCCTGTCCTGCGGGGTGACCGTGCCCGGACCGACCGCGGAGCTGCAGTGCGTCACGCTGGAGGGCATCGACTGGCTCGTGGACGAGTCGGATTCGCCACGGCTGCGGATGACGAGCTACGGCCGCGACCCGGCGGTGCAGGTGTTTGTCGACACGGAGCGGGTCAGCTCGAACGAGGTGCTGACCAACGCCGGGCTGGTCTCCGCGGTGCGGACGATCCCCGCCGAGCGCTCCTGCATCGCGCCGGACACCCTCCCCGAGGGCTGACCTCCCCCGGACGCTGCGCCTGTCGAAGCGCCCCCACATCAGACGGACGCTGAGCCTGTCGAAGCGTCCGCCCCGCCACTGCGAACGTTCTCCACACTTCTCACCTCAACGCCCTCGCGTCGCTTCGCGTGCGTGAGACTTCTGCGATGGCATGGATGTACATCCTCCGCTGCAGGGACGGCACGTACTACACCGGCAGCACGGCGATCGACGTCGAAGCCCGGGTCTGGGAGCACAACAACGACGAGCGGGCAGCGTCCTACACGCGCAAGCGGCGCCCCGTGACCCTCGCGTACGCGGAGTTCTTCGACAGCGTCGAGGCGGCATTCCGTCGTGAGAAGCAGGTTCAAGGATGGTCGCGAGCGAAGAAGGAGGCGCTCATGGCCGGGCGTGGTGATGAGCTGCCGCAACTCTCACGAACACGGCTGGGTTCGAAGGGGACTGCCGAGGGAACGGCGGACGCTTCGACGAGCTCAGCGTCCGAGCGATGAAGGGGACGCTTCGACAGGCTCAACGACCGGGAGCGGCAACGACGGGGAGCGGGACGGGGTGGGGGTCAGCGGCGGAGGGCGGATTCGATGAGCTCGGTGATGAGGTCGCGGTAGCTGAGGCCGGAGGCGATCCAGCACTTCGGGAACATCGATATCGGGGTGAACCCGGGCATCGTGTTCAGCTCGTTCACCACCAGGTGCCCCTCGGGGGTGAGGAACATGTCGACGCGGGCAAAGCCCTTCCCGTCCACCGCCTCGAACGCGCGGATGCCGGCATCCTGCACCGCCGCGACCTCCGCCTCGGTGAGCGAGGCCGGGCACACCACGTCCACGCCGTCGCCGCCGAGGTACTTGCCCTCGAAGTCGTAGAACCCGCGGGAGCTCAGCACGATCTCGCCCGGGAGCGACGCGCGCACGGCATCCGCCCCCTCCAGCACCGCCACCTCGATCTCGCGACCGGTGATGCCGGTCTCGACGAGCACCTTCTCATCCTCCACGAACGCGACCTCGAGGGCCGCGTCCAGCTCGGACGGGTCGGTCACCTTCGACACGCCGACGCTCGATCCGGCCCGGGCCGGCTTCACGAACAGCGGCATGCCGAGCGCCTCGATCTCGGCGCGCAGCGCGGCGGCATCCCGCTCCCACGCCCGGCGTCGCACCGTCACCCAGGGGGCGACCTCGATGCCGGCGGCCTGCAGCGCGACCTTCATGAAGTGCTTGTCCATGCACAGCGCGGAATCGAGCACGCCGCCGCCGGCGTACGGCACCTCGAGGGTGTCGAAGAAGCCCTGGATGGTGCCGTCCTCGCCGTGCGTGCCATGCAGGATCGGCAGCACCACGTCGACCTCGCCGAGGTCGACGGTCGAGCCGTCCGGAGCGGCGACGCGCAGCATCCGATCCCCGCCGGGCTCAGGCCACCGCACCCGCGTGCCGTTGTCGACGACCTCGGGCAGCTTGGCGGCGTCGAGGGCGAACTTCGCGGGGTCGTCCTCCTCGAGGACGAAGGCGCCCTCCCGGGTGATCCCGACCGGGATCACCGCATAGCGGTCACGATCGATCGCGGCCAGCACCCCGCCCGCCGTTGCGGAACTGATCGAGTGCTCGCTGGAACGCCCGCCGAAGAGCACCACCACCGTCTGTCTGTCCAAGATTGGTCCTCTCCCCCTGCGGGGTGTCGTCGTCCGTCGTCAGGTGCGGAGCGATGTCGCGCGGGTTCATGGTGCCGTCCAGCACCATCTTCACCTGCTCGACGATGGGCATGTACACGTCCGACTCCCGCGCCAGCTGCAGCACCGGCGCGACCGAGGCCAGTCCCTCCGCGGTCTGCTCCATCTGCTTGACCACGTCGTGGAAGCTGTACCCCTGGCCGAGCAGCCGGCCGGCGGTGTTGTTGCGGCTCAGCGGCGACTGGCAGGTGGCGATGAGGTCGCCGAGGCCGGCCAGGCCCTGCAGGGTCTCCGGGTGCGCGCCGTTGGCGACCGCGAAGTCCGTCATCTCCACCAGTCCGCGGGTGATGATCGACGCCTTCGTGTTCTCGCCGTAGCCGACGCCGTCGACGATGCCGATCGCCACCGCGATCAGGTTCTTCAGCACCCCGCCGAACTCGGTGCCGATTACGTCGGTGTTCACGAAGGAGCGGAAGTACGAGTTGCGGGCGGTGCGCGCGACGGCATCCGCCGTCTCCTGGCTGCGCGAGGCGATCACCGCCGCCGTGGGCTGCTCGCGGGCGATCTCCAGGGCGAGGTTGGGTCCGGATGCCACCGCGATGCGCATCGGATCGCAGCGCAGCTCCTGCTCGATCACCTGGCTCATCCGCAGCCCGGTGGTGCGCTCGACGCCCTTCATCAGGCTCACGATCGGATAGTCGGTGCCCTCCAGCAGCGGCCGCAGCGCCTTCAGGTTCTCCCGCAGCGACTGGCTGGGCACCGACAGGTACACCTGCTCGGCGCCGTCGAGGGCGCGGGCGAGCTCGTGGGTCGCGGCCATGGTGCGCGGCAGGTTGATGCCGGGCAGGTACTTCGAGTTGCGCTTGGCCTCGGCGATCTCGTGCGCGAGCTCCGGACGCCGGGCCCACATCGTCACCTGGGCGCCCCCGTCGGCGAGGATCTTGCCGAACGTCGTTCCCCAGCTGCCGGCCCCGATGACCGCGACCCGCGGTCCCGCCGGGGTGCTGTGTCGTCTAGGAGTCAAGGCGTCCGGTCTCCTTCTGGCCGTGATCGGTCGGGTTCCAGCGCTCCGGGGGCGCCTTCTCGCCGCGTGCCTGCTCGAGCAGGGCGGTGATGGCTTCCATCAGACGACGGGTGGCCTCGGCGAGGGCGGCCTGGTCGCCGGCCTTGCCCTGCAGGTCGCTGAGGTCGATCGGGTCGCCGACGATGACCTGCACCGGCTTGCGCGGCGGCCACAGGCTGATCCCCTTCTGGTACCGGCCCATGATCCGCTGGGTGCCCCACTGCGCCATCGGGATGAGCGGGATGCCGCCGGCCAGCGCCAGCCGCACCGCCCCCGACTTGCCGCGCATGGGCCACAGGTCGGGGTCGCGGGTGAGCGTACCCTCGGGGTAGACGATGACGCCGCGGCCGTGCGCGACGAGCTCCCGGGACTGCGCCATCGTCTGCTTGGCGGCCGAGGCGGATGAGGCCCGCGCCACGGGCACCATGCCGGTGCGGCGCAGGATCCAGCCCACGACCGGGATGCGGAACAGGCTGTCCTTCGCCATGAAGCGCGGCAGCCGCTTCATCCGCCACACCGCGACGGCCACGATGAGCGGGTCGAACTCGGTGTAGTGGTTGGGGGCGAGAACGAACGCGCCCTCGCGGGGCAGCTTCTCCGCGCCGACGATCCTGATCCTGGCCAGGTAGGAGATGATCGGGATGACGACCACCGCCAGCGGCCAGAAGAGAGAGGGCCGGCTCCGTTCCGAGGCAGCCATCAGATCACCGGACGACGTCGAAGTCGGCGCCGAGCGCCTGGAGCTTGTCGAGGAACTTCTCGTAGCCGCGGCTGAGGATGTCCACCCCCGACACCTGCGACTCGCCCTTCGCGGTCAGAGCCGCGATCACGTGGCTGTACCCGCCGCGCAGGTCCGGCACGACGATGTCGGCCGCGTGCAGCGGGGTGGGGCCGGTGATCACGGCCGCCTGCTCGAGCTCGCGGCGCGGCACGCGGCGAGGACCGTCCTGCAGGCCGTGCGGGTGCACGACGATGTCGGCGCCCATCTTCACCAGCGCCTGCGTGAAGCCGAACCGGTTCTCGTAGACGGTCTCGTGCACGATGGAGCGGCCCGCCGCCTGCGTGAGCGCCACGATGAGCGGCTGCTGCCAGTCGGTCATGAACCCGGGGTGCACGTCGGTCTCGACGACGACCGGCTTCAGCTCGCCCTCACGGCGGAAGAGGATGCCGTCCTCCTTCACGTCGAACCAGCCGCCGGCCTTGCGGAACACGTTCAGGAAGGTCAGCATCTCCTGCTGGCGGGCGCCGCCGACGAAGATCTCGCCGTCGGTCGCCAGCGCGGCGCACGCCCAGGACGCGGCCTCGTTGCGGTCGAAGATGCAGCGGTGGTCGTAGCCGCGCAGGTGCTCCACACCCTCGATGAGGATGACCCGGTTCGGCTCGTAGGAGATGATCGCGCCCATCTTCTGCAGCACGCCGATCAGGTCCATGATCTCGGGCTCGATGGCCGCGTTGCGCAGCTCGGTGACGCCCTTGGCGCGCACGGCGGTGAGCAGCACCTGCTCGGTGGCGCCCACACTCGGGTACGGCAGGTGGATGTTCGCCCCCTTGAGCCCGTCCGGGGCGGAGAGGCGGATGCCGCTGGGCAGCTTCTCCACGATCGCGCCGAACTTGCGCAGCGCGTCGAGGTGGAAGTCGATGGGGCGGTCGCCGATCCGGCATCCGCCCAGGTCGGGGATGAACGCCTGGCCGAGACGGTGCAGCAGCGGGCCGCAGAACAGGATCGGGATCCGGGATGCCCCCGCGTGCGCGTCGATCTCCTCCATGTGCGCCGACTCGACGTCGCTCGGGTCGAGCACGAGCGAGCCGGGCTCGGTGCCCTCGCTCACGGTGACGCCGTGCACCTCGAGCAGCGAGCGCACCACGGCGACGTCGCTGATGTCCGGCACATCGCGCAGGACGCTGGTGGTCTCCCCCAGCAGCGAGGCGACCATCGCCTTCGTGGCGAGGTTCTTCGCGCCCTTGATCTCCACGCGGCCCCGCAGCGGACGGCCGCCGCGGATGGCGAGGACGGAACCGGCGGGAACCGAGATCTCCTCGGGGACGGCGTCGCGCACGGGTGTCGTCATTCGGGCCTCTTCCTCGTCTGCATTCGCGGCGGTCGCCGCGTCGTCTGCGTGGTTCACGGCGGATGCCGCTGGGGCTCGTGACCCCCGGCCCACACCGTCTCCCGGCCTAGCGGACGGGAAGCGTGCGTGGCCGCCACGATTCGCGGCGGGCCTCGAACTGAGCGATCTTGTCTTCGTTGCGCAGCGTGAGCCCGATGTCATCGAGCCCCTCGAGGAGCCGCCACCTAGTGTAATCGTCGATGCCGATGGCGACCTGGAAGTCGCCGATCGTGGCCGTCCGCGCCTCGAGGTCGACGGTGATCGTGCGACCGGGCTCCTGGTCGATCAGCGCCCAGATGCGCTCGATCTCCTCCTCCGAGACGGTCGCGGCCAGCAGTCCCTGCTTGCCGGAGTTGCCGCGGAAGATGTCCGCGAAGCGGGGGCTCAGCACGACGCGGAACCCGTAGTCGCGCAGCGCCCACACGGCGTGCTCGCGGCTGGATCCGGTGCCGAAGTCGGGGCCGGCGACGAGCACGCTGGCGCCCCGGAACGGCTCCTGGTTCAGCACGAAGTCGGGGTCCTGCCGCCAGGCGTGGAACAGCGCGTCCTCGAAGCCGGTCTTGGTGACGCGCTTGAGGAAGACGGCGGGGATGATCTGGTCGGTGTCGACGTTCGACCGCCTCAGCGGCGCGGCGATGCCGGTGTGCGTGGTGAACTTCTCCATGATCAGGCTCCCACCTTCTCGGTCGACGTCGCGGACGCTTCGGCGGGCTCAGCGTCCGCAGGGTCGAGGTCGCTCGGGCTGGAGAGCGTGCCGCGCACGGCGGTGGCGGCGGCGACCAGCGGCGACACCAGATGCGTCCGGCCGCCCTTGCCCTGGCGGCCCTCGAAGTTGCGGTTCGAGGTCGACGCGCAGCGCTCCCCCGGCGCGAGCTGGTCCGGGTTCATGCCCAGGCACATCGAGCATCCGGCGAAGCGCCACTCGGCGCCGAAGTCGGTGACGATCTTGTCGATGCCCTCGGCCTCCGCCTGCAGGCGCACCCGCGCGGAGCCGGGCACGACCATGACGCGGACGCCCTCGGCCTTCTTGCGGCCCTTGATGATCGACGCGAAGGCGCGCAGGTCCTCGATCCGGCTGTTCGTGCAGGAGCCCATGAAGACGGCATCCACGGCGACGTCCTTCAGCGGCGTGCCCGGCTTCAGGTCCATGTACTCGAGGGCGCGCTCGGCGGCGGCGCGCTCGCTGGCATCCGTGAAATCGGCCGGGTGCGGCACGGAGCCCGACAGCGACGTGCCCTGACCCGGGTTGGTGCCCCACGTCACGAACGGCTCGAGCTCGTTCGCGTCGATGAAGACCTCGGCGTCGAACACGGCGCCCTCGTCGGTGGGCAGCGTCCGCCAGTAGGCGACGGCATCCTCCCAGTCCTGGCCCTGCGGCGCGTGCGGGCGTCCCTTCAGGTATTCGAACGTGGTCTCGTCGGGCGCCACCATGCCGGCGCGGGCGCCGGCCTCGATCGACATGTTGCAGATGGTCATGCGGCCCTCCATGGAGAGCGCGCGGATCGCGCTGCCGCGGTACTCGAGCACGTAGCCCTGGCCGCCGCCGGTGCCGATCTTCGCGATCACCGCGAGGATGATGTCCTTCGCGGTCACGCCCGGCTTCAGCTCGCCCTCGACGTTGATCGCCATCGTCTTGAACGGCTTCAGCGGCAGCGTCTGGGTGGCCATGACGTGCTCGACCTCGCTGGTGCCGATGCCGAACGCCATCGCGCCGAAGGCGCCGTGCGTGGAGGTGTGCGAGTCGCCGCACACCACCGTGATGCCGGGCATGGTGAGCCCCAGCTGCGGGCCGACGACGTGCACGATGCCCTGCTCGGCATCCCCCAGCGAATGCAGGCGCACGCCGAACTCGGCGGCGTTGCGCCGCAGCGTCTCGATCTGGGTGCGGCTGGTCGGGTCGGCGATCGGCTTGTCGATCGCGAGCGTGGGGGTGTTGTGGTCCTCGGTCGCGATCGTGAGGTCGAGGCGACGGATGCCGCGCCCCTCGGCGCGCAGGCCGTCGAAGGCCTGCGGGCTGGTGACCTCGTGCACCAGGTGCAGGTCGATGTAGATCAGGTCGGGCTCGCCGTTCTCGCCCTTCACGACGAGGTGGTCGTCCCAGACCTTTTCCGCCAGCGTGCGCTTGGTGGCCTTCTCGGCGGGGGTGTGCGGTCGCGCCTGCGTGGTCATGCGGTCTGTTCCTTCTGGCTCGGTGTGTCGGCCCGCAACGGACTCCGCGACGAGGAAGGCCTTAGATCGAGGTCTCGCCGCGGCCGCTAAGAAGGAGAACCACCCGCCGCATAGCGGTCAGTTTACACCGCTGCGACGGTGGTCCTCCTCAGGTTGCGGACGCCTCAGTGCTCGAGCGCCTCGGCCTTCTTCGCCCGCCGCTCGCGCGACGAGGCGATCAGGCTCGCCGCGGTGGCGACGAGCATCGACGTGAGGATCACGCCGAGGGAGACCATGTTGTTGATGTCGGGCACCCACTCGACGTGGTGGCCGCCGTTGATGAACGGCAGCTCGTTCACGTGCAGCGCGTGCAGGATGAGCTTCACGCCGATGAAGCCCAGGATGACGGCGATGCCGTAGTGCAGGTAGCGCAGCCGGTCGAGCAGGTCCCCGAGCAGGAAGTAGAGCTGGCGCAGGCCCATCAGGGCGAAGATGTTCGCGGTGAAGACGAGGAACCCGTTCGTGGTGATCTCGAAGATCGCCGGGATCGAGTCGATCGCGAACATCAGGTCGGTGATGCCGATGGTGATGAACACGATGATCATCGGCGTCCACATCCGCTTGCCGTCGACCGTGGTGCGCAGGCGCGCACCGTCGTAGCCGTCGCTGATCTCGATGCGGCGGCGCAGCACGCGCACGATGAAGGTCTCGCGCTTGACCTCGTCCTCGTGGTGCTCCTCCTCGGGCATCGCCTGACGGATCGCCGTCCAGATCAGGAACGCGCCGAAGATGTAGAAGATCGGCGAGAAGCTCTCGATCACGGCGACGCCGACCAGGATGAACAGTCCGCGCAGCACGAGGGCGATGATGATGCCGACCATCAGCACCTGCTGCTGCAGCCGGCGCGGCACCGCGAACTGCGCCATGATCAGCACGAACACGAAGAGGTTGTCGATGGAGAGGCTGTACTCCAGCGCCCAGCCGGTGATGAAGTCGCCGGCGTGGCTCCAGCCGCCGATCGTGCCGAGGAGGACGGCGAACAGCATCGCGAGGGCGACGTAGAAGACCACCCACAGCGTGGACTCGCGGGTGGAGGGGATGTGCGGACGCAGCTTGATCAGCAGCAGGTCGGCGATGAGGACGATCGTGAGCACGACCATCGAGGTGATCTCGAACCAGACGGGGATTGCCAAGGGCGCACGGCCTTTCGATGAGGGGTCGGTAACGGGCCGAAAGTCTCTCCCCCGCCGATGACGGCACGCGTCCGGAGCGACGACGATGTGCTCGTGATGACGAACGCGCGAACCGGGATACTCCCTCTCGCGGAACTCATCGTACCGGACCCGGATGCGGGTCTGAGACGATGAGACCTCCTTCGACACTCTCAGGCGAGAGAGACCGATCGGAGCATGATGCCGGAGCGCAGCGACGACCAGGAGTGGGCGGCGAGGGCCGCGGCGGGAGACCAGCAGGCCTTCCGGGCGATCTACCGCGCCCACATCCGCCCCGTGTACTGGATCGCGTACGGCGTGCTGGGGTCGGCGGCGGATGCCGAGGACATCGCCCAGGAGACGTTCGTCGTCGCCTGGCGCAAGCTCCCCGGCCTGCAGCTGGCGGGGACGTCGCTGCTGCCCTGGCTGGCGACGATCTGCCGGTTCCAGGCCGCGAACCGGCTGCGGCTGCTGCAGCGCGACCGCGCGCACACGGCGGATGCGGTGGGTGAGACCGTCGCCGACGTCGTGAACGTCGAGGACCAGGTGATCTCCGCCGAGCTCGCCGAGCGGATCACGGAGGAGGTCGGGTCGCTGAGCGAGCTCGACCGCGCCGTGTTCCGGCTGTGCGCGGTCGAGGGCTACGCCTACCGGGCGGCCGCCGACGAGCTCGGCGTGAGCCACGCCGCGGTCCGGAACCGTCTCTCCCGGGTGCGCACGCATCTGCGCGGCGCCGTCAAGGAAGTGAGAGACGCATGAGCGAGAACGCGGTCGAGCTCCCTCCCCTGAGCGAGGAGAGCATCGAGCGGATCGAGAGGCGCGTGTTCGCCGAGATCGAGTCGGAGCGGCCGCCGCCGCGGCGCGGCGCACGCCGGCGCGCGCGGGCGGTCTGGACGGGACTCGGCATCGCCGCGGCGTTCGCGGTGGGGGTCGCGGTGACGCCGCCGCTGCTGTCCGCGGTGTCCCCCGCATCCGACGACGCCGCCTCCACGTACGGCGCCGAGGGCGGCTCCTCCGGCGGCGCCGCGGACTCGGCGACGACGGATGCCGGGCAGGGCGAGTCCGCCACGGCGCCGGAGGGCGTCACCGGGCTGTCCGGCGGGTCCGCGCAGTCGGACCGCTCCGCCGCGACGGACGAGGGCGGCGAGGGGCGGGAGATCATCGCCGCCGGTCAGCTCTCGCTGGAGGTGCGCGACATCCCCGCCGCCGTCGACGGCGTGGAGGCGGTCGCGGAGGAGCACGGCGGGTACGTCGAGGCGACGGATGTCGGCGGCGCGCCGACGGCGTACGACGCGACCGTGCCGTCGCCGGTGCCGCCGGACGGGGAGTACGGCTGGGTCACCATCCGGGTGCCCTCCGCCGATCTCACCGCCGTGATGGACGAGCTCGGCGAGATCGGGGACGTGGTGCGCTCCTCGGTGTCACGGCAGGACGTGACCTCGACCGCCGTGGATCTGCGGGCGCGCGTGGAGGCGACCCGGGCGTCCGTGCAGCGGCTCACCGAGCTGATGGCGAGGTCGGCGACGGTCGCGGAGCTCATCGAAGCCGAGGTGGCGCTGACGGATCGGCAGGCGCAGCTGGAGTCGTACGAGCAGGAGCTGAAGAACCTCGAGGAGCAGGTGGCGATGTCGTCGGTGCGCGTCGAGCTGAGCGAGAGGACCGCGGCGGAGACCGCCGACCCGGCGGGCTTCGCGGACGGGCTGCTGGCCGGGTGGAACGGGCTGGTGGCGTCGCTGAACGCGGTCGTGATCGCCGTCGGCTTCGCCCTTCCGTGGCTGGCCGTGGCCGGCGTCGTCTTCCTCGTGGTGTGGCTGATCCGCCGGGGACGACGGCGCGCGCGAGCGATGGACGAGGCGCAGAACCCCTGACCCCCGCTGCGGATAGCCGTCGCGGCCGGTGATGTAAACCCCCTCGGCGCGCCGCGCACCGGCGGGCTAGCGTCCGGGGCATGGACACGCTCGACTTCCGGCCGCGGACGGCCATCGTCACCGCATCCGACTCCGGCATCGGCGCCGCCACCGCCCTCGCTCTCGCCGATGCCGGCATGGACGTCGGCATCACCTGGCATTCCGACGAGGAGGGCGCGCAGCGCACCGCCGCCGGGGTGCGGGAGCGCGGCCGCAAGGCCGTGGTGACGAGGTTCGACGCCACCGACCTCGACACGGTGCCGGGGGTGGTGAACCGGCTGGCCGACGAGCTGGGCGGTCTGGACGTCTTCGTGAACAACGCGGGCGGCAGCCCCCAGCACCCGTTCCTGGAGACCACGGTGCAGGAGTGGCGGGACATCCTCGCGCTGAACCTCGACGGCGCCTTCGTCGGCATGCAGGCCGCCGCCCGGCGCATGGTCGAGGCCGGCCACGGCGGGCGGATCGTCGCCGTCACCAGCGTGCACGCGCATCAGCCGCGGATCGGGCTCACCGCGTACACGACCGCCAAGCACGGCCTGTCCGGCCTGATCGAGACGATGGCGCAGGAGCTCGGCCAGTTCGGCATCACAGCGAACGCCGTCGCCCCGGGCGAGATCGCGACGCCGATCAACAGGATGGAGTCCGAGGACGCCGAACGGACGCACCGGCCCGGTGTGCCGCTCGGGCGCCCCGGCAAGCCGGAGGAGGTGGCCGCCGTCATCGCGTTCCTGGCGTCCCCCGGCGCCAGCTACGTCACTGGCGCGAACTGGACGGTCGACGGCGGGATGCTGCAGATGGGACCGCAGGCGGGATCGCATCTCCCGGACGATGAATGGCGGAAGGGCTGAGCTGCGGGAATGAGCACCGCGCCGGGAACGACGAAAGCCCTCGGAGATCCGAGGGCTTTCGTCGTGTTGTGACCCCAGCGGGATTCGAACCCGCGTTACCGCCGTGAGAGGGCGGCGTACTAGGCCGCTATACGATGGGGCCGTCCGGCCGATTTCTCAGGCCGTCCTTGCAACCGTTCAAGTATGACATGACGATTCGGCGCGCTCCAAATCGAGCCGGGCCGCATCGCGATCACGGGCGTGTCGCGCCGGATGACGGGTTGCCCGGATGCCCCGCCGGCGGTTGACTGCTCTCATGCGCGTCACGAAGTACGAACATGCCGCCCTCCGCATCGAACGCGCCGGGGATGTGCTGCTGATCGACCCGGGGTCCTTCACCACTCCCCTGGACGACCTCGGCGGCGTGGCCGCGGTGGTGATCACGCACGAGCATCCGGACCACTGGACACCCGGGCACCTCGACCGCGTGCTCCGCGAGGCGCCGGATGCGGTGGTCTTCGCGCCGCAGAGCGTCGCCGACCTCGCCGCGGAGCACCCCATCACCGTCGTCTCCCCCGGCGACCTCGTCGCCGCCGGCCCCTTCACGCTGCGGTTCTTCGGCGGGGAGCACCAGATCATCCACTCCAGCCTGCCGCGCATCCCGAACGTCGGCGTCCTCGTCGACGACGAGCTGTACTACCCCGGCGACTCCTACGCGGTCCCCGAGGGTGTCGAGGTGGGCACGCTCGCCGCTCCCCTGGGCGCCCCGTGGCTGCGGATCGGCGACGCCATGGACTTCGTCCTGGCCGTCCGGCCGCGACGGGCGTTCGGCACGCACGACATGACGCTGTCCGCGATCGGCAAGGAGATGCACCGGCAGCGCCTGCGGTGGGCGACCGAGCAGGGCGGCGGGGAGTTCTTCGAGCTGGAGCCCGGCGACTCCCTCACCATCTGATGCCGGACTCTCCGGCATCCGAGGTCACCGTCGGCGAGGCGGACGTCCGCCGCCTGCTCCGGCGGAGCGCACCGCACCTTGCGGAGCTCCCGCTGCAGCGTGCCGCCGAGGGCTGGGACAACAGCATGTGGCGGCTGGGCGCGGACCTGGCGGTGCGGATGCCGCGCCGCCAGGCCGCCGCGCGGCTCATCGCGCACGAGCAGCAGGCGCTGCCCGCCCTCGCCCGGGCGCTGGCGCCCACGGGCGTCCGCGTTCCCGAGCCGCTGCTCGTCGGCGCGCCGGACGGCCGGTACCCGTGGAACTGGTCCATCGTGCCGTGGCTGCCCGGTCTGCCGGCGATCGAGACGGCGCGCGCGGATCGGACCGCCTGGGCGGCGCAGCTCGCGCGGGCGCTCCGGCATCTGCATCGGCCGGCACCGGCGGATGCCCCCGCGAACCCGGTGCGGGGCGTGCCGCTCGCGCGGCGCGACGGCGCCATCCGCGCGCGACTGGACGGGATCGGTCCGGGTCGCGTGGCCGAGTTCCTCCGCGCTGCGTGGGATGCCGGACTCGCGGCACCAGCGGCCACGGAACGGGTGTGGATCCACGGCGACCTGCATCCCGGGAACCTGCTCGTCGAGGACGGCTGGCTGCGGGCGATCATCGACTTCGGCGACGTCACCGCGGGCGATCCCGCCTACGACCTCGCCGGCATGTGGCCCGCGTTCGACGCCGACGGCCGGCGAGCCTTCCGGACGGCGATCGGCGACCGGTACGACGCCGCCACCTGGACGCGGGCGCGCGCGTGGGCCGCGGCCCTGGCCGCGATCCTGCTGCACGCGAGCGACGATCTGCCGGCGTTCCGTGCGCTGGGCGAGAGCACCGCCGCCGAGCTCATGGCCGATCACTGACCCCGGCGGGGAACACCGGGCGATCGCCCCGGGTCACCGGCCGGATCCGGTCAGGCGGGCTGGGACGCCCGTACGCGGAGGTCGCGGGCGAGATGGTCGCGCTGCTCGAGGACGAGGCGGCGCAG
This sequence comes from Microbacterium sp. EF45047, assembly GCF_028472845.1. Classification (NCBI taxonomy): domain Bacteria; kingdom Bacillati; phylum Actinomycetota; class Actinomycetes; order Micrococcales; family Microbacteriaceae; genus Microbacterium; species Microbacterium sp. EF45047. Next base: position 1,133,574 of record NZ_CP069429.1, on the reverse strand, counting down.
GGCGGCGGGCGCGTCCTCGTTCTCCGCCAGCCACGCGTCCACGGGATCGAGCGTGTCGCCGGCGGGGAACAGGCCCACCACCAGCCGCTGCGCGATCTCGATGCTGCGCTCCGCCCAGGCCGAGCGGATGCGGCGGAAGTACTCCTCGTCGAAGCCTGCGACCAGGTCCCGCCGGCCGCCGGCGCGGAATCCGGCGATCGTGGCGTCGAGGTGGTCGTTGCTGAGCGATCGGTCCTCCCACGCCGCCCGCCAGGCCTCGGCGCGCACGGCGGGGTCCGGCCGGGAGGCGAGCGCGCGGACGAACCATTCTTTTGCAATCGTGGGCGCCGTGAGGATCCAACCCCCCCGCACCGTCGGGCAGGTGATAAACGCCGTCCCCACGAGAGAACACGGGTGCGACGTCCACATGCCCGCCTGTCTTGTAGAAGACGCGATTTGCCTGCCCTCGCGTGCCCACCTGCTGGATCAGCGTCCCACTGTAGGCGTCGCGAATCCTGTAGATGAACGCATGAGAATTATTCCAGTACTTATCCGGCTCTTCACGAACGAGGGTGTAGTCGGTTGTGCGCGTCGGTGGCCGGGTAGGGGTCGAGGTCTCCCGGATGATGGAAGTTCTTCACGCTCGCCATCCCGAAAGACCTCGACGTGCTCCACCCTACTTTCGCGACCCCTGACCTGACCACGTTCTGCCGCCTCGACGAGCTCGGCCTCGTCGCCGTCGGCCAGCTGATCGAGCCGGATCGGGCCGCGATCGAATGCCGCGTCGTCGAGGACGACCCGTGGTGTCGGAAGTGCGGTGTCGAGGGCGTGCCGCGGGGCACGGTCACGCGTCGACTGGCGCACGAGCCGTTCGGGCACCGGCCGATGACCCTGCTGGTGCGGGTGCGCCGGTACCGGTGCGGACACTGCCGGCGCACGTGGCGGCAGGACATGACGCGGGCAGCGGCGCCGCGTGCGAAGATCTCCCGCGGCGGCCTGGAGTGGGCGCTGCGGGGCATCGTCATCGACCACCTCACCGTCACCCGCGTCGCCGCAGGTCTCGGGGTGTCCTGGAGTGCCGCGAACGCCGCCGTCCTCGCGGAAGGCAAGCGGCGCCTGATCGACGACCCCGCCCGGTTCGACGGGGTCACCACGATCGGTGTCGACGAGCACGTCTGGCGACACACGAGGCTGGGCGACAAGTACGTCACCGTGATCATCGACCTCACGCCCGCGAGGAACAAGACCGGGCCGGCGAGGCTGCTGGACATGGTCGAGGGCCGCTCCAAGGCGGTGTTCAAGCAGTGGCTCGCCGCCCGCCCTGCGGACTGGGCGAAGCGGATCGAGGTGGTCGCGATGGACGGCTTCGCCGGGTTCAAGACCGCTGCCGCCGCGGAACTCCCCGACGCCGTCCCCGTCATGGACCCGTTCCACGTGGTCCGCCTCGCCGGCGACGCGCTGGATGTCTGCCGGCGTCGGGTCCAGCAAGACACCACCGGTCACCGCGGGCTCAAGGGCGACCCGCTCTACAAAGCCCGCCGCACCCTGCACACCGGGGCGAGCCTGCTCACCGACCGGCAGCGGGCACGCCTGGACGCAGTGTTCGCGAGCGAGGAGCACGTCGAGGTCGAGGCGACCTGGGGCATCTACCAGCGCATCGTCGCGGCCTACCGGGAGCCCGACAAGAAGAAAGCGAAGGCGATGATGCAGGAGGTGATCGCTGCGATCAGCAGCGGCGTTCCCGCGGCGCTCGTCGAGGTCCGCAAGCTCGGCCGGACCATGAAGCAGCGGGCGGGCGACATCCTCGCGTTCTTCGACCGCCCCGGCACCAGCAACGGCCCGACCGAGGCCATCAACGGGCGGCTCGAACACCTCCGCGGCTCCGCCCTCGGCTTCCGCAACCTCACCCACTACATCGCTCGGTCGCTGCTCGAACCCGGAGGGTTCAGACCCGCGCTACACCCTCGTTCGTGAAGAGCCGGGTATCTCGACTCGCGTGCCACGTACAGCTGAGTGAGTCTCATCGCCTGACTGGCCGCGTTACTTATGGCCGAATTGATCGCGCGCTGTTGAATGCCGTTGTAGGAGACAATGGTAACCACCGCAAGGATCGCGATAACGACGATGACGATCAGTAGCTCCACAATGGTGAAGCCTTGAAAATGGGATATGATTCTGTTTCGAGAGCCATACATATATGCGCCCGGAAGCATGAGCGCAATAAGTCAAGTCATGCTTGCTAAGCAGCTCACGTCGCCTCCCGGCCTCACCAGCCGGCAATGCTTGGTCCGTCGAAGTCGGCGGGTCGCTCTACGGCGAGATGCGGGTCGAAGTGACCGCACTCCGGACAGCGGTCGCCGCCATCGACCGGGCGCATCACGACGTTGCAGTCGGGGCAACGCGGCCGTGCGCCGAAGTCGAGATCGTTCACTGCCAGCGCAAGCCCTCGCGCGAACTAGTTAGGCCGCAGCTGGCTCGAGGACCGACAACCCCTGTGCAGACGGTGCCAGCTCCAGCACGGTTTGGTCGGACTCCGTGAAGAGAGGGAGGCCGCTGGGAGCAGAGTGCAGCGCCCGCGCAAGCCGAGCGAAGCTCGTGCGTGCGTTCAGCGTGCCCTTGCCCGCGAACGACACCGGGACCTTGCTCGCATCCAGTCGCAGCGTGCTGAGATCGTCGAGCAGCCCCACCAACTGTGACTGCCGCTCGGCCAGGCCAGACAGTTCCGCCCGAAGGACGTTCTCGACGTGCGGCAGCGAACGATCAGGGTTCGAGAACTCCGCCGCGATCTTCTCCAGAACGACCACGCGTGCTCGGAGCGCGAGGGCTTGGTACGTCTGCCCGACCATCCGCTCGAACTCCTGGATCGGGTTCTCACGATTGCTGACGAGCGACTTCATCAGGTCGGGGCCGTAGACGCGGTCGGCGTCTGCATGCTTCGCCGCGATCTCCAGCCAGCCGTCGAGCCGCTCGATGTAGGAGTTGGTAAGGGAGTCGAGCTCTCCGAACGCGTGGTTCGCGGTGTTGAGAGCCGGAAGCGTCGCCTGGTCGAGCAGATAGCCAGCGACCTTCCGCGCCTGCTTCTCAGCCGTCGTCAGCACCGAGCGCTCCTGCTTATCGAGGTGCAGCTGTACTCCCGCAACCGCGTTCTTGATTGCGTCGAGCTTCATGTTCATCTGGTGCTGCGCGAGCATCTCAGCGGCCATTGCAAGGCCCACGGTCGCGATCAGCGGACCAGCAGCCACGGTGGCGCCAGTACCCGCCGCTGCGGCCGGGACGAGGCGCGCGTGCCCCGCGATCTTTGTCGATCCAGCGGCACGAACCATGCCCCGGAATCCACCGCCGACCGCAGGCACGAGGTCTCGGGCAGCCGCGCCCGTCGGCAGCACGACCCGATAGAGCCCCTCGCCAGCAGATGCCGCGCGATTGATCTGCCCGACGGCCTGCCCGATCGCCTTAGCGAACGCACCCGTGGTCGGTGCCACCATGCCCGACGCCGTGCTCTTGGTCGGGGCCACCGGGCGCGTGATAAGTAGCGCTTCCCGGTTGAGCAGCATGCGGAGCATCGCCTCGGTGCTCGGCTCTGCGCTCATGGGCACGAGCGGAACAACGACAGCTTCTTCAGGCTCCATGCTTCCTCCAGATCGATCTCCTGCACATTCTGTCAGCAACCGCGGACATAGCTCCCGCTCCTGCGTTCGACGAAGTCTGAAGCGCCTGTAAGTCTCTGAAGTGGCTGGCCTGGGGTCGGCTGGCAGGGTGGGTGCTGGTGCTCCGTCTGGTCGTGACTCTTGAATCGCCTGGCCTCCCGCTTCGGCGGGGTGCCTTTCCCAGGATCTGTCCGGCCGGGTGGGTGCCGGCGCCGACCCTGCCCACTCCGATGGCTTGATCAGAAGCTTGCCCGACCGTTCACGGCGGTCGTGGCCCATTACAGGCCTGCCTCGAAGTGACCATTCCCGGGTCGACGCCAGCAGTGACGTCAACCCAGTGGAGAGGATCACGGTCACCATGACCATCGTCGCAAACACGTTCGCGTATGTCATCGGCGCGGACACCCATTCCAGAACACACACTCTCGCCGTGCTCGACGCGCGCACTGGCGCCAGAGTGGACACTCGGACCTTCCCGACGACGCCGGCGGGATTATCACGCGCGGTCGCGTGGATCGCTCGGCGCACCAGCGGGCTGGCCGATGTGCTCGTAACGATCGAGGGCGTCGGCTCGTATGGCGCCCGGCTCGCGAGAGCATGCCAGGACGCCGGCTACCGGGTCGTGGAGTCGTTCCCGACAGCGGCACGTGAACGTCGCGGACGAGGCAAGAGCGACGAGATCGACGCGGAACTGATCGCCCGCTCCGTGCTCGGCGTCGATGCCGACAACCTCCGTGATCCGCGTCAGGACGCGGGAGTCCGCGCGGCGCTGCGGGTGCTGATCGGCGCCCGCGACCTCATCAACCTCGAACGCACCAGGTCGATCAACGCCTTGACCGCGCTGCTTCGAACGGTCGACCTCGGCATCGACGCCCGCGCCTCGCTCACCAAGAAGCAGCTCGCGGCGATCGAGTCCTGGCGCACGCGACAGGAGGACCTCGCGACCGCGACAGCCCGCCGGGAAGCGATCCGGCTGGCCCGACGGGTTGCCGTCTGCGATGAGGACCTCGCTGCTAACCGTGACGCGATCACCGCGCTGGTCGCCGCCAGCGACGCCGCAATCCTGCTCGACGAGCCCGGGATCGGCGCGATCAACGCGGCCGTGATCATCGCCGCCTGGTCACACCCCGGCCGGGTCCGCTCCGAAGCAGCGTTCGCCGTGCTCGCCGGCGTCAGTCCCGTGCCCGCCTCGAGCGGAAACACCACCCGTCATCGCCTCAACCGAGGAGGCGACAGGCGTCTGAACAGAGCCTTATCGTCGATCGCGCTGACCCGAATGTCGCACCACCCGCCGACCCGCGCCTACGTCGAACGCCGACGAGCCGAAGGACGCACCACCAAGGAAATCCGCCGCTCACTCAAGCGATACATAGCCCGCCAGCTCTACCGCCGCCTCAGCGAGCAGAGCGGACTTGACAACACATAGAAGCATCCTGGGTCTGATGGAGACTCCTGACCTTGGAAACGAGGATGGAGTTATGCCCAAAGAACTGGCGAATGGGAAGCCGACAACGCGTCGCTACTCGAGCGAGGAGAAGGCCGCCGCAGTGCGGATGGTGAGAGCGCTGCGCGCTGAGCTCGGCGTCACGCAAGGGTGGGGTGTACCAAGGTTCTTGGACAGCTCTCTTTGAGAGAGGATCAAGAGCATGTCATCGGTATCGAGGCGGAAGTTCAGTCCGCAGTTCAAGGCTGAAGCGGTACAGCTGGTCATCCAGTCGGGCCGTCCTATCGTGAAGGTCGCGGGTGAGTTGGCGATCAATCCCGGGACGCTGGGCAACTGGGTGAACAAGTACCGCGCCGAGCACGGCAACGACGAGAAACCCGAGATGTCACCGGCGGACCACGCGCGGCTGGCCGAGCTGGAAGAAGAAGTACGACGGCTGCGAATGGAGAATGAATTCCTAAAAAAAGCCGCGGCCTTCTTCGCGAAGGAGCAGGGCTGAACGAGAAGTCGGCCCTGATCGTGTTTCGCCGTAGCCGGGCTCAACACCCATCAAACGCGCTGCTTGCGCGCGGCGAGGAAGCGCTCCACCCGTTCAGAGCGAGTGACACCGACCGGCACCGACCTGTTCTCCAACGCCGCCGACGCCCGCGTGGAACGCAGAGCGGCACGGTGAAGCGCCTCACGAGTGACGTCCTTGCGCTTCATATGCTCACCTCCGGGAAAACAGGATCGACTTCATTCTATCGTGCCGACTCCCTTCTGGCGGGGCGCGGTACACGCCCCACCCCAGGCACTTCCCTGGCCAGCAGTTGGGCGGACACCGACCTGCTCCGCGAGAATTGATCGCGATGGCGCATCCCGACGTGATGTGCCCGTGACGGGAGAAGGAAGATGGCATCCGAGAAGTTCGAGGCACCGGATCTTCAGAAGTTCATCGCCTCGCTGAGGCCCGACGCTGATGACCTGGACGATCTCTGGCGGCGCCCCGAGCCGCAGCTCCTCGCCGTCCCCGCAACGGTGCGGGGTTTCCGCATCCGTATCGATCTGCAGCGCACGAAGCCGCCGGTGTGGCGACGTGTCGAGGTGCCCGGCGACATCCTCCTCCCGCGGCTGCACGAGGTGATCCAGGCGGCGATGGGATGGACCGACAGCCACCTGCACCGCTTCCGCACGAGCAACGACCGAAACCCTCCCGAGTTCCTCACCCAGTTCGACCTCGACGAAGGCGACGAGGGGATGCTCGAAGACGACGTACGTCTCGACCAGGTCGTCGCTAACGAGGGCGACCGCCTTTGGTACGACTACGACTTCGGCGATGACTGGAAGCACCTCCTCCGCGTCGAGAAGGTGCTCGACGACCCTCCATCGGCTCCGGTATGCGTCGGCGGGAAGCTCGCCTGTCCACCAGAAGACTGCGGCGGCGTCTGGGGCTACAGCGAACTCGCGGATTGGGTGCGCAGCGACTACGACGACACGCTCCGCCCTGAGGTGTTCGACAGTGCTGAGGAAGGACGCGCATGGCTGCCCGACGGCTGGCACCCCGATGTCTTCGATATCGATGAGACGAACGAACTGATCGCCGCAGCCACCGCGGAGCCGATCCCGGTCGTCGAGGAACTCGAATCTCTGCTCGAACTGGCGCAAAACCGCGGCGCACGCGGCCTGCGCAACGCGCTCGCGCATCCCTCTGCTTCCGGCGCGACCGATGTCAGCACCGACGATGCTGCTGATCTCACCGAGCCGTTCCGAGTGCTCCTCGACGTCGTCGGAGACGGCGTGACGCTCACCGGCGCCGGCTATCTGAAACCCGCCGTCGTCGAGCAGATAGCACATCGCACAGGCATCACCGAATGGTGGATCGGCAAGGCCAACCGCGAAGACCTCACCTGGCCCGTCGCGGACCTGCGCGCCACGGCGCGAGCACTGGGGCTCGTGTCGGTGCGCAAAGGCCGCATTGCTCCGACTCAGGCCATCGCAAGACGTAGAGATGACCCGCACGCGATCCTGAGGCACATCACCGGCCGGCTCCCGCTCGGAACAACCCCTGCAGAGCGGCACGCCGGATGGATGGCACTCGCCGTCGTCGCGAACGAGACACCCGCGGAACTGTGGGAAGCGAGCATCAGCGAGCTCCTCTTCGACCTCGGCTGGCGCGACCGTGAGGACCCCTACCGTGTTCCCTCCCCCGACAGCCTCACGCTCGATACACTCAACCTGCTCGCGGGCACGATCCGCGCGAGCTGGAGGCCTAAGGGCGTGAACGCCGCCGTCGCAGCCATCGCCCGGGGCGTCATACGGGCTTGACCGTGTGGTCACCGGATCGGCTGCGGCTGAGCCCGACGAAAGCCGTCACAGGTCGGTCGTACCTGTAGTGGATTCTGTCGGCTCAGACGGTGCGCCGGATGCCGTGTGCCAGTTCCGTTCGACGGGGCTCCACAGGGCCTTGGCGTCGAGCCCGTCGAGCACCGGGTCGACGAAGTCAGCAACGACAGCGACGGTGTCGGAGAACCTCTGCGGCAGACTCGCGCCTGCGTCGCCGAGCCCCCTCCGGTAGGCGACATAGGTTGAGTCTCGGAGCACGGCGAGCCCCTCGGTGGCCCGCGCTAACGGAATCAACGTGGTCCCGCGGAAAGTTGCGGTCGCCGTGAGCGCGTCGCGCAGTTGCCCGCACTGGAGAGCCTGTGTGCCGGTCAAGAGGTGGATGTCAGCGAAGTCACGCACGCGCGTGTTCGCTCGTCCCAGTTCGATCGCGGTGACGAGTTTCTCTGCGAGCACCGTCTCGATCGGGTAGCCCAGGATGCGGATCGGCGGAGCGTCCGGCCGCAGCGATGGCAGCTCAACTGTTCGCGGGGCCGGAGTGACGGGGTCGCCGAAGTTGATGTCGAGCCGCAGTTTGACCTGCGCTGTTACGAGCTGTGCCGTCATCGTCACCCGCACGCCGGAATACAGCGCGTCGTCACGAATCACCGCAGTGGTGACTGTGTCGGGCAGGAACTCCACGCCGTCGTCTGGGTCTTCGATCGCGGCGATCTCGGCCACACGACGGGCCACGGTCTCTTGATCAGAGGCCATATTACGAGCGAGGGCGTCGGCGTCGACCGTGGGACGGCGGGTGCCGAACGAAGCCAGCAACATCCCGCCCTTCAGGATGAAGTCCTCGGCGTACGGTGAGCGCGACATCCGCGACAGCCATCGCTCGACGATGTACATCGTGAGCAGTTCCTGCGTGCCGCGCTTCTGGCGGCGAGCCTGGTTCTGCAGGTCGAGGTATGCGCGCCCTGCGGCGCTCTCTCGCGTGGGGCGACTCATCGGGCACTCGCAACATCGAGCGCAGCGCGCATCGGCCCAAAAGTCCCCAGCGCCTCCGCGTACTCCAGCAGCAGTGCCGGTTTCGAGTTCGGTGCCGCCAGGTATCGGTGAAGCGCGGCGTGCGCGATCGGTTCGCCAAGGCGTCTCCGGAACCGCATGAGATCCACCACAGTCCTCGCCGCGTCGTAGATGCGCACGGGCTCCCCCGGCCCCGCCTCGAACGCGGTCACACCGAGTTCGAACGTTGCTTCATCGAAGCGAAACACTGTCACGGGCGGGTAAGCGATCACCGGCGTATGCGACCGTTTGGGAACCGCGATCTGTACCGACGCCGGCATCTCATCCGTCAGTTCGTGGATTGCTGCCGCCGAGACGCAGCACACGATCGCGCGAGGAGCGCGGTGCGTCACGGCGATCATGTCGGGGGAAGACGCCGGGGGCGCGTCTGCTCGCCGGAAGACCCCACGCGAGAGCTCGATGATCTGCCCGCCATCTCGCCAGGCATACAGATCTCGCGGATGCACACCGTGCGCCCGCGAGGTCTCCGTCGTGAACGTCGACGGGAGCGACTCGTCCAACTCCTTCATGGATACAATCCTCGCACAGAACGCTCAACTATGTGTGGTTTTTATCCACCACTGGTCACTCCGTTGCGCCCAGCGTCAGGCAATCTCTCGCCGCTCCCCCTGGCTACGCCATAACGGGGATCATGTCAGTGCGCGTCGCCACCGAAAACTCGACCTCTTCCGTCTCGGTCTCTGCGTTGGCGCCCAAAGCAGTGAGCTTCGCGACTTCTCGACTGCTCAGATACCGAAAGCTCTGCGCTGGCTGGAGATGCAGCAGCCGCTGCGTGCATCCCAAGCGACTGCCAGAACCCATCGATTCCGTAGTCAGCACGGCAGGCAGCCGTGAGGAAAGATCTACTGGGGTGGAGGCTGATCGCTTCCTCGACCAGCGACTTCGCGATCCCGCTGCCTCGCGCATCCGCACCGACGCAGAGGTGAACGAGCTTGATCAGGTTGTGCCTTGGGATGTCGTAAAGCAAGTAGGCAACAATCGTCCCGTCACGACGACCGAGTAGGAGGCCCGCATGCTTCGCCCGATCTCGGAAAGCGGCGTCGGGCATCGGGCCGAGAGTGGCTGGAACACGGTAGGCGAGGCGCCGAGCCCGAGCCCCCATATGATCGCGGCGACAGCCATTATGGCGGGGGTGTCGGTGATGGCGAGGAGGAGCATGCCGATCGTGAACGCCGCCATCGCGGTCAGCGCGACCAGGCGCAGGTGCCGGTCGATGACGACGCCGGTGAGAAACAGACCCGCGATCGCCGCGACGCCGACGGTGAGTAGGAACGCGCTCACCGGCAGCGGATCCCCCCGCGCGGTGAGGTACGGGGCGAGGTAGGTGTAGAGGTTCATATGCCCGAGCTGGAACGCGCCGGCGCCGATCAGCAGCGCGGCGATACCGGGGACCCGCAGCGCCGTCCACGGCGAACGGCTCGGCGCGCCCGTCGGGGGCACGGTTGGCAGGACTCGGGTTCCTGCGGCGGCGAGGGCGAGGGGGATGCCACCCATCGCCAGTGACAGTGCTCGGCCCTGTCTATTGCGGCCGACCAGACGCATCGCGTATCCGGCCAGGATCGCCCATTGCAGAGCCGCGGCTGCGCCGCCGAGCACGCGGGCGGCGAACGCGAGCCAGAACACAGGAGAGAGCGCGGTGATCAGGTTCGCGACCGCGACGCCGGTTATGGTGGCGATGATGAGCGTCTTGCGGGGCGCTCGGCCAGTGGCGGCGACCAGCGGGATCGCGGCGAGCATCGACGCGCCCGCGTAGGCGGTGAGCAGCTGCCCGGTGGCCGCGTCGCCGGCATCGAGGCTGCGCCCGATAGCGGGCAGGAGGCCGGCCGGGATCGTTTCGGTGAGCATGGTCAGGAAGCCGGCTGCGGCGAGCAGGACCAGCCGCCCCAACGGAAACCGGCCCGTATCTGATGGTGCTGTCATCGGCGGTGGATCTTCCCGTTGCTGCCCTGCGCGGTCGGGCGCAGGACGAGGCGGTCGATGTTGACATGCGCGGGCTGGTCGAGCACGTACTCGACAGCGCGAGAGATGTCGGTCGGGGTCAGCGGGTCGAGCCCGGTGAACATCTGCGCAGCCCGATCGGGGTCGTTCGGGAAGCGCTGGGTGAAGAACTCGGTGTCGATCAGGCCGGGTGCGATCTCGGTGACGTTCACGCCGGCGCCGAGGAGTTCGTTGCGGAGCGTCTGCACGATCGCCGATTGGGCGTGCTTGCTGGTGCTGTACCCGGAGCTGCCCTCCAACGCCTGGAACGCGGCGGCGGAGGTGATGACGACGATCGTGCCGCGCCCCTGCTTGACCAGGCGCGGCACGAGCGCGCGGAGCAGGTGCATGGTGCCGAGCACGTTGGTACGCCACATCCATTCCCAGTGCTCGGTGTCCGACGCCAGCACCGGAGCCGAGCCGCGGGCGCCGCCGGCGGCGTGCACGATGTCGTCGAGCGGTCCGACACTGTCGGCGAGCCGGTCGACGGCGGCCTCGTCGCTCACGTCGACGGGCCACGGGCGCACTGTCGGGTGTTCGGCGGCGATCGCGTCCAGGCGGTCCGCCCGGCGTGCGACCGCGTGCACCGTGTGGCCGGCCCGCGCGAGACGACGACAGAGTTCCCGGCCGACGCCGGAACTCGTGCCGGTGACGAGTACCGTCCGGCGGCGCTCCGGCACCGCGTCGAGCGAGGGATCTGAGGCAGGGGTGTGCGGCATGAAGGGCTCCCTTCTCTGTGCGGCGGTGCGTGGCGTGTACACCGCGGTCAGGGCGGAACTGTGGTCAGCGAGCGGCGATGGCGGCGCGGGCGACGCCGGCCGCCGACTGCGGGTTCTGCCCGGTTACCAAGCGCCCGTCGGTGACGACGTTCTCGGTGAAGTCCGGGCCGGGCACAGGGGTCGCGCCCTGCGCGGTGAGCGCGTCGGCGAGGAGGAACGGCACGACATCGGTGAGGCCGACGGCCGCCTCCTCGCTGTTGGTGAAGCTCGCGACCCGCTTCCCGGCCACGAGCGGACTGCCGTCGGAAAGCGTGAGGTGCACCAGGGCGGCCGGGCCGTGGCATACCGCCGCGATCACGCCGCCGGCCTCGTACACCGCCCGGCCGATGCGGGTGATGTCGGGTGCGTCCGGGAAATCCCACATGGTGCCGTGCCCGCCGACGAAGAACACGATGTCGTAACCTGCCGGGTCGACCTCGGCCAGGCTCGGGGTGTGCTGCAATTGAGCGGCGACGTGGGGGTCGTGCAGGAAGGCCCGCTGAGTCGGATCCTGCTCATCGCGGCCGTCCTCAGGCGGGGCGCCGCCAGCGATCGAGACGAGGTCGACGGTGTAGCCGGCGTCGGTGAACACCTGCCACGGGTCGGCGGCCTCGCCGACGTAGAAGCCGGTCTTGCGGAGGCCGCCGAGGTCGGCGTGGCTGGTCAGAACGAGAAGGGCGCGAGGCGAATCGGACATGGGGGCTGCTTTCTCATCGGAACGGAGGATGACCCCGAACAGGTCACCTCCGACCGTAGAAACCAGCTCCGCGTCGCCGGTAACCGAGAACCCGACAGGGGGTATCGGGATCCCGATAGGCGCCTCAGCCGGCCGCCTGTCCGATCTCGACGATCGCCTCCCGCACCGACGCGACAACCGGGTCGAGATGGCCAGAGGTCTTGCGGGTCGCCACGTACAGCGTGTTCAACGGAGCCACCTCCGGGGAGTCCAGCGCGACGAGGGCGCCCGAGGCCAGGTGCTCGCGCACGAGGTAATCCGGCAGCACCGTCATGCCCGCACCGCTCAGCGCCAGTCGCAGCAGGGCGCGCAGATCCGGGGCGATGATACGAACCGCCAGGTCGTCCGGCCGGCGCCCGAACACGCTGCGCCAGTACCGGCGGATGATGGGCAGCTCCGGGCCGTAGGCGAGCAGCGGGACCGCCGCAAGGTTCTGCTCTGCGCGGGCGGCCCAGTTGGGGTGGGCGACCAGCGCGAACTCCTCGTCGTAGACCGGCTCCGGCGACAGATCCGTGCCGCGAACCGGGAGGGCGCTGACGAGCACCTCGATCTCCCCAGCGTGCAGGTCATCGATCAGATCCTCCGCCAGACCGAACCGCGCCATAACCCGAATACCCGCGGGCAGCCGGTCGGCAAGCCCCGGCAGCACGACTTCGGAGAGGAACTCGGCCGGGCCGCCGACGAACACGATGCGTTCAGCACAGTCGGTCTCCTCGGTCAGCGCGGCGGCAGCGGCGAGCGCGTCCACCGGAGCCGCGATCCGCGCCGCGAGCTCGATCCCGCGCTCGGTCGCGCGAACCCCGGAAGGCGTGCGGTCCAGTAGCGTGTAGCCCAAGTTCCGTTCCAGGCGGGCAACCTGCTCGGACACCGACGACTGCGCGACTCCGAGTTCGTCCGCGGCCGCCGAGAATGATCCTGCCCGGTGCACCGCGAGGAACACCCGCAGCGCATCCCACGACATCACCGACCGCACACCGGGCTCCCGACGACATCGTGCTTACTCATGAAGACATTCTCTCGCGTATGGCAAGGGCGGCGCCAACAGCAGACCAGGCCAGGCAGAGGCGAGTACCCCGCGGGACTGTGTCAGTAGTCGCGCCTGGATGGGCTTGTTTCTGCGGCTCATGTCCTGCTGGTTGGTTACTCCGTCATTGCTCAGCGCGCCGAGCCGTGTAGGTGGAGAAGATGTTGGCGAACTCGCGGATCGCGTCTTGTGCGGCGTCGTCGTCTCGGGTTGAGAGCCAGGACGTCGTCAGCCCGGAGAGTGCGGCGAGGATCATCTCGGCGAGTCTCTCGACCGGGATCGCGTAGTCGACGTCGGCGTGCGAGGCGAAGCGCCGGAGGTGGGCGATGAGGCGGTCACGGTAGGCGCTCTGCTCCCAGGCAGGAAGCTCCTGCAGTGCAGGGTCGCGCAAGGCCAGGGTGGTCAGCTCCGTCAGTACGATCTGCGCCTGCGGGTCGTGCTCGACCGTGCGCCAGTAGGCGATCATCAGCGCGTAGATGCTGTCGTGGATGCTGCTGGCGTTATCGATCGTCGCCCATGCTTGATCCAGATCGACGTTGATGTCGGTCGAGAACAGCGCTGTGTAGAGCTCTTGCTTGGAGCGGAAGCAGTAGTGGAACGCCCCGTGGGGCATCCCCGCCTCTGCGCAGATCGCCCGCGTCGTCGCCGCCTTCACCCCCTCGCGCTTCATCACCTGCAACGCCGCCTCGGTCAGCAACCGCCGCCGCTCGTCCGCACTCAGGTGTAAACGTGCCGTTCCTGCCTCATCGTCGGTAGCCATGACCTCATCATACCGGATACTGGCCGAATGCCTTGGTCGCTTGACTTGGCCAGATGGGCAAATTAGATTGGAGGGCATCGCCGCCGACGTGAGGAGACTCGAATGACCACTGCTGCTGCTCCCCGTGCTGGTGCTCGTGAGTGGGCGGCACTGGCTGCCTTGACGGTGCCGGTGCTGCTGATGAGCATCGACCTGACCGTGCTGGCGATCGCGATCCCCGAGCTGAGCGAAGACCTCGCCCCGACCGGCACGCAGCTGCTGTGGATCGTGGACATCTACGGGTTCTTCCTCGCCGCACTGCTGGTGCTCATGGGCAACATCGGCGACCGGATCGGCCGACGCCGACTCCTGCTGATCGGGGCAGTCGCATTCGGGCTCGCCTCGGTGCTGGCCGCGTTCGCGTGGTCGGCGGAGGTGCTGATTGCCGCCCGCGCGCTGCTCGGGATTGGCGGGGCTACGCTCATGCCCTCCACGCTCGCGCTGATCCGCAACATCTTCACCGACCCCGCCCAGCGCCGCCGCGCCGTCTCGGTCTGGGTGGCCGCATTCGCCGGCGGCGCCGGCCTGGGCCCGGTGGTCGGCGGCCTGTTGCTGGAGAACTTCTGGTGGGGATCGGTGTTCCTCATCAACGTGCCGGTGATGCTCGCCCTACTCATCGCCGCCCCGCTACTCATCCCCGAGTTCCGCAACCCCGCACCGGGCCGCTTCGACCTACTCTCCGCCGGGCTGCTGATGGCAGCGATGCTCCCCGGTGTATACGGGCTCAAACACGCCGCCGAGTACGGCTGGGATCTCCCAGCGATCCTGTGGCTGACAACAGGACTCGCGCTCGGCGTCGTCTTCACGCTGCGGCAACGCCGCCTGACTGACCCATTGATCGACGTGGCACTGTTCCGATCCTTGCCATTCAGCGTCGCCGTCATCGCCAACATCGCCGGAGTCTTCGCGCTGACCGCCCTGCTGTACTTCCTGCCCCAGTACCTCCAGCTCATCCTGGGCCACTCGCCGCTCCTGGCCGGACTCTGGGCGCTGCCCGTCGCCGTCGGAGCGATCGTCGGCTCTCTCCTCGCCGCCACGATCGCCCGCGTCGTGCGCCCCGGCTGGCTGATCGGCGGCGGGCTGATCGTCGCCGCGGGCGGGTACCTCACGCTCAGCGCCCTCGACCTCGACGGCACCGCCTGGGTCGCATTCACAGGCGGTGCGCTCATCGGGGCCGGGATCGGGATCGCTGACACCGTCTCCAACGACGTCATCGTCGGCACCGCCCCACCCGAGAGAGCCGGAGCCGCCGCGGGCATCAGCGAGACCGCCTACGAACTTGGCGGCGCGCTCGGCACCGCCATCCTCGGCGCCCTCGGCACTAGCCTCTACCGCACCGAGGTCAGAGCCGGATTGCCGGACACAACGCCGCCCCAGATCGGTGACGCCGTCACCGAAACGCTCGGAGCTGCCGTCGCCACCGCCCAGCAGCTCCCTGCGGACCTCGCCGAGACGCTGCTTGGCATCGTCCGCCCCGCCTTCACCGACGCAATGACCACCGCGTTCACCACGGCAGCGATCATCGTCACCATCATCGGCATCGGTGCGGCCGCGACACTCGCACAGAACCGCACCACCAGCACACAGGGCGATCCACACAGCGACCACTGATCACTGCTATCCCATTGTCCGTACCGCGACCACCGAGCCGAAGGCCGACTCGTCGAAGGGCAAGTCGTCACGAACTGGATGAAGGCACTCGAGCAACTCGCGCTCGTCTATCCCGAGCGCATCGAGCCCTACCTCTGAAACCGAGACCCCGACTCCTTACACACACAACTTGACAAGCTCGAGGTCCGTCGCCAGGCGTGGAACGAGGCCCGCGGCGCCGTCCGGCAGCGCCGGGCCGGGCGGGCCGGCGGGCACGCCAAGGCGCTCAAGCACGCCCGGTACGCGCTGTGGAAGAACCCCGAGAACCTCACCACCCGGCAGCAGGCCAAGCTCGCCTGGGTCGCCAAGACCGACCCGCGCCTGCACCGGGGCTACCTGCTCAAGGAAGGACTGCGCCTGGTCTTCCAGCTACCCGCCGACGAGGCCGAAGCAGCCCTGGAACGCTGGATCGGCTGGGCCCGACGTTGCCGCATCCCCGCCTTCGTCGAGCTCCAACGCCGCATCGTCAAGCACAAGGCCTCGATCCTCGCCGCGATCGAGCACGGCCTGTCCAACGGACGTATCGAGTCCGTGAACACCAAGATCCGACTCATCACCCGCGTCGCCTTCGGCTTCAAGTCCCCCGAAGCCCTCATCGCCCTGGCCATGCTCAACCTCGGCGGCCACCGACCCGTCCTACCGGGCCGGAAATGACCCACGGATCAGTCAGGAGAGCCCAAATTGACGGAACCGTCCGGCCTCCCGAAGTTCAGATGGCCGAGTCCTCGCGCGGTGGTGGCAAATTGACACCGCCTGCAATCCCGGGGTTCGTGGTGGTGCAAGATTTGCGCCACCACGGTGGTTGGGATTCCGCACCGCCGCCGCACGCTCATGGACTTGTGGTGCAGGTACGTTACCTCTCCTCTCGCACAGGCAACAAGGCTTCGGTGAGAAGGTACGCGGCTCGTCCCGCGAGACCGGCGAGCCGCATGACTCACGTCCCAAGGATCGTGTCGAGGATGTCGGCGGTGACAACATCGACTTGCTCGGCGGTGATGACGTAGCTGTTGCGGGTGACCATCTCGTTCGCGTGCCCGAGCAGCCGTGACGCGATCGTGAGTCCGGCCGCGCGCTCCACGAGTGTCGCGGTGGTGCCCCGTGCGCCGGTAGATGTGCGTCGAGTACTCATCGACCTCGACACCGAGGCGCACGAGTTGGTCGCGGTTGTCGTCGATGAACGAGCGCAGCAGGCGTTCGTAGTTCGAGACACTCATCGGCTTGCCGGTCTTCGTCGGAAACAGCAGTGCCTCAGGTCCTCGCTCTGCGAGCGCGAGTCGGCGTCGCATCGCGTCGGCTGCGAGAGCTGGCAGCGCGACGCGGCGACGCTGTCGGGTGCGTTTGGGTGCGTTCTTGCGCTGGACGCCCTGCACCTTGTTCTGGATCACGGTGCCGTCGATCAGGATCGTCGGCGGGGCGGTGGTCATGTCCACGTCGCAACGGCGCAGGCCGATGCACTCCCCCACGCGGGCGGAGGTGCCGAGCATGATGTCCATGCCGTCCACGAGCGCCCGCCAGTTGGGGCGCGGCCCCATGCCCTCCGTCTCCCGCCACCGGGTCATGAGGTCGCGGATCGCCTCGATCTGCTGCGGAGTGAGCATCGAGGTCTTCTTCTCCGGCGTCGGCAGTCGGGTGACGTCGCGTGCCGGGTTCGTCGGGATCGCGTCGTCGCGCACGGCGAACCCGCAGATGAGCGAGAGCACCGAACGGGCTTTCCGCGCCGCGGATACGCCCCGGTCGGCGAGGAGGTTCTGGATGATCCGGTCGCAGCGGCCGACCGTGAGCGCCTCCAGCGTGACGCCGCCACAGACGGGGACGAGGGTGAGACGGACGGTGGTCTCGTAGTTCTCATACGTCGACCACGACAGCGTGCCGTTCTCGGCGCGCACCTTCACCGTCGGCAGCCATGCCTCGGTCGCCTCCTGGATGGTCGATGCGGCGGTGACAATGGCCTTCGTGTGCGTGGTCAGCGTCTTCGCGCGTGACAGCAGCTCCTCGCGGGCCGCAGCTTCGGTGACTGCTTCGGCGCGGAGCTGCACCAGCTCGCCGGAGTCGTCGCGCATCCGGGCGCGTGTCCGCCACTTGCCGTTCGCGAGCTGGGTCACCTGCACCTGGCCGACCTCGCCCGCGGCGATCTTCGGTCTAGCCATGACGCTGCTCCCGCGCCCAGGCGAGCACGTCGTCGCGGTCGTACTTGACGTGTCGGCCGAGCTTGAGCCACGGCGGTCCGGACTTCGTGAGTCGCCAGCCTTCGAGCGTGCGCTCGGGCACGCCCAGCAGAACGGCGACCTCCGCCTGGGTCAGGAACGCGGGCTCGACCTCGATGCGTGCATGAACTTCCATGCCTGATAGGTGCGGAGCGCGTACCCATGCGAAAGAGCGGGGCCGAGTGCGTACCTCATCAGCAGAGACGACCGCGAAACGCGCCCCGTGGGGGTTTCTGGTCACCAATCTGGTCACTGGACGCCAGATCGGGCCATCCGATGGAGTGCGGAGGGAGCCGGACTTCCTAGAGAACTCTAGCGATTCGTTGCTGGGGTACCTGGACTCGAACCAAGAACAACTGAACCAGAATCAGCCGTGTTGCCAATTACACCATACCCCAAGGGCGAAACCGGAGCCTCGCACCGAGGTTCAAGCTTACCCGACGGGCGCGCACGGAGCAAAACGGCGGCGGTGCTCCGCGCGTGGCGGATCAGACCTCGACGACCCGGCCCGACTGCTCGGGCTCGATCCACTTCGCAAGGTCGAATCCCTGCTCCTCCGCGGTTGCGAGGAACGATGCTACCACGTCCGTATCGATCCGCGGCTCGCGCGCCAGCAGCCAGAGATGCTTGCGATCCGGGGTCCCGACCAGGGCATGACGGTAGTCCTCGTCGACGCGCAGCACCCAGTAGTCGGCG
This sequence comes from Microbacterium sp. EF45047, assembly GCF_028472845.1. Lineage (NCBI taxonomy): Bacteria > Bacillati > Actinomycetota > Actinomycetes > Micrococcales > Microbacteriaceae > Microbacterium > Microbacterium sp. EF45047. The sequence goes on along the minus strand of NZ_CP069429.1, from coordinate 1,115,273 downwards.
CGGGTGAACGGGATCCAGCGCAGTGCCTCGGGCAGGAAGCTGACGCGGAGGCGTCCGGGGTGATCCGCGTCGCGGAGCGCTTCGCCGATCGCCTGGGTGGGTTCGCCGTCCTTGTTCAGGCAGCGGTTGTCCACGCGGACCGTGCCGTCGGGGTTCAGGGAATACTCGGCGGTGACGTCGCGCGCGTCGTCGTCCTCGAAGCGCAGCGGCAGCCGGCCGATCTCGTACCAGAGGCCCAGGTACCGGTCGAGTTCCAGCGCCGGCACCGAACGCACGTCGCTCATGTCGTCCCCCGATCTGTCGGTGTGGCCAGGGTACCGGGAACTCGGAGTGTAGCGAGGCGTTTCGTCTCGCCTGCGGCTCGCTCAACGACCGGAAGGGGCCAGCCGGAAGGGCGAGGCGTTTCGTCTCGCCTGCGGCTCGCTCAACGACCGGAAGGGGCCAGCCGGAAGGGCGACCGCCCCGCCTGGGCGTGCGACTTGCCTGCGGCTCGCTCGACGACTGAGAGGGACGTCTCGCTTCGGGGTCAGCGACCGGAAGCGAGGTGGGCGGAGAGTGCGCGCAGGCGGCGCAGCGTCTCGTCCTTGCCGAGCAGCTCCATCGACTCGAACAGCGGCGGCGACACGCGCCGGCCGGTGATCGCGACCCGCGGCGGACCGTACGCGACGCGCGGCTTGAGGCCCAGGCCGTCCACGAGCGCCGCCGAGAGCGCCGTCTGAATGGCATCCGGAGTGAACTCCGCGACCTGCTCCAGCGCCGCGACGCACGCGTCGAGCACCTCGCCCGCGTTCGCCGGGAGGCCCTTCAGCGCGTCGTCCTCGTAGGCGACCTCGTCCGCGAACAGGAACCCGAGCATCCCCGGGGCCTCGCCGAGCAGCTGCACCCGCTCCTGGATGAGCGGCGCGGCGCGGAAGGCGAGCACGATCTGCTCGTGCGTCGGCTCGCCGCCGAACACCCCGGCGTCGGCGAGGTACGGGATCATCCGCTCCGCGAAGTCCTTGCCGTCCAGCATCCGGATGTGGTCGCCGTTGATCGACTCGGCCTTCTTCTGGTCGAATCGAGCCGGGTTCGGGTTGACGTCGGCGATGTCGAACGCCTCGATGAACTCCTCGAGCGAGAACACGTCGCGGTCGGGACCGATCGACCAGCCCAGCAGCGCGAGGTAGTTCAGCAGGCCCTCGTGGATGAACCCGCGCTCGCGGTGCAGGAACAGATCCGCCTGCGGGTCGCGCTTGGAGAGCTTCTTCGTGCCCGTCTCCCCCAGCACCAGCGGCATGTGCGCGAACCGCGGCACGAACGTCGTCACCCTGGCCTGGATGAGCGCGTCGTAGAGCGCCAGCTGGCGCGCGGTCGACGGCATCAGGTCCTCGCCGCGCAGCACGTGCGTGATGCCCATCAGCGCATCGTCGACCGGGTTCACGAACGTGTACAGCGGCACCCCGTTGGGGCGGACCACGACGAAGTCCGGGAAGGACCCGGCCGGGAAGGTCACCTCGCCGCGGATCAGATCGACGTAGGTGAGATCCTCGTCCGGAACCCGCAGACGCAGCGCCGGCTGACGGCCCTCCGCCCGGAACGCCGCCTTCTGCTCCTCGGTCAGATCGCGGTCGTAGTTGTCATAGCCGAGCTGTTTGGCGCGCCCGTTGGCCTCGTTGCGGGCGTCGATCTCCTCCGCCGTGGAGTAGCTCTCGTACACGGCGCCGGATGCCACGAGCTTGTCGATCACCTCGCGGTAGATGTCGTGCCGCTGCGACTGCCGGTACGGCGCGTGCGGACCGCCGACCTCGACGCCCTCGTCCCAGTCGATCTTCAGCCAGGTGAGCGCGTCCACCAGCTGCCGGAAGCTCTCCTCGCTGTCGCGCGCGGCATCCGTGTCCTCGATGCGGAACACGAGCTTTCCGCCGGTGTGGCGCGCGTACGCCCAGTTGTACAGCGCCGTGCGGACCATGCCGACATGTGGGAGGCCGGTCGGCGACGGGCAGAAGCGCACGCGGACGTCGGATCCGGAGGCGGTGGTGGTGAGGGGGTGCGGAGTAGCCATAACCCTCCAATCCTACGGTTCGGCGCGGCGCCGTCCGACCCGCGTCACCCGGATTCGACGGGGATGTCGGTGAGCCGCCACCCCGGCGCGCGGTGGACGGCGATGGCGGCGGTCTGCTCCAGTCGCACCCTGCCCCCGCCGGCGGCGACGACCTCGTCGAACGCGCGGCGGAACCGGGCGCGCTCGGGTGCTGCCAGGTTCCGGTAGGCCGCGCCGGCGCCGGCGACCCCGCCCTCGACCGAGGTCCACAGCGTCTCGGCATCCGGCGTCCACGTCCAGGTCAGCTCGGTCACCTCCGGCCGCCAGCCGGCGTCGCGCAGCATCCGTTCGAATCCCGCTGCCGTGCGCTCGAAGTCCTTGTCGGCGGGCAGCGGCGTGCCGGATGCCGGCTCGAGCCCCGCCCGTTCGAAGACGTCCAGCCAGAGCGCCGTCGGCGATCGGGTCCAAATCGTGGCGGCGACCGTCTCCGCCGCCACGCGGCGCAGTTCGGCGGCGCCGGCGCGCGGATCCGCGACGTGGTTCAGCACGAAGTTCGCGGTGACGGCATCCGCAGCCCGGTTCGCGAACGGGAGATGCGGCAGCCCGCCGGCGACGATGCGGAGGTGCGGATGCCGCTGCCGCGCCGCCGCCCGCATGGACGGCTCCGGCTCGCACGCGACGACCCGCCAGCCCGCATCCGACCAGGCGGCCGCCAGCCTGCCGTCGCCGGCGCCGACGTCAAGCAGCGTGCGGCCTCGTCCGGGGCCGAGCAGCTCCCGCATCCGCTCCCCCGTGCCGGCGCACAGCGCGGCGTACGAGGCGGCGTACGCGGCGCCGACCCCCGCCCAGCTCATGCCGGCGGACGGATGCGGCCGAGCGGGGCGAGCAGCGTGATCGCCGCGACGATCACGAGCGCCGTCGCCCCGAGACCGCCGTAGCCGAGATGGGTCAGCACGACACCGGCGCCGGCGGCGCCGGCCGCCGCGGTGAGGCTCATCAGCGAGTCGCTCACGCCCTGACGGCGTGGGCGACGCGAGACCTCCGAGGCCTCGGTGAGCAGCGCGGCGCCGGCGACGGTCGCCGCGCTCCAGCCCAGGCCGAGCAGCGCCAGCGCCACCATCACGCCGATCGCGTGCTCGCCGGCGACGATCGCGACGACCAACGAGGCGGCCAGCATGGCCTGGCCGAGCAGCACGACCCGGATGCGGCCCCAGCGGTCGGCGAGCACGCCGAAGACCGGCGACAGCCCGTACATGCCGGCCACGTGCAGCGCGATCGTGAACCCGACCAGGGAGGTGACGTCGGTGGTGCTGCCGTGCCCGCCGTGCGCGGCGTGCGCCATGTGCGCCAGGTGCACCGGGGTCATCGCCATCACCGAGGCCATCACCGCGTGCGACCCGGCGACGGCGAAGACCGCATACCGCGCGGCGAGCGGGTGGTCCTCGGCGGACCCGAGCAGGCCCGCGGTCGTGGGCGTGGCGGCGATCCCCTTGGCCGTCAGCAGCGGGTCGGGGCGCAGCGCGACGAGGTAGAGCACCAGCGCGGCCGACTGAGCGACGAGGGAGAACAGGTACGAGCCGGTCAACGGCGGCATCCCGATCGCCTGCCCGACCGCCTCCCCCGGGGTGAGCATCAGCGGGCCGGCGACGCCGCCGAGCGTCGTGGACCACACCACGACGGACAGGTCGCGGCCGCGGTGCTCGGGCGCGGCCAGGTCGGTGGCGGCGAACCGGGACTGCAGGTTCCCGGCGTTGCCCATCCCGATCAGGACGATCCCGACCAGCAGCAGCGGGAAGGAGCGCACCGCGGCGGCCGTGATCACGAGCACCACGCCGACGAGGGCGAGGAGGTTTCCGGCCGTGAGGGACATGCGCCGGCCACGTCGTGCCGCCAGCCGTGCCAGCGGGATCGCGAACGCCGCCGCGCCGAGGGTGACGGATGCCGTGGCGAAACCCGACAGCGCGTCGTCGCCGGACAGGTCGGCGGCCAGCAGCGCACCCAGCGACACGGTCGAGCCGAACGCGATGCCGCCGAGCACCTGGCCGAGCGACAGCACCCGGACGGTGCGTCGCTGCAGCGCGTGCAGCGCCTCGGCGGTGAGCGCGGTCACGACGCGGGGACGGCGTCGCGCACCGTGTTGCGGAGGATGCCGATGCCCGAGACCTCGACCTCGACGGTGTCGCCTGCGGTGATCTCCCCCACGCCGGCGGGCGTTCCGGTCATGATCACGTCGCCCGGGAGCAGGGTGAACACGGCGGAGGCGTGCGCGACGATGTCGGCGACGGAGTGGATCATATCGGTGAGCGGCGCGTGCTGGCGCACCTCGCCGTTCACGCGGGTCTCGATCGTGGCGGATGCCGGGTCGAGCTCGGTCTCGATCACCGGGCCGAGCGGGCAGAACGTGTCGAATCCCTTCGCGCGCGACCACTGCCCATCCTTGCGCTGCAGGTCGCGAGCGGTGACGTCGTTGCCGACCGTGTACCCGAACACGTAGTCCAGGGCGTCCTCGGCGCGCACGTTCTTCGCGATCCGGCCGATCACGGCGACCAGCTCGCCCTCGTGCTCGGTGCGCTCGGACAGCGCCACCGGCCGGACGATCGCGTCGCCGGGACCGATCACGGCGGTGTTCGGCTTGAGGAACAGCAGCGGCTCCTCCGGCGCGACGCCGCCCATCTCCGCCGCGTGGTCGTGGTAGTTCTTGCCGACGCAGACCACCTTCGACCGCGGGATCACCGGCGCGAGCAGCGCGGCATCCGACAGCGGCACGCGCTGCCCCGTCGTCTCGAACCCGGCGAACATCGGGTCGCCGGCCAGGACGACGAGAGCGTCGTCGTCGAGGATGCCGAAGTGGATGCCGTCGTTGTGACTGAACCGCGCGATCTTCACCCGTCCAGCCTATCCACGCCGCCCGGCCCGTTGCCCTCCCCTGCGTGCTCCGACGTTCCGCGGACACCCCGTCCGAATGCCGATACCCCGCCCTGTGGACGTCGACACCACGGGGTGTCGACAGCAGGACGGGGTGTCGGCGGTGATTCGGGAGCGCGGGCGGGGTCAGCCGTCCAGGCGGTAGAGCCAGCCGTGCTTGTCCTCGCGGCGGCCGTACTGGATGTCGGTGAGCTCCTCGCGCAGCGAGAGGGCGAGCTCGCCGAGCGGCTGCTCGTCCTCGAAGTCCTGCGCGACGAGCGCGCCGATCGGGGTGACCACCGCGGCGGTGCCGCAGGCGAACACCTCGACGATGTCGCCGGAAGCCACGCCCTGACGCCACTCGCCGAGCGTGACCGCGCGGCGCTCGACGGTGTGTCCGCGGTCCTCGGCGAGCTGCAGCAGCGAATCGCGCGTGATGCCCTCGAGGATCGAGTCGGACTCGGGCGTCACGATGCGGCCGTCCCGGTACACGAACACGATGTTCATGCCGCCGAGCTCCTCGACGTGGCGGTCCTGGTCGAGGAAGACCACCTGGTCGCAGCCCTTCTCATACGCCTCTGCCTGCGGCAGCAGGCTCGCGGCGTAGTTGCCGCCGGTCTTCGCCGCACCGGTGCCGCCCTTGCCGGCCCGGGAGTACGTCTCGCTCAGCCAGATGCGCACCGGCTTCGCGCCGCCCTTGAAGTAGGCGCCGGCGGGGCTGGCGATCAGGTAGTACGCCACCTTCTTCCCCGGGCGCACCCCGAGGAACGCCTCCTTGGCGAACATGAACGGCCGCAGGTACAGGCTCTGGTCCGCACCGGAGGGCACCCAGTCGCCGTCCACGGCGATCAGCTCCCGCAGCGACTGCAGGAAGTACTCCTCGGGCAGCTCCGGCAGGGCGAGGCGCTGGGCGCTCTTCTGCAGGCGGCGGGCGTTGCGGTCGGGGCGGAAGGTGTGGATCGAGCCGTCGGCGTGGCGGTACGCCTTGATGCCTTCGAAGATCTCCTGCCCGTAGTGCAGCACCGAGGCGGCCGGGTCGAGCGAGATCGGCCCGTACGGCTGCACGCGCGGGCGGTGCCAGCCGCCCTTCTCGGACCAGCAGATGTCGACCATGTGGTCGGTGAAGCTGGTGCCGAATCCGGGGTCCTTCAGGATCTCCTCGCGCTGTGCGGGGGTCTTGGCGGCCAGGTTCTTCGTCACGGTGAAGGTGAGCGGGGCGGTGGCGGTGTCGGTCATGTCACATCCTGCGGTCGTGCGCGGCGTCGAGCGTCTCTCAGACTACGCCTGAAGCCGGGCGATGATGGCGTCACCCGTCTCGCGGGTGGTGCGTGCTCCCTCACGGGCGGCGATGTCCTCCTCCACGGCCCGCTGCACGCGTCCGGCCTCGTCGCGGAGACCGAGGTGGTCGAGCAGCAGCGCCACGGAGAGGATCGCCGCGGTCGGGTCGGCCTTCTGCTGGCCGGCGATGTCCGGGGCCGAGCCGTGCACGGGCTCGAACATCGAGGGGAAGGCGCCGTCGGGGTTGATGTTGCCCGAGGCGGCGAGGCCGATGCCACCGGTGACGGCGCCGGCCAGGTCCGTGAGGATGTCCCCGAAGAGGTTGTCGGTGACGATCACGTCGAAGCGGGAGGGGTCTGTCACGAGGAAGATCGTGGCCGCGTCGACGTGCAGATAGTCTACGGCCACGTCCGGGTGCTCGGATGCCACGGCGTCGACGATCCGCTTCCAGATGGCGCCGGCGTGCACGAGCACGTTCGTCTTGTGCACCAGGGTGAGCTTCTTGCGGCGCCGCTCGGCGAGGTCGAACGCGTAGCGGACCACACGCTCCACGCCGAACGCGGTGTTCACGCTGGTCTCGTTCGCGACCTCCTGCGGGGTGCCCTTGCGGATCGATCCGCCGTTGCCGACGTAGGGGCCCTCGGTGCCTTCGCGCACGACGACGAAGTCGATCTCGCCCGGGTCCGCCAGGGGTCCGGATGCCCCGGCGAAGAGCTTCGACGGGCGGAGGTTGACGTAGTGGTCCAGTTCGAACCGGAGCTTCAGCAGCAGGCCGCGCTCGATGTTCGCATCCTTCAGACGCGGGTCGCCCGGGACGCCGCCGACAGCGCCGAGCAGGATGGCGTCGTGCGCGCGGATCGCGTCGAGGTCGGCATCCGTGAGCGTGTCGCCGGTCTCGAGGTACCGGGCCGCACCGAGTGAGAAGCGGGTCTTCTCGAACGACACCGCTCCGCCGGCGGTGACCGCGTCGAGCACCTTCTCGGCTTCGGCGACGACCTCCGGACCGATGCCGTCACCCGGGATGACGGCCAGCTTCACGACACGCGACATGACTCTCCTCGCACACGGACGGCCGGCCGCGCCGGATCGCGCGGGGCCCGTTCCAGCGTAGCGCCGGCGGCTCCACGCCCCTCCCCGCGTGACACCCCCGCGCCCGCCCGCTGCCACCCGCCGCGCGCGACACATTGTGTCCTGTCGTGAGGGTGTCAGGGGCCCGCACCCGCACATCGCGACACAATGTGGGGCTTGGGGTGGGGTCCGGGCGGCGAGCGGGCCGGAGGTCAGCGGCGGGTGGGATCGGTCCGCAGGGTCAGCGCGGCGATCGTCCCGGCGGCGACGACCAGGCCCGCGCCGATCAGGGACGTCACGGTGACACCCGACCCGAAGGCCGCGGCGGCGGCGTGCCACAGCGCGTCGCCGAGCCCGTCCGGCAGCTCACCCGCCGCGGTGTACGCGCCGGCCAGCGTCTCGCGGGCGTGGGCCGCCGCCTCGGCCGGGATGCCGGCGGGCACGACGAGCGCTCCGCGGTAGAACGCCGTGATGATGCCGCCGAGGATCGCGGTGCCGAGCACCGCGCCGAGCTCGTACGCCGTCTCCGACACGGCGCTCGCGGCGCCCGCCTTCTCCGGCGGAGCGCTGGAGAGGATGAGCTCGTTCGAGATCGTCTCCGCCGCGCCGATGCCGATGCCGAGCACGATGAACGCGGCGATCAGCGGCGCGACGCCGTGCTCGTGCGAGGAGAGCGCGACGATGAGGTATCCGCTCACCGAGAAGACCAGCGCCGCCGGGACGAGCACGTGCGCCGAGACGCGGCGCGCCACCGGCACGACGGCGAGCCCGGCGACGATCATCGCCGCCATCCCCGGGGCGAGGGCGAACCCGGCGACCATCGGCGACAGCCCGAGCACGAGCTGCAGGTGCTGGGACACGAAGTACAGGAAGCCGACCAGAGCGACCACGCTGAGCAGGTTGACCAGGATGGCGCCCGAGAACGACCCGCGCCGGAACAGGCCCATGTCGAGCATCGGCGTGGGCGAGCGCAGCTGGCGGCGCACGAACAGCGCGCCCATCACGATCCCGAGCAGCGCCCAGACCCCGCCGGCGACCGTGGGGCCGTCGACGGCCAGCGCCTTGATCGCGTACACCACCGGGATCATCGCGGCCATGGACAGCATGATGCTGACCGGATCCACCCGCCCCGGGTGCGGATCGCGGCTCTCCGGCACCAGCAGCGGCCCCGCGATGAGAAGCGGGATCAGCACCGGCACGGCGATCAGGAAGGCGGCGCCCCAGCCGAAGTGCTCGAGCAGGAAGCCGCCGACGATGGGGCCGAGCGCGGAGCCTGCGGAGAATCCGGCGGCCCAGACCGCGATCGCGAAGCGGCGCTGCTCGCGGTTGACGAAGATCGACCGCAGCAGCGACAGGGTCGAGGGCATCAGCATCGCGCCGAAGAAGCCGAGCAGGGCGCGGGCCGCGATGAGCAGGCCCGCCGTCGGCACGAAGGCCGCCAGCGCCGATACGGCGGCGAAGCCGGTCGCGCCGATCAGCAGCATCCGCCGCCGCCCGAACCGGTCGCCCAGGGTGCCCATCGTGACGAGCAGCCCGGCGAGCACGAGCGGGTACGCGTCGATGATCCAGAGCTGCTCGGCGCCCGAAGGCGCGAGAGCCAGCGAGATCTCGGGCAGCGCGAAGCTGAGCACCGTGTTGTCGACCGAGACGAGCAGCACCGGCAGCATCAGCACGACCAGCGCGGTCCACCCGCGCGCGCCGACCCGGGGGCCGTCCGTGTCCGTGATGTCGATGGATGCCGTGGCAGGCATGATGTCCTCCGTTAGTAAACCGTCTGGTTGGTATAGTAACAGGACAAGCCGTGCGATCGCTGGGCATTCGCGGCAGGATCGACGGCAGCACGGAAGGAGAGCCATGCCCCGTCCCCCGCTGGCGCGCGAACGCGTCCTGGACGCCTACGAATCGATCCTCATCGCCGAGGGCGAGCGCGCGGCGACACTGGACGGCGTCGCCGCGACGGCCGGGGTGTCCAAGGGCGGACTGCTCTACCACTTCGGCTCGAAGGAGGAGCTGGCCGCCGGGCTGCTCCAGCGCCTGGACGATCTCGTCACGGCGGACGTCACCGCGATGAGCGCAGCACCCGAGGGACCGGTGGCGTACTACATCCGCACCTCGATCATGGAGGGCAACGCGCTGGACCGCGCCCTGGTGGCATCGACGCGGCTCGCCCAGGGCGGGCACCCGGCGGCCGCACGGCGGCTGCGCGAGGTGCGGGAACGATGGGCGGATGCCCTGCGCCCGGCGGTCCGCGACGAGGCCGCCCTGCAGCTGGTGATGCTGCTCAGCGACGGCCTCTACTTCAACAACGCGATCGAGGGCGCGGCCACGCCGGGGGTCTCACGCGACGTCTTCGTCCCCTCCGGACGAGCGCTCGACGAGCTCATCGCGCTCGTGGAACGTGCCGTGCTCGCCCGGTGAGGGGCCGGGGGCGCGGTCGGACGCTTCGACAGGCGGGGCGCGGTCGGACGCTTCGACAGGCGGGGCGCGGTCGGACGCTTCGACAGGCTCAGCGTCCGCGCACTCAGCGCCCGACCGCGGGTCCCACGCGCCTCAGACCTCGCTGATCTCGATCTGCCGGAACAGGTCGGCGTCGATCGCGGTGCGGATGTCCTCGAGCAGCTCCTCGTCCACCGGGGAGTCGAGGGTGAGCACGCTGAGCGCCTGCGCGCCCGCGGCCTGACGCGCGATCTGCATGCCGGCGATGTTGATGCCGGCGTCGCCGAACTTCTGGCCGTAGACCGCGACGATGCCGGGACGGTCGGTGTAGAGCATCACGACGTGGTGCTTTTCGATGGGCAGCTCGATGGCGTACTCGTTGATGCCCACCAGCTTCTCGATCTGCTTCGGACCGGTGAGGGTGCCGGAGACCGCCAGCTGCGAGCCGTCGGAGAGGGCGCCGCGCAGCGTGATGACGTTGCGGTACTCCTCGCTGACCTCGTCCTGCAGCAGCCGCACCGCGACGCCGCGCTGCTCCGCGAGCAGCGGCGCATTCACGTACGACACCGTCTCGCTGACGATGTTGGTGAACACGCCCTTCAGCGCGGCGAGCTTGAGCACGCTCACGTCGTAGTCGTTGAGCTCGCCGTGCACCTCGACGTCGAGGCTGGTCAGCGGCGCCTGCGCGAGGGCGGAGAAGATCTGACCGAGCTTCTCGACGAGCGGGATGCCCGGGCGCACGTACGGGTCGATGACGCCGCCGGCGACGTTCACGGCATCGGGGACGAGGTCACCGCCGAGCGCGAGCCGCACCGAGCGCGCGACCGAGACGCCGGCCTTCTCCTGCGCCTCGTCGGTGCTCGCACCGAGGTGGGGGGTGACCACGACGTTCGGCAGGTCCAGGAGGGCGCGGGCGGTGCCGCCCTCGGCCGGCGGCTCCGAGGTGAACACGTCGAGCCCGGCGCCGGCGATCTCGCCGGCGACGAGCGCCTCACGCAGCGCCTCCTCATCGATGAGACCGCCGCGGGCCACGTTGACCACGAACGCGGTCGGCTTCATGGCCTTGAACTGCTCGGCGCCGATCATGCCGGTCGTCTCGGGCGTCTTCGGCATGTGGATGGTGAGGAAGTCCGCCTCGGCGACGAGCTCCTCGAGGGAGACCAGCTGCACGCCCAGCTGCTGGGCGCGGGCACTGGTGACGTAGGGGTCGTACGCGATCAGGCGCATGTCGAAGGCCGCCAGCCGTGCAGCGACGAGGGCGCCGATGCGGCCCAGGCCGACGATGCCGACGGTCTTCTCGAAGAGCTCGGCGCCGGTGAACGCGCTGCGCTTCCATTCCCCCGCCGCGAGCGACGCGTGCGCTGCCGGGATGCGGCGGGCGAGGCTGAGGATGTGGCCGACGGTGAGCTCGGCGGCCGAGACGATGTTCGAGGTCGGCGCGTTGACGACCATGACGCCGGCGGTGGTGGCCGCCTTGATGTCGACGTTGTCGAGCCCCACGCCGGCCCGCGCGACCACCTTCAGGCGCGGGGCGTGGCTCAGCGCCTCGGCGTCGATCCGCGTCGCCGAGCGGATGAGCACCGCATCCGCGTCCGCGAGGGCGGCGAAGAGCGCCTCACGGTCGGTCCCGTCCACGTGGCGGATGTCGAAATCGGGACCCAGCGCCTCGATCGTGGCGGGTGAGAGCACTTCGGCGATGAGCACGACGGGCTTGGACGCAGACTGGTTCGGCACGTGGATCCTTCGGGGCAGGAGGACAGGGCGGAGGGCCGATGCGCCGCACGCCGTGGGGGCGCGATCGGGTCACACTTTACCGCAGCGGATGCCGCGGCCCCGCCGATGTGACGACCGACGACGGGCGGCGAGCGTCAGCCGGCGGCCAGGACCAGCTGATCCATGTTCAGGATGCTGTACCCGATCAGGCTCATCCAGAACACCGCGACGACGCCGAGGCCGGCGAGCATCACGAGCGCGAGCTCCCCGACGTTGCGCCGGCGGCCGACGGCAGAGGCGAGGGCGAACACGATGGCCGGGAACACGACGCCGAACAGCAGCGTCGCCCAACCGGCGGCGGTGAGGCCGTCGCGGGCGAGCGCGATCAGGTGCGCGATCGCGTTCCAGACGGCGTACGCGTAGAAGAGGCCGCTGAGTCCGATCACGAGACCGGACAGCCAGCGCGGGCCGGCAGGGGCGAGGTCGTTCACGATCCCAGGGCTCCCATCATCACGAACGGCCAGGGCACCAGCAGCACGACGCCGGCGAGCAGCACGAGCATCCGCAGCCACATCGCCCTGCCGCGGGTGAGCACCCAGCCGGTGAGGAACCACAGCGCCGGCGCCGCGACCGCGAGGATCAGCCACGGCACATACATCGCGTCGGCGACGATGAGGTTCGCGAGCTGCTTGAGCCGGATGCCGCCGATCAACCAGCCGACGGTGTACAGCAGGTACACGCCGCCGAGAACGCCGAGCAGCACCAGGCTGACCGTGCCCAGCGCGTGCGTGTCGTCGTCCGCGGTCTCCGCGTCGTGGCGAGCGGATGCCGCATCCGCCGGCGACCCCGGGACGTCGTCGCTGCCTTTGCCGACCGCCTTCCAGCCGGGCGGGAGCGACGCGGGGCCGTTCTCGTCATCGCCGTCCCAGCGGAGGGCGTCGTCGTCATCAGGATCGGAGCGCACACGCCCAGCGTAGTCACGCGCGGGCGGCGGATGCGGCATCCTCGCCGCCGGCGGGCGGCGCGCCCAGTTCCCGGCAGACTTTCCGCATCGCCTGCTCGGCGAGGTCGACCGTCAGCAGCGTGTTGCCGCTGACGATGTGCAGTCCATACGCGTCCTCGAGCGCCACCAGGGTCATCGCGAAGGTGTCCGGGTCCAACCCGGGGGCGAAGACCCCGGCATCCGCCCCCCGCTCGAGCACCCCGCGGTAGGTCGCCAGCTGACGCCGGTACATCGTCTGCACCAGCTCGTCGTGCAGCTGCGAGTTGCCGGCGAGGACGTCGAACTCGTACAGCAGCCGCATCAGTGCGTCGTCGGGGCCGTCGGGCAGACCCTCACGGATGGCAGTGGCCAGCTGCTCGCGGGGGTCGTCGATCTCGGCGATGAGGGCGTCGCGCGCGTCGCAGAACCGCCCCACCCCGGCGCGGTGCGCCTCGACGAGCAGCTCGTCGAGGTCGGAGTAGTAGTACAGGATCGCTCCGCGCGTGAGCCCCGCGCGCTGGGCGACGTCGGTGAGGGAGATCGCGCGCAGACCGCGCTCCGAGACGGCGGTGAGGGTCGCCTCCACGAGGTCTGCACGGCGGGCATCCTGCCGTCGGGGTCGGGCCATGCCTTGACACTACCCGGGTCGCGTGACATGCTCGACCCATTCTTTGACGTTGATGTCAAAAAACTATCGAGGAAGATATGACCGACGCGCGAGCCTCCTGATCGTCGCCGCGGCCGGCGCGTTCTTCGTCGTGGTCACCTACTGCATGCAGGTGCTCTTCCCTGACGTCAGCGCGGTGGGTGACATCGTCGGCGCCTCTCCGGAGATGGCCCGGTACATCGGCGGCGCACTGTTCCAGTCGCTGTTCATCGGCGGTTACATGGTCGCCGTCCTCGGCTGCGGCATCACGCAGCAGATGTCGGCCGCGCGGCTGCTGTACGCGATGGGGCGCGACGACGTGCTGCCGCGCCGCCAGTTCGCGCGGCTCAACGCGAAGGGCGTGCCGTCGGCGAACCTGCTGCTGATCGGGCTGCTCGCCGCGACCGCCGTCTTCCTCGACCTGTTTCAGGCCGCCTCGCTGATCAACTTCGGCGCGTTCGTGGCCTTCACCTTCGTGAACCTGTCCGTGATCGCCACCTGGCTGCGGTTCCGCCGGGACCGCGGTGCGCGCAGCATCCTGGGCTGGGTCGTCGTCCCCGCTGCCGGCGCCGTCATCAACGTCGTGCTCTGGTTCAGCCTGGAGCCGGGAGCCATGCTCATCGGCGCACTCTGGACCGCGATCGGCCTCGTGTACCTGCTGTGGCGCACCCGACTCTTCCGCGCCGCACCGCCCGTGCTCGCCGGCCCACTCGAGATCGAGGTGGAGGAGGGCCGACTGCCCGCGTGACGCGCATATCCCGCCGCGGGCATGCATTCCACTAGGCTCACCGCTATACCGTTCGGGGAGGGACGAGATCGTGGCAGAGAGCAGCAGGAAGTCGGTGCGTTCGCAGGCCGACGCGGCACGCGAGACCGAGACGCGGGAGTGGGCGCCGACGGCGGAGTCGAAGAAGCGCGCGACGACGTTCCGCTGGATCGCGGCGGTGCTCTGGGCCCTCGCCATCGCCGGTGAGGCCGTCGGCATCTTCTGGCTGCTGCGCCAGCGGGAGTTCGTCGGCGAGGACGGCACCCTCGTCCGCGACCTCGAGACCGGGCTGCTCGAGGAGCAGGGCGTCACCGCGCACTTCCCGCAGTGGGCGTTCATCACGCTGCTGGTGCTGCTCGTCGTGATCGCCGTGCTGTCGATCACCGGCTCGATGCTGTGGAAGAAGGCCAACCGGCTCGATCCGGCCCGCAGATCCGACACATTCCGCTTCTTCGTACAGAACCAGCTCGGCGCGATCATCGCGATCGTGGCCTTCCTGCCCTTGATCATCCTGATCTTCCTGAACAAGGACATGGACAAGGGGCAGAAGACGACCGCGGGCATCGTCGGCATCGTGCTGGCCGTCCTCGCCGTGGTTCTCGGCATCGACTTCAACCCGCCGTCGGTGGAGAAGTACACCGCCGACCAGTCCACCGTGATCCAGCTGCTCGGGAAGGACGAGGTGGTGTGGGTCGACGGCGGTGGTGTGTATCACGTGTGCGAAGAGGTCCCCGACATCCAGACCGGCAGCGAGAAGCGGATTGGAACCACCGCGGAAGCGGTCGCCGCCGGCAAGACCCGGCTGACGTTGGAGTTCGCATCCGAACTGCGCACCTGCGGGATGCCGGTGCCCGAGAACTCGCAGGAGATCGTCGAGGCGCTCCGGGCGATCCGTGACGGCGCCACCGACACGCTCCTTCCCGCCCCTGTCTGGGCGGACCCGGCCGATGCACCGATCCAGGTCGAGGACGCCCCGGCCGAGTGACGTCCCGCGCGGGGCTCCGCTCCCCTAGCGTCTGACGGCCGAACGTTCCGCCGCCCACCTGAGATCCGGGCGTCGATGCACCGGAACGCGGAACGGGGGCGCCTCGGAAGAGGCGCCCCCGTTCCGGTGCGGGACCGGGTGGATCAGCGCGCTGCGCTGCCCTCGACGTAGTCCTCGTCGGTCTGCTTCCAGGCGAACAGGGCGCGCAGCTCCTTGCCGGTCGCCTCGATCGGGTGACCCTGCTCCTTCTCGCGGAGGGCGAGGAACTCCTTCGCGCCGTTGTCCTGGTCGTCGATGAAGCGCTTCGCGAAGGCGCCGGACTGGATGTCCGCGAGGACCTCCTTCATCCGCTCCTTCACGCCGGCGTCGATGACGCGCGGGCCGGAGACGTAGTCGCCGAACTCGGCGGTGTCGGAGATCGACCACCGCTGCTTGGCGATGCCGCCCTCCCACATCAGGTCGACGATCAGCTTGAGCTCGTGCAGCACCTCGAAGTAGGCGATCTGCGGCTGGTAGCCCGCCTCGACGAGGGTCTCGAAGCCGGCCTGCACCAGGTGGCTCATGCCGCCGCAGAGCACCGCCTGTTCGCCGAAGAGGTCGGTCTCGGTCTCCTCGGTGAACGTGGTCTTGATCACCCCGGCACGCGTGCCGCCGATCGCCTTCGCGTACGACAGCGCGGTGTCCCAGGCCGAGCCGGAGGCGTCGCGCTCCACCGCGATGATGTCCGGGATGCCGCGGCCGGCGACGAACTCTCGGCGCACGGTGTGGCCGGGGGCCTTCGGCGCGACCAGGATGACATCCACGCCCTCCGGCGCCTCGATGTAGCCGAAGCGGATGTTGAAGCCGTGCGCGAAGGCGAGCGTCTTGCCCGGCGTCAGCTTGTCCTTGATCGACTCGTTGAAGATCGTGCGCTGGTGCTGGTCGGGCGCGAGGATCATGATCAGATCGGCCCACTCGGCGGCATCCGCCACCGACTTGACCGGGAAGCCGGCCTCCTCCGCCTTGGCGATGGACTTCGAGCCCTCCTTGAGGGCGATCGCGACCTCGACGCCGGAGTCGCGCAGGTTCATCGCGTGCGCGTGGCCCTGCGAGCCGTAGCCGACGATCGCGACCTTCTTGCTCTGGATGATCGACAGGTCGGCGTCAGCGTCGTAGAAGATCTCGGTGCTCACTGTGTGTTTCTCCTTGTGTGTGGTTCTGGAAGATGTTGCGCTTCGTCTCGCTGCGCTCGCTCAACGGCCGCGAAGGCGACGGCGCTCGTTCGACGATCGGGTCAACCGCGCAGCACCCGTTCGGTGATGCTCTTGCCGCCGCGGCCGATCGCGAGCAGGCCGGACTGGGCGAGCTCCTTGATGCCGAACGGCTCCAGCGCCCGCAGCAGCGCGCCGACCTTGCCCTTGTCGCCGGTGACCTCGATCACCAGCGCGTCCGGCGCGTAGTCGACGACCGAGGCGCGGAACAGGTTCACCACCTCGAGCACGTTCGATCGCGTGCTGTTGTCGG
This sequence comes from Microbacterium sp. EF45047, assembly GCF_028472845.1. Classification (NCBI taxonomy): domain Bacteria; kingdom Bacillati; phylum Actinomycetota; class Actinomycetes; order Micrococcales; family Microbacteriaceae; genus Microbacterium; species Microbacterium sp. EF45047. The sequence goes on along the minus strand of NZ_CP069429.1, from coordinate 1,098,972 downwards.
TGCGCACCTTGATCAGCATGTGCTCGCGCTGCACCGACGAGGACGGCTCCAGCTCCACGATCTTGATGACGTTGATGAGCTTGTTCAGCTGCTTGGTGACCTGTTCCAGCGGCAGGTCCTCGACATCGACGACGACCGTGATCCGCGAGATGCCGGGCACCTCGGTGACGCCGACCGCGAGCGAGTCGATGTTGAAGCCGCGGCGTGCGAACAGGCCGGCGACGCGGGTCAGTAGACCCGGCGTGTTCTCGACGAGAAGGCTCAGCACGTGTGTGGACATGGCTCAGGCCTCCTGATCGAATGCCGGCGCGTGGTCGCGCGCGTACTGGATGTAGCTGTTGCTCACGCCCTGAGGCACCATCGGCCACACCATGGCGTCCGCGCTCACGACGAAGTCGATCACGACGGGGCGGTCGTTCGTCTCCAGCGCGGTCTTGATGGCGGCATCCACCTGGTCCTCGGTCTCCACGCGCAGCGCGAGGCAGCCGTACGCCTCGGCGAGCTTGACGAAGTCGGGGACCCGGACGGTGTCGTGCCCGGTGTTCAGGTCGGTGTGCGAGTGCCGGCCGCCGTGGAACAGCGTCTGCCACTGCCGCACCATGCCCAGCGACGAGTTGTTGATGATCGCGACCTTGATCGGGATCTCGTTGATGACGCAGGTGGCCAACTCCTGGTTGGTCATCTGGAAGCATCCGTCGCCGTCGATCGCCCACACCACGCGCTCCGGTTCGGCCACCTTCGCGCCCATCGCGGCGGGGATCGCGTAGCCCATGGTGCCGGCTCCCCCGGAGTTGAGCCACGAGTTGGGCCGCTCGTACTTGATGAACTGGGCGGCCCACATCTGGTGCTGGCCGACGCCGGCGGCGTAGATCGCCTCGGGCCCGGTGAGCTCGCCGATGCGCTGGATCACGTACTGCGGCGCGAGCAGGCCGTCGTCGGTGGGCGCGTAGCCGAGCGGGAACTCGGCGCGCAGCCCGTCCAGGTACGACCACCACTCCTCGATGTCGGGCTTGGTGGTGCCGACGACGCTGCGGAACGCGGTGTCCAGGTCGATCAGGACGTCGCGGACGTCGCCCACGATCGGCACATCGGCGGTGCGGATCTTGGAGATCTCCGCCGGATCGATGTCCACGTGCACGACCTTCGCGTGCGGGGCGAAGTGCTCGGCCTTGCCGGTGACACGGTCGTCGAAGCGGGCGCCGAGGGCGACGATGAGGTCGGCCTCCTGCAGCGCGAGCACGGCGGGGACGGTGCCGTGCATGCCCGGCATCCCGAGGTGCTGCGGATGCGAGTCCGGGAACGCGCCGCGGGCCATCAGCGTCGTCACCACGGGCGCGCCGGTCGACTCCGCCAGCGCGAGCAGCTCCTTGGACGCCTTGCCGCGGATCACGCCGCCGCCGACGTAGAGCACCGGCTTCTTGGCCTCGGCGAGCAGCGCGGCCGCCGCCTGGATCTGCTTGCCGTGCGCCTTGGTCACCGGGCGGTACCCGGGCAGCTCCACCTTGGGCGGCCAGATGAACGGCACGCTGGCCTGCTGGGCGTCCTTGGTGATGTCGACGAGCACCGGGCCGGGGCGGCCGGTGGAGGCGACCTCGAAGGCCGCGGCGATCGCGCCGGGGATGTCCTCGGCGCGCTTGACGAGGAAGGAGTGCTTGGTGATCGGCATGGTGATGCCGACGATGTCCGCCTCCTGGAAGGCGTCCGTGCCCATCAGGTGGCTGAAGACTTGGCCGGTGATGCACACCAGCGGCACCGAGTCCATGTACGCGTCGGCGATCGCGGTGACCAGGTTCGTGGCTCCCGGGCCGGAGGTCGCCAGCGCGACGCCGGTCTTCCCGGTCGCGGACGCGTAACCCTCGGCGGCGTGACCGGCGCCCTGCTCGTGCCGCACCAGGATGTGACGGACCGACTCGTGGTCCAGCAGCGGGTCGTAGACGGGCATGATCGCCCCGCCCGGGATGCCGAAGACGTCCGTGACCCCGAGGAGGTCGAGCGAGCGGACGACCGCCTGGGCTCCGGTGAGCACAGGCGGGGAGGCCGGACGGGCGGGCGGCCGTGGCACGGCCGGAGCGGAATCAGCAGTCATGTCATTCCTCGGTGATCAGCAGAGCGCGGATGCCGGCGGTAGCCGCCGGCACCGGCACGCCCCGAACTGTCGGACGGTCACCCGGTCGTCGCGCCCTCCGCGGCGGAGCGCACGAGACGGGAGTACTTGGCAAGAACGCCACGGGTATAGCGCGGGGGAAGCGGCTCCCAGCCAGAGCGGCGGGAGCTGAGCTCGGACTCGTCGACGAGTAGGTCGAGAGTGCGAGCCGCGATATCGACCCGAATAAGATCACCATCGCGCACGAAGGCGATGGGACCAGCGTCCACCGCTTCGGGTGCTATGTGGCCGATGCACAGGCCGGTTGTGCCGCCTGAGAATCGCCCGTCCGTCAAGAGTAGTACATCTTTTCCGAGCCCCGCGCCCTTGATGGCCGCGGTGATGGCGAGCATCTCGCGCATGCCGGGGCCGCCCTTGGGGCCCTCGTAGCGGATCACGATCACCTCGCCCGGGTTGATGTCACCGGCGGCGAGGGCGTCCATGGCGGCGCGCTCGCGGTCGAACACGCGCGCGGGCCCCTCGAACACGTCGGCGTCGAAGCCGGCCGACTTCACCACGGCGCCCTCGGGCGCGAGCGAGCCGAGCAGGATCGTGATGCCGCCGGAGGCGTGGATCGGGTTGTCAAAGGTGTGGATCACCTCGCCGTCGATCGGGTCGGGGTTCAGGTCACGGAGGTTCTCGGCGACGGTCTTGCCGGTGACGGTGAGCGCGTCGCCGTAGATGAGGCCCTCGTCGAGCATGGCCTTCATGATCACCGGGATGCCGCCGTGCCGGTCGACGTCGTTCATGACGTACTTGCCGAACGGCTTCATGTCGGCCACGTGCGGGGTGCGGCTGCCGATGCGGTTGAAGTCGTGCAGGCTGAGCTCGATCTCCGCCTCGCGCGCGATCGCGAGCAGGTGCAGCACGACGTTGGTCGAGCCGCCGAGCGCCATCGCGAGCGCGATCGCGTTCTCGAACGACTCCTTCGTCAGGATGTCCTTGGTGGTGATGCCCTGGCGGAGCAGGTTCACCACGGCCTCGCCGGAGCGGTGCGCGAAGTAGTCGCGGCGGCGGTCCGCGGCCGGCGGGGCGGCGGACCCGGGCAGGCTGAGCCCGAGAGCCTCGGCGACGGATGCCATCGTGTTGGCGGTATACATGCCGCCGCAGGCGCCCTCGCCGGGGGCGAACGCGCACTCGATGCGCTTCAGGTCCTCCTCGGTCATGCGGCCGGCGCGGCAGGCGCCGACACCCTCGAAGGAGTCGATGATCGTGATGTCCTTCTCGGTGCCGTCCGAGAGCTTCACCCAGCCGGGAGCGATCGACCCGGCGTAGAGGAACACGCTGGACAGGCCGAGCCGTGCGCTGGCCATCAGCATCCCGGGGATGGACTTGTCACAGCCGGCCAGCAGCACCGTGCCGTCCAGTCGCTCCGCCATGATCACGGTCTCCACCGAGTCTGCGATGACCTCGCGGCTGACCAGCGAGAAGTGCATCCCCTCGTGCCCCATCGAGATGCCGTCGGAGACGGAGATGGTGCCGAACTGCAGCGGGTAGCCGCCGCCCGAGTGCACGCCCTCCTTGGCGCCCTGCGCGAGCCGGTCCAGGCTCAGGTTGCACGGGGTGATCTCGTTCCAGCTCGACGCGATGCCGATCTGCGGCTTCTCCCAGTCCGCGTCACCCATCCCGACCGCGCGGAGCATGCCGCGGGAGGTCGTCGCCTCGATGCCGTCGGTGACGACGCGGCTGCGGGGCTTGATGTCGATATCGGGTCGTGCGGCCGGCGCGCCGCCGGAGGCTTCGTGCGAGGACATGAGGGAAGTCTATTCCCGGCGGCGTGCGCGCTCCGCCGCGATGACGCCGAGGAGTGCCGCGATCTGTTGTGGGGAGTCCACGCGCAGGGTCGCGGCGGTGTCCCCCGGCCCGACCCGCACGCCGAGGTCGTCCGGCCCGAGCACGCGCATCGCGTCCTCGTCGGTGACGTCGTCGCCGGCGAACAGAATGCCGGTGGCGTCGAAGCGCTCCCGCAGCACCCGCATGGCGGTGTCCTTGCCCTCGATGCGCGAGGAGAACTCCAGGATGTGGTTGCCCAGCCGGCGCCGCCAGTGCGGGAACCGTTCGGCGACGAGGGCGTCCACCTCGGCGAACGCGGCGGCCTCGGCCTCGGGTGCGGCGCGCCGCCCGTGCACGCCCATGCCGTAGGTCTTCTCCTCGAGCTCGACGCCCTCGTACCGGTCGATGATCGGCCTTGCGGCCGCCCACAGCTCCTCGCGCGTGCCCTCCACCTGCTCGGCCTCGATCACATCCACCTCGCCGTGGCCCGGGTACCAGTACTGCGCGCCGTGCGACCCGGCCAGCGCGATGGCGGAGTCGTCGTCGTGCTCGGCGATCACCCGCAGGTCCTCCAGGCTGCGCCCGGAGACGAACGCGACGACCGTGTCGGGCAGCGCGGCGAGGCGCTGCACGGCCTCGGTCACCTCGGGCAGGGCGCGGGCCGACATCGGCTCGTCGACGAGGGGCGAGGCGGTGCCGTCGAAGTCGAGGGCGACCACGAGCCGTTCCGTCGCGGCGATGGCCGCCAGTTCCGGGTCGAGGCTGCCCGGGGTCCAGGTGCGGGTCATGTCCGTATGCTCCGTCTCCGCCGCGTCCGCGCTCAGCGCGCCGCCCTGGCCTTCTCCAGGGCGTCCAGGAAGGAGGACGACCACGCGGCGACGTCGTGCTCGAGCACCCGCTTGCGCAGCGCCCGCATCCGTCTCCCCTGCTCCCCCGGGGTCATCTCGATCGCCGTGATGATGGCGTCCTTGAGTCCTTCGATGTCGTGCGGGTTGACCCGCACCGCCTGCCGCAGCTCGTCCGCCGCGCCGGTGAACTCGCTGAGCACGAGCACGCCGCGGTTGTCGGCGCGGGTGGCGACGTACTCCTTCGCGACGAGGTTCATGCCGTCGCGCAGCGCCGTGACCAGCATGACGTCGGCGGCGAGATAGAGCGCGACCATCTCCTCCCGCGGGAATCCCTGGTGCAGGTAGCGGATGGCGGTGTGGTCCATGGTGTCGTGGTCGCCGTTGATCCGCCCGACCGCCAGTTCGATCTCGTCGCGGAGGTGCACATAGGCATCGACGCGCTCGCGGCTGGGGCTCGCGACCTGAACCAGCGTCACCTCCTCGACCGAGACGCGCCCCTGGTCGAGGAGTTCGCCGAACGCCTTGATGCGATGCCGGATGCCCTTGGTGTAGTCGAGCCGGTCGACGCCGAGCAGGATCTTGCGCGGGTTGCCCAGGCTCTCCCGGATCTCTGCGGCGCGGGCGCGGATGTCCGGCCGCTGCGCGAGCTCGCGGTACGGGGTGGTGTCGATGGAGATCGGGAACGCCTTGACCAGCGGGGTCCGCCCGTCCGGGAGGGTGACCGAGGCGCCCTTCACCTCGTACCGCAGCCGCCGGCGCACGGCGGCGAGGAAGTTCGTGGCGTCCTGCGCGCGCTGGAACCCGATCACGTCGGCGCCGAGCAGCCCGCGCAGCACCTGGTCGCGCCAGGGCAGCTGGGCGTACAGTCCGTGCGCGGGGAACGGGATGTGGTGGAAGTAGCCGATGGTGACGTCCGGCCGCAGCGCGCGCACCATCTCCGGGACGAGCTGCAGCTGGTAGTCGTGCACCCACACCGTGCCGTGCTCGGCGACGGCGTCGGCGGCGGCCTCCGCGAACCGGCGGTTGACGGCCATGTACGCCTCCCACCACTCCCGGTGGTACTGCGGGGGCGCGATGACGTCGTGGTACAGCGGCCAGATGGTGTCGTTGGAGAAGCCCTCGTAGTACTCGGCGACCTCCTCCTCGGAGAGGGTGATCGGGATCAGCCGGATGCCGTTCGCCTCGAACGGCTCGAGCTCCAGGTCGGCCTGGCCCGGCCAGCCCACCCAGGCCCCGTCGACGGTGTGCATCATCGGCTCCAGTGCCGCGACGAGACCCCCGGGGGACGTGCGCCACAGCTCCTCGCCGTCAGGGGTCACCAGCCGATCGACGGGCAGGCGGTTGGCGACGACGACGAACTCTGCAGCGACCACGGGACTCCTTCAGCTCGTTTCCTCCAGGCTACCCGTGTCGCCGTGCACCCGCCGGACACGCCCGGGCGCAGGGCCCGGTTCACCAGCGCGGCGCGGGCGTGAGGAACCAGTTGGCGACGCCGCTGAGCAGCACGATCGCGGCTGCCGCGGCCGGCATCCACAGCGCCGCCCCGGTGCCGGCCTGCTCTGCCAGCCGGCCGGTGACGGCTGCGGAGAGGGACTGCCCGACGACGACGCCCGAGCCGAGCATGGTCATCACGGTGGCCGATCGGCCGAGCGGGCTGCGGGCGGCGCCGAAGCTGTACTGGGTCACCAGCGTCGGCCCGACCCCGACGCCCAGGACGGCGAGCGCGACGAGCATCATCGGCACGGAGGAGGCGAACGCGACGAGCAGGGTCCCGGCGGCCAGCACCGCGGCGCACACCAGCCAGCGCGCCCGCAGACTGAACCGGGCCGGCAGCCAGGCGACCCCGAGCGCGAGCACCGCCGAGCCGATGCCCATGACGCCGTACAGCAGTCCGGCCTGCTCGGAGGCGTCGCGATCGGCCATGAACGAGGTGAGCGAGGTGAGCATCGACCCGAAGAACAGGCCCACCCCGAAGATGCCCACCACCACGACGAGCAGCGCGGGCCGGAACAGTTCGGCCACCGCGGAGGGCGCGGATCCGTCCTCGTGGCGCCCGGTGGAGACCAGGCGAGCGGTGGGGTGCAGCGCGAACGCGCCGACGAAGAGGAGGGTGAGGGCGGATGCCGCGGCGAGCGGCGCCCAGGGCGCCAGGAGGGAGGCGAGCAGGCCGACCAGGAACGGGCCGAACACGAACACCGTCTCGTCCGCCGCGGACTCGTACGACATGGTGGCCGACATGGTGCGGACCCGCCGCTCCTGCGGCATCCGCTCCTGGATGATGGTGACCAGCCGGGACCGCGACAGCGGTGACACCTGCGGCGCCGTGGCGCCGATGCCGAACCCGGCGAGCAGGACGATCGGGTCGGGCGCGACGCTGTAGACGACGACGGCGAACAGGGCGAGCATGGCGGCGTTGGCGACCGCGAGCGCGGCGAGCACCCGCCGCTGGCCGAAGCGGTCGGCCGCTGCACCGAGGAGCGGCCCGATCAGGGCGGTGCCGAGGCCGACGGCGGCGGAGGTGAGACCGCCCAGCGACAGCGACTCCCGTGCCGAGACGACGACGGTGAGGACGCCGACGACGTTCATGGCGAACGGGAGGCGGGCGATGAACGCGATGAGGAAGTAGGGAAGTCCCGCCAGTCGCAGCAGGCCGGGAGAAGGGGCGATCTGTGTCATGGCTCTCGCGCGTCCGAGGACGCGGGGTCGGGTGCCGCCGCTGTCCGCCGGGGTGCCGACGGCCGGTAGATACACAGCTTGGTGGCCCGTGGGGCCGGATCGATGATATCGCGGTGTGACACCGGAATCCCTGGATCCCGGCTGGATAGGTTAGGCTCACCTTGCTCCCGACCGGTTGGAAGTGAGGCCGCGTGCTCCCCCTCTCCCCCGCCCCCGCCGTCGACCTGCTCCGCGGCGACCCGTCCGCCGTCGCCCTCTGGACGGACGACGGCCCCGCCCGCTACGACGAGCTGTCCGCCCGCGCCGCCGGCATCCGAGCCGCTCTCGGCACCACGCGGCGACTGGTGATGCTGCCGGCGCGCAACACCGCCGCCACAATCGCCGGGTACCTGGCCGCCCTGTCCGGCGGGCATCCGGTGCTGCTCGTGCCCGGCGGGGACGACGAGCCCGCCGTCCGCACCCGGGAGGCGCTCGCGGCGCGCTTCGATCCCGACGTCGAGCTGACGGAGGGCGAGGTGCGGCCGCGGCGGGACGGCTCCGCGCACGAGCTGCACGAGGACCTCGCGCTGCTGATGAGCACCTCCGGCTCGACCGGGTCTCCGAAGCTGGTGCGCATCTCCGGGGCCTCGCTGCTCGCCAACGCGGCCGCGATCGTCGACTACCTCGGCCTCACGGATGCCGACCGCGCGATCACCTCGCTGCCGATGCACTACTGCTACGGGCTGTCGGTGGTGAACAGCCACCTCCTCGCCGGCGGCGGGCTCGTGCTCACCGAGCGCTCCGTGTCGGACGAGGAGTTCTGGCGCCGAGCGGAGGAGGCGCGGATCACCGGGTTCGCCGGGGTGCCGTACTCCTTCGACCTCCTCGACGCCGTCGGCGGGCCGGATCGGCTGCCCTCGAGCATCCGCTACGTGACGCAGGCGGGCGGGCGCCTTCCCGTCGAGCGCGTGCGCGCCCTCGCCCGCGCCGGGGAGCGGCGGAGCTTCGCGTTCTTCACCATGTACGGGCAGACCGAGGCGACGGCGCGCATGTCGTACCTGCCGCCGGCGGATGCCGTGCGCGCGGCCGGCTCGATCGGGCGGGCGATCCCGGGCGGCTCCTTCCGGATCGAGATCGAGGAGGGGACGGATGCCGGCGAGCTGGTCTACTCCGGCCCGAACGTGATGCTCGGGTACGCGCAGTCGCCCGCGGATCTGGCGCTCGGCCGCACGGTCGAGGAGCTGCGCACCGGGGACCTCGCGCGCTGGCGGGAGGACGGCTACGTCGAGATCGTCGGGCGGATGAACCGGTTCGTGAAGCTGTTCGGCCTGCGGATCGATCTGGACGCCGTGCAGCGGGAGCTGGAGGACGCGGGGATCCCGGCGCGCACCGCCGCCGACGACGAGGATCTCCTGGTGTTCGTGCACAGCGAGCGCGAGGCGGATCGGGCCAGGGAGGTCGTGGCGCGCCGGGTGGGCATCCCGGCTCGCAGCGTGCAGGCCTACGCGGTGGACGCGTTCCCGGTGACCTCGTCCGGCAAACCGGACAACGCGGCACTGGTGCGCCACCACCGCACGGCGGCGGCCTCGCCGGCGCGGGCCGCGAGCGGACCGGTCACCGCGGCGCGGGTGCGCGACGTGCTCGCGGTGTGCACGGGCCGGCCCGATGCCACTGAGGCGGACGGCTTCGCCGCGCTCGGCGGCGACTCGCTCAGCTACGTGGAGGCCTCGGTGCAGCTGGAGGAGCTGCTCGGCACGCTCCCCCGCGACTGGCCGTCCCGCTCCGCCGCGGAGCTCGCCGCGGCGGCGGCCCCGGCATCCGCAGCGGCCGAGAGGCAGCCGTCCCGGCGCCGCGCGTTCCCGGCGGTGGAGACGCCGGTGCTGCTGCGGGCGCTCGCGATCGTGCTCATCGTCGGCACGCACGCCGACCTGTTCCGCGGCGACGGCTTCTCCCTGAAGGGCGGCGCGCACCTGCTGCTCGTGGTGGCCGGCTACAACGTCGCCCGCTTCGCGCTGTCCGCCGCACCGGGCGCACGTCCGGCGCGGCTGCTGGGCGCGACGGCGCAGGTGGCGGTGCCGGCGGTGCTGTGGATCGGCGCGGTCGCCCTGCTGAGCGGCAAGTACGCCCTGGCGACCGCGCTGCTGGTGAACAACGCGACCGCCGGCGGCGGCACGGAGGGGCGCTGGAGCGAGCAGTGGCAGTTCTGGTTCCTCGAGGCGATGGTGTGGAGCATGCTCGCCCTCGCCGCCCTGTTCTCGGTGCCGGCGGTGGACCGGCTGGAGCGGCGGGCGCCGTGGGCGTTCGCGGTGGGCGTGCTCGCCGCCGCCGCCGCCGTGCGGTTCGCGATGCTCGGGACGGCGCCGGCGGAGCACCTGGAACGGTACGCGCTGCCCACCGTGCTGTGGTGCCTCGCCCTCGGCTGGCTGGTCGCGCGGGCCGACGGCGTCGGCCGGCGCGTGCTGGCGACGCTCGCGTGCCTCGCCCTCGTTCCCGGGTTCTTCGGCGAGCCGCTGCGCGAGGGGATCGTCGTCCTGGGGGTGCTCGCCCTCGTCTGGCTGCCGGCGGTGCGCGTACCCGCCCCGCTGCGACCGGTGCTGACCGTCCTCGCCTCGGCCTCGCTGTTCGTGTACCTCACGCACTGGGTGGTGTACCCGCCGTTCGAGGCCTCGGCGCCGCTCCTCGGCACGCTGCTGTCGTTCGCCGTCGGGATCGCCGCGTGGCTGCTTCACCGGCGGGTCACGGATCTGGTGCGCGGGGTGCGCGCACGGGTCGCGGCGTCGCGGGCCTGAGCCCGGCGCGCTCAGGCGGGCTGCCGTTCCGTGCGCTCCGTCGGGTCAGGTATGCTCAGGCGGGCCGCGGGATAGAGCACCACGCCGCCGTCGATCCGCAACCCGACGACGTCGCCGTCCCTGGTGCCCTGCGCGCGGTGCGTGGGCACCTGCAGCCAGACTCGCGCGCTCTCGTCGCCCTCGATGTCCAGCCGCAACTCGGTACGGGCGCCGACGGCGCGGCGCGCGGTGATCGTGGCGCGGCCACCGCATCCGTCCTCCGCCACGATCTCCAGCTGATTCGGCCGGACCATCGCGACCACCTCGGCGGCACCGGCAGCACGGTCGTGGCGCACCGGCACCGTTCCCAGGGCGCACCGCACCGCACCGTCGTCCCCGCGCCGCGCCCTCAACTGCAGCGCGTCACCGAGGAAGGCGGCGGTGGCGGCGTCGGCCGGAGCGTCGAACACGGAGGCCGGTTCGCCGTGCTGCACCAGCGCGCCGTCCGCGACGACCCCGATCAGATCCCCGAAGGAGAGCGCCTCGTCCTGGTCGTGGGTGACCAGGAGCGTGGTGACGCGGGCGCGCTCGAGGATGCCGATCGTCGCCTCCCGGGTCTGCGCCCGCAGCCCGGTGTCCAGGGCGCTGAACGGCTCGTCCAGCAGCAGCACGCGGGGGGCCGGGGCGAGGGCGCGCGCGAGCGCCACCCGCTGCTGCTGCCCGCCGGACAACTCGTGCGGCATCCGGTCCGCGAACTCGGGCGCAAGGGAGGTGAGGGCCATCATCTCCCGCACCCGCTCGCGGCGAGCCGCGCCGCGCGGCAGCCCGAAGGCGATGTTGCGGGCGACGGTCAGGTGCGGGAACAGTGCCCCGTCCTGGGGCACGTAGCCGATGCCGCGGCGGTGGGCCGGCACCAGGGTGCGCTCGTCGGCGAGCACGACGCCGTCCAGCGCGATGCGCCCGGCATCCGGCCGCTCGAATCCGGCGATCAGCCGCAGCAGGGTGCTCTTGCCGCTCCCGGAGGCGCCGACCAGCGCCATCCGGGAGCCGGTGGGCACGTCGAAGCCGACGCCGGTGAGCACCCGCGCTGCGCCGAACGACTTGCCGACGTCGCTGAGCTGAAGGGTCATGCGCTCCCCCTCGAGGTCGCTTCGGAGAACATCAGGTGCACCGCGGGCACCGACAGGGCGATCAGCGTCACGGCGTACGGCGCGGCGGCGATGTAGTCGATCGCGGACGCCGCCGACCAGAACCCGGTCGCCACGGTCTCGGTGCCGGTCGGCGCGAGCAGCAGGGTCGCGGTGAGCTCGTTCGCCGCCCCCAGCGCCACGAGAGCCGCACCGCCGGCGATCGCGGGGGCCAGCAGCGGCAGGGTCACCCGCAGCCGGGCGACCAGGGGCGGCGCGCCCAGAGACCGTGCCGCTTCCTCCCAGGCCGGGGAGATCTGCGCCAACCCGGCGCGGATGGGCACGAGGCTCCGCGGCAGGAACAGGATGGCGTAGGCGACGATGACCGTGACGGCGGTCTGGTAGAACGCCGGCGCCGCCCGGAGCACCACCGCGACGAGCGCGAGGGCGACGATGATCGCCGGCAGGCTGCCGGCCAGGTAGAACGCTCCCTCGAGCACCCCGCTCGCACGGCCCCGGTGGCGGACCGCGAGCCAGGCCGCGGGGAGGGCGACCGCGGTGCACGCGGCCGCGCCGCCGAGGGCGAGGAGCACGGTCTGCCCCGCCGCCGGCAGCACCGGCAGCCAGTCCGCCGCCTCGGCACGCAGCGCCCAGCGCAGCACGGAGGACAACGGCACCAGCAGGGATGCGGCGACCACCGCGGCCAGCGCGAGCAGCGCCGGGCCGGTCCAGCCGCCGAGCCGTGCGCGGCGGGCAGGGCGGGCGGGGGCGGTGCTGGACAGTCGCACCGAGCCCCGCATCCGGAACTCGCCGCACACCAGCAGCAGGCAGAGCGCGGTGAGCACCACCCCGAGCGCGGCGGCGTTCGGGCCGCCGAAGTTCGCCCGGTAGGCGGTCATGATCGCGGTGGTGAACGTGTCGAACTCGAGGAACGCGAAGGCGCCGTACTCGGCGAGCAGGTGCAGGCCGACGACGAGACCGCCACCGAGCGCCGCCAGACGCAGCTGCGGCAGCACCACCCGCAGGAACACCCGCCACGACCCGAGCCCGAGCGACCGCGCACTCTCCTCCCGCGCCGGGTCCAGCCCGCGCAGCGCGGCGACGGCGGGCAGGTACACCAGCGGCGAATATGCGCACGCCGAGATGAGCACCGCGCCGGCGAGGCCGCCGAGGGCGGGCGCCACGGTCGCCCAGCCGTAGCTGGTCACGAACGCCGGGATCGCCAGCGGCGCGGCCAGCGCGACCGCGAAGAACCGGCGCAGCGGCAGGTCGGTCCGCTCGACCAGCCACGCCCCGCCGATGCCGACGATGAGGGTGGCCGCGACGCCCAGCACGACCAGCAGCACCGTGTTCGCGGTCAGCTCGCCGACCATCGGACGCAGCAGCAGCCGGGCGAGCGCCGGCCCACCGGTCTGCGCCGCGGAGACCAGCACATACCCGACCGGGACCAGCGCGACGGCCGCGGCGAGCGCCACGCCCGTCGCGAGCGTCCACGGGAACGCCCGTCCGGCCGGGCGCGCGGTGGCGTTCCCGGCCGGACGGGCGGGTGCGATGGTCAGAGCAGCCCCGCCTCGGTCATCAGCTCGATGACGGTCGGGCCGTTCAGCTCGGACGGGTCGATCTCCGGGGCGCCGAGCGACTCCAGCGGCGGCAGCGGCGAGCGCGCCGGGATGCCGCTGGCCACCGGGTACTCGTAGCTGTACCCCTCGCCGAGGATGGTCTGCCCCTGCTCGCCGACCAGCCAGGCCAGGAATTGCTGCGCCTGCTCCTGCCGGGTGCTGGAGGCCAGCACCCCGCCGCCGGAGATGCTCACGAACGCACCCGGGTCACCGGGAGCGAAGCGGTGCAGCGCGGTGTTGCCGCTGTTCTCCTTGGTGTCGGCCTGATCGCGGTACCAGTAGTAGTGGTAGATGATGCCCATCGGCACCTCGCCGGCGTTCACCGCCTTCATCGTGACGACGTTGTTCCGGTAGATGGTGGCGTTCTCGGCCATCCCCTCCAGCCAGGCCGCGGTGGCCTCCTCGCCCTGGGTGGCGAGGATGGCCGACACGATCGCCTGGAAGTCGGCACCCCCGGGTGCCGCACCCCACTTGCCCTTCCAGGCCGGGTCCTGCAGCTCCATGATCGAGCTCGGCAGCTCGCTCTCCGAGATGAGCTCGGGGTTGTAGACCAGGACCGTGTCCCGGGCGGCGATGCCGGTCCATGCGCCGGTCCCGGGGCGGAACTGCTCCGGCACCAGGGCCAGCGTGTCCTCGTCGACGGGGGCGAACAGCCCGGCCTCCTCGACCAGCGACATGGCCGGCGAGTTCTCGGTGAGGAACACGTCGGCGGGTGAGGCCTCGCCCTCCTGCACGAGCTGGTGGCCGAGCTCGCTGTCGTCCCCGTGGCGCAGCTTGACCTCGATGCCGGTCTGCTCGGTGAACGCCGCCGTCCACTCCTCGGTGAGCTGCTCGTGCTGGGCGTTGTAGATCACGAGCGCGTCGTCCTCACCCGCGGCGTCGTCGCCGGCTCCTCCGGCCGGCGCGCAGCCGGCGAGCGGGATCAGCAGGAGCGAGGCCGCGAGGGCGAGCGGACGCAGGCGGGTGGCGGGCATGGGCGGGTCCTCTCGGGAAGGTAAGGCTGGCCTATCCTACCGGCTGCGAGCACGGATGCCACACGCGACGCAACCCCTGGACACGGTCCCGCCCGCGCCGGATAGCGTGGGAGCATGCGCTATCTCTTCAGCACCGGCCTCTTCGGCGCGATCACCGCGGGCGCGACGCTGCTGCGCGGCTCACGCGACACCCCGATCACGTGGCGCGCCGTGCTCGCCTGGGTCAGCTGGGGCATCACGCTCGCCCTAGCGATCGGCACCGCCGTGGACATGCGCCGCGATGCGCGGGGCCTTCCGGTCGCGCCCGACTCCCCCGTGGCCGAGGCCAAGGAGAAGCGGCGCAAGAAGGAGCAGAAGGAGCGGGCGAAGGCCGAGAAGAAGCTCGCCAAGCTCCGCTGACCCCGCCGGTCTCGGACGCTGACCCCGCCGGTCCCGGACGCTGACCCCGCCGGTCCCGGACGCTGAGCCCGTCGGTCCCGGACGCTGAGCCCGTCGAAGCGTCCGTGCTCGTCACGAACGCTGAGCCCGTCACGGACGCTGAGCCCGTCGAAGCGTCCTGCCCGTCGGGCATCCGCTCACCGCGTGAGGATCAGCGCCTCGCCCTGTCCTCCGCCGCCGCAGAGACCGACCGCCGCCGTGCCCGACCCGCGCCGCGCCAGCTCGTGCGCGGCGTGCACCACGAGCCGCGCGCCGCTGGCGCCGATCGGATGCCCGATGGCGATGCCGCCGCCGTGGATGTTGACGATGTCGGCCGACAGGCCGAGCTCCTGCTCCGAGCGCGCCACGACCGCGCCGAACGCCTCGTTGATCTCCACCAGGTCGAGGTCCGCCGCGGAGATGCCCTGCTTCTGCAGCGCCCGCTCGATCGCCCGCGCCGGCTGGGCGTGCAGCGAGTTGTCCGGCCCCGCGGTCTGCCCGCTGGCGCCGACGACGGCCAGCACGGGCCAGCCCTTCTCCTCCGCGTGCTCCCGCGTGGTCACCACCACGGCGGCCGCGCCGTCGGAGATCTGCGAGGAGTTGCCGGCGGTGATCGAGCCGCCCTCCGCGAAGGCCGGACGCAGGCCGGCCAGGGTCTGCACCGTGGTCTCCGGGCGCACGCCCTCGTCCTCGGTGACGACGATCGGATCGCCCTTGCGCTGCGGCACCTCGACGGGGACGATCTCGGCGCCGAACACGCCCGCGCTCTTCGCCGCGGCGGCGCGCTGGTGGGATCGCGCCGCGACCTCGTCCTGCACCTCGCGGCTGATCTCGAAGCGGGCGTTGTGCCGCTCGGTGGAGGCGCCCATGCTCTCCCGGTCGTACGCGTCGGTGAGACCGTCGTACGCCATGTGATCGAGCACCTCGACACTGCCGTACGCCCAGCCGTCCCGGGAGCCCATCAGCAGGTGCGGGGCGCGGGTCATGGACTCCATGCCGCCTGCGACCACGGTGAGGGCGTCGCCGGTGCGGATCATGCGTGCGGCGTCGATGATCGCGGTCAGGCCGGACAGGCACACCTTGTTCACCGAGCTCGACGGCACGTCCCAGCCGATGCCGGCGCCGATGGCGGCCTGACGGGCGGCGTTCTGCCCGGATCCTGCGGCGAGGACCTGGCCCATGATCACCGCGTCGACCTCCCCCGGGTCGATGTCGGCCTGCGCGAGGGCGCCGCGGATCGCGAACGACCCGAGCTGCGGGGCGGTGAAGGCGGCGAGCCGGCCCTTCAGGCGGCCCTGCGGGGTGCGGGCGGCGGCGACGATGACGATGTCGCTCATGATGCGGTCTCCTTCAGTGCGTCGGCGACGGTGAGCGGCGGCTCGGTCGCGGCGATGACGTCCTCGACGCGGACGCCGGGCGCGGTCTCCACCAGCACGAGGCCGTCGGGGGTGACGTCGATCACAGCGAGGTCGGTGATGATCCGGTCGACCACGCCGCGTCCGGTGAGCGGCAGGGAGCACTCGTTCACGATCTTCGCCGAGCCGTCCTTGGCGACGTGCTCCATCAGCACGATCACGCGCGCGGCGCCGTGGACGAGGTCCATCGCACCGCCCGGACCCTTGACCATCTTCCCCGGGATCATCCAGTTGGCGAGGTCTCCGGCGGCGGAGACCTGCATGGCGCCGAGGATGGCGGCGTCGATCTTGCCGCCGCGGATCATCCCGAAGCTCGTCGCGGAGTCGAAGAAGGCGGCACCCGGCAGCACCGTGACCGTCTCCTTGCCGGCGTTGATGAGGTCGGGGTCGACGTCCGCCTCGGCCGGGTACGGCCCGACCCCGAGGATGCCGTTCTCGGACTGCAGCACCACGGCCACGCCCTCGGGCACGTAGTTGGGCACCAGCGTGGGCAGGCCGATCCCGAGGTTCACGTAGGAGCCGTCGGCGAGTTCCCTGGCCGCACGGGCGGCCATCTCGTTGCGGGTGAGCGGCATGTCAGGCTCCTTCCGGCATCGGGCGCGCGGCGGCCTGCTCGACCGAGACCGTGCGCCGCTCGATGCGCTTCTCGATGTCCGTGCCGACCTCGACGACCCGGTGCACGTAGATGCCGGGCAGGTGGACGCGGTCGGGGTCGATCTCCCCCGGCTCCACGAGGCGCTCGACCTGTGCGATGCAGATGCGCCCCGCCATGGCGGCGAGCGGGTTGAAGTTGCGGGCGGCCTTGTTGAAGACCAGGTTCCCGTGCCGGTCGCCGAGCGCGGCGTGCACCAGCGCGTAGTCGGTGGTGATCGCCTCCTCGAGCACGAACTCGCGCGGCTCGCCGCGGTACTCGAAGGTGCGCACGTCCTTGGCCGGAGAGACCACCGCGACGGCCCCGCCGGGGGCGTAGCGCCGCGGGAGCCCGCCCTCGGCGACCTGGGTGCCGACGCCGGTCTGTGTGAAGAACGCCGCGATCCCGGAGCCGCCGGCGCGCAGCTTCTCGGCCAGGGTGCCCTGCGGGGTCAGTTCGAGCTCGAGGTCGCCCTCGAGGAACTGGCGCTCGAACTCCTTGTTCTCACCGACGTACGACGAGGTCATCTTGCGGATGCGGCGGGAGTGCAGCAGGATGCCCAGGCCCCAGTCGTCCACGCCGCAGTTGTTGCTCACCACGCTCAGATCCGTCGTCCCCTGCGCGTGCAGGGCTTCGATGAGAGCCATCGGGTTGCCGGAGAGGCCGAAGCCGCCGACCGCCAGCGAGGCGCCGTCCGGGATGTCGGCGACGGCCTCCGCCGCCGACGGCCAGAGCTTGTCGATCACGCGTCACTCCTTCGTGTCGGGAGGACTCCAGCTTCGTCCCGCGATGCGACCGGCGGCAAGCCGGTGCTTGCCATGTGGTCGCGGTGCCGACTAGCGTCCACATCATGGAACAGCGTGCCGCCGCGAGACGCTCCGTGCCGGGCGCCCAGGCCGTCGCCCGTGCCGCGGCGCTGTTGCGCCTGGTGACCGCCGCGGCCGACGGGGTGTCGCTGCAGGAGCTCTCCCGGCGCTCGGGGCTGAGCCGCTCCACGGCGCACCGCCTGCTGACCGCGCTGCGCCTGGAGGGCCTGGTGGATCAGGACGAGGCATCCGCGCTCTGGATGCCGGGACCGGAGCTCTACCTCATGGGAAACGTGGCCGCGGCGCGCTACGACATCACCGAGCTGGCGCGCGACATCGTGCGCTCGCTGGCCGTGAAGACCGAGGAGAGCGCCTTCCTCTCCGCGCGGCGCGCGGACGAGACGGTGTGCCTGCTCCGGGAGGAGGGGTCCTTCCCGATCCGCTCCTTCGTGCTGAGCGAGGGCGTGCGCTTCCCCCTCGGCGTGGCCAGCGCAGGCCTGGCGATCCTGGCCTTCCTGCCTGACCACGATGTGGATGCCTACCTCGAGCGGCATCCGGAGCTGCCGGAGCGCTGGGGCGCCGCACACGCCGAGAAGCCGCTGCGCCGCCGGCTGCGGGAGACGAAGGAGCGCGGATACGCGGTGAACCCGGGGCTCATCGTGGCGGGCTCCTGGGGCATGGGCGCGGCGGTGTTCGATCGCGAGGGCCGGCCCGAGTGGGCGCTCAGCCTCACCTGCGTGGAGTTCCGGTTCGGCCCTGACCGCATCGGGCAGCTCGGGCGGACTCTGCTCTCGCACGCGCACCAGCTCTCCTCACGGATCGCGGGATCGCGCCGCTGAGAGCATTTACATACCGCTTGTTATATACTTGTTGGTATGAATCGCGCGGACATCCTCCCTCGCATCGTGATCGCGGCGCACGCGCTCGCGCGGATCGCCGCCCGGGATGCCGGGAACGACGCACCCTCGGCGCAGTGGCGCGTGCTCAGCCTCCTCGAGGCTTCGGCGGGCGCCCGCATCGGCGCCCTGGCGACCTCGGCGCGCACGACGCAACCGGGCATGACCCGGCTGATCGGCGAGATGGAGCGCGCCGGTCTGGTGATCCGCACCGCGGATCCGGAGGATTCGCGCGCCACGGTCGTCACCGCCACGGAGGAGGGACGCCGGGCGCTCCGGGCGTGGCGCGACGAGCTGCGGGACACGCTCGCGCCCCGGTTCGCCGACCTCTCCGAGGCGGACTGGCGGGCGCTGGAGCGGGCCGCGCAGCTGCTCGCCGAGCGCAGCGACGGAAGCACCATCGACAGGACAGGAGACGAAGGATGAGCAGCACGGGAACCGGATCGGTGTGGAGGCAGCCGTCGCAGGTGTGGGCGGTCGCGTTCGCCGACGGGCCTGGCCATGCTCGTCACCAGCTGGGTGTCCAGCCGGATCGGCGCGAAGGCGACGCTGCTGGCCGGGCTCGGTCTCATCGTCGTGTTCGCTCTGCTCTGCGCCCTGAGTGGAAGCGTCGACGCGGTGATCGGCTTCCGCGCGGGGTGGGGGCTCGGGAACGCGCTGTTCATCTCCACGGCCCTGGCCACGATCGTCGGCGCGGCAGCCGGCGGCAGCGGCGCGGCGATCGTGCTGTACGAGGCGGCGCTGGGTCTCGGCATCGCAGTCGGTCCGCTGCTGGGCGGACTGCTGGGCGAGCACAGCTGGAGGGCGCCGTTCTTCGGGGTGGTGGCGCTGATGGCGATCGCCTTCATCGCCGTGCTGCTCCTGCTGCGCACTCCGGCCGAGCGCCGCGAGCGGGTGCCGTTCTCCGCTCCGTTCCGCGCGCTGAAGCGCCCCGCGCTCGCGGTGCTCGCCGTGGCGGCGCTGTTCTACAACATCGGGTTCTTCGTTCTGCTGGCCTTCTCCCCCTTCCCCCTCGGGTTCGGGGCGATGGGCATCGGCCTCACCTTCTTCGGCTGGGGCGTGGCGCTCGCGGTGACCAGCGTGTGGGTCGCGCCCGTGCTGATGCGGCGGATGCCGCGCACAGCGATCATCCTGATCACGCTGCCGCTGCTGGCCGCCGACCTGATGGCGGCCGGGCTCGTGGTGGCCTCGCCCGCGGCGCTCGTGATCTGCATCGTGATCGGCGGCCTCCTGCTCGGCGTGATGAACACCGTGCTCACCGAGGCGGTCATGGAGGCGACCGATCTGCCCCGCGCGGTGGCGTCCTCCGCCTACTCGGCGGTGCGCTTCCTGGGCGGTGCCGTCGCGCCGCCGGTCGCGGCCGCGCTCGCGCACGCGTTCGGCGACACGGTGCCGTACCTGTTCGCCGCGGCGGCGGTGCTCCTCGCCGCGCTGACCGTGCTGCTGGGACGCCGCGTGCTCGCGCACATCGACGATCCCGCGGACGGCCCGGCGGAGGATGCCGCGGCTATCCTCGTGGGTGACGCGGCCTGAGCGGAGCCGCACGTATCGGGCGCCGCACAGACGCCGCCATCGGCATGAACGAGGAGAGATAGTGACCGCCACCCTCCCGGACCGCAGCCGCATCGTGCAGGAGCACCTGGCGGCGGCGGGCATCGACACCGAGATCGTCGTGCTGCCGGATTCGGCCCGGACGGCGCCCGAGGCCGCGCAGGCGGTCGGATGCGAGGTCGGAGCGATCGCGAACAGCCTGGTGCTCGTCGCCGACGGCAGGCCGATCCTGGTGATGACGAGCGGCGCGCACCGCGTCGACGTCGACGTCCTCGCGGCGGCGATCGCGGCGGAGTCGGTCGCGATGGCGCCGGCCGCGGTCGTGCGCGCGGCGACCGGTCAGGCGATCGGGGGCGTCGCCCCCGCCGGGCATCCGCAGCCGCTGCCGACGTATCTCGACGAGGACCTTGCGGCCTTCGACCGGATCTGGGCCGCGGGCGGCACGCCGCACACGGTCATGCCGTTGACCTTCGAGCAGCTGCGCGCGCTGACCGGCGGCACGACCGTCCGCGTGGCCTGAGCCGGACCCCCCCGCCGGGCGCGGGTCATTCGACCATGATGTCGTCGATCTCGAGATCGTCGTCCAGCAGGCAGTAGATGGTGAGGTCCGGGTACTCCTCGGGGGCGACATAGAGGAGCGTCATCCCGCCGTCGCCGAAGACGACGACGCCGTCCAGGCTGATGTCCTCCCGCAGCGCGGCGAGCGGCTCCTCGAGGTCGTCCTCGTCCTCGTCCTCGTAGGCGGCCTCGATGAGCGACTCCGCCACTTCGCGTTCGCGCGCGTCGAGAACCTCGGCGGTGAGGCGCGCGAGGGCGTGCTGGACGGTCTCCTGCATGGTGTCCATGTCGGGGAGGTCCTCCGGCTCGAGACCCTCGTCGAGGTCGTCCTCCTCGTCCTCGTCCTCGTCCTCGTCGAGCAGTTCGAAGTCGTCCTCGAATTCGTACTCCACGGTGACGCGGCGACCGCCGGGCAGTTCGACTGTCGCGGTGAGCGCGCCGTCCTCATCGGTGTCGATGTCGTCGAGTTCGATCATCAGGCCTCCTCGTCAATCGCCATGGTCTCACTCGAACCGGGATCAGGGAAGAGCCCCCGCACACGACGAAGCCCCGGACCTCCCTGTGCGTCAGGATGGGGTGAGACACCAGCACTGCTGACCTTCGCACTGCACGGGGCGAGAACGGACCAATACTGAGATGACGATGACGGTTGCTGACGTCGGCACCGATGATGGGGCTATGGCTCCTCGTGCTGACCGGCCCAAGAGGCGGACGTTCACCGCCGAGTTCAAAGCGGCGATCCTGGCCGAGTACGACGCCGCGGACCGCTCTGGGCGTGGGGAGATCCTGCGCCGGGAGGGCCTGTACACCTCCCACATCATCGAGTGGCGCAAGGCCGCGGCCGCCGGCTCGCTGTCCGGGCTGGGCAGCAAGCCGCGGGACCGGCGCGAGCGGGAGCTGCAGGCGCTACGGGCCCGGGCGGAGAAGGCCGAGGCCGAGCTGGCCAAGACCAGGGCGGCGCTGGACCTGATGGGAAAAGCACACGCGCTCTTGGAGACGCTCTCCGAGAGCGCGGACAAGCCGCCGCGGTCGCCGCGGTGATCAACCCGGCCGTCGACGGGCTGGCCGAGCACGTCGGCACCGCGGCTGCGTGCGCGCTGCTGGGTCGCTCCCGCGCCAGTCACTACCGGGCCAAGAACCCGCCACCGCCACGTCCACGGACACCGCGGCCGGCACCGGCGAACAAGCTGTCCGCCGCCGAGCGGGCCCACGTGCTGGCCGTGTTGACCAGCCAGCGGTTCGCGGACAAGTCGGTCGCCCAGGTCTGGGCCACGCTGCTGGACGAGGGCACCTACCTGTGCTCGATGTCCACGATGCACCGGATCCTGCGCGAGCACGACATGGCCGGGGAACGGCGCCGGCAGGCGAGCCACCCGCCCCGGACCCGGCCCGAGCTCGTCGCGACGGCGCCGGGGCAGGTGTGGAGTTGGGACATCACAAAGCTCAAGGGGCCGGAGCGGGGCGTGTACTACGACCTGTACGTCGTGCTCGACATCTTCTCCAGGTTCGTCGTGGGCTGGACCATCGCGGCCCGCGAGGACGCCGAGATCGCCAAGAACCTGCTCGAGCACGCCATGGGCATCCATGGCGTGCCGGAGGCGATCCACGCCGACCGCGGGACCTGATGACCTCCAAACCGGTCGCTCAGCTGCTCGTCGACCTCGGGGTGGCCAGGTCGCACTCCCGCCCGCACGTGTCGAACGACAACCCTTACAGCGAGGCGGCGTTCAAGACGCTGAAGTACGCCCCGGTCTTCCCCGAGCGCTTCGGGTCCCTGGCCGACGCCGGCGCGTTCGCCGAGCAGTTCTTCGCCTACTACAACCACGAGCACCGCCACTGCGGGATCGGGCTGCACACCCCCGCCAGCGTCCACTTCGGCACCGCCGGGCAGGTCCGCGCCCAGCGCCAGGCCACCCTGGACGCGGCCTACGCCGCCCGTCCCGAGCGCTTCGGCCACCGCCGACCCCAGGCGCCCAAGCTGCCCGAGGCCGCCTGGATCAACCAGCCCTCACAGGAGGCCCTCATACAGACCGCCTGACGGAATCTGTCTCACCCGCCTTGACACTTTCCGGCCACCGCCGTTTCGATCAGCGGGTGATGTCGTCCTCGACGTGCTCTGCCTCGTACTCGGCGAGCGCACGCATGATGCCGAATTCTGGCGTCGTGGGGAGGTTCACTTGGCCGTGGCCCACGATGTAGAGCCGGACGTCGACCTCGTTCAGCGTCTTCATGATGTGCGTGATCGTGTCGAACGTGCGGCCGAGTCGGTCGAGGCCAGCAGCGACGACCGCTGACGCCTTGCCGTCACGGACCGTGGCGAGGAGCTGGTCAAGTCCCGGCCGCGCCTTACCGACGTCGTGGAACTGCTCGATGACCTCGTAGCCGAGCTCTGCGATCAGGCGTTCGCAGGCTTCCATCTGCTCCTCGTGCGATCGGCGGTTCGGCCTCGCGCTACGGGTGTAGATCACGGCGCCCATCAGGCAACGCTCACTTCCGCGTAGTGAAGCGAGCGGGCCGCTCCGTCCTGTCGCCGCGCGCGGCGGCGCGCTGTAACTTCCTGGGAGCGAACACGGACCAGGAGCGCGAAGCTGACCGGCCCAATAATGAGGAACTTCATCGCGTTCCAGATGAAGAGGAGCACGAGGAGATTGAGCCACCCAGGGCCACCGTCCGCGATGAGGTTGGTGCAGATGCTCGCGGCGAGCAGGTAGGGCGCGGCGAGAAGCATCGCGGGGATGCCCCACTTGAATCGGCTGTAAGTCTCTGAAGTGGCTGGCCTGGGGTCGGCTGGCAGGGTGGGTGCTGGTGCTCCGTCTGGTCGTGACTCTTGAATCGCCTGGCCTCCCGCTTCGGCGGGGTGCCTTTCCCAGGATCTGTCCGGCCGGGTGGGTGCCGGCGCCGACCCTGCCCACTCCGATGGCTTGATCAGAAGCTTGCCCGACCGTTCACGGCGGTCGTGGCCCATTACAGGCCTGCCTCGAAGTGACCATTCCCGGGTCGACGCCAGCAGTGACGTCAACCCAGTGGAGAGGATCACGGTCACCATGACCATCGTCGCAAACACGTTCGCGTATGTCATCGGCGCGGACACCCATTCCAGAACACACACTCTCGCCGTGCTCGACGCGCGCACTGGCGCCAGAGTGGACACTCGGACCTTCCCGACGACGCCGGCGGGATTATCACGCGCGGTCGCGTGGATCGCTCGGCGCACCAGCGGGCTGGCCGATGTGCTCGTAACGATCGAGGGCGTCGGCTCGTATGGCGCCCGGCTCGCGAGAGCATGCCAGGACGCCGGCTACCGGGTCGTGGAGTCGTTCCCGACAGCGGCACGTGAACGTCGCGGACGAGGCAAGAGCGACGAGATCGACGCGGAACTGATCGCCCGCTCCGTGCTCGGCGTCGATGCCGACAACCTCCGTGATCCGCGTCAGGACGCGGGAGTCCGCGCGGCGCTGCGGGTGCTGATCGGCGCCCGCGACCTCATCAACCTCGAACGCACCAGGTCGATCAACGCCTTGACCGCGCTGCTTCGAACGGTCGACCTCGGCATCGACGCCCGCGCCTCGCTCACCAAGAAGCAGCTCGCGGCGATCGAGTCCTGGCGCACGCGACAGGAGGACCTCGCGACCGCGACAGCCCGCCGGGAAGCGATCCGGCTGGCCCGACGGGTTGCCGTCTGCGATGAGGACCTCGCTGCTAACCGTGACGAGATCACCGCGCTGGTCGCCGCCAGCGACGCCGCAATCCTGCTCGACGAGCCCGGGATCGGCGCGATCAACGCGGCCGTGATCATCGCCGCCTGGTCACACCCCGGCCGGGTCCGCTCCGAAGCAGCGTTCGCCGTGCTCGCCGGCGTCAGTCCCGTGCCCGCCTCGAGCGGAAACACCACCCGTCATCGCCTCAACCGAGGAGGCGACAGGCGTCTGAACAGAGCCTTATCGTCGATCGCGCTGACCCGAATGTCGCACCACCCGCCGACCCGCGCCTACGTCGAACGCCGACGAGCCGAAGGACGCACCACCAAGGAAATCCGCCGCTCACTCAAGCGATACATAGCCCGCCAGCTCTACCGCCGCCTCAGCGAGCAGAGCGGACTTGACAACACATAGAAGCATCCTGGGTTTCGTTCCTATCGGTTTCCCTGTCCGGCGGTCGCCGGGAGGCCTGATTCGAGGTCAGCGTAGTACGCGTCCTCGATCTCGATCGGGGTGCGCATGCCGAGTTCGCCGTGCAGGCGTTGATGGTTCCACCACCACACCCATTCGAGCGTCGCGAGCTCGACCTGCTCGACGGTCCTCCAGGGGCCGCGCTGGCGGATCAGCTCGGTCTTGTAGAGGTTGTTGACCGCCTCGGCGAGGGCGTCATACGAGTCCCCGACGGTTCCCGTCGAGGGTGTTGCGCCAAGCTCGACGACCCGGTCGGTGTAGACCATCGACATGTAGTTCGAGCCGTGATCGGCGTGATGGATCAGCCCGTCCAGCGGGCCGTCCGCGCCCCAGGCGGCCATGTCCAGCGCTTGCAGCGGCAGCACCTCCGCGCGCAGCGTCGCCGCGACGTTCCAGCCCACGATCCGACGTGAATAGACGTCGGTGACGAACGCGACGTATGCGAAGCCCGCCCAGGTGGCCACATACGTGATGTCTGCAACCCAGAGTCGGCGCGGCGCGTCCGCACGGAACCGCCGCTGGACGAGGTCCCGCGGTAGGGCCTGCGCCTTGTCCGGCCTGGTCGTGAACACCTTCTCCGACTTGCGAACCCCACGCACTCCCGCGAGGCGCATGAGGCGCTCGGTCTGGTCGCGGCCGATGTCCCACCCCTGCCGTTTCAGGAGAGCATGCATCTTCCGCCGCCCGTAGACGCCGTAGTTCTCCGCATGCAGCCTGGCGACCTCGGGCACCAGCAGCTCGTCGCGCAGCTGCCGGGCGGAGGCTATACGGGTCTTCGCGGCGCGATACCCGCGGGACGTGATGAATCCTGCACTGCCGGGCGCAGCGTCCGGCAGATGAGCTCGACCCCGAACCGCTCTCGATACTCGTCGATGAAGCGGATCATCTCGGTCAGGGCCGGTCGAGCTCCTTCGCGAAAAACACGCTCGCAGCCTTGAGGATCTCATTCGCCTTTCGCAGCTCGGCCACCTCGCGGCGCAGGCGCTTGTTCTCCTCAGCGACATCGCTCGGGACACCGGGCTTCGCGCCGGCGTCGACCTCGCGGCGGCAATGCCACACCCGCAGCGTCTCCGCGCTCATGCCGAGGAGCCCCGCAACATGCCGCACGGCGGACATCAGATTCGAGTGCTCACCGGAGGCCTTGGCCTCATCGAGCATCCGCAGCGCGCGCTCGCGCATCTCGGGAGAGTACTTCTGGTTCATCGTGTTCCATCCTTGCTTCAAGAACGGAACGAAACCCAGGATGCTTCTATGTGTTGTCAAGTCCGCTCTGCTCGCTGAGGCGGCGGTAGAGCTGGCGGGCTATGTATCGCTTGAGTGAGCGGCGGATTTCCTTGGTGGTGCGTCCTTCGGCTCGTCGGCGTTCGACGTAGGCGCGGGTCGGCGGGTGGTGCGACATTCGGGTCAGCGCGATCGACGATAAGGCTCTGTTCAGACGCCTGTCGCCTCCTCGGTTGAGGCGATGACGGGTGGTGTTTCCGCTCGAGGCGGGCACGGGACTGACGCCGGCGAGCACGGCGAACGCTGCTTCGGAGCGGACCCGGCCGGGGTGTGACCAGGCGGCGATGATCACGGCCGCGTTGATCGCGCCGATCCCGGGCTCGTCGAGCAGGATTGCGGCGTCGCTGGCGGCGACCAGCGCGGTGATCGCGTCACGGTTAGCAGCGAGGTCCTCATCGCAGACGGCAACCCGTCGGGCCAGCCGGATCGCTTCCCGGCGGGCTGTCGCGGTCGCGAGGTCCTCCTGTCGCGTGCGCCAGGACTCGATCGCCGCGAGCTGCTTCTTGGTGAGCGAGGCGCGGGCGTCGATGCCGAGGTCGACCGTTCGAAGCAGCGCGGTCAAGGCGTTGATCGACCTGGTGCGTTCGAGGTTGATGAGGTCGCGGGCGCCGATCAGCACCCGCAGCGCCGCGCGGACTCCCGCGTCCTGACGCGGATCACGGAGGTTGTCGGCATCGACGCCGAGCACGGAGCGGGCGATCAGTTCCGCGTCGATCTCGTCGCTCTTGCCTCGTCCGCGACGTTCACGTGCCGCTGTCGGGAACGACTCCACGACCCGGTAGCCGGCGTCCTGGCATGCTCTCGCGAGCCGGGCGCCATACGAGCCGACGCCCTCGATCGTTACGAGCACATCGGCCAGCCCGCTGGTGCGCCGAGCGATCCACGCGACCGCGCGTGATAATCCCGCCGGCGTCGTCGGGAAGGTCCGAGTGTCCACTCTGGCGCCAGTGCGCGCGTCGAGCACGGCGAGAGTGTGTGTTCTGGAATGGGTGTCCGCGCCGATGACATACGCGAACGTGTTTGCGACGATGGTCATGGTGACCGTGATCCTCTCCACTGGGTTGACGTCACTGCTGGCGTCGACCCGGGAATGGTCACTTCGAGGCAGGCCTGTAATGGGCCACGACCGCCGTGAACGGTCGGGCAAGCTTCTGATCAAGCCATCGGAGTGGGCAGGGTCGGCGCCGGCACCCACCCGGCCGGACAGATCCTGGGAAAGGCACCCCGCCGAAGCGGGAGGCCAGGCGATTCAAGAGTCACGACCAGACGGAGCACCAGCACCCACCCTGCCAGCCGACCCCAGGCCAGCCACTTCAGAGACTTACAGCCGATTCATGTGGACCGCGACAACCCGCGTCCCGGATTGCGGCGCTGGGTGGCCGTGAACACGGCGACCGGTGAACGCTCGGTCTGGAGGGAGGCGTGGATGAGCGTCCACCATCACGGCTCGGTGACGGTCACCGCGGCTGTCGGCGGGCATCGCATGAGCAACGATGGGTACTTCGATGGCTGGCAAGTGGAGCCTGCCGCCATCGAGTGCGCTGTCGCTGACCTGATGGCGCTCATGCGGACCACAGCCGGGGCGACCACCCAAGACGAGTACGATGTGCGCCTTGGGATCGAGTGGACCGGCGAGCAGCCGTTGACGATCCTGACGAAGGACAACATGGGCTTCACATACGACGGCGTTTCAGTCCCGTTGCACCGCTACACCCCGTGCGTCAGGATGGGGTGAGACACCAGCACTGCTGACCTTCGCACTGCACGGGGCGAGAACGGACCAATACTGAGATGACGATGACGGTTGCTGACGTCGGCACCGATGATGGGGCTATGGCTCCTCGTGCTGACCGGCCCAAGAGGCGGACGTTCACCGCCGAGTTCAAAGCGGCGATCCTGGCCGAGTACGACGCCGCGGACCGCTCTGGGCGTGGGGAGATCCTGCGCCGGGAGGGCCTGTACACCTCCCACATCATCGAGTGGCGCAAGGCCGCGGCCGCCGGCTCGCTGTCCGGGCTGGGCAGCAAGCCGCGGGACCGGCGCGAGCGGGAGCTGCAGGCGCTACGGGCCCGGGCGGAGAAGGCCGAGGCCGAGCTGGCCAAGACCAGGGCGGCGCTGGACCTGATGGGAAAAGCACACGCGCTCTTGGAGACGCTCTCCGAGAGCGCGGACAAGCCGCCGCGGTCGCCGCGGTGATCAACCCGGCCGTCGACGGGCTGGCCGAGCACGTCGGCACCGCGGCTGCGTGCGCGCTGCTGGGTCGCTCCCGCGCCAGTCACTACCGGGCCAAGAACCCGCCACCGCCACGTCCACGGACACCGCGGCCGGCACCGGCGAACAAGCTGTCCGCCGCCGAGCGGGCCCACGTGCTGGCCGTGTTGACCAGCCAGCGGTTCGCGGACAAGTCGGTCGCCCAGGTCTGGGCCACGCTGCTGGACGAGGGCACCTACCTGTGCTCGATGTCCACGATGCACCGGATCCTGCGCGAGCACGACATGGCCGGGGAACGGCGCCGGCAGGCGAGCCACCCGCCCCGGACCCGGCCCGAGCTCGTCGCGACGGCGCCGGGGCAGGTGTGGAGTTGGGACATCACAAAGCTCAAGGGGCCGGAGCGGGGCGTGTACTACGACCTGTACGTCGTGCTCGACATCTTCTCCAGGTTCGTCGTGGGCTGGACCATCGCGGCCCGCGAGGACGCCGAGATCGCCAAGAACCTGCTCGAGCACGCCATGGGCATCCATGGCGTGCCGGAGGCGATCCACGCCGACCGCGGGACCTCGATGACCTCCAAACCGGTCGCTCAGCTGCTCGTCGACCTCGGGGTGGCCAGGTCGCACTCCCGCCCGCACGTGTCGAACGACAACCCTTACAGCGAGGCGGCGTTCAAGACGCTGAAGTACGCCCCGGTCTTCCCCGAGCGCTTCGGGTCCCTGGCCGACGCCGGCGCGTTCGCCGAGCAGTTCTTCGCCTACTACAACCACGAGCACCGCCACTGCGGGATCGGGCTGCACACCCCCGCCAGCGTCCACTTCGGCACCGCCGGGCAGGTCCGCGCCCAGCGCCAGGCCACCCTGGACGCGGCCTACGCCGCCCGTCCCGAGCGCTTCGGCCACCGCCGACCCCAGGCGCCCAAGCTGCCCGAGGCCGCCTGGATCAACCAGCCCTCACAGGAGGCCCTCATACAGACCGCCTGACGGAATCTGTCTCACCCGCCTTGACACTTTCCGACACGCCGGTCGAGACCACCTAAACGCCATTGAGCCGGCGGCGGACTGCTTCTGGCACGTTCACGACTTCGCTCAGGACTGCGTGAACCAGGGCGGCATCTCGAACGTGCTGATGATCCAGCCGCCTGCCCGCGAGGAGTCTTAGTTCCGCCCCGCCTCTCCCACGGTGGTGACCGTCTCTCGACATGCGGTGACGGTCGTTCGTCTTCTCGGAGCGGGTGCGTCTACGTTGTCGGCGTGAGCGGCCAGCCTTGTCCAATCTCTGGAACGGACTCAGAGAGCACGGCGACCTCAGTGGCCTTGCCGACACGATGCGCCGAATAGTGGAGCTCGAACTCTCGACGGCGGCGTGCCGCGTAGAGCTCCGCTACCTGTGGAGCATTGTCGTAGGTAAGAACCCACGGTCTATCTGCGACGGAGTTGAGGACTCTCGCAAGGTCTTCGTGGTCGGTTGCAGAGAAGGCGTTGAGGTACAACGACCCGGCCTTCTCGAAGTAGGGAGGGTCGGCGTAAATGAAGACATCGTCTTTCGGGGCGTACTCAGAAATGACTTCGATGCCATCGCGCGACGTCGGGACGATGTTGTCCGCATAGAGCGACAGTATGCGGATACGTTCAGCGAGGCCATCCCGGTTGAAGCGGGCGTCGATCTTGTAGTTGCCCGTTTGGTCTAGCCCGCCGATCGGGCCTCCGTTGAGCACGCCGGACCTGTTCGTGCGATTGAGATAGAAGGTGGCGAATCCGAGCTGCGACAGATCGCTGGTGTCTGCGGCGACGTAGATTTCGCGCTGCCGCCGCCACTCGGTGACGTCGAGCTTGGTCTTGTGGATTCGTTCGATCAGCCATCCGGGCTCGGACTGAACCGTCGTCCAGAATGCATGGATGGCCGGGTCGAGGTCGTTAATGACGACGCGCTCTACTTGCCCCGTGACTAGAAGACTGAGGCCGGCGCCGACGCCGCCCGCGTAGGGCTCGACGTAAGTGCAGCCTACCAGGTCCATGTCCCGGATCATTTTGCGAAGGCGCGAGTACAACGCTGATTTGCCGCCGGGGTACCGGAGCGGTGAGATTCGCGGGCGGCGCGTGGAGACGCCGATGGCGCTCGCCGTCATGGCTTCATCACGTATCTCATGATCGAGTCGATGGAGGCCCACATCGAGAACGCTTGGTCGGGATCGACCAGGAAGTGGTGGTTGTGGTTGATCGCATTGAGTGAGTCACCCGAGTTTGTGTAGGTCACGAGCTTCCCTGTCCTGACGCCCTCGATGACCTGGATCAAGTACTTCGGCCCGTTCGCCTTGGCGTAGTCCAGCAGCCAGTTCAAAGCGTGGCTGAGCTGGACACGGCCGTTCTGGTTGTTCCCGGAACCCTTGATGTCGATCGACTTCGCCTCCGCGTACGCCTTGATCGACTTCTCCAGTACGGCTCGGATCATGAGGAAAGTGGCGTTAGGGAACTTCTGCACGTCGACCTCGGATAGTTCGCCGAGTAGCAGTTTCAACCCTTCGGGGTAACTCGCGGGAGCCTTGATCTGCCCGAGATCGAGGTTCCTAAGCTTCTTCTTCGCCGGAGGCTTCGGCCCTATCGGGCCAGGCGCACCACTCGGAGGCTTTCCGGGACCGGGTCCTCCCGTGGGCGGAGTCGGCGTAGAGCCGGGGCCACCAGACGGCGGGTTTCCCCCTCCGCCGGGACTCGTCCCTGTAGTGGCGGTCGTGGGGTCAGACGGAGCTGCTTCGCCTGCGTCGGCAACGATCTGACGCAGTTCCTTCATGAGTTGCGTGTAGCGAGGACTAGAAACCGAGTTCAGGCTGCGCGTGTTGATGTTCTCCTCATGCATCCCGCGGACGATCGCGGTAGCAACGTCCTTGAAGACTGCGTCCGAGAGCGTCTTCGTGACGTTGCCGTTCGAATCCATCGCGAGCCCAGTCAGGTCAAGGAACTCCTTCGACTCGTAGATGCGCGCCAGCGTCGATAGACCCCTGGCCCACTTTTTCGTTGCAAGGAAGTCTTGAAGTTCGGCCTCGTCGTAGTGCACGGACTTGAAGAGATTGATGATGTGCGCGCGGAAGACGAACTTGCGAACGTCGATCGTGGGGTACCTAGTCAGAAGTTCCGGCAACTTCCTTCCCGCGTCGATCTGTGCCTGGAAGAACGCCGCCTGCCTGCTGGGGCTCCAAGCCCGTCGCAGGTTCCCGGTGTGGATAGCCGCGATCAACTGATCCGCCTCGGTCTGGTTAGGTGCGACCATGACCCGGACCTTCGCAAGTGCGGAGCGATCTGGCAGAAGGGCTGCCAACGACGCGACTCGCGCCTGATAGTCGGGAACCAACATCGGGTTCTGGATGGCTTTGAGCGCAGCAAGACGGCGGTTTCCCTCCACCATCACGTACTTACCGCGTCGCTTGAGGACGACCGGAGTCTCGTGCGTTAGATAGCCGACCTTGCAGATGCCCTCGACAAGGCCCAGCGCATCTTCGTTGACGAACAGGTCTTCAATGATGTCCGCTTCGACCTTCGCGTCTGCCACTTCAAGGCGGACGTTCTTCGGGTCGAGTTGGACTTCCTTCAAGACGTCCAGCTCAATCTCGGGCCATTTCGATGTGTCCAGCATCAGCAGCGACCCTCTGCGCTCTGCGATTCAGACGACGCCCTTACAGTCTCAGTCATCTTGCTCCGTTCCCGTCTGCGGTAGTGAGCCCCGGACATACGCGAGGACATCGCTCCTGACGAAGCGCCAAGCGCGCCCCACCTTCTCCCCAGGTAGTGACCCGGCACGCGCGAGCGCGAGCACGGTCTTGGTGGAGCCTCGCAAGAGCGCCGCTGCCTCTTCGGCAGTCAGGACCTCGTGATCTTCCGGCACCTTCTCGTAGCCTCCTTGAACGGGATGCAACTTCACGCTACCAGCGTAGAGGCGACCGCGCACCCAGCGCGGGACGCGTGGTGAGGGTGGCCTGAGCGCGGAGCTTCATGATCGTCGCCGGCGACGGGCGCCGCCCATGCTCGGAGACGTAGCGGTCGATGAGGCGATCCGTCTCGGCGTCGATGTGCCGGGCGCGGGTGGAGAACTCCTTGACCAGCTCCTCCGGCACCGCGGCGATCGCCCAAGCCGGGTTCCGATCCCGCCCCGCGTCCCGCGCCTCCCATCCCACGCCGAATGAGCGGGTGAGGTGGTCAGCGAAAACGGCCTCGTGCAGCTCCGACAAGGCGACGGTCGCGGCGTGCATCGGGCGGCCGTCGAGTGAGCGCCACTTGCCGTCGAGGACGGTCTGCACCTTGTTGCTGATGACGATGTGCGTGTGCAGGTGCGGGTCGCCCGCCCGGGAGTCGTAGTGATCGAACGCGGTAGCGATCAGCCCGGTGACATCGACCTGTGCAACCGCGCCGTCACGGGCGGTTGCGCCCGTGACGGCGCGGTTGCAACCTCCCGTTCCATGAACGCAACCACCTCCGCAACCGCCGCGTGATGCGCGTCCGCGATGAGTGCCTGAGTGCCCGCGTCCGCAACGGCCCAGAGCACCGAGGCGGACTTCGGGATGGAGAAGGTGAAGTCGTAGCCCGCAACCGCTCGCCGGGTTCCGCGGGCCTGCTCATCCGCCTCGATGGCCGCGATCGCCTCCGCACGCCTCGCCGGGCTGAGGCCGGGATCGAGCGCGGCGGTGCGTTCCGCGATCCGCTCGGCCACGGACTTGAAGGCCGGATACGCCAGCCCCAGCGGGGCACCCGTGACGGGGTGCCGGCCGAGGCCGAGGAGGAGTTCGAGCTGGGTTTCGGAGACAGGATCGCCCTCCGCGATCATCCCGCCGAGTGAGGCGACCCCGCCGCCGAGCCAGCGGCCCGGTGGCGTGCCCGCCTCCGCGTAGTAGCGGGTCAGGGGCGTCGAGAGGGAGCGGTCGCCGTCGCCCGCGACAACGCTGCGCAGCAGGTACTTGTATCCATCGCCCGCGCTCATCACGCGCATCGAGACCGTCACGCCCGCCCGCCTTTCTCTGCTCGATCACGAGGTGAGCGAGAGCCCGCCGGAGGCCGGCTCAACCTCGACCTGCAAGAGGCGTGGTGGCTCTGAGGCGTGGTGGCTCCGAGGCGGGTCGGAGGCGAAGAGCTCTGAGCGTGGGGGGTGCCCCTATGTCCTCTGTCAAGCGGCGAGGGCGGGTTGGGCTGGTCGCGGTTGGTAGAGGGTGCCGTCGCGGAGCATGGCGTAGAGGACGTCGGAGCGGCGTCGAGCTAGGGCGATGAGGGCCTGGTTGTGGCGTTTGCCTTGGGCGATCTTGCGGTCGTAGTAGGCGCGTGATTCGGGGTCTCGGAGTGCGGCGAACGCGGAGAGGAACATGGTCCGTTTCAGGATCTTGTTCCCGCGCCGGGAGGGATGCTCGCCGCGGATCGAGGTGCCGGATCGTCGGGTCACGGGTGCGAGGCCGGCGTAGGCGGCGAGGTGCCCGGCAGTGGCGAAGGTCTTGGTGGTGACTTCGGTGAGGAGCCGGGCTGCGGTCCTGACGCCGACTCCGGGCATGCTCGTCAGGACCGGTTGAAGAGGGTGAGCGTCGACGATCTTCTCGACCTCGATGGCGATCTCATCACGCTGCCGTCGCAACGCCTGGAGCTGCTCTGCGAGCCTGGGGAGCACCAGCGCGGCGGCGTCGGTGCCGGTCACCACGACGGTCTGCTCGCCGAGCGCGGTCATGATCTCTGCCGCCCAGACACGACCTTTGCGGGGCGCGTTCTTCAGCAGCCGGTTCCCTAGCCGCTTCTCACCCGCAGTCTTCATCGCCGCCGGCGACGGGTAGCGCTGCAGCAGGTCCAGGATCGCGGGGTGATCCAGCCGCGGCCCGAGCACGCGTTCCAGCGCCGGGTGGATTTGGGTGAGCAGACCCCTGATCCGGTTGGAGACCTGGACGATCTGACCGGCGAGGTCGTCGTCGAACCCGCAGAGCATGCTCAGCTCCGCGACCTTCTCGTCGGCGACCTGGATCGACCGGAGCGTGTGCGGCATGGTGCGGGCCGTTTCGGCGATGATCGCCGCGTCTCTCGCGTCGGTCTTCGCCTCACCGGGATGCAGATCCGCGATGCGCCGCATCGCCAACCCCGGCAGGTAACCAACGAGAGCACCTGCGGCTTGCGCGACCGCGACCGGGAGTGCACCGATCGTCGCGGGTTGATCTACGACCAGCAGCACCACGCCATGCGAGGCGAGCTGGTCGATCACCGCCCGCAATTGGCGCTCGTCGTTCGGGAGTGCTCGGTCGAATAGTCGCTTGGCTTCCCGGTCGAGCGCGACCGCGTGATGCTCGCCCTTGCCGACGTCGAGCCCAACGAACACGTCGACCTCGTCGTATCTGTCGATGCTGGTGACCACTTCGTCCTCCGCTTCACTCGTGACGGCGTCCGCGGCGGCGCGTCTCGGCATCCACGTTACGAACGGCCTCGAGCATGCTCGGGTCCAGCCCCTATCAGCGATCACACACCGCCAACCAGGCCCGGTGACAACACCCCCCCCCGGATCATCGAGGACAGGGGGCAGCAATCATGCCGGGCCCGGCAGGCCGTCACCGCCCAGCATGGCCGCCGAACGGGTCACGAAGAAAGTAACGGGTCGGGGCTGAGGCGCGACGAACTCGGGCGGGCGCGAGCACCTGACAGGTGACCAGCCCGGTCATCAGTCGCACGCGACGACGGCCGGGGATCACCGATCCGCCGGACTCCTCATGCATCAGCCGAACAAGCGAACGACGACCGTCGTCTACGGGTCGGATCGCTGTTCTCCGGCTACGGCGGACTCGACCTCGCCGTCGAGGAAGTCTTCAACGCTCACACGGTGTGGTTCTCTGAAATCAACGAGCCCGTCGCACGTGTCTTCGCCCAACACTGGCCCGACGCCCCGAACCTCGGCGACATCACGACGATCGACTGGAGCTCCGCCGAGCCCGTGGACATCATCTGCGGGAAGATGGCCGGCCTCACTCCCGGCACCCGCTCAGGCCTATGGGCGCACATGGCAACGGCAATCGACGCGCTGCACCCCGAATGGGTCGTCATCGAGAACGTGCGCGGGCTGCTTTCGGCACAGGCCGTCATCCCCGACAAGCGAGACCAGATCGCCGCACGAAAGCGCCGCGGCAGCCGTGGCGGCCGACCACCCGGGTTCGACGGCGACGCCTACCGCGGCCGCAACGTGATCGAGCGATTCTTCGCTCTCGCCAAGCAATGGCGCGGCATCGCCACCCGATTCGACAAGCTCGCGATCACCTACCGCGCCGGCGTCACACTCTGCGCCATCCTCACCTGGGTACGCCTATTGGGAGACACGCCCTAGAGAACTGCGCCGACATCTACGCCCGCTGCGACGACACCAACCGCCGCCTGTGCAACCAGGCGTTCTTCACCAAGGTCTACGTCGAGGAAGACGACGAGCTGCGCGTCGAGAACGCGCGCCCCTTCGAGATGCTGCTGGACCCCGAAGTCAACGCCGACGTCCTGACCTGGGCCGCGAACGCCGACAAGGCCCGAACCTCAGCCCTTGATTCTCTGGGCCAAGGTTCGAGCCTTGTGCGTTGGGTGCACCCCCTGGGACTCGAACCCAGAACCCACTGATTAAGAGTCAGTTGCTCTGCCGATTGAGCTAGAGGTGCGTGGTGCTCTCAGCACCGAGGAAATACGTTACCAGTCGGCCGGGTGCGCGACAAATCAGGCGCGTCCCGGGCGCGTCCGCGCTCACCGGCACAGCGGCTTCTCGACTCGGTCCAAGTATTCTGTGGGGGTGACCGTCTCCCCCACCGCCACGTCCATCGACGCCGACCTCGCGCTGGCTCTGCGTCTCGCCGACGCCGCGGACGCGCAGTCCCTGCCGCGGTTCGACACCGCCGACCTCGAGATCTCCACGAAGGCCGACCGCTCCCACGTCACGGACGCGGATCTCGCGACCGAGCGCGCGATCCGCGACCTGCTCACCGCCGAGCGTCCGGGCGATGGCATCTTCGGCGAGGAGTTCGGCACCGAGGGGGACGCGCAGCGGCAGTGGATCATCGACCCGATCGACGGCACCGCGAACTTCCTCCGCGGCGTGCCGCTGTGGGGCACGATGATCGCACTCGCCGTCGACGGCCTGCCGCGCCTCGGCGTCGTCAGCATGCCCGCCCTG
Organism: Microbacterium sp. EF45047; assembly: GCF_028472845.1. Lineage (NCBI taxonomy): Bacteria > Bacillati > Actinomycetota > Actinomycetes > Micrococcales > Microbacteriaceae > Microbacterium > Microbacterium sp. EF45047. The sequence continues at coordinate 1,062,982 of NZ_CP069429.1, read as the reverse complement.
GGCCGCCGGTGGTGGGCCGCCGAGGGTCTCGGCGCGTGGACCGGGGACGCTGCGGAGCCGCGCCGCCTGCGGGTCTCCGCCGTGGACACCCTGGAAGACGCCAGCGTCAGCTTCCAGAGCATCGGGCAGTGGGCGGATGCCGGGCGGCTGCCGCAGCTGCTCGCCCTGGCGGACCGGGTCTGGCGCGACCGGGCGTACGGCGACGTGTTCAGCTACATGATGCTCGCCGAGGGCCGGCTGGAGATGGTCGCCGAGTTCGGGGTCAAGGAGTACGACATCGCCGCCGCCGTCGCGATCGTCCGCGAGGCCGGCGGCCGGATGACCGCGTTCGACGGGGCCGAGACGATCGCCGCCGGTTCGACACTGGCCAGCAACGGCATCCTGCACGACGCCTTCCTCGAGCTGTTCCGCGCCGCCGAGCGCGCCTGACCCCGCCCTTTCCGAACCCATGACCGCTCGCATCCCCGCAGCCCTCGGCGTCCTCGCCCTCCTGGCCGGTCTGGCCGCGTGCGCCGCCGCCGCGCCGCCCGCGCGCGAGACCTCCGGCCCGTCCTCCGCGCCGCGGGAGGACCTGCCGGCGGTGACCACCGCTCCGGAGCCGGTGGAGACCACCACGCCGCCGACGGAGCCCACCTGCGAGACGCTGATCTCCCCCGCGACCGTCGAGGCGCTCACGGCGCAGGGCTGGACCGCCAAGGAGAAGGAGTTCCGGATCGGGGCGATGCCGCCGCTGGAGGGCGGGATGCTGTGCCTGTGGTCCGACTACTCCACGGCATCCGACCACGGGCAGATGTACGGCTGGGCGCCGATCGACGCCGTCACCGCCGCGGAGGCGCAGCAGACACTGCTCGCCGAGGGGTGGCTGCGCGACGACGACACCTCCGGCGTCTACATCACGGAGGACCCGCAGTACGCGATCGCCGTCGACGACGAGGGCTACGGGATGACCTACCTGTTCGGCGACGGCTGGGTGACCTTCGCCGACACCAAGCAGGGCCTGCTGCTCATCGAGGGGCGCTGAGCGGCGGAACGGTCGGCCGTCTCAGCGCCGTGCGGTCACTGCTGGCGGCGCGACCACGAGTCGCTGCGACGCGTGGCGGAGCCCGCCTGGCGCATCACCCAGGCCAGGGAGAGGCTGACCAGCAGGATGCCGGCCGTGAAGACGACGCCCTGCGCGGCCGGGAGACCGTGCGCGAAGCCGGTGAGGAACACCCCGCCGAGGAACAGGATGATGAACACGATGAAATCGACCACGTCGAGACCTCCTGGAATCCGGCTGCCCTCTCAGCTTAGCGGGAACGCCGCCACGGCCCTCGCGCATCCCGGCGGTCCCGCTGCGGCGCTAGGTTGGGAGCGATGAGCCTCTCCGATCCCCGCAGCGCCCGCCGTGGCCGTCCCGGCCACGATCGCGCTCATGTGCTGAGCACGGCCGTCGGCCTGTTCAACGAGCAGGGCTACGATGCGACCTCGGTGGCGGACCTGGCCCGCCGGCTCGGGGTCACCAAGTCCGCGCTCTACCATCACTTCGACTCCAAGGAGCAGCTGCTCGAGATCGCGCTGGAGGACGCTCTCGGCGCACTCGAGCAGGCCCTGGACGATGCCCTCGGCGAGCCGACGCCGGCGGCGCGTCTCAGCGAGGTGATCCGCGGTGCCGTCCGCGTGCTCATCGACAAGCAGTCGGAGGTGACCCTCCTGCTGCGCCTGCGCGGCAACAGCCCGGTGGAACTGGCGGCGCTGGAGCGGCGGCGCGCCTTCGATCACCGCGTGACGCAGCTGGTCCGCGATGCCCAGTCCGAGGGTCTGATCCGCGGCGATCTGGACGCCGGCACCGCCACGCGCCTGGTCTTCGGGATGATCAACTCCCTCGTCGAGTGGTACCGGCCCGGCGGGCGGATCGACCCGGAACTGCTCGCCGAGGAGGTCCTGGCGGTGTCCATGGACGGCCTGCGCCCGCGCCGCGAGGACTGATCGCACAGCGCCCCACGGGCATCCGTGCACCAGGTGCGAAGAGGCCGCCCCGTGCGGGACGGCCTCTCGGCTGACACTCCGTGCGACAGCGGTCAGTGGAGCTGGGGGGAATCGAACCCCCGTCCGACGCTGAGTCTCCACGCCTTCTCCGGGCGCAGTCTGTGCGGACGTTCTGCTCGGCCCCGACCTTTGTCACAGACACCTAAGTCGACGGGCCCAGTCCGGGAAGAGTCCCGCGTGACGTCCGGACGCCGTCACGCAGCGAGATTCCTAGATGACGCCAGGATCCGTACCGGAATCACATACGGTCTGACGGACTATCGGGCTCGCTCAGGCGGCGAGGGCGAAGTCAGTGCGCTTTGCATTGGCACTTATTGTTTTGCAGGGAGCGTTCACGAGATGACCCTGCATCCTCGGCCCGCTTCTCGTGGATTCACAGGCGCCGTCGAAACCGATCAGCCCCGTGGACCTTCTCGCGAAGGAGCCGCTGTCGCACTGTGGAGTTGTCGATCGGATGCCGGGGCACCCGAGCACCACAGACTATAACGGATCGCGGGCGGAAGCTATTCCGGCTCTCCCGGCGGCCTCGGCGTAGAGTCGCTTGCATGAGCGAGGTCATCATCACGGTGCGTGGCGAGCACACCGCCCGCATCTCCCCGGAGCGCGCCACGGTCCACCTGTCCGTCTCGATGGAGGGTGCCGACCGGGCCGCCGTCGTCGACCGGACGCTGTCGCTCGCCGCCCCCGTGCGCGACAGCATCACCGAGCGCCTGCAGGGCGGCAGCGTCGCGGAATGGTCGAGCCGGCGGCTCACCGTGCGCGCGGACCGGCCGTGGAACTCGAACGGCAAGCGGCTGGCACCCGTCTACCGCGCGGCCGTCGACTTCACCGCCACCTTCGTGGACCCCTCGGAGATGTCGCTGTGGACGACAGAGCTGTCGGGGTGGGACGGCGTGGCGGTCGGTCACGTGGACTGGCACCTCACACCGGAGACCGAGGCGGAGACGGAGCGCACGGTGGCCGCCCAGGCCGTGGCCGTCGCGGTCGCCCGCGCCGAGGCCTACGCACAGGCGCTCGGGCTGACCTCCATCACACCGCTGGAGGTCGCCGATCGCGGGCTCATCTCCTCCGGCCCCGAGCTGCGCTCGGCCGTGGCGCGCGGCGCCGCCTTCGCCGCGTCGCCCGTCGGCGCTCCCGCCATGGAGTTCCAGGCCGAGGACATCACGGTCTCAGCGACGGTGGAGGCGCGTTTCCGGGCTGCCTGAGCGCTAGTCCGCTTGCGGGGAGTCCGCTGCCGGCGAGTCCTTCTCGGGCGAGTCGTCGCCGAGGGAGCCGTCCTCCGTAGTCGTCTCCGCGCTGGTGAACGGTGCGAGATCGGCCGCCAGCCGCTCGGACACGTGGGCGTGGATCGCCGTACCGCCCTCCTCGTGCTCCGCGGAGAGCAGCACGCCGCTCTCGTGCACGGCCGAGACGAGGTCGCCGCGGTCGTAGGGCACGAGCGCGCGGACCTCGACCGCCGGCATCGGCAGCGCCGCCTCGATCGCCTGACGCAGTTCCGCGATGCCCTCGCCGGTCCGCGAGGACACGAAGTGCGCGTCCGCGGCGAGGCCTCGCAGCACCAGACGGTCGTCCTCACCGAGGAGGTCGGCCTTGTTGAACACGATGATCTCGGGGATGTCGCGCGCGCCGACGTCGCCCATCACGTCCCGGACCGTCTGGATCTGCGCGGCCGGGTCCGGATGCGAGCCGTCCACGACGTGCAGGATGACGTCGGCGTCGGCGACCTCCTCCAGCGTGGAGCGGAACGCCTCGACGAGCTGATGCGGAAGGTTCCGCACGAATCCGACGGTGTCGGTGAGGGTGTACACCCTCCCGTCCGAGGTCTCCGACCGGCGGACGGTGGCATCCAGCGTCGCGAACAGCGCGTTCTCGACGAGCACGCCGGCGCTGGTGAGCGCGTTCAGCAGGCTGGACTTGCCGGCGTTGGTGTAGCCGGCGATCGCCACCGACGGGATCGTGTTGCGCCGGCGCTCGGCGCGCTTGGCCTCGCGGGCCGGTGCGAAGTCGCGGATCTGCCGGCGCAGCTGCGCCATGCGGGTGCGGATGCGGCGGCGGTCGAGCTCGATCTTCGTCTCACCGGGTCCGCGCGATCCCATGCCCGCGCCGCCGGCGCCCACCTGGCCACCGGCCTGGCGGCTCATCGACTCGCCCCAGCCTCGCAGGCGCGGCAGCAGGTACTCGAGCTGCGCCAACTCCACCTGCGCCTTGCCCTCGCGGCTCTTGGCGTGCTGGCTGAAGATGTCGAGGATGACCGTGGTGCGGTCGATCACCTTGACCTTCACGACGTCCTCGAGAGCACGGCGCTGGCTCGGCGCCAGCTCGGTGTCGGCGATCACGGTGTCGGCACCGGAGGCGGCGACGATGTCGCGCAGCTCCTCCGCCTTGCCGCGGCCGAGGTAGGTCGCGGGGTCCGGATGGGGGCGCCGCTGCAGCAGCCCGTCGAGCACGACGGCACCTGCGGTCTCGGCCAGGGCGGCGAGCTCGCGCAGCGAGTTCTCGGCATCCGTCTGCGCGCCCTGCGGATACACGCCGACGAGCACCACGTTCTCCAGACGCAGCTGGCGGTACTCGACCTCGGTGACGTCCTCGAGTTCGGTGGAGAGCCCGGCGACGCGTCGCAGAGCGTGGCGGTCCTCGAGATCCCACTGGGTGCCGTCCGCATCCGTGTGCGTGGCGGTCGCGGCATCCTGCAGCGCCTGGGCGGCACCGAACACGCGCGCCTGGGTGCGCTGCTCGGCGTTCGCGAGCACGCGCTCGAGCGTCTCGTCGGTGTTGTCGTCGTCGGTGGGTTTCGTCATCCGGTCCTGAACTCTGCTTCTCTCTTCGGCGCCTTAACCTTAGCCCCGCTGTCCGGTACGCTCGCGGTATGGGGTCAGACCACTACTTCAGTGCGGCCCCGGCAAGTGCGGAGAACCTGCGGACCATTCGCGTCACCCTGGCAGGGCGAGACCTCGAGATCACCACCGCGAGCGGTGTGTTCAGTCCCGACCGCCTCGATGCCGGAACCGCCGTGCTGTTCGCGAACATGCCGCCGCTGCCGCCGGGCGGCGACTTCCTCGACCTCGGATGCGGCTGGGGCCCGATCGCGCTGACCATGGCCCTCTCCTCGCCGCACGCGACGATCTGGGCCGTGGACGTCAACGAGCGGGCGCTGGATCTGACCCGGCGCAACGCGGAGGCCCTCGGCCTCACCAACGTCAACGCGGTCACTCCCGACGATGTTCCCGACCACGTGCGGTTCCGGACCATCCGCTCCAACCCGCCCATCCGGGTGGGCAAGAACGAGCTGCACAGCATGCTCGAACGCTGGATCCCGCGGCTCGCCGAGCGCAGCGACGCGTGGCTGGTGGTGCAGCGCAATCTCGGCGCCGATTCGCTGCAGCGCTGGATGGCGGCCACCTTCGCGCCCGGCTTCAGCGTGTACCGCGCCGCCACCGGCAAGGGCTACCGGGTGCTGAAAGTGCGTCGACACGGCACACCGCCGACCGCCCCGATCGTGCTGCCGGACTGAACCGGCCCCGGCGAGCGCCGGTCGACGTTTCAGTGCAGGTCGATCTCGCCGCGGTAGACGAGCTGCGCCGGGCCCGAGAGCGCGACGTGCTCGCCGTCCTCTGCGGGGAACATCCGCACGCCGAGCACGCCGCCGGGCACTTCGACGCGCCAGTGGTGCGGCGCCCGCTCCCCTGCCCAGTACCGCACCGCCAAAGCGGTCGCGGCCACACCCGTGCCGCAGCTGAGCGTCTCGCCGACGCCGCGCTCGTGCACCCGCATCCGCACGTGCCCGACGCCGTCGCGCACCAGCGGCTCGGCCGGCACCACGAACTCGACGTTCGCACCGGCCGGGGGAGCCGGGTCGAGGATCGGCGTGGGGTTGAGGTCCAGCCCGGCGAGCTCCTCCTCCGAAGCGAGCGCGACCACCACGTGCGGGTTGCCGACGTCGATGCCCAGTCCCGGGCGCGCCACGGACAGCCCGGCGGCGCGCGCGAGCGGCTCCCCACCCGCCAGGCGCCACCGGCCCAGGTCGACCTGGTAGCCGTTCTCCGAACGCATAACGTCGCGCACGCCCGCGCGGGTGCCGATCGGCAGCGTGGATCCCGGCTCGAGGGAGGCCAGCCCGGCGCGCAGCAGGTAGTGCGCGAAGACACGGATGCCGTTGCCGCACATCTCGGCCACCGAGCCGTCGGCGTTGCGGTAGTCCATGAACCACTCCGCATCCGGCTCCTCGGCCAGAGCGGCGGCGCCCTCGGGGAGCGCGGCGGAGCGCACCACGCGCAGCACGCCGTCCGCGCCGACGCCGAAGTTGCGGTCGCACAGCGCCGCGACCTGATCCGGCCGCAGGTCGAGGGCGCCGTCGGGGTCTTCGATGATGACGAAGTCGTTGCCGGTGCCGTGCCCCTTGGTGAATGCGACCATGCCGACCAGTCTAGGGAGCGCGGAGGACCCGGTACCGCCCGCACAGGAAACCGCGGTTGTGGGCGTGGTCGACGAGCTCCAGGTCCAGCGCACGGGGAAGCACCGGCGACCCGGCGCCGAGCGTCACCGGCGCGTACTGCAGCCAGACCTCGTCGAGCAGCCCGGCATCCGCGAACTGGCCCGCGAGGTCTCCGCCGCCCACGATCCAGAGGTCCTTTCCGCCGGCCGCATCCGTCATCTCTGCGTGCACCGTGCGGACGTCGGCCTGGGTGAGGCGCACGTCGGCGCCGTCCGGCAGAGCGAGGTCGCGGTGCGTGAACACCCAGGTGGGCTGGGTGTAGCCCCATCGGCCGTTCTCGTGCCGCATCACCCACTCGTAGGTGGACGCGCCCATCGCGAGCGCGCCGATCGACTCGATGAACTGCGTGTACGACATCGGGCCGCCAGGGTCGAAGTCCTGCTTCAGCAGCCAGTCCAGCGAGTGCTCCGGCGTCGCGATGAATCCGTCGAGGCTGGTCGCCGTGAAGTAGTGCGTGGTCATGACAGGATCATGCCCCCGTCCACCGACATCGGGCGCGGGTCAGAGCCCGAGATCGGAGAGCGCTGCGCCCGCCTCGGGCCCGGACGGCAACCAGGTCACGTCGCGGTAGCGGCGGAACCAGGAGACCTGGCGACGGGCGTAGCGGCGGGTCAGCGCCTGCGTCTCGGCGATCGCCTCCTGCTCGCTGCTCTCGCCGCGCAGCTGCGCCAGCGCCTGGGCGTAGCCGATCGCCCGCGACGCGGTGACACCCTGTTCGAGGCCGGCGGCGCGCAGGCGGGCCACCTCGTCGAGCATCCCGTCGCGCCACATCCGCTCCACGCGGCGGTCGAGACGCTCCACGAGCTCCTCACGAGGCGCCTGCAGACCCAGCAGGCGGGTGTGCGGATGCCACAGCGCCGGCTCCTCGGGCAGGGCCGCGCCGTGGGTCGCACTCCCCTGTTCGACGATCTCGAGTGCGCGCACGACGCGACGGCCGTTCTTCGGGTCGATGCGAGCGGCCGTCGCCGGATCAAGGGCACGCAGCCGGTCGAAGAGGGCGCCGGGGCCGTGCGCCTCGAGCTCCGCCTCCAGGCGGGCGCGGAGTTCGGTGTCCCGCGGCGGGAAACAGAAGTCGTAGATCACGCCGGAGACGTACAGGCCCGACCCGCCGACCAGGATGGCGTCGCCCCCGCGTGCGTGGATCTCCGCGATCGCGGCGCGCGCGACCGGCTGGAACCAGGCGACGGCGGCCTCCTCGGTGACCTCCCGCACGTCCAGGAGGTGGTGCGGGATGCCGCGCCGCTCCTCGGGCGGGAGCTTCGCGGTGCCGATGTCCATGCCGCGGTACAGCTGCATCGCATCGGCGTTGACGATCTCGGCCGGGTTGCCCCGTGCACGGAGCCCTTCGGCGAGGTCGAGGGCGAGATCGCTCTTGCCGGTGCCGGTCGCGCCGACGACCACCCAGAGGCGCGGCATCACTCACCCCCGCTCTCTGAGACCCCGGCTTCGCGCCGACACCCCGTGGCATCGGTGCCGGCAGCGCGGGGTCTCGATGGCAGCACGGGGTCTCGACGAAGGGCGGCGCGGGCTCAGTGGCCGACGGGACGGAGGGTCGGCAGCCCGAGGGAGACCGGCCGCGGGCCGCCGGCGGCGGTCGGGGCGGGCACGGCGCAGGACTCGGCCTGCGCGCGGTCCCAGGCGTCGCCGCCGCGGGTGCGTCGGATGCGCAGCGGGGCGCCGGTGGGGTCGTCGGCCAGCAGGTGGAAGGGCGCCGCGTGCGACACGGTGACCGTGACCACGTCGCCGGGCCGCGGGATCTCCGAGCCGGGCGTGACCTCGAAGTGCACGAGCCGGTTGTCCTCGGCGCGGCCGGTGAGCCGGTGTGTCTCGGCATCCTTCTTGCCCTCGCCGACGGAGACGAGCACCTCGACCTCGCGGCCGACCTGCTTCTGGTTCTCCTCCAGGGAGATGCGCTCCTGCAGGGCGATGAGGCGGTCGTAGCGCTCCTGCACCACCTCCTTGGGCACCTGGTCCGCCATCGTGGCGGCCGGGGTGCCCTCGCGGATGGAGTACTGGAAGGTGAAGGCGCCAGAGAACCGCGACTGCTCGACGACCCGCAGGGTGTCCTCGAAGTCCTCGTCCGTCTCGCCCGGGAAGCCGACGATGATGTCGGTGGTGATCGCGGCGTGCGGGATGCGCTCGCGGACGCGGTCGAGGATGCCCAGGAACCGCTCGCTCCGGTAGGAGCGGCGCATCGCGCGCAGGATGCGGTCGCTGCCGGACTGCAGCGGCATGTGCAGCTGCGGCATCACGGCCGGCGTCTCGGCCATCGCGTCGATCACGTCGTCGGTGAAGGCCGCCGGATGCGGGCTGGTGAACCGGATGCGCTCCAGGCCCTCGATCTCTCCCGCCGCGCGCAGCAGCTTGCCGAACGCCTGCCGGTCGCCGAACTCGACGCCGTAGGAGTTGACGTTCTGACCGAGGAGGGTGACCTCGATCGCGCCGTCCTCGACGAGGAGGCGGATCTCGTTCAGGATGTCGCCGGGGCGGCGGTCCTTCTCCTTGCCGCGCAGGCTGGGCACGATGCAGAAGGTGCAGGTGTTGTTGCAGCCGACGGAGATGGACACCCAGCCGCTGTGCGCGGAGTCGCGCTTGGTCGGCAGCGTGGAGGGGAAGGTCTCCAGGGACTCGAGGATCTCCAGCTCTGCCTCGCCATTGTGGCGGGCGCGCTCGAGCAGTCCGGGCAGCGAGCCCATGTTGTGCGTGCCGAAGACGACGTCGACCCACGGGGCCTTGTCGAGCACGGCCTGCTTGTCCATCTGCGCCAGGCATCCGCCGACGGCGATCTGCATGCCCTCGTGGCGGTCCTTGCGGGACTTGAGGTGGCCGAGCGTGCCGTACAGCTTGCCGGCGGCGTTGTCGCGCACCGCACAGGTGTTGATGATGACGACGTCGGCTTCCTCGCCCTGGGCGGCGCGGACGTAGCCGGCGCTCTCGAGCGATCCGGACAGCCGTTCGGAGTCGTGCACGTTCATCTGGCACCCGAAGGTGCGCACCTCGTACGAGCGGCGACGCCCGTCGGATGCGATCGCGGCCGACGAGGGCGCGATGATCGTCGGTTCACTGCTCGGAGTAGTCATGATGACTGCCATTCTACGAGCGCCGCCCGATCCCCGGGCGCGACGCGGACAACCCGCGCGTGCGAAAGCCCTCGCCGCCCCGCGCCCGGGGCCGATGGTCAGTCGGATTCGACGAAGCGCACGCCGCCCTGAGGTCCGCCGGTCTCGCGCAGTGCGGTGCGGGCGGCGGTCATCGCGACGGAGCCGGCGTACCCGCGTCGGGCCAGCTGGCCGAGCAGTCGCCGCAGGGCGGTGTCCGGCTCCAGCCCGGTCATCCCCCGCGCCTTGGTGCGGGCGAACTCGAGGGCCCGCTCGGCCTCGTCGTCGGGAAGGGCCGCCAGCGCCTCGTCGATGATCTCGCGCGGGATGCCGCGCTGGGAGAGGGTGCGCGCCAGTGCGAGCCGCCCCTGTCCCTTCCGCTCGGACCCGGAGGTGACGAGGTGCCCGGCCAGGGTGCGGTCGTCGAGGTACCTCCGCGCGGTGAACTCGTCGATGATCTCGTCGATCCGCCGGTCGTCGAGGCCGGTGTCGGCGAGGATCGCCCGGGCCTCGGCGACCGAGAGGGCACGGGCGCGAAGCCGGCGGACGAGCACCTCCTCGGCGTGCCAGCGCACCTCCTCGTCGGTGTGATCGGCGTCCCCTGCGGCTGCCGCGGTGGCCGCTGGCTCGAGCGTCGCGGGGTCCTCGTGCGGACGCAAGGCGCGCAGCCTGGGGCGGGCCGCCTGCGTGGCGCCGCCGGAGAACGCCGGATGCCTGCTGCTCACCGGTGCTCCGCCGCCGCTCGCCGCGCCGTCGGCTGCGGTGCGGTTCGCCGTCCCACCGACGTCGGCGCGGTTCGCGGCACCGTCGACGTCGGCGCTGTTCTCCGCGTCCGCGGCCCCACCGCCGCTCCCGCGGCTCCGGGCGCCGGTATCGGAAGCGGCGGCACGGCGTCCGAAGATCGGGATCACCGGGGCGAGGCGCTCGGCGTCGCCGTGCCCCTCGCCCCGATCAGCCATGATCCACCCCGGTTACTGAGCTCCGTCGAAGTGCGGTTACTGAGCTCCGTCGAAGTGCGGTTGCCAAACTCCATCGACGCGCGGTAGCTGCGCTCGGCCGACGCATCAGGCCGGACGCCGCTGGCTCAGCTCGTCGACCGGAGCCTCCTCCGCGGCCTTGGCCCCGATGCCCATCTTCTGCTTGATCTGAGCCTCGATCGCCGCCGCGATGTCCTCGTTCTTGATGAGGAAGTTGCGGGCGTTCTCCTTGCCCTGACCGAGCTGGTCGCCGTCGTAGGTGTACCAGGCGCCCGACTTCTTCACGATGCCGTGTTCGACACCGAAGTCGATCAGGCTGCCCTCGCGCGAGATGCCGACGCCATAGAGGATGTCGAACTCGGCCTGCTTGAACGGCGGGGCCATCTTGTTCTTCACCACCTTGACGCGGGTGCGGTTTCCGACCGCCTCGGCCCCGTCCTTCAGCGTCTCGATGCGGCGGATGTCGAGCCGCACCGAGGCGTAGAACTTGAGGGCCTTTCCACCCGCAGTCGTCTCCGGCGAGCCGAAGAAGACGCCGATCTTCTCACGCAGCTGGTTGATGAAGATGGCCGTGGTCTTGGTCTGGTTGAGGCCACCGGTGAGCTTGCGGAGCGCCTGGGACATCAGGCGCGCCTGCAGGCCGACGTGCGAGTCGCCCATCTCGCCCTTGATCTCCGCCTCCGGGACCAGCGCGGCCACGGAGTCGATGACCACCAGGTCGATCGCGCCGGAGCGGATCAGCATGTCGGCGATCTCGAGGGCCTGCTCTCCGGTGTCGGGCTGCGACACGAGGAGCTGATCGATGTCGACGCCGAGCTTCTTGGCGTAGTCGGGGTCGAGGGCGTGCTCCGCGTCGATGAACGCGGCGATGCCGCCGGCGCGCTGCACGTTCGCGATCGCGTGCAGGGTGAGCGTCGTCTTACCCGAGGACTCCGGGCCGTAGATCTCGATGATGCGCCCGCGCGGCAGACCGCCGATGCCGAGGGCGACATCGAGCGCGATGGAGCCGGTGGGGATGACCTCGACCGGGGCGCGCTCATCGCTGCCCAGTCGCATGATCGATCCCTTGCCGAACTGGCGTTCGATGTGGGCGAGCGCGGAATCCAGTGCCTTGTCGCGGTCGTCCGGGGATGGCATGACGTGCTCCTTCGTGCTCGATGTGCTGCCGCCTGTAGGCTGTCGCGACCTGTCCCGGCGGGACGGATTCTCCGACAAGGCGTATGGCTCGGTGCCATGTCTTCACCGTAGGCGTGGCCACCGACATCGCGTCGGCCAGGGCCCCGTCTGTGGAGAGAAATCGCCTCGAAACCACTCGTGCAGAACGATACGCCCCCATCGAACACACGTTCGACGACACGCCGGGAATCCGTGAGAGGACGCGATCTCAGCGTCGCCGGGGCTCCAGCCGGCCCACGCCGTAACGGCGTTCGGCGGGCACGTCGGTCTCGGCGCACAGCGCGAGCCAGATCTCGCGCGGCGGCACGCCGTCGTCCAGGGCTTCGATCGCCGTCCGGCCGAGGCCGCTGAGCACGAGGTCGTGCGTCAGCGCCGTGGCGCGGCCGCCGAACTCGTCATCCACCGCGCGCAGGAACTCGCTGCGCCGCATCCGTCGTCCCGTCCCCGCTCAGCGGAGCGAGAGCTCGGGCTCGACGGAGGCCACGAGATCGTCGGGCACGACATCCGGGAATCCGTGCATGCCCTCGAGAACCGAGATGCGGTCGCCGACCTCGCGCATGATGGTCGAGATCGGAACGTCGAGCGCTTCGGCGACCGAGGCGAGGATCTCGCTGGAGGCCTCCTTCTGGCCCCGTTCCACCTCGCTGAGGTAGCCGAGGGCGACGGATGCCTTGCTGGCGACCTGACGGAGCGTGCGGCCCTTCTGCAGACGGAAGTCCCTCAGCACATCGCCGATCTCCTGTCGTACAAGGATCATCGGAACCTCCTCTCCGTCGTTCCCCTCGTCTGCGATCTCGAGGGGATCGCCAGTCTAACCCGACCGGATGCCACTGAATCTAGTGTGTCACTCTGTGCTTCGCGTGTGAGCGCCGCGCCGGGCGACGCCTGTTCCGTGATCCGTGTGTTGATCGGCACATGTGAGTCAACGCCCGCGGAGTCCCGGCTATTCCGAGGCCCGATCCGCGAGCGCCTCGCAGCCGGCGCGGAGTGCGGCCGCGACGGCGGATGCCCGCACCGCGGCGCGGTCGCCGGGGAACACGAAGGAGCGCACGTCCCGGACCGCCGGCGTGACGACCCCGATGTGGACCGTCCCCACCGGCTGCCCGTCGGGCGAATCGGGGCCGGCAATCCCGGTCGTGGCGATGCCGACGTCGGCCGGGCATCCGTCCACCGCGACGGCGCGCCGGACTCCGGCCGCCATCTGCAGGGCGACCTCGGGATGCACCGGGCCGTGGGCCGCCAGCAGCGCGCCGTCCACCCCGAGGAGGCTGTGCTTGACCGGCGTGGCGTAGGCGACGACGGCGCCGCGCAGACTCGCGGAGGCCCCGGGGACGGCGACGACCTCGGCCGAGAGCGCGCCGCCGGTGAGGGACTCTGCGATCCCGAGGGTCCAGCCGCGCTGCCGGAGCAGCGACAGCAGCTCTGCCGCGTCGTTCACGCGTCGGCCGACCGTGCCCCGCGCACCTGGGCGACGACGTAGTCGATGCCGCTGGCGATGGTGAGCACCAGGGCCGCGTACATCAGCACGACCCCGACCCCGATCCACCACGTCTCGCCGATGAGCGCGTGCAGCGGCAGCAGCCACCAGGACAGGGCGACGGCCTGCACGAGGGTCTTCAGCTTGCCCATCCAGGCGGCCGCGACGATGTGCTGCTTGGCCACGAGGAACCGGTGGACGGTGATGCCCCACTCGCGGATGAGGATGACGATCACGATCCACCAGGGCCACTCGCCGAGCACGGCGAGGCCGATGAACCCGGCGCCGGTGAGGAGCTTGTCCGCGATCGGATCCCACAGCTTGCCGAAGTCGCTGACGATGTCGTGCTTGCGGGCGAGGTAGCCGTCCACCCAGTCGGTGGAGATCGCGAGGACGAACAGCGCCGCGGCGGTCCAGCGCAGCCCGAGGTGGGCGTCCCCGGCGGGTCCGCCGAGCAGCAGCAGCACGAGGAAGACGATCGCGAGCGGGATGCGGACGATCGTGATGGCGTTCGGGAGCTGCCGCGGAATGGCCATCAGTCGCGTCCCGTCAGTCCCCAGGCGTCCTCGTCGCCCTCCTCCTCGACGACCGGGAGGCCTTGGAACTGCGCCTCGACCGGGTCGGACTCGGCGCCGCGCGGTGCGGCCGGCGCTGCGGCGGCGGGCGCCGGGGCGGGTGCGTCCTCGCCGCGCAGGCGGGCGAGCACGCCCGGAAGCTGCTCGGCGGTGACCAGCACGTCGCGCGCCTTCGAGCCCTCGGACGGGCCCACGATCTCCCGCGACTCGAGCAGGTCCATGAGGCGGCCGGCCTTGGCGAAGCCGACGCGCAGCTTCCGCTGCAGCATCGAGGTGGACCCGAACTGGGTCGACACGACGAGCTCGGCGGCGGCGAGCAGCAGCTCGAGGTCGTCGCCGATGTCCTCGTCGACCTCCTTCTTCTTCGGCTCGATCGCCTCCTGCACGTCCGGCCGGTACTCCGGGCGGGCCTGCGCGGTGACGTGCTTGACGACGGCGTCGATCTCGCTCTCGTCCACCCACGCGCCCTGCAGGCGGAACGGCTTGGACGACCCCATCGGCGAGAACAGCGCGTCGCCCTGGCCGATGAGCTTGTCCGCACCGGGGCTGTCCAGGATGACCCGGCTGTCCGTGACGCTGGTCACCGCGAACGCCAGACGCGAGGGCACGTTCGCCTTGATCAGGCCGGTGACCACGTCGACGCTCGGTCGCTGGGTGGCCAGGACCAGGTGGATGCCCGAGGCGCGCGCCAGCTGGGTGATGCGCACGATCGAGTCCTCGACATCGCGCGGGGCGACCATCATCAGGTCGGCGAGCTCGTCCACGACGACGAGCAGGTACGGGTACGGCTTGAGCACCCGCTCGCTGCCCGGCGGTACCTCGACCTCACCGGCGCGCACGGCGCGGTTGAAGTCGTCGATGTGACGGAACCCGAACGACGCGAGGTCGTCGTACCGCATGTCCATCTCCTTCACGACCCACTGCAGCGCCTCGGCCGCCTTCTTCGGGTTCGTGATGATGGGCGTGATCAGGTGCGGCACGCCGGCGTAGCTGGTCAGCTCGACCCGCTTGGGGTCGATCAGCACCATCCGGACGTCCGACGGGCGGGCACGCATCAGCAGGCTCGTGATCATCGAGTTCACGAAGCTGGACTTGCCCGAGCCGGTGGAGCCGGCCACGAGCAGGTGCGGCATCTTCGCGAGGTTGGCGACGACGAAGTTGCCGCCGACGTCCTTGCCGACGCCGATGGTGAGCGGATGCGTGCTCTTCTGTGCGGCGGCCGAGCGCAGCACGTCGCCGAGCGCCACCTTCTCGCGGTCGGAGTTGGGGATCTCGATGCCGATCGCGCTCTTGCCCGGGATGGGCGAGAGGATGCGCACATCGTTCGAGGCGACCGCGTAGGCGAAGTTGTTGCTCAGCTGCAGGATCTTCTCGACCTTGACCCCGTGCCCGACCTCCACCTCGTACTGGGTGACCGTCGGGCCCCGGGAGAAGCCGGTGACCTTGGCGTCGACGTTGAACTGGGTGAGCACGTTGGTGATCTGCTGCACCACGCGGTCGTTCGCCTCCGAGCGCGCCACGGCGGGAGGTCCCTCGCTGAGCAGGGCGGGCGGAGGCAGCGTGTACGGCGCGGCGGGCGGCTGCGGCCCGCGCTCCCCCGGACCCTCGGTGCCGAAGCCGTCCAGTCCGGGCAGCTCGCCGGTGGAGCCGGAGTCGTCCAGCAGCGCGGTGGCGTTCTGCTCGTCGAGCATGCCGGTGATCGCGCTGACATCGGTGAGGACCTCGGTGGCGGCGTCGTACGGCTCGTCGTCGACGATGACGGCCTGGTCGTACGCGGCCTTCGACCCGGGTTCGTCCAGCAGTGCGGTGATCGCCTGCGAGTCGGATCCGGCGTCGGGGTCCTCCTCGCGTCCGGTCTTGTTCCGACGCCACCACGGCAGGGCGTCGTCCTGGTCCGCGTCCGCGTCGTCGGCGCGCGCCTCGCCGGGAGCGGGACGCTCGGGGCGCTCGGGACGCTCGGTGCCGAACATCCACGCGTACAGGTCGCCGAGGCGCTGTCCGATCCGGTTCGGCGGGGTCTTGGTGAGGATGAGGATGCTGAGGAACGTCAGCAGCCCGAGCACGAGGTAGGCGACGATCGGGGTCAGGAAGGCCAGCGGCTCGCCGAGCATCCATCCGAACAGGCCCCCGGCGGCGCTGAGCGCCGGCATCCCGTCCCGCGGCTGGGGGCGCTCCAGCACCCCGAGGTCGTTCGCGGTGCCGGAGGCGACGTGGCAGATCCCGGCCAGGGCGAGCGTGAACAGGCCGAAGCCGATCCCGATCCGGCCGTTGTCGTGCACGGAGGACGGATGCCGGAACAGCCATCCGGCCAGCAGGAGGAGCAGCACCGGCATCACGAACGCGATGCGGCCGACCAGCATCCCCCAGCTGTACGCGCTGATGATCTGCGCGACCGCGTCGCCGATGAAGAACCACTCCACGACCGCGCCCACGCAGGCCAGCAGCACGAGCAGGAACGGGAAGCCGTCCCGCCGCTGGTCCTTCTCGAGGGTCTCCGGCCCGAAGGCGCGGAACAGGCCGCCGACGCCGTGCGCGAGGCCCAGCCACATCCGCACCGCCAGCGGCGGACGCTCGGGCTCGTCGATGTACTTCCTCGGCGCGGGCGCCGCCTTCGCGGGTGCCTTGGAGGCCGTCTGCCGCTTCGAGCGCGACGGAGTGTCCTCGGCGGCGCGCGCGGTCTTCGTGGTGCTCCTGGCCATTCCTCTACGGTACGTCCCGGGTCCGACGCCGGCCCGCAATGACGCGGCTTTCCGCGGGATCGGACCCGGTCAGGCCTCGATCACAAGCGGCACGATCATCGGCCGGCGGCGCAGCTTCTGGTTCACCCAGCGGCCGATGGTGCGGCGGACGACCTGCGAGAGCGCGTGGTTGTCGCGGACGCCGTTGCCGGCGGCCTCCTTGAGCGCGGCGACGATCTTCGGCACCACGTCGTCGAACACGGCGTCGTCCTCGGCGACGCCGCGGGCGTGGATCTCCGGGCCGGAGATGATGCCGCCGGTCTGCGCGTCCACGACGACGATGACCGAGATGAAGCCCTCCTCGCCGAGGATGCGGCGGTCCTTGAGGTCGGCATCCGTGATCTCGCCGACCGTCGACCCGTCGACGTACACGAAGCCGAGATCGAGCTGCCCCGCCACGTGCGCCTCGCCGTCGCGGAGGTCGATGACCGTGCCGTTCGAGGCGATGATGGTGCGCTCCTCGGGCACGCCGGTGTCGCGGGCGAGCTTCGCGTTCGCGATCAGGTGGCGGTACTCGCCGTGCACCGGCAGCACGTTCCGGGGCTTCAGGATGTTGTAGCAGTACAGCAGCTCTCCGGCCGCGGCGTGACCCGACACGTGCACCTGGGCGTTGGCCTTGTGCACGACGTTCGCGCCGAGCTTGGTGAGGCCGTCGATCACGCGGTAGACGGCGTTCTCGTTGCCGGGGATGAGGCTGGAGGCGAGGATCACGGTGTCGCCCTCGCCGGGCTCGATGGCGTGGTCGAGGTTCGCCATGCGGCTGAGCACGGCCATCGGCTCGCCCTGCGAGCCGGTGGACATGTAGACGATGCGGTCGTCGGGCAGGTCCTTGGCCTTCTTGTAGTCGATGAGGACGCCGTCCGGCACCTTCAGGTAGCCCAGATCCTCGGCGATGGTCATGTTCCGCACCATGCTGCGGCCGAGGAAGGCCACCCGGCGGCCGTGGGCGTAGGCGGCGTCGATCACCTGCTGCACGCGGTGCACGTGGCTGGAGAAGCTGGCGACGATCACCCGGCGCGGCGCCTTGGCGATCACCTGGTCGAGCACCGGGCCGATGGAGCGCTCCAGGGGGGTGAAGCCGGGGATGTCGGCGTTGGTGGAGTCGACCAGGAACAGGTCGACGCCCTCCTCGCCCAGGCGCGAGAAGGCGCGCAGGTCGGTGAGCCGGCCGTCCAGCGGGAGCTGGTCCATCTTGAAGTCGCCGGTGGCGAGCACCAGGCCGGCGGGGGTGCGGATCGCGACGGCGAGGGCATCCGGGATCGAGTGGTTCACTGCGACGAACTCGAGGTCGAACGGGCCGGCCTGCTCGCGCTGCCCCTCGGCGACCGTGAGCGTGTAGGCCTTGATCCGGTGCTCCTTGAGCTTCGCCTCGACGAGCGCGAGCGTGAGGCTGGAGCCGATCAGCGGGATGTCGCCCTTCAGGCGGAGCAGGTACGGCACCGCGCCGATGTGGTCCTCGTGACCGTGCGTGAGCACGATGCCGACGATGTCGTCGAGGCGGTCCTTGATCGGCTCGAAGTCGGGCAGGATCAGGTCGACGCCCGGCTGGTGCTCCTCGGGGAAGAGCACGCCGCAGTCGACGACGAGGATCTTGCCCTGGAACTCGAAGACCGTCATGTTGCGGCCGACCTCGCCCAGTCCTCCGAGGGGGATGACGCGCAGGGTGCCGGCGGCGAGGGGTTCCGGTTCGGACAGGGGGATGGACATGCTGTCTCCTCAGTCGGACACCGCTCGTGTCCGTTCGTGGCGTTGCGCGCCTGCCCGGCTCAGCGGGTGGTGCCGTGCACCTTGGGCAGCGCGCCACCCGCGGCCGCGTTGCGGTCGGGGCGGAAGTTCGAGAAATCGGCACCGGGGACGTCCTTGACCAGCGACAGCTCGTCCTCGATGAGGGCGGCCTCCCACTCCTCCGGCCCGACCAGCGGGAGCCGCACGCGCGGGCTGCCGATGCGGCCGAGCCCGTGCAGGATGTACTTGGTCGACACGGTCCCCGGCACGTGGGTCATCACCGCGCGGACCAGGGGCTCGAGGCGCTTGTGCTCCGCCGTGGCCGCCTTCAGGTCGCCGCGGTTCACGGCGTCGACGATGGTGCGGTACGGCGCGGAGGTGATGTTCGCGGTGACGCCGATCAGGCCGGTGGCCCCGATCGACAGATGCGGCAGCACGTTCGCGTCGTCGCCGGAGAAGTACATCAGGTCGGTCTGGTTGAGCACCCGGCTGACCTCGCTGAAGTCGCCCTTCGCGTCCTTCACGGCGAGGATGTTCGGATGCTTGGCCAGGCGCAGGATCGTCTCGTACTTGATCGGCACGCCGGTGCGGCCGGGGATGTCGTACAGGATGACCGGCAGGTCGGTGGCGTCGGCGACGAGGCGGAAGTGGGTCAGGATGCCGGCCTGGGTGGGCTTGTTGTAGTACGGCGTGACGATCATGATGCCGTCGGCGCCGGCCTTCTCGCTCGCCTTGTACAGCTCGATGGCGTGCGCGGTCTCGTTGGATCCGCCGCCGGTGATGATCTTCGCCCGTCCGGAGGCGACGTCCTTGCCGACCTCGACGAGGCGCAGCTTCTCGGCGTCGGTCAGGGTCGAGGTCTCACCGGTGGTGCCGGTGACCACGATGCCGTCGGCGCCGTCGGCGATGACGGTGTCGATGTGCTTCTCGACCGCGGGCCAGTCCACCTCGCCGTCGGCGGTCATCGGCGTGACCAGCGCGACGAGAACCTGTCCGAAGGGGTTGCCCGTGTGCGTCATGAGTTCAGGTTATCGTCTCGCGGCGCGCTCTCGCGCCGGAACGGCCGCGCCGGGACCGTAGGCTCGGGGGATGGTGTGGCAGATCGACGACTCGCGGACCGTGTACGAGAACCGGTGGATCGAGGTGCGGGAGGACCGCGTGACCGGCCCGTCGGGCGCCGGGATCTACGGCGTGGTGCGGATGCAGCATCCGGCCGTCTTCGTGGTCGCGCTCGACGAGGACGAGCGCGTGTGCCTGGTGTCCCTGCACCGTTACACCACCGGCGCGTCGATCGAGGTGCCGGCCGGCGGCACCGACGGGGAGGATCCGCTCACGGCCGCCCGGCGCGAGCTGCGCGAGGAGACCGGGCTCGAGGCCGACGAGTGGACCGCGCTCGGCACCGTGAACGCCCTGAACGGCATCGCCGTGGCGCGGGAGCACGTGTTCCTGGCGCGCGGACTGCGCCCGGCCGCGGACGCTGATGACGAGGGCCGCACCGAGGAGGGCATCGACGCCGTGCTGCGGGTGCCGTTCGCCGAGGCGATCGCGATGATCGCGGACGGTCGGATCACCGACGGCGAGACGGTCGCGGCGCTCGCGCTGGCCGGCATCCGCCTCGGCCGCTTCGCCTGACCGCGGGCCCGACGCGGGGTCCGGTCGTCCGGGCGCGGCGTCCGGTCGTCTGGGCGCGGCGCCGAGTGCGTCCGCCCGACCGGCCGGGCCCGCTACATCCGCCCGCGGCCGCCCGCCCGCGCCGCCACCGACGGCGGCAGTAGCCGCGCGAGGGCGACGATCGCCTTGTAGCGCAGCGACGGCACCGAGACCGCGCGGCCGCGGGCGGCATCCCGCAGTCCCTCGCGCACCACCGCCCGCGCATCCAGCCACGCGAACGCGGGGACGCCCTCCTCCCCGGCGGCCAGTCCCATCCGCTCGTGGAACGTCGTGTGCGTGAACCCGGGGCACAGCGCGGTGACGCTGACGCCGTCGCGGGCGTACTCGATGTTCGCCCACCGGCTGAACCCGATCAGCCACGCCTTACAGGCGGCGTAGGTGGAGCGCGGGATGAAGCCGGCGACGGAGGCGACGTTGACGATCCGGCCGCCGCGACCCCGCATGGTCTGCAGAGCCGCGTGCATGAGCCGCAGCGGTGCCTCGACGTGCACCCGCAGGTGGCGCACCTCGTCGTCGACGTCGTTGTCCGCGAACCGCAGCGGCAGCCCGAACCCGGCGTTGTTGACCAGCAGATCGACCGGGGACGCGGCATCCGTCAGCCGGTCGGCGACACGCTGCAGGTCCGCCTCCACGGCGAGATCGGCGGGCAGCACCCGGACGTCGACGCCGTGCGTCGTGCGCAGCTCCACCGCCAGCTCCTCCAGGGCGTCGGCGGAGCGTGCGACCAGGATCAGATCCGCGCCGCGCGCGGCGAGCTGCCGGGCGAACTCGGCTCCGAGCCCGGCGCTGGCGCCCGTGATCAGCGCCTGCGGCATCAGCGCTCGTACCCCAGGAATCGGTAGCGGATGCCGGTGCGCGAGGTGCGCCACTCCGCCTCGTCCACCAGCCGCCAGCCCTCGCGGGAGGGCGCGAACGCGTCCCCGGTGACGTCGAGGTCGAGCTCGGTGACCTCGAGCCGATCGGCGTCGCCGAGCACCTGCCGGAAGATCTCGGCGCCGCCGATCACCCAGGCGCTGTCGAGTCCGCGGACCGCGTCGTGGATGCTCGAGGCGCGACGCGCGCCGTCGGCGGCCCAGTCCTGGCGGCGGGTGATCACGATGTTCTCCCGCCCTTCCAGCGGCCGGAACCGCTCCGGCAGGGACTCCCAGGTCTTGCGGCCCATGATCACCGGACGGCCCAGGGTGACCTCCTTGAAGTGGGCGAGGTCCTCCGGGACGTGCCACGGCATGCCGCCGCCGGCGCCGATGACGCCGCCGTGCGCCTCCGCCCAGATCAGCCCCAGCCAGGTCATACCGCGACCGCCGCGCGGATCGCCGGGTGGTGCTGGTAGTCCTCCAGCACGAAGTCCTCGTACCGGTAGTCGAAGAGGGACGCGGGCCTGCGGGCGAGGCGCAGCGTGGGGTACGGGTACGGGTCGCGGCGGAGCTGCTCCTGCACCTGCTCGATATGGTTGTCGTAGACGTGGCAGTCACCGCCGGTCCAGACGAAGTCCCCGGGCTCGAGGCCGGTCTGCTGCGCGATCATCAGGGTCAGCAGCGCGTAGGAGGCGATGTTGAACGGCACCCCGAGGAACAGGTCGGCGCTGCGCTGGTAGAGCTGGCAGGAGAGCTTCCCGTCGGCGACGTAGAACTGGAACAGCGCGTGGCAGGGCGCGAGGGCCATGTCCGGGATGTCCGCCGGGTTCCACGCCGACACGATCAGCCGCCGGGAGTCGGGAGTGGCGCGGATCTGCTCCACCACCTGGGCCAGCTGATCGATGTGCCCGCCGTCGGGCGTCGGCCAGGACCGCCACTGCACGCCGTACACCGGACCGAGGTCGCCGTCGGCATCCGCCCACTCGTCCCAGATCGTGACGCCGTGCTCCTGCAGCCAGCGCACGTTCGAGTCGCCGCGGAGGAACCAGAGCAGCTCGTAGGCGACCGATTTGAAGTGCACCCGCTTGGTGGTGATCAGCGGGAAGCCCTGCGACAGGTCGAACCGGATCTGCCGTCCGAAGACGCTGGTGGTGCCGGTGCCGGTGCGGTCGTCCTTGTGCGTGCCGTTCGCGAGCACGTCGCGGAGCAGGTCCTCGTACGGGGTGGGAACCGTCATGACAGCCACGATACCGGGAGGCTCCCCCGCCCCGCCTGCGCGTCACCCGGCGTCATATCGGACCCGGTGCCGGACGCCCGGCGTACCCTCGGGACATGGACCTGTGGGCTGCCCTCGCGACCGTCGGCGTCCTCGTCGCGGCGACCGCCGCGCTGGGCGCCGTGTGGCGACGGCGCGACGGGCGACGGCGCCGCGGCGACGGGTCGGTGGTCGACCCCGCCGACCTGCCTGGACGGCTCGCACCGCGCGCCACCTTCGTCCAGTTCAGCACCGAGGTGTGCGCCCGCTGCCCGCAGGTGCGACGGATGCTGTCCGACCTGGCCATCCGGCACGAGGGCGTCGGCCACATCGAGGTGGACCTCACCCGGCGCACGGAAACGGCCGGCCGGTACCGGATCCTGCAGACCCCGACGACCCTGCTCGTGGACGCCGGCTGCCGCATCCGCTCGCGCTTCAACGGCGTCCCGCGCCCGGCGGATCTGGAGGCCGCGCTCGCCGCCCTCCCCGCATCCGCGCCCCGGACCGCATCCGCAACCCGGACCGCACCCCAGGAGATCCGATGACCACTCCCCCCGGAATCGACCCCCGCGGCCCCCGCTTCGCCGCCGCCATCACCTCCGTGCTGCTGCTGATCGCCACGCTTCTCGGACTGCTGACCGCGTCGGGCGCTCGGCTCGCAGCCGTGCTCGTCGCCGTGCTCGTCGCGCTGCTGTTCCTCTGGGGCGTCCTCTCGCCGCAGACGCATCCCTGGGCGGTGCTGTTCCGCAGCGTCATCCGGCCTCGCCTGGTGCCGCCGGCCGAGCTGGAGGATCCCCGTCCGCCGCGGTTCGCCCAGGGCGTCGGCCTGTTCGTGGTCGGGGTCGGCCTGCTGCTGCACCTGGCCGGCGTGCCCGCAGCGCTGCCGATCGCCACGGCGGCTGCGTTCGCCGCGGCGTTCCTGAATGCGGCGTTCGGCTACTGCCTGGGCTGCCAGATCTACCTGCTGCTGCGGCGCGCGGGCGTGCTGCGCTCCGCGGCCTGAGCGTTCCCTCCCGCCGCGACCCCTCGCTAGGCTGGCCGGAGACGACGCGAGCCCGCGTCGTGACCCCGAGACCTCTGGAGGAACCATGACCGTCACCAGCGAAGCCACCACCACCTGGACCGGATCGCTCATGGAGGGGTCCGGCACCGTCGCCTTCTCCTCCTCGAACCTGGGCACCTTCCCCATCGACTGGAAGGCCCGCAGCGAGGGCTCCGAGACGACCACCACGCCGGAGGAGCTCATCGCCGCGGCGCACGCCTCGTGCTTCAGCATGGCGTTCTCGCACGCCCTCGCCGAGAACGGCACCCCGCCCGAGCGCCTGAACACCACCGCCTCGGTGACCTTCAAGCCCGGCACCGGCATCACCGGCAGCCACCTGAACGTCAACGCCACCGTCGCGGGCATCACGCCGGAGAAGTTCCAGGAGATCGCCGAGGGCGCCAAGGCCGGCTGTCCGGTCTCCCAGGCGCTCGCCGGCATCGAGATCACCCTCGAGGCGTCCCTGGCCTGACTGCCACCCACCCTTCCCGGCACATTGTGTCACCAGGTGCAGGTCGGACGACCCACCGCCTGCACGACGGGACACAATGTGCCGGGATGAGCGGGTCAGGGGTCTAGAAGCTGAGGCTCAGGGCCTGGGCTGTGCGAGGCGGATCGCCTGCCGGATGCTGGCACGGGCATCCTTCCGTCGGCCGGCGGCGTCCTGGACGACGCCGACCCGGTAGCGCGCCCGCCAGTCCTCCGGCGCGGCTTCGGCCTCCGCGGTGTAGCGGGCGAGCAGGACGGCGGCATCCTCGCTCTTCAGGCGTCCGCTGGGCATGAGCTCCGCGGGCGCCTCCGGCATGCCGCCCTCGGCATCCAGCATCCGCCCCAGCCGGTCAGCCGCGAAGCCGAACTGCAGCTCGCGCACCAGCGCCCACGCCCCGATCAACGGCAGCACCAGCAGCGCCACCCCCATCGCCACCGCGATCGGCTCGCCCGAGCCCAGCAGCACCACGGCACGCCAGCCCACCACGGCGATGTACAGCAGCAGGGCGGCCGCCATCACGGCGACGCCGAGGCGCGAGGTCACGACCGGGTCCGGATGCCGATGTCGATCATGTTCTCGAGGCCGACGACGACGCCGCGCGCGTCGCGTGCGAACGGCACGGCCAGACGGATGCCGGGCGCGTACGCCAGAGCGGGCTCGATCGTGTCATGCACGAAGGAGAGCGACTCCCCCGGCCCGGACAGGATGACCTCCTGCTTGGCGATCACACCCGGGCGGCGCAGCGAGTGGACAGGGATGCCCGCGACCTGCTGGCCGCGCGCGCGCTGATCCGCGTGCGGGGCGCTCACCGGGCCCTGCTCCTCGCGGGCCGCGGTGATCAGCTCGGCGGTGCGGACCGCGGTGCCGCTGGGCGAGTCGATCTTGGTGTCGCGGTGCGCCTCGATGATCTCCGCGAACGGGAAGAACGGCGCCGCCGCGGCGGCGAGGGCCGAGCCCAGCACCGAGCCGAGGGAGAAGTTCGGGATGAACACGGCGCCGGTGCCGGCGGCCTCGACGAGCGGCCGCACCAGCGCGATGCGCTCCTGCGACCAGCCGGACGTGCCGACGAGGACGTTGATGCCCATCTCCGTCGCCGCCCTGACCACCTCCACGCTCACCGCCGGGGTGGACGCGTCGATGACCAGGCCCGCGCCGTCGAGCTCGCGCAGATCGCTGGCGGAGGTGAGGATGCGGCTCACCTCGAACCCGTCCAGCTCGTCGACGACGGTGCGGATGATGCCGCCGAGATTCCCGGTTCCGCCGACGAGGGCAACCTGCGTGGTCATGTCTCCAGTCTAGTTTCGCGCGGCGACCCGGGCCCGGAGGTGACGCGCAGGTCACACCATGGGCGTGTCCGGAAGGCCGGTGCGCAGCTCCATCGGCAGGTGACCGAGGTCGTTGTGCGACAGCAGCGTCCAGGGGCGCCCCTGCTTCTGCGCGATGATCGTCAGTCCGCAGTGGCCCTGGTTCAGGGTCATCCACCGCCACTCCGGCGCACCGAGCACCTCGCGG
Organism: Microbacterium sp. EF45047; assembly: GCF_028472845.1. Lineage (NCBI taxonomy): Bacteria > Bacillati > Actinomycetota > Actinomycetes > Micrococcales > Microbacteriaceae > Microbacterium > Microbacterium sp. EF45047. The sequence continues at coordinate 1,037,872 of NZ_CP069429.1, read as the reverse complement.
ACGAACCACGCGATCACGAAGTTGTGCGTGATCAGCACCTCGTGCACGTCGCCCTGCTTGCGCACGAGGAACTCCCCCACGGCATCCGCCATCTGCGCGCGGCCGGCGTCGATCTCCGCCTCGGTGACGGAGCCGAAGAAGGTCTCGTACACGGCCGGCGTGTCCTCCGTCATCCCGGTGGGCACACAGTCGAACAGCAGGGCGGAAGGCTCCGGGTCGACCGCGGGCAGCCGCGCTGCGACGGCCCTGGCGGTCTCGGCCGCGCGCAGCAGCGGGGAATGCCAGACGGCGTCCAGCGGGAGCCCGGAGAGCCGGTCGGCGATCAGCTCGGCCTGACGCTGGCCCCGGGGCGAGAGCGGTCCGTCGTCGACGCCGTGCTCGGCGTCCTGATGCTCGCCGTGCCTGACCAGATAGATGTAATGCGTCACAACCCCGCCCGTTCCTGCCCCCGTGTCGGGATGCCCCCAGCTTATGTCACGGCGCGGACACGGGACCGGCGGCGCTCCGCAGCGCCCACGTCGGACGCGTCGCGCCCCCCGCAAGCACCACCCCGGCGCCGGAACGGCCGCAGCCGCGCCGGATGCCCGTCACTCGGCGGCGCGACTCAGCTCGGCGAGCTGGGCGCGCGACAGGGTCACGCCGGCGCCCTGCATGAGCTCCTCGACGTGCTCGGTCGCGAACACGTTCACGATGGGCGCAACGACCGTGCGCTGCGCGAGCAGCCAGGCGATCGAGACCGCGGCGACGGGCACGCCGAGCTCGCCCGCCACGAGGTCGAGCGCGCGCAGGATGCGGATGCCGCGCCGGTTCAGGTTCCCGCGCAGCTGCACCGCGCGCACCCCGGACGAGGAGCCCTTGGTGCGGTGGCGTCCGGATAGGAAGCCGTGCTCGAGGGCGTGCGAGGGCGTCACCGCCAGGCTCTGCGCGCCCGCGACGAGACGGAGGTCTCCTTCGAAGGGCTTGCGGCGCACCAGGTTGTATGGCTCGTCCAGCATCTCGATCCGCGGGTAGCCGGCCGCGGCGAGGATGCGGGCCTCGACGAGGCGCTCGGCGGAGAACCGGAAGGCGCCCACGGTGGAGATCTTGCCGGCGTCGCGGAGCCATTCCACCGTGGCCAGGGTGTCCTCGAGGTTGGTCCCGTCGTCCAGGGTGGCATCGAGGTAGACGATGTCCAGGCGCTCGACGCCCAGCCGGGTCAGCGACCCCTCCACGGCGCGCACCAGGTTCACCGACCCGAGCCCGGGGTTGTCGGCGTGCGCGCCGATGCGGACGGCGAGGACGGTGCCCTCCCGCCGACCCCGGGAGCGCAGCCACTGGCCGATGATGTGCTCGCTGCGGCCGCCGGAATACCCGTCGGCGGTGTGCACGGCGTTGCCGCCGAACTCCGCGTAGCGGTCCAGGATGCCGTGGCTGGTCTCGAGGTCGACGTTCCAGCCGAACTCCGCGGCGCCGATCATCAGCGGGAACACCGTGAACCCGCTCTCGCCGAGAGGCACGCGGATCTGCTCGCCGACGCCCGGTCCGACGACCGGGATCGGAGCGGAGGGGTGCGCGTCGTGCGCCTGCGGGGCGCGTCCGTTCTCGGCTGCCGTCCCTACGCCGAACAGACGCATCATCTCACCCCCGCGGGTCCCCCGACTCGTGTCCCGCACCGGCGTCCCCGATGCGCGGTACTTCGAGGGTAGAGGACGATCCCCGGGGCTCCCGACACCGTGACGGGCGTGATCGACGGCCGCGGATAACGTTTTGGTCACATCGGATACGACGAGACCCCGGGATCCGCGGATCCCGGGGTCTCGTGACGTGCGGGCGCGGGGCCCGCACCGAGGGTCAGGCCTCGGCCGGCTCTTCGGCCGGGGCCTCCTCGGCGGGGGCGTCGTCGAGCACCGGCTCGAGGGACAGCTTGCCGCGGTCGTCGATCTTCGTGATGCGCACCAGGATCTTCTGGCCGACGGAGAGGACGTCCTCGACGTTCTCCACGCGCTTGCCGCCGGCGAGCTTGCGCACCTCGGTGACGTGCAGCAGGCCGTCCTTGCCGGGCAGCAGCGAGACGAAGGCGCCGAACGTGGCGATCTTCACCACGGTGCCCAGGAACTGCTCGCCGACCTCCGGGTTGGTGGGGTTGGCGATCGCGTTCACCTGGGCGCGGGCGGCCTCGGCCGAGGGGCCGTCGGTCGCGCCGATGTAGACGGTGCCGTCCTCCTCGATGGAGATCTGCGCGCCGGTCTCGTCCTGGATGGCGTTGATCGTCTTGCCCTTCGGGCCGATCAGCTCGCCGATCTTGTCGACCGGGATCTGCACGCTGATCACGCGCGGAGCGGTCGGCGCCATCTCATCCGGGGAGTCGATCGCCGCGTTGAGCACGTTCAGGATGGTCAGGCGCGCGTCGCGGGCCTGGGTCAGCGCGCCGGCGAGCACCTCGGAGGGGATGCCGTCGAGCTTGGTGTCCAGCTGGATCGCGGTGACGAACTCGGCGGTGCCGGCCACCTTGAAGTCCATGTCGCCGAGAGCGTCCTCGGCGCCGAGGATGTCGGTGAGCGCCGCGTAGCGGGTCTCGCCGTCGACCTCGTCGGAGACCAGGCCCATCGCGATGCCGGCCACCGGGGCGCGCAGCGGCACACCGGCGTTCAGCAGCGACAGCGTGGACGCGCAGACCGAGCCCATCGAGGTGGAGCCGTTGGAGCCGAGAGCCTCGGACACCTGGCGGATCGCGTACGGGAACTCCTCGCGGCTGGGCAGCACCGGCACGAGGGCGCGCTCGGCGAGGAAGCCGTGCCCGATCTCGCGACGCTTCGGCGACCCGACCCGGCCGGTCTCACCGGTGGAGTAGGGCGGGAAGTTGTAGTGGTGCATGTAGCGCTTGCTCGTGGTGGGCGACAGCGAGTCGATCTGCTGCTCCATCTTGAGCATGTTCAGCGTGGTGACACCCAGGATCTGGGTCTCGCCGCGCTGGAAGATGGCCGAGCCGTGCACGCGCGGGATCACCTGGACCTCGGCGTCGAGCGGACGGATGTCGGCGAGGCCGCGGCCGTCGATGCGGACGTTCTCGGTGAGGATGCGACCGCGGACGATCTTCTTGGTGACCGACTTGTACGCCGCGGAGAACTCCAGCGGCGCGGCGGCGGGCAGGTTCCCGGCCTCGGTGGCCTCGATGAGCTCGGCGCGGACACGGTCCTTGATCGCGTCGTCGGCGTTCTGGCGCTGCTGCTTGTCGGCGATCTGGTAGACGTCGCTGAGCTCGGCGTAGGCGCGCTCGGCCACGAAGTCGTAGACCTCCTGGCTGTACGCCGGGAACACCGGGTACACGCCGGGCTCCTTCGACGCGGTCGCGGCGAGCTCGGCCTGCGCCTTCACCAGCTGGGCGATGAACGGCTTGGCGGCCTCCAGGCCCTGCGCGACGACCTCCTCGCTGGGCTTGACGGCGCCGGCCTTGATGAGGTTCCAGCTGTTCTCGGTCGCCTCGGCCTCGACCATCATGATCGCGACGTCCTCGGAGCCGTCTGCCTTGGTGATCACGCGGCCGGCGACGACGAGGTCGAACACGGCCTGCTCCACCTGCTCGGCGTTCGGGAACGCGACCCACTGGTCGGCGTTCTCGCCGTGACCGGGGATGAGCGCGAGGCGGACACCGGCGATGGGGCCGGAGAACGGCAGACCGGAGATCTGCGTGGACGCCGAGGCGGCGTTGATCGCCAGTGCGTCGTAGAACTCGCCCGGGGCGATCGAGAGGACGGTGATGACGATCTGCACCTCGTTGCGCAGGCCGTCGACGAACGACGGGCGCAGCGGGCGGTCGATGAGACGGCACACCAGGATCGCCTCGGTGGAGGGGCGGCCCTCGCGGCGGAAGAACGAGCCGGGGATCTTGCCGGCGGCGTAGGAGCGCTCCTCGACGTCGACCGTCAGCGGGAAGAAGTCGAAGCCCTCGCGCGGCTGCTTGCTCACGGAGGTCGCCGACAGCAGCATGGTCTCGCCGTCGAGGTAGGCCGCCACCGAGCCCTGCGCCTGCTGGGCGAGGCGTCCGGTCTCGAAGCGGATGGTGCGGGTGCCGAAGCGGCCGTTGTCGAGAACGGCCTCGGTGGCGGTGATTTCAGGACCTTCCAAGAGGTCTCTCCTTCTTTGTTTAGGCTCGCGCGTCCGTGTGACGCACGAGCGTTCGCGAAGGAGCGGATGCGGACAGATATAAGCGCGCGGGCAGTCCCGCGAACAGCGCCTGCGCTGGCCACCAGTAGAAGATCACCCGGCGCCGCGTGCGACGAGGAACCCACCACAGGGGACCAGCTTCTCAGCCGACCGCTCCGTGTGAAGCCTGTATGCAGTTTCGATGGATGCCACAGGCAGCCTTCCCCAGCGTACCAGCCCTTCCCCGGCCGCCCGCAGGCCGGCCGCGTTCAGCCGACGGCGATCGAGCGGTCCGGCGAGGCCGAGCGCCCGATGAACACGTACCCGGTGTGCTTGGCGGTGAGCCCGTCGCCGGCGGTGCGGCCGTGCATCCGCCGCCACACCCACGGCAGCGCGTAGCGCCGCCACCACATCCGCCGGGTGAGCCGCTCGCCCTCGTGCAGCGCCTCGTCGAGCGCGCCCAGCTCCTCGGCGTACGGCACGCCGAGCGCCTCGCCGACCCGGTAGGCGAGGAACCGGTGCCCGCTGCGGGAGAGGTGCACGAGGTCCTCCGCCCAGTTCGGCCGCTCCCCCAGCGCGGGGTGCAGGTCCGTGTCCACCAGCAGGGCGCCGGTGCGTTCGGCGACGCCGCTCAGCGCATCGGCGAAGGCGGCGAACCGCCGCGCGTACACCGCCGCCTCGCGTCGTCGGGGCAGGAAGGGCGTCAGCAGCACCACGTCCGCGCCGGCGCCGCGCAGCCGGCGGACGGCGTCCTCGACGCGGGCGGCCAGGGCCGTCACGTCCACCCGGATCCGCACCAGGTCGTTCGCGCCGACGAGGATCGTGACGAGGTCGGGCCGCAGTGCGAGGGCACGCTGCAGCTGCGGCCCGCACACGTCGTCGACCCGCCGCGAACGCACCGCGAGGTTGGCGTACTGCAGCCCGCTGCGGGCGGCGAGGAGCAGCGCGAGCCGGTCCGCCCACCCGCGCAGCGTCCCGTCGCGGTCCGGATCGCACAGGCCCTCGGTGAGCGAGTCGCCCAGCGCCACGTACCGCATCCAGGGGCGCGCGGTCGCCGGGACCGGTTCCGGCCGGCGCAGGCGCGGCGCGCGCAGCGACCGGTCGACGGCGTGCAGCATCCGCGCCTCCTCGAAGTGTTCGAGCAGCTGCGTGCACACCCGCTCCCAGCTGCGGCTCTCCACCGCCTCGCGTCCCGCCCTGCCGAAGGCGCGCCGCTTGCGCGGGTCGCCGGCGAGGTCCGCGACCCGCATCCGCAGGTCGTCGAGGTCCCCGGGACGGTACAGCCAGCCGTCGACGCCCATCCGCACCAGATCCCGCGGACCGCCGCGACCGGTGGCGACGACGGGGACGCCGCTGGCGTGCGCCTCCTGCAGGGTCTGCCCGAACGTGTCGCTCTCCCCCGGATGTACGAACACGTCGATCGAGGCCATCACCGCGGCGAGCGCGTCGCCGGACAGATGGCCGAGGAAGACGGCATCCGGTAGCAGGGCCTGCAGGCGCGGCCGCGACGGCCCGTCGCCGACGATGACGAGACGGATGCCGGGCAGCCCGGCGAGGGCCGCGAGATCCTCCACCTGCTTCTCCGGGGCGAGCCGGCCGACGTAGCCGACGACGGTCTCGCCCGGCATCCGGTGCTCCCACCGCGGGATGCGGCGGTCCGGGTGGAACCGGTCGGCGTCCACCCCGCGCCCCCACCGCCGCACCCGGTCGACGCCGAGCCGCGCGAGCTGCTGCTCGGACGCCGAGGACGGGGCGAGGGTGAGCGTGGCCCGCCGGTGCAGCCGGGCGACATGCCGCTCGGCGATCGCGGTGGTCAGCGCCACCCCGTAGCGAGCCGCGTACGCCGCGACGTCGGTCTGGTAGGCGGCGACCGCGGGCACCCCGAGCCGGCCGGCGGCGAGCACGCCGCGCCAGCCCAGCGCGAACGGGGATGCCAGGTGCACGACGTCCGGGCGGAAGGCTTCGAGCGCGGCGGTCAGCCGGCCGGTGGGTGACGTGCCCACGCGGACGCTGCGGTACCCGGGCAGCGGGATGGAGGGGACGGCGTCGATGCGCGCGTGTCCGCTGCGCAGCGGCATGCCCGCCGCAGCGGGGGCGATGACGTGCGCCTGGTGGCCGGTGCGCTCCAGGTGGCGGAGGATCTGCAGCACCGACCCGGTCACGCCGTTCATGTGCGGGAGGAAGGACTCTGTCACGATCGCCACTCTCACGGTGCCAGGATGCCCGGCGCCGGGGCGTGTACCGGCCGCGTGCGGGCCGTCGCGGGAAGAGTTCACCGGATGCACGGATGCCGGTCACCCGCAGTCCTCCGGGAGGTTCCGCCGGGCACCGCCCGGTCCCCTGCCGTTCACCGGCGTGCGTCACAGTGGACGCGTGCTGCCGGAACCGCTGCTCGCGATCCTGACCGGGCCGTCCGGTCTGGCGCTGATGAGCGTTCTGGTGCTGTGCGATGCGTTCATCGTCGTCGTGCCCGGGGAGATCGCGGTCACGGCGCTGGGCGCCCTGTCCATCGCACACGGCGCCCCGCCGCTCCCGGCCGTGATCGCGCTGGCCGCCTGCGCCGCCTGGGCCGGCGACGCGGGCTGCTATCTCGTCGGGCGGCTGGTGGGCCTGCAGCGGTGGGGATGGATGCGCGGGCACCGGATGCGCCGCGCCTTCGGCTGGGCGCGCCGCCGGCTCGACACCGGCACCGCGACCGTGCTGTTCACCGCCCGCTTCGTGCCGTTCGCACGCCTGGCGGTGAACCTCGTCGCGGGTGCGTCGCGCGTGCATCCGCCTCGGTATCTGGCTCTCGCCGCCCTCGCCGCCGCCGGGTGGGCCGCGTACCAGGCGGCGGTCGGCGCGGTGATCGCCGCGCTCGTCCCGGGAGGACCGCTGGTCGCGATGGCGGTGTCGGTCGTCGCGGCGGTCCTCGCCGGCCTCCTCATCGACCTGGCCGCGACGCGCCGGCGCGGGGATGGCGTTCTCGAGCGCCTTCGTCGTCGGCAACAGCCTGCGGCTGCGCCGGTTCCGCTGACCGGCCCACACGCTCGGGAGGAGAACTCGGCCAGCGGCGGATCCTCAGGCCGGATTCCTCCTCCCGAGCCTGAGAACTCCTCCCCAACGGATGCCGGGGCCGGGTGAAGCTAGGCTGGCGCCATGAGCGAAGACAAGGCCGTCCCCTCCGAGGACATCAAGCGGAAGTTCAAAGAGGCGCTCGAGAAGAAGAACGCCCGGCACCGCGACGGTGAGGCGCATCTCGACGGCGACTCACCGGTGCACGCCACCCCCGCGCCGCCGATGAAGCGCGAGTTCCGCCGCAAGAGCGGCTGACGACGAGGGGCGACTCGTCGGGGCCGGCCGCTCAGCCGGCTCGTCGGGCGCGCCCCCTCACACGTGCGGCTGCGCCTCCAGCCACTCGGCGAAGGTCACCCGCCCGAGCTGCGCGTCCGGACCGGGAAGGATGCTGCCGTCCCGCAGTGCCCGGCCGAAGCGGCCAGGCGACGGCACCCGCGGCATCCATGCGCGCCGGCCGGCGTGCGCGGCCCAGGCGCGCATCATCGCGGCGAGATCCTCCTCGCGCGGCCCTGCCATATCGGGGACGCGCCCCGACGGTCCGGCCTCGGCGAGATCGACGATCCGCACCGCAAGTTCGGTCAGATCCACCGGCTGGGTACGCGCGGCGATCGCCGGATGCAGCGGTCCCAGCGCGACCCGCTCGAACAGCTGCCGGGCGAAATCGTGGAACTGGGTGGCCCGCAGGATCGTCCACGGCACCGCTCCGGCCTGCACCGCCCGCTCCTGCGCCAGCTTGCCGGCGTAGTAGCCGTACGGCGCCCGGTCGATGCCGACGATCGACAGCGCGAGGTGGTGGCCGATCTCGGCCCTCTGCTCGGCCTCGAGCAGGCCGGTGGTGGTGCGCTGGAAGAACTCGGCCGCCTTCCGCGGACTCTGCGTCCGCACGTTGAGGACGTCGATCACCACGTCGCTGCCGCGCACGGCGTGGTCGAGCCCCCGCCCGTCCAGGATGTCGACGCCGGTGCTGCGCGCCAGTGTCCGCACGCCGTGCCCGCGTTCGGCGGCGACGCGGGCGACCGCGGCGCCGATCGCGCCGGTCGCCCCCGCGATCGCGATGTCCATGGCTCAACGGTAGTGCGGGAGCGGCCGCGGCGCATCCGTCCCCTCCGTGGCATCCGTCGCGCGGCCGGCGGCGGTGCCGTGATCGTCCACCCCGTCGAGGATCGACTCGTCGAAGGGCAGCCGGCCGCTGAGCACCTCGCGCAGCCGGTCGCGGTCGACCTCCTTCGTCCACGTGCCGATCAGCAGCGTGGCGATCGCATTGCCGGTGAAGTTCGTCAGGGCGCGGCCCTCCGACATGAACCGGTCGATGCCGACGATCACGCCCACGCCGTCGACGAGGTCGGGGCGGTACGCCTGCAATCCTCCGGCGAGGGTGGCCAGCCCCGCGCCGGTGACGCCCGCGGCGCCCTTGCTCGCGATGATCATGAACACGAGCAGGCCGATCTGCTCCCCGATCGACATCGGCTTGCCGAGACCGGTGGCGATGAACAGCGACGCCATGGTCAGGTAGATCGCGGTGCCGTCCAGGTTGAAGGAGTAGCCGGTCGGCACCGTGATGCCGACGACCGGCTTGGAGACGCCGGCGTGCTCCATCTTCGCAATCAGCCGCGGCAGCGCCGACTCCGACGAGGAGGTGCCGACGATGAGCAGGTACTCCCGCCCGAGGTACGTCATCAGGCGGAACACGTTCACCCGGGTGACCGCCCACAGCAGACCGCCGAGGACCACCACGATGAAGACGATTCAGGTGAGGTAGAACGCGCCCATCAGGATGCCGAGGCTCCAGATCGCGGCGATGCCCGACTTGCCGACCACGGCGGCGATCGCGCCGAACGCGCCCAGCGGCGCCACCCACAGGATCATGCCCAGGATGCGGAACACCAGCCGCTGCAGGTTCCTGACCGCCTCCATGATCGGCGCGCCGCGCTCGCCGAGCCCCTGCAGGGCGAATCCGGACAGCAGCGCGACGAACAGCACCTGCAGCACGCTCTCGCCGGTGAAGGCGGAGAAGAACGTGGCCGGGATGATGCCGAGCACGAACTCCTGCGTGGTCTTCGCCTCGGCGGCGCCGGCGGCGCCGGCGGCGTCGTACGTCGCGCCGGCCATGTCCAGACCGGAACCGGGGTGGATCACGTTCCCGACCACGAGTCCGATGCTCCGCGTAGCAGCGCCGCCTCCCGCGTCTTCGTCGTGCTGATCGCCGCGTCCCTGCTCCTCGCCGGCCTCGTCGCCGCCTTCCTCGTCGTCGAGGCGCAGCGCGCCGTCCGTGCGGAGGCGGAGCGGGTCACCGCCGCGGCGTCCGCGACGATCGCCGTCGATCCGACCGTGGTGTCCGTCCTGCGCGAGGGCGACGCCGCCGCGGCGACGTGTGCGCTGCAGCCGTACGCCCTGGCTGTGAGCGAGGGGGCCCGCCTCGACTTCGTGACGATCATGGATCCGCACGGGGTGCGGATCACGCATCCGGACGCCGCCGAGATCGGCGGGCGCTACCTGGGCACGATCCCGCAGCGGCCGAAGGTCCTCACCGAGGTCTTCACCGGCACGCTCGGGCCCTCGGTCCGCACGATCGTGCCGGTGCGCGCCGAGGGGACCCTCGTCGGCTGGGTCGCCAGCGGGGTGACCACAGAGTCCATCGTGGAGACACGCTGCAGCGCCGCCTGCCGCTGTCGCTCGCCATCACGCTCGTGCTCGTCGCCATCGGCGTCGCCGGAGTATGGGCGGCGCGCCGGATCACCCGCCGCATCGCCGGCGACCTGCCGCCCGGGCGGGTCCGCGACGCCGTCTCCTCCTACGAGTCGCTGCGCACCCTCGGCGAGGCGCTGCGCGCGCAGACGCACGAGCACGGGAACCGGATGCACACCGCCGTCGCCCTGCTCGAGCTGGGCCGCACCGACGAGGCGATCGAGATCCTCACCGAGACGTCGCGGCAGAGCCAGTCGCTCGTCGATCAGGTGACCGCCCGGCGGCACGGCGATCCGACCGTGGGGGCGCTGCTGCTGGGCAAGGCCTCGCAGGCGAAGGAGCGCGGCATCGACTGGCGCGTGCGCATCGATCCCGACACCCCGCGCTCCCCGCTCGCCCCCGTCGACAGCGTCGCGGTGCTGGGCAACCTCATCGACAACGCGATGGATGCCGCGGCCTCCTCCGCCGAGCGATGGGTCGAGGTGTCGCTGCGTCCCACCGCGGAGGGCGGCATCCTCCTCGAGGTGTCCGACAGCGGCGAGGGCGTGCCCGCGCACCTGCGCGAGCGGGTGTTCTCCCCCGGGTTCTCCACCAAACCCGCGGGCGCGGAGGGCCGGGGTGTGGGTCTCGCCCTGGTGCGCTCGGTGGTGACGGATGCCGGCGGGACGGTGGAGATCGGGGACCATCCGACGACGTTCCGAGTCACGCTCCCGCCCGCGACCGGACGGCGGCGACGGTGATCCGCACGCTGATCGTCGACGACGACCCGCTCACGCTGGAGCTGCACCGGGAGTATCTCGGCCGGCTGGACGGCTTCGAGGTGACCGGCGAATGCACCGGCGCGCGGGCCGCGCTCACCGCCGTGCTGGAGAACCCCGGCCCCGGGGCCTTCGACCTCGTCCTGCTCGACATCACCATGCCCGACGGCTCCGGGCTCGACGTGCTGCGGACGCTCCGCGCCAGGGCCGCGACCGTCGACGTGATCGCGATCACCGGGGTGCGCGACGCCGACACCGTGCGCCGGATGGCCGGGCTCGGCGTGTTCCAGTACCTGGTGAAGCCGTTCCCGTTCGCGGTGTTCCGCGAGCGTCTCACCGCCTACCGGGCGCACCGCGAGCAGGCGCAGGCCACGAACGGCGAGGCCACGCAGGCGGAGATCGACGCGCTGCTGGGGCGCACCACGGGCCGCATCCCGATCCCGAAGGGCCTGTCGGCCGAGTCCCTGGAACGGGTGACGGCCGCCGTGCGGGCGGCCGGGACGATGTCGGCGAGCGAGGCGGCCGCGCAGCTGGGCATGTCGCGCGTCTCGGTGCGGCGCTACCTGGAGCACCTCGTCGCGGACGGCGTGCTCCGCCGCGGGGCGCGATACGGTGCTCGCGGACGCCCCGAGACGGAGTACACCTGGATCCGCGGCGGGCAGGACGGCGGCTGACCGCGCCCGATCACTCCCCCGCGAGACCGCCGAGCAGGTGACCGAACGACTTCCCCTCACCGAGGTAGGTCGCCGGGTCGAACGGGTCGGCATCCCGCACCGGCTCGCGGCGGGCGACCGCCTCGGCCAGCTCGCGGGCGCCGCGCTCGACGCGGGCGCTCAGCGGCGCCACGTCGTCGGCGTTCGCGCCCCAGTCGCTGGACGCGGCGAAAACCCCGGTGGGCACCGGCTCGGCGTGCAGATAGGTGAACAGCGGGCGGATCGCGTAGTCGATGGCCAGCGAGTGCCGCGCGGTCCCGGCGTTCGCGCCGATCAGAACGGGCGTGCCGGTGAGCGCGTCGGGGTCGAGCACGTCGATGAACGACTTGAACAGCCCGGAGTAGCTCGTCGAGAAGATCGGGGTCACGGCGATCAGCGCGTCCGCGGAGACGACCGTGTTGATCGCCGACTCCAGGGCCGGCGGTGCGAAGCCGGTGAGCAGGTTGTTCGTGATGTCGTGCGCGAGGTCGCGCAGCTCGATCACGTCCACCGTCACGGCGATGTCGCGCTCGCGCAGGAAGCGCGCGGTCTCCGCCGCCAGGCGGTCCGCCAGCATCCGCGTGGACGAGGGGTTGGACAGGCCGGCCGAGACCACGGCGATGCGGCGCTCGCTCATCTCACGCCTCCTTCCGGCTCAGGCCGAATGCGGCGCCGGAGGCGGGCGGCGCGTCCTGGTAGGGCGAGCCCGCGGTGAGGTTGTCGCCGCGGTTCGCGGACGGGCGCGCCTCGCGGGTGGGACCGTCGCCGAAGACCGCCTTCACCCGGGCCGCGTGGGTCGGCGCGTCCGGGACGTCCGCCGGGCGACCCTTGGCCAGCTCCCGACGCAGCACCGGGACGACCTCCGTGCCGAGGATGTCGATCTGCTCCAGCACGGTCTTCAGCGGCAGACCGGCGTGATCCAGCAGGAACAGCTGACGCTGGTAGTCGCCGAAGTGGTCGCGCATGGCGGCGTACCGGTCGATCACCTGCTGCGGGGAGCCCACCGTCAGCGGCGTCATCTCGGTGAAGTCCTCCAGGCTCGGGCCGTGGCCGTACACCGGGGCGTTGTCGAAGTATGGGCGGAACTCGTCGACGGCGTCCTGCGACTTCGCGCGCATGAACACCTGGCCGCCGAGGCCCACGATCGCCTGCTCCGGGGTGCCGTGACCGTAGTGCGCGTAGCGCTGGCGGTACAGCCCGATCAGACGCTGGTAGTGCTCCTTCGGCCAGAAGATGTTGTTCGCGAAGAAGCCGTCGCCGTAGTAGGCCGCCTGCTCGGCGATCTCCGGGGTGCGGATGGACCCGTGCCACACGAACGGAGGCACGCCGTCCAGCGGCCGCGGCGTCGCCGTGAAGCCCTGCAGCGGGGTGCGGAACTTGCCGTCCCAGTCGACGACGTCCTCGCGCCACAGCTTGTGCAGCAGCGCATAGTTCTCGATTGCAAGGGGCAGGCCCTGTCGGATGTCCTTGCCGAACCACGGGTACACCGGACCGGTGTTCCCGCGGCCCATCATCACGTCCATCCGACCCCCGGAGAGGTGCTGGAGCATCGCGTACTCCTCCGCGATCCGCACCGGGTCGTTGGTGGTGATCAGGGTCGTGGAGGTGGACAGGATGATCCGCTCGGTCTGCGCGGCCACGTACGCCAGGAACGTGGTGGGGCTGGACGACCAGAACGGCGGGTTGTGGTGCTCGCCGATGGCGAAGACGTCGAGCCCGGCCTCCTCGGCGTGCGTGGCGATGGTCACCGTCGCCTGGATCCGCTCGCGCTCGCTCGGGGTGACGCCGGTGGTCGGGTCGCGGGTGATGTCGCTGACCGACATGAGCCCGAACTGCATGGCGCTGTGCTCGTTCACTGTTCTCTCCGCTCGGGATGCCGCAGGCATCCGCTTCTATTCAGGTGAATGTATCTGGTACAACGCGGAAGACGCAACTCTATTCCCGCCGGTACCGTGGAGGGATGAGCAGCGCCGCGCAGCATCCGCCGGCCACCGGCCCTCTCCCCCGCCCGCGGCGGCGCGTCCCGTTCTGGGACAACGCGCGCTTCGCGTGCATCGTCCTGGTCGTCCTCGGCCACGGCATCCAGCGCCTCATCTACGACTCCGACGTCGCGTACGCGTTCTACCTGAGCATCTACGCCTTCCACATGCCGGCGTTCGCGATCATCTCGGGCTACTTCTCCAAGTCCGGCAGCCCGACCCGGCGCCAGATGGCACGTGTGATCACCGACATCCTGGTGCCCTACGTCATCTTCGAGATGCTCTGGACGCTCACCAAGTGGCTGGTCGAGGGTCGCGCCGACCCGAACCTCACCCAGCCGTCCTGGACCCTGTGGTTCCTGCTCGCCCTCGGCATCTTCCGGCTCGTGCTGCCCTACCTGGCGCTGCTGCGCTGGCCGTTGCTGTGGGCGCTGGCGATCTCCATCGGGGTGGGCTATCTCGGCAACGTCGACAGCACCTTCTCGCTGTCGCGCACCCTCGGGCTGCTCTTCTTCTTCACCCTGGGCTGGTGGCTGCGCGAGCACGACATCGTGCGGCGCTTCGGCCTCATCGACCACCGCCCGTGGTGGGTGCGCGTCGCCGCCGTGGCGGTGCTCGCGGGCTGGGCGTTCGTGTGCTGGCTGTGGCTGCCCACATGGCAGGAGATCGACCTGCGGCACTGGCTCTTCTACGAGGACTCGTACGCCGACCTCGGCGGCGAGCAGTGGTGGGCGGGCGGCCTGCGGCTGGGCCTGATGGCGCTGGCGATCGTGCTCAGCGCGGCGTTCCTGGCCCTGATCCCACGCAGCACGCGGCGGTGGACCCGCTTCGGCCAGTACACGATGTACGTCTACCTGCTGCACTCCTTCGTGCTGTATCCGTTCCGCGAGTCCGGTGTGCTGCGCGGGCTCGACCCCACCTGGCTCTGGCTGCCGCTGGTCACCCTGCTCTCGGTGTTCACCGCGTTCGTGCTGGCCACGAGGCCGGTGCGCACGGTGTTCCGGCCGCTGATCGAGCCGCGGCCGCGCTGGATGTTCGCCGACCGCACCCTCGCCTCCGCCGAGGACCACCGCAGCGACCCGACCGGCTCGCGCCGGAGCTGACCGGGTAACGCGGCGCAACAGTCGCCCGCCCCCGCCGTGCGGCGCGTAGCGTTCCGGCATGGCAGATCTCACGCTCCCCGTCCTCGACCTGTCGGAGCTCGACCGCGGCCCGTCCGCCGCAGCGGCGTTCCGGGAGGCGCTGCGCGCGGCGACACGGGACGTCGGCTTCTTCTACCTCACCGGCACCGGCGTCCCCGCCGCGCTCGAGGAGAGGCTGCACCGCGCCGCCCGCGACTTCTTCGCCCTGCCCGAGGACGACAAGCTCGCGATCGAGAACGTGCGCAGCCCGCACTTCCGGGGGTACACGCGCATCGGCGGCGAGCGCACCCAGGGGAGGGTGGACTGGCGCGAGCAGATCGACATCGGCCCGGAACGCGAGCCGGTGACCGGCGGCCCGGCGTACAACCGGCTGATCGGACCGAACCTGTGGCCGGCCGCGCAGCCCGGGCTGCGCGAAGTCGTCGAGGAGTGGCACGCCGCGCTCTCCGCCGTGTCCCGGCGGCTGCTGCGCGCCTGGGCGCTGTCCCTGGGCGCCGAGGAGTCGTACTTCGACCGCCACTTCGGCGAGCCGTCGACGCTCATCAAGATCGTCCGCTATCCCGGCACGGACGCGCCGGAGCCGCAGCAGGGCGTGGGCGCGCACAAGGACTCCGGCGTGCTCACCCTGCTGTGGGTCGAGCCGGGCAAGGGCGGCCTTCAGGTGGAGCGCGACGGCGCCTGGGTGGACGCCCCGCCGGTGCCGGGCGCGTTCGTGGTGAACATCGGCGAGCTGCTCGAGCACGCCACCGGCGGCTACCTGCGAGCGACGAACCACCGGGTCCTGTCCCCGCGTGCACCCGAGGACCGGATCTCGATCCCGTTCTTCTTCAACCCGGCCCTGGACCAGCGCCTCCCGCCGATCCCACTGCCGCCGGAGCTGGCCGCCCAGGCCCGCGGCGTGACCGCGGACCCGGCCAACCCGATCCACGCCCTCTACGGCGAGAACGCGCTGAAGTCCCGACTGCGGGCGCACCCGGACGTCGCAGCCGTCCACCACCCCGATCTCGTCGGCGCGTCCGCCTGAGCGCGCGTCGCCGGCGGGCGGGCTTCACCAGCCCAGCTTTTCGGCGAGCGCGCGGATGATGGGTTCGCGCGCCAGCTCGATGTGCGCGAACGCCTGGGCGGCGGCGAGCTCGGGGCGTCCGGCGGCGATCGCGTCGAAGAGCTGCCGGTGCTCCAGCGCATGCTCCTGCTCGCGCGCGCTCTGCGTGAGGCGGAACATCCACGTCCACGCCGGCGGTCAGGGCATCTGGCAGGCCCGCATGATGCGCCGGCTGGGCGCCTCGGTCACGCTGTGCAGCGTGCTCACCGGCGAGACCGGCCGGGTGGTGCGCAGCCTGCTGGAGCAGGAGGGCTTCTCGGTCATCGCGGTGGAACGGGAGGGGTTCGGCGCCGCGTACGTGCACGACCGGCGCGGCGGCGCCGACTCCCTGACCGCCGGACTGTGCGTCGGGCTCGCGCTGGGCGAACCGCTGCGCCACGCGGTGACCCTGGGCGCGGCCGCCGGGGCGCTGAACGTGACCCGTCACGGCCTCGGCACCGGCGACACCGAGGCGATCGAGCGCCTGCGCGGGGCCGTGCGCACGCGGGTGCTGCGCGAACCCGATGGCGACATGCCGCATCTCAGCCCGGATCAGCTGGCCTCGCTCGCCGACGACGGCCGCCGCGAGGACGGGGACCCCCGATGACCCGCACGCTGATCACGAACGACGACGGCATCGACGCCCCCGGCCTCGCCGTGCTCGCGCGGGCCGCCGTGGCGCACGGGCTCGAGGTCACGGTCGCCGCCCCCGAGCGGCAGTCCAGCGGCACCAGCGCCTCGATCGTTGCCGGCGAGGAGGGCGGTCGCATCGCGGTCGACCGGCGCCGGCTCGACGGCCTCGAGGACGTCCCCGCGTTCGCGGTCCGCGGCGGGCCGGGCCTGATCGCGCTGATCGCCGCGCACGGCGCCTTCGGCGATCCGCCGGACCTCGTGCTCAGCGGCGTCAACCACGGGGCGAACGTCGGACGCGCCATCCTGCACTCAGGCACGGTGGGGGCGGCCCTCACCGGCGGGCTGAACGGCGCCCGTGCGCTCGCGGTCTCGCTCGACGTCGGGATGCATCCGACGTCCTTCGCCTGGGAGACGGCGGCGGGGGTCGCGATGACGCTGCTGCCGTTCCTCTCCCGGCTCGAGGAGGGCGCCGTGCTCAACCTGAACGTGCCGAACACCGACGCGCCGCGGGGCATCCGCGAGGCGCCGCTGGCGCCCTTCGGCATCGTGCAGACCACGCTGAGCGAGCGCGGCGTGGGACACATCCGGCTCGCGGTGGAGGATCTGCCGAACGAGCCGCTGCCGGGAACGGATGCCGCGCTGCTGGCGGAGGGCTGGGCGACGCTGACCGGCATCGAGCCGGTCTCGCACCGCCCCGTCGGCTACGAGACCGCCGAGTCCGCCGGCGACGACGAAGGCCGCCCCACACCGTGAGGCGGCCTTCTCAAGAACGTTTTGCGCGATGAACGCTGGTCGTCCTGTCTGTCTTATCGGCGCAGCCCCAGGCGCTCGATCAGCGAGCGGTAGCGCTCGATGTCGATGTCCTGGAGGTAGCCGAGCAGACGACGGCGCTGACCGACGAGCAGGAACAGGCCACGGCGCGAGTGGTGGTCGTGCTTGTGGTCCTTCAGGTGCTCGGTGAGGTCCTTGATGCGCTGCGTCAGCAGAGCGACCTGCACCTCGGGGGATCCGGTGTCACCGGGGTGCGTCGCGTACTCTTCGATGATCGCCTTCTTGACGTCTGCTTCCAGTGCCATGGATTCGATCCCCTCTCTGCTTGTTGCGCGGTGCCCGACGCCGGTTGCGCAGGCTCTCTTTATCCGCGGCCGATCTAACGGCAACTGAACGAGTCTACCAGCCGTGACGGCCGCGGCCGCACCGCCCCGATAGCCTCGAGGGGTGCAGTTCTCCCGCGGGCATCTCATCGATCTCACTCCGCTCACCGCCTCGCCGGCCTTCGCCCGTATGTGGATCGGCTCGTCGCTGGCCGGCATCGGCGGCCAGCTCACGATCGTCACGGTGATGCTGCACGTGTTCGCGCTCACCGGCAGCAGCCTGGCCGTGTCGATGATCGCCGTCGCCGGGCTGGTTCCCATGGTCCTCGCCGGGCTGTACGGCGGGATGCTCGCCGACGCGTTCGACCGGCGACGGGTGGCCCTGCTCGCCGCGGCGGTGGCGTTCGCCGCGACGACGCTGCTGGCCGCGCTCACCTGGACGGGCCTGGAGACGATCTGGTGGCTGTACGCGCTGAGCATGATCATCGCGGCGGCCAACTCGGTGGGCATGGCGACCCGCACCGCGATCGTGCCGCGGCTCATCCCCCGCGAGATGCTCGCCGCCGCCTCCGCCCTGAACGGCGTGGCCTTCGGCCTGACCGTCATGGTCGGCCCTGCTGTCGCCGGCGTCCTGGTGGCGCTCACCGGGGACGGCTGGACGTACACGATCGACGTGCTGCTGATGCTGTCGATGTTCCTCGGGCTGTGGACGCTGCCGGCGCTGCGGCCCCGAGGGCGAGATCGTCCGCCCCGGTCTGGCATCGCTCGTGGACGGGTGGCGCTTCCTGCGCCGCGCGCGCAACATCCGGATGCAGTACGTGCTCGATCTGATCGCGATGACCTTCGGCCAGCCTCTGGCGCTGTTCCCCGCACTCGGCACGGTGCTGCTCGGCGGCGGGGCGATCACGACGGGCGCGCTGACCGCGGCCGTCGCGGTCGGCACGTTCCTGTCCAGTTTGATGTCGGGCCGGGTGGTGCAGTACCGCTGGCACGGCCGCGGCATCGCCAGGGCGGTGCAGGCCTACGGGGCCGCGATCGCCGTGTTCGGTGCCGTGCTGCTGGCCGGGGTGCCGGATGCCATGCGCGGGCGTCTGCAGGGCGTGTTCATCGTCGTGGTCGCCGGCGGTCCGCGCGTGGGGGCGCTGTACGCGGGCGCGCTGGCGACGGTCACCGCGCTCTGGTTCCCGCCGCTGCTCGGCGGGTTCGTCGTGATCGTGCTGGTGGCGGTGCTCGCCCGGCTGAACCCGCGCTTCGCCGGCTACGACGCCGAGAGCCCCGAGCCCTGACGGGCCCGGGGCTCTGCGAAGGCCTCCGTCAGCCGACGGAGACGAGGTCGATGATGAAGATGAGGGTCTTGCCGGAGAGGAAGTGACCGGCGCCGGCCGGGCCGTAGGCCAGGTGCGGCGGGATGGTGAGCTCACGGCGCCCGCCGACCTTCATGCCGGGGATGCCCTCCTGCCAGCCCTGGATGAGCCCGCGCAGCGGGAACTGGATGGTCTCGCCGCGGCCCCACGAGGAGTCGAACTCCTCGCCGGAGTCGTACTCGACGCCCGCGTAGTGGACGGTGACGGTGTCGCCCGGCTTGGCCTCGGGGCCGTCGCCGACGATGATGTCGCGGACGACGAGGTCCGCGGGGGCGGGGCCGGTCGGCGCGTCGAACTCGGGCTTTGTGCGATCAGTCATGCCTCCATCCAACCCGAGCCGCGGCGGCGCGGTCAACGCGGGGCCTCCGCTGAACGCGAAATCGTCAGTCCCGCTCGGTCACGTCGCGCCCCAGCCGCTGCGACACCCAGACCGGGATGAAGGAGGCGAGGATCACCACCGTGGCGACCACGTTGACCACGCTCGCCTCGTTCGGCCGCGCCATCTGGTTCATGATCCACAGCGGCAGCGTGTCCACCCCGGGCGGGGCGGTGAAGATCGTCACGTAGACCTCGTCGAAGCTGAGCGCGAAGGCGAGGATCGCCCCGGCCACCAGGGCGCTGCGGAACTGCGGGAAGGTGACCAGCCGGAACGTCTGCCAGGGCGTGGCGCCGAGGTCGGTGGAGGCCTCCTCGATGCTCGGGTTCAGCCGGCGCAGCCGCGCCAGCACGTTGTTGAACACCATCACGATGCAAAAGGTGCCGTGCGCGATGATCATCCCGAAGAACCCGACCTGGACGCCGATCGGCTCCAGCATCTGGTTGTAGGTGTTGTTCAGCGCGACGCCGGTGACGATGCCGGGCAGCGCGATCGGCAGCACCACCAGCAGGTTCACGGCGCGCTGACCGAAGAAGCGATGACGCTGGAGCGCGAAGGCGACCAGCGTGCCGAGGACGACGGCGATCACGGTGGCGCCGGCGGCGACCAGCAGCGAGTTGACCAGCGCGTCGCGCACCGGGCGGCTCGTGAACGCCCTCCCCCACCACTCCAGGGAGAAGTCCGCCACGGGCCAGCTGGCGATCCGCGCGGCGTTGAACGAGTTCAGCACGACCAGCAGCAGCGGCACGTACAGGAACGCGAGGATGAGCGCGACGACGACGCCGAGCATGACCTTCGCGGTGCGGGACGGCCTCAGCATGATCCGCTCACATCCTTTCCAGGGCGCCGGTGCGCTGCACGCTCACCAGGTACACGACGACGAAGGCGATCGGCACCAGCGAGAACGCCGCCGCCAGCGGCGGATTCAGGTTGATGTTGGAGGCGATGACGCTGCCGATCATCTGGGTGTCCCCGCCGACGAACTTGGCGACCAGGTAGTCGCCCAGGCTCAGGGAGAAGGTGAACACCGACCCGGCGATGATCGCCGGCTTGATCAGCGGCAGCACGACGGTGCGGATCGTCCGCCACGATCCGGCGCCGAGGTCGGCCGACGCGTCGAACAGGTTCGGCGGGAGCTGGCGGATGGCGGTGTACACCGGCACCGCCATGTACGGCAGCCAGAGATAGGTGAGGGTGATCACGACCGTGACCAGCGTGAAGCCGGGGCCGTGCAGCCCGAACGGTGCGAGCAGCCAGTTGAAGAAGCCCTGTTCGGTGAAGGTGATCCGCATGGCGAGCACCTTCACCAGGTAGCCCGCCCACAGCGGGAGCGTGATCGAGACCGCGAGCACGCCGCGCAGCCACGGCGAGGCGACCTTCGCCATGAAGATGCCCAGCGGCACCGAGATCACGATCGACAGCACGGTGACGCCGAGGGCGATGCCGAGCGTGCGCAGCGATGTGGACAGGTAGGCCGGGTTCGCGATGAGCTGCTCGAAGTTGCGCAGCGTGAAGCCGGGCTTCACCTTGGAGGTGAACGGGTCGGTCACCCAGAACGCGGTCACCAGCAGCATCACCAGGGAGAAGATGTAGATCCCGATGAGCCAGGTCATCGGCAGGGCCAGCAAGCCCGCGATGCGGATGCGGCGTCTCATGTCGGTCCTCGTGTCGGTGCTCGTGTGGTGGTGGGGAGCCCGGGGCGGGACGCGGTCCCGCCCCGGGCGCAGGTGTTCAGCCCTTGATGCTCATCCAGGCGTCGGTCCACTGCTGGAAGTTGGTGCAGGTGACCTCCTCCGGGTCGCGTCCGTCGATGCACTGCTCGATCGGAGTGGTCCAGAACCACACCTTCTTGAAGTACTCCTCGTCGGTGGCGTGGTAGTAGTCGCAGTGCGCCTTCGCCTCGGCGCTGGTCTCGCAGAACGCGGCGTTGGCCGGGGCCATGCCGAAGTTCATCGCGATCGCGCCGTTCACCTCGGGAGAGGAGGCGTAGTCCATCCACGCGTACGCGCAGTTCGGGTTCTTCGCCTCGGCCGCGAGCATCCAGGCGTCCGACCAGCCGGTCGAGCCCTCCTCGGGCAGCACGCTCTTGAACTTCTCGTCCTGGGTGAGCTTGCGCAGCACCTCCCACGAGGTGCCGACCACGGTGGTGCCGCCGGCGAACGACGTGATCTGCGCGGCCGGGTCGGACCAGTACTCGGAGACGATCTCGTTCTGTTGCTTGAGCAGGTCGACGGCCGCCGCCAGCTGCTTCTCGTCCAGCGCGTACGGGTTCTCGATGCCGAGCTCGGGCTGGTGCGCCATCAGGTAGACGGCGGCGTCGGCGATGTAGATCGGCGCATCGTAGGCGGTCACCTTGCCGGCGTACGGGCTGTCCTTCTCCCAGACGACGTCCCAGCTGGTGGGCTCCTCGGTGACGACCTCGCTGTTGTACTGCAGGATGTTGGCGCCGCGGCCGATCGGGATGCCGTAGGACTTGCCGTTGATGGTGTCGTAGATCTGCCCCTTCATGCCCTCGACGATGTCATCGCCGAAGTTCGGGATCAGATCCAGGTTCAGCGGCTGCACGTCGCCGCCGGCGATCAGCCGGAGGCTGGCGTCGCCGGAGGCGGAGACGAGGTCGTAGTCGCCGGTGCGCATCAGCTGCACCATCTCGTCACTGGTCCCGGCGACGCGGCGGTTCACCGTGCATCCGGTCAGCTCGGTGAACTCGTCGCTCCAGGCCGGCTCCACGAAGCCCGACCAGGCGATGATGTTCACCTCCTTCTCGTTCTCGCCGAGCTCCTCGATCATGGGGATGTCGGGGACCTCGATCTTCAGCTGCCCGTCGCCCTCGGGCGTGCCGCCTTCGGCGGTGCCGGAACAGGCGGACAGGGCGAGGGCGGCGGTCGCCGCCATCGCCGTGGCGATGATCTTCCTGCGCATGGATCGCTCCTTCGTGATCGTGCTTCTGGTGTGGGACGGGATCGGCGTCGATCCTCAGGGAAGCCGGGCCGCGTGGGCTGGGGTCCACGCGGCCCGGACTCGGTCGCCGCGGCGGAGGGACGCTCCGGCGGCGGGATCGTGGGCGTTCGGCTGCTCGGAGATGATCTCCATGCCGGCATCCGCCGCGACGAGGTAGCGGGTGGCGGGGCCGGTGTACACGATCTCCCGGATCGTGCCGGCCAGCCCCACGTCGCCGTCCGGGAGCGGGGCGTCCGTGGGCAGCAGCCGGACACGCTCGGGACGGATGCTCATGGTGCGCCGGTCACCGGTGAGCTCTTCGGCGAGACCGGCCTCGACGAGGTTGGACAGGCCGAGGAAGCGTGCCACGAACTCGGTCTGCGGGTTCTCGTACACCTCGCGGGCGCTGCCGACCTGCTCGATGCGGCCGTTGTTGAACACCGCGACGCGGTCGCTCAGGGTCAGGGCCTCCTCCTGGTCGTGCGTGACGAAGATGAACGTGATGCCGACCTCGCGCTGGATCTGCTTCAGCTCGATCTGCATGTGCTCGCGCAGCTGCTTGTCCAGGGCGCCGAGAGGCTCGTCCAGCAGGAGCACCTGCGGCCGCAGGATGAGCGCGCGGGCGAGGGCGATCCGCTGCCGCTGCCCACCGGAGAGCTGGTGCGGGAGCCGGTCGGCGAGGTGGTCGAGGCGCACCCGGCGCAGCGCCTCCTGCACCTGCGTGACGCGCTCCGCCTTCGCCGTCCCGCGCACCCGCATCCCGTAGCCGACGTTCTCGGCGATGGTCATGTGCGGGAAGAGCGCGTAGTCCTGGAACACGGTGTTCACGTGGCGCTGATGCGGCGGCACTCGGGTGACGTCCACGCCGGAGAGGCGGACCGTGCCGGAGGTGGCGGACTCGAAACCGGCGATCACCCGCAGCACCGTGGTCTTGCCCGAGCCGGACGGGCCGAGCATGGAGAGGAACTCCCCCGGCGCGACGTCGAGGTCGAGATCGCGCACCGCGGTGAAGTCGCCGAACGACTTGGTGAGCTTCTGCAGCGAGACGCTGCCCTGGACGGATTCGGCGTCCTTCGCGGGCTGCGCGGCGGGGGCTGCGGTCGTCATCTCGGTCTCCTCGGATCATCCTCGAACGCGGAAGGTCTGCTAAACCTATAAAACCGTAGGACATATTTCAACTCTTCGACGCGAACCGTCCCGCGAGATGGAAGAATCGGCCCATGGACCCGCTGACCACCGCCTCCGGAGCGCGCCCGCACCGGTCCGGTGACGGCCGGTCCCGGCAGCCGCACCGCATCCAGGGCGCCGTCTTCCAGCCGATCGGCGACGAGGGCCGCGCCGAGCTCGTCGAGCGCAGGCTCGTCGAGGCGATCACCCGCGGGCACCTGCGCGCCGGGGAGCGTCTGCCGTCGGAGTCCGAGCTCGCCCGCAGCTTCGGCGTGGCACCGGTGACCGTGCGCGAGGCGCTGCTCGCGGTGCGCGGACGCGGCCTCATCGTGACCCGGCGCGGCCGCAACGGCGGCAGCTTCGTCGCCGACGACGCCGATCCCCTCGCCCACGCCCGCGACGCCGTGCTCAGCAGCTCCCGGCTCGCGCTGCGCGACATGGGCGCGCACTACGGCGCGATCACCTCCGCCGCCATCCGCCTGGCCGCGCGGCGCGCGGACCCGAGTGAGACGACGCAGGTGCGCGGCCGGCTCGAGCGGATGCACGAGCTCGACGCGGAACAGCAGCTGCGCCTGCTCGACGACGTGCAGGTCGAGCTCGTCTCGCTCAGCCAGTCCGCCCGGCTCACCCGCGAGCAGATGAAGCTGCAGGCCGAGTTCTCCCCGTTCCTGCGCCTGGTGGCGCCCGACGAGGAGGGGCTGCGGCGGCGCGCCGAGGCGCTGCGCGGCATCATCGACGCGGTCGAGGCCGGGGACGCCGACGACGCCGGCCGGCGCACCGAGCAGATGGTTGCCGACGCGATCGACGCCCTGATCCAGATCCAGACCCGGGTCGCCGCGGAGCCGCGATGACCCGCGCCCCCATCGACGTGCACAGGAGGACGCGATGAGCAGGACCACCACCGCCCCGGCGAGCGCCGCAGCGGAGATCGTCACCCGGTACTTCGGCTCCCCGATCCGGATGCTCTCCGGCTGGGTCGAGCCGTTCGCCGAGCGCGTCGCCGAACTGCAGCGGACCGGGCCGCTGACCCGGGCGAAGATCGACGACCTGGTCGAGCCGTACGCCCTGCGCACGCTCGACCTCGAGGACGTCCCCGTGTACGGGGCGGGGTTCATCGCGGCGATCGATCTGCTCGCCGACGCGCACAGCCATCTGGCCTGGTGGCAGGGCGAGGACCGGCGGCAGCTCGTGTTGGCGTCCCAGTCGGTGAACAAGGAGCACATCGACTACAGCGAGCTGGAGTGGTACCGGGTGCCGATGGCGACCGGCGCGCCGCACGTGGCGGGGCCGTACGTCGACTACCTGTGCAGCGACGAGTACACCATCACGATCGCCGTGCCGGCCACGGTCGACGGGACCCGGATCGGCGTCGCCGGCCTTGACCTGCTCGTCTCCGAGGTGGAGCGCGAGCTCACCCCGCGCTTCGCCGCCCTCGGCCAGCAGGTCACCCTCACGAACGGCGTCGGGCGCGTGGTCGTGTCCACCGACCCGCGCTGCGCGACCGGGGACTCCGTGCGCGGCAGCCGCCTCGCCGACCTCCCCCGCATCCACTGCGCGGGCGTCGCGCTCGACGTCATCGTCGAGGACTCCGGGGCATCCGGCTCTTGACACCCGGCGCGGACCGGGTGCACCCTGGGTACAAGCCAACTCAGCGCCCGGTCGACCTGCAGGCGATGCCGCAGCACCGGGCGCTGAGTGTTGACACGAGGATCGCACGTGAGCGAGCGCAGCGAGTCGAAACCTCCGTCCGGACGCTCTCGCCGGATCAGTACGCCAGCAGCGCCGCCCTCGTCGCCCGCATCCGCATCAGCAGCGCCTGCTCGTCCGCTGCGGCGTGCACGTCCCGGCCGTGCATCGCCCGCTGCCGCACCGCCGCGAGCGCCGCGGCGTCCTTGATGAACGAGCGCATCAGCGGACGGCGATCGCCGCGGAGACCGGCGGCCCACTTCATCCCGATCCTGCGCCCGGCCGGGGTGGCGAGCATGGTGACCTCCTCCGGGGTGAACCAACCGGCGGCCGCGTAGTCGCCGAGCCGTTCCCGGGTCAGCCGCGCCTCCTCGCGGCGCAGGGCGATGATCGCGAGGATGAACCCGACGAACAGCGGCACCTGCGCGGTGAGGTAGAGCGCGAAGAAGTCGCCCAGCAGCGAGGAGCCGTTCCAGAACGCGTGCAGCGCCATGGCCCCGACGGCGCCGACCGCCGCGGCGCCCAGCACTCCCCCGCCGTTCGCGCCGCGTCGGGCCGCCAGGCCGATCGCGAAGCCGGTGAGCGCGGTGAACATGGCGTGCGCGAACGGCGACATCAGCGCGCGGAGGACGAAGGTGATCGTCAGCTGCACCACGCCGCCCTCGATCAGGCTGACCGCGAAGTACTGCACGTTCTCGGTGAACGCGAACCCGGCGCCGACGAGGGCGCCGTAGACGATGCCGTCCACCGGGCCGTCGAACGCGCGACGGCCGATCAGGTAGATGATCAGCAGGCCGGCGCCCTTGGTGATCTCCTCCACCACGGGCGCCTGGATCACCGCGCTGAAGAACTCCGAGCGCATGCCGACGCCGACCGCCAGGGCGAGGTCGATCAGCAGGGTGAGCCCCACCGAGGCGACGGCTCCCCACGCCACCGCGAACACGATCAGGCTCCGCGGCTCCGGCTCCCATCGGTCGATCAGCCGGATCCCCAGCAGCACGATCGCCAGCGGGATGATCGCCAGGATGAGCCCCACGACGGACGCGCCGGGGCCGAGCGCGAGGACGAAGTAGGCGATCAGCAGCAGCAGCAGGAAGCCGAGCACGCCGAACAGCCAGATCGAGGCGGTGCGCCCCTTGCGCACCGGCATCGGCAGCGCGGGCATCGCCGGGGCCGGTGCCGGGGCCTGCGGGGGCGGCGGGGTGTACACCAGCGGCTGGGCGAGCGCGGTCGGGAAGGACTGCGGCGGAGGAGGCGCGTACCCTGCCGACGGGGGCGCGTACGCGGACCCTCCCGACTGAGGCGTGTGTCCGGACCCTCCGGCCGGCGGCGGGGAGTACGGGGACCCTCCGGGTGGCGGGGAGTACGACGGGGGCTGTCCTCCAAGACTCATGGCAAAAGCCTAGAGGTCGCCTACCGCGCACCGCGCGCACCGGCCGGTAGCGTAAAAGGATGCGTTTCGCCCATCTGCGCGCTCCAGAATCCGATTCGATCCGGCTCGCCGTCGTCGACGGACTGGACGCCATCCTCGTCTCCGACCTCGTCGACCCCGCCCCCGCCACGCTGCAGCAGCTGATCGAGGGCGGCGACGAGCTGCTCGCCCGCATCCGGTCCGCGGTCTCCGAGGGCGGTGCGCCGCGGCATCCGCTCGACGGCTTCGGATTCGCCTCCGCCGTGCTGGCGCCGCCCGCGGTGCTCGCCGTCGGCCTGAACTACGCCGCCCACTCCAGCGAGCTGGGGCTGAAGACCGACACCGCTCCCACCGTGTTCACGCTCTGGCCGAACTCGCTCACCGGGCACGAGGGCACCACGTCCTGGCCGCGCGCCCTCAGCGAGAACGTCGACTACGAGGCCGAGCTGGGCGTGATCATCGGCGTCCCCACCAAGGACGTCGACGCCGCCGACGCGCTCGACGCGGTGTGGGGCTACACGGTCGTGAACGACATCACCGCGCGGAACATCCAGTTCGCCGAGGCGCAGTGGTCGCGCTGCAAGTCGTTCGACGGCTTCACCCCCACCGGGCCGGTCGTGGTGACCGCCGACGAGATCCCCGACCCGCAGGACCTGCACATCTGGACCGTCGTCGACGGGCACACCGTGCAGGACTCCACGACCGGGCAGATGGTGCGCTCGGTGGCCACGCTGATCGCCCACCTGTCGACCTCGATCACCCTGCTTCCCGGGACCCTGATCTCCACCGGAAGCCCGGGCGGCGCCGGCTACTCGCGCGACCCGCAGATCTTCCTGCGCGACCGGTCCACGGTCACCGTCGGCATCGACGGCATCGGCGAGCTGACCACGCACTGCCGCATCCTGGACTGACCCGCCCCGCCGCATCCGAGCCGCCCGCCGCATCCGAGCGGCCCGCCGCGCCGGCCGCGCCACGACAGCAGAAGGCGCCCTCCCGCATGCACGGGAGGGCGCCTTCCTCGTCCTCAGTTCTGCGGCAGATCCTCGGCGGCGATCACCGGGATGGCCGCCGTCACCGTCTCCAGGCCCGACAGGCGCGCCGGCGAGATCTGCTTGGTGACCTCCTCACGGGTCATCAGCCCCGCCTCGACCACGAGGTCGGCGACGTTGCGGTTCGTCAGCAGCGCCGTCTTGGCGAGGGCCGCCGCCGCCGCGTAGCCGATGAAGGGCGTGAGCGCGGTGACGACGCCGACCGAGGCGCCGACCATGGCGCCCAGCCGGTCGCGGTTCGCGGTGATGCCGTCGACGCAGTTCACCCGCAGCGTCCACATCGCCTGGCGCATCCACGTGATCGACTGGAAGATCGAGTGCGCGATCACCGGCTCGAAGGCGTTCAGCTGCAGCTGGCCGCCCTCGACCGCCATCGTCACGGTCAGGTCCGCGCCGGCCACGGCGAACGCGACCTGGTTGACCACCTCGGGGATGACCGGGTTCACCTTGCCCGGCATGATGCTCGAACCCGCCTGCTTGGCGGGCAGGTTGATCTCGCCGAGGCCGGCCTGCGGACCGGAGGAGAGCAGACGCAGGTCGTTGCAGATCTTCGACAGCTTGATCGCGTTGCGCTTGAGCGACGAGGAGAACGACATGAACGAGCCGGTGTCGCTGGTCGACTCGACCAGGTCGGTCGCGGTGACCAGGTCCAGCCCGGTGATCTCGCGCAGGTGCTTCAGCACGGCCGCGGCGTAGTCCGGGTGCGTGGTGATGCCGGTGCCGATGGCGGTGGCGCCCATGTTGATCTCGTACAGCAGCCAGGCGTTCTCGGTGAGGCGGCTGTGGTCCTCGCCGAGGGTCGTGGCGAAGCCGTGGAACTCCTGGCCCAGGGTCATCGGCACGGCGTCCTGCAGCTGGGTGCGGCCGACCTTGAGGACGTCGTGGAACTCCTCCGACTTGGACAGGAACGACTTGCGCAGCAGGTCGAGCTCGTCCAGCAGCGAGCGCAGCGTCAGCGACAGGCCGATCTTGATCGCGGTCGGGTACACGTCGTTGGTCGACTGGCTGCGGTTGGTGTGGTCGATCGGCGACAGGTAGGCGTAGTCGCCCGTCTGGCGGCCGGCCATCTCGAGCGCGATGTTCGTGATGACCTCGTTGGCGTTCATGTTGGTCGACGTGCCGGCGCCGCCCTGGATCACGCCGACGATGAACTGGTCGTGGAACTCGCCGTCGATGACCCGCTGGGCGGCGTGGTCGATGAGGTCCGCGCGCTCGGCGTCGAGTACGCCGATCTCCTTGTTGGCGCGGGCGCTGGCCTGCTTCACCATCGCCAGGGCGCGGATCAGGTCGGGATACACCGAGATCGGGCGCTTCGTGATGGGGAAGTTCGCCTCGGCGCGGGCGGTGTGGATCCCCCAGTACGCTTCGGCGGGGATCTCCATGCTTCCCAGGGAATCGGTCTCGGTACGGGTCGGGGCAGGCGCGTCGGCGGCCATGTCACTTCCTTGTGGGGTGGTGGCGGGTACAGGAGACGGGGGATCCCCTCCAGTCTACGCGCTTCCCCGGGGCGGCTTGCGCGAGAACGCCTCCAGCCGCTGCTCCGGGGTGAGCCGGGCCATGGCGCGCAGCCACTCCTCGGTGAAGAACTCCCCCGTCGCCGCCTCGACGACCGGCACCACCGTGTGCGTGATCGTGTCGGCATAGACGTGCACCAGCTGGAACGCCTGCGCGGCATCCATCCCGTTCACCTCCGCGGCGGGACGGGCGACGTTCATCGTGTAGCACGTCGAGGAGGCGACGCTGACCGGCACCCCGGCGAACATGCCGGTCGAGGAGTAGTGCAGATGCCCGGCCAGGATGCCACGCACGTCGGTGCCCCGGATGACATCGGCCAGCTCGTCCTGGTGCCGCAGCTCGAGGATGTCGAACAGCGGCACGTGCGCCGGCAGCGGCGGGTGGTGCATCGCCAGCAGCGTCCCGTGCGGTGCCGGCGTGCGCAGCTGGTCGGCCAGCCAGCGCAGCTGCCCCTCGTCGAGGTCGCCGTGATGCCAGCCGGGGACGCTGGTGTCGAGGGCGATGAGCCGCAGCCCGTCGAGGTCCCACACGCCGGTCACCGGCTCCTCCGTGGCGGGGGCGTCCAGCAGCCCGGCGCGCAGCGCGGGGCGCTCGTCGTGGTTCCCCGCCACCCACACCAGCGGGCAGGCCAGCTCGGCGGCCGCCGGCTCCAGCATCCCGCGCAGCCGCCGGTATGCGTCCGGCTCGCCGAGGTCGGTGAGGTCTCCGGTCACCACGATCGCGGACGGATGCGGATGCACGCGTCGCACCGCGTCGAGGGTGCGGCCGAGGTTCGCATCCGTGTCCGCCCCGCCCGGGTGCCGGGCCGAGCCGGCGAGGAAGTGCGGGTCGCTGAGGTGAACGATCGTGTGGGATGCCGGGGCGTGGCGGCCGAACGAGGGCAGATCGTGCATGCGCCCAGCCTACGGACGCGCGGGGACGCCGGTGCGCTCGCGCGCCGCGCGCCCCGTCCCGGGCGGCTCAGCCGAGCACGATCAGCAGGATGCCGCCGATCACCGCGACCGCGCACATGCCGAAGCAGGCCACCGCGGCCGTGTACGCCAGCCGCTTCTGCCCCTCGGTGAGCGGGTTCTTCCGGGCGGCCTTGGCCGCCTGCTTCGCCGCCTTGCGCGCCTCCTTCTCGGAGACGACCGTGATGGCATCCGTGAACTCCGCCGGGCTCACCACCGGCACCCGTCCGCTGCGCACGAGCATCCGCAGCCCGAGCGCGTAGAAGAACACGACGGCGACCGCGCCGATCAGCGCGGCGGCGAACACCAGGACGAACGCACCCCAGTCGATCTCGACGTTCATCGCCCGCCCTCCCGGTTCGCATCGGCGGCGTCCTCGGCGGACTTCCGCTTGGCGGCCTTCGCCGCCTCGGCATCCGACTTCTTCTTCGCCTTCGCGTCGGACTTCGCCTTCGCGCGCGCCTTGGCCTCCATGATGCGCTGCTGCCGGCGCGTGGGCGGCGGGTTCTCGGGCAGCTCGACCGCGAGCGCGGATTCGGCCACGTCGCTCATGGCGTTGGCGTGGGTGACGGCGTTGCGGCGGGAGAACAGGTACAGGCCGAGGATGACCACCAGCGCCAGCACGGCGTCGACGACCACGCCGGCGTTGCCCCACCAGACCACGAGCATCGCCGCGGCCGCGCCCACGGCGCCCGCGGCCGGCAGGGTCAGCAGCCAGCCGATGCCGATCCTCCCCGCGGTGGCCCAGCGCACGGTCGACCCGCGGCGGCCCAGCCCCGAGCCGATGACCGACCCGGAGGCGACCTGGGTGGTGGACAGCGCGAAGCCGAGGGCGCTGGAGGCGAGGATGGTCGCGGCGGTGGCGCTCTCGGCCGAGAAGCCCTGCGCGGGCTTGACGTCGGTGAGGCCCTTGCCGAGCGTGCGGATGATGCGCCAGCCGCCGAGGTAGGTGCCCAGGGCGATGGCGGTCGCGGCCGAGACGATCACTCACAGCTGCGGCTCGTGGTGGGCCGAGGACTGCCAGCCGGCGGTGATCAGCGCCAGCGTGATCACACCCATCGTCTTCTGGGCGTCGTTCGTGCCGTGCGCGAGCGCCACCAGCGAGGAGGTGAAGATCTGGCCCCATCGGAACCCGGAGCGGCCGTCCGGCTTGCCGTCGTAGCGGCGCGTGGCGGCGTACGCGATCTTCGTCACCACGAACGCGATCAGCCCCGCGGTCAGCGGCGCCAGCACCGCCGGCAGCACCACCTTGGACATCACGACGCCGAAGTCGATGCCGGACAGGCCGACGCCGACGAGGGTGGCGCCGATGAGACCGCCGAAGAGGGCGTGCGACGAGCTGGAGGGCAGGCCGAGCAGCCAGGTGAGCATGTTCCAGGTGATCGCGCCGATGAGACCGGCGAAGATCAGCGAGGGCAGCAGCGCGTGCGCGATCTCGTCCTCGCGGATCATGCCTCCGGAGATCGTCTTGGCGACCTCGGTGGACAGGAACGCGCCGACGAGGTTGAGCACGGCCGCCAGCAGGACGGCGGTCTTCGGCTTCAGTGCGCCCGTGGCGATCGGGGTCGCCATGGCGTTCGCCGTGTCGTGAAAGCCGTTCGTGAAGTCGAAGAAGAGTGCCAGCAGGATCACCAGCACGACGATGAGGGCTGCGGTTTCCACCGTTCGCTTTCGTTGAGACTGCAAGGGAGGGGGGTGTGCCGAGGATCTCGGCGTGACGAACGAAGAGTTCACCGTGGGTTAAGCATCCG
The DNA here is from genome assembly GCF_028472845.1 of Microbacterium sp. EF45047. Classification (NCBI taxonomy): domain Bacteria; kingdom Bacillati; phylum Actinomycetota; class Actinomycetes; order Micrococcales; family Microbacteriaceae; genus Microbacterium; species Microbacterium sp. EF45047. The sequence continues at coordinate 1,006,420 of NZ_CP069429.1, read as the reverse complement.
TTTACGGGCCCACTGAATGGGCGCACCCCGCCCGGTCACGGTCAACTCGCCTCCGGTAGCGTGGACGGGTGACCGACTCCCGCCCGACTCCCCCGCTCGCCGCACGCCGCATCCGCACCCGCACGCACCACGGAGACAGCGTGGACGACCCGTACGAGTGGCTGCGCGCGAAGGACGACCCCGAGGTGATCGCGCACCTGGAGGCGGAGAACGCGTACACCGCGGAGCGCACCGCCCACCTCGAGCCGCTGCGCGAGCGGCTGTTCCAGGAGGTGAAGAGCCGGGTCCTGGAGACCGACCTGTCCGTCCCCACCCGGGAGGGCGACTGGTGGTACTACGGCCGCACCGAGGAGGGCGCGCAGTACGGCATCCACTGCCGCACCGCCGCGCGCGGCGACGACTGGACGCCGCCGGTGCTCGAGCCCGGGGTGCCGGTCCCCGGTGAGCAGGTGCTGCTGGACGGGAACGCGGAGGCCGAGGGGCACGACTTCTTCGCCCTCGGCGCGATGGACGTGTCGGACGACGGCCGGATGCTGCTGTGGTCCACCGACTTCGACGGCTCCGAGGTGTACACGGTGCACGTCCGCGACCTCACCACCGGCGAGCGCCTGGCGGACGAGATCCCGAACACGGCGCAGGCGTTCTTCACCCCGGACGGGCGTGCGGTCCTGTACACGACGCGCGACGAGGCGTGGCGGCCGGACACGCTGTGGCTGCACCGGCTCGGCACCTCGATCGCGGAGGACGTGAAGCTGTTCCACGAGCCGGACGAGCGGTTCTGGCTCGGCGCCGGCATCACCCGCAGCCGCCGGTACCTCGTGATCGGGCTGGGCTCGAAGATCACCAGCGAGGAGCTGCTGGTCGACCTCTCCGATCTCACCGCGCCGCCGCGCGTGGTCTGGCCGCGGCGGGAGGGCGTGGAGTACTCCCTGGACCACGCCGTCGTCGACGGCGAGGACCGGCTGCTGATCCTGCACAACGACGGGGCGCTGGACTTCGAGCTGGTGTCGGTGCCGGCATCCGACCCGCAGGCCGAGCGGACGGTGATCCTGCCGCACGTGCCGGGCCGTCGGCTGCTCGAGGTGGACTGCTTCCGCGACTTCGCGACGGTGGAGTACCGCAGGGAGGGCCTGGCCCGAGCGGCGCTGCTCGACTACCGCACCGGCGGCATCGACGAGGTGTCGTTCGACGAGCCGCTGTACGAGGCGTACTTCAGCGGCAACCCGGAGTGGCATGCGCCGTTCCTGCGCATGGGGTACGGCTCGTTCGTGACCCCGGCGACCGTGCTGGAGTTGGAGGTGGCCACCGGCGAGCGCCACATCCGCAAGCAGCAGCCGGTGCTCGGCGGCTACGAGCCCGCCGCGTACGGGCAGCGCCGGGACTGGGCGGAGGCGCCGGACGGCAGCCGCGTGCCGATCTCGCTGGTGTGGAACCGCGCCTTCGGCGAGCCCGGTGAGGAGCCCCGCCCGCTGCACCTGTACGGGTACGGCTCGTACGAGCACTCGATCGACCCGGGGTTCTCCGCGATGCGGCTGTCGATGCTGGACCGCGGCGTGGTGTTCGCGGTGGCGCACGTGCGCGGCGGCGGCGAGATGGGCCGCAGCTGGTACGAGGACGGCAAGCTGCTGAACAAGAAGAACACCTTCACCGACTTCATCGCCTGCGCCCGGCACCTCGTGGCTGCCGGGGTGACCACTCCCGAGCGGATGGTCGCCGAGGGCGGCTCGGCGGGCGGGCTGCTCATGGGCGCGGCGGCCAACCTCGCGCCCGAGCTTTTCGCCGGCATCCTCGCCGCGGTGCCGTTCGTCGATGCGCTCACCTCCATCCTCGACCCGTCGCTGCCGCTCACGGTGGTCGAGTGGGACGAGTGGGGCGACCCGCTGCACGACCCGGACGTGTACGCGTACATGAAGTCGTACAGCCCGTACGAGAACGTCCGGGAGGGCGTCGCATACCCGCGCATCCTCGCGATGACGTCGCTGAACGACACCCGGGTGCTGTACGTGGAGCCGGCGAAGTGGGTGGCGCGGCTGCGCGAGGCGGGAGCCGCCGACGTGCTGCTGAAGTGCGAGATGTCCGCCGGTCACGGCGGCGTCAGCGGGCGCTACAACGCGTGGCGGGAGCGGGCGTTCGAGCTGGCCTGGATGCTCGACGTCCTCGGCCTCGCCGACGCCGAGCCGGTGCCGCCGGTCGCCCCGTAGCGCGCGTGCGACGTGTCGCAGGAGTGGCGGGCTCCGGCTCCCGGATGCCGCCGTTCCTGTGACCGGCCCGGCCAGCCTGTCACGGCTGTGGTAGGTGGACGGGGCGCGATACCGCCGTTCGTGTGACAGACCGGTCTTCCTGCACATTCCAGATCGCTTTCGGGTTCTCCACCATCACCGGCATCCGAGGCGGCGGAGCAGTGAGGAATGCTGCGGAATGGAAGGATGACCCGAGCTGAGCCCCTTCCCGAGCACTTGACCGGTCGGCCGTTCGCGGTATCCGAAGCGCAGGCATCCGGCGTCTCCCGCTCCCGGCTGCGCGCCCGCGACCTGGACAGCCCCACTCGGGGTGTGCGGACAGCGAGGCGCGAGCCGGAATCGCCGCCGCAAGGCGAATCCCCCTCCCAGCGGATGCAGCGGCTGCGACGGGAGCTGCTCGAGAAGACCAGTGCCTTCGCTCCGGCGCTGACTCCCGACCAGTTCTACAGCCACGAGACGGGCCTCGCCCTGATCGGCGCCCCGCTTCCCTACACGTCAGCGCAGCAGCTCGAACTGCACGTATCGGCCCGGAGGCCGGCCGGAGAGCCGAGACGGAAGGAGGTGGTCGGGCATAGGCTGCAGCGGCGTCCCCCCGCACGCTTCCGCGTGAACGGCCTGCCGATCGAGCATCCCGCGCGGATGTGGCGCCAGGCGGCGACGACGTGGGCGTTGGACGACGTGATCGCCGCGGGCGACTTCCTGATCCTTCCGAAGCGGCGCCTGCTCACGATCGACGACCTGAAGCGCGAGGTCGATGAGGCCGGCGACGTCGCCGGTGGCATCCTGCGCCGGGCGCTGGCGGAGATCCGCCCGGGCGCCGAGACGGCGGAGGAGACGCGCCTGCGCCTGATGCTCGTGCGGGCCGGTCTGCCCGAACCGGAGCTGAACCTCGACCTCCGCACGACGGACGGCCGGTTCGTGGCGCGCCTGGATCTCGCGTACCCGCGCTACCGCACGGGCGTCGAACACGACGGCCGGGTGCACGCCGACGACGACAAGCAGTTCGCCCGGGACGCCGACCGCTGGGACGACATCCGTGCGAATGGCTGGGCGCACGTCCGCATCCTCAGCCACCACATGCGCCCCGACCCTCGCGTCGCCATCCGCAAAGTCGCGAACGCTCTCATCGCGGCCGGGTGGACGCCGGGCGCGTGACCGTGTCACAGAAGGTGCGGCCTGAACAGCATCCGTCCCGCCCCTTCGGTGACACAGCCGCGCCCGCGTCACACAAGACGTCGGATGCCTGCCGAGCGATCCGCCACTGGTGTGACACCCCGGCGCCAGGCGTCACCCGAACAGCGCCGCGGCCTCCTCGTACCGGTACAGCGGCACCGTGTTCAGCTCGCCGAGCGCCTCGGCGAACGGGACGCGGACGATGTCGGTGCCCCGCAGCGCCACCATCTGCCCCCACGCCTCGTCGACGAGGGCGTCGGCGGTGTGCAGGCCGAGCCGGGTGGCCAGCACCCGGTCGAAGGCGGACGGCGAGCCGCCGCGCTGGATGTGGCCGAGCACGGTGGAGCGGGTCTCGATCCCGGTGATGCGCTCGATCTCGGGGGCGAGGATCTCGCTGATCCCGCCCAGGCGCGGCCGGTTGAACGCGTCCAGCCCCTTGTCGCTGTACGCCTCGTCCATGCCCTTGAGCTTGAAGCCCTCGGACACGACCACGAGCGGCGCCCGCCCCCGGTCGTGCGCGCTGGTGACGAGATCGCAGATCTCCTCGATCGACATCGGCACCTCGGGGATGCAGATGGCGTGCGCTCCCGCGGCCATGCCGGCGTGCAAAGCGATCCAGCCGACGTGACGTCCCATCACCTCGGCGACCATGCAGCGCTGGTGCGAGTCGCCGGTGGTGCGCAGCCGGTCCATGGCGTCGGTGGCGATGTTCACGGCGGTGTCGAAGCCGAAGGAGTAGTCGGTCGCGCGCAGGTCGTTGTCGATCGTCTTCGGCACGCCGAGCACCTTGATGCCGTCCTTCGAGAGCCGGTCGGCCGCGGCCAGCGTGCCCTCGCCGCCGATCGCGACGATCCCGTCGATGCCGTGCGCCGCGAGCGTCTTCGCGATGCGCTCCGCTCCCCCGCGCGGCCCCTCGCACGGGTTGGTGCGGCTGGTGCCGAGGATGGTGCCGCCCACCTTCGACAGGCCCTTCACCTCGTGGCGGGTCAGCGGGAAGAAGTCGCCGTCGACGACGCCGCGCCATCCGTCGCGGATGCCGACGAACTCGAGCTCGTACGTGGTGGTGCCCTTGAGGACGACGCCGCGGATCACCGCGTTGAGGCCGGGGCAGTCGCCGCCGCTCGTGAGGATGCCGATCTTCATGCTGCTGCCTTCGTGCTTCGGGTGGAGGGGAAAGGCGACGCTGCCTGAGTCGACCCTAGCGCCGAGGGGCCCGCGAGCACCATTCGATGACGTCGAAAACACGCGATCTTGCGCCCCGATCGGCGCCAGATCACGGTTCCTCGCGTTTCCGCGCGATTCTCCGCCCGGAATCCCGGGAAGAACCTCGATTCTTAACGCTTGTCGATTCAGGCGGCGCCGAGCGCCTCGCGCAGCAGGTGCATCAGCGCGGCCATCTGCACCGACTCGGTGCTGCCTGCCTCGATCTCCTCGCCGTCCAGCGCACGGCCGGCGAGCCCCTGCTTCTGGTCGATGAGCTCGGCGATCTTCGTGTCGATCGTGTGCGCCGCGATGATCCGCCACGCCGTCACCGGCTCGTCCTGCCCGATCCGGTGCACCCGGTCGATCGCCTGCGTCTGCTCCGCGGCGGTCCAGCTCAACTCGGACAGCACGACGTTCGAGGCCGCCTGCAGGTTGACGCCGACGCCGGCCGCGGTGAGCGAGCAGACCGCGATGCCGACCTCGGGATCGGTGTTGAACGCGTCGATGGCCAGCTGCCGGACCGGCGTGGTCTGGTCGCCGCGGATCGACACGGCCTTGATGCCGGATGCCGCGAAGTGCGCCTCGGCCTGGTCCATGACGTCGATGTGCTTGGCGAAGAACACCACCTTGCCGACCGAGCGCTGCAGCTGCGCGGCGTAGTCCGCGGCGAGCTGCGCCTTGGCCTGGCCGATGCGGCGGACCATCGTGAACACGTTGTCCCCGCCGGTGCCGGCGGCCTTCGACTCCTCGAGCTCGTTGTGCGCAACGAGACGGAGGATGTCCTCGTCGACCTCGCCGTGCCGCACCACGCGGTCGGGACGCTCGCCGCGCGCCTCGATGATGCGGCGGTACTTCGCCGCCATCCGCTCGCCCAGCTCGCGCTCGGCCTGACGGATGCTGCGCCCGTACTCGTCGTCGAGCTGCACCGGCAGGTCTGCGATGAGCTTGTCGGGCAGATCGGCCGCGACGTCCTTCTTCTTGCGTCGAACGATGCCCATGGAGATCACCGCGTCGCGAGCCGCCGGGTAGAACGCCTTGTCGGCCGGGGTGAGCCCGGTGGCATCCAGCTTCTCCATCAGCTCGGGGCCCGGCTTCTCACCGTTCGTCCAGCCGAGGAACCGCCAGATGGCGTCGAAGTCCTCGACGTCGTTGATCAGCGGGGTGCCCGTCAGCGCCATCATCAGCGGGTTGCGGGTGCGCTCCCGGATGCGGGCGGCGAGCGCGAGCACGTTCTGCGAGCGCTGCGAGGAGAGGTTCTTGATGAAGTGGGCCTCGTCGACGACCATGCCCTTCAGCCCGATCGATCCGAGCCAGGAAAGGTGCCGGTCGAGGATCTCGTAGTTGACGATGAACACGTCCGCGAACGCGTCGAGGTCGTCGCCGTCGCCCTGGATCACGGTGGCGCGGCGCTGCGGCGTCCACCGCTCCACCTCGCGCGCCCAGTTCATCTTCACCACGTTCGGCACGACGGCCAGCAGCGGGTACGCGCCGGCGATGGATGCCGCGAGCGCGGACTGCGCCGTCTTGCCCAGACCCGGCTCGTCCGCGAGCAGGAAGGTGCGGTGGCCGGCGCGGACCGCCTCGAGGAAGCGCGCCTGATGCGCCATCACCTCGAGGCCCTTCGGGGACACGTGGTCGAACTCCGGGGTGGGCGGCAGCTCCATCGTGGCGGATCCGCCGCCGGCGCCCATCTCGAACGCCTTGTACAGCGGACCCATCAGCTCCCAGCCGTCCAGGCGGCGCCGGGGCACCGCCGGGCGCGGGGTGAGGTCCGGCTCCAGGAACGGGTTGGCGAGCTGGCGGGCCTCCACCGACGGCGGGGTCACCTGACGCTCGGCCAGCGCCGCCGGCACGACCGGCGTCTGGATCGGCGCGATGTCGGTGATGATGAGCTCCTCGGGCGGCAGCTCGGCGCCGGACTCCAGCAGCCAGTCCCGGCGCATCCGCTTGGCGACCGGGCTGGTGGCCTGGTCGGCCTCCAGCAGCTGGATCAGCGAGGTGTCGCGGGCGGCGGTCTTGGCCAGGATCGTGGCGACCCCGTCCAGGCGCTTCAGCAGCTCGACGCGCGAGGCGTCGGACAGCTCGCCGTCCGCCTTCACCCGGGCGCGCTCCTCGCGCACCAGGAACGCGACGACCTGGAACTTCACCCGGTTGGTGGGTCCGAGCTTCCCCCGCTGCGCCTTCGCCTCGATCTCGCGCACCTTGCGCGCGAGGATCGGGATGAGCGGGGCTTCGTCGTCGTGACGGGACGTCTTCCTGCGCCGCGGTGCGGCGGTTGCCGTGCTCGGCATGCTCCTCCTGAGCTGAGTATCCGTCGCCTGTGACCGGCGAACATGGCTCTTCCGTGCGCGGCGCGTGCCGGAACGTCACGGATGGCGGGGCTGCGCGCGCGCATCTCGGCATGCGTGACTGCGGGAGCCCACGCCCGATTCTACGCCATCACGTCGCCGGATGCCGGAAGATGCCGGCGGAACCGCCTCGCCCGACGCCGGGCGACGTCACCTCCAGAGCTGGGCGACCATGTCGTCGGCGTACCCGGTCATGTCCAGATTCAGCCAGCGGGTGGACAGCCACGCGTTCGCCCGGAACACGTGGATCTCGCCGAGCTCCCCGGGCAGCTCGCCCTCGAACACCTGGTGCATCGCGCACCGGGTCTGCGCGGGGTCCTCCGGCAGGTCCGCGCATTCGTATCCTTCCGCGGCGAACGCCTGCTGCAGCTGCGCGGCCTGCGCCTCGTCGACGAGGGCGACGTCGGTTGCGGCGCCGACCTCGGAGGCGGCGCCCCAGGTGCAGTGCAGCCGGGGGACGCTCTCCAGCAGCGCCTGCCCGGCCGGCAGCTCCGTGGACGGCATGGTGAGGGACGGGTCGTTCAGCTGCTGACCGGCGTCGAGCATCCGCGCGGTGAGCTCGTCGCTGAAGACGTCCTCGCAGGACTCCGGCAGGGCGATGTCGTCGGCCGCGTCGTCGGTCGCGTCGTCGGTCGGGGTCGCATCCGGCGACGGCGACGCCGAGGTCGGCGGCGCGGATGCGGGCGGGGATGCCGGGTCCGCGGTCGGTCCCGGGCCTGGTGCGCAGCCGCTCACGGCGGGAAGAAGGAGGAGCGCGGCGAAGGCGACCGCGGCGACGCGACGGCGGGACATGCCCTGATCCTAAGCCGGGGGGCGGCGTCCGGGGTCGTTCTGCGGCTCTTCCCGGGAGAGCACGGCAAAGGCGGCGGCGACGTCGTCGGCGATCTGCTCACGCAGGGCGTCCATGTCGGCGAACGCGACCATTCCGCGCAGGTGCTCGGTGAACTCGACGGTCACCCGGTGCCCGTACAGGTCGAGGTCGTCGGCGCCGAGGACGTGCGCCTCGACCTGGCGGCGGGCGACGTCGTCGAAGGTCGGGTTCGTGCCGACCGAGATCGCGGCCGGATGCCGGATGCCGGAGTCGTGATCGCGCAGCCATCCGGCGTACACGCCGTCCGCGGGGACCAGAGCGTCGACGGTCTCGGACAGGTTCGCGGTCGGGAAGCCCAGCTCGCGGCCGCGCTTGAGCCCGTGCACGACCTCGCCGGTCACGTCCACCGGACGGCCGAGCAGGCGCGCCGCACCGGCGACGTCGCCTTCGGCGAGCAGCTCCCGGATCCAGGTGGATGAGACGCGGCGGTCGGAGCCGGGCAGGTACACGTCCTCGACGACCTCGACCTCGAAGTCGTGCGCCGCGCCCAGTTCCCCCAGCAGTTCGGGACTGCCGGCGCCGCCGCGACCGAAGCGGAAGTCGTGGCCGACGAGCACGGCGCGCGCGCGCAACGCGGCGACGAGGATGTCCGCCACGAACTCCTCCGCGGTCCGGGAGGCCAGCTGCTCGTCGAAGGTGAGCAGCAGGGTGGCGTCGAGATCGTGCTCCCCGAGCAGGGCGATCTTGCGATCGACGTCGACGAGGTTCTCCGGGCAGCGGTCGGGGCGGATCACCGCGAGCGGGTTGCGGTCGAAGGTGACCGCGACCGAGCGCGCTCCGTGCCGGGATGCCAGCTCGCGCATCCGCCGGATCACGGCCTGATGTCCGAGGTGCACGCCGTCGAACTTGCCGATGGCGACGACGGTGCGCCCGAAGTCCGCCGGGATCTCGCCGGGGGCGCGGAAGACGATCACGCCGTCACCTCCGCGGGACGGTGCGTGCGCAGCCACCACAGTCCGAAGACGGGGAGCACCAGCGGCACGAACAGGTAGCCCATCCCGAAGGCGGACCACACGCTGTCGTGCGCGAACAGCTGGGGCATGGTGAGGCTCAGGGTGCCCACCACGAGGACGCCGGTCAGCTCGAACACGATCGCCGTCCAGGCCACCGCGTACCAGCCGCGACGGCCGGCGAGCACGAGCGCCAGCGTGGCGAGGATGTAGACGACGGCGGCGACGGCGGAGAGCGTGTACGTCAGTGGCGCCTCCTCGAAGCGCCGCACGATCTGCACGAAGCTGCGCCCGGTCGCGGCGAGCGCCATCACGGCGTAGACGATGACGAGGACGCGCCCGATGCCCGTCATCCGGGTCCGCGTGAGTGTGTGGGACATTGCGTGTTCCATCCTAGGCCCGGCGGCGGACCCGGGACGGCGCCCGCCGGGTCGGGGGCGCCGCCGCGGCGGATGCCGGCGCGGGGCGGTCTCAGGCGATCTGCACGGTCCAGATCACCTGCATCCGCCACAGCATGATCGCCAGTGCGAAGGCGACCACGCCCAGGATCACCGTGCTCCAGCGGCTGCGCTCGAGCAGCGCCCAGAGCACGCCGCCCACCGGCAGCAGGGCGGCAGAGACGAGGTAGACCCAGAACTCGAGCAGGTCGCCGGTGGGCGGGTTGCCGGCGAGCGGCGCGACGATCGCGACGACGATCTGCACGATCAGGAGCAGCTCGACGACCGCGAGGCTGCCGACCGTGTAGTCGCTGGGACGCCGGCCCGCCAGTCCCGCGACGGTGCAGAACAGCCCGGCGGCGCAGGCCACTGCGATCTGCACGATCGTGAACCACAGGATCATCGCTCCCCCTCCGGCATGTTCATCGCGCTCTTGATGTCCTTCCCGCGCGCCTCCACGACACCCACGAGCAGACCCTCCGGGTCGATCGCGGCGACCTCGGCGGCGACCAGCCGGCCGGCCTGGCCGATCAGGCGCTTGCCGTGGCGCAGGTCCCGCGCCTCCTCGGCGTCCACCTCCAGCACGGGCATGACGCGGCGGGCGGCCTCGGCCGGCGTCAGCGGCACGGCGCCGGCCAGCTCGTCGATGCCGACGGCCGATGCCACGTCGAACCCGCCCACGCGGGTGCGCCGCAGCGCGGTGAGGTGCCCGCCGACGCCGAGCGCGTCGCCGAGGTCGCGGGCGAGGGCGCGGATGTAGGTGCCGGAGGAGCAGTCGACGATGACGTCGAGATCGCGGATGCCGTCCCCGGGCCGGTCGGCGAGCACCTGGAACCTGCGGACGGTGACGCGGCGCGCGGCGAGCTGCACGTCCTCGCCGGCGCGGACCCGGTCGTACGCGCGACGGCCGTCGACCTTGATCGCCGAGACGGCGCTGGGCACCTGCGCGATCGCCCCGGTGAGGGCGGCGACGCCGGCGGCGATGCGGTTCTCGTCGACGCAGGCCCAGGCGCCGGCATCCGCCTGCGCCAGGATCTCGCCGTCCGCGTCGTCGGTCGTGGTGCGCTGACCGAGGCGGATGGTCGCGGTGTACGTCTTGTCCGCGCCGACGATGTAGGTGAGCAGGCGGGTCGCACCCTCGATGCCGATGACCAGCAGCCCGGTCGCCATGGGATCGAGGGTGCCGGCGTGCCCCACCTTGCGCGTCCCGAAGGCGCGGCGCGTGCGGGCGACCACGTCGTGACTGGTCAGTCCGCCGGGTTTGTCGACGAGGAGGATGCCGGGCGATACCACCCGTTCAGCCTACGCGGCCCCGGCTCCACGGGAGGGCCGTGCGCCCGCGGGCTCCCGTCTGCGCGATTATGCTGGCCGGATGCCCGCCACGACCGTCGCCGGAACCGCCTCCGGCATCGCGGACGCGCTGCGGGAATGGTACGCCGCGAACGCGCGCGATCTGCCGTGGCGGCGGCCCGCCTTCCACGAGCGCTACGGCGCGTGGGGCGTGCTGGTCAGCGAGTTCATGCTGCAGCAGACCCCGGTGACCCGCGTGATCCCGCATCTGGACGCCTGGCTCCGGCGGTGGCCGACGCCGGCGGCCTTGGCCGCCGCCACGCCGGCCGATGTGGTGCAGCAGTGGGCGAACCTCGGGTATCCGCGGCGGGCGCTGTGGCTGCACCGCGCGGCGACCGCGATCACCGAGCGCCACGGCGGCGTCGTCCCCCGGGAGGTGCCCGTACTGCTCGCCCTGCCCGGGATCGGCGACTACACGGCGCGCGCGGTCGCGGTGTTCGCGTACGGCGACCGGCATCCCGTCGTCGACACCAACACGCGTCGCGTGCTCGCGCGCGCCCTCGCCGGCCTTTCGCAGCCCGCTCCCCCGTCGCCGCGCGACCTGCACGCCATGGCGGCGCTGCTGCCGGCTGGTGCGGCCGAATCCGCCGTCGTGAACGCCGCGGCGATGGAGCTGGGCGCCACGGTCTGCGTCGCCCGCGCGCCACGGTGCGAGGCGTGCCCGCTGCGCGGCGGCTGCGCCTGGGTCGCGGCCGGCCGCCCCGACACCGGGGACACCCGGCGGCGTCAGGCGCGCTACGAGGGCTCGCACCGGCAGGCGCGCGGCGCGGTGCTGCGCGCCCTGCGGCACGCGGGCGGGCACCGGATGCCGGCGGATGCCGTCGCCGCGGACTGGCCGGACCCGGCGCAGCGCGACCGGGCGATCGACTCCCTCATCGCCGACGGGCTGCTCGAGGCGGCCGACGGGATGCTGCGGCTGCCGCGCTGAACGCGCCGGCACGGGTGGTTCCGGCAGGCGCCGCGCCGGCACGGGTGGTTCCGCCAGCGCCGCTCCGGCGTGCGTCACTCCGGCACGTTGCCGGTGTCGTGGCCGAGCAGGAACGGCGTGGAGACCCCGTCGTACACCACATGCGCGACGAGGCCCTCGGCCGCGTGCGGCAGGTTGTGGCAGTGGTCCATCCAGATGCCGGGGTTGTCGGCGAGGAACGCGATCTCGTAGGTCTCGCCGTGTTCCACGTTCAGCGAGTCGACCCACCACGGGCTGCCCGTCGCGGCGACGCCGTTGCGGGAGAGCACCAGCACGTGGTGGCCGTGCAGGTGCATCGGATGCACCTCCCCACTGGCGTTCGAGATCGTCACCCGCACCACGTCCCCCTCTCTGACGGGGAACATCGCGGCGTCCGTGCCGGTGCGGCCGTTGACCGTCCACCACAGACCGGGGCGCCCGTCCAGGAAGCCGGGGAGCCGGCCGATCTCGTAGCGGAAGTCGCGGTCGGGGTGCGCCGGGTCGAAGCCGGCAGGCATGGCGCCCGCCCCCTCCGGTGAACCGTAGTGCAGTGAACGTAGTGCAGCAGGTCGAGCTGACGCTGCGGCTGCGGAGCCGCTGCGGCGTCCTCCCCGAGCAGCACGGATGCCCCGGGCACGTGCACGCGCACCCCGCCGCTGCGCGGCATCCGCACCTCGACGTCGACGCGGCCGCCGGCGGTGATCAGCACCCGCTCCCCCTCCACCGGCGTCGGCCGGTTCACCTCGGTGCCGTCGACGGCGCGGACGAGGAACGGCACGGACGCCCACACCGAGATCGGCGCGTTGTCGGTGTTGATCACCCGGACGCGGACCCGGTCTCCGGGCTCGGCATCCGCTCGCAGCTCGCGTCCGGCGTCCCCGAGCGAGCGGATGCCGTCCGGGTAGGTGTGTGCGGCGGCGACCACCTCGGTCACGTCCGGCTCCGCACCGGCAGCAGGATCGATCACCAGCGCACCGTAGAGGCCGGCGATGACCTGGCGGTGCGACACCTGGTGCGAGTGGTACCAGTAGGTGCCCGCCCGGTCGGCGATGAAGCGGTACACGAAGCTCTCGCCGGGCGCGATCGCGTCCTGTGTGACGCCGGCCACCCCGTCCATCGCGGCGGGCACGTCGACGCCGTGCCAGTGCAGGGTGATCCCCTCCGGCACGTCCTCGTTCCGAAGCCGCACCTCGACCAGGTCGCCCTGCCGCGCTCGGATCACGGGCCCCGGCGTGCTGCCGTTCAGGGTGTTCCCGGTGAACGCCCTGCCGCCGGCGATCCGCACGGTCTCGGTGCGGGCCACCAGGTCGACGGCGACGTCGGCGGGCCGTTCTGGATCGGTGACGAGATCCACGACGCTCACGGGTCCCCCGCCGTGAGCGCCGTGGCCCGCCGCCGCCGTGACGGCGTACGCTCCGGGCCGCAGGCTCTGCCACCACATCGTCCCCAGCACGATGAGGAGCAGAGCCAGCAGCCCGAGCGCGATGACCCGCGCGATCAGTGCCGTGCGGGAGCGGATGCCCTCGGCCGCCGGCATGTCAGACCGTCGCGGAGACCGGTTCCGCGGCCGCGCGCTCGACCAGCGGCCGCCGGCCGACGACGGTGCCGGCGGTGAGCGCGGTGCCGAAGAGGACCAGGGCGTTCAGGCCGTGCAGCAGGGCGAGGAACGTCAGGCCGTGCCCGAGGATGCCGAGCGTCACCTGCAGACCCACCAGCAGCACGATCGCCACGGCGAACGCGACCGCCTTGGGCGCCTTGACGAAGAACGACAGGATGAGCAGCACGATCGACACCAGCGGGATGACGTACATCCCGTTCATGCCGTGGATCATGAGGCCCAGGAACTCCGGCACGGGCGGCGGCGCCGCGGCGCTGGGATCGATCGTCCCTCCGCCGAAGATGTAGGCCGCCAGGCCGGCCGACGCCCACGCGTGGCTGGCCGCCTGCACGGCGACGAGCGCACACACGAGATACGCGAGCACACGATAAGCAGTTCGCACGATGACCCCCAGGTTCATCGGCCGGCCGGAGCATCCGCCGGTCCCCCCTCCGCGACCGTGCGGAGGGACATGCCAAGTACACTCCGCCGAGTCTACGCGTGTCAACTGTTTGCCCGAAAGTACGGAAATACGATCTGAGCGGGGACTTCCCGTTCGAGTGATTCGCGCCCGGCTGGGGCCGTTCTACGCGGTCGGAAACGCCGCGGGAGGGTGGTCAGCGCTCGTCGTCGTCCTCGTCGTCGTCGCGACGGTACGGGTCGGCGTCGCCGGCGTGGGTCGCCGCGGATGCCAGGCGGGCGACCTCCTCATCCCGCTCGCGCGCCTGCCGCAGCAGATCGGCGATGTGATCGGCCGTCTCGGGCAGGGCATCCGGGATGAACTCCAGCGTCGGGACGAGGCGCACGTTCAGCTGACGGCCCACCTCGCGGCGCAGCATCCCGGTCGCGGAGGTGAGCGCGGCGCCGCTGGCGATGCGCTCCTCCTCGCTGCCGAGGACCGTGTAGAACACGGAGGCGTGCTGCAGGTCGCCGGAGACCCGGACGTCGGTGATCGTCACGAAGCCGAGCCGCGGGTCGCGCAGGCCCTTCTCCAGACGCTCGGCGAGGATCACGCGGATGCGGTCCGCGAGCCGTGCCTGTCGTTCTCCAGCCATCTTCCTACCTCTTTCCTACTTACCCCGCACAGTACAGCGACGACGGGCCGGAACGTGCGGAGGCGGCTGCCTTCCCGGCGCGAGCATCGGGGTGCCCGCGAAGCGGGCGGGGCCCCCGCTCTGCGAGCGATGGGAAGGCAGCCGCCGGAGCAGCCGTCAGATCAGCCGCGAGGCTTCTCGACCAGTTCCGTGGTCTCGATCTCGTCGCCGATCTGGATGTCGTTGTACTTGCCCAGGCCGATACCGCACTCGAAGTCCGTCCGGACCTCGGTCACGTCGTCCTTGAAGCGGCGCAGCGACTCGATGGCGAGGCCATCGGCGATGACGACGCCGTCGCGGATGACGCGGGCCTTGGCGTTGCGGGTGATCGTGCCGGAGCGGACGATGCAGCCCGCGATGTTGCCGAACTTCGAGGAGCGGAACACCTCGCGGATCTCGGCGACACCGGACTGGACCTCTTCGAACTCCGGCTTGAGCATGCCCTTGAGAGAGTTCTCGATCTCGTCGATCGCGTTGTAGATGACCGAGTAGAACCGGATGTCCACGCCCTCGCGCGCCGCGGCCTCACGGGCCTTGGTGTCGGGGCGGACGTTGAAGCCCACGATGATCGCGTTGTCGATCGTCGCGAGGTTCACGTCGGACTCGGTGATCGCACCCACCCCGCGGTGGATGATCCGCAGCTGGACCGAGTCGTCGACCTCGATCTTGAGCAGCGACTCCTCCAGCGCCTCGACGGCACCGGACACGTCGCCCTTGATGATGAGGTTGAGCGTCTCGACCTTGCCCTCTTCCAGAGCGCGGGTGAAGTCCTCGAGCGAGATGCGCTTGCGAGCCTTCGCCAGCTGCGCGTTGCGCTCCACGGCCTCGCGCTTCTCGGCGATCTGACGCGCGGTGCGGTCCTCGTCGGTGACGATGAACACGTCGCCGGCGCGGGGCACCGAGTTCAGACCCTGCACCTGCACCGGGCGCGACGGGGCGGCGGCCTCGACGGCCTCGCCGTTCTCGTCGAGCATGGCGCGGACGCGACCGTACGCCGTGCCGGCGACGATCGCGTCGCCGACGCGCAGGGTGCCGGACTGGATCAGCACGGTCGCCACGGCGCCGCGGCCCTTGTCGAGCTTCGCCTCGATGGCCACACCGCGTGCCGCCTTGTTCGGGTTGGCGGTGAGGTCCAGACCGGCGTCGGCGGTGAGCAGCACGGCGTCCAGGAGCTCCTGGATGCCGGTGCCCTGACGCGCGGACACGTCGACGAACATGACGTCGCCGCCGTACTCCTCGGCCACCAGGCCGTACTCGGTCAGCTGCTGGCGCACCTTGGCCGGGTTGGCCTCGGGCTTGTCGACCTTGTTGACCGCGACCACGATCGGCACACCGGCCGCCTGGGCGTGGTTCAGGGCCTCCACCGTCTGCGGCATGATGCCGTCGTCGGCGGCGACCACCAGGATCGCGAGGTCGGTCACCTGCGCACCACGGGCGCGCATGGCGGTGAACGCCTCGTGACCCGGGGTGTCGATGAAGGTGATCGCGCGCTCGATGCCCTCGTGCTCGGTCCACACCTGGTACGCACCGATGTGCTGGGTGATGCCGCCGGCCTCGCCCTCGATGACGTTGGTCTGGCGGATCGCGTCCAGCAGGCGGGTCTTACCGTGGTCGACGTGACCCATCACGGTCACCACCGGCGGGCGGATCTCGAGGTCCTCCTCGTTCTCCTCCTCGAGCTCCTGCTCCAGGTTGAGACCGAAGCCCTCGAGGAGCTCCTTGTCCTCGTCCTCGGGCGAGACGATCTGGACCTTGTAGCCCAGCTCGGCGCCGAGGACCTCGAAGGTGGCCTCGTCCAGCGACTCGGTCGCGGTGGCCATCTCACCGAGGTTGAAGAGGATCGTGACGAGGGTGCCGGGCTGCACGGTGTAGCCGGTCAGCGCCTCGATCTTGTCCGCGAAGTCGGCGATGGAGGCGCCACGGCGCATCCGGATGATCTCGCCGTTGCCCTTCTGGACGTTGACGCCGCCGACGACCGGGGCGTCCCGCATCTCGAATTCCTGGCGCTTCGCCCGCCGCGACTTGCGCTGCTTGCTCTTGCCGCCGCCCTTGCCGAACGCGCCAGCCGTGCCGCCGCCGGGACCGCGGCCACGGCCACCGCCGGGACGGCCGGCGAAGCCGCCACCGCCGCCGGGACGGCCGGCGAAGCCGCCACCGCCGCCGGGACGCTGGAAGCCGCCGCCGGTGCCGGCGCCGCCGGGACGACCCGGACCGCCGGAGCGCTGCTGGAACGGCGCGCCGGGGCGACCGCCCTGGCCGCCGCGAGCGCCGCCGGGACGACCCGGTCCGCCCGGACGCGGAGCGCCGATGCGGGGCGAGCCGGGACGCGGGGCCTGCGGACGCGGGATGTTGCCCGGCGTCGGGCGCTGGCCCATGCCCTGCTGCGAGGAGAACGGGTTGTTACCAGGACGCGGTCCAGCCGGACGCTGGCCCATGCCCTGCGCCGACGAGAACGGATTGTTGCCCGGACGCGGGGCGCCGGGACGCGGAGCGCCGCCACCGGGCTTCGGGGCGTTGCCGCCGGGCTTGGGCGCGGCGGAGCCGGGCTTCGGCGCGGGGGCGGCCGGGCCGGGGGCCGGTGCGGCGGGCTTCGCCGCGGGGGCCGCCGGAGCGCCGGCTGCGGGAGCCGGTGCCGCCGAGGCTGCCGGCGCCTCCGGGGCGGCCGGAGCGGCGGGCTTCGCCGGGCCGGGCTTGGGCCCGGGGGTCGAGGTCGCGGGCTTCGCGGCACCCTGGGTCTTCGGGGCGGGCTTGGACTCCGCCTTCGCGGCGGCGGGCTTCGCCGCCGGGTCCGCCTCGATCGCCGCACGCAGCTTGCGCGCCACCGGCGGCTCGATGGTCGAGGACGGGCTCTTCACGAACTCGCCGAGCTCCTTGAGCTTGGCGAGCGCGAACTTGCTGTCGACGCCGAGCTCAGCGGCGATCTCGTGTACACGTGGTTTGGCAGCCACAATTCTCCTGTCTGGGTCGGTCGGCCCAGACAGGGCAGACCATTAGTCGCGGACGGGTCTCATTTCGAGCCGTTCACTTTGTTTCCATAGCCGTTCAGCCGTTTCTCGATGGTCTGCATGTCCTCGCCCTCGGGGAAATCGAGCGGCGGAGACACACGGAGTGCTCGTGCGAAAGCCCGGCGCCGCAGCGCGGCCTCCAGGCATCCGGGCGTCGGATGCAGCCACGCTCCCCGGCCCGGCATCACGGCGCGCTCGTCCAGGACGAGCTCTCCGTTGACGGCGACCACCCTGATCAGGGCGGAGCGGGGAGCGCGCAGGCGACAGCCGACGCACGTTCGTACGGGTTCCATCCTACACCTCGAAGCTGCGCCCCGGTCTCAGCGCCTCACTCCATCACGCTGTCGGGCTGGATGTCGATCTTGGCGCCGGTGAGCTTCGCGGCCAGGCGGGCGTTCTGCCCTTCCTTGCCGATGGCGAGCGACAGCTGGTAGTCGGGCACCAGGGCGCGGACCGCCTTCGTGCCGGCGTCCAGCACGAAGGCGCTGCTCACCTTGGCCGGTGACAGGGCGTTCGCGACGAAGGTCGCCAGATCCGGGCTGTAGTCGACGATGTCGATCTTCTCGCCGGCGAGCTCCTCGGTCACGGCGCGGACGCGGCGGCCCATCTCGCCGATGCAGGCGCCCTTGGCGTTGACGGAGGGGTCGTTCGCGCGCACCGCGATCTTGGTGCGGTGGCCCGCCTCGCGGGCGAGCGAGACGATCTCGACGAGACCGCCGGCGATCTCCGGCACCTCGAGCGCGAACAGCTTGCGCACCAGGCCGGGATGCGTGCGGGAGACCGTGATCGACGGGCCCTTGGCGCCCTTGGCGACGCTGGTGACGTACACGCGCAGGCGCGACCCGTGGGTGTACTCCTCGCCGGGGACCTGCTCCTCGGGAGGCAGGATCGCCTCGACCGAGCCGAGGTCGACGTGGATCATCCGCGGGTTGGGGCCCTGCTGCACGACGCCCGCGACGATGTCGCCCTCCTTGCCGCGGAACTCGCCGAGCACGGCGTCGTCGGCGAGGTCGCGCAGGCGCTGGCTGATGACCTGCTTGGCGGCGTAGGCGGCGATGCGGCCGAAGTCCTCGGGAGTGGTCTCCTCCTCGCCGATGATCGCGCCGTCCTCGTCGCGCACCGGCTGCAGCACGGCGACGTGCCCGGTCTTGCGGTCGAGTTCGACACGGACGCCCTCGGGGACGGTTCCCTCGGCGGAGACGTGCTTGCCGTATGCCGTCAGAACGGCCTGCTCGATGATCGCGACGAGTTCGTCGAAGGGGATCTCCTTCTCCTTCTCGATCCCGCGCAGCAGCCCCAGTTCGATGTCCATAGCGGCCTCCCTATTCAGCTCTCACCGCGGGCAGACTTCCCCGCGGGCATCCGTACAGGATAGCCGACGCGGGGGGGCGCGGAGCAGCCGCCGGCGCTGCGCCGATCACGCGGGACCGGCGGAGTGGCGCCCGGGTTCGTTCGCGGGCCCTGGGCGTGCAGGACGAGGCGGGGCCCGCCCGACGGCGGCCCCGCCTCGTGTCATGCGGATCAGCCGCGGTACACCTGCACCACGGACGGCCGGGGCGCGTCCGGCACGTCGCCGGGGGCGGTGGAGCCGTAGTCGGGGAACAGCGAGCGCGGGGCGCCGAACTCGCCGTCCTCGCCGGGGTGCTGCACGGCGACGAACACCAGGCCCTCACGGTCGTGGATCACCGGGCCGCAGGTCTCGGCGTCCCGCGGGACGGCGAGGAACTGCTGCACGTGCCCGCGGTGCTCGCCCTCGAGCGGCACCTTGAACAGGCCGTCGTTGCGCCCGATGGTGCTCGGCGCGCCGTCGGTGGAGATCCACAGGTTGCCCTCGGAGTCGAAGGCGACGTTGTCCGGGCAGGAGATCGGCGAGACCAGCTCCTTCGGGAAGCCGGCGAAGTAGGCGTGCTCGAAGGACGCCGGGTCGCCGCACAGCATCAGCACGCTCCAGCCGAACGTCTCCCCGCCTGGCCGGCGGTCTCGGTGATCTCCAGGATGTGGCCGTAGCGGTTGCCGGTGACCGGGTTCGCCTCGTCGGCCACGGTGCGGCGGGTGTTGTTCGTGAGCGCCACGTAGACGCGGCCGGTCTGCGGGTGCGGCTGGACGTCCTCCGGGCGGTCCATCTTGGTGGCGCCGACCGCATCCGCGGCGAGACGCGTGTACACCAGCACCTGCTCGGTGGTGAACCCGGGCATCGCGCTCTCGCCGTTGCGGGTGAGCGCGATCCACTCCCCCGTGCCGTCGAAGGCGCCGTCGGAGGGCAGCGCGCCGGAGCCGTCGATCTCGGATGCCGGCGAGTTGCCGCGGAACCGCGCCACGTACAGGTCGCCCTCGCTGAGCAGGGTCAGGTTCTTCTTGCGCGAGCCGGAGATGCGGTTCTTCGACACGAACTTGTAGAGGTAGTCGTTGCGCTCATCGTCGCCCATGTACGCGACGACGCGGCCGTCCTCGGCGACGTGCACATTCGCACCCTCGTGCTTGAACCGGCCCATCGCGGTGTGCTTGCGCGGCGTCGAGGTGGGATCCTGCGGATCGATCTCGACGATGTAGCCGAAGCGGTTCGGCTCGTTCACGTAGCCGGGGTCGTGGGCGTCGAAGCGCGGATCGTACGTCTCCCACCCGGTCGAGGTGGCGCTCGTGCTGGAGCCGCTGTAGCGCTTCTGCTCGGGCGTGTCCGCGGCCCAGGCGAAGTAGCCGTTGAAGTTCTCCTCGCCGGAGAGGACGGTGCCCCACGGCGTGGTGCCGCCGGCGCAGTTGCCGAGCGTGCCGTGCACCCAGCGACCCTCCGGGTCGGCGGCTGTCTTCACCAGGTCGGACCCGGCAGCCGGTCCGGTCAGCTCGAACACGGTCTCCACCGTGATGCGGCGGTTGCGCTTGCCGTCCACGACGTACTGCCACGGGTCGCCGACCCGGTCGCGGCGGATCTCCACCACCGACATGCCCTGCGCGGCCTTGTAGATGTCGCCGCGGCGACGCAGCTCGGCCGGGTCGGTGGTGGCCGGGAACATCAGGTTCGGGTTGACGTACTCGTGGTTGTTCACGAGCACGCCGGTCTTGCCGCTCGGGTCGGCGAGGATGTCGAGGTAGTCGCAGTTGTAGCCGAACTGGCGGGCCTGCGCCTCGGGGGTCTGGGCGTCGATGTCGAAGACCGGCGCGTCGGAGAACAGCCGGTCGCCCCAGCGGATGATCGGCTTCCAGGTGTATCCGGCGGGCACCGAGACCGCATCGATCGTGGCCGGGACCGGCGGGATGGCCTCGAAGGCGAGGCCGGCCGTGCCGGGGCGGCCGAACGACGCGCCCGCGCCGGCGGCGCCCGCCGCGGCAGGAGCGGAGGTCGGGGTGCCGCGCCCGACGCCGACGACGGCGGCGACGGCACCGGTGACGCCGAGTCCGAGCAGGGCGCGCCGCGAGAAGACCGCGGAGGCGATGGAGCGGAAGTGCTCGTTGTCGGAGGTGTTGCACTCCGGGCCGAGGCAGGCGCTCGCGCACTTCAGCGCGCAGGTCACCGGCGAGCGCTTGCCGCGCGCGTGGTCGGCGCCGGTGGCCACCAGCGGCAGGCTGCGGCGGATGTTGTCGATCAGGGGCATCGGTTCCTCCAGGGGCGGGTCGTGCATGCGCGGGTCGTGCATGCGGCAGGTTCCTCCCCCGAGGTGACCGGCGCGTGATCGCCGCCTGAACTCTCGCTCAGCGTGCCGAGGGCAGCTCGTTGATCGCGCGGATCAGCGTGTGCAGCGATCCCACGGCGCGCTGCTTGAGGGTGAGCACCAGGCGCGGCAGCTCCACGGCGTCCCCGTCCGACCGCTCCACCGGGAGCGGGCCGCTGCGGGCGATCGAGCCGTCCGCCAGCATGTCCGCGAACCGCTCGTTGAGGGCCGCGATGTCGGCATCCGTGGGCTCGTGCACGAGACGGAGGACGAGCTGGTCCCCCACCCAGCGCAGCGAGTCGTAGTTGCGCCAGAACCCGGTCACCTCGGCGACCGCGCGCTCGACGGAGTCCGTGACCAGCACGCGGTCGAGATCGTCCGGGGAGATCACCCCGGCCGGCACCATCTGCTCCTGGACGAAGCGGCGCAGGCCCTCCCAGAATCCGCCGCCGGGCGCGTCGAGCAGCACGATCGGCATCGGCTCGGCCTTGCCGGTCTGCTGCAGGGTGAGCAGCTCGAACATCTCGTCCAGGGTGCCGAATCCGCCCGGCAGGCAGATGAACCCGCGGGACTCCTTCATCAGCATGAGCTTGCGGGTGAAGAAGTACTTCATCGAGACGACCTGGGCGTTCTCGGCGACGATCGAGTTCGCCTTCTCCTCGAACGGCAGCCGGATCGACACGCCGAGCGACATCTGCGCCCCGGCGCCCTCGGCGGCCGCCTGCATGATCCCGGGACCGGCGCCCGTGACGACCATCCAGCCGTCCGCGGCGAGCGCAGCGGCGACGTCGCGGGCCTGCAGGTAGAGCGGGTCGTCGTGGCGGGTGCGCGCGGACCCGAAGACGGTCACCTTGGGCACGTCGTGGAACGGCCGGAACAGCCGGAACGCATCCCGCATCTCGCTGAGCGCCGCGGACGCGATCTTCAGGTCGAGCCGGTCGGTGTGCTCGATCCCGAGCATCAGGCCGGTCTGCAGCATCCGCGCCACCAGGGCCCGATCGGATCGGATGCCCGCGTCGTCGAGCAGTGCGGTCACGTCGCGGCGGAGACCCTCCGGCAGGGATGCATCAGTCATGTCCCCAGCCTGTCACGCGAGGCCGCTCGCGGGGTGCAGCGGTCAGCGGATGCCGCGCAGATACGCCACCACGGCCGCGACGCGCCGGTGGCTGCCGCCGGAGCGGTCGAGGCCGAGCTTGGTGAAGATCGCGGTGGAGTGCTTCTCCACTGCGGACAGCGAGATGTGCAGCATCCGGCCGATCTCGGCGTTCCCGTGACCCTCGGCCATCAGGGCGAGCACCTCCCGTTCGCGGGGCGTGAGCCGCGCCAGCCCCTCGGCGTCGGCGGCGAGACCGGCGGTGCCGATGCCGGTCCTCGCGGCGCCGGCGGATGCCGTCGTGGCCGGGCGGCTCCCCGCGATCAGAGCGACCGGCAGCGAGGAAGGCGGCCGTCGCGAAACCCCCGGAGACCACGGCGCCGGCGGCCAGCAGCAGCCCGACGAGCGCGAGCGCCGCGAGCGGAAGCGTGAGCCGCCCGCGGATGTCGCGACCGTCGCGGACGAACCGGACGATCGCGATCACGGCGGCGACCAGCGGCAGTGCGAGGACGACGGCCGAGGCCGTCGCGATCCACGGCGGCAGGACCGCCGCGATCGGACCGTACTCGCCATCGCCGAGCACGGCGGGCGTGGGGCCGGCGAGGGCCGCGGCGACCGGGACGACGAGTGCGGCCAGCGCCGACCAGGCGGGCCGCGGCACAGGACCCGCCGGATAGCCGGCGGCGAGGACGACCAGCAGCGCGAACCCGGCGACGAAGAGCAGCTGCGACAGCAGATGCCACCACGCGGCCGCGGCGGGGATCACCCGTGCGGCCGCCGACGCCGCGAACGCCAGCAGGTGCGCGGCCCCGAGCGCGACGAGCAGACGGCAGCTGAGGTCGGCCGCCCGCCACAGCGGACCCAGGAGGCCGGCCAGCACGAACAGCGCCGGGACGAGCAGCGCGGACTCCACGCCGCCGACCACCGCCCCGGCGAAGACCAGGGCCGCCGGCGCGAGCGCCGCCGGCACCAGGGTGGCCGCGGTCCACGTGGTCGCCGCCCGGCCGGCTGCCGGCCGGCGAGCAGGATCGCGCTTCCTCCGCCGCTTCATCCGCTCAGTATGACCACTCCGCGCCGGTCCGGGGCGGCCTCCGCGGCATCCGTCCGGAGAAATGCGGTCGACCGCACCCCCTGTTGCGGTCGCCGCAGTGCCGCGCGGCGGTGCGACGGCATAGCGTCACGGCATCCGGTCCCCGATCGAAGGAGTCCTCATGTCCGCCACCGCCCTCGCCCACGCGCCCGCCGCCGACCGCCGCCCGCGGGTCCGCATCTGCACCGGTCAGGTGCTTCTGAGCGTGCTGTTCGCGCTCTGCGCGATGATCGCCGCGTCGACCGCGTTCGCCGACGACCCGTTCGAGCCGGCGGCCGTGGTGCTGATCGCCTCGTTCGGATGCCTCGCGGCCGTGCTCGGCGCGGCGATCGTCTGGAGCCTGCCGGCCGCACCCCGGCTGTGGTGGGCGCTGTGGGCGCTGCCGGGCTTCTTCGTGCGGCACGTCGCGGCGCTCGGCACGTGGGTGCCGGATGCCGTGTTCGCGGTCGCCGCGACCGCGGGAGTGCTGCTGGCCAAGCCGGCGCGGGCCAGGCCGGCGCGGGACTGAGCCGCGACCGGTGCTGCGCCTCAGCGGGCGGACAGCCGCGTCACCGCTTCCTCGACGGACAGGGTGTCGCGGTCGCCGCTGCGACGGTCCCAAAGCTCGACCTGGCCGTCCGCGGCACCGCGTCCGACGACGAGGATCCGCGGCACGCCGACGAGCTCGGCGTCGCCGAACTTCACGCCGGGAGACACCTTGGGCCGGTCGTCGTAGAGCACGTCGAGGCCGGCGCTCTCGAGCTCGGCGGAGACGCGCTCGGCGAGCTCGTACGCGAGCTCGTCCTTGCCGGTCGCGACCACGTGCACGTCGAACGGAGCGACGGACGCCGGCCAGATCAGGCCCTTCTCGTCATTGTTCAGCTCGGCGAGGATCGCGAGGATCCGGGTCACGCCGATCCCGTACGAGCCCATCGTGACGGTGGCGAGCTTGCCGTTCTCGTCGAGGACCTTCAGGCCCAGCGTCTCGGCGAAGAAGCGGCCGAGCTGGAAGACGTGGCCGATCTCCATGCCGCGGGCGAGCTCCACCGGGCCGGAGCCGTCCGGCGCCGGGTCGCCGGCGCGGACGTTCGCGATCTCGACGGTGCCGTCGGCGACGAAGTCGCGGCCCGCGACGAGCGAGTGCACGTGCTTCTCGTCGATGTTCGCGCCGGTGATCCAGCGGGTCCCGTCGACGACGCGCGGGTCGACGAGGTAGCGGATGCCGGTGGCCGACTCCTCCCCGAGGATCGGGCCGGTCTCCGACCACGGTCCGATGTAGCCGCGCACCAGCAGCGGGTGGCGCTCGAAGTCGGCATCCGTCGCGGGCTCGACCGCCGCAGGGGCGAACGCGACCTCGGCGCGCTTCTCGTCGACCTCGCGGTCGCCGGGGATGCCGACGACGACGAGCTCGCGGGTGCCGTCGAGGTGGGTGAGCGCGAGCACGACGTTCTTCAGCGTGTCGGCGGCGGTGTACTCCCCCTCGAGCACCTCGTTGGCGTACGCGACGAGCGTGTCGATGGTGGGCGTGTTCGGGGAGTCGAAGACGACCGGGGCCGGCGCGTCGTCCCACGCGATGGGTTCGGGCGCGATCGTGGTGAACGCCTCGACGTTGGCGGCGTAGCCGCCGGCGCTGCGGACGAAGGTGTCCTCGCCGACCGGCGTGGGGTGCAGGAACTCCTCGCTGCGGGCGCCGCCCATCAGACCGTTGTCCGCCGCGACGATGACGTACTCGAGGCCGAGCCGCTGGAAGATGCGCTCGTAGGCGTCGCGCTGCGCCTGGTAGCTGGCATCCAGCCCGGCATCCGTGACGTCGAAGGAGTACGCGTCCTTCATCGTGAACTCGCGGCCGCGGAGGAGCCCGGCTCGCGGACGCGCCTCGTCGCGGTACTTGTCCTGGATCTGGTAGATCGTCAGCGGCAGGTCCTTGTACGAGGAGTAGAGGTCCTTCACCAGCAGGGTGAACATCTCCTCGTGCGTGGGCGCGAGCAGGTAGTCGGCGCCCTTGCGGTCCTGCAGGCGGAAGATGCCGTCACCGTACGACTCCCACCGGCCGGACTGCTCGTACGGGTCGCGCGGCAGCAGGGCCGGGAAGTGCACCTCGAACGCGCCGGCGGCGGCCATCTCCTCGCGGATGATCTGCTCGAGCCTCGCCTTCACCCGCAGGCCCAGCGGCAGCCAGGTGAAGATGCCCGGCGCGGTGCGCCGGATGTAGCCGGCCCGGACCAGGAGCCGGTGGCTGGTGACCTCCGCATCGGCGGGGTCCTCACGGAGCGTGCGCAGGAAGAAGTTCGTTAGGCGAGTGACCACCCGTCGATTCTAGTGACGCGCGGGAGGCGGCCGGAACGGCGGCGGGTGCGGATGCCCGGGATGCGGGCTGCCGGTGCGGATGCCCGGTGCGGCATGCCCGGGGTGCCTCGGCGCGGGGCATCCGCCGTCCGCGTCGGGAGCGGATCGTAGGCTGGCGTCATGCCTCAGCTCCGATCGCACGTCGCCCCGTCCGCCGCGCAGAGCGAGCTGGCCGCCGCCCTCGCCGCTCTGCGGGAGTCGCTCGATGCGCCGGAGGAGTTCCCGGCGCAGGCCCTCGCCGAGGCGGAGGCGGCGCGTCCGGCGGAGACCGGCCGCGACCTGCGCGAGGTGCCGTTCGTGACCCTCGACCCGGCCGGCGCACGGGACCTCGACCAGGCGTTCCACCTCGAGGGGTCGGATGCCGGGTACCGCGTGCGCTACGCGATCGCGGACGTCCCGGGGTTCGTCACCCCCGAGGGGGCCGTGGACCGCGAGGCGCGCCGGCGCGGGCAGACCCTGTACGCCGCCGACGGCACGATCCCCCTGCATCCGCGAGTGCTCAGCGAGGACCGGGCGTCCCTGCTGCCCGGCGTCGACCGTCCCGCACTGGTGTGGACGTTCGACCTGGACGACGCCGGCGCGGTGACCGCATTCGGCCTGGAGCGCGCGCTGATCCGCTCTCGCGAGCAGCTGGACTACGTCTCGGCGCAGGTCGCAGTCGACCGCGGGGATGCCGGGCAGCTGTCGCTGCTGCGCGAGATCGGCACGCTGCGTCAGGAGCAGGAGCGGCGCCGCGGCGGCGCCAGCCTGAACATCCCGGATGCCGAGGTCGTGCAGGACGCGGACGGCACGTACGGCATCCAGCGTCGGCATCCGCTGCCGGTCGAGGACTGGAACGCGCAGCTGTCGCTGATGACCGGGATGGCCGCGGCGGCGCTCATGCTGGAGGCGGGGATCGGCGTGCTGCGGACCATGCCGCAGCCCAGCGAGGAGGCGTTCGAGACGTTCCGCCGGAGGACCGTGGCGCTCGGCCGGCCGTGGACCAGCGGGCGGTACGGCGAGTACCTGCGCAGCCTCGACCGGAACGACCCGATGACGCTGCCCGTGCTCGAGGCGGCCGCCTCGCTGTTCCGCGGGGCCGGATACCTCGCCTTCGACGGGGAGGCGCCCGAAGACGCCGTGCAGGCGGCGATCGCGGCGCCGTACGCGCACGCGACCGCGCCGCTGCGTCGGCTGGTCGACCGCTGGTCGCTGGCGATCTGCCTGGCCGTGACGCAGGGCCAGGCGGTGCCCGAGTGGGTGCGCCGGTCGCTCGCCGAGGTGCCCGCGCTGATGGAGGCGTCGGCGCAGCGGGCGTCGCGGCTGAACGCGGAGACGCTCGACCGGGTCGAGGCGGCGCTGCTGACGCCGCTGGTGGGCTCGCGGCTGGAGGGGACGGTGATCGAGCCCCGTGGCGAGGGCCGGGCGAGTGTGCAGTTCGCCGAGCCCGCCGTGACCGTGGCCGCTCCGGTGCCGGACGGGACGGCCCCCGGCGAGACGGTGTCGCTGCGCCTCGTGCGCGCCGACATCGCGAACGGCACCGTCGACTTCGAGCTCTGACCGGACGCCCCGGTCGTTGAGCGAGGACGCGCGCAGCGCGACCGAGACGAAACGCCCCGCGCACCCCCGGTCGCCCTCCCCCGGTCGTTGAGCGAGCACCGGCGCAGCCGGAGCGAGACGAAACGCCCCACCACGCCAGGTCGCCCTCCCCCGGTCGTTGAGCGAGGACGCGCGCAGCGCGACCGAGACGAAACGCCCCGCGCACCCTCGATCACGCGGCGCAAGCGCGGGTCGGCGAGCCAGCCGAGCCGGCGCACCACCCGTCGCCCGAGCAGGCCGATCATCAGCAGCGTCCCCGCGAGCGCGACGGCGTAGGCCGTCACGTACAGCACCCCCTCGGCGAACGACACCGGCAGCACCGCCGCGACGATCAGCGCGTAGGTGGGGCTGCAGCTCGAGAACACCGGCCCCAGGGCGGCACCGGTCAGCACGTCGCCGAGCGCCCCGCGACGGGATCCGGATCCCTGCAGCAGCTCGCCGCTGCGCTCCTGCCACCGGAACCGGGCGGAGAGCCGGTCCCAGAGAGCGGGGAAGATCAGGTCGACGCCGAGCAGGATGATGAGCGCCCCGGACACCGCCTGCCACGCCGCGGGAGGGACGCCGAGCAGCGCCGTCGTCGCCTTGAGCGCCAGCGTGAAGACCACCACGCTCACCGCCAGAGATGCGGCGATGACGTACGGGCGGAAGCGACTGCGCGTGCCATCCGCGACGGCCGCGCCCCCGACGATGACCGGCAGCAGCGGCAGCACGCACGGGGCGGCCACCGTCAGCACCCCGGCGGCGAGACTGAGCAGGAGGGATGCCGTGATCGCGGTCTCACGGGGCCGCGGCGAGCAGCGAGGCGATCGACGGGTCGTCGTACAGGACCGCGCTGGACAGCTTCCGCCCCTCGTCGTCCACGTACACGACGGTGGTCTGCCGGGTGACCCCGTACTTCTGCCGCAGATCCACCCTGTCGTCGTAGTCCACCTTGAACACGGTCATCCCGTCGGGGACGCCGGCGCTGCGCAGCTCCTCGTCCAGCGCCCGGCACTGCGGGCACCAGGAGGCGTGGAAGAACAGCACCTTGGTGCCGGAGACGGCCTCGATCGCGCCGTCGTCGTAGTCGCGGTACACGCCGGGGGCCGGTGCGGCGGTGTCCTCCGCCCCGGGTTGCGGCGGGGTCTCGGATGCCGACGGCTGACCGGATCCGGATGGGGTGTCGCTCGGGGACGCGGACGCCGTCGCGGACGGCACAGGGTCATCGGCTCCCGGCGGCGCCGCCCCGGCGCATCCGCTCAGGCCGAGCGACAGCACGACGACGACGAGACACGTGGCGATACGCATGGCGCCTCCCGGGCATCCGTCCCCCTAGGGACAACGGTACGCCGGCACCCGCGCGAACGGCAGGGCAGGTGCTCAGGCCGTGACGACCTGGGCGGTGCCGATGGGCGCGTCCGGACCCATCTCGGCGGCGATCCGGTTCGCCTCCTCGATCAGCGTCGGCACGATCTCGGCCTCGGGCACGGTCTTGATGACCTCGCCCTTCACGAAGATCTGGCCCTTGCCGTTGCCGGAGGCGACACCCAGGTCGGCCTCGCGAGCCTCGCCGGGACCGTTCACGACGCAGCCCATCACCGCGACGCGCAGCGGCACGGTCATGTCCTTCAGCCCCTCGGTCACGCTGTCGGCGAGCGAGTAGACGTCCACCTGCGCGCGACCGCAGGACGGGCACGACACGATCTCGAGCTTGCGCTCTCGGAGGTTCAGCGACTGCAGGATCTGATGGCCGACCTTGACCTCCTCCGCGGGCGGGGCGGAGAGGGAGACGCGGATGGTGTCGCCGATGCCCTCGCCCAGCAGGATGCCGAACGCGGTGGCGCTCTTGATCGTGCCCTGGAACGCGGGGCCTGCCTCGGTGACGCCCAGGTGCAGCGGCCAGTCGCCGCGCTCGGCGAGCATCCGATAGGCCTTCACCATCACCACGGGGTCGTTGTGCTTGACCGAGATCTTGAAATCGTGGAAGTCGTGCTCCTCGAACAGCGACGCCTCCCACACGGCGCTCTCCACGAGCGCCTCCGGCGTGGCCTTGCCGTACTTCTCGAGCAGGCGGCGATCCAGCGAGCCGGCGTTCACGCCGATCCGCAGCGACACGCCCGCGGCGGCGGCCGCCTTCGCGATCGCGCCCACCTGGTCGTCGAACTTGCGGATGTTGCCGGGGTTCACGCGCACGCCCGCGCAGCCGGCGTCGATGGCCTGGAAGACGTACTTCGGCTGGAAGTGGATGTCGGCGATGACCGGGATCTGGCTCTTCTTCGCGATGATGTGCAGCACGTCGGCGTCGTCCTGAGACGGCACGGCGACGCGCACGATCTCGCAGCCGGATGCCGTCAGCTCGGCGATCTGCTGCAGCGTGCCGTTGATGTCGGTGGTCTTCGTCGTGGTCATCGACTGCACACTGACAGGCGCGTCACCGCCGACGAGCACCTTGCCGACCCGGATCTGGCGGGACTTGCGACGCGGGGCGAGGACGTCGGGGACGCGCGGCATCCCAAGGTTCACTGCTGGCACGCCTCAAGCCTACGACGCCAGGATCGACGGAGGCTGGGTGCCCCGATGTGGTAGTTTCAGGCGCGTGAACGTCCCCGCATGGTGGCCCGCCGTCTAGGCGGTGTGTTCGCGTACTCACAGACCGCCCACCAGGGCGGTCTTTTCGTCTGGCCGCCCGGAATCCAGGAGAACCATGAAGCTGGCCGACCCCAGCACCTCGTACGTGCTCATCGCACGCGACGGCGCCGACACCGTGGAGCTGCTCACCGGCGAGGTGGTCGACGTCGACCTGCTCGCCGACATCCCGCTCGACGACGACGGCAGCGCCCGCGAGGTGTTCGCGATGGTGCCGTACCGGCAGGTGCGCGAGCGCGGGTTCGAGGCGCAGGACGACGGCACCCCGCTGCGCTGCCTGCTCGTCGCGACGCACGAGCACATCCCGACGGCAGAGCTGCTCGCCCAGCTGCCGGATGCGCCGATCCCGCTGCGCGACGGCGGCTTCGACCTGTCCGACGAGGAGTACGCCGGGATCGTGGAGCGGGTGATCGCCGACGAGATCGGCCGCGGCGAGGGGGCGAACTTCGTCATCCGCCGCGACTACACCGCCTCCTTCGACGGGGACGACCGCACCGCCGCGCTCACCTGGTTCCGCGCGCTGCTCGAGCACGAGCGCGGCGCTTACTGGACCTTCGCGGTGGTCACCCCGGGTCACATCGCGGTCGGCGCGAGCCCGGAGGCGCACGTCGTCGCCCGCGACGGCGTGGTCACCATGAACCCGATCTCGGGCACGTTCCGGCATCCGGCCGGCGGCGCCACCAAGGAGTCGCTGACGGAGTTCCTCTCCTCCACCAAGGAGACCGAGGAGCTGTTCATGGTGGTCGACGAGGAGCTGAAGATGATGAGCGCCGTCTGCTCGGACGGCGGGCGCATCACCGGACCGCACCTCAAGGAGATGTCGCGCCTCACCCACACCGAGTACATGCTCCGCGGCCGCAGCCGGCTCGACCCGCGCGACGTCCTGCGCGAGACCATGTTCGCCCCGACCGTGACCGGCTCCCCCATGCAGAACGCGTGCGCCGTCATCCGCCGGCACGAACGGGAGCCGCGGGGCTACTACTCCGGCGTCGCCGCGCTGTTCACCCCCAACGCGCACGGCGGACACGACCTCGACGCCCCCATCCTGATCCGCACCGTGTACATCGACGGCGGGCGCCTGCGGGTGCCGGTCGGCGCGACCCTGGTGCGGCACTCCGACCCGCTCGGCGAGGTCGGCGAGACGCACGGGAAGGCCGCGGGCGTGCTGGGGGCGATCGGCGCGATCGAGCGCGACCACGTCGCCGAGGCGCAGGAGGACCCGGATGCCCCGACCGTGCCGCGTCCGCTCGCCGACGACCCGGAGATCGCCGCGCTGCTCGCCTCCCGCAACGCGAGGCTGGCCGACTTCTGGCTGCAGCCGCAGGAGGCCCCGGGCACGGGTCCGTTCGCGGGGCACCGCGCACTCGTGGTGGACGCCGAGGACCGGTTCACCACCATGCTGGCGCACCAGCTGCGCCACCTCGGGCTGGACGTCACGATCGCGCCGTGGGACGAGGTGGCGGATGCCGCGGTGGACGCCGCCGAGCTCGTCGTGGCCGGTCCCGGACCGGGCGACCCGCGGGACGGCTCGTCGCCGCGGATCGCGCGGATGCGGGAGGTCGTCGCGCGGCGGATGGATGCCGGGCGCCCGCTGCTCGCGGTGTGCCTGAGCCACCAGATCCTCGCCGACCGGCTCGGCATCCCGCTGGTGCCGCTGGACGCGCCGCATCAGGGTGTGCAGAAGACGGTCCCCGTGTTCGAGGAGGAGGCGTCGGTCGGCTTCTACAACACGTTCACGGCGCGCGTCGCGCCGGGCACCGGCGCTGTGGGGCCCGCGGAGGTGTCGGCGGATGCCGGGTCCGGCGACGTCTACGCGCTCCGCGGCGAGCGCTTCGCGAGCGTGCAGGGCCACCTGGAGTCGATCCTGTCCCGCGACGGCATCCGCACCCTGCACCGGCTGGTCGCGCACGCGCTCGGCTGAACCGTCAGCCGAACAGATCGACCGGTTTCACCAGGTCGGCGATGAGCAGCAGCGCGCCCATCCCGATCAGCACCGCGGCGACGATCACCGTCAGCGGCACCAGGCGCGTGGCATCCACCGGCCCCGGCTCCGGGCGACCGGTGAGGCGCGCCCACGCCCGGCGCAGACCGTCCCACAGCGCGACGACGATGTGTCCGCCGTCCAGCGGCAGCAGCGGGATCATGTTGAACACGAACAGCGCGATGTTGAGCGCGCCGAGCAGGTTCAGCAGCACCACCAGGCGGTTCAGCACCGGGGCATCCGTCGCCGCCACCTCACCGGCGATGCGGCCGACCCCGACGACGCTGAGCGGGCCGTTCGGGTCGCGCTCGCGATCGGTGAACAGGGCGACCCCGATGTCCCACAGCCGCACCGGCAGGGTGGCGATCATCGAGGTCACCGCGCCAGCCTGCTGCAGGGCCAGCGCCGGGCCGGTGCCGATCGGCTGCGCCACGTACGCGACCTGCGCGGACACGCCGACGTAGCCGACCTCGCGGACCACGGTCCTGCCGTCCTCGGCGAACTCCCGCTCGGCGGTGACCGGGGTGAGCGTCAGGTGCACCTCCTCGCCGTCCCGGCGCACGACGACCGGCAGCGGCTCGCCCGGCGAGGCCTGGATGATCGCCGACGCCTCGGCGAACGTCTCGGTGCGGGCGCCGCCGACGCTCACCAGTTCGTCGCCGGGACGGATGCCGGCCTCGGCGGCCGGCGCGGGCGGGTCGCCGGGGCCGCACTCGGTCGGCTCCGACGCGGCCGGCAGCACGCACTCGCTGACCGCGGCCACGGTCGTCGTGGCCTGCTGGATGCCGATCCCGGAGGCGAGGACCGTGAAGACGAGGATGCCGAGGACGAGGTTCATCAGCGGCCCGCCGAGCATCACCACGATGCGCTTCCACACCGGCAGCCGGTAGAACACGCGATGCTGCTCCCCGTCCGCGATGGTCTCGTCGTTCGCGGTGCGGGCGTCCTGCACGAGGGTGCGGAAGACGCCCTTGGCGGGGCCGGAGACGTCCGACGGCGGATACATGCCCGACATCGAGATGAACCCGCCCAGCGGCAGCGCCTTCACGCCGTACTCGGTCTCGCCGATGCGCCGGGACCACAGCCGGGGGCCGAACCCGATCATGTACTGGCCGACCCGCACGCCGAACAGCTTCGCGGGCACGAGGTGCCCGATCTCGTGCAGCCCGATGGACAGGCCGAGACCGACGAGCATGAACAGGATGCCGCCCAGATACAGCAGGGTTTCCACCCGTCCACGCTAACGCCCCGCACATGCCGCGCGATGACCGCGTGAGAACATGGATGCGACATGAGCAACCTTCCTCCTGTGCTCCGCCCTGCCGACCCACCCCGTCGCGCCCTGGCCGAGCTCGCCGACCGCTTCGCCCGTGACGTCCGCGGCGACATCGCCGACGTCCACCTCAGCGGGATCACCCTCGCCACCGCCGACCTCCGGGCCGGGGAGGCGTTCGTGGCGATCCAGGGGGTGAACCGGCACGGCGCGGAGTTCGCGGGGACCGCGGCCGAGAAGGGCGCCGTCGCGATCATCACGGATGCCGCCGGCGCCGAGCTCGCGGCATCCGCCGGTCTGCCGATCGTGGTCGTGGACGACCCCCGCGGGGTCCTCGGCGCGCTGAGCGCCTGGGTGTACGGCACCGGCGCGGACGACCCGCTGCCGCTGCTGTTCGGCACCACCGGCACGAACGGCAAGACCAGCGTGTCGCACCTGCTCGAGGGCATCCTCGATCAGCTCGGGGTCGTCACCGGGCTGTCGTCCACCGCGGAGCGGCACATCGCGGGACAGGTGATCGTGTCGCGGCTGACCACGCCCGAGGCATCCGAGATGCACGCGCTGCTGGCCTTGATGCGCGAGCGCGCGGTGGAGGCGGTGGCGGTCGAGGTGAGCGCACAGGCGCTGTCGCGTCATCGCGTGGACGGGATCGTGTTCGACGTCGCCGGCTTCACCAACCTGTCGCACGACCACCTCGACGACTACGCCGACATGGAGGAGTACTTCCGGGCGAAGCTGCCGCTGTTCCAGCCGGACCGCGCCCGCCGCGGCGTGGTGTGCCTGGACTCCCCGGCCGGTGCGCGGGTGGTGGCCGAGGCCGGCATCCCCGTGGTCACCGTGGGCACGCCGGCGATCGCCGCCGACGCGGGTGCCGCGGCCGCGGCCGACTGGGTGGTCACGATCGACGACGAGCGGCAGAACGGCACCGTGTTCACCCTGGCCGGGCCGCAGGGCCGGCTGACCACGACGGTGCCGGTGATCGGCCCGCACATGGCCGCGAACGCCGGGCTCGCGATCGTGATGCTGCTCGAGGGCGGCTACTCGTGGGAGCGGATCGCCGGCGGACTGGAGCGGGACGGCGGCATCCGCGCGTACCTGCCCGGGCGGACCGAGTTCGTCTCCGGCGAGCGGGGACCGGCCGTGTACGTCGACTTCGGGCACTCCCCCGACGCGTTCGAGAAGACGCTCGCCGCGGTGCGCCGGGTGACGCCCGGCAAGGTGCTGATGCTGTTCGGCGCGGACGGCGACCGCGACGCCACCAAGCGGTACGACATGGCCCGCACGGCCGTGGAGGGCAGCGACATCCTGGTGGTCACCGACCACCATCCGCGGTTCGAGGACCCGGCGTCGATCCGGAGGACTCTCGTCGAGGGCGCCCGGCGGGCGCGTCCGGATGCCGAGATCCACGAGTACTCCCCGCCCGAGGAGGCGATCGTGGCCGCGGTCGGCCTGGTCGGCGAGGGCGACGCGATCCTGTGGGCCGGCCCCGGACACCAGGACTACCGCGACATCCGCGGGGTGCGCACGCCCTACTCCGCCCGCGAGCTCGCCCGCCGCGCCCTGCGCGACGCCGGCTGGCCCGTCCCCGAGCCGCGCTGGCCCGTCCCCTACGACGACTGACAGCGCGCCCCGACCCCCGGGAGGGGATCCGGGGGATCGGATCGGTCGTGGGGGTCAGGAGGCGGCGATGAGGGCGTCGGCCTTGGCGCGGGCCCAGCGCTCGGCCTCCGCCAGAGTGTCGATCGTGAGCGTCTCGGGGGGCTCGTGAGCGTCGATCACGCGCTGGATCGTGTCGACGATGCCGAGGAACGGCAGCCGACCTTCGTGGAACGCGTCCACCGCCTGCTCGTTGGCGGCGTTGTACACCGCCGGGAACGTCTCACCGGCACGCCCGACCGCCTTCGCGAGCGCGACCGCCGGGAACGCCTCGTCGTCGAGGGGCTCGAACGTCCAACTGGTCGCCGTCCGCCAGTCCAGCGGGCGTCCGACGCCGCCGACGCGGTGCGGCCAGTCCAGCCCGAGCGAGATCGGCAGCCGCATATCGGGCGGGGACGCCTGGGCGATGGTGGACCCGTCGACGAACTCGACCATCGAGTGCACGATCGACTGCGGGTGCACGACCACCTCGATGTCGTCGTAGGGCACGCCGAACAGCAGGTGCGCCTCGATCACCTCCAGCCCCTTGTTCACCAGGGTCGCCGAGTTGGTCGTGATGACGCGGCCCATGTCCCACGTCGGGTGCGCCAGCGCCTCGGCGGGTGTGACATCCGCCATGTCCTCCCGGCTGCGTCCACGGAACGGTCCGCCGGATGCCGTGACGATCAGCCGCCTGACCTCACCCGGACCGCCGGAGCGCAGAGCCTGGGCGAGGGCGGAGTGCTCCGAGTCGACCGGAACGATCTGGTCCGGGGCCGCGGCGGCGAGCACCAGCTCGCCGCCGACGATGAGCGACTCCTTGTTGGCCAGCGCGAGGGTCCGCCCCGCCTTCAGCGCGGCGAGCGTGGCCCCCAGCCCGATCGAGCCGGTGATGGCGTTCAGGACGACGTCCGCCTCCACGTCGCGCACCAGCTGCTCCGCCTCGGCGGCGCCGAGCGCGGTGCTCTCCACCCGGAACTCCGCGGCCTGCTGCGCAAGCAGCTCGGCGTTCGAGCCCGCGGCGACGCCGACCAGCTCGAATCGCCGCGGGTTGGCGCGGATGACGTCCAGCGCCTGAGTGCCGATGGAGCCGGTGGAGCCGAGGACGATGACGCGACGCATGCCGCCAGCCTAGGCCGTGTCAGCGGGCGATCACTGCTCCAGCGGCGTGGTGCCCAGGATGTCGATCACGAAGACGAGCGTCTCCTCCTTGAGCTCGTGCTCGGCGGCCGCGCCGTACCCCTCGGCGGGCGGGATCTCGACGAGCACCTGCGAACCGACGGTCTGCCCCTCGAGGCCCTTCCGGAAGCCGGTGACGACACCGCTCGCCGGGAACTGGGCGGGGAAGGCCGCATTGGTCCAGGTGGAGTCGAACTCCTCGCCGTCGCTCCACTTCACGCCGCGGTACTGCACGGTGACGAGGTCGCCCGCGCCGACCACCGCGCCGTCGCCCTTCTTCAGCACGGCGAGGGTGGTCTCGGTGGGTGCGTCGCCCTCGGGGATGCCGATGGTCGGCTCGCCCTTGTCGTCCAGCTTCACAGTCGCCATGCCGTCCTGCGGCTCCTGCTCGGCGCCCTTCGCGACCGTGGGGAGCTTCTCCAGGGTCTGCACGTACAGCGCGACCGGGTTCTGGCCCTCGCCGAGCATGGAGCTCGGCAGCGTCAGCACGATCTCGGAGCCGATCGGCTCGCACTCGGCCGCCACGAGGAAGATCGAGGACTGCGTGAAGTCGTACAGCTGCTGCTGCTGGTTCGGGTTCAGCAGCACCGGCAGCACGCCGTCGGGCCCGCGCTCGGAGGTGCCGAGCACCTGATTGGTGACCGCGTCGACCAGCTGGTAGCGCACCGAGATGAGATCGCCCGGGAGCACGTCCTCGCCGTCCCCCTTCGAGACGACCGTGCGCTCCGCATCCGCGAATTCGGTGCCGGCGGGCACCGTGACCTTCGCCTCCAGGCCGGAGCCCTCCACCTGCACCGCATCCGACCCGGGACCGGACTTCTTGTCGAGCACGCACGAGGACTCCGCGGACGGCGTCGGCGTCGCCTCGGCGTCCCCCTCACCCGCGCACGCGGTCAGCAGCACGCCGGCGAGGGCGATGGTGGACAGGAGGGCGACGGGACGCAGGCGCACGATGAGACCTCGGGATCGCGGACGGAAAGCACCATCATCCCCCACGCGTCTTTGCCCGCGCTGAACGCGGACGGCCCGCCGGCCATGCCGTGCCCGGCATGTTCCTCCGGTTACGCTTCTCGGATGACCTCTGATCAGGTGGATGCCGCCGCATCGGATGCCCCGACGCCCCGCCGCGCAGGTCTGGCCTACTTCTTCGGCCGCCTCGTCGCCGCCCCGCTGGCCCGCGCCGTGTACCGGCCGCACGTGGAAGGCCGCGAGAACGTCCCACGCACCGGGCCGGTCATCTTCGCGAGCAACCACCTGTCCTTCATCGACTCCATCGCGATCCCCGTCGCCGCTCCCCGCCCGGTGCACTTCCTGGCCAAGTCGAGCTACTTCGACGGCCCCGGGCTGCGCGGCGCCCTGTCGCGGCTGTTCTTCACCTCGGTCGGGGCGATCCCGGTCCGCCGCGGCGCCGGGCAGGCGGCGCTTGACGCGCTGGATCAGCAGCGCCGGCTGCTGGAGGACGGGCTCGCCGTCGCGCTCTACCCGGAGGGCACCCGCTCCACCGACGGCCGCCTGTACAAGGGCCGCACCGGGGTCGCGTTCCTCGCGCTGCAGACGGGGGCGCCGGTGGTCCCGGTGGGGCTGATCGGCACCGACCGGGTGATGCCGGTCGGTGCGTCGATGCCGTCGCTGAACGAGCGGGTGACCGTCCGCTTCGGCCGGCCGCTCGATCTGTCGGTGCATGGCGCCGCTTCGAGCGGGCGGGCGCGCCGTCAGGCGACCGACGAGATCATGGCGGCGATCCACGCCCTCTCCGGCCAGGAGCTCGCGGGGGTCTACAACGAGCCGCCCGCGCAGACGCCGATCGAGAAGATCAAGCAGGTCCTCCCGCACGAGCGGCGGTAATCACCGCGAGAGGTCGCGGACCCTTCGACACGCTAGGGTCCTTCGACCGGCTCAGGGTCCGTCGGCGGTGACCACCGCTTCGTGACGCACCGGGAAGTTCACCGAGTTCGCGATGAAGCACCACTCGTGCGCCCGGTGGTGCGCCTCCTCCGCCGCCGGGATCATCGACGGCTCGGCGACGACGACCCGCGGTCGCAGCACCACCTCGGTGAACGCTCCGCCGCCGCGGCCGTCCTCCCGCATCACCCCGGCCGCCTCGTCCCGGTACGCGGTGACCACGACGCCGGCGGTGACACAGGCGTGCAGGTAGGACAGCAGGTGGCACTCGGACAGCGCGGCCAGCAGCAGGTCCTCCGGGTTCCACCGCGACGGGTCGCCGCGGAACGGCTTGTCGGACGAGGCGAGCAGGTCCGGCTTGCCCGGGATGCGCAGCGTGACGTCGCGGGAGTAGTCGCGGTAGCCGCTGGTGCCGGTTCCCCGGTTCCCGGTCCAGGTGGCGGTGAGGGCGTAGCGGTGTTCCCCGAGCGGAGTGGCCATGGCCACAGTCTGTCACGGCGTCGGCGATAGGCTGGAGGGCGTGCTGGAGACTCTCACCGTCGCGGATGCCGTCGAACTCGCCGTCGTGGAACGCAGCGGCTTCGTCGAATCACGTCATGCCGGTGCGGCCGTCGTGCTCTCCCCGGACGGGGACCTGATCGCCCGGCACGGCGACGTCGACGCGCTGATCCTCCCCCGCTCCAGCCTCAAACCGCTGCAGGCGATCGCGTGCGTCACCGCCGGCGCCGCCCTCGACGGCGAGCAGCTGGCGCTGGGCACGGCCAGCCATTCCGGCACCGACCGGCACGTCGAAGTGGTGCGAGAGGTGCTCGCCGCGGGCGGCCTCACCGAAGACGACCTGGGATGCCCTCCGGACTGGCCCTCCGACGCGCGCACCCGCTGGGAGCTGATCCGCGACCACGCGGAGAAGTCTCGCCTCCGGATGAACTGCTCGGGCAAGCACGCCCTCATGCTGCGCGCCTGCGTCGCCACCGGCTGGCCCACCGACGGCTACCTCGACCCGGCGCACCCGCTCCAGGTGCACATCCGCGAGGTCGTCGAGCGGCTCACCGGCGAGAAGGTCG
Organism: Microbacterium sp. EF45047; assembly: GCF_028472845.1. NCBI lineage: Bacteria > Bacillati > Actinomycetota > Actinomycetes > Micrococcales > Microbacteriaceae > Microbacterium > Microbacterium sp. EF45047. The sequence goes on along the minus strand of NZ_CP069429.1, from coordinate 967,817 downwards.
CGCACACCGCGGTGGACGGATGCGGCGCACCCGTGCACGCGGTCACCCTGACCGGCCTCGCCCGCGGCATCCACCGCATCGGCACGGCCTCCGAGCGCTCCCCGTTCGCACTGCACCGGGTCGCGGGCACGCTGGTCCGCGTGGTGCGGGAGAACCCGTGGACCATCGCCGGCCCGGGCGAGCCGGACACCCTCGCGATCGAGTCGCTGGGCGTGTTCGCGAAGGTCGGGGCCGAGGGCGTCATGGTGATGGTGGCGCCGAACGGGGCGACCGTCGCGCTGAAGATGCTCGACGGCAACGGCCGCGCCGCGACGATCGTCGCCGCCACGCTCCTGGCCCGCGCCGGCGCTCTCGCCGAGGCCGACGTCGCCGCGCTGGCCGCACAGCTTCCGCTGACCGTCCGCGGCGGCGGCAAGGACGTCGGGATCATCCGTCCCGGCGCCGGCATCTGACACCCCCACCAGGGGTGCTGACCCCTCGATGACGAGGAGGAAAGAGGAATCGCGATGAGAATCGGCGTCCCCCGCGAGATCAAGAACAACGAGTTCCGGGTGGCCCTGACCCCCGCCGGCGTGCACGACCTCGTGGCGGCGGGCCACGAGGTGCTCGTGGAACGGGGCGCCGGGGCGGGCTCCTCGATGAGCGACCAGGAGTACGCGGATGCCGGCGCCACGCTCGTGCCGGATGCCGACGAGGTGTGGGGTCGCGCCGAGCTGCTGCTGAAGGTGAAGGAGCCGATCGCGTCGGAGTACCGTCACTTCCGCGACGACCTGGTGCTGTTCACCTACCTCCACCTCGCCGCGGATCGGGCCCTCACCGAGCGCCTGCTCGCCGACGGCGTCACCGCGATCGCGTACGAGACGGTGCAGCAGCCCGGCGGCTCCCTGCCCCTGCTGGCGCCGATGAGCGAGGTGGCCGGCCGCCTGGCGCCGCTGGTCGGCGCGCACACCCTGATGCGCTCGCAGGGCGGTCTGGGGCTGCTGATGTCGGGGGTGCCGGGCACCCGGCCGGCGCAGGTCACGGTGATCGGCGGCGGGGTCGCCGGCGCGAACGCGGCGACGATCGCCGCCGGCATGGGCGCCGACGTCACCGTCTTCGACACGAACATCCCCCGCCTGCGGTACCTCGACGAGCTGTTCGCCGGCCGGGTGAAGACGGCAGCCTCGAACCCGATGGATCTGCGCCGTGCCGTCGTCGGCTCGGACCTGGTGATCGGCTCGGTGCTGATCCCCGGCGCCCGGGCGCCGAAGCTGGTCACCGGCGACATGGTCGCCGACATGCGCGAGGGCAGCGTGCTCGTCGACATCGCCGTCGACCAGGGCGGATGCTTCGAAGGCACGCGCCCCACCACGCACGACGACCCGACGTTCATGGTGCACGGCTCGGTGTTCTACTGCGTCGCGAACATGCCCGGCGCGGTGCCGAACACGTCGACCTCCGCGCTGACGAACGCGACCATGCCGTACGTGCGGCAGATCGCGCGGCTCGGGTGGGAGCAGGCCCTGCGCAACGACCCGGCCCTCGCGGCGGGACTGAACACCGCGGGCGGGCGCGTCGTGAACGCCGGCGTGGCCGCGGCGCACGGGCTGGAGGAGACGCCGCTGGCATCCGTGCTCTGAGTCACGACAGCAGCACCCGCTCCGGCGGTCGCCCCTGCCGCACGCGCCACGCCCGCCCGGCGTGCAGTCGCGCGAACGGCGGCAGGTCGCGGATGCCCAGCTGACGCAGCTCCGGGGCGCACTCCGCGGCCACCGCGAACTCGCCGGTGGCACGAACGAGCTGCAGCTGGGCCCAGTGGGTGCGCCACTGCTCCGGGTCGGCGACGAGGATCCGGGGCCGGTCCGCGGGAGCGGCCCCGCTCGTCGCGACGCCGTGCTCGGGGTTCGCCGCGGCGCCGTGCCGGCTCTCGGGGGCGGCGTCGTCCAGCCCGGTGACGAGGTGGCCGGGGTGTGCGACGCGCAGCGCCGCGAGCGCCGGGGCGACAGCCGGGGTGAGCACGCCCGACACGGCGGCGCGCGGCTGCCAGCGGGGCGTCAGCGGCGCGACCGGATTCCGGGCGGCGATCGCGGGCGCGTGGCGGCCGCCCGGCGCCGCGGTCCGCGGGTCGGGCTCGTCCACCCAGCACAGCTGCACCTCGTGGGCGCCGATCAGCGCGCGGCCGGCAGGACGGTCGCGGTCGAAGGCGCCCGGTTCGCCCCCTGCGGCGAGGTGCTCCACCCGGCTCGGCAGGCGCAGCAGCGCGCGGTGCGGCAGGAGGTCGATCACCCGGGTGAGCGGCCCCGAGGCCCGGGACAGCGTCACGACCGCTCCGCCTTCGGACCGGGCGATCGTCTCCCAGCGGCTGAGGAACAGCTGGGCATACTCCGACGGGTAGCCGGCCAGCAGCACGTCCAGGTCGTCGCACAGCACGAGCCCGTGCCGCCCGGTGGACAGCTCCGCCACGGCATCCCATGCGCCTTCCGGGTCGGCGGGGACGAGCACCGCATCCGGGTGCTGCACGGCGAGGAGGCGGATCGCGGCGGTCTTCCCGCTGCCGGGACCGCCCACGATCGCCCAGCCCGCACCCGCCGGCACCCAGGTCTGCCGCTGCAGCTCCGGATCGTCGGCGAGTCCGAGCACCGGCGTCCCGCCGGCATCCGCGGCGTCGGCGAGCGGAACGCGGTCCGGGAGCGGCGGCAGCCAGGGGCTCGGCGGCACCGGAACGCCCTCCCAGCGCCGCGCAGCGACGCGCAGGTCGTCGGCGACGGTGAGCGCCACCCGCACCGCCTCCGCCTCGGCGTCCCGCGGGCGACGCACGAACGCGAGGCCACGGGACTCCGGGCCGCCCGGGATCTCGGCGGCCGCCGCGGAGCCGATGACGAGCCGGCTGTCGGCGGGGTCCGCGACGCGGAGGCTGATCCGCAGCGGGCAGTTCGCGGCGAGGGCGTCCCGGATCACCCCCGCCGCCCGCTGCGTGCCGAGGACGAGGTGCATCCCGAGCGCACGGCCGCGGGCGGCGATGTCGGTGAACACCGCCCCCAGATCCGCATGCTCCGACAGCAGCGCCGCGAACTCGTCGACGACGATGACCAGCCGTCCGAGGCCGGGGCAGTCCCGGATGTCGCGGGCCCCGGCCTGCGCGAGCACCGCCTCGCGCCGGCGCAGCTCGGCCGTCAGGCTGCGCACGCCGCGCTGAGCACCGCCGGCGTCGAGATCGGTGACGACCGCCGTGACGTGCGGCAGCGCCCGCAGCGGCTCGAATGCCGTGCCGCCCTTGAAGTCGATGAGCACGAAGGCGATCTCGTCCGGGCCGTGCGCGGCGGCGAGCGCGGCGACCCAGGTGGTCAGCAGCTCGCTCTTGCCCGTCCCGGTCATGCCGGTGACGACGGCGTGCGGGCCATCCTCGACGAGGTCGACGACCGCCTCGTCCCGCACGCCGCGGCCGATCGCGACGGCGAGGCTCGCCGCGGCGCCCTTCCCGCGCGCGGCGGCGTGCGCGCCCAGCTCCGCGAAGCCCACCCGCGCGGGCAGTCCCTGCTCCTCCTCTCCCCTGGCCGCGAACCGGGGCGCGGCGCACTCCGCGATGGCGAGCAGAGCCTGCTCGCGCGACACCCCCTCGACGGCGACCTCGCGGACCCCGTCGGGCGTCCGCAGCCACGCCCGGAGCGGCTCCGTCGCGTCGAGCACGGTGGTGATCCCGTCCGGCGGGTCGGCATCCGGGGGGCACACCCACACCGCGGCATCCGCCCCGTCCTGCGTGCCGACGCCGAGTCGGAACGCGCCCCGGCGCCCCGCGGCATGCGGCAGGGCGCCGAGTCCCCACTCCTCCAGCCGGTCGCCGTGCACGGCCAGCTGCGCGGGGGTGAAACGCAGGCACAGCTGCATCAGGAGCGCGCGGACAACCGCCGCCGCCACCGGCTCGGGGGCGCGGATGCAGATCCCGCCGCCCAGCGGCACGGTCACCGGCGCGTCCCGGATCCGCGCCGCCCGCTCGCGGAACGCGCGGGAGCGGTCGTCGTCGCCTCCGCTCACCCGCACGCCGCTGGGCAGCTCACCGCGTCCGATGACGACCGCGGTGCCCCGCGCGATGCCCTCGGAGCCGCGCAGCGGCGGCTGCCGCAGGCACGCGGCGGCGTCCGGACGGCGGTGCCACAGGTCGGCGTGCTCGGCGGCGTGCAGCCGCTCCAGCTCGGCTTCCGCGCGCATCCACGCCTCATCCGCCTCGGACGCCGCCCGCCGGCGCGCCCGGCGGCGTGCCCGGTGCCCGTCCGCGAACGAGGCGCCCAGCATGAGCGGGCCCAGGCCCGCGAAGCACAGCGCGATCAGCGACCCGGTGACGAGCCAGAGCACCACCCCGGCGACCACCGGCACGACCGCCGCCAGCACCGGCAAGGGCGGACGGCCCGGATCGGCCGGGGCGGACGGCAGGACGATCGTGGTGGCATCCATGCCCCCATCCCACCGCACGCGACGGGGCGGAGAGCGGTTGTCCCCAGGGTCAGCCGGTCAATTCCCGGATCCGTCGTCTGTGGAGGACGACTCGGCGGCCCCCGTCGATGCGTCGGCGGCCGTGTCGGACGTAGACTCCGCGTCGGCGGCCGACTCGGACGACGCCTCCTCATCGGCATCCACTCGCACCACGATCAGCGTCACGTTGTCGCGGCCGCCGTTCTCCAGCGCGGCCTCCATCATCGCGTCGACCGCGGTGCCCGGATCCGGGTTCTCGCGGAGGAAGTGCAGGATGCCGTAATCGGTCAGCTCCTTGGTCAGCCCGTCCGAGCACACCACGAGCACGTCCTCGGGCTGCAGGTCGACCGCGACGTAGTCCGGGGCGGCCAGCTCCCCGGCGCCGACGGCGCGGGTGATCACGTTGCTGTACGGATGCCCGTCCGCCTCCTCCGGACTGATCTTCCCCGCGGCGATCAGCTCCTGCACCACCGAGTGGTCGGTGGTCACCTGCGCGAGCCGATCCCCGCGCTTCAGGTACACGCGCGAGTCGCCGATGTTCAGCGCCACCCAGCGCGGCTCGTCGCCGGCCTCCAGGACGACCCCGGTCAGGGTCGTGCCGGTGCCCTCGTCGGTGGTGTCCGGATGCGTGCGGATGTCCTCGACCGCGTGGATCAGCGCCTGCTCGATCGCCTCGATCGACACCTCGCCGCTCTCCACCACCGCGTCGAGCCTGCTGATGGTGCGCTGGCTGGCGATCTCGCCCCCGGCGTGCCCGCCCATCCCGTCGGCGACCACGAAGAGGGGGTACCGGGCGAGGAAGGCGTCCTGGTTGTTCTCGCGACGTCGTCCGCGGTCGGTCGCCCCCGCCCAGGACACGCGCAGTCCTCCGCTCACGCGATGCGTGTGCGTCGTCGTCTCAACCACGTGCGGCCTCCGGTGCGGGGGTGGCCGCCGATGCGGCGGCTCGTTCAGTCATCGTAGTGGAATCCGTGCTCACATCCGCGCGCCCGGGTCCTCCGGCAGCGGGAACAGCGCGTCGATGGCGGCGAGGTCCTCCCCGGTGGGCGTCCACGCGTCCGCGGCGGCCGCGTTCGCCTCCACCTGGGCGGCCGAGGTCGCCCCGGCGATCACGCTGGAGACCCCCGGCTGCGCGAGCAGCCAGCCGAACGTCGCCTGCAGCATGGTGATGCCGCGCTCGGTGCAGAACCGCTGGTACGCCTCGAGCGCGTCCCACGGGGCATCCGCCCAGATGTGCCGCCGCGTGGCCATGATGCGGCTGCGCTCCGGTCCGCCCTCGCGGGTGAACTTGCCGGTGAGCAGCCCGTTCTTCAGCGGGAAGTACGGGAAGAAGCCGAGTCCGTAGCGGTTTACCGCCGGCAGCACCTCGCGCTCGGCGGCACGGGCCAGCAGCGAGTAGTGGTTCTGCGCCGAGATGAACCGGCCGGTCGAGCGTGCGCGGGCGGTGAACTCCGCCTCCGCGATCTGCCAGCCGTCGAGGTTGGAGTGCCCGTAGTAGCGGATCTTGCCCTCCGCGACGAGCTCGTCCAGGGCGTCGATCGTCTCGGCGATCGGGGTCTGCGGGTCGGGCAGGTGCAGCTGGTACAGGTCGATCCAGTCGGTGCGCAGGCGGCGCAGCGACTGCTCCACCGCGTGGCGCACGTACCGGCGCGAGCCGCGGCCGGCCGGGAAGTCGTAGCCCATGTCCCGCTCGTGGCCGAACTTCGTGGCGAGCACGACGCGGTCGCGGCGGCCCTGCAGCGCCTCCCCCATCAGCGTCTCGCTGAGGCCGGGCTCGGCGCCGTACATGTCGGCGGTGTCGAAGAAGAACACGCCGTTGGCCAGTGCGGCGTCGATCACCTCGCGCGTGCCCTCGATGGTCTGGGTGGCGGTGCCGGACCGGCCGAAGTTGTTGCATCCGAGGCCGGTGGCGGAGACGACGAGACCGGATGCGCCGACGCGGCGCTGCGAGTTCACCATGTCTCCACGTTAGCCGAGCCCAAGACGCCGTCCCGCCCCGCGCCGCGCCGCATCGATCCGCGCGCCATCGACAGGCGCCGGATCGACAGTCGGCGGACCGGCAGTCACTCCGGGCGCGAACAGGAGAACCCCCGGCGGGTGCCGGGGGTTCTCGGGTCAGGCCGGGGGCCGGTTCGGGTCCGTGGGCGGAGCCGGGGGCGCCGGAGGAGCCGCCGGCGGCGCCGAGGGCGGCGCGGGCGGGGTGTTCGGCGCCGGCGGAGTGCTCGGCGGCGGCGGCACCGCCGGTCCGCCGGGAGCGCCGGCGCCGGGAGCGGACGGCGTGCCGGGGGCCGGCGGAGCCGGCGGGGTGTTCGGCGTGCCGTAGCCCTGCGGCGGTGCGTAGCCCTGCGGCGCGGCGCCGTAGCCGGGAGCGGCCGGGCCGGCGGCGCTCGGCTGCACCGGGACGCCCTCCCAGACCGTGCGGTCGGCGAGGAAGCCGTTACCCGCCCACGGGGCGGGGGCGATGTTCGGATTCCAGCGCGACTTGTCGAAGGCGTTGATGCCGAGCCAGACGATGCTGAGCAGCACCCAGAGGACGACCCAGACGGCCTCCTTCTGGAGCTTCAGGCCGACGCGCCAGGCGGCCAGCGCCGAGACGACGACCATCGCGATGCCGACGAGCCACCCCAGGACCGGGATCCAGGTCAGCAGGAACCCGAACGCCAGCCAGGGGCTCAGGTCGCCCAGCTTGAAGAACACCATGAAGTTGTAGAACGGGACCCAGGCGCGCCACTTGCCCTGCACGCCGGCCTTCTCGAAGATCTTCATCAGGAACAGGGACGTGAGGACGTACCCCACGACCACCATCAGGAAGAGGACGAAGAAGTAGACGGCGAAGAACGCCGCATAGCTTCCGTCGTAGTCGTCGTACATGAGACTCACATTCCCTCGGTCTCGGGAGGACGCGTGTCGTCCCCCGCTGCAAGGCCCTGGGCCTCGCATTCGCCATGCTAGCGGCGCGGAGGATATCGGATCAATCGCACACGCGGGCGGGGCCGCAGGCGCCGTTCACGCCTCGCCGACGAGTTCGAGGACGCCCTGTTCCGCCTCGCGCAGCGGCACGCCGGCGTCGTCCGCCCACCGCAGCAGGCCCTCCAGCGACCGCACCCGCGGGCGTTCGGACGCGAGGCGACGCACCAGCGCGCCCTTCGCCTTCTTGTTGAAGTGGTTCAGGGCGTGGCCGCCGTCGCTCACCACGCGCACGTACGCGGAGGGGACGGATGCCGGCACCGGCCCGAGCGCGACGTACGCCTCGCTGCGGAGATCGAGGACGAAGCCCTCCCCCGTCAGGGCGCCGGTCACGGCATCCGCCCAGTGCCGGCGCAGCGGCGGGATGCCCGGCAGCGACGTGCCCGCGGCGAGGCGGTACGGCGGGATGCCGTCGAGCGCGCCGACCGGGCCGAACGGCGCGGAGTGGATCAGGACGTGGTCGCGGAGCCAGCGGCGCCCGGCGGCGTCCAGACCCGCGGCGTCCAGGGCGTCGTAGAGGACGCCGGTGTACCGGTCGATCGCGGGCATCACCGCCGCGCTGCGCAGCATCCGGTTGTGCGCGACCTCACCCGCCTGGCGCTCGCTGAGCTTGAGCACCCGCCGCGAGGCATCCGCATCCGCCGCGAGCGCGACGAGGGCGTCGATCACCGCCTCCCGCTGCGGGAGCAGCGAGGGCAGGGCCAGGGCGGCCGGGTCGAAGGCCGGGCCGGAACCGCCCGGGCGCTTGGTCTCGGACGGCGGGAGGAGGATCTTCATCGTGCTCCGGGGATGCAGACGAATCCGCCTCGGACACTCCGGCGAGCGGAGGGTCCGAGGCGGATGGGAAGGTCGTCAGGCGATCAGTGCGGCGTTGCCGGCGACGATGGTGAGCTCGTCGCCCTCCATGGACAGGAACCCGTCCTGGGCGTTCGCGAGCACCTTCGATCCGTTCGGCTCGGTGATGCGCACCTCGCCCTGGGCGAGGATCGCGAGCACGGGCTCGTGGCCGGCCATGATGCCGATCTCACCCTCGACGGTCTTGGCGACGACGAGGGTGGCCTCGCCGGACCAGACCTCCGCGTCGGCGGAGACGAGGTGGACGTTGAGCGCCATGATCAGGCGTTCTCCTTCTGGATCTTCGCCCACTTCTCCTCGACGTCCGAGATCGGGCCGACGTTGAAGAAGGCCTGCTCGGCGACGTGGTCGAAGTCACCGCGCGCGATCGCGTCGAACGACTCGATCGTGTCCTTGAGCGGAACGGTCGAGCCCTCGACACCGGTGAACTTCTTCGCCATGTAGGTGTTCTGGGAGAGGAACTGCTGGATGCGGCGGGCGCGGGCGACGATGATCTTGTCCTCTTCGGACAGCTCGTCGACACCGAGGATCGCGATGATCTCCTGCAGCTCCTTGTTCTTCTGCAGGATCTGCTTCACGGTGGTCGCCACGCGGTAGTGGTCCTCGCCCAGGTAGCGCGGGTCCATGATGCGCGAGGTCGAGGTCAGCGGGTCGATCGCCGGGTACAGACCCTTCGAGGCGATCTCGCGCGAGAGCTCGGTGGTGGCGTCGAGGTGCGCGAACGTGGTGGCCGGGGCCGGGTCGGTGTAGTCGTCCGCGGGGACGTAGATCGCCTGCAGCGAGGTGATCGAGTGACCGCGGGTCGAGGTGATGCGCTCCTGCAGGAGGCCCATCTCGTCCGCCAGGTTCGGCTGGTAGCCCACCGCGGAGGGCATGCGGCCCAGCAGCGTGGAGACCTCGGAGCCGGCCTGGGTGAAGCGGAAGATGTTGTCGATGAAGAGGAGCACGTCCTGCTTCTGCACGTCGCGGAAGTACTCCGCCATCGTCAGCGCGGACAGGGCGACGCGCAGACGCGTCCCCGGCGGCTCGTCCATCTGGCCGAAGACGAGCGCGGTCTTGTCGAAGACGCCCGCCTCCTCCATCTCGTGGATGAGGTCGTTGCCCTCACGGGTGCGCTCGCCGACACCGGCGAACACCGACACACCGCCGTGGTCCTGCGCCACGCGCTGGATCATCTCCTGGATGAGGACGGTCTTGCCGACGCCCGCGCCGCCGAACAGGCCGATCTTGCCACCCTGCACGTACGGGGTGAGCAGGTCGATCGACTTGATGCCGGTCTCGAACAGCTGGGTCTTGGACTCGAGCTGGTCGAAGTTCGGAGCCTTGCGGTGGATCGGCCAGCGCTCGGTGACCTCGATCTGCTCGCCCGGCTCGGCGTTGAGCACCTCGCCGATCACGTTGAACACGCGGCCCTTGGTGACGTCGCCCACCGGCACCGAGATCGGCGCACCGGTGTCGCGCACCTCCTGGCCGCGGACCAGACCGTCGGTCGGCTTGAGCGCGATCGCGCGGACGAGGTCGTCGCCCAGGTGCTGCGCCACCTCGAGGGTGATCTCGGTGGACTGCTCGCCGATGGTGATCGTCGTCTTCAGCGCGTTGTAGATGTCGGGGATCGAGTCATGCGGGAACTCGATGTCGACGACCGGGCCCGTGACGCGTGCGACGCGCCCGACGACCGCGGTCGCGGCGGTTTCAGCCGTAGCGGTGGGGGTCATATCTTCGTCTCTCTCTTAGAGGCTTACTTGCTCGACGCCAGAGCGTCGGCGCCGCCGACGATCTCGGCGATCTGCTGCGTGATCTCCGCCTGACGCGCGTTGTTGCGCAGACGGGTGTAGTCCGTGATGAGCTTGTCGGCGTTGTCGCTGGCCGACTTCATCGCCTTCTGCGTGGCGGCCTGCTTGGCGGCGGCCGACTGCAGCAGCGCGTTGAAGACGCGGCTCTGGATGTACACCGGCAGGATCGCGTCCAGCACGGTCGCGGCATCCGGCTCGAACTCGTACAGCGGGTAGACCTGGCTGCCCGGATCCGTCTCGTCCGACTCGGCGATCTCGAGCGGCAGCAGGCGCAGGGTCTCCGGCGTCTGCGTCATCATGCTGACGAAGCGGTTGTAGACGAGGTGGATCTCGTCCACGCCGCCGGCGTCGCCGCCGCGCGAGAACGCGTCCAGCAGCGACTGCGCGATCTCCTCCGCCGTGTGGAACGACGGGGTGTCGGTGTCGCCGGTCCACTCGGCCGCCGAGTCGATGCCGCGGAACTGGAAGTACCCGACGGCCTTGCGGCCGATCAGGTAGAACACCGGCTCCTTGCCCTGCTCGCGCAGGAGCTCCGCCAGCTCGAGGCCCTCACGGAGGATCTGCGAGTTGAAGGCACCGGCCAGACCGCGGTCGGACGAGAAGATGACCACCGCGGAGCGGCGGATCGTCTCGGGCTCGCGGGTGAGCGGGTGGTCGACGTTCGAGTGGGTGGCGACCGCGGAGACGGCCCGCGTCACGGCCCGCGCGAAGGGGGACGACGCCTTGACGCGCGCCATCGCCTTCTGGATGCGCGAAGCCGCGATGAGCTCCATCGCCTTCGTGATCTTCTTGGTCGTCTGAGCAGAACTGATCTTCTGCTTGTAGACCCTGAGTTGAGCGCCCATGATTATCTCGCCTCAGCGCTCAGCCGCGGCGGCCCTTGACGATCTTCTCCTGGTTCACGTCCTCGGCGGAGGCCGCCTCGTGCTCCTCGTGGCCGGGGGCGCCGATGGCGTGGCCCTTGCCGCCCTGGAACTCCAGGATGAAGGCGTCGGTGTGCTTCTCCAGCTCGGCCACGGTGTCGTCGTCCAGGACGTTCGTCTCGCGGAGCGTGTCGAGCACCTTGGTGTTGCGGCGCAGGTAGTCCAGCAGCTCGCGCTCGAACCGCAGCACGTCGGACACCTCGATCGAGTCGAGCTTGCCGTTGGTGCCGGCCCAGATCGAGACGACCTGCTCCTCCACCGGGTACGGCGAGTACTGCGGCTGCTTGAGCAGCTCGGTCAGGCGCGCACCCCGGGCGAGCTGACGACGCGAGGCCGCGTCGAGGTCGGACGCGAACATTGCGAACGCCTCGAGCGAGCGGTACTGCGCGAGCTCCAGCTTCAGCGTGCCGGAGACCTTCTTGATCGACTTCACCTGGGCGTCGCCGCCGACGCGGGACACCGAGATGCCGACGTCCACGGCGGGACGCTGGTTCGCGTTGAACAGGTCGGACTGCAGGAAGATCTGACCGTCGGTGATCGAGATCACGTTGGTCGGGATGTACGCCGAGACGTCGTTCGCCTTGGTCTCGATGATCGGCAGACCGGTCATCGACCCGGCGCCGAGGTCGTCGGACAGCTTCGCGCAGCGTTCGAGCAGACGCGAGTGCAGGTAGAAGACGTCACCCGGGTAGGCCTCGCGCCCCGGCGGGCGGCGCAGCAGCAGCGACACGGCGCGGTAGGCCTCGGCCTGCTTCGACAGGTCATCGAAGATGATCAGGACGTGCTTGCCGCCGTACATCCAGTGCTGGCCGATGGCCGAGCCGGTGTAGGGGGCGAGGTACTTGAAGCCCGCGGGGTCGGATGCCGGAGCGGCGACGATCGTGGTGTACTCCATCGCGCCGGCCTCCTCGAGGGCGCCCTTCACACCGGCGATGGTCGAGCCCTTCTGGCCGATCGCGACGTAGATGCAGCGGACCTGCTTGCTGACGTCGCCGGACTCCCAGTTGGCCTTCTGGTTGATGATCGTGTCGATCGCGATCGCGGTCTTGCCGGTCTGGCGGTCGCCGATGATGAGCTGGCGCTGGCCGCGGCCGACGGGGATCATGGCGTCGATGGCCTTGATGCCGGTCTGCAGCGGCTCGTGCACCGACTTGCGCTGCATGACGCCCGGAGCCTGCAGCTCGAGCTCGCGCGAGCCCTCGGTGGCGATGGCGCCCAGGCCGTCGATCGGGTTGCCGAGCGGGTCGACGACGCGGCCGAGGTAGCCGTCGCCGACGGGCACGGAGAGCACCTCGCCGGTGCGGGTGACCTGCTGGCCCGCCTCGATGCCGGTGAAGTCCCCGAGGACGACGACGCCGATCTCGTGCTCGTCCAGGTTGAGCGCGAGGCCCTTGGTGCCGTCCGCGAAGGTCACCAGCTCGTTGGCCATTACGCCCGGCAGGCCCTCGACGTGCGCGATGCCGTCTGCGGCGTCGATGACGGTGCCGACCTCGGTCGCTGCGGCCCCGGTGGGCTCGTAGGCGGCGGCGAAGTCCTTCAGCGCGTCACGGATGACGTCGGGGCTGATCGATAGTTCTGCCATTGTCTTCCCTTTGATATGTGAGAGTCCGCGCGGTTCCCCGCGCCAAGTCGTTGTCAGCTCGCGAGCTTCTGGCGAAGGTCGGCGAGTCGGGCGGAGATGCTGCCGTCGATGACGTCGTCCCCGACCTGCACGCGCAGGCCGCCGACGACGCCGGGGTCGGACACCACGTTGAGCGAGACCTCGCCGCCGTAGCGGCGCGAGAGCGCGTCGCGCAGGCGGGTCTGCTGCTCGGCGTTCAGCGGAGTCGCGGTGTGCACGGTGGCGACGGTGCGGCTGCGCTGGGCGGAGACGATCCGGATGGCGCGGCCCAGCAGCTGGCGCACACGGCGCTCGCGCGGCTGGCGCACCAGCGAGGAGGCGATCAGCACGGCGGCCGGCGAGGCCTTCCCGGCGAGCAGCTTCTCGATGAGAGCGCCCTTGGCCTCGGCGTCCCCGAGCCTGCTGCCGAGGGCGAGCTCGAGCTCGGGGTTCGCGGCGACGAGGCGCGAGACCGAGAACAGCTCGGCAGCGACGTCGTCTCCGACCGAGGCGATCGCCGCGGTGCGGATGGCCAGCTCCTCGATCCCCTCGACGAGGTCGGAGGCGCTGGACCAGCGCTGGGCGACGGCCGCGGTCAGCACGGATCGGACGGGGGCGGAGGAGCCGGCGAAGACGGCCTGTGCGAGCGCGGTGCGGGCCTGCGCGGGCGCCGCGGGGTCGGCGAGCGCGCCGCTCAGCTGTCCGGACTCGCCCACGGTGCGCGCGGCCGCGAACAGCTCCGCCGCGCTGTCGAGGGTGAGGCCCGACTCCGCGGCAAGCGCGTCCGTCGTCGCCGCGAGTGCCTGAGTGGTCGCGCTGCCCATCAGGACACCGGTCCCTGAGCCTGCCGGACGGTCTCGGACGCCTCGAGGTCCGCGAGGAAGCGGTCCACCACGGCTGCGGCGCGCGCGTCGTCGGAGAGGGTCTCGCCCACGACGTTGCCGGCCAGGTCGATGGCCAGGGTGCCGACCTCGCTGCGGAGCGAGACGAATGCGGCTTGGCGCTCGGCCTCGATCTGCGCGTGCGCGGCGGCGGTGATGCGCGCCGCCTCGGCGGATGCGGTCTCCTTGGCCTCGGCGATGATCTTCTTGCCGTCCTCGCGGGCGGCCTCGCGGATCTCGCCGGCCTCGGTGCGGGCCTCGGCCAGCTGGCGGGTGTACTCCTCCAGCGCGGCTTCCGCCTGCTTCTGCGCCTCGTCGGCCTTGGCGATGTTGCCCTCGATGGCGGCGGAGCGCTCATCGAGCATCGCGATCAGGCGCGGCAGGGCGACCTTCCACACGACGAGGAGGATGACGAGGAACCACAGGCCCGACCAGATGATGTCGTACCAGGCGGGGATCAGCGGGTTGTTCGCCGACTCCCCCTCCGCGGCCAGGTTCGTGACAAGAGCGTTCAGCATCCTGTCTCCTTCAGAAGTCGGTGTGGATTACGGGAAGGGGATGAATCCGACGGCGATGCCGACGAACGCAAGCGCCTCGGTGAAGGCGATACCGATCCACATGAGGACCTGAAGGCGACCGGCCAGCTCGGGCTGACGGGCGACGCCCTCGATGGTCTTGCCGACGACGATGCCCACACCGATGGCCGGGCCGATGGCTGCGAGGCCGTAGCCGACCGCTGCGAGGTGACCGTTGATCTCAGCGAGAACCGTAGTAGCGTCCACGGGGTTTTTCCTTTCGTTGGGTGGGCGGCTTTCGCCGGCCCGCTCAGTGCTCTTCTGCGACCGCGAGCTGGATGTAGATCGCGGTGAGGACGGTGAAGACGTAGGCCTGCAGCACGGCGACCAGGATCTCGAAGACCGTGAACGCACCGCCGAAGACGAGGGTTCCGACACCCAGCGCGGCCCAGCCGCCGCCTGCGGTGAAGAAGAAGAAGTGCGTGGCCGCGAAGCAGAGGACCAGCAGCATGTGGCCGACCACCATGTTCATCAGCAGTCGCAGGGTGAGCGTCACCGGGCGGATGATGAACGTCGAGATGAACTCGAGCGGGGTGACGATGATGTACACCGGCCACGGCACGCCGGCCGGGAACAGCGCGTTCTTCCAGAACCCGAGCGGGCTCTTCTTCATGCCCGCGTAGATGAAGGTGACGTAGCTGATCACCGCGAGCACCAGCGGGACGGCGATGATGCTGGTGCCGGCGATGTTGATGAACGGGATGATGCCGGTGATGTTCATGAACAGCACCATGAAGAACATGGTCACCAGGATCGGCGCGAACCGGTCGCCGTCCTTGCGGCCGAGCAGGTCGTGGCCGATGCCGGTGCGGGCGAAGCCCAGACCCATCTCGACGAGGCTCTGGAAGCGGCCGGGGACCACGCGCATGTTGCGGGTGCCGAGCCAGAGGATGAGGACCACCGCGATCGTCGAGAGCAACTGCGCCAGGTGGATGCGGTTGAACTCGAGGCCGGCGATGGAGAAGATCGCCTCGGGGAAGAACTCGTCGATCGACGGGCCGTGGAACTCGCCGTCTTCGGCGGCCGTTCGGGGGATCAGGGTCGCAGCGAGATTAAACAGCGCGGGCTCCAGCTTCGGGGCCACCGGTGAACACCGGGGCGACGATGGTCGTGTGCTTCAGGCGCAAGCGCTCGCGTGGCGAGCGGCGGGCACCACCCCACCCTATCAGAATCGGCGGCGCCCCGAATCAGCCCCGGGGGCCCTGACCGGGCTCGCCCGGGGCGGTGTCCTCGGGGGCCTGGGTGGGCAGCGAGACGTCGCTCACGTGCGGCAGCCGCATCCGGGTGAGCACGATCACGTCGACGACGAGTGACATCAGCACCCCCGCGACGATGGAGAGGAAGAACACCATCGGCACGATCCACGGCTGACCGCTGAGCACGATCATCACCACGACGAACACGCCGAGTTTGAGCAGCCAGCCGCCGAGCACGATCGCGAAGAACAGCTGGACGTACAGCGGGTCGCCGAACCAGCGGTTCGCGAACAGGATGCTGGCGCCGGTGATGGCGAGGAACACCACGGCGAGGAGCACGCCCAGCAGGCCGCTCCACAGTCCGTCCGCGCCGGCCGCCGCGAAGCCGATCCCGCCGGCGAGGACGGCCAGCGCCGCGGCGCCCACGGCGGACCAGAGCAGCGTGCGGCGCAGGATCGGCGTGCTGGAGACGGGGCTGGTGCTCATTCGGGCTCCCGGGGCTGGGTGGTGGGCTGGGCGGTCGGCCGGGTGGTCGGCCGGGTGGTCGGCCGGGTGGTCGGCTGGGCGGCAGGCGGTGCGGTCGGCCGGGGTGCGGCGCGGGTCGTGCCGGCGCGGTCGCTCCGGCGCCGCGTCGGGCTGAACGTGACCACCAGGCAGGCGGCGGCGCCGAGGACGCCGAAGCCGACCCCGACGAGGTAGCCGCCGGGCCAGTCCTCACTGCTCGCGATGTACATCAGCAGCACCGCGAGCGAGGCGATGGCGGTCCAGGCGTAGAAGATCAGCACGGCGTCCCGGTCGCGGTGGCCGAGATCGAGCATCCGGTGGTGCAGGTGCTTGCGGTCCGGGGAGAACGGGGACTTCCCCGCGCGCATCCGCCGGAAGACGGCGAGCCCGAAGTCCAGCAGCGGCAGCAGGATCACCACGAGCGGCAGCAGGATCGGCAGGAAGGTGCCCAGCAGCTGGGAGCGGCCGAACTGCTCGGGGTCGAGGGCACTGGCGGGCATCTGCCCGGTGAGCGACACCGCGGAGGTCGCCATCAGCAGGCCCATCACCAGGGCGCCGGAGTCGCCCATGAACAGCTTGGCGGGGCTCCAGTTCAGCGGGAGGAAGCCGAGGCAGGCGCCGATCAGCACGGCCGCGAGGAAGGTCGCCAGGTTGAAGTAGCTGGACGCCCCCGAGTCGCGGGTGAGGATGTACGCGTAGACGAAGAAGACGCCGTTCGCGATCAGGCACACGCCGGCGACGAGACCGTCCAGGCCGTCGATGAAGTTCACCGCGTTCATCACCATGACGATCGCGAACATGGTCACGCCGATGCTGACCCAGCTGGAGACGAGGATCATGTCGCCGATCGGCAGCGACAGGATCTGCAGCCCTCCCCCGACGGTGATCACCCCCGCGGCCAGGAACTGCACGCCGAGCTTGATGAACCAGTCCAGGTCCCACAGGTCGTCGATCGCGCCGGTCACCGCGATCAGCAGCGCCGCGCCGAGCACGGACCACATCGTCTGCGGCGGCGACCACATGATCTCGAAGAACGGGTTCGCCGCGGAGGCGCCGATCGCGGCCGCGATGCCGAGGAAGATCGCCACGCCGCCCAGGCGCGGGGTCGGCGTCTTGTGCACGTCGCGCTCACGGATGCCCGGGTAGAGCTTGAACCGCAGGCTCAGCCGCCACACCGCCCAGGACAGCGCGAACGTGATGGTCGCCGTCAGGATGATGGTGAAGAGGTACTGCTTCACGCCGAGCCGTCCGGGCCGGGCTGCTCCTCCGGCTCCAGGAGCTCGCCGAGCACGCCCTCGAGCTGCTCGCGGGTCATGGCGCCGTCGCGGAGGATGCGCACCACCGGCTTCTCGGCGTCGCCGACCAGGGAGGTGGCGTCGACGATGGTCGAGGGGATGCCGGTCTCGCTGAACCCGGCCTCGAGGTAGACCGCCACGCTGTCGCCGAGCATCTCCTGCGCGTTCGCGGCGGTGATGGCCGCCTCGCGGCCGGTGAGGTTCGCGCTGGACACGGCCAGCGGCCCGGTCTCCGCCAGCAGCTCCAGGGCGATCCGGTTGTCCGGCATCCGCACGGCGACGGTGCCCTTGGTCTCGCCGAGGTCCCACACCAGCGACGGCTGCGCGGGCAGGACGATGGTGAGCCCTCCGGGCCAGAACGCGTCCACGAGGCGCTGCACCGGCTCGGGCACCCGCTCCACCAGTGCGGCGAGGGTGTCGGGGCCGGCGACGAGGACGGGCGGCGGCATGTCGCGCCCGCGGCCCTTGGCGTCCAGCAGGCGCTGCACGGCGGACGGCGAGAAGGCGTCGGCGGCGATCCCGTACACGGTGTCGGTGGGGATCACGACGAGCTCGCCGCGGGCGATGGCCTGACGGGAGTGGCGCATGCCGGCGAGGAGCTGGGCCTCGTCGCGGCAATCGAAGACGGAAGACATGGCGGATCCCAGTCTACGCGGCGCGGTCGGCCGCCCGTCCTCTGGCAGGGGCGGTGCCGCGCCGGCGGCGCGCGAGGCGGTGCCGGGCCGGCCGCGAGGCGGCCGCGACGCCGGTCAGGCGCGCAGCGCCGTCGTCGCCCGGTCGCGCCGGGTCAGGTCCTGGTGCGTGGCGGGCGCGCGCCAGCCGTCGCCGGTGAGGATGCCGCGGATCGCCTCGCCCTGCAGCTCGCCGTGCTCCAGCACGAGCATCCCCCCGGGGCGGAGCAGCTCCGCCGCCCTGCGGCTGATCACGCGGACCACGTCCAGCCCGTCGGCGCCGCCGTAGAGCGCCTGCGCGGGGTCGAACAGGCGCACCTCGGGATCTCGGGGCACCGCGTCATCGGGGACGTACGGCGGGTTGGACACGACCACGGCGACCGTCCCGTCCAGCTCCGGGAGGGCGGTCGCAAGATCGCCGTGCACGAGGGTGAGGTTCTCGGTCCCTGCGACGTTGCGGGCCGCCCAGGCGTGCGCCGCCTCGGACAGCTCGACGGCGAAGACGCGCGCGTGCGGCACCTCGGTCGCCATCGCCAGTGCGATCGCGCCGCTGCCGGTGCCGAGATCGACCGCGATCGGCGCCTCGTCCGGGCTGCTCAGCAGCGCGTCGATCGCGAACTGCACCACCGTCTCGGTCTCCGGGCGGGGCACGAACACGCCGGGCCCGACGGCCAGCTCGAGATGCCGGAAGGCCGCGGTGCCGGTGAGGTGCTGCAGCGGCTCGCGCGCCGCACGGCGTGCGGCGAGGGCGTCGAGCGCCGCGGCATCCGCATCCGTCAGCGCATCCCCGCGGACGACCGCCGCCTGCACGCCGCCTCGGGAGAGCCCGAGCACGTGACCCGCCAGCAGCTCTGCGTCCACAACGGGGTTGGGCACGCCGGCGGCGGCCAGCCGCGCGGCGATGGCGCGCAGGCGCGCGGCGAGGGTCTCGGGCATGAATCCAGGGTACGGGCAGGCCGGCACGCGCTTCGCGTCGCTTCGTTACGCCGCGCACGCACGGCCGCCGACCCCGGGAAGTAGTCTGGTGCAGCATCCGCAGCCTCCGAGAAAGGCCCGCAATGACCGGCATCCACCCCGACATCACCACCGCGTTCGGCAACACCCCGCTCGTGCGCCTCAACCGCGTCACCGAGGGCGCGGGCGCGACCGTGCTCGCCAAGCTCGAGTACTACAACCCCGCCGCCAGCGTGAAGGACCGCATCGGCATCGCCATGATCAACGCCGCCGAGGCATCCGGCGAGCTGAAGCCCGGCGGCACGATCGTCGAGTCCACCAGCGGCAACACCGGCATCGCCCTGGCCATGGTCGGCGCGGCGCGCGGCTACCGCGTCGTCCTGACCATGCCGTCGTCGATGTCGAAGGAGCGCCGCGTGCTGCTGAAGGCGTTCGGCGCGGAGATCGTGCTCACCGACCCGACCAAGGGCATGAAGGGCGCCATCGAGGAGGTCGAGCGCATCGTCGCCGAGACCCCGGGCGCCGTCTGGGTGCGCCAGTTCGAGAACGAGGCCAACCCGCAGATCCACCGCGAGACCACCGCGCAGGAGATCCTCCGCGACACCGACGGCGCCGTCGACATCCTGGTCGCGGGCGTGGGCACCGGCGGCACCGTGACCGGCACCGGCCAGGCGCTGAAGGAGGCGAAGCCCGAGGTGAAGGTGATCGCCGTCGAGCCGAAGGACTCCCCCGTGCTGACCGAGGGCCGCCCCGGGCCGCACAAGATCCAGGGCATCGGCCCGAACTTCGTGCCCGCGATCCTCGACCGCGACGTGATCGACGAGGTCATCACCGCCGACTTCGACGACGCTCTGCGCGTCTCGCGCGACCTCGCCGCCCGCGAGGGGCTGCTGGTCGGCATGTCCTCCGGTGCGGTCGTGTGGGCGGCGCTGCAGGTCGCGGCGCGGCCGGAGAACGAGGGCAAGACGATCGTCGCGGTCGTCCCCGACACGGGCGAGCGCTACATCTCCACCGCGCTGTTCGAGGACCTGCGCGAGGACTGATGGGCGTCATCGGCCGCCTGCGCGAGGACGTGGAGGCCGCCCGGCGCGGCGATCCGGCCGCCCGGAGCGGTCTGGAGATCGCGCTGCTGTACCCGGGGCTACACGCGGTGTGGGCGCACCGGGTGTGGCACGCGCTGTGGCGGCGCCGGGTGCGCTTCCTCGCGCGGGCGGGATCGCAGCTCACCCGCTGGCTGACCGGCATCGAGATCCACCCCGGGGCGTCGATCGGCCGCCGGCTGTTCATCGACCACGGCATGGGCGTGGTGATCGGCGAGACCGCCGAGGTCGGCGACGACGTGATGCTGTACCACGGCGTGACGCTCGGCGGCCGCACCCGGGACGGCGGCAAGCGGCATCCGACCCTCGAGGACGGGGTGGCGGTGGGCGCCGGCGCGAAGGTCCTCGGCCCGATCACGATCGGCGCCCGCTCGGTGATCGGCGCGAACGCCGTGGTGACCAGGGATGCGCCGCCGGACAGCGTGCTCACCGGCGTCCCCGCCCGGCCGCGCACCGGCTCGTCCACCGCCGACGCGCGCGCCCTGCTCCTCTCCGCCCCCGACTACACGATCTGACCCCGCGACGATCCGCCCCCTTTGCGTATGGGGGGTGCCCCTATGTCCTCTGTCAAGCGGCGAGGGCGGGTTGGGCTGGTCGCGGTTGGTAGAGGGTGCCGTCGCGGAGCATGGCGTAGAGGACGTCGGAGCGGCGTCGAGCTAGGGCGATGAGGGCCTGGTTGTGGCGTTTGCCTTGGGCGATCTTGCGGTCGTAGTAGGCGCGTGATTCGGGGTCTCGGAGTGCGGCGAACGCGGAGAGGAACATGGTCCGTTTCAGGATCTTGTTCCCGCGCCGGGAGGGATGCTCGCCGCGGATCGAGGTGCCGGATCGTCGGGTCACGGGTGCGAGGCCGGCGTAGGCGGCGAGGTGCCCGGCAGTGGCGAAGGTCTTGGTGGTGACTTCGGTGAGGAGCCGGGCTGCGGTCCTGACGCCGACTCCGGGCATGCTCGTCAGGACCGGTTGAAGAGGGTGAGCGTCGACGATCTTCTCGACCTCGATGGCGATCTCATCACGCTGCCGTCGCAACGCCTGGAGCTGCTCTGCGAGCCTGGGGAGCACCAGCGCGGCGGCGTCGGTGCCGGTCACCACGACGGTCTGCTCGCCGAGCGCGGTCATGATCTCTGCCGCCCAGACACGACCTTTGCGGGGCGCGTTCTTCAGCAGCCGGTTCCCTAGCCGCTTCTCACCCGCAGTCTTCATCGCCGCCGGCGACGGGTAGCGCTGCAGCAGGTCCAGGATCGCGGGGTGATCCAGCCGCGGCCCGAGCACGCGTTCCAGCGCCGGGTGGATTTGGGTGAGCAGACCCCTGATCCGGTTGGAGACCTGGACGATCTGACCGGCGAGGTCGTCGTCGAACCCGCAGAGCATGCTCAGCTCCGCGACCTTCTCGTCGGCGACCTGGATCGACCGGAGCGTGTGCGGCATGGTGCGGGCCGTTTCGGCGATGATCGCCGCGTCTCTCGCGTCGGTCTTCGCCTCACCGGGATGCAGATCCGCGATGCGCCGCATCGCCAACCCCGGCAGGTAACCGACGAGAGCACCTGCGGCTTGCGCGACCGCGACCGGGAGTGCACCGATCGTCGCGGGTTGATCTACGACCAGCAGCACCACGCCATGCGAGGCGAGCTGGTCGATCACCGCCCGCAATTGGCGCTCGTCGTTCGGGAGTGCTCGGTCGAATAGTCGCTTGGCTTCCCGGTCGAGCGCGACCGCGTGATGCTCGCCCTTGCCGACGTCGAGCCCAACGAACACGTCGACCTCGTCGTATCTGTCGATGCTGGTGACCACTTCGTCCTCCGCTTCACTCGTGACGGCGTCCGCGGCGGCGCGTCTCGGCATCCACGTTACGAACGGCCTCGAGCATGCTCGGGTCCAGCCCCTATCAGCGATCACACACCGCCAACCAGGCCCGGTGACAACACCCCCCGGATCATCGAGGACAGGGGGCAGCAATCATGCCGGGCCCGGCAGGCCGTCACCGCCCAGCATGGCCGCCGAACGGGTCACGAAGAAAGTAACGGGAAACGGGGGGTCAGGCGCGGCGGCGGAGGGCCGCGCGGATGCGGCGCAGGGCCTCCGCCTCCTGACGGAACACCAGCTCGTTCGTGAGCCGGACGGTGTCCCATCCGGCAGCGGCGTACGCGTGATACTTGTCGATGTCGCGCGCGAGCTGCGCCCGGGTGAGGTGCGTGCTCTCTTCGCCCCCGCGAACACGGCCAGCTGATCGCGGGTGGCCACCGCCTTCGCCTGCGGGTCGGCCGGGCGCCCCGGCATCCGCGGCAGGGTCGCAGCGGCACCGGAAGACGCTGCAGCACCGCAGCGACGTACCCGGTGAGGAACGCTCCCTCGGGCAGCGCCGGCAGATACTCGTGCACGCGCCCGAGCAGCAGCGTGCGGTGCTGCCCCCACGCCCGCTCGATCTCGGCGAAGTCTGCGAGGCCGTCCGCCGTGGACACAGGCTCCGGTGCGTCGAGTTCGCCGAACGCCCGCGCGCCATGGTGCGGTCGGCGCAGTTCCGGATGCCGCAGCCGGGCGTCGCTCAGACCGTGCCGTCTCCCCTGGGCGACGGTGAACGCGTCCGGGAGTCCGTCCGGTCGGTGCTGGCGGCGCTTCGGCATCCGCCCAGTGTGCCCGCCGCCCGCGCCGACCCGCTCCGGTTGTCCACAGCCCCGCCCCTCGCCCCATCAGGGGGTCAGAACCGCCCGGCGGGTCAGGAGCCGAGGGCGGCGAGGCGCTCCGCCTCGTCGGCCTCGATGCAGGACTCGATGACGGGGTCGAGGGCGCCGTCCATCACCTGGTCGAGGTTGTACGCCTTGTACCCGGTGCGGTGGTCGGCGATCCGGTTCTCCGGGAAGTTGTAGGTGCGGATCCGCTCCGAGCGGTCCATGCCGCGGATCTGCGAGCGCCGGGCATCCGATGCCGCAGCCGCGAGCTCCTCCTGCTGCTTGGCCAGCAGCCGGGCGCGCAGCACGCGCAGCGCCGCCTCACGGTTCTGCAGCTGCGACTTCTCGTTCTGCATCGACACCACGATCCCGGTCGGCAGGTGCGTGATCCGCACCGCCGAGTCGGTCGTGTTCACCGACTGCCCGCCCGGGCCCGAGGAGCGGAACACGTCGATCTTCAGATCGTTCGGGTTGATCTCGATCTCGTCCGGCTCGTCGACCTCGGGGAACACCAGCACCCCCGTGGTCGAGGTGTGGATGCGGCCCTGCGACTCGGTGGCCGGCACCCGCTGCACGCGGTGCACGCCGCCCTCGTACTTCAGGTGCGCCCAGACGCCCTGCGCCGGGTCGGTCGAGGTGCCTTTGATCGCGAGCTGGACGTCCTTGTACCCGCCGAGGTCGGACTCGTTCCGCTCCAGCAGCTCGGTCTTCCAGCCTTTCGAGGCCGCGTACTGCAGGTACATCCGCAGCAGATCGGCGGCGAACAGGGCGCTCTCGGCGCCGCCCTCCCCCGCTTTAATCTCCATGATCACGTCGCGGGCGTCGTCGGGGTCGCGCGGGATGAGCAGGCGGCGCAACCGCTCCTGCGCGGCCTGCAGCCCCTCCTCGAGCGCGGGGATCTCGGCCGCGAAGGCCTCGTCCTCACGCGCCAGCTCTCGGGCCGCCTCGAGGTCCTCGGATGCGGCGAGCCACGCCTCGTGCGCGGCGACGATCCGGCTCAGCTCGGCGTAGCGCCGGTTCACCCGCTTCGCGCGGGCTGCATCGGCGTGCACCGCCGGGTCGGAGAGCTCCTCCTGCACCCGGCGGTGCTCGTCGATGAGAGCCTGGACGGACTCGAACACGTCAGCTCAGCGGATGTTGTTCTCGTGCCCGTGGCCGGAGCCGGTCGCCGGCGGGGCCGGGATCGACTTCTGCATCTGGAACAGGAACTCGACGTTGGAGCCGGTCTCCTTGAGCTTGCCGAGGACCACCTCGAGCGCCTGCTGCGGGTCGAGACCGGCGAGGGCGCGGCGCAGCTTCCATGTGATCTTGACCTCGTCCGGGGAGAGCAGCATCTCCTCGCGGCGGGTGCTGGACGCGTTCACGTCGACCGCCGGGAAGATCCGCTTGTCGGCCAGGGCGCGGGACAGGCGCAGCTCGCTGTTGCCGGTGCCCTTGAACTCCTCGAAGATCACCTCGTCCATCTTGGAGCCGGTCTCCACGAGGGCGGTGGCGAGGATGGTCAGCGATCCGCCGTTCTCGATGTTGCGCGCCGCGCCGAAGAACCGCTTCGGCGGGTACAGTGCCGAGGCGTCCACACCGCCGGTGAGCACGCGGCCGGATGCCGGCGCGGAGATGTTGTAGGCGCGGCCGAGGCGGGTGATCGAGTCGAGCAGCACGACCACGTCCCGGCCCAGCTCCACCAGGCGCTTGGCGCGCTCGATGGCGAGCTCGGCGACGGTGGTGTGGTCCTCCGCGGGGCGGTCGAAGGTCGAGGCGATGACCTCGCCCTTCACCGAGCGCTGCATGTCGGTGACCTCTTCCGGGCGCTCGTCGACGAGCACGACCATGAGGTGCACCTCGGGGTTGTTCTGCGCGATCGCGTTCGCGATCTGCTGCAGCACGATGGTCTTGCCGGCCTTCGGCGGCGCCACGATCAGGCCCCGCTGGCCCTTGCCGATCGGGGCGACCAGGTCGATGATCCGCTGGGTCAGCTTCTCCGGCGCGGTCTCCAGACGCAGGCGCTCCTGCGGGTACAGCGGGGTGAGCTTGCCGAACTCGACGCGGTTGCCGGCGTCCTCGGGCGACAGGCCGTTGATGGAGTCGACCTTCACCAGGGCGTTGTACTTCTGACGCCCCTGCTGCTCGCCCTCGCGCGGCTGCTTGATGGCGCCGACGATCGCGTCGCCCTTGCGCAGGTTGTACTTCTTCACCTGGCCGAGCGAGACGTACACGTCGGTCGCGCCGGGCAGGTAGCCGCTGGTGCGGACGAAGGCGTAGTTGTCGAGCACGTCGAGGATGCCCGCGATCGGGATGAGGACGTCGTCCTCGCCGATCTCGGTCTCGAACTCGTCCGCGGTGACGTTGCCGCCGCCGCGTCGCTTGTTGCGCTGACGCGTGCGACCGCCGGCCTGCTCCTCCTCGGCCTGGGGCTGCTGGGCCTGCCCGCCGCCGTTCTGGCCGCGCCCGCGGCTGCGGTTGCGGTTGCGGCCACGACCGCGGCCGCCGCCCTCGCCCTCGTCGCCGTCGGCCTCGGGCTTCTCGGACGCGTCGCCCTGCTTGCCCTCGCCCTGCCGGGCTTCTGCCTGCTTGCCGTCCGCCTGCTTGCCGTCGGCCTGCTTCGCGTCGCCGGTTGCTGCTTCCGCCGCGGCGGCGTCGGCCGGCTTCTGCCCGGCGGTCGTCTCGCCTGCCGCGTCGGCGCCGGATGCCTCAGCGCCCTGGGCCTTGTCGGCGTCCTTTGCCTTGTCGGCGTCCTGCGCCTTGCTGCGGCGACCGCGCGCGGGGCGCTTGGCCGGGGCGTCGCCGGCGCGCTCGGCCGTCTCGCCGGCCGGCGCGGCCTCGGCAGAGATCGCGGTGTCGGCTGCCGCCGTGTCGGACGCCGGTGCCTCGGATGCCGGAACGGCGGCCGCCTCGGCATCCGCCTTCTTCGCCCGCGTACGGCGCGGCGCCTTGGCCTTCGGCTTCTCCTCGGCAGCGTCCGCGCTCGACTCCGCGGCGGTCGCGGAGGAGCCGGCCGCAGCAGGGGAGGCAGCGGCGTCGGATGCCGGAGCCGCCGGCGTCTCGGCGGACGGCGCCGCCGCAGGCGCGGCATCCGCGGCGGCGGATGCGCTGGTCGCGCGCCGGGGTGCGCGCTTGCGCACCGGTGCTTCGGTCACCGTCGCGGCGGCCGCAGCCGACTCGGACGCGGCCGGAGCCTGGTCGTTCTGGGTCTCGGAGAAGTTCTCCACGAGTACTCCCTCATATGTCGTGGGAAAGAGCAATCCTGCGCACAGCAGAAGCTGCGCGTGTCACGCGCGCGGGCACAGAGCGCCAGCCGGCCAGGACCACGGAAGTCCTGGGGAAACACGTGCGGATCTCGCAGAAGTGCGAGGGGGCGAGATTCACGAAAGGTACGTGGAGCCCTCCGCTCGATCCCTAACTGTACCACCCCGTACGTCGACGGCGAGCATGTGCGCGGTCCACGGAGTGTCCGCCGCGGCGTCCGCCACCTCGACCGCTCCGCGGCGGCGTCCGGGCCCGTCGGCGAGCACGAGCACGCTGGGGCCGGCGCCGGAGACGACGGCCGCATATCCTTCGCGGCGCAGCGCCTGCACCAGCCGCAGCGTCTCCGGCATCGCCGCGCCGCGGTAGTCCTGGTGCAGCCGGTCGGCGGTGGCGTCCAGCAGCAGCTCCGGGCTCTGCGTCAGCGCGGCGACCAGCAGCGCCGAGCGCGACACGTTGAACACGGCGTCCTCCCGGGGCACCTGGTGCGGCTGCAGCGAGCGCGCCAGGGACGTGGACATCGTGAAGCCGGGCACGAGCACCAGCGGCGCCACGCCGCGGTGCACGAGCAGCTTCTTGTGCTGCGGCCCGCGATCGCCGGTCCAGGCGATGGTGAGGCCGCCGAACAGCGCGGGCGCGACATTGTCGGGGTGGCCCTCCAACTCGGTGGCCAGGCGCAGCAGGGTGTCGTCGTCCAAGTCGACCTCGCCGGCGAGCAGCCCCTTGGCGGCGAGCACGCCCGCCGTCACCGCGGCGCCGGACGAGCCGAGCCCCCGCCCATGCGGGACGCCGTTCGCGGCGTGCAGCCGCAGCCCGGGCAGCGGGCGCCCGGCATCCGCGAACACGTGCGCGATCGAACGGACGACGAGGTTGCTGGCATCCCGCGGGATCTCCTCGGCGCCGGAGCCGGTGACCTCGATCTCGAGCCGGTCGTCCGGGAAGGAGGACACGGTGAGCGTGTCGTAGATGCTGAGCGCCAGGCCGAGCGTGTCGAAGCCGGGTCCGAGGTTGGCGCTCGTGGCGGGGACGGTGACCTGCACGGTCCGGGTGGCGCCCTCCGGTGCCGGCGCCTCCGGGTGGCCGGTGACCGCCTCGGAGGGGACGATGGTGACGCCCACGCTCACTCCCCTTCGACGCGCAGCACCGACACCACGCGCTCGACGACCCCGCTGGCGGCCAGCCGGTCGACGGTGGCGCTCAGGGCGCTCTCGGATGCCCGGTGCGTGCCGATGATGAGCCGCGCGGTCGGCACCTCCTCGCCCTCCACGGTCTGCACCACGGTCGCGACGGACACGCCGCCCTCGCTGAGGATGCCGGCGACGGTGGCGAGCACGCCCGGCTCGTCGTCGACTTCGAGGGTGATCTGGTAGCGGGTGGTGACGTGCCCGATCGGCGCGACCGGCAGGTTCGCCCTGGTCGACTCGCCCACCCCGACGCCGCCGGCGATGTGCCGCCGCGCCGCCGAGACCACGTCGCCGAGCACGGCCGAGGCGGTCTGCACGCCGCCGGCGCCGGCGCCGTAGAACATCAGCGACCCCGCCGCCTCCGCTTCGACGAAGACGGCGTTGTTGGCGCCGTGCACAGAGGCCAGCGGATGCGTGCGCGGCACCAGGGCCGGGTAGACGCGCACGGAGATCGACTCGGCGCCCTCGTCCACGAGCCGCTCGCACACCGCGAGCAGCTTGATGACGAAGCCGGCACCGCGGGCCTCCTCGATCATCGACGCGGTGATCTGCGTGATGCCCTCGCGGTGCACGGCATCCAGCGGCACGGCGGTGTGGAAGGCGAGGCTGGCGAGGATCGCGGCCTTCTGCGCCGCGTCGAAGC
This sequence comes from Microbacterium sp. EF45047, assembly GCF_028472845.1. Classification (NCBI taxonomy): domain Bacteria; kingdom Bacillati; phylum Actinomycetota; class Actinomycetes; order Micrococcales; family Microbacteriaceae; genus Microbacterium; species Microbacterium sp. EF45047. The sequence goes on along the minus strand of NZ_CP069429.1, from coordinate 940,330 downwards.
CCTCGACGTCGGCGGTCGGGTCCGCCTCGGCGTAGCCCAGCCGCTGCGCGTCGGCGAGGACCTCGGCGAAGTCGGCGCCCTCGCTGTCCATCCGGTCCAGGATGTAGTTCGTGGTGCCGTTCACGATGCCCATGATCCGCACCACACGGTCGCCGGCGAGCGAGTCCCGCAGCGGGCGGATGATCGGGATCGCCCCGGCCGCGGCGGCCTCGTAGTACACCGACGCGCCGACGCGGTCGGCGGCCTCGAACACCTCAGGACCGTGGGTGGCCAGCAGCGCCTTGTTCGCGGTGACGACGTCGGCGCCCGACCCCAGGGCGAGCAGGATGTGCGAGCGGGCCGGCTCGATGCCCCCCATCAGCTCGATGACGATGTCCGCCCCGGTGATCAGGCTCTCGGCATCCGTGGTGAACAGCTCCCGCGGCAGGTCGACGTCGCGACGGGCGTCGAGGTCGCGGACGGCGATGCCGGCCAGTTCCAGGCGGGCGCCGGCGCGGTCGGCGAGTTCGTCGCCGTGCCGCAGCAGCAGCGCCGCCACCTGAGAGCCGACGGCGCCTGCGCCGAGCAGTGCCACCCGAAGTCGTCGATAGTCGGTCATCGTGCTCCTTCTGTGCGGTGTCCGGTACCGTCCCCCGGATCGAGCCCCGGGTCGCGGGCCAGCAGGTCCTGCACGGTCTCGCCGCGCAGGATCAGCCGGGACTCCCCGTCGCGCACGGAGATCACCGGCGGACGCGGGACGTGGTTGTAGTTGCTGGCCAGCGGCGCGCAGTACGCGCCGGTGACCGGGACGGCGAGCAGGTCGCCGGGGGCGACGTCGTCGGGGAGGTACTCGTGATCGACGACGATGTCGCCGGACTCGCAGTGCCGGCCGACGACGCGCACCAGCGCGGGGTCCCCGGATCCGGCGCGCGAGGCGAGCCGCGCCGAGTACTGCGCGCCGTACAGCGCGGTCCGCGCGTTGTCGCTCATGCCGCCGTCCACGCTCACGTAGCGGCGCACCCCGGCCTCCAGCACGACGTCCTTGATCGTGCCGATCTCGTAGAGGGTGACGCCCGCGGGCCCGACGACGTAGCGTCCGGGCTCGAAGGACAGCGCCGGCACCGGGATGCCGCGGGCCGCGCACCCTTCCGCCACGGCGGCGACGATGCCGTCGGCCAGCTCCTCGATCGGCGTGGGGTCGTCGGCGCGGGTGTAGGCGATGCCGAAGCCGCCGCCGAGGTTCAGCTGCGGCACCTCGCCGTCGCGGAGCAGCTCCTCGTGCAGGTCGAGTACGCGGGCCGCGGATTCGCGGAAGCCTGCGACGCCGAAGATCTGCGAGCCGATGTGACAGTGCAGCCCGAGGAAGCGCAGCCCGGGGATCTCCCGGATGCGGGCCACCGCGGCCGCGGCATCCGCCATCGGGAATCCGAACTTCTGGTCCTCGTGCGCGGTGGCGAGGAAGTCGTGGGTCTCGGCGTGCACGCCGCTGCTCACCCGCAGCATCACGCCCTGCTCGGCGTCCAGGCGCGCGGTGAGCGCGGCGAGCCGCTCGATCTCGATGGCGCTGTCGATGATGATCGTGCCGACCCCGGCCTCGATCGCGCGCTCGAGCTCGGCGGTGGACTTGTTGTTGCCGTGGAAGCCCAGCCGCGACGGCTCCGCGCCGGCCGCGAGGGCGAGCTCGAGCTCCCCGCCGGTGCACACGTCGACGCACAGGCCCTCGGCGGTGACCCAGCGGACGATCGCGCTGGTGAGGAACGCCTTGCCGGCGTAGTACACGCGGGCGGAGGTGCCGTGGCGCCGCGCGGCGGACTCGAACGCCGTGCGGACGGCGGCGGCTCGGCGGCGCACCTCCTGCTCGTCGATGACGAGCAGCGGCGTGCCGTGGGCGCGGACCAGGGCGGATGCCCGGGCGCCGCCGATCACGAGCTCGCCGTCCTCGTCGCGGCGCGCGGATGCCGGCCACACCCCCTCGACGAGGTCGTTCGGGTCGTCGGGCACGACGAGCCAGCCCGGGGCAGGCGGGGAGACAGCGGAATGCACAGTGCACCAATCGTGGGGACGGGTACCCCGGGGCGGAGGACGGCCGGCGAGGATGCCCCCGATTCTAGGGCACCGCCGGGCGCCGTCCTGTCAAGCCCTGCACGCCCGCGGCCGTTCTGGTTAGGGTGATTCGGATGGATGCCGCAACCGAAGCCGAACGCCGGGAGAAGCGCCCGGGGGCGATCGCCCGGGCCGGTGCGGCGCTGATCCGCCGCGGTCTGCAGCTGCGGATCGTGCGCGCCGTGCTGCTGCACATGGAGCGGCACGGGCCGATACTCGCGGACGGCGTGACCTACCGGGCGCTGTTCAGCGTCTTCGCCGCCGTGCTGCTCGGGTTCTCCGCGGCCGCGCTGTGGCTGACATCGGACGACGTGGCGTGGAACGCCGTGGTGTCCGCGATCGACTCCGCGGTGCCCGGGCTGATCAAGGAGCGCCCGGACGGGCCCGGGCTCATCGACCCGTCCGAGATCCGCGCGCCCGCGGGGCTGTCGATCACCGGGATCGTGTCGCTGGTCGGCCTGATCGGCGCGGCCCTCGGGGCCATCGGGTCGCTCCGGGTGGCGATGCGGTCCATCGCCGGAACGGTGTCGGACGATGTGGCACCGCCGCTCGTCATACTTCGCAATCTGAGCCTCGCGGCGATCATCGCGGCCGCCTTCGTCGGCTCCGCCGCCCTCACCTTCGCCGGCCGTGCGGTGCTGAGATGGGCGGGCGGGCTGCTCGGGCTGCCGGAGGATTCGCCGGTGCTGTTCTGGTCGGTGCGCCTGATCTCGCTGGTGATCGTGTTCGCCCTGAACACGGTGCTGATCGCGGCCGCGTTCCGCGCCCTCGCCGGCGTCCGGGCCCGCGCACGCGCGCTCTGGTCGGGCGCGATGATCGGCGGCGCCGGCCTGCTCGTGCTGCAGGAGCTGTCCGGGCTGTTCGTCGGCGGGGCGCGCGCGAACCCGCTGCTGGCGTCGTTCGCGTCGCTGCTGGCCCTGCTGATCTGGCTGAACCTGTCCACCCAGGTGATCCTGCTCGCCAGCGCCTACATCGTCACCGCCGCCGCCGAGGACGAGGACCGGGTCGCGAATCGCTACGGCGCGCAGACTCTGGCCGAGCACCGGCTGCGTCGCGCGGAGCAGGACGCGCAGATCGCGACCGCGGAGCTGCGCAGCGCCCAGCAGGCCGTCGAGGACGAACGCCCCTGACCCGCCCTCCGCCCGCCGACCCGCCCACGACCACCTCCGACCCGCCCTCCGACCCGCCCTCCGACCCGTTTGGGGCGGATTCTCACGTCCGGGGCGGACCTGCGCCGCCCCAATCGTGAGAATCCGCCCCAAACCCGAAGAAAGGAGTCAGGGGGCAAGGAGGGTCGGGGGAAGGAGGGTCGGGGGAAGGAGGGTCAGGGGGAGGGAGGGTCAGGGGCAGGTGCCGGGGTCGAGGAGGGCCGGGTCCGTCGCGATCCGGCCGTCGATGTCGATCTCGGCAACGGCGCTCTCACCCTCGATCCGCAGGCCGGTCAGGATCAGCCCGGCGGGGAGCCGGTCGGCGATGCACACCTGCTGCGGGGCGGACAGGCGCTCTCCGACGTCGCCGAGCCGTCCGGAGAGCCCGGCGAGGTCGATCACGCTCCCGCCGACCGACACCGATACGGGTGTGAGCACCAGCTCCCCCGCATCCGCGCCGGGCGTGGCCGTCACACTCACCGGGATGTCGGCGCCGAACACCGTGATCGCGCCGCTCGCGGTGACGTTCGGCTCCTCGAGAGTCACATCGGTGACGGGCAGATCGGAGCGCGACAGCAGCGCGACGAGCTGCGCCTGGTCGATGCGGACCGTGCCGTGCGCCGCACCGATGTCGCCGCCGCGGAGCGGTACGCCCTGCGCGGTGACGTCCGCGGCCCCGGTGACGCCCTCGAGGGTCACCCGCTCGGAGGAGAGGCGCAGCCGGTCGAGTCGCCCGGCGATCAGCTGCGGCAGCAGGATGCCGGAGGCTTCGACGTCGAGCTGCTGATCGGCCGGCAGGTCCAGCTGCTCGACGACCAGGGAGCGGACCACCCCCGGCAGCACGGCGCGCGCCACCAGCTCGGCCGCCACGGCGAGGGCCGCCGCCAGCAGCACGAGCACGACCAGCACGACCGGCCAGCGGCGATGCCGCCGCGACGCGCGCCCTCCGGCGGTCACGTCACATCCGCTCCGGGGCGGACACGCCGAGCAGCGACAGCCCGTTGCGCAGCACCTGCCCGGTGGCGTCGTTCAGCCACAGCCGGGTGCGGTGCACCGCCTCGACCGGGTCGTCGCCCTGCGGGATGATCCGGCAGTTGTCGTACCAGCGGTGGTAGAGCCCGGCGAGCTCCTCCAGGTAGCGGGCCACGCGGTGCGGCTCGCGGACCTCGGCCGCGAAGCCGACGATCCGCGGGAACTCCTGCAGCGCGCCCAGCAGCGCCGACTCGGTCTCGTGCGTGAGCAGGTCGGGGGCGAACTCGGATCGGTCAACCCCGGAGTCCGCGGCGTTGCGGGCGACGTTGTGCGTGCGCGCGTGCGCGTACTGCACGTAGAAGACGGGGTTGTCGTTGGTGCGCTTCTGCAGCAGCTCGGGATCGAGCGCCAGGGGCGAATCGGCCGGGTAGCGCTCCAGCGAGTACCGCAGCGCGTCAGTGCCGAGCCATTCGCGCAGATCGTCCATCTCGATGATGTTGCCGGCGCGCTTGCTGAGCCGGGCTCCGCCGACGGAGACCAGCTGCCCGATGAGCACCTCGATGTCCTTGTCCGGGTCGTCCCCGGCCGCGCCGGCGAGCGCCTTGAGCCGGTGCACGTAGCCGTGGTGGTCGGCGCCGAGCAGGTAGATCTTGTGCTCGAAGCCGCGGTCGCCCTTGTTCAGGTAATAGGCCGCGTCCGCGGCGAAGTAGGTGTACTCGCCGTTCGAGCGGCGGATCACCCGGTCCTTGTCGTCGCCGAAATCGGTGGTGCGCACCCACACGGCGTCGTCCCGGTCGAAGACGTGCCCCTGCTCGCGCAGGCGGTCCACCGCCCGGTCCACCAGGCTCGGGCCGCCGTCCGCGGCGGGGGCGTGCAGCGTGCGCTCGGAGAACCAGACGTCGAACTCGACGTTGAACTTCGACAGCGAGTCCTTCTGCTCGGCGAGCTGGTACTCGTAGCCGAGCTCGCGGGCGACGAGCCGCTGCTCGTCATCGGGAAGGTCGAGGAAGTCGGGACGGGCGGCCAGGACGCGCTGGGCGAGGTCGGCGATGTAGCTGCCGGTGTACCCGCCCTCGGGGGTCGGCTGCCCCTTGGCCGCCGCCACGATGGATGCTGCGAACCGCTCCATCTGCGCCCCGGCGTCGTTGATGTAGAACTCCCTCGCAACGGTAGCGCCGGAGGCGGCCAGCAGCCGTGCGATGGCGTCGCCGAGCGCCGCCCAGCGGGTGTGGCCGATGTGCAGCGGACCGGTGGGGTTGGCGCTGACGAACTCGATGTTGATGGACCGGCCGGCCTGGGTGTCGTTGCGGCCGTACTCCGCCCCGGCGTCGACGATCGTCTTCGCCAGCGCGCCGGCGGCGGCCGCGTCCAGGCGGATGTTGATGAACCCGGGGCCGGCGACCTCGACGCCGGCAATGCCGTCGGTCGCGGCGAGGCCGTCCGCGACGCGCTGGGCGAGCTCCCGGGGGCTGGTGCCCAGGCGCTTCGCGAGCCGCATCGCGACGTTCGTCGCCCAGTCCCCGTGCTCGCGGTTTCGCGGGCGGTCGAGCACGACATCGGATGCCGAGAGCCCGAGGTCCTCGTCCGGTCGCAGCTCCGCCGCGATCGGGGTGAGGACGGCGAGGACGGCGGCGGCGAGGGATTCGGGGCTCATAGGTGTCCCAGTCTAGATGCCCGGGACCCGGGCATCCGCGGGCTCCCGCCGGCACCGGCCTTCCCGCCGGCGCCGCGGCGGCGGGTCAGCGGAAGCGTGCGAGGGAGGCGGTGAGCGCCAGGAGCGTCTCCTCCGTGGGCACCACGCCGGCCGCCCGCAGCGCGAGCTGCCCGGCGCCCACGGCGCCGTCGGCCACCGGCCGCGGCTCGAGCCGGTCCGCGACCGTCCCGAGCCGGTGCAGGAACGCGTCGCGCACCGGCCCCGATCGCGACAGTACGCTGCCGCCGAGCACGAGCGGCCCGGGACCGGAGAGCACCGCCGAGAGCGTGTCGGCGAGCTCTTCGCCGGCGCGGCGCAGGATGCCGGCGGCGACCGGGTCGCCGGCATCCGCGAACGCGATCGGGGCGAGGCCGGCCAGCTCGATCGGCGGGCGCGCGTAGAGGGCGCCGACGACACCGATCAGCGCCTGCGACCGCCCCTCGGCGCCCGGCCCGCCGGTGTGCACGCCGAGGTGGGCGATCACGCGCGGAGTCATCCCGGTGGCGGGGCCGGTGCCGTCCAGATCGCCGACCACGGCCTTGGCGACGCGGTGGCCGATCCAGAAGCCGCTCCCCCGGTCGCCGAGCAGCCAGCCCAGGCCGTCGCCGGTGGCCTCGATGACCCCCGCCGAGACGCGGATGACGCAGGCGCCGGTGCCGGACACCAGCGCGTAGCCGAAGGGTGCCGCGGTGCCGCTGAAGTAGGTGGCGAGCAGGTCGGACTCGAAGGTGAGCCGTCCCGCGAACCCGTGCTGCGCGAGCCGTCGCCGCAGCCAGTCGTCGTCGCCCGACGTGCGCTGCCCGGCCATCGCCGCGGTGATCACCGCGACGTCCGCAAGCGCGAGACCGGTGCCGGCGAGGGCGCCCTCGATCGCCGTCATGACGCCGTCGGCGGCGCGCTCGGGGCCGGCCGTCATCGTCGTCGGCGTCGCGCTGCTGCTGGTGATGCTGCTCGGCTCGATGTGCGCCTACGTGCTCGCGAGGTTCTCGATCCCGGGCAGCCGGGCGATCTACTACCTGATGCTCGCCGGGCTCACCCTTCCGGTGTTCCTCGCGATCGTCCCGCTGTTCTTCATCCTGCAGGGCATGGGGCTGCTGAACACGCTGCCGGGTCTGATCATCACCTACGTCGCGTTCGCGCTGCCGTTCACGGTGTTCTTCCTGTTCTCGTTCTTCAAGTCCCTGCCGTACGAGATCCAGGAGGCGGCCTACGTGGACGGCGCCAGCGAGTGGCGCACGTTCTTCCAGGTGATGCTGCCGATGGCCAAGCCCGGGCTCGCGGCCGTGGCGATCCTGAACTTCCTCGGGCTGTGGAACCAGTTCCTGCTGCCGGTCGCGCTGAACACCGACCAGGGGCAGTACGTGCTCTCCCAGGGCATGGCCGCCTTCGCCTCCGCCGCAGGCTACGAGGTCGACCAGGGCGCGCTGTTCGCCGCGGTGTTCATCACGATCGCGCCGGTGCTGCTGGTGTACGTCTTCTTCCAGCGGCAGCTGCAGGGCTCCGTGTCGCAGGGCACCCTGAAGTGACACGCGAACCGTTCGGATCGCCCCTCCGCGCCCTCGGGCCGGAGGGGCGATCCGGTTCCGTCGGGGCATCCGCGATCGCGGCATCCGTGTCCGAATTCGCATTCCGGCGAACGTCGCCTACTCTCATCCCATGAAGCTGCGCGCCCGTACCCGACGGCGCCGCACGGTGCTGGCCGCCGTGGGTGCCGCGGCCGTCCTCGTCGGGGTCGTCCTGGGCGTCTGGCGGCCCTGGACGCCGCCCGTCGAGACGCCTCCCATCGCCGCGGCGGACGCCGCCGTCCCGCCGCCCGCCCCGCTTGAGCTGCCCGAGCATCCGACGGTGCTGGTGTTCGGCGACTCGTGGACGTTCGGCGCGGCCGCGACCGTGCCCGAGGGCGGCTACGCGTACCGGCTGGCCGAGCTGCTGGACGGCGAGACGATCGTCCGCGGAGTGAGCGGCAGCGGGTATCTGCGACCAGGGCTGCCGACCTTCGGCGAGCGCATCGCCGCGCTCGAGCCGGAACTCGACCCCGATCTCGTGATCGTGCAGGGCTCCATCAACGACCGCCGCGAGGATCTCACCGGCTACGCCGCCGCGGTGAACGCCGCGTGGGACGCCCTGGCGCGGACCTACCCGGAGGCGGCGATCGTCGTCCTCGGCCCGGCGCCGCACGAACTGCCCGTGGGCGTGGCGACCGCGCGGATCGACCGGGAGCTGGCCGCTCTGGCCGCCGCGCGGGGCTGGTGGTACATCTCCCCCGTGCAGGAGGAGTGGATCACCGACGCGAACTACCTCGACGTCATCGACGTCGGCATCGGCCGCCAGCACCCCTCGGATGCCGGGCACGCGTTCCTCGCGGAGAAGGTCGCCGCAGCGCTCGAGGACCTGCGCGCGGCGGCGGTGACGGCCGCGGACGAGGCGGATCCGGAGCCGGCGAAGTAGCGGGGACGGCGTCAGAGGCCTGAGAACGAGAGAAGGCCGCCCTCGGGGCGGCCTTCTCTCGTTCGTGCCCCCGACAGGAATCGAACCTGCGACCTACGGTACCGGAAACCGGCGCTCTATCCGCTGAGCTACGGAGGCGTACCGGACGAGCTTATCAGTTCCGGAGGGGCGTCCTTGTCCGCCCGACGTCAGTCCAGCTTCCGCAGCGCATCCTCGGCGGCGACCCAGGCGAGCATGGCGCACTTGACGCGGGCGACGTACTTCGACACCCCGCCCAGGGCCGCGGCGTCACCGAGCAGGTCGGGGTCCGGCTCGACGCGACCGCGCGAGCGCATCGCCTCGCGGAACACGTCGATCCGGCGCGCCAGCTCCGCCACCGGCATCCCCTCCGCGAGCTCGGCGAGGAGCGAGGCGGACGCCTGCGAGATCGCGCATCCGTGCCCCTCCCATGCCACCGCCTCGATCGTGCCGTCCCCGGCGCGGTGCACCTGAAGGGTGATCTCGTCACCGCAGGTCGGGTTGACCTGATGCGACTGTGCCGCCACCTCCCCACGGAGCCCGTATCCGTGCGGCGTGCGCGAGTGGTCGAGGATGAGCTCCTGGTAGAGCCCCTGCAGGTCGGACGAGGTCATCATGCCCTCCGGAAGAAGCGGATCGCGGCGGCGACGCCGTCGATCACGGCCTCCACCTCGTCGCGGGTCGTGTAGAGATAGGCGCTCGCCCGCGTGGAGGCGGTGATGCCCAGGCGGCGATGCAGCGGCTGGGCGCAGTGGTGGCCGACGCGCACCGCGATGCCGGCGTCGTCGAGGTACTGCCCCACGTCGTGTGCGTGAACGCCGGCGACGTCGAAGCTCGCCAGACCCACCCGCGGACGGTCGATCCCGGCGCCGAGCACCCGCACGCCGTCGATCGCCGCGAGCCCGTCGACCAGGCGGGCGCCCAGCTCCGCCTCGTGGGCCGCGATCCGCGCCATGCCGACGCCTTCGAGATAGCGGACCGCCGCGGCGAGCGCGACCGCCTGGGACACCCGCTGCGTCCCCGCCTCGAAGCGCTGCGGCGGCGGCAGGTACTCGGCGGACATCGTCGTCACGGTCGTGATCATCGATCCGCCGGTGAGGAACGGCGGCATGATCTCCAGCAGCTCGCGACGGCCGTAGAGCGCGCCGATGCCGGTGGGGCCGAGCATCTTGTGCCCGGACAGCACGGCGAAGTCGACGTCCAGCGCGTGCACGTCCAGCGGCAGGTGCGGGGCCGACTGGCAGGCGTCCAGCAGCACCAGCGCGCCCACCTCCCGCGCCGCCGTGACGATCTCCTCGATCGGGTTCACCACCCCGAGCACGTTCGACACGTGGGTGACGGCGACGATGCGCGTGTGCGTGCCGATCAGGCGTCGCGCCTCGTCCATGCGCAGCGCGCCGTCGTCGTCGAGCGGGATCACCCGCAGTCCCGCGCCGGTGCGGTGGGCCAGCTCCTGCCACGGGATGAGGTTGGCGTGGTGCTCCATCTCGGTGACGAGGATCTCGTCGCCCCGGCCGAGCCGCAGCCGGTCGGCCTCGCTTCCGCCGCGGCCCGAGGACGCGTTCGACAGCGAGTACGCCACCAGGTTGACGGCCTCGGTGGCGTTGGAGGTCCACACGACCTCGTCCTCGTCCGCGCCGATGAACCGGGCGAGCGTCGCCCTGGCATCCTCGAACACCTCGGTGGCCTCCGCCGCGAGCGTGTGGGCGCCGCGGTGCACGGCGGCGTTCAGCGTCGTGGCGAAGGTGCGCTCGGCGTCCAGCACCGCGAGCGGCCGCTGCGAGGTCGCCCCGGAATCCAGGTAGACGAGCGGATGCCCGTTCACCTCGCTCTGCAGGATCGGGAAGTCCGCGCGCAGGCGCAGCACCTCGGCGTCGCCGAGCGTCGTGGCGGTCGTGATCGGGTCATGCACCCTTCCAGCTTCCCACTCCTGCGGCGGCCCCGGGTGGCCGGACTCCCAGGGAAGGATGTCAGAGCAGGAAGATCGGCAGCAGTCCGGGGTTGTGGGCGTGCACGAGCACCGCGAACACGACGGCGTCGAACAGCAGGTGCACGGTCACGACGTAGCCGAGGGAGTGCGTGCGCAGGAAGATGACGCCCTGCAGCAGCGCGAACGGGATGGTCAGCACCGGCCCCCAGGCGCGGTAGCCGAGCTCCCACAGGAACGACACGAACACGACAGCCTGCAGCACGTTCGCCAGGTGGTCGGGCAGATGACGGCGCAGCAGGGCGAACACGGTGCAGATGAAGAACAGCTCGTCCCAGATCCCGACCGCGCCCACGCCGACGAACAGCCGGGCGATCAGCTCGGGCGTGTCGACCACCGGCCAGTTGCGGTACACGCCGCTGGTGATGAAGTAGAACGGCAGGATCAGCCAGCCCAGCACCAGCACCGCGACCAGCCAGCTCCACTGCAGCCGGCCCCAGCGGCGGCCGCTCCGCCACGGGAACGAGATCGCGCGGTCGCGGAACACATACCGCGAGATGACGTACGGCACCAGCACCGCTCCCCCGAGTGCCGCCGTGAACCGCAGCATCGCCGCGTCGTCGAGCTCCGCGGCGAGCGGGATCGAGTGCACGATCAGCATTCCGAGCCCGATCAGCGAGAGATCCCGGCTGAGGGACGGATGCCGCCGCCCACCGCTCGTGGGCCGCTCGCCCCGGTCGTCCCGTCGCGCTGCGGCAGCGGCCGCCGTCACCGGCATCCGTCGCTCGATCATCGCGGCGGCGCCGACGCCGGCGGCGAGCAGGACCCAGCCCGCCCACGTCCAGCCGAGCACGAAGAAGGCCGGAGCCGCCGCGCACACGGCGGCGGCGGGCGCGAGGGCGAGCCGGGCGGCGTGGCTCACGTCCGCGGCACCCGGCGGTAGGCGAGGTCGCGGATGTCCCTGCCCTTCGCGATGCCCTTCCGCTCGAACGCGGTCATCACGCGGCCGTCGAAGCGCTCCGCCCAGTCCCCGTCGAACGCGCGCTCGAACTCGGGGGCCTCGTCGAGCACCTCCCGCATCTGCAGCGCGTAGCCCTCCCAGTCGGTGGCCAGGCGCAGCGTCCCGCCGTCGCGGAGGGCGCGCGCGGCCGTCGCCGGGAACCCGGGACGGACCAGCCGGCGCTTGGTGTGCCGCTTCTTGTGCCACGGGTCGGGGAAGAAGATCCAGACCTCGGATGCCGCGGCCTCCGGCAGGTACGTGGAGAGGACCTCGGGGGCGTTCGCCTCGGCGAGGCGGAGATTGCGCACGCCGGCGCGGTCGGCGTCGCGCATGGTGCGCGCCAGCCCGGCGCGGAACACCTCGACGGCCAGGAAGTCGTCATCCGGGCGGGAGGCGGCGGCGGAGACGATCGCGTGCCCCTGCCCGGAGCCGATCTCGACGATCAGCGGGGCGACGCGGCCGTACGCGGATGCCGGGTCGAGCCGTGCCTCCGGATGCACGGACGTCCAGGCCGTGTCGCGCGGGACGTCGAGGAGGTAGAACGGCGAGAGGTCCCGGAAGGCCCGCTCCTGCGCCTCCGACATCCGGCCGCTGCGGCGCACGAAGGACACGGGCTCGTCGCGGAAGGTGCGCGGTTCTGGCATCCCTCCAGCGTATTCGCTCGCTCCCCTCCCGGTCGTTGAGCGACGACGCCCGCAGGGCGACGGAGACGAAACGCACCACGCCCCGACACCTTCGCGAAAAGACGCGTTTCGTCTCGCTCCGGCTGCGCCGGTGCTCGCTCAACGACCGGTTGAGGGGGCGGTGACGAAGTCGATGAGCTCCTCGACGCGGCCCAGGAGCGCCGGCTCCAGATCGCGGTACGTGCGCACGCGCGACAGGATGCGCTTCCAGGCGTGCGCGATGTCGGCCTGTGACTCGACGGGCCAGCCGAACGCCCGGCACACGCCGGTCTTCCAGTCCGTGCCGCGCGGGACCTCGGGCCAGGCCCGGATGCCGAGCGCCGCCGGCGTGACGCACTGCCACACGTCCACGTACGGGTGCCCGACGATCTTCAGGTGCGCGCCGTGCGGGCCGCGCAGGATCTGCTCCGCGATGCGCGACTCCTTCGACCCGGGCACGAGGTGGTCGACGAGCACCCCGTACCGCCGCGTCTCGCTCGGAGGCGCCTCGGCCAGCAGTCCGTCGAGCAGGTCGATGCCCTGCAGGTACTCCACGACGACGCCCTCCACCCGCAGGTCGTCGCCCCACACCTTCTCCACGAGCTCGGCGTCGTGGCGGCCCTCCACGAGGATGCGGCTGGGCAGCGCCACCCGCGCGCGGCCGTCGTCGACGGCGAAGGAGCCCGAGGCGGTGCGCTTCCGGCCCTGCGGTTTCGCGACCGGATGCACGAGCCGCACCGGCTTCCCGTCGATCAGGTAGCCGCCGCCGAGCGGGAAGCTGCGGCGCCGGCCCTTCCAGTCCTCGAGCTCGACCATGCCCGCCTCGACGCGCGTGACCGCCCCGCAGTAGCCGTCCGCGGCGACCTCGACGACGAGGTCCTTCTCGGCGGGAACGTCGACGGCCCGCGTGAAGCCGCGCTCCTTCCAGCCGGGGGCGAGCACGTCGGTCCCGTACCTGTCGTCCATGCTCTCCAGGGTATGCGCCTCCGCTGATGGCGAACGGCCGTCCGGTCAGCCTGTCGCGTGCCTGTGGGTTTGCATAGACTCATGCCATGGGGGCACGGCTGCCGGAGGGATCGCGATGAGGACACGGTGGCTGGCGCTGGTCGCACTCGTCGCTGCCGTGGCCGCCGGCCTCGTCTCGCCCCTCGCCGCCTCCGCCGCTGACCCGGTCACCCTCGACCCGGGCTATGTCACCGACGAGGCCGACGTACTCAGCCCGAGTGAGCAGGAGCGCGTCGAGGCGCGCCTGCAGGAGCTCAGCGAGAACTCCACCGCCGACCTGTTCGTGGTGCTGGTCGACGGCTTCACCTCGCCGCCCGACCGCGTCGCGTGGGCCGACACCGTCGCCGAGCGCAACGGCCTCGGGCCCGACCAGTATCTGCTGGCGATAGCCGTGGAGGAGCGCAACTACTACATCTCCGCGGCCGCGGGCGGGCCGCTCAGCGACAGCAGGCTGGACGCCGTCGAGGAGCGCATCCAGCCGCTGCTGTCGCAGAACGACTGGGACGGCGCGATCGTCCTGGCCGCGGACGAGATCCAGGGCGACGGCGGCGCCGGCATGCTGCGCGCGGTGCTGATCGTCGCCGGCATCGCGGTCCTCGCCTTCCTGGCCTGGCTGGTGGTCCGGCTGGTCATCCGGGCGTGCCGGAACGCGGAGATCCGCCGTCGCGGCGCGATGCCGGAGACACCCGACCCGAACGACCCCTTCTCCACGCTGACCGACGAGCAGGTCGAGGCGCAGGCGGGATCGGCGCTGGTCCGCGCCGACGACGCCATCACGTCCAGCCGGGAGGAGCTGGGCTTCGCGATCGCCCAGTTCGGCGACGCCGCCACCGAGGAGTTCACCCGCGCCGTCGACGCCGCCAAGGCGAAGATGTCGGAGGCGTTCGACCTGAAGCAGAAGCTCGACGACGAGGTCGAGGACTCCGTCCACGACCGCCGGGCATGGCACATCCGCATCATCCGGCTGTGCGACGAGATCGACGACATCCTGGACGAGAACACCGAGGCCTTCGACGCGCTGCGCCGCCTGGAGCAGAACGCCCCGCAGGAGCTGGAGCGCGTCCGCGCCCAGCGCGCCGAGCTCGAGCCGATCCTGGCCGGCGCCGACCCGGCGTTCGCGAGCCTCGCCGCCGCTTACGACCCCGCCGCGCTGAGCACCGTCGCGGACAACCCGGCGCAGGCGCGCGAGCGCGCCGCCCTCGCCGACCGGTCGATCGCCGCGGCTGCCGAGGCGATCGCGCAGGGCGCATCCGGCACCGCCGCGTTCGCCATCCGCGCCGCCGAGCAGTCGGTCGCCCAGGCGGCGCAGCTGGTGCACGCGATCACCGACCTGGGACGCGAGCTGGGCACGCTGGAGGACCAGGCGCAGACGCTCATCGCCGAGCTGCAGGCCGACGTGGCCGCCGCGCGGCAACTGCCCGACGCCGACGGCTCCGTCGCCTCCGCCGTGGCGGCCACGACCGCCCAGCTGCAGCAGGCCCAGGCCGCGCTGTCCGGCCAGAACCGCAACCCGCAGCGCGTGCTCGAGGCGCTCACCGCCGCGAACGCGCAGATCGACGCGGCCATCGCCGCGGGAGCGGAGCGGGTCGAGCGCGCCCGGCGGGTGCAGCGGATGCTGGAGCAGACGCTCGCCCAGGCCGAGTCCGAGATCCGGGCCGCCCGCCAGTACATCGAGACGCGCCGCGGCACCGTCGGCCCCACCGCCCGCACCCGCCTCGCCGAGGCGGAGGCCGCGCTCGGGCAGGCGCTGGGACTGCGCACCGCCGACCCCGACGCCGCCCTGAGCACCGCCGGACGCGCGCTCGACCTCGTCCGGCAGGCCGCCGCGTCCGCGCAGGCGGACATGAGCGCGTACGCGCCGCACCCGTACGAGCCGGACGGCGGGCTGTTCGGGGGCGGCGGCTACCGTCCGAACGACTCCGGACTCGCCGGTGACATCCTCGGCGGCATCATCGGAGGCCTCCTCGCCGGCGGTGGAGGGGGCGGCGCATCCCGCCGCGGGGGCTGGCGATCCAGCGGCGGCGGCTTCCGCAGCTCCGGCTTCGGCGGCGGCGGGCGCTCGATCGGGCGCAGCGGCCGTTCGGGAGGTGGACGCTTCTGAACCATCCCGACCGCCGGCCCGAGCCGACAGACACTCGAATCCGTCCCTCTGAAAGGAACAACGCATGACCAAGCAGTCCATCTTCGGGCGCATCTCCACGCTCGTCCGCGCGAACATCAACGCCCTCCTCGACTCCGCCGAGGACCCGCAGAAGATGCTCGACCAGCTCGTCCGCGACTACACGAACAACATCGCCGACGCCGAGTCCGCGATCGCCGAGACGATCGGCAACCTCCGTCTGCTCGAGCGCGACCACGAGGAGGACGTGCAGGCGGCGAAGGAGTGGGGTAACAAGGCCCTGGCAGCCAGCCGCAAGGCCGACGAGCTGCGCGCCGCCGGCAACACCGCGGATGCCGACAAGTTCGACAGCCTGGCGAAGATCGCGCTGCAGCGGCAGATCGGCTCGGAGCGCGAGGCCCGTGCCGCCGAGCCGCAGATCGCCGCGCAGACGGAGATCGTCGACAAGCTCAAGAGCGGGCTGAACGGCATGAAGGAGAAGCTGGAGCAGCTGAAGTCCAAGCGCAGCGAGCTCCTCGCCCGTGCGAAGGTCGCCGAGGCGCAGACGAAGGTGCAGGACGCCGTCTCGTCCATCAACGTGCTCGACCCGACCAGCGAGCTGGGCCGCTTCGAGGACAAGATCCGCCGTCAGGAGGCCCTCGCCGCCGGCAAGGCGGAGATCGCCGCGTCCTCGCTGGACGCCCAGTTCGAGAGCCTCGAGGACCTCGGCGAGCTCACCGAGGTGGAGGCCCGCCTCGCCGAGCTCAAGGCCGGCGGCCGGCCGCAGGCCGCGCTCGAGGCCGAGTGAGGACGAGGGTGGATGCCGCGCCCGCGGCATCCACCCCACCTCGGAGAGCACGATGACCCGATTCCTCATCGTCCCGCAGTGGCAGGGCTCCCCTGCCGCTCGCGCGATGCTGCTGACCGACGGCGCCACCGCGATCGCCGGCGATCTGCCCCGCAAGGACACCGTCACCCTCGACATCCCGCTCGAGGCGGGCGAGTCGCTGGGCACCGGCGTCCGGCGGCTGAGCTCGCTGCTGCGCATCCGCGAGCTCGTCCGTGAGGCGTACACCGGCGGCACGGTCGTCGTCGGCGGCGACTGCAGCGTGACACCGGCGGCGCTGTCGGCCGTCGACACCACCGACCTCGCCGTGGTGTGGTGCGACGCCCACCCCGATCTGCACGTGCCGGACACCTCCCGGTCCGGGGCGTTCTCCGGCATGGCGCTGAGCGCGGTGCTCGGCGATGGCGAGCCGCGCCTGGCGCTCTCCCCCGGCATCCCGCGCGAGCGGGTCGTCACCGTGGGCGCTCGGGCGATCGACGTCGGCGAGGCGGAACGGCTGGACGGCATCTCCGCGCTCGGCAGGGGCGACCTGTCCGACCCGGACGCCCTCGCGGAGGCCGTGCACGCCACCGGCGCCTCGCACGTGTGGGTGCACATCGACGTCGACGTGCTCGACCCCGCCGATCTCGGCGGCGTGTCCGCGCCCGCCCCGTTCGGCGTGGACGCGGCCGAGCTCGCCGCGAGCATCCGCCGACTGCGGGAGCGCCTTCCGCTCACCGGCGCGACGATCGCCGGGTTCGCACCGCGCACGCCGGCCGATGCCGTGCAGGATCTCGGCGCCGTGCTGCGCCTGATCGGCGCGGTGGCATGACGACACCCGCCGAACGGGCCCGCATCCTCGAGCGCGGGAGGCGGTTCGACCGGAGGCTCCCGGCGTTCCTGCTGCGCTCCCCGCTGAGCCGTCTCGGCTTCGCGTGGGGCACCGCGGTCGGCTGGCTCTGGGGCGCGCTGTGGAGCACCGGCCCCGTGGAGCGCCGCAGCGGGCTCTGGGTCTTCCGCGGGATGCCGCGGTGGACGTTCGCGCGCGGCGGCGTGTGCGTCGGCGGGTGCTACCTGACCGGGGACGCCGTGCCGGGCGACGCGGTGCTGCGGCACGAGGCCGTGCACAAGAGGCAGTGGCTGCGGTACGGGTTCCTCATGCCGGTGCTGTACCTGCTCGCCGGGCGGGACCCGCTGCGCAACCGGTTCGAGATCGAAGCGGGCCTGGAGGACGGCGGGTACCTGCGGCGTCAGCGGGTGCGCAGGCCGTAGCGCTCCGGCACGTGGATCGCCGCGGCGTCCACGCCGATGACCTCGGTGAGGTGCTCCAGGATGTCCATGGTGCCGAGGTAGCCGCCCAGCAGCGTCACCTCGGTGCGCAGGCCGGAGTCGCCGTCCTCGCAGAGCATCTCGTCGGCCCATGCCGTGGCGGCGCGGGCGACGGCCTGGCCCTGCGCACAGCGGCGTCCGGTGCCGGGAGCGCCGGAGCGGCGGGCACGCGGCAGCCAGGTCACGGTCATCCGCGACGGGGCCGTGACGACGCTGATGTCCTCCACGTCGGGGACCTCGATGAACACCCGCCCCACGGCGCACAGCGGCAGCGTGGCCAGCAGCGCCTCCAGCTCGGCGAGCGAGTGCTCGTCGGCCGTGATGAGGTGCTGCACGCGCGGGCCGCGGGATGCGCGACGGGCGGCGCGAACGGTCGTGCGGATGTCGGCGGTGGTCATGATGCTGTCAGTCTAACACCGAGGAAGGGTTGCCTTACCTACTCGAAGCCGCGGCCTCCTCGAGGACGCCCTCCAGCCCGCGCCTCCTCGACCAGGGCCGCGCGCAGCCGATCGAGCTCCCCCTGCGACATCCCGCCCGCGCGGAGGTACCTGGCGACCGAGCCGTGCCGCCGGTCGATCTCCTCGAGCAGCTCCCGCATCACCGGCGCGGGCGACGCCGTGGCCAGGTCGATCGCATGCCGGGCATCCGGCATGTGTGCCTTCAGGTACTCGATCACGGCGCGGGTGCGCGTCTCCGGCAGCAGCGATGCCGTGAGGGCGTAGTCCGCCACGACGGCGTCACGGTCGGCGCCGACCGCGGACAGCGCCAGGGCCACGGTGACCCCGGTGCGGTCCTTGCCGACGGTGCAGTGCACCAGCGTCGGCTCGCCCTCGGCGAGCACCCGGATCGCCTCGACGAGCCGCGGCGCGGCGTCCTCGACGAGGTGGCGGTACATGTCCGCCAGGCTCATGTCCTCGGTGAAGAACGAGCTCACCGATCCCAGGAAGAGCGGGATGCGGGTGACCGGCAGCCCGGTGAGCGCCGACGGCTCGGCCGCCACCTCCGCGTCGTCCCGCAGGTCGATCACCCGGCGCACCCGCCGGGAGAGCAGCGCGCTCCCCTCGGGGGTGAGCCTGGCGAGCTGCCCGGAGCGGTACAGCACGCCCTCCCGGATGCGCGAGGCGCCCGCGGGGATGCCGCCGACGTCGCGGATGTTGTGGACGCCGGGGATGTCGAGGACGGTCACTGCTCGTGCCGGGGCGGCACCGGGTAGCGCCCGGCGATGACGATGCGGTTGAACGCGTTGATCGACACGCACGCCCAGCTCAGCGCCGCGTACTCCTTCTCGGTGAACACGCTGCCGACGCGGTCGTAGACGTCGTCCGGGATGCCGTCCTCGGCGATGAAGGTGAACGCCTCCGCCAGCTCCAGCGCCGCCCGCTCGCGCTCGTCGAAGACGTGGCTCTCCCGCCAGGTGGGGATCTGGGTGAGGGTGTCGACGTCGATGCCTGCGGCCAGCGCGCGGTCGAGGTGCACGCGCGTGCAGTACGCGCATCCGTTCAGCTGCGAGCAGTGCATCATCACCAGCTCCTTGAGTCGGTCGCTGATGCCGTTCGCCTTGCAGATGTCACTCACGGTCTTCGAGAAGGCGTCGAGCGCCTGATATGCGGCAGGCTCGGTCTTGGACAGGTGCACGCGCTTCTCGGTCATGACTCCCAGCCTAGGCGAGCCCGTCGACTCTGCGCACGGGACAGCCGGATGCAGAATATCCAACCAACCCTCGCAACAACAGCCATAATGCGCAACATAGCGGAAGATGACGTAACGAAATGCGCTCGCGTTTCCTCCCCTCGTCCTGGCGGGAGCAGAATAAGGCCGTGTCCACCGACCTCAGCGAGTTCCGCTACCTGCCCGGGCAGGCCCGCGCCCTGGGCGTGGCCGCCCCCGCCGTGGAGCGCCTCGCGCTCACCCTCCCGGACGGCCGCACGCTCAGCGCGCTGCGGTACGGCGCCGGCACGCCCGAGGCGACCTTCCTGCACGGCGCCGGTCTGAACGCGCACACCTGGGACACGACGCTCCTGCTGCTCGGCCGCCCCGCGCTCGCGATCGATCTCGCCGGGCACGGCGACTCGTCCTGGCGCGAGGACCGGGACTACTCCCCGCGCACCCTCGCCGCCGACGTCGCCCTGGCCCTCGAGGAGTGGACGGACCGGCCCCAGGTGCTCGTCGGGCAGTCCCTCGGGGGGCTCACCGGGGCGGCGGTCGCCGCGCGGCATCCGCAGCTCGTGCGCAGCCTCGTCGTCGTCGACATCACGCCGGGGCTGGACACCGAGGCCGCCCCCGCGGTGCTCCGCGACTTCTACACCGGCGCCACCGACTTCGCCTCCCGCGAGGAGGCGGTCGACCGGGCACAGGCGTTCGGCTTCGGCGGCAGCCGCGCCGACACCGAGCGCGGCGTCTTCCTGAACACCCGCGAGCGCCCGGACGGCCGCATCGAATGGAAGCACCACTTCGCGCACATCGTCGGCCACGCCCTGTCCACGTTCGAGCGCACCGTGGCCGACCGCACCGAGCCCGACCGCACCGTGCCCGAGGACGCCGAGCACGGCTCGGAAGGATGGGCGGACCTGGCCGCCGTGACCGCGCCGATCACGCTGGTCCGCGGCGCCGACGGCTTCCTCCAGGACGCCGACGTGGACGAGTTCACCCGGCGCGTGCCGGCGGCGTCCGTCATCACCGTCGAGGCCCGCCACAACGTCCAGGAGACCGCACCCGCGGCTCTGGCCTCCCTCGTCTCCGACGCCCTCGGGCGCCCCGCCCGCTGACCCGCATCCGGCCGCCCGAGGCCGGCAGAGAGGACGCCCCGCATGTTCCGCATCCCCGCCTCCCGGCGCTCCGCCCGCATCGCCCTGCTCGCGACCGTCGCCGCCGGCGCCCTCGCCCTCAGCGCCTGCACCGGGTCGTCCGCCCCGGCGCCGACCCCGGCCGGCGAGCCCGACCCGGACGCGACGCTGACCGTCGGCCTGGTGCTGGAGCCGACCAACCTCGACATCCGGCACACCAGCGGCGCCGCGCTGGAGCAGGTCCTCGTCGACAACATCTACGAGGGTCTGGTCACCCGCACCGAGGAGAACGAGATCGAGCCCCGCCTGGCCAGCGACTACGAGATCTCGCCGGACGGGCTCACCTACACGTTCACCCTGCACGAGGGCGTCACCTTCCACAGCGGCGACGCGCTCACGGCCGCGGACGTGGTCGCGTCGTACGAGACGGTGCGGACGGATGCCACGGTGCAGGGCCACGCGGACTTCGCCGGCGTGACGGCGGTGACCGCTCCCGACCCGCAGACCGTGCAGATCACGCTCGCCGAACCCAACCAGAACTTCCTGTTCGCCCTCACCGGGCCGGCCGGGCTGGTGTTCCGGTCGGGCGACACGACCGATCTGAAGACCGCGGAGAACGGCACCGGCCCGTTCACGCTGGAGCGGTGGAGCAAGGGCAGCAGCATCACGTTCGCGCGGTACGAGGAGTACTGGGGAGAGAAGGCCGGCGTCGCCGAGGTCGTCTTCCAGTACATCCCCGACTTCACGGCGGGCGTGAACGCGGCGCTGGACGGCACGCTGGACGTGCTCACCGCCGTCGACCCGAATCTCGTCTCCCAGCTGGAGGAGTCCGGGGAGTTCGAGATCACCACCGGGCGCACCACCGACAAGGCCACCCTGGCGTTCAACAACAAGCGGGCCCCGCTGGACGACGCGCGCGTACGCGAGGCCCTGCGCCTGGCGATCGATCATGAGGCGCTGGTGGAGGCGGTCGGCGCCGGCGAGACGCTGTACGGCCCGATCCCGGAGCTCGACCCCGGCTACCAGGACCTGTCCGACGTGGCGCCGTACGACCCGGAGCGCGCCGAGGAGCTGCTCGCCGAGGCCGGCCACGAAGAGCTCGACCTCACCCTCACCATCCCCTCGTTCTACGGCACCACGGTCGCCCAGGTGCTCATCTCCGACTTCGCGAAGGTCGGCGTCACCCTCGAGGTCGACCGAGTCGAGTTCCCCGCATGGCTGGAGAAGGTGTACACGAACCACGACTACGACCTGAGCTTCGTGCTGCACGTCGAGCCGCGCGACTTCGGGAACTTCGCGAACCCGGACTACTACTTCGGATACGACAACCCCGAGGTGCAGCGGCTGTACCGGGAGGCGCTGACCGAGCTCGACGCCGACGCCTCCGCCGAGCTGCTCGCCGAGGCCGCCCGGATCGTCTCCGAGGATCACGCCGCCGACTGGCTGTACAACGGGGCCACGCTGACCGCGGTGCGCCCGATCGTTTCCGGGTTCCCGCAGGACTCGATCAACTCCCGCATCGACCTCGCCGGCGTCACCCGAGCGGCCGACTGAGCAGCCCGTGCTGCGGTACGCGCTGACCCGGGGGGTCCTGCTGATCGCAGGGCTCCTCGTGTCGAGCGTGCTGATCTTCCTCACGCTCCGGGTGCTCCCCGGCGACGTCGCCCAGCTCATCGCCGGCACCCAGGCGAGCCGCGAGCAGGTGGCGGCGCTGCGCGAGGCGCTCGGGCTGAACCGCCCCATCCCGGTGCAGTACCTGGACTGGATCGGCGGCGTCCTGCGCGGCGACCTCGGCACCTCGCAGCTCAGCGGGGCATCCGTCGGCGACGAGCTGCTGGAGAAGTCGCGGGTCACGGTGCCGCTCGGCATGATGGCGCTCACGATCGCCCTGCTGGTGGCCGTGCCGTTCGGGGTGCTCGCCGGCGTCCTCCGCGGCCGCGCGGCCGGCACCGGGATGAGCGTGGCCGCCCAGGCGGTCGCCGCGGTGCCTGTCGTGTGGGCCGGGATGATGCTCGTGGTCGTGTTCGCGCACTGGCTGGGCTGGCTGCCCGCGCAGGGCTTCCCGCGCACCGGGTGGGCCACGCCGTGGCGGGCGTTCGAGGCGCTGCTGCTGCCCGCGCTGACCATCGGACTCGTGGAGGGGGCGATGCTGATGCGGTTCGTTCGCAGCGCCACGCTGCAGGCGGCGGGGCAGGACTTCGTGCGCACTGCGGCGGCCAAGGGACTCACCCGCCGCCAGGCGCTGATCCGGCACGGGATCCCGGCGGTCGGGCTCTCGATCGTCACGGTGCTCGGCCTGCAGGTCGCCGGGATCATCGTCGGCTCCGTCGTCATCGAGCAGCTGTTCACGCTGCCGGGCATCGGACGGATGCTGGTCGCCGACGTCGGCACGCGCGATCTCGTCAAGGTGCAGAGCGAGCTGCTCGTGCTCACCGGCATCGTGCTGGTGATCGGGTTCGTGGTGGATCTCGTCCACCACGCCATCGATCCGCGGCAGAGGGAGGCGGAATGAGGTCGGCCCCGTCGCAGGACTCCCGCTCCCGGGCCGCGCATGGGAACGGCACCTGGCTGCACCGGCTGTGGTCGTCGGGCACCGGCCGGTTCGGCCTCGTCGTCACCGCCCTCATCGTCCTCACCGCGATCACGTCGACGGCGTGGACCCCGTTCGACCCGATGATCGGCGACGTGCGCGGCCGCTGGGCGCCGCCCGGGTGGCCGCACCTGCTCGGCACCGACGGCACCGGCCGCGACATCCTCAGCCTGGTCATGGCCGGCGCACGGACGACGGTGTTCGTCAGCGTCGGCGCCGGGCTGGTCGCCACGCTGGTCGGCGTGCTGCTGGCGGCCCTGGGGGCGCTCACCGCGCGCTGGCTGCGGGAGACGGTCGCCGTGCTGGTCGACATCCTGATCGCCTTCCCGGTGCTGATGATCGCCATGATGATCGCGGCCGTGTGGGGCGGATCGCTCTGGGTCGTCGTGGCCGCCGTCGGCATCGGCTTCGGCGTGAACGTCGCCCGGGTGACGCGCCCCGAGCTGCGCCGGGTGCAGCGGAGCGACTTCGTGCTCGCCGGCCGCGCCAGCGGGCTCACCGCCGGGCAGAACCTGGTCCGGCATCTGCTGCCGAACATCGCCCCGGTCTTCATCGTGCAGCTGTCCTGGTCGATGGCGGTGGCGGTGCTCGCCGAGGCCGGGCTGTCCTACCTCGGCTTCGGGGCCTCGGTGGCCGAGTCGTCGTGGGGCGTGCTGCTGGCGGATCTGCAGCGGTACATCGGCGTGCATCCGCTCACCGTGGTCTGGCCGGGCCTGGCCATCACGCTCACCGTCCTCGCGCTGAACCTCCTCGGCGACGCGCTCCGGGACGCGACCGATCCCACGCTGACCCGCCGCGCGGCGGAGGTCCACATCCCGGAGGTGGTCGCGTGACGCTGCAGGTGCAGGATCTCGTCGTCGAGGTGGGCGGGCGCCGGGTCGTCGACGGGGTGTCCTTCGAGGTCCCCGACGGGCAGCGCCTCGGGCTCATCGGCGAGTCCGGGTCGGGCAAGTCGGTCACCGCTCTCGCGGTCCTCGGGCTGCTGCCGGACGGGATGCGGGCGCGGGGCAGCATCCGCTGGGACGGCACCGAGCTGATCGGGATGCCCGACCGCGAGCTGGCGGCG
The DNA here is from genome assembly GCF_028472845.1 of Microbacterium sp. EF45047. Taxonomy (NCBI): domain Bacteria; kingdom Bacillati; phylum Actinomycetota; class Actinomycetes; order Micrococcales; family Microbacteriaceae; genus Microbacterium; species Microbacterium sp. EF45047. Next base: position 916,683 of record NZ_CP069429.1, on the reverse strand, counting down.
CTGCGCGGCGACGAGATCGGAATGGTGTTCCAGGAGCCGCGCACCGCGCTGAACCCGATCCGCACGGTGGGACGCCAGATCGCCGAGTCGGTGCGGATCCACGAGGGCCTGGGGCGGCGCGAGGCGCGTACCCGGGCGATCGCCGAGGCGGCGCGGGTGCGGCTGCCCGATCCGGAGCGGATCGTGGACCGCTATCCGCATCAGCTGTCCGGCGGTCAGCGGCAGCGCGTGGCGATCGCGATGGCGCTGGCCTGCCGCCCCCGTCTGCTCATCGCCGACGAGCCGACCACCGCGCTCGACGTCACCATCCAGGCGGAGGTGCTGCGGCTGCTGCTGTCGCTCGTCGAGGACGAGGGCATGTCGCTGGTGTTCATCACGCACGACCTCGCCGTGCTCTCCCAGGTCGCCACGTTCGGGGTGGTGCTGGAGCGCGGCCGCGTCGTGGAGGCGGCACCGGTGTCCACCCTGCTGAGCGCCCCTGCCTCCCCGATCACGCAGGCGCTGCTGCGCGACGCGACGGCCACGCTGTGGCGGCCGGGAGGCGACGGATGAGCCTGATCACGGCCGAGGGCCTCAGCCGTACGTTCCCGCTCCCCCGGCGCACCCTGTTCGAGAAGCGCCGGCGCACCGTCGCGCTGCATCCCACCGACCTGGCGATCGCCGAGGGCGAGGCGCTCGGCCTGATCGGCGAGTCCGGCTCGGGCAAGTCCACCCTGGTGCGCCTGCTGCTCGGTCTGGACCGCCCCACCTCCGGGCGGGTGCGGGTGGACGGACGGGAGGTGGATGCCGCGGCGCCGGCCCGCTCCCTGCACTGGCTCCGCCGGCAGACCGGCCTGGTGTTCCAGGACCCGTACGCGTCGCTCGATCCCCGGATGCCCGCGGGCCGGATCGTCGCCGAGCCGCTGTGGGCGCTCGGCATCCCCGGCGATCATCGCGCACGCGTCCAGGAGGTGCTGACGCAGGTCGGCCTGGAGCCGGAGGCGGCCGATCGGCATCCGCACGAGTTCTCCGGCGGGCAGCGGCAGCGGATCGCCCTCGCCCGCGCCATCGTGCACCGCCCGCGCATCCTCGTCGGCGACGAGCCCCTGTCCGCGCTCGACGTCACGGTGCGGGCGCAGATCCTCGCGCTGCTGGCGCAGCTGCGAGCGCAGGAGGGCCTCACCCTCGTGCTCGTCTCGCACGACATCGGCCTGGTGCAGAACCTGTGCGACACCGTCGCGGTGATGAAGGACGGCCGGATCGTGGAGCGCGGCGGGACGGATGCCGTGCTGCAGCATCCACGCGAGGACTACACCAGGGCGCTGCTGGCGGCCATTCCGGTCATCGACCGCCCGTTGCCCTGAACCGGACACGCGCACGCGACCGCTTCCGTCGGCCCACGGAACGGTATACCATTCGAGCCAACGCACGCGAAACATCCGTTTCACCATACGAAACGGTTCCCGGCGTGCGCACAGCCCGCAGCGGTCGCCCCTGACCGCTGCCTGAGCATCCCGACATCGCCCCGGTCCGCCAGCGCACCTGGGGCGTGTACAACCTGTTCGCGATGTGGATGTCGAACGTCCACTCCGTGGCCGGGTACGTCTTCGCCGCCGGGCTGTTCACCCTGGGCCTGGCCGGCTGGCAGGTGTTCACCGCTCTGCTGGTGGGCATCACGCTGATCTACTTCCTCACCAACCTCGCCGGCCGCGGCGGCCAGAAGTACGGGATCGCGTTCGCCGCGCTGTGCCGTCCGGCGTTCGGCATATACGGGGCGAACATCCCGAGCATGATCAAGGCGACGACCGCGACGGCCTGGTACGGCATCCAGACCTGGGTGTCCTCCACGGCCCTGGTCGTGGTGGTGCTCCGCTTCTTCCCCGACCTCACGCCGCTCGCCGAGAACTCGATCCTCGGTCTGTCCACGCTGGGCTGGGCCTGCTTCGGCTTCATGTGGCTCGCCCAGCTGCTGGTGTTCTTCTACGGCTGGGAGGCGATCCGCCGGTTCACCGACTGGGCGGGACCGGTGATCTACGTGGTCATGTTCGCGCTGGCGATCTGGATCGTCGTGAGGGCCGGAGGCCCCAGCGCGATCAGCTTCACGCTCGGCTCGAAGGATCTCTCCGGCGGCGCCGCCGTCGGCATGTGGCTGACCGCGGTGGCCCTCACCGTGGCCTGGTTCGCGGGCACGACGCTGAACTTCGCCGATTTCTCCCGGTTCATGCGCTCACCCTCCGCCATGCGCCGCGGCAACTTCCTCGGTCTGCCGGTGAACTTCATGCTGTTCGCCGTCGCCACGGTGATCACGACCTCCGGCGGCCTGGCCGTGTTCGGCGAGCTCATCACCGACCCGGTCGAGCTGGTCGCCCGCATCGACAACACCACCGCGGTGCTCCTCGGCGCCCTGACCTTCATGACCGCCACGATCGCGACCAACATCGTGGCGAACTTCGTCTCCGGGGCGATGGACGTGGCGCCCGCGCGGCCGGTACTGGTACCGCCGCGGTTTCAACCCGCGGGCGATCGCCGCGCTCGTGCTGGCCGGCGGACTGACGACGATCATCGCGCAGGTGCCTGCGCTGAGCGCGCTCGCACCGTTCTCCTGGTTCTTCGGCTGCGCGTTCGGACTGCTGTTCCACTGGATGCTCGCGAAGGACAAGGGGAAGGCGGCGACGGATGCCCTCTGAGCGCACGACCGGGATCGCCGCGGCGCTGCAGGAGGCCGTGGACGGCGTCGCGGAGGGCGGGATGCCCTTCGGCGCGGCGCTGCTCGTGGACGGCGAGGTGGTCGCGAGGGGCCGCAACCGGCAGGTGCAGAACGGCGACCTGCTCGCGCACGCCGAGACCGAGGCGATCCGGGACGCCGTGGCGCGGTTCGGCCGGGTGCCGGCGGGCGCCGTGCTGGTGGCCACCGAGGGGCCGTGCGCGATGTGCGCGGGCGCCGCTGTGATCACCGGCATCCGCTCCGTGATCGTCGGCGAGGTCCATCACTTCGCGGGCGCGGTCGGGATGCTGCGCGCGGAGGGTCTGGACGTGACCGTCCTCGACGACGCCGACTGCATCGACCTGGTCAGCAGGTTCCGCGCCGCGCACCCCGACCTGTGGAGCCGGTTCTCGGCGGGGTGACCGACCGGGGCGCCGCATCCGCGTGCGGCGCCCCGGTCTCAGCCCGGCGCGTCCAGCGACAACTGCAGGAACACCACGCCGAGGTCACGGCCGAACTTCACGCCGACGCCGCGCAGCGCTCCGGCATCCGCGAATCCGGCCTTCCGGTGCAGGGCGATCGAAGCCTCCGCCCCCTCGTCCGCGATCACCGCGATCACCTGGCGCAGTCCCGCCGCGCGGCAGGCGTCCAGGAAGTCCGCGAGCAGCCTGCGGCCGAGCCCCCGCCCGGCGGCGTCGGGGGCGAGGTAGATCGAGTTCTCCACGGTGTAGCGGTAGGCCGATTTCGCCGACCACGGCTGCGCGAGGGCGTAGCCGAGCACCCGGTCGTCCTCCTCGGCGACGAGGAACGGCAGTCCGCGGGCGGCCAGCAGCACCCGCTTCGCGGTCCAGGACTCGACGGTGGACTCCTCCTCGTCGAAGGTCACCACCGAGGAGCGCACGTAGTGGTTGTAGATGTCGCGGATCGCGGACAGATCCGCATCCGTCACGTCCCTGATCCTCACGCCTCTCCCCCGACCCGCCAGTCGATCGGCGCCGCGCCGAGGCCCTCCAGCAGCGCGTTGGATCGCGAGAACGGGCGAGAGCCGAAGAACCCCCGGCTCGCCGACAACGGCGACGGATGCGCGGACTCGATCACGGGCGTCCCGCCCAGCAGCGGCTTCAGTCCCGCCGCATCCCTGCCCCACAGCACCGCCACGAGCGGCTGGTCGCGGGCCACGAGCGCGCGGATCGCCCGCTCGGTCACCTTCTCCCAGCCCCAGCCGCGGTGCGAGGCCGGCGCGCCCGGGCGCACGGTGAGCACCCGGTTCAGCAGCAGCACCCCCTGATCGCTCCACGCGCTGAGGTCGCCGTGCGGGGCGGGCGGGATGCCGAGATCGCTCTCCCGTTCCCGGTAGATGTTCGCCAGGCTCCGCGGCAGCGGCCGCACCTCGCGGTCGACGGCGAAGGACAGGCCGATCGGATGCCCCGGCGTCGGGTACGGGTCCTGCCCGGTGATGAGCACCCGCACCTCGGACAGCGGGCGCTGGAAGGCGCGCAGCACGTGGGCGCCGGCAGGCAGGTAGCCGCGGCCGGCGGCCTGCTCCGCACGCAGGCGATCACCGAGCTCGGCGATCAGCGGCTGCACCGGGGCCAGCGCCTGCGCCCAGCCCGGGTCGAGCAGCCCGTCCTCGGCGAGCTGCGCGAGGGTCCGCGGCATCAGTCGTCGTATCCGCGGGGGCGCAGCGGTCCGCGGGCGAGCAGGTGGTGGGCCGACTGGGCGACCGGGCGCATCGTGACCAGATCGAGGTTCACACGGCGCGGGGCGCTCAGTGCGTAGGCGATGAGGTCGGCGACGTCCTCGGCGAGCAGCGGCTCCTCCACCCCGGCGTACACCGACTCCGCGGCCACCCGGTCGCCGCGGAGCCGGTTCAGCGTGAACTCCTCGGTGTGCACCATTCCCGGGGCGATCTCGGCGACGCGGATCGGCTCGCCGTTCAGCTCCTGCCGGAGCACCTTGACGAGCATGGACTGCGCGGCCTTGGCGGCGTTGTACCCCGCACCGCCGGGATAGGCGACCTGCGCCGCGGTCGAGGTGACGAACACGGTGTCCGCGTGCCCGTCGTCCGCCGCCGCGCGGCGCAGCAGCGGCAACAGGCCGGAGACGAGGCGCTTGCTGGCCAGGACGTTCGCGTCGAACATCCACTGCCAGTCCTCGATCGCGCCCTCCTCCACGCTCTCGGTGCCGCGGGCCCCTCCGGCGACCTGCACCAGGGCGTGCAGCGGGCCGGTGGACTCCAGCTCCGACACCATCGCGGCGACGGCGTCCCCGTCGGTCAGATCGCACGCGATCGCACTCGCCCCGGTCTCCGCGGCCAGCGCGGCGAGCCGGTCCTCGCGGCGGGCCACGCCGACGACGTCCCAGCCACGCCCGCGCAGCGCGCGCACGGTCGCCTCGCCGATCCCTGAACTCGCTCCCGTCACCACGGCACGTCTGTTCACCATGCCTCCACCGTACGATGTTTCCGCGGACGGGTCCGGAGACCTCCCGGAGAGCGTGTTACGTCACATTTCCCGTGGCTTGTTGACGAACCGGCCGGTTCCCTACTCTCGCTGCAAGGCATCCGCCTCGCCCATCCACCGCCGCCGGCGGCCTCTGAAACCGGGAGAACCTCATGTCCGCAGCCGAGACCTGGCGCTTCGAGACCAAGCAGATCCACGCCGGCGCTGCGCCCGACCCCGTCACGAAGTCGCGCGCCACGCCGATCTACCAGACCACCTCGTACGTCTTCGACAACGCGGACCACGCGGCGAACCTGTTCGCCCTGGCGGAGTTCGGCAACATCTACACCCGCATCCAGAACCCGACCCAGGACGTGCTCGAGCAGCGCCTGGCAGCCCTGGAGGGCGGCACCGGCGCCCTCGTCCTCTCCAGCGGGCAGGCGGCGGCCACCTTCGCCGTGCTGAACATCGCGGAGGCCGGTGACCACATCGTCTCGTCGAGCTCGATCTACGGCGGCACCTACAACCTGTTCAAGTACACCCTCGCCAAGCTCGGCGTCGAGGTCACCTTCGTGGAGAACCAGGACGACCCGGAGCAGTGGCGCGCCGCCGTCCGCCCGAACACGAAGCTGCTCTTCGCGGAGACCATCGGCAACCCGAAGATCAACGTCCTCGACATCCGCACCGTCGCCGACATCGCGCACGAGAACGGTCTGCCGCTCATCGTCGACAACACCATCGCCACCCCATACCTGATCCGTCCGTTCGAGCACGGCGCGGACATCGTGGTGCACTCGGTGACCAAGTTCCTCGGCGGCCACGGCACCACCATCGGCGGCGCCATCATCGACGGCGGCACGTTCCCGTGGTCGCAGCACGTCGACCGCTTCCCCGGCCTCACCGAGCCGGACCCGTCCTACCACGGCGCCAGCTACACCGCCGCGGTGGGCGACGGCCTCGCCTACATCATCAAGGCGCGCGTGCAGCTGCTGCGCGACCTCGGCTCGGCGATCGCCCCGCAGAGCGCGTGGAACCTGATCCAGGGCGTGGAGACCCTGTCGCTGCGCGTCGAGCGTCACGTGCAGAACGCGCAGGAGATCGCGGAGTGGCTGGAGAACCACGACGACGTCGCCACCGTCAACTACTCCGGCCTGCCGTCCTCCCCGTGGTACGCCGCGGCGAACAAGTACGCCCCCAAGGGCGTCGGCGCGGTGCTCTCCTTCGAGCTGAAGGGCGGCGTGGAGGCGGGTCGCGAGTTCGTGAACAGCCTGTCGCTGTTCAGCCACCTCGCCAACATCGGCGACGTGCGCTCGCTGGTCATCCACCCGGCGTCCACCACGCATTCGCAGCTCACCCCGGAGCAGCAGCTGTCGGCCGGCGTCACGCCGGGCCTGGTGCGCCTGTCGGTGGGCCTGGAGAACGTCGAGGATCTCAAGGCCGACCTCGACCACGCCCTCGCCGCCGCGCGCCGTGTCTCGGAGGCCGCGCGCGCCTGACGAGACCGACGCACGAACGGATGCCCCGGACCCCGCGGTCCGGGGCATCCGCGTCACCGGCGGTCGCCGCCTCCGCGTAACCTGCGGTCGCGGCGCAGACCCGCACGGGAGAATGGATCCATGGACTGGCAGACGACCTCGGAGGACACGGTTCCGTCCGCGCCGGTGACCGAGGCCGACGTCCGCCTGCTCCGCGCCCGGCCGCCGGCGACCGGCGCGTGGCGCGACGGCGATCCGCCCGGCGACCGCCGCTTCACCGAGCTGGGCACCTTCCGCACCGAGAACGGCGCCGAGCTGCCCGCCGTGCGCCTGGCCTGGGAGTCGTGGGGCGAGCTGAGCCCGGCGCGCGACAACGCCGTGCTGGTGCTGCACGCGCTCACCGGCGACAGCCACGTGCGCGGCGAGGCCGGCCGCGGGCATCCCACCGCCGGCTGGTGGGAGGAGGTCGTCGGTCCGGGCGCCCCGATCGACACCGACCGCTGGTTCGTGATCGCCCCGAACATGCTCGGCGGATGCCAGGGCTCGACCGGCCCGGCGAGCATCGCCCCGGACGGCTACGAGTGGGCCTCCCGCTTCCCCTACCTCACGATCCGCGACCAGGTCGCCGCGCAGACGATGCTCGCCGACGCCCTCGGCATCGACCGCTGGGCCGCGGTGGTGGGCGGGTCGATGGGCGGCATGCACGCCCTGGAGTGGGCGATCACGCATCCGGACCGGGTGGAGCGCCTGGCCGTGCTGTCCTCTCCCCCGGTGACCACGGCGGACCAGCTCGCGCTGAACTTCGTGCAGCTGGAGACGGTGCGGATGGATCCGCGCTTCGCCGGCGGCGAGTACTACGACGCCGGCCTCGGCGAGGGCCCGCACCGCGGGCTGGCCCTGGCCCGGCGGATGGCGCTGCTGAACTACCGCAGCCCGATCGAGCTGAACCAGCGCTTCCAGCGCTCCTGGCAGTCCGGGCTGTCCCCGCTCGGCCGCGGCGGCCGGTTCGCGGTCGAGTCGTACCTGGACTTCCACGGCAACAAGTTCACCCGCCGCTTCGACGCGAACAGCTACATCACTCTGGTCGAGGCGATGAACTCGCACGACGTCGGACGCGACCGCGGCGGCGTCGAGGAGGCCCTGCACGCGGTCACCGCGAAGACCCTCGTGATCGGCATCGACTCCGACCGGCTGTTCCCGGTCGACGGGCAGCAGCGCATCGCGCGCAGCATCCGCAACCTCATCGACGACGAGGCGGTGGTGCTGCACAGCGACTTCGGGCACGACGGGTTCCTCATCGAGACGGATGCCGTCGGCGAGCACCTGCGGCGCCTGCTCGACGCCTGAGCCCGCTCGGCGCCGGCGGACGCGTGCGCCGGGGGCCCCGGGTCACGGCCGGCGCTCGTAGCGCCACGGCGGCGCGGCCATCAGCAGGCGGTGCCGCTGTCCTGCCTCCCCGGGCGCCTCCGGATGCTCCTCGTCACCGCCCCACAGCGCGAGCATGCCCTCGGCGGTGCGCCGCATCCGGGTGACGAAGTGCTCCGGCGCGCCGAGCGCGGCATAGACGTCGTCGACCGTGGCGCGATCACGCAGGCCGTGCAGGGTCACCCAAGTCGGCGGGAACAGCGACATCTCCCCCGCCTCGTGGCGGCGGAACGCCTCCGCGACCGTCATCCAGGCCGCCTCGACGACCTCGTCCGGGCTGAGCCGCAGCGGGTCGCCGAGATCGCGGGCGAGGAAGAACCACGTGCGGATGCGGACCGGGACCTCCGGCGGCGGGCTCCACTGCGACAGGAGGGCCGGATCGGCGATGCGGATGCCGGTCTCCTCGGCGGTCTCCCGGACGGCGGCGCGCAGCGCGGCATCCGCCTCCGTCCCGCCGGGCAGCGCATCAACGGGCTCGACCTTGCCGCCGGGGAACACCCAGGCGTCCGCGAAGGACCCGGATGCCGGCCGGCGCAGCAGCAGCACCTCCGGCCCGGCGGGGCCGTCCCGGAGCACCACAGCGGTGCCGGCGACGGGGAGCGACGCATCCACGCCCCCACTGTAACCGGCGGCGGGACGGCCGGTCAGGCGACCGTCGATCGCCGTGCACCCCCGGATCAGGCGACCGAGGGTGATGCGGTCCTCACTCGTCGCGTCCCTCCGGCCCGGTCTCGCCGATGGCCCGTTCCAGCCGCTCGATCTTGGCGTCCAGCTCCCCGGTGTAGCCCGGGCGGATGTCGGCCTTCAGCACCAGGGACACGCGCGAGCCGAACGGCAGCACCGCCTCGGTGGCGCGCTTGACGACATCCATCACGGTGTCCCAATCCCGTCCCTCGATCTCGGTGAACATGCTCGTGGTGCGGTGCGGGAGCCCGGATTCCCGGACGATGCGCACCGCGGCGGCGACGGCGTCGTGGACGGAGCCGTCGCCCCGTCCGGTTCCGGACGGGGCGACGGAGAAGGCGACGAGCATGGGTCCTCCAGGTGTGGGTCAGCGGGCAGAAGCGGTCAGCGGGTCGGTACGCGCAGGATAGCGCGCACGGATGCGGCGAGGAGCACGAGCAGCAGCGCGTTGCGGATGCTGAGCACGGCCACCGGCAGCGCCTCGGCGCGCAGCAGCGCGTCGTAGCCGAGCGGGTAGACCGCGAAGGTGAGGGCGCACAGCGCCAGCACGAGCGCGGCCGGCAGCAGGGCGCGCGCCCGGTCGAGCACGAGCCACAGGACCACCGGGGCGAGCAGCCAGGTCTGGAACTGCGGGGAGCCCACCTTGTTCGTCACGATCAGGGCGGTCACCAGTGCCAGGGCGAGCGGCGGCAGCAGGTGCCGGGCGTCCACGCCTCGGCGCGCCCGGTGCACGCCCAGGGCGAGGAGGGCGGCGACCGCGAGCGCCATGACCGGCGTGAGGGCCGCCGCGACGGCATCCGCTCCCCCGGCCTCGACCTGGAAGGTGAGGATCTCGAAGCTGTACGCGATGGACGCCGAGCCGGCCACCGCCAGCCAGAGGAACGGGGTCGCCGCCACCGCCTCGATCTGCAGTCCGCGGCCGGTCTGCGCGGTGAGGAACCCGAACAGCTCGCGGTCGGCGCCGAGCAGGAGCAGCAGCAGGGCGATCGCGCCCGCGGTGCCCGCCGCGGCCACCAGCATCCGCCGCCGGTCGCGGACGGCGACCAGGGCCGCCGCCACCAGCGCACCCGGCCAGATCTTGATCCACGCCCCGACGGTGAGCAGGGCCATCGCCACCTCCGGGCGGCGGCGCAGCCACAGCGCCCCGATGACGGCGAGGGGCACGGTGACCGCGTCGATCCGGTACAGCGCGATCGGGCCGAGCAGCACCAGTGCGGCGCACCAGAACCAGGCCGCCCCGACCCTGCGCGCATCCCGGCACCGGCCGACCAGGACGGCGAACGCGAGCAGGTCGCCCACGGTGACGAGCAGCGCCCACGCGACGAGGTAGCCGCCCTGCGCGCCGAGCAGCGGCACCAGGGGCGCCGCGATGCCGTGCGCGGCGAGCATGGGCAGCAGCGCCAGCTGCGGGTACACCCACGGCTCGGTGATGCCGACGACGGCGCCGCCGGAGGCCGCCGATGCCGCCCACGGCTGGTACACCAGCACGACGTCGCCCATCGGCTGCGCCGGCAGCACCCAGCCGAGAACGGCGACCAGCGCATGCGCGAGGACGAAGGACGCCCACAGCGCCGCCGCGCGGGCTGTCGCGATTCGGGTCACGAGAGCAGGTCCGCGATCGCCCGCGGCAGCGCCTCCGCGACGTCCAGGGCGACGATCGGATGCCCGGACGCCCCGTCCCGCGCTCCGGATGCCAGCCGCGCGGCGTGTCCGTGCAGCCAGGCCGCGGATGCCGCGACCTCCGCCGGAGCGCGCCCGGGGTTGGCGGCCGCGAGTGCGGCGATGACACCGGCCAGCACGTCGCCGGTGCCCGCGGCGGCGAGCCAGCCGGGCGCGTCGCCGACGCCGAGCACCTCGCCGTCGGGGTCGGCCACGAGCGTGCGGGATCCCTTCAGCAGCACGGTCTGCCCGAGCCGGGCGGCGATCGCCGCGACCGCGCCCTCCCGGTCCCGGTCCAGATCGGCGTCGGCCCGGATGCGTTCGCACAGCCGGCGGAACTCCCCGGCGTGCGGGGTGAGGATGAGGGGTGCCGCCGCGCCGGGCGCGAGGTCGAGCGCCCCGGCGTCCACGACGACGGGAACATCGCCGGCGAGGATCTCGCGCAGGGCGCGCTCCTCCTCCGCGGTGCGCCGGCCGGCATCCGTGCCCGACCCGACCACCCACGCCCCGGGACGCGTGCGGCCGATGTCCGGGCCGGCCACGGTCTCCGGCCGCCGCGCGAGCACCGCATCCGCCGCCGTGCCGACGTAGCGCACGTAGCCGGCGCCGGCGCGCCACGCCGCCTCGACGCCCAGCACCGCGGCACCGGGGTAGTCGGCCGATCCGGTGCGGATCGCGACGACCCCGCGGGAGTACTTGTCGTCCCCCGGGCCGGGCACCCGCAGCAGGCTCCGCGTCTCGCTCCTCGACCACTCCCGGACCATGGCTCCACGTTAGCGTGCACCGACCGGTGCGCCCGGGGCGATAGCGTCGGAAGGGTGAGCATGCTGTTCTCCCCCCTGACCGTCCGCTCCCGCACGTTCCGCAACCGGCTCTGGGTCTCGCCGATGTGCATGTACAGCGCCGTCGACGGCGTGCCGCAGGAGTGGCACCACACCCACCTCGCCCAGTTCGCCTCCGGCGGCGCGGGGCTGATCGTGGCCGAGGCGACCGCCGTGGTTCCGGAGGGGCGGATCTCGCCGCGCGACACCGGACTGTGGAACGACGCGCAGCGCGATGTGTGGGCCCCGATCGTCGCCGCGATCCACGCCCGCGGCGCGCACGCCGGCATCCAGCTCGCGCACGCGGGCCGGAAGGCGTCGACGTGGTGGCCGTGGGCCGAGCAGCGCGGATCGGTGCCGCTCGACGAGGGCGGCTGGCAGACCGTGGCGCCCTCGGCGGTGGCGTTCGAGGGCTTCGCGGAGCCGGTCGCCCTGAATGCCGCGGGCATCGAGCGTGTGGTGACCGGGTTCGCGGATGCCACGCGCCGTGCGCTGGAGGCCGGCTTCGACGTGCTGGAGATCCACGGCGCACACGGCTACCTGCTGCACGAGTTCCTCTCCCCGCTGTCGAACCTGCGCGACGACGAGTACGGCGGCACGCTGGAGAACCGGGCGCGTCTGCTGCTGCGCGTGGTGGACGTCGTGCGCGAGGTCGCCGGGGACGAGGTGCCCCTGTTCGTGCGGATCTCGGCGACCGATCACGCCGACGGCGGGTTCACCCCCGAGGAGGCGGCGCAGGTCGGCGACTGGGCGGTCGCGCACGGGGCGGACCTCATCGACGTCTCCAGCGGCGGGCTGGTCGCGCATCAGCGCATCGAGCTCGGCCCGGGCTACCAGGTGCCGCTGGCGGAGACCGTGCGGCAGAGCGGGCGCATCCCGACCTCGGCGGTCGGCCTGATCACCGCGGCCGAGCAGGCCGAGCAGGTGCTCGCCTCGGGCGCCGCGGATGCGATCTTCGCCGGCCGGGAGTGGCTGCGCGATCCGCACTTCGGACTGCGTGCCGCGCATGAGCTCGGCGTCGAGGCGCCCTGGCCGCCGCAGTACCTGCGCGCCCGCTGGCGCTGAGGTGTGTCAGCGGCCGTGACCGCGGCGGGTGGCGTCCTGCACCTCGCCGATGAGCTCCTCGAGGATGTCCTCCAGGAACAGCACCGCCGTGGTCTCGCCGTGCGCGTCACGCACCCGCGCCAGATGCCGGCCCGCTCTGCGCATCGCGGCCAGCGCGTCCTCGAGATCGGTGTCCTCCTGCACGGGCACCATGTGGTGGATCCGCTTCGCCGGCACCGGCGCAGCCGCCTTCTCCGCGGCATCCGCCCCCTCCGCCGCGCGCAGGATGTCCTTCAGGTGCACGTACCCGACCGGCGAGCCGTGCTCGTCGACGATCACGTACCGCGAGAACCCGTACCGCGCGACCGCGCGCTCGATGTCGTCGGGGGTGGTGTTCTGCGGCAGGGTGACCAGCTCCGACAGCGGCACCGCGATGTCGCGGGCCTTCTTGTCGGTGAACTCCACCACCGCCGCGACCGTGCCCGCGGCATCCGTGAGCACGCCCTCACGACGCGACTGGCTCACGATCGTGGCGACCTCTTCGATCGTGAACGCCGACGCGGCCTCGTTCTTCGGCTCCACCCGGAACAGCCGCAGCACCGCGTTCGCGGTGGCGTTCAGCAGCCAGATCACGTGCCGGAACAGCCGCGACACCCACACCAGCGGGGTCGCGAGGAGGAGCACCGCGCGGTCGGGCAGAGAGAAGGCGAGGTTCTTCGGCACCATCTCGCCGAAGACGACGTGCAGGAACGACACCAGCGACAGCGTGATCACGAACGACGCCACCGAGACGACCGAGTCGTCCCAGCCGATCGCGTGCAGCGGGACCTCCAGCAGGTGGTGGATGGCCGGCTCGGACACGTTCAGGATCAGCAGGGAGCAGATCGTGATACCCAGCTGCGAGGTCGCCAGCATCAGCGTGGCGTGCTCCATCGCGTACAGCGCGGTCTTCGCCGGCCGCGACCCGCGTTCGGCGAGCGGCTCGATCTGCGAGCGCCGCGCGGAGATGACGGCGAACTCCGCGCCGACGAAGAAGGCGTTGGCCGCGAGCAGCACGACCAGCCAGACCAGGCCCGCCCAGTCGCTCATCGCTCCTCCTCCGTCGCCGTCTCCACGGGGTCGGGACGGTAGCGGATGCGGTCCACCCGCCGGCCGTCCATGCGGACCACCTCGAGGGACCCGGTCTCCAGCCGCACCTCGTCGCCGACGGCGGGCACCCGCTCCAGCACGCTCATCACGAACCCGCCCACGGTGTCGTAGACGTCCCCTTCGGGCACCTCGATGCCGGTGCGCTCGCGCAGCTCGTCGGGCCGCAGCTCGCCGGGGAAGGTGATCGAGTCGCGCCGCCGGACGATGCCCGCGCGGGTGCGGTCGTGCTCGTCGGACACCTCGCCGACGATCTCCTCCACGAGATCCTCGAGCGTCACGACCCCGGCCGTCCCGCCGTACTCGTCGACGACGATCGCCAGCTGGTAGCCCTTGGCGCGCAGCTCCGCGACGAGGGCGTCCAGGTGGACCGTCTCGGGCACGCGCAGCGGCTCGGTGGCCAGCGCGCCCACCGGCACCTCGCCGCGGCGCTCCCTGGGCACCGAGACGGCGGCCTTCACGTGCACGATGCCGGTGATGTCGTCGAGGTCGTCGTCGTACACCGGGAAGCGGCTGTGCCCGGTGCGCCGGGCGAGCTGGATGACGTCGTTCGCGGAGTCGCCGGCGGACAGCGCGTGCATGCTCGGGCGGGCGGTCATGATGTCGGCCGCGGTGAGGCGCGCGAAGGTGAGGCTGCGGTCCAGCAGCGTCGCGGTGTCCTTCTCCAGCACCCCGGCGCTCGCCGACCGGCGCACCAGGGAGGACAGCTCCTCGGCGGTGCGCGCCCCGGACAGCTCCTCCTTCGGCTCGACGCCCATGCCGCGCAGCACCGCGTTCGCGCTGCCGTTGAGCAGGATCACGGCGGGCTTGAACACCGCCGTGAACGCGGTCTGGAACGGGATCACCAGCTTCGCGGTGGCCAGCGGCAGCGCCAGGGCGAAGTTCTTCGGCACCAGCTCGCCGAGGATCATCGACAGCACCGTGGCGACGAGCATCGCGATCGTCGCGGAGACCGGCCTGACCGCCAGCTCGGGCAGCCCCCAGGACAGCAGCACCGGACTCAGCAGGCTGGACAGCGCCGGCTCCATGGTGAAGCCGGTGAGCAGGGTGGTCAGCGTGATGCCCAGCTGCGCGGAGGACAGGTGCGTGGAGGTGATCCGCAGCGCCCGGATCGTGAGCGACAGGCGGGATTCACCGCGCGCCTGCCGCGCCTCGAGGTCGGCGCGGTCGAGGTTGACCAGCGCGAACTCGCTGGCCACGAACAGGCCCGTGCCGATGATCAGGAGGAGCCCCACGCCCAGCATCAGGAGTTCCATCAGCTGCTCCCCTCAGCGCCGGTGTGATCCGGTCGGACAGGGGTCGGGCGGTGGGGCCGGGGACTGCAGGAAGGGGGGTCGTCCATCGTGCGCCCGAGTCTACCCAACCGGTCCGGCCCCGGCATCCGCTACCAGCTGACCGGCAGCGCCTTGCCCTCCTCGTACCCGGCCGCGGACTGCAGCCCGACCAGGGCGCGGTCGTGGAACTCGGGGACGGTCGCCGCGCCCGCGTACGTGAACGACGAGCGGATGCCGGAGGTGATCATGTCCAGCAGGTCCTCGATGCCGGGGCGCAGCGGGTCGAGGTAGATCCGCGAGGACGAGATCCCCTCGGCGAAGAGCTCCTTGCGGGCGCGCTCGTACGCGTCCAGGCGGCCGAACCGGGCCTGCACAGCCTTCGTGGAGGCCATCCCCCACGACTCCTTGTAGATCCGGCCGTCGGCGTCCCGCTGCAGCTCGCCCGGCGCCTCCACGGTGCCGGCGAACCAGGAGCCGATCATGACGGATGCCGCGCCCGCGGCGAGCGCCAGGGCGACGTCCCGCGGGTAGCGCACTCCCCCGTCCGCCCAGACGTGCGCCCCCAGCTCCCGCGCCGCCTCGGCGGTCTCCAGCACGGCGGAGAACTGCGGCCGGCCCACCGCCGTCATCATCCGGGTGGTGCACATCGCGCCCGGGCCGACGCCGACCTTGAGGATCGAGGCGCCCGCCTCGACGAGGTCCTTCACCCCGTCCGCGGTGACGATGTTGCCGGCCACGATCGGGATGCCCAGGCCCAGGCCGGCCACCGCGGCGAGGGCGCGCAGCATCCCCTCCTGGTGTCCGTGCGCGGTGTCGACGACGAGCACGTCGACACCGGCGCCGGCCAGCGCCCTGGCCTTGCCTGCCACGTCCCCGTTGATGCCGACCGCGGCGGCGACCGCGAGGCGGCCGGAGCCGTCCACCGCGGGCCGGTACAGCGTGCTGCGCAGGGCGGAGCGGCGGCTGATCGTGCCGACCAGGTGCGCGTGGTCGATGACGAGGGCGGTCTCCACGTCCAGTGCGTCGATCGCGTCGAACGCCGCGCGCCCGTCGCCGATCTCCTCCGCATCGATCGCCGGGGCGTGCCCGTGGACGAGGTCGCCGAGCGCGGCATCCGGGAGCGCCGTGGCGAGCCGGCTCGCCGGCACCACGCCCGCGACCGACTCCACCGGCAGGGAGCCGTGCGGATGCGGCGGCGCGACGACGATCCCGTGCCCCTCCGTCGGCGGCAGCAGCCGGAGGGCGTCGGCGACGGTGGCGTCCGGCGGCAGCACCAGCGGGGTATCCCAGCGCACCGGCTGATCCTTCACCCAGCGGATCGCGGCGTCGAGCTCCTGCAGCGGCAGATCCTGCGGCAGCACCCCGATCCCGCCGCGGCGGGCGAGCGTCGCCGCCAGGCGCGGCCCGGTCACCGAGTTCATGTTCGCGGCGACCAGCGGGATGGTCGCCGGCGTGCCGTCGGCCGGGCTGAGATCCACCTGGAGCCGGCTCGTCACGGCCGACCTGCGGGGCACGAGGAACACGTCCGAATAGGTCAGGTCCACCATCGGCCGCTCACCGGAGAACTCCATGGCTCCACCGTACTCTCCGCCCCGGACGGCGCCCGGCAAGCCCACACGATCGGCATCCGGAATGGGACTAGGCTTGAATCCCGAAAACGTGAGCGGATCCGGACACCGGCAGTGTCCTGCCGCAGCACACCGATTCAGCGATGAAAGAGGGCGATCGAGCGTGTCGAACCAGGTGACCGGCGTCGGGGGCGACGGGGGGTTCGGAGCCAATTCGTGGCTCGTCGACGAGCTCTACGAACAGTTCAAGAAGGACCCCGACTCGGTCGACAAGGAGTGGTGGCCGATCCTGGAGAAGTACCAGCCCGAGGCCGCCGCCCCTGCGGCATCCGCCACGCAGACCTCCGGCGCCCACCCGGTCACCGCGCCGATCCCCGTCATCGGCACCCAGCCCGTCGCGCGCACCACCGCCAAGCCGGCCGCGCAGGCCCCGATCCCGGCGCAGGCACCCAAGCCTCAGGCGAAGACCGACGAGGCGCCCGTCGACGAGGACAAGGTCACCGTCCTGCGCGGCATGCCCAAGACGCTCGCGGCCAACATGGACGAGTCGCTCAGCGTGCCGACCGCGACCAGCGTGCGCACGATCCCGGCGAAGCTGATGATCGACAACCGGATCGTCATCAACAACCACATGGCCCGCACGCGCGGCGGCAAGGTCAGCTTCACGCACCTCATCGGCTGGGCGCTCATCCAGACGCTCAAGGAGTTCCCCAGCCAGAACGTGTTCTACGCCGAGATCGACGGCAAGCCGTCCGTCGTCGCCCCGGCGCACGTCAACCTGGGCATCGCGATCGACCTGCCCAAGCCCGACGGCACGCGCGCGCTGCTGGTGCCGAGCATCAAGCGCGCCGACACGATGACGTTCAACGAGTACCTCTCCGCCTACGAGGACCTCGTCGCGCGCGCCCGCGGCAACAAGCTCACCGCCGCCGACTTCCAGGGCACCACGGTCTCCCTCACCAACCCGGGCGGCATCGGCACCGTGCACTCCGTGCCCCGCCTGATGAAGGGCCAGGGCTGCATCATCGGCGCCGGCGCGCTGGAGTACCCGGCCGAGTTCCAGGGCTCGAGCGACAAGACTCTCGCCGCTCTCGCCATCGGCAAGACCATCACGCTCACCAGCACCTACGACCACCGCGTGATCCAGGGCGCCGGCTCCGGCGAGTTCCTGAAGAAGGTGCACGAGCTGCTGATCGGCGAGCGCGGCTTCTACGACGAGATCTTCGCCGCGCTGCGCATCCCGTACCAGCCGATCCGCTGGAACGCGGACATCTCGGTGGACCTCGCCGAGAAGATCGACAAGACGGCGCGGGTTCAGGAGCTCATCAACGCGTACCGCGTGCGCGGCCACCTGATGGCCGACACCGACCCGCTCGAGTACGTGCAGCGCTCGCACCCCGACCTCGAGATCGAGAAGCACGGCCTCACCTTCTGGGATCTGGACCGCGAGTTCGTCACCAACGGCTTCGGCGGCCGGCGGGTGATGAAGCTGCGCGACATCCTCGGCGTGCTGCGCGACTCGTACTGCCGCACCCTGGGCATCGAGTACATGCACATCCAGGATCCGGAGCAGCGGCGCTGGTTCCAGGAGAAGGTCGAGGTCAAGTACGTCAAGCCCGGCCACGACGAGCAGCTGCGCGTGCTGCGCAAGCTGAACGAGGCGGAGGCCTTCGAGACCTTCCTGCAGACGAAGTTCGTCGGCCAGAAGCGCTTCTCCCTCGAGGGCGGCGAGTCGCTGATCCCGCTGCTCGACGAGATCCTGCAGGGCGCGGCCACCTCCGGCCTGGACGGCGCGGCGATCGGCATGGCGCACCGCGGCCGGCTGAACGTGCTCACCAACATCGCCGGCAAGACGTACGGCCAGGTGTTCCGCGAGTTCGAGGGGTCGCTCACCCCGGGCAACCAGCGCGGCTCCGGAGACGTGAAGTACCACCTCGGCACCGAGGGCACCTTCGTCGCGGAGGACGGCTCGGAGCTGCCGGTGTACCTCGCCGCGAACCCGTCGCACCTGGAGACGGTGGACGGCGTGCTCGAGGGCATCGTCCGCGCCAAGCAGGACCGCAAGCCGATCGGCACCTTCTCCTGGCTGCCGATCCTCATCCACGGCGACGCCGCGTTCGCCGGCCAGGGTGTGGTGGTGGAGACGCTGCAGATGTCGCAGCTGCGCGGATACCGCACCGGCGGCACCCTGCACATCGTGGTGAACAACCAGGTGGGCTTCACCACCCTGCCGACCGACTCGCGCACCTCCGTGTACGCCACCGACGTCGCCAAGACCATCCAGGCGCCGATCCTGCACGTGAACGGCGACGACCCGGAGGCCGTCATCCACGTCGCCCAGCTGGCATTCGAGTACCGCGAGCGCTTCCACCGCGACATCGTGATCGACCTGGTCTGCTACCGCCGCCGCGGCCACAACGAGGGCGACGACCCGTCGATGACCCAGCCGCTGATGACCGACCTGATCCAGGCGAAGCGGTCGGTGCGCAAGCTGTACACCGAGGCGCTGGTCGGCCGCGGCGACATCACCGAGGAGGAGTACGAGGAGGCGAAGGCCGACTTCCAGAACCGCTTGGAGATCGCGTTCGCCGAGACGCACGCCGCCGAGACCGGCGCCACGCCGATCGCCCCCGAGCTGAACCGCGTGGACGAGCAGGTCGGCTCCCCCGAGACCACCGGCGTCGCGCTCGAGGTGATCCACCTCATCGGCGACGCCCACGCGAACAAGCCGGAGGGCTTCACCGTGCATCCGAAGCTGCAGCAGCAGCTGGACAAGCGCGTGGAGATGAGCCGCAACGGCAACATCGACTGGGGCTTCGGCGAGCTGCTCGCCTTCGGCTCCCTGCTGGTCGAGGGCACGCCGGTGCGCCTGGCCGGGCAGGACTCGCGCCGGGGCACGTTCGTGCAGCGGCACGCCGTGCTGCACGACCGCAACAACGGCCAGGAGTGGCTGCCGCTGACGAACCTGTCCGAGAACCAGGCCCGCTTCTTCGTGTACGACTCGCTGCTGAGCGAGTACGCGGCGCTCGCGTTCGAGTACGGCTACTCGGTGGAGGACACGAAGGCGCTGGTGCTGTGGGAGGCGCAGTTCGGCGACTTCGCGAACGGCGCGCAGTCCGTCATCGACGAGTACATCTCCGCGGCCGACCAGAAGTGGGGGCAGCAGTCCGGCGTGGTGATGCTGCTGCCGCACGGGTACGAGGGTCAGGGCCCCGACCACTCCTCCGCCCGCATGGAGCGCTTCCTGCAGCTGTGCGCGCAGGACAACATGATCGTCACGCGCCCGTCCACGCCGGCCTCGTACTTCCACCTGCTGCGCCGCCAGGCGTACGCGCGGCCGCGCAAGCCGCTGATCGTGTTCACGCCGAAGGCGATGCTGCGCCTGCGGGGTGCGACCAGCCCGCTGCAGGCGTTCACGCAGGGACGCTTCGAGCCGGTGCTGGACGACGACCGCGGGCTGGACCGCTCGGCCGTGACGCGGGTGCTGATCCACTCCGGCAAGGTGCACTGGGATCTGCGCAACGAGCTGGAGAAGAACCCGAACCCGCGGATCGCGCTGGTGCGCCTGGAGCAGCTGTACCCGACCCCGGTCGACGAGCTCAAGGCGGTTCTGGACACGTACCCGAACGCCGAACTGGTGTGGGTGCAGGAGGAGCCGGAGAACCAGGGCGCCTGGCCGTTCCTCGCGCTCGCGTTCGCCGGGCGCCTGGGCGATCGCACCCTGCGCGGCGTCACCCGCCCGGCATCCGCCTCGCCGGCGACCGGCTCGTCGAAGGTGCACGCCATCGAGCAGGCCGAGCTGCTGCGCACCGCGCTGACGCTGGACTGACACCTCACGCGAAGAGCGCCGCTCCCGTCGCGGGGCGGCGCTCTTCGCGTCCGTGCGGAGGCCGGGTCTTCCCCGGCGCGCCGGCGGCCGCTCTCGCCGGTCCCCCAGGGCGGGCCGCCGGGACGGGCCGCCCGTGCCGCGAGGAGCTTTCCGCATCCGCAAGGCCCCTCCGCGATGCGTTTTCCTCCCGGCGGCGTGGAGGCCCGGATGCCCGGGGGCGCGGACGCAAGGGCATGGATGCCAGTGGGCACGGATGCCCGTGGGCATGGATGCCCGGGGGCGCGGATGCCCGGGGGCACGGATGCCGGGGGCGCGCGCGCTCAAGAGCGCGGACGCTCAAGGGCGCGGACGCTCGGGGCGCACGGATGCTCGGGCGCCGCGCCACCGCGCACGCGACGCCGCGGGAACGGCGCGGCGGGAACAGCGCGGCGGGTGGAACAGCGCGGCCGCGGGAACGGGGCGGCGGGTGGAAACAGCGCGGCCGCGGGAACGGCGCTGCGCGGATCAGTACCAGATGCCCAGCAGCGGTGCCGGATCCGTGAGGAAGGCCCGGCTGAGCGCGGTGACGGCATCCGCCACGCCCTGCACCCGCCCCGCAGCGGCGAGCTGGGTGAGCGGGACTCCCCCGGCGTATGCGGCGGAGAGCTCCACGACGCTCAGCGACACGTCGGGCTCGGCATCCGACGGCTCCACCCACGCGGTGCCGTCCGCATCGATGGTCACGCGCCAGGTGCCCTCCGCGAAACCCAGCGGATCCTCGACGCGCAGCACCACCTCGGCAGTCGCCGCGTAGGTCCGCGCCTGCAGCGCCGCCGGCACGTCGAGGATGCGCAGCCAGCCGTGGTCGTGCACGACGATCTCGACCGCGCGCGGGTCGGCGACGAGCCACGGCAGCGGGTCGTCCACCGGCCGCAGGTCGACCGTGACGCGGTCAGTCCGGCGATCGGCACGGCTGCGGATGCCGCAGCCCGCAGCTCGCCCTCCAGCAGGTTCCGGGCGATGCCGCGACGGCGGTGCGTGCCCGCCACCGTGACGGCGCTGATCGCCCACATCGGGAGCTCCCCGCCCGGCACCGTGAGCGGGGTCACCCACGAGTTCACCGTCGCGACGGGCAGGGCGCCACGGGCGGCATCCCGCTCGAACACGCCGATGTTGCGCACCTCACGCAGCCGCGCGGCGATCTCCTCCGCCGTCTCCTCGGACGGCTCCTCGTCCAGGAAGCCGCGGACCTCGGCGCGCACGAACGCGCGCACGTCGACGGCGTCACCGGTGTCGACGATGCGGTAGTCCAGGCCCGCGTCGCTCAGGCGACGGGCGGACGTGGGGTCGGCGGGGATGTCACGCGAGTCGATGAGGGTCACCCGCCCACCCTATCGAGCCGGTCCGACAGGGCCGCGCCGCAGGCCTCGGCCTGCTCGAACCGCGGCGCCGTCCTCGGGCCCGCCTCGGGGCCCCGACGTCAGTGGACGGCGGCCTGCACCGCGCGGATGCGGGCGAGCACCTGATCGCGCAGCGTCTCGGGGGCGGTCTCACGGCAGGCGCGCGCGACGACCTCCGTCAGCGTGGTCGCGACCAGCGCCTCGTCCTTGCACGACGGGCAGTTCTCGAGGTGCTCGCGGATGTCCGCGTGCCCCGTCTTGCACACCTCGTTGCGGAGGTACTCCTCGAGATCCCGGCGCGCCTTCTCGCAGCCGCAGTCGCTCATTTCCTGCTCCTCGGTTCGGCCGCGGTGATGCCTCGCTCCGCGGCGTAGTCTGCCAGCAGCTCCCGCAGCATCCGCCTGCCACGGTGCAGACGGCTCATCACGGTGCCGATGGGTGTCTTCATGATGTCGGCGATCTCCTGGTACGAGAACCCCTCGACGTCCGCCAGGTAGACGGCCAGCCGGAAGTCCTCGGGGACCTCCTGCAGGGCGTCCTTGACGACGGACGCCGGCATGCGGTCGATCGCCTCCGCCTCCGCCGACCGGCTGTGCGTCGCCGTGGTCGACTCCGCACCGCCCAGCTGCCAGTCCTCGAGATCGTCGATCGTCCCCTGGAACGGCTCCCGCTGCTTCTTGCGGTAGATGTTGATGTACGTGTTCGTCAGGATGCGGTAGAGCCACGCCTTCAGGTTCGTGCCCTGCGTGAACGTCGACCAGGAGCCGTACGCCTTCACGAAGGTCTCCTGCACGAGGTCGGCCGCGTCGGCGGGGTTGCGCGTCATGCGCATCGCCGCCGCATAGAGCTGATCCATGTACGGGATCGCCTGATCCTCGAAATCGCGCCGGGGGTCGCCGGATGCTGTGTCGTCCATCACCGGCCAGTCTAGGCCGCTGAGGTCGATGACCTCGGGGTCGAGCGTCGCGAGCATCCGCACCTCCGTTATCGGTTCCGGGACCGGGGGTTCATTAGGGTAGAAACCGATGAGCGCTGCACGGTATTCCACTCCCCCCGCCACGGCTCCGTACGCCGCGCCGGTCGCCGACGGCGCCGTGCACGCGACGGTGAACGTCCCCGGCTCCAAGTCGCTGACGAACCGCGAGCTCATCATCGCGGCGATCGCCGACGGACCGGGCCGGCTGGTGCATCCGCTGCACTCGGACGACTCGCGCCGGATGATCGAGGCGCTGCGGGCGCTCGGCATCGGCGTCGAGGAGGCGGACGGCGACGGCGACTTCGGCCCGGACCTGGTGGTGACCCCGGCTCCCCTGGCCGGCGGCGTGACCGTGGACTGCGGTCAGGCCGGCACCGTGATGCGCTTCATCGCCCCGCTGGCCGGCCTTGCGGCCGGGGACGTGCACATGACCGCGCACGAGACGGCGCTGCACCGGCCGATGGGCGCCATGATCAGCGCGCTGCGCGATCTCGGCGTCGACGTCGACGACGAGGGCACCTGGGCGCTGCCGTTCACGATCCGCGGGCACGGACACATCCGCGGGGGCCGGGTGGAGATCGACGCCTCCGGCTCCAGCCAGTTCGTGTCGGGCCTGCTGCTGGCCGCGCCGCGGTTCGACGTCGGCCTGCACCTCGTGCACACCGGTGCGCACCTGCCGAGCGTGCCGCACATCGACATGACCATCGAGTCGCTGAGCCGGCGCGGCATCCGCATCGAACGCCCCGCGCACGGCGAGTGGCTCGTCGAGGCGGGGGTGCCGCGCGCCAAGGAGATCGCGATCGAGCCGGACCTCTCCAACGCCGCGCCGTTCCTGGCCGCCGCGCTCGTGACCGGCGGCGCCGTGACGGTGCCCGGCTGGCCGCTGCACTCCACGCAGCCCGGCGCCCTGCTGCCTGCGATCCTGCAGGCGATGGGGGCGCACGCCTCCCGGCACGGCGGGGCGCTCACGGTGCGCGCCGGCGACGGCATCCGCGGCCTCGATCTGGACCTGTCTGCCGCGAGCGAGCTGACCCCCACCATCGCCGGCCTCGCCGTCTTCGCGGACGGCCCGACCACCATCCGCGGCGTCGGGCACATCCGCACCCACGAGACCGACCGCATCGCCGCCCTGGTGGGCAACATCCGCGCCCTCGGCGGGCGCGCGGAGGAGCTGCCGGACGGGCTGCGGATCGTCCCCGCCCCGCTGCACGGCGGCGCCTGGCCCGCCCACCACGACCACCGGATGGCCACCACCGGAGCGCTGATCGGGCTGCGCGTCCCCGGCGTGCGGGTCGACGAGATCGGCACCACCGCGAAGACGCTGCCCGAGTTCACGCTGCTGTGGGAACGGATGCTGGGGGCCGCGTGAGCTGGCTCGGCGACGACGACCTCGACGACGCGTTCGACGAGTTCGACGAGAGCCGCATCCGCACCCGCCCGAACCCGAAGGCGAACCGGCCCCGTACGAAGCGCCGTCCGGCGCACGAGGACGCCGAGATCGGCCGCGTGCTGGGCGTCGACCGGGGCCGGTACACGGTGCTGGTCGGCGAGGGCACCCCCGAGGAGCGCATGGTGACCGCCGCACGCGCCCGCGAGCTGCGCCGCACCCCGATCGTCACCGGCGACCGGGCCCGCGTCGTCGGCGACACCTCAGGCGCCGAGGGCACCCTGGCCCGCATCGTCGGCATCCTGGAGCGCACCTCGCTGCTGCGGCGCAGCGCCGACGACACCGACCAGGTGGAGCGCGTGATCGTCGCGAACGCCGACCAGATGCTCATCGTCGTGGCGGCCGCCGACCCCGAACCGCGCCCCCGTCTCGTGGACCGCTACCTGGTCGCGGCGCTGGACGCGGGCATCCGCCCCCTGCTCGTGGTGACCAAGACCGACCTCGCCGACCCGGGCCCGTTCCTGACCCATTTCGAGGGGCTCGACGACCTGCGGGTGTTCACCAGCGCGCGCGGACGGATGCCGCTGGACGAGATCGGCGCGGCCCTCGTCGGGCACTCCACCGTGTTCGTGGGGCACTCCGGCGTCGGCAAGTCGACGCTCGTGAACGCGCTCGTCCCGGATGCCGGACGCGCGACCGGGCACGTGAACGAGGTGACCGGGCGCGGGCGGCACACCTCCTCGTCGACGGTGTCGCTGCGCTACCACGGGGAGCACGGCAGCGGCTGGGTGATCGACACCCCCGGTGTGCGCTCCTTCGGCCTCGGGCACGTCGACCCGGCCAACATCCTCGCCGCGTTCACCGAGCTCGCCGAGATCGCGGAGGACTGCCCGCGCGGATGCACGCACCTGCCCGACGCCCCGGACTGCGCACTGAACGAGGCTGCGGCCGCCAGCCGGCTGAGCGCGTCCACCCGGGCGCGCCTGGACTCCCTGCAGCGCCTGCTGGAGACCTTCCAGGCGTGACCCGACCGGTGACCCGACCGGCGAGCCCGGCCGGAGCTGCGGGCGTGACCCCACCGTCATCCACGACGGTGCCGTCGCGCGCCCCCCGTAGGCTGGAGGCATGACGAACGCGCGCCTGGAACCCGGAGACACCGCCCCCGATTTCGCCCTGCTTGACCAGGACGGCAACACGGTGACGCTGGGCGATCTGCGCGGGACGAAGACGATCCTGTACTTCTACCCCGCCGCGATGACCCCCGGATGCACCACGCAGGCGTGCGACTTCCGCGACAGCATCTCCTCCCTGCAGGGCGCGGGCTACCAGGTCGTCGGCATCTCGCGCGACACCCCGGAGAAGCTCGCGGAGTTCCGCGAGCGCGACGGGCTCACCTTCCCGCTGCTCAGCGACCCCGACCACGCCGTGCACAGCGCGTACGGCGTGTGGGGCGAGAAGATGAACTACGGCAAGGTGATCGAGGGCGTCATCCGCTCCACCTTCGTCCTCGACGAGGACGGCGTCGTCACGCACGCGCTCTACAACGTCAAGGCCACCGGGCACGTCGCCCGGCTGCGCAAGACCCTCGGCCTGGCCGCCTGACGGATGCGGCGGACGCGGCGTCCCGGGATGGACGTCGCGCATCCGGCATCCGCCGCTTCACGCGTGCAGGCGCGGGTCCTCCCGGCCCTCGCGGCGCACCGCGGCGATCAGCAGCACGAATCCGACCAGGCCGGGCAGGCCCACCCCGAGCGTGAACAGCCACGGGACCGGCTGCAGCGAGAGCGAGGCCAGGCCGAGCGCCACGCCGAGCACCTGGAAGACGACCGCGCCGGACCGCGCCCACGACCTCCGCCGCACCGTGCCCACCGCGAACGCAGCGAGCGCGGCCGCAGCCAGCAGCGTCAGCACGATCAGCGCGAGCGCCGCCGGCAGCGAGGCCGCATCCCCGGCGCCGAGGGCGAACAGCTCGAGCAGCGCGATCGCGGCGAGCGCCACCGCCTCGGCGACGAGGACGACGGCCGCGGCGACGGCGGGACGGGATGGGCGCACGCGCACTCCTCTCAAGGGACGTCAGAAAACCCTTGATTTCAGTTTGTTTCTGTAACACAATGGACAAAGCCATGTGCTCCCACAGCGGAGTGGGGCGAGCACTCGCTCGTATCACACAGGGTACCGGACCCGAACCAGCACCCGAATTCTAGCGCGTCGTGAACGCGACCGCCCACACCGAAATCACATTCTGAGGAGCCCATCGATGGACTGGCGCGACAAAGCAGCCTGCCTGACCGTCGACCCCGAGCTGTTCTTCCCCGTGGGGAACACCGGCCCCGCGGTCGACCAGATCGAGAAGGCCAAGGCCGTCTGCGCCACCTGCACCGTCACCGAGATCTGCCTGCAGTACGCCCTCGAGTCCGGCCAGGACTCGGGCGTGTGGGGCGGTCTCTCCGAGGACGAGCGCCGCGCCCTGAAGCGTCGCGCCGCGCGCGCCCGCCGCGCCGGCTGACCCCCGGCATCCCCTCCCTCTCTTCCCGTTCGGGGCGGATTCTCGCGTTCGGGGCGGTTCTCCGCCGCCCCAAGTGTGAGAATCCGCCCCGAACGCGTTCGGCGGGCCGGGTCAGGGGGTCACTTGGTGATCCAGCGGAGCGGGATGTCGATGGTCACCTGCGTGCCGTCGCCGTCCTGGCCCTTCCACTCGATCGTTCCGCCGAGCTCGCCCTGGATGAGGGTGCGCACGATCTGGGTGCCCAGGCCCTGACCGACCCTGCCCTCGGGCAGTCCGTGGCCGGTGTCGCTGACGATCACGCGCAGGTGCTCCTCGGTGCGGAACGCCTCGATCGTGACCACGCCCTCCTGACCGGCCAGGCCGTGCTCCACGGCGTTCGTGACCACCTCGGTGAGGGCGAGGGCGAGCGGGGTCGCATACTCGCTGGGCAGCACGCCGAAGCGCCCTTCGCGCTGGGTGCGCGCCCGGGTGTTCGGGGCGGCGGCGACCTCGGCGACGAGCTTCAGCACCCGGTCGAAGACCTCGTCGAAGTCGACCGTCTGCGCCAGACCGCTGGCGAGGGTGTCGTGCACGACCGCGATGGACTCCACCCGCCGCATCGCCTGGGTCAGCGCTTCGCGCGCCTCCTCGGAGTGCGTGCGCCGCGCCTGGATCCGCAGCAGCGAGGCCACCGTCTGCAGGTTGTTCTTCACCCGGTGGTGGATCTCGCGGATCGTGGCGTCCTTGGTGATCAGCTCCTGCTCCTGGTGGCGCAGCTCGGACACGTCACGGCACAGCACGATGGCGCCGATCCGGGTGCCGTGGTCCTTCAGCGGGATCGCCCGCAGCGACACGGTCACCCCGCGCGCCTCCATGTCGGTGCGCCACGGCGCCCGCCCGGTGACCACGACCGGCAGCGACTCGTCCACCTGCCGGGAGGGCGGCACGATGCGCGTGGTGACCTCGGCGAGCGACTCGCCCTCCAGCTCGTCGTCGAACCCCATCCGGTTGAACGCGGACAGTGCGTTCGGGCTGGCGAACGTGGTCACCCCGTCGACATCGATCCGGATCAGCCCGTCCGAGGCGCGCGGCGCGCCGCGGCGCGGCGCGGTCGGTGCGGACGGGTCGGGGAACTCGCCGGAGGAGATCATCCGGAACAGGTCGTTGGCGCATTCGTCGAAGCTGATCTGCTGCCGCAACGGCATCCGCGCCTCGCCGAGATTGGTGTGCCGGGTGAGCACGCCGAGCACGGTGCGCCGGCCCCCGTCGCGCTCGTCGCCGGCGCGCACGATCGGCACCGCGCGCACCCGCGTCGGCGTCTCCTCGAACCAGTCCGGCGAGGAGGAGTCCACGATCTCCCCGCTCTCGAACGCGGAGCGCACCTGGGTGCGCCACTGCGGGCGCACCTTCTCGCCGACGATGTCGCGGTAGAACAGGGTGGCCGCGCCGCTCGGGCGGGAGTGGGCCACGGCGACGAAGGAGCCCTCGTCGGCCGTCTCGACCCACATCACGATGTCGGCGGATGCCAGGTCCGCCAGCAGCTGGCCGTCGCCGGCCAGGCGGTGCAGCCATTCGACGTCGGCTTCGGTCAGCCGGCCCTGGGCGTGGACGAGATCGCTGAGGGTTGACACTCCCCCAGCCTAGAGCGTCGTGCGGCGAGCGCCCGGCAGCGAGACGGGGCCGCCCGGGGTCACAGCACCGCGAGGGAGGTGGCGCGCCAGCGGCCGTCCAGCCCCTCGAGCCGGATCGCCACGGCGCGCGTTCTGCCGGGCCCTGCCACCACGATCGCCGCCTCCACCACGCCGTCGGCGGGGGCGGCGTGCCGGATGGAGAGGATGCGGAAGCTCGGCCGCGTCGGCGCGGTGCCGCGGGCGCTGCGCGCCCGCGCGGAGAGGTTGGCACGCGTGACCAGGGCGCGGAACGCGTCCTCGCTGAACCAGCGCGCCAGCTGATCGACCTCCCGCACGCCGGCGAGCACCTCGAGGGCGCCCTGGGTGAGGCTGCGCAGCAGCGGCACCGGGTCAGGCAGCTCCGTCGCCGAAGTCGGCTGCGGTGCGAAATAGTCGTTCAGCATCATCGTCGTCTCGTCCCCCCGATCCGAGGCCGGCGCTCCCGTGCGCCGACTGCGAAGGTAACCGAGCCGGTGCCGGCGCGGACAGGGTTCCGCCACCCTGTGGAGAACCCGCCTGTGGAGAACCCGCACGGCGCGGGCGCGGCTGCCCTACCCTCGGTCGGGTGGAATGGGATCACCTCTTCGACGACCTCGAGGATCAGCTCGCGGCCGAATGGGAGGCCGAGCGCGCCGCCCTGGACGCGGAATCGGAGCGGCTGCGGATCGCGAAGCTGGCGCTGCGCGACCGGCTGCGGACGATCCCGCAGGGCGCGCCCGTGCTCCTCGAGCTCGCCGACGGTGGCCGGCTGCACGGACGGATGCAGGAGGTCGGGGCCGACTGGCTCGCGCTCGCGGCCGAGGCCGCGCCGGCGCGCGTCACGATCGTCCCGCTGCGCGCGGTCGAGGCGGTCGGCGTCGACCACGGGATGCTGCTGGCGACCCTCGAACCCGATCAGCCCGCCCCGGGCATCCGCGAACGGATGACGTTCGGGTTCATGCTGCGCGATCTCGCCCGGCGCCGCATCCCGGTGCGCCTCGGGCTGCGCTCCGGCGATCCGAGGCACGGCACGATCGACCGCGCCGGCGCCGACCACCTCGATCTCGCCCTGCACGACCCGGGCGAGCCGCGGCGGGCGCGCGCGGTGCGCGGCCACCGGATGATCCCGCTCGACGCCGTGGTCTGGGTGCGCCCGGAGCCGTGACGGACACGGGCGCGGTCTGACGGAACCCGCCGTGATCGGTCCGACCCGCGTCGTGGCCGTCCCGCGTCGCGACCCGGTCAGGATCCGCGGTACGGGCTGGTGCCCCACACCTCCGGGAAGCTGGCCTCGTTGGACTGGCGCCACAGCGCCATCCGCCGGGCCTCCTCGGACTGCGCGTCGAGGTACTCGGCGATGCTGGCCTCCTCGACCCGCCACCGGGGCGGGGACCCGAGCTGCGACCCGCGCAGCCGTCCCTCGTGGATGAGAGCGACTACCTCGTCGACCTCGATGCTGAGCAGCTCGGCGACCTGGGCGGGTGCCAGGAACCGCGGTGCGGGAGGTGTGTGGGGCATGGCCCCATTCTCCACGGCCCGGGGCCGGGACGCCCCTGCGAATCGGCTCTGTGGATAACTTCGGCGGCCGATTCCCGGGATCTGTGACGATGTCCGCATGACGACGCTCTCCCGCACCCGCCGCGCGTTCCTCGGCGACGTGCGCTTCCTCATCGGCATCGTGCTGGTGCTCGCCTCGGTGGCCGGGGTGTGGCTGCTGGTCTCCTCGTCGCGGCAGACGACGCCGGTGCTGCAGGCCGCGCGCACCGTGGTCGCCGGCGAGCCGCTCACCTCCGCCGACCTGCAGGTGGTGGAGATCGGGCTGGCCGGGCTCACCGACGCGTACCTGGCCCCGCAGGACCTGGAGTCCGGGATGATCGCCACCCGCACGCTGCCGGAGGGGGAACTGGTGCCCGTGTCCGCCGTCGGCGACGCCGATCACGCGCGCACCACGACGGTGGTCATCTCCGCCACCGGCGCGATCCCTCGCGATGTCGGTCCCGGCACCGGCGTCGAGCTCTGGCACGCGCCGCTCCTGGAGGACGGCCGGACCCACGACGCGCCGCGCATCCTCGTCGCGGATGCGGTCGTCGCCTCCGTCGCGGAGACGGATGCCATGCTCAGCCAGGCTCGGACCGACGTGGAGGTCGTCATCGACCGCGCCGATGTCGCCGCCGTCCTCGCCGCCGTCACCGGTGGGGCGGCGATCTCGATCGTGCCCGCGGGAGCCGGCTCGTGACGGCCGTCGTCGTCGCCCTGCCCGGCCCGGATGCGGCGGCCAGGGCCGCCGACCTGGAACTGGAGGGCGCCACCGTGATCGCCGTGCTCCCGCCCGAGCGGCTGGCCGAGGCGCCGCTGGACGCCGCGGATGCCGTGCTCGTGCCGCCCCGGCGCACCGCCCTGACCGCGGCCTTCGTCCGGGCGTGCGACCGCGCCGGTGTGCGGATCGTGCCGGTCGGCGAGGGCGAGCCCCGGCTGCTCGCCCGCCTCGGCCTGCCGGCCGCGCTGCCGGAGGACGCACCCGCCTGGCGCATCTTGGCCGCCCTGTCCGGGGATCCGGCCCCGTCCGCCGCGGACGATGCGGCGCCGCCGCGGGTGATCGCGGTGTGGGGGCCGCACGGCGCACCGGGCCGCACCACCGTGGCCGTCCAGCTGGCGGTCGAGCTGGCCCGGGCCGGACGGCGCACGGCGCTCGTGGACGCCGACACCACGGCACCGGCGCTCGCCCTGCTGCTCGGGCTGGGCGACGAGTCCCCGGGTCTGGCGGCGGCGTGCCGCCGCGCCGAGCTGGGCGGCCTGGATGCCGCCGAGCTGGCGCGGCTGTCCACGCCGCTGGAGACCTCGGCCGGGGCGGTCGAGGTGCTCGGCGGGCTGAATCGTCCGGGTCGCTGGCCGGAGATCAGCGCGTCGCGGCTGCGGGCCACGCTGGCGGCCTGCCGCACCTGGACCGACGAGACCGTCGTCGACGTGGCGGCGGAGCTCGACGAGGACGACGGCGACGACGGCGCCCCGGCCCGTCACGCCGCGACGCGCGCGGCCCTGATCGAGGCGGACGCGATCGTCGCCGTGCTGGCGGCCGATCCGCTCGGGGTCAGCCGGTTCGTGCGCGCGCACCCCGAACTGCGCCATCTGGCCGGCGACGCCCCGGTGACGGTGGTCGCGAACCGGGTGCGTCCTGGCCCCCTCGGCATCGACGCGCGCGGGCAGATCCGCCGCACCCTGGACCGGTTCGCCGGCATCCAGGACGTGCTGTTCCTGCCGGAGGATCAGCGCGGAACGGATGCCGCGGCGCTGCACGCCCGGCCGATCGCGGACGTGGCCCCGAGGTCGGCGCTGGTCGCCGCGGTGCGGCGACTGGCCGCCGGCCTCGGGGCGCGGGAGCTCACTGCCGGTACGAGGCGAGGAAGTTCCCGAGCCGTTCGACGGCTTCGCTGAGCACCCGCGCCTCCGGCAGCGTCACCACGCGCAGGTGGTCGGGGGCGCGCCAGTTGAAGCCGGTGCCCTGCACCAGCAGGATCTTCTCCGAGACGAGGAGGTCGTACACGAGGCGCTCGTCGTCGTGGATCTCGTGCACTTCCGGGTCCAGCCGGGGGAACGCGTACAGGGCGCCACGCGGTCGCACGCAGCTGACGCCGGGGATCGCCTCCAGCCCCTCCCAGGCGATGTCGCGCTGCTCGTGCAGGCGGCCGGTCGGCGCGACCAGCGCCTCGATGCTCTGCACCCCGGACAGCGCGGCCTGCACGGCGTGCTGGGCCGGCACGTTCGGGCACAGCCGGGTGGAGGCCAGCAGCGTGATGCCCTCGATGAACCCCTGGGCGTGGTCCTTGGGGCCTGTGATCGCCAGCCAGCCCGAGCGGTAGCCGGCCACCCGGTAGGTCTTCGACAGGCCGTTGAAGGTGAGGCACAGCAGGTCCGGCGCGAGGGTCGCGGTCGGGATGTGTGTCGCGTCGTCGAACAGGATGCGGTCGTAGATCTCGTCCGAGAGCAGCAGCAGCTGGTTCTCCCGGGCGATCTGCACGATCCCCTCCAGCACCTGACGCGAGTACACCGCGCCGGTGGGGTTGTTCGGGTTGATGATGACGATCGCCTTCGTCTGCGGCGTGACCTTGGCGCGGATGTCCTCCAGGTCGGGCTGCCAGTCGTTCGCCTCGTCGCACAGGTAGTGCACCGGCGTGCCGCCAGCGAGGGAGGTCATCGCGGTCCAGAGCGGATAGTCCGGCGCCGGGATGAGCACCTCGTCGCCCTGGTCGAGCAGGGCCTGCATCGTCATGGTGATCAGCTCGGAGACGCCGTTGCCGAGGTAGACGTCGTCCGGGTCGAGCGGCGGGAAGCCCTCGACCTGCTCGTAGCGGCTGACCACGGCGCGGCGGGCGGAGACGATGCCCTTGCTGTCGCTGTAGCCGTGCGCGGTGGGCAGGGCGGCGAGCATGTCCTGCACGATCTGGTGCGGCGCCTCGAAGCCGAAGATCGCCGGGTTCCCGGTGTTCAGCTTCAGGATCTGGTGCCCCTCGGCCTCCAGCCGCGCCGCCTCGACGAGAGCCTTGCCGCGGATCTCGTAGAGGACGTTCTTGAGCTTGGAGGACTGATCGAGGTGTCGCATCGTAGAAGATTACCGTCCGAACGCGGCGTCCTCGCGCGCCGGGATCACCGGCACCGCGCCGGTGCGCAGCGCCTCCGCGTGGGCGACCCGGTGCAGCCGGCTGCTGTTGACGTGGGCGTAGGCCAGCTCCGCGGCCCGTTCGCCGTCGCGGTCCCGGATCGCCTCGAAGAGCGCGACGTGCTCGTCGGAGATGTGCTGCAGGTCGTCGTGCTGCGCGAGCGCCCAGCGCAGGCGGCTGCGGATGCCGTTCATCAGCTCCCGCAGCAGGCGGTTGTCCGCCAGCTCCACCACGATCTCGTGGAAGTCGGCGGCGGCGCGACGCGACTCGACGCTGTTCGCGGTGCGCGCGCTCTCCTGCTCCGCCTGCAGCGCCGCGTGCAGCCGCTCCAGCCCCTCGCGGCGGTGCCGCTCCGCGGCGAGTCGGAACGCCATCGGCTCCAGCACCTGGCGGACCTCGTCGAGGTCGGCCAGGTCCGTCGGCGTGAACTCGCGGACGATCGCCCAGGTGCGCGGCCGCAGCTCGACCAGGCCCTCCGCCTCGAGCAGCTTGAGCGCATCGCGCACCGGGACCCGGCTCACGCCGAACTCGGTGGCCAGATCGCGCTCGATCAGGCGGCTGCCCGGTTCGCGCGCGCCGTCCAGGATCGCGTCGCGCAGCCAGGCGGCGACCCTGGTCGACTCCAGCTCGCGTTCGTCTGCTCTGCTCACACGGCCATTCTCGCACTGCGCCCCGGCACGGGCCGTCAGCGCTTCTTCGCCGGCGCCTGGTCGACCCAGATCACGCCCTCGGCGAGCTCGGGCACGATCTCGGTGCCCACCCGGCGTGCCAGCAGGTCGTCGAGGCGGTCCAGCGGGCCGATCAGGGCGCGGCCCCCGGCGCGGGCGACGCGGATCGCCGCGTCGATCTTCGGCTGCATCGAGCCCTCCGCGAAGGCCATCCCGGCCACCGCGTCGGCGGAGGTGGTGTGGATGTCGCGCTGCTCGGGGGTGCCCCAGTTCTCGCTGACGTAGTCGCCGTCGGTGAGCATGATCAGGGTGTCCGCCTGGATGTCGGCGGCGAGCGCGGCGCTGGCCAGGTCCTTGTCGACGACGGCCTGCACGCCGATGTGGCGCCCCTTGGCATCCGTGCGCACCGGCACGCCGCCGCCGCCCACGCACACCGCGAGGGTGCCGTCCTCGAGGAGCCGGCGGATCTGTCCTTCTTCGGCGTGATCCACGCCCCGGTCCCCCGTCTCGCGGATCTCGGCGAGGGACTGGGCGACTCGCAGGTGATGTTCGCCGTGGCGTATCTCATGGTGGCGGCGCTGTTCCTGGCGAAGTGGTTCCAGGACCGGGTGACCAAGCAGAAGGCGGTCTTCTCCACCTCCGACGAGGCCACGATGGCCTCGCTCTGAGTCCCGTCGGGCTCCCGGAGTGACGAAGAAGGCCGGATCCCTCGGGATCCGGCCTTCTTCGCGTCTCAGCGGGTCACTTCTTCTTCTTCTTCTTGCCCTGGGCGCGGCGCTGCTGGCGGTTCCCCGTCGGCTCCGCGCCCGCGACATCCGTGCGCTGGCCGAAGGCGCCGCGCGGGCCCTCCGCGGCCGGTGCCTGCGCCGCCCCGGCCTGCCGCAGCCGGGCGGTCGCCGCCTGCTGCACCTGACCGCGCTCGTTGCGCACCTCGACGTCGCCCGCGTCGTTCGGGGCGGAGTACTCCAGCTTCTGCTCGGGCTGCGCGGCCGACAGGCCCTTCGCCTCCACCTGCGCGCTCTGCTCGTCGCCGGCGCGGCGCACCTCGACCTCGAGGTTGAAGAGGTAGCCGACCGACTCCTCCTTGATCTGCGCCATCATCGACTGGAACATGGCGTAGCCCTCGCGCTGGTACTCGATCAGCGGGTCGCGCTGCGCCATGGCGCGCAGGCCGATGCCGTCCTTGAGGTAGTCCATCTCGTACAGGTGGTCCCGCCAGCGGCGGTCGAGCACCTGCAGCACCACGCGGCGCTCGAGTTCCCGCATCGCCGCCGAGCCGAGCGACTCCTCGCGCCGCTCGTAGGCGATCTTCGCGTCGGAGATGAGCTCCCGCTTCAGGCCGTCCGCCGAGATGCCGCCCTTGCGGGCACCGGCCTCGGCGACGACCTCGTCGATGGTCACCCCCACCGGGTACAGCGTCTTCAGCTCGGTCCACAGCGCGTCGAAGTCCCAGTTCTCCGCGTGCCCCTCGCCGGTGTGGTCGTCCACGATCGCGCCGATCGCGTCCTCGATGAAGTGCTGCACGCGGTCGGCGATGTCGTCGCCCTGCAGGATGTGGCGCCGGTCGGCGTAGATCGCCTCGCGCTGGCGGTTCAGCACGTCGTCGTACTTGAGGACGTTCTTGCGCATCTCCGCATTGCGCGCCTCGACCTGCGCCTGCGCGCTGCGGATGGCGCGGCTGACCAGGCCGGACTCGATCGGCACGTCGTCCGGGAAGTTGGTGCGGGCCAGGATCGCCTCGGCCGCGCCGGACTGGAAAAGCCGCATCAGGTCGTCGGTGAGGCTGAGGTAGAAGCGGCTCTCACCCGGGTCGCCCTGGCGACCCGAGCGTCCGCGCAGCTGGTTGTCGATGCGCCGGGACTCGTGCCGCTCCGTGCCGAGGACGTAGAGGCCACCCGCCTCGATGACCTTCTCGGCCTCCTCGGCGACCTGCGCCTTCATCGCCTCGTACGTCTCATCCCACGCGGTCTCGTACTCCTCCGGCGTCTCCACCGGGTCGAGCCCCTTCGCCTTGAGCTCCTGCACTGCGAGGAACTCGGCGTTGCCGCCGAGCATGATGTCGGTGCCGCGGCCGGCCATGTTCGTCGCCACGGTGACCGCGCCGAGCTTGCCGGCGCGGGCGACGATCTCGGCCTCGCGCGCATGGTTCTTCGCGTTCAGCACCTCGTGGCGGATGCCCTTCTTCGACAGCAGCCGGGAGAGGTACTCGCTCTTCTCCACGCTGACGGTGCCGACCAGCACCGGCTGGCCCTTGGCGTGCCGCTCGGCGATGTCTTCGACGACCTGAGCGAACTTCGCCTGCTCGTTCTTGTAGACGAGGTCGGGCATGTCCTTGCGGATCATCGGCTTGTTCGTCGGGATCGGCACCACGCCCAGCTTGTAGGTGGACATGAACTCCGCCGCCTCGGTCTCGGCGGTGCCGGTCATGCCGGCGAGCTTCTGGTAGAGGCGGAAGTAGTTCTGCAGGGTGACCGTGGCGAGGGTCTGGTTCTCGGCCTTGACCGGCACGCCCTCCTTGGCCTCGATGGCCTGGTGGATGCCCTCGTTGTAGCGGCGGCCGACCAGGATGCGGCCGGTGTGCTCGTCGACGATCATGACCTCGTCGTTCATCACGACGTAGTCGGTGTCGCGCTTGAACAGCGCGAGCGCCTTGATCGAGTTGTTCAGGAACGAGATCAGCGGGGTGTTCGCCGACTCGTACAGGTTGTCGATGCCGAGGTAGTCCTCGACCTTCTCGATGCCGGGCTCGAGCACGCCGACGGTGCGCTTCTTCTCGTCGACCTCGTAGTCCACGCCGGCCTCGAGGGTGCGGGCGATCTTCGCGAACTCGGTGAACCAGCGGTTCGCCTCCCCCGACGACGGCCCGGAGATGATGAGCGGCGTGCGGGCCTCGTCGATGAGGATGGAGTCCACCTCGTCGACGATCGCGAAGAAGTGCTCGCGCTGGACGAGATCCTCCTTGCGCCACGCCATGTTGTCGCGCAGGTAGTCGAAGCCGAACTCGTTGTTCGTGCCGTAGGTGATGTCGGCCGCGTACTGCCGGCGGCGCACGTCGGGGTTCTGCCCGGACACGATCGTTCCGGTCGTCATGCCGAGCGCGCGGTAGACGCGGCCCATCAGCTCGGACTGATACGAGGCGAGGAAGTCATTCACGGTGATCACGTGCACGCCCTTGCCGGCGATCGCGTTCAGGTAGGCGGGGAAGGTCGCCACCAGGGTCTTGCCCTCACCGGTCTTCATCTCGGCGATGTTGCCGAAGTGGAGTGCCGCCCCGCCCATCACCTGCACGTCGTAGGGGCGCATGCCCAGGGTGCGCTTGGCCGCCTCCCGGACCGCGGCGAACGCCTCCGGCATCAGCTGGTCGAGCGTCTCGCCGTTGTCGAACCGGGCGCGCAGCTCCGCGGTCTCGTTCCTCAGCTCCTCGTCGGTGAGCTTCTCGAAGTCCTCCTCCAGCGCGCCGACGGCCTTGACGACCTGCTTCAGTCGGCGGAGGATGCGTCCTTCGCCCGCGCGCAGAAGCTTCTCGAGGGGGTTCGCCACGGATGTCTCCCTTGTGTGGGTCTCGCCCGCCGCCGAACCGGGCCGGGCATACCGTGCCATGTTACCGGCCTGTGACCTCGGGATGCCCGGAAGCACGAAGGCGGGGCGGACCCTCCGGCCCGCCCCGCGCTCGGTCCGGCCTATCCCATGTGCGCCTGCGCCTCGAAGAAGATCGAGACCAGCTGCCCCTCGTACGTGGCGAAGAAGTGGTCGATGCCCTTGCCGTCCGAGGAGTGCTCCGCCGGCGCCTTGCCCTTGGGCAGGGTGTCGCGCAGGAACGTGGTCAGGCTGAGCGGGATGCCCTGCTCCTCGGCCAGCCCGAGCGCGTAGTCCACCTGCGCGGGCGTGAGCGCCGGCCCGCCGAGGAACTCGTGCGCGGTGGCGAACAGGCCGGCCAGCTCCAGCGTCTCCCAGTTGCCGGAGTGCGTCGCGTTCGTGTTCCCCTGCGCGGAGCGGTCCGGGATGTAGCACTCGTGCGCGGATGCGACGCCGGTGCCTGCCAGGACGAGCACGGCGGTGAGCCCGGCCGTGGCGATGGTCTTGCGGATCATTGGTTTCCCCCTTCGGGCGCTCCCACGGCGCCGACTCCGCGATTCAAACGCATCCGGCCCAGGCGGTCGGTGGAGGGCGTGAGCGCTCGCGAGCGCGGCATCCGCACCCGGCCGCATCCGTACACCGTGACCGCGGTCGCGGCCGCCCTGCGGCTGGATGCCGAGGCGGTGCGGGCCCTGCGCCGCGCCGCGGCGGGCACCGGCGGAGGGGACCGCGGCGGCGACGGCCCTATACTCGGAAATCATTACCCGGAAACTCCGCAGGAGCGCCGCATGTCCGTACGCCAGACCCTGCTGGCCATCCTCGACCAGGGAGCATGCTACGGATACCAGCTGCGCGCCGAGTTCGATCGCCGCACCGGGTCGACCTGGCCGCTGAACGTCGGGCAGATCTACAACACGCTGGAGCGGCTGGAGCGCGACGGGCTGGTCGCCCGTGGGGCACCGGATGCGCAGGGTCACGTCTATTGGCGGATCACGGATGCCGGCTCGTCCGAGGTGTCCCGCTGGCTGGGCGCCCCGGTCACCCGCGATCAGGCGACCCGCGACGAGCTGGCGATCAAGCTGGCCGTCGCCGCGACCCTCCCCGGCGTGGACGTCGCCGAGGTGATCCGCCGGCAGCGGGCGGCATCCGAGGACCGGCTGCAGCGCCTGCGCGCGTCGCGGGACGCGGCGCAGGCGACCGGGCCGGAGGAGCTGGCCCGGGCCCTGGTCCTGGACTCGATGATCTTCGCCGCTGAGGCGGAGGTGCGCTGGCTCGACCACGCCGAGCGGGAGCTGGCGCGGCATCCGCAGCACGCCATGGAGCTGCAGCTGACCACCGAGCGTCCCAAGCGCGGCCGACCGAGCAGGGCCGTCGCCGAGGGCGCGCCCGGCGCCGTGCTCGCTCCCGGTGTGTGAGGCGACGGCTGACTGTGAGTCCGCCCGCGACCGGCGGCGTGCCGCCCCGGCCTGAGTAGGATCGGGACATGGCCGGATTCTGGGACAGACGCGGACGTGAGCAGGAGGCGCAATCGGCGCAGGACGCCGATCTCGCGCGGCGGGCCGAGCAGGCCCTGGTCGCCGCGGACGAGCGCATCCGCACCACCTCGGACGAGCTGGTGTTCGCGCAGGCCGAGCTGGGCGAGTCCCTCACCGCGGACCTCCGCGCCGCTCTCGACGCCGTCCGCACCCACCTGCGCGAGGCGTTCCAGCTGCACCAGCTGAACCATGACGAGATCCCCGACACCGTCGAGGAGCTGCGCACCCGGAACGCCCGCATCGTGCAGCTGTGCGAGTGGGCGGAGAGCCTGCTGGACGAGAAGACCGCGGCGATCGCGGAGCAGGTGGCGAAGGTGCGTCGCGCACCCGAGATCATCGCGCAGGTGCGGCGGGATGCCGAGGCGCTGAGCGCCCGGGTGCCGCAGGCCCGCAGCGCCGTGGAACGGCTGTCGGCGCGGTACGCCCCCAGCGCCATGCATCAGATCGACGCGGCCGGCGACGAGGCCGAGCAGCTGATCGCGTTCGCCGTGCACGGCGCGGACGTCTCCGAGCGGCGGCGGGCCGCCCAGCAGAACGAGGAGGCGAACCTCGCCCTGGAGACGGCGACCGAGGCCCTGCGGCGCGCCGCGGCCGTGCTCGACGCCGTGGAGGATTTCGAGATCCAGGCGCTGCGCGCCGAGGCCACCCTGGCCGACGTCGTCGCCGACTCCCGCGGCGACATCGTCGCGGCGCGCTCGGCCCCGCAGACGCCCGAGGTCGTCGCGGCCGCGCAGGCGCTGGAGCGGGAGCTGTCGCAGCTGACGCCGTCAGGCACCCCGAACGATCCGTTCGCCGAGCTCACCCGGCTGCGGGCGGCCAACACCGCCCTGGACGAGGCCGTCGCCAAGGCCCGTCACCGCGCGGAGCACCCGCTGCCGAGCATCGCGCAGGTGCAGCACGCCCTGGACGACGCGGACGGTCAGCTGGGCGTGGCCCGCGGCCTCATCGCCGGGCACCGCGGCTGGATCGGCGCCGATGCCCGCACCCGGCTGGCCGAGGCCGAGCGACTCCGGGTGGACGTGCCGGCGCTGCTGCCCGCGGAGGACACCCGGGAGCAGGCGCTGGCGGCGGCGCGACGCGTCGCCCAGCTGGCGTCCGAGGCGCTGCAGCTCGCGCAGCGGGATATCGACGCGTCCCGTCCGCGCAACGACGGCTGGGGCGGAGACGGCTGGGGCGGCGGTCCCGGCTGGGGCGGCGGGCGCCGCGGCGCCGGCGGCGGCGACATCGTCTCCGGCGTGCTGGGCGGCCTCGTGATCGGCAGCATCCTGGACGGCATCTTCGACTGACATCGCCGCGGATCGGCGGTGGACGTCCCCCGCGGAACCGCGGAAGAAGAGGCGCGCCCCTCGCGGAGCGCGCCTCTCGCCGTCTGCCGGTTCAGGAGGCCATGGCCTCCTCCTCGGAGGGCGACGCCTGCGTGGTCAGGGAGATGACACCGTAGTCCCAGCCCTTGCGCCGGTACACGACGCTCGGGTGGTCGGTGCGCGCGTCGACGAAGAGGAAGAAGTCGTGGCCGACGAGCTCCATGCGGTCGACGGCCTCCTCGACGGTCATCCACTCCGGCTCGAAGTTCTTGGTGCGGATGACGACCGGCGAGTAGGCCTCCTCGTCCTCCTGCTGCACGGGGATGTGCCCGGTGGCGACGGCCTGCAGCACGTCGACCGAGGCCGGCTGCACGTCGATGCCGGTGAGCGATCCGCTGCCCTTCTCGAAGTGCGGTCCGCGCGGGTGGTGACGGCCGTCGATGCGCTTCTCCTTGGCGCGTCGCAGCTGCTCGGCGAGCTTGTCGAGCGCGAGGTCCAGGGCGGTGAACTTGTCCGCGTCGACCGCCTCGGCCCGCACGACCGGCCCCTTTCCGAGGAGCGTGAGCTCCACGGTCTCGTCCGGCACGCGGCCGTTGCGGTAGGCGCGATGGGTGACCTTGACCTCGAGCCGCAGCGCCCGCGGCGCGAGCGTCTGGATGCGCGCGATCTTCTCCTCGACAACCGTCCGGAACCGGTCGGAGATGCTCACTCCGACGCCGACGATGCTCGTTTCCATCACTGCCTCCTTGTCCCCGTCCTCCCGGCCAAGGGCGGACCGTGGTCGCCTTGTGATGCCCTACCGTAGTCGCCGTTCACCCGGATGTCACCACCCATTTCATCCCGTCCGCCCCGCCTGTTTCGTCCGCGTGCGCACCGCCCCGTGGGCGCCGCGGCGTGGCGGCGAGGACGACCGCGCCGCGCACCAGGAACCCGGCCGTCCGCAGGGCGCGCGCCGCCTCGTCGAGGGTGGCCCCGGTGGTGACGACGTCGTCCACGATCACCGCCTCCCTCCCCCGGCCCGGCTCCGCCGCGCGCAGGCTGCCGTGCACGTTCCGGGCGCGCTGGGTCCGCCCGAGGCCGCGCTGATCCCCGACCGCGCGGGTGGGGCGCAGCAGGCGTCGCGGGGTGTCGCCGGCGCGCCGGATGAGCAGCTCGGGCACCCGGTAGCCGCGGCGCCGGTAGGAGGCGCGCCCGGTCGGCACGGGCACGAGCAGCGCCGCATCCGCCCCGCGCCGCGCGTCCTGGAGGAGTGGCCGCATCGCCCCGCCCAGCGCCGCGGCGATGAGCGTGTCACCGTCCTCCTTCAGGTGGCGGATGCAGCGCGCCGGCACGCCCTCGAAGCGCAGCGCCGCATGCACCGCGAGGCCCGCCGGGGTGGTGGTGCGCACCGGGCAGGGCTGCAGGGCCGACCGGCATCCTTCGCACAGCAGCGTGCCGGGCTCGTCGCAGCCCGGGCAGCGCGCGGCCAGCAGGAAGGCCAGGGCCTCCCGCCCGAGCGCCGTCCACTGCTCCGATCGCACGCCCCGATCCTGCCGCGCCCCGCGGCCGCGCGGAGAGCGGATGCCGCCGGCTGTGCACATCCCGCGGCATCCACTCGCCCGTGCAGGAGGACGGCCGTACAGGACGACCGTGCAGGACGACGTCGCCCCGACCTGCTCAGTACCCGGCGCGGGTGCCCAGCACGAGCACGCCGGCGGTGGACTCCTGCCAGGAGGAGCCGCGCTGCGCGTACACGACGCCGCTCGAGGTGAGCACCCGCACGCCGGCGGGAGTGCTCGCCCCGGCGACCGACTGGGCCCCGACCGGCACGCCGCTGACCGTCGCGGGCCCGCCGACGGTCTGGGTCACCAGGCTCGGGTCCTGGGCATCCGTCAGCACGACGAGGGCGTCCGCCCCCAGCCATCCCAGACCCAGCGCCGGGTTCTCGATCCGACCCACCTCGTGCACGGCACCCAGCTCCACCGGCGTGCCGTCCTCGTCGCGGATGACGGCGGCGACGACGATCCGCCGCTGCCCGCCCACGCTCAGCACGGCGGCGACCCGGGCGCCGTCCGCGGAGACGCGCAGATGGCTGATGCCCGCGGCATCCGGCCATGCCTGCGCGATCTCGTGGCTGACGACCTCGGCGTCCCACGCCAGCAGCGCCTGCGGCTGGTCGCGCGGCACCGTCCAGGTGTAGCCGTACGGATCCATCGACGGCGCGGCCAGGTCCGGCCGGGTGTCGAGGACGTTGGTGTGCCCATCGCTGATCAGCGACACCGTGCCGTCGGCGAGCTGCACCGCGGCGTGCGCGCCGCCGGCCCCCACATCGATCGCGGCGATCGGCCCGGGGATCTTCCCGATCTGCGCCGTCAGCGCCGGCACCGGGGTGACCTCGTCGCCGACGGCCGTGCCGAAGGCGTCGTCGGTGAGCACGAGCACGCCGTTCGCCGGTGGCCGTTCGGCCAGCGGAGCCCGCGCGGCGTCCAGCGGGCTGCCGTCGACGAGGAGGCGCACCTCGCTGACGCCGAGGTCCGCCAGGCTCGCCTCCAGCTGGGTGCGCATCCGCGCCAGCGTCGTCGGGTCGATGGACAGGGCCGCCCGGTTCAGGGACACCTCGGCCACCTGCGACGAGTCCACCGGCACGGCGTTGCGGTCCAGGCCGATCTCGCCGGTGAAGGCCGAGCGCACCGCGGGAGCCAGCCACGGCGCCGGCTCGCCGGTGACGAGGGCGCGCGTGATCGAGGTGGCCATCGACCCGCGCCGCGGGAACCAGCGCACGTCCGGCACGAGCCGCGACCACGTGGCGTCGAAGTACTGCAGGGCGTGGCTGTCGTACACCTGGGCGAAGCTGTCCGAGTCCAGCACGATGCCGTCCGGCGCTTCCGCGATCCGCCACTCCCCGTCCACCCGCACGAGGTGGAACGCCGCCTGGGCCTGGCCGGCCTGCTCGGTGTAGGCGCCGGTGGCGTCCACGCTGGCGACCTGGTTGAACCGGACGCTGACGTCGCTCTCCGTGGCCTCCTCCTCGGCCTCCTCGGAGCCGTCGGTGCTGGCGGAGAACAGCCGGGAGAACAGGGTGTCGTCGATGGTGACACCGGTCCCCGCCTTCCAGGTGCGGGCCAGCTCCTCGGTGAGGAATTCGCGTGCGATCGCCCAGTCGCCGTCCGGGGTGACGCCCGCCTCAAGGAACCCGGCGACGATCTGCTTCGGCGAGGCGCCCTCGACCGGCTCCTCGGCCACCTCGGTGTACTCGGGCACGGTCGGCCCGTCACCCAGCGGCAGGCCGATGTTGGGCGGCCCGGATGTCGGAAGACCGGCGCATCCTGCCAGCAGCAGTGCGGCGGCGGCGAGCGCCGCTGCCCGCACGGTGCGCGTGAGCCTCATGACCCCACCTCCCCGTCCGGACCCGCTGACCCCGCGGCATCCGCAGGGGGGACGCCGATCGGCTCGGTGATGCTGCCGAGTTCGCCGAGCGTCTCCTGCGGCTCCAGCGGCACGGGGCTCGGACCCTCCATCTCCCCCGGCGT
Source organism: Microbacterium sp. EF45047 (assembly GCF_028472845.1). Lineage (NCBI taxonomy): Bacteria > Bacillati > Actinomycetota > Actinomycetes > Micrococcales > Microbacteriaceae > Microbacterium > Microbacterium sp. EF45047. The sequence goes on along the minus strand of NZ_CP069429.1, from coordinate 873,511 downwards.
GCGCGGGATCGTGAGCACGAAGTTCGTGCCCACCCCGAGCTCGGACCACACCTCGAGTGTGCCGCCGTGCAGCTTGGCGTCGCCGAGCGCGATCGACAGGCCGAGGCCGGTGCCGCCGATGGTCCGCTTGCGGGAGGGGTCGGCGCGCCAGAACCGGTCGAACACGCGATCGGCGTCCTCCGCGGTCATGCCGAGACCGAAGTCGCGCACGCCGGCGGCGACCGCGTGCTGGTTGCTGTCCACGGTGACCACGATGGGCCGGCCCTCGCCGTGCTCGATGGCGTTGCCGATGAGGTTGCGCAGCACGCGGCGCACCCGGCGCGGATCCATGTCCACCGGGGAGTACCCGCCCGGCGCCACCAGGCGGAGTTCGGTGCCGTGCGTCTCGGCGAGCGGCCGCATCTGCTCGACGACCTCCTCCGCCAGCTGGGCCATGCTCGTCGCCTCGACCTCGAGCTGCACCGACCCGGCGTCGTACCGGCTGATCTCCAGCAGATCGGCGAGCAGGGTCTCGAACCGCTGCACTTGGGTGTGCAGCAGCTCGGCGGTGCGGGCGGTGGTCGGGTCGAACTCGTCCTTCTGGTCGTTGATCATCTCCGCCGCCAGCCGGATGGTCGTCAGCGGCGTGCGCAGCTCGTGCGAGACGTCGGAGACGAAGCGCTGCTGCACGAGCGAGAGCTCGGCGAGTTCCCGGATCTGCGCCTCGATGCTGTCGGCCATGGCGTTGAACGACCGGGCCAGCGTGGCCAGCTCGTCCTCGCCGCGCACCGGCAGCCTCACCGCCAGGTCGCCGGCCGCGAGCCGGGCGCTGGTCTCGGCGGCCTCGACGATCGGGGTGGACACCGCCCGCAGCACCAGCCAGGAGATCGCGGCGACGATGGCGACCAGCGAGATGCCGGCCAGCCACAGGGTGCGCTGCACGAAGAGCAGCGTGCCCTCGGCATCCGTCAGGTCGTACGCGATGTACAGCTCGTACACGCCGACGTGGGGCACGACGAGCTGCTGGCCGACGATGACACCGGGGGCGGTCCCGCCGGATTCCGTGGGCAGCGCCACCGATTGCCAGGCCTGACGGTCGTCGAGGTCGACCACCCGCGCGCGCAGGGCGTCGTCGATGAGCTCGGCGCTGAGCCGGTTGCGGAACCCGTTCGGGGCCACGGCGGCGTTCTCGATCCGCGACGGGAAGGCGATCAGCATGTCGGAGGAGGAGGTGCGCTGGATCTCGCGCTGCACCGACCCCCACAGCGCGCGCATGGCGGCGCGGTCGTCGCCGACCTCGCCGGAGTCGAGCACGCTCTGCGCCTGAGCGACGGCCCGCTTGGCGTTCTCCAGCGCCTCGTCCTTGCGCGATTCGAACAGGTCGTTCTGGATCACCAGCGCCATCGTGAGGCAGGTGATGAAGATCGCGAACGCGGTGAGCACGAGCGTGAGCGCGATCGTGCGGAAGCGCATCGAGCGGTGCCACAGGGATCCGATGGCCCGCGGCCATTCGCGCGGATCGCGCCACAGCGCGACCGGCGCGGGACTGGCGGTCGTCGCCGTCACGGCCGTCTCCTAGCCGACGCTCCCGGCCCGGTAGCCGACGCCCCGCACCGTCATCACGATCTTCGGGTTGTCCGGGTCGAGCTCGACCTTCGCGCGCAGCCGCTGCACGTGCACGTTCACCAGGCGGGTGTCCGCCTTGTAGTGGTAGCCCCAGACCTGCTCGAGCAGCATCTCCCGGGAGAACACCTGCTGCGGCTTGGAGGCCAGTGCGACCAGCAGCTGGAACTCCAGCGGCGTCAGCGCGATGGGCGTGGTGCCGCGGCGCACCTCGTGCGCGTCGACGTCGATCACCAGGTCGCCGATCCGCAGCACGTCACTCGCGGACGGCGTGACCGGGCGCAGGCGGGTGCGGATGCGGGCGACCAGCTCCTTCGGATTGAACGGCTTGACGATGTAGTCGTCCGCGCCCACCTCGAGACCGCGCACCACGTCCGCCGTGTCGCTGCGCGCGGTGAGCATGATGATCGGCACGCCGGACTCGGCGCGGATGCGGGTGCAGATCTCGATCCCGTCCATGCCGGGCAGCATAAGGTCGAGCAGCACGAGGTCGGGGCGGGACGTGCGCCACTCCTCGACGGCACGGGCCCCGTCCGCGCAGAACAGCGTCTCGAAGCCTTCCGTCCGCAGCACGATGCCGATCATCTCGGCGAGCGCCGTGTCGTCGTCGACCACGAGGATGCGTGAGGTCATATGGGCCCAGCCTCTTTCTTGACGGATGCGGACGGCGAAGCACCCCAGCGCGACCGCAGCTTTCCTCAGCTTACTCAAGATGCTCCCGGCGGCGGCCGAGGGGCGCGGCGCCCGATGTGACACGATGGGAGAGCACGAGGAGGGAGTGCACGTGAGCGGTCAGACCTGGACCCCCGCCCCGAAGAAGGGCGCCATCCCCCTGCATCCGATGACCTTCGGGATGCTGCTCGGGAAGGCGTTCGCCGCTCTGCGCCACAACCCCAAGGTGCTGTTCGGCTTCGCGGTCACGCTGCAGCTGGGCGTCACGATCGCCGTGGTCGCGGTGATGGCCACCGTGATGCTGATCACCTTCTCCCGGCTGGAGACGGTGCCGCCGGGGTCCCCCGACTACCCGACGATCCTCGCCGGGACGGTGGCGATCAACGCCGTGGTCGGCGTCCTGGTGGCGCTCGCGACGGTCGCCTTCACCGCGATCGTGCAGGGCATCGTCGCCGCCGACGTCTCGTACGCCGCCCTCGGCCGCAAGGCGGGGCTGCGGATGCTGTGGGCGCGCATGCGTCCGTCGTTCTGGCGGCTGTTCGGCTTCGCCGTGCTGCAGATGCTCGCCGTGATCGCGGTCGTCGCCGTCGTGCTGCTGATCATCCTCGCCCTGGTCGCGGGGGCGAGCGCCGGCGGCGGGGAGGCGCTGATCGGCATCGCCGTGCTCGTGGGCATCGTGTCGGTGCTCGGCGGCGTCGTGCTGTTCGTCTGGATCGGCACGAAGATCCTGCTGGTGCCCTCCGCGCTCGTGCTGGAGCGCGCCACGGTGCGCGGCGGCCTGGTGCGGTCGTGGCGGCTGACCCGCGGCCGGTTCTGGGTGGCGTTCGGGGTGATGTTCCTGATCGGCGCGATCATGGGCCTGGCGGCGCAGGTGGTGAGCATCCCGGGGTCGATCCTCAGCATGGTGCTCACCGGCGTGTTCGCGCCCACCGGGGCGAGCGAGCCGACCGCCGTGATCGGGCTGATCATGCTGACGATCCTGCCGCAGGTGCTCGTGCTGGCGCTGCAGGCCGTCGCCCTGGTGGTGCAGGCCACCGGCGCGACGCTGGTGTACCTGGACAGCCGGATGCGGTACGAGGGGCTGGACCAGGCGCTGATCGCGTACACCGAGAGGTCCGCCCTCGGCGCGTCCGAGGAGCAGCTCGGAGACCCGTACGCGGTGGATCCCGCCCGCGCGGTGACCGCCGGTCCCCCGCCCGCGTCGCCGCCGGCGCCGTCGTACCCGGGACCGTACCCCGCGCCGGACGCCGCGCCGTATCCCGGGCAGCCGTATCCCGGGCAGCCGTACGGAGCGCAGCCGTACGGAGCGCAGCCGTATCCCGGGCAGCCGTACGGAGCGCAGCCGCCGGCCCCGCCTCCCCCCGCGGCGCGGCCGATCCCGCCGGCATCCGACAGCCCGTGGGCGCCTCCGGGCGGATCCGCGTGATCCTGAGGGCGGACGTCTTCGTCCCGGACGGGGACGAAGCGCGGCGCTGGGCCGAGGAGGAGCTGTCGCGCCAGGAGTATCAGGCGGCGAAGCCGACCTGGTTCGACAGCCTCGCCCGCGACATCGTGGAGGGCATCGCCGACCTGTTCTCCACCGAGGGCGCCGGGAACGCGGCCCCGTTCGCCACCGCCCTCATCGTGGCGGTCGTCGTGGCGGCGATCATCGTCGCCCTGATCGTGTGGGGCCGTCCCCGCTCCCCGCGGGCGATCCGCCGACGCGACGAGCTGCTCGGAGCGCGCGACGACCGCACCGCCGCGCAGCTGCGCGCCGAGGCCGAGCGCCGCGCCCGCGACGGCGACTGGGACGGCGCCGTCGTGCTGCGCTTCCGTGCTCTGGCCCGCGGTCTCATCGAACGCGACCTCATCGATCCCGCGCCCGGGGCCACCGCGCAGGCGATCGCGCGCGAGGGCGGCGTGCCGTTCCCCGCGCACGCCGAACGGCTGCACGAGGCCGCCGTCGCCTTCGACCGGGTCCGCTATCTGCGTACGGCCGCAGGCGAGCACGACTACCGGCTCGTGGCGGACACGGATGCCGCGGTCACCGCCGCCGCCCCCGCCATCCCGGTTCCGGCGGCGGACACCCGCGGAGTGCCGGCATGAGCCCGTCCGCCCCCGCCGCACGGGCCGGGTCGCCGGATGCCGCGGCATCCGCCTCCGGGGACCTCGCCGGCGTCACGGGTACCGCCGCCCCGGATGCCGGCTCTGCCGCATCCGTCCCCGCGATCGCCGCCTCGACGGCCGTCGGACCGCCGCGCGGACGCGGGCGCCGGCTCCTCGGCTGGCTGTTCGTGCTCCTGCTGCTGCTGGGCGTGGCGCTCGTCTCGTTGCGGTTCACCGCGACCGCGCCGACCATCGGCGGCATGCTGAACCCCGACGGGCGCAACCCGCAGGGGGCCCGCGCGCTGGCCGAGATCCTCCGCCAGCAGGACATCGAGGTCACCGTGGCGCGCACCCGCGCGGAGGTGCGCGACGCCCTGCGCCCGGACTCGACCCTCGCCATGACCGATCCCTACCCGCTCAGCGACGAGGCCGTGCAGGAGCTGATCCAGCCCGCCGACCGGGTGGTCTTCCTGTCCACGAGCGCGCGCCTGCTGGAGCTCACCGGCCTCGGCGAGGACGCCTTCGGCGCCCCGCAGACCGTGGATGCCGGATGCGACCTGGCGGAGTTCGCGCGGGTCGGCGAGATCGCCCCGGACCGGATGTTCCGCCCCGCTCCCGGCGTCGCCGGCTGCTTCGCGGATGCAGACGGCGACGCCGCCGTGCTCGTCGCCGACGATCCGCGCATCGCCGTCGTGGAGGGGCGCCGGCTGTTCGACAACGAGCACCTCGCCGAGAACGGCAACGCCGCCCTCGGCCTCGCCCTGCTCGGGCAGACCGGACACGTCGTCTGGTACGTGCCCTCGTTCGAGGACTCCGACCGCGTCGGCGACCCGGAGGAGACGCTGGGATCGCTCACGCCCGAATGGGTGACCCCGGCGATCGTCCTGCTCGCCCTGGCCGCGCTGGCCGCGATCGCCTGGCGGGGACGCCGGTTCGGCCCACTGGTCACGGAGTCGCTGCCGGTCACGGTCCGCGCCTCCGAGACCATGCACGGCCGCGCGCGGCTCACCGCCAGGGCCGGGGATGCCGCGCACGCCGCCGAGGCGATCCGCACCGGGACGGTGCTGCGTCTCGGCCGGCGCCTGGGCCTCAGCGCCCGGGCATCCGCCGTGGAGGTCGCGGATGCCGCATCCGACCGCCTGCGCGTACCGCGCGGCTCCCTGCACCAGCTGCTCGCCGGTCCTCCGCCGGCGGGCGACGCCGATCTCGTCGACCTGGCCCGCAAGCTCGCCGAGCTCGAGGCGGCCGTCGACGCCGCCGTCCACACCGAAAGGAACGTGCCGTGACCGACGCGAACCAGCCTTCCGCCGCTCCCCCGGCCGGCGCTCCGGCGCCGCCGCCCGCACCGCCCGCCCCGGGTCCGGCATCCGCACCGCCGGCGGCTGCCCCGGCATCCGCGGCCCCCGCCTCCTCGGCGGCATCGGCACCCTCCGACGACGCGCTGCGTCAGGCGATGCACCGCGTGCGCGCGGAGGTGGACAAGGCGGTGATCGGGCAGGCGGGCACCGTGACCGGCCTGCTGGTGGCGCTCCTCGCCCGCGGCCACGTGCTGCTGGAGGGCGTGCCCGGCGTCGCGAAGACCCTCGTGGTGCGCTCGTTCGCCCGGGCCCTCGGCCTGGACACCAAGCGCGTGCAGTTTACCCCCGACCTGATGCCGGGCGACGTCACCGGGTCGCTCGTCTACGACGCGCGGACCGGCGAGTTCGAGTTCCGGCCGGGACCGGTGTTCACCAGCATCCTGCTCGCCGACGAGATCAACCGCACGCCCCCGAAGACGCAGGCCGCGCTGCTGGAGGCGATGGAGGAGCGCCAGGTCTCCGCCGACGGCACCAGCCGTCCCCTGCCGGACCCGTTCCTCGTCGCCGCGACGCAGAACCCGGTCGAGCACGAGGGCACGTACACGCTGCCGGAGGCGCAGCTGGACCGCTTCCTGATGAAGCTCGTCGTCGCGATGCCGGAACGGGACGCCGAGGTCGGCGTGCTACGCCTGCACGCCGGCGGCTTCTCGCCCCGTGCCCTGAGCGGGATCGCGTCCGTGGTCACCGCCGAGGAGATCCGCGCCGCGCAGGACGCCGCCGGGCGCGTGCAGGTCACCGACGACGTGCTCGGCTACATCGTCGACCTCGCCCGCGCCACACGGCAGTCGCCGTCGGTGGAGCTGGGCGCGAGCCCGCGTGCGGCCACCGCCCTGCTCGCCGCCGCGAAGGCCTGGGCGTGGCTGAACGCCTCCTCCGCCGTGACGCCGGATCACGTGCAGACCATGCTCATGCCGGTGTGGCGGCACCGCATCCAGCTCCGTCCGGATGCCGAGATGGAGGGCGTGTCACCGGATGCGGTGCTGCACGCGGTCGTCCAGCAGACGCGGGTGCCGATCTAGGTGTTCGTCACCGGCCTGCTCCCGCTGCTCCTCGCGCTCGGCGTCGTCCCGGTCGTGCTGCTGAGCGCGGCCGGCGTGCCCGCGTGGGCGGTGCTCGGCGTGTGGGTGCTGCTGTGTGCAGCGCTGACGGCGGCGGATGCGGCGCTGGCCGCCTCGCCGAGGGCGCTCGTGGTGACCCGGCGGGTGCCGAACCGGGCGCGGCTGGGCGAGCCGGTGTCGGTGAGCGTGGCGGTGCAGAACACGGGGCGGCGGATGCTGCGCGGTCTGCTCCGGGACGCGTGGCAGCCGACCGCCGGCGCACCGGAGCGGCGGACGCCGATCACGGTGCCGCCCGGGGAGCGCCGGCGGGTGGAGGTCCCGCTGCTGCCGCGGCGGCGCGGGGAGCTGGAGAGCCCGTTCGTGGTGGTCCGCTCGCGCGGCCCCCTCGGCATCGCCGGCCGGCAGGCCCGGCACGATGTGCGGGGCGCGCTGCGGGTGCTGCCGGCGTTCACCTCCCGCAAGCACCTGCCCTCGCGGCTGGCGCGGCTGCGCGAGCTGGACGGCAACACGTCGATCCAGGTGCGCGGTCAGGGCACCGAGTTCGACTCGCTGCGCGAATACGTCCGCGGCGACGATGTGCGCTCGATCGACTGGCGCGCCACGGCGCGCGCCGGCACCACCATGCTGCGCACCTGGCGTCCGGAGCGCGACCGGCACGTGGTGATCCTGATCGACACCGGCCGCACCGCCGCGGCCCGGGTCGGCGACGGCACCCGGCTGGATGCCTCGCTCGAGGCGGCCCTGCTGCTGTCCGCCCTCGCCGCGCGCGCCGGCGACCACGTGCATCTGCTGCTGTACGACCGGGTCGCCCGCGGCCGGGTCACCGGCGTGGACGGCGCCGGCCTGCTCCCGGCGATCACGGACGCGATGGCGCCGGTGCACGCGCGGCTGGTGGACACCGACTGGCACGGCGCGTTCGCCGCGATCCGGACGCTGACCACGCGCCCGTCGCTGATCGTGGTGCTCACGGCGCAAGACGCCGCGGAGTCCGCACGCGGTTTCCTCGGCGCCTTCCCCCGGGCGTCGCGGGCGACCACGGTGCTGGTCGGCTCGGTGACCGACGACGCGATCGGCGAACTGGCGCGGCGGCGCGACTCCCGCGAGGCGGTGTACCTCGCGGCCGCGGCGGAGCGGACGCTGCGCGACGCCGAGAACGTCGCCGACGCGATCCGCCGGGCCGGCGGGGAGGCGATCGCCGCCGACCCCGAGACCCTGCCGCCCCGGATCGCCGACCGCTACCTCGAGCTCAAGGCCGCCGGCCTGCTCTGAGCGCCGCCCCGCGGCATCCGCCCGGCCCCGCCCGCGGCATCCGCTCCGCGGCATCCGCTGCGCCTCGCGACGGACGGATGCCCGACGACGGACGCCCGTGGCGGATGCCGGATGCCCGAGGCACCGCGCCCGGAGACGCGGGACGGCCCCCGCCTGAGGCGAGGGCCGTCCCGGTGAGCGCAGATCAGCGCAGGTCGAAGCGGTCCAGCTCGGTGACCTTGCCCCACGCGGCGACGAAGTCGCGCACGAACTTCTCCTTCGCGTCGTCGGAGGCGTACACCTCGGCCAGCGCGCGCAGCTCGGAGTTCGAGCCGAACACGAGGTCGACGCGGGTGCCGCGGCCGACGACCTCGCCGGAGCCGTCCTTGCGGCCCTCGAAGGCGTGCGAGCCGGGGTCGAGCGGCTTCCAGGTCGTGCCGAGGTCGAGCAGGTTCACGAAGAAGTCGTTCGTGAGCACGCCCGGACGGTCGGTGAACACGCCGTAGGCGGAGCCGTCCCAGTTCGCGCCGAGGACGCGCAGCCCGCCGACGAGGACGGTCATCTCCGGCGCGGTCAGCGTCAGCAGGTTCGCCTTGTCGAGCAGCAGGTGCTCGGCGGGGATGCGCGCGACGTCCTTCGAGACGTAGTTGCGGAACCCGTCGGCCTGCGGCTCGAGGTAGCTGAACGAGTGCACGTCGGTCTGCTCCGGCGTGGCATCCGTGCGACCAGGGTGGAACGGCACCTCGACGTCGACGCCGGCGACCTTCGCGGCCTTCTCGACCGCGGCGTTGCCGGCGAGGACGATGAGGTCGGCGAGCGAGACGCGCACGTCGTCGGTGCGGGACTCGTTGAAGCGCTGCTGGACGCCCTCGAGCACCTCGAGCACGTGCGCCAGGCGGGCCGGGTTGTTCACCTCCCAGTCCTTCTGCGGGGCGAGGCGGATGCGGGCGCCGTTGACGCCGCCGCGCTTGTCGCTGCCGCGGAAGGTGGACGCCGCCGCCCAGGTCACCGAGACCAGGTCGGACACGCCGAGGCCGGACTCCAGGATCTGCGCCTTCAGCGCCGCGGCGTCCGCGGCGTCGATGAGGGCGTGGTCGACCGCCGGCACCGGGTCCTGCCAGACCAGCTCCTCGGCCGGGACCTCCGGGCCGAGGTAGCGGGCGCGCGGACCCATGTCACGGTGCGTGAGCTTGAACCAGGCGCGGGCGAACGCGTCGGCGAAGGCCTCCGGGTCGTCCTTGAAGCGGCGCGAGATCTTGCCGTACTCCGGGTCGAAGCGCAGCGCCAGGTCGGTGGTGAGCATGCGCGGCTCGCGGCGGCCGGCGGAGTGCGCCATCGGCACCATGTCGGCGCCGGCGCCGTTCACCGGACGCCACTGCTTGGCGCCGGCCGGGCTCTCGAACAGCTCCCAGTCGTACGCGTACAGGATGTGGAAGAACTCGTTGTCCCAGCGGGTCGGGTGGTAGGTCCAGGTGACCTCGAGGCCCGAGGTGATCTGGTCGTCGCCCTTGCCGGTGCCGAAGTTGTTCTTCCAGCCCAGGCCCTGCATCTCCAGGCCCGCCGCCTCGGGGTTGGCCTCGAGGTGCTCGTCGGATGCCGCGCCGTGGGTCTTGCCGAAGGTGTGGCCGCCGGCGATCAGGGCGACGGTCTCCTCGTCGTTCATCGCCATCCGCCCGAAGGTCTCGCGGATGTCGCGGGCCGCGGCGATCGGGTCGGGGTTGCCGTTCGGGCCCTCCGGGTTGACGTAGATGAGACCCATCTGCACCGCCGCCAGCGGCTTCTCGAGCTCGCGGTCGCCGGAGTAGCGCTCGTCGCCGAGCCAGGTGGTCTCCGGACCCCAGTACACGTCGTCGTCCGGCTCCCATGCGTCCACGCGGCCGCCGGCGAAGCCGAAGGTCTTGAAGCCCATCGACTCGAGCGCGACGTTGCCGGCCAGGATCATCAGGTCGGCCCACGACAGCGACTGACCGTACTTCTTCTTGATCGGCCACAGGATGCGGCGCGCCTTGTCGAGGCCGACGTTGTCGGGCCAGCTGTTCAGCGGCGCGAAGCGCTGCTGGCCGGTCCCGCCGCCGCCGCGGCCGTCGGTGACGCGGTAGGTGCCGGCGCTGTGCCAGGCCATCCGGACGATGAGCGGGCCGTAGTGGCCGAAGTCGGCGGGCCACCAGTCCTGCGAGGTGGTGATGACCTCCTCGATGTCCTTCTTCACGGCGTCCAGGTCCAGCGCCTCGAAGGCAGCCTTGTAGTCGAAGCCCGGGTCCAGCGGGTTCCGCTCGGCGGTGTTCTTGGCGAGGATCTTCAGGTTCAGCTGCTCGGGCCACCACACGCGGTTGGCCGAACCCATGGTCGGGTGCGGCTGGGCGTGGATGACCGGGCAGGCGCCCGCGTCGTCCGCCTCGACCGGCTCCTCGGTCACCGTCTTGGACTGGTCGATTCCGGAGGCGTCGTCACCGATACCTGGGATCTGAACGTCGGTCATGGATGTCCTTCCGTTCATGGGTGGGGTCTCTGGGGTGGGGTCGTCAGGCCGCGTCGGAGGCGCACCGGGCGCACAGGCCCCAGTACGTGACCTCCGCGACGGCGACCCGATAGCCGCGCGCGTCACCGGGCAGCAGACAGGGCGCGTGCCCCACCGCGCAGTCCACGTCCTCGATGGCGCCGCACTGCGTGCACACGAGGTGGTGGTGGTTGTCATCGACGCGCAGCTCGAACATCATCGGATGCCCGGCCGGCTCGATCCGGCGCACCAGCCCCGCGGCGGCGAAGTCGCCGAGGGCGTTGTACACCGACTGCAGGCTGGTCGGCGACGACAGGGCCGCGTGCACATCCTCGGCCGTGGCGTGCGGATGCGCGGCCAGGGCCTCATAAACGGCGCGGCGCGACTCGGTGATGCGCAGCCCTGCACCGCGGATCGCCTCGTCGGCGGAGCGGAGTGCGGGGGCGGTCATGTCCCCCATCTTCGCACTTCTTTTGAACTCTTCAAAACAACGGCGTGTCGTGGCGCGTCGTGGCGCGTCGTGGTCCGCGGGCGGGCCGGACCGCTCGGCGTGCCGCGTGCGCGTCGGGCATCCGGCGCGGGATCATGTGGAGCAGCAGCCGGCGTCCCACCCGACGTCCCGCCGGCGTCTCCCGAAGGACAGGCCCATGAGCGACTCCCCCACCAGCACCAGCACCGCGGTCTCCACCCCGACGCTGGGCGCCCGGCTCGCGGCGGAGGGGTTCGGCGCCCTCCTCCTCGTGTTCGGCGGCGTGGGCACCGCCCTGTTCGCCTCCAGCCGCTTCACCGAGCCCGGCTCGACGGCGACCGTGTACCTGGCCGTCGCTGTCGCGTTCGGGCTGGCGCTGATCGTGGGCCTGTACGCGTTCGGGCCGGTCTCGGGCGGCCACTTCAACCCGGCAGTGACCCTGGGGATGGCCGCGGCCGGCCGCTTCCCGTGGCGCGACGTCGGCCCGTACGCGGTCGCGCAACTGGTGGGCAGCGTGGTCGGGACCACCCTGCTGGTGCTGGTCGGGATGTTCGGTCCGGAGACGTGGCTCGCCGCCGCCCAGGACGCCGGGTTCGCCAGCAACGGCTGGGACGCGCAGTCGCCCGGCGGGTTCGGGATGCTCGCGGCGGTGGTGATCGAGCTGATCCTCACCGGCCTGCTCCTCTTCGTGGTGCTCGGCACCACGCATCCGGAGCGGTCCACCCGCTTCGCGGGGCTGGTGATCGGCCTCGCGCTGACGGTGATCCACCTGGTCGCGATCCCGGTCGACGGCGCGTCGGTCAACCCGGCGCGCTCGATCGCCACCGCGATCTACGGCGGCATGGGCCCGCTGTCGCAGCTGTGGGTGTTCCTGGTGTTCCCGGTGGTCGGCGCGATGCTCGCCGGGTACGCCTACCGGGCGCTGTTCGACGGCCGCTCCCCCACCGGGCGCTGACCGCGATCCCTGCCTGGCCGAGAAGGTCGGCCCGGCACGGAGTCAGCCCGCCACGAGGGTGGGCGTGCCCGCCTCGTACTCGACGAGGTCGCCGCTCTCGCCCCGGCGCACCGCTCGTCGACCGGTCACGAGCATGTAGAACAGGAACGCGCCCAGCGCCGCCGCACCGATGACGAGCTTGACCGGCGAGGGCAGCGCGGAGCCGGTGACGAAGCCCTCGACCAGGCCGGACAGCCCGAGCGCGAACACCAGCCCGATCGCGACGGTGGCCAGCGCCCGCCCCTCTGCGGCCAGCGCCGCCCCGCGGGTGCGCGGGCCGGGCGCGACCCACGCCCAGAACACGTGCAGCCCGGCGGCGGCCGCCACGAACAGGCAGGTCAGCTCGAGCATCCCGTGCGGGAGGATGTGCAGCAGCATCACGTCGAGGTAGCCGTAGGAGGCCATCACGGCGGTCGCGACGCCGATGCCGATGGCGTTCTGCGCCAGCATCCACACCGGCCACACGCCGCTGACGCCGAAGAGCACGCACTGCATCGCCAGCCAGGCGTTGTTGGTCCACACCATCCCGGCGAAGGAGGCGGCGGGCTGGTAGTACTCGACGAAGTCCTCCTCGGCGTACTGCTGGAGCACGTCCGGCGGGCCCAGGGTCGCGACCCGTTCGGGGTCCGCGGCGATCCAGGCGCCGGTGATGGCCCAGATCAGCACGAACGCGAGGGCGATGACGAGCGTGGTCCACCGCACCCGGTAGAGCGCGGCGGGGAGCTGGGATCCGAAGAATCGCGTGGCCTGGGTGAGGATGCTGTCGGAGGCGCCGGTGAGGCGCAGCCGGGCGGCGGCGAGGATCGTGGACAGGTAGGCGCCCTGCGGCGAGTCGCCGACCGAGGTCTTCAGCTCGGCGAGATCGGCGGATGCCGCCCGGTACCGGACGATGAGCTCGTCCACCTGCGCGCCGTTCAGCCGATGCGCCCGGCTCAGAGCGTCCAGCCGCTCCCACTCGGGGCGGCGGGCGTCGCTGAGCGCGTCGGCATCCACCTGATTTACTGTACTCATGTCCACGCCGATCGCCGACGAGCAGGAGATCCTGTCCGGCGAGGCCGTCGCGATCGATGTGCAGCCGGTCGGCTTCCTGCTGCGCGCGGCGGGGGCGCTGGTGGACATGATCCTGGCGTTCCTGGTGTTCCTCGCGTTCGTGATGCTGCAGCTGTGGCTCGGCGATCTCGGGCTGCTCGGGGAGCACGGCTTCCGGATCTTCACCGTCGCGGCGATCGTGATCAGCTTCCTGGTGCTGCCGGTCACCGTGGAGGTGGCGACGCGGGGGCGCAGTCTCGGCAAGCTCATCGTGGGCGGCCGGATCGTGCGCGTGGACGGCGGGGCGATCACGTTCCGGCACAGCTTCATCCGCGGGCTTCTGGGCGTGCTCGAGATCTATTTCACCTTCGGCGGCCTGGCCGTCATCACCGGCGCGCTCACCCCGAGGTCGCAGCGCCTGGGCGATCTTGTCGCCGGCACCTACGCGCAGCGGGTGCGCACGCCGCGCCTCGTGCCGCACGCCCCCGCGCTCTCCCCCGCGCTGTACGACTGGGCCGGGATCGCGGACGTCGCCCGGCTCCCGGACCGGCTCGCGCGGCGCGTGTCGCAGTTCCTCGCGAACGCGGAGCGGATGACGCCGACCGCCCGCGACCGGGTCGCGCGCGAGCTGGCCGTCGAGGTCGCCCCGTTCGTCGCCCCGCTGCCCTCGGCGCCCCCGGAGCAGCTGCTGAACGCCGTGGCGGCGCTGCGCCGTGAGCGCGAGGCGCGCGCCCTGGCGATCGCAGACGAGCGTGCCGAGCGGCTCACCGGCCGCCGCATCCGGGTCTGACCCGGCATCCGCGTCAGAACCGGATCGCGTCGATCACCTTCACCCGCAGCGCGACCAGGGCCGGGACGAGACCGGCGAGCGCCCCCACCACGACGGCGGCCAGCAGCCCGGTCAGCGCCGCCCGCATCGGGAACGGCGGGACGTCCACGAGGGCGGGGAACATCATCCCGGTGACCCAGCCCGAGCGCAGCACCGCGACGACGAGCGCGATCCCGACGACGCCGGCGACCGTGGTGGCCACCAGGCTCTCCAGGAACACCGTGGTGAACACGCGTCCGGCGGTGGCGCCGAACGCCCGGCGCACGCCGATCTCCCGCACGCGCTGGCGCATCGCGACGAGCTGGATGTTGATCAGGCTGAGCGCGCCGAGCGCGAGGATGAGCGCGGCGACCCCCGCCATGATCGTCTCCGCCATCTGCACGGAGTCGAGCATGCCCGGCTGCGCGGCCCAGTCGCTGCGCCGCACCTCCACCGCGGTGCCCTCCGGCAGCCCGGCGCGCAGGTCCATCGCCAGCACCGGTCCGATCGCCCCGGCCTGCGGCGTCGGCACCCAGATGTCGTAGCGGGTCGTCGTGCCCTCCGGCAGCGCGTCCACGCGGAGCCGGTAGGCGTCGTAGAGCAGATCCACGCTCGGCTGCTCGTCGAACGGGTTCTGCCGCGGGCGCACGCCGACCACCTGGTACGTGCCGCCGCCCTCGCCGCCGATGGTCAGCGTCGGGTGCTGGGACAGCGGCACGCTGCCCAGCCGCTCCCACAGCGGCTCGCTGATGATCGCCGGCGGCGCCATCGCCTCGACGTCCTCGGGGCGGAACTCGCGTCCTTCGAGCAGCTTGTCGCGGTGGATGACGGCGTACCCCGGGTCGATCAGCCGCACCGGCGTGAGCTTGAAGCCCTCGGACGACTGCACCGGCAGCTGCATGCCCTCGGCGATGCGCGCGACGTGGCTGAAGCCGTAGCGCTCGCCCACGGTGAGGAAGTGGGCGTGGAAGGCCTCCAGATCGGGCCCGTGCTCTCCCCCGCCCATCGGGACGACCGCGATCGTCGCCGCGCGCCCTCCCCAGCGGTCGGACTCCTCGAGCATCGCCTGACGCTGGTACTCGGTGATCGCCACGACTGCGGTCAGCGCCGCCACCGACACCGCGATGCCGATCAGGCTCAGCAGCACCCGCATCTTGTGCACGCGGATCTCGGCCCAGGCGTCCGCGAGCGCGCCGAGCACGCCCGTCATGCGATCAGCTCCCCGTCGGCGGAGGGGACGGATGCCGCAAGCGGCGTGTGCTGCAGCGTCGAGGCCTCGAACGCGCGGCGCAGGTCGGCGGGCGCCAGGACGCCGGCGTCCAGCCGGTAGTGCCGCCGCGCCCGTGCCGCGACGTGGAGATCGTGGGTGATGGTGACCAGGGCCGCGTCGGTCTCGGTGGCGACCTCGTCCAGCAGCGCCATCACGGTCGCGCCGGTGTCGATGTCCAGTGCGCCGGTGGGCTCGTCGGCGAGGATGAGCACGGGACGGCGGACCAGGGCACGCGCGATCGCGACGCGCTGCTGCTCGCCGCCGGAGAGCCGGTCGGCGATCTGGTCGACCCGGTGGCCGAGCCCGACCCGCTCCAGCATGTCGGCGGCGATCCGACGGCGGTTCCAGAACTGCCGGCCCCGGGCGTGGCCCAGCGGCATCATGACGTTATCCAGGGCGGTGCGTCCAGGCAGCAGGTTGAACTGCTGGAACACGAAGCCCACGTTGGCGCCGCGCAGCCGGTCGAGCCGGCCCGGCCGCATCCGCCGCACCTCGCGGCCCTCGAAGGAGACGCTGCCGGTGGTGGGCGCGTCCAGCATCCCGAGGATGTTCAGCAGCGTGGACTTGCCGGAGCCGGAGCGGCCCACGATCGACACGTGGTCGCCGGCGGCGACCTGCAGCGACACGCCGCGGAGGATCTCGAGCAGGCTGTCGTCGGGGAGCCGGACGCTCTTGGTGACGTCCTCGAGGGCGACGAGGGTCACCAGCTGGTCCCGCTCTCGCAGAACTCGCCGCCCATGCCGTCCGGGTAGCACATCTCCTCGACCGGGGCGGCGAAGCCGGGCACGTACTGGCGGATGCTGTCGCCCTCCGCGAGCCCCTCGACGACCTCCACCTGCTGACCGTCGTTGATCCCGAGCGTCACCGCGCGCTCCTCGGGCTCGGAGCCGTCGCCGGCGTCGACCCACACGGTGCCGGTGCCGGCGCCGCCCTTGACCGCGGTCACCGGGATGACGAGCGCGTCGTCCACCTTGCCGAGCGCCAGATCGACGGTCGCCGGGAGTCCCGCGAACACGGTCTGGCCGGCGGGCACGGCGCAGCGCACGCTGGCGGTGCCGTCCTCGGCGATCTGCACGCGGACGCCGGTGCAGGCGAACGGGGCGGGCCCGCCCGCGATCGTGACGGTGGCTTCGCCGGGGGCGTGCACCAGCCGGTACAGCTGCTCCGGCTTGACCGTGGCGAGCACGTGGTGTCGGGCGGGCGCGAGACGGTACAGGTCGGCGCCGATCGTGAGGGTCTGCCCCTTGACGACGGCGAGCTCGCCGACCTCTCCGGCCTCCGGGGCGACGATGTCGAGGGTCCGCTTCTTCGGGTGCTCCTGGCTGACGGTGAACAGCACCTGGCCGGCGGCGACCGTCGCGCCGTCGGCGACGTGCACGGCGGTGATGGTGCCGTCGATCTCGCTGCGGACGGGGTAGGTCTCGTCGCGGGCGATGCTGCCCTGCAGGCTCAGCTCGTTGACGATCGACCCGCGGGCGACCGGGATGACCGGATCGGTGACGGCGCCGGCCGGAGCGGGCGCGGCGGCCTCGACCGTGTCCGGGAAGAAGGCGATCTTCACCAGCGCGGCGGCGCAGGCTCCGAGGACGATGAGCAGGATGACCGGGAGCACGACCCGACGCCAGACCAGCATGGCTGCCTTTCCGGGCGGCACCCCCCTGGGCCTCCCGGGGTCAGCCTATCCGCACGCCCCGCTGCAACATCCGGTGCGACACGCTGCCGTCACGCGGCGGGAGCGCCTCAGGCGCGGAGGGCCTCGTGCCGGACCACCAGCCAGCCGGCGGGGACGGACAGCCGATCCGCGTGCGGTGCGCAGAGGTCGTGCGCGTGGGGATGCCCGGCCGGGCCGAGCGGGCCGAGGGCCGCCATCTGGTCGCCGTAGTCGTAGGTCAAGGTGGCGACGGCCTCGCGCGCGCAGCCGACCTTCGAGCAGAGTCGTTCGTCCATCGTGCTCCAGCGTAGGCCCGCCCCCGCCGGCCGAGCGGATGCCGCGCGGCAGCGCCTAGACTTTCGGCATGCCCCGCCATCGCCCCGCCCGACCCGCAGCGCCTCGCGGCGCGCGGCACGGCCGGCACGGCCGGCTCGGCCGCAGCGAGGTGGTGCGTCCGCCGCTGCCGCCGCTGGACGGGCGGATCGACCGGTTCGAGGTGACGGTCGGCGGGGCGGTGGAGTTCCTGCGCAGCACGTGGCCGGAGCTGCGTGACGTGCGCTTCGAGGTGGCCGCGATGCCGACGCACGACCGTGGCGACGGCATCCCCCGCTGGCGGGTCGAGCCGAACGAGCAGCGGATCTCGCTGTACCGCGTGCCCATCGAGCGGCTGCTGCCGAAGGGGCACGACGACGCCGCACATCGGCGCGTCGCGATCGAGAGCGCCGTGTTCCACGCCGCCGCCGAGTACGTCGGGCGCGAGCCGTGGGAGCTGGGGCCGGACATCGACGGGTACTGAGCGGGTAAGGCGTTTCGTCTCGCTCCGGCTGCGCCGGTGCTCGCTCAACGACCGGGACGGGGAACGACCGGGACGGGAAGCGGGGGCTCAGGGGCGGACGGCGATCGGCTGCTGGCTGAGCGCGGGCGCCCAGACCGGCCAGCCGGCGATGTCGGGCGAGTCCGCTCCGCCGGTCATGGTGACCGCCGCGTGCACCGGGGCCGACGGGACCAGCAGGTAGCCGGCATCCGTCCGCAGCGGCACGCTCGTCGAGCCGCCCGCGGGGACCGTGACCTCGGCATCCGACCCCCGGCCGGTGTCGCGCAGGGTCACGACGGCGTCCTCCGCCCCGCGATTGCGCAGCGTCAGCGCCGCGCTCTCCCCGTCGGGCACGGCGACCATCGTCTCCGCCGCGATCTCCGGGGCCGCCGGCATCCACGCGAAGTCCGCGGCGGTTCCGGCGCGCAGCGTCTGGCGCGCCGCGGCGACGACCGGCGCCGTCCCCTCCACTTCGATGTCGTACACGCCCGGGGCGAGGCCGGACAGCGCGACCTCGGTCGGGATGCCGCTGCGCAGATCGACCTCGAACGCGTCGCCCTGCGAGGTCGCGCCGCCCACCGGGCGTGCGCGCACGGTGGCGTGGCCGTCCTGCTCCGGGGCGAGCATCCGCACGACGAGCCCGGTCGGGTCGTCGCCGGCGCCCTGAGCGGCCTGGACGCCGGTGATCACGACGTGGTTCTGCGGCCCGCTCATGCCGTCCTGCACGTCGATGCCGATCGGATCGAGGGTGCGGATCAGCGAGGACTGCAGCGAGGCGCGGATCGGCGAGCGCGAGGTCACCGCGATCACGGGCTGCGGCTCGGCGGCCGCGACGGATGCCAGCGGCACGCCGATCTGCGTCGACGGCGGGACCACGACGTCGGAGGCGTTCGGGCGCTCGCCGTACACGCGCAGCTGCACCGTGGTGGCGACGTCGCCGGGGTTGGAGAGCACGATCACATCCGCGGCCCCGGTGGACACGTCCCCGCCGATCAGCCAGGTCCCGGTGGACGGCTCCCGGCAGGGCGCCGCGGCGAACCCGCGCATGTCGGGAGCGTCGACGCGCAGCGACTCCGCGGCCGCGATCATCGGGGCGGTGCGGTCGGTCACGGCGCCGGTGAGGGAGCTCGCGCCTTCTCCGCCCTCGAGGTCGGGCTGCTGCAGCGGCCGTTCGGCCGGCTCCGCCTCGGAGCGGTCGACGGTGAGCGCCGGGACGCCGGCCGAGAGCATGGCATCCGCTCGGGTGGTGTCGCGGCCGAGCGCGCGGAAGGATCCGTTGCAGACGAGGATCGCGTCGCCCGGGACGGGCTGGACGGTCGTCGCGGGCGGCTCGTGCTCGATCACCGGCCACGGCGCGGCCACGGCCGCCGACACGCCGAGCACGCAGGCGGCGGCGACCGCCGCCCCGGTGAGCACGCGGGCGCCGGTGGCCGCCACGCGGAAGGCCCTGCCTCTGGGGGTCGCGCTCATCGTCCGGCCTCGACTTCCTCGTGATCCTCGGCGTCGCGGGGCACGGACCGCGAAGACGCATCGTCGCGCGCCCCGCCGGAGGCCGCGCCCTTCGCGCCGTCCGCGTCGCGGGCCGCGCCTGCCGCGCCCGTTGCGGCGTCCGCGCCGGACGCCTCCTCCGCCGGGCGAGCCGCATCCGCATCCGCCGCCCCGGCCGCTCCCCCGTTCGTGCGCCGGCGCGGCAGCACCAGGGGCTCGTCGGGCGCCCGCCCGACGATGCGGGAGCGGGAGCGCGCCGCCCGCCGGGACGCCCTGGTCGGCACCGACAGCAGCAGCGCGGCGAAGACGATCACCAGCTGCACGGTCGTGATCGTGCGCGCCACGGCGGCCTGCCCGGCGGTCAGGCCCGGGCGCGGCGCGGCCTCGACGTCCAGGCGCCACAGCACGCCGCGGGCGGTCTCCCCGGCGGGGATGAATCCGGGCCGCTGGTCGATGGCGGTCACCGCCGAGCCGCGCAGGGCGCGAGCCCGGTCCTCCTCGCCCGGGGCCTGCGCGAGCAGCACGAAGCTGACGCCGTCCTCGGCGAGCGCCGCAGCGGCGTCGAAGTCGCGGGCCGAGATGAGGTCGACGGCGTCCTCGGCGAGTCCGCGTTCGGAGGTGCGCGCCGCGGTGCTGCGCAGGGTGCTCTGCGCCCCGAGCGTCTCGCTCGATCCCCACACCAGCTCCGCCGACAGGGATCCGTCGTTGAGCGGGGTCAGCACGAGCGTCCCCAGGTCGCGGTCGCCGCGGGCCTGTGCGCTGACGAACGCCGGCAGCGTGCTCTGCGGCCCCTCGCGGAGCGCGGAGTGACCGGTGTGCACGGCGAGCAGCGGGGGGACCGCGCACACGGCGAGCGCGCCGGCCGCGGCGAGACCGGCGACCGCGCGCAGCGGGCCGAGGGTGAGCGCGGTGTCCAGCGCGACCAGTGCGGCGCCGACGATGCCGATCCAGGCGAGGCTCAGCCCGGTGCCCGGCCAGATCGGCACGCCCTCGCCGTTCGCGAACGACACCACGACCCCGACGGCGAAGAACGCCGTCGCGAGCCCGGCCACGGCCACGACGAGCAGAGTGATGCCCGCCCGCCAGCGCGGGGAGACCGTCGAGATCAGCGCCAGCAGCCCGAGCGGGACGAGCAGCAGCGGTACCCAGGCCGCGATCCCGGGCCCGGCGAACCACTCCCAGCCGCCGCGATCCGCCGACGGGAAGCCGGTGGCGAGGACGGCGCGGCCATCGGCATCCGCACCGAGACCGGCGCCGGCGCGCACGAATCCGGGGTCCGCGAGCAGCGACCACACGCCGCCGCGCTGGATCTGCGCGTACGCCAGCGGCGCGGACAGCGCGATCGCCGGGATGAGCACCCAGATCAGCCGCACCGCCCCGCGGACGCGTCGCCCGCCCAGCGCGATCCCGACCGCCACGAGCCACAGCAGCAGCAGGGCGGGGGCGAGAACGGGCGCGCAGGCGACGGTCGCGGCGGTGAGCAGGGATGCCGCGCCTGCGGCGCCCCACGACCGGTGCGCGACCACGGCGGTGTGGAACAGCCAGGGCAGCAGCAGGTGCAGGATCACCGCGGCAGGGCGGCCCTCGACGAGCGCGGTGAGGAACGTCGGCGCGAGCGCCCACAGCGCCCCGCCGAGGATGCGCAGTCCCGCCCGGTCGGTGACCCGGGTCGCGGCGAACCATCCGCCGAGCACCGCCAGGGGCAGCGCGAGCAGCCAGATCACCAGCAGGACGTACGACGGCCAGCCCGGCCACAGGGTGCCGGCCAGGGCGATGACGGCGGCGAACGGGTCGGCGGGGCCGACGATCCCGAGGCCGAGTCCGCGACGCCCCCAGGCGGCATCCGCCCACAGCGCGCCGACCGTGTCGCGCAGCGGGAGCAGCGCTCCCCCGCCGAGCGCCTCCCAGGCCAGGAGCGGCGTGAAGCACGCGATGCTGACGACGAGAGCGGCGAGCACGGCCCACGCGCCGCCGCCGGAGAAGAAGTGCAGCTCGCTCACCGCACCGCGCTCGCTGCCGTGGCCGTCGTCGAGGCGCAGCCGCAGGTGCTCCCGCGACACCCGCAGCGGCGCGATGCTCGCCCACGACGCGCGCCGGAACGAGCGGATCGCGCCGCGGGCGCGGCCGACGGCGGCGAGCTGGACCATCGCGGCCAGCGCCGCGCCCCATTCCGGGGCGACCGCGGCGGGCCGTTTGCCGACGAGGTGCACGATCGAGCGCCACAGCGCGAGCGGGAGCAGGCTCAGCCAGTGCAGCGGCACGGCCGGCGCCGGGGCGTACGCGAGCCGGCGGTGCAGCTGGGCGCGGCGCACCGCCCACGCCCGCGCGGACTCACGACGGGGCGGCGCGGCCGGGCCGTCCGGGGCGACCGCGACCCGCGCCGCCGGAACGAGAACGACGCGCCCGCCGCCGAGCCGGGCCCGGACGCCGAGGTCGAGGCCTTCGTCCGCGCCGCCGAGAGCGGGGTCGGGACGCAGCGCGTCGCGCGCCTCGGCGCGGATCAGCATGCCCCGGATGTCCGCCGCGAGGGCGTCCTCCGCGGCATCGTGCTGGCCCTGGTCGAGTTCGTCGGCCGCCAGCTCGACCGCCCGTCCGAACCGGTTCATGCTCACGCCGAGGGAGACGATCTCCCGGTCGTCGTCCTGCCGGACCAGCTTCGGGGCGGCGATGAGCGCCGACGGGGAGCGCTCCAGTGCGCCGGCGAGCTGCTGCAGCGCATCCGGGGCGGGCACCGTGTCCTGCGCGAGCAGCCAGACGGCGCTGCCCTCCGCGACGCGCGGGGAGGCGAGGCGGATCGCCTCGGCGAAGGAGGTGCTGGCGCGCGCCTCGATCACGCCCTCGACCAGGCCGTCCAGTCCGTCGCGGCGCAGGGCCGCGGCGCTGCCGGTGACGACGACGGTCACCGCCGCGGGCGGGGTGCTCTGCCGCCGCAGGGCGTCGAGCGTTCGGGTGAGCTGCGCACGGGCGGGATCACCGGGACGCGCGACGAGGATGGCATGGACTCGGGCTGGCATGACGAGGCAAGCCTAGGCAGGTGGGGCACCCGCTGTCGTCAGGCCGTGCGGCGCGCCCGCCAAGCGGTCAGCCAGCGCGGCGCTTGAGCTTGCGGCGCTCGCGCTCGCTGAGCCCGCCCCAGATGCCGAAGCGCTCGTCGTTGTTCAGCGCGTACTCGAGGCATTCGCCGCGGACGTCGCAGGAACTGCAGATGCGCTTGGCGTCGCGGGTCGACCCGCCCTTCTCCGGGAAGAAGGCCTCCGGATCGGTCTGGGCGCACAGCGCATCGGCCTGCCAGGCGAGGGCGTTGTCGTCCTCCGGCGTGCTGCGTCGAACGCCCGGGACTCCGAGATGGACCGGATCCACGAACCAGTTCTCGGGAACGTCTGAGCGGTAACCCGTCATCTCGATCTCCCTACCCTGTCTCTGCCCCCCGCGGGCCGTTCCCCCTAATTACACTCGTGTGATTCGCTCCGGTCAAGTCGCGGATCGTAAACCCTAAAGCGGCCATTGAAGGTTCATTGACGCGCTTCCGGCGTGTCGCGCCTCCGGCGGCGGCGGGTTCGGGGCGGCGGGAGCGTCAGGCGCCGGGCTGGGCGACGAAGACCTCGCCGCGGCCGCGCACGGTCAGCGCGTGCTCGTCGGCGGAGGCGAACACCGCGGTGCCGACCGGGACGGGCAGCGGGTGCGCGACGCTGTCGGCGGCGACCTCGACCGAGCCCGCCGTGGCGAGCACCATGGCCGGACCGCCGATGCGGACCCGCTCCTCGCCGTCCACCTCGATGCGGCGCAGCGCGAAGTCGTGCACCGGCGCCGGGTACTCGGTGACCGCGCCGTGCGCGGCCGGTCGCAGCACCGGCACCGGCCCGGGTGCGGTGTCCAGGATGCGGAGCAGCTCGGGGACGTCGATGTGCTTGGAGGTCAGGCCGCCGCGCAGCACGTTGTCGCTGGCGGCCATGATCTCCACGCCCAGCCCGGACACGTACGCGTGCAGCAGGCCGGCGCGCAGGAACAGCCCCTCGCCGCGGCGAAGCACGACGAAGTTCATCAGCAGGGCCACCACCACGCCCGGGTCGCCAGGGTAGCGGCGGGCGATGCCGCGCGCCGCCTCGAGCTCGGCCGCGAACTCCTCCGACTGCGCGGAGCCGAGACCGGCGATCAGCCCGTCGACGACCGGCTGCGCCTCGCCGGAGAGCAGCCAGCCGATCACGTCGCGCAGCACGTCGCCGCCGGCGGTGAGCCTGCGACGCAGCTCCGCGGCCGCGGGGAGGTCGCCGAACGCGTCGAGCAGGCGGAGGGTCGCCGGCACCGGGCGCAGTCCGCACAGGGCCTCGAACCGCTCGCTGAGCGCCACGATCAGCTCAGGCTTGTGGTTGTCGTCCTTGTAGTTGCGGGCCGGGTCGTCCAGGTCCAGGCCGGCCTCTCGGGCGAAGCCCTCCAGCGCCTGCTCCTCGGTGGGGTGCACCTGGATCGACAGCGGCGCGCCGGCGGCGAGGAGCTTCAGCAGGTACGGCAGCGAGCCGCCGGTGACGTCGTGCAGCGTGCCGCCGCCGGCGACGTCGGCCGGGTCGCCGAGATGATCCCCGAACCACACCTCCGCCTCGGGGGCACCGGTCGGGGCGCGCCCTTCGAGCTCGGCCAGCAGCGTCGTCGAACCCCAGGCGTAGTCGCGCGGGACGTTGGTCAGCGGAAGCAGCATGGTCCCAGCGTACGAGGCCGCGGCGGGTTCGGCGGGCGCCATGACGGGCGCGGTAGCCTGAACGCGATGGCGCTCTACACGAAGCATCCGGTGGCTCCCCGGCCCTCCGCGCCTCCGCGTGAGACGACCGGGCACCTGCTGGTGCGCGGGGTGAGCGTCCTGGCGCTGTTCGGCGTGTTCGCGCACACCGCCGTGTACAACCTGCTCGGGGTCGCCGGAGCGGCCGTCGTGCTCGGGGTGATGACGGCGGGGGTGGTCGCGCTCTGGGTGGTGGCGATCGTCCGCCGGATGCCGACCCGGCTGCCCTGGCGGCGGCTGCCCTGGACCGCCCTCGGATACGTGGCCTTCGCGCTGCTGTCGCTGCTGTGGTCGCGGTGGCCGGCCGCGACGGCGCTGACCTGGGTGCTGCTGGCGGCGGTGACCGTGAGCGCGCTGTTCATCGCGACCATGCTCACCTGGCAGGAGGTCGTCCGCGCGCTGGCGACCACGTTGAAGCTCATCCTCGGCCTCTCCCTGGCGATCGAGCTGTGGGTGGCGCTGGTGCTGCGGCATCCGCTGCTGCCGAACTTCGTCGAGAAGCCGGAGGGACACATCGACCCGCATCTGTACTGGGTGCGCGGCAACCTGTTCGACGGCGGGCAGATCCAGGGCGTGGTGGGCAACGCCCACACCCTCGCGATGATGTGCCTGTTCGCCCTGATCGTGTTCGGCGTGCTGCTGGCCGACCGCTTCCGCGGCACCGCGAAGGGGCGCCGGCGCGGAGCGCTCGTGGTGTGGATGCTGCTCGCGGCCGTGCTGATGGTGCGCGCGGATTCCGCGACCGTGTACGTCAGCGCCGTGGTCGCCGTCGCCGTGCTGGCCGCCGCGCTCGCCATGCGCGCCGCGACGGGCCCAGGGCAGCGGCGCACGGTGTACCTCGTGGTCGCGGCGGTCGGCGCCGCCGGCGTCCTCGCCGCATGGCTGCTGCGGGATCGGCTGCTGGCGATCCTCGGCAAGGGGTCGGATCTGACCGGGCGCCTGGAGATCTGGCAGCGGGTGTGGCAGCGCGCGCAGGAGCGCCCCGTGGCCGGGCACGGGTTCTCGTCCCCGTGGGTTCCCTGGGATCCGGCGTTCGACGGGTGGATCGAGGACCACGGGCTGAGCGTCTTCCACGCCCACGACATGTGGCTGGACGTGTTCCTGCAGCTCGGTGCGATCGGGGTGGTGCTGATGGCGGTCGCCTGGCTCGCCCTGGCCTGGCGGGCGTGGTTCTTCGCCGTGGACCGCCCCCGCTGGGACCTCGACGACCAGCGCCCGTACGCCACGGTCTCGCTGCTGCCGACCCTGCTCGTGGCGGTGCTGCTCGTGGAGGGCATCGCCGAGTCCGCGCCGATCATGCTCTGGGGCTGGATGCTGCTGGTGCTGCTCTCGTTCAAGATCAAGACCGTGCCGCTGGTCGGCGTCGGTCTCAGCGAGCGGACCCCGCTCATCGGCGACGGGACGCTGCGCCCTCACGGGGCGCCGCCGCGGCGGGTGCCATGACGCGGATGCGGCAGCTGAGCGAGACGCTCGCCTCGGCCGAGCTGGCCCGGGCCTACACGCTCACCGCGCTGGCTGCCGCGTTCTCCTCGTTCGCGATCGAGCGGCTCACCTCGACCGTCACCCTGGCGACGATCATCGGCCTGCTCGCCCTGACCGGCGCCGCGATCCTGTTCGTGCGCCGTGAGGAGCTCACCCTGCTGCGGTTCGCGCCGTCCTCGCTGCTGGCGTTCCTCGCGCTCGCCCTGGTGAGCGGGCTGTGGAGCGGCGACCGCAGCGAGACGCTGGCGGGCTGGCTGACGCTGTGCGGCTACGCGATCATCGCGATCACGATCGGCCACGTCCGCGACACCCTGCAGACGGTGCGCGCCCTCGGCGACACCCTGCGCTGGCTGCTGGGCATCTCGCTGGGCGTCGAGGTGCTCGCCGGCATCCTCCTCGACATGCCGATCCCGCTGCTCGGCATCCAGGGCAACCTCGCCCTCGGCGGGCCCATCCAGGGCCTGTTCGGCACCCGCAACATGCTCGGCTTCGTGGCCGTGATCGCGCTGGTGACGTTCGCGGTGGAGTGGCGCACCCAGTCCGTGCCGCGGACGGCGGGGGTCGCCTCGGTCTCCCTGGCGGCGCTGCTGGCCTTCCTGTCCTCCTCCCCCTCGGTGGTCGTGCTGGCCACGGCCATCGGCATCGCCAGCAGCGCCCTCGCGGTGGTGCGGCACGCCGCGCCGCAGCGCCGGCCGATGGTGCAGTGGACGCTCGGCGCGCTCGTGCTGGCCGGACTCGCGCTCGCCTTCGCGCTGCGGCACCAGATCATCCGCTTCCTGGACGCGGGCTCGGACTTCTCCACCCGCGCCGACCTGTGGAACACCATCCTCGACTTCGTCGCCCAGCAGCCGGTGCTCGGCTGGGGCTGGGTGGGCCCGTGGCCGCGCGGCGAGTACCCGTACACGTACATCAACTTCCTGCTCGACGACGCCCACGGCACGGCGCTGAACGCCTATTTCGACGTCCTGCTGCAGCTGGGCTCCGCCGGCCTCGTGCTCTTCCTGGTGCTGGGCGGGGTGGCCGTGGTGCGCTCGTGGCTGGTCGCGAGCGCACGCCGCTCGGTCGTCTACGCGTGGACGCCGCTGGTCCTGGCGACCCTCGCGGTCGAGTCGATGTTCGAGAGCTTCACGCTCACCGGCGCGGGGTGGATGCTGTTCGTGCTGTGCGCGCTGCGGGCGGGGCAGAGCAGGTCGTGGCGGGAGACCATCGACGCCGCGCACACCGGGACGATCACGGCCCTCAGGCACGAGGAGCCGTAGGCGTGGCCCCAGACTTCTGACGGCGCGGACGGGTAGGCTTCTGCTTCGTGCCCCAGGACTCCACGTTCGATCCGACCACCGCCTCGATCGTCATCGTCACGTTCAACCGCTCGCATCTGCTGTCGGGGCTGCTCACCAGCATCCGTGAGATGGATCCCAAGCCGGGCCGCGTGGTGATCATCGACAACGCCTCCTCCGACGACACGGCCGAGGTCGTGGAGGGATTCCGCGACGGGTTCGGCAGCGAGATCGTCTACCGGCGGCTGGAGACGAACACCGGCGGCTCCGGCGGGTTCAGCGAGGGCATGCGCACGGCGTACGAACTCGGCTCGGAGTGGATCTGGCTGATGGACGACGACGTCGAGGTGCTCCCCGACGGCCTGGCCAAGATGGGCAAGTGGTCGTCGCGTTTCAAGAGCATCCAGGGGCGCCGCTACGACTACGACGGCAGCGCGTTCTACTGGCAGTACCGGATCGCGGAGCGGATGGGCATCCCCATCCCGTTCGCGCCGAGCGAGTTCGACGCGTCCGGGTTCAAGGAGATGAACAGCGGATGCTTCGAGGGCATGTTCATCCACCGGTCGATCGTGCAGCGCATCGGCCTGCCGGATCCCCGATTCTTCATCTACTGGGACGACCAGGTGTACGGGTGGCTCGCGTCGCGGATCACCACCGCCGTGATCGTGAACGAGTTCGTGCTGCGCCGCACGCGCGAGATCAAGCAGTGGGACATGGGCATCCGTCACATGAACGCGTCGAGCAACGCGTACCGCTACTACATCATGCGCAACCGGGCATACATCAAGCACTACTACCGGGTGCACGGGGTGTACAACCCGGTGCTGTTCGGCCTGGGCACGACGGCGACGTTCTTCAAGGAGATCATCCGCCTGTTCTTCGTCGAGCGCACGATCCGCGGCACCAGCAACCTGTTCCGCGGGCTGCGCGACGGCGGCCGGATCGGCCGTGACCGCACCTGGCGGCCGATGCCGGCGCTGGAGGCGTGATGAGCGAGCAGCAGCCGGTCTACGAGTGGGTCTTCCCGCCGGACCGCCGTCGCGGCCGGCGGCGGCTGTGGCTGATCGTGCTGCTCTCGCTGCTCGCTGTGGTGATCGCGGGCGCGCTGTTCTGGATGTTCCTGCCCAAGGGCGATCCCGCGGCCGACCCGTCGCCCTCGCCGTCGTCGACCGCAACGCCGACGAGCAGCCCCTCGCCGACCGCGACCGCGGAGCCCACGCCGACCGCCACACCGGCCCCGGAGCCGGAGCCGACCACCGTGCCGAGCCCGCCGCCTCCGGCGGACCCCGACATGGCGACGTTCCGCGAGCACGTGCGCCCGCGCCTCGATGACGCCCTCACCGGGCTGGACCTCGCCGCCGGCTCGAGCGGGCAGGAGACGGTCTCGATCGTCGACACCCTGCAGAACGATGCGCAGTGGCTGTTCGAGGCCGTCGCGCCCGCCTCCCTCGGCGACAGCTGGCGGGAGGAGGTCGCGGCGTACTCCGCGCGCCTGGAGGATGTGCGGGCGGCCGCGAACGAGGGCGGCGACGTGTCGGGTGCGGTCGGCGCCGCGCGCGACGCGGTCCACTCGTTGCGCTCGGCTGTCGGCCTCTGAAGCCAGGCGAAGGGATCTGACGCTGCGCGTCAGCCGTCATCACCATTGTCAACAGTCGCGGACGCCGCTAGGCTGACGCGAACGCTGCTGGGGTTCAGCGTACGTTCAGCGTCTCGCTGCGGCCATGCCACATGTTCTCTGGGGAGTTCGGCAGGCCGCCGTCGGGTGCCAGCGCTGAGTCCCGATCACAACAGGTCACACGGACGTGGCGTGAGTCCGAGTGACACGCACACGAACGGGGCTCTCGTGCCGCAGAAACTCACGACCTTCGCAGCGCTGCGAACCATCGCGGTGATCACCGCGTTCCTCATCGCCGCTCCTCCCATGGTCGCCGCCGAGGAACACAGTCCACCCTCCTCGGAGACGTCTCGGTCCACCAACTCACCGGCACCCGCGACACCCGGCACTGTGCCGCAAACGCAAACTCCCGGGCCGGCGCCGTCGGAGACGACGCCGCCATCAGAAGCCCCCGCACCCTCCGAGACGACGCAGCCTGCGGAGACGATCACCCCGACTCCCGAACCGTCAACGACGACGACTCCGACGCCGGCACCGAGCACACCCGCCGCGCCGGCGCCGGAAGCGGGCGCCACGTCGGGTGAGGCTGCCCCGGCATCCGTCACGTCGAACCTCCCGACCCTCGATATCACCCTGACCGAGCCCGGGCAGACCCTTTCCTGGGTGCACGAGAGCAAAGACAATGAGGCGACGGCGACAATCGGACTCACGGACCCGACCGGTGTCCACTCTCTCCCGCCCCAGGCATCCGGGGAGTTCAAAGGCCGCGGCAACTTCACCTGGACGCTTCAGAAGAAGCCGTACCAGATCAAGTTCCCGTCGAGCACCGATGTCCTCGGCATGGGCTCAGCGAAGACATGGGTGCTTCTGGCGAATCACGCCGACGCGACTCTCATGCGCAACAAGCTGGCCTACGACCTCGCCGAGGCGCTCGGGCTGCCTTTCTCGCCCGCGTCCCGGTGGGTGGACCTTCGGGTCAACGGGACGTACCTGGGGAACTACCTCATCTCCGAGAAGGTCGAGGTGAAGTCCAACCGCGTGGAGATGTCCGACTCGCGCGGCGTCCTGGTCGAGCTGGACAACAACTACGGCTTGGCTGAAGACCACTGGCATCGCAGCCAGGCATCGAGCACGCTCTTCACCTTGAAGGACGCGAAATCGGGGGTACCGGACCTTCCGGATCCTCTGCCCGCCGATACTCAGGCCGGGTGGGACGATATCCAGGCGAGCATCGACGCGCTAGACCATGCGCTCCGATCCGACTCGCCGGACTGGGACACCATCACCTCGCTGATCGACGTCGATTCTTTCGTCAAGTTCTACTTCGTGCACGAACTCACGCAGAACCCGGAGATCGTCGCCTCCAGCGTGTACTTCTACAAGGACGGCCCGTCCGACAAGCTCCACGCCGGCCCCGTCTGGGATTTCGACAGCAGTCTCTGGAACTACGACAAGTCGGAGCATCTCGGAGCGGACACGCAGTCCGAGTACGTGAAGAACGCTGCACTGCTCCGAGCACCTCACCGTCTGCAGCCGAGCAACGCCTGGTACCACGATCTCGTCCGCGCACCGGGATTCGTCCAGCGCGCCAATGAGCTGTGGAAGTCGGGTGTCGGCAGCATCGTGGGCGATCTGGTCGCAAAGACAGCCGAGTACGAGACGGCGATAACCGAGTCGGCGGCGGCGAACTTCGAAACGTGGCCGATCCTCGGAGGTCTCAACCTCCTCAACCCGGTCGAGGGAAAGCGTTACGCCCCGAGCTACGGGGAGGAAGTCACGCAGCTGCGGACGAAGCTCACCGAGCGTGTGCTCCTGATGGAGCGCGCTTACGGAGACGTGCCGACGCTCGGCTACCGCGGGCACGTGCAGAACATCGGCTGGATGAATCCGGTCACCTCGGGACAGATCGTCGGGACCACCGGGAGATCGCTGCGCCTCGAGGCCGTCGATCTCTCGATCATCGACCCGATGGGGCGAGGCGGTGGCATCTTCGCCAAGACTCATATCCAGAACATCGGCTGGAGCGCCGACTGGGGTTCCACTGCACCTCTGGGATCGACCGGCAAGGGCCTCCGGCTGGAGGCGGTGCGCCTGCAGCTGGATGGCGACCTCGCCGCTTCGTACGACATCTCGTATCGCGCACACGTGTCCGGGATCGGCTGGCAGTCGTGGGTGTCGAACGGCGCTTCGGCGGGCACGACCGGGCAGAGCCGAGCGATCGAGGCGCTGCAAGTGCGCCTGCTGACGAAGTCGGGCGCGCCGCCCGAGCATGTCTTCTCGGCCTCGTACAGTGCGCACGTCCAGAACCTCGGCTGGACTCCGACCGTGGAGGACGGCGCAACCGCCGGGACGACGGGTCAGTCGCTGCGGGTCGAGGCGCTGCGGCTTTCTCCGTCGAGCACCTTGTATCAGGGCGGGCTGTCGTGGCGCGGCCACGTCCAGAACGTAGGGTGGCAGCCCTGGACGGATGCCGGTGAGATCGGCACTCAGGGAAGGGCCCTGCGTCTTGAGGCGTTCGAGGTCACCCTGACCGGCGAATTGGCCGCGCGATTCCGGATCGAATACCGCGCCCACGTCCAGAACGTGGGTTGGCAGCCGTGGGTGTCCGACGGTCAGACAGCGGGCACGGTGGGACGAGCACTTCGGGTCGAGGCCGTGGAGTTCCGGTTGGTCCCGAAGACGTGAATAGGGACGGCTGCTCGAGACCGAGACACCTCCGCACTGCCCTCCTCCTCGTGCTTGCGGTGGTCGCTCTCGCCGGTTGCGGAACGCAGAGCAGCGGGCAGCCGGAACGGGACCCAACGCCGTCTCCGACTGTCATCGATTCTGCGTCCTTCGCGATCATCACCGATTACGGCAATTGCGACAGCGGCTCCCGCGCCGTAGCCGACATGGTGATGACGTGGTCGGTCAGTCTCGTGGCGACGGCGGGCGATAACACGCAGGGCACCGCGAACTGCCTGCCGTTCATCCAGTCGGTGCACGACTACTACGGGCGATTCCTCTCCGGCCCGGGCGGACCCCGGTTCTTCCCCGTGCCTGGCAACCACGACTACGACAACGAAGGTGCGGGGATCGAGGCGTACCGTGACTACTTCTCGTATCTTGAGCCGTGGAGCGGGAAGACGACGTGGTACCAGGTCGCCACAGGAGACGTGCACCTCTTCATGATCGACAGCGAGACACAGGGTGACGCGCTCGAAAAGCAACGAATGTGGCTCAAGCGAGCGCTCACCGACGTGAGCGAGACACATCCCGACCACTGGAGCATCGTGATCTTCCACCGGCCGCCCTTCACATCGGGACCACACGAGGCGAACACCGCCATGCGGCCACAGGCCGGCTGGAACTACGGGGAGTGGGGAGCCGACCTCATCGTGAACGGACATCAGCACGTCCTCGAAGAGCTTCACGTCGACGGTCTGACCTATCTCGTGGCCGGCGTCGGAGCCTCCGACATCGCGCGGGACTGCCCTGCCGCGCTGGATCCAACCAGCACCGGTTGTGTCAGCGGTCCCGGGGCATTGCTGGTGACCTCCACTCCTCGGGCTCTCACGCTGGAGTACCGGGCTCCCGATGGCGGACTGGGAACGGTTGTGAGAACGTTCGAAGTCACCCGTCGCGAGCGATGACTCCGTCCCGCTGCTGTCAGCGGGTCGCGTATTCGGCGTTGTACCGGTCGAGCACCTCGCCGATCGGGGCGTCCAGCACGAGCGATCCCTTGTCGAGGTACAGGCCGCGCCGGCAGAAGCGGCGCAGGTCGCGCTCGTTGTGGCTGACGAAGAACAGGGTGCGCCCCTCGGCGAGGAGCTCGTCGATGCGGCGGTAGCACTTCTCCCGGAACGCCTTGTCCCCCACGGCGAGCACCTCGTCCACGAGCAGGATCGGCTCCTCCAGCTGCGACACGACCGCGAAGGCCAATCGCACCTTCATGCCGTTCGAGAGGTGCTTGTACGGGGTCTCCTCGAAACCGGCGAGCTCGGCGAACGCGATGATGTCGTCGTAGCGGCGGTTCACCTCGGCCCGCGTCATGCCGTGCAGACCCGCGGTCAGCCGCACGTTCTCCCGCACGGTCAGGTCCCCGACGAAGCCGCCGGTGAGCTCGATCAGCGGGGCGACGCCGCCGTGCACCGCCACGCTGCCCTCGTCGGGCAGGAGCACGCCCGCCACCAGACGCAGCAGCGTCGACTTGCCCTGGCCGTTCCGGCCGACGACGCCGATCGACTCCCCTGCCTGCACCGTGAAGCTCACGTCGCGCAGCGCCCAGAACTCCCCCGGACGGGACCGCCGCTGCGCCCCGGCGAACAGGTCCTTGAAGCTGCGCCGCCCGCGGCGGTTCCGCCGGAAGTGCACGCCGAGATCCCGGACTTCGATCGCCGCCGTCATCACAGCTCCTTCAGCACCGGACGCTCGAGGGATCGGAACACCCACAGACCGAGGACGAGGAACCCGAGGCTCATCACGACACTGACGAGCACCGGCAGCGGCTGCCACTGATCAGGGAAGAACGCCATCCGGTACAGCGTGAAGATCCCCGACAGCGGATTGAACGCCGCGATCGTGTGGAACGGCTCCGGCAGGTCGCGGACGCTGTAAATGACCGGCGAGGCGTAGAACAGCGCGCGCAGGATAAGCGCTGTGGTCCGCTCGAGATCGGTGAACAGCACGCACAGCGGCGCCACCAGGAGCCCGAGGCCGACGAGCAGCATCGTCTGCAGCAGGATGGCGACCGGGAACCAGAGCGCACCCCAGCCGACCGGCGCCGGGAAGATGATCGCGAAGAGGGCGAGCACCGGGATCGAGCAGAGGAACTCGACCCCCTTGCTCAGCACGATCCGGTTGATCCAGATCGAGCGCGGGATCGCGGTGGAGCGCACCAGCTTCGCATCCCTGCGGAACGCCCTGGTGAAGTCCGAGGTGGCGGTGTTGAACCACACCCACGGCAGCAGGGCCGTGATGAGGAACACGATGTACGGCTCCTCCCCCACACCACGGTCGAACACCTGCGTGAAGACGAACCAGTAGATCGCGCTCATCACCAGGGGGTCGAGCACCGACCACAGGTATCCCAGGAAGCTGGTGGCGTAGCGGACGCGGAGGTCGCGCGCCGAGAGCAGCCACAGCGAATGCAGGTAGCGCCGAGGAGTGCCCGGCGCTCCGAACGTCGTGGTGCTGACCCCGGTCCGCATGACGTGCCGCTTTCGCTCGACGGGCGTCAGTCGGCGGTGCCGAGAGACGTGAACGTCGCCCGCCAGCTGTCGGGCGAGGTGACCTCCGGCATCTGCTTCTGGTACATCTCGGCGAGCCGCTTCCACTGGCGCCAAAGACGCAGGTTCAGCCGGATGCTGTTCCAGAGGTACTTGTGCATCATGCCCCGGTCGCGCTGATACCACGCGACGCCGATGCCGTCCGGGGAGGTGACCAGGGCGGAGTCGATGTCGGCGAAGCGCCACCAGGTGATGTCCTGCGCCGGGATGATCCGCTCGGGGTTGCGACGGCTGCCCGGGGTCTGCTTGATGATCAGCTGGCGGATGCCGACCCGAGCGGCCAGCACGATCGCCGCGATCGGGTTGGTCGGGCGCGTGACGCGCCCGAGGAGCGCTCGAGAGGAGCGACGCACCGGCGGGAGCGAGGTCAGATCGTCCACGACCTTCGAGTCGACGAACGTGCTGCGGAGCTCACGGATCTCGGCCTGCTTCGCCGGGAGCAGAGCGGGGAGTCTCCTCGGACCGCCGAACACATCGCGCAGCGCCTCGTGGCGCAGGTGCACGGCCGAATACTGCAGCATGAAGAGGAGCTTGATGTCGCCGAGGAGCGCATGCAGCGGCAGGTAGCCGCCGTTGGGGACGTGGGAGTGCAGCAGACCGGTGATGACCCGGTTCCGGTGGATGAAGTACTCCTCCCACGTGCGGGTGGGGTCCTTGTCATGCCACGCCATGTGCCAGACGGCGACGCCGGGGAGGCACACCGTCGGATAGCCGCGCTCTCGCGCGCGAAGCGAGAACTCGATGTCGTCGAACTTCAGGAACACCGGCATCGAAAGCCCGATCTCCCGGAGGATGGTCGTGGGGATGAGGCACATCCACCAGCCGTTGAAATCGGCGTCGAGGTAGCGATGCAGCTCCGGCGTCTCGCGGAGCGGCTCCTCAGCGAAATCGTGGTCGTATTCGCTGGCGCCGGACGGCCGCATCCAGGACTTGCGCTGATCCCACACCTCGCCCTGCGTGTACAGCACGGACCGGTCGTCGAGGTGCAGCATCCCGCCGCCGACGATGGTCGGGGTCTTCGCGAAGTCGGCGAACCGGACCGCCCGTACGATGGCTTCGGGCTCCGAGATGGCGTCGTCGTCGAGAAGCAGCACGTAGTCGCTCTCCACCGACTCCAGGGATTCGAGCATGGCACGGGAGAAACCGCCCGACCCGCCCAGGTTCGGCTGCCGCACGATGCTGAGCTTCTCGCCGAGGCGGGCCGCCGCCTCCGCGAACCCCGGCTGGTCCGACACCAGGTCGGTGCCCTGGTCGACCACGATCACCCGGTCCAGGACCTCGTGCACATGCTCGTTCTGGCCCACGGCGATGATCTGGTTGAGACAGTACGAGGGCCTGTTGAAGGTGGTGATGCCGACCGTCGTCTTGCCCGGCTTCCACTCGGGCGGCGTCTCGACCTGCCACTCGGCGGAGACGAGCACGGCGTCGTCGGTCCCGGCTGCGATGTCGAACCAGTAGGAGCCGCCGTCGATGAATGAGGTCACCGGCAGGTCGAAGCTGACCGTCTCGTCGTGGAACGCCTTCGAGGCCAGCGCGGACGCCCGGCCGCGCGCACTCGACTTGTACACCGAGATGAGTCCGCGGCCCTCGACCGTGGCGACCAGCCTGACGCTGCGCGCGTGGGTCCAGTGCTGCCAGTAGCTGGCCGGGAAGGAGTTGAAGTACGTGCTCAGCGAGACCCGCTTGTGCGCATAGATCCGGATGGACCGGCGCCCGAGGATCTCGTACGCCTCCCCCGGCTGCGACCCGTCACCGGTTCCGGTGTCCACGTAGAGCGCCGAGACCTCGGCCACTCCCTCGACGGGGAAGACGGTGTGATTGACCGCAACGTAGCTTTTCATTCCATCCTTCGTCATCGCCTCGTCTGACATCTCGACCTGCGTCATGACAGCTGGTTGTTCCACATCGACAGCGCCGAGCCGATCGCCATGTGCATGTCGAGGTACTGGTAGGTGCCGAGGCGGCCGCCGAAGTGGACGTCCTTCTCCCCCTTCGCCAGCTCGCGGTAGGCCAGCAGGCCCTCCCGATCGGCGGGCGTGTTGACCGGGTAGTACGGCTCGTCGTCCCGGTCGGCGAAGCGCGAGAACTCGCGCATGATGACCGTCTTGTCCTGAGCGAAGATCTCCTTGCGCTCCGGGTGGAAGTGCTTGAACTCGTGGATGCGGGTGTAGGGCACGTCCAGGTCGGGATAGTTCATGACGCTGGTGCCCTGGAAGTCGCTGACGTTCAGCACCTCCTGCTCGAAGTCGAGCGTGCGCCAGCTCAGCGCGCCCTCGGCGTAGTCGAAGTAGCGGTCCACCGGGCCGGTGTACACGATCGGGAGCTGCCCGACCGTCGCCTTCTTGTTCAGCGGCTGCGACTCGTCGAAGAAGTCGACGTCGAGCTTCACCTCGATGTTCGGGTGGTCGGCCATCCGCTCGAGCCAGGCCGTGTACCCGTCGGTGGGCAGCCCCTCCCAGGTGTCGTTGAAGTAGCGGTTGTCGTAGGTGTAGCGAACCGGCAGGCGGCTGATGATGTCGCCGGAGAGCTTGTGCGGATCCGTCTGCCACTGCTTGGCGGTGTAGTCGCGGAAGAAGGCCTCGAACAGCGGGCGACCGACCAGCGCGATGCCCTTCTCCTCGAAGTTCTGGGCCGTCTTGACGTCGAACTCGCCCGCCTGCTCCTTCACCAGAGCGCGGGCCTGGTCGGGCGTGTAGGCGGCTTGGAAGAACTGGTTGATCGTCCCCAGGTTCACCGGCATCGGGTAGACGACCCCGTTGTGAGTCGTGTAGACGCGGTGCACGTAGTTCGTGAACGTGGTGAAGCGGTTCACGTACTCCCACACGGTCGGGTTCGACGTGTGGAACAGGTGCGCGCCGTAGCGGTGCACCTCGATGCCGGTCTCCGGCTCGGCCTCGCTGTACGCGTTCCCGCCGATGTGCGAGCGCCGCTCGATGACGGTGACCTTGCGGCCCGCTTCGGCGGCGCGTTCGGCGATGGTGAGGCCGAAGAAACCCGACCCGACGACGAGGAGATCCATTTACGAGACTGCTTTCTGTCGAACGCAAGCGAACCCCCGCGGCGCGTCTTGCGCGCGCGGGGTACGCGATTCAGTCTACATTTCGGCTCCGGATGACCCTGGGAACCCGACTTAACTCTCGCTCATCCGCGAAGGTATCGCTCCAAGGAAGCGACCGCGGACTCCGGGACGAAGCCGGTGGCGCGAAGCTTCGACAGATCCAGCACGCTGTTTCTCGGGCGCGGAGCGACGGGGCCCTCGGCGTTCGCGAAGTACTCGTCCGTCGTCACCCCGGTCACTCTGCTCGGGTCGTGACCGGTCTGGCGATACACCTCGCGTGCGATGTCCGCCCAGGATTGCTCCGGGCCATCGCCGGTCACGTTGTAGACCCCGTATGGCGCACCGGTCTCCAGCAGGTGCACGATCGCGCCGGCGATGTCCTCGGTGAAGGTCAGCCGGCCGATCTGATCGTCGACGACCTTCGGGTCCACGCCGCGCTCGGCGAGGGACGCCATGGTGCGCACGAAGTTCTTCCCGTCCCCGATCACCCAGGAGGTTCGGATGATGTAGTGCCGGGGCGCGGTCGCCACGGCGACATCCCCCGCCGCTTTCGACTGCCCGTAGACGCCGAGCGGGCTGAACGGGTCGTCCTCGGCGTATGCGCCGTCCTTGCTGCCGTCGAAGACGTAGTCGCTGGAGACGTGGACGAGGGTGATGCCGTGTTCCGCGGCGATCCGGGCGAGGCGTGCCGGGGCATCCGCGTTGGCCCGCCACGCGTCCCGGCGGCCGTCCGGGGTCTCGGCGAGATCGGCGGCGGTGTAGGCCGCGGCGTTGATGATCGTGCCGTAGTCGCGCCACCGCCGGGCGCCGGCCAAGGACGGGTCGGTGAGGTCGAGGTCCGCGCGTCCGGCGTACTCGATGTGCGGCTGGTCGCCGAGCCCCTGCCGCAGTGCGCGTCCCAGCTGGCCGCCGGCCCCGGTGACGAGGATCTTGCGGGGCGCGATCGGCGCGACCTCCGCCAGCCGCGGGTGCGCCTTGTCCTTCGCGGACACCTCCACCTGGTCGAGCGGGATCGGCCAGTCGATCCCCACCGTCTCGTCCGCGAGGTTGAGGAAGGCGTACTCCGCTTCCGGCGACCAGTGGTCGTTCACGAGATACGTGTAGGCGGTGTCGGGTTCGAGCGTCTGATACGAGTTGCCGACACCGCGCGGGACGAAGATCGCGCGGGAGGGGTCGAGCTCGGTGGTGAACACGGTCCCGAACGTCGGCCCCTCACGCAGGTCCACCCACGCGCCGAAGATGCGCCCCGTCGCGACGGAGACCCACTTGTCCCACGGCTCGGCATGGATGCCCCTCGTCGTGCCCACCGCGTCGTTGAACGAGATGTTGTTCTGCACCGGTCCGAAGTCGGGCAGGCCGAGCGCGGTCATCTTCTCGCGCTGCCAGTTCTCCTTGAACCATCCGCGGTTGTCGCCGTGCACCGGGAGGTCGAAGACGACCAGCCCCGGAATCGGCGTGCGAGTCGCCGACAGCTGTTTGCCGAACTCCAGCTCCGCCACGCGTCACTGTCCCTTCGACGCGTAGAACGCCTCGGTCGCGTCCTTGGACGGCGCCCACCACGCTTCGTTGTCGCGGTACCACTCGATCGTGACCGCGAGCCCTTCCTCGAAGTTCTGGTAGACGGGCTTCCAGCCGAGCTCGGTGCGCAGCTTGGTCGAGTCGATCGCGTAGCGCAGGTCGTGCCCGGCGCGGTCGGTCACATGGTCGTACGCATCGGCCGGCTGTCCCATCAGCGTGAGGATCAGCTCGACGACCTCCTTGTTGTTCCGCTCGCCGTCGGCGCCGATCAGGTACGTCTCCCCGATGCGTCCCTTCTCGAGGATGGTGAGCACGGCGGACGAGTGATCGTTGGCATGGATCCAGTCCCGCACGTTCTGCCCGGCTCCGTAGAGCTTGGGCCGGATGCCGCGCAGCACGTTCGTGATCTGGCGCGGGATGAACTTCTCCACGTGCTGATACGGCCCGTAGTTGTTGGAGCAGTTCGAGATCGTGGCCCGCACGCCGAAGGAACGCACCCATGCGCGCACGAGCAGATCGCTGCCCGCCTTCGTCGAGGAGTAGGGCGAGGAGGGGTTGTAGGGCGTGTTCTCGGTGAACCGCTCGGGATCGTCGAGCTCGAGATCGCCGTACACCTCATCGGTCGAGATGTGGTGGAAGCGGGTGTCGTGCTTCCGGGCGGCCTCCAGCAGCGTGTAGGTGCCGATGATGTTCGTGTCGAGGAACGGCCGCGGGCTGTGCAGGGAGTTGTCGTTGTGCGATTCGGCGGCGTAGTGCACCACCGCATCCGCCTCGCCGACCAGCTCGTCCACCAGCTCGGCGTCGGTGATGTCGCCGTGCACGAACCGCACCCGGTCCTCGGGCAGGCCGTCCAGCGAGGCGCGGTTGCCGGCGTAGGTCAGGGCGTCGAGCACGGTCACATGATCGTCCGTGTTCTCCACGACGTGGTGGACGAAGTTCGAGCCGATGAAGCCGGCCCCGCCGGTCACCAGGAGCTCAGCCATCAGCGTCCCCTTTCCAGGATCTCGAGGAGGTAGGTGCCGTATCCCGACTTCACGAGCTTCTCCGCACGTTCGCGCAGTTCGTCGTCGGAGAGGAACCCCTGCCGCCAGGCGACCTCCTCGGGCACCCCGATGCGCAGGCCGGTGCGGCGCTCCATCGTGCGCACGTAGTCGCCGGCATCCGACATCTGATCGAAGGTGCCGGTGTCGAGCCACGCGGTGCCTCGCGGCAGCACTTCGACCTGGAGCTTCTCCCGCTCGAGGTAGGCGCGGTTGATGTCGGTGATCTCGTACTCGCCGCGTGCACTGGGCTGCAGTCCGCGCGCGATCTCCACGACGTCGTTGTCGTAGAAGTAGAGGCCGGGGACGGCGTAGTTGCTCTTGGGCGCAGCGGGCTTCTCCTCAAGCGAGATGGCGCGGCCGTCCGCGTCGAACTCGACCACGCCGTAGGCGCTCGGCTCGGCCACCCAGTAGGCGAACACGGCTCCCCCGTCGATGTCCGCGTAGCGCTTCAGCTGCGTCCCGAGGCCCGGGCCGTAGAGCAGATTGTCCCCGAGGACGAGGGCGACCTTGTCATCGCCGATGAAGTCCGCGCCGATCGTGAAGGCCTGGGCGAGGCCGTCCGGCGAGGGCTGCTGCGCGAAGCTGATGTCGACGCCGAACTGCGAGCCGTCGCCGAGCAGGCGCTCGAAGTGCTGCGCGTCGTGAGGCGTCGTGATCACGAGGATGTCCCGGATGCCGGCGAGCATGAGCGTCGACAGCGGGTAGTACACCATCGGCTTGTCGTAGACCGGGATCAACTGCTTAGAAACGCCAAGAGTGATGGGATGCAGCCGCGTGCCTGAGCCGCCGGCGAGGATGATGCCTTTCACCCGTCCATCGTGCCACAGCGGTTTCGGCGTGTCCTGCCAGACAGGATCGACATCATTGACAACACTGGTAACACTGGCATCATCTGTGTCTATACGCCACAATGGCCAGGTGAGTCGTGTGCGCCGTTTCCCGCTGATCAGCATCCTCGTGTCGGTGCTCGTCGCCGCTTCTGTTCTGGTGGCACCTGTGGAAGGTGTGTCAGCGGCAACAGGGACAGGCGGATCAACCACGACTCGGACGGCCACCTTGGGTCCGACGAGCACCCTCGTCACCGATGGATTCCGTGCCGGGAACATCATCTCGGACGCCAAGTTCTTCGACAGCATGACGATGACGGCCGGAGAGATCGACGCCTTCTTCCGGAGCAAGGTCCAGAACTGCCAGTCCGGGTACACCTGCTTGAAGGACTACCGCCAGAACACGCCGAACCGCCCCGCCGACCAGTACTGCAAGGGCTACACCGGCGCTCCGAACGAGTCGGCGGCCACGATCATCTATCGCGTTGCACAGTCCTGCGGCATCAATCCTCAGGTCTTCATCGTGATGCTCCAGAAAGAGCAGAGCCTGGTGACCCACACGTGGCCGAGCGACTGGCGCTACACGAAGGCGCTTGGCCAAGGGTGCCCCGACACGGCGCCCTGCGATCCGCAGTTCGCAGGGTTCTTCTATCAGATCTACGGCGCCGGCCGACAGATGAAGATCTACACAGAGGGTCGATACTTCACCTGGTACGCCCCTGGCAAGACGTGGAACATCTTGTACAACCCTGAGCGGGCCTGCGGATCCGCCCCCGTGTACATCGAGAACTCGGCTACGTCGGCGCTCTACTACTACACGCCGTATCAGCCCAATGCGGCGGCCCTGCGCGCCGGTTACGGCATCGGAGATGCTTGCTCGGCCTACGGCAATCGCAACTTCTACAACTACTTCAAGGACTGGTTCGGTGACCCGCGGGGCGGTGGCGTACCCGCTCGCGGCCTCGTGCGTGCGTCCGGTCAAGCGGAGATGTACCTCATCAACGCCGGTGTGAAGAGCCACGTCGTCGCCTGGGAGGACTATCTCGCGTTCCGTTCGGCCCTCGGTGAGGCCGTCACCGTTTCGCCCGGTGCCCTGGATGCCATCCCGAGTGGACCGAGCATTCGCCGGTACGTGCATGACGCTCGCTCCGGCACCCTCTTTCTTCTCGAGGCGGACGGCACCCGGCACCGGTTCGACAACGCGGCTCAGATCGCGTTGTTCGGCTACGCGTTCAACGCCTACGTCAACCTTGAGCCAGCGCTCGTCGATCGCTTCTCTCGTGGAGCGGACGTAGGGGCCTTCATCCGGTCCGGGAGCGCGAGCGAGATCAACGTGGTCCAAGCCGGCAAGCGCCGTTACGTTTCGAGCATCGAGGCCTGGCAAGAGGTCTCCGCCGGCACTCCGGGCTATGTTGCCTCCGTGGATCCAGCAGCGTTCGCCCGGATCCCGGAAGGCACGCCGGTCTTCGCCCGGCACAGCCTGGTGCGCACGCAAGGGGCGCCAGAGGTGTACCTCGCGCTGTCTTCGGGTGCATTGGTGTGGGTGCCCAACCTGTCTCTGGCTGCTGAGGCCGGAGCCACCCGCATGGTCATGGTCCCTCCGAGTGCTATCCATAGCGCACCGCTCCGCACGGGCGCGCTGTCACCTGTCGTCGCGTGCGGCAGCACGCGTTATCTCGCGTCGAGCGGACGCCTGGATCCCATCTCCGGAACGGACACGACCGGCTTCATTCCGGCCCAGCTGACCGCCGAGGACTGCGGCTGGCTCCCCCGGACCACCTCCACCCTCTCGGGGAATCAGTTCGTACAGCAGGCAGGGCGAGGAGAGGTGTTCCTCCTGCAGCAGGGGCGACTGCGCCACGTGCAGGACTACGCGCGGCTGGTGGAACTGAACGGCAACCGTGCACTGCACATCTCAACCTGGCAGCCCGCCACGGCATCGTGGGTGGGCACGGCGGGTCCCGTTCTGTCCAACGACGTGTTCGTGCAGTTCGCCGGTCAGGGTGCCGTCTACTGGCACCGCAGCGGAGGGGTGCTCCATCATGTTCAGGACTACGCAACGCTGGTGCGACTGGGCAACGGCCGGGTGCCCCCAATCCAATCTCTGCAGGCGCACTACATCCACACCTATCGATTCGGAACCCCTCTGCTGCGGGAAGGGCAGTTCGTTCGGATCGGGGATGCTCCGGAGGTGTACGTATACGAAGCCGCGCAGCTTCATCACGTCCGGACTGAGACGGAACTCCGGGAGCTCAATGGCGGTGTCGTTCCCGAGATTCTGGTCATCGACAAGGAGGACGCCGCGACCTATCCGGTCGGGACCCCGGCCGACTGATCAGGTCGGACCAGTACACTGAGAGGACTATGACAACACCGCCCGACCGCGTGCTGGTCATCGTGCCCGCTTGGAATGAGGCGCGCAACGTTGGGAACACGGTGACCGAGATTCGGCAGGCCGACCCGTCCTATGACGTCGTCGTGGTCGATGACGGTTCCGATGATGAGACTGCCGACGTCGCTCGCGCAGCAGGCGCGACCGTGATCTCACTGCCCTTCAATCTGGGCGTCGGCGGAGCGATGCGAACGGGCTTCACCTACGCACGCCGCCACGGCTACGACCGTGCGATTCAGGTCGATGCCGACGGCCAGCACAACCCTGTCGACATCGCGCGCGTACTCGCGGGGCTCGAGCACGCCGACATCTCGATCGGTGCCCGATTCGCGGACGTCGGCGACTACAGTGTCCGCGGCCCGAGGCGATGGGCGATGGTGTTCCTCGCAGGTACGGTCTCGCGGCTCGCCAAGACGCGGTTGACCGACGTCACGAGCGGTTTCCGAGCCGCGAACAGTCGCGCGATAGCGCAGTACATCGCGTACTACCCTGCTGAATACCTTGGCGACACCATCGATTCTCTGGTCGCCGCGTGTCACGCGGGGCTCGTCGTCACTCAGGTGCCCGTCGCCATGCGACCTCGAGCGCACGGCAGTCCCAGTCAGGGCCCGCTGGGCGCGACGGTCTACCTTCTGAGATCCGTATTCGCACTGGCGCTCGCCATGATGCGCGGACCCCGCCGCGCGCGAGCGCTCGCCCGAATGGAGGCCCAATGATCGTCGTGCTCGGAATCGGCATGGCGGTCGCGATTCTGGCGGCGGTCTTCTGGATGCTCCTCGCGCGCCGTCTGCGCGAGAAGTACGCGGTCATGTGGATCGTTATCGCTCTCTGCGTGCTGATCCTTGGATTGTTCCCTGGGCTGTTGGTGGGCGCCACGAAACTGCTGGGAGTCCAGCTGCCCGTCAACCTGCTCTTCGCGCTGGCGATCGTTCTGCTCCTGGGCGTCGCGCTGCATCTGTCATGGGAACTCTCGCATGCCGAAGAGGAGATCAGGCGTGTCGCAGAAGAGGCGGCACTCGCCCGCACGGAACTGGAGCGGCTCACGGCGCGGGTCGATCGCCTGGATACGACCCGTGGCCCCGATGCCAGCGATTGCATGGGTCCACCCTCCGCGGAGCTCAGCGAATAGCCAACCCTGCGAGCGTCATCGCGCGGCGAACCTCACCACCGAGGAGGGCGGCGGCAGCTTCCGAGGCAGCATGCGCCCGCGAAATCAGACGGCGACGGCCGATCCGAGCGGCACGCGACCAGCCGCGCCGAGCGAACTTCTCGGCATACTCGAGCGCAAAGGCTCGCTCCTGCGCAAAGCGCAGTCCAGATGCTGCCGTCGTGGACGAGGCTGAAGCCCTGTGCCGACGGTAGTCGAAGACGATGTCGTCGTAGACGATCATCGTCCCTCCGTCCAGTGCGATGTCGAGGAGCAGCCCGTAGTCCAGAGCCACCTCGTACTCCTCGCGGAACCCGTGTGCGCGCGCTGATCCCGTGCGCCACACGAGCGACGGGAAGTACGCCCAATCCGCCCGAATGAGACTTTCGGCCAGTGCCTCGCCGGTCAACGCGATGCCCTCCAGGCCCCCGCGCGGGCGCAACATGCTCTTGATCCGGTCAGCCATCGGCAGCGCGGGTGCTCCCGATCCATCGATCACGCGGACGCCGGGTTGCACGATATCTGCGTCAGGATGAGCGGTGATCCGCTCGAGGACGCTCTCCAGGTACCGGGGATGCATCAGGTCGTCATCGCCGAGCATGACGAAGTACGGCGCTTCGACCATCTCGAGACAGCGATTGAAGTTCCGGGCCAGCCCGATGTTGCGCTCGTTTCGCGTGTAGTGGATACGCGAATCTCCAAGAGCATGGAGCCGGTCCCGAACCCCGTTCTCCGGATACGCGTCATCGACGACGACAAGACGCCAGTCCCGCCGTGTCTGAGCCAGCACGGATGAGATGGATGGCCAGGCCCGTTCGACCGGGCTGTAGTAAGGAAGGACAATATCGACCGAGGGCACC
Source organism: Microbacterium sp. EF45047 (assembly GCF_028472845.1). Classification (NCBI taxonomy): domain Bacteria; kingdom Bacillati; phylum Actinomycetota; class Actinomycetes; order Micrococcales; family Microbacteriaceae; genus Microbacterium; species Microbacterium sp. EF45047. Next base: position 829,211 of record NZ_CP069429.1, on the reverse strand, counting down.
TGCTTCACGGTTTACCCTGCCTGCCTGCCAGGCCGTCCCGGATCCCTGCGATCGCCTCGCGGATCGGAAGTCGGCGTTCACGGCGCAGTGCCACGAACAGTTCTTCGGCGGCTCTACGACTGACTGCGAACGCCGCCGGGACGAGGTCCAGTCCCGCTCGGCGCGCAAAGAGCACCATGTTCCGCAAGCCGAGACGGAGCGGGTGAGCGCCTGGCTCCTGTTGCGCCACCTCCGGAATCACCAGCGTCCGCCAGCCATGGCGGGCGAGGGCCCAACCGGTGTCCACATCCTCGAAGTAGAGGAAGTAGCGTTCGTCGAGACCACCGATGTCTGCGAGAGCGGCCAGCCGGTACATCACGACGGCGCCGTCGACCCAATGGACGGCGCGCGAGGGCGTCGTGACGTCGTCGGTGCGGTGGAAGGCTCTGCCTCCGCGGGTGAGCACGCCGCCGGAAGAGAACACCCTATCCGGGCGCGACACCCAGCGCAGCGTCGGCGCGGCGCACCCGGCCATGGCATCCGCCGCCAGAGCCTCGAGGAGGGCTCCCGCGAGTGTCGACGTGAAGACGGCGTCGTGGGTGAGCACCAGAAGGTGATCGACTCCGGCGGCTCTTGCATGTTCCGCCGCGAGGTTCACCGCTGTCGCGTACCCGGGGTTGTCCGGTCGGCGGAGCACGAGGAGGGGCTGGTCGCGACCTCGCGGAAGTGCCGATTCGTCGAGGTCGCCACCGTTGTCCACGACGATGATCATGTCGGGCCGCCGGTGCTGGCCGAGGAGTCGCTCGATCACGGCGATCACAAGGTCGGGACGCCGGTAGGCGATGACGACCGCCGCATAGTCGCGTGTGGAGGCTGCGGCGTCGTTCGTCGTGGACATCGACGCCTAGGCTAGCTGATATGCATCCGATCGCACCTGTGGACGACGACCGCCCATCCGTCGCCAGTGTGACGAAGTACATTCCGTATGCCGGGATCGCGCACGCCGGCGGCGAATACGCGTTCCAGCACTTTCGGGCGTTGCGCGCGTGCTTTGCCCTCACCGCTGTGGCTCCGGCGTCCCGACTCAACCGTGAGGCCGTCACAAAGGGCGCGGAAGGCCCGCTGCTTCTCCTGTCCGGCCATGGCCCGACGTCCAAGGACCGGCTGAAGCTCCTGGCTGACATCGGTTCCTTGCTGCGAGGCAGCGCCGCCCACGCGTGGTTCGCTCGTGCTCTCCGACGCAGCCGTGCGGCTCACGATCTCCTCACCTCGGCCGACATCGTCGAGTTCCAGTGGTCGGAGATGGGCAGTCTCGCACCGATCGTGCGCGCAGCCGCTCCTCGCGCGCGTCTGGTCGTCGTCGCCCACGATGTCATCACTCAGCGATGGTCACGGGCAGCTCGCACCGCTCCGCATCCGCTCGCGCGCCTCGCCTACCGGGTCGCCGCACGGCTGAGCGCCAGACGCGAACGTCGAACATTCACGTCCGTCGATCGGGTGATCGTCTTCAGCGAGAAGGACGCAACTCTCGTCCGCGATCTTGCCCCGGCTGCCCGAGCGGTTGTCATCCGGCCCGGCTTCCCCATCCCGGATGCGCCGACCGCTCGCCGGCAATCGTCGTCATCTGTCGTGTTCTCAGGCGCCATGAACCGACCCGATAACGACGAAGCCGCGCGCTGGTTCCTGCGCGAGGTGTGGCCTGCGGTTCGTTCCGCCGTGCCCTCAGCGCGGTTCACCATCGTCGGCGCACACCCGAGCGCCGCCCTGCGTCGACTGGCAGAGGAGTCCGACGGCGTGACCGTGACGGGCTTCGTGGAGACAATGGAACCGTACCTCGATGCCGCGGATGTCGTGGTCGTTCCGTTGCACAACGGCGCGGGCGTGAAGTTCAAGACGATCGATGCCCTGCTGCGCGGCATCCCCGTCGTGTCCACGACAGTGGGCGCCGAGGGCATCGAACGCGACGATGCGATCCGATGCATCACGGACGATCCACAGCAGTTCGCTCGCGGCATCATCGAATCGCTCGGCGACCCTGACCGGAGCAGAGAAGTCCGGATCCGGCAATGGGCGCGGGACGTCTACGGGCTCGAAGCCTTCCGCTCACGTCTCACGACGCTGTATCAGGAACTCATCGAGGAGGAGCCCAGGTGACCGATCCTGCTGGGCGTGCCGTCGTTGCGGCCGTCATACCGACCTTTCACGCACCCGAGGCCCTGCGCGATCGTGTGGATCGCCTGCTCGAGCAAGTAGACCTCGTCGTGCTCGTTGACGACGGCACGGCGACCACGTCGACTCTGGGCTTCGAGGATCCGCGTGTGAGGGTCGTCGAACTCGAGGACAACTCTGGCATCGCGCACGCGCTCAATGTCGGCATCGACCTCGCTCACGAGTACGGGGCTTCACATGTCCTGACCCTCGACCAGGACTCGTGGGTCCCAGACGGATACGTATCTGCCGCCATGGAGGCACTCGCGGGTTCGATCGCGGCGGGAGAGAATCCTGTCGGAGCCGTCCCAGAAAGCGCCGGAGGACACGCGGTGCTCATCGACGCTGATGGCCATCCCTTCGACCCCATTCAGGCAGGTCAAGTGCTGAGGATGGAGGCATGGAAGCGCCTCGGACCGTTCGAGGAATCGCTGTTCATCGACGCCGTGGACACCGAGTACACACTTCGCGCGTGGCGGTCCGGCTCTCGGTACGTGCTGATACCGCACACCGACATCGGTCACGAACTCGGCACCCTCGTCCCGTTCACCGTCTTCGGACGACAGCTGGTCTTACGCGGGCGCCGCCGTCATCTGCTCTATCACTCTCCGTTCCGCACCTATTACATGGTCCGCAATTCCGTCATCCTGCACCGGAGGTACGCACGCGAACGACGCCGCTGGATGTGGCGTCGAAACCGCAAGCTCGCATCAATGATTCTCGGCGGCTTCCTGGTGGCAGGCGATCGTCGGGCACAGTTCCTTGCGCTGCGAGAAGGCTTCCGTGATGGCAGGCGTGAAGTGGGTGGACGGATCCGGTCCGATCTGGCCGCCCGGCTGGCACTGCTCGGCAGGAAAGTCGAATGACCGACGAACGGGATCGACGTCGTGGACGAGCGCGCCGCGCCGTGGGCCACGAACTCGTGAGACGCTCTCTGCTGTTCTCACTATCGATCATTCTGTCAACCCTCGTCGGGGTGTTCTCCATCCCGGTGCTGATCAGCACCATCGGCGACACGACGTGGGGGCGTCTGGCCGTCCTTCAGGCGATCGCGCAGTTCCTCGCGGTCATCGTCGGCTTCGGGTGGGGGGCAACGGGACCGAGCACGGTCGCCGGTCTGCCGGCCGCCGACAGGAAGACATTCTTCGCCACGTCCGTGCGCGCCCGGGTGATCATTCTGCTGCCTGCTCTCCTCATCGGCAGTGTCGCGGCCACCCTCATCGCGCGAACCGATCCGTTGGCCGCCGCCCTCGCCATGCTTACCTCAGCGGCACCGGCGGTGGGTGCCGCATGGTACTTCATCGGCACGAACCGGCCCGTTGCGTTGTTCTTGTTCGATGCGCTGCCCGCCATCCTCGGGCAGGTGGCGGGACTGATCGGCGTGATCTTCCTTCCTTCGCTGCTGGTATACGTCGCGGCTACCGCATTGTTTGCTGTCATCGGCGTCCTTCTCTCATGGATGTACGTCGCCACACGACCGGAAGACGGCGACTGGCGTGTCGACCGGTCAGAGGGGCTGCGCACGCTGTGGCGGGATCAACTGCCTGGCTTCACAGCGACGTTCACCGGCAGTATCACAAGCACTCTGCCCATCGTCATCGTCTCTCTGATCGTCCCGCCGACAGCAGTGCCGCTGTACGCCCTGATCGATCGACTCTCACGGTACGCGGTGCTCGTGCTGGCGCCGGTGCTGCAGGCCATCCAGGGATGGGTCCCGGAGGCGGGGCGTCAGCACCTTGCGTCCCGGTCCCGGATCGCCATCCTCGTGTCGTGCGGAATCGGCCTGGCCGGAGGCATCGCGATGGCTGTCTGCGCGCCGTGGGCATCGGTCCTTCTGTCGCAGGGCGCGATCGCCGTCCCCATCCTGCTGAGCCTCGTCATGGGGGTCGGGTTCGCCGGTGAAGCGATAAGCCAGGTCACGGGCCTGGCCGTGCTGGTGACGATCGGCCGCTCCCGTGAACTGGCGCTGTCGGCTGGAGTGGCAACCGTCGGAGGCATGGCCGGCGTCGTCCTCGGCACCACCCTGGCGGGTGTGCCGGGAGCTGTCCTCGCGCTTGCTTCGACCTCGGTCGGGTTGGCGCTTTACAGGTCCCGGACGGCTTTGCGAGCCTTGGCCGCTACCGGGCAGTGATGCTGAAACCCAAACTGTCAGTCACCACTTGCCGCAGCCGACAATCTCATAGAGTCCGACAGTTCCTGAAGTTGCGACGGAGCGGACGATGCCTCGGGCCTTGATCCCCTTGAACCCCTCGAATTGGTCTTCGGCCCAGTCGCCGATATCGAGAGTGTCCTCGAAATCCAGGTACCAGCGAACCTTCTGGGCCCGCACTGTCTCACACACGCCCGGGTCAGTTCGTAGGTCACTGAGGCGGAGCGGAATCGCCGAGTAGCGTTCAGGGGTTGCGCTCAAGGTGTGGTACTGGGTGACGTCTCGGTCTGCAAGCGCGTACGCGAGCGAGGAACCCTCCCAAGGGTTCACGGCGATTACCTCCTGCGGCGAAACAAACTCGTCCACCCGCTCGAGCACGCGCTTCTCATCGGTCGTGAGTAGCAGCGAATCGTCCGTGAGCGCGAACTCGCGCTCCGTCGATCCAACGACACCGCGCATTGTGGGTGCGACAGCGGCAAGCAGCACGACGAACGCGATACTCATCGCGCGCACGGCGACGAGCAAACGTCGCGGGCTCGGGCGAAAACGATCCGCTACCGCCCCGCCCATTCGCTCCGCGAGATCCGCGAGACCGAAGCTTGCGAGGAGAAGAGTAGGGATGGCGGTAAGTGCCGCAAGTCGATAGCTGTCGTTGTACCACGGGCCAGTGAGTAGCGAGCGCACGATACCCGGAGACAGGCTCGCAACAACCACCCAGAGGACGCCTGTCAGCGTCCACGACGCGATGATCCAACGGTGCACCCTCCCCCGGGCAACCATGATCACACCGAGAACCACCAAGGGGGTGAGAACGATGTCCGCGATACTGCCGTTGTAGGAACTGGTGAGGAACTCTCCTACGGCCTGTCCGCTCGGAAGTTTCGGCGGCCACACACTCGCTTCCGCCGGCGGCCGAAGCACTGCCCACGAGAGCAAGCAGCCCGCCAGCACCGCGGCCGCAAGTCCGATCCGCAGGTGGCTGCGACGGTGAGCGACCACGCGGCGAAGGACGACCAGCGAGAACGGTACCGCGATAACCGCAAGTGAAGTGACGGAGTTCGGGTGGGCAAGGCCCAGTCCGGCGAGCGCCAGCACCAAGGGCAAGACCATGGAGACCGTTTCGACGAGCCGCCCGCTCGAAATCGTACGGAGAAGCCCGATCAGAAGCGCGAAAGCGGCGGGAAGTATCGCGTACCCAAGCAGGTTCGGATACAGAATCCCCCACTTCAGCATCAGCGTCGGAAAGGCGACAAGGACGCCGCTCAGTGCAGTCGCCGAAAAGAGGAACGCTCGGCTCGACGAGCGCACGGAGATCGCCATCGCAAGCACTGAAAGCGGCCACCCAACGGCACAAACCGCAACGGTGACGGCGTTCGTCGCTTGGGGAATGGTCCCGCCCAGGGTCAGGAATACGAGCGAGACCATGTCGTGCCACGCGCCGGGGTAAAAACTCATGCCGTCGGACCCCGAGACGATACGGTTCAAGGTCAGGCTCGATGCATCACCTGTGTCTGCGATCTCTCGCACCGCGTTCAGGTGGAATATGTTGTCGTAGCTCTGCGAAATCGCATCCGGAGAGCCGAAGATGACGACCAACTGGGTGGAGATGATGACGGCGGCCAGGCCGACTCCTGCCAGGCCGGCTGCGACCGACCCCGCGACTCCAGCTTTCACCGCGTCGTACGGGAAGTGAACCGAACTCCGGTACGAGATCCTGCCGGCGACCGTCGCCACAAGGACGATTACGAACGCCACCGCGCCGAAGCTGACGAGGTTCCATGGCACCCCGAGAAGGCCGAGCACAACCGCAGCGAGGGAGACGGTTGCCGTAGAGAACAAGGGTGCCAGGGACAGGGCTCGCAGCATCCTGATGCGCAATGAAAGCGCCACGAGGAAACCGGGGATCAGAATGAGTCCAACTGCCGCGAGCACCTCGAAGATGAACCCGCCCCATCCGGTCACGCAGCATCCCCTTCCACGCCTGAAGGCGTGTTTCTCGGTAGGGCCTGGATCTAGGATCAGATCGGACCCGACTGTTCGTCAGTTCAACCATAACGGGGCGCCACGTTGACGCCTGCGCAAGCGGTGAGTGGCAGCGCCGGCCTCTCGGCGCCACAGGCGCACCGCCGCCGTGCGAGCCCTTACGGGACACCCTAGGATGGATCGGGGTCTCGCCCGATACGAGACCGCCCTGGAAGAGAGAAGCGTCGTGCTGCAGTCCCCCGCCTCCGTCCCGGAGCGTTTCGTCGCGCCCGGTGGGAACAACGGGCTCGTCGACGTCTTCCGCCGCCGGTACCTCCTGAGCCTCATCGTGAAGAAGGAGGTCGGCATCCGCTATCGCGGCTCCGTCCTCGGGTGGCTCTGGTCGTACGTCAAGCCGCTCATCCAGTTCGTCGTGTTCTTCTTCGCGCTGGGCGTCTTCCTCCGGCTCAACGACTCGATCGAGTTCTACCCGATCTATCTGCTCTCCGGCATCACCGCCGTGACCTTCTTCAACGAGTCCTTCGCGAACGGCACGCGATCGCTCGTCGACAACGCGGCGCTGATCAAGAAGATCTACTTCCCGAGGCAGATGTTCCCGGTCTCGAGCACGTTCGTCGCGGCGATCAACACCGTCCCGCAGATCGTCGTCGTGATCGTGATCGCGCTCTTCTTCGGCTGGTCCCCGAGCGTCCTGAGCATCGCCGCTCTGCTGCTCGGCCTGGTGATCATCGCCCTGCTCGCGACCGGCCTGGGCATGCTCTTCGGTGCGATCAACGTCACCTTCCGCGACGCCCAGAGCTTCGTGGAGATCATCGTGATGATCTCCGTGTGGGCCTCCCCCGTGATGTACCAATGGCAGATGGTCGCATCGAGAGTGCCCGACTGGCTGTTCCAGCTCTACTCGGTCAACCCCATCACCGCCGCCGTCGAGCTCTTCCACTTCGGACTGTGGCAGCCCCTCGGTCCGGCCGATGCGCCGCCGTTCCCGGACCTGTGGACGCACGCGGCGATCGCGACCGGCATCGCCGTGGTGATGGTCATGCTCGGGGAGCTCGTCTTCCGCAACCTGGAGGGTCGTTTTGCCCAGGACCTCTGACCGCGCTGCGGCGCGGATCGTCGTCGACGACGTGCACAAGCACTTCAAGCTGCGGCACACGCACTCGATCAAGGAGACGTTCGTCGCGGCCGTTCGCGGACGGAAGCTGTCCTCCGAGTTCCAGGCGCTGGACGGCGTGAGCTTCGAAGTCGGCGAAGGCGAATCCATCGCGCTCCTCGGCTTCAACGGCTCGGGCAAGTCCACGATGCTGAAGCTGATCTCGGGCGTGCTGCGACCCGATGAGGGCAAGGTCCTCACCCGCGGCCGCGTCGCCGGTCTGATCGAGGTCGGCGCCGGTTTCCACCCGGACCTCTCCGGCCGCGAGAACATCTACCTCAACGCGGCGATCCTCGGCATGTCCAAGAAGGAGACGGAGGAGCGTTTCGACTCCATCGTCGAGTTCAGCGAGATCGAGAAGTTCATCGACACCGAGGTGAAGCACTACTCGTCGGGCATGTTCCTGCGTCTGGCCTTCTCGGTCGCGATCCACACCGAAGTCGACGTCCTGCTGATCGACGAGATCCTCTCCGTCGGCGACGAGCCGTTCCAGCGCAAGTGCCTCGCCCGGATCCGTGAGCTCCACCAGCAGGGCAAGACGCTCGTCATCGTGAGTCACGACCTCAACATGGTCTCCGACCTCTGCGAGCGCGGCATCCTGCTCAGTCAGGGGAAGCTGCAGTTCGACGGCCCCAGCAAGCATGCCGTCGAACTGATGCGCGCCTGACCGGCGACGCACGCCCCGGCCACCCGCCCGCCTTCCTCAGAGGTCGGCGTGCAGCGCCCACAGCCGCTCGGCCGAGCTCGGCCAGGAGAACGCCTTGGCGCGGTCCGAGGCCAGCACCCGCAGACGCCGCTCCCCCGCCCCCAGGGCGTCGATGAGGGCGTCGGCGAGCTCCCCGGCATCCGTCACCGCTCCCCCGTCCGCGATCACGTCGCGATGCACCCCGCTGTCGACGGCGACGACCGGCACGCCCAGCGCCATCGCCTCGATCACGCGCCACGGCCAGGCCGCGTTCGCGCTCGTGGCGACCAGTGCCGCGGCGCCCGCGAGAACCGCGGCGCGGTCCTCGCGCCCGAGCGATCCGCGGATGTGCGCGCGCTGCTCGGGCAGCCCGTTCGCGGCCGCGAGCTCGGCCAGGGCCGGCTCGCCGCCCTCGTCCGCGTCCAGCGCCACGGCGTCGACGCCGGCGCGGGCCGCGGCGCGGAAGCCGTCGGCGAACGATTCCCCGACGCCGGTGAGCACGACGTACCGCTCCGGGAGCTGCAGGGCCGCACGGCGCTCGGAGGCGTCCGCGGGTACCGCGAAGCCGTCGGGCGCGGCCCCGGCGATCACCCGGATCCGGTCGCCGAGCGGTGCGAGGTCGGCGAGCCGCTCGGCGATCGCGTGCGAGGGCACGACGAGGGCATCCGCATGCTTCACCGCGCGCTTCAGCATCGCGCGGTGCCAGACCACGGACGGCTTGCTGAGCAGCTCCGGAGTCTCCCAGGCGCACAGGTCCCACAGGGTCGCGGTGATCTGGTCGTGGTCGTGCACCCGGTCGTGCCGCACGAGCGGCGCGGCCAGGGTCGGGGCGTGGATGAGGCCGCCGCCGAGTCCGGGGGCGATGCCCATCTGCCAGGAGGCGAGCAGCTCGCGTCGACCGAGGGGCAGGCGATGCACGTCGCGCACCCCCGGGATGCCCGGGATTCCGGCCTCCCCGCCCGCGGGGACGATCGCCGTGACGGCGCAGCCGCGCGGCGCGGTGGCCACGAGGCCGTGGGTGAGGGAGAGGGCCGCGGCCGCCTGATCGGGGTCGGCGACGTGCGCGAGCTGATCCAGGACGACGCGCAGCTGCACACTCATGGGACCAGCCTACGGGAGGGGTGCCTTTCGTCTCGGGCGCCCCGCGGGCACCCTCGCTCAACGACCGGAGAAGAGCGACGCGTTTCGTCTCGGGCGCCCCTCCGGGCACCCTCGCTCAACGACCGGAGAAGAGCGACGCGTTTCGTCTCGGGCGCCCCTCCGGGCACCCTCGCTCAACGACGGGCGGGACGGCGGGCGAGACGGCGCGCGGGTCAGCCCTCGGGAGTCGGCTCCGGGGTCGGCGGATGCAGGGTCTGCTGCACCAGCTCGCGGATGTGACCGTAGTCGGGCTCGTGCTCGTCCACCCCGAACTCCGGGGTGAGTTCGATCCGCGTCACCGGCTGCTTCTTGGCCTTCGTCACCAGGTCGAAGAACTCGGGCAGCTTGTCCCGCGGCAGGTCGGTCTCGATGAGCGCGGTGCCCGCGGCGCTGATCTCGTTGAACCGGGTCAGCACGTTCTGCGGCGTGAACTGCTCGAGGATCGCCACCTGCAGTTCGCGCTGCCGCTTCATCCGGTCCCAGTCGCTGGTGGTGTACCGCGACCGCGCGTACCACTGCGCGGTGTCGCCGTCCATGTGCTGCCTGCCGGGCTCGATCCAGCCGATCGCCCAGTCCTCCACCGGCTCGCCGGGGTAGGACGGCCCGCCGCCCTTCGGCAGCCGCTCGGTGACCTCGATGTCCACTCCGCCAAGCGCATCGATCAGCTGTGCGAAGCCGTTCATGTCGAGGAAGACGTAGTACGGAATCTCGATGCCGAGCACGCCCTCCGCGGCGTCCTTCGTCGCCTCGATGCCGGGAGCGGATCCGTGCGCCGCGGCATCCGGATACAGCCCGGCGCCGCCGTCCTCGCGGCACACCTCGGCGGCGTTGCGGACGTGGTTCATCCAGCCGTTCCAGCCGCAGGTCTGCGAACTGTGCCCCTCGAACCCATCCGGGTACAGCTCATGCATCGGGCTGCCCTCGCTGAACGGCACGCCGGGCAGCTCGCGCGGGATGCCGGTGATGGTCACCGCCCCGCTCTCGGCGTTCACCGAGACGACCGAGATGCTGTCGAACCGCATCGAATCACGTCCGTCGCCGCTGTCGGCACCCAACAGCAGGATGTTGTAGTAGCCGTCGCTCGGCGGCAGGCTGGGCCCGCTGTTGCCGAACAGCGACCCGAGCACGCCGCGGCTGGACGCGGCGACGGTGGACGCGTAGACCGCGCCGGATCCGGCGAGCGCGAACACCAGCAGCGCGACGATGGGGATCGCCCAGCGTGACGCCGTCGGCACCTTGACCAGCCGCACCAGCCGGATCGCGTCGACGGTGAGCACCAGCCACAGCACCGCGTAGCCGATCAGCAGGATCTGCACCGCGGTGAGCAGGATCCAGGAGAGCGGGCCGGTGGTGATCCACACCAGCGCCCGGGGCGCGAACAGCGCCAGGCCCGCCGCGACGAGCAGCAGCAGCCAGCCGGTCAGCGTCGCCCCGAGCCCGAAGCGGCCGAGCCGCCGGTTGCCGGCCAGCACCTGTGCGGAGCCGGGAACCAGCGCGTTCATGACGACCAGCCACCAGCCGCGCCGGCCCATGAACCTCGGGTCGGAGGCATCCGGATTCCGCAGCGGCCACGTCTCGATCAGCGGCCGCCGTGCGGCGTGAGGCGCCGCGGTCAACGTCACAGGGAGCCCTTCAGCCGCGCGTTCTTCTCCTCCACCTGCGCCTCCAGGTCACGCGCGTACTCCTCGACGCGGTCGGCGAGAGCGGCATCCGCGGTACCGAGGATGCGGGCGGCGAGGATGCCGGCGTTGCGTGCGCCGCCGATCGAGACGGTCGCGACGGGGATGCCGGCGGGCATCTGCACGATCGACAGCAGCGAGTCCATGCCGTCCAGGTAGGCCAGCGGCACGGGCACCCCGATCACGGGGAGCGCGGTGACGGAGGCGAGCATGCCGGGCAGGTGCGCGGCTCCCCCGGCCCCGGCGATGATGACGCGGATGCCGCGGGCACGCGCCTCGCGCCCGTAGGCGACCAGCTTGCCGGGGGTGCGGTGGGCGGACACCACCTCGACCTCGTGCGGGATGCCGAAGTCGGTCAGCGCCTGGGACGCGTCGCTCATGACGCGCCAGTCGGAGTCCGATCCCATCACCACGCCGACCAGGGGCGCGCTCGCGGAGTGCAGTGGCTCAGTCACCATGACAGGGTACGGGCCGCGCCTGTGAGATCGGCGCAACGGCGCGCTCCGCGCCGGACGCGGGGCGGACGCTGAGCCCGTCGAACGGACGCTGAGCCTGTCGACCGGACGCTGAGCCTGTCGAAGCGTCCTGCGCCGGCCTCACGCGAAGAACGCCGCAGCGGCCCTGGCCGTGTAGACGACGTCGTCGAGGTCCTCCCCCGAGACGTTCACGTGTCCGACCTTGCGTCCGGGGCGCGGCGCCTTCCCGTAGGTGTGGATCTTCGCCTCCGGATGCTGCGCCATCGCCGCCGGGAAGCGGTCCTCCAGAGCGCCCTCGGCCGGCCCGCCGAGGATGTTGACCATCACCGACCACGCCGCCCGCCGCTCGGTGACACCAAGGGGCAGGTCGGCGACCGCGCGCAGGTGCTGTTCGAACTGGCCGGTCACAGCGCCGTCCTGGCTCCAGTGCCCGCTGTTGTGCGGGCGCATCGCGAGCTCGTTGACGAGGATGCGCTCGTCGTCGGTCTCGAACAGTTCGACGGCGAGCATCCCGGTAACCCCGAGGCCCTCCGCAATGCGGTGCCCGATCTCGGCGGCCACGCGCACGAGCCGGTCGGTGGCATCCGGTGCCGGGGCGATCACCTCGGCGCACACGCCGTCCCGCTGTACGGTCTCCACCACCGGGTAGGCCACGATCTGGCCGCTGGGGCGGCGGGCGACCTGCTGGGCGAGCTCGCGGACGAACGGCACGAGCTCCTCGACCAGCAGGGCGCCGCCCTCGTCGAGCCCGGAGAACCAGTCGTCGACGTCGGTGCCGGATGCCACCACGCGAACGCCCTTGCCGTCGTAGCCGCCGCGGGGGGTCTTCACGACGGCCCGGCCGCCGTGGTCATCGAGGAACGCCTGCAGCTCGGCAGCGTCGTGCACGGCGGCCCAGTCGGGCTGCGGGATCCGCAGCTCGGCGAGCCGGGCGCGCATCACGAGCTTGTCCTGCGCGAACTGCAGGGCGTCGGGCCCCGGATGCACCTTGACGCCGTCGTCCACGAGGGCGCGGAGCACCTCCTGAGGCACGTGCTCGTGATCGAAGGTGATCACGTCGACGTCCTGGGCGAAGGCGCGCACGGTCTCCAGGTCGCGGTAGTCTCCGACCGCGGTGGCGGCCAGCCGGGCGGACATCCCGTCCGCCTCCGCGAGCACCCGCAGGTCGAGGCCGAGCTCCACCGCGGGAGCGATCATCATCCGGGCGAGCTGTCCTCCGCCGATCACGCCGACGCGCACGGTCATCGGTACCCCTTTCGTCGGGGACCATTCTCCCGTATCCGGCGGACGCGTTTCGTCCGGGGCGCCCGCCGCTGCCCCCGTTCGACGCCAGGAGCCCGCCCACCGCCGCTCCGCGAGCGAAGCACCCGCGCCCTCCCGCGGCCTTGTACGCCTCCCGCGGCCGAATCCCCCGCATCCGTCCGCGCGAAGCGCACATCCCCGCGCGAACCGGCGACCGGTGGCCGGTAGGGCGGGGGCCCGGGGACGCGTTTCGTCTCGGTCGCCTCCGGCGTCCTCGCTCAACGACCGGGGCGGCGTGGCCGGTAGGGCGGGGGCCCGGGGACGCGTTTCGTCTCGGTCGCCTCCGGCGTCCTCGCTCGACGACCGGGGGACCGCGGGGCGTCGAGAGTCAGCGGCCGAGGGAGGTGGACTGGGCGTCGCGGTGGGCGAGGATCTGGTTCACCTCGACCTGGTCGGCGAGCACCTCATGCACCAGGCTCACGCTCGGCACATCGGCCAGCCGCAGCGGCGTGTCCACGCCGTTGCTGAGCGTGATGGTGCCGGCTCCCCACATCCGCTGCAGCGGGCCGCGGCGCACCGCGATGGCGTAGCCGCGGGTGTGCGACAGCTCGCGCCGCCGGCGGGAACCGAGACCGTCGCGCACGATCACTCGCCGCGTGGTCACCGTGTAGGTGCGGGACAGCCAGATCAGGAACGGCAGCACCACCCCGAACAGCACGAGCGCCCCGGCGGCGGTGAGCAGCATCCAGTCCTCGAACGGCGCCGGGAGGTTGCCCAGCAGGTATCCGGTCGCACCGGACACGGCGATCAGCAGCAGCGCGGACCACGTCAGCCGGCGGGCGTGCCCGCGGAACCGCGCGATCAGCAGCTCCTCGACGGGCGCGCCGTGCGGCGGCATCATCGGCCGGCCGCCGAGCGTCACAGGCTGGGTCACCCCTCCATTGTCCCCGCCCGCGCCGCGCGGACGGGAGGCGCGCCGGGCGTGTCAGCTCCCGCCGGGAACACGGCCGGCGCCCGGCCCGCGGCATCAGGCGGGACGCAGATGGACGATGTCGCCCGCGGCGATCGCACGCTCCTCGCCGTCGCCGGTCACGACCAGACGGCCGTCGGTCTCCAGCCGGGTGGCCGTGCCCCGGAACTGGGCGCCGCCGGGCAGGTGCACCACGACCTCCCGGCCCAGCGTCGTGCAGCGCGCGCTCACCAGCGCCCGCAGTCCGGATGCCTCGGCGTCGTCCGCGGCGATCAGCGCCGACAGCAGACCGTCGAGGCCGCGCAGGTAGTCCGCGAGCAGCCGGTCCGGGTCCGCGTCGGCGCCCTCGACGGCGAACGACGTCGCCGTGCCGACCGGCAGCTGCTCGGCGTCCATGGCGGTGTTGACACCGGAGCCGATGATCACGGCATCCGACGTCGCCTCGGCGAGGATGCCGCAGATCTTCCGCTCGCCCACGAGCACGTCGTTCGGCCACTTCAGCCCGACCGCGGCATCCGGAAGCTGCGCCGCGACGGCCTCCGTCATCGCGAGACCGGCGAGCAGCGGCAGCCAGCCGCGGGCGTCGGCGGATGCCGGCAGCACGCGCAGCAGCACCGAGATCGCCAGCGCCGTACCGGGCGGGGTCGTCCACGTCCGGTCCAGGCGGCCGCGGCCGTGGGTCTGGTTGTCGGTGACCAGCACCGACAGATGCGGCCACGCCTCACGGTCGGCCGCGAGCGCCCGCAGGGCGGCGTTCGTCGACGAGCTCTCCGGGAGCACCTCGAGGCGCGAGGCGACGGCCGACGCGCCCGGGAAGGACAGGGTCACAGTTCCTCCTCCTTCTCCTCGTCGTCATCGTCGTCGCGCTCCAGCGCGGCGGCTTCCATCTCGCGGGCGTGCCACTGGTCCCACAGGTCCATCAGCTGCTCGATCGCGGCGTGGAACTTGGCGGTCGCGACGCCGGGCGAGGTGTCGCCGAAGTAGTGCTGCACCCACATCCGCAGCCGCGAGATGGCCGCCTCGTCGGCGCGCACCCGGTCGACCTCGGCGACGATGTCGCCGGCCGCGTCCGCGGTCAGCCATTCGCAGTCCGACAGGTAGCCCTTGGTGTCCACCGAGGCGCGCGGGTCGGCCGGGCGGGTGATCAGCAGCGGCTTGCCGGAGGCGAGGCGGTCGTAGACCATCGCGGAGATGTCGACCACGGCGACGTCTGCGGCCGCGAGCTGCCAGCCCAGCTCCGGACCGTCGTCGTAGACGTGCTGCGCGGACGGATCGGCGGCGTTGGCCGCCTCGATCGCGGAGAGGATGCGGCGGTGCGCCTCGCCGTACGCGGGGTCGACCACGCCGCTGCGCGGGTGGGGGCGGTAGATCACGCGGTGGCGGCCGGTGGCCAGGAGCGCCGCGACGAGCGTCTCGCCGTGCGTGGCGATGGAGCCGTAGTGCGCCGCGGGTCGGTCGCCCTCCCAGGTCGGCGCGTACAGCACCACGACGCGGTCGTCCGGCGTATACGGCAGGGCTCCGGAGTAGTGATCCGCCTGCGGCCGGCCGATCTCGATCGTGCGCCGGTCGACGTCGTAGTCCCACAGGGTGCGGCTGAGCCGCTCGCGCGCCGCCTGCCCCGCAACCAGCGCGTAGTCGTACGCCTTGTACTGGTTCGTGGTCATGTACATCTTGTCGGACTCGCCGTGGTTGATGAACACGTGCCAGCGGCGCCCGTACCGGAACATCTGGAAGTTGCGGGTGTTCTGGTTCACGTACAGGACGATGCGGATGTCCTGCTTCGCGATGAACCGCTCCAGGTCGCGGACCGTCGGCACGAAGGCGACCGGCGGCGCGTCCTCCTGGATGAGCTTCTCCGCGCCGGTGGCGTTGCGGGACAGCACGACCACGGGCCAGCGCTCGGCGAGGCCTGCCAGCGGCCGGTACCACTGGCGCATCTGGTACATGTTGACCTCGCCGTCGGCGAAGTAGACCGCGATCTTGTAGTGGCCATGCGGATGCGGCTCGCCCGCGGCGAGCGTGCGGCGCACGCGCTGGACGGCGCTGCGGGATGCCAGGGCACGCCGGAGGAGTCGATAAGCCTTCTTCGCATCGGAGACCGCACCCATCCCTCCAGGATACGGCCCGGGCATCCGCTCATTACTGCGCAGCGGCGCGATCAGGCGGCGCGATCCTCCCGCACCTGCACGGCCTCCCACTCGCGCATGAGCCGCTCGATCGCGGCGTGGAACCGCGCCGTCGCCGCTCCCGGCGCGGTGTCGCCGAAGTAGCGGCGCACCCAGCCGCGCAGCCGCGCCACCGACCGCTCGTCCTCACGGACGCGGTCGATCTCCTCGACGATGCGGGATGCCGCATCCGCCGTGAGCCATTCGCAGTCGGACAGGTAGCCGGTCTCGTCGATCTCCGCCTCGGGGCTCGCCGGACGGGTGATCAGCAGCGGCTTCCCGGTCGCCAGTCGGTCGTAGATCATCGCGGAGATGTCGGCGATCGCGACGTCGGCCGCCGCGAGCTGCCAGCCGATCTCCGGACCGTCGTCGTGCACGTGATGGGCGGCCGGGTCGGCGGCGTTCGCGTCGCGCAGCATCCCGATGATCCTGCGGTTCGCCGCCGCGTACGCCTCGTCCATGATCCCGGTGCGCGGATGCGGCCGGTAGATCACCCGGTGCCGGCCGGTGGCCAGCAGCCGCTCCACGAGCTCGACGCCGTGGCTGCGCACCGAGCCGTAGCTCATCGAGGCGCGGTCGCCCTCCCAGGTCGGCGCGTACAGCACGACGAGCCGGTCGTCGGGCGGGTACGGGAGCTCGCCCGAGAAGTGGTCGGCCTGAGGACGGCCGATCTGGATCGTGCGCTCGTCGACGTCGTAGTCCCACAGCGCGGCCGCGAGCCGGTCGCGGGCGGCGGGCCCGGCGATGAGGGCGTAGTCGTACGCCTTGAACTGGTTGCTGGTCATGTAGACCTTGTCGGACTCGCCGTGGTTGATGAACACGTGCCAGCGCCCGCCGTACCGGAACATCTGGAAGTTGCGGGTGTTCTGGTTCACGTACAGCACGATGCGGATGTCCTGCTCCTCCAGGAACCCCTCGAGGTCGCGGACCTGCGGCACGAACGCGACCGGCAGCGCGTCGTCCTCCAGCAGCGCGGCGGCGCCGGAGGCGGAGCGCGCCAGGACGACGACCGGCCATCGGTCCGCGAGCCCCTGCAGCGGCCGGTACCACTGCCGGATCTGGTACATGTTCACGGCCTTGTCGGCGAAGTACACCGCGATCCGGTAGTGCCCGTGCGGGTGCGGGGCGCGCTGCGCCAGCATCCGGCGCACCCGCTGCGCCCTCCGCCGGCCGGCGATCGCACGGCGCAGCATCCGATAGGCCTTCTTCGCATCCGTGGTGGAGACCATTCCCCCGACGCTAATCCGGCAACCTCCGAGGTCCCCGTGACATGATCGACGGATGCGGGAGAACGAGCAGGACGCGTCCTCGGCCGGCGTGTCGTTCGTGATGCCGGTGCTGAACGAGCGCGCCTATCTCGAGCACGCGGTGGCCTCGGTGCTGACCCAGCAGGTGGACGGCCCGATCGAGCTCGTGCTCGCCCTCGGCCCCTCCAGCGACGGGACCACGGAGCTCGCCCGCGAGCTGGCGGCGCGCGATCCCCGCATCCGTCTCGTCGACAACCCCGAGGCGCACATCCCGGTCGGGCTGAACGCCGCGATCCGCGCCAGCCGCTACGGGACGATCGTGCGGGTGGACGCCCATTCCGAGCTGGCCCCGGGCTACGCGGCCCGCGCCCTGGCGACGCTCGCCCGCACCGGCTCGGCGAACGTCGGCGGGGTCATGCGCGCCGAGGGCCGCACCCCGTTCCAGAAGGCGGTGGCGCGGCTGTACAACTCCCCCGTCGGGCTCGGCGGCGGCGCGTACCACGGCGGCAGCCGCGAGGGCGAGGCGGAGTCGGCGTACCTCGGCGTGATGCGGCGCGACGTGCTGGAGGAGGTCGGCCTGTTCGACGAGTCCATCCGCCGCGGCGAGGACTGGGAGCTGAACCTGCGCATCCGTCAGGCCGGGCACCGGGTGTGGTTCGACCCGGAGCTGTCGGTCACCTACTGGCCGCGGGAGAGCTGGTCGCGCCTGGCCCGGCAGTTCCGCGCCACCGGCGCCTGGCGCGGCGAGCTGGTGCGCCGGTACGGGCGCCGCAACGGCCTGCGCTACTTCGCCCCGCCGGCGCTGATCGGGGCGATCGCGCTCGCTCTCGTCGTGGCGGCGCTGCAGCTGACCGGCGTGCTCCGCGGGGTCGCCGCGCTCGTGGCATCCGTGGTGTACCTGCCGCTGCTGGCGTACGCCGGTCTCGTGATCGCGGTCGCACTGGCCCCCGGCCGCCGCGGCATCCGCGAGCGGCTGTGGACGATGGCGGTGCTGCCCACCATGCACGTCGCCTGGGGCCTGGGGTTCCTGGCGGGGGTGTTCCGCGGCGCCCGGGACACCGTGGACGCGTCGCGCCTCAAGGACTGGAACACCCCCCTTCCCTGACCCGCCCGTCGCCCTGACCACCTGCCCGTCGCGCGGACCACCTGCCCGTCGCGCCACATTGTGTCGCGACGTGTTGGTCTCCGGCGCCGGAACCCGCCGGGAGCGACACAATGTGCCGGGAAGGGTGGGTGGGGGGCCAGAAACCAGGGGTGGGTCAGGGGGTGAGCCAGGCCTGGTCGAGGATGCGGGAGACGACGCGCTCGGCGGCGCGGCCGTCGTCGCGGCGGTTGAACTGCGCGCGCCAGGCCGCGTACCGCTCGGCGTACGCCGCCGGCACCCCGTCGTCCGCGAGGGCGCGCAGCAGCTCCTCCTGGGTGCGCACCAGCGGCCCGGGGGCGCGCTCGGCGAGATCGAAGTAGAACCCGCGCAGCTCGCCGCGGTAGTGCTCCAGGTCGGGCACCAGGAAGTACATCGGCTTGCCGGTGACGCTGAAGTCGAACATCACCGAGGAGTAGTCCGTGATCAGCGCGTCGCCGGCGAGCAGCAGCTGCGCGGTGTCGGGGTACCCGGTGACGTCGATCACCCGTGCCCCCTCGCGGTCGCGGCCCGGGCGCAGGGTCCGGGAGTGGCCGCGCACCAGCACCACGGCATCCGCCGCGCGCGCGAGCTCCTCCGGGTCGACGAAGTCGACCATCTCGGTGCGGTCGTCGCGCCAGGTGGGTGCGTACAGCAGCACCCGCTCACCGGGACGGATGCCGAGGGCGGCGCGGATGCCGGCGGCATCGCCGTTCACGAGCACGTCGTTGCGGGGGTACCCCTCCACCCAGATCGGCCGGCCGAAGAAGGCGTACGCCTTGCGGAGGATGTGGGAGGCGTACAGGTTCTGCGCCAGCAGCGCGTCCCACCGCCGCGACTCCTTGACGACCGCCGCCATCCGGCGCGGGTGGAAACCGGGCCGGTGCAGGGCGAGCCGCTTCAGCGGCGTGCCGTGCCAGGTCTGCAGCACATGCTGGCCGGCCTTGCGCACGTAGCGGCGCCGCAGCCAGTCGTTGACCACGAGCAGCCGGGCGTCGGCGCGGGCCCGCCACCACTCCGGGGTGCCCTCGACCACGGCGATCCCGCCCTCGGGGACGGCCACGGACAGGTCGGCGACGCTCCAGTAGCGGCGGATGCCCGGGGCCCGGCGTGCCAGCTCCCGGTCGATGGCTCGCGGGTTGCAGCCGGCGTTCTGCCCGTAGAAGCTCTCGAAGAACACCGCGTTCTCCCGGCCGCCCGGCTGCGCGGCGTACCGCTCCTCCAGCACCGCCTGCCCCTCGGGCGTCTCGTACGCCGGATCCAGCGGCGGGTCGATGCGCACGCGGGCGCCGTCCACGGCGATCCGCAGCCCGGGCAGCAGGGTCGCTGCGACCTGGGCCCCGGTCAGGTCGGCGCCCTCGCCGTCCACGTGCAGCCGGTAGTCGCCGGATGGCAGCGGCAGGGCGGGTCCGCCCCAGCGGGACACCCGCAGCGGGACGGCCGCCGTCCAGGTCCTGCCGCGCCCGGTGATCCGCGCCTCGGCGCGCGCCCGAGCGCCCTCCAGCGTCACGGCGGCGGGACGGGGCCCGGTGCCTGCGATGACGAGCGTCTCGTCCTGCTCGTCGATCCGGGCGGTCGTCATCGTGCTCCCTTCGGCGCGGGGATCCCCCGCGCGCGGATCGCCTGGTACACCCGCTGCGTGTTCCGTCCGTCGCGGTGGGCGTGCATGTGTGCGCTGAGCGTAGCGGATCGCTCGGACCGCTCCGTGAACACCGCCGGGTCGCCGAGCAGGGCGTCCAGCTGGGCGCACGCCCCGCCCCAGTCCACGGCGTGGTCGGCGCCCGCCACCTCGGTGTACGCGCCGTAGAAGCCGCGCTCGCGGGCGTACTCCTCGACGTCCGGGGCGAGGTAGACCACCGGCATCCCGAGCAGCCCCACGTCGAAGGCGAGCGAGGAGTAGTCGGTGATCAGCACGTCGATGCGCGGCAGCGCGGGGGTGACGTCAGGAAGGACGTCGGCGCCCAGCATCCGCACCCGCCCGCTCGACCACGGCGGCGCGTACGCTCCCGCGCCGAGCGGATGCGAGCGGACGAACAGCACGGCATCGTGACGCTCCAGCAGCCGGACGATCCGGATCCACTCGTCGGCGGTGGGGACGGCGGGATCGGGGGCGCCGTCGCGCCAGGTGGGCGCGTAGAGCACGGCGCGCTGGCCGGGCAGCAGCGGCCCGGTGCGCAGCAGCAGCGTGGTGGCGGCGTCGCGACGGGCGGACGCGGTGCCGGCGGAGAGCACGTCGACGCGCGGCTCGCCGGTGACGAGCACGCGGTCGTCGCCCAGCCCGAAGGCGGACTCCAGGCGGCCGCGGGCCCGGTCGGAGGCGGCCGGCATCAGCCTGATGCGCTGGGCGGCGGAGCGGTAGGCGGCGCGGATCAGTCGGCGCAGCAGCGGGGCGCCGGGCACCCGCGGCACCTGCGCGGTCACCGGCGAATCGAGGCCGATCCGCTTGAGCGGGATGCCGTGCCACAGCTGCACCACGAACGCCCCCGAGGAGGCGTACCGGTTCACGTCGCCGAGTCCGTGCGTGACCACGACGACGCCGGCGCGGGCGGTGGCCCACCAGCCGCGCAGTCCGGCCTTGGGCACGGTGCGGATGCCGAGCGCCGCCGCATCCGCCTCCTCGCGCGCCGAGGAGGTGAGCCACACGACGCGGTGGCCGGCGGCGGATGCCACGCGCCACAGCGCCAGGGCGCCGTCGCCGACGCCGGCGCCGCATCCGAACACCCACGTGTCGCTGCGGGGTACGAGCAGCGTGCCCAGGCGTCCGAGGGCGTACAGCGGGAGACGGAGGAGCTTCGCCACGTTTCCGCTGCCGAAGGAGAAGGACGCCACCCGCCGAGCCTATCGCGGTGCGACGTCCTCCCCCGGTGTCTCCCCCGGTGCCGATGCCGGTGCCGGTGCTGATGGCGGCGCCTCCCCCGGAACCGATGCCGGTGCCGGCGTCGCGCCGGGCCGGCACCGACCGGGATCAGAGCTCGAGCTCTCCGAGCGTGACCTCGATCTCCTGCGACTGCCCGTCCCGCACGATGGTGAGGGTGACGGTGCTGCCCGCGGCGACCGCGCGGACCTGCGCGGTCAGGTCGCTGGCGCCGGTGATCGGCACGCCGTCCAGCTCGGTGACGATGTCGCCCTGCTGCAGGCCGGCCTCGCTCGCGGCGCCGCGGGGCGTGAGCTCCTCGATGTACGCGCCGGCGACGGTGGCGTCCTCGACCGCGGCGGCGTCGCGGACCGTCGCGCCGAGCAGGCCGTGCGTGGCCTCGCCGTTCTCCATCAGCTCGTTCGCGATGCGCTCGGCGATGTTGGACGGGATCGCGAAGCCGAGGCCGATCGATCCGGCCTCGCCCGACGAGGTGCCGCCGGCGGTGGCGATCGCCACGTTGATCCCGATCAGGCGGCCCTGGCTGTCCACGAGGGCGCCGCCGGAGTTGCCGGGGTTGATCGCGGCATCCGTCTGGATGACCGCGATGGAGATCGACTGCGTCGCCTGCTGCGCGCCGAGGCCGGGGATGTCGAACTGGAACGGCCCGCCCTCGTCCGGCTGCTCCTCCTCGGGCTGCTGCTGGTCCTGCCCGGTGTCGGGGGCCGCCGCGGAGGCGATCTGGATGCTGCGGTTGAGGGCGCTGACGATGCCGGTGGTGACCGAGTTGGACAGGCCCAGCGGGGCGCCCACGGCCACGGCGGTGTCGCCGACGTTGAGCTCGGACGAGTCGGCGAACTCGATCGGGGTGAGGTCCTCGGCGTCCTGCAGCCGGATCACGGCGAGGTCGTACACCGGGTCGGTGCCGACGATCTCCGCGGTGTAGATGCGGCCGTCGGAGGTGGTGACCCGGATCGCGGGGTCGGAGGCGGCGCCGCCCAGGGTGACCACGTGCGTGTTGGTGAGCACGTAGCCGTCCTCGTCGATGATGACGCCCGAGCCGCTGCCGGATTCCTGCGCGCCGGCGACCTCGATGGTGACCACCGACGGCAGCACCTCGGTGGCGATCGCGGTGGTCTCGTTCACGGAGCCGGGGTTGTTCACGGTGATGGTCTCGGGTCCGGATGCCGGGGCGGTGGCCGGCTTGGCGAACACGGCCTGCCCGATCGCGCTGCCGCCGAACCCGGCGGCCCCGCCGACGAGGGCGGCGGCCAGCAGGAGCCCGGCGACCTTCGCGGCCCCGCCCGGCTTCCGCGCGGCCGGAGCGGCGGACCCGTCCGCGGGCGCGGCGAGGAGCGTGGGGTCGAGGGAGAGCGTGGGCTCGGTGCCGTGCGGATGCGGGGTGCCGTGCGGATGCGCGGCGCCGTAGGGGTGCTGCGCCGTGGGCCCGGACTGCGCGGCCGGCCCGGTCTGCGCCGGTGCGCCGAAGGCGGCGCCCGGGGCGGCGTGGCCGGCGGCGGGCGAGCCGGTCCGGATCGGCGAGGTGGAGGCGAACGCGTCCGGCAGGCGGTGTCCCTCGGGGATGCGGCTGCCGGGGGCGGAGTCGCTGCCGCCGGGGGTGGGCTCGGGGGTGCTCTTGTCGTTCATCTGTGCTCCTTCACAACGCCCCTTCAGCGTGACGCGTCACCCTGTGCGTTTGATATGGCCGGGTTGGACGTCTCCTATGGTCTTAGCCTGTTCTGCATGGATGTCATTCCCGGCGCCTGGCGGCGCACTGCGGCAGGAGCGGGCCTTCTCTCACCCTCGGGCGAGGTGGCGCCCACCATCTTCGCAGAGATGTCCGCGGCGGCCGTGCGCACCGGCGCCATCAACCTCGGTCAGGGCTTCCCCGACGAGGACGGGCCTCCGGAGGTGCTCGAGGCTGCGCGCGAGGCGATCGCGGCGGGCGTCAACCAGTACCCGCCGGGGCGCGGCATCCCGGATCTGCTGCTGGCCATCTCCGAGCACCAGCGGCGCTTCTACGGGCTCGAGGTCGACCCCGAGCGGGAGGTGCTCGTCACCGCCGGCGCCACCGAGGCCCTCACCGCACCCTGCTCGCGCTGATCGACTCCCCCGAGGACGAGGTCGTGGTCTTCGAGCCGTACTACGACTCCTACGCCGCCGCGGCGGCCCTGGCCGGCGCGCGCCTCCGGACCGTGCCCCTGCGCCGCCCCGGGTTCCAGCCCGATCTGGATGAGCTCGCCGAGGTCGTCAACGACCGCACTCGGATCATCCTCGTGAACGATCCGCACAACCCCACCGGCGCCGTGTTCGCGCCCGACGTGCTCGCAGAGGTGGTGCGCCTGGCCGAGCGGCACGACGCGGTGATCGTCACCGACGAGGTGTACGAGCACCTGTCCTTCCACGCCCCGCACACCCCGATCGCGACGCTGCCGGGGGCCGCCGAGCGCACCCTGACGATCTCCTCGGCGGGGAAGACGTTCTCGACCACGGGGTGGAAGATCGGCTGGGTGCACGGGCCGGCGGCGCTCATCACCGCGGTGCTCACGGTCAAGCAGTTCCTCACCTACGTCAACGGCGCGCCGTTCCAGCCGGCCGTCGCCGTCGGCCTGCGCCTGCCGGACGCGTACTTCGCGGATACCGCCGCCGCGCTGCTCCGCAAGCACGCGCTGCTGGACGGGGCCCTGCGCGCGGCCGGCTTCGAAGTGCATCCGCCGCAGGGCGGGTACTTCACGGTCGCGGATGCCACGGCGCTGGGCGGGACGGACGCCGCCGCCTTCTGCCGGGCGCTGCCGGAGCGCGCCGGGGTCGTCGCCATACCGCTGACGGCGTTCGTCGCCCCCGAGCGGCGCGGGGACTACGCCGGTCTGGTCCGCTTCGCCGCCTGCAAGCGGGTCGAGGTGCTCGAGGAGGCCGCCCGCCGCCTCGCCGCCCTCTGACCCCCGACGCCCGACCCCGACCCGGACCCCTCATCCCCGCCCCAAACCCGAAGGTGGTCGGGGTGTCAGGCGGGGACGACCCGGTAGCGGCGCAGGCGCAGGGCGGGGTTCGTGTCGCGGACGCGGCCGATGACGGCGGGGTCGAGGGCCGCCACGGCGACGCCCTCGCCGGAGCCGACGCCGGCGAGCACGACGCCCTGTGGGTCGATCACCTGCGACAGGCCGACGCCGATCGGGCCGGGATGGTCGGCGGAGACGACGTAGGCGGTGTTCTCGATCGCGCGGGCGGTGAGCAGCGTCTGCCAGTGGTGCTCCTTGAGCGGACCGCGCACCCATTCCGCCGGCACGACCAGCACGTCCGCGCCGCGGTCGATCAGGGTGCGCGCCACCTCTGGGAAGCGCAGGTCGTAGCAGGTCAGCAGCCCGACGGTGAGCCCGCCGGCCTGGAACACGGCGTCGGCGTCCAGCCCGCCCGGCTCGATCCAGTCCGACTCGGTCTGTCCGAACGCGTCGTACAGGTGCTGCTTGCGGTACACGGCACGGATGCCGCCGGCATCCGCCGCGATCACCGTGTTGCGCACCCGGCTCCCCTCCCCCGCCTCGACGAGCCCCGCCACCACGGTCACGCCGTGCCGCTCGGCGAGCCCGCGCAGCGCGGTCGCGAACGGTCCGTCCAGCGTCTCGGCGTTCGCGGCGAGGGTGTCGTCCATCGGGTCGACGAAGTAGCTGGAGTACTCCGGGAAGACCACGAGCGTGGCGCCGCGGGCTGCGGCCTCGGCGGTCAGCGCGGCGATGCGCTCTCGGTTGGCGGCGCGGTCGGCATCCGGGGCGAACTGGCAGACGGCGACGGTCAGGGGCGAGTCGGACATGCCCCCCATCCTGCCCCGATTCGCCCTCCCCTCGCAGAGCGTGTTAGGGTAGAAGACGTGCCGCGGGGTGGAGCAGTTCGGTAGCTCGCCGGGCTCATAACCCGGAGGTCGCAGGTTCAAATCCTGTCCCCGCAACGAAAGAAGAAGGCCCGGTCCGTCAGGATCGGGCCTTCTTCGCATCCCCGGCATCGCCGATCGAGGGAGAGGAGCGACGGATGCCCTTCTTCACGATCGGCCACTCGGATCATCCGCTCGACGAGTTCGTGCGGCTGCTGACGGATGCCGGGGTCTCCGCGGTCTGCGACGTGCGGAAGATGCCCGGCTCGCGCCGCAACCCGCAGTTCGATGAGGACGTCCTCGCCGAGGCGCTGCCGGCATCCGGCATCCGCTTCCTGCGCATCCCGGAGCTCGGCGGCCTGCGCTCGCGCGCCCCCGGCGTCCCGTCGGAGGTGAACGGGCTGTGGCGCAACCGCAGCTTCCACAACTACGCCGATCACGCGCTGTCGGACGCCTTCCGCGCCGGCCTTAAGGCCCTGCGCGCGCTGCGGGACGAGAGCCCGGCGGTCATGTGCGCGGAGGCGGTGTGGTGGCGCTGCCACCGTCGGATCGTGGCCGACCACCTGCTCGGCGCCGGCGAGGAGGTCGTGCACATCATGCCGGGCGGCAGGCTCGACGCCGCACGGCTCACGCCCGGCGCAGCGGTCGGAGCCGGCGGCGTCGTGACCTATCCGGCCGTCTGACCCGAGGAACCCGCGGCCGCCGCGTCGCCGCTCGTCGCGGTCGCGTCGCCGCCGGCGTGCTCGAGCTCGCAGTCCGGACCGGGGAACACCAGCGATTCGTGCCCGTCGTCGAAGCGGATCAGGTACGGCGGACCGCCGTCCTCCCCGCGCGCCTCGAGCACCTCGCCGTGCCGGTCGGTTCGTCCCACCCGCGCCCCATGGATGACCACGCGGGAGCCAGCTGTGATCTGCATGTCAGCCACCTCTTTCGACGGAATCGATACGATCACCGATTCCCATTCTCCGCGAGCGCGTGGCCGAATTCCAGGGGCCCACACGCCGCCGCCCCGCACGCCGTCGACCGAGACGACGTCGCCGCCGGATGCACGTGCGGCGGCATCCGGCGGCGACGAGGTGTCAGGACGGTCACTCCCCCGCCGTGGCCTCCTCGAGCTCGAGGAGCTTGCGCACGGCCTCGGTGAGCTTCTTGTCCTCCGCGGCGAACGTCTCCAGGTCGCCGGCGCGGAGCGCGGCGTCGCGGGCCGCGAGCGCGTCGCGCGCCGCCTGCAGCGTCTCCTGCCGGACCTCCGACGGCTCGGTGGGCGGCGGCTCCTCGCCGCCCGTGCCGGGATCGGTCGGCTCGATCTCCTCGTCGCCGCCGGCCGCGCCCGCGTCCCCGCCGAACAGCGCGTCCAGCGCCTGGCTCAGCGTGTCCTCGAAGGCGACCTCGTCGCCGAAGGCGACCAGGATCTTGCGGAGGTTGGGCAGCTGCGTGCCCTCGGACGACTGCACGTACACCGGCTGCACGTACAGCAGGCCGCCGCCGACCGGCAGGGTGAGCAGGTTGCCGTAGCGCACCTCTGACTTGCCGAGGGTGAGCACGTTCAGCTGGTCGGCGATCGCGGTGTTCGAGTCGAAGGTGTTCTGCACCTGACCGGGACCCGGCACCGTGGTGGCGGTGTCGATCTCCAGCAGTCGCAGCTTGCCGTAGCTCTCCGCCTTCTTGCCGGGCTCGGATCCGGCATCCGAGTCGACCGCGAGGTAGCCCATCAGCACCTCCCGGCTCTCGTTGCCCTGCGAGGCCGGGATGAAGCTGGAGAACATCGAGAAGCGCGGCTCCTCCTGATCCGGCATCTTCATGGTCAGGTAGTACGGCGGCTGCAGCTGGTTCTTGTCGCGCGGGTCGTTCGGCGTCTGCCAGCGGTTCACCTCCTGCGCGAAGGCGCCGGCGTCGTCGATGTGGTAGATGCCGAGGATGTCCCGCTGCACCTTGAACAGGTCGGTCGGGTATCGGACGTGGCTCATCAGCTCGCCCGACATCTCGCTG
Organism: Microbacterium sp. EF45047; assembly: GCF_028472845.1. Taxonomy (NCBI): domain Bacteria; kingdom Bacillati; phylum Actinomycetota; class Actinomycetes; order Micrococcales; family Microbacteriaceae; genus Microbacterium; species Microbacterium sp. EF45047. The sequence goes on along the minus strand of NZ_CP069429.1, from coordinate 802,307 downwards.
ATCGGCTTCACCGTGTTCGGGAAGATCTTCTGCCACGCCTGCAGCAGCGGGTCCTCCTCGTCCCACGCGTACAGGGTGACGGAGCCGTCGTACGCGTCGACGGTGGCCTTCACCGAGTTGCGGATGTAGTTGATGTCGTCCCGCGCGAGGGTGGGGGCGGGCATCGTGGAGTCCGCGATGGCATCGGCGAGGCTGACGCTCGTCGAATACGGGTAGGTCGAGCTGGTCGTGAAGCCGTCCACGATCCAGACGATCCGGCCGTCCACGACGCTCGGGTACGGGTCGCTGTCCAGCGTCAGGTACGGGGCGACCTTCTGCACGCGGGTCTTCGGGTCGCGGTCGTAGAGGATCTGCGACTCGGAGTTCACCAGGTTCGAGAACAGGATCTGCTCGGACTGGAACTTCAGCGCATACAGCAGCTTCGTGAACGTGTTGCCGATGCGCGGACCACCGTCGCCCTTGAAGGTCGTCTTGGTGTCGTTCGCGCCCTGCTCGCCGCGCGGGTAGTCGATCTCGACCGGCTCCCGCCCCTCCGGGGCGCCGACGATCGAGTACTCCGGGGACGACTCGCCGAAGTACACCCGCGGCTCGAACTTCTCGCTCTCGGTGAGGAAGCCGGAGGACGGGATGCCCCGCTCGAGGAACACCGGCTCGCCGTCGCTGGTGCGCTGGTTGCCGGCCATCGCGACCAGGCCGTAGCCGTGCGTGTACACCGCGACGCGGTTGTTCCAGCTGTCGCCGCCGCCGAGCTTGGTCATGTCGAGGTCGCGCACGGCGACCACGGTGTCCTGCATCTGCCCGTCGATCTCGTAGCGGTCCACGTCCAGCGGCTGGTTGAACTGGTAGTAGGAGCGGTACTGCTCGAGCTGCCGCACGGTCGGGCCGATGACGCCCGGGTCCATGATGCGGACGGATGCCGTGGTGGCGGCGTCCTCGCGCAGCTGGCCGGCCTCGGTGTCGGTCTCGGCCGTGAACGGGGTCACGGTCATGTCGGCGACGCCGAACGCCTCCTTGGTGCTCTGGATGTTCCGGTCGTAGTACTCGGCCTGGTAGGCGTTCTTGTTCGGCTCCACTTGGAAGGTCTTCACGACCCAGGGGTAGCCGACGCCGATCACCAGGGAGGCGACGATGAGCAGCGCGGTGGCCGCGAGCGGGAAGCGCCAGCGGCCGATCACCGCGGTGACGAAGAACAGCACCGCGACGACGGCGGCGAGGATCGACAGGATCGCCAGACCCGGGATGGTGGCGTTCGCGCCGGTGTACGCGGCACCGGTGATCCGGTCCTCCGGGGAGACCAGGGTCAGGTAGCGGTCCAGCCACAGGCTCGCCGCCTGCACCAGCAGGTAGAGGCCGGCGAGGACGGCCAGCTGGATGCGGGCGGGCTTGGAGATGCGCAGCTCGCGCTGCCCGATCCGCACCGAGCCGTACAGGTACGACACCAGTGCGGTGATCACCAGGCACAGCAGCAGCACCGCGCTGACGTACGCGAGCAGCGCGGAGTAGAACGGCATCGCGAACAGGTAGAAGCCGGTGTCCACGCCGAACTGCGGGTCGAGGGTGTCGGTGGTGACGCCGTTCGCCCACAGCCACGCGGTCTGCCAGTTGCCCGCGGCGGCGAAGCCGGCGAAGACGCCGAAGAAGATCGGCATGCCCCACATCGCGAGGCGCCGCAGCGGCTCCACCACCTCCTGGTAGCGGTCCAGCTGAGAGCTCAGCCGCACGTACACCGGGCGCAGCCGGTAGGCGAGCTGGATGCACACGAAGATCGGCGCCGCCATGCCCAGGAACCCGATCGCGAACATCGTCGCCGTCGCGATCCACTGGGTGGTCAGCACGGACGCGAAGGTCAGCTGGTCGAACCAGAGGAACTCGGTGTACAGCGAGGCGAAGACGAAGAATGCCGCGATGAGCGCGGCGATGATGCCCACCGAGATCGCGAGGATGCGGCGGGAGGCACGGGGCGTGGCCGGGTTCGGCGCTGAGGTCGTGGTCACCCGTCCATCCTAGGCAGGCCAGGCTATGGTCCGGCCCGGAGTCGGGGGCGGGTGCGGGGGATGCCTGGGGCGGATGCCGGGCGGACGCTTCGACGGGCTCAGCGTCCGGACGGGCGATCAGGGCACGGAGGCGCAGGTGGGGAGGTCTGCGGTGTCGCCGCCCTCCGCGATGACCTCGAGGATCTCCAGCGACTCGTCGAGCGTGGCGGTGCGGAACACCTGCAGGCCGTCCGGCACGTGCCCGGCCACCTCGTCGCAGTTGTCCGCCGGGGCGAGGAAGTACTCCGCACCGGCATCCCGCGCGCCGTACAGCTTCTGCCGGATGCCGCCGATCGGGCCCACCGTCCCCTCGGCGTCGATCGTGCCGGTGCCGGCGATCCGCTCCCCGCCGGTGAGCTCCCCCGGGGTCAGCAGATCCACGATGCCGAGCGCGAACATCATCCCGGCGCTCGGGCCGCCGACGTTGTCGAGCTGGATGGTCACGTCGATCGGGAACGAGTAGTCCGTGGTCAGCGAGACCCCGATCAGCCACACGGTCTCGCCGGCGGCATCCTTCTCCCGCTTCGGGGTCACCGTGACCGTCCGCTCCTCCCCCCGCGCGTCCGCCACGCGCAGCTCGACGGGGTCGCCCTCGCCCTGCTGGATGGCGTCGCGCAGGCCGGTGGCGGACTCGACCGGTGTGCCGTTCGCCGCGAGGATGACGTCCCCGGCGGCCAGCACGCCCTGCGCCGCGGCATCCTCCAGCACCTCGACGACCTCGACGCGCGCGCCGACGTCGTAGCCGAGCTCCGTGAGGGCCGCCGCGGTGGCCTCGTGCTGCGAGTCGACCATGAGCACGGCGTTGCGCTCGTCGCGCTCCTCGGTGCTCACGCCCTCGGGGAACACGGTCTCGATCGGCACCACGGCGCGGGTCGGGTCGGTCCACGCCATCGCCAGCTCGAACCAGCTGGGTGTGCGCTGGCGGTTGCCGACCACCTGCACCGTGGTGAGGTCGAGCGCTCCCTCGGCGGGGTAGGTCTCGGCGCCCTCGATCTCGATCAGCGGCACCTCCGTGCCGTCGGCGCTCTTCGCCGAGCCGAGGGTGTCGTAGACCGGGCCGGGCCGCTGGATCACGTACTGGGTGGGCACGAAGGTGAGACCGACGAGGGCCGCGAGCGCCACGCACAGGCTCCACACCCCCACGCCGACGCGCGGACCACGGCGCTGGGACAAGGTCGACCTCCGGGACGTTCGCGAGCGGCGTACAGGGATCCGCGCCCCTCAGGTACGGGCGCGGCGAGCTGTGACTAGCGTAGATCGCACAGGCTACGCGCGTGCTGAGAGGGCGAACGAGATGGCAGACCAGGACCCGTCGGACTTCGAGGAGTTCCTCCGCCGCATGATGGCCGGGGGCGACTTCGATCCCGAGGCGATGCGCGAGGCGCTCTCCGGCATGGGCGGCACGCCGCTGGACCCCGCCATGATGGCCGGCTTCATGTCGCAGATGCAGGCGGCGTTCCAGGGCGACCCGTGGCAGAACGCGGAGCGGCAGGCGCTGCACATCGCGAACCGCGACGGGCTGGGCATCACCGACGGCGCCCGCTCCTCGATCGCGGATGCCTTCGGGCTGGCGAACCTGTGGCTGAGCGAGGCGACCACGATCTCCGAGCTCGCCTCCGCTCCGCGGGCGATGACCCGCGGCGAGTGGGTGACGCAGACCCTGCCGGTGTGGAAGGAGATCGCCGGGCCGGTGTCGACGAGCATCGCCGACGCCCTCACCTCCGCGCTGGACACGCAGGTCCCCGAGGAGATGCGCGGCCTCGTCCAGGGCGCCGGCCAGCTCATGCGGACGCTGGGCGGGTCGCTGTTCGCGGCGCAGTTCGGGCAGGTGCTCGGCAACCTGTCCCGCGAGGTGGTCTCCGGCGGCGACGTCGGCATCCCCGTGCTGCCGGCCGGCACGGCCGCCGTCGTGCCGCAGAACATCGCCGCGTTCGGCGAGGGCCTGGAGATCCCCGAGGACCAGATCGCGCTCTACCTGGCCGTCCGCGAGCTCGCCTACGCCCGCCTGTACCGGCACGCGAAGTGGCTGCACCTGCATGTGATGACGCAGATCACCGAGTTCGCGCGCGGGGTCACCGTCGACGTGCAGGCGCTCGAGGACGTCGCCAGCCGGCTCGACCCGTCCGACCCCGAGGAGCTGCGGGCGGCGATCGAGGGCGGGGCGCTGCTGCCCGCGCAGACCGAGGCGCAGCGCGAGGCGCTCACCCGGCTGGAGAACCTCGTCGCGATGATCGACGGCTGGGTGGACGTGGTCACCACCGAGGCGACGTCGCGGCTCCCCGACGGAGCGCGGCTGGCGGAGGCCGCGCGGCGCCGTCGCGCCGTCGGCGGTCCGGCGGAGGACGCGCTGGGGGCCCTGGTGGGTCTGAAGCTGCGTCCGCGCCGGCTGCGGGAGGCGTCGGCGATGTGGCGCAAGGTGACGGATGCCGTGGGCGTCGCCGCCCGCGACGCCCTGTGGGACTACCCCGACCTGATGCCGGAGGCCTCCGACATCGACGACCCGACCGCGCTGATCGCGCGGCTCCAGGCGACGGCCCGCGGGGAGGCCCCGGCGGCCGACGAGTTCGACGAGGCGCTGGCGCGACTGCTGGAGGGCGACGGCTTCGACGCCGACGGCGGCGATGCCGGGGGCGTCGGTGCCGGCGGGCGCGCGGAAGATGGCAAGCCGGCGGGAGACGGCGGGCCGGCGGGAGACAGCGACCCCGTGAGCGGTGCCGAGCCGACTGCGGACGGCTCCCCCGCGACCGATCGCGAACTCGGCGCCTCGCCCGAGGACGGCCCCGACGGTGCACCGGACGGCGAGGACCGTCGCCGGCCGGAGGGCGATCAGCCGGTCTGACCCGGATCGTCCTCCACAGGCGGCATCCGTCCGGCATCTGTCCACCGATCGCCCGCTCGCGCCCCGCGCGCGGAGCCGGGCGCGCACAATCGGGTCATGAGCCCGCTCACTCCGCGCACCATGATGCGCCTCGATCCGCGGTACCCGCTGCTGTGGCGCGACGAGACCACCGTCCAGTTCGGCCTCGAGGACGTCGCCCGGGTGCGCGTGGAGGACGCCTGGGTCGAGCCGCTGCTCGCGCGCCTGCGCGCCGGCATCCGCCCCTCGTCCTTCGACGTCGTCGCGCACGGCGTGGGCGCGCCCCGGGAGGCGGCGCGCCGGCTGCTCGATGACCTCGCCCCGGTGCTCGTGACGGACCGGCCGCGGCCGCCCGCGGTGTGGATCGAGGACCTCGACATCCTCGACCGGCGCGTGCCGCACCGGCTGCGCGAGGCCCTGCAGGACGAGGGCGTGCCGATCGGGGCCCGCGGCGACGCCGACGCGGTGGCGGTCGTGGTGGTGGAGGGCGCGGCAGCCGCGCAGCAGCTGGCGCCGTACCTGCGCGAGGACCTCGCGCACCTGCCCGTGGCGTTCGAGGCCGACGCGCTCACCGTCGGCCCGCTCGTCCTGCCCGGCACCACGGCGTGCCTCGCCTGCCGCGACGCATGGGAGCGGGACCGCGACCCGGCCTGGCCGCTGCTGCACGCGCAGCTGGTCGCCCGGCGCCCCGGCCCGATCCCGGCGGCCCGGGTCGCCGAGGCCGCCGTCCTCGCGGCGGAGCTGCTGCGCGACGAGACGGCGCTCGGCGCGGAGACGGCGGTCGGCGCGGAGACGCCCCTGGGCGCGGAGACGGCGGTCGGCGTGGAGACGGCTCTCGGTGCGGAGGCGCCGCCGGCGGACGGCATCCGTCCCGGCGCCGACGTGCGGTCGCGGATGGTGCGGGTCAGCCCCGGCGGACGCCGGACATGGCGCGCGGTGGCACCTCACGAAGAATGCCCGTGCCGCGGCCGGTGGTCCCGATCTCCGCGAGGAAGCGCGACGGCGCCCGCTCCCCTCTGCCGGCGGATCGCGCCCACGACAGCGACAGCGTACGCGCGGCCCGCGTGATGCCCACGTACGCCAGGCGGCGCTCCTCGTCGATCTGCTCGAAGCTCGTGGCGTAGGAGATCGGCAGCGCGCCCTCCGCCCAGCCGACCACGTGCACGTGCGGCCATTCCAGGCCCTTGGCCGCGTGCAGCGTCGACAGCGTCACGGTGCGCAGGGTCGGCTCGTGCTGGTCCTTCGCGCGCGCCATCAGCGCATCCGCGAAGGAGCGCAGCGTGGTGCCCTCCGGCGCCTCCTCCGCGAGCCGCAGGATCGCACGGCGCGCCTCCCAGCCGTCGCGCTGCGCCCCGCCCGCCGCGGGCGGCTCGTCGGTGAGCCCGAGGCCGCGCAGCACGTCGCGCACCGCCGGCAGGAAGCCGAGATCGGTGGGGGCGACCGCGGCGCCGCGCAGGGCCAGCACCGCCTGGCGCACCTCGGGCATGTCGAAGAACCGGGTGCCGCCGAGCACCGTCGTCGCCACGCCCTGGGCGGCGAGGGCCTGCTGCAGCACCGCCGACTGGGCGTGCGCCCGGTACAGCACCGCGATGTCGGAGGGGGACGTGCCGCCGGCGATGCGCGCGGCGATGGCCGCGGCCACGCCCTCCGCCTCCTCCGTCTCCGTGTCGAACACGGTCAGCGTCGGCGGCTCGGCCGAGAAGTCGTCCCGCGCCGGCACCAGATCGAGAGCGCCCGGGCGGCCGCGCATCAGCGCGTTCGCCGCGGCGAGGATCGGCGCGCGGGAGCGGTAGTTCGTCTCCAGGCGCACCACCGTGGCATCCGGGTAGCGCCGCTCGAACTCGAGCAGGAAGCGCTGCTGCGCGCCGGCGAAGGAGTAGATGGTCTGGCTGGCGTCGCCCACGACGCAGAGGTCGCGGCGGTCGCCGAGCCACAGCTCGAGCAGCCGGTTCTGCAGCGGCGACACGTCCTGGTACTCGTCCACCGTGAAGTGCCGGTACTGCTCGTGCACGGCGCGGGCGACCCGCGGCTCCGCCTCGAGCATGCCGGCGCAGGCGAGCAGCACGTCTTCGAAGTCGAGCTGACGGCGCTCGTCCTTGAGCGCCTCGTAGGCGCGCTGCAGGTCGACGAGCTGCTCCAGGCGGATGCCGCTGATCGGGCGGTTCTGCTCGGCGTACCGGTCGATGGAGAGCATCGACACCTTGCGCCATTCGATCTCGGCCGCCACGTCGCGCAGGGTCGCGGTGCTCAGGCGCAGCCGCAGCCCGTCCGCGGCCTGGCCGAGCAGGCGCACCTTGTTGTCGACGATCGCGGGGGCGGTGTCGCCGGCGATCGTGGGCCAGAAGAAGTTCAGCTGCGCCAGTGCCGCGGAGTGGAACGTCCGCGCCGCGACGCCTTCGACGCCGAGCGCACGCAGCCGGCCGCGCAGCTCGCCGGCGGCCTTGGCGGTGAACGTCACCGCCATCACGCGCGAGGGCGAGTAGGCGCCGGTGTCGACGCCGTGGGCGATGCGGTGCGTGATCACCCGCGTCTTGCCGGTGCCGGCACCGGCGAGCACGGCGACCGGGCCGCGCAGCACGGAGGCGGCCTCGCGCTGCCGTTCGTCGAGGGCGTCCAGGGCGCTCACGACGACGCGCTCCGCTCGCTCGGTGCCGACGCGTCCGTTGCACCGCTCTCGGTCCGGCTGTGCTCGCTCGCCGCGCTGCCGCGTTCCTCGTACCAGTCCTGGATGAGGGCGCGGGCGATCGACGCCTCGCCGGGCAGCCCGACCGGGCCCTCTCCGGCGAGCGCGGACCCGATCTCGGCGCGGCTGAGCCAGCGCACCTCGAGGATCTCCTCGCCGTCGGCCCGCACGTCCTCGTCGGCGGCGACCGCCCGGAAGCCGATCATCAGGGAGCGCGGGTACGGCCACGCCTGCGAGGAGAGGTAGCGGATGCCGGCGATGCGGACCCCGGCCTCCTCGGCCAGCTCGCGGTGGATGGTCGCCTCGAGCGACTCCCCCGCCTCCGCGAACCCGGCGAAGCACGAGTGCATCCGCCCGCCCCATCGGGCGTTCGCGCCGAGCAGGAGGCGATCGCCGTCCGGGCTCTCCACGGCGACGATGACGGCGGGGTCGGTGCGGGGGAAGTGCTCCGCGCCGCATCCGGGGCAGCGGCGGGACCAGCCCGCCTGCCGCAGCTCGGCCGCGGTGCCGCAGCGGGGGCAGAACCGCGCGTCCCGCAGCCAGCCGGCGAGGGCGACCGCCTCCACCAGCAGCTGCTGGTCGTGGGCGCCGAGCCGGGGCGCGACCTCGCGCACGCCGAGCCACGTCTCCTCGGGGGCGGCGTCCAGGCTGTCCTCGATCGGCGGGACGGCGGCGAGCAGCAGCGGCGCGCCGTCGAGGTCGCGTCCGAGCAGCGCCCACTCCGCCGCCTCGGCGTCGGCGATCTCCGCCGCCGGACTGCGCAGCAGCGCGTCGTCGTGCACGCGCAGCCTCCCCTCCCGGACGACGATCGTCCGGGAGCGGGCGTCGCCGCGCAGGCGCTCGAGCACGCCGGGCTCGTCGCGCAGCTCGGCGGCGCGGTCGAGCGTCATCGGCGCATCGGTCATGCGGGTCCCCTCACAGCTCGCTCTCGCCGGTGTGCCCGCAACGGGCGTGGCGTGGGCCTCGCGGCCGAGCCGCACATCTACCCTTGTGGGCATGGCACGCTCTCCCTTCACTCTAGTGGCGGCGGTCACGGCCGCACTGCCCGGGGCGGATGTCACCGGGGCCCGTGCGCTCACGGCGGGCGGGGACGGGCGCTTCGACTCCGCGGTGGCGACGCTCGCCGACGGTCGTGAGCTGGTGATCCGGGTCGCGGAGGACGACGAGGCCGCGCGCGAGCTGGCCGAGGAGGCCATCGCGCTGCGGGCCCTCACCTCGGGAGTGCGGGAGATGCTGCCGTTCGCGGTGCCCGAGTACATCGGCGAGACGCGCGTCGGCGAGGCCCGCGCCCTCGTCACGGATCTGCTGCCCGGGTTCCAGATCGACGCCCCGCACGTGCCGGCCGGCCGGGGTGCGGCGCCGTCGATCGGCGCCGCGACCGCGGCGGTGCACGCGCTCCCGGCATCCGTGGTGCGCGGCGCGGGACTGACCGTGCGCGACGCCGCCGACGTGCGCCGCGAGGTCGAGCAGCTGGTCGATCGCGCCGCCGCGACCGGCCGGGTGCCGGCCCGTCTCACCGCGCGGTGGCGGGATGCGGCCGGGGACGATGCGCTGTGGCGCTTCGAGGCGACGGTGACTCTCGGCGGGGCGCAGGCGGGATCGTTCCTGTTCCAGGACGACACCGAGCACGGGCCTCAGGTGACCGCGGTGCTCGGCTGGCGGGGGCTGTCGGTCGGCGATCCCGCCGTCGACCTGTCCTGGCTGTCGGCCGCGCCGGACGCCGCCGAGGACGTGCACGCCGCGTACCTGCGCGCCTCGGCGCGAGCGGTGGACGAGGCGCTGCGGGTGCGCGCGCGTCTGCACGCCGAGCTGGAGTTCGCGCGCTGGCTCATCCACGGGGAGTCGCTGCACCGTCCGGACATCGTCGACGACGCGGCGGCCCTGCTCGAGTCGCTCGCGGAGGGCCTGCGCGCCGACGACCTGGCCGTGATCGCCGCGAAGGGCGCGGGCGTGGACTCGGCGCTGGAGGCGGTCGGTCGCGTGCCCGAGACCGTGGCCGCGGCGGTCGACACCTCGATGCAGACCGACGCGTACCGCCCTGAGGAGCTCTGGAGCGACGACGACCCGAGCGCGGACACCGGCGCCGTGGGTGCCGCGGCCGGCGCCGGGGCTGCTGCTGGGCCGGGGGCGGATGGCGGCTCGGCGGACGGCGGCTCGGGAGCGGATGCCGAGTGGGGCGCGCCGACGCAGGACCTCACCGAGGTGACGGGCGTACGCGGCTCCTCCGGCGGTGGGGCGACGGGGGCGGCGTCCTCCGATGGCACGGTGAAGGATGGCGCGGTGACGGATGCCGGGTCGGCGGAATCCGGGGATGCCGCAGGGCTGGACGACGAGGCTCAGCGGGCCGCGCGCGCCGCCCTCCAGCGCTGGACCAGCTCCGCCTCCGACCAGACCCGGTCGCCGCGGATGACGAGGTCGTCGGACACATAGAACAGCGCCACGTCGATGTCCTCCAGCGGGACGCCGAAGCGACGGTGGTACGCCAGCCGGTAGAGCGCGAGCTGCAGCATCCGCTCCTCCCGCTCGGCCGCGGTGCGGGGCGCCTTCCCGGTCTTCCAGTCGACGATCTCGATCCGTCCGCCGCGGTCCTCGCGACGGTAGACGGCGTCGAGCTTGCAGATGATGATGTGCCCGGGGGGCGTTTCGTCTCGCTCGCCTGCGGCGGGCTCGCTCAACGACCGGGAACCATCGCCCGCGGGAATGGGCGTTTCGTCTCGCTCGCCTGCGGCGGGCTCGCTCAACGACCGGGGAGGGGCGGCAGGGCCGCTCGACGAGGGAGGGGCGTCGAGGGCGAAGTCGATCTCGAGTTCGACGGCGATCGGACGGAGCGGACCCCATTCGCTGCGTTCGAAGATCTCCTGCAGCCGGGCGAGGTCGGCGGTGTCCGCCGCGGCGCCGGCATCCGTCTCCTCGTCCAGCTCCCACAGCGCCTCGTCGGGGCGGGTGCCCACGCCGACGAGCTCGGAGCGCCGCTCCACCCAGGCGTGGAACAGCGTGCCCAGGCGCGTCTGCCGGTACGGACGCTCCGGCATCGGCCGGACGATGGACGAGAGCGTGCCGTGGAAGTCAGTGACGTAGTCCTTGAACCGCGATGCCGGCACGCGCGTCGGCGGCGCGGCATCCGTACCGCGCTGGCGTGCCGCGCGCTCGGCGAGGAGCCGCTCGAGCTCGGGGCTGGGGGCCGGCGGCCGCGGTGACGCCATGGCCGCGCGCACCTCCGCCGCGGCGCGTTCCACGACGGCGCGCCGTGCCCCGAGCGGGTCCATCGGCCAGGTGAGGGTGTGCCCAGGACCGTCGTACGGGTTCTCCTCGGCGTCCACCGGCGCGATCGGGTCGAGCCCGAGCACGTCGAGCGCCTCGACGAGGTACGGGCTGGGCTGACGCGGGCTCTTCTGCCCCGCCCAGTGCGAGCCGCTCAGCAGCAGGTCGCTGCGGGCGCGGGTGACGGCGACGTACGCGAGCCGACGCTCCTCCTGCTGCTGATAGGCGCGGTACTGATCCTTGAACCGGCGCAGCGCGCCGCCCGACGGGAACGCCTTCGTGACGCCCGCGCAGAGCGCGTCCTTCGCCGCCTTCTCCCGCTTCGCCGGATCGTCGCCCGCGGCGTCCATGGCGGCCTGCGGGTCCCATTCGAATCGGGGCAGCGCGTCGCGGTCGCCGCGGAGCGCGAACGGCAGCACGCCGAAGCCGAACCACCCCGAGGTGTCGGACACACGAGTGGGGAGCTCGTCGACCACCAGCCGCACGACCGCGACGGCATCCCACTCGAGGCCCTTGGATCCGTGGATCGTGAGCAGCTGCACCACCCCGGGCTCGGGCGGCTCCGGCCGGGGCACCAGCTCATCCGTGCTCTCCGCCTTGTCCAGCCAGGCGAGGAGGCTGCCGATCGTGCCGCGCTCGTCGGCGGCGAGGAAGGCCTTCACCTCGTCCGCGAACGCGCGGAGCTGGGTCGCCGCGATCCGGGCGGGCCCCCGCGTCTCGTTCGCGGCGAGCTCGATGTCCAGCCGCAGCTCCAGCTCGATCATCCGGATCAGCTCGGGGATCGGCTGGGACGCTGCGCGCCGCAGCCGCTCCAGCATCTCGCCGGCGGCGCGGATCCGCGCCCTGCCCTCCGGGCTGATCCGCTCCAGCAGCCGATAGTCGTCGCGGACCGCGCGGACCACGTCCACGGCGTCCACGATCGAGACCGCCTCGTCGGCCCCGCGGGAGGAGCGCAACCGCATCCGGATCTCCTCCGGCAGGGGCATCAGCGCGCTGTCGCGCTCGGCGAGGGTGCGCCCGAGGTCGTACAGGGCCGCCATGTCGGCCACGCCCACCCCGAACCGCGGACCGGTGAGCAGCCGGATCAGCGCGGACCCGGCGGTCGGATCGTGCAGGACCCGGAGCGTGGAGACGACGTCGACGACCTCGGGAGTGGAGAGCAGGCCGCCGAGGCCGAGGATGCGGTGCGGGATGCCGCGGGCGGCGAGCGCCTCGGCGAAGGTCTGCATGTGCTTCTTGGAGCGGAACAGGATCGCGCCGGTGTGCGGACGCGCGGCCCCGGACCGGTCGTGCTCGGCGCGGCGCTCGGCGAACCACTCCGCGACCTCGGCGGCCTCGTCGTCGACGGTGAGCGGGAACTGCACCTGCACCGTCCCGTCGCCGGCGCCCGGACGCGGGTCCAGCGGCGGCACGTCCAGCCCCGGCCGCTGCAGCGGTTCGAGCACGCGGTTGGCGACGTCGAGGATGCGGCGGTCGTTGCGCCAGCTCGTCATCAGGCTGTACGTCTGCGCCGTCCCGTCGCCGGAGAACGCGCCGGCGAACGCGTACAGGTTGTCGGCGCTGGCGCCCCGCCAGCCGTAGATCGACTGATGCGGGTCCCCGACCGCCATCACCGGGGCGTCGCGGAACAGGGCGGCGAGGAACCGGGTCTGGATCACCGACGTGTCCTGGTACTCGTCCAGCAGCACCACGCGATGCTGCTGGCGCAGCTCGTCGCGCACATCGGGCGCGGACTCCACGATGTCGTAGGCGCCCGCGACCTGGTCGGCGAAGTCGAGCACGCCGCGGCGCTGCTTCTCGGCGATGTACTCGCGCACCAGCTGGGTCAGCGTCGGCAGGCTGAGCAGGTTCGTGACCGCCTTCTCCACGTCGGCGTTGCCGCGGTACGGGTCGAACGCCGCGGCCTGCTCGCGGGCGATCCGGTCGGCGAGCGCGAGGTCGGCGCGGTGGTCGAGTGCATCACCGGCCAGCCGCTGCACGGCGTCGATGACGGTACCCAGCGCGTAGTCGATCTGCTCCAGCTCGGGCAGGTCGGAGCGCATCACGACCTCGCGCGCCAGCATCCAGGAGGCGGCCTGACTGAGCATGGCGACGTCCGGGTCACGGCCGATGCGCGCGGCGTGCTCGCGCACGATGCCGTCGGCGAAGGCGTTGTACGTCGACACGCGGGGCCGGATCATCAGCTCCTCGGCGGCGCGCGGCGCCGCCGGGTCCCAGCCGGTGCCGTACCGGTCTGCGAGGGCGTCGAGCACCTGGGCGCGGACGATCTCGCGCTGCCGTCCGGGCGCGGCGGCGTCGATCCGCTCCAGCACACCGGAGGCGACGATCGTCGGCAGGTGCGGCAGCAGGCCGCGCCGGCCGAACTCGTCGATCACGGCCAGCCGGGCCGCGATGCGCTCGGCCAGCTCACCGGCCGCCTTCCGGGTGAACGTGAGCCCGAGGATCTCGTCGCGGCGCACGTGCCCGTTGGCGACGAGCCACACCACCCGGCCGGACATCGTCTCGGTCTTGCCGCTGCCGGCGCCCGCGACCACGAGCGCCGGCCCCGGCGGGGCTTCGATCACGCGCTGCTGCGCCGCTGTCGGCGGCGGCTGGCCGAGGGCGGCGGCGATGTCGGTGGCGGACAGATCGAGCGGGCCGGGCCAGCCGGCCGCGGTGGTGGCCGGAGCCTGCGCGGTCGCCGAACGGGCGGGAGCGGATGCCGACGCCGTCTCCCCCGGCGCGGTGGCCCCAGCCGCGCGCGCCTCCGCCGCCTCGGTCATCCCTGTCTCCGTCTCGGTCCCCGTCGCCTCCGTCTCGGTCCCGGTCGCCTCCGTCTCGGTCATCGCGGCACCGGTGGGCGCGGTCATGCGCTCACCGCCGGGACGGTGTGGATCCGGCACGGGTTGATCCGCCGCTGGATGTCGGCGCAGTGCGCCTCGACCTGGGCGGTGAAGCTGCTCGCCGCCATCCCCCGCGCCGCCTCCGCGACCCGGCGCAGGAACGCGGCCCGGGCCTCGTCGTCGAGGGTGTGCTGGTGCGCGATCCGGTAGTCGCTGCCGGAGAGCGTCTTCGACACGATGACCAGGCGCGCCCCGCCGAGGGTCGCCGGGTCGGCGCCCTCGACCAGCCCCTGCTGCACCGCGATCTGGTACGCGGCGAGCTGGGCGTGCTCGAGCACGCGGGCATCCGATTCCGGGTCGTTCTTGCCGGTCTTCAGATCCACCACCACCGTCCGCTCACCGCCCCGCGGTCCGGACATCGGCTGCCAGCCGCGCGCCCGGGCGGCGGGGTGCTCCCCCGCGCCGGCCGGGTACGCCTCGACCCGGTCGATGAATCCGCTGACGATCGCGTGCGGGGCATCCGCCGCCTCCTCCACCGGCAGCACGCGCGGCGTCCCCCCGTCCTCCTCGTCGAGGGCCACCGCGAAGCGGAACTCGGACTCGCTGCCGATCACCCGGCCGCCGTCGCGGGAGACCGTCGTCAGGTACGCGTGCAGACGCTGGACGAGCTGGTCGGCGCGGCGCTGCTCCTTCCGGCCGATCCACGCGGTTTCGAAGTCCAGCTCGGGCCAGTGCTCGGCGACCACCTCCCGCATGCGCTCCAGGTCGCCGTCGGGCACCCGCTCCATCGCCTCGTGGATGATCGTGCCGATCCCCGCGGAGGGCGGCATGACGGTGTCCCCGCCCATCGCCGCGATCACCCAGTTCAGGCCGCACTCCTCGTAGGACTCCATCTTCGACGGCGACACCCGCGCCCCTTCCGCGGTGAGATCCCGCAGCGGGGCATCCGTCGACGGCGGGAGGACGCCGTACCACTCGGCGGGGTCGGCGCCGGGCACGCCCTCCCGCGCGAGCACGGCCAGCTGCGCCGCGGCCTCCGCGCGCGCCTCCTCCGACGCGGACTCGGTGAGCGTGCGCCGGTGCCGTCCGACGAGCCCGCGCAGGGTGAGCGGATGCTCGGCCGACGGATGCGCGTCCACCGGCGCGGGGGCCGGCAGGAAGGCGAAGAACGGGCTGGGCGTGAGATCGTCGTCGTCCACGGCGGTGACGAGCAGCCGCCGCCGGGCGCGCGAGATCGCCCGCACGAACAGGCGCAGCTCGTCGTGGAGAACCCCGCGGCGGCGGTCGAGCACGCTCGGCGCGGGGGCGGGCGCACCGCTGCGCATCGCCGTGAGGGCGTCGGCGAGCCGCCAGGTCTGCAGCAGTCCCCCGCGCAGCCGGAGATTGGGCCACACGCCGTCCTGCACGCCGGCGACGACGACGGCGTCGAACTCGGTGGACAGCGCGCTGGCGGGGGTCATCAGCGCGACGCGGCCGGGACGGTCGGGCGTGGAGAGCGTGTCCTCGGGCACCTCGCTGTCGAGGATGTCGTGCACGAAGGCGCTCGGCGGCTGGTTCGGTTCGCGCTCGACGAAGCGCTTCGCCGCATCGAACAGGGCGACCAGGGCGTCCAGGGCCCGCGCGGTCTCGGCGCCGGTGGGCTGCAGCGCGGCTTCGCGCCAGGCGACGTGCAGACGCCGGCCATCCACCGTGCGCGCGGCGTCCCACACCCGCCAGAGCAGATCGTGGATCGTCTCGCCGTCGGCGGCGCCGGCGGCCACCGCCGCGAGGGTCTCCGCGAACCGCGCCGCGGTGCGCGCCTCGGGCGCGTCGATCAGCGCGAAGTGCAGCGGCTGCGCCATGGCCTGCCGCAGCAGCTCGCGGGCCGGGGTCGCCCCGCCCTGTTCCAGTTCGAGGTGCCGCAGCCGTGCGCGCAGCCGGCGCAGGCCGATCGCGTCCATGCCGCCGAAGGGCGTGCGCAGCGCCTCCTCCAGCGCCTCCGCGGTGCGCTCCTCGACCGGCGTCAGCGCGAGCCGCACGATCCCGACGATGTCCCTTACGATGCCCTCGCTGCCCAGCGGACGCTGCACGCCGGAGGCCTTCGTCGGGATCTCGCGGGCGGCCAGCTCGGTCTCGAGCTGCGCCACCTGCCGGGTGTCGTGGGCGATCACCGCCATCCGCTCCCAGGGGATCCCGTCGCTGAGATGCCAGTCCCGCATCACCCCGGCGATGCGGTCCAGCTCCTGGTACGGGGAGGGTGCCAGGAAGGCGGTGACGGCCGCCTCGGACTCCTCGGCGGGCGGCGTCACCGGCGGCCGGCGGTGCTCCACACGACCGGCGGTCCCGATCGCCTGGGTCACGGTGCGCACGAGCGCCGTCAGCGCCGGCAGCTGCCGATGCGGCCGGTCGAGCACGTGGACCTCGGACAGGAGCGCGGCGAGCTCGGCGAACCGCTCCGGGCTCGCGCCGCGGAAGACGCCGGAGGAGATGTCCGGGTCGCCGAAGGCGTGCACCGCGATGCCGCGGGAGCGCAGCGCGGTGACCACGGCGATGCCGCCGCGGGTGAGCTCCTGGGCGTCGTCGATGAGGACGACGCGCAGCGCCGCGAGCGGTCCCAGCTCTGCCGGGTCGGCCCGGCGCAGGATCGCGGACGCCTCGCTGAGCAGGTCGGCGGTGTCGCGGTGCGCGAAGCGCAGGCCGTCGAGCACGCCCCGGTACTGCACCAGGAAGTCGGCGGCGGCCGCCCACGCCTCGACGCCGTGCGCGCGCAGCTCCTCCGGCTGCACGCCGTGCTCGGTGCACTCCGCCAGGAAGGCCCGCAGCTCGGAGCGGAATCCCTTCGAGGCGCGGACCGAGGGGCTGAGCGCCTCCGGCCAGCGGATGCCGCCGTCCTCGGCGTCCCCCTCGAGCAGGTCGGCGATGATCCGGTCCTGGTCGGCGCCGGTGAGCAGCGCGGGCGGCTCCTGCCCGGCGTGCACCATCGCGCCGCGGACGACCTGGAACGCGAACGACCCGAGGGAGCGCGCCAGCGGGCCGGGTGTGGCCTGCGCGATGCGCACCCCGATCCGGTCGCGCAGCGCGGTGGCGGCGGGGCGGCTGGGCGTCAGCACGAGCAGCTCCTCCGGCCGCATCCCGCCGGCGAGGAGGTGCACGACCCGATCGATCAGCGTGCGGGTCTTGCCGGTGCCCGGGGCGCCGATGACCACGCCGGAGGCCGAGGCGGGCGCCTCGATCACGGCGCGCTGGGCGGCATCCTGGGTCATGTCCTCCACGCTAGCGGCGGCGCCCGACATCGGCTCGCGCGCGCTGTGCGCCCACGGCGAAACCGCGCCCGCGCCCCGCCGCCGGGTCTGCGCCGCGGGGTAGAGTTGCCGTGTCCCAGACCTGGAGGAGACCGCGTGGAAATCCGCATCGGCATCGTGAACACCGGCCGTGAGCTGAGCTTCGACACCGCGAGCAGCACCGAGGACGTGCGCTCGCAGATCACCTCCGCCCTCGAGCAGGGCGCGACGCACCTGACGCTCGCCGATGTGAAGGGCAACACCTACGTGGTGCCGACCGCCAACCTCGCGTACGTCGAGATCGGCACCGAGGAGTCCCGCCGCGTCGGGTTCGTCGCCTGACATGTACATCCTGCTGGCACTGATCGCGGCCTGTGCGCTCGGGGTCGCGCTGCACTTCGCGCTCCCGCACCGCGAGCTGCGCGGCGTGGCGGTCACCCCGGCCGTCGCCACCGCCGCCGCGGGCGCGATCTACACGGCGATGCAGTGGGCCGGCGTCGCCGAGGCGGACGTCTGGCTGTGGGTCGGCAGCCTCGGCGGAGCGCTGCTGCTCGCGCTGGTCGCCACGCTCGCCCTCACCGCGCAGCGCCGGCGCACGGATGCCGAGGCGAAGCGCGCGCTCGGCATCTGAGCACCGCGCTCCCGGCGTCACGACGCGTTCCCGGCATCCGGACCCGTTCGCGGCATCCGGATGCTAGGAGGCGAGTCCCATCGCGTCCATGCGACGGGCGTGCGCGGACATCAGCTGGGTGTACACCGGCTCGACGCGCTCCTCGTCGGCGGGGGCGAGCCGCTCCGGGCGCAGCGCGCTCCGGCACACCAGCAGCGTGTCGCCCACCAGGCGGCGTCCCCACAGCGACAGCAGCGAGCGCCATTCCGGATCGCTCTCGATCGTCTCCTGGATGATCGCGACGATCTCGTGCCGGGCGTCGTCCTCGCGCAGGATCGCGGCCACCCGCTCCCCCGTCTCGCCGTAGCTCGAGGCGAGGGCGAGGTAGAAGTCGTCCAGCATCCCCGCCGTGAGGTAGACGGCGAGGAGCGTCTCCCGCGGCCGCGCGCCGATCGTCTTGCGGCGGAACGCGTCCAGGTTCTCCCGGAACGGGAGCATCAGCTGGGTCGGGTCGTCCCCGCGCTCGGCGATCAGCTCGACCATCTCGCGGTGCTTGTCCAGCGCGGCCCCGGCGGCGCGGGACAGCGCCTCCTTCTCGGCGAGATCCGGGGTGGCGCGGATCAGGCGGGTGAGCGTCTCGAAGTAGCCGAGCTGCAGGTAGGCGGCCTGCCCGAGGAAGCGGTTCAGCTCGGGGGCGAGCTCGGCGAAATCGACCCGGGTGGCGCCGCTCGTCTCACCCCGGCTGCGCAGGGAGAGGGGGCGTCGCTGCGGTGCGCGCTTCCAGAACCATCGGGCCACCCGCCCAGATTACTCGTGCCGCGCCGCTCCTCGTGCCGTACCGCTCCTCGTGCCGCACCGCGCCGGCGGACGCGGCGCTCCGCTGCGGGGACGCGCCCCTCGGGCTCCGGGGGATGCGGCCTCCTCGGGTAGGCTGGTCACGCCCTGCCATCGGAGCAGGGCCCCGCGCCTGTGACACAGAGACGGCGTGGATCCGTTACGAGGCGGCGCCGGATTCGCGCGGCCGCCGGACAGGCAAGACGAACAGTGACCTCTTTCTCCGATCTCGGAATCGACCAGGACATCGTCGACGCACTCGCCGCCAAGGGCATCGTCGACGCGTTCCCCATCCAGGAGCAGACCATCCCGCTCGGGCTGCCGGGCCAGGACATCATCGGCCAGGCGAAGACCGGCACCGGCAAGACCTTCGGCTTCGGCATCCCCGTGGTGCAGCGTCTCGGCCTCGACCCCGAGCCGGGTGTGAAGGCCCTCATCGTGGTGCCCACCCGCGAGCTCGCCGTGCAGGTGTACGAGGACATCGACCTGCTCACCAGCAACCGCTCCACGAGCGTCGTCGCGATCTACGGCGGCAAGGCGTACGAGGGGCAGATCGAGCAGCTCAAGGCCGGCGCGCAGATCGTCGTCGGCACGCCGGGACGTCTGATCGACCTCGCCGGGCAGCGCCTGCTCGACCTGTCCAACGCGACCGAGGTCGTGCTGGACGAGGCGGACAAGATGCTCGACCTCGGCTTCCTCGCCGACATCGAGAAGATCTTCCAGAAGGTGCCGGAGAAGCGGCACACGCAGCTGTTCTCGGCCACGATGCCCGGCCCCATCGTGGCGCTCGCGCGCCGGTTCATGTCGAACCCGATCCACATCCGCGCGAACGACCCCGACGAGGGCCTCACGCAGGCGAACATCAAGCACATCGTGTACCGCGCGCACGCCCTGGACAAGGACGAGATCATCGCCCGCATCCTGCAGGCGGAGGGCCGCGGCAAGACCGTGATCTTCACCCGCACCAAGCGCGCCGCGCAGAAGCTGCACGACGAGCTCGCGGACCGCGGGTTCAACGTCGGCGCCGTGCACGGCGACATGGGCCAGGATCAGCGCGAGCGCTCGATGGCCGCGTTCAAGGCCGGCAAGAAGGACGTGCTGATCGCGACCGACGTGGCCGCCCGCGGCATCGACGTGGACGACGTCACGCACGTGATCAACCACACCATCCCGGACGAGGAGAAGACGTACCTGCACCGTGCCGGCCGCACCGGCCGCGCCGGCAAGACGGGCATCGCGGTGACGTTCGTGGACTGGGAGGACCTGCACAAGTGGGCCCTCATCAACCGGGCGCTCGAGTTCGGCCAGCCCGAGCCGACCGAGACCTACTCGTCCAGCCCGCACCTGTACACGGATCTGAACATCCCCGAGGGCACGAAGGGCCGGATCGTCACGGCGCCGAAGGCGGAGAAGCCCGCGGGCGAGCGTCGTCAGCGTCAGCCGCAGAAGGCCGAGGACGCCGTCGCCGAGGGCACCGCCGAGGGCGGCACGCGTCGCCGGCGCCGCCGTCGCCGCGGCTCGGACCGCGTGGGTTCGACGTTCGCGGAGGGCGCGGAGGGCGCCGAGAAGCCGGCCGCGGCTGCCGCATCGGATGCCGCGCCCGCGGCCGACCGGGACGCCGAGGGCGCCGGCACGCACGACGGCGCCGGGCGGGAGCACCACGACGGCAAGCCGGCTCCGGCGCGCCGTCGTCGCCGCCGTCGTGGCGGCGGGGCCCCGGTCGCCGGCGCCTGAGTCCGGCGGCCGCCTGAGCCGGAGGGCGCCTGAGCCGGAGGACGCCTGAGCCGGAGGCCGGCAGCGGCATCCGATCTCGGACCCGCCACCGGCGCCTGAGTCGGCCCGGCAGCGGCATCCGATCCGCGGCGGCGCTCAGCCGAACTGCGGCGGCGTGCCGGTGGCGCGCTCGATGATGCGCGCCACCATGTCGTCCGCGGTGGTGTTCTCCCCGGGACGGTTCGGCTTGCCGGTGCCGTGGTAGTCGCTGGATCCGGTGACGATCAGGTCGTGGTCGGCGGCGATGCGCCGCAGGATCCGCTTGCCGTCCTCGGTGTTCTCGCGGTGGTCGATCTCGAAGCCCGCGAGGCCCGCGGCGATCAGCCGCTCGATGACCTCCGGCGGCAGCATCCGGTCCCGTCCCGCGGTGACCGGATGCGCGATGATCGCCACCCCGCCGGCATCCGTGATCAGGCGCACGGCGGTGAGCGGGTCGGGCGCGTAGTGCGGCTCGTAGTAGCCCTCGCGCGGATGCAGGATGCCGTCGAAGGCCTCGGTGCGGTCGCGGACGATGCCGCGGGTGACGAGCGCGTCGGCGATGTGCGGGCGCCCGACGGTGGCGTCCCCCGTCGTGTGCGCCAGGACGTCCTCCCAGCTCAGGTCGTAGTCGCGCGAGATGTTGCGCACCATGCGCTCGGCCCGGCCGATCCGGTCGTCGCGGATCCGCTCGGTCTCGGCGCGCAGGTCGGCGTCCTCGGGGTCGAAGAGGTAGCCCAGCACGTGCACGCTGCGCCATTCGTGCTTGGCGGAGAGCTCCATGCCCGGCAGGAAGGTCATCCCGAGCTCGGCGGCGACGGCGCCCGCCT
The DNA here is from genome assembly GCF_028472845.1 of Microbacterium sp. EF45047. NCBI lineage: Bacteria > Bacillati > Actinomycetota > Actinomycetes > Micrococcales > Microbacteriaceae > Microbacterium > Microbacterium sp. EF45047. The sequence continues at coordinate 781,368 of NZ_CP069429.1, read as the reverse complement.
CGGCCCAGCCGGTGGTGCGGTCGTGGTCGGTCAGCGCGAGGGTGCGGATGCCGTGCGCGTGCGCCTGCCGGACGACCCGACCGGGCGACTCCGTGCCGTCGGAGTGGTTGGAGTGCAGGTGCAGGTCGCTCGGACCCGCGAACCGCTGTGGCTCCCCCGTCGTCATCCTTCGAGAGTACCGATCCGGAGGCACCCCGGCGGTCAGCGCGGTCACAGCCCGCTTCCCTACGCTCGGAGACGATGCTTCGACTCCTCGGGATCCTGATCACCGTGCTGTACGCGATCGCGGCGGCCGTGGTGGTGTGGCCGCAGTTCTTCCGGCTGGAGCACACCTTCCCGATCGCCCAGGTCGTCGCCGCCCGCGGACTCATGCTCGCCGGATTCCTGGCCGTGGCCGTGATCGCGCTGCTGCTCCTGCTCGCCCGTCCGCTGCGCGGCTTCGCGGCATCCGTGCTCATCGTGTCGCTGCTGGCGGCGGGCGCGACGGGTGCGATCGGGGCGATGCGCGGGTTCTCCACCGGCACGCTGCCGGCGAAGACGGAGTCCAGCGTGAGGGTCATGACCTGGAACACCGCGGGCGAGGCGGTCCCGGCGGAGACGATCGCCGCGGCGGTGCTCGAGCAGCAGGCCGACATCGTCGCGCTGCCCGAGACCGCGGAGGCGGTGGGCGAGCGCATCGCGATCATGCTGCGCGAGCAGGGGCATCCGATGTGGGTGCACCACGTGAACTCGCGGCCCGACGTGCAGAACGGGCCGCAGGCATGGCAGACGACGATCCTGATCTCGCCCGAGCTGGGCGACTACTCCGTGATCCAGTCCTCGCAGGACGGCACCAGCAGCACCGGGGCGCTGCCGAGCGCGGTCGCCATGCCGGTGGACGGCACCGGCCCGACCGTGGTGGCCGTGCACGCCGTGGCGCCGCGCGAGGAGGACATGGCGCAGTGGCGCGCGGATCTCTCCTGGATCGCCGACCAGTGCCCGGAGGGCGACTTCATCCTGGCCGGCGACTTCAACGCCACGCTCGACCACATGGCCTCGCTCGGCGTGGGCGGCGGCGACATGGGCTACTGCCGGGACGTCGCCAGCCGCACCGGGACGGGCATGGCCGGCACGTGGCCGACGGACATCCCGGCGCTGGCCGGCGCTCCCATCGACCACATCATGGCCAGCCAGAACTGGACGCCGACCGGCTCCGCGGTGCTCGGCGACGACGCCGGCAGCGACCACCGGGCCGTGGTGGCGCAGCTCGAGCCGGCCGGCTGAGTTCCGGCATCCGCGCGTCACCGGCATCCGCGCGTCTCGGCGTCCACGCGTGTCCGGCGTCCGGGGTCGGTGAGAGGATGGACGCATGAGCAGCGCAGCCGACGAGAGCACGACCGCGACCGAGACCGCGGAGGCCGAGAACTCCAACCGCAAGCAGCCGTTCCCCCGCGGCTTCCTGGACACCATCTCGACCGGATGGGCGGAGCGTCCCGAGTCCCTGCCGCCGGCCCGCGCACAGGCGTCCTACGCGGCGGCCCGTCGCGCCGCGGTGTCGGCGGCCTTCCCGGGCAGCCGCCTCGTCGTGCCGGCCGGGTCGCTGAAGCAGCGCAGCAACGACACCGACTATCCGTTCCGCGCGCACTCCGCCTTCCTGCACCTGACCGGGTGGGGCGAGGACGCCGAGCCGGACTCGGTGCTCGTGTTCGAGCCGACGTCCGACGGCCACGACGTCACCCTGTACTTCCGGGAGCGCGCGGACCGCACCACGTCGGAGTTCTACTCGGACGCGACGATCGGCGAGTTCTGGATCGGCCCGCGCCCCTCCCTCGCGGTGGTCGCCGCCGACCTCGGCCTTGCGACCGCGCACATCGACGACTTCCAGGCCGGTGACGACGACCTCGTCGTGGACGAGGACGCCGAGCTGACGCGCTTCGTCTCGGAGCTGCGGCTCGTGAAGGACGAGTACGAGATCGCCGAGCTGCGGCGTGCCGTGGAGATCACCCGGAGCGGATTCGACGACGTGATCCGCGCCCTGCCGCGGGCCGTGGAGCACCCGCGCGGCGAGCGCGTGGTCGAGGGCGCCTTCCATCAGCGGGCCCGCAGCGACGGCAACTGGGAGGGCTACGACACCATCGCGGCCTCCGGCCCGCACGCCTGCTACCTGCACTGGACGCGCAACGACGGCGCGGTCGTGCCGGGCGACCTCATCCTCGTCGACGCGGGCGTCGAGGTCGACAGCATGTACACCGCCGACATCACCCGCACGCTGCCGGTGAACGGGCGGTTCTCCGAGGTGCAGCGGCGGGTGTACGAGACGGTGCTCGAGGCAGCGGATGCCGCGTTCGCCGCGGCCCGTCCGGGGGTGAAGTTCCGCGCCGTGCACGAGGCGGCGATGGAGGTCATCGCGCGCCGCACCGCGGAATGGGGGCTGCTGCCGGTGACGGCCGAAGAGGCTCTCGATGCGGATGCCGGGGGCCAGCACCGCCGGTACATGGTGCACGGCACGAGCCACCACCTCGGACTGGACGTGCACGACTGTGCGCAGGCCCGCCGCGAGATGTACTACGACGGGGTGCTCGAGCCGGGGATGGTGTTCACGATCGAGCCGGGACTGTACTTCCAGATCGACGACCTGACCGTGCCGGAGGAGCTCCGCGGGATCGGCGTGCGGATCGAGGACGACATCCTGATGACCGCCGACGGGCCGGTGAACCTGTCCGCCGACATCCCACGCACCGCCGACGAGGTCGAGGCGTGGATGGCCCGGGCTGCCGGTCGTTGAGCGAGGACGCGCGCAGCGCGACCGAGACGAAACGCAGTGAGGAATCCGAGCCTCCGCAGCCGCCCGCATCCCCGACCGGGAACCCCGCAGCTCACGATGCCGGCACCATGCACGAAGGCCAGCTGAACGTCGACGCGGAACTCGTCGCCTCGCTGGTCGCCGCTCAGTTCCCCCGCTATGCCGGCGCGCCCGTCCGACGCGTCCACTCCGGTGGGACCGTCAACGCGATCTTCCGCATCGGGAGCGACGTCGCCGCCCGCCTTCCCCTGCTGCCCGCGGACGCCGCAGAGCTCGAGGCCGAAGCGTCGGCTCTGAACGAGTTCGCCGAGACATGCCCGTTCCCAGCGCCGCGCGCCCTCGGCATCGGAGCACCGGATGCCGCGTACCCGTCCGCCTGGACGCTGCAGGAGTGGCTGCCCGGCACGGTGGCCGACCCCTTCCGGTGGTCGTCCTCCTACGCATTGGCGGACGACGTCGTGAGCCTGATCCGGCGCCTGCGCAGCGCGCCGGTGGCGGGGCGCTCCTTCGACGGGCGGGGACGCGGCGGGAATCTGAGGGATCACGACGAGTGGATGGCGCACTGCCTTGCCCAGAGCGCCGGAATCGTGGACACCGCTGCGGTCGAGGCTCTGTGGTCGGTGCTCCGCGATCTCGCGGCCGACGGTGAGGACCGCATGAGCCACCGGGACCTGATCCCCGCGAACCTCCTCGTGGCGGACGGACGTCTGGTGGGAGTCCTCGACGGCGGGGCCTTCGGCCCGGCCGACCCGTCCCTGGACCTGGTCGCCGCATGGCATCTGTTCGACGAGCCGGTCCGCTCGCATGTGCGCGCCGCTGTCGGCGCGGGCGAGGCCGAGTGGCTGCGCGGAGCCGCATGGGCGCTGCAGCAGGCGATGGGCCTCGTCTGGTACTACCCCGAGACGAACCCGCCGATGGCGGAGCTCGGCCACTCGACCGTCACACGCCTTCTGGCCGACACCGAACTCCCCCGACGCTGAGCGCGCCGCCCCTCCTCCGCCGTCGTCGAGCGAGGCGCCCTCCCCCCCCGGTCGCTGAGCGCGGTCCCCGTCCCGGTCGTTGAGCGAGGACGCGCGCAGCGCGACCGAGACGAAACGCCCCACCGCTCCCGGGTCGCCCTCCCCCGGTCGTTGAGCGAGCACCGGCGCAGCCGGAGCGAGACGAAACGCCCCACCCGTCGATTCGTTACCATTCCGTTACCACCCTCAGTTCGCAGAAGTGCCGAATACTCGTTCGAATGTCCGTGGCCGGTGTGATCATGAAGTATGGCATTCTTCACCGAGGTCGACGCGGAGGTCGCGGTGCTGCGCGGCCTGCTCGGTGAGGACACGGATGCCGCGAGCCTGCCCGGCCGGGTTCTGCGCCTGTCCGACACCGACCTCGCCGTTCTGGTTCAGGCGGCGGGAGCCTTGCGGCGGTGTGCGGAGCGGGTGGAGATCGTCGGGGCCGGCGTGGTCGCGTCCCGCTCCACCCGGGATGCCGGGCATTCGGGTCTGGCCCAGTCCCGAGGCCACCGCTCCGCGGCGTCGTTCCTGCAGGAGATCACCGGCGGCACCCGCAGCGATGCGCACCGCCAGATCCGGCAGGGCACCTCCCTTCTCGAGGAAGCCGCCGCCGGCGGATCCCCCGCCGACGACACAAACGCGGGACATCCCGGCGACGACGGACACGACCATGGCGGCCCGGAGGACCATGGCTGCCCGGCGGGGGACGCGGAGCAGCACGGTGAGGGCGCGGGTTCGGGCGGGACGCCGGATCCCGGTACACACCGCGGGCCCGGCCAGGGCGAGACCCCCGCGATCACGCCGCCCTGGCACGCCCCGCTCGGCGCCGCCCTGCTCTCCGGCGACCTCTCCGCCGCTCAGCACGACGCCATCCTGCGCGGCCTCGGCGAACCACCCACCGCCACGGCGACCGGCCCTACCCTCGACCACCCCGACGACGCGGCCGCTGCGGTGGCGGATGCGGAGGCGCGGGAGGCGTGGCGTGCGGCGGCGGAGCAGCTGATCGCCGAAGCGGCCCGGCGCACCGTGGAGGAACTCGCCTCGACCGCCCGGACGATCCGGGACCGGCTGGACCCGGAAGGAGCCGAGCGGCGCTTCCAGGAGCGATACCAGCGGCGCTCGTTCCGCACCTGGCGCGACCGGGACGGCATCGCCCACGCCTCCTGGGTGTTCGACGACGAAGGCGCCGCATTCCTGGAGGCCATCCTCGCCGCCGCCCTCCGCCCCCGCCTGGGCCCCCGGTTCGTCGACGAGACCGAGAAGACCCGCGCCGAGGACCTCGTCCGCGACCCCCGTTCCAACGACCAACTCGCCTACGACCTGCTCCTGGATATCCTCCGCACCGGCATCCTCGCCGACCCCAAGACCGTCTTCGGCACCCGCCAGCCCGGAATCCGCCTGGTCACCGTCCTCACCCCCGACGGCACCCTCGCCCCCACCGGGCACACCGAAGACGGACTGCACCCCCTGCCTGCCACAGTCATCTCCCGCCGCATCTGCGACACCGGCGTGATCCCGGTCACCGTCGACTCCTGCGGGAACCCGCTGGACCTGGGCCGAGAACGGCGCCTGTTCACCCCCGCCCAGCGCCTCACCCTCGCCCTCCGCGACGGCGGCTGCCGCTGGCACGGCTGTGACCGCCCCGCCTCCCACTGCGAAGCCCACCACTGCGACGAATGGCACGCCGACCAGGGCCGCACCGACATCGACCGCGGCATCCTGCTCTGCCGGTTCCACCACATGCAACTCCACCACAACGGCTGGCGCATCACCCGCACCGGCAAAGACGACTTCCACCTCCACCCACCCGGCCCAGGCGAACCCATTCCCCTCCCACCCCGCCTCTCCCTTCGCTACGCCTGGGGCGACATCGACCCACCCCCACCCCGCTTCCACCCTGCCGCCGCCTGACCACCACCACCCGCGACCGGCCCGGACCGAGGGCCGGCGACCGGCCGGCAGCCGTCGCGAACTCAGCGGAGCGTCTCTGCGACGATCTCGACCTTGAACCCGGCCTGATCCTCGAGCCATCCGGCGTAGTGCTCCGGGCCGCCCGCATGCGGGTAACGATCGCGGTACAGCGCCCGCCAGCCGTGCCGTTCCGCCGCTTCCATCAGCTCATCGACATCACTGGGCGTGCCGCCACGAAAGGCGACGTGGTTCATTCCCGGCATCCGTCGATCGTGCTCAGCGCCCGTCAGGTTCGGTGGCTGCGTGAGCGTCACGTACATCTCTCCCGCGGACCACGACTTCCCGCCGGGCCATTCCTGCGTGACCCGGAATCCGAGTTCGCTGCGCCGCACAGGCCGCCAGCACCAGCACGGCGAACGAACGGCCGAAGACGCTGTCGTCCCCGGCGGAACCGAGACCTTCGCGCAGCATCGCCGCGGCCCGGTCGCCGAACTCGTCGAGGGTCAGATCGTGAACTCCGGCGGCGACGTCCTCGAGCATCACGGCGAGCGCACGTTCGCGGACGGCGGCGTCCGCAGACGCGAGCTCCCGCCACGGCCCCGCCACGGTCAGCCCGCGAACTCCGCCACGATGGGGGCCAGCGACGCGCCCACCTCCGCCGGTGGACGCTTCCGGCCCTTCACCTCGAACGAGTGCCCGCCACCCTCGACCCATGCGATGCGCGCATCCTGGCAGGCGGCCACCGCCTCCTCGAGCTGGGACAGCGGCTGGACGAACGGGTCGTTCGTGCCCTCCACGAACAGCTGCGGCACTGCGATGGCGGGCAGATGCTCCACCCGCAGCTTCTCCGGCTGGCCCGGCGGATGCAGCGGGTACCCGAGATACACCAGGCCGGCGACGGGCATCCCCTCGGCGACCGCCATCGACGCCATCCGGCCGCCGTACGACTTGCCGCACGCCCAGATGCGCACGTCGGGATCCTGCTCCGCGGCCATCGCCACGGCGGCGCGCCACGTCGCGATCGCGTGCGCGGCCGGGCCCGGCATCCGTCTGCCCGCCTCGACGTAGGGGAAGTTGAAGCGCAGCGTCGCGAATCCGGCATCCGTCAGCGCCGACGCGAAGCCGATGAGGAACGGATGGTCCATTCCCGCCCCGGCGCCGTGCGCGATCACCACGGTGCCCCGAGACGCGCCGTCGGGCGCGGCCCACGCCGTCGACACCGCCACGACGCCGCTGGGCAGCGACACGTCCATCAGCCCCTCCTTCCGAACGGCAGCCGGACCACCTCGCCCTTCGACGCTCGCACGGTCGCGACGATCACGACGACCAGATGCACCACGCACACGGCGATGTAGAGCAGGATCGGGATGCCCTGCGGGAGGAACCCGGCCGACCCGGCACTCAGGAACAGCCGCGGCAGCGTGATCGCCAGGTGCACCACCAGCAGCGCGGTCGAGACCAGGAGGAACAGCCGTCCCCATCGGCGCGCCGCGTCCGCGTTCGCCTTCGCAAGCGGACCCTGACGCGACAGCGAGCCGTACGCGGCGACCATGGCCCCGCCGGATGCCAGCGATCCCAGGAACGGCACCGGCAGCAGCACGAGGAGCCCGAGCGCCCAGGCGGACGCTCCGGTCGCCGGACGCGCGGTCATCGACCGGATGCCGGCGGCTCGCCCTCCGCGGAGCCGTCCGCGTCGCCGCGGTCCGGGGCGGGCGCGTCCTGCGGCAGCGGCGGCGCGGGCGGAGGAGGCGGCGCGACCGGAGGAGCCGCGGGCGCGGAAGCCGGAGCAGGCGCGGACGCCGGAGCAGCAGGCGCGGACGCCGGGGCAGCAGGCGGAGCGGATGCGGGCGCCGGAGCAGCAGGCGGAGCGGATGCGGACGCCGGCGGCTCGGCCGGCGGGTTCGCGCCGGCGACGTCCTCGGGAGCCGGCACGACGTGCGGCGGGTGTGCGGAGCCGGGAGCGGCGGCGCCGGCATCCGGACCGGGCTGAGACGCACCCGGCGCGGACGCACCACCCGCGGACGCACCGCCCGGCGCGATGCGCTCCCCGTACTTCGGCGGCTCGCTGAGATCGACCGCGGGCCGCGTCGGCGCGGGTCGCTGGGCGCCGAGCGCCTGACGCGCCTTGGCGAGCGAGGACGGCTGCACGCACACCTCGTAGTGATCGGCGACCATCTGCGTGATGCTCGCGAAATCGCGACGGCGCCGCACGATCGCGTAGGTGATCAGGCTCATCAGCATCCCGAGCGCGACGCCGATGAACACGAAGCCGAGGAACAGCGAGACGGGCGCGTCGGGCGTGCCGAAGAGCATGAACGCCGACAGGAACAGTCCGATCAGAACGCCGTTGATGGCGCCCGACCGGGCGGCCGCGGCATAGCCCAGCCGGCCGGTCACCCGCTCGACCGTGCGCACCCCCTGCCCGACGATGACGATGTCGCGCGCGGGCACCTCGGCGGCGATCAGCTTCGACACCGTCTTCTGCGCGCTCTCGTAGTCGCGCATCGACGCCACCATCTCGCCGATCTCATTGCCGCTCGGGGGCCGGTTCAGCATGCTCATCGCCCCATTGTCCCATGCGGCCCTCCGCCGCGCCGGGATGCCCCAGCGCCCGCGGACTACGCTGGGAGAATGAGCACACAACGGGTCTTCGTGGCGCGCCTGGCCGGGTGCGCGGTCTTCGATCCCGTGGGCGACCGGCTCGGCAAGGTCCGGGACGTCGTGATCGTGTACCGAAGTAAGGCCTCCCCCCGTGTGATCGGGCTGGTGGTCGAGATCCCCGGCCGCCGTCAGGTCTTCCTCTCCATCGGCCGCGTGACCTCCATCCGCTCCGGACAGGTCATCACCACCGGCCTCATCAACGTGCGCCGCTTCCAGCCTCGCCCGGGCGAGGTGCGCGTGCTCGCCGAGTTCCTCGGCCGGCGGATGAGCTTCGCCGACGGCAGCGGCACCGCCGTGGTCGAGGACGTCGCGATCGAGCAGGACCGCCACGGCGAGTGGGCGATCAGCCAGCTGTTCCTCCGCAAGCCCAAGACCAGCGCATCCCCGTTCGCGAAAGGCCCCACCACCTTCGCCGCGTGGAACGAGGTCACCGAGCTGCGCCGCCCTGGCGAGGCGCAGTCCGCCGAGCAGCTCATCGCGAGCTACTCCGAGATGCACGCCGCCGACCTCGCGACCAGCCTGCTCGATCTGCCCCAGCAGCGCATGATCGAGGTCGCCGAGGAGCTGCCCGACGAGCGCCTCGCGGATGCCCTCGAGGAGATGCCCGAGGACGAGCAGGTGCACATCCTCGATCGCCTCGGCGACGAGCGCGCCGCCGACATCCTCGACGAGATGGAGCCGGACGACGCGGCCGACCTGCTCGCGCAGCTGCCGCCGAAGCGCCTGGAGCAGCTGCTCAAGCTGATGGACCCCGAGGAGGCCGAGGAGGTGCGCAAACTCCTCCGGTACGGCCCGGACACCGCCGGCGGTCTGATGACCCCGGAGCCGATCATCCTCTCCGCGGATGCCACGGTGGCCGAGGCCCTCGCCCTGATCCGCCGCCACGAGCTGCATCCGGCCCTCGCCGCCGCCGTGTTCGTCACGCTGCCGCCGTTCGAGACCCCGACCGGCCGGCTCCTCGGCGTGGTGCACTTCCAGCGGATGCTGCGCTACCCGCCGCACGAGAGGCTGGGCGCAATCCTGGACGACGGCCTCGAGCCGGTGTCGGTGACCGCCTCCGCCGCCGAGGTGGCGCGCATGCTCGCCAGCTATGACCTGGTCTCGCTGCCCGTGGTGGATGCCGCGCACCGGCTGGTCGGCGCGATCAGCGTCGACGACGTGCTGGACTACCTGCTGCCGGACGACTGGCGCACCCACGACGTCGAGGAGGCGAGCTGATGGCACGGACCCCGCGTCTGGACACCCCCCTCGGCCGCACCGCCACGGGTCGCCCGCCCTCCTCGCAGGACCGGTTCGGCCGGTTCACCGAGTGGGTGGCGCGCGCGATGGGCACGCCGGCGTTCCTGCTGCTGCTCAGCCTGTTCTGCGCCGCCTGGATCGCCTGGAACACCCTCGCCCCGAAGCACCTCCGCTTCGACGACGCCGCACTCGGGTTCACCGCGCTCACCCTGATGCTCTCCCTGCAGGCGTCGTACGCCGCCCCGCTGATCCTGCTCGCGCAGAACCGGCAGGACGACCGCGACCGCGTGCAGATCGAGCAGGACCGGCAGCGCGCCGAGCGCAACCTCGCCGACACCGAGTACCTGGCCCGCGAGATCGTCGCCCTGCGCCTGGCCCTCGAGGAGCGCACCAACCAGACGGTCACCCGCGATGTGCTGCGGCAGGAGCTGAAGACGATGCTCGCCGAGCTCGAGGCGGAGAAGAAGCCGTGACCTCCGCCGAGCGCGTGCGCCAGGCCGTCGCCGCGGTCGCCGACCCGGAGCTGCGCCGCCCGATCGGCGAGCTGGACATGGTCCGCGACGTGGTCGTCGACGGCGGCACCGCGCACGTGTCGATCGTGCTCACGATCGTCGGATGCCCGGCGGCGCAGCGGATCGAGCAGGACGTGCGGGATGCCGCGGCATCCGTCCCCGGCATCGACGCGGTCGACGTCGCCGTCGGGGTGATGACGCCCGAGGAGCGCCGCGCCCTCACCGAGAAGCTCCGCGCGGGACGCCCCGCGCGGCAGATGCCATTCGGGCCGGACGCGCTCACCCGGGTCATCCTCGTCTCCAGCGGCAAGGGCGGGGTCGGCAAGTCGACGGTCACCGCGAACCTTGCCGTCGCCCTCGCCGCCCGCGGGCTGCGCGTGGGGCTGGTGGATGCCGACGTGCACGGGTTCTCCATCCCGGGGCTGCTCGGCATCCCGGCCGGCACCCAGCCCACCCGGATCGACGACCTCATGCTGCCGCCGGTCGCTCACGGCGTGAAGGCGGTGTCGATCGGGATGTTCCTGCGCGACGGCGAGGCGGTCGTCGCCTGGCGCGGCCCGATGCTGCACCGCACCGTGCAGCAGTTCCTCACCGACGTCTTCTTCGGCGACCTGGACGTGCTGCTCATCGACATGCCGCCGGGCACCGGCGACGTGGCGATCTCGATCGGCCAGCTGCTCCCCCATGCCGAGGTGCTCGTCGTCACAACGCCGCAGCCGGCGGCCGCGGAGGTGGCGATCCGCAGCGGGCTGGTGGCGCGGCAGACCGGGCAGCGGGTGATCGGCGTGGTGGAGAACATGGCCGCGTTCACCCTTGCGGACGGCAGCGTGCTCGACCTGTTCGGCGCGGGCGGCGGCGCCGATGTCGCGGCCGCGCTGTCCCGCGACGGCGAGGCGGTGCCGCTCCTGGCATCCGTGCCGCTCAGCCCCGCGCTGCGGCACGGCGGGGATGCCGGGATGCCGGTCGTGCTCGGCGCGCCGGAGGACCCGGCGGCGCAGGCGATCGCGACGCTCGCGGAGCGGATCGCGCAGGGCGGTCGGTCGCTCGCGGGCCGGCCGCTGCCGATGCGCGTGCGCTAGGTGGCTTCCGCGTCGAACGGCGGCGGCGTGGTGCGCGAGAACGTGGTGCGGACCTGCCGCGAGACCGGCGACGGGGCCACGGCGGCGGACGTGTCGAGCCCGTCCACCGGGCCGGAGGCGACGGGCGTGCTGAACGAGGGCTCCTCGAAGAGGGCGTCGCGGATGATGCGCCGCGGGTCGTACTGACGCGGGTCGAGCTTGCGCCAGTCGACGTCGTCGATGTCCGGGCCCAGCTCCTCCTTCATCTTCGCCTTCGTGTCGCGCACGTACTCGCCCGCGCGGCGGACGAAACGGGCGAAGCTCTCCGCGGCCTTGGGCAGGCGCTCGGGGCCGATGATGATCACCGCGATCAGGCCGATCAGCAGCAGCTTGTCGAACGTGAGCCCCAGTTCCATGTCTCAAGGCTACTCGCCGCGCCTGCCCCGATGATGCACCGTCCCGGCCTAATCTGAGAGGCATGAGCGAGCACGACGCGAACGCCCGATTCGTCCGTGAGACCACCGTCGAACCCGCCCCGATCGGGCGGGCCCGTGCGCACGCGCTCGAGCTCGGCGCGGCGCCGATCAGCGCCCCGGTGGGTGCGCAGTGCGCGGTGCTCGCCGCGGCATCCGGCGCCCGCTCGATCGTGGAGATCGGCACCGGCGCCGGCGTCTCCGGTCTGTGGCTGCTGCGCGGCGCCCCGCAGGCGGTGCTGACCACCATCGACAACGAGCCGGAGCACCTCGCCGCCGCCCGGCAGGCCTTCACGGACGCGCGCATCCCCCCGGCGCGCGTGCGGTTCATCACCGGCCGCGCCGCCGACGTGCTTCCCCGCATGAACGAGGGCGCCTACGACATCGTGCTGGTCGACGCCGACCCGGAGAACGTCATCGAGTACGTCGAACACGGGCTGCGCCTGGTCCGCACCGGCGGACTGGTGCTGGTCCCCCGCGTGCTCGCCGGCGGCCGCGCCGCCGACCCCGTGCAGCGGGACGCCGTCACCACCGCGTACCGGTCGCTGATCCAGGAGACCCAGGAGTCGCAGGCCGTGCTGGCCGCGCTGTCCACGGCCGGCGAAGGGCTGCTGCAGCTCACCCGCGTCGCAGCGTGAGGCACGCCGGCTGAACCGGTGCGGGCACCGCCGGCGGCCCCGGAAACGCCGAAAGGGCGGTGGAATCCTCCACCGCCCTTCTGCCAGTCCGTTGGAATCAGGCGTTCACGACGGCGCCGAGCACGTCGTGAAGCTCCTTCGCCTCGGCGTCGTTCACGGACACGACCAGACGGCCGCCGCCCTCGAGCGGAACCCGCACGATGATGAGTCGCCCCTCCTTCACGGCCTCCATCGGTCCGTCGCCGGTCCTCGGCTTCATCGCTGCCATCGTGGCTCCCTTTCCTCGGTGGTATGGCTCAAGTTTATCGGTAGGGTTCCGCGCCGGGCGGTCGCCGCCGCGCGGGGAATCACGGGACCTGCCAGAACGTCTGCGCCAGCCCGTACATGTTCAGGATCCACACCCACTGCCCGGCCAGGCACGCGAGGAGCACGCCGATGCGATACCCGAGCGGCCGCGGCACCGCGACGGCGCCCCAGAGCGGGGTGAGCGGCATCAGCAGCCGGAACGTGCTCGACTGCGGGAAGAACACCGCGAGCAGGTAGAGCAGATAGCTCGCGCTCCACAGCCGCACGTCCACGCCCAGCCGGCGCACCGCCCGCCCGCGCAGCAGCAGGAGCGCCGTGCCGGCGACGAGCAGCACCAGCACCACCCAGCCCCACCAGCCCGGCATCCCCCACTGCGAGAACCAGAAGTCCGCGGCCTGCACGAAGCCCTCGAACGGCACGAACTGCGTCACCGGCTCGGCGATCCAGTTCCGCCGCCAGGACAGCTCGGTCTGCAGGTAGGCGCCCGGCTCGCCCGTGACGATGCCGGCGATCACCTGCCAGGAGAAGCCCACCATGGTCGCGAGCGCGCCCATGGCGACGATGTGCACGGCATCCCGCCCGGGCAGCGGCTCGGCGCGGCGGCGGCGCCACCTCGCGATGCCGTGCAGCCCGAGGAACAGGGCGAAGGCGAGGATGCCGGGCCGGGTGAAGCCCATCACCGGGACGAGCGCGTACAGCCACCCGTACCGGTGCCGGGAGACGAGATCGAGCGCGATGAGCAGCAGCAGCACGAACAGCGCCTCGGCGTAGCCGACCTGGAACAGCGCCGCCAGCGGCCCCATCGCGAAGAACGTCACGGCCCACATCGCCGCGCTCTCTCCGATGCGGTCCCGCAGCAGGCCGTGCAGCGCCAGGCAGGCGAGGAACCCGCTCACGAGCGACACCGTCAGCGCCCCGGCGCCCCAGACCCCGAATCCCACCAGCTTGGCCAGGTACGCGTACACCGGCATGAACGCCCACGCGTTCTCCGCCACGTCGCCGGATGCCGTGCGCGGCAGCTCCCGGGGATAGCCGTTCTCCGCGACCCACCAGTACCACTGCGCGTCCCAGCCGAGCACGAAGTCCGCCAGGCCGGCATCCGCCCCGAACCGCGACAGCGAGGTGGAGATCCCGGCCGCCGCGAGCAGGAAGCCCGTGGTGATGACGCGGGCGAGCAGGTAGACGATCGCGATCCGGGCGACGACCGGAAGCCGCGCCCAGGAGCGGATGCCGCGGCTCACGCCCCGGTGAGCCACGCCCGCAGTCCGCGTTCCACGTCCTCGATCTGCGCAAGCGGCACCCGCTCCTCATCGTGATGCGCGAGGTGCGGATCGCCGGGCCCGTAATTCACGGCCGGGACGCCGAGCGCGGAGAACCGGGCGACGTCGGTCCAGCCGTACTTCGGCCGGGCCTCGGCACCGACCGCGGCGAGGAACTGCTGCGCGATCGGGGCGTCGAGGCCCGGACGGGCGCCGTCGGCGGCATCCGTGATCTCCACCTCGAAGCCGGCGAGCACCGAGCGCACGTGCGCCTCGGCCTCGGCGATCGACTTGTTCGGCGCGAAGCGGTAGTTGACCTCGATCTCGCACAGGTCCGGGATGACGTTGCCGGCCACGCCTCCGGTGATCCGGACGGCGTTCAGCCCCTCCCGGTAGCCGAGCCCGTCGACGGTGATCTCCCGCGCCCGGTACTCCGCGAGCCGGGCCAGGATCGGTGCGGCGCCGTGGATGGCGTTCTCGCCGATCCAGGAGCGGGCGCTGTGCGCGCGGACCCCGCGGGTGCGCACGATCGCGCGCAGCGTGCCGTTGCATCCGCCCTCGACCTGGCCGTTGGAGGGCTCGCCGAGGATGGCGAAGTCGGCGGCGAACAGATCCGGTCGATCGGCGGCGAGCAGCCCCAGCCCGTTCTTCGACGCCTCGACCTCCTCGTTGTCGTACCAGATCCAGGTGATGTCGACCACGGGTGCGGTCAGCTCGACCGCGAGCTTGAGCTGCACCGCGACGCCGGCCTTCATGTCGACCGTGCCGCGCCCCCAGAGGAAGTCCTCGCCGTCGATGGTGAGGGTGCGGGTGGGCACGTTGCCGTTGATCGGCACGGTGTCGATGTGTCCCGCGATGACGACCCGCTGCGGCCGGCCCAGGTCGGTGCGAGCGACGACCGTGTTGCCGTGCCGGATCACCTCGAGGTGGGCGCAGCCGCGCACCACCGCCTCGAGCTCGTCGGCCAGGCGCCCCTCGGCGCCGGACACGCTCGGGATGTCGCAGATGGCGCGGGTGAGGTCGACGGAGGATGCGGTCGGATCGAGCAGCATGGCTCCCAGCCTATCGGCCCGGCATGCGGTGCCCAGGGCGGTAGTTTGGAGGGATGAGCACTGAGCGCACCGTGTGGGGTATCGGACTGTCGACGACTGCCGGGGACGGCACCGTGCTGGACGCCTGGTTCCCCGAGATCGGCCTCGGCGAGCCGGATGCCGCGGACGCGGCCTCCGCGGCGGAGACCTGGCAGGCGCTGGCGGAGCCGGACGAGCGCCGCAACGTCACGGTGGAGCTCGTGCAGCTGTCGGTGGACCTGGACGCGCCCGTCGCCTCCACCCCGGACGCCTACCTGCGCCTGCACGCCCTGTCGCGCTTGCTGGTCAAGCCGAACGAGCTGAACCTGGACGGCATCTTCGGCCACCTGCCGACCGTGGCGTGGACGAACGCCGGCCCGATGCTGCCCGCGGATGCCACGCGCCTGCGTCCGGTGCTGCAGCGCCACGGCATCCAGGTGCAGGGCCTGGACAAGTTCCCGCGGCTGACCGACTACGTCCAGCCCGAGGGCGTGCGCATCGCGGATGCCTCGCGCGTGCGGCTCGGCGCGCACCTCTCCCCCGGGACCACCGTGATGCACGAGGGCTTCGTGAACTTCAACGCCGGCACCCTCGGCGCCTCGATGGTGGAGGGACGGATCTCCCAGGGCGTCGTGGTCGGCGACGGCAGCGACATCGGCGGTGGGGCGTCCATCATGGGCACCCTCTCCGGCGGCGGCACCGTACGGGTGTCGATCGGTGAGCGGACGCTTCTCGGCGCGAACGCCGGCATCGGCATCTCCCTCGGCGACGACTGCGTCGTCGAGGCCGGGCTGTACGTGACCGCGGGCACGAAGGTGGTGCTCGCCGACGGTCCGGACACCGCCGACGGCGGACGTCCGACGGTGAAGGCCGCCGAGCTGTCCGGCCGGGACGGCATCCTGTTCCGCCGCAACTCGCTGACCGGCGCCGTCGAGGCGACCCAGCGCACCGGCGTGGGCGTCACGCTGAACGAGGCCCTGCACGCCTGACCCGGGTCGCACCCTTCGCCCCTCCCTCCTTTCACTCCCCGCGTTCGGGGCGCTTTCACTCCCCTCGTTCGGGGCGGATTCTCGCGTTCGGGGCGGTTGTCATCCGCCCCGAACGCAAAAATGCGCCCCGAACGCGGCAGGAGGGGATGCACAGGGGGACGTGCTACTGTCAAGGGTCGCTCCCCGTCACGGCGGAGCGCCTGCGTCGTCGACACGCTCCCGCGCCGCCTTCCGGCCGCGAACTTCTCGAACGGCGAACCGATGCGCGAACCCGCGCCGTCGCCCACCTTTCCCGCACGCCCCTCGCGCGTGCCCATCTGGAGCCACCTATGACTTCCTTCCTCGACCTCAGCGTGCCCGCGTCCCTGGCATCCGTCCTCGCCGCCGACGGTAAGACCGAGGCCTTCGCCATCCAGCGCGACACGTTGCCGGACTCCCTCGCCGGCCGCGACCTGCTCGGCCGCGGCCGCACCGGCAGCGGCAAGACCATCGCGTTCGCCTTGCCCCTGGTCGCGCGTCTCGCGGATGCCGGCGGCGCCCGCCGTCCCGGCCGCCCGCGCGGCCTCGTGCTCGCGCCGACGCGTGAGCTCGCCACCCAGATCGCCGCCACCGTCTCGCCGCTCGCCGCCGCCGTCGGCCTGCGCGTGACGACCGTGTTCGGCGGGGTGAGCCAGCGCCCGCAGGAGCAGGCGCTGCGCGCCGGCGTCGACATCGTGGTGGCCTGCCCCGGCCGCCTCGAAGACCTCATGAAGCAGAAGGTCGTGTCACTCGACGCGGTCGAGATCACGGTGCTCGACGAGGCCGACCACATGGCCGACCTCGGCTTCCTGCCCGGCGTCACCCGCATCCTCGCCGCGACGCCGGCCGGTGGACAGCGCCTGCTGTTCAGCGCCACGCTGGACCGCGGCATCGACTCCCTCGCGAAGCGCTTCCTGCGCAACCCGGTCAGCCACGAGGTCGACGAGGCCAGCGTGCCGGTCGGCGAGATGACCCACCGGGTGCTGCTCACCGCCGACGCCGAGAGCAAGAAGACCCTGGTGCAGGACCTCGCATCCGGCACCGGCCGCCGCATCCTGTTCACCCGCACCAAGCACCAGGCGAAGAAGCTCGCGAAGCAGCTCACCGCCTCGGGCATCCCGGCGGTGGACCTGCACGGCAACCTGTCGCAGAACGCGCGTGAGCGCAACCTCGCCGCCTTCGGCGCGGCACCGGATGCCGGTGGCGTGCGCGTGCTGGTCGCGACCGACGTCGCGGCGCGCGGCGTGCACGTGGACGACGTCGAGCTCGTCGTGCACGTCGACCCGCCGGTGGAGCACAAGGCGTACCTGCACCGCTCCGGCCGCACCGCCCGGGCGGGCGCCGCGGGCACGGTCGTCACCGTGGTGATGCCCGAGCAGCGCCGCGACGTGAAGGACCTGCTCCGCAAGGCGCAGATCACCGCTCCCCTCGAGCCGGTGACGGCGGATGCCGTGGACGAGGTCGTCGGTACGCGGGCCGCCCTCGTGAAGCCGTCGCCTGCCACTCCGGCGGGCAACCGTCCGGCCCCGTCCTCCACGCAGAACGCGGCGTCGTCCTCCGGTCGCGGTCGCGGTCGCGGACGGGGCCGCGGCGGTCAGGCATCCGCCACGTCCGGGCGCACCGCCGGGCGCGCGGGACAGTCCGGGCAGCCGGCGGGGCGGGCGTCCGCGTCCGGCGGTCGTCACGGCGTCCGCGGCGAGCACGGCTCCGCGGCATCCGGTGCGGGTCGCGCGCACGGCCAGGCGCACGCGCAGGCGCCGTCGGGGCACCAGCGCGGCGCCCGCGATCACGACGCGGCGCGCACGGCCAGGCACGAGAGCCGGCCGCAGGGCTCGCGGCGCGCCAGCCGCCCGCAGGGCCGCTGACCGGCATCCGTGTCGCTCAGGTCACAGAAAACGCCGCTCTGAACACGCCGAAACGGCACTTTCTGCGACCCGAGTAACCCCAGGCACCCCGATAGCGGCACTTTCTGCGACCTGACGGCGCGCGCGGCCCCGCCGCGCCCCGAAAGGACCGCACCGCCGGCATCCGTGTCGCTCAGGTCACAGAAAACGCCGCTCTGCACGCCCCGAAACGGCACTTTCTGCGACCCGAAGGCGCGCGGCGGCGACGGCGCATCCGCCGACGGACGTCAGCGGCTGGGGTAGGGACGCTCGGCCGAGCCGACGTACAGCTGCTGCGGACGGCCGATCTTGGTCTGCGGGTCGAGCTGCAACTCCCGCCACTGCGCGAGCCAGCCCGGCAGCCGTCCGATGGCGAACAGCACGGTGAACATGCGCGTCGGGAAGCCCATCGCCTTGTAGATCACGCCGGTGTAGAAGTCGACGTTCGGGTAGAGGCGGCGCTCCTTGAAGTAGTCGTCCGCGAGGGCGATCTCCTCGAGATCCTTGGCGAGGTCGAGGAGCGGATCCGTGACGCCGAGCTCGGCGAGCACCTCGTCGGCGGCTTCCTTGACGAGCTTGGCGCGAGGGTCGTAGTTCTTGTAGACCCGGTGGCCGAAGCCCATCAGCTTGACGCCCTCCTCCTTGTTCTTCACGCGCTCGACGAAGCGCTGCACGCTCTGCCCCGACTCGCGGATCTGCCCGAGCATGGTCAGCACCGCCTCGTTCGCGCCGCCGTGCAGCGGGCCGGAGAGGGCCTGGATGCCCGCCGAGATCGACGCGAACTGGTTCGCACCGGTGGACCCGACCAGGCGCACCGTGGAGGTGGAGGCGTTCTGCTCGTGGTCCTCGTGCAGGATCAGCAGCAGCTCGAGCGCCTTCGACATCACCGGGTTGACCTCGTACGGCTCGCTGAGCACGCCGAAGTTGAGCTTCAGGAAGTTGTCCACGAAGCTCAGCGAGTTGTCCGGGTAGAGGAAGGCCTGCCCGACGCTCTTCTTGTGCGCGTAGGCCGCGATCACCGGGAGCTTCGCGAGCATCCGGATCTGGTTCAGCTCGACGTGCTCGGGGTTGTGCGGGTCGGTCTGCCCGTCGTAGTACGTCGACAGCGCCGCCACGGCCGACGACAGCACGGCCATCGGATGCGCCGTGTGCGGCAGTGCGGAGAAGAAGTGCTTGAGGTCCTCGTGCAGCAGCGTGTGCCGACGGACCTTCTCGTCGAACTCGGCGAGCTCGTCTGGGGTCGGCAGCTCGCCGTAGATGAGCAGCCACGCCACCTCGAGGTAGCTGCAGTTCCTCGCGATCTGCTCGATCGGGTAGCCGCGGTAGCGCAGGATGCCCTGATCGCCGTCGATGAAGGTGATCGCCGACTTCGTGGAGGCCGTGTTCACGAACCCGTAGTCGAGGCCGGTGTAGCCGGTCTGACGCGTCAGGGTCGAGAAGTCGATGCTGTCGTGCCCGCTCGTCGCGCGCAGCACCGGGAACTCCGCCGTCCTGTCGCCGACCGTGAGAGTCGCCTTCTCGGGCTGATCTGCGCTCACGCGAACCTCCTGCTTTCACGTCGTGGACGAAGTGCGGCGCGCTGCGCCGGGGCGGATGTCGACTGCATCGCTCGTACAGCCTAGCCGCGACCGTGGCCTACTGTGACATCCGCCAAGAGATGGCGCGGTCACATGAGAGAATCTACAATCCGGTCAGTCGGCGCGCTGCTTCCTCCACCGCGGGCAGCGGCGCGGTGAGCGCGAGCCGCACGTGGTCGCCGGAGTGCGCACCGTAGAAGTGGCCCGGCCCGGCGAGGATGCCGGCATCCGCGAGCCGCCCCATCGACTCCCACGCGTCGCGGTCCTCGGTGGCCCACAGGTACAGCCCCGCCTCCGAACCGTCGATCCGGAAGCCCGCCGCCTCCAGCGCGGGCTTGAGCACGTCGCGGCGACGGCGGTACAGCGCCTTCTGCGCGGCGACGTGTTCGTCGTCGCCGAGCGCGACGGTCATCGCGTGCTGCACGGGCCCCGGCGGCATCAGGCCGAGATGCTTGCGTGCGCGCAGCAGGTCGGCGACGATCGCGGAGCATCCGGCCAGGAACGCGGCCCGGTACCCGGCGAGGTTCGACTGCTTGCTCAGCGAGTACACGCTGAGCAGGCCCTGGCGCGTGCCGCCGGTGACGCGCGGGTCGAGCACCGACGGCACCGGCTCGGTCGCCCACGGCCCTTCCCAGCCGAGCTCGGCGTAGCACTCGTCGCTGGCGAGCACCGCACCCAGCTCGCGGGCGCGGGCGACGGCGGATGCCAGCTCCGGCACGGTCCAGGTGCGTCCGTCGGGGTTGCCCGGCGTGTTGATCCAGATGAGCTTCGCGCCCTCGGGCCACTCGGCCGGGCCGTCAGATGCCACGGCCGTGGCGCCCGCGACGGTCGCGCCCACCTCGTAGGTCGGGTAGGCGACGCGTGGATGCACGACGATGTCGCCCGGTCCGAGGCCGAGGAGGGTGGGCAGCAGCGCGACGAGCTCCTTCGAGCCGATGGTCGGCAGCACGTTCGCGGGTGTCAGGCCGGGCACGCCGCGGCGTCGCGCGTACCAGTCGACGATCGCCTGCCGTAGCGCAGCGGTGCCGACCGTCTGCGGGTAGGAGTGCGCGTCGGTGGCTTCGGCGAGCGCACGACGGATGACCTCCGGCGTCGGGTCCACCGGAGAGCCGATGGAGAGGTCGATCAGCCCGGCCGGATGCTGCGCGGCGCGCTCACGGTACGGAGCGACGGCGTCCCAGGGGTAGTCGGCGAGCTCGCGGACCCCCACCTACTCCCCCTGCGGGGGCAGGGCGGCGATGATCGGGTGGTCGTGGTGGATGACGCCGACCTTCGCAGCGCCACCGGGAGACCCGATCTCCTCGAAGAACTCCACGTTCGCCTTGTAGTAGTCCTGCCACTCCTCGGGCAGGTCGTCCTCGTAGTAGATCGCCTCCACCGGGCAGACCGGCTCGCAGGCGCCGCAGTCCACGCACTCGTCGGGGTGGATGTACAGCGAGCGCTCCCCCTCGTAGATGCAGTCGACGGGGCACTCGTCGATGCAGGCACGATCCTTCACATCGACGCAGGGAAGGGCGATCACATACGTCACGGTCCCAGTCTACGACCCGTGCGGGGACGGCGGTTCCCGCCCGGCCGGCGGGGAGGATGCCGGGGGCCGCCGGTGCACGGATGCCGGGGGTTCGTGCGGCGCCGGGCGCTGCGTATGAGCCGTCGGCGCGGAAGCCCGCAGGCGCGAGAGATCGGGCCAGGCCACGACGAGCACGACGATGCCGGCGACGAGGTAGGTCCAGATGTTGCCGAGCGGGGTGTTCGGGACGACGACGGATCCGCCCGGGCCGCGCTGCGAGATCACGAGGATGAGCGCCATCATGCCGAAGCCGGCCGCGAGTGCGGCCCACCGGTCGCCGGTGAGCGCCCGCAGCGCGATCAGCAGCGAGGCGCAGGCGATCGCGCCGAGGATCAGGCCCACCGGGATCGCCCCCCACAGGAAGCTGTGCGCGATGGTCGCGGCGATGCCGTAGACGCCGCCGATCAGCGCGGCCGCCAGCCAGGACAGACCACGGGAGATCACAGAGCGCACCCCGTCAGCCTACCGGCCGGCTCGCATCGCCCGGCCGGCTCGCATCGCCCGGCCGGCTCGCATCGCCCCGCCGGCTCACGTCGCCCCGCCGGTTTACGTCGCCCAGCCGAGCAGGCGCAGGAGCGCCGCCACCGCGGCCGCCGCGATCACGACGACGAGGAAGGACTGGCGCATCCAGAGCAGCCCGGCCGCGACGAGTACCGCCGGGACCCGCGCGTCGACGACGATCGCCTGCCCGTCGCCGAGGCTCTGCACGGCGACCAGGGCCGCGAGCAGTGCGACCGTGAGGAAATCCGAGATGCGCGCGGGCCTCGGCGCCTCCATCACCGTGGCCGGGACCAGGTAGCCGGCGGCCTTCAGCGCCATGCAGATGCACGCGGCGAGCAGCACGGCGCTCCAGACGCTCATGCGACCGCCTCCCGTCCGAACCAGTCGAACCAGCCGACGACGATCGCCACGAGCGCCGCGACCAGCACGGGAAGGCCGGGCATCAGCGCCGGGGTGAGGCTCGCCGCGACCACCGCCGCCGCGACGCCGACGACGACCGCCTGACGCCGGCGCAGCCGCGGCCAGAGCAGCGCCAGGAAGGCGGCGGCCGCCGCGGCATCCAGCCCCCACTGCCGCGGGTCCCCGAGGATGTCGCCGAGCAGCGCGCCGACGAGCGTCGTGGCGTTCCAGCCGAGGAAGATCCCGATCCCGGTGACCCAGAAGCCGAGCCGGGCGAGACGCGGATCGTCCTGTGAGATGGCGACCGCGGTGGATTCGTCGATGGTGAAGTGCGTGGCCGCGGCGCGACGGCGGAAGCCGGATCCGATCACCGGCGACATCCGCATCCCGTATGCGAGGTTGCGCACGCCGAGCAGCCCGGCGGACGCGATCGCGGCGGGCAGCGCAGCGACGCCGCCGGCGGCGAAGACGCCGACGAACGCGAACTGCGAGCCGCCGGTGAACATGAGCAGGCTGAGCACGCAGGTCTGCCAGACGTCGAGTCCGGATGCCACGGCGAGCGCGCCGAAGGAGATGCCGTACGCGCTCGTGGCGATCGCGACCCCGAGGCCCTCCCGCCAGACCTCGCGCCGGGGATCGGTCGTGTCGACCGTTCGCTTCACTGAACGCATGACTATGAAACCGAGAACTTTTCGAGCTGATGCAACATCCCGCGATTCCGCGTGTTTCCGCGCCTTCGGGTCGCCATGATCGCGCCTGCTTGTCAGCGTAGCCCTGGAGTGGGGGAGCGCCGATGCCCCCGGATGGGTGCTCGGCCCCACGATTCCGGGCGGTTTCGCAAGGGCGCGATCCGCGTTGTGAGCCATGTCACCCATCATAACGTTGCATTAGATGCAATAATGATGGGGTGAGTGATGATGCGGAGGTGCTGCTGCTTCGGCAGCCGGGCGTCGTGCCGTTGCATGAGGACGCGGCCGTGTTCAGCGGAATGCTCGATGGGTTTTCCCGCCAGCAGACGAGCCGTGGCCTGGCGACGCAGACTATTCAGATGCGCCGCTGGCAGGTGGAGCGGTTCCAGCGGTTCGCGGACTCATACCCGTGGGAGTGGCTGCCGGGTGACGTCGAGGACTTTACGACGAGCCTGTTCAGCGGCCCACGCCCGTTGGCGCGGTCGACAGTGCGGATCTATCACCTGACGTTGCGCGCGTTCTGCGACTTCATCACCGACCAGCGCTACGGCTGGGTCGCGGAGTGCCGGTCTCGGTTCGGGTCGGTGCCGACACAGGTATGCTTCGAGTGGAACACGGTCGCGCACACCGTCGATTTCGAGGGCACGCCGGGCCGTCGCCCGCTGGACTATGACGAGCTGGAGGCACTGTTCGCCGTCGCGGACGCCCGAGTGGAGACGCTGCGACAGCAGGGCCGCAAGGGCGCGCTGGCCGCGCTGCGGGACGCGCAGTTGCTGAAGACGATCTACGCGTGGGGGCTACGCCGCCGCGAGGCGCTGGGTCTGGATGTGGTCGATCTGCGCACGAACGCGAAGACACCGCAATGGGGCCGGTTCGGGCTGCTACACGTGCGGCACGGGAAGTCCTCGAAAGGCTCGATCCCCAAGCGTCGCTCGGTACTGTCGCTACCGGAGTTCGACTGGGCCATCGACGGGCTGCGCGTCTACGTCGAGCAGGTTCGGGAGAAGTTCAACCCCGGCAACCATCCGGGACTATGGCCGACCGAGCGCGGCACGCGCGTCGGTGACCGCTACCTCGACCGCCGGTTCGCACAGCTGCGCGACGAGGCCGGGCTGCCCGGCGCGTTGACCCTGCACAGCCTGCGCCACTCCTACGTGACGCATCTGATCGAGCTCGGTTACGCGGAGCAGTTCGTGCAGACCCAAGTCGGTCACGCCTACGCCTCGACGACGGCGATCTACACCTCGGTGACCGATGACTACCGCAATCGTGTCCTGGCTGCGGCGATCGACAAGTTCTACTTCCCGGAAGGAAGCACCTGATGACAACGAAGACGATCACCTGGCGGCTGCGAACGCTGATGGCCGAGCGCGGCATGTTCAAGACCACCGACCTCCTCGAACCGTTGAAAGCCGAAGGCGTCGCGCTCTCCCGCGAGCAGGTCTTCCGGCTGGTGACGCAGGCCCCGCAACGTCTCAACGTCGAGGTCCTTGCCGCGCTCTGCACGATCCTGGACTGCACGCCCAGCGACCTGCTCGTCCTCGATCAAGCTGCCGTGCGGTCGGTGGAGGCGACGGGCACGAGCGGGAGGATCGAGGACATCGGTGACCTGCGCCCCGTCCCCGCGCGCATCCAGCGACCGAAGCCGTGACGATCCCACGCGGCACCCCGCAGCCGGACGGGGCTTTCGGGCTGCGCGTCGCGGCGGCGCAGGCCAACAAAGGCGTGACCGCGCTGGAACAGGCCATAGTCGACGCGGCAGAGCGGATCATCGCACCGTCGCGACGGAACGGAGTGCTCCGCCTGCTGTCGAGCGAAGAGTTCGATCCCGCTGACGTGCACGCTGAGACCACCGTCATCGTCCAGGTTTTTCTTGCGAATCTCGCACGCGAAGGCGTGACGGGTGTCCGGCTCCCGCTCTGCCCGACGTGTCGCACCCGGAAGGTCGTCAAGAAGCGCAACGAGCAAGGACAGCGCGAGTGCTTCCGCTGCGCGCAGAGCCGATCGCGTGGCGAGTGCCCCCAGTGCTTGCGGATGAAGAAGCTCACCGCCACCAACGCCGATGGGCAGCGCGTCTGCCAGCCCTGCGGAACGGACGGCATGCCGACGTTCGCGTGCGAGAACTGCGGGAAGATCGTTACCACTGTCGGGCGCATCGACGGGAGAAGAGTCTGCCTGAACTGCTATCCCCGGCGACTGCGGCGTTGCGTCTCGTGCGGGCAACAAAAGAAGATCGCCGCGACCATCCTGCACGGCCCGCACTGCTTCGCCTGCCACAACCGCATCTTGCGCAACGCCGCCCCTTGCCCCGGGTGCGGCGAGAAACGCATCCTCGCGTTCCTCAGTGACGACGACCGCCCATGCTGCGCGGGATGCGCGGGGCAGCCCGCCCGCTACGCCTGCCGCCGCTGCGGGAGCGAAGAACACAACTACGGTCGCCTCTGCGGGAAGTGCGTTCTCAGCGACCGCTGCAACGACATCCTCGCCGGCCCGGACGGGGCCTTCCTTCCTCCGATGCGGGCACTGCGCGACTACCTGCTCGTCCAGCCTCGCCCAGCACAGGTCATCAAGTGGTTGCGCATGGGGCCGAGCACCGACGTTCTCCGCGACATCGCCTCTGGGCGGGTGCCGGTCGAGTCGATCCTCGACGCCCCGCGGCCGGGCAAGCCGTTGATCTACCTGCGCACGCTCCTCCTCGACGCCGGTGCCCTACCGCGCGACGCGGCGGCCACGCGGCAGCTGATGGCCTGGGCCACGCAGACCATCGGCGGAGCCGCCACCGATCACCACCAGATGCTGCGCACCTACACCCGATGGGTGCTGCTACGCCGAGCCAGCCGAGATGCCGAAGGCGACATCGCTATCGGCGCAGCTCGGCACGTCAAAGCATCGCTGCGGGGCCTCGTCACCTTCCTCACCTGGGCTGAGGAACAACAGACCCCCCTGCGCGCTCTCACTCAGGCACAGATCGAGGAGTTCATCACCCTCCACACCGCACGACGATGGCTCCCACAGTTCCTCACCTGGGCCGCCGAACGCGACATCACACCCGACCTCGACATCTCCACGCTTCCGCGCCGAGAACCCGCGATCAGCACGTCCGAGGCACACCTTGAAAACGTCATCCGCACCCTCGCCACGGATCGCGGTATCGCGCTCGATGCGCGCCTTGCGGCGCTGCTGATCGCGGTCTACGGACTGCCCGCAACCAAGACGCTCGCGCTGCATCGCCGCCAGCTCCGCGACGAGAACGACGGCCTCGACCTCCGCATCGGAGACCGTCCGCTCACGTTGCCCGCGCCGATCACCCTGCTCGCCCGGGAGCAACTCGACCTCCGACCCGACGCAGACGATGACGCATGGCTGTTCCCTGGCCGTCTCCCTGGGCAGCCTCTCGACCCGCAATACCTTTCACTACGCCTGCGCCCTGTCGGCACCAGCATCTCCGCGCTACAGAACGCCGCCCGGTTCCGGCTCGCCGGAGCCGTCCCCGCCAAAGTCCTCGCAGACATACTCGATTTCAGCGTCGCCACCTTCGAGAACTACGCCCGCCTCTCAGGTAGCACCCGCGGCGACTACCCGGCGCTGCGAGAAAACAGCAGTCGATAGGCCACCACCGCTGAACTGACAGTTCCCTCCCCGCGCGACAGCGGCAGTGAACCTGCGGCGGTTCACATGAACGGTCAACTGTACATATGCTCTGGCGTGGCCAGCCACTGCGCTCTCGATGGGGCTGCTCTTCAAGCTCAGGCCGACGTCAGGCTTCCCCGCCCGCTCCCTCGACGGGCTCACTTACTTAGGCCGTGTTGCTAAATGCTGGTTCGGGGCCTTTGGGTGATTCTTGAGGCGTGTCGCGAGATGTCATCACGGACGAGGTCTGGGAGCTGATCCGGGACGTGTTCCCGCCGGTGAGGACACGGGGCCGTCCTCCGGTGGATCGGCGCACGGTGGTCGAGGCGACCGCGTGGCGGTTCCGCACGGGATCGGCGTGGCGAGACCTGCCCGACCGGTTCGGGAGCTGGAACACGATCTACAAGAACTTCCGCCGGTGGGCGAGCGACGGCGTCTGGGAGGACCTGCTCACCCACGTGCAGAAGCGGGCGTCGCTTCAGGGTGAGATCGACTGGGTCGTGTCGGTGGATTCCTCGATCGCGCGTGTCCATCAGCATGGCGCGACCTTGCCCCGGGTCACAGGGGGATCCGTCGAACTACAAGAAGTCCGGGCCAGAGCCTCCTGACCACGCGATCGGCCGGTCACGGGGTGGTTTGACGACGAAGATCCATCTCGTCTGCGACGGGAAGGCCCGGGCGCTGGCGTTCGTCCTCACCGGCGGGCAGGTCGCAGACACGAGCATGTTCACCTGCGTACTCGACGAGATCCACATCCCCGGCCGAGGGCCCGCGCGCACGAGACCGGACCGGGTGCTCGCGGACAAGGGCTACCCGTCGAAGAAGAACCGGGCCTGGCTGCGCGAGCGCGGCGTCAAGGCCACGATCCCCGAACGCGACGACCAGATCGCGCACCGCCGCAAGCGGCCGGGCCGTCCGATCGACTTCGGCGATGAGCAACGGGAGCGCTACAAGGGCCGCAACGTCGTCGAGCGGTGCTTCAACTTCGTGAAGCAGTGGCGCGGACTCGCTTCCCGCTACGACAAGACCGCCCGGTCATACGCGGCAGGGCTCTGCCTCTCCGCCGCCTTGCAATGGATTTAGCAACACGGCCTAGTGATACCCTAATCAGAGAGTTCTTCTGCTGTCGCCCGATGGCAGAATCGACTTCAACTCGTGGAAGGTAGCATTGTCAATGCATCTGACGAAGGCCACCAGCAGGACTGTGCTCTCCTTCTTCGCGATCGCTGCAGCATTCACCTTAGCGACCGCTACCCCTGCGACCGCATCCGGGTTCGATACGTCGGCTAACCCGACCGCCGAAACTGATGAGGGCGTCATATTCTCGGTTCTCGGTGACGTCGGAGACGGTGTCGGCTCGATTGTTT
Source organism: Microbacterium sp. EF45047 (assembly GCF_028472845.1). Classification (NCBI taxonomy): domain Bacteria; kingdom Bacillati; phylum Actinomycetota; class Actinomycetes; order Micrococcales; family Microbacteriaceae; genus Microbacterium; species Microbacterium sp. EF45047. Next base: position 753,832 of record NZ_CP069429.1, on the reverse strand, counting down.
CAGACGAAGAGCTCGCTCAGCTCGGGATCGAGGTGACCCCCGGTACAGCCTCAAGCGCGCCGACAGTTCAGGCTGAGCCCGCGCCCACCGCGCGAGCAGCCGCGACCAACAACGTACTCTTCCGGTGGAATGACTTCGGTGGTCGGCAAGTTGTGCTGCGGTCCCAGCCGTACGACAAGATCCTCAACAAGCACAACCTGACATACCGCACACCACGCGTAGTCACCCAGAAAGCTACAACACGAACCCCCGACGGCGGCACATCATGGCGCTACCGACTGGCCGCCAACGAGGTCAAGTGCGACTTCTGGGGGAACAACTGCAAGGTCGTTCGTACGGTCTGGGTGCGCACCATCGTGGATTTCCGTTCATATCAGGGTGACAAGTACGGAGTGGTGACCGCCTACTGCGAGGGCATCGACGGCAAATGCCCCGATTTCGTGAAGAACGCGCTGAACCAATGACCAGGACAGACCGAGACCCCGCTGACGCCGCGCTCTGGCGCGACGCCATCCGGGAAGCTTCCACCTTGGAGAACCTCCGCCCGCACGATGGTCTCATCCGGCAGATCCTGCTCGGCCCGGACACGCTCGAGTTCACCCTCATCGGCGGTGAGGTATTCACCACTCCGGCCTCAGCAGATCGGAACGTGATCGCGTCCGCAGCTTCCAAGGCACTAGGTCGCAAGATCACCGCCAACCAGGCCGCGGAGTGGGAGCCCCCGGAGCAGACAGCGAACTACTGGTGGGCAGAGACTCTATACAACTTCGGGCTCCTCGCCCCCGAAGGAGCCGTCATGAATCCCACAGTCGTGTTCACCCGGATCTGGCGTGAAGGAACGATCGCGAAGATCGAGGCCTACGACGCACGTCGGACGGCTGTTGCAGAGTTCGATCTCCGTGCAGATCACCCGCCGGCGGACACAGTCACCGACGTGCTCGAGGCTCTCCGCGTATAGACCTGAGAATACCTCCACCGGAACCGCCTGCGGCCATCTGACGCGCGACCGCCGCATGTCACAACCCTGCATGTTGGCGAGCCGCCAGAGCGCGTCAGTCGCTCGGAAGCCTCGGGATAGTTCTCACCCGGATAATGCACTTACACCGGTATCATGAACACCTGGCGGACCGCCGTCAAGTCGAACGAAGGTGAGGGACGGATGGCAGACCTTCGCGCACGCATCGCCCGGTCGCTGCGCCGCGAGCGCGAGGCGCACGGGATCTCCGTGTCCGAGCTCGCCCGGCGCGCCGGCGTCTCCAAAGCGACGGTGTCGCAGCTGAGAGCGGATCGGGCAATCCCAGCGTGGAGACGCTGTGGGCCCTCGGCGACGCGCTCGGCGTGCCGTTCGCGACGCTCGTGGAGGAGCAGTCGAGTCCGTCACGGCTGATCCGGGCGGACGAGCACGCCGGCATCCCGTCGGCCGCCGCCCCGTACGTGGCGACCCTGCTGTCGGCCTGCCCTCCCGGAGCGCGGCGGGACATCTACATCATCCAGGCGGAGCCCGGCGAGGCGCGGCGATCGCTCCCCCACCATCGCGGCACCACCGAGCACGTGGTGCTCCTCAGCGGCTCGGCGCGGCTGGGTCCCGCCGAGGCCCCCGAGGTCCTGCATCCGGGCGACTACATGTCCTATCCGGGCGACGCCGCGCACGTGTTCGAGGCGCTGGAGCCCGGGACGAGCGCGGTGCTGCTGTCCGAGCTGCGCTGAGACACCGGATGCCGGGAAGGCCCGGCCCGCTGGCGAGAGCGAGTGTGCCTTCCCGGCATCCGTGGGCCTTCCCGGCATCCGGACCGGGCGTCGCACGGCATCCGGGCGCCTTCCCGGCACCCGACGCGGCGCGCCTCACGGCGCCGCCGCGTGCTCAGTACCAGTTCGTGGCCTGCGAGTGGCCCCACGCCGCGCACGGGCTGCCGTACACGGCGTCGATGTAGCCGAGGCCCCAGGCGATCTGGGTGGCGGCGTTCGTCTGCCAATCCGCGCCGGCCGAGGCCATCTTGCTGCCGGGGAGGGCCTGCGGGATGCCGGTCGCGCCGCTGGAGTCGTTGTAGGCCTGGTAGTTCCAGCCGGACTCCTTGTTCCACAGCGACTCGAGGCAGGAGAACTCGCCCTCGTTACTTTCTTCGTGACCCGTTCGGCGGCCATGCTGGGCGGTGACGGCCTGCCGGGCCCGGCATGATTGCTGCCCCCTGTCCTCGATGATCCGGGGGGTGTTGTCACCGGGCCTGGTTGGCGGTGTGTGATCGCTGATAGGGGCTGGACCCGAGCATGCTCGAGGCCGTTCGTAACGTGGATGCCGAGACGCGCCGCCGCGGACGCCGTCACGAGTGAAGCGGAGGACGAAGTGGTCACCAGCATCGACAGATACGACGAGGTCGACGTGTTCGTTGGGCTCGACGTCGGCAAGGGCGAGCATCACGCGGTCGCGCTCGACCGGGAAGCCAAGCGACTATTCGACCGAGCACTCCCGAACGACGAGCGCCAATTGCGGGCGGTGATCGACCAGCTCGCCTCGCATGGCGTGGTGCTGCTGGTCGTAGATCAACCCGCGACGATCGGTGCACTCCCGGTCGCGGTCGCGCAAGCCGCAGGTGCTCTCGTTGGTTACCTGCCGGGGTTGGCGATGCGGCGCATCGCGGATCTGCATCCCGGTGAGGCGAAGACCGACGCGAGAGACGCGGCGATCATCGCCGAAACGGCCCGCACCATGCCGCACACGCTCCGGTCGATCCAGGTCGCCGACGAGAAGGTCGCGGAGCTGAGCATGCTCTGCGGGTTCGACGACGACCTCGCCGGTCAGATCGTCCAGGTCTCCAACCGGATCAGGGGTCTGCTCACCCAAATCCACCCGGCGCTGGAACGCGTGCTCGGGCCGCGGCTGGATCACCCCGCGATCCTGGACCTGCTGCAGCGCTACCCGTCGCCGGCGGCGATGAAGACTGCGGGTGAGAAGCGGCTAGGGAACCGGCTGCTGAAGAACGCGCCCCGCAAAGGTCGTGTCTGGGCGGCAGAGATCATGACCGCGCTCGGCGAGCAGACCGTCGTGGTGACCGGCACCGACGCCGCCGCGCTGGTGCTCCCCAGGCTCGCAGAGCAGCTCCAGGCGTTGCGACGGCAGCGTGATGAGATCGCCATCGAGGTCGAGAAGATCGTCGACGCTCACCCTCTTCAACCGGTCCTGACGAGCATGCCCGGAGTCGGCGTCAGGACCGCAGCCCGGCTCCTCACCGAAGTCACCACCAAGACCTTCGCCACTGCCGGGCACCTCGCCGCCTACGCCGGCCTCGCACCCGTGACCCGACGATCCGGCACCTCGATCCGCGGCGAGCATCCCTCCCGGCGCGGGAACAAGATCCTGAAACGGACCATGTTCCTCTCCGCGTTCGCCGCACTCCGAGACCCCGAATCACGCGCCTACTACGACCGCAAGATCGCCCAAGGCAAACGCCACAACCAGGCCCTCATCGCCCTAGCTCGACGCCGCTCCGACGTCCTCTACGCCATGCTCCGCGACGGCACCCTCTACCAACCGCGACCAGCCCAACCCGCCCTCGCCGCTTGACAGAGGACATAGGGGCACCCCCCAGCCGTACTGCGAGGCGGCCATCTCGCGCGCGGTGGCCTTGGCGCCCTCGACGGTGTTCGCGGACGCGAGCGCCGCCGCCTCCGCCGCGGCGCGCTCCGCCTCGATCCGGGCCGCCTCCTCGGCCGCGATGCGCTGCGCCTCGGCCTCGCGCGCCTGGGTGAGCGCGTTCTGGAGGGTCTCGGTGTCCGCGAGGACCTCGTCGGTCTCCTTCGCGGCGCTCGCGGTCAGGGCGGTGAGCCGGTCGGCGGTGAGGTCGTCCGACTGCAGCGCCTTGACGTCGCCGGTGAGCTCGGCGAGGTCGACCGGCGCGGCCGGCACGTCGAGGCCGGATGCCACGACGACGTTGTTGAGAGCCTGCGCGTTGGTGAGGACGATGCCGGCGTCCTGGGCGACGGCCGCGCCCTTGCGCAGCTGCGCCTCAGAGGGCGCGGAGGTGAGGGCGGCGATGGCGGACGGCGCCTGCACCAGGCCGGCGGTCAGGGCGATGCCGACAGCCGCGGCGGCGCCGATCCCGGCGAGACGGCGATGGGTGCGGCGGGAGCGATCGGCACTGGAGGGGATGTCGAGGTTCGGAGTGGTGTCGAGGTTCGAAGTGGCGTCGGCGGATGCCGCGGCGGCGCGCCGGGACGCACGGGTGTTCTGGGTTTCGGGCATGGAGGATTCGACTTCCGGGTCGTCGTCGGCCCGGTCCTGCCGTGCGGAACGACGTGCAGGGCGATCCATCGGGGACCGCTCGCCCGGGCGCAGCCTCCAGCCTTCACGACGGATCTGGACGGATCAGGCGCATCGCCTGGGCATCCCGTCAACGTTCCCCGTGAATGCCTGCAACGCCGCGCCCCGCCGCGCCCCGCCCCGCCGCGCCCCGCCGCTCCGCGCCGCTCCTCCGCCGCTCCCCCGTCCGGCGCTCACCCCCCGCCGCTCCTCCATCGCCGGGGGAACCGGAACGTCGACGCGCGAGCCCGGGGGTCAGGCGTTGGCGTCCTGGCGCTTCTGGCGGGCGGCCTCCCGGGCGCGCAGCGTCTGGTCCAGGATCACCTTGCGGATGCGCACCTTCTCCGGCGTCACCTCGACGCATTCGTCGTCGCGCGCGAACTCGAGGCACTCCTCCAACGACAGCTGCCGCGGCGGGGTGAGCTTCTCGAGCTCGTCGGCCGTGGAGGAGCGCATGTTGGTGAGCTTCTTCTCCTTGGTGATGTTCACGTCCATGTCGTCGGCGCGGGTGTTCTCGCCGACGACCATGCCCTCGTACACCTCTTCGGTGGGCTGCACGAAGAAGCTCATCCGCTCCTGCAGCGCCATCATCGCGAACGGGGTGGCGACGCCGGCCCGGTCTGCCACGATGGACCCGGATGCCCGCGCCACGATCTGCCCGGCCCAGTCGTCGTAGCCGTGCGCGATCGCGTTCGCGATGCCGGTGCCGCGGGTGGCCGACATGAACTCGGTGCGGAAGCCGATCAGGCCGCGCGACGGCACGATGAACTCCATGCGAACCCAGCCGGTGCCGTGGTTGGTCATGCTCTCCATGCGACCCTTGCGCGCGGCGAGCAGCTGGGTGATCGCGCCGAGGTACTCCTCCGGGGCGTCGATCGTGAGGTGCTCGTACGGCTCCTTCACCTTGCCGTCCTCGCCCTTGCGGGTGACGACCTGCGGCTTGCCGACGGTGAGCTCGAAGCCCTCACGGCGCATGTTCTCGACCAGGATGGCCAGGGCGAGCTCGCCGCGGCCCTGCACCTCCCAGGCATCCGGACGGCCGATGTCGACCACCTTGAGCGACACGTTGCCGATCAGCTCGCGGTCCAGGCGGTCCTTGACCATGCGGGCGGTGAGCTTGTGCCCCTTCACCTTGCCGGCCAGCGGCGAGGTGTTCGTGCCGATGGTCATCGAGATCGCCGGGTCGTCGACCGTGATGGCGGGCAGCGGCCGGATGTCCTCGGGGTCGGCGATGGTCTCGCCGATCGTGATGTCCGGGAAACCGGCGATCGCGACGATGTCGCCGGGGCCGGCGGATTCGGCGGGATACCGCTCCAGCGCCCTGGTCATCAGCAGCTCGGTGATGCGGGCGGTGCTCGTGGACCCGTCGTGGCGGACCCACGCGACGGTCTGCCCCTTCTTCAGGGTGCCGTTGAAGATGCGCAGCAGCGCGAGGCGGCCGAGGAACGGCGAGGAGTCGAGGTTGGTGACCCACGCCTGCAGCGGCGCCTCGTCGTCGTACGACGGCGCCGGCACGTGCTTCAGGATCGCCTCGAACAGCGGCTCGAGGTCGTCGTTGTCGGGCAGCTCGCCGTTCGCGGGGCGATTGGCGGATGCCGCGCCGGCGCGGCCGGACGCGTAGACGACCGGGACGTCCAGAAGGGCGTCGACGTCGAGGTCGGGCACGTCGTCGACGAGGTCGGACGCGAGCCCGAGCAGCAGGTCGTGCGCCTCCTCCTCGACCTCGGCGATCCGGGCATCCGGACGGTCGGTCTTGTTGACGAGCAGGATCACCGGCAGCTTGGCCTCGAGCGCCTTGCGCAGCACGAACCGGGTCTGCGGCAGCGGGCCTTCGCTCGCGTCGACGAGGAGCACGACGCCGTCCACCATGGACAGCGCGCGCTCGACCTCGCCGCCGAAGTCGGCGTGACCGGGGGTGTCCACCACGTTGATGGTCACCGGGACGTCGGTGTGCGGGCCGTTGTAGGTGATCGCCGTGTTCTTGGCGAGGATCGTGATGCCCTTCTCGCGCTCGAGGTCGTTCGAGTCCATCGCGCGCTCTTCGACGTGCGCGTGCTCGCCGAAGGAGCCGGTCTGCCGCAGCATCGCGTCGACGAGCGTCGTCTTGCCGTGGTCGACGTGCGCGACGATCGCGACGTTTCGGAGGTCGGGGCGGAGGGCGTGCGCCATGCAGATGTGTCCTAAGAAGGTGTGGGATGCGCCGGGATGCCGACGTTCCAGGATAACGTACGTCCCCCGCGCGCTCCCTCCCCCGGGTTTGGGGCGGATTTTCGCGTTCGGGGCGGGTCTCCCCCGCCCCGAACGCGAGATCCCGCCCCAAACCCCCGAGGGGGAAACGGGTTAGCATCGGGGCTGTGCAGCAGCTTCCGTCGCGATCCCGGCTGTGGTGGGAGATCGCGATCGTGCTGGCGCTCGGGCTCGGGCAGTCGGCGGTGTACGCCGTGGTGCAGCTCGCCTACCGGCTCACGGATGCCACGCCGCTGGCCGAACAGACCGCGACGCTGAACCCCTCGCGCAGCGACCGCGAGGTGTTCGACCTCGTCTACCAGCTGCTCTCGATCGGGTTCTCGATCGTGCCCGTGCTGTTGGTCTGCTTCCTGCTCTGGCGGCCCGCCCGCCCGCGGCTGGGGGCGCTCGGCCTGGACGGCGACCGCGCCGGCCGGGACCTCGGCGCCGGACTCCTGCTGGTGATCGCGATCGGCGTCCCCGGACTCGGCGTGTACCTGGCCGGCCGCGCGCTGGGCCTGTTCGTCGCGATCGACCCGTCCGGGCTGGACGCGCACTGGTGGACCGTGCCGGTGCTGCTGCTGTCCGCGGCGCGCGCCTCGATCATCGAGGAGGTCGTCCTGCTGGGCTACCTGTTCTCCCGGCTGCGCACCCTGGGCTGGGGACCGTGGCCGATCGTCCTGGCCACGGCCGTGCTGCGGGCGACGTACCACCTGTACCAGGGGCCGGGGGCGTTCGCGGGGAACCTGGCGATGGGGCTGCTGTTCGGCTGGCTGTTCGCGCGCACCGGCCGGCTGCTGCCGTTCCTGGTGGCGCATTTCGTCATCGACGCGGTCGCGTTCGTCGGCTACCCGTGGGCGGCAGACACCTGGCCCGAGCTGTTCGGGCTGCCCGGCTGACGCGTTCGGAGAGCGGCGGTACTCGGCGGCCGGCCGTACCGCCGTCGCGGATCAGTCGAACAGCTCGCTGAGCCAGCTCTCGCGCTTGCGCTTGTGCGGGCGGTGGCCGCGGTCGTCGTAGCGGCGGTCGTCGTAGCGCGGCTCGTCGTAGCGGCGCTGGTCGTATCGCGGCTCGTCGTAGCGCGGCGGCTCATAGCCCGACGGCGCGGCCGGGCCCGGCTCCGGCCGGTACGCCGCCGGCTGCGGCGCTGAGACGGAGCGGTCGATGATCTTGTCGAGCTCACCGCGGTCGAGCCGCACGCCACGGCACTGCGGGCAGTAGTCGATCTCGATGCCGCTGCGTTCGCTCATCACCAGCGTGGATCCATCTGCGGGGCAAAGCATGCGGTCAGCCAAGCATCCGCACCTGTGAACCGGCTCCGCGACGCTCACCGGCTTCGCGACGCTCACCTCCGCGGCGACTCACCGCGTCAGCAGCACCGCGACCACCGCCCACGCCACGATGACCGCGAGCGCGACCAGCGCGGGCACGTCCCAGCCACGCCGGATCGGCGCATCCGCGTCCGTCGTCCCCCCGGCCGTCGTCCCCGCGGCATCCGCAGGCGTCGTCCCCGCGGCATCCGCCCTCATCCGACGCAGCATGGCCACCGCGTCCTCCGCCGCTCCCGTGGTGTCCTCCGGCCGGCGCCCCGGACCCAGCCGCTGCGGCCGGCTGCGCACCGGACCGCCGAAGCAGGGGAGGGTGGAGCCGTCGTCGAGCTCGATCTCGACCTGCCAGCGCATGCCGATCCGGCGCACCCTCGACCAGGGGACGAAGGTGCGCCGCAGCAGGTTCTGCACCAGCACCCCGTCCACGCCCGGACGGATGCCCGATGCCACGCCGGCCACATGCAGTCCCCACAGCACGAGCAGCAGCCACGGGACGAGCAGCAGCGCCGTGCCCACCCCGGCGCGAACCACCGCGTCGGCCAGCAGCAGGGCCGCGAGCACCGCGCCGATCACCAGCAGCGCCACCCCGCCCCGATTGCGGAACGGGGCGGCGCTGCCGGGGGCGGGCCGGTCGATCACCGATCGTCCTCCGGTCACAGCGCCGGGCGTCCCAGCGGCAGCGTCGCCCCCGGGATGGCGTCGAGCAGGCGACGCGTGTACTCCTCCTGCGGATCCGCGAAGATCGCGTCCACGGTGCCCTGCTCGACGATGCGGCCCTTCTCCATGACGCAGACGAGGTCCGCGGCGACGCGCACGACGGCGAGGTCGTGCGTGATGAAGAGGTAGGTCAGGCCGAGCTCGCGCTGCAGGTCGGACAGCAGACGCAGGATCTGGTCCTGCACCAGCACGTCCAGGGCCGACACCGCCTCGTCGAGCACGACGATGTCGGGCTTGAGCGCCAGGGCGCGGGCGATGGCTACCCGCTGCCGCTGTCCGCCGGACAGCTCGTTCGGATACCGCCAGGCCAGCTCCCGCGGCAGCGCCACCTGGTCCAGCAACTCCAGCGCCCGCCGGTGCTGCTCCTCGCGCGTCCCGATGCCGTGCACGTGCAGCGGCTCGGAGATGAGGCTGCCGATGCTGCGCAGCGGATCGAGCGAGCCGTACGGGTCCTGGAAGACCGGCTGCATCCGGCGCCGCAGCCGGAAGACGTCGGCGCGCGACATCGTGCTCGTCTCATGCCCGTCGATGAGGATCTCGCCGCTGGTCGGCTTCTCCAACTGCAGCAGCATCTTCGCCACCGTGGACTTGCCCGACCCGGACTCCCCCACCAGCGCGAGCGTCTTCCCGCGCGGGATGAAGAACGACACGCCGTCCACCGCCCGGAACCGCTCGTGCCGCAGCCCGCCGGTGCGGATGGAGTACTCCTTGGTGAGCTCGCGCACCTCGACCACGGCCGGGGCCTCGTCCGCCGGCGGCTCGAGCCCCTGCGCCATGGCTCCGATGCGCTGCGAGGCGAGGCTGGGCGCGGCGGCGACGAGACGCTGGGTGTACGGATGCTGCGGGTTCGAGAGGATCTCCGCGCTCGGGCCGGCCTCCACGATCTCGCCCTGGTTCATCACGATGATCCGGTCGGCGCGCTCGCCGGCCAGGCCCAGGTCGTGCGTGATCAGCAGCACCGAGGTGCCGCGTTCGCTGGTCAGCGTGGCGAGGTGATCCAGGATCACCCGCTGCACCGTGACGTCGAGCGCGCTGGTCGGCTCGTCGGCGATGAGCAGCTTCGGGTCCGCCGCCAGCCCGATCCCGATCAGGGCGCGCTGCCGCATCCCGCCGGAGAACTGGTGCGGGAACTGGTGCATCCGCTTCGCGGCGTCCTTCAGCCCCGCCTGCATGAGCACCTCGACCGCGCGGTCGTGCACCTGCTGCCGTCCCTGCGCGAGCCCGTTGGCGCGCACCGCCTCCTTGACCTGGAAGCCGATCGACCACACCGGGTTCAGGTTCGACATCGGATCCTGGGGCACGTAGCCGATCTCGCGCCCGCGGACGTGCTCCATCTCGGTGCGGCTGGCCGCGGTCAGGTCGCGCCCGTCGAGCATGATGCGCCCGCCGGTGACGTGACCCGTCCCCGGCAGGAGCCGGATGATCGCGGACGCCGTGGTGGATTTCCCGGATCCGGACTCGCCGACGATGGCGAGGGTCTCGCCCGGGAAGAGGTCGAAGCTGACCCCGTGCAGCACCTCGCGGCTCGCCTTGCCGCTGCGGAACGCGACGCGCAGATCCTGCACGCTGAGAAGCGGTTCGGTCATCGCTGTGCCCTCGCCTTCGGGTCGACGGCGTCGCGGAGCAGCTCGCCGAGGGTGATGAACGCCAGCACCGTGATCGTCAGCGCCAGCGACGGCCAGAACAGCGCCATCGGGGCGGTGCGGATGCTGGTCTGGGCCTGACTGATGTCATTGCCCCACGACATCGTGCTGCCGCCGAGCCCGACGCCAAGGAACGACAGCACCGACTCCGCCACGATGGCGGCGCCCAGGCTCAGGGTCGCGACGACGATCACCGGCGCCATGGCGTTGGGCAGCACGTGATACAGCAGGGTCTTGAAGCGAGACATGCCCACGGCCTCCGCCCCCATCACGAAGTCGGCCTGCTTCACCCGCAGCACCTCGGCCCGCATGACCCGCGCGGTGGCGGCCCACGAGAACCCGCCGATCGCGAAGGCGAGCACGAACTCGTTGCGCACCGGCATCACCGACATCACCACCACGCCGGCGATGATGTACGGGATCGTGAAGAAGATGTCGCCGACGCGCGAGAGCAGCGAGTCGAGCCAGCCGCCGTAGAACCCCGCGAGCGCGCCCATGACGACGCCGATGACGGTGCTGATCAGCGTGGCCAGCACGCCCACGACGACCGAGGTGCGGGTGCCCCAGATCACCCGGGAGTACACGTCGCACCCCTGGCGGGTGAAGCCGAGCGGATGCCCGGACTGAGGCCCGCCGTTGCTGTTCGACAGCTGGCATCCGTTGTTCGGCGGCACCTGGGTGAACAGCCACGGGAAGAGCGCGACGACGATGATCAGCACGGCGAACGCGACCGAGATCCAGAACAGCGGACGGCTGCGCAGGTCGCGCCACGCGTCCAGCCAGAGGTTGCTCGGCTTCGGGTCGATGCGGACGACGTCGACCGGCACCGCGGTCGTGTCGACGGGAGCGACGTAGTGCTCCCGCTGCTGCTGGTCAAGACGAGACATAGCGGATCCTCGGGTCGAGCAGGCCGTAGAGCAGGTCCACGATGATGTTGACGAAGACGTAGACGACGACGAACACGGTGACGAACGACACCACGGTGGGGTTCTCGCCGCGGATGATCGCCTCGTACAGCGTGTTGCCGACGCCCGGCACGTTGAAGATGCCCTCGGTCACCGTGGCGCCGACCATGAGGATGCCGAACACGGTGCCGAGGTCGGTGACCATCGGGATCAGCGAGTTGCGCAGTACGTGCACCGGGAGCACTCGGCGCCGCGGCAGGCCCTTGCTGTACGCCGTGCGCACCCAGTCCTGGTTCAGGGTGTCGATCGTCGACGCGCGGGTGAGCCGCATGCTGGTGGCGTACACGCTCACGCCGAGGACGATGGCCGGCAGCCAGAGATCCCCCCAGTCGTTGCGGGCCCCGACGGTCGGCCGGAACCAGCCCAACTGCACCGCCAGGAAGTACTGGGCGAGGAACGCGAGCACGAAGATCGGCACCGCGATGAAGATCAGCGCGAGCACGAGCATGGCGTTGTCGAACACACCGCCCTTGTCGAGCGCCGAGAACAGGCCGATCACGATCGCCAGCACGAACGCGATCGCGACCGCCATCACCGCCAGCCGCAGCGTCACCGGGAACGTGCGGGCGAGGACGTCGATGACCGGCTGCCCGGAGAAGCTGGTGCCGAAGTCCAGCTGGAAGATGCCGGCGATGTAGTAGAAGTACTGCACCAGGAACGGCTCGTCCAGGTGGTACTCGGCGCGCAGCCGCTGCAGCAGCGCCTCGTTCGGGGGCCGGTCGCCGAACAGCGCCGCGATCGGGTCGCCCGGCATCTGGAAGACCATGAAGTAGATCAGCAGGGTCGCTCCGAAGAACACCGGAACCGCCTGCAGGATGCGTCTGAGGATGTAGAAGGCCACCCTCGACCTCCCTTCGGGTACGAGCGCGCAGCGCGCGCCGCGGGGGCAGAGAGAACGAGGCGGTGGAGCACGACTCCACCGCCTCGTCGCGAAGGGTTACTCCGCCTTCTTCTCGATCTTCTCGAACAGCGGGACCGAGTTCCATCCGAACTCGACGTTGCTGACCGTCTCGGCGTAGCCGCCGACGACGTTCGAGTACCACAGCGGCAGCGCCGGCAGGTCCTGCAGCAGGATCTCCTGCGCCTGCTGGAACAGCTCGTTCGCCTTGTCCGGGTCGGTCTCGGAGATGCCCTCGGCGATCAGCTTGTCGAACTCCGGGTTCGAGTAGTCGCCGTCGTTCGAGCCGGCGTTGGTGGCGTAGAGCGGGCCGAGGAAGTTGTACAGACCGGGGTAGTCGGCCTGCCAGCCGGTGCGGAACGCCGTCTGGATCGTGCGGTCGGTGACCTTGCTGCGCAGCTCGGCGAAGGTCGGGTAGGGCGCACCGGATGCCTCGATGCCGAGAGTGTTCTTGATCGAGTTGACCGTCGCGTCGACCCACGCCTGGTGCCCGCCGTCCGCGTTGTAGGCGATCTGGAACTCACCGCTCCACGGGCTGATCGCGTCGGCCTGCGCCCACAGCTCCTTCGCCTTCTCCGGGTCGTACCCCAGCACCTCGGCGCCCTCGAGCTCGTCGGTCCAGCCGTCGATCACCGGGGAGGTGAAGTCGCTGGCCGGGGTGCGCGTGCCCTGGAAGATGACGTCGGTGATCTCCTCGCGGTTGATCGACATCGAGATCGCCTGGCGCCGCAGCTTGCCCTCCTCACCGCTGAAGTGCGGCAGCCGCTCGGGGATCGTGAAGGACTGGAACACCGCGGCCGGCTGGTTCACCGCGCGGTCGCCGAGGTCGGACTCGTAGGTCTCGTATGCGGAGTCCGGAACCGCGTCCAGCACGTCGAGCTCGTTCGCCAGCAGGTCGGAGTACGCCGCGTCCTGCGTGGCGTAGAACACGATGTCCAGCCCGCCGTTGACCGGCTTGCGCGGGCCGTCGTAGTCGGGGTTCACGACCAGGTTGATGCCGACGTCGTGCTGCCACGCGCCTTCCCCGTCGAGCATGTACGGGCCGTTGCCGATCGGGTTCTCGCCGAAGGCCTCCATGTCCTCGAAGGCCACATCCGGGAGCGGGTAGTAGGCGGAGTAGCCGAGCCGCTGGGCGAAGTCGGAGGCCGGCTTGTTCAGCGTGATGGTGAAGGTGTGGTCGTCGACCTGCTCCAGGCCGGTGAGCTCGGAGTCGGCGTCGTAGCTGAAGCCCTCGATGTCCTCGAAGAAGTAGCTGGAGAGCTGCTCGTTGGAGGCGAGCGCGCCATAGTTCCACGCCTTGATGAAGTTGTCGGCGGTGACTTCCTCGCCGTTGGTGAAGGTGAGGCCCTTGCGGAGCTTCACGGTCAGGTGCTGCGGGTCGTCGACGACGATCTCCTCCGCGACGTCGTTGAACACCGAACCGTCGGCCGCGTAGCCGATCAGGCCGGCGAAGATCGCGTCGAGGATCTTGCCACCGCCGACCTCGTTGGTGTTGGTCGGGATGAGCGGGTTCTGCGGCTCCGAGCCGTTGACTTTGATGATCGCGGTGCTGTCGGCACCGGATCCGCCGTCGTCACCGGCATCGGGGTTGTCGCCGCCTCCTGCGCAGCCGGAGAGAGCCAGGGCGCTCGCCGCGATCAGCGCGAGTCCCGCCAGGGTGATCCTGTTTCGCTTCACTGTGTCCTCCTGTGGACCGTACAAGCACACGCTCATCGTCGAGCGCGTCGATGCTCCGAGACTAGTCGGATGCCCGCGCCCCGCACAGGCTCCGTTAATGAACCGTTACTGAACCGGCGTTCGGGAAGGCGCGAGAGCCCGCCCCGGGACGCGTGCCGGGGCGGGCTGTCGCAGATGGCTCGTGCGGATGCTACGCGAACGCCTCCACGGGCGGGCACGCGCACACGAGGTTGCGGTCGCCGTAGGCCTGGTCGATGCGGCGCACCGGCGGCCAGTACTTCCCGGCGACGAGGGTCGGCACCGGGTAGGCGGCCTCCTCGCGGGTGTACGCGTGCTGCCACTCCCCCGCGATCAGGGAGGCGGCGGTGTGCGGCGCGTTCACCAGCGGGTTGTCGTCCGCGGGCCAGCGGCCGGCGGCCACGGCATCCGCTTCCGCCTTGATCTCGATCATGGCCTCGATGAACCGCTCCAGCTCGCCGATGTCCTCCGACTCGGTCGGCTCCACCATCAGCGTGCCGGCGACCGGGAACGACATGGTCGGGGCGTGGAAGCCGTAGTCGATCAGGCGCTTCGCGACGTCGTCGACGGTGATCCCGGTCGCCTCGCGGAGCGGACGCAGATCCAGGATGCACTCGTGCGCGACCCGGCCGTTCTCGCCGGTGTAGAGCACCGGGTAGTGCTCGGCGAGGCGTGCCGCGATGTAGTTCGCCGACAGCACGGCGGCCGCGGTCGCCCGGCGCAGACCCGCCGCGCCCATCATCCGCACGTACGCCCACGAGATCGGCAGCACGCCCGCGGAGCCGTACGGCGCCGCCGAGACCGGACCGCCCTCGAAGACGAACCCGCCGGCGTGCTCGCGGCGCTGTGCCATCGGATGCCCGGGCAGGTACGGCGCGAGGTGCGCCTTGGCCGCGACCGGACCGACGCCGGGCCCGCCGCCGCCGTGCGGGATGGCGAACGTCTTGTGCAGGTTCAGGTGCGACACGTCGCCGCCGAGGTCGCCGAACCGCGCGTAGCCGAGCAGCGCGTTCAGGTTCGCGCCGTCGACGTACACCTGGCCGCCGGCCTCGTGCACGGCCGAGGTGATCTCGACGACCTGCTGCTCGTACACGCCGTGCGTGGACGGGTAGGTGATCATCAGGGCCGACAGCTCGTCGGCGTGCTGGGTGATCTTGGCGCGCAGGTCGTCCAGGTCGACGTTGCCGAGCTCGTCGCACGCGACCACGACGACCTTCATGCCCGCCAGCACGGCGGATGCGGCGTTCGTGCCGTGCGCCGAGGACGGGATGAGGCAGACGGTGCGCTGCGCGTCGCCGTTGGCGAGGTGGTATCCGCGGATCGCGAGCAGACCGGCCAGCTCGCCCTGCGACCCGGCGTTCGGCTGCAGAGACACCGCGTCGTACCCGGTGACCTCGGCGAGCCAGGCCTCGAGCTCGTCGATCATCGCCAGCGATCCCTCGACGTCGGATGCCGGCGCGAACGGATGCAGCTGCCCGAACTCCGGCCAGGTGACCGGGGCCATCTCGGTGGCGGCGTTGAGCTTCATGGTGCAGGAGCCGAGCGGGATCATGCCCCGGTCCAGGGCGTAGTCGCGGTCGGCGAGCTGCTTCAGATACCGCATCATGGCGGTCTCGGAGCGGTGCTGGTGGAAGACCGGATGCGTGAGGTATTCGTCCTCGCGCAGCAGCGCCGCGGGGAGGGCGTGGGCGGGCAGGAACGCGAAGGAGCGCTCGCCCTGGGCACCGAAGGCGGCCACGACCCGGAACACGTCGTCCATGGTGGTGGTCTCGTCGACGGACACGCCGACCGTGTCCGCGTCGACCAGACGCAGCAGGATGCCGAATTCGTCGTGCGCACGGGTGACGATCTCCGCGGCGCGGCCGGGCACGCGCACCGACAGCGTGTCGAAGTAGGCCTCGTGCACCAGCTCGGCGCCGTCCTTGACCAGCTCGGAGCCGAGGAAGCGGGCGCAGGCGGCGACCCGGTTCGCGATCGAGCGCAGCCCGTCGGGCCCGTGGTACACGGCGTACATGGAGGCCATCACGGCCAGCAGCACCTGCGCGGTGCAGATGTTCGAGGTCGCCTTCTCACGGCGGATGTGCTGCTCGCGGGTCTGCAGCGCCAGGCGGTACGCGGGCCTGCCCTCGGCATCCTGAGAGACGCCGACGAGCCGGCCGGGCAGCTGCCGCTCCAGCCCGGAGCGGACGGCCATGTACCCGGCGTGCGGTCCGCCGAAGCCCATCGGCACGCCGAAGCGCTGAGTGGTGCCCACCGCGACGTCCGCCCCCATCGATCCGGGCGAGCGCAGCAGCGTCAGGGCGAGCAGGTCGGCGGCGACCACCGCGAGGCCTCCGGCGACGTGCGCCGCGTCGATCACGGCCGTGGGGTCCCAGACGCGGCCCGAGGCGCCCGGGTACTGCAGGAACACCCCGAACAGCTCGCTCGGCAGCTCCGCGCCTGCGGCGAGGTCGCGCTCGACGAGCTCGATGCCGACGGCCTCCGCCCTCGTCGCGAGCAGCGCCTTCGTCTGCGGCAGTGCGTCGGCGTCGACGACGAACACGGCGGATGTCGACTTCGACGCCCGCCGGGCCAGCAGCATGCCCTCCGCGACCGCGGTCGACTCGTCGAGCATCGACGCGTTCGCCATGGACAGACCGGTGAGGTCGGACACCATGGTCTGGAAGTTGATCAGCGCCTCCAGCCGGCCCTGGGAGATCTCGGGCTGGTAGGGCGTGTACGCCGTGTACCAGGACGGGTTCTCCAGGACGTTGCGCTGGATCACGGACGGGGTGAACGTGCCGTAGTAGCCGAGGCCGATCATCGGCCGGCTCACCCGGTTGCGGGAGGCGAGGGCGCGCAGCTCGGCGAGGGTCTCCGCCTCCGAGGCGGCCGGCGGGATCACGGACGCGGACGCTGAGCCTTCCCCGGACGCTGAGCCTTCCCCGGACGCTGAGCGCGTCGAAGCGTCCGGCGCCTCGGTGAAGATGGCGGCGGGGACGGCCTGTCGCATCAGCGTCTCCACGGCGGAAGCGAGCACGTCCGGCGCGCGGTCAGGGGAGCCCGCGGCAGTGGCCGCCGTGGCGTCGATGCCGAGAGCGGCCAGCATCCGTCGCTGTGCGTCGGCGGTCGTCCCGATATGGCGATCGGCGAAGGAATCCACTCTCAGCCCTCCGTGAGCGCGACGTACGCGTCGCGGTCGAGCAGCCCGTCGAGGGCGCCGTCGGCCACCTCGACCTTGATCAGCCAGCCGCCCTCGAACGGCGCGGAGTTCACCAGCGACGGGTCGTCGACGACGGCGTCGTTGACCTCGACCACGGTGCCGGAGACGGGGGCGTACAGCTCCCCGACCGACTTCGTGGACTCGATCTCGCCGACCACGGAGCCCGCCGTGATCGCCGTGCCGACGGCCGGCAGCTCCACGAAGACGACGTCGCCCAGCCTGTCGGCCGCGTAGTCGGTCACCCCGACCGTGGCCACGGCGCCGTCAGCGGCGACCCATTCGTGCTCTTCGCTGTACTTGAGGGCGGTGAGATCGGTCATTTCTTCCTCCGGTAGAAAGGCAGGGCGGTCACGGTCGCGGGGATGAGGGTGCCCCGCACATCAAGGAATACTCCGGTTCCCTCGGCGGCGGAACCGGCGTCGACGTAGGCCATCGCGATCGGGTGTCCGAGCGTCGGGCTGAGCGCGCCGCTGGTGATCTCGCCGATCTGGGCGCCGTCCGCGTCTCGGACCGGGTACCCGGCACGGCCGGCGCGCCGGCCCTCGGCGGTGAGCCCGACGAGCACCCGGCCGCCGGCGCCCGCGGCATCGGCCAGGGCCTCCTTGCCGACGAAGCGCTCCTTGTCGGCGACGACGACGCGGCCGAGCCCGGCCTGCACCGGCGTGGTGTCGAGGGTGAGCTCGTGCCCGTACAGCGGCATCCCGGCCTCCAGGCGCAGGGTGTCGCGGGCGGCGAGACCGGCGGGCACCAGTCCGTGCCCCTCACCGGCGACGAGCAGCGCGTCCCACAGCGCGACGGCGTCGCGGGCGTCCACCAGCAGTTCGAAGCCGTCCTCGCCGGTGTAGCCGGTGCGGGCGAGCAGCAGCGGGCGCCCGGCGAAGCTCGCCGACGCCCAGGCGTAGTACTTCTGGTCGCTCCACGGCACGCCGACCTCCTCGATGCCGGCGGTGGCCGCGACGATGGCCTCGGCGGCCGGGCCCTGCACGGCGATGAGGGCGTAGTCGTCGGACACGTCGGCGACCTCGACCTCGAACCCCGAGGTCCGCGCCGTGAGCGCCGCCCGCACCGCATCGCGGTTGCCCGCGTTCGAGATGATCAGGAAGTCGTCCTCCTGCATCCGGTAGACGATGACGTCGTCGATGATGCCGCCGGTCTCCGCGAGCAGCAGCGAGTACTTCGCCTTGCCGACGGCGAGCGCGGACAGCCGTCCGGCGAGGGCGTAGTCGAGGAAGTCGGCCGCGCCGGCGCCGCGGACGGTGAACTCGGCCATGTGCGAGATGTCGAAGATGCCCGCGGCCTGGCGCACGGCGTGGTGCTCGGCGAGGTCGGAGGTGTAGCGCACCGGCATCTGCCAGCCGCCGAAGTCGGTGAAGGACGCTCCGAGCGCCTCGTGGCGCTCACGGAGCGGGGTGGCTCGCTGGGGCTGCGCCGCGCTGTCGCGCGTCGTCGGGGATTCGGTCACGGAGTTCTCCCGGTCAGGGTCGGGCGGGCAGCATCGGCGCTGCACCGTGGAACTCCCCCTCTGTCATGTGCCTGAGAGCTTCGCCCTCCGGGGAGGGCTTTCACCGTCGGCGGATGCCGGAGCATCGCTTTCCAGAGCGGCCGGACCCGCGCGGTGGGGGTACCTGAGAGATTGGCGGGGAGGCTTGCTCCTTCGGTGCCCGGCCTGCTTCACCGGGCTCTCCCGCACGAGACGTTCGGCCTGTGTTCGATTGTCGGGATCACTCTACCGCGTCGGCGCGCCGGACCCGGCCGCGGTTCGGGCCGGGAGGGGTGCCGGCCTTAGGCTCGTCGATGTGACAGCGGCGAACGGCGAGCAGGACGCGATCCGCGTCGCCGTGTCGGCGGTGATCTTCTCGCTGCGCTCGGCGCCGGACGGCGACCGGCTGATGCTGCCGCTGGTGCGCCGCACCCAGGAGCCGCACTTCGGCATGTGGGCGCTCCCCGGCGGCTGGCTCGACCCCGCCGAGGACCTCGACGCCGCGGCATCCCGCACCCTCGCCGAGACCACGGCGCTCACCCCGAGCTACCTGGAGCAGCTGTACACCTTCGGCGACGTCGACCGCTCCCCGTCGCGGGTGATCTCGGTGGTGTACTGGGCGCTGCTGCGCTCCGACCTCGTCGATGCGCAGCGGGCATCCGAGGGCGCGCCGGAGAACGTGGAGTGGTTCGACGTGGACGCGCTGCCGGCTCTCGCCTTCGACCACAACCGCATCGCCGAGTACGCGCTGTGGCGGCTGCGCAACAAGGTCGGCTACAGCCGCATCGCCGCTGGCCTGCTGCCGGACGAGTTCACCCTCACCGAGCTGCGCGAGGTGTACGAGACCGTGCTCGGCCGGCGACTCGACCCGTCCAACTTCCGGCGCCTCCTCGAGGGCTCGGACGAGCTCGTGCCGACTGAGCACTTCCGCACCGGCAAGCACCGCCCGGCCCGGCTGTACCGCTACATCGCGGAGGCGTGACCCGGCGCGCTCCGGCGTGCGCCTCGCTCCCTGATTGCACTTCTGGTCAGTTCGACATAATCTGTTCTCGAGCACAGTAAGTGTCACCCCGACCAAAAGGGCGGTGCCCGATGCCCACCTCCTCGCTTCCGCTGACCGATCCCTCGGTCGACCACGCCATCCGCGCGATCGTGTCGGGCGCCTCGACCGAGGCGACCTGCTCGACCGACCTCGCCGCCGGCCCGTGGGACTTCGACACCCGCCCCGGGTACGGACCCGGCTCGTCCATGGGCGACGTGATCCCGGTCGGGGCGCCACGGCAGGGCGAGCTCCCCGCCGCGTACCGCGAGGCGGGCGAGGACGAGCTCGACGCCCGCATCCGCGCCGCCCGTGCGACCCTCGGCGAGCGCGTCGTCGTGCTCGGGCACTTCTACCAGCGCGAGGAGGTCGTCCGTCACGCCGACTACGTGGGCGACTCCTTCCAGCTCGCGAACGCCGCGCTGGAGCATCCGGATGCCGAGGCGATCGTGTTCTGCGGCGTGCACTTCATGGCCGAGACCGCGGACCTGCTCTCCCGCCCCGAGCAGGCCGTGATCCTGCCGAACCTGGCGGCCGGATGCTCCATGGCGGACATGGCGGACATCGACCAGGTCGAGGACTGCTGGGAGCAGCTGGCCGAGGTGCTCGGGCCCCTCGACGAGCCGGACGCCGACGGGCTCGTGCCCGTGGTGCCGGTGACGTACATGAACTCGTCTGCGGCGATCAAGGGCTTCGTCGGCCGCCACGGCGGCATCGTGTGCACGTCGTCGAACGCGGCCACGGTGCTGGAGTGGGCGTTCGCACGCGGGCGCCGGGTGCTGTTCTTCCCCGACCAGCACCTGGGCCGCAACACGGCCAAGGCCATGGGCGTGCCGCTGGAGCGGATGCCGATGTGGAACCCCCGCCGGCCGCTCGGCGGCGCCACCGAGGACGAGCTGCGCGAGAGCCGCGTGATCCTGTGGCACGGCTTCTGCTCGGTGCACCGCCGGTTCACGGTCGACCAGATCGCGAAGGCGCGCGCCGAGCATCCTGGCGTGCGGGTCATCGTGCACCCCGAGTGCCCGATGGAGGTCGTCGACGCCGCCGACGAGGCCGGCTCCACCGACTACATCCGCCGCGCCATCGCCGCCGCGGAGGAGCCGACCGTGTTCGCGATCGGCACCGAGATCAATCTCGTCCGAAGGCTCGCGGCCCAGCATCCGCAGCACGAGATCTTCTGCCTCGATCCCGTGGTCTGCCCGTGCTCGACGATGTACCGCATCCACCCCGGCTACCTGGCCTGGGTGCTCGAGGAGCTCGTCGCCGGACGCACCCCGAACCGCATCCGCGTGGCCGAGGAGGTCGCGCAGCCGGCCCGGGTCGCGCTCGAGCGGATGCTGGCGGCGAGACCGCGATGAGGATCCTGGTCGCCGGCGGCGGGATCGCCGGGCTGAGCACGGCGCTCCTCGCCGCGGCGCGCGGCCACGAGGTGGAGCTGCTGGTGAAGGGAGCACTCGGCGACGGGTGCACCCCGCACGCGCAGGGCGGCATCGCCGGGGTGTACGGCCCCGGCGACTCCCCCGCCCTGCACGCCCTCGACACCGCGCACGCCGGCGACGGCCTGGGCGACCCGGTCGCCATCGCCGCGCTCGTGGACGGCGCCTCGGCGGCGGTGCGGATGCTGGCCGGCGCCGGGGTGGTCTTCGACCGCGCGGCCGACGGCTCCCTCGCCCGCGGGCTGGAGGCCGCGCACAGCCGGCCGAGGATCGCGCATGCCGGCGGGGACGCGACCGGCCGCGCGGTGTCGACCGCGCTGACCGCGCGGGTGCGGGAGGCGCGGATCCGCGTGCGCGAGCACGCCGCCGCCGCGGACCTGCTCGCAGGCGACGGCCGCGTGCACGGCATCCGACTCCTCGGCGACGGGATCGGACGCGACGGGATCGGACGCGGTGAGGAGATCGAGGCGGATGCCGTGGTGCTGGCCACCGGCGGCGCCGGGCAGCTGTTCGCGCACACCACGAACCCGGCCGGGACGACCGGCGACGGGATCGCGATGGCGCTGCGGGCCGGGGCGGCCGTGGCCGACCTGGAGTTCGTGCAGTTCCACCCCACGGTGCTGGTGGATGGCGGGACCGGGTTCCTGGTGTCGGAGGCGGTCCGCGGGGCCGGGGCGACGCTGGTCGACGAGGACGGCCGGCGCTTCCTGCTCGACGAGCACCCGGATGCCGAGCTCGCGCCGCGCGACGTCGTGGCGCGCGCGGTCGCCCGGCGCGCCGCCGCACAGGGAGCCCCGGTGCGACTGGACGCGACCGGCCTCGGAGCCGCCGAGCTCGCCCGCCGCTTCCCGACGATCGACCGGGAGATCCGCTCCCGCGGCTGGGACTGGTCGCGCGAACCCGTGCCGGTCACGCCGGCCGCGCACTACCTGATGGGCGGTGTGGTGACCGACGTCGACGGCCGCACGTCGCTGCCCGGGCTGTGGGCGGTCGGCGAGACCGCGCGCACGGGCGTGCACGGGGCGAACCGGCTGGCGTCGAACTCCCTCCTCGAGGGCGCCGTGTTCGCCGCCCGCCTCGTCGACGCCCTCGACGCCCCGCAGGTTGAGACCTCCGTCATCGACATCCCGGTCGTTCACCCCCCGGTCGTTGAGCGAGCGAAGCGGGGCGAAACGCACCCACCGGGGGCCTCCCCCGTCGTCGCCCGCGACCAGCTCCAGCACCTCCTCTGGACGCGGGTCGGCCTCCTCCGCACGCCCGAGGGCCTGGCATCCGCCGTCCGCGACCTCGGCGCCTGGCGCGCCCGCGGCATCCGCACCGTGAGCGACCTCGAGGACGCCAACCTGCTCACGGTCGCCCGCGCCATGGCATCCGCGGCCCTCGCCCGCACGGAATCCGTCGGCGCGCACCACCTCGACGCCCCCGCCCTGATCGGAGCCCGATGATCACCGCCGCCGCCCTCGACCGGGTCGTCCGCGCCGCCCTTGAGGAGGACGCCCCGTGGGGCGACATCACCAGCACCGCCCTGCTGCCGGCGGATGCCGTGGCGACCGCCGATCTCGTCGCCCGTGAGGCCGGCACGTTCAGCGGCGGGGACGTGTTCGCGGCGGCGTTCGCCCTCACCGACCCCGGCGTCGAGGTCGACCTGCACGTCGGTGACGGCGACCGCTTCGAGGCCGGCGATGTGCTCGCCAGCGTCAGCGGGAACGCCCGCAGCGTCCTCACCGCGGAGCGCGTGGCCCTGAACTTCGTGCAGCGGATGGCGGGCGTCGCCACGCTCACCGCCGCCTATGTCGATGCCGTGGCCGGCACCGGCGTGCGGATCGCCGACACGCGCAAGACCACGCCGGGGCTGCGCGAGTTCGAGCGTCACGCCGTGGTGTCCGGCGGCGGCAGCAATCACCGCCGTTCGCTGTCGGATGCCGTGATGGCGAAGGACAATCACCTCGCCGTGCTGCGTCAGAGCGGGAGGGACGTCGCCGCGGCGCTGCGCGAGGGGATCCAGCGGCTGCCGCACACGACGCATGTCGTGGTCGAGGTGGACCGGCTGGAGCAGATCCCGGAGGTGCTCGAGGGCGGGGCCGACACGGTGCTGCTGGACAACTTCACTCTCGACGACCTCCGCGCGGCGGTCGCGCTGATCGGCGGCCGCGCGACCGCCGAGGCATCCGGCGGGGTGACCCTGGACACTGTGCGGGCGATCGCGGAGACCGGCGTGCAGGTCATCTCCGTCGGCGCGCTCACGCATTCCGCCCGGGCGCTCGACCTCGGCCTGGACGTGCGCCTCGACGTGGGCACGGACGCGGGCTCTGCTGAGCGGAACGGCTGATGCTGTACCTCGACCACGCCGCCACCTCGCCGGTGCGTCCAGAGGTGCTCGAGGCGATGCGACCGTACCTCACCGACGTCTTCGGCAACCCGTCCAGCCACCACGGCGCCGGGCACGCGGCGGCGGAGGCGCTCGAGCAGGCGCGATCGCGCGTGGCGGCGGCGCTGGGGATGCGCCGCGGGGACGTCGTGTTCACCTCGGGCGGCACCGAGGCCAACAACCTCGCGGTGAAGGGCATCGTGCTGGGCGGCTCGCGCCGGCACCTGGTGACCACGACGATCGAGCACGAGTCGATCCTCGCGTCGGCCGACCACCTGCGGCGCTTCCACGGCGCCGAGGTGACCGTGCTGCCCGTCGACGGCTGCGGACGGGTGGACCCGCGCGACCTCGCCGCCGCGATCCGCGAGGACACCGCGCTGATCAGCATCGGGCACGCGAACAACGAAGTGGGGACGGTGCAGGATGCGGCCGCGCTCGTCGCGGTGGCCCGGGAGCGCGGTGTGCCGTTCCACCTCGACGCGGTGCAGTCCGCCGGATGGCTGCCGCTGGCGGGGCTCGGGGCGGATGCGGTGTCGATCGCCGGTCACAAGCTCGGCGCGCCGAAGGGCACCGGCGCCCTGGCGGTGCGATCGCGGATCCCCGTCGAGCCGGTGCTGCACGGCGGCGGGCAGGAGCGCGGACGCCGCAGCGGCACCGAGAACGTCGCCGGGGCGGTCGCCCTCGCCACCGCCCTCGACCTCGCCGAGGCCGAGCGCGCCGAGGCGGCCGCCCGCGTCGGCGCCGCCGCACGGGCCTTCATCGCGGGTGTGCTCGCGCAGGTGCCCTGTGCGGCGCTGACCGGCGCTCCGCAGGACTCGGACACGGCGGATCCCGACGCCGTCGGCGCGGCGGGACGGCTGCCGAACGTGGCGAGCTTCACGTTCGCGGGCACCAGCGGCGAGGCGGTTCTGCTCGAGCTGGAGCGGCGCGGGGTGCTCTCCTCCAGCGGCTCGGCGTGCGCCGCCGGCAGCGACGAACCGTCTCCAGTGCTGCTGGCCCTCGGCATCCGCCCGGAGGTCGCGCAGACCGCGGTCCGCTTCACCTTCGGCCGCACTCACCTGCCCCCTGATGCCCCGGAGCGCCTCGCACGCCTCGTCGCCGAAGCCGTCACCGCCGTCGGAGCGTTCTCCGGTCGTTGAGCAACCGAAGCGAGACGAAACGCCCCGTTCCGCGGTCCTCGCTCAACGACCGGGAGGGTGCGCGCATCGGGGACCGGGCGGCGGCCGTAGACTCGGCGGGTGACCCCCCTCGTGACGATGATCGTGCCGGGGCGCGACATCGCCGCCTACGCCCCCGCCGCGATCGCCTCCCTGCAGGCGCAGACCGAGTCCCGCTGGCGGGCCGTGCTCATCGACGACGGCTCGGCCGACGACACCCGCACGATCTTCGCCGCAGCCGCGGACGCCGATCCCCGGTTCATGCTGCTGCGGCACCAGGAGGCGCGCGGCCTGGGCGGCGCCCGCAACGCCGGGCTCGAGCTCGTGGACACCCCGTACTTGGGGTTCCTCGACGCGGACGACGAGCTCGCACCCGACGCGATCGCCCGCTGGCTCGCCGCCCTCACCGAGTCCGGCAGCGACTTCGTCGCCGGCGCGTACGTGCGCAGCCGGCTGATCGACGGCGAGTACCGGCCGGGACAGGTCCAGCCGTGGGTCGCGGCGGCCACCTCGCCCCGGCGGCTGGGCACGACGCTCGCGGAGCATCCGGACGCCTCGGCGAACATCGTCGCCTGGTCCAAGCTGAGCCGGACGGAGTTCTGGGACGACCTGCGCTTCCCCGAGGGGGTCGCCTACGAGGACCAGATCGTCGCGCAGCTGATGTACACCCGCGCGGCGGCCTTCGACGTCATCCCGGAGGTGGTGGTGTCGTGGCGGGTGCGCGCCGACGGCACCTCGATCACGCAGGGCAAGGACACGCTGCCCGTGCTGCGCGACTATCTCGCCGCGCTCCGCGGCGGCATCGAGGTGCTCGGGCGCGCCGGGCATCCGGCCGCGGTGCTCGCCCGGCTCAACCTCATCCTCGCGATGGACGTGCCGCCGCTGCAGCGCATCGCGCAGGCGCATCCGGATCCCGCGTACTGGGCGGAACTGGACGCCTTCCTGGCCGGGCTGCGCGCGCTCCCCGAGTTCGCCGACACGGCCCCCGACCCCGCTCTCGCCGACGCCCTGGCCTGGTGACCATGACCTACCTCGACGACCTGTTCTCCCTCACCGGCCGCACCGCCGCCGTCACGGGCGATCTCGGCTCGCGGGACGGCGTCCGTGCCGTGGCGGATGCCGTCACCGCACCGTTCGGGGAGCCCGACATCCTGGTGCACTCGGCGGGAATCAACATCCGGCCGCCCTACCCGGACATCACCGAGGCGGACTGGGACGCCACCATGATGGTGAACGCTTTCGCGCCGTTCCTGCTCGGTCAGCGCTTCGCGCCACGGATGGCCGAGCGGGGGTACGGCCAGCTCATCCACATCAGCTCGCAGCAGGCGCACCGCGCGTTCGTCGGCAGTGGCGTGTACGGGATGTCGAAGGGCGCGGTCGAATCCCTGGTCCGGTCCGAGGCGGAGGCCTGGGGCGGGACCGGCGTCACCAGCAACGCGCTGGTCCCCGGGTTCGTGCTCACCCCGCTGAACGCACGCCTGCCGCAGGAGCCGGGACGGGTCGAGGCGCTCGCGGCCCGCACGATGATCGGGCGCAACGGGGAGCCCGAGAATTTCGCCGGCGCCGCGGTCTTCCTGGCGAGCCCGTCCTCCGGGTACGTCACCGGGCAGTCCCTGTTCGTCGACGGCGGGATGTCCGTGCACTGACGGGCGCCGGCTCAGCGGCCGTCGCCGTCGAGCACCCGTGTGGCGGCCATCTGCTCCGCGGCGAGCGCCGCGTACAGCCCGCCCGCGGCGAGCAGCTCGGCGTGGGTGCCGGATTCGACGATCCGCCCGGCATCCACCACATGGATGACGTCCGCTCCGATCACGGTCGACAGCCGGTGCGCGATGGTCAGGGTCGTGCGTCCCTTCGCCGCCTCGTCGAGGGCATCCTGCACCAGCCGCTCCGACACCGTATCGAGCGCGGAGGTGGCCTCGTCCAGCAGCAGCACGGGCGGGTCCTTCAGCAGCACCCGGGCGATCGCGATGCGCTGCTTCTCGCCTCCGGAGAGCCGGTAGCCGCGCTCCCCGACGACCGTGTCGTAGCCGTCATCGAACCCTGCGATGACGTGGTGGATGTTCGCGGCCCGGCAGGCGGCCTCCAGCTCGGCATCCGTGGCGTCCGGCTTCGCATACCGCAGGTTCTCGCGGATCGTGGCGTGGAACAGATACGTCTCCTGCGAGACGATCCCGATGTCGTCGATGATCGACTCCTGCCGCAGCGTCCGCACGTCGGCGCCGGCGAACAGCACCCGCCCCGCCGTGGCCTCGTACAGCCGCGGCGCGAGGTACAGGATCGTCGTCTTCCCGGCGCCGGACGGCCCGACGAACGCGACATGGCTGCCGGGCTCGGCCACGAAGGAGACGCCGTCCAGCGTCGGGCGGCTGTCCGCGGCGGCATCCGGGTAACGGAAGACGACGTCCTCGAACGCGATGCGGCCGCGCGGGCCGGGGGCGTCGGCGACGTCGATCGCGTCCGGGGCGTCCTGGATCTGCGGTACGAGATCGAGGTACTCGAAGATGCGGGCGAACAGGGCCCGGGAGGTCTGCAGGTCCAGCGCCACCCGCATCAGCCCCATCAGCGGCATCAGCAGGCGGGCTTGGACCGTGGTGAACGCGACGATCGCCCCGGCGGTGATCTCCCCGGTGCCGCCCACGATGAACAGGCCCGCGACGAGGTAGATCACGGCGGGGATGCTCGACATGATCACCTGCACGACGGCGAAGAACCCCTGGCCGCTCATCGCCCGCCGCACCTGCAGGCGCACCTGGTTGCGGTTCTCCTGCTGGTAGCGGGCCGACTCGGTGCGCTGACGGTTGAACGCCTTGGACAGCAGGATGCCGGAAACGCTCAGCGTCTCCTGGGTGATGCTGGTCAGCTCCGACAGCGACTCCTGCGTCTCCCCGGCGATCCGGGCCCGCACCTGGCCGACGCGGCGCTGCACGAGCACGAGGATCGGCATCACCACGACCGCGATCAGGGTGAGGCGCAGGTCGATGAGGATCATCGCGACCAGCGACGCGACGACGGTGACGGTGTTGCCGAGGATGCTGGTGACGGTGTTCGTCAGCACACCGGAGACGCCGCCGACGTCGTTCTGCAGCCGGGACTGGATCACGCCGGTCTTGGTGCGGGTGAAGAAGCCGAGCTCCATCGACTGCAGATGCTCGAACAGCTTCACCCGCAGGTCGCCGGTGACCTCGTTGCCGACCGTGGAGGTGAGCCACGTCTGGGCCACGCCGAAGGCGGCGGAGAGCAGGAACAATCCGATCATGCCGGCGACGAGCGCCGTGAGCAGCCCGAGCGAGGGGGCCGAGCCGTCCACGGGGAACAGGGCGTGGTCGAAGATCCGCTGCACCAGCAGCGGCGGGATCACCGCCAGCCCCGCGCCGATCACGACCAGCAGCGCGGTGAGCGCCAGGCGGCCGCGGTAGGGGGCGAACAGCGCGGCCACCCGCCGGCCCAGACCGGGCACCTCGGGCGCCTGCGCGTTGAGCCGACGCTGCGCCTCCTCGTCCACGCCGCGGAACCCGACGCGACCGCTCATGCCGCCCATGTTCATGGCCTTCAGGCTACTGCGGCCGACGCGGGCGGGGCCGCGTGGGACCGAGTTCACCGGATCGGGAATACCGGTTCCACGCCGTCGGTTAGGATGTGACGCTCCCCCGCGCATTCGCGCCGACCACCCCCTTTAAGGAAACCCATGTCTGCTGTCGACACTGGCTCGGTGCCCACTCGCGCATCCGCGGAACCTCTGATCCCTCGCAAGGACATGGCGGTCATCTGGGTGCTGCTGACGGCAGCCTTCGTGGCGATCCTGAACGAGACGACGATGGGCATGGCGATCCCGCACCTCATCCAGGATCTGCGCATCGACCCGCTCGCCGCGCAGTGGGTGACCAGCGCCTTCATGCTCACGATGGCCGTGGTCATCCCGACCACCGGCTTCCTGCTGCGTCGCTTCACGACGCGGCAGATGTTCCTCGGTGCGCTCGCGCTGTTCTCGGCCGGCACGATCCTGGCCGCGGTCGCCATCGGCTTCCCGATGCTGCTGCTGGGCCGCGTGGTGCAGGCGTCCGGCACGGCGATCATGATGCCGCTGCTGATGACCACGATGATGAACCTCGTGCCGCCGGCCGCCCGGGGGCGGATGATGGGGCGGGTCAGCATCGTCATCTCGCTGGCTCCCGCGATCGGCCCGACCCTGTCCGGGTTCCTGCTCGACCACTTCAGCTGGCGCGCGATCTTCGTCGTCGTGCTGCCGATCGCGCTCGCGGCGATGTTCGTGGGCTGGCGCTGGCTGACGAACGTCGGCGAGCGCACGCACGCGCCGATCGACGTGCCATCGATCATCCTGTCGGCGTTCGGCTTCGGCGGCCTGGTGTACGGCCTGAGCCAGATCGGCTCGCTCGCCGAGGCGGGCGGCTCCTGGGTGCCGCTGGCCATCGCGCTCGTCGTGGGGGTCGTCGGGCTGCTGGTCTTCCTGCTCCGCCAGGTCCGGCTGCAGCGCGAGGACGACGCGCTGCTCGACCTGCGCGTGTTCGCCTCGACCGGGTTCTCACTGTCCATGGCGCAGATGTTCCTGCTGTCCCTGGCGTTCTTCGGCACCATCACCGTCGTCCCGCTGTACCTGCAGGACGCGCTGCAGCTGGACACGACGACCGCGGGCCTCACCGTCCTCCCTGGTGCCCTCGCGATGGGTCTGCTCGGTCCGGTGATCGGGCGGATCTACGACGCGCACGGCACCCGCATCCTGCTCATCCCCGGCTCGATCCTCGCGGCCACGATGCTGTGGTTCTACACCACGCTCAGCGTGGGCACGAGCGTGTGGGTGGTGCTGGTGGCGCAGACGCTGCTGTCGGTCGGGCTGGCGCTGTCGTTCACCCCGCTGTTCACCGCATCGCTGGCGTCGCTGAGCCCGAGGTTCTACTCGTACGGCAGCGCCGTGATCGGCACGATCCAGCAGGTCGCCGGCGCGGCGGGCATCGCGGTGATGATGGCGGTGTTCACCGTGATCGTGAACGCCGGCGGCGGCACGGGCGTGGCGGCCGCGGTCGCCTCCGGTTCGCGGGTCGCCTTCCTGATCGGCGCGGTGATCTCCACCGTGACGATCGTCGGAGCGTTCCTCATCCGCAAGCCCGAGGACCAGGACGCCGAGGCGCCCGCCCACGCCGGTCACTGATCGCAGCAGAAGGCCGGGGCCGCGAGGGTCCCGGCCTTCTGCGTCGGCGCCCTGGGCGCCCTCTGCGTCGGAACGCTCGGCGGCCGCCGGGCTCAGTCGTCCGCCGCGTCCGGCAGCAGGCACACCCCGTCGGCGCACAGGCCGGCGTCCGCGCCGGCGGAGGACGACAGCCCGGGGACGAGCGGGGTCAGGAGTTCGGGTGTCTCGGCCATACTCCGATCGTACGGGCCCAGACGAGCAGCGGCTCCGGGCCCTAGCGAGCACCGGCTCCGGCGCGCAAGCCCTACCCTTTGCCGGCCCGGCCGGAGTACCGTCCCGACATGATCATCGCTCCTCCCCCGGTCGAGACCGCGACCGGTGACGTCGCCCGCATGTACGCCGAGGACAGGGAGGCCGACGGCGTCGTGTACGGGCACACCCGCGCCATGGCCGTGAACCCCGAGGCGTACAGCGCGTTCGAGGCGCTGATCCGGGCCGTCGTGCCCTCCATCGGCGTACGCGTGTACGAGGCGGCCACGCTCGGGGCGGCGCGCGCCATCGGGTCCTCGCACTGCCTGCTCGCCCACGCCCGCAAGTCGCTGCGGGCCGGTGTCGCCGACGAAGCCGGGCTGCGCGGGTTCGCCGAAGGCGACGACAGCGCGTTCACGCCGGCCGAGCAGGCCGTGATCCGGTACGCCGCCCGGCTCTCCGGCGACCCGGCGACGATGACGGATGCCGACACCGAGGAGCTGCGCGCGCACGGCTTCGACGATCGGCAGATCGTCGACATCACCCTCGCGGCCGCCGCGCGCAACTACTTCAGCCGCGCCCTGCTGGCCCTCACCGTGCCGACGGACGACGTGCCCGGTCTCGATCCCGCGCTGGCATCCGCTCTCCAGGCCGCGGCGGTGCGCCGATGACGGCGGATGCCATGCCCGACGGCCGCGACGAGACGCCAGACGAGCGCGCCGACCGCAACTGGGAGGAGCTGATGCAGGAGCTGCGGGTGATGCAGACCGGCACGCAGATCCTCACCGGCTTCCTCCTCGCGGTCGCTTTCCAGCCGCGCTTCGCGGAGCTCGACGACGTGCAGCGCAGCCTGTACGTGGTGCTGGTGCTGCTCGCCGCCGCCGCCACCGCTCTCGCCCTCGCCCCCGTGGGGCTGCACCGGATGCTGTTCGCCCAGCGCCGCAAGCCGGAGCTGGTGCGGATGACCAGCCGGCTGCTCAAGGCGAACCTCATCGTCGTCGGCGCCGTGACGGTCGGCGTGACCGCCCTCATCCTGGACGTGACGATCGATCGCACCTCGGCGCTGATCGCGGCCGGGATCGGGGTGGTCGTCGTGTTCGCGCTGTGGGCGGGCCTTCCGCTGATGATGCGCAGCCGCGAGCGCGACCGCCGGTAGGCGCCGGACGGCCGGGCTGGGAGGTCCGCATGCGGCAGGTGTGAAAGGCCTGCGAGTGGGTGCGCTCGGGTTGAGGTCGGCGCCCAGGTGCGGAATCGTGGCCCGGACACCGCGTCGTACGGTGCGGTGCCCCGACCCGGAAGGAGAGCGCATGCTCACCCTGACCGACAACGCCAGCACGATCGCGACGAGCATCGTCGCGCAGCAGAGCGCCGACCCGTCCGCGGGCCTGCTCATCCACACGTCCGGCACCGGCCCGGCTGACGAGGCGCGCTTCGCGCTGACCGTTGCTCCCGCGCCCGAGCCGGGCGACGACATCGTGGAGGGCGAGGGCGGCGCCCGCGTCTTCCTCGAGCACGAGGCCTCGGAGGCGCTCGCGGACAAGACGCTGGACGCCGGGGTCGACGAGCAGGGGGCGGTGTCGTTCACGCTCCTGCCGCAGCCGGTCTGATCCCCCACCGGCACGCCGAGAGCCGCCGCACCCCCTGAGCGGGTTGCGGCGGCTCTTCGCGTACCCGGGACTCATCACCTACCGGGTCGTCCTGCGGCGGCGTTCGGTCGTGCCGCGTCCCGGCCAGGTCAGCGGCCGGCGGGAGTGCGGTTCTCCGCGCTCACCATCCAGGCGAACTGCTCCAGCTTCTCGATGATCGCGTGCAGGATGTCGGCCGAGGTCGGATCCTCCTCGTCCACCTCATCGTGCACCCGGCGCACGGTGGCCACCGTCGCCTCCAGTCGCTCGGTCACGAGATCCACCGTCTCCTCCGTGGACACCTCGCCGGCCGGGAACGGCGGCAGCGTGGTCGACTGGGCGATCGTGTCGCTGCGGCCGTCCGGGACGGCGTGCAGCGCCCGCATCCGTTCCGCGACCGTGTCGCTGAAGCCGCGCGCGGCCGCGATGATCTCGTCGAGCTGGCGGTGCATGTCGCGGAAGTTGCGCCCCACCACGTTCCAGTGCGCCTGCTTGCCCTGCAGCGACAGCTCCAGCAGGTCGACGAGCGCCGCCTGCAGGTCGCCGGCCAGCTTCGCGGAGGCCGTGAAGCCCTTCTCCGCGTTCTGCCGTCGCGTCGTCTTCGCGCCCGAGGCGTCGTTCTTCGTAGTCGTCTTGGTGGTGCGCTTCTCAGCCATGGATGTTCACCTCATGTTCTCGATCGCCCGGTTCCGGACGCGCCGCGACGGTAGCATCCGTCTCGGGCCGGAGCCCAGGGGCTTGATTTCGGTCTCGCGCTCGGGCACGGTACGGGCGTCGGCGATCGCAGGAGGGAGCGACGGATGCACGAGGACGAGGACGCGCCGGATGTCGAACTGGCGCCGATCCGGCCGGAGGACGCCGGAGAGGTGCTCACCCTGCAGCGCGCGGCGTTCGTCTCCGAGGCGCAGATCTACGGCGGCGTCGACATGCCGCCGTTGACGCAGACGCTGGAGCAGGTGGAGGCCGAGCTGCGCGAGTGCATCGGCTGGACCGCCCGTGTCGGCGGGCGACTGGTCGGAGCGATCCGCGCGCGGGTCGACGGCGACCTCCTCCTCATCGGGCGCATCGCGATCGCCCCCGACATGCAGGGCGAGGGCATCGGGCGGATGCTGCTGGAGGTCGCCGAACGCGAGAGCCACGCCGCGGAGGCGGAGCTGTTCACGGGCAGCCTCAGCGAGGCGAATCTGCGGCTGTACCGGCGGTGCGGGTACCGCGAGACGGAGCGCGTGCCGCAGGGCGACGGGACCGAGCAGGTGTTCCTGCGCAAGAGGCTGCGCAGCTGACGCCCGGCCCCGGCGCCCAGCTCACTCGGCCATGCGCTCACCGGAGGGCGACAGCACCCACCAGACGTCGTTGACGCCCTGCCCCTTGACGTCCCCGGGGGCCGCGTCGCCGGCGAAGTAGTAGAGCGGCCAGCCGTTCAGGGTCAGCTGCATCTCGCCCTCGGGGCTCATGATGGTGCCGACCTCGCCGGTCACGCCGTCCACCTCGGGCGTCTCGCTGTCGACCGTCACGATCGGCCAGTTCTCCAGGCACTGGACGGTGCACGCGCTGCTGTCGGTGCCCTGCGTGTCGTTGTCGAACATGTACACGGTCATGCCCTCGCCGTCCACGACGATCTCGCCCAGTGACGAGTCCGCGGTCATCAGCGCGACCTCGCCGGACGCCTCTGCGGAGGGCGTCTCCGACGGCTCCTCCGAAGGAGAGACGCCGTAGCCGGGATCGGCCGGCTCCTCTCCCCCGCCCGGTGACGGGGACGAGCACCCGGCAACGCCGAGGGTGAGCACGAGGGCGGCGCCGAGAAGGACGCCGGTCGTCTTCGATCGCATGTCGAACCTCCTGTCGTGTCCGATCATGCGCCATGTCACCGGGCGGCCCTCGCCGCCGCGCTCGCGCTGCTCGCCGTCGGAGGCGCGTCCGCCGCGACCGCCGCGCCCGCCATCCCGCTGAACAACGGACAGGAGACGACGGATGCCAAGGGCGGCGCCCACGGCATGTTCAGCTACACGATCGACGGCGACCAGTTCTGCTACACCATCGAGGTGACCGGCCTGACCGTCCCGGCCGGCGCCGCGCACGTGCACAGCGCCCCGCGCGGAGAGGCCGGGCCGATCCGCATCCACCTCGACGTCCCGAACGAGACGTCCTTCGCGGTCGACGGATGCACGACCGTCACCGACCCGTCGATCCTCGCCGGCATCCAGGAGGACCCGGGCGACTGGTACGTCAACGTGCACACGCAGACCTACCCGGGCGGCGAGGTGCGCGGGCAGCTGAAGTAGCACACCACCGCCCCGACGCCGGGGATCAGCCGGCCGGACGGCCGGGGTCCCCGGCTTCGGGGCGGTCCTCGTCCTCGGCCATCGCGAGGCCGGCGAGCGTGTGGCCGGCGCCGGCGTAGATGTTGAGGACGCCGTCGACGCCGCTCGCGGCCAGGTGCTCGACCTGATCGGGATGCTGCGCCACCGCCACCACGCGCCCGTCGAAACCCGCCTCGTGCAGCCGTTCCAGCGCGAACGTGTTCGAGCCGTGGAACGGCATCGCCAGCACGACGGTCTTCACGAAGCCGCCGGACGCCAGGCGGCTCCAGAACTCCACGTCCGTGGCGTCCCCCTCCACCACGTTCAGGCCAT
Source organism: Microbacterium sp. EF45047 (assembly GCF_028472845.1). NCBI lineage: Bacteria > Bacillati > Actinomycetota > Actinomycetes > Micrococcales > Microbacteriaceae > Microbacterium > Microbacterium sp. EF45047. The sequence continues at coordinate 719,734 of NZ_CP069429.1, read as the reverse complement.
CGGCCTCGAGCCGTGTGATCACGGCGTGGTCGTTGTCGACGCCGAGCACACGCAGGCCGCCCTCGTCCACGAGGCGCTCGTACGCGGCACGGCCCACGCGCCCCATGCCGAGCACGACGACGTCGGCGTCGCTGGTGTCGATCGGGCGATCGGCGGGCCGGAGCTTGGAGATCTCCTGGGCCGGCAGCCAGGTCAGAGCGGTGATCAGACGGAGGCCGTGCGCGTTGGCGATGGACGAGGCGACCATGCTCAGCGCGACGGCGATCGCGATCACGGTGAGCCAGCGCTCGGTGAGCAGCCCGGCGGCCACGCAGAACGCGGCCACGATGATCCCGAACTCGGAGAAGTTGCTCAGCGCGAGGCCGGTCCTGATCGCGGTGCGGTTGCGCAGCCCGAACAGCCGGCACAGCCAGACGAAGCCGATGAAGGTCAGCGGCAGCAGGATCACGCACAGCAGAAGGGCGAGGCCGAAATCCGCCCAGGTCGGGGCCGCTCCCATGCCGATCAGCAGGAAGAAACCGATCAGGAACAGCTCCTTCACGCTGAACAGCGCCTTGGACATCTCGATCGCGCGGGGGTGGGTCGCGAACAGCAGCCCCATCACCAGCGCACCGAGGTCGCCCTTGATGCCCACCGACTCGAAAGCCAGGTAGCCGGGCCCGAGCGCCATCACGACGCCGAAGAGCACCAGCAGCTCGCCGTGGCCGATCAGGCCGAGCACCTTCCGCAGCGCCCACGCGAGGGGCAGCACCAGAACCAGCGCGAACGCCCACGGGCTCGGCGGCTCGTCGGCGTTCACGGTGATGAAGGCCACCGCGGCAACGTCCTGCAGCACGAGGATGGCGATCGCCGTCTGCCCGTACAGGGATCCGTCGTCGGAGCGGTCCTCGAGCACCTTCACGCAGAGCACGGTCGACGAGAAGGACAGGGCGAAGCCGACCAGCGCGAGCGTACGCCAGCCGTCCACCGAGGTGAGGCCGATGACCGTGGCGAGCCCGACGGTGCCGGCGCCGACCAGCACGCTGAGGATCATGTGGATGGCCGTGGTGCCGTAGGCCTCGGGGCGCAGCAGCGCCCGGATGTCGAACTTCAGCCCGATCGTGAACAGCAGCAGCGTCACGCCGATCTGGGCGATCCGCTCGAGACCGGTGAACGGCTCGATGTGCATCGCGCCGAGCACGAAGCCGGCGGCGAGGAACCCGACCAGCGCCGGCACCCGCAGGAGGTGCGCGAGCGTGCCGAACGCGGCGGCGACGATCAGCGTCAGCGCAATCACGTCCACGGCACCCTCATCTCATCCCTGGTGCCGACTGTACCGATCCGGCGCGGTCCTGCTCCGCAGGATGACGACGAGATGACCGGGGCTCAGCCGGAATGACCGCTGTGATCGGCGACGTCGGGCTCGGCGCGGAGCACGTCGGCGATCTCCTCCTCCGGGCGCGGGGCGACGGTCTCGTCCTCTTCGAGCTCGGGGATCGTGGGCTCGTCCGGCGTGGGGACGTGATCGTGCACGGGATGCTCGAGGTGATCGGACACGGTGCTCCCTTCGTCGGCGACAGCCACAGCGTACGCCGGTCGAGGGTTCCGCGGCGATGCTCGCGCGCGGGACCGATCAGTCCCAGTCGAGGTACTCCTCGATGATGCCCGCGGTGTCGATGGGGTGCGTCATCGGGAACAGGTGGTCGCCCTCGACGGTCTTGATGCTGGCGCGCTCGGGGGCCGACGAGCGGAGACGCTCGGCGTTCTCGGCCGGCGTCGTGGTGTCGTCGGTGCCCTGGATGATGAGGACCGGGATGTGCGGGGGCAGCTCGATGTCGGCCCCCTCGACGCCGAGCAGCAGCAGCCCGTTCGCGCGGTCGGGGTGCGCGGCGACGAGGGCGCGCGCCACGGTCCCGCCGAACCCGTGGCCGCCGAACCAGGTGTCCTCGAGGCCGACGTGGTCGATGACCGCGAGGGCATCCGCCACCCGCTCCTCGAACGAGACGCCCGCCGCGTCGGCCCGGTGACCGATGCGCAGCACGTGGAACCCTGCCTCCTCGGCGAGGTAGTGCCCGACGACGCTGAGGACGTCGGCGGCCAGACCGTGCTCCTGGATCAGCACGAGCTTGACGGGGCCGTCGCCTTCGTCTACGAAGGGGATGGCGCGTCCGTCGGGCTCGAAGATCTGGGTGTCGGTCATGGGCGTGCGGCTCCTCGTCTCGGCGGGCAGGGGTCGGATTCCAGCGTATCCTGCCGGTCTGGACGCGTGACGGCGGCGGTGGACGTCGAACCCGGGCGGGGCTCACTCTCTGATGTCACCCCGGCCGCCCCAGGGCACCGACGTCGAGGCGGCCAGGAGCAGCGCATCGAGCGAACGCAGCGTTCGGGTGCGACCGGGCCCTGCGAGGCGCAGCAAGCGCCCCGCCACCGTCCCGGCTTCGTCAGCCGGGGACGGGCTCGGGCTGACAGTGCGGACAGAATTGTGCGGATGCCCCCGCGAAGGCGTGATCGACGATGATCGTGCCGCACACCGGGCACGCCTGGCCGCCGCGTCCGTGCACGACCATCGCATCGACCTTCGCCTGCTTGAGCCGCTCGGGCGGCAGCCCGCGGCGGTCCGCGACGGCGCCCCTCAGCACTTCGACCACGGCGTGGAACAGGCGCTCGCGAGCCGCGGCGTCGAGCGCCGCGGCGTGTACGGTGTGCGGCAGTCGTGCGCGGTGCAGGATCTCGTCGGAGTAGGCGTTGCCGATTCCGGCCAGCGAGGTCTGTTCCTGCAGCAGGGCCTTGATCTGCTTCCGCCGGGTGCCGAGCGCGCGCTCGAGATCCTCCCGGGAGAACTCCGGTGCGAGCGGGTCGGGCCCGAGACCTGCGATGGCGGCCAGGTGGGTGGGGGCGTCGACGACCGCCGCGCTGACGGCGAGGAAGTCTCCGGTGTCGACGATCTGCATCACCGCTCCATGAGCCGTCTCGATCACCGTCCAGCACGATCCGGGCGACCTCGGGCACGGGCGTCTCATCATCGGCCGGGTCTCCCCCGGGCAGCCATCGGATCCAGCCGTTGCGGCCGAACCCGATCATCAGCCAGCCGGCAGTCGTGTCGAACCCGACGTGTTTGCCGAAGCGCCGCACTCCGTCGATCTTCGCGCCGATGAGCGTGGCGGGCGGACGATCGCGCGTCTTCACGGTACGGAACTCCGCGATGTCCACGCCCGCGATGACACGGCCGTCGACCTGCTCGTCGAGGAACTCGACGAGCGCCTGCACCTCCGGCGACTCGGGCATGCGCCCATCCTCCCACCGGCCGGGGACATCGACCGTCCGACATCCGCACCGAGGTCGAGGAGGAACCGCCGGGCTGCGGACCCCGCGCCGCTCCGCGGCCCGTCCGCTGCTCCTCGTCAGACCGCGATGCCGACGTCGCGGTACATGCCGGCGAAGGACTCGAACTGTGCCTCCGTCAGCCGGTCGCGCTTCCAGATCGCCTGCGAGGCGACCGTGGCGTTCACGATCGCCGCATTCAGCGCACCACGTGGAGTCAAGGCGCGGAGCTCGTCGGCACGCGCGGCGAACGCATCACTGATCCGCTTGATCAGCGCGTCCAACTCCGAAGCGCTGAGCTTCGGCGCATCGGACGCCTTCCTCGCCCCCGACGCGGTCGCGACCGCGACGGCGTGCCGGACCTGCTGCAGCGACTCAGCCGGAAGGGCCGACACCTCGTCGATGAACGCGAGGACCTCATCGGGCACGAACGACATGCGGCTCACCTCTCGATTCGACCGCGCCTCCGGCATCCGACGATGCACGGAGGCCGCCGCGCCTCGCTCTTCGTGCACGAACCTTCCGGACGAGTCGGCGTTCAGGCCCGCTCACGCGACCTTCAGTGGCGTGATCTCGGCCACCGTGTCACGCAGAGCCCGCCGCTCAAGACGCAGCTCGTAGTTGGACTGCAGGTTCATCCAGAACTCCTCGGACGTACCGAATGGCGTCAATAACGCTATACGTTGAACCGGAACTCCACCACGTCGCCGTCCTGCATCACGTAATCCTTGCCCTCCAGGCGCGCCTTGCCGCGCGCGCGGGCCTCGGCCACGGAGCCGGCGGCGACCAGGTCGTCGAAGGAGATCACCTCCGCCTTGATGAAGCCCTTCTCGAAGTCGGTGTGGATGACGCCCGCCGCCTGCGGTGCCTTCCAGCCCTTCCCGATCGTCCAGGCCCGCGCCTCCTTCGGGCCCGCCGTGAGGTAGGTCTGCAGCCCGAGGGTGTCGAAGCCGACGCGGGCGAGCTGGTCGAGGCCGGACTCCTCCTGGCCGGTCGAGGCGAGCAGCTCGGCGGCGTCCTCCGGGTCGAGGTCGATCAGCTCCGACTCGATCTTCGCGTCCAGGAACACCGCCTGCGCCGGCGCGACGAGCGCGGCGAGCTCCGCCTTGCGGGCAGCATCCGTCAACACCTGCTCGTCCACGTTGAACACGAAGATGAACGGCTTGGCGGTGAGCAGGCCGAGCTCCTTGATCGGCACCAGATCGATGCCGCTCGTGGACAGCAGCTGCCCGCGCTCGAGCGCGTCCTGCGCGGCCTTGGCCGCCTCCAGCACGGACGGGTCGGTCTTCTTGCCGCGCACCTCCTTCTCGAGGCGCACGATCGCCTTCTCGAGGGTCTGCAGGTCGGCGAGCATGAGCTCGGCGTTGATCGTCTCCAGGTCGCCCTTCGGGTCGATCGCACCCTCGACGTGCACCACGTCGTCGTCGGCAAAACCCCGGACCACCTGCGCGATGGCATCCGCCTCACGGATGTTGGCGAGGAACTGGTTGCCGAGCCCCTCCCCCTCGCTGGCGCCGCGCACGATGCCGGCGATGTCGACGAACGACACGGTGGCGGGCACGATGCGCTCGCTGCCGAAGATCTCGGCGAGCGTGTTCAGCCGCGGGTCGGGCAGGTTCACCACGCCCACGTTGGGCTCGATCGTCGCGAACGGATAGTTCGCCGCGAGCACGTCGTTCTTGGTGAGTGCGTTGAAGAGGGTGGACTTGCCGACGTTGGGCAGGCCGACGATCCCGATAGTAAGAGCCACGGGCGTCGAGTCTACCGGCGGGATGCTGCGCGCCGACCCGACGGATGCCCGCATCCGCTTCCTGTCCTGGCGACTCGACGACGATGGGCGACGCGTGACGCGAGGGGGATGCGGGCGTTCGCGGTCAGCCGGCGCGCCGCGCGCGGAACGCCTTCGTCAGGTAGGGCAGCTCGATCGTCTGCCCGTCGCGGAGTCCGAGGTCGTCGAACAGGGCGTCCATGTCACGGCGGATGCGCTGCTTCTCGGCATCCGATGCGGTGATGACATAACTGCGCGAGCCGGCCATGTCGTGCAGCCGCGGCCGGGTGATCGGCCGCCGCCACTCCCACGTCCGGGACTCGGGCGCCGCGAACGGGGCGGCCACGGTGGGCCCGTCGCCGGCGATCATCTCCTCGGCCGGGCTGCCGTGCATGATGCCGGTGAGCCGCCGCACCCAGTCGACGCGCTCATCGCGCACGTTCCAGATCAGTCCGAGGGTGCCGCCGGGCCGCACCACCCGGCCGATCTCGCGCGATGCGGCCTCCGGCTCCACCCAGTGCCAGGCCTGGCCGAGCACGACGGCGTCCACGGACGCGTCCGGCAGCGGCAGCGACTCCGCCGTGCCGAGGAAGGTGGGGATCCCCGGCGCCACATCCTGGAGGACGGCGAGCATCGCGGCATCCGGATCGATCGCGACCACCTCGGCGTCGTCGAGCACCGCCCGCAGGGCGCGCGTGAGCTTGCCGGTGCCCGCGCCGACGTCGGCGATGCGCCGTGATCCTGCCGGGAGCTCCGCCAGCATCCAGGCGACGGCGTCGGCGGGGTACTCCGGCCGTCCGGTTTCGTAGCTCGACGCCGCGGCGCCGAACGAGGTCGCTCGCTCACTGCTCATACCGTCACGGTACCCGGATGACGCTTCGGCGGGCTCAGCGTCGGTGCGACGGACCGACGCTACGACAGGCTCAGCGTCCGGATCCACGGGACGCTTCGACAGGCTCAGCGTCCGGCGGTGCGACGCGGTGGGCCCGAGGCCCGGATCGCGCGTTCGACGGCGCGCCTGACGGCAGCGACGGCGGACGGCCGCGAGGGTGGAGAGGTGCCCCTGGATTTCACTGCGATCGACTTCGAGACCGCGAACTCCAGCCCGGCATCCGCCTGCGCGGTCGGCATGGTGCGGGTGCGCGGCGGCGAGGTGGTCGCGACCACCGGGTGGCTCATCCGCCCGCCCGCCGGGCACGACGAGTTCAACGAGTGGAACGTCCGGATCCACGGCATCCGCCCGCAGGACGTCGCGTCCGCACCGGGCTGGTCGCAGCAGCTCGACCGCCTGTGCGCCTTCGCCGGCGCGGACGTCCTGGTCGCGCACAACGCCGGCTTCGACCTGAACGTGCTGCGCCGCGCCTGCGAGGCGACGGGGACGGATGCCCCGCCCTACCGCTCCCTCTGCTCGCTCGCACTGGCCCGCAAGACCTACCGGCTCGAGTCGTACCGGCTGCCGAAGGCGGCCGAGGCGGCCGGGTTCGGCGCCTTCCCCCACCACGACGCGCTCGCGGATGCCCGCGCCTGCGCGCACATCGTCATCGACGCGGCCCGCCGGTTCGGCGCGAACGACGTGGACGCGCTCGCCACCGCGGCGGGCGTCGCGCTCACCGAGCCGCTGCTCGCGGCTGCGGAGGCCGCCGTCGCCTGAGGCTCGGCCTGTTCCCGGTCAGGCCCTGTTGCTGGTCAGGCCGTGCCGGGCACCCAGGACAGCAGGGCGATGACGATCCCCGAGGTGACCAGGAACGCGCCGATCATCCACCACGAGCTGATCTCGTGACCCTCGTCGCGGCGGACGCGGAAGAGCACGTCGGTGCGGCGCGCGGGGTCGATGATGATCTTCGTCGAGCCGGTCGGCGTCTTCGCGGTCTGCGCCGCCACGGCCGCCGCCTGCGCCTCCGTCACCCGCACGATGCGGCCGGTCTTGGTGGTCACGTGCTGCACGCGCGGCGCCCCAGCGGGCGACTCGTCCGGCGAGGTCATCGCGATCTCCTGTTCCTGGCCTGTCCCGATGCACGCGCACCGGCCGAGGAACATTGTGCCAGCATCCGCTGGGAATGCCCGGATGCCGCGGTGGTCGCCGGATACCGGTTCGGTGACGATCCGCGTCCAGCGCGTCCGGCTTCGCCGGACCTTCAGCTCAGAGCCACTTGGAGACGAGGTGCTCCGACGCGATCCGGCGCAGGGTGCCGGATGCCCCGCGCAGCACCACGCTCTCGGTGTAGAGGTAACCGCCCTCCCGGCGGACGCCGGCGACCAGCTGGCCGTCGGTGACGCCGGTAGCGACGAAGATCGTGTTGTTGCCCTTGACGAGGTCGTCCGCCTCGTACACCTTGTCGACGTCGAGGCCGGCGTCGATGCCGCGCTGGCGCTCCTCGTCGTCGCGCGGCCACAGCCGCCCCTGGATGTGCCCGCCGAGGGCCTTGATGGCGCAGGCCGTGACGATGCCCTCGGGGCTGCCGCCGATGCCGACGCACATGTCGGTGCGGGCGCCGTGCCGGGCCGCGTTGATGCCGCCGGCGACATCGCCGTCGCTCATCAGGCGGGTGCCCGCCCCGGCCTCGCGGATCTCCTCGATCAGCTTCTCGTGACGGGGACGGTTCAGCACCGACACGACGATCTCGTCCACCGGCTTGCCGAGCGCCTTGGCGAGGCGCCGGATGTTCTCCCCGATGGGCAGGCGGATGTCCACCACGCCGACCCCGGCCGGGCCGGTGACCAGCTTGTACATGTAGAAGACGCTGGACGCGTCCAGCATGGTGCCGCGGTCGGACACCGCGATCACGGAGAGCGCGTTCTGGCGTCCCGCTGCGGTGAGCGAGGTGCCGTCGATCGGGTCCACCGCGATGTCGCACTCCGGCCCGCGGCCGGTGCCGACCACCTCGCCGTTGAACAGCATCGGCGCGTTGTCCTTCTCGCCCTCGCCGATCACGACCCGGCCCTGGAAGTGCACGGTGCCCAGGAAGGCGCGCATGGCGTCCACGGCCGCGCCGTCCGCCGCCTCCTTGTCGCCGCGGCCGATGAACGGCACCGCGCGGATCGCCGCCGCCTCAGTGGCGCGCACGAGCTCGAGTGCGAGGTTGCGGTCGGGGCGGAGGGCGCTGAGATCGCCTGTGAGACTCACCATGCCGCCCAGCCTAGCCAGCCCGGCGCACGCGACCCCGCGATTCTCGCCGTTCAGAGCATGAAGAATTCCACGTTCTTAACATCGACGAAGGCCGGTGGTGGTGACCGGCGACACAGCCCCCGGCATCCGTCCCCCTCGCCACTAGAGTGTGGAAGGACATCCCTCCCCCGACCGCAGGAGAATCCATGCCCGTTGCCACCCCGGAACAGTACGCCGACATGCTCGACCGCGCGAAGGCCGGCGGCTTCGCGTACCCGGCCATCAACGTCTCCAGCTCGCAGACCATCAACGCGGTGCTCCAGGGCCTCACCGAGGCCGGATCGGACGGCATCCTCCAGGTCACCACGGGCGGGGCCGACTACTTCGCCGGCCACACCGTCAAGGCCCGGGCGACCGGCGCCCTCGCCTTCGCCCGCTACGTCCACGAGGTCGCCAAGTCGTACCCGATCACGGTCGCGCTGCACACCGACCACTGCCCGAAGGACGCGCTCGGCGGCTTCGTCGAGCCGCTCATCGCGGCCTCCGAGGAAGAGGTCAAGGCCGGGCGCAACCCGATCTTCCAGTCGCACATGTGGGACGGGTCGGCGGTGCCGCTCGACGAGAACATCGAGATCGCCAAGAGCCTGCTCCCCCGGATGAAGAACATCAACGCGATCCTCGAGGTCGAGATCGGCGTCGTCGGCGGCGAGGAGGACGGCATCAAGCACGAGGGCTCCAACGAGGCCCTCTACACCACCTTCGCCGACGTCGACCAGGCCGTGCAGGCGCTGGGTCTCGGGGAGAACGGCCGCTACATCGCCGCCCTCACCTTCGGCAACGTGCACGGCGTGTACAAGCCCGGCAACGTGAAGCTGCGTCCGGAGCTGTTGGGCGAGATCCAGGCCCAGGTCGCCGAGAAGTACGGCACCGGCCCGAAGCCCCTCGACCTCGTCTTCCACGGCGGCTCCGGCTCCACCGACGAGGAGATCGCGCTGGCGGTCGCCAACGGCGTCATCAAGATGAACATCGATACCGACACGCAGTACGCGTTCACCCGCTCGATCGCCGGTTACATGTTCCAGAACTACGACGGCGTGCTGAAGGTCGACGGCGAGGTCGGCAACAAGAAGCAGTACGACCCGCGCGCCTGGGGCAAGATCGCCGAGTCGGCGATGGCGGCTCGCGTGGTCGAGTCCACCCGCCAGCTGGGCTCGTACGGCCAGTCGCAGAGCTGACATCCGCACGGAGCCCCCGTCCGCTGCCGCGCTCGTCGCGGCCGGACGGGGGCTTCGTCGTCTCCGGGGGTGCCGGGACCGCGTGACGACGAGCGACGCGGCCGCGGGCCGGCTCCGCAGTCAGCGCCGGCGGATGCGCAGGGCGAGGAGGCCGAGGTCGGCCAGGCCGTCCAGCACTGCCAGAGCACCGATCACGCGGGCGAGACCCGACCGTCCGCGCAGCAGTGCGACGCCGGCCGCGATCTCGGCGGTGCTCGCCGCCGCGGCGAGCTGCGGTCGGCGCTCCAGCGCACGCGCGAGCCGTGCGACCGGGTGGCTCCGCGCGGTGAGCGGAACGGTCTCGCTCAGGCCGCCGACGAGGATCCCGCCGATCACGGCGGGCCAGCCCTGCGGCGCGAATCGGCGGGTCGCGGCTGCCGACGGCGCCTCGTCGCCCGGTGCCGGGAGCGAGTCCGCGTCCGGCAGCGCCGCGGCGGCGAGGGACGGCGGCACTCCGAACGCCGTCAGGAACGCGGTCAGCCGTTCCCGCTCCCCGGCGACTCCGCCGAGAGACTCGGGGATGCAGGCGCGGCGCACCGCTTCGGCGTCCACATCCCGCCCGAGCAGCGCGATCTCGTCCTCCAGGCCATCGGCCTCGGTCAGCATCCGCCGGTACAGCTCGGCGATCTCGGGGACCGCGATCGCCTCGACGTCCAGCGTCGGCCGGGTCTCGCGCTCCGCGTTCGGCCAGAAGAACGCGGTCTCGCCGGCCGGGACGGTCACCTCCACCCAGGCCTCGCCGTGCACCGGCAGGTTCAGCTCCACCACCAGACCGTCCGCGCCGGCGCCCGTGATCACGCCGTGCGGCCGGTCGGTGCGGTAGCGGTAGAGCGACCAGTCGCCGTCCTCGAGGTACTCGACATCGACGCCGAGGATCTGCGCCGTGAGACGCGCGGCCCAGGGTCCACGATGCGAGAACTCCGCGACCCGCACGGGCTCCGCCGAAGCGCCGTGCTCCTGCGCGAACTGGGCCGTTGCCGCGTCGTCGGCGAGAAGATCCTCGTCGCGCTGCCCGTCGTCGGCGAGCACCTCCGTGAGGTCCTCGGTGGCGTCGTCGGTGAGGCCCTCGGTGGCGCCGTCGACGTGCGCAGCATCCGTCCCCTCATCGCCGCCGGGCACAGGATCCGCATCCGCGCTCTCGCCGAGCGCGAGGGCCAGCCCCTCCGCGGCGAACCCGGCCCGCAGGTCGGCGACCGTGATCCCGAAACTGAGCCGGTCGTCCGCGGCGAGCGCGAGCACCGCGCCGTCCTGCGTCACCGGCAGCAGCACCGCGGCCTCCGGGCCGGACCGTCCGCCCCCGCGGAGTGCGGCCAGGATGCGGTGCTGGCGGAGCACCGCGAGCACCCGCTCCCGGGCATCCGCTCCGTCGCCGGCGGTGACGACGGCGTGGTGGACCTGGAACGCGAGCTGCGGAGCCTTCATCCTTCGAGGCTACCCGGCGGACGGTGCGCCGAGACCCTGCAGGAACGCCGGATCCCCGAACATCGGCATGGACAGGCACACCGAGACGAGCACCATCGTGACCGCGAAACCGGCGAGCGGCACCCACCAGGCGAGCCGCCGCGCGCGCAGCCGCCGCAGAGCCAGCCACACCGTCGCGGCGTATCCGCCGAGGAGGACGACCGTCGCGATCGCTCCCCAGAGCCGGGCGGCGGCGTAGGAGGTGAACTCCCCCGGGAGGCCGAGGATCTCCAGGGTGCGGTCCATCGTGGTCGCGAGATCCAGGAAGCCCGGGATGGACGAGAGCACGTTCAGCAGCCCGAGGGCCAGGAGGGCGAGCGTGAGGACGCGGTCGGCGCCGCGACCGGTCCTGGCCGGGGCGGCGGGGTCGTCGGGCGGTACCGACCAGGACGACGGATGCCCGGGAGACGCGGGACTCGGATGCCCGGCAGACCCGGGAAGCCCTGTCGCGGCATCCTGCCCGGCCGGGCCGGCGGCGCCCTGCGGCGGCAACGGCGGCAGGCCCGCCCGCGCGCGCTGCTCCTCGGGGCTCGCGTACTCGCCGTAGCGGGGGCGGTCGTCAGTCATCCGTCCATGGTAACGACGCCGGCAGGGCCGACCCCCGGCCGCGCGATCCCCGCGGGGCTGGTCCCCGCCGGTCCGGTCCTCGCCGGTCCACGCCCCCACGCACACGGCGACCCCAGTGAGTGGGGACTCGACTGGGGCGCAGCGGATTTCGGGCCAGGTAGTCGCGCACCTCCGACGGCGGCAGCTCGGCGAGGATCTGCTTGCCCAGGGCCGTGGCATGCGCGCTGGCTTGCATGCCGACCCACAGCTCGGTGCGCGGGCTGCGCGGCGCGTCCACGATGTCGATCAGGTGGATCTCACCATCCCCGTACCGCGCGAAGTAGGCGCTCGCGCCGACGATGTCGCTGGCCGCGTTGAGCGCCTCCCGCACGAGGGCGAGGAAGACGCCGCTGCTGTCGTTCGGCGTGAGGAATCCGTGAAAGCGCGGCCCCAGGATCACTCCGTCCGGCTCGTTCGCGAGATACCCCTCGTGCACCAGGGTGCGCACGAGGTTGTACGTCGTGCCCGAGGTGAGACCGGATGCCGCGGCGAGCGCCTTCACGGGCACCGGCCGGGCGGCCCGCGCGACGATGTCGACGAGCGACAGGGCGCGCTGCACCGATCCGATCAGCGTCTGTTCCCGCTCGGGAGCCGTCATCGTCCCTCCGGCGACGATCCTAGCCCTCGCCGGCCCTGTGGACGGGCGTGTGTCGGCGGCGTCGGGGCGCCCGTCAGCGGCCGGTCCGGCCGCCGAGCGCGCGCCCGTCGCGCTGGCCGGAGGCGTCCTGGCGCAGCTCCTTCGGCAGCGAGAACATCAGGTCCTCCTCCGCGGTGCGCACCTCCTCGACCTCGCCGTAGCCCGCCTCGGCGAGCGCCGCCAGCACCTCCTGCACCAGCACCTCGGGCACCGAGGCGCCGCTGGTGACACCGACGGTGCGCACGCCGTCCAGCCACTCCTGCTGGACCTCGTCGGCGTAGTCCACCCGGTACGCCGCCTTGGCGCCGTACTCGAGCGCGACCTCGACCAGCCGCACGCTGTTCGAGGAGTTCGCAGAGCCGACGACGATGACGAGGTCGGCGTCGGCGGCCACCTTCTTGATCGCGACCTGGCGGTTCTGCGTGGCATAGCAGATGTCGTCCGACGGCGGGTTGTGCAGCTCGGGGAACCGCGTCCGGAGGCGGTTCACGGTCTCCATCGTCTCGTCCACCGAGAGCGTCGTCTGCGAGAGCCACACCACCTTGGAGGGGTCCTTCACCTGCACGGTGTCGGCCTCCTCGGGCGAGTTCACGATCGTGACGTGATCGGGCGCCTCGCCGGCGGTGCCCTCGACCTCCTCGTGGCCGTCGTGCCCGATGAGGAGGATCTCGTAGTCGTCGCGGGCGAAGCGGACGGCCTCGCGGTGCACCTTGGTCACCAGCGGGCAGGTGGCGTCGATGGCGTGCAGGCCCCGCTCGGCGGCCGCGTTCACCACGTCCGGGGAGACCCCGTGCGCGCTGAAGACGACGTGGGCGCCCTCGGGAACCTCGTCGACCTCGTCGACGAAGATCGCGCCCTTCGCCTCGAGCTCGGTGACGACGTGGATGTTGTGCACGATCTGCTTGCGCACGTACACGGGGGCGCCGTAGCGCTCCAGCGCCTTCTCGACCGCCACGACCGCGCGGTCGACCCCGGCGCAGTAGCCGCGCGGGGCGGCCAGCAGCACGCGCTTGCGACCGTCGACCGGGCGGTCCTCGAGGCGGGCGCGCTCGGCGGCACGACGGCGCCCCGGCACCTGCGGGACGGGGAGGGAGACGGCGGTGGAGGTCACCCTCGAAGTCTACCGGCGGCACCTGTCCGAAGCCCGGGAGACGGCATCCGCCGGCACCGGGGAGAATGGAGGCATGCCCGTCTTCGAAGCCGCCGCCGTGCCCGGCCAGGCGCCGCCCGCGGATGCCGTCGCCCCGCGCGACTCCCGGCCCGACGCGCCGACATCCGTGGCGCGGCTGAACGCGACGATCCGCGACTTCGTGGCGCAGTGGGGCACCGTGTGGGTCGAGGGCGAGATCACCTCATGGAACGTGCGGGCCGGGAACATCTTCGCCCGACTCAAGGACACCCGTTCCGACGCCCAGATCTCCATCCGGATCTGGTCGAGCGTGCGCCCCCGCATCCCGAACGACCTCGGCGTGGGCGATCACGTCGTCGCGGCGGTGAAGGCCGACTACTTCGTGAAGTCGGGGGACTTCGGCTTCGCGGTGTCCGCGATGAAGCACGTCGGGATCGGCGACCAGCTCGAGCGCCTGGAGCGCCTGCGCGCGCAGCTGCGCCAGGAGGGCCTGTTCGACGCGGCCCGCAAGAAGCCGCTGCCGTTCCTGCCGCACTGCATCGGGCTCATCACCGGCGAACGGTCGGATGCCGAGAAGGACGTGCACCGCAACGCCGAGCTGCGCTGGCCGCAGGTGCGCTTCCGCACCGAGTACGCGGCGGTGCAGGGCGACCGCTGCGTGCCGGAGACGCTCGCCGCCCTCGCGCGGCTGGACGCCGACCCGGACGTCGACGTCATCATCATCGCCCGCGGCGGCGGCGACCCGCAGACGCTGCTCGGCTTCAGCGACGAGCGTCTGATCCGGGCCGTCGCCGCGGCATCCACCCCGATCGTCAGCGCCATCGGGCACGAGAACGACCACCCGCTCCTCGACGACGTCGCCGATCTGCGCGCCTCGACGCCGACGGATGCCGCCAAGCGCGTCGTCCCCGACGTCGGCGAGCAGCGGGCGCTCATCGCCCAGCTGCGGGCCCGCGCCACCACCCGGCTGCAGCAGCGGGTGTCGCACGACATCGCCCAGCTCGAGCAGCTGCGCTCGCGTCCGGTGCTGCGCTCCCCCGAGCACATCGTCGACGGCCGCGCCCAGGAGATCTGGCTGCTCTCCGCCCGCGGCCGCGACACGGTCACCCGCCGGGTCGACGACGCCCAGCGCGCCACCGCCGAGCTGCGCGCCTCGCTGCGCGCCCTCTCTCCCGCGGCGACCCTCGCCCGCGGCTACGCCATCGCGCATCTCGAGGGCGGCGTCATCCTGCGCGACGCATCGGATGCCCCGGCCGGCACCGCCCTGACGATCACGGTCGACCGCGGCTCGATCGCCGCGCGCTCGGAGGGCGAGATCCCCGAGGCGGGCTGACCCGCCATCGGTCGGGCATGCCGGCGACGCATCGATGCACGATGCCGATGCTCGGGAGGCAGCCCGGGGCGAGGGGCTGCGGCGCCGCCGCGTAGGATGGAAGCCGTGACCGCGCCCAACGACACCCCGGTGGAATCCCTGTCGTTCGAGGACGCGCGCGACGAGCTGGTCCGCGTCGTCGCCGAACTGGAGCAGGGCGCCCCGACCCTGGAGCAGTCCCTCGCCCTGTGGGAGCGGGGTGAGGCGCTGGCCGCCCGCTGCGAGGAGTGGCTGCTCGGCGCGAAGCGCCGGCTGGACGCCGCCCGTGCCGCAGCATCCGGCGACGACGGCCGGGAGGAGCGGGGATGAGCCGTGCCCCGCGGATCGTCGCCGAGCTGGGCCGCCCGGAGACCCCGGATGAGACCGCCGCGCGCAAGGCCGAGGCCAGCCAGGTGTACCGCTCCAGCCAGACCTTCCGCAACCTGATCGCCGCGCTGATCGTCACGGTCGGCGTCGTCGCGGTGATCGTCTTCGCCGTCCCGCGCGGCGAGCCCGCGCCCCGTCCCGCCATCGACCTGTCCGCGGTCGCCGCGGACGTGGAGAGCACCATGGACCGCGAGGTGCTCGTGCCCGAGGTCGCCGACGGCTGGCGCGTGAACGCGGCCGAGCTCGACAGCGGCGCCACCGTCGTGTGGGACATCGTGATGGTGCCCGCGAAGCGCGGGTTCGTGCACGTCGCGCAGGCCTTCGACGCGGATGCCCGGTGGGCCCCGCAGGTGCTCTCCGGCGTCGCGCCGACGGATGCCGTCACCATCGACGGCCGCGAGTGGGACGTGTACGAGGTCGCCGACCCTTCCCGCAACGCCAACGTCTCCTACGCTCTCGGCACCCAGGCCGGTCCCGACTACGTGCTCCTCTACGGATCGCTCAGCCCGGAGGCCACCGCCGAGCTGGCCGAGAGCCTGTCCCCGCAGATCCGCACCCTCTCGGAGGCCGAATGACCGTCACCCTCACCCCCGCGCAGGCCTGGCAGGACATGCTCGACGGCAACCGCCGTTTCGTCGCCGGGCAGCCCGAGCATCCGCACCAGGACGTCGAGAAGCGCCACGAGCTGGCCCAGGGCCAGACACCCATGGCCGCGCTGTTCGGCTGCGCGGACTCGCGCCTCGCCGCGGAGATCATCTTCGACAAGGGATTGGGCGACCTGTTCGTCGTCCGCAACGCCGGCCAGGTGCTCGGCGAGTCGATCGTCGCGAGCCTGGAGTACGCGGTCGAGGTGCTGCGCGTGCCGCTGATCGTGGTGCTCGCACACGACTCCTGCGGCGCGGTGCGCGCCGCGATCGACGGCACCGCGATCGACGCGGCGCCGCTCCCGCCGCACATCTGGAAGCTCATCGCCCCGATCGTGCCCGCGGCGCGCAAGGTGCTCGCCGAGAAGGGCGGCACGACGGTCGCCGAGATCGACGCCGAGCTGGTCGGCAAGGAGCACCTGCGCAACACCGTGCAGCACCTGCTGCAGTCCTCCGAGCTGATCAGCGCCGCCGTCGAGGAGGGCCGGCTGGGCATCGTGGGCGCCAACTACCGTCTCGCCGAGGGCACCGCGGTGCCCGTCGTCACGGTGGGCATCGACACCGAGGGGAACATCCCCGCATCCGAGGAAGGATCGGCATGACCGATATCGAGTACCGCATCGAGCACGACACCATGGGCGAGGTGCGCGTGCCCGCCGACGCCCTGTACGGGGCCCAGACGCAGCGCGCCGTGGAGAACTTCCCGATCTCGGGCAAGGGCCTCGAGCCGGCGCAGATCGCCGCGCTCGCGCGGATCAAGAAGGCCGCCGCCCTGGCGAACAAGGAGCTCGGCACCCTGGACGCCCGCATCGCGGACGCCATCGCGCAGGCCGCCGACGAGGTCGCCGCCGGCAAGCACGACGGCGAGTTCCCGGTGGACACCTACCAGACCGGCTCGGGCACCTCCTCGAACATGAACATGAACGAGGTGCTGGCGACCCTCGCCTCCCGCATCCTCGGCGACAAGGTCCACCCGAACGACCACGTCAACGCCTCGCAGTCCTCGAACGACGTGTTCCCGACCTCGGTGCACATCGCCGTCACCCAGGCGCTGATCGACACGCTGATCCCGGCCCTGGACCACCTCGCCGTGGCTCTCGAGGCGAAGGCGGAGCTGTGGAAGGACGTCGTCAAGTCCGGCCGCACCCACCTCATGGACGCCACCCCGGTCACCCTCGGCCAGGAGTTCGGCGGCTATGCCCGCCAGATCCGCCTCGGCATCGAGCGCGTGCAGGCGGCCCTCCCCCGCGTCGCCGAGGTGCCGCTGGGCGGCACGGCCGTCGGCACCGGCATCAACACCCCGCTCGGCTTCCCGCAGAAGGTCATCGCCCTGCTCGCCGCCGAGACGGAGCTGCCGATCACCGAGGCGAAGGACCACTTCGAGGCCCAGGCCAACCGGGACGGCCTCGTCGAGGCATCCGGCGCCCTGCGAACCATCGCGGTCTCGCTCACCAAGATCAACAACGACCTGCGCTGGATGGGCTCCGGGCCGAACACCGGTCTCGGCGAGCTGCACATCCCCGACCTGCAGCCCGGTTCCTCGATCATGCCCGGCAAGGTCAACCCGGTCGTGCCCGAGGCGGTGCTCATGGTGTGCGCCCGCGTGATCGGCAACGACGCGACCGTGGCGTGGGCCGGGGCATCCGGCTCCTTCGAGCTCAACGTCGCCATCCCGGTGATGGGCACCGCCCTGCTGGAGTCGATCCGCCTGCTCTCGAACGCCGTGCGCGTGCTGGCCGACAAGACGATCGACGGCCTGGAGGCGAACGTCGAGCGCGCCGCCGCTTTTGCCGGCATGAGCCCGTCGATCGTGACCCCGCTGAACAAGGTCATCGGCTATGAGGCCGCCGCGAAGATCGCGAAGCACTCGGTGGCCAAGGGCATCACGGTGCGCGACGCCGTGATCGACCTCGGCTACGTCGAGCGCGGGGAGATCACCCTGGAGCAGCTGGACGAGAAGCTCGACCTGCTGTCGATGACGCACCCGGGCTGAGCCCGCGCCGCGGTCGCCGCCTGACGCCCGCCTGACACTTCGGGGGTCGACACGCCGGATTTCGGAACGGATCGCCGTATCCGTCCGTCATCCGGCGTGTCGACCCCCGTTCTGTGCGCGGACGTTCGTCCTCCACCGTCGGCGAATCCGCCGGCTTGTCCACAGGCCACGGGCTTGCGGGTGCTGGCGGGGCCGCCGACGTCGGATGCTGTCGGGATGTTCGACCCGCTCCTGCTCCTCACCCGGCTCGGCGGTCTCGCGCGCGGCGTCCAGTTGCAGGGCTACGGGATCAGCCGTCCCCGCCTGGCGCAGGCCGTGCGCGCCGGCGAGATCGAACGGCTGCGTCCTGGGCTGTTCGCCGTCCCCGGTCTCGACCCGCATCAGCGCTCCGCCGCGCTGCACGGCGGGGCGCTCACCTGCGCCGAGGCGCTCCGGCGTCTGGGTGTGTGGGTGCTGTCGGATGCCGGACCGCCGCACGTGTGGGTCGGACAGCGCGGCCGCATCTACCCGCACGGCGGATGCTGCTGCATCTCCCACTACTTCCGCGGCGCGCCCGCGCTCGGCCTCGTCGACGTGGAGACCGCGCTGGTGCATCTGTTCCGTTGCGAGGGCGACGAGTCCTTCTTCGCGTCGTTCGAGTCGGCGTGGCGCCTGCGTCTGCTCTCCGCCGCTGCGCGGCTGCGCATCCGTGCCGCGCTGCCGGCATCCGCCCGCTGGCTGGTGGACACCGCCCGCCCGGACGCGGACAGCGGCCTCGAGTCGCTGCTGCGTCTGCGGCTGCACCTGCTCGGCATCCGCGTGGACTGCCAGGTCACGATCGACGGGGTGGGACGCGTCGACTTCGTCATCGGCGGGCGGCTCATCCTCGAGGCCGACGGCAAGGAGAACCACGACGGCTCCTCCCGGCGGCATCGGGATCTCATGCGGGATGCGGCGGCATCCGCACGGGGCTACGAGACGCTCCGCTTCGACTACGCCCAGATCGTGCACGACTGGCCGACCGTGCAGGCCGCGATCCTGGCGGCCCTGGCGCGGAGCGCCGCCCGGGCGTGACACTTCGGGGGTCGACACGCCGGGCCGGGGGTGCGGTTCCCGGGATCCGTCCGACACGTGGCGTGTCGACCCCCGGAGTGTTCGGCGGGGTCCCGGGTCAGCAGCACCGGGCCCCGGGGTCGGCGTCCTGCGCCGCGTAGTGCCGGCGCCAGAACTCGCGCTCCGACAGCGGCTCGCGGTCCGGATGCACGGCGCGCTCGTGCTCCAGGTAGCAGGCGTACTTCGACTGCCCGGTCAGCCCGTTGACGTACCAGGCGAGGGCCCGCCACGCGCGCTTCAGCGACGCGCGCGGGCCCGGCGCCGTGGCATCCGTCATCGCTCAGTGCCCCTGGACGGGCTTCAGGTCGTCCGGCAGCGCCGCCCACTCCTTCTCGAGCGCGCGCTCCTCGGGCGAGGCGATCAGCCCGGCCGGGGCGTATCGGCGCGACGGGACGAAGGGGTCTTCGTGGTCGACCGCGTCGTGGCCTCGGAACGCCTGCACGACCCGGAGCAGCGATACTGCGATCACGATCACGGCGAGCACCAGGAACACGATCGAGAGAGTGCCCTGGATGAACGTGTTCCGCACGACCGCCTCCATCGCCTCGACCGAGGTGGCGGTGCCGAACGAGGTCTCCCCCGCAGCGAGTGCGTCCCGGAACGCGGCGTGGTTGGCCCAGTACCCCACCGCCGGCACCGGCGAGAGGATCTTGAACAGCGACGCCGTGACGGTCACCACCGTGACCAGGGCGAGCGGCAGCGCGACCACCCAGAGCGTGCGGAAGGTGCGGCGGCGCGCCACGATCGTGAGCACCACGGCGAGCGCGATGGCGGCGAGCAGCTGGTTGGCGATGCCGAACAGCGGGAACAGCGTGTTGATGCCGCCCAGCGGGTCGGTGACGCCCATCAGCAGCACCGCGCCCCAGCCGGCCACCATCACGGCCGTGCAGATCCAGGCGCCCACCCGCCACGATGTGTCCTTGAACCGGGGCACGACGTTGCCGATCGAGTCCTGCAGCATGAACCGCGCCACGCGCGTCCCGGCGTCCACCGCGGTGAGGATGAACAGCGCCTCGAACATGATCGCGAAGTGGTACCAGAACGCCATCATCGCGTTGCCGCCGATCCACTGCTGCATGATGTGCGCCAGCCCGAGGGCGAGCGTGGGTGCACCCCCGGTGCGGGAGACGATCGACTCCTCGCCGACCGCCTCGGCCGTCGACGTGAGCATCTCCGGGGTGAGGTTCACGCCGGTGATGCCGAGGCTGTTCACCCAGGCGACGGCGCCCTCGACCGTGCCCTGCGTGGCGGCCCCCGAGGAGTTCATGGCGAAGTAGATGCCTTGGTCGATCGAGACCGCGGCCACGAGGGCCATGATCGCGACGAAGGACTCCATCAGCATCCCGCCGTAGCCGATGAAACGGGTCTGCTTCTCCTTCTCGATCATCTTCGGGGTCGTGCCCGAGGAGATCAGGGCGTGGAAGCCCGACAGCGCTCCGCAGGCGATCGTGACGAACAGGAAGGGGAACAGCGGGCCCGACCACACCGGCCCGGTCTCCCCGCCGGCGAACTGGCTGAACGCCGGAACGGTGATCTCGGGGCGGACG
Source organism: Microbacterium sp. EF45047 (assembly GCF_028472845.1). Taxonomy (NCBI): domain Bacteria; kingdom Bacillati; phylum Actinomycetota; class Actinomycetes; order Micrococcales; family Microbacteriaceae; genus Microbacterium; species Microbacterium sp. EF45047. Next base: position 699,439 of record NZ_CP069429.1, on the reverse strand, counting down.
AAGACGATCGCCACCGCGAGCGCGACGATGACGCCGATCTTCATGAACGTGGACAGGTAGTCCCGCGGGGCGAGCAGCATCCACACGGGCAGCACCGCGGCGATGAAGCCGTAGATGATGATGCCCCAGGCGATCGTGACCCGGTCGAGGTGGAAGATCGCCTGCCCCCACTCGGTGCCGCCGACCCATCCGCCGGCGACGATCGCAGCGATGAGGAGGACGAAGCCGATCAGCGACACCTCGGTGACGCGGCCGGGCCGGATCCAGCGCAGGTACGCGCCCATGAACAGCGCGATCGGGATGGTCATCGCCACCGAGAACACGCCCCACGGGCTCTCACCGAGCGCGTTCACCACGACCAGCGCGAGGATCGCGGTGATGATGATCATGATGAGCAGCGTGGCCAGGATGGCGGCCGCGCCGCCGAAACGGCCGAGCTCGTCGCGCGCCATCTGGCCCAGCGAGCGGCCGCCGCGGCGCATCGAGAAGAACATCACCAGGTAGTCCTGCACGGCGCCGGCGAGCACCACGCCCACGATGATCCACACCGTGCCCGGCAGGTACCCCATCTGCGCGGCGAGCACCGGCCCCACCAGCGGTCCGGCTCCGGCGATCGCGGCGAAGTGGTGCCCGAACAGCACGCGGCGGTCGGTCGCGACGTAGTCCTTGCCGTCGGCCCTGTACTCGGCGGGCGTGGCGCGGCGGTCGTCCGGGCGGACCAGGTGCTTCTCGATGAACTTCGAGTAGAACCGGTAGAAGATCAGGTAGGTGCACACGGCGGCGAACACGAACCAGATCGCGTTCACGGTCTCGCCGCGGACGATCGCGAGCATCGTCCAGGCCACGCCGCCGAGCAGGGCGATCGCCGCCCAGACCGCGATCTTCAGCGGGGTCCACCGGGGTTTCTCGTCGACGGCGACGGGCGGGAGTTCCCGTTCCGCCGTTCCAGCCTTCTCAGTCATCCGCACCCCACCGTCCTGGAATCATGCACGTGAAATCGGTCCCGGGGCGGGACCTCTACGACTCTATCCGGTCGCCGCCCCGCGCCCCTGCCACGGGCATCCGTGCGCCGGCGGATCCCGTCAGCTGAGCTCCCCGCCCTCCAGCAGCTCCGTCACCAGCGCCGCGATCGCGGAGCGCTCCGACCGCTGCAGCGTGACGTGGCCGAACAGCTCGTGCCCCTTCAGCGTCTCGATCACGCTGGCGATGCCGTCGTGACGGCCCACCCGCAGGTTGTCGCGCTGCCCGACGTCGTGGGTGAGCACGACGCGGGAGTTCTGACCCATCCGGCTGAGCACCGTGAGCAGCACGTTCCGCTCCAGCGACTGCGCCTCGTCGACGATCACGAAGGCGTCGTGCAGCGAGCGCCCCCGGATGTGCGTGAGCGGCAGCACCTCCAGCATCCCGCGGGCGACGACCTCCTCGAGCACGTTGCCGGAGACCACGGAGCCGAGGGTGTCGAACACGGCCTGCCCCCACGGGTTCATCTTCTCGCCCTGGTCGCCGGGCAGGTAGCCGAGCTCCTGGCCGCCGACCGCGAACAGCGGGCGGAACACGATGATCCGCTTCTGCTGCTGACGCTCCAGCACCGCCTCCAGGCCCGCGCACAGCGCCAGGGCGGACTTGCCGGTGCCCGCCCGGCCGCCGAGGGAGACGATGCCGACGTCGGGGTCGAGGAGCAGGTCGATCGCGATGCGCTGCTCGGCGGAGCGGCCGTGCAGGCCGAAGACCTCGCGGTCCCCGCGCACGAGCCGGAACTCGCCGTCGCCGGTCACCCGACCGAGGGCCGAACCGCGTTCGGAGTGGATGATGAGCCCGGTGTTCACCGGCAGGCCGCGCACGTCGTCACTGAGTCCCACCTCGCTCTCGTACAGGTCGCTGATCTCGTCCCCGGAGAGGTCGAGTGAGGCGATGCCGGTCCAGCCGGAGTCGACGGCCTGCTCGGCGAGGTACTCCTCCGCGCGCAGGCCCAGGGAGGCGGCCTTGACACGCATCGGCAGGTCCTTGGACACGATGGTGACGTCCTGGCCGTCCTGTGCCAGGTGCAGCGCTGTCGCGAGGATGCGGCTGTCGTTGTCGCCGAGGCGGATGCCGGCCGGCAGGATCGACATGTCGCCGTCGCCCAGTTCGACGCGCAGGCTGCCGCCCTCGCCGACCTCGACCGGGAAGTCGAGCCGGCCGTGCTCGATGCGCAGCTCGTCCAGGTGCCGCAGGGCGCGCCGGGCGAAGTAGCCCAGCTCGGGGTCGTGCCGCTTCCCCTCGAGTTCGGAGATGACCACCACCGGCAGCACGATGGAGTGCTCCGCGAAGCGGAACAGGGCCTGCGGATCGCTCAGCAGGACGGAGGTGTCGAGCACATATGTGCGAAGAGCCGTGTCCTGATCGGACACGGCTCCGAGCTGTGCGGCCCTGCGGCGGGACTGTCCGTCCCCTCGGGTGGACGACTGGTGCGCTGTACGTGTGGTCACGACCCACTCCCGACCCGGGATGTCTCCCGGCTTCGCCACGAGTCGACCAGGGCCACGAGTCGCGATCCTTGAGGCCGACCCGATCGGGCACGGTGCCCGATGCCTTGACGCTACGACCGCCGCCGCCGGTGCCCGGTCCTCGACACGCCGCGCGTTCGATTAACCGATGATGAACGTCTCGTTGCCGGATGCCGCGATCGCCTCGTCCAGCATCCGCAGCGTCTCCGCATCCGTGCCGGCGTGCGCGGAGATCCGCACCGCAGGCCCGCGCGCGGTGACCACGACGCCGGCGTTCGCCAGCGAGGCGGCGAGACGGCCCGGCTCCGCGGGCAGCAGCGACACGATGCCGGCGCGCCATGCGCGTCCGCGCGGGGAGGCGACGCGGATGCCGTGCCGGTCGGCGATCCGGATGATCTCGCCGACGTGCTCGGCGATGCGGTCCTGGACGGCCGCGACCCCGGCGTCGCGCACCTCGCGCACGGCGGTGTCGAGGCGGCCGGCGGCGAGCGGGTCGGGGCCGCTCACCGTGAAGGCGCGGGCGGATGCCGCCGGCCCGGGCAGCTCGCCGGCGTACATGTCCTCGGCCACGGTGCCGGTGATGCCACTGAGCACCGGGACGATCCGCTCCCGGGCGCGGTCGGAGAACCGGGCGAACCCGGTGCCGCGGCCGGCCCGCAGCCACTTGTACCCGTGGCCGGCGACCACGTCCGCGGCGGCGTAGTCGTCCTCGACCACGCCGAAGGACTGCACGGCGTCGACGATGAGCAGCCGGTCCGGGCCGATGACCTCGCGCAGCGCGGCGAGGTCGGCGCGGTACCCGGTGCGGAAGTCGACGTGGCTGACCGCGAGCGCGGAGACCTCGTCGTCGAGCACGGCGGCGACGGCATCCGGCGTCACCTGCCCGTCCTCCGGCGTGATCCAGCGCGGCACCAGCGCGCCGCGCGAGGCCTGCGCGGCGCGCTCCAGGGTGAGGCTGATGCTGGGGAACTCGCCGGCAGCCGCGACGACGGCCCCGGACAGGCCGTACAGCGCCTGCATCAGGCCGTGGGTGGAGGACGGCTGCAGGGTCACCTCGTCGACCTTCGCGCCCAGGAGCTCCGCGACGGCCGCCCGGGCCTGGTCGATGCGCTCGGCGACGAGCGCGTGGGAGGACGGGCGCACCCCGCCGAGGAGGTCGGCGTCGAGGGCCGCCTCGGTGCGCACCGCGGGAGAGAGCGGACCGAAGGCCGCCCAGTTCAGGTACCCGGGTTCCGCGTCGAACGAGGCGACGTAGTCGTCGAAGACGGTCATGACGCAAGTCTGGCATCGCCGGCGCCGCGCCGGTGCCGATCAGCGCCCGAACCGGCGGTCGCGGTCGGCGTAGTCCCGGATCGCGCGCAGGAAGTCGACCTTGCGCAGGTCGGGGCCGAGCGCCTCGACGAAGTAGAACTCGCTGTGCGCGCTCTGCCAGAGCAGGAAGTCGCTGAGCCGCTGCTCACCGCTGGTGCGGATGACGAGGTCAGGGTCCGGCTGCCCGCCGGTGTACAGGTGCTCGCCGATCATCTCCGGCGTGAGCTGGGCGGCGAGATCCTCCAGCGTGCCGCCGGACGCGTCGTGGTGGGCGATGATGCTGCGGACCGCGTCCACGATCTCGTTGCGCCCGCCGTATCCGACGGCGAGGTTCACGTGCAGTCCGGCGTGCTCGCGGGTGCGCTCCTCCGCGCCCTCCAGGACGCGGCGCAGCTCGGCGGGCAGGATGTCGGCCCGGCCGACGTGCTTGACCCGCCAGGTGCCGTGCTGCGACAGCGAGTCGGCGAGCTCGGCGATGATCTCGATCAGGTCGCCGATCTCCTTCGAGTCGCGTTTGCGCAGGTTGTCGCTGGAGAGCAGGTACAGCGACACCACGCGGATGCCGAGCTCGTCGCACCACTGCAGGAACTCGCGCATCTTCGCGGCTCCGGCGCGGTGTCCGTCGGCGGGCGAGTCGTAGCCGAGCTGACGCGCCCAGCGCCGGTTCCCGTCGATCATCATCGCGACGTGGTGGGGCACGGATGCCGGGTCGAGCCGCCGCCGCAGCAGGTTCCCGTAGAGCCGGTAGAGGGGCCCCCGCCCCGAGCTCTCTCGCGCACTCACGTGCCTACGCTACCCCGCGCCGCTGAGCGCCACCCGGCGGCGCGCGACATGTTCCTCTGCGGGCATGCGGCCGCGCTTAGGGTGAGCAGGTGAGCACTCGACGACCGAAGAACACGGATGTGCCCGAGCTGCCGCTGATGGACGCCGCTGCGCAGGACGCGGCCGTCGACATCAAACCGTCCTGGCGCGGCTGGATCCACGCCGGCACGTTCCCGGTCGCGATCGTCGCCGGCGTGGTGCTGATCGCGCTCGCCCAGGGCGGTCCGGCCAAGACCGCCGCCGCGGTGTTCATGGCGACCTCGCTGCTGCTGTTCGGCAACTCCGCCCTCTACCACCGGATCGACTGGAGCCCCACCGTGAAGGCGGTGTTCCGGCGCATCGACCACGCGAACATCCTGCTGCTCATCGCCGGCACGTACACCCCGATCGCCACGCTCGCCCTGGTGCCGCAGAAGGGCGTCCTGCTGCTCTGCCTGGTCTGGGGCGGCGCGCTGGTGGGCATCCTGTTCCGCGTGTTCTGGCTCTCCGCGCCGCGCTGGCTCTACGTCGCCCTCTACCTGCTGCTGGGCTGGGCGGCGGTCATGTACCTCGGCGACCTGCTGGCCGCGAACGTCGCGATGATGATCCTCGTCTGCGTCGGCGGCCTGCTGTACAGCGCCGGGGCCGTGGTGTACGCGATGAAGCGGCCGAACCCGTGGCCGGGGCACTTCGGCTTCCACGAGATCTTCCACGTGTGCACCGTGCTCGCCTTCCTCTGCCACTGGACCGCGTGCCTGCTGATCTCGCTGGACCCGCACTCCCCCTCGCTCGGCCTGCCCGGCTGAGCGGGCTGCGGTGCGCCGCGGCGTGGCATCCTGAATGCGGACAACGAGCCACGAACCCGAGGAGGCAGCATGGCCGACGTCGAGAGCTTCACCCTCGACCACACCGCCGTCAAGGCGCCGTACGTCCGGCTGATCGGCGTGGAGCACGGACCCCGCGGGGACGCGATCTCGAACTTCGACGTGCGGTTCGTGCAGCCGAACGAAGGCGAGATCCCCACCGCGGGGCTGCACACCATCGAGCACGTGCTGGCCAGCCAGCTGCGCGACCGCATCGACGGGGTGATCGACATCTCGCCGTTCGGATGCCGCACCGGCTTCCACCTGATCATGTGGGGCGAACCGGCGGTCGCCGACGTCGTCACCGCGATCCGCGACAGCCTCGCCTTCATCGCCGAGGAGGCGGAGTGGGACGACGTCCCCGGCGTCTCGGCCGTGGAGTGCGGCAACTACCGCGACCACAGTCTGCACAGCGCGAAGGAGTGGACGCGCCGCATCCTGGATCAGGGGATCAGCCTGGACGCGTTCGAGCGGGTCGGGGTGTGAGGACGAGGACGCCGACGGGGCCCGTCAGCGGGGCCCGTCGGGCCGCCCGGTGTCGTCGTCCCCGGCATCCGTCGCGGCCTGCTCGGCATCGAGCTCCTCGCGCACCTCAGCGCGGTAGCGCACCCGGCGGATGCGGCGGTTCATGTCCCAGATGATCAGCACCACGGCGATGAGGATGATCGCGACGACCGCGAAGCCGACGAAGCCCGGGGTCACCGCCTCCGGATCGACGGTCATCGAGGGCGTCGGCATCGGAGTCTGATCGCCGAACAGGAGCATGTGGCCGCCTTTCCCGCACAGGTCGCATAACCTGGAGACACCAGCCTAACCGGCCCGGACGGCGCGCCGATCCCGCCGCCCGGTCCCCCGTGCCGCTGATCCGCACACGCCCGATCTGCACGATCCCGATCGATCCCGGAGCACCGTGACCACCGCGCGCGACCTCGACGACCGCTACGGCCGCACCGCGCGCCGCCGCCTGCCGTGGATCGTCGCCGGGGTCGCCGCCGCCGTCGTCGTCGGCGCGTTCGGCTGGATGACCGTGAGCGGCGCGATGAACGCCGTGGACGCCGACGAGCTCGGCTTCCAGGTCGTCGACGAGCACAGTGTGACGCTGCGCTTCCAGGTGACCGCGCCCGCCGGAGCAGACGTCGTGTGCGCGGTGGAGGCGCAGGACGAGGAGTTCGGCGTGGTCGGCTGGAAGATCGTCCGGATCCCCGCCGGGGAGGGGCATTCCCGGGCGCTGGAGGTCACCATCCCGACCGTCGCGACCGCGACGACGGGTTTGGTGAACACCTGCTGGGTGTCCTAAACTCGTTGCCATACACCGACGCCCCGGCCCGTGCCGGGGCGTCGTGGCATATCACCGGGCTCGCAGGAAGTGTCCGGGAATCACGAAGCCCCTGAAGGGGCCACGCTACGTAAGGAGCACGCTGTGTCCACAGACGCTCAGGTACCGTTCCTCACCCAGGAGGCCTATGACCGGCTCGTGGAGGAGCTGGAGTACCTCTCCACGACAGGCCGCGACGAGATCGCGAAGCGCATCGAGGCCGCCCGCGAAGAGGGCGATCTCCGCGAGAACGGCGGATACCACGCCGCCAAGGACGAGCAGGGCAAGCAGGAGGCGCGCATCCGCACCCTGCAGCAGCTGCTGAAGACCGCGAAGGTGGGCGAGGCGCCCGAGAGCCGCGGGGTCGTCGAGCCCGGCACCGTCGTCACGGCGCGGGTCGCCGGCGACGAGGAGGTGTTCCTGCTCGGCAGCCGCGAGATCGCGGCCGGCAGCGACCTCGACGTGTACAGCGAGGCGAGCCCGCTCGGCCAGGCGATCATCGGCCTGAAGATCGGCGACAAGGCCTCCTACGAGGCGCCCAACGGCCGGTCCATCCCGGTGGAGATCCTCGGCGTGGAGACCTACACCGGCTGACCCGCCCGTCTCCCCCGCGGTCCCATCCCGTTCGGGGCGGATTCTCACACTTGGGGCGTGCGTGCGTCGCCCCGAATGCCAGAATCCGCCCCGAACGCGTCTGTGGGTGAGGTGGGGACGGATGCCTGAGCGCGCTCAGTCGGGGACGACGATCGGGTCGTAGCCGGCGCGACGCAGCGTGTCGAGGGTGAGCTCGGTGTGCTCGGCTCCGCGGGTCTCGATGCTCAGCTGCAGGATCACCTCGCTGATCTGCAGCCCCTGACCGTGCCGGGTGTGCAGCACCTCCATCACGTTCGCGCCCGCCTCGGCGAGCAGCTCGGAGACGCGGGCGAGCTGGCCGGGGCGGTCGGGCAGCGGGATCCGGATGGTGAGGTAGCGGCCGGCCGCGGCGAGACCGTGCGCCACCACCCGCTGCAGCAGCAGCGGGTCGATGTTCCCTCCCGACAGGATCGACACCGTCGTGCCGGTGGCGCGCACCTTGCCGGCGAGGATGGCGGCGACGCCGACCGCACCGGCGGGCTCCACGACGACCTTCGCCTGCTCCAGCAGCACCAGCAGCGCCCGGGCGATGTCGTCGTCGGAGACGGTGACCACCTCGTCGACGTGCTCCCGGATGATCTCGAACGGCACGTCGCCGGGCCGGGCGACGAGGATGCCGTCGGCGATGGTCGGCTGGGTGCGGATCTCCACCGGGTGCCCGGCCTGCAGCGAGGGCGGCATCGCGGCGGCGTTCTCGGCCTGCACGCCGATGATCCGCACGCGGCGCCCGTCCCGTGCCGCCGCGGCCCGGACGGCGGCGGCGACGCCGGCGATCAGCCCGCCGCCTCCGATGCCCATCAGCACGGTGTCCACCTCGGGCACGTCCTGGTAGACCTCGAGGCCGAGCGTGCCCTGTCCGATCACCACATCGCGGTGGTCGAAGGGGTGGATGAGGACCGCCCCGGTGCGCTCGGCGAACTCGGCCGCCAGCTGCAGCGAGGTGGCGACGGTCTCCCCCTCCAGCACCACCTCGGCGCCGTACCCGCGCGTGGCGAGGAGCTTCGGCACCGGCACGCCCAGCGGCATGAAGATCGTGGCGTGGATGCCGAGAGCCTGCGCCGCGAGCGCGACGCCCTGGGCATGGTTGCCCGCGGATGCCGCGACGACCCCGCGGCGGCGCTCCTCCGCCGTGAGCTGAGCGAGACGGTAGGTGGCTCCGCGGATCTTGAACGAGCCGGTGCGCTGGAGGTTCTCCATCTTCAGCACGACCGGCGCGCCCAGTCTCTCGCTGAGCGCCCGCGACGGCAGCGCGGGCGTGTGCGCGATCACCCCCGCCAGGCTCTCCGCGGCCGCTTCGAACTCGGCCAGGCTGGGGGTCGTGCTCATCGATTCCTCCTCTGCCGCGGATGCGGCACCGTGCTCCAGATCAGGTCGGCGTGGGGCTTCTCGCCGGTCCGCCACGACCCCGTGCTGATGGTCACCGCGGCGACGTTGATGAAGGCCGCGAGCGGGACGGCGAACAGCGCGCCCGGGATGCCGGCGATCATGGCGCCTCCGGCGACCACGAGCACGACCGCGAGCGGATGCACCTTGACCGCGGATCCCATCAGGATGGGCTGCAGGATGTGGCCCTCGATCTGCTGCACCGCGAGCACCACCGCGAGCATGGCCAGGGCGATCAGCGGGCCGTTGTAGACCAGCGCGAGGAACACCGCGACGGCGCCGGTGATCACCGCACCGACGATCGGCACGAACGAACCGAGGAACACCAGCACCGCGACCGGGATCGCCAGCGGCACCTGCAGCAGCGCGGCGCCGATGCCGATGCCGATGCCGTCGATGGCCGCCACCAGCGCCTGCGTCCGGGCGTAGTTCACGATCGTCGCCCAGCCGTTGCGTGCCGCGGCGTCCACCGCCGGACGGGCGTTGCGCGGGAACAGCTTCACCGTCCAGCGCCAGATGCCGGCGCCGTCGGCGAGCAGGGTGATCAGGATGAACAGCGACAGCAGCGCGCCGGTGAGCACGTGCGCGGCGGTGCCGCCGAGCGCTCCGGCCGCGCTCCACAGGAATTCGGCCTGCTCCTGGATCAGCGCGATCCCCTGGTCGATGTAGTCCTGGATCTGCTGCTCGCTGAGGTGCAGCGGCCCGTCCACGAGCGACTGCCGGAAGGTCTCGATCGCCTGCGCGGTCTTCTCCTGCACATCCGGCAGCTGCGCGCGGACCTGCCACACCACGAGCCACAGCAGCCCTGTGACGATGCCGATCGTGCCGAGGATGGCGATCGCGATCGCGAGCCAGCGCGGGAAGCGGGCCCGCAGCATCAGCTCGAACCCGGGCCACAGCAGCGCGGTGATCAGGATGCCGACCAGGAGCGGGATGACCAGCAGCTTCAGCAGCATCACCAGCCAGATGAACACCCCGATCACGGCCGCGATCACCAGCAGCCGCCACGAATAGCCGGCGGCGACCCGCAGCCCGAACGGTATCGTCTCGTCGGCGGCGGTGGTCACCGTCCTCTCGGTCGGTGGGGGCACGGGGCGGAACGGGTTTCGGAACCGCGGTCTGCGCTCGTCGCTCATTGTGCAAGTCTACGACGGGGGCGGCCCCGGCTCCGAAGCGGGAGCCTCGACCCGGTGTCGGTGCCCGTCGATACCCTGGCGATGTGACCGAGACTCTCAGCGCCGCGGAGGCGCGCCGGATGACCCTGGGCGCGCAGGGCTTCTCGCGGCGGCCGCCCGCCGCGGTGGCATCCCGCCATCTCCATCGCGCCATGGACCGGATGGGCGTGCTGCAGATCGACTCCGTCAACGTCTTCGCCCGTTCCCACTACATGCCGATGTTCTCGCGCCTGGGCGCGTACGACCCGGCGCTGCTGGACCGCCTCTTCCTCGCCGGCCCGACGCACTACGTCGAATACCTGGCGCACGAGGCGGCGTTCATCCCGGTCGGCGACTGGGCGCTGTGGCGGTTCCGCATGGACGACTGGCGAGCGCGGGCGGCGAAGCCCGGGGCGTGGATGCATGCGCACACCCGGACGCTCGACTGGGTCCGTGCCGAGCTGCGGGAACACGGGCCGCTGCGTCCGGCCGACCTCCGCGACGACGCTCCGCGGGAGCGCGGCTCGTGGTGGGACTGGGACGAGGCGAAGGTCGCGCTCGAGCACCTGTGGCGCTGCGGCGACGTGGCGATCGCCGGGCGCAACGGCTTCGAGCGGCGTTACGGCCTCGCGGAGCAGGTGATCCCGGCCGCCGTCCGGTCCCGGGACGTGCCCCGGGCGGATGCCGTGCGCGAGCTGGTCCGCCGGGCCGCACGCGCGTACGGCGTCGCGACCGAGGCCGACCTGGACGACTACCACCGGCTCCGGGACCGGACCGCGGTGCGTGCCGCGATCGCCGACCTCGTGGACGCCGGCGAGCTCGAGCCGGTGCGCGTGCGCGGCTGGGAGCGGTCGGGGCGCCCGCTGCCGGCGTGGCGTCACCGCGAGGCCGCGCTCCCCCGCCGGATCGGCCGGGCGGCGCTGCTGACGCCGTTCGACCCGCTGGTGTGGTTCCGCGACCGGGCGCTGCGCGTGTTCGGGCTGGACTACCGGATCGAGATCTATGTCCCGGCCGAGAAGCGCCGCTACGGGTACTACTCGCTGCCGGTGCTCGCCGGGGACCGGATCGTCGCCCGCGTGGATCTGAAGGCGGACCGCGCGGTGTCGACCCTGCGCGTGCAGTCGGCGTGGTGGGAGCCGCAGGGACGGGACGCGGATGCCGCGGCGATCGCCGGGGAGCTGCTGCGGGCGGCCGGATGGCAGAGACTCGAGCGCATCAGCGTCTCCGGCTGGGGCGACGCGGCCGACGCCGTGGCCCGCGCGCTGCACGGCCGGGACGTGGAGGTGGAGCGGCACACGCATCCGCGGGAGGCGGAGCTGGGCACGGTCGCCTGACAGACGAGGGGGCCCGACGCGCTTCGCGCACCGATCCCCCCGTCTGTCAGAACTGCACGCGCGGCGGTTCGGAGATCGCGCCGTTGTCGGCGACTTCGAAGAACTCCCGCTCGGTGAAACCCAGCCCGCGGGCGAACAGGTTGTTCGGGAAGACCTTGATCTTGGTGTTCAGCTCGCGCACGCCGCCGTTGTAGAAGCGGCGGGCGGCCTGGATCTTGTCCTCGGTGTCGACCAGCGAATGCTGCAGCTGCAGGAAGTTCTGGCTGGCCTGCAGCTGCGGGTAGGCCTCCGCCACCGCGAACAGGCTGCGCAGCGCCTGCTGCAGGTGGCCCTCGGCGACTCCGGCTTCGGCGGGGCCGGTCGCCGACAGCGTCTCGGCGCGAGCGCGTGTGACGCTCTCGAACACCGCCTTCTCGTGGGCGGCGTACCCTCTCACCGTCTCGATGAGGTTGGGGATGAGGTCCGCGCGGCGCTTGAGCTGCACCGTGATGCCGCTCCATGCCTCGTCGACGCGCACGTTCAGCTGCACCAGCGAGTTGTAGGTCGACCACAGATAGACGCCGACGAGCACCAGCACGCCGACGACGATCAGTACCGGCCAGAGCCATTCCATGCGAAGCCCCCTCTGTGGATCACTTCATCCTATGCGGCGGTCCTGCGCGTCGCCTGGGCGACAGGCCCCCTAGGCTGGCAGGTGCACGCCCCCGTAGCCCAACGGCAGAGGCAGGCGACTTAAACTCGCTTCAGTCTGGGTTCGAATCCCAGCGGGGGCACGGTCGGCGGCGCCGCCCGCAGGGCGGTGGCGTCGACCGTTCTCGTGCCTGGGTGAGACGCACGACTCCGGGGTCCCCGCCGGCGGAGGCTCCGCGCGTCGCGCAGCGACGGGTGGAGGGCCGGTGGGGCGGGTTCGAATCCCAGCGGGGGCACGGTCGGCGGCGCCGCCCGCAGGGCGGTGGCGTCGACCGTTCTCGTGCCTGGGTGAGACACACGACTCCGGGGTCCCCGCCGGCGGAGGCTCCGCGCGTCGCGCAGCGACAGGTGGAGGGCCGGTGGGGGCCGGTGGGGCGGGTTCGAATCCCAGCGGGGGCACGGTCCCCGCCGGCGTCCTCAGTCCTCCCGCGCGGCCACGGTCACTTCGCCGCCCCGCTCGCCGGCCGCCTCGTCCGGCTCCCACCGCAGCAGGTCCCCCGGCTGGCACTCCAGCACCCGGCACAGCGCGTCCAGGGTGGAGAACCGCACCGCCTTGGCGCGGCCGTTCTTCAGCACGGCGAGGTTCGCGGGAGTGATCCCGATCCGCTCGGCGAGCGTGCCCACCGACATCTTCCGCCGGGCCAGCATGACGTCGACGTCCACGATGATCGGCACTCAGACCACCTCGTCCAGCTCGGAGCGCAGCGCCCGCGCCTCGGCATCCCGCTCGATCGCCTGCACGAGCAGCCGCCGCATCACGACCACGAGCAGCGCGATGCCGGCGAGCACGAGCGACACGCCGCAGATCAGCCCGACGATGCCCGGGGCGACGTCCCCTGGCGCGAGGAGCGCGGCCAGCGCGAACGCGAGGACGGATGCCGCGGCGATCGCCCCGATGATCACGTCCACGTACCGGAAGGCGGCATGCGAGAACACGGAGCCCCGCCGCACCAGCGTGAGCAGCTGCCAGATGCACACGGCGAACACCTGCATGGTGACCACTCCGAGGGCGAAGATCGCGATCAGCACGGTCTTCTGCACATCGGCGACACCGGCGTCGTCGAGGTCGCGCCACACCGCGAGCAGGATCATCGCCTGCACCACCACCGAGCCGGCCAGCGACAGCGCGATGACCACCCGCAGCGCCAGGATCGTCAGTCTTCCCATATCAGCCCCTCACGTTCGACGATATGTATCTATCGTAACTCGATAGATGACGAAGGTAAGAGGGTTTCGGGGACGCGAAAGAGCGCGCCGGGTCCTGAGGACCGCGGCGCGCTCTTCGGGTCGTGACTTCGGGTCGTGACGGACGCTTCGACAGGCTCAGCGTCCGGCAGGTTCAGCGTCCGGCGAGTTGCGGACGCTTCGACAGGCTCAGCGTCCGGACGGCTCGGCGTCCGGCCGGATCAGGCGCTCGCCTTCTCCGCCGTCTTGACCGAGGCCTTCTTGGCGACCGGCTTCTTCGCGGCGGGCTTCTTGTCCGCGGCATCCTTCTTCGCGGCCGCGGCGCCGGCCTTCGCCGCCGCCGGCTCGGCCTTCGCGGCGGCCGGCTCGGTCTTCGCGGGCGCGGGCGCCGTGGCATCCGCAGCCGGACGCGGACGTGCCGCGAACTCCTCGAAGGCGGCGCGCGGGTGCTGCACGGCCTGCAGGTTCACGATGTCGCGGCCGAGCCACAGGTTGTTCCACCAGCCCCACAGCACGCGCCACTTGCGCTCCCACGACGGCATGGCCAGGCCGTGGTAGCCGCGGTGCGCGATCCAGGCGATGAAACCCTTCAGCGCGATGTCGCCGGACTGGAAGACGCCGTTGTAGAGGCCGAGACCGGCCACGGCGCCGAGGTTCTTGTGGAAGTACTCCTTCGGCTCCTCGCCGCGCAGCACGGCGACGAGGTTCTTGGCGAGCAGCTTGGCCTGGCGCACGGCGTGCTGGGCGTTCGGCACGCAGTAGCCGCCGACGCCGCCGCCGGAGAGGTCCGGCACGGCCGACACGTCGCCGGCCGCCCACGCGCCCTCGACGATCTCGTCCGCGGTGCCGACGCGCAGGTCGGCACGGGTCTGGATCCGGCCGCGCTCCTCGACGGGCAGGTCGCCGCCGCGCACGACGGTCGGGTTGGCCATCACACCGGCAGTCCACACGATCAGGTCGGCCGGGATCACCTCGCCGGTGGAGAGCTCGACGTCGCCGTCGACCGCGCTGGTGACCTGGGTGTCCAGGTGCACGTTCGCGCCGCGCTTGGCGAGGTCCTTCAGCACCCACTCGCTGGTCTTCAGCGAGACCTCCGGCATGATCCGCCCCATCGCCTCGATGAGGTGGAAGTGGGTGTCCTCGAAGGTGAGCTGGGGGTACTTGGAGACGAGGGCGGATGCCAGCGAGCGCAGCTCGGCGAACGCCTCGATGCCGGCGAAGCCGCCACCGACGACGACGACGGTGAGCAGCCGGTCGCGCTCCGGCCCGGCCGGGATGGCGGCCGCCTTGTCGAAGTTCGACAACAGGCGGTCGCGGACGGCGACGGCCTCCTCGATGGTCTTCATCCCGATCGCGTTGTCGGCGATGCCGGGGATCGGGAACGTGCGCGAGACGGCGCCGGCGGTGACGACGATCTGGTCGTACGCGAACTCGTACGGCTCGCCGATCGGGGGCGTGATCGTGGCGACATTGTTGGCGTGGTCGATGCCGGTGACCTTCGCGGTGATGACGTTGGTGCGCTTGAGGTGACGGCGATGCGCGACCACCGCGTGACGCGGCTCGATCGATCCGGCCGCGACCTCGGGCAGGAAGGGCTGGTACGTCATGTAGGGCAGCGGGTCGACCATGGTGACCTCGGCCTCGCCCTTGCGGAGGTGCTTCTCGAGCTTCCAGGCCGTGTAGAAGCCTGCGTAGCCTCCACCGACGATCAGGATCTTCGGCACGGCGTTCTCAGGCACGGCGGTGTTCTGAGGCACAGGGGGACAACTCCTCGTCGTCAGGGTGAAGGCGTGCGACGACCGCGCGCCAGACGGATGCGCCGGGCAGCTGCGGTGACGCCAAGCCCGATCAGGATACCAGGGACCGTGAGTGCTAGAAGCGGGAGGGTACCGTAACGCAGCGACTCAGAGCTCGGCAGCAGGGGCGATCCGGGCTCGCTGGGCGGGTCCGCAGCCGGCAGCGGCGGCACGCTCACGGGCGTCACCTCCGGTTCCGGCTGGGGCTCGGATGCCGCGCGCCGATGCAGCCGGATCCACTCCTCGAGGTCGCCCATCGGGTTCTCCGCGACCGGGGCGACGGACGCCGTCACGGCCGCGTGCACGTCGAGCAGCCCGTAGCCGTAGAGCGGATCGTGCGGCTTCGCGGCGCCGGGGACGGGCGCCGCCGTCCTGATGATCCGGTTGATGACGTTGGCGGCGTCCAGGTCGGGGTGCGCGGAGCGCACGAGCGCCGCCGCACCCGCCACGATGGGGGCGGCGCCGCTGGTGCCGTCCCACTGCACCACCTTGCCGTCCGCGGACATGCCGAGCAGGTCCTCGCTGGGCGCGGAGACGCCGATGGTGAAGCCCTGGGTGGACGCCTCCAGGCTCGCCTTGCCGGCCTGGTCCACCCCGCCGACCGTGAGGACGCCGGGGATGGTGGCGGGAGCGCCGACGATGCCGGTGCCGCTCCCCCGGTTCCCCGCGGCGACCACGACGACCACGTCGTGCTCGAAGGCGTACAGGAACGCCTCGTCCCAGCTCTGATCCCAGTCCAGCGTGTTCGTCGTGAAGGACAGGTTGATCACGTCGGCGCCGTGGTCCACCGACCAGCGCATGGCGTCCGCGACCTGCTCGGTGAACGGGGCCGCCGCGGACGCCCCGAAGCCGAGCGAGATCGACAGCAGCTGCGCCTCGGGGGCCACGCCGATCAGGCCGGTGCCGTCCGGATTGCCGCGGCCGGCGGCGAGGGAGGCCACCCAGGTCCCGTGATTGCTGTTCACGGCGCCGACCGGGGTGCGTCCGTCCTCGGTGCCGCTGCCGGAGAAGTCGGCGCCGTCCGCGACCGCGCCGTCGAAGGTCACCGGGGGCTTGCCGATGCCGGTGTCGATGATCGCGATCGTGGTGCCCTTCCCGCGCGTCACCTGCCACGCGTCGCGGATCCTCGACCCGTCCAGCCAGTACTGCGCGCCCCGCACCGGGTCGGCGCGCTGGTCCGGGATGGGCGGGGTGGGCGTCGGCGCGGGGGTGGCTGATGCGGCTGCCGGGGCGGCCCCGGCCAGGAGCACGGATGCCGCCACCGCCGCGACCGCGACGATGCTGCGCAGCATCCGCCGCGTGATCATCCCGCCTCGTCTCCGCGCGCGGCGCCGGGACGGACGCACGCGCATCGCTCCGGCGACCAGGAGGAGCGGGCGAGGGCGGCGTCGCCGATCGGGTTGACGCCGGGACCGGCGGCGAGCGCGTGACCGGCGAGCGCGTGCAGGCACTTCACCCGCGTCGGCATCCCGCCGGCGGAGATGCCGTCGATCTCGGGCACCTCGCCATAGTGCGACCGGTCGGCCAGGTAAGCCTCGTGCGCGGCGCGGTACGCGTCGGCGATGTCGTCCTGCTCCAGGAGCGCCGCCAGCTCGGGCATGAGCTGGCCGGCCTCGAGGGTGGACATCGCGGCCGTCGCGGCGGGATGCGTGAGGTAGTAGAACGTCGGGAACGGCGTGCCGTCCTCCAGGCGCGGCGCCGTGGCGACCACCGTCGGGTTGCCGCAGACGCAGCGCGCCGCGATGCCGACGACACCGCGCGCGGCGCGGCCGAGCTGCTCGGAGACCACGGAGATCTCGGCGTCGGTCGGGGGCGCGAAGGGCGGTGTCGTCACGTCTCCAGGGTACGGGAGCGCACCTGGAGGAAGGCTCAGCCGGCCGGGGCTTCGACCGCGCTCTGCGCCAGCCCGGCGCCCACGATGCTGCGCAGCAGCTGGGGCATCCAGTCCGAGGGGCGCTCGGCGATCTCGTCGCTGACCGGTGTCTGCGCCCGCGGCAGGTCGGTGGGCTCGAGGTCGTTGTCGATGAGGTAGACGACCTCCCCCGGCCGCACGTAGTACAGCCGCTCCCGGGCCTGCGCGGTGATGTAGGCGGGGTCCTCCCAGCGCTCCTGCTGGTGCTCGAGCGCGGCGATCTCCTCCTTCGTCAGCTGCACGGACTCCTCCAGAGCCGCGATCCGCTGGCGCTGCTCGAGGTAGGTGCCGAGCGTGGGCACCAGCACCCAGGTGCCGAGGATGACGAGGGAGAGCATGATGACGGCGAAGCCGGAGAGCCGGATGCCGCTGGTCCACTCCCGCACGTCGACGTCGCGACGGCGGCCGGATGCCGGCGCAGCGCCGCGGGCGCTGCCGACGGACGTGCGGGCGCGACGTCCCTTCGCCGGCGCGGCCTGTGCGGCACCCGCGCGCGGAGACGGCGAAGGGGGAACCGGGCGTCGTGCCATGGTTCCCCCTTCGTCTCAGCGGATGTCGTCGGGCCGGGCGGCCTGTGCGGGCCCGGCCCGGAGGTCAGCCCTGGAAGCGCGGGAATGCGGAGCGACCGGCGAAGACCGCGGCGTCGCCGAGCTCCTCCTCGATGCGCAGAAGCTGATTGTACTTCGCGACGCGCTCGCTGCGGGCGGGCGCACCGGTCTTGATCTGACCCGAGTTGGTGGCCACGACCAGGTCGGCGATCGTGGTGTCCTCGGTCTCGCCCGAGCGGTGCGAGAGCATCGCGGTGTACCCGGAACGCTGGGCGAGGCTGACCGCGTCCAGGGTCTCCGAGAGGGTGCCGATCTGGTTCACCTTGACCAGCAGCGAGTTGCCGACGCCGCGCCGGATCCCGTCCGCCAGGCGGGCCGGGTTGGTGACGAACAGGTCGTCGCCGACGAGCTGCACCTTGCTGCCCAGCTTCTCGGTGAGGCTCTTCCAGTTGTCCCAGTCGTCCTCGGCGAGGGCGTCCTCGATCGTGACGATCGGGTAGTCGCGCACCAGGCCCTCGTAGTACTCGATCAGCTGGTCGGCCGACCAGTCCTTGTTCTCCAGGCGGTAGACGCCGTCCTTGAAGAACTCGGTCGCGGCGACGTCGAGGCCGAGCGCGATGTCGGTGCCCGGGGTGTAACCGGCCTTCTCGATGGCCTTGATGAGGAAGTCGAGGCCCTCGCGGTTGCTGGGCAGGTCGGGGGCGAAGCCGCCCTCGTCGCCGAGGCCGGTGGCGTAGCCGGCGGCCTTCAGCTCGGCCTTGAGCACGTGGTAGGTCTCCACGCCCCAGCGCAGCGATTCGGCGTAGGTGTCGGCGCCGATCGGGGCGAGGAAGAACTCCTGCATGTCGATGCCGTTGTCGGCGTGCTCGCCGCCGTTGATGACGTTGAACAGCGGCACCGGGAGGACGTGCGCGTTCGGACCGCCCAGGTAGCGGAACAGCGGCAGGTCGGCCGAGTCGGCGGCGGCCTTCGCGACGGCGAGGCTGACGCCGAGGATGGCGTTGGCGCCGACGCGCTTCTTGTTCTCGGTGCCGTCGACCTCGACGAGCACCTCGTCGATGACGCGCTGCTCGCTGGCCTCCAGGCCCTCGATCGCGGGCCCCAGCTCGTCGATGACGGCCTCGACCGCCTTCAGGACGCCCTTGCCCCCGTAGCGGCTCTTGTCGCCGTCGCGGAGCTCGTACGCCTCGAAGGCGCCGGTCGACGCGCCGGACGGGACGGCGGCACGCTGCACGACACCGTCATCGAGGAGCACCTCCACCTCGATGGTCGGGTTTCCGCGCGAGTCCAGGATCTCGCGTGCGCCTACAGCCTCGATCAGTGCCACGTTGTGCTCCTTGTTCAAGAGGGAAGGGAGGGGTGGAGCGGCTTCGGTCCGTGGCACAGTCTAGCGAGGGGTACGGCGGCGGCCGCGGCCGGTGACGGCGGGCGCCGACCTCATCAGCGTGCGGGCGGGGTGGGCGCCCGCTTCTCAGACGACGACGGCGATCGCGACGCCGTCCCAGCCCTTCAGGCCGACCGTCTGCAGCGCGGTGGCGTCGAAGCGGGGATCCTCCCCCAGCATCCGCAGCGCCTGCCTGGTGCCGATGACCTTCGAGTCGGTGCTGCCGGGGTTCACGATCTCACCGTCGCGGCCGATGTTGTCGAGCACGACGACGGTGCCCGGATGCCCGAGCCGGGCCGCCCAGTCCAGGTAGATCGTGTTGGACTCCTTGTCGGCGTCGATGAAGACCAGGTCGAACGGCTCCTCGCCCTGCAGGGTCGGCAGCACGTCCGCGCCCCGCCCGATCCGGATGTCGACGCGGTCGCCGACCCCGGCGGCGTCGATGCTGCGCCGCGCGACGGCGGCGTTGCCGGGCTCCGCCTCGATCGTCACGACCTTGCCGCCCTCGCCCACCGCGCGCGCCATCCAGATGGTCGAGTACCCGCCCAGCGTGCCGATCTCGAGCACCCGGCGGGCGCCGCTGATCCGCACCAGCAGGTTCAGCAGCTTGCCGCTGACCGGGGCGACCTCGATCTCCGGCATCCCCGCCTCCCGCTGCGCGGCGAGCGCGCCTTCCAGGGCGGCGTCCGGTCCGATGAGGATCTCGGCGAGGAAGTCGTCGGCGGCGCGCCAGGTGGAGGGTGTGGATTCAGCCATGCGCTCAGCCAACCCCGCCGGATGCGGTGCGGTCAAGCCTCCGGAGCCGACGGTCCGGAGGCGGGAGGCGCGGTCGGCGGCGGCGCGGTCGGCATGCGCGGCGCCGACGGGCGAGCGCGGGCTGCCGCCGGAACTGCCCGGTCAGCACGAGCACCACCGCGAGGAGGCCGCACACGATCCAGCCGGCCACGCCGAGCGGACCGGCGAGTGCGAGGTCAGGCCGGCCGGCAGCGACGAGGAGGATCAGCCCGCCGGAGGCGTTCAGCGCGCCGTGGGCGAGCACGGCCGGCCACACCGAGCCCGACCGCAGGCGCAGCCAGCCCAGCAGCACGCCCCAGGCGAGGCATCCGCCGATCATGAACAGCACCCCGGTGACGTCGGTGCGGGCGAAGTTGTATCCGAGCAGGATCACCGGGCTGTGCCACACACCCCAGATCACCCCGCTGATCAGCCGCGCCGGCCAGGTGCCGAGCGGCCGCAGCGCCGGGAGCAGCCAGCCCCGCCAGCCGAGCTCCTCCCCGAACGCGAACAGGCTGTTCACCAGCGTGGCGACGGGGATCGAGGCGACCTGGGCGGCGACGAGGACGCCGACCGGCGGCAGCGGCGTGCCGGGCGGAACGGCGCGCTCGAGCTCGCGGGCGAAGGCGCCGAACGTCGGATCCAGCTTCAGGACGCGGAGCGCCACGGCGACGAGGAGGCTCGCCCCGACGACCAGCGGCGGCGCCAGCCATCCGATCACGCTCAGCCACACCACGCGGCGAGCGGGCCGGAGCGGCCACACGCCCAGGAACCGCCCGCGCTCGCCGCGCGGCGGCATCCGGAGCACGAAGGCGACGATCACCGCGGCGAGCGCGGGCGTGAGCATCATCGCCGGCAGCACGGCGGCGGCGATCGGCGCGGCGAGCCCGTCCCCCAGCCACAGCGGCAGCGCGACCAGCCAGGCCAGGCCGCAGGCGAGAACGGTGAACAGGACCACCGCGGTCCAGGGCACGGCGGTGGGAGCCGGAGCGACCCCGGGGCGGCGTACGGCGGCGTCGGTTATGGCGGTCCCTTCCCGGCGGGTCGTGGTCGGTGCCGGATGCGCACCGCGGATCCGCGGGCGCCGGCCTCTCCCATCCTGGCCGGGCCGCCCGGGTCCTCGGGAGCCGACACAGCGCGGACGCCGGGATCCGCCGTCGGGTCACCGCCCGTGCCACGATGGACGGATGCCGCTCGCACGACGTCTCCAGCTGACCGACGCCGTCGCCATCGGGCTGGGCTCGATGATCGGCGCCGGCGTCTTCGCCGTCTGGTCGCCGGCGCTGGGCGCGGCCGGTTCCGGGGTGTTCATCGCCCTCGCGGTCGCGGCGCTGGTGGCCTACTGCAACGCCACCTCCTCCGCGCAGCTTGCGGCCGTGCATCCGGTCTCCGGCGGCACGTACGCGTACGCGCGTGCCGAGATCGGGCCGTGGGCGGGATTCGTGGCGGGCTGGTGCTTCGTGATCGGGAAGATCGCCAGCTGCGCGGCGATGGCGATGACCTTCGCCGCCTATGCGGCGCCGGAGGGCTGGCGGACGCCGGTGGCGGTCGCGGCCGTCGTCGCCCTCACCGCCGTGAACTGCGTCGGCGTCACCCGCACCGCGCTGCTCACCCGCATCCTCGTGGTCTGCTCGCTGCTGGGGCTCGCGGTCGTCGTCGCGGCGGGGCTGACCGCGGCTCCGACCGCGGACCCGGCGCCGCTGCCCGATGCCACGGCGTACGGCGTGCTGCAGGGCGCAGGCCTGCTGTTCTTCGCCTTCGCCGGTTACGCGCGCATCGCCACGATGGGCGAGGAGGTCGTCGACCCGGCCCGCACCATCCCGCGTGCCGTGACGATCGCCCTCGCCGGCGCCCTCGTGGTGTACGCGCTCACCGGGCTGGCCACGACGCTGACGCTCGGGGCGGACGCGATCGGCCGGGCGGCCCCGCTCGCGGACGTGCTCGCCGCGGCGGGCTGGGCTCCGCTCGCCCCGGTGGTGCGGATCGCGGCGGCGACGGCGTCCCTGGGCGCCCTGCTGGCGCTGCTGACCGGGATCGGCCGCACCACGCTCGCCATGGCGCGGGAGGCCGACCTGCCCCGGTTCCTGGCGGGGGTGGACGAGCGGTGGCACGTGCCGCGCCGGGCCGAGATCGCGATCGGGGCCGTCGTCGTCGCGATCGTCCTGGTCGCCGACCTGCGCGGCGCGATCGGGTTCTCCTCGTTCGGCGTGCTGCTGTACTACCTGCTCGCGAACGCGTCGGCGTTCCGGCAGGAGGGCGGGGCCCGCCGCTACCCGCGGGCGCTGCAGCTGGTCGGCGCGGTCGGATGCCTGGTGCTGGTGAGCACGCTGCCGCCGCTGGCGTCGCTGGTCGGCACGGGCGTGGTGCTCGTCGGCGTGCTGTACCGGGCGGCGCGGCTGCGCCTCTCCCACCGCCCGTGAGACGCCGTTGACCCCCGGGTCGGGACGAGACTTCTGGTCTGGCGTGAGACAGGTCCTCCTGCGTGGGACGCGCCGCCGTTCGTGCCGTCTCGCGCGGTCGCAGAAGTCTCGTGCCAGGGGCGTGCCAGGGTCGCGCCAGGGTCAGGTGCCGGCGAGGCGGGCGCGGTACTCGGAGGGCGCGAAGCCGAGCACGGCGCGGAACTCACGGGCGAGATGGGCGTGGTCGGCATACCCGAACTCCGCGGCGATCGATGCGAGATCGGCCGCCGGGTCGTTCCGCACGCGCTCGGCGGCCTCCTGCAGACGACGGCGGCGGATCATCGCCGCGGGCGGCAGGCCCACGAAGCGGTGGGCCATCCGCTGCAGGGTGCGCACCGACACGGCCAGCCGCGCCGCCGCCTGCTCCGGCGTGCGGACCTCGGGGTCCCCCATCAGCAGGTCGGCCATCGCGTTCGCATGCGCGGCGACCTCGTCCTGGTCCCCCACGTGCTCGGCCAGCCACGCGGCGAACGCCGACACGGCGCGCTCGTGCCTCCGGGGTCCGCTCGCCATCGCCCGCGCGACGGATGCCTGCAGCTCGGGGGCCGGGTAGGTCGTCTCCCGGTCGCGCAGCGACGCCGGGTCGTCGATCAGGCGGGCCACGGCCGCCGGTCGCAGCAGGGCGCCGACCGCCCAGCCGCGTCCGCGCAGCTCGCGGATTCCGGCCCGGGTCGTTGCGCCGCAGAGTGTGACGGCCGCGCCTTCGACGACGAGGTTGAGCGCGGGATAGCCGACGATCGCCTGCGGCGACACCTCCCCGGGGGCGAGATCCCATTCCGGGATCCAGAACCAGGCGGCCGCGTGCGCGACCGATGGCGGTGCGGGCAGGCGGCGGAAGTCGGGGAGCCGGCGGGGGAAGAGGATGCCGCGGGTGGGCTCGACCATGGCTCCAGCCTACGAGGCCGGCATGCCCAGGCATCCTGGCGCGAATCTTCAAGCCGGCGGAGGGAGCGATCCGTACCGTCGGACCCATGGAAGACACACGGACGACCGGCGTGACCGGTCAGCACACGACCGACGGCAGGCCGAACTCGGCGACGTCGCTGACCCCGTTCCTCGCGATCCCGGATGCCGCGGGCGCGATCGCGTTCTACCGCGACGTGTTCGGCGCCCGGGTCGTGGACGTGACCGAGTTCGGCGGCTCGATCGCGCACGCCGACCTGGACTTCGGCCTGGGCCGGCTGCAGCTGGGCGAGCCCAGCCCCCAGTACCGCCTCGTGCCGCCGCCGGCCGGCGAGGACGACTGCTACTCGATCGGCCTGTACGTGCCCGACGTGGACGCGGTGGTGGAACGCGCAATCGCGGCCGGCGCGGTGGTGCGGGAGGCGCCGTCCGCCTTCGTCTCCGGCGATCGCTACGCCAGCATCCGCGACCCGTTCGGGGTGCGCTGGTCGATCATGACCCGCGTCGAGGACCTCTCCGACGAGGAGAGCGCGCGCCGCGTGGCCGAGTGGGCGGCGTCGTTCGCGGAGGCCCCCGGCTCCTGACGGGCGGGCCGCGACCGCCCGTCACATCAGCGGCTTGACCTCGGCGGTCCCGGGGGCGTCGCCGGCGCGCACGGAGGCGAAGGCGGTGTACCCGTCGGCGGCGGCGCGCTCGAGCAGGCCCTTGAGGTTCTTCGTGCGGCGCTCCAGCCGCACCCGCCCGCCGGACGGCAGCGAGCGTAGCACGGCGGTCTTGTGCGCGATCAGCTCCCCGACCGGGACGTCGGCGTCGTGCACGAGGACGACCGCCGGCGCGGCATCCGTCTCCCGCTCGGCGACGAGGTCGACGATGCGCTCGAAACCGATCGAGAAGCCGACGGCGGGCACCTGCTGACCGAGGAAGCGGCCGATCATGCCGTCGTAGCGGCCGCCGCCGCCCAGCGAGTAGCCGACCGAGGGGTGTGCGAGCTCGAAGATGGTCCCCGTGTAGTAGCCCATGCCGCGCACCAGGAACGGGTCGAACACGAGGGCGTCGCCGGCATCGTCGGATGCTCGGGCCGCGGCGACCGCGTCGCCGAGGGCCACGAGGTGACCGACGATCTCCTCGGGGGCGCCCTCCGGCAGGGCGGTGCGGATCTGCCGTTCGCCGTACGGGTGGTGCTCCATCGTCCGCGGGCGGGTGAGGAACGCGGAGAACGCGTCCACGGCATCCGGGGTCGCATCGCGGTCGCGCAGCTCGGCCGTCACGCCCTCCGGGCCGATCTTGTCGAGCTTGTCGATGGTGATCAGCACCCCGGGCCGCTCGGCCTCGGCGAAGCCGAACGACCCCAGCATCCAGTCCAGCACCCGGCGATCGTTGACCCGGACCGTGCCGCCCTCGAGCCCGAGCGCGTCCAGGGTGTCCAGGGAGGCGGCGATCAGCTCGGCCTCGGCGCGGGCGGTGTCGTCGCCCATGATGTCGATGTCGCACTGCACGAACTGGCGGTAGCGGCCCTTCTGCGGGCGCTCGGCGCGCCAGACCGGGCCGATCTGGATCGACCGGAAGACGCCGGGCAGCTGGCCGCGGTTGCTCGCGTAGAAGCGCGCCAGCGGCACCGTGAGGTCGTAGCGCAGACCGAGGTCGGACAGCGCGGCGGGGTCGTCGGCGGCGGCGCGGATGGCGTCGGCGTCGAGCCCGCGGCGGAGGATGTTGTACGACAGCTTCTCGTTGTCGCCGCCGATCCCGGCGTGCAGCCGGTCGTACTCCTCGACGACGGGCGTCTCGATCTCGTCGAAGCCGTGCGCGCGGTAGCGCTCGCGGATGACGGCGAGCACGCGCTCGCGACGGGCCTTGTCAGCGGGGAGGAAGTCGCGCATGCCGCGCGGCGGGTTCACGGTTGCCACCCGTCCATCTTCCCAGGTCGGAGCGAACCCTCCCGACTCCGTCCGCCCCCGTTACTTTCTTCGTGACCCGCTCGGCGGCCATGCTGGGCGGTGACGGCCTGCCGGGCCCGGCATGATTGCTGCCCCCTGTCCTCGATGATCCGGGGGGGGTGTTGTCACCGGGCCTGGTTGGCGGTGTGTGATCGCTGATAGGGGCTGGACCCGAGCATGCTCGAGGCCGTTCGTAACGTGGATGCCGAGACGCGCCGCCGCGGACGCCGTCACGAGTGAAGCGGAGGACGAAGTGGTCACCAGCATCGACAGATACGACGAGGTCGACGTGTTCGTTGGGCTCGACGTCGGCAAGGGCGAGCATCACGCGGTCGCGCTCGACCGGGAAGCCAAGCGACTATTCGACCGAGCACTCCCGAACGACGAGCGCCAATTGCGGGCGGTGATCGACCAGCTCGCCTCGCATGGCGTGGTGCTGCTGGTCGTAGATCAACCCGCGACGATCGGTGCACTCCCGGTCGCGGTCGCGCAAGCCGCAGGTGCTCTCGTCGGTTACCTGCCGGGGTTGGCGATGCGGCGCATCGCGGATCTGCATCCCGGTGAGGCGAAGACCGACGCGAGAGACGCGGCGATCATCGCCGAAACGGCCCGCACCATGCCGCACACGCTCCGGTCGATCCAGGTCGCCGACGAGAAGGTCGCGGAGCTGAGCATGCTCTGCGGGTTCGACGACGACCTCGCCGGTCAGATCGTCCAGGTCTCCAACCGGATCAGGGGTCTGCTCACCCAAATCCACCCGGCGCTGGAACGCGTGCTCGGGCCGCGGCTGGATCACCCCGCGATCCTGGACCTGCTGCAGCGCTACCCGTCGCCGGCGGCGATGAAGACTGCGGGTGAGAAGCGGCTAGGGAACCGGCTGCTGAAGAACGCGCCCCGCAAAGGTCGTGTCTGGGCGGCAGAGATCATGACCGCGCTCGGCGAGCAGACCGTCGTGGTGACCGGCACCGACGCCGCCGCGCTGGTGCTCCCCAGGCTCGCAGAGCAGCTCCAGGCGTTGCGACGGCAGCGTGATGAGATCGCCATCGAGGTCGAGAAGATCGTCGACGCTCACCCTCTTCAACCGGTCCTGACGAGCATGCCCGGAGTCGGCGTCAGGACCGCAGCCCGGCTCCTCACCGAAGTCACCACCAAGACCTTCGCCACTGCCGGGCACCTCGCCGCCTACGCCGGCCTCGCACCCGTGACCCGACGATCCGGCACCTCGATCCGCGGCGAGCATCCCTCCCGGCGCGGGAACAAGATCCTGAAACGGACCATGTTCCTCTCCGCGTTCGCCGCACTCCGAGACCCCGAATCACGCGCCTACTACGACCGCAAGATCGCCCAAGGCAAACGCCACAACCAGGCCCTCATCGCCCTAGCTCGACGCCGCTCCGACGTCCTCTACGCCATGCTCCGCGACGGCACCCTCTACCAACCGCGACCAGCCCAACCCGCCCTCGCCGCTTGACAGAGGACATAGGGGCATTCCCCCGGTGAAAGCGGTGGTCAGGGGTGCTCGGCGGCGCGCACCTCGTCTTCGAGGCGGCGGAGGCGCTCGCGGAGGGCGCGTTCGGCGTCCCAGCCGTGCAGGTGCGCCTGGGCGACCAGCGCGAGCAGCGCGTCGCCCAGTTCGGCTTCCGTGGCGGGGGCGTGGGTCTCGGTGGGGGCGGCGACGACGGGTGCGGCGCGGCCGAGGAGCTTCTGGGCCAGGGCGAGCGCCGGCATGCCCCGCGGCACGCCGTCCAGCACACTGCGCCGCTCGCGCTTCTCCGCCGCCTTCGCCGCGTTCCAGTGCACGAGCACCTCCTCGGGCGTCGTCGCCACGGCATCCGCGAACACGTGCGGATGCCGTCGCACCATCTTCTCGGTGAGCCCGCGCGCCACGTCGTCGATGTCGAACGGCGCGTCCGGGTCCTGCGCGGCGATCGCCGCGTGGAACAGCACCTGCCAGAGCAGGTCGCCGAGTTCCTCGCGCAGCTCGTCCCTGGTTCCGGCCTCGACCGCATCGATCACCTCGTGCGCCTCCTCGACGAGGTACGGGACGAGGTCGCGGTGCGTGATCCGCTGCGACCAGACGCAGCGTTCGCGCACCGCACGCATCGTCTCCGCCGCTGCGCGCAGCGGGTCGGCGACGGCCGGCGGATCGGTCTCCGGACGCGATGCGGTCATGCCGCCCTCCTCACTCCGCCGCGGCGGCGACCCGGCGGTACCAGTGCGCGCGCAGCGAGACGAACACGCCCGACAGTGCGAGCGCGACCAGGGATCCACCGAGCACCCCGAGGATCGCCTGATCGCGGATCGCGGCGTCATCCGCGAAGGCGAGGTTCGCCAGCAGCAGCGACACCGTGAAGCCGATGCCGCCGAGCGCGCCGGCGGCGAGCAGATCGGGGAACACCAGGGCGGGTGCCGTGCCGCGCGGCCGGATCTGCATGCTCAGCCAGCCGAACAGGCCGATGCCGATGATCTTGCCGACCGGCAGTGCCACGAGGATCGCCCAGAACGCCGGCGACAGCTCCCGCGGCGAGACGGCGGGGATCACGACGAACGCGGCGACGAACGCGAACACGGGCAGGATGAACCCGTTCACCGTCGGCTCCAGTGCGTGCCGCACCCGCTCGGCCGGCACCGGTGCCATCACCAGCCCGAGCATCACGCCCGCGATCGTGGCGTGGATGCCGGAGGCGGCGACGAGCCCCCAGGTGAGCACTCCGACCACGCCCATGGCGATGGCGATGCCGATGTGCCCGGACGCGTGCAGCCAGCGGCTCAGCAGCCAGAACACGGCGACCGCGGCCAGGGCGAGCAGGAACGCCGCCACGTTCACGTCGCGCGCGAACAGCACGGCGATGAACACGATGCCGATGATGTCGTCGAGGATGGCCAGGGCGAGCAGGAACACCCGCACCCCGGACGGCAGGCCGCGGCCGAACATGGCCAGCACCCCGAGCGCGAACGCGATGTCGGTGGCGGTCGGGATCGGCCAGCCCGCCCGCGTCTCCGCGCCGCCCGCGATGAGCAGGTACAGCGCGATCGGCACGATCACGCCGCCGGTCGCGGCGATTGCCGGCTGCACGGCCTTGCGCACCGAGTTCAGCTCGCCGTGGGTGAGCTCGTGCCGCAGCTCGATCGCGACCACCAGGAAGAAGATCGCCAGCAGTCCGTCGGACACCCAGTGCGCCACGGACAGGTCCAGGTCGGTGCCGGGGACGGCGAGGTGGGTGTGCAGGATGCCCGCGAGGGCATCGTGCGTCGGGAGGTTGGCCAGGAGCAGCCCGAGGCCCGCCGCGGCGAGCAGGAGGACGGCGGGGAACTGCTGACCGCGAAGGGGGTTGGCCGAGATGCGCATCCCCTCCATGCTAGGCCTAGGGCGTGTCTCCTAACCGTTTGAGCCAGAGGGTGATGGCTCGTAGGACGGCGCCGCCGCGGTAGGTGAGCGCGAGTTTGTCGTAGCGCGTCGCGAGGCCGCGCCACTGCTTGTCTTCGTTGAAGCCGCGCTCGACGACGTTGCGGCCCTTGTAATCCTCGATGTCGTAGCTGACCGGTCGGCCGCCACGGGAGCCGCGTCGTTTCCGGTTTCCTTGCTGGTCGGACGGCTCGGGGATCACGGCGACGATGCCACGATCGCGCAGATGGGTGCGGATCGCGCGCGACGAGTACGCCTTATCGGCGCGGACCCGCTCCGGTCGGGTGCGTGGTCTGCCCGGGCCGACCCGGGCGACGCTGAGGTGATCCATGAGCACCGGGAACATCGGCGCATCCCCGGCCTGACCGGGACCCACGAGCACGACCAGCGGAAGCCCGCGCCCGTCGACGAGGTGATGGATCTTCGTGCTCAAACCACCCCGTGACCGGCCAATGGGAGCTGATCCGGGACGTGTTCCCGCCGGTGAGGACACGGGGCCGTCCTCCGGTGGATCGGCGCACGGTGGTCGAGGCGACCGCGTGGCGGTTCCGCACGGGATCGGCGTGGCGAGACCTGCCCGACCGGTTCGGGAGCTGGAACACGATCTATAAGAACTTCCGCCGGTGGGCGAGCGACGGCGTCTGGGAGGACCTGCTCACCCACGTGCAGAAGCGGGCGTCGCTCGCTGGCGAGATCGACTGGGTCGTGTCGGTGGATTCCTCGATCGCGCGTGTCCATCAGCATGGCGCGACCTTGCCCCGGGTCACAGGGGGATCCGTCGAACTACAAGAAGTCCGGGCCAGAGCCTCCTGACCACGCGATCGGCCGGTCACGGGGTGGTTTGACGACGAAGATCCATCTCGTCTGCGACGGGAAGGCCCGGGCGCTGGCGTTCGTCCTCACTGGCGGGCAGGTCGCAGACACGAGCATGTTCACCTGCGTACTCGACGAGATCCACATCCCCGGCCGAGGGCCTGTGCGCACGAGGCCGGACCGGGTGCTCGCGGACAAGGGCTACCCGTCGAAGAGGAACCGGGCCTGGCTGCGCGAGCGCGGCGTCAAGGCCACGATCCCCGAACGCGACGACCAGATCGCGCACCGTCGCAAGCGTCCGGGCCGTCCGATCGACTTCGGCGATGAGCAACGGGAGCGCCACAAGGGCCGCAACGTCGTCGAGCGGTGCTTCAACTTCGTGAAGCAGTGGCGCGGACTCGCTTCCCGCTACGACAAGACCGCCCGGTCATACGCGGCAGGGATCTGCCTCTCCGCCGCTCTGCAATGGATTTAGCAACACGTCCTAATGCACTCGGACCGCCCGGAAGAGGCCGCGCCCGTCGCGCTCGATACGCCCGGTGTCCAGCCCCCGCTGAATGCCGGCGTCCAGACGTGCGGAAACTCCCTCCGTCATTCGCTTGCCGCCGAACAACGCGAGGGCCTGGCGCTTGAGCTCGTCCTCGCTCATGCCGCCCCCCAACTCGGCCACCACAGCCATCGCGTTCGCGATCTCGACGAGCGAAACATGCTCGAGGTTTCGCCCGCCTCCCGGCTCGCTGCGACGCACATCCCGCCACTCGAGTGGGTCGATCCCCCCGGGCCATGCGGACCATTGGTCGGTGGTACGCATGAACTCCTGCGGCAGGCACCGCAGGATCGCTTCGGTGCGTCCAGACGCGACACGAGCGAGGCCGAAGGATTCGGCGACGAGCCGAGCCAACCGCGTTTTGTGGATGGGCCCCTCCTGCTGAATGATCTCGCTCATCACAGCACGAACCTTGTTCACCGCAACGGGGTCTGGCAGGCGATCAAGCGTGTCCTTCGTCCCGACACGGCGTGGTTCCCACTCGGCGTACTGGCGCAGGTGAGGATGCCGAAGGCCGTTCTCCGTGGACTCGCTCGTCTTCTGCGCGGGCTTAGCGCGAAGCGTCATCGAATCCTCGACGGGCGCCGGCTCGGGGTTCCTCTCGGCGATGTTTACGTTGGACTCAGCCCGCGCGGGCGGGTCCGTCTTCGCGTTCCTCAGTGCTTCGCCGGCTTTCAACACTGCATTCGCAAGACGCGCGAGCGTCTCGTCGCGCTGCTGGAGCCACTCCGGAAGCCACACTCGTTCGACGCCAGGCCACTTCATGAGCCCCTTCAGCACGTCGACAGGGAGCCCGTCGCGATCCGCCACCGTACGACGTGCACGCCAGTTCTCACCGTCGAGGAGCACCGCAACAAGCGGCTGCTGCGGCTCAGTCGCGTCCGCGATCGAGATATCAACGCGGAAGTCAGACAACCCGACGTCGGTCTGCACGGCGAATCCCCGGTAGCGCAGTTCGTCCGCGATCTCGTCCCGGTGGCGATCGATCAACCGTTCTCGCTGTGCGCTGTCCGTCGCCGACTCAACGCCGGAGGCGGCAAGCTCGAGATAGCCCTTCAGGTGCTTGATTCCGACCGACGCGGTCTCCTCGGCACGCAGTTCCGAGGGATCGAAGCTCGCAAAGAGGATCACCTGGCGACGCGCACGGGTGATCGCGACATTGAGGCGTCGCTCACCGCCGGCACGCGAAAGCGGCCCGAAGTTGAGCGGGATGATGCCGCGATCATTTGCGCTGAACGCGACCGAGAACAGAATGGTGTCCCGTTCGTCGCCCTGCACGTTCTCGAGGTTCTTCACGAACAGTCCGTCGCGTTCATCGAGCGCCTGCGCGATCCTAGCGTCGGGCGCCTCCCTGAGGAGCGTCTCGATCAAGGCGCGCTGCTGAGCGTTGAAGGTGATGATCCCCAGGGACGGGGTCGCGTCCGGCGAGGCCTGGAATCGCTGTTCGACTTCTCGAACGATGGCCTCCGCCTCCACGCGGTTGGTCCGAAGCTCCTTTCCTCGACCGGAGCGGTTGAATCGACCATCGACTCGAACGAGCGAGATTCCATGGTCGGGGTCGCCAACCGCGTCGTTCGCGGGCCAAGGTGCGGGGAACGACGAGAGCCGGCTGTCGTAGTAGGCGTGGTTGCTGAAGGCGATGAGCGCCTCGTCCTGACTCCGGTAGTGCCATGACAGCCACTGACGAGGGAGGCGCGCCTGCACGCATTCGGTCAGGATCGATTCCTCGTCGGCCACGACGTCCGCGCCGGAGGAAACGTCGGCATCGATGTCGCTGCTCGCTTCGGCGAAACTGGACGGCGGCATCTGCTTACTGTCACCTACAACTACGACCGACGAGCCTCGCCCCATGGCACCGACAGCATCCGCCACTCGGATCTGGGAAGCCTCGTCGAAGACGACGATGTCGAACATCCGCGCCTTCGCCGGAAAGAAGCGTGCCACCGATTCGGGACTCATGAGCACACACGGCGCGATCTGCGTAATGAGGTCGCCGTAGTTCTCGAAGAGCGCACGGACGCTCATGCCTCCGCGCTGCCGCGCGAGCTGGCGCTTCAGCTCCCCCATCATGCCGCCCTCGTAGGTCGGATCAATCCTGCGCTTCGCGATGATCTCAGCCGGAATCCACTTGGGGAGCGCGTCCCGGATGGCGGCGGCACTCGACGTGAACCTGTCGATGGTGCGGTTGTGAGCCGGGACGTCGAATGCGGCCATCGCCTGCGAATCCGCCCGTTCCGAGATGGAGGCCAGCGCTACGCCTTTGTCGAAGGCAAGGGTGGCGAGATCCGCCGGGATCCGCCCGGTGAGTAGCGCAGTGTGGGCATCCACCAAGCCGAAGCGAAGCAGGGGCGCGAGATGCCGCTGGAATGCGACCCAACGCTCGAGGGAGACCGGCTCGGTCGTCGCCAGGTTGCGTGGCCCGGCTGTCGCACGCCACATTTCGAAGAACGGTTTGTCCCCGGCCCACGCAGACAGCACCGCACAGCCTTCTTCCTCAGTGCCGACGACACCACTCGCCGCACAGAGTGCACGCCATGCGGCCGCGAGCCTGGTTAGAGCTTCCGCGAACGCCGAGTCGGTGGGAGTCGCCGCGTAGTACCGGCGAAGGGCGTCTCGCAGCTCGGCGTCGGCGTCAGCTGCCGAGAGCTGTGTACCGAGCCACACCACCCATCCGAGCGTGGCCTTCGCGGGGTCAATGCCTTCGCGGAGGTACGGGTTCCAGTCAGTAGTCACCAGTGGTAGCGGGAGTGCTAGCAGCGCTGCACGCAACGAAGCGATCTCGTCCGCAGTGCGGGCCACTTCTGCCGTCAACGGTGTCACCTCCCGAGCGGGGAAGCTTCGCGCGTCGGCGCGCAACGCCGCCCCGAACCCGGCGAGTGCTGCACGCTGCCGCTTGCGGCGCCCGAAGAAGCCTGAGGCAGCGGCTTCCACCGCCGACTGGTGCACTGCGTGCACATCGCCATCGAGGGCCTCGGGTCCTACTGAAGCGAACCAGGGCCGCTCGACGGCACTCGCATCGAGCCGTTCCTGCAGCGCGGCGATCTCCCCTGCCCTGTTACGGGCATAGATGTCGTCGACGGCGTCGAGCGGGAAGCGGGGCGCATTCGCAAGCGAAGCCCAACGATCGAGAGCGCTCGGCGTGGATGCGAGCGCCAACAATCCGAGGTCAACCTGCCGTCCGAGCACGTCGGAAAGCGCAGCGTCGAAGTCACGGGCGGCGGCGTGAAGTTCTTTCGTGTCGATCGTGTCGGCAGCTTCAGCCGTCACGAAGCCCCATGGATGCACCGGTGCAGGGTGAGCGAGGTCCGCGGTTTCAGGAAGCGTCCGCAGGGTGTCTCGCAGGCTGTCGAACTGTTCCTCTGATGCCGTCGCGACGAACGTCGCGGGGATCGCGAGCGGGTCGATATCCTCGGCTGATGCGAGCAGCTGAGCGCGAGCGGAGTACAACGACAGGCCGGCGGCGTTCGGTTCATGGAGTCGCTGCGCGTACCGCTTAAGCGATCCGCGACTGGTTGCGGCGGTCTCCGTCTCGGCCTTGAGTGCGGCTGCGTCCGGCCGGACAACAGCGTCGATCGCCGCACGGATCTGCGCCCGCACGGCTGCCGGCCGCGCTCCCTTGTCGTGCAGGTCGAGCGAGAAGGGGCCGAGGCCGACCGCATCCAACCTGCTCTTGACGACGTCGAGGGCCGCCCGCTTCTCGGCGACGAACAACACACGCTTGCCGTTGGCGAGCGAGTGCGCCAGCAGGTTCGTGATGGTCTGCGACTTGCCGGTTCCCGGGGGCCCCTCGAGGACGAAGGTGCGGCCCGCTGACGCCTCGGCGACCGCCTCAAGCTGAGAGGAATCAGCGGGAACGGGGACGGCGTTGCTGAGCGCGTCGAGATCGACATCGGTCGGAGCCGGGACGGGGTCGACGAACTCCGCGGTCGGGGTGTGGATGAGATGGTTCACGAGCGGGTTGGCTCCGAACTCGGCCCAGTTCTCGTCGAGGTCTTTCCAGAGTCGATACTTCGCGAACTGCAGAATCGACAGGTCCACGGTGTCTTCGACGGTGAACGGGAGCCGCGCGGCAGCGAGTGCTTGCCTCGTTGCCGCGAACGCTGCCGGAAGGTCGATGCCCGAATCGTCCTTCACCGGATTGGCGAGCCCCGGGATGTCGAGCCCGAAGCTCAGCCGGAGCTTCTCGAGGAGACAATAGTTCGGCGTGGACTCCCCCGCCTCGTCGATGCTGAGACGGAACACTTTCCCGCCCCCGGCCGACTCGAGGGTCACCGGAACGAGTACGAGCGGGGAGCGGAGCTCACGGTCGTTGAACGTCCACCGCAGCATTCCGAACGCGAGATACAGATTGTTGGCGCCGGTCTCCTCGACGATCGTCCGCGCCTTGTAGGCGAGGGCTCGCAGTCGAGGGATGTAGGTCGCTTCGGTGACGCCGACGAAGACCTGCTTCCGCTCAGCGAGCATGCCTGCCCGGGCCGTTTCCGGGAGATCCTGTCCGTACCGGATTCCCCGGCTGCCGTCGACGGTGGGGATGCGATCGTTCGGCACGAGGGTGATCGAAGTGCCGTTGTTCACCAAGTCTTCGAACGCGGCCAGGGATGGCTGCGGCACCGCGAGTGGGTAACCGGACTTGTCGCCGTAGTTGATGAGCCTGTTACGCAGGCTCAGATCGAGAAGAGCGTTCTTCCACTGCGCAACGCGGGGAGGGAGATCCTTGGCGGTCCCGCCCGCGATCGCCTCTGCGGACGGCGCATAGTGCAATGCTTCCGGGGACGGGGCGACTTTGTACTCGACGACCTGCACGTCGCCCGCTTCGCCCACGACCCGACTGGGTAGCGGGTATATCCGCGCCAGCCGAGCCTGCTTGACATCGGTGATGCCGAGCACCGCCGAGGCATCACCGGCGAGCGTGGTGGTGTGATGGTGACGTCGAGCCTCGGCGAACGGCTTCGAGCTCGTGCCTCCGGTCATGAATGTCGTCTCGACGACTTCGATCTGGCCGATGCCGACGTAGTTGATGGCTTCCGATGGGTCCATCTGAGCGGGTCCGTCGAGGCTCGCGTCGTCTCGCCAGTACCCGAGGAAGATGTGGCCGGGGAGCAGCCACAGCGTCGAATTGATCCCTGCTTCTTCGAGCGCCGCGGCGAGGGTGACAGTCGTATCGAGACAGGTACCGAGTCGTCCCTCGAGCACCTCGGCGGGGGTCCGCACCTTCTGCCCGTCGAGTCCCCAGCTCGCAGGGGGTTCGGCGTAGCGGATGTCCCGAGCTCGCATGGCTTCGTAGACCGCCTCGACAATCGCGTCCACCCGCTCGCGGGAACCTTGCTGGTAGCCGTCGAGATCCGGGACACCCGTCTTCGCTTGGAGCAGGTCGGATGCTTCGACCAGAACCGGTGCGATGGCGGGCGAGTTTGGCTGCACGAAGGAGGCGAGCAGCTCGAGACCGAGTTGCGGCGGATTGGCCCGCCACTGGTTCGCCGCCAGAACCTCCACTTCCACGTCCTGATACGCGATGACGGCACCGGCCGGATCACGCAGGCTGACGCGGACGACACCTTGCGTCGGATGCTCGACGTTCAGCATCCGTGCCGGATCGAGTACGAGATCGGCGTTCCGCAGGATGACGGGGCGGTTTCCGTCGAGATCGATGATGACGACCTTGGGGTCGCCGAGCGACCCGAGCCCGCAGATCGCCTCGACCTCCACGGAGGCTCCGCGGAGTTCCTCGCCCTGATAGTCGATCGTCACTTCGTCGACGATCGCGATCGCGTTTCGCGCGTGCGCGTAGCTGAGGACCGGGAGAGAACTCACCGAGATGCGCGCGGTGGGCCCGCCCACGGCAGGGGCCGACGTCGGGAACGGCTGAGCTGGCGCGCCTTGCTCCGGCTCAGCTGCCTGGGACCCCTTGGCCGGGGGCGGAACGACCCTCTGGTCCGATGCGGCCTCGACGACGGGGGCGAACGACGTCCCGCTCTCCGCTGCCATGGCGGCGATGGTCGCGGTCTTGAGTTCACCCACCCGTGCGGCTGACTCATCGGCCTGCAGCGCTTGCAGCAGGATCTCCGCGCAATCGAGTGCACGGTAGACCTCAGCGGTGGAGAACACCTCGTTGTGCGCCCACTTGTTCCGGATGGTGCGCAGCTCGCTCGCACAGTTCTGGGCCTGGCGGCTGAGAACCCCTGCGAACGGGTAGCCGATCGAGCCAAACGACTCCGTGAACGCGCGAAGGATCAGCGTAAGGTCCCTCGGGTTGTAGCGGGCGTAGGCACGGCCGACCTGCCGGTCCTTGCGCTCGACGATGTCGGTCCAATTGGCGACGGCCGGCGCAAGCTCGTGGAATCGCGCAGCGACGTGCGGTTCCAGCCCCTCACTCAAGATGAGGAGCACCTTCTCGATCTGCGATCGCGCATCAAACTTGGACATTGCGCTCCTTGTTGAATCTGGGCACGGCGCTGCCCTTAGCTCTTTTTGTTCTTCAAATGACGACCGATATAGCCGACGTAGATTTTCCCGCTTCGCGCCGTGTCGTCGTAGTAGTGCATACGAGGCGCGAAAGTGTCACGCCAAGTCGGTTTGAAGTGCGCGTCCATCAGAACCTTGCCGGTGTCCGACACTTCACTTGGCACCGGGAGCATTCGCTCAGCGCGCCACTCCGGACGATTCAGCACGGAGTCACTTTCAGTCGAGGCATGTCGATCGGGCGGGCATTTGTGCCCGTCGATCGCGTCCGACTTGAGATAGGCATGCAGACCGCTCGCGATCCTTCCACTTGCCTTTCCTTCCGCGTAGTCGTAGAGGACGTGGACGTAGTCCCAGAAGGCATACGCGTACCGCGGGGTCTTCTCACGCAGATCGATCTCCAATGCCGTGTCGACGTCTCCAGTGAACACGACGCGAGAAGCCGCCGGATGCGCCTTATCCCCGGGCGTGATCCGCGCGATAAGCTCCGCGACGTCGTACGGCGGATCCCAGATCGACTCGACCGGTTCCACATGCGTTTCCGCAGCCAGGTCAGCCACGATGAGGCGGCGCCGGAGGATCTGCACCTCCCGCTCGAGGCTCCGCACGCGCTCGTCCGACACCGCGAGGTCGAACGAAAGCTCTTCCGCGTTGGCGCGGATTCCACGGAGCTCCGCATCCTTCGTTTCGATGTCGGCGACGGCGCCGTCGATCTGCTCGGTAGCGACAGACAGCTCAGCCGCAGAAGTGGTGAGCAGGCTTTCCAGATTCTCGAGGGCTCCCTCAGTCAGCTCTCCTACGCCGATCCAGCGCTTCAACAGAGCTTCGAGCCGCGCCACCACCCCGGGGGCGATGGACGCAGCCTGGGTCGGCGACCCGGATGAAGGAACTTCAACCCAGGTCCGCTCCGGCGCCGACGGCGGGGCTGGACGGGCAAGCCGCCGGCGCACCTCCTGAGTACGCTCACTGACGAGATCGGCGCGCGACAAGATCTCGAGAGAGCGACGCACATCGGGCGGAAGGTCCCGTTGTATGAAGCGCAGTCGCGTCGACTCCGCATGCCGGTTCACCAACGGGGTCGCTACCCGAGTGCCATCGATCGCCCGCGCCAATGTGGCGGGACCGAGCATCCGATGACGAATACCATCCGCGGGCGAATCGAGCTCCACTTGAGGCGCGAAAGTACGGACCACACCCCGCTCAACGCGATGGGACTGCGGCAACCGCATTGCAAGGAGTTCCGTCGCCTCCGGATCCAGCACGAATGTGGTTGCCACGCCCACGCTCTGCTTCGTCAAACTCACAATGATCTGTTGCCAGCGATCGAGAGGTGCTCCTTCGAGCGCCGGCGCGACGATGACGCTGGCGGTTCGCGCCGGATCCACAATTGCCCGCCAAACCTCGTCGACGTCAGAAGATCGGATCACCGAGGGCACACCATGGAGCGGGGTCTCCCCATCCCTCGCGTTGGTCGTCTCAAGAATCTGCCGCGCGAGACGCGGCGTATCGACCCTTGTTACAGCCGTCGTGGTCGGCACATCATCGACGCCCGCCTCGATCACAAGCGACTGCGTGTAGCGGCGCGCCTGTGGAGCAGAGATCGCATAGAGGGACACGGTCCAAACGCCGTGCCGGTTTCGCTCGCGCAACCGATAGAGCCTTCTACGGCTCTGATCCAGGCTCTCCGGCGCATGCACGACCCTAAGTTCTGAGCCGTCGCCCAGATCGTGCGCCCCTGGCCCGTCCCAGTCTGCTCGCTCCGCGCCACTGCCCCTGCGGTTCTGCTTTCCGCTGAGCCAAGATCGGAGTTGCGATTCAGCGACCGCGACCGCGTCCTCGTCGGGCGTCAGGCGCAGGATTGCGCGATATCCGATTGCCACTTCACATCCCCCAATGTATGCAGGCGAGCGCGCCTCGCCTACTGCCCTCGATCGTCCGCGTAGCGCGGTGCCATCGCTTCCATCTGTTCCATCACGAGTTTGATCGCCTCGGGCTGTTTGTCCGGCGGGTACTTGTATTTCACCAGCAACCGCTTGATCGAAGACCGCAGCTTGGCGCGCACATCGTCACGCACAGTCCAGTCGGTGCGCACGTCGCGCCGCATCACGGCGACGAGCTCGCGGGCGATCTGTGCGAGGACGTCCTCGCCTTGGATGTCGACAGCGGACTCATTCGTCGCGACCGCGTCGTAGAACGCGAGTTCGTCACTCGAGAGCGGCGGCGAGAAGTGTTTCCCGCGAGATGCTTCGGCGGCGACGTCGACCGATGTGCCCTTCGCGTTCTCGGCGAGGAACCCCCAGCGGGCATTCGCCGGCACCCAGAACACACCGCGACCGGTGTACTCGTCAACGTCGTCGATGAGCTCGGCGATCTGATCTTCGTCGTACCCGTCAGCGGCGAGCTCGGCGCGGATCCCGTCGCGGCGCTCATCGAACGCGTCGGAGACGTACTTGAGGAAGACGAGTCCGAGGATGACGTCCTTGTACTGCGAGGCGTCCATTGAGCCGCGCAGCTTGTCGGCGGCCTTCCAGAGCGTGTCTTTGAGCTCTTTCATGGTCGACGGCGCCTGTGGGGCGGCTTTCGGGGTTCGGGGCATGGGCTTCCTTACTGCGGTGCGGGTGCCGCGATCGCGGCGTCGTTCAGGTCGGTGAGAGAGACGGCGCCGGCGGCCACGGTGGCTGTCAGCATATCGACGTACTGGTCGAGCGTCGCGATGCGGCGCTCGAGTTCGGTGCGAGCCACGGCGACATCGGCGATCGCGCGACGCAACGGCCTGATGGATGCGGGTGCAAAACGGCGCAGCATCCATCGTTTCCAGGCGCCGGGGCCTGCCGGTTGGGTCGGTATGTCGACTGCGACGACCTCTGGCACGAGGCCGCCCGGGTCTGCTGCGGTGATGCGCAGCACCCGAGCGGGGTAGGCAACGACCTTCGATCCTTCGGCGTCAACCCATGCGGCAGGTGTCGGACCGGTGCGGAAGATGACGTCGCCGGCGTGGGTGAGCTGTGCTGACGCGTGTTGCGTGGCGAATGTGAGCGGATCGATGCGGCGCGCTCCGATGCGTCCTGGAGTGTCGAGGTCTTCTGCGGTGACGACTACCAGACCTTGCGAGTCGATCGACGCCGTGTTCAGGCGGGTGCCGGGAAGGAGCCGTACCTGCTTGGCAGCCAGGAGCGCCTCGAGCGTCGCGGGGGGAATCGCGGAGCCCGGATTCGAGGTGAAGGCGGCGGAGTAGGGAAGGTCTAGCTAGGCGCGCGACCGGGCGCGTCGCGGTTCGTCACGCGGTCGGGACGATCCTGACGTGCGGGTTACTCTCGAAACCGTGACCCCCGCACACTCCTTCACCGACCCCACGACCACCGAGGCGATCCGCGTGATCACGCGCTTCGAGGCCTCCAGCGGCATCCCGGATGCCATGCGCGCGGACGTGCGCATGCTCGGCGAGCTGCTCGGCCAGGTGCTGCGCGAATCCGGCAGCCCCGGCCTCTTCGAGGACGTCGAGCGGCTGCGGCTGGCGACGATTCAGGCCTTCGACGAGGAGACCGACGAGTCCTTCCTGCGTGCCGCCGCCATCGCCGACTCGTTCACGATCCAGCGCGCCGACGAGGTCGCCCGCGCCTTCACCTGCTACTTCCACCTGGTCAACCTCGCTGAGGAGCACCAGCGGGTCCGGGTGCTGCGCGAGCGCGCCGGCCGGCCCGGGCGCGAGGACGCCGCCGACACCGTCGCGACCGCGTTCGCGCAGCTGCGCCGCGAGGTCGGCGAGGAGGAGGCGGAGCGCCGGCTGCGCGGTCTGCGCTTCCACCCGGTCTTCACCGCGCACCCGACCGAGGCGCGGCGACGGGCGGTGTCCAGCAGCATCCGCCGCCTGTCCGAGCTGCTCACCCAGCACGACGCGGCGAGCGAGGGCGGCGCCGAGGAGCGCCGCGCTCGGCGACGGATGCTGGAGGAGATCGACACCCTGTGGCGGACCGCCCCGCTGCGCGCCCAGAAGCCGACCCCCACCGACGAGGTGCGCACCGTGATGGGCGTCTTCGACGAGACGCTGTTCACCACGGTGCCGCACGTCTACCGCCGCATCGACGACGCGCTGCGCGGCGAGGCGTCCGGCGCCAGCGAGCCGCTCGTGCCCGCGTTCGTGCGGGTCGGGTCGTGGGTGGGCGGCGACCGCGACGGCAACCCGTTCGTCACGGCATCCGTCACCCGTGAGGCCGCCGGCATCGCCTCGGACCACGTCCTGCGCGGGCTGGAGCGCTCCCTCGACCGGTTCGGACGCACCCTCACCCTCGACGACGAGAGCACCCCGCCCAGCGCGGAGGCCGGCTCGCTCTGGGAGCGGTTCGCCCAGAGCGAGCCCGGGCTCGCCGCCGACATCGCCAAGCGCTCGCCCGGCGAGCCGCACCGCCGCCTGCTGCTGTCGTTCGCGCACCGCGTGCACGCGACCCGGGTCGGGGCCGCCGGCGGGTACGCCGCGCCGGAGGAGCTGCTCGACGACCTGCGCACGGTGCAGCGCTCGCTGGTCGACGCGGGTGCCGCGCGCCACGCGTTCGGCGGGCTGCAGCACGTGATCTGGCAGGTGGAGACGTACGGATTCCACCTCACCGAGCTCGAGGTGCGCCAGCACTCGAAGGTGCACGCGCAGGCGCTGGCCGAGCTGGAGGCCGGCGGGCCGCTGAGCGCGCAGACCGAGGAGGTGCTCGAGGTGTTCCGCGCCATCGCGGACATCCAGCGGCGGCACGGGCTGCGCGCCGCCGGCCGGTACGTGGTGTCGTTCACGCAGTCGGCCGACGACCTCGCCGCCGTGCACCGGCTGGCACGGCACGCCTGCGGCGAGGATGTGCCGCTGCTCAACGTGATCCCGCTGTTCGAGACGTTCGCCGACCTGCAGGCCGCGCCGGGCATCCTCGCCGAGGTGGTCGGCTTCCCCGAGTTCCGGGAGCGGATGGCGCAGACCGGCAACCGGCTCGAGGTGATGCTCGGGTACTCCGATTCGTCCAAGGACGTCGGCCCGGTCGCCGCCAACCTCGCCCTGTACGAGGCGCAGCGCCGGATCGCGGAGTGGGCGCAGGATGCCGGCATCGAGCTCACCCTGTTCCACGGGCGCGGCGGGGCGCTCGGCCGCGGCGGCGGGCCCGCGAACTCGGCGATCCTCGCCCAGCCGCCGCACTCGGTCGACGGCCGGTTCAAGCTCACCGAGCAGGGCGAGGTGATCTTCGCCCGGTACGGCGAGCCGGCGATCGCGATGCGGCACATCGATCAGGTCGCGGCGGCGACGCTGCTGGCATCCGCCCCGACGCGGGAGCAGCGCACCAGCGGCGCCGCCGAGCGCTTCGCCGAGATCGCCCGGGTGATGGACCGCGCCTCCCGTGAGCGCTTCTTCTCGCTGGTCCGCGCCGAGGGGTTCGCGCCCTGGTTCGCCACGGTCACCCCGCTCGAGGAGCTCGGCCTGCTCGCCCTGGGCTCGCGGCCGGCGCGGCGCGGACTGTCGGTGGAGTCCCTCGAGGACCTGCGGGCGATCCCGTGGGTGTTCGCCTGGACGCAGGCGCGGATCAACCTGGCCGGCTGGTTCGGCCTGGGGTCGGCGCTGGAGGCCGTCGGCGACGAGGTAGCGCTCGTGGAGGCGTACCGGGAGTGGCCGCTGCTGCACACCATGGTCGACAACGTCGCGATGAGCCTGGCGAAGACCGACGAGCGCATCGCGCGGCGCTATCTCGAACTCGGCGACCGCGACGATCTCGCCGGCATCGTGCTGGACGAGCTCCGCCTCACCCGGGACTGGGTGATCCGCCTCACCGGCGGCGAGCGCCTGCTGGAGAACAAGCCCATCCTGCAGCGCGCCGTGCAGCTGCGCACCCCGTACGTGGACGCCCTGTCGCTGCTGCAGCTGCGCGCCCTGCGGGCGCTGCGCGCCGAGCCGGCGGCCTCCCCGGAGGACGAGGCCGAGCTGAAGCGGCTGCTGCTGCTCTCGGTCAGCGGCGTCGCCGCGGGCCTGCAGAACACCGGCTGACCGGCCACGGCCCGGCACCGCCGCGCGCCGCACCCCGAGCACCACGCTAGAGTGATCTCTCGCGCCGGACCCGGCATCCTCACGCGACACGATCGCAGCCATCCCCCACTCGACAGAAAGCTTCCCGCGTGACCGTCACCGCCGCCGACTTCCACCCGCTCACCGCCACCGTGCAGCCCGTCTTCGACACCGTGCTGGCCCGCAGCCCGCACGAGCCCGAGTTCCAGCAGGCCGTGCACGAGGTGCTGCACTCGATCGGCCCGGTGCTCGAGCGGCATCCGGAGTATGCCGAGAACGGCATCCTGGAGCGGCTGGTCGAGCCGGAGCGGCAGATCATGTTCCGCGTGCCGTGGATCGACGACGCGGGGCGGCTGCAGGTCAACCGCGGCTACCGCATCCAGTTCTCGTCCGTCCTCGGCCCGTACAAGGGCGGCCTGCGCTTCCACCCGTCGGTGAACCTGTCGATCATCAAGTTCCTCGGCTTCGAGCAGATCTTCAAGAACGCGCTCACCGGGCAGGGCATCGGCGGCGCCAAGGGCGGCTCGGACTTCGACCCGCACGACAAGAGCGACGCCGAGGTGATGCGGTTCTGCCAGTCGTTCATGAACGAGCTGTACCGGCACCTGGGCGAGCACACCGACGTGCCGGCCGGCGACATCGGCGTGGGCGGGCGCGAGATCGGGTTCCTGTTCGGGCAGTACCGCAAGATCACCAACCGGCACGAGTCCGGCATGTTCACCGGCAAGGGCACCGGCTGGGGCGGCGCCGAGGTGCGCACCGAGGCCACCGGATACGGCGCCGTGTTCTTCGCGCAGGAGATGCTCGCCGTGCACGGCGAGTCCCTGGCCGGCAAGCGGGTCGGCGTGTCCGGCTCGGGCAACGTCGCGATCTACGCGATCCAGAAGGCGCAGCAGCTCGGGGCGACCGCGGTCACCGCATCCGATTCCTCGGGCTACGTCGTGGACGAGGACGGCATCGACGTCGACCTGCTGCGGCAGATCAAGGAGGTCGAGCGCGGCCGCATCGTCGAGTACGCCCGCCGCAAGCCGACCGCGCGGTTCGTCGAGGGCGGCAGCGTCTGGCAGGTGCCGGTCGACATCGCCGTGCCCTCGGCGACGCAGAACGAGGTCGGCGCGGAGGATGCCGAGGCGCTGATCGCCAACGGCGTGCGCGCGGTGTCCGAGGGCGCGAACATGCCGTGCGTGCCCGAGGCCGTCGAGGCGTTCCAGAGCGCGGGCGTGCTGTTCGCCCCGGGCAAGGCGGCCAACGCCGGCGGCGTGGCGACCTCCGCGCTGGAGATGAGCCAGAACGCGTCACGTCAGCGCTGGAGCTTCGCGGACAGCGAGGACAAGCTGCGCAGCATCATCGCCGACATCCACGACGCCGCGTTCCGCGCGGCCGAGGAGTACGGGACGCCGGGTGACTACGTCGCGGGCGCGAACATCGCCGGCTTCGAGCGGGTCGCCGCCGCGATGCTCGCCCAGGGCGTCATCTGACCCCTCCCGCCCGCACCCGCACGCCTGGCCACATTGTGTCACCAGTTGATGGTTCCCCCGCTGTGAACCCGCAGCAGCTGACACATTGTGGAGCGTTCTGCGGGTCCTGGCCCTGAACCCGCACGACGTGACACATTGTGGAGCGTTCTGCGGGTGCGGCCGGCGCCGACCAGCAGAACGGGACACAATGTGGCGGGGGCGGGACGTGCCGGGAGGGCGGGTCAGAGCTGGCGGTCGGCGGCGTGCCGGGCGAGGGATGAGGCGTAGCGCTCGGTGAGCTGCACCATCAGGTCGGGTGTCTCCCGGTCGACGCCGAACACGTAGCCGGGGAAGTCGAGCTCGGGCTGCGCGGCGGCGATGTCCTCCGCGCGGTCCGGGGAGAACAGCTGCGCCGGGTCGCCCACCGCGATCCACCCGATCGGCACGACCGAGCCCTCCGGCAGCGCCGTGCGCCGGTGCACGATCGCGTTCACGCGGATCTCGCAGCGGTCCCCGAGCCGCGCCCCGTTGAACACGCGCGCGCCGGAGGCGAGGAACACCTCCTCGCCGATCGTCGCCCCGGCGACACTCGACAGCGTGCCCAGCAGCGAGTGGTCGC
Organism: Microbacterium sp. EF45047; assembly: GCF_028472845.1. Classification (NCBI taxonomy): domain Bacteria; kingdom Bacillati; phylum Actinomycetota; class Actinomycetes; order Micrococcales; family Microbacteriaceae; genus Microbacterium; species Microbacterium sp. EF45047. The sequence continues at coordinate 655,248 of NZ_CP069429.1, read as the reverse complement.
CGATGTGCACGGCGTCCGCCGCCGTCGCACGGATCAGCGCGTTCTCCATCACGATGACGTGCTCGCCGAGGGTGATCGGGCCGCCCTCCGCGGTGATCACCGCCCCGTGCAGCACCTGGCAGTTCGGCCCGATCTGCACATCGCCGGAGATCACGGCGGTGGGTGCGACGACGGCGGTGTCGTGGATCCGGGGCCGAGCCCCGAGGTGCTCGTAGATCATGCCGCCAGACTAGTCCGTTCCCTCCCCGGCGGCGCTGTCGATTCCGGCCCCGGGGATGTGCGACGGATGCCGGATGCCGGTGCCTCCCGCCGACGGGCGGCCCGATCCCGTGCGCTTCGCGCGGAGATGTGCGCCAGACGCGGACCGGAATCCGGATCCGGGCCGCGGGAAGCGTACAAGGCCGCGTCAGGCGCACCCCGCACCGCGCGATCCGCCCGCCTGAGCTCAGGCCGGAGTCTTCACCGGCTCGGGGAACAGCGCCGTGAGCAGCTGGCCGACCCACTCCACGAGGTCCGGCCCGTCCGGGCCCGGCATCGGCACGACGAGCGCCTCGCCGCCGCCGACCAGCTTCGCCTTGGGGTACAGCCGCTGCATCCGCACCTTCATCGACTCCTCGAACCGGGCCGGTGCGATGCGGAGGTTCGAGCCCATGGCGACGACGTCGGTCAGGCCGGCGCGGGCGGCGCGACGACGCAGGCGGGCGATCGCGACCAGCCCGGACGCCTCCTCCGGCAGCGCCCCGTACCGATCGGTCAGCTCCTCGACCACGAGATCGATCGCGTCGTCCGCCGCCGTCGCGGTGGAGGCGCTGGACAGCTTCTGGTACGCCTCGAGCCGAAGCCGCTCGCTGTCGATGTAGTGCTCGGGGATGCGCGCCTCCACCGGCAGCTCGAGCCTCAGCTCCTGCTCGGAAGCGGTGTCCTCGCCGCGGAACGTGGCCACCGCCTCGCCGATCATGCGCAGGTACAGGTCGAACCCGACGCCGGCGATGTGCCCCGCCTGCTCTGCGCCGAGCAGGTTGCCGGCGCCGCGCAGCTCGAGGTCCTTCAGGGCCACCTGCATGCCGGAGCCGAGGTCGTTGTTCACCGCGATGGTCTGCAGCCGGTCGGCCGCGGTCTCGGACAGCGGCTTCGTGTCGTCGTACAGGAAGTACGCGTACGCGCGCTCCCGACCGCGGCCGACCCGCCCCCGCAGCTGGTGCAGCTGCGACAGCCCGTACTTGTCCGCGCGGTCGATGATGATCGTGTTGGCGTTCGAGATGTCCAGCCCGGTCTCGATGATCGTGGTCGAGACGAGCACGTCGTACTTGCGCTCCCAGAAGTCGTCGACGACCTGCTCCAGCTGGTGCTCGCCCATCTTGCCGTGCGCGACCGCGATCCGCGCCTCCGGCACGAGCTCGGCGATCTCAGCGGCAACCCGCTGGATCGACTGCACCCGGTTGTGCACGAAGAAGACCTGCCCCTCGCGGAGGATCTCGCGCCGGATCGCCGCCGCGATCTGCTTGTCGCTGCGGGGACCGACGAAGGTGAGGATCGGATGCCGGTCCTCCGGCGGGGTCTGCAGCGTGGACATCTCGCGGATGCCGGTGACCGCCATCTCCAGGGTCCGCGGAATCGGGGTGGCGCTCATCGCGAGGATGTCGACGTTGGTCTTCAGCTTCTTCAGCGCGTCCTTGTGCTCGACGCCGAAGCGCTGCTCCTCGTCGACGATGAGGAGCCCCAGGTCCTTGAACCGGACCTGCTCGGTGAGGATGCGGTGCGTGCCGATCACCATGTCGATCGAGCCGTCGAGCAGCCCCTGCACGACCTGGCGCGCCTCCTTGTCGGTCTGGAACCGCGACAGCGCCCGAACCTTCACCGGGAAGCCGGCGAACCGCTCCGTGAAGGTCTCCAGGTGCTGCTTCACCAGCAGGGTGGTCGGCACGAGCATGGCGACCTGCTTGCCGTCCTGGATCGCCTTGAACGCCGCGCGCACGGCGACCTCGGTCTTGCCGAAGCCGACGTCGCCGGAGAGCAGCCGGTCCATCGGGATGGGCCGCTCCATGTCGGCCTTGATCTCCTCGATGGTCTGCAGCTGGTCCGGCGTCTCCGCGAACGGGAACGCCTCCTCGAGCTCCCGCTGCCACGGCGTGTCAGGGCCGAAGGCGTGCCCCTTGGCGTTCATCCGCGCCGAGTACAGCTTCACCAGCTCCACGGCGATGTCGCGCACGGCCTTGCGGGCACGGCCCTTGGCCGCCGCCCAGTCGCTGCCGCCCATCTTCGACAGCGCCGGCGCCTCGCCGCCGACGTACTTCGACAACAGGTCGAGCTGGTCGGTGGGCACGAACAGCTTGTCGCCCGGGTAGCCGCGCTTGGACGGCGCGTACTCCAGCACCAGGTACTCCCGCGTGGTCTTGGTGGCATTCCTGCCGCCGGAGGACACCTCGCGCTTGGTCATCTCCACGAACCGGCCGAGGCCGTGCGTGGTGTGCACCACGTAGTCGCCGGGCTTCAGCTGCAGCGGGTCGACGACGTTGCGGCGGCGGGAGGCGAGCTTCTTGACCACCCGCTGGTCGCCGCCGATGGTGCGCCCGTAGAACTCGTTGTCGGTGAGCACCGCGAGCCGGGCATCCGGCACCTGGAAGCCGGACTCGACCGTCCCGGTGACGAGCGTGGCGACCCCCGCCTCGGGCTCCTCGCGCAGGTCGTCCACGATGCGGGCCGCGATGCCGCGGTCGCTGAGCACGTCGCGCGCGCGCTCCACGAGCCCGTGGCCGGAGGCGATGACGACCACCCGCCACCCTTCGCGGAGCCGGTCGTCGACGAACGCGATCGCCCCGTCGACGTTGCCGTGGAAGGAGGGGATGACGGATGCCTCGAGGCTGGTGGCGTCCTCGTCGCCGGAGGCGAACGGGCTGAGCCGCCACCACACCCCGTCCCGTTCGTGCACGATCTCGCGCAGACGCGCGAGGGAGACGAAGTCGCCCGCGTCCAGCCGCGCGTCGAGCATCCCCGCCGCACCGCCGCTCAGCGTCGAGGGATCGATCGGCGCCGCGGCGCCGGAGGTAGCGGCGCTCCACGCCGCATCCAGGAACTCCCGGTTGGTCTCGCCGAGGTTCTGCGCCCGCGCGCTGGCCCGCTCCGGGTCGACGATGGCGGTGGCGGAGCCGGCCGGCAGGTACTCGGCGAGCGTGACGAGGGGGCCTGCGACCATCGGGAGCAGCGACTCCATGCCGTCGACCGGGATGCCCTGCGCCATCTTCTCCAGCATCCCGGCGATCGCGGGGAACCCGGCGACGAGGGCGCCGGCGCGCTCGCGCACCTCCGGGGTGAGCAGCAGCTCGCGGCTGGCGGGCAGCTCGACGGCGGCGACGTCGCCGGGCAGGGAGCGCTGGTCGGCGACGGAGAACGCACGGATCTGGTCGACCTCGTCGCCGAAGAACTCGATGCGGTACGGGTGGTCGGCGGTGGGAGGGAAGACGTCGAGGATGCCGCCGCGCACCGCGAACTCGCCGCGGCGGGACACCATGTCCACCCGCGAGTAGGCGCGCTCGACGAGCTGCGCGGCCGCGCCCTCCAGTTCGATGCCGCGGCCGCCGACCCGCAGTTCGAGGGGGGCGGCGTCGCCGAGGTTCGCCGCCAGCGGCTGCAGCGCGGCGCGCACCGAGGCGACGACGACGAGGGGCCGCTCCCCCGACCAGGTCGCCACGCGCCGGAGCGCGTCCAGGCGCCGGCCCACGGTGTCGGGGCTCGGGCTGAGCCGCTCGTGGGGAAGCGTCTCCCAGGCCGGGAAGGTGAGGATCTCGGCATCCGCCAGGTAGGCGCCCAGCGCGGCCGCGAGCACGTCGGCGCGCCGCCCGGTGGGCGCGACCACGAGAGCGGATGCCGGCAGCCCGGCCTCCGCTCGGCGCTGCAGCAGCCCCGCCAGGACCGGGGCGTCCAGCCCGTCCACCAGCGAGATGTCCGCGTCGGTCTTCGCCCAGGCGAGGGCGTCGCGGTACAGGTTCGCCTCTTCCAAGGCGCGCAGAATCCCCGGAACAGTCACCGCACGAGTCTAGTCGGGGCGGACGACATCGGGCCGGGCCGTCCGGCCGGATCAGCCGGCCGTGCGCGCCCGCCGGAACCCGTCCACGGCGAGGATGCCGAGCGCCACGGCGAGGATGCCGTACACCGCGAGGTCGGCACCCTGCATCCGCTCGCCCAGGATCAGCGCCACGACCACGAGCAGCACCGGCTCCACGTAGCTGAGCAGCCCGAACACCGGCATGGACAGCAGCGAGGAGGCGCCGAGGTACAGGGTCATCGCCAGGGCGCTCGCGAAGGCGATGCCGAGCAGGCCGCTGAGCTCCAGGGGCGTGAGCGGCACCGGCGTCGCGGTGACGAGGAACAGGACCGACACCGGCACCATGGCCGCCGTCTCGGCGCCGAACACGATCGGGCCGTCCAGCCCGAAGCGCCGGCGCAGCACGAAGTAGAGCGTGTACGGGACGCAGATCACGAGCGTCACCCAGGACAGCTCCGGGGTCGCGGCGAGCTTGACCGCCACGGCCACCGCCGCCAGCGCCACGACGAGCCACTGCATCCGGCTGACGTGGTGCCGCATCAGGAACCGTCCGCCGAGGACCAGGCAGATCGGCAGCAGCAGGTACCCGAGTGAGGCGTCCAGCGCGTGCCCGTGCATCGGCGCCCACATGAACAGCCACAGCTGCACGCCGACGATCGTGGCCAGAAGCAGCGCCAGCAGCGGCATCCACCAGCGCGATCGCAGCCGCCGCCACAGCACCGTCAGCGCCCGCCGCGCCGCCGGGTGCGCGAGCGCGGCGGCGTAGCAGAGGACCGTGATCAGCACCCGCCACGCGAACACGACCTCGGCGGAGGAGCGGACCAGCGCGGCGAGGCAGAAGATGCCGCCGAACAGGACGGATGCCGCCAGCGACGCGAGCACGCCACGGGGCGATGATTGCTGCACCGGCACGGCCGACTCCTTCGGGATCACGGCGAACGGCCGCCCCACGATGCTACCGGCCCGGTCGGGAAGGCCCGGGCGCCCGGCAGTCAGCGCCTGGCCGGTCCGTGGCGCGGCCGGTCTGCGGCGCGGCGGTCACTACGCTGAGCGGATGGAACCCGTCACGCTGCGCACCGAGCGGCTGGTGCTGAGCATCCCGACCATGACCGACGTCGACGCGATCACCGAGGCGTGCCAGGATACCGAGGTGCCGCGCTGGACCACGGTGCCCAGCCCGTACACGGCCGAGAACGCCCGCGAGTTCGTGGAGAAGGTCACGACCTGGTGGGATGAGCGCGCCGAGACCGTGTGGGCGATCCGCCGCGACGGCGTCCTCGCCGGCATGATCGGGCTGCACCGCATCACCGATCACCCGCACGGCGGGGAGGCCGAGATCGGCTACTGGGGCGCGGCCGCGTTCCGCGGGCAGGGGCTGATGACCGAGGCCGGCCGCGCCGTGGTCGACTGGGCTTTCGGCGAGCTCGGGCTGGTGCGGCTGAGCTGGCGGGCCGTCGTCGGGAACGTGCCCTCGGCCCGCACCGCCCGCACCCTCGGCTTCCGCTACGAGGGGACGCTCCGCCAGGGGCTGACCGGCCCCCGCGGCCGCGACGACGGCTGGATCGCGGGGCTGCCCGCCGCCGACGACCGCACCCCGGTGGACTGGCCCGTGCTCTGACGGCCCTCGCCGATGTCGGATGCCGGTGGCAGGATGAACGCATGCCGGAGATGCCGGAGGTCCAGGGGCTCGTCGACTTCCTGTCCGCCCGCGCGGTCGGGCGCACGATCACGCGCGTCAGCGTGGGTGCGATCGCGGCGCTGAAGACCTTCGATCCGCCGGTGCACGCCGTGCAGGGCGCCACCGTCACGAATGCCGTGCGGCACGGGAAGTTCCTCGATCTCGCCTGCGGCGACGACCTGCACCTGGTGTTCCACCTGGCCAAGGCGGGCTGGCTGCGCTGGTACGACGACCTGCCGGCGACGCCGATCAAGCCCGGCCGGAGCCCGATCGCCGTGCGGGTCGGCTTGGACGACGGATCCGGCTTCGACCTCACCGAGGCCGGCACCAAGAAGTCGCTCGCCGTGTTCGTCGTGCGTGCACCGGAGGATGTGCCAGGCATCGCCCGGCTCGGTCCCGATCCGCTCGACCCGGCGTTCACACGCGACGTGTTCGCAGGCCTGCTGGCCGGCCGGCGGACGCAGATCAAGGGGCTGCTGCGGGACCAGGGCCTGATCGCCGGCATCGGCAACGCGTACTCGGACGAGATCCTGCACGCCGCCCGGATGTCGCCGTACGCGCCCGCCGTCGGACTGGACGACGCCGAGATCGACCGGCTGTACCAGGCGATGCAGACGACCCTCCGCGAGGCGGTCGAAGCCGCCGCCGGCAAGCCCCCGGCCGACCTCAAGGACGCCAAGCGGCGCGGGATGCAGGTGCATGCCCGCCGCGGCGAGGCGTGCCCGGTCTGCGGCGACACGATCCGCAGCGTCTTCTTCGCGGATCGCTCGCTGGAGTACTGCCCGACCTGCCAGACCGGGGGCAAGGTCCTGGCCGACCGCCGCCTCTCCCGGCTGCTGAAGTGACCCGGAACGCGGCCGGGGCAGGCGGTACGCATTCACGGGAATGAAACGCGAAGGAGGGCGTTGAGTACACTCAGAGCATCAACGTGCTCCGGGGTCGGTGAGAATCCGAACCGGCGGTGACAGTCCGCGAACGCCTGGCCACAGGCGCCGATCCGGTGGAACTCCGGGACCGACGGTGATGCGAGCAGTCGCTCGCGAGTCCGGATGAGAGGCAGCACGAAGCGCGCCTGCGCGCGTTCGGCGATCCCCGGAGCCTTCGACGAAGGACGACGGATGGCAGTGACCGAGGCCGAACGCGACGCGATGTCGCGCGCCCTCGAACTCGCCGGGAACGGCCCCCGCGGCATCAACCCGCAGGTCGGCGCGGTCATCCTCGCTCCCGACGGCACCGTCCTCGCCGAGGGCTGGCACCGCGGCGCGGGCACCCCGCACGCCGAGGTCGACGCCCTCTCCGCGCTCACCCCCGCGCAGGCCCGCGGCGCGACCGCCGTGGTCACCCTGGAGCCGTGCAACCACACCGGCCGCACCGGCCCGTGCGCCCAGGCGCTCATCGACGCCGGCATCGCCCGCGTCGTGTACGCCCTCGATGACCCCGGCGCCGTCTCCGGCGGCGGCGCCGAGCGGCTGCGCGCCGCCGGCGTCGAGGTCGTCGCCGGCGAGAAGGCCGAAGAAGCCCGCGCGCTCATCGCCGACTGGCTGGAGGTGCAGCGGCTGGGACGCCCGCACGTCACCGTGAAGTGGGCGCAGAGCCTGGACGGTAGGGCCGCGGCATCCGACGGCACCAGCCAATGGATCACCGGACCTGCCGCGCGCGCCGACGTGCACCGCCGCCGTGCGGCCGCGGACGCCATCGTCGTCGGCACCGGCACCGTCCTCGCCGACGACCCGGCGCTGACCGCGCGCGACGGCGACGTGCTGCTCCCCCACCAGCCGGTGCCGGTCGTGATCGGCTCGCGGGAGACCCCGGCGGATGCGGCGGTGCGCCGGCATCCGCACGCCCCCGTGTTCCACCCGGGCCACGACCTGACCGCCGTGCTCGCCGACCTGCGCGAGCGCGGCATCCAGCGCGTCTTCGTCGAGGGCGGACCGACCCTCGCGAGCGCGTTCATCGCGGCGGGGCTCGCCGACAGCATCCTGGCCTACATCGCGCCGGTCCTGCTCGGCGGCGACCGTCTCGCCCTCACCGACGTCGGCGTCGCCACGATCACGGACGCCCGGCGCCTCGTCGTCGACGAGTGGGTGCCGCTCGGACCGGACCTGCTCGCGATCGCCCGCCCCCTCGACCCCGCGACGCGGGAAGGAGCCTGATGTTCACCGGAATCATCGAGGAGATCGGCGAGATCGCCGCCATCACCCCTTCGGGCGACGGCTGGCGGCTCACCGTCCGCGCCCCCATTGCCGCCTCCGACGCCGTGCACGGCGAGTCCATCGCCGTCTCCGGCGTCTGCCTCACCGTGGTCGGCTCCACCGCCGACACCTTCGACGCCGACGTGATGAAGCAGACGCTCGACGTGTCCGCGCTCGGCGACGTCGCGGTCGGGTCGCGGGTCAACATCGAGAAGGCCATGCCGGTCGGCGCCCGCCTGGGCGGGCACATCGTGCAGGGCCACGTCGACGGCGTCGGAGAGGTGCTCGAGGTGCGCCCGGGCGACCAGTGGCGCGTGATCCGGATCAGCCTCCCCGCCGACCTCGCCCCGCTCGTCGTCGACAAGGGGTCCATCAGCGTCGCCGGCACCTCGCTCACCGTCAGCGCCGTCAGCGACCCCTCCGCCGCGGCGCACTGGTTCGAGGTCTCCCTCATCCCCGAGACGCTCGCCGCCACGACGCTCGGCACGCTCGCCCCGGGCGACCGGGTGAACCTGGAGACCGACATCCTCGCCCGTCACGTCGAGCGCCTGCTCGCGTTCCGCTCCTCTTCGGACATTTCGGAAGGAGGCTCACGATGAGCCTTGCCACCATCCCCGAGGCCCTCGACGCGCTGCGCGCGGGTCGCCCCGTCATCGTCGCCGACGATGAGGACCGCGAGAACGAGGGCGACGTCATCCTGTCCGCCGAGCTGGCGACGGCGGAGTGGGTCGCCTGGACCGTCCGCTGGTCGTCGGGCTTCATCTGCGCTCCGATGCCGGCCGACCTGGCCGACCAGCTCGACCTGCCGCCGATGGTGGAGATGAACGAGGACGCCAGGTCGACGGCGTACACGGTGAGCGTGGATGCGGCCGACGGCATCACCACCGGGATCAGCGCCGCCGACCGGGCGCGCACGCTGAACGTGCTGGCCGATCCCGCCGCCACGCCCTCGAGCATCATCCGCCCGGGCCACGTGCTGCCGCTGCGCGCGGTGGACGGCGGCGTGCGCGAGCGCAGCGGGCACACCGAGGCGGCGGTCGAGTTGATGCGGCTGGCCGGCCTGCGGCCGGTGGGCGCCATCGCCGAGGTGGTCGCCGAGGACGGCAGCATGATGCGCCTGCCCGGGCTGCTCGAGCTCGGCGAACGCGACGGCGTGCCGGTGATCACGATCGAGCAGCTGATCGCCTACCTCGACGAGCACGAGCCGCTCGCCGAGCCGGCCACGCCGCACGGCCGCCGGCGGGTCAGCCTGCGCGCCGACGCCACCGTGCCCACCGAGCACGGCACCTTCCGCTTCCTCGCATACAAGGACCGGATCACCGGCACCGATCACATCGCCGTCGTCTCCGGCGAGCCCGGCGAGACGGCCCTGGTGCGGGTGCACTCGGAGTGCCTCACCGGCGAGGCGTTCGGCTCGCTGAAGTGCGAGTGCGGTCCGCAGCTGGACGCGGCGCTCGACGCGATCGAGCAGGAGGGCGGCGTGGTCATCTACATGCGCGGGCACGAGGGCCGCGGCATCGGGCTGATCAACAAGCTGCGCGCGTACAGCCTGCAGGAGGGCGGTCTGGACACGGTGGACGCGAACCTCGCCCTGGGTCTGCCGGCGGATGCCCGAGAGTACGCCGCCGCGGCAGGCATCCTCGCCGACCTCGGCGTGTCGAAGGTGCGTCTGCTGACGAACAACACCGACAAGGTGAACAAGCTCCGCGAGCTCGGCCTGGACGTCGTGGAGCAGGTTCCGCTGATCGTCGGCGTCGGACCCAACAACCACCAGTACCTGGAGACCAAGCGCGACCGGATGGGTCACATCATCGGCGAGGAAGAGCTCGCCGAGGCCCTCGCGCAGGGAAAGGAGCGCGCATGAGCGGCGCAGGAGCACCGAAGCAGGGCGGCATCGACGCGAAGGGCCTGCGGGTCGTCGTGATCGCCGGCACGTGGCACGAGACGATCAGCGAGGGGCTGATCGCGGGTGCGAAGCGGATCCTCGACGAGTCCGGCGCCGAATACTCGGTCGTGCGGGTGCCGGGGTCGTTCGAGCTCGCGGTGGCCGCGCAGGCGGCCTTCGCCGGCGGCGCGGACGCGGTCGTCGCGCTCGGCGTGATCATCCGCGGCGGCACCCCGCACTTCGAGTACGTGTCGTCCGCGACGACCGACGGTCTGACCCGTGTGGCGCTGGACGCCGGCAAGCCGGTCGGCTTCGGGGTGCTCACCCTCGACGACGAGCAGCAGGGCCTGGACCGCGCCGGCCTGCCGGGCTCGAAGGAGGACAAGGGCGCCGAGGCCGCGGATGCCGCGCTGCGCACCGCCCTGGTGATCCGCGAACTCTCCGCCCGCTGAGGTCGCCGGTCGGGCGTTTCGTCTCGCTCCGCCTCCGGCGGTGCTCGCTCAACGACCGGGAGGGACTCCCCCTCCCGGCCGTTGAGCGAGGACGCGCACAGCGCGCCCGAGACGAAACGCGCCCTCCCCCTCCCGGCCGTTGAGCGAGGACGCGCACAGCGCGCCCGAGACGAAACGCGCCGTCCGCCGGATAGTCTGGCCCCATGGAGACCCTGCGCCACGTCGTTCTGCTCGTCCACCTGATCGGCTTCGCCACGCTGTTCGGCGCGTGGGCGACGCAGGCCTTCGGGGGCCGGCGGGAGCTCACCCGGCTGATGGACATCGGCCTCGCCATCGCCGGCGTCGCCGGGCTGATCCTCGCCGCCCCGTGGGGACTGCCCGACGGCGCCGAGATGAACTACGCGAAGATCGGCACGAAGCTCGTCGTGCTCGTGGTCATCGGCGCGCTGATCGGCATCGGCACCGCTCGTCAGAAGCGCAACCAGGACGTCCCGCCGGCGATGTTCTGGGCTGTCGGCATCCTGACGCTGCTGAACGCGAGCCTGGCGGTGCTGTGGCGCTGATGCGCCGTTCAGCGCTTTCCCAGGGATAGACTCCGGTGGGCCTTCCCCACCCCGCCCACCGGAGGAACATGTGAGTACGACAACCGCCCCCGCGAATCCCCGCTCCCGGGTCATCACCGCGAGCCTGGTCGGCACCACCGTCGAGTTCTAACTTCTACGTCTACGCGACGGCGGGCGTCCTCGTCTTCCCCGTCCTGTTCTTCCCGACGGGCAACGACACGACCTCGCTGCTGGCCTCCTTCGGCGTCTTCGGCGCCGCCATGGTGGCCCGCCCGATCGGCGCCGTGGTGTTTGGGCACTTCGGCGACCGCTTCGGCCGCAAGGCCACCCTCGTGGCATCCCTGCTGACCATGGGCATCGCCACGTTCCCGATCGGCGTGCTGCCCACCTTCCAGCAGATCAACTGGTGGGCGGCCCTGCTGCTGCTCATCCTCCGCCTCGCGCAGGGCTTCGCCCTCGGCGGCGAGTGGTCCGGCGCCGCGCTCGTGGCCACTGAGAACGCCCCGGCCGGCAAGCGCGCCTGGTACGGCTCCTTCCCGCAGCTGGGCGCGCCCCTCGGCTTCATCATCGCCAACGGCATCTTCCTCGCCATCACGCGCTGCTGCCGCACGAGTCGGACCCGACCCAGAAGTCCGAGGCGTTCCTCAGCTGGGGCTGGCGGGTGCCGTTCCTGTTCTCCGCCGTGATGGTGATCATCGGCCTCTGGGTCCGGCTCAAGCTCGTCGAGTCCGACACCTTCAAGCGCGCCGCGGACACCGGCCGCATCCACAAGCTGCCGCTGGCCACGGTGTTCCGTCACCACTGGAAGCAGCTGATCCTCGGCACGTTCATCATGCTGGCGACGTACGTGCTGTTCTACCTGATGACGAACTTCACCCTCGCCTTCGGCACCAAGCCGGCCTCCCTGGAGACCGCCTCGGCGGCGGCGCAGGCGGCGGCCGAGGCGGCGGGCAAGCCGTTCGACGCGGCGGCCTTCGCCGCGCAGTTCTACCCCGGGCTCGGTTTCGGTTACACGCAGTTCGTCGTCATGCAGATCGTCGGCGTGGTGTTCTTCGGTATCTTCACGCTCGTCTCCGGCCCGTGGGCCGACAAGGTGGGCCGGCGCACGCTGCTGCTGTGGGTCACCGGCGGGATCATCGCGTTCGGGATGACGTTCAGCCTGTTCCTCGCCCCGCAGGCCACCCCGGCGCTGACCACCGCGGTCACGCAGGGCTTCCTCATCCTCGGCTTCCTGCTGATGGGCATGACGTTCGGGCCGATGGGCGCCCTGCTGCCGGAGCTGTTCCCGACGAATGTGCGCTATTCGGGTTCGGCGATCGCCTACAACGTCTCCTCGATCCTCGGCGCCGCGGTCGCTCCGCTGATCGCCGTGGAACTGTGGCGCCTGGGCGACGGCTCGCCGTGGCTGGTCGGGGTATACCTCTCCGCGATGGCGGTGCTCACCTTCATCGCGCTGTGGCTGAGCCCCGAGACCAAGGGCCACCACTACGAGGACGATCTGGGCATCGCGGCGCAGCCCTGAGCGGGGCTCACCCGAGCATCCGATGCGCGAGCGCGGGCCCCGGCGGTCAGCCGGTCAGCCCGCGCTCGAGCAGCTCCACGGCCCGCACCCCCTGCGGGATCACGAGGTCCGCGATCTCGCTTCCTGACCGGCCGGCCACGGCGAGACGGTGCACCTCCTGCCCGACGGCGCGCAGCACGCCTGCCATCGCGGCTCCGAGGAACCTCGGCAGCACTCCTTCGACGTGCCCGTCCGCCGCGAGCGCGGCGAGATCGTCGGCGATCGCCGCGAACTGAGCCTCCTCGCGGGCCTGCAGCGACGGGCTCCCGGCGATCACGCGGCGCGCCTGGAGCAGGCGCTCGATCCCGGCCGGGTCCTCGTCGGCGAGCACGCCGCCGGGCCGGCGCAGCAGCTCGCGGAACGCCGCCGGCAGCGACTGATCCGCCGGACGGTCGCGCAGCGACGCGACGAGGTGCTCCCGGTATTGCGCCATCCCGTGCAGGACAAGATCCTCCTTGGTCGGGAAGTAGTTGAAGACGGTCGCCGGCGACACGTCCGCCGCCGCGGCGATCTCCGTCACGGTCACCCCGTCGAAGCCGCGCTCGTCGAACATCGCCATCGCGGTGGCCTGGAGCCGCTGCCGGGTCTGGCGCTTCTTCCGCTCCCGCAGTCCGGGCGTTGTCGCACTGTCCATGCCCCGATCCTACGGAAAACCCTACTTGCTCCAAAGATGGAGCCACTCTAAGTTTGTCGGATCGTCGATCCGAGGAGCACCATGTCGACCGCCGCCACCTCCCGCCGTCCCGCGCCGTCCGAACCCGTGCTACCGCTGTCGCGCCGGTCGCGTCAGGCCGTCCGGGTGACGCACATCGTCGCTGCCGGCTCGTGGATCGGCGTCGACGTCGTCGTCGCCGTGCTCGTGCTCACCGGCTGGTCCTCGCCGGATGCCGGCCTGCGCGGGCTGGCCTACCGCGCTCTGGCGAACTTCATCGTCGCCCCCATGCTGGTCTCCGCCGCGGTCTGCCTGCTCACGGGCCTCATGCTCGGGCTCGGTACGAAGTGGGGCCTCGTGCGCTATTGGTGGGTCCTGGTCAAGCTCGTCCTCAACACCGCTCTCTGCATCGCGATCGTGTTCGTGCTCGCCCCGGGGATGCCGGAGATCGACCGGTACGGCGCCACCGGTGGCGCGGCCGGGAGCGCACGGACCGAGACGCTGTTCTTCCCGCCGGCGGTGTCGCTCACCGCTCTGACCTTCGCCGTCGTCCTCGCCTCCGCGAAGCCGTGGGGGCCGATCCGCCGGAAGGCCTCCGCATGACATCGGCGCGCCCCGTTCAGCCCGGATCGCCTCCGGTCGGGGCGGCGCCGCTGAGCGCGGAGCCCCTCCCGACCGGGCATCCGCCGCTCGTACACTGACGGCATGCCGACGATCGACGACGTCCGCAGGATCGCGCTCGGCCTGCCGGGCGTGTTCGAGAAGACCGAGGGCCACCTGCGCGCGCCAGCGTGGTACACCCGCGGCGGGCTCGTCGTCTGGGAGCGCCCGCCCGGGAAGAAGGATCTGGCGCAGCTCGCCGAGGCGGGCGGCTCCTGGCCTTCCGGCACCGTCGTCGCGGCGCGTGTCGACGGACCGGATGTGAAGGCCGCGCTCCTCGAGACCTATCCGGAGGTGTTCTTCACGATCCCGCACTTCGACGGGTATCCGGCCGTGCTGATCCGGCTGGACGCGATCGACGACGACCTGCTGCGCGAGACGATCGTGGACGCCTGGCTGCTGCGCGCACCCCGCCGGATCGCGAGCGAGTGGCTCGCCGAGCACGGGTCGGATGAGTCGATGCCGCAGGCGGAATGATCACTCCGCGCCGCGCCGAATCACAGATCGCCTCGCGAGTGAATCCGGCTCTTGACCCGGTCCCCGGCTCTCGCTAGACGGTATGTAGTAGCCCTCTTTTGGTGAGGGGGTCGCGGGACGGGGCCTCACTCGCAAAGCTCGTGGGTTACCGGGTGGAGGTGGTCCGCCCGGCCTATCCGACAGTTGTGGGAGGCCCCGTGTTTACTGAGCGTACGAGTGTTGGGCTCGACGTGCACGCCCGTTCCGTCGCGGCAGCGGCGATCGATGGTGTGACAGGCGAGCTAATCCAGGCGAAGTTGCCGCCGGGCAATGATCGAATCGTTGAGTGGGTGCGCGGGCTTCCCGGTCCGGTCGCGGTGGCGTATGAGGCCGGCCCGACGGGGTTCGGGCTGCACCGGTCGCTGATGTCGGCAGGTGTTCGGTGCGTGGTCGCGGCGCCGTCAAAGTTGCAGCGTCCGTCGGGGGATCGGGTGAAGACCGATGCGAAGGACGCGGTGCATCTGGCGAGACTGCTGCGGCTGGACGAGATCACCGCGGTTTCGGTGCCGTCCGCCGATCAGGAAGCCGCACGCGATCTGGTGCGCGCACGCGAGGACTGTCGTGGCGATCTGATGCGCGCGAGGCATCGGCTCAGCAAACCGGAAAGTGTCAAGGCGGGTGAGACAGATTCCGTCAGGCGGTCTGTATGAGGGCCTCCTGTGAGGGCTGGTTGATCCAGGCGGCCTCGGGCAGCTTGGGCGCCTGGGGTCGGCGGTGGCCGAAGCGCTCGGGACGGGCGGCGTAGGCCGCGTCCAGGGTGGCCTGGCGCTGGGCGCGGACCTGCCCGGCGGTGCCGAAGTGGACGCTGGCGGGGGTGTGCAGCCCGATCCCGCAGTGGCGGTGCTCGTGGTTGTAGTAGGCGAAGAACTGCTCGGCGAACGCGCCGGCGTCGGCCAGGGACCCGAAGCGCTCGGGGAAGACCGGGGCGTACTTCAGCGTCTTGAACGCCGCCTCGCTGTAAGGGTTGTCGTTCGACACGTGCGGGCGGGAGTGCGACCTGGCCACCCCGAGGTCGACGAGCAGCTGAGCGACCGGTTTGGAGGTCATCGAGGTCCCGCGGTCGGCGTGGATCGCCTCCGGCACGCCATGGATGCCCATGGCGTGCTCGAGCAGGTTCTTGGCGATCTCGGCGTCCTCGCGGGCCGCGATGGTCCAGCCCACGACGAACCTGGAGAAGATGTCGAGCACGACGTACAGGTCGTAGTACACGCCCCGCTCCGGCCCCTTGAGCTTTGTGATGTCCCAACTCCACACCTGCCCCGGCGCCGTCGCGACGAGCTCGGGCCGGGTCCGGGGCGGGTGGCTCGCCTGCCGGCGCCGTTCCCCGGCCATGTCGTGCTCGCGCAGGATCCGGTGCATCGTGGACATCGAGCACAGGTAGGTGCCCTCGTCCAGCAGCGTGGCCCAGACCTGGGCGACCGACTTGTCCGCGAACCGCTGGCTGGTCAACACGGCCAGCACGTGGGCCCGCTCGGCGGCGGACAGCTTGTTCGCCGGTGCCGGCCGCGGTGTCCGTGGACGTGGCGGTGGCGGGTTCTTGGCCCGGTAGTGACTGGCGCGGGAGCGACCCAGCAGCGCGCACGCAGCCGCGGTGCCGACGTGCTCGGCCAGCCCGTCGACGGCCGGGTTGATCACCGCGGCGACCGCGGCGGCTTGTCCGCGCTCTCGGAGAGCGTCTCCAAGAGCGCGTGTGCTTTTCCCATCAGGTCCAGCGCCGCCCTGGTCTTGGCCAGCTCGGCCTCGGCCTTCTCCGCCCGGGCCCGTAGCGCCTGCAGCTCCCGCTCGCGCCGGTCCCGCGGCTTGCTGCCCAGCCCGGACAGCGAGCCGGCGGCCGCGGCCTTGCGCCACTCGATGATGTGGGAGGTGTACAGGCCCTCCCGGCGCAGGATCTCCCCACGCCCAGAGCGGTCCGCGGCGTCGTACTCGGCCAGGATCGCCGCTTTGAACTCGGCGGTGAACGTCCGCCTCTTGGGCCGGTCAGCACGAGGAGCCATAGCCCCATCATCGGTGCCGACGTCAGCAACCGTCATCGTCATCTCAGTATTGGTCCGTTCTCGCCCCGTGCAGTGCGAAGGTCAGCAGTGCTGGTGTCTCACCCCATCCTGACGCACGGGGCCTCGCGCAGCGACCAGCGGTAGGCCCAGGCGTTGTCGGTGAGCAGTCGTTCGATGCGGACGATGCCGTGCCGGGCGAAGTAGCCGATCGCGCGCTCGAGGAACGCGGCGCAGGTCGGTCCCTTCTCGTCGGGGAGGACCTCGGAGTACGCCAGCCGGGAGTGGTCGTCGACG
Source organism: Microbacterium sp. EF45047 (assembly GCF_028472845.1). Classification (NCBI taxonomy): domain Bacteria; kingdom Bacillati; phylum Actinomycetota; class Actinomycetes; order Micrococcales; family Microbacteriaceae; genus Microbacterium; species Microbacterium sp. EF45047. The sequence continues at coordinate 638,759 of NZ_CP069429.1, read as the reverse complement.
ACCGAGTGAACGTAGTCGAACCCGATCCTCGTCGTCCGGTCTCGCAGGAGTGACCCCGCCTCTCTGCCGTGGGCCTTCCAGCCGCCACCGTCGGGGATGCGGCCCAGCTTCTTCACGTCCATGTGCACCAGCTCACCCGGTCGCTCGCGTTCGTAGCGGACCGTGGTGGTCTTGGACGCGCGGATCTGCTCACCGGTCATCGGGTCCAGTTCCGCCAGCCGCGGCAGGCCAGCGCGCGCGATGATCCGCGACACCGTCCGCGCCGGCACGCCGGTCCGGGTCGCGATCTCGTCACGCCCGATTCGCTCCTTCTTCCGAATCGCGACCACCGCGGCCGCTGCGGCATCTGGGGTGCGGTTGGCGATACGATGAGGGCGCGACGACCGGTCGTGCAGACCAGTCTCACCCTCGTCCCGGTACCGGTCCAGCCACCGCTTCACGCAGCGGCGTGACACGCCCATCGCCGCGGCGATATGAGCTTGCTTCCACCCCGCACGGGCGCGATCCACGATCAGCAGCCGGCCGTGCACGGTCAGTCGAGCGTTACGGTGGGACACGAGAACCTCCGAGTTCGTGAAGACGTCAGATATCTCCACTAAGCCTCGATCCACCGATGAGCCTGGGGTGGGCGGGGCGGTCGTGATCGGCGTGCGGTGACGTGCCGAGGGCAGGGGTGAGTTCCGGGCGTCACATCCCGGTCGTCCACGTGGTCCTCGGTCGTGCCGCGTTGCGGCGATGGTCAGGTGGTCGCCGCTGGTGGCGGTGCGTGTGTGATCGTGAACAGTCGGGCGAAGGCGTTCTGCCAGGGCCAGGCCTTCGGCAGGTGCAGTGTGATGCGGCGTGCGGAGCGTGCCAGCCGCGCCGGGACGTGGATCAGGGTGCGACGGATCGTCGCGGTCGTCGCTCGCGCGAGCCGTCCCGCCTCGTCGGCGATGACCCCGGCAGCGCGGGTGAGGTTGAACGCGATCACGGCGAGGACGAGCCAGGCGCTGTTCGCGGCGAACACGCCGGAGGGCAGGTGCGCGAGCGGCCCGTTCTTGAGGTCGGAGTGGGCTTGCTCGATGATCGCGTGAGCGCGGTGGGTCTTGTCCGCGACCACCGTGTCCATCGCGTGCTTGTCGGTGGTGGTGAAGAACGCGTGGTGCCGGTAGACGTCGAACAGCGTCGGCTGCTCCATCTTGTTCGGGTTCAGGTCGGGGATCCGCCGCACCACCAGACGTCCGGCGACCTGCTCGGCCTTCTTCCGGGACCGGAACGCGGTGAAGGGAACCTCGGCGACCTCGGCTTTGGAGATCAGCTGACCGGTGGTCTCGTCACGGATCGAGTCGGTGTACTCGATCATCGTCCATGCATCATCGGGAATGGTGGCGATGGCGCCTTTCACGGCCGGGTCCATCCGAACGGTGACGGATACGTCGGCGCCGGCTTTGATCGCGGTGCCGATGGTCGCGTGACCGTAGAACGCGGAATCCGTGCGCAGCAACGGCCGCACCCCGTCTCCGATGCCGGTGCGGCGCAGGGTCGCGAGCGCGTCGCCGACGATCCGCGCGGCGCCTTTCGGAGACCCGGTCTTGCCCTGCCGCAACCGCTGCCCCAGGACCACCGGCGCCGACGACGACGTCGATGCCGTGGCAAGGAGGGCATTGAGACCGCGGACACCGGAGTACCCGAACGAGGCGCCCTGCTTCTGATACCCGTGGACCTCGATGATGGTGTCGTCCAGATCCACCATCACCCGCTCCCCGGCCCGCGCTTGCAGCAGCGGCGCCTGACCTGCGAGGCCAGTGAGAACCCGGGACGCGACGGCGTCGAGCTGCCGGACGTGCCCGAACCGGAACTCCCGCAGAAACGACCCCAACGTCGACGGCGCATACGTCCGGTCGAACAACCGACCCATCCCGCCATGGCGAAGAAGGTTCATGTCGTCGATCGAGTCCGCCCCGGCGAGCATCCCCGCGACCAGCGCCATCACCTTCACGCCGGCGTTGGAGCCCTTATCGGTCGGGACGCTCAACCGGTCGTGAGCCAGCTCCGCCAGCCCGGCTCGCTGCGCGAGCCGCAGCATCGGAACCAGGCCCGCCACCGACACGAGATTCGGATCATCGAATGCCGCTGACACCGCGGTCGGAGCGTGCTTGAATTGCATCTACGAGATGCCTCTCGGATCGGTTGAACAGTTGCCCTAGACAAGCTCTATTCTTCCTGATCAGAGGGGCATTTCTGCGTCACGACGCTCGCTCAGCACCCACGCTCATCGGTGGATCGAGGCTAAGACATCCTTGATCCGGCCGGGAAGGCGCGGAGAAGTAGGGGACGGTCGCGTGTCCCAACCGCCACACGCAGTACCCTGCGCTGAGGGCATCGGCCGCGACTTGTGTGAGGCGAGGAAACAGCATGGTAGAGGAGGCTCCTCGAGAGTCGACAAACCCAACACGCGGGGGAGCATTGATCTGGATAGTCCTGCTCATACTCGTAGCCACGACCGTGGCCCTCGCATACGCCAACGCGGTGCGGCTTGTTCCGTATGCCATCGTCTGGGGAGACGCCGCTACGTGGGCGCAGGCGCTCCTCACTGGGACCGGCCTCATCTTCGCCGGCATATCCGTCCTCTTGGCGAGTCGTCAGCTTCGACGCTCGCGCGAGTTGGAGCAAGTCCGGGCGGATGAGCTGCGAGACATCGCGCGACGCGGCATCGTTCTCCGTAGCCTTGGGTTGCACGCACGTATCGACCGAAGAAGGCCGGCCTACTCACCTACGAGTATGAGTGTGCCAACATGTCGTCGTTCCCCATCACCAACGCCAAGATCCTCGTTCACATGTGGGGGGACGACAACGATGAGCATTACGATCTTGCGAACGCCACCTCGGAGCGCGACTTCTATCAAGCGATCGTGGTCGGCGCGCTCGCTCCTGGCGAAGCAGTACGCGGAAAACTTGTCGTTTCGAACCCTGATGCGGCCATCGGTCTCTGGGGGACCGAGCGGGTCGCAAACCCCGACTTCACTTTTACTGATGCGTGGGGCGTCAACTGGCTGCGGAAAGGTACGACCAACAACCGCCTCGTCACCGAGGATATCCGTGAGGACATGCCCCAGTGCATGTGCTGCGGCGACTTGCCCGAAGCGCCCCGGGCTTCCAGAACCTGACCGACGACATCGCTCGCAGCCTGCTTGAGACCCGCGGGTTCAAGTCGCGACTTGGCGGAATTCCCTAACCAGTTGTCATGTTTGACACAATAGATGGACGACGTAGGACGTCCGATGATAAGGTCTCGCTCGCCTAACGCCGTTCTAGGCCCCCCAGCTCACCTACCGGATCGGTGGTTCCGTCGATGTCTGCTCGTCGTCTGCGCGCGAAGCTCTCCTCGTTCCTGGTCATGCTGCTCGCCGCAGCGACCCTTGTCGTCGCTCTACCCGCACCCCCGGCGCACGCCGCAGGATCGCCGAACATTGAGCTCGCCAAGACGATGCCCGAGACGGCGCTCCTTGGCGCCTCCATTCCCGTCACCCTCGCCGCGAGCAATCCGAGCGGACCCGACGGTTACAACCTCAGCTTCACCGACGTGCTCCCCGCAGGCGCGAGCTTCGAGAACGCTGTCCCAGCACCCGACCGCGTCATCGCACGCAGCAACGGCACGACCGTGCTCATCTGGGACAACGTTGCCGACTTGCCAACGGGATCTACCATCTCGGTGAGCTATGACATGATCCCGCCGCCCGGCGCGGGCATCGGCGATACCGTCTCGAACGACGCATCCGCGTTCGTCAACTCCAATCCGCGCATCAAGCCACAGTTCTCGGATCGAGGTAACCCGGTAACGGGTACCTACTCGGGCTCCGACGATGCGACCGCGACGACCACGATTGCGGCCTTCGAGGTCACGAAAGTCGAGCCGAGCCCCGAAGGCGAACTGCTGCGGGGTGTCCACGACCACCAGACGGCGTACACCATCACCGTGCGGAACAACCTCGTCGCCCCGACCGACGCGTTCACCGTTGTCGACTACCTGCCCGCTGGACTCGAGTTCCTCGCGTGTGGCGGAGTGGACAACTCAGCCGCCGGCACCGAGGAGTACCCCGGTTCGGGCCGCATCGACTCCGGCACTCCTCCCGTGTTGACCCACCCCTGCTCCGCGCCGTCGTCCGCCGCCACGGTGACCCTTGCCGCCGACGAGGTCCCCGGCCTGCCTGCGGGCGTTTACACGCGCGTCGAGTGGGACACCGCGACGCTCGTGACGTTGGGACTCACCTCGCTCGGCGCGGGCGCCGAGTTCAAGTTCCAGTACGTCGCCGCGATTCCGCTGCACCAGAACGTCATGACCGATGCCGGGTTCGTCGCCACCGCGAACCTTGACAACAACACCGGAGGCGTCACGTCCGACGAGCAGCAACTCATCAATGGCGTCGTCGCGACCGGGACGACCGAGGGGCTGGAGCGCAGCGCTTCCACGACCGAGATCGTGAGCGCCGAAGACGTCGCGCAGCAGAAGTCGGTTGACGACGCCGCCATCGCGCACGGGCAGACCAGCACCTGGACCATCGATGTCCAGACGAGCGAATACGCGCTCTCGACCGGTCCGATCACCGTCGTCGACCTGCTCCCGTCCGGCCTCGACTTCGCGGCCATGATCTCGGGGCCGACGCCTACGGTGACCGAGCCCGGCGACGGCACCCAGCGCCTCGAATGGGTGTTGCCGACCGCCACCGAGCCGAACTCCACGATTCGACTCGTGTTCACCACGACGACCCGGACCACGTACCGCGACACCGGTGCTCCGGTCGCATCGAACGACTCATGGCAGAACACGGCCACGCTGAGCACGACGGCGACCGTCATCACCGACAATGACGGCAGTCACCAAGACCTGCCGATCGCGGACGACACCGCGGCCGGACAGTCCGCGACCGGCGTCCTCATCGACAAGCAGGTGTCGAACGCGGTCGACGGCTCGCTCAACTGCTCCGACCCGGCCGTCGTCTACTCCCCGGACGTCGCCGAAGGCAACTACCGTCCCGGCGACACCGTGTGCTGGCTGGTCACCGTGCCCTTCCCGAGCGGCGTCGACACGCTCGGCCCCGTGGTCCGCGACTTCTTGCCAGACGGCTTCACCTACGTGAACTTCACTGCCGGACCGACGAACTCGATCGACCTCGGCCAGGTGACGTTCGACGCCTCGACCGAGCCGATGCTCAGCTGGACCCTGCCGGACGTCAACGGCGGCGGGGTGTTCCAAGTCGTGGTCGAAACACGGATCACCCACCCTGAACTGATCGTGAGCGGGGCGGCTCTCACCAACCTGGCGAAGCTCTCGTACCCCAACTCGGCCGGACAGGTGTTCCAGGCCCGCGAAATGGCGACCGCACCGTACCTCGCACCACAGATCACGCTCGACAAGGCAACGACCCAGACGGCCCCGGTGCTCGGTGGCGACGTCGTACCCTACACCGTGACCGTCGCCAACTCGGGCGGCATCGATGCGGTGAACACCTCGGTACGCGACCTGCTGCCCGCGGGGATCGTGTGCGCCGACGTGACGGTGAACCCGGACGGAGCGACCTGTGTCGATTCGGCCGACGGCGCGTACCTGCAGTGGGACGGCATCACCGTGCCTGCTGTCGGCAGCATCACGCTCGGCTACTCGCTCACGATTCCGGACACCTACGCTCCGGGCACGGTGCTCACGAACCACGCGGGCGTGCGCCAGTTCGAGAATCCGACGAACAACGGCACCCCGTACGTGCACGTGCCGAGCAACAACATCGACCCGACCCTCACGCCGAACACGGCCCCCGCGTATGACACCGCGCAGATCGTCGTCGAGTATGCGCTGCTCAGTAAGTCGCACGTGACGAGCGTGACGGGCGACGGCAACGCCGAAGTCGGCCAAGCAACGATCGGCGAAGTCGTCACCTACACGGTCACGGGCGTCGTTCCGCAGGGAACGACCGTCGAGCACGCGCGGCTCGTCGACTCGCTGCCCGCCGGGCTCGAACTCGTCGATCCCGCACCCTCGGCGACGTTCAACGGTGCTCCCATCCCTGGCGACTTCTCAATCGATGTCTCGGGATCGACCGTGAGCCTCGTCTTCCCTGCGAGCTACGCGAACCCGATCGACAGCGGCGACGACCAGTTCGTCCTGACGGTCACCGCTCGCGTCACCGACACCTCGGCCAACGTCCGTGGAACGAACCGGGTGAACACCGCAAGTTTCTCGTGGGACGGCGGCGCGGCACCCGACGCAACGTCCACCGTGACGATCGTCGAACCCAACCTGAGCGTGACAAAGGCGCACGACGACGCCGACGGCCAGGTCGCGGCCGGCGACATCGTCAACTTCACCGTCACCCCAGGCAACGGCCTCGACGGCGGGTCGAACACGAGCACCGCCTACGACACGGTGGTCACCGACACGCTGCCCGTGGGCGTGACCCTCGAGGAGTCCAGCCTCACGAACGGCGGCACCTGGGACCCGGCGAGCCGCACGATCACGTGGACGATTCCCGCGCTCGCGCCGGGCGCGAGCCTGCCGCTCACCTACACGGTGAGCGTCGACGACCCGATGACGGCTGGCCTCGACCTCACGAATGACGTCGTCGCCACGACGACGTCACTCGAGGGCGACGCCGAGGTCGAACGCGCCGGCGACACGGACGTGCCCGGCTACCGGGGCGAAGCGTCACAGACGCTCACCGAGCCGAAGATCACGTTCGCCAAGACGGTCGAGCCGACAACGGCGACGATCGGCGAGACCCTCACCTACACGCTTGAGGTGTCGATTCCGGCCGACGTGCGCGCGTTCGATGTCACGGTGCTCGACACGCTCCCTTCGGGAGTGTCGTTCGAGGCGCTGCAATCGGTGAACTGCGCGACCGCCTGCGACCTCACTGCCGAAGCATTGAGCTCCGCCGGCGCGACGGGCACGATCGGCTTCTTCATCGGCGATGTCGAAGCCACGGACGAGGCTCGGGTCGTCACGATTGTCTACACCGCCTTCGTGAACGACACGGTCTCGGACGGTGCCACGCAGACGAACGTCGCGGGGACGTACTTCAACTCGACGGACACGATCGAGGGCACGCCCGGCTCGGTCCCGAACGCTGGCGACTTCAACGGCTCGAGCAATCAGGATGACGCCACGGTCGCGGTCGTCGAGCCCCACCTGGCGCTCGACAAGAGCGTCGTGGGCCAGGCCGGTGACGCCGACTGGCGCCGCGCGGTCCCGGGCGACGTGCTCACCTATACGGTGACCGTCACGAACACCGGCACCTCGAACGCGTACGACGTGACGGTCTCGGACACCCCGGACGACCGCCTCACCGGCTACACTGACGCGACCGACCTTGCCCAGGCGGGCGGCATCACCGCGACGGACGCGGACCACACCGACGGGTCGCTCTCGTGGACGATCGCGGGCCCGCTGGCGCCGGGTCAAACCGTCACGTTCACCTACTCTCTTGCTGTCCCCTCGGACTGGCACGAGGAGCACGAGGTCGACGGCGCCGAAATCCAGAACACCGCGTCGGCGAGTGGCTTCGGGCTACCAGAGGTCACCCGCGCCGAGTTCCCCGACCGCGTGTTCCCGACGTACCCGTCCAACGACGACACGGTCGACGTCGAGCTCGACCTCGCCTCGATCGGCGACACCCTCTGGTTCGATGTCGACGGCGATGGTGAGATCGAATCCGGTGAACCCCGACTTGCGGGCGTGCCGGTGACGGTGCTCTACGCCGGCCCCGATGGCCTGTTCGGCACCGCCGACGACGAATCGCACGCGACCGTCACGGACGCGAACGGACAGTACCTGGTGAACCACCTGCCCGGTGGCCAGTACCGGGTGACCGTCACGCAGACCGGTGCGGGAAACCCGATCGCCGACCAGGGGCTGTCGCCCAGCTACGACCTCGACGGCGGGCTCGCCTCGCCCGACGGGGTCTGGAACGGCCAGCTCGGGGAGTCGGACAAGAAGCGGGATGTGGACTTCGGCTTCCGCGGCACGGGTTCGATCGGCGACACGGTGTGGTTCGATCAGAACCGCGACGGCGTGGTCGATGCAGCCGAGCCAGGCATCGCGGGGGCGACCGTGACGGTGACCTGGTACGGCGCCGACGGCGTGCCGGGTGGCGGTGACGATGTCGAGTACGTGACCGAAACCGACGCAGACGGCACGTATCTGGTCGACGGATTGCCCGCGGGCAGCTTCGGCGTCCAGGTGGCGCTTGCCGACGGCTACGAGAGCTACCAGCAGGTCAGCGGGCCGGCAGGCCCGGGCGATCCGCTCAACGGGACATCGACGCTGACGCTCGCCCCGGGTGAGGACGACCTCGACCAGGACTTCGGGTACGCCGGTTCTGGTCTCATCGGCGATCGCGTCTGGCTCGATCAGGACGGAGACGGCGTCCAGGATTCGGGCGAGTCCGGCCTTGAGGGGGTGACCGTGACGCTCGAGTACTCGGGGCCGAACGGTGAGACGGCAAGGTTCACCACGGTCACCGGACCCGACGGCTCGTACGAGTTCACCGGGCTCCCGGCAGGCACCTACACGGTGACCGTAGCGCCACCGTCCGGAGTCGAGAACTCGGGCGATCCCGACGGCGGGAACGACTCCTCGTCGGTCGTCGAACTCGGCGATGGCGAAGAGAACCGCGACCAGGACTTCGGCTATCACGCGGAGACGCTGCTCGGCGACACGGTGTGGTGGGATCGGAACGCCGACGGCGTGCAAGATCTGGGTGAGCCGGGGCTGGCAGGCATCACGGTGACGGCCACCGGCCCGAACGGTGTCGTGCTCACGACGACGACCGACGCCGACGGCAAGTACTCGTTCCCGAACCTGCAGCCGGGCGAGTGGACGGTGACGGTCTCGGGCGTCCCAGGTGGGTTCAGCCAGACGTACGACGCCGACGGCGGCGGGGATCAGACCTCGACCACCGAGTTGACCGCGGTCGATCTGCATCAGGACTTCGGGTTTGTCGGATCCGGCGTCATCGGCGACACTGTGTGGCTCGATCGTGACGGTGACGGCACGGTCGGCGCCGGGGAGCCCCCGCTCGCCGGGGTGACCGTCACGCTCACCTGGTTCGGAGCGGACGGGGTCCCGGGTGGCGGTGACGACATCGTCCTCACCACCACGACGGATGCGAACGGTCAGTACCGGTTCGACGGGCTGCCGGACGGCGCATTCTCGGTGCAGGTCGATCCCGCCACGCTCCCCGAGGGTGTGACGCCGACCTTCGACCGGGATGGCGATCTTGACCACGCGACGGCGGTGAACGTGTCACCCGAGGCGCGCGAGGCGCTGGATGCCGACTTCGGCTACCGGGGTTCGGCGTCCATCGGCGACACGATCTGGCTCGACGTGAACCACGATGGCGCGCAGGACGACGAACCCGGACTGTCGGGCGTGACCGTCGTGCTCACCTGGGCGGGACCCGACGGTGTGCTGGGCACGGCCGATGATCAGAACATGACGACGGTCACGGGGCTCGACGGGACGTACCTGTTCGACGGCCTGCCTGCGGGCGAGTACCGGGTGACGGTCGACGGGTCGACGTTGCCCGGCGGACTGCAAGCCACGTTCGACGAGGACGGCGGGCTCGATTCAACGAGCCTCGTGGAGCTCGCGACGGGCGACGAGCACCGGACCGCCGACTTCGGCTACGTCGGTGCGGGCGTGATCGGCGACACGGTATGGCTTGACCTGAATGGTGACGGCGTGCAGGACCCGACCGAGCCCGGCGTCCCGGCGCAACCCGTCACGCTCGTGTGGGCGGGTCCGGACGGCGTGATCGGAAGCGCCGACGACGTGACCTTCACGACGACGACCGACGAGCACGGTAACTACCGGTTCGACGGGCTGCCGGACGGCAACTACCAGGTGACGGTCAACGGGGGAATCGCCGACGCGGCGACGAACACGGGTGATCCCGATGGTGGCGCAGACGCCACCGGGCTCGTCTCGCTCAACCCGGACACCGGCCGTGAGCGGCTCGACCAGGACTTCGGCTTCCAGGGCCTGAACGGACTGGGAGACTTGGTGTGGTACGACCTGAACGGCGACGGAACGCCGGGAACGGACGAGCCAGGAGTCGGCGGCGTGACGATCGAGGCGACCTGGTACGGCCCGGACGGTGAGCCGGGCGGGGGCGACGATATCGTCCTCACCACGGTGACCGACGACTCGGGAGCGTACTCGTTCACCGGCCTGCCGAACGGCTCGTACTCGGTGGCCGTCGTCTCGGGTCCTCCCGCGGGCCACACGCCCAGCTACGACGCAACCGGTGTCCCGAACGGGTTGTCGACCACGACGCTGCAGAGCGTCGACGGGGTCGGGCAAATCGACGACACGCAGGACTTCGGTTACGTGCCGAATGGTTCGATCGGTGATTTCGTCTGGCACGACGCGGACCGTGACGGCGTGCAGGACTCGGGCGAGTCCGGAATCGCCGGGGTGACGATCGAATTGCTCGACGCGGATGGCGAGGTGATCGCCACGACGGTGACGGACGCAAGCGGCCACTACCTGTTCGAGGACGTCCCGCCGGGGGACTACACCGTGCGGATCGTGCTGTCGACGGTGGCCGCCGGCTACATCCTGACCGCCGGTGCCGCCGAGATCTCGGTCACGGTCGGTCCCGGTGAGGATGTGCTGACGGCGGACTTCCCGCTTGCCCCGCCACCGCCGCTGGCGACAACGGGTCAGGAGCCGCAGCTGATTGCGCTGGCGCTGGCGCTGGCGCTGCTCCTCATTCTGGGTGGTGTGCTGCTGCTGCGTCGACGTCGCGCGCACGAGTCGTAGCAGTTTGGTGCAAACGGATGCCGCTGAGATGAGGGTGTGGAGTGGGTCCGTCTCGGATGAGGGTCGAGGTCTTCCGAAGATGAAGGTGCCGAAGCCTTCCTCTTCGGAAGACCCCGACGTGCTCGACGCTCACCCACCGGCGGGCTGCGGCCGTCCTGACCTCACCGCTTGCCCTGTCTCGACAGTCTCGGTCTGGCTCTGATCTGAATCGGCTGTAAGTCTCTGAAGTGGCTGGCCTGGGGTCAGCTGGCAGGGTGGGTGCTGGTGTCTCACCCCATCCTGACGCACAGGGAACTGCTGCTGCGACACGGGATCGTCTATGACGATGGTGCCGCGTGGACGGCCAAGCACGACCGGTGGCTGCTCCAGCAGCACTTGGTCACCGCCGCGTCGCGGGCGGCGTTCGATGCGGAGTACGAGACGGTGCTGCAGATCAAGGCACGCCGGGATCGGCTCGACCGGGCGATCGAGCAGCTCGCCGCCGACAGCGAGTTCACCCCGGTCGTGCGCAGGCTCGGGTGTCTGCGTGGAGTGAGCACGCTGACGGCGTTTGCTCTGGCCGTGGAGATCGGCGACTGGGACAGGTTCACCGGCAACAGCATCGGATCGTTCGTCGGACTCGTGCCCAGTGAGTTCTCGTCCGGGCAATCCCGGGTGCAGGGACCCATCACCAAGACCGGCAACGGCCATGCCCGTCGGCTGCTCGTCGAATCCGCCTGGCATCATCGTCCGCGCTATCACGTCGGCGCTGTCATGCACGGGCGTTGGGAACAAGCCTCCGCCGTAGCTCGTGCCCGCGGTGACCTCGGGAACAGGCGCCTCCACGACCGGTGGGTCAGGTTCATCGAACGACGCAAACGACCCACGATCGCGAACGTCGCCGTCGCGAGAGAACTCGCCGGCTGGTGCTGGTCCCTGGCAGTGATGAACGACTGATCCCTCGAGCTGCTTCGCGATCTCAACGGCCGGTGGCAGCGCGAGGAGCGACCCGCGAAACACCTATGAGCAGCTCGGCATCATGCGGGCGACGCTCGTTCCTAGACACGCGGTCCCGCTCCTGCCGAAGAACCGTCCTGCGGTAACCAACCCGCGAATATCAGACTGACCGCGCGTCGCAACGACACGCTCACCCGCCAGCCCGACCACGAAGCAAGAGGCGCCGCCCGGGGCAATCCCGGACGGCGCCTCGCCATGCCCTCTTGACAACAAGGCACTACATATCAGATGTACTGCCCAGGGAGGTTGTTTGATCTGGCTTCCCTGATGTGACGAGAACCTCTCGGCAGAGTGGAGCTGCTACCGCATCCGCTCTGAACCAGGAGGTTCTCGTGTCTCACGCTAACGCGGCGCTCACCCCGCGCCAAAGGCTCCGTCTTGCACAGAAGATCGTCGACGAGGAGTGGACGGTCGCCGCGGCGGCGGACTACTTCCGTGTCTCCTGGCCCACCGCCGCGAAATGGACGCGCCGCTCTGGCCCCGCCCACACCCACGGCTCGGTGGGCTCACGCTCCCCGTACGCGGTGAGGGCGGCCGGATCCTGCCAGCGGCGGCCGAAGTCTTCCGATTCGCCCGGCTCCGTGATCTCGAGCTCGCCCCCGTCCAGCAGGGCGGCGCGCAGCGACCTGCGGTGGATCTCGTCCGCGGCCGGGCCCGCCCCCAGGTGCACCTGGGTCGACCCGCCGTGGAATCCGGCCACGCCGTGCCGCCACAGCCAGTTCAGGATGTTGGTGTTGTCGCTGTATCCGAGGAACGGCTTCGGGTCGGCCACCGCGAGCGCCGGATCGAGGTGCGCTGTGACGAGGATCTGGTCGTCGCCGCCGATGGTCGCCAGGATCGCGCGGATGTCGGGGTCGGCGAGGGCGGCGTTCACGTCCGCCGCGCGGGCCCTCCGGGGTCGCATCCAGCCGGCGCGTCGTGGGGTACTCGACCGGGAGCAGCCCCGTGATCTCGGTCAGCCGGCGCATCGCCTGCTCGTGCAGCGCGAGCGAGACGGCGGGCGCGGCGAACGCGGGCGAGAGCACCGCGACGCGGTCGCCGGAGCGGGCCTTGGCGGGAATCAGCATCCGTCCATCCCACCACGTCGGTGGGTCCGGACCGCACGCGAGTGCCGCCGGCAGACCGCGGACAGGCGGCGCATAGGCGGCTCATCGGAAGATGGAACGGTCCCCACGGAACGAGGTCCCTCATGTCGCGCACGGCGTCCCCCCGCCGCCGCGGACGCCGCGTGCAGAGCGACGGTCCGCGCGCCACCTTCCGCCAGCTGCTCCCCTTCCTGTTCGAGCACAAGCGGGTGCTCGCCCTCGTCGCGCTCCTCAGCGTGATCGGCGCGCTCGCCTCCCTCGCGCAGCCGCTGCTGGTCGGCCAGGTCATCGACCGGGTGCAGCGGGGCGAGACGCTCGGCGCGCTGGTGTGGCTGCTGGTCGGCTTCGTGATCGTGGCATCCGTCATCTCCGGCTACCAGCACTACCTGCTGCAGCGCACCGGCACGGCCGTGGTGTACTCCAGCCGGCGGCAGCTGATCCGTCGCATCCTGCATCTGCCGATCAGCGAGTTCGACGCGCGCCGCACCGGCGATCTCGTCTCGCGCGTCGGCACCGACACCACGCTGCTGTACGCGGTGCTCACGCAGGGGCTCGCGGATGCCGTCGGCAGCGCGATCCTGTTCCTCGGCGCGGTGATCGGGATGCTGCTCATCGACCCGCTGCTGCTCCTCCTCATCGCCGTCGTGATCGGCGGGTCGGTGGTCGTCGTGGTGCTGCTCAGCGGCCGCATCCGCACGGCATCCGCCGCGCAGCAGGAGAAGGTGGGCGAACTCGCGGCGGGCGTGGAGCGGGCGGTCGGGTCGATCCGAACCGTGCGCGCCGCGGGCGCGACCGAGCGGGAGACCGCGGCCGTGACCGGGCTGGCGGCGGAGGCCTACGGCCTGGGCGTGCGGATCGCGAAGATCTCGTCCATGGTGGTGCCGATCGCCGGCGTCGCACTGCAGCTGTCCCTGCTCGTCGTGCTCGGCGTCGGCGGGTTCCGGGTCGCGGCGGGTGCGATCTCGATCGCGGCGCTGGTGACCTTCATCATGTTCCTGTTCATGCTGATCCTGCCCCTGGGATCGGCCTTCGGCGCGATCACCTCGGTCAACCAGGCGCTCGGTGCGCTCGGGCGCATCCAGGAGGTCCTGGACCTTCCCGAGGAGACGGCGCGGGACGAGTCGGATGCCGCCGCGGTCGCGGCCCCCGTCGCCGGTGCCGCCGCGCTCGAGTTCCGCGAGGTGCGCTTCCAGTACCCCGACGACGTCGTCGCGGCCCGCGAGGCGGCGGCGCAGGAGGCGCGCACCCTGCTCGCCGACGCGCACCTCGACACGGATGCCGGCATCGAGCCGCCCGCGTCGCGCGAGGTGCTGCGCGGCGTGTCGTTCTCCGTGCCGCGGGGCGCGCGCGTGGCCCTGGTCGGCCCGAGCGGGGCGGGCAAGAGCACGATCCTGAGCCTGATCGAGCGGTTCTACGACCCGACCGGCGGCTCGATCCGCCTCGCCGGGCACGACCTGCGCAGCTACCCGCGCGACGAGCTGCGCGCGCATTTCGGCTACGTCGAGCAGGACGCCCCGACGCTGGCCGGCTCGCTCGCCGACAACCTGCGCCTGGCCTCCCCCGCCGCCTCGGATGCCGATTGCGAACGCGTGCTGCGGGCGGTCAACCTCGGCGACGTGCTCGAGCGCAGCCCGCTCGGGCTGCAGGCGCCCGTGGGCGAGGACGGCGTGATGCTGTCCGGCGGCGAGCGCCAGCGGCTGGCGATCGCCCGCGCCCTGCTCACCGAGGCGCCGATCCTGCTGCTGGACGAGTCGACCTCGTCGCTGGACGGCGTGAACGAGCAGCGGATGCGGGAGGCCATCGACGCGGTCTCCGCGGACCGCACCCTGCTCGTGATCGCGCACCGGCTGTCCACCGTGGTCGACAGCGATCTCATCGTCGTGCTGGAGGACGGGGTCGTCGTCGGCCAGGGCCGTCACGACGAGCTGGTGGAGCGCGTGCCGCTCTACCGGGATCTGGCCCGGCACCAGCTGCTCGCCTGAGAGATCACCTGCCCGCTTGAGGCAGGGGCGCCGCCCTGCTCAGGCGGCCGTGCTCAGGCCGCGGCCGCGGTGCTCGGGCCGCGGCCGCGAATCACACCGCGACCACGCGGTCGAGCCGGCTGCGCGAGATGAGCGCGATCTGCGCGAGCGCCTCCTGCCGCTCGGTCTCGGTGTGTCTGCCGAGGCGGCGCTCGAACTCCGCGAAGATCGACTCCTTCGTGTGCCCGCGCACCGCGATCACGAACGGGAACCCGTGCCGCGCCAGGTAGGCCGCGTTCAGCTCGGCCATCCGCGCGAACTCCTCGGGGCCGAGCGCGTCCAGACCGGCGCTGGACTGCTCCCCGACCGATTCCGGGGTCATCTCCCCCGCCCTGGCCTCCTTCCCTGCCAGGGCGGGGTGGGCGTTCAGGAAGTCGAGCACCTGCTGCCGATCGGCGTCCTCGACGACCGCGAACATCGCACGGTGCAGCTCGCTGACGTCCGCGAACGGGCGTGCGTCCCAGGCGGCGCGCGCGACCCACGGTGAGTTCTCGAACACCCGCCCCAGCGCCGCTACGAAGCGGTCGCGGTCCATGTCGTTGATCTCGTCGAGAGGGATGCCGCTCATGCCTGCACCTCTGGCCCCTTCGCCGCCGCCGGCGCCGGGGCATCCGTCGCGGGCACCGGCGCCTCAGCTACGGCATCCGTGATGCGGACGACCTCGGCCTCGGCCTCGGTCTCGGGCACGGCGATCGTGATCGTCTCCGTCTTCGGCGCCTCGCGGAACTTCGGGACGAGCAGCAGGATCAGCACGCTGACGATGCCCCAGCCCAGGGTGATCCGCATGATGGTCTTCTTCGCACCGATCTTCTGCAGCACGAGGTTGCTCGGCACCTCGAACAGGAAGTAGCCGAGGAAGAAGATGCCGGCACGCACGCGTCAAGGTTTTGGTACACCGGATTTCCTTTTGGGATACCAAAGCCGGGGATCGGACGCGGTCGGATAGCGGATGCGAAAGGCCGCCGCTCCGGAGAGCGACGGCCTTCCGTCGACGGATGCGGAGCACCGAGACCACTCAGCCATGATCGTCTCGGCGCCCCGCATCCGGGTCTGTCACCGCGCGAGGCGGCGCGATGCACCCCTGCGGGAACGCCCGCCTTACCGCGCGGCGTTCAGCCGGTAGCGCAGCGCCTCGAGCTCGCTGCGCAGCGCGGCCGGGAGCCGGTCGCCGAAGATGCCGTAGAACTCCTCGGTGAGGTCGGCCTCGCGCAACCAGGCGTCCCCGTCGATCGCGAACAGCTCGGCGAGATCCTCCTCCCGGATCTCCAGGCCGTCCAGGTTCAGGTCCTCGATGCGGGGCAGGCGCCCGATCGGGCTGTCCACAGCGTCGACCTCGCCGGAGATGCGCCGGATGATCCAGTCGATCACCCGGGCGTTGTCCCCGAAGCCCGGCCACAGGAACCGGCCATCCTCGCCCCGGCGGAACCAGTTGACCTGGAAGATCCGCGGAGCGCGGTCGAAGCGGAGCGTGCGGCCGACCTTGAGCCAGTGCGCGAAATAGTCGCCCATGTTGTACCCGCAGAACGGCAGCATCGCGAACGGGTCGCGGCGCAGCTCGCCCACGGTCCCCTCCGCCGCCGCGGTGCGCTCCGACGAGATGGTCGAGCCCAGGAAGACGCCGTGGGTCCAGTCGGTCGCCTCGACGACGAGCGGCACGTTGGACGCGCGCCGCCCGCCGAACAGGATGACATCCAGCGGCACGCCCTCGGGCGACTCCCAGTCCTCCGCGATCTGCGGGCACTGCGAGGCGCCCACGGTGAAGCGCGAGTTCGGGTGTGCGGCCGGGCGGCCGGAGTCCGGGGTCCACGGGTTGCCCTGCCAGTCGATGAGCTCGGCCGGAGGGGTGTCGGTGAGGCCCTCCCACCAGACGTCGCCGTCCGGGCGGAGCGCGACGTTGGTGAAGATCGTGTTCCCCCACAGCGTCTCGACGGCGGTCACGTTGGTGGACTCGCCGGTGCCCGGGGCGACGCCGAAGAAGCCCGCCTCCGGGTTCATCGCGTACATCCGGCCGTCCTCGCCGGGGCGGATCCAGACGATGTCGTCGCCGAGCGTCTCGACCTTCCAGCCGGGGATGGTCGGGCGCAGCATCGCGAGGTTCGTCTTGCCGCACGCGGACGGGAAGGCCGCGGCGACGTGGTAGGCCCGGCCGTTCGGGTCGGTGACGCGGATGAGCAGCATGTGCTCGGCGAGCCAGCCCTCGTCGCGGGCGATCACCGAGGCGATCCGCAGGGCGAAGCACTTCTTGGCGAGGATGGCGTTGCCGCCGTATCCGGAGCCGAAGGAGTAGACCTCGAGCGTGTCCGGGAAGTGCACGATGTACTTCTCGTCGTTGCACGGCCACTCGACGTCCTGCTGACCCGGCTCGAGCGGGGCGCCGACGGAGTGCACGGTCTTCACCCACGGCGCACCCTCGGCGATCTGCCGCGTGACGGCGTCGCCGACGCGGGTCATGATGCCGATCGAGACGACGGCGTAGGCGCTGTCGGTGACCTGGACGCCGATGTGGGACAGCTTGCCGCCCACCGGGCCCATCGAGAACGGCACGACGTACATTGTGCGTCCGCGCATGGAGCCCTCGAAGAGGCCGTTCAGCGTCGTGCGGATCTCGGCGGGGTCGGCCCAGTTGTTCGTCGGTCCGGCATCCTCCTCCTTCTCGGAGGCGATGAAGGTGCGCGCCTCGGTGCGCGCGACGTCGCTGGGGTGGGAGCGGGCGAGGTACGAACCCGGCCGCCACTCGGGGTTGAGCTTGATGAGCTTGCCCTCGTCCACGAGGCCCCGCAGGAGCGCGTCGTTCTCGGCGCGCGAGCCGTCGACCCAGTGGATGCGATCCGGCTGGGTGAGCGCCGCGATCTCGTCCACCCACGCGCGCAGCTCGGCCATGGCCGGAGTGTCGTACGCCGGTGCCGCTCCGAACTCGCGCGCAGGGGCGACGGAGGGGATGCGGGGGGCGTAGGTCTCGGCGATGGCCATAGCTGCTGCTCCTTTGGGGAAGGCGGATGCTGTACCTCTATCTTCTTCGCACTTCAGGACCACTTTCGTCCCAAATGGTCTGAAAGAAGTCGAGTTCTTTCGATATGATCAAGGAATGGCGAGCACCGGACTGGAACTGACGACCCTGGGCCACCGCATCCGGCACCACCGGACCTCCCGCGGCCTGACCCTGGACGAGCTCGGCGCGCAGGTCGGCATCGCCGGCTCGCAGCTGAGCCTCATCGAGAACGGCAAGCGCGAGCCGAAGCTCTCGCTGCTGCAGGCGATCGCGCAGGTGTGCGGCACCGAGGTGGCGGATCTCATCTCCGGGGAGCCGCCGAATCGCCGCGCCGCACTGGAGATCGAGCTGGAGCGCGCGCAGGCCAGCCCGGTGTTCCGCCAGCTGGGCATCGCGCCGGTGCGGGTCACCAAGAGCATGAGCGACGAGACCATCGAATCGATCCTCGGACTGCACCGCGAGCTGCAGCGCCGCGAGCGCGAGGCGATCGCCACGCCGGAGGAGGCCCGCCGGGCGAACACCGAGCTGCGGCTGAAGATGCGGGAGCAGAACAACTACCTTCCCGAGATCGAGAAGCTCGCCGAGAAGCAGCTCAAGGCGGCCGGCCACACCTCCGGCGCGCTCACCCACCGCACCGTGAGCATCATGGCCGAGAAGCTCGGCTTCGAGCTGCTGTACGTCGACGACCTGCCGCACTCCACCCGGTCGATCACCGACCTCGAGAACGGCCGGATCTACCTGCCGCCCGCGTCGATCCCGGGCGGGCACGGCCTGCGCTCGATGGCGCTGCAGGCGATGGCGCACCGCATCCTCGGGCATACTCGCCCCACGGACTACGCGGACTTCCTGCAGCAGCGGCTGGAGATCAACTACTTCGCCGCCTGCTGCCTGATCCCGGAGACCGCCGGGGTCGCGTTCCTGCAGCAGGCCAAGAAGGACAAGAACCTCGCAGTGGAGGACTTCCGCGACGCGTTCGGCGTCACCCACGAGGCGGCGGCGATGCGCCTGACGAACCTGATGACCCAGCATCTGGACATGCGGCTGCACTTCCTGCGCGTGGACGAGAACGGCGCGATCACGCGGGTGTACGAGAACGACGACCTGCCGCTGCCCATGGACGTGACCGGGTCGGTGGAGGGCCAGCCGGCGTGCCGCCGGTTCTCGGCACGGGCCGCGTTCGCGCAGCGCAACCGCACCACCGAGCACTACCAGTACACGGACACGCCGTCCGGGACGTACTGGTGCTCGACGCAGACCGGGTCCTCCAGCGACGGCGGCTTCTCGATCACGGTCGGGGTGCCCTTCGACGACGCCCGCTGGTGGCGCGGTCGGGAGACCGGCCACCGCGCCCAGTCCACCTGCCCGGACGAGTCGTGCTGCCGCCGCGCCCCTGAGGAGGCCAGCCGCCGCTGGGAGGGCAAGGCGTGGCCGAGTGCCCGGGTGCACACCCACATGTTCTCGCCGCTCCCCCGCGGCGCCTTCCCCGGTGTGGACGACAACGAGGTGTACGCCTTCCTCGACCGCCACGCCCAGGAGTGACGCCCGGGGCGGATGCCGGGGTCGTGGCCGGTCAGCGCGGGGCGGGCTCGCTCCCCACGAAGCTCGCGAAGCGGGCGACGGCGGATGCCGCGCCGCGGTCCGCCGCCTCGGCATCCGCATCCGCGTCGAACAGCTCCGCCCCTCCGGCCGCCGACCACGTGCCGACCACGCGCCCGCCGGCCACCAGCACCGGGCGCACCATCCCGTTCTTCCCCGGGCCGATGTCGTCGAGGCGCTCCGGCGCGCAGACGGCGGTGCGATCGGCGTACGAGATGTAGTACTCGTCGAAGCCCGGAAGGGCGAACGTCGCGGCATCCGGCAGCGAACGTCGTGGACGCGGCCGCGCGAGGAAGACGCCGTCCTCCACCTCGGTCAGGCGCGCACCGGCGCGCTCGGCGGCCTCCCGCGCCGTGCCGAGCGGGAGCCCCGACCACCACGCGAAGTCGGCGGCACCCGCGGGGCCATGCCCCCGGATGTACCGGACGAAGAGCTCCGCGAGCGGATCGTCCGGCGTGTACGGGTCCCGCACCCACTCCTCGACGAGCACGAACCGCTGATCGCGGCTCACTCCCCCGTTCCGCGCGGCCACCGGCCCCTGACAGAGCACGCCGGCGAAGGTGAGCGCGGCGAGCAGGTGCACGCCCCGCTGCGCGCGCGGATCGATGCCCGCCCGCTCCCACAGCGCGAAGATCTCGGCGCGCGCGAGTCCGCCGTCGCCGAGCGCGGGACGGATCGCGCGCTCGGCGACGGCGAGCATCGCCTCGTCGATGCCGAGCTGACGGTGCCGCGCCGCCGCCTGCCTGCGCTGCCGTTCGGCCGTCACCGACAGGATCCAGGCGAGATCGCGGGCCGGCACGATGTGCAGGGTGCCGCGCATGGTCCAGGCACGCACGAGCTCTCCGCGCGCGAACGCGGCATCCACCGTCGCGAGGGTCGGCTCGCCGCGCGTGCGCACGCCGAGCGCCCATCGGCCGGCGAGGAAGTCCTGGCTCTGCACCGCGAGCATGTGCGCGGCGGCATCCGCCACCGTCGCCGCCGGCGTCGTCAGCCGGTGCGAGCGCAGCCGGTCCGAGCTCGTCCCGGAGGGACTCGGCGACGTGCGCGGCCGGGATGAGCGGAGGCGCTCGGCGGGAAGAGGGGCGGGCGTCATGCCCCCATCCTGCCGAGCGCCTCCGACATCCGCATCCGGCGCCGCGCTCAGGCCTGCAGCGCGACCTCGCGCTCCTCGTGCAGCGTCACCTCGCGCCGCTCGGGCAGCACGACCGGGTGCGACCCGGCCATCACCTCGAGCACGCACCCTAGTCGACTCCACGGCCGCGGTGGAGCGCCTCTGGCTGGAGTGGGCGGAGCCGCACGGGCTCGACCCGGATCGGGTGCTGGAGGTCGTGCACGGCCGGCAGGGCCATCAGAGCATGGCGATCCTGCTGCCCGACCGCGACCACCGGATCAACCTGGCCGAGAACGTGCAGATGCTCGCCCGCGAGAGCCAGGACGTGGACGGCGTCACCGAGATCGCCGGCGCCGCCGCGCTGCTGGAGGCCCTCGCCGACGTGCCGCACGCCATCGTCACCTCCGCCGATGTCGCGCTGATGACCGCCCGCATGGGGGCGGCCGGGCTCTCCCTGCCGGGCCTGACCGTCACGGCCGAGAACGTGTCGGCGTCCAAACCGGATCCGGAGGGCTTCGTCCTGGCCGCGGGGCGGCTGGGCGTGGCACCCGAGGACTGCGTCGTGTTCAAGGACTCCGAGGCGGGGATCGATGCCGCCAAGGCCGCGGGCATGACCGTCATCGGCGTGGGCGCCGGCTCGGCCGCGCACTCCCCCGACCACATGGTCGCCGATCTCACCGGCATCCGTGTCACGCACGTCGAGGACGGCGTGGTGATCGAGCTCCCCTGAGCGACGCTGAGCGGACCCGCGCGGACGGAACCCGGGGCGCGCGGACGCGGGTCAGGCCCGGGAGAAGTCCTCGAAGATGAGCGTCGTCCGGGTCGAGCGCACGGACGGGATCGCCTGGATGTCCTCCAGCACGATCCGCCTCAGGTCTCGGGCGTCGCGCGCGCGGACCAGGAGGATGACGTCGACGTCGCCGCCGACGAGGGCCATATGCTCGACCTCCGGGATCGCCCGCAGCCGGTCCTGCACGTCCTGCCAGGTCGCCTGCTCGATGGCGAGCATGACGTAGGCGGAGGCGTGGTGGCCGAGCAGCACCGGATCGGTGCGGACGGTGTAGCCGGTGATGACACCGGCATCCGTGAGCCTCTTGATACGCGCATGCGCGCCCGCGCGGGAGATGTGCACGGCGTCCGCGATCGCGGTCATCGACGACCGCGCATCCTTGCGCAGCTCCGCCAGGATCGCCTGATCCACCTCGTCGAGCTCTGCCATGCACCCTCCCGTTCCGTCAGCGAATTCTGACACTCTGGCCGGGATCGCCGCAATGCGATGGCAATCGTCCAGATTTCCCAGCCACCCTCTGGACGAGTGCGCGCCCGAGAGTCAAGCTTTCCTCATCAGGTTCGGCGAGGAGGGCGAACACGATGCGATACGAGCACCTGCTCCCGCGCGACGCGCCGGTGCGGCTCATCGACGAGACCGGCGCCGCCGTCGCCGACGACCATTACCGGATGCCGGATGACGACACCCTGCTGCGGGCGTACCGCGGCCTCGTCGAGGGACGGCGGATCAACGACCAGGCCGGCGCCCTCGTGCGCCAGGGCCGCCTGGCGGTGTACCCGTCCTCGCACGGCCAGGAGGCGTGCCAGGTGGGCGCCGCGCTGGTGCTCGGCGACCGCGACTGGCTGTTCCCCACCTACCGCGACGCCGTCGCGATCATCGGGCGCGGGGTGAGCCCGGCCGAGGCGATGACGCTGCTGAAGGGCGACTGGCACTCCGGCTACGATCCGACCGCGCACCGGGTCGCCCCGCAGACGACCCCGCTCGCGACGCAGCTCCTGCACGCGGTCGGCTTCGCGCAGGCGGCGAAGCACCGCGGCGAGGACACCGCCGTGCTGGCCCTGTGCGGCGACGGCGCCACCAGCGAGGGCGACTTCCACGAGGCGATGAACTTCGCCGCCGTGTTCCACGTGCCGGTGGTGTTCTTCGTGCAGAACAACGAGTTCGCCATCTCCGTGCCGCTGTCCCGGCAGACGGCGGCCCCCTCCCTCGCGCACAAGGCGATCGGATACGGGATGCCCGGTGAGCGCGTCGACGGCAACGACGTCGCCGCCGTGCTCGCCGTGCTCGGCGAGGCCGTCGACCGCGCCCGCACCGGAGGGGGCCCCTCCCTCGTCGAGGCGCACACGTACCGGATGCAGGCGCACACCAACGCCGACGACGACACCCGCTACCGCGATCGCACGGACGTGCAGGCCTGGACCGCCCGCGACCCGCTGCTGCGGCTGCGCGCGCATCTCGCCGGCAGACAGCTCCTCGACGACGCGGCCGAGGAGAGGATCGCCGCCGAGGCCGAAGAGGTGGCGGCCGCGCTCCGCACGGCGCTGAACACGGACGCCGATCACGACCCCGAGGACCTGTTCCGGTTCGTCACCGCGACCCGCTCGCCGCAGCTCGAGGAGCAGTGGCGGATGCTGCGCGACGAGATCGACCGGGCTTCCCTCGCCGACGCAGGAGGCCACCGATGACGCTCGCACACGACGACATCCGCCTCGACACGGCCCACGCCGAGCCGGCGGTGCAGACGATGACGATGGCGGCGGCGCTCAACCGCGCCCTCGCGGACGCCCTCGCCGAGGACCCCGACGTCGTCGTCTTCGGCGAGGACGTCGGGGCGCTCGGCGGTGTGTTCCGCATCACAGACGGGCTCACCGCGCGGTTCGGCGAGGACCGCTGCTTCGACACCCCGCTGGCCGAGTCCGGCATCGTGGGCACGGCGGTCGGCATGGCGATGAACGGCATGCGGCCCGTGGTGGAGATGCAGTTCGACGCCTTCGCCTTCCCCGCCTTCGAGCAGATCGTCAGCCACGTCGCCAAGCTCGGCAACCGCACGCGCGGGGCGATGCGGATGCCCATGGTGATCCGCATCCCGTTCGGCGGCGGCATCGGCGGCGTCGAGCACCACTGCGACTCCTCCGAGGCCTACTACGCGCACACGCCGGGCCTCACCGTGGTGTGCCCGTCCACGCCGCAGGACGCGTACTCGCTGCTGCGCGCGGCGATCGCCTCTCCCGACCCGGTGGTCTTCCTCGAGCCGAAGAAGCTCTACTGGTCCAAGGGCGAGGTGGACACCTCGCGGACGGCCGAGATCGGGACCGCGCACATCGTGCGGGACGGCACCGACGTCACCGTGATCGCCTATGGCGCCTGCGTGCCGCTCGCGCTCGAGGCCGCGGAGATCGCGGCCGGCGAGGGGCGTAGCGTGCAGGTCGTCGACGTCCGCAGCCTCACCCCGTTCGACGACGCCATGGTCACGGCCGCGGTGCGCTCCACGGGCCGGGCGGTCGTGGTCGCCGAGGCTCCCGGGTTCGCGAGCGTCGCCTCCGAGATCCAGGCGCGCGTCTTCGAGCGCTGCTTCGAGTTCCTCGAGGCGCCGGTGCGCCGCGTCACCGGGTTCGACACCCCGTACGCGCCGCCGAAGCTCGAGCACTGGTACCTGCCGGATGCCGACCGCATCCTCGACGCGATCGACTCGCTGCACTGGGAGGACGAGTGATGAGCACCCTCACGTCGCACGTGTTCCGTCTGCCCGACCTGGGCGAGGGGCTCACCGAAGCGGGCCTGGTGCAGTGGCTGGTGCAGGTGGGCGACACGATCAGGACCGATCAGGCGATCGCCGAGGTGGAGACCGCGAAGAGCGTGGTCGAACTCCCCTCCCCCTTCTCCGGCGTCGTCACCGCGCTACACGGCGAACCCGGTGACACGATCCCGGTGGGCGCTCCGGTGCTCGAGGTGGCGGATGCCGTCC
Source organism: Microbacterium sp. EF45047 (assembly GCF_028472845.1). Classification (NCBI taxonomy): domain Bacteria; kingdom Bacillati; phylum Actinomycetota; class Actinomycetes; order Micrococcales; family Microbacteriaceae; genus Microbacterium; species Microbacterium sp. EF45047. Next base: position 614,411 of record NZ_CP069429.1, on the reverse strand, counting down.
CCGCCCCTTCCCCGTCGTTGAACGAGCCGGGCTCCCTTCCCCGGCCGTTGAGCGAGCGCGGCGTAGCCGAGCGAGACGAAACGCCCGCGCCTCACGCAGCTTCCGCGCAGGAGACCTACCGCACCGAGGAGCGCGCCGGCTCGGGGAACGTCCTGATCGGCTACGGCACCTCCGAGCGCACCACGAGCGGGCGCCGCCGGCGGCCCCGCGAGGCCGCACCCGCCGCGGTGTCAGGACGTCCGCAGGAATCCAGGACGATCTCGCCGGACGCATCCGCAGAACGTGCCGACGTCCAGACGTCGGATGCCGCGGCGCAGGCCGCCGCACCACGGCCCGGCGAGGCGCGCCGGCCCGTGGCCGTCCGCTCGCCGCTGGTGCGCCGGCTGGCGCGGGACCTCGGGCTGGACGTGCACACCATCACGCCGACCGGCCCGGACGGCGCCATCACGCGCGCCGACGTGCTGCGGGCGGCGGTCGATCACGCGGTGGACGGCGTCGCCGCGGCGTCCGCGGGCGCGGCCACCTCCGGGGCCCCGGCCGCCTCCGCATCCGACGCCGCATCTGCGGCATCCGGGACCGCCGCGGGCACACGCGACGCCGTCGCGGGACTGTCGGTCCGCGCCCGTGAGCGCCTCAGTCCGCTGCGCAAGGCGGCCAGCGCGACGTTCAGCCGCAGCCGCGCCGAGATCCCCGAGGCGACGGTCTGGGTCGATGTGGACGCCACGCGGCTCTGGGAGCTGCGCGCGGAGCTGGCCGCGGACGGCCGGGCGCCGTCGCTGACCGCGCTGATCGCCCGCTTCGTGCTCCTCGCCCTCGCCGACCATCCCCTGCTGGCGTCCCGGCTCAGCGAGGACGGGCAGGAGATCGTCACCTTCGACGGCGTGAACCTCGGCGTCGCCGCGGACACGCCGCGCGGCCTGATGGTGCCGGTGATCCCGCGCGCGCACGAGCTGACGGTCGACGAGCTCGACGCCGCGCTCCGCGAGCTCGCCGAGACCGCCCGAGCCGGCGGCATGCCGCCCGAGCGCCTGCGCGGCTCCACGTTCACCATCAACAACTACGGCGCCTTCGGTGTCGACGGCTCCGCGGCGATCATCAACCACCCCGAGGTGGCGATCCTCGGCGTGGGCAGGATGATCGAGCGCCCCTGGGTCGTCGACGGCGCCATCGTGCCGCGGCGGATCGCGCAGCTCTCGCTCGTGTTCGACCACCGCGTGTGCGACGGCGGGTACGCCGCCGGCTTCCTGCGCCGGGTCGTCGAGCTCATCGAGCATCCGCTGCGCGCCTACGGGCGCGTCTGACGGGCGCGCACCCTCCGCGGTCCGCGCATCCCCTGGTGCCGTTCTGTCGCTTCAGGGCCCCGGAAGCAGCAGGACGGCACAAACAGACGGGAGCGATGGGGGCGTCTGACCCCGGCCCGTGAGCGGCGGCCGGGCGGGACCAGCGCCCGCCCGGCCGCCGCGCTCAGCGCGTGCGCGTGCCCGCCGTGCGGGCGGCCACCACGTCGACGCTGTGGGTGTCCAGCGGAACACCCTTCGTCTCCTTCACCAGCGTCACCGCCACGAGCGAGACGATCGTGATGATCAGCACGTACACCCCGATCGACCACGACGTCCCGGTGTTCTGCAGGAGCAGCTGTGCGATCAGCGGTGCGAAGGCGCCGCCGAGGATCGCGCCCAGCGCGTATCCGATCGAGACGCCCGAGTAGCGCACGTCCGCCGGGAACATCTCCGCGTACAGCGCCGACTGCGGACCGTACGAGAGACCCAGCCCGATCGTGAGGACGAAGAGCGCGATGAAGTACAGCCCGACGTTCCCGGTGTCGATGAGGAACCACATCGGGATCGCCCACACCGCGATCAGCCCGTAGCCGATCTGGAACGTCCGCACTCGGCCCAGCCGGTCGGACAGCCAGCCGCCGGTCATCGTGAAGATCAGCCATCCGAACGACGCCAGCGTCGTCATCAGCAGCGCCGTCGGCTGCGGCATCCCCACCACGGTGGAGACGTAGGTCGTGAAGAACGCGATCAGCAGGTAGCCGGCGGCGTTGTTGGCGATGAAGATCAGCGCTGTGAGCACCACCTCGCGCCCGTGGTGCCGGAACAGGGTCGCCAGCGGCGCCGAGGACTCGCGCTTGCGCTCGAGCAGCTCCTTGAAGATCGGGGATTCCTCGACGGCGCGGCGGATGATGTACCCGACGACGATCAGCACGATCGAGAACAGGAACGGCAGCCGCCAGCCCCACGCCAGGAAGGCCTCCTCGGTCATGCTGGAGCGCAGCACCCACATCGTGAACGTGGCCAGGATCATGCCGATCGGCACGCCGATCTGCGGGTAGGCGCCGAACAGGCCGCGCTTTCCGGCCGGCGCGTGCTCCACCGACATCAGGGCGGCGCCGCCCCACTCGCCGCCGGCCGAGAAGCCCTGCAGCACGCGCAGCAGCACGAGCATCACGGTGGCCAGGACGCCGATGTCCGCGTAGGTCGGCAGCACGCCGATCAGCGAGGTGGCCAGACCCATCAGGATGAGGGTCAGCACCAGCATCCGCTTGCGTCCGAGCCGGTCGCCGAGGTGACCGGCGATCACCGCGCCGAGCGGCCGGAACAGGAACGAGATGCCCAGCGACGCCCACGAGGCGATCTGCGCGCCGGTCGGCCCCAGCGGGGCGAAGAACAGCCCGCCGAAGACGAGGCCGGCGGCCTGGGCGTAGATGAAGAAGTCGTACCACTCGATGGTCGTGCCGACGAGGGTGCCCGCGAGGACGCGGCGCTCCTCGCGACGTCGGATCGCTGTATCCGCCATGTGAACTCCATTGTCCGGGTAATCCTGACCGATCGTTCAGTCAGTGTCAGCGGGGTACATCGTGCGCACCCTCGCGCGCACCGGGATGTTGCGCTCGCCACCGCGCCTTGCGACCGCTCCGCCGTCCTGTCATGATTTACTGACCGATTGGTAGGGAAAGATGCGCAGCATCGACCCGCCGTTCCACGCGATGGAGATGGAATATGACGGATGCCTTCCTCGTCGGCGGTGTGCGCACCCCGATCGGACGGTACGGCGGGGCGCTCTCGAGCGTGCGCCCCGACGATCTCGCCGCCCTCGTGGTGCGCGCCGCCATCGACGGCGCCGGGGTGCCGGACGACGCCGTGGAGGAGGTGATCCTCGGCGCCGCGAACCAAGCCGGCGAGGACAACCGCAACGTCGCCCGGATGGCCGTGCTGCTCGCCGGACTCCCCGACGAGGTGCCGGGCGTCACCGTCAACCGCCTGTGCGCCTCGGGCATGTCGGCGATCGCGATGGCGGCGCAGGCGATCCGCGCCGGCGACGCCGAGCTGATGGTCGCCGGCGGCGTGGAGTCGATGACCCGCGCCCCGTGGGTGCAGGCGAAGCCGGAGCGGTCCTGGGCGAAGCCGGGCGAGGCCTTCGACACCTCGATCGGCTGGCGGTTCGTCAACCCGCGGATCGCCGCGCGCGAGAAGGCCACGTTCTCGATGCCGGAGACCGCCGAGGAGGTCGCTCGTCGCGACCGGATCTCGCGCGCTGATGCCGACGCGTTCGCGCTGCGCAGCCACCAGCGCGCCGTCGAGGCGCGCGACGCCGGCCGCTTCGACGCCGAGATCGTGCCGGTGCCCACGCGCACCGGCGAGGTGACCGTCGACGAAGGCCCGCGCCGGGACACCAGCGCGGAGGCGCTGGCGGCGCTGCGCCCGGTGGTCGCGGGCGGCGAGGTGGTCACCGCCGGCAACTCCAGCTCGCTCAACGACGGGGCATCCGCCGTCGTCGTCGCGAGCGCGGAAGCCGTGCGCCGCTACGGCCTGACCCCGCGCGCCCGGATCGTCGCCTCCACCTCGGCCGCTCTTGCCCCCGAGATCATGGGCCTCGGGCCGGTTCCGGCCACCGAGCGGGCCCTGCGCCGGGCCGGGCTGTCGGTCTCCGACCTCGGCGCGGTGGAGCTGAACGAGGCGTTCGCCACCCAGTCGCTCTCGTCCATCCGCCGGCTCGGCCTGGACCCCGAGATCGTCAACCGCGACGGCGGGGCGATCGCGCTCGGGCATCCCCTCGGCTCGAGCGGATGCCGCATCGTCGTCACCCTGATGGGCCGGATGGAGCGCGAGGAGGCCGGTCTCGGCCTCGCCACCATGTGCGTGGGCGTCGGCCAGGGCACCGCGATGATCCTGGAGCGGGTGGCGTGACCGGCCCGCTGCTCGTGGAGCGCGGCGCGGACCGCGTGGTCGCGACCCTGAACCGGCCGGAGAAGCGCAACGCGATCGACCAGGACACCGTCGACGCGCTGCACGCGCTGTGCGCCGAGCTCGAGGAGGAGCCGCGCACCCTGATCCTCACCGGCTCCGGCGGGGTGTTCGCCTCCGGCGCCGACATCGCCCAGCTGCGGAAGCGACGGGCCGAGGACGCCCGGCGCGCGATCAACGCGACCGCCTTCATCCGCATCAGCGAGCTGCCGATGCCGGTGATCGCGGCGGTGGCCGGATACGCCCTCGGCGGGGGCGCGGAGCTGGCGTACGCGGCCGACATCCGCATCGCCGCCCCGACCCTGCGGATCGGGAATCCGGAGACCGGGCTCGGCATCATCGCCGCGGCCGGTGCGACCTGGCGGCTGCCCGAGATCGTCGGAGCGGCGCGCGCGAGCGACCTGCTGCTCACCGGCCGCATCCTCGACGCCGACGAGGCGCTCGCGTGGGGGCTGGTGTCGGCGATCCACCCGGCCGACGAGCTGCTCGCCGCGGCGCACGCGATCGCCGACCGGGTCGCCGCGAACGACCCGCTCGCCACCCGGCACACCAAGCGGGCCCTGCGCGCCCCGCGGCACGAGCATCCGGACATCGAGAAGGAGCTGCAGGCCGAGCTGTTCGAGTCCGGCGAGAAGCACCGCCGGATGACGGAGTTCCTGGAGCGGAGGAGCGGACGATGACCCTGCAGGTGCCGGACCGGGTCGGCGTCCTCGGCGGCGGCCGGATGGGCGCGGGCATCGCCCATGCGTTCCTCCTCGCCGGCGCGCGCGTGCACGTCGTGGAGCGGGACGGGCAGAGCGCGGATGCCGCGCGGGAGCGGATCCGCGACAGCATCCGCCGCTCCGTCGAGCGCGGACACGCCACCGAGACCGAGGACGTGATCGCGGACCGCCTCAGCACCGGGACGGATGCCGGCGGCTTCGCCGGGCACGCCCTCGTCGTCGAGGCCGTGCCCGAGGACCGGGGACTGAAGGAGGAGGCGCTCGCCCGGGCGGAGGCGGCTCTGGGCGGCGACGCGGTGCTCGCCACGAACACCTCGTCGATCTCGATCGACGACCTGGCCGCTTCCCGGCGGCATCCCGAGCGCTTCCTGGGGCTGCACTTCTTCAACCCGGTGCCGGCGTCGGCGCTCGTCGAGGTCGTCCGCGGGGCGGCCACGGACCCGGCCGTCGTCGAGGGGGCCCGGGGCTGGGTGACCGGTCTCGGGAAGACGGCGATCGTGGTGCGCGACTCCCCCGGGTTCGCCTCGTCGCGACTGGGCGTGATGCTCGGCCTGGAGGCGATACGGATGCTGGAGGAGGGCGTCGCCAGCGCCGAGGACATCGACGCGGCGATGACGCTCGGCTACCGGCATCCGGTCGGCCCGCTGCGCACCACCGACCTGGTCGGGCTGGACGTGCGTCTGGGGATCGCCGAGGAGCTCGCCGCGGCGCTCGGCCCGCGATTCGAGCCGCCCGCCCTGCTGCGCCGCATGGTCGCCGAGGGCAGGCTCGGCCGCAAGACCGGACACGGCTTCTACGAATGGAACGAGGACGAGAGATGACCGACTACCTCCCCAGCTACGTCCAGGGCGAGTGGTGGACCCCGGACCTCCGGCCGGACTCCGGCACCGGTGCAGAGGGACCGCACGCCACCGAGGTGCGCGACGCGTCGACCGGCGAGGTGATCGCGCGCGTCTCCACCGACGGGCTCGACATCGCCGGCGCGCTCGAGTACGCCCGCACGGTCGGGCAGGCGAGCCTGGGGGCGCTCACCTTCCACCAGCGCGCGCTGCTGCTCAAGCAGTTCGCCCTCGCCCTCACCGAGCGCAAGGACGAGCTCTACGCGCTGTCCGCGCGCACCGGGGCGACGAAGACGGACTCGTGGGTCGACATCGACGGCGGCATCGGCGTGCTGTTCTCCTATTCGGGCAAGGGCCGTCGGGAGCTGCCGAACAGCACCGTGTACGTCGACGGGCCCGTCGAGCCGCTCTCCAAGGACGGGTCTTTCCTGGGCCGTCACGTGTACACCCGGCTGCCCGGCGTCGCGGTGCAGATCAACGCGTTCAACTTCCCGGTGTGGGGGTCGCTGGAGAAGCTCGCGCCCGCGTTCCTGGCCGGCGTACCCACCGTGATCAAGCCCGCCACGCCCACCGGCTACCTCGCCGAGGCGATGGTGCGGATCCTGGTCGACGCGGGGCTGCTGCCCAGCGGGTCGGTGCAGCTCATCAGCGGGAGCGCGCCGACCCTGCTCGACCACCTGCGCCTAGGCGACCTGGTCGGCTTCACCGGCAGCGCCTCCACCGCGGAGAGCCTGCGCACGCACCCCGCGGTGCAGACCGGCGGGGTCCGCTTCACCGCGGAGACCGACTCGATCAACGCGTCCGTGCTCGGCACGGACGCCGTGCCCGGCACGCCGGAGTTCGACGCCTACGTGCGCCAGCTCGTGATCGAGATGACCAGCAAGGCCGGCCAGAAGTGCACCGCGATCCGCCGTGCCGTGGTGCCCGCGGCGACCGCGGATGCGGTCGTCGACGCGGTCCGGGCGCGGCTGGAGGAGAAGACCGTGCTCGGCGACCCGCGCGCCGAGGGGGTGACCATGGGCCCGCTCGCCTCGGCCGCCCAGCGCGACGAGGTGCTCCGTCAGGTGGAGCGGCTCACCGCCGGCGGCGGGCGGATGGTGATCGGCTCCACCGCGTCCCCCGAGGTGCGACGTGCGGACGGCAGCACCGGCCCGGCGCCGGAGGGTGCCTTCGTGGCGCCCATCCTGCTCCGCTTCGACGACGCGGAGGCCGACGTCGTGCACACCGTCGAGGCCTTCGGTCCGGTGTCCTCGCTGATCACGTACGACACGATCGCGGAGGCCGCCGACATCGTCGCCCGCGGCGGCGGGTCGCTGGTCACCAGCATGGCCACGCACGACCCCGAGCAGGCGGTGCAGCTGGCGCGCCGCATCGCCCCCTTCAACGGCCGGATGCTGCTGCTCGACCGCGACGACGCCCGCTCCTCCACCGGGCACGGCTCGCCGCTGCCCACGCTGGTGCACGGCGGACCGGGGCGCGCCGGCGGCGGCGAGGAGCTCGGCGGCATCCGCGCGGTGCTGCACCACATGCAGCGCACCGCAGTGCAGGGGTCGCCGGAGATGCTCACCGCGCTCACCGGCATCTGGCATCCGGGCGCCTCCGCGCGTTCCGAGGGCACGCATCCTTTCCGCAAGTCGCTGGCCGAGCTGCGCATCGGCGATCAGATCGTCTCCTCGTCGCGCGAGGTCACCCTCGAGGACATCGAGACCTTCGCGCACTTCACCGGCGACACGTTCTACGCGCACATGGACGAGAAAGCGGCCGCCGCGAACCCGTTCTTCCCCGGCCGGGTCGCGCACGGCTACCTGCTGGTGTCCTGGGCGGCGGGCCTGTTCGTGGACCCCGAGCCGGGGCCGGTGCTGGCCAACTACGGACTGGAGAACCTGCGCTTCCTCACCCCGGTGTCACCCGGCGACGAGATCCGGGTGGAGCTCACGGCGAAGCAGATCACCCCGCGCGAGACCGACGACTACGGCGAGGTGCGGTGGGACGCGGTGATCAAGAACCAGGACGACGAGATCGTCGCCACGTACGACGTGCTGACGCTGGTCAGCAAGGAGCGGGTGTCCGAACCCGTCCCCACCCCCTGACAGGCCGATGACCCCCTGATACCCGACCGAACCGGAGCCCCGATGTCGACGATGACCGGAACCGCCGCCGAGCTCGACCCCGCCGAGCGGCTGAGCCGCCCCGAGCTGGAGGCGCTGCAGCTGGAACGGCTGCAGTGGACCGTGCGACACGCGTACCAGAACGTCCCGCACTACCGCCGCGTGCTCGACGAGGCCGGGGTCTCCCCCGACGACATCCGCTCGCTCGCCGACGTGCGCCGCCTGCCGTTCACCACGAAGGAGGATCTGCGCCGCAGCTACCCGTTCGGCATGTTCGCCGTGCCGATGGCGCAGGTGCGCCGCATCCACGCATCCTCCGGCACGACCGGACGGCCCACCGTGGTCGGCTACACGCAGCGCGACCTGGACAACTGGGCCGATCTGATCGCCCGGTCGCTGCGCGCGTCCGGCATCCGTCCCGGCATGAAGGTTCACAACGCCTACGGGTACGGCCTGTTCACCGGCGGTCTCGGCGCCCACGCCGGCATCGAGCGGCTGGGTGCGACGGTGATCCCGGTCTCCGGCGGGCAGACGGCGCGGCAGGTGCAGCTGATCCAGGACTTCCAGCCCGACGCGATCCTGTGCACGCCCAGCTACCTGCCCACCATCGCGGACGCGATGGAGGCCGCCGGCGTCGACCCGACGTCCACCTCGCTCAAGGTCGCCGTGCTCGGCGCCGAGCCCTGGACGAACGAGATGCGCGCCGAACTGGAGCGGCGTCTGGCGATCGACGCGGTCGACATCTACGGGCTGAGCGAGGTGATGGGCCCGGGCGTGGGCAACGAGTGCGTGCAGACGAAGGACGGTCCGCACATCTGGGAGGACCACTTCCTGCCGGAGGTGATCGGCGAGGACGGGGAGCCGCTGCCGGACGGCGAGCTCGGCGAGCTGGTGTTCACCTCGCTCACCAAGGAGGCCTTCCCCGTGCTCCGCTACCGCACACGCGATCTCACCCGCCTCCTGCCCGGCACCGCGCGGCCGGCGATGCGGCGCATCGAGAAGATCACGGGACGCAACGACGACATGATCATCCTGCGCGGGGTGAACATCTTCCCGACCCAGATCGAGGAGCTGGTGCTCGGCATCGAGCAGCTCACCCCGCACTTCGTCATCGAGCTGAGCCGCGAGGGGCGGATGGATGCCATGACGGTGCGCATCGAGCGGCATCCGGCGCTGGACCGCGAGGTGTGCGAGGCGGCGGCCACCGTGCTGGCGCAGCGCATCAAGACGCACATCGGCTCGAGCGTCGCCGTCCGCGTCGAGGAGCCGGGCGCGCTGCCGCGCAGCGAGGGGAAGTACAAGCGGGTGTACGACCTGCGGCAGCAGCCGGCTCCGCGCGTCGCTCAGCGCAGGACGGCGGATGCGGCGGCGCGCGCGTCCGCCGCGGTCGCGGCCTCGAGCGCGGCGTCCGCGGCGGCCCGGCACTGCTCGGCCGTGACCGCCGCGAGCGCACGGGCGACGCGGCCGAGGGCGCGGGGCGTCATCGACAGGCTGGTGGCGCCGAGGCCGACGAGCACGGGCGCGAGCCGCGGATCGCCTCCCGCCTCCCCGCAGACGCCGACCGGGGCGCCGGCCGTCTGCCCGGCCGAGCCGATGGTCGCGATGAGGCGCAGCACGGCCGGCTGCCAGGGGTCGTTGAGCGCGCCGAGCGCGGGATGCTGCCGGTCGGCGGCCATGGCGTACTGGGCCAGGTCGTTCGTGCCGATGCTGACGAAGTCGACGACCTCGAGCAGCTCCTCCGCCATCAGCGCCGCGGCGGGCGTCTCGATCATCACCCCGACCCGTTCCAGCCCGGCGGCCCGCGCGGCGGCCGTGAAGTCCCGGGCCTCCTCGATGGTGGCGACCATGGGCGCCATCACCTCGACGTGCGCCTGCTCCTCGGCGGCGGCCAGGGCGAGCGCGCGGAGCTGGTCGTGCAGCAGGGCGGGGTTCCGCCAGGAGACGCGCAGTCCGCGCAGGCCGAGGGCCGGGTTCTCCTCGTGCTCCGGGGTCGCGAACGGCAGCGGCTTGTCGGAGCCGGCATCGAGCGTGCGGACGACGACCTTCCTGCCCGCGAACGGCGTGAGCACGCCGCGATAGGCGATCGTCTGCTCCTCGACCGTCGGCGCGGCGGCCCGGTCGAGGAAGCAGAACTCCGTGCGGAACAGCCCGATCCCCTGCGCCGCCGCCCCGGCGGCCTGCACCGCGTCGGCCGGGCCGCCGACGTTCGTCAGCAGCGGGAGCGGTGTGCCGTCGGCGAGGCGCCCGTCGCCGTCGAAGGCGCGGGCGTCCGCGGCGGCCCGTGCCGCGGCGAGCTCGTCCTCGGCCGGGTCCATGGTCACCGTTCCCGTCTCGCCGTCGACGAGCACGAGCGTGCCGTCCGGGATGCCGGCGGCTCCGGGCGCGGCGACCACCGCCGGCAGGCCGAGGGCACGGGCGATGATCGCGGTGTGCGAGGTCGGGCCGCCCTGCTCGGTCACCAGCGCGGCGCAGGCACTCCCTGCCAGCGCGGCGGTGTCGCTCGGGGCCAGGTCGGTCGCGACGAGCACGAACGGAGCCTCCCGCTCCGGCACCGAGGCCGGCTCCCGCCCGTGCAGCACGGCGACGATCCGGTTCCGGATGTCGCGCACGTCGGCGGCGCGCTCGGCCGTCCGCCCGCCCAGCCCGACGAGCGCCTCAGCCTGTGCAGACGCGGCCTCCCACACGGCACGTGCGGCGGAGAGGCCTTCCGTGCGCACCCGGGCGGCGGCATCGGCGACGAGGTCGGGGTCGGCGGCGAGGAGCCGGGTGGCGTCCAGGATCGCGCGGGTCTCGCCGGAGGCCGCCTCGGCGCGTGCCGCGAAGCCGGCGGCCACGGCGGCCGCCGCCGGGGCGATGCGGGCGGCCTCCGCCTCGCGCTCTGCGGCGAGGAGCGGATCGGCCGGCTCCGGCTCGGCGATCGCCGGGGACGGATGCGCCACGGGGGCGGCGGCGACCCCGGGGCTCACGCCGCGACCGCGCAGCACGGTTCCGGGTGGCAGGGCGGCGCCATCATCGGGCGCGGGGCTCTCTCCGGCATCCGCGTCATCGATCGGCGCGGCGGATGCCGGGATCTGCCGCGCGCGGGTGACGTCGCGATCCGGCCCGGGCCTCGCACGCGTTCCGCTGCCCTCCCCGCCGGCCCCCGCCGCGATCTCCTCGCCGAACCCGTCGGCGAACAGCGCGGCGATGCGCTCCACCGCCGCGTCGGCACCCGCCCCCGAGCCGCGCACCTGGACCTCGTCCCCGGCGCGCGCCCCGAGCGCCAGCAGGCGGGACAGGCTCGCCGCCCCCGCCTCCGGGCCCGCGGGCAGTCGTCGCAGGCGCACGTCGGCGCTGCCGGCGGCCTCGGCGATGAGCGCGGCCGGGCGGGCGTGGATGCCGAGCGCGTTGCGCACCCGGACCACCCGCACGGTCTCGGGCCCTGCCGGCGCGGCGATCGAGGCGCCCGCCGAGCCGGATGCCGCCGCGATGTCCTCCCCGAGATGGGCGGCCTTCGCCTGCAGTGCCGCCTCGGCCTCCGCGGCGACCGCCTCGAGCGGTGCGCCCGCCGACGCGGACACGGCCGCGGCGAGCATCCCCTCCACGAACGGCGCCGGCACCAGCCGCACCGGCACGTCGCTGCTGCGCAGCTCCAGGGCGAGCTCGGCGCTCATCACCGCCGACCCGAGGTCCATCAGCACCAGCACGCCGTCGCACCGCGCCGCCAGCTCGTCGATCGCAGCGGCGACGAGCACGGCGTCCGTGCCCAGGATCGGGCGGCCGTCGGCATCCGTCCCCGCCCCCGCCGCCACCCGCAGCGGGGCACCGTCGCCGGGGACCATCTGCAGGGCGAGCTCGCGCGCCGCCTCCGCGAGCCCCGCGCTGTGCGAGACGGCGACGATGCCGATCATCGCGCGGCGGCGGCGTCGGCGAGCGTCCGGAACAGCAGCGCGGTGGACGCCGCGCCGGGGTCGAGGTGACCGACGCTGCGGTCCCCGAGGTAGCTGGCGCGGCCCTTCCGCGCCACCAGCGGCTCGGTCGCATCCCGTCCGGATGCCGCGGCATCGGCCGCCGCGAGCGCCGCCTCCTTCAGGCCGGCGCCCTCGCCGATCGCGGCGTCGAGCGCGTCCAGGGCGGGCGCCATGGCGTCGACCATCGTCTTGTCGCCCGGCTCGGCCTTGCCGCGGGCGATGACGCCGTCCAAGCCGGCCCGCAGCGCGACCGCGAGCGCGGCGGCGTCCAGCTCGCCCACGCCGCCCGCAGTCGTTCCCGCGCGCAGGAAGAACGTGCCGTACAGCGGTCCGCTCGCGCCGCCGACCGAGCTCACCAGGGTCATCCCGACGGTCTTCAGCAGCTCGTCGATGGCCCCCGGCGTTCCGGCGTCGAGCTTCTCGGCGGCCGCGGCCATGCCCCTGGCCAGGTTCGCGCCGTGGTCGGCGTCGCCGATCGCGGAGTCCAGCTCGGTGAGCCAGTCCCGCTTCTCGGTGACGGTGTCGCGGAAGCGGCGGATCCAGTCGGCGAGCGCGGCGGTGTCGAGGGTGTCGGTCATGTCGGTGCTCCTTCTCGGCGGGTCGTCTCAGCGGATGGGTCGGAGAGATGCCGCGCGGGCCAGGTCACAGGCCCCAGCGCAGGCCCGGCGTGCGCACCGGCGCGTCCCACAGCCTCAGCAGCTCGTCGTCCGCCTTGAGCACGGTGAGCGAGCAGCCGGCCATGTCGAGCGAGGTGATGTAGTTCCCCACCAGGTTCCGGGCGATCCGCACCCCGGCGTTCTCGAGCAGCGCGGCCACCTCGCCGTACATCAGGTACAGCTCGATCAGCGGCGAGCCGCCCATGCCGTTCAGCATCACGATCGCAGGAGCTCCGGCGGCGTCCAGGTCGCCGAGGATCGGGTCGACGAGCTTCTGCGCGATCTCGTGCGCCGGGGCGAGCGGCTCGCGGTGACGTCCGGGTTCGCCGTGGATGCCGATGCCGATCTCCATCTGATCCTCGGGCAGGTCGAAGGTCGGCTTGCCGGCGGCGGGGACGGTGCAGCTGGTCAGGGCCATGCCCATCGAGCGGCCCTGCCCGTTGATGCGCTTCGCGAGTTCGACGACGGATGCCAGGTCGCGGCCCTCCTCCGCGGCGGCGCCGACGAGCTTCTCCAGCAGCACGGTGAGCCCGACGCCGCGACGGCCTGCGGTGTACAGCGAATCCTGCACGGCGACATCGTCGTCCACGACCACCGTGCCCACCTCGATGCCGTCCATCGCGGCGAGCTCGGCGGCCATCTCGAAGTTCATCACGTCGCCGGTGTAGTTCTTGACGATGTGCAGCACACCCGCGCCGCGGTCGACGGCCTTGGTGGCCGCCTGGACGCGGTCGGGCGTCGGCGAGGTGAACACCTGGCCGGCCACGGCGGCATCGAGCATCCCGTACCCGACGTAGCCGCCGTGCAGCGGCTCGTGCCCGGAGCCGCCGCCCGAGACCACGGCGACCTTGCCCTCGTCCTTCGGCGTGGCGCGGGTGATCACGTGCGTCTCGAGGTCGACGGACAGCTCGGGATGCGCCAGGCTCACCCCGCGCAGCGACTCTACGAGCACGTCCTCGGGGGCGTTGATGAGCTTCTTCATGGGTCGATCTCCTTCGATGACAGGGCGACGGACCGTCCCCCTGTCGAACATGGTCCGCGCCGCGGACGATGTCAACAGGGACCGCGATCCGCCCGCCGCGGCCCGCCGCGCTCTACCGTGGAAGGATGATCACACGCGAGCTCGCCCTCCAGCTGCGGGATGCCGGCCTCGTGTGGCATCCCGCCCCCGGCGACCGGTTCCAGCTCGACCTGCCGGACGAGGTCGAGCTGGAGGTGGAGGCCGACGTCTTCACAGTCAGCGAGATGACGATCGAGGCCCGCCGGACCCCGACCGGCACCATCCTCGCCTTCAACGGCACGACGGAGTGGGCCCTGGACTCGGTCACGCTGGCCGACGCGGTGTGGCTGCCTCAGGAGGAGCAGCTGCGCCGGCTGCTGGGCGGCACGTTCCGGGCGCTGCGCAGGCTCCGCGACTCCTTCGTCGTCGAGATCGAGGTCCTGGGCGACGACCTCCGCTTCGAGCATCCGGACCCCGCCGAGGCGTACGGCCTCGCCCTGCTCGCTCTGCTCCGCCGCGCGCAGTGACCCGCGGCCGGACCCGCGGACGGGCGCGGCGTCTCAGCGGTCGGTGGTGAAGGAGCGGCCGCGCACCTCGGCCACGATCTGCCCGGTCTCGTCGACCACGCGGATGTCGTAGAGCCCGGTCCGGCCCCGCCGCATCCGCCGCTCCGCCGTGGCCGTCAGCCGCTGCCCGGCCGTCGTCGAGGCGAGGAAGGCGATGTCCGCGCCCTGCGCCACGGTGATGCGGTCGTCCTCGTTGCAGGCGATCGCGAAGGCGGTGTCGGCGAGGGTGAAGACGAGACCGCCGTGCGTGATCCCGAAGCCGTTCAGCATGTCCTCGCGGACGGTCATCGACACCACGGCGCGGCCGGGCTCGTCCAGCTCCACGACCATGCCGAGCGCGGCGGATGCCCGGTCGGCGCGCAGCATGGGCCGCAGCTCCGGCGCCTCCGTCCCGATATCGGCGGAACGACCGTCCATCGGCACACCTCCCGTGCGTCTCCCGTGCGTCGAGCCGAGCGCCGCATCGCCCCGTGTGTGATGCTCGTGCGTCCTCGGCGGATGTGTGCAAGAATAACCTAACGATCGGTTAGTAAAGAAGTCCCGATTCGAGGAGTCGACGATGACGAGCCCCGCAGACCTCACGCTCGTGGCCGATGAGCCGGACGCCCAGGCTCGTTTCGACGAGCTCATCGCGCACGAGCAGCGCATCGAGCCGCGCGACTGGATGCCCGACGCGTACCGCAAGACGCTGATCCGGCAGATCTCCCAGCACGCGCATTCCGAGATCATCGGGATGCAGCCGGAGGGCAACTGGATCACCCGCGCTCCCAGCCTGAAGCGCAAGGCGATCCTGATGGCGAAGGTTCAGGACGAGGCCGGCCACGGGCTGTACCTCTATTCCGCCGCCCAGACGCTCGGCATCAGCCGCGAGGAGATGATGCAGCAGCTCCTCGCCGGCAAGGCGAAGTACTCCTCGATCTTCAACTACCCCACCCCGACCTGGGCGGACATGGGCGCGATCGGCTGGCTCGTGGACGGCGCCGCGATCTGCAACCAGGTGCCGCTCTGCCGCGCCTCGTACGGTCCGTACGGGCGTGCGATGGTGCGCATCTGCAAGGAGGAGTCGTTCCATCAGCGGCAGGGCTTCGAGATCCTGCTCACGCTGATGCAGGGCACCGACGAGCAGCGCGAGATGGCGCAGGACGCCGTGAACCGGTGGTACTGGCCGAGCCTGGCGATGTTCGGCCCGCCGGACGACCAGTCCCCCAACTCCGCCCAGTCCATGGCGTGGAAGATCAAGCGGTTCTCGAACGACGAGCTGCGTCAGCGCTTCGTCGGGATGCTGGTGCCGCAGGCGGAGATCCTCGGGGTCACGCTGCCGGACCCGGAGCTGCGCTGGGACGAGGAGGCCGGCCGCTGGCACATGGGCGAGATCGACTGGGACGAGTTCTACGAGGTGCTGCGCGGCAATGGCCCGTGCAACGCGGAGCGGCTGGAGCGCCGGCGCAGCGCGCACGAGGAGGGCGCCTGGGTGCGTGAGGCCGCCGCCGAGTACGCGCGGAAGCAGTCGCTGCGCGCGGAGGTGGCGTGATGCTCGAGGACACCTGGCCGCTGTGGGAGGTCTTCGTCCGCGCGAACCGCGGGCTCAGCCACGTGCACGTCGGTTCGCTGCACGCCCCGGATGCCGCGATGGCGGTGCGCAACGCCCGCGACCTGTACACCCGGCGCGGCGAGGGCGTCTCGATCTGGGTGGTGCCGGCGGATGCCATCACGACGAGCGATCCGGATGCCAAGGACGCGTTCTTCGAGAGCCCGGCGGGCAAGAACTACCGGCACGCCGTGTACTACACCGCGTCCGAGGGGGTGCCGCACCTGTGAGCACGCCCCGCCGCACCCCGGACGCCGAGCCTGTCGAAGCGTCCCCGCACGACGTCCACGTCTCCGTCGACGAGCTCCGGCTCGCCGAGGAGCTCGCCGGCGCCGGCGGCCGCGCCCCCTCGGCGGACGTCGCCGAGTACGCGCTCTGGCTCGGCGACGACGCGCTCATCCTGTCGCAGCAGCTCGGCGCCTGGATCTCCCGGGCCCCCGAGCTCGAGGAGGACGTCGCGCTCGCCAACATCGCCCTCGACCTGCTCGGGCACGCCCGCTCCCTGCTGCGCTACGCCGGCTCCTGGGACGGGCGCAGCGAGGACGACCTGGCCTACTTCCGCGACGAGCCGGAGTTCCGCAGCAGCTGGCTGGTCGAACAGCCCAACGGCGACTTCGCGCAGACCATCGCGCGGCAGTTCGCGGCATCCGCGTACATGTACGAGCTGTACTCCTCGCTGCGCTCCTCCACCGATGCGACCTTCGCCGCCATCGCCGCGAAGGCGGTGAAGGAGGTCGACTACCATCGCGACCACGCCGTGCAGTGGGTGCTCCGCCTCGCCGGCGGCACCGACGAGTCCCGGCGCCGGATCATCCGCGCCCTCGGCGACGTGTGGCCCTACGTGGACGAGCTGTTCCGCGACGAGCCGCTCATCGACCGGCTGGAGGGCGTCGCGGTGCGACCCTCCTCGCTGCGCTCCGGCTTCGACGCCGTCGTGGAGACCGTGTTCGCCGAGGCGGGCCTGGAGGCTCCCGCCGGCCCGGCGTCCTCGGCCGGCGGCCGGCGCGGGTCGCACGCCACCCCGTTCGGGCATCTGCTCGCCGAGATGCAGGTGCTCGCCCGACGGCATCCGGGGGCGACATGGTGACGCAGCACGCTCCCCACCGGACCGCGCGGGCGCAGGAGGCGCGCCGCATCGCGGCATCCGTCCTCGACCCCGAAGTGCCGGTCCTCACCATCGAGGATCTCGGCGTCCTCCGCGAGGTCGAGGTCACCGAGCGCGAGGGCCGAGAGCACGTGCGGGTCGACATCACGCCGACGTACAGCGGATGCCCGGCGATGGACGCGATCCGCGACGACATCGTGCTGGCGCTCACCGCTGCCGGGTTCGGCGACGTCGAGGTGCGGCTCGTGCTGTCCCCCGCCTGGACCACCGACTGGATGAGCGAGGAGGGCAGGCGCAAGCTCACCGAGTACGGCATCGCGCCGCCGACCGGGCGGGCCGCGCACCGGCAGGGCCCGATCCGCCTGGCGCTGAGCGTGCGCTGCCCGCGCTGCGGGTCGCTGGACACGCGGGAGGTGTCCCGCTTCGGCTCCACCTCGTGCAAGGCGCTCTACGAGTGCCGGGCGTGCCTGGAGCCGTTCGACCACTTCAAGGTGATCTGATGACGACGCTGTTCCGCGTGCCCGCCTCGGCGCCGGCGCGGCCGCCCCGTCTGCCGGCGCGCGAGGAGCGCCATCGCGCCCGCTTCCACACCCTCACCGTCTCGGACGTGCGCCGCCTGACCGACGACGCCATCGAGGTGACGTTCACGGTGCCGCCGGAGCTCGTGGACGAGTACCACTACCTGCCCGGCCAGTACGTCGCGCTGCGCGTGCACCTGGAGGGGGCGGAGGTGCGCCGGTCGTACTCGCTGTGCCGCCCGCCCGCCCCGGCGGCCGAGGGCGAGAGCACCACGCTCAGCGTCGCCGTCAAGCGCGACGAGGGCGGGCTGTTCTCGACCTGGGCGCAGACCGAGCTGACCCCGGGGTTCCGGATCGACGTGATGAGCCCGCAGGGGACGTTCACCTCCGGCCTGCAGGAGCTCGACGGCGCGCACGTGGCCGGCATCGCGGCCGGGTCCGGCATCACGCCGCTGATGTCGCTGGCGCACGACCTGCTCGCGGCATCCGACACCACCCGGTTCACGCTGCTGTACACGAACCGGTCGACCAGCGACGTGATGTTCCTGGAGGACCTCGCCGAGCTCAAGGACCGGTATCCGACGCGGCTCGTGCTGCACCACGTGCTGTCCCGCGAGCAGCGCACGGCGCCGGTGCTGTCGGGACGGATCGACGATGAGAAGCTACGCACGATCCTGCGCACCCTGATCCTGCCGTCGACCGTGGACGAGTGGTTCCTGTGCGGGCCGTTCGCGCTCGTCGACCTGTGCCGGGAGGTGCTGGCCGACTTCGGGGTACCGCGGGAGCACATCCGCTTCGAGCTGTTCACCACCGGCGACGCCCCGGCCGAGCGCGGTCCGCGCCCGGTGCAGGTGCGCCAGGGCGAGAAGACGCACCGCATCGAGATCCGCCTGGACGGTGTCTCCTCCACCGTGGAGAGCCCGGTCGATGCGCACGAGTCGGTGCTGAACGCCGCGCTGCGGGTGCGGCCGGATGCCCCGTTCGCCTGCTCGGGCGGGGTATGCGGCACGTGCCGTGCGCGCGTGCTGGAGGGCAGCGTGACGATGACCGAGAACTACGCCCTCGAGCCCGACGAGATCGAGCGCGGGTACGTGCTCACCTGCCAATCGCACCCCACCACCGACCGCCTCGTGGTGGACTACGACGTGTGACACGAGGGCTCGGGCCCTGGCGAGCCCGTCGAAGGGTCCCTGAGCCCGTCGAAGGGTCCCTGAGCCCGTCGAAGGGTCCCTGAGCCCGTCGAAGGGTCCCTGAGCCCGTCGAAGGGCACGGAAGGAGCATCCATGATCGATCTCGACATCGCGGACGACGTCGCGCACGTGACGCTGAACGCGCCTGCCAGGCTGAACGCCCTCGACGAGCAGGCGCTGCACGACCTCGGCCGCGCCTACGAGGCCGCAGCGGATGCCGGAGTGCGCGCGCTCGTGCTGCGCGGCGAGGGCCGGGCGTTCTGCGCGGGCCGCGACATATCGCAGGTCGACCCGCGTGACGACGACGTCATCGGCTACCTGGGCGGAGTGGTGACGCCGCTGCTGAAGCGGATGTCCGCCTTCCCCGCGCCGACCTTCGCCGTCGCGCACGGCGCCTGCCTCGGTGTCGGTCTCGGCCTGCTGATCGCGACCGACGTGGTGTACGTGGCCGAGTCGGCGAAGATCGGGTCGCCGTTCGCGGCGCTCGGGGCCACGCTCGACTCCGGCGGGCACGCGCTGTTCGTCGACCGGCTGGGCGCGCACCGCACGCTCGACCTCATCTACAGCGGCCGCCTGATGTCGGGCGCGGAGGCGGTGGCCGCCGGGCTCTTCTCCCGGTCCTTCCCGGACGACGAGGTGGGGCAGGCGACCGAGGAGGCCGCGCAGGCCGCCGCCCGGGGCGCGACCCGGGCGTTCCTGGCGAGCAAGGAGCTCGTCGCCCGCATCCGCGACGAGCGGCTCGCCCTCTGGGACGCCATCGACATCGAGAACGCCGCCCAGGCCGCGCTGTGCGACACGGACGACTACCGCGAGGGCTTCGCCGCCTTCCAGGAGAAGCGGCGGCCCCGGTTCCGCGGCCGCTGAGCCCGCACCCGGGTCCGATGGAGGGTCGGCCCGGTGTCGGCGGTGGGTGCGAGAATGCGGGGATGAAGCTCTCCGAGCTGGTCGCCACCGCCGACGAGGTCGCGGCGACGTCGTCGCGGCTGGCGAAGATCGACGCGCTCGCGCGGCTGCTCGCCCGTGCGGAACCCGGCGAGATCGCCGCGCTCACCGGGCTCCTCCTCGCCGCCCCGCGGCAGGGGCGGCTCGGCGTCGGCTGGCGCGGACTCACGGCCCTCGAGGCCGAGCATGCGGATGCCCCGTCGCTGACGATCGACGACGTGGACGGCGCTCTCGACCGCCTCGCGACGGCATCCGGGACCGGCTCCGCGGCCACGCGCACCGCGGTGCTGCGCGATCTCGCCTCGCGCGCGACGGCACCCGAGTGGGACTTCCTCGCCCGGGCGATGCTCGGCGAGATGCGCACCGGCGCCCTGTCCGGAGTGCTGCTCGACGCGATCGCGCGCGCCTCGGGGCACCCGGCGGCGACGGTCCGGCGCGCGGCCATGCTGTCGGGCGACCTCGGCGAGACGGCCGTCGTGGCGCTCACCGGCGCCGCCGGCGAGCTCGAGGAGGTCGGGCTCCGGGTCGGCCGCCCGGTGCTGCCGATGCTCGCCGCGACGGCGGCCACGCCGACCGCGGCGCTGGAGATCACCGGCCGGGCATCCGTGGAGTACAAGCTCGACGGCGCCCGCATCCAGGTGCACCGGCGCGGCGACGAGGTCGGCGTCTACACGCGCAGCCTCGCCGACATCACACACCGGGTCCCGGAGATCGTCGAGATCGTGCGCGGACTGCCCGCCCGCGAGCTGATCCTCGACGGCGAGACCCTGTCGCTGGACGAGGACGGCGGACCGCGTCCGTTCCAGGAGACCATGTCACGCTTCGGCGCCGAGGTGTCCCGTGAGCTGCTGCTGCGGCCGTGGTTCTTCGACGTGCTGCACGTCGACGGCCGCGACCTCATCGACGAGCCGCTCTCCGTCCGCCTCGCCGAGCTCGAACGCATCGCCGGCGAGTGGCGGATGCCCGGCGTCGTCACCGCCGATCCGGATGCCGCGGAGGAGCTGTCCCGCCGGGCCCTGGCCGCCGGGCACGAGGGCGTCGTCGTCAAGGCGCTCGACTCCCCCTACACCGCGGGACGGCGCGGCAAGTCCTGGGTGAAGGTGAAGCCCGTGCTCACCTACGACCTCATCGTGTTGGCCGCAGAGTGGGGGTCCGGCCGGCGGCGCGGGATGCTCTCCAACCTCCACCTCGGCGCGCGCGACCCGGACGGCGAGTTCGGCGAACCCGGCGGCTTCGTGATGGTCGGCAAGACGTTCAAGGGGCTCACCGATCAGCTGCTGCGCTGGCAGACCGAGACGTTCCCGCAGGCGGAGACGCATCGCACCGGCTACGCCGTGCACGTGCGCCCGGAGTTCGTGGTCGAGATCGCGGTCGACGGGGTGCAGCGGTCCCCGCGCTACCCGGGCGGGATCGCGCTGCGGTTCGCGCGCGTCAAGCGGTACCGGCCCGACAAGCAGCCCGCCGACGCCGACACCATCCAGACTCTGCGCGCCCTGCTGCGCGGGTGAGGGGCGCCGCCGGCGACTCCACCGGCGGCCCGAGGCGCACTGGGTACCATGCGCCCATGGCAGCCATGACGCACCTGTACAGCGTGATCCCGGCATCCGACCTGCGCGTCTCGGTCCCCTGGTACCGCGACCTGTTCCAGCGCGAGCCCGACGACGCGACCGGCGACGAGATCCTCTGGCACATCACCGACAGCGCCTGGATCGCCCTCGCCGAGCAGCGGCAGGCCGGCGGCGCGCAGCTGACGATCGCCGTCGACGGGTTCGGCGTGCTGCTCGCGCGTCTGCAGCGGCTGGGCGTCGAGCACGAGCCCGTGGAGCAGTACGGCAACGGCGTGCGGCACGTCGTGCTGATCGATCCGGACGGCAACCGCATCGCCCTCGCCGGCATGTGAGCCGCACGTGAGCGCGGCTCGGAAGTGCCGTCAGGCGGACGGCGCCAGGCCGAGATCCTCTTCGCGCACCGTGCCCTTGTACGACCACGGGAAGTTGATCCACAGGTCGGTGGCCTTCCAGGCGTAGTCCGGCTCGATGATCGTGGTGGGCTTGGTGTAGATCGTCACCGAGCGCACGTCGGCGCCCTTCTCCTTCAGCAGCTGCACCGCGAGCGCGAGGGTGCGCCCGGAGTCGGCGACGTCGTCGACGAGCAGCACGCGGCGGCCGTCCAGGTAGGCCATGTCCAGCTCGGGCGGGAGCACCTCGGGCGCGTCCAGCACCGTGCCGATGCCGGTGTAGAACTCGACGTTGATCGCGCCGCAGTTCTTGGCGCCGAGTCCGTACGCGATGGCTCCGGCGGGCAGCAGCCCCCCGCGCGCGATCGCGACGACCACCTCCGGCACGAAGCCGCTGTCCAGGATCGTGCGCGCCAGCTCCCGCGTCGCCTCTCCGAAGCCGTCCCAGGTGAGCGTCTCGCGCTCGATCGGTGCATCCGTCATCCGTTCATTCTCCCGCATCCGGATGTCCGTCGATGACGAGAGCGGCCCCGATCCGCCCGCAGGTGCGGTAGAAACGAAGGAGGGCGTCGCCCTCCCGATGCGCGATGCCCGTGACAGTGCTCTCCGAGGTCCTCATGTGCCGACTCTTCGCCTTCGTCTCCCCCGACCGCTCCACCGCCGAGCGGGAACTCGGGGAGACCGGGATGGAGAGCCTCCGCTCGCTGGCGCGCCTGCACGGCGACGGCTGGGGCTGGGCGGGCGTCGAGCGCACCGGCACCGCACCCGAGGTGCGCACGTCGCCGCGCTCGGCATCCGCCGACCCGGCCTTCGCGGATGCCATGGCGGAGGACGTGCACGCGGCCGTGGTGCACCTGCGCTGGGCGACGTCGGGCCTGCCGATCACCGCGGCGAACACCCACCCGTTCCGCATCGGCGACGTCGCCTTCGCCCACAACGGCACGCTGAAGCCGATCGGCCGGGCGCGGGAGCTGCTCGCGCCGGCATCCCTCGCCGCGATGGTCGGCGACACCGACAGCGAGATGTACTTCCGGCTCATCCGCGAGCAGCTCGACGCCGGCGTGCCGCTGTTCGAGGCGACCCTCACCGTCGTCCGGCGGCTGCGCGAGGCGTTCCCGCTGGCCAGCCTGAACGCGCTGGTGATGGACGCCGAGCAGCTGGTGGTGGTGCACGCGAGCGCACTGAGCATCCTCTCCGACGACGACCTGGGCGCGATCGCCCGGCTCGACCGGCTGCCCGACGAGCACAACGAGGACTACTACGCGCTGCGCTGGACGCAGGATCCGGACGGCACCGTGCGGATCGGCTCCACCGGCGTCGCGCGTCCCGAGTGGCCGGCGATGCCTGCCGAGTCGGTCACCGCCATCCGGCTGGACGACCGCACCAGCGTCACCGTGCAGCTCGCGGGCGCCGAGGCCCCGTTCGCGACCTCCCGACGCTAGAATCGACTCGTCCGGACCCCGGTCCGGTGCCCGAAAAAGGGGCACGAAGCGCTCCGCGACGACGCGCGAGGCGAGACATATACGGAAGCGCATCATTCTCCGTCCCGTCTCGAAAGGCTCCGTCATGCCCAGCGTCTCCGCCCACGTCGCCCTCACCCTCGCCCGCCACGTCGACCACGTCTTCGGCGTGATGGGCAACGGCAACGCCTACTTCCTCGACGCCCTCGAGAAGCAGACGGATGCCGCGTTCACCGCGGTCCGTCATGAGCAGGGCGCCGTGGTCGCCGCCGACGCCCACTACCGGGCATCCGGCCGGATCGCGGCCGCCACGTCCACGTACGGCGCCGGCTTCACGAACACCATCACCGCCCTCGCCGAGGCGGTGCAGGCGCGGGTGCCGCTGGTGCTCGTGGTCGGCGACGAGCCGACCTCGGGTCCGCGGCCCTGGGACGTCGACCAGATCGCGCTCGCCTCCGCCGTCGGCGCCCGCACGTACACCACCGGCCGCGCGGATGCCGCCGCGACCACCGTGATCGCGGTCGAGCATGCGCTCACCTACCGGGTGCCGGTGGTGCTCGCGATCCCCTACGACGTGGCCGCGCTCGACGCCGGCCCGGTGCCGGAGGCGCCGCAACCGCGGATCCCGGAACCGGTCGCCCCCAAGGGCGAGTTCGCCGAGGGGATGCTGGACGAGCTCGCGGAGGCCTTGCGCACCGCCGAGCGTCCCTTCCTGCTCGCGGGGCGGGGCGCCTGGCTCGCCGGCGCCGGTCAGGCGCTGGGGGCGCTCGCGGATGCCACCGGCGCACTCACCGCTTCGACGGCCCTCGGCCGGGGCGTGTTCCCGGACACTCGGTACGACCTCGGCGTGACCGGCGGATTCGGCGCGGACGGGGCGATGGCCCTGATCCGCGAGGCCGACGTCGCCGTGGTGTTCGGCGCGTCCCTGAACCAGTTCACGATGCGGTTCGGCGAGCTGTTCGCCCCCGGAACCCGCGTGTTCCAGGTCGACGTGGCTCCCGCGGCCACCCATGCGCACATCGGCGGATACGTCCGCGCCGACGCCCGGCTCGCCGCCGAGGCCCTGGTCGCCCGGCTCACCGCCCCCGCCGCATCCGACTCCCCCGCCACGGCATCCGTCTCCCCCGCCGGATCCGCCCCCGCCGCCGCAGCATCCGACTCCGCCCCGGCCGCATCCGACTCCCCCGCCGCGGCATCCGTCGCGCGGGAAAGTGCGCTTCCCGCGGACGAATCCGCCGCAAACGGCCGCGCGAACCGCACATCTCCGCGTGAAGCGCAGCGCCGCCCCTGGCGCGAGACCGTCGACGTCGCCGCGGCACGCGCGTACGAGCAGGGCGACGAGCTCGCCCCGGACGGTCGCCTCGACCCGCGCTCGGCGGCGCGCCGCATCGGCGAGCTGCTGCCCGAGGACCGCGTGGTGGTGTCGGACGGGGGCCACTTCATCGGCTGGGCGAACATGTACTGGCCGGTGGCCTCGCCGGACCGGATGATGATGGTCGGCACGGCGTTCCAGTCCATCGGTCAGGGCTGGCCGAGCGTGGTCGGCGCTGTGCGCGCCCGCCCGGAGACCACCGTGGTGCTGACCTCGGGAGACGGCGGCGGCCTGATGGCGATCGCCGACCTGGAGTCCGCGGTGCGCGCCGCCGGCGGCCACGGCATGGCCGTGATCTGGAACGACGCGGCCTACGGCACCGAGGTCAACCTGTACGGCCTGAAGGGACTGGCCGAGGAGCCGATGCGGATCCCCGAGGTCGACTTCGCCGCGCTGGCGCAGGCCGTCGGCGCCGAAGGCGTGGTCGCGCGCACCCTCGCCGACCTCGACCGGCTGGCCTCATGGACGGCCGAGGACCCAGCATCCCGCCGCTTCCTCGTGCTCGACCTGCGCATCTCCGGCGCCGTGATCGCCCCGTACCAGCGCGAGATCATCCGCGTGAACTCCTGACCTTGGCCGGACAAAGGGGGAATGCAGGCTTATGTCGGAGGTACCCTTCAGAATGAATGCAGCATGGAGAGGGGGCAAGCATGACCATCATCGAGACGACGACGCGTGAAGAAGCGACCGCCGAGCGGGATCGCATTCTAAGGACCCTAGCGGAGCGATACGGCACGGAGGATCGCACAGTCCTGCGTGAGATCAGCGTTTCCGGCGAGATGCCCCTCGACGACGTCGGCGCAGTCGACGAGCTCATCGGGTTCGATTTCCTCCTCAAGCGGGCGTGACAGCACCCGAGGACGTGCTGCACAACGCAGTCCGTCAGTTTGCCGAAGACATTACGGCGACCGTGCAGGCTGTACTCCAAGACGTTACGTTGCATGCGACGACGGAAAGTGTCAAGGCGGGTGAGACAGATTCCGTCAGGCGGTCTGTATGAGGGCCTCCTGTGAGGGCTGGTTGATCCAGGCGGCCTCGGGCAGCTTGGGCGCCTGGGGTCGGCGGTGGCCGAAGCGCTCGGGACGGGCGGCGTAGGCCGCGTCCAGGGTGGCCTGGCGCTGGGCGCGGACCTGCCCGGCGGTGCCGAAGTGGACGCTGGCGGGGGTGTGCAGCCCGATCCCGCAGTGGCGGTGCTCGTGGTTGTAGTAGGCGAAGAACTGCTCGGCGAACGCGCCGGCGTCGGCCAGGGACCCGAAGCGCTCGGGGAAGACCGGGGCGTACTTCAGCGTCTTGAACGCCGCCTCGCTGTAAGGGTTGTCGTTCGACACGTGCGGGCGGGAGTGCGACCTGGCCACCCCGAGGTCGACGAGCAGCTGAGCGACCGGTTTGGAGGTCATCGAGGTCCCGCGGTCGGCGTGGATCGCCTCCGGCACGCCATGGATGCCCATGGCGTGCTCGAGCAGGTTCTTGGCGATCTCGGCGTCCTCGCGGGCCGCGATGGTCCAGCCCACGACGAACCTGGAGAAGATGTCGAGCACGACGTACAGGTCGTAGTACACGCCCCGCTCCGGCCCCTTGAGCTTTGTGATGTCCCAACTCCACACCTGCCCCGGCGCCGTCGCGACGAGCTCGGGCCGGGTCCGGGGCGGGTGGCTCGCCTGCCGGCGCCGTTCCCCGGCCATGTCGTGCTCGCGCAGGATCCGGTGCATCGTGGACATCGAGCACAGGTAGGTGCCCTCGTCCAGCAGCGTGGCCCAGACCTGGGCGACCGACTTGTCCGCGAACCGCTGGCTGGTCAACACGGCCAGCACGTGGGCCCGCTCGGCGGCGGACAGCTTGTTCGCCGGTGCCGGCCGCGGTGTCCGTGGACGTGGCGGTGGCGGGTTCTTGGCCCGGTAGTGACTGGCGCGGGAGCGACCCAGCAGCGCGCACGCAGCCGCGGTGCCGACGTGCTCGGCCAGCCCGTCGACGGCCGGGTTGATCACCGCGGCGACCGCGGCGGCTTGTCCGCGCTCTCGGAGAGCGTCTCCAAGAGCGCGTGTGCTTTTCCCATCAGGTCCAGCGCCGCCCTGGTCTTGGCCAGCTCGGCCTCGGCCTTCTCCGCCCGGGCCCGTAGCGCCTGCAGCTCCCGCTCGCGCCGGTCCCGCGGCTTGCTGCCCAGCCCGGACAGCGAGCCGGCGGCCGCGGCCTTGCGCCACTCGATGATGTGGGAGGTGTACAGGCCCTCCCGGCGCAGGATCTCCCCACGCCCAGAGCGGTCCGCGGCGTCGTACTCGGCCAGGATCGCCGCTTTGAACTCGGCGGTGAACGTCCGCCTCTTGGGCCGGTCAGCACGAGGAGCCATAGCCCCATCATCGGTGCCGACGTCAGCAACCGTCATCGTCATCTCAGTATTGGTCCGTTCTCGCCCCGTGCAGTGCGAAGGTCAGCAGTGCTGGTGTCTCACCCCATCCTGACGCACGGGGCCCACCCGGCCGGACAGATCCTGGGAAAGGCACCCCGCCGAAGCGGGAGGCCAGGCGATTCAAGAGTCACGACCAGACGGAGCACCAGCACCCACCCTGCCAGCCGACCCCAGGCCAGCCACTTCAGAGACTTACAGCCGATTCAGATGAACTGTCCGCCACCAGGCAGATCAAGTGTCTGCGCGCCGAGCTGGACGTCGTCCGCACCGAGCACAATGGCTCACGACTGCACTCGGGCATCGGCTACGTCACCCCACTGGACGAACACGAGGGCCGCGGTGAAACCATCCGCCGCGCACGCCGCGAAGGCCTCGCCCGAGCCGCCGTCCAGCGCCTTGCCTACCATCAAGCACAGTGGAAGAATCAACCCAAACTAGGAGACCCCGATGTTGTTTGATCCCACGGCCTAAACCGGACAAAGACGCTGACACAGGACACTCCCATGACCCCATCCCACGCCATGGCCGGCGCGTTCCAACCGGACCTGCATCCGGTCGCCGACAGCCTCACCCTCTCCGCCTTGGTGGCGGCGCTACCCCTGCTGACCGTGTTCGTCACCCTCGGCCTCCTGCGCTGGAAGGCGCACTGGGCGGGGCTCACCGCGCTGGCAGTCGCGATCCTGGTGGCCACGGCTGCGTTCAAGATGCCGGTCGGCCTCGCGGCACTCGCAGCCACCCAGGGAGCGGCCTTCGGCCTCTTCCCCATCATGTGGATCGTCTTCACCGCGATCGTGCTCTACCAGGTGACCGTCGCCTCCGGGCGGTTCGAGGACCTCCGTGCCACGTTCCACCTCATCTCGGACGACCCGCGCATCCAGGCGATCATCATCGCCTTCTGCTTCGGCGGCCTCCTCGAGGCCCTCGCCGGCTTCGGGGCACCTGTCGCGATCACTGGTGTCATGCTCATGGCGGTCGGCTTCTCGCCCCTGCGCGCCGCGACCGTCGTGCTCCTGGCCAACACCGCTCCGGTGGCCTTCGGCGCGATCGGCACTCCCATCATCACCGCCGGTGCACTCACGAACATCCCCTACACCGAGATCGGCGCCTACGTGGGCCACCAGACGCCGCTTATCGCCGTCTTCGTGCCCCTCCTGCTCGTGCTGATGGCGGGCGGTCGACGCGGGGTCCAGGAAACCTGGCCCATCGCGATGGTCGTCGGCGTGACCTTCGCGGTCTTCCAGTGGCTCTCGGCCACCTACATCTCGGTCGAGCTCACCGACATCATCGCGTCCCTGGCCAGCCTCGCGGCCGCCGTCCTCTTCCTGCGGGTGTGGAAGCCGACCGGGCGCCAGGCGGCGCTGTCGACCCTGGCGAGGGAGCGCGAACAGGAACTGGCCACGGTCGGCGAGTCCGGTGCGGCCAGCCGCATCACCGGCAGTGAGGATGTCACGTCCGCCGCACGACCCGCCTCCGCGACCGGCCGGGGCGGGCGCGACGCCCACGAGGTGTCCCTAGCCGAGCTCGACGCGCGCGCCCGCTCGCTCACCGCCGGCCGGATCAGCATGGCTCTCCTCCCCTATGTGCTCGTCATCGTCGTCTTCGCCCTCGCCAAGCTCGTGCCCGCAGTGAAGGACTGGCTGGCCGGCACAGACGTCAAGATCCCGTGGCCCGGCCTCGCGGACCAGGTGCTGACGCATGGGGGCACCCCGAACGCGTCCGCCGTCTACACGCTGTCGTGGCTGAGCTCACCCGGGACGATGCTCCTCATCTGCGCCCTGGTCGTGTCCCTCATCTACGGCATCGGCCTCAAGGGACTGGGACGCGAGCTGGTCGGCACTGCTCACAAGATGCGATGGGCCTTCCTCACCGTGGCGTCGGTCCTGGCTCTCGCCTACGTCATGAACCTCTCAGGTCAGACCATCACGATCGGCACCTGGATCGCTGGCGCCGGCGCGGCCTTCGCCTTCCTCTCGCCTCTGCTCGGCTGGATCGGGACGGCGGTGACCGGCTCGGACACCAGCGCCAACGCCCTCTTCGCCACCCTCCAGCAGACCGCCGCCACCGAGGCCGGCATCGACCCGACCCTGCTGGTCGCCAGCAACACCTCCGGCGGCGTGGTGGGCAAGATGATCAGCCCGCAGAACCTCACCATCGCGGCCACGGCCGTCGGCTTGCTCGGCCGCGAAGCCGACATCCTGCGCAAGGTCCTGCCCTGGAGCATCGGCCTCATCACGGCCGTCTGTCTCCTCGTCGGGCTCCAGTCCACCGTTCTTGCTTGGATGCTCCCATGACAACGACGTCACGCCCGGCGGCTGCGGACCTCAAGGTCGCCCTGTTCGCCACGTGCTTCAACGACACGATGTGGCCCGAGACGCCGAAGGCCACGGTCCGCCTGCTGAAGCGGCTCGGCTGCCGGGTGGAGTTCCCGATGGAGCAGACGTGCTGCGGGCAGATGCTGACCAACACCGGGTATGCCGCGGACGCCGTCCCGCTGGTGCGCCGGTTCGCCGACGTGTTCGAGGACTACGACGCCGTCGTGGCGCCGTCCGGGTCGTGCGTCGGCTCGGTGCGTGAGCAGCACCCGATGATCGCCCGCGGGTGCGGGGACGCCGCTCTGCTCGGCCGGGTGCAGGAGGTGGGGCCCAAGGTCTACGAGCTGTCGGAGTTCCTCGTCGACGTCCTCGGTGTCACCGATGTCGGCGCCTACTTCCCGCACCGTGTCACCTACCACCCGACGTGCCACTCGCTGCGCATGCTGCGGGTGGGCGACCGCCCGCTTCAGTTGCTGCGGGCGGTGCGCGGCATCGACCTCGTCGATCTGCCCGGCGCGGAGGAGTGCTGCGGCTTCGGCGGCACCTTCGCGGTGAAGAACGCCGACGTGTCCATCGCCATGGGCGCGGACAAGGCGCGGCACGTCGTCGAGACCGGCGCCGAGGTCCTCGTGGCCGGCGACAACTCGTGCCTGGCCCACATCGGCGGCATCCTCGGCCGGCAGCGCTCCGGCGTGCGGCGCATGCACCTCGCCGAGATCCTGGCGTCGACCGAGGAGGACCCGGCATGAGCAGCGCGACCCCGGGGGCCGCCACCGACCCACCCACGGGCGACGTGGGGCTGGGCCCCGCGGCATACCCGGACCGCACCCGTGGTGCCGTGGGGGCACCGGTGCAGACGACGTCGCCGACGTTCGTGGGAATGCCGAAGTTCCCCAAGGCCGCCCGGACCGCCCTGGCCAACACCCAGCAGCGCCGCAACCTGCAGCACGCCACCCACACCATCCGCGCGAAGCGGGCCGCGGTCGTCGGCGAGCTCCCCCACTGGGAGGCGCTGCGCGCCGCCGGTGCGCAGGCCAAGGACGAGGCGCTCACCCACCTCGGCGACTACCTCGAGCAGCTGGAGGCGAACCTGACGGCGCGCGGAGCCGTGGTGCACTGGGCCCGCGACGCCGCCGAGGCGAACAGGATCGTGCGCGACATCGTGACCAGCAAGGACACCGACGAGGTCGTCAAGGTCAAGTCGATGGCCACACAGGAGATCGAGCTCAACGAGGCGCTGGAGGAGGCCGGCATCCACGCCTGGGAGACCGACCTCGCGGAGCTCATCGTGCAGCTCGGCCACGACCGGCCCAGCCACATCCTGGTCCCCGCCATCCACCGCAACCGCAGCGAGATCCGCGAGATCTTCCGGCGCGAGATGGCCAAGGTCGGCCGTCCGGCACCCGACGACCTCACCGCCGAGCCCGCCCGGCTCGCGGAGGCCGCCCGGCTGCACCTGCGCGAGAAGTTCCTGCGGGCCAAGGTCGCCGTCTCGGGCGCCAACTTCGCCATCGCCGACACGGGGACGCTCGTCGTCGTCGAGTCCGAGGGCAACGGCCGGATGTGTCTGACCCTGCCCGAGACGCTCATCTCGGTCGTGGGCATCGAGAAGGTGCTCCCGACGTGGGACGACCTCGGCCCGATGCTGCAGCTGCTCCCCCGGTCGAGCACCGGTGAGCGGATGAACCCCTACACGACGATGTGGACGGGCGTCCACGACGGCGACGGCCCCCGGGAGGTGCACGTCGTCCTCCTCGACAACGGGCGCAGCCACGTGCTCGAGGACGAGCTCGGGCGCCAGGCCCTGCGGTGCATCCGGTGCTCGGCGTGCCTCAACGTCTGCCCGGTCTACGAGCGCACCGGCGGCCACGCCTACGGCTCCGTCTACCCCGGGCCCATCGGCGCCGTGCTCAACCCGCAGCTGCGCGGCACCGCGAGCGACGTCGACAAGTCGCTGCCGTACGCCTCCAGCCTGTGCGGCGCCTGCTTCGACGCCTGCCCGGTGCGCATCAACATCCCCGAGCTCCTCGTCGAGCTGCGCGGCAAGGTCGTCGAGGAGGCCGGCCCCACACCGGAGGCCGCGGCCATGAAGGCGACCGCCTGGCTGCTGTCCGACCCGAAGCGCCTGACGCTCGCGCAGAAGGCGGCGACCGCGGCGGGTCGGGTGCTGGGCAAGCGGACGATCCGTTCCGTGCCGGGGCTCGGGGCCTGGACCAACGCCCGGGACGTGCCGACGCCACCGACGGAGACCTTCCGGCAGTGGTGGGCACGCGAGCACGAGAGCGAAGGGGGCGAGCGGTGAGCGCGCGCGAGGAGATCCTGGCCCGGGTCCGCGGGGCCGTGGCGGACGTGACCACCCCAGCGGGTGCGCGTGGGCCCGCTCCCACGGTCGAGACCACCGCGGTGGGCCCTGCCGAGACGCTGGCGCTCTTCGCGGAGAACGTCGCCGACTACCGGGCGACGGTCGTGCGCGTGGAGCCGCAGGACGTCGCTGCCGAGATCGCGGCCGCGTTGCGTGCCAACGGGTGCCGCAGCGTGGTGTTACCGACCGGCGTCGAGCCGTCCTGGCGGGACGCCGTCGCGGAGGTCGCGCAGGTGCTCCCCGAGGCAGAGGCGGCGACGGCGGCCGAGCTCGACGCGATCGACGCGGTGGTGACCGGGTCCGCCGTCGGCATCGCCACGACCGGCACGATCGTCCTCGACCACACGGCCGACCAGGGCCGGCGGGCCCTGACCCTGGTGCCCGACACCCACGTGTGCGTGGTCCGCGCCGACCAGGTGGTGCACGACGTCCCCGACGCGGTGGCACGCCTGCGCCCGGCAGCCGAGGGACCGCGGCCACAGACGTGGATCAGCGGACCCAGCGCCACCAGCGACATCGAGCTCGAGCGGGTCGAGGGCGTGCACGGGCCGCGGACCCTGGTCGTCATCATCGTCAGCAACGCCGGCGACGGCGAATGAAAGGACGCCCATGAGCGCCAACGTCGTGTGGTTCAAGGACCTCGGACTCGGTGACGTCGAGTCGGTGGGAGGCAAGAACGCCTCCCTCGGCGAGATGGTCCAGCTGAAGCGCCCGGGTTTCGTGGAGGCTCGGTTATCTGGAACCGGCTCCGATCGGAACCTGCTCGTGAGCGTATCGGGTCGCGTCGAGCGATGCCCAATGCGACCGCTCGAACTCGGCCGGCGGGACGTGCCCGATCTCGCCGTGCAGTCGCCGCTGGTTGAACCAGTCGACATATTCGGCGACGGCGATCTCGACATCGCGGATCGACGCCCAGCCGCCCTTCGGCCGCATCGCTGGGTTCCGGATGCACTCGCCCTTGAACAGCGAGTTGAACGCTTCGGCCATCGCGTTGATGCTCCTATAGTTGTCAACTCGCGATTTCGCCGGTTCTGGGGTCGGTCTTGACGAGGTGGTAGACCTCGCGGATGACGTAGCGCTTGAGGCAGCGGATGATGTCGCGTTTGCTCTTGCCTTCGGCGGTGCGTCGGGCGACGTAGGCGATCGTCGGCTCGTGGAATCTCATCCTCACGATGACGGCCCGGTAGATCGCGGCATTGAGCTGGCGGTGACCGCCATGGTTGATGCGATGCTTCCCGCTGGTCATGCCCGACCCTGTGGGGATGGGGCTGATGCCGGCGAGCTTCGCGAACGCGGCTTCGCTCTTGATGCGCTCGGGGTTGTCGCCGGCGACGATGAGGATCTCCGCGGCAGTGTCGACACCGATGCCGAACTCGTCCAGCAGATGCGGCGCCCGCCGGAGAACGAGTTGCTCGATCTGCTCTTCGAGCTCGGTGATCTCCTCATTGAGCGCGATCCAGCGTTTCGCGATCGACCGGAGCGCGTGACGGTTCGCGTCCTCCGGCGTCTCCAAGCCACGTGGGCGCAGAGCGGCGCAGTGACGGGCGATCATCTTCTGCGTCTTCCGCGCCGTCTCGCGTCGGAGATCCTCGGTAGCGTGGACGAGCATCGCTTTGAGCGTGACCATCGCTCCGGTGCGATCCTTGACCGCGGTGTCGTGGGCGACTTTCAGCTGCCGGATCATCTCGACTACGCCGTCGGCGCTCTTCGGGACCGCGGTCGCGAACCCCGCGAGGACCGCCCGGGCGGCGTTCTCCGCGTCGAGAGTGTCGGACTTGCCGTTCAGGCGCCGCAACCGACGATCCGGTCGCGAGACCTCGACGACCTTGTGATCGTTCCGGCGCAAGAACGAGGTCAGCGCGGCCCCGTAGGAGCCGGTGCCTTCGATGCCGAACGCGATGATCTTCCCGAACCCGCTCGCCCACTCCAGCAGTTGCTTGAAGCCAGCTGTATCGGTCGCGATCGTGAGGGTCGCGAGGATCCCGCCGATGGAGTCCATCACTGCGGCGACGTGGATGTGCTTGTGCGTGTCGACGCCGATCACGACGTGCCCGGAGCGGGCGGGCTCGACTGCGGTCATGTTCTTCGGTCCTCCTGCCGGTTAGCGTGGTGTCACGCTGTCGCCGGCGGGTGGACAGGACTGTCATGGGGACGCGTTGTCGAGACTGCTCCAGGCTCCTATCAGGTCACGCCCGATCCGGCGGCAGCGGTTACTGCGCGCCCGGCCGGAGGCTCGACAGATCAACGCCAAGGCACCCTGCGGGCCAATCATAAGCAAGGGTCAGAACGCTCCGGCCAGGACTTCCTCATCCTTGCGGGATGCGGCAGAAACAGACTGACAGTCTCAATACTGAGCTCCGGCGCCGTGATCGCCCCGTACCAGCGCGAGATCATCCGCGTGAACTCCTGACCGGGCATGCGTCCCCCACTCTCCTACCCGTGTTTGGGGCGGATTCTCGCGTTCGGGGCGGTCCAGTGCCGCCCCAAGTGCGAGAATCCGCCCCGAACCCGAGGGGGGTGTGAGGATCCGGCCCGAGCGGAAGACGCGGAAGCCCCGACGTCCAGGAGGCGGGGTTCAGGAGGCGGGGAGGAACGCGCCGGCAAGGAAGTCGGCGAGCTCGTCGACCGCGTCCAGCGGCAGGATCGCGGCGACGTACTGGTCCGGCCGCACCACGACCACGACGCCGTCGCGGGAGAGCTCGCGCTCGTCGAAGATGTCGGCCTTCGCCCAGATGGTGGGGCCGGCCGCGTACACCTTCTCCCAGTCGGTGAGCCCGAGCGGGCCGCTCTTGGGCAGGAACAGCTCCGGCGCCGCGGTGATCTCGAGCTCGTCGTAGCGCTGCTGGTAGATCGCCTTCACATCGAACACGGCGTCGGGGTCGGCATCCGCGGGCGTGAACCGCGCGAACACCGGCGCCGCCTTCTCGGCCCAGGATGCCAGCGCCGCCGCGTCCCGGTCGGCGAAGGCGTACACCCGCCAGCGCCCGTCCGCCTTGGCGTGGTGACCGAGGTGCACCGCGTTGCCGTCGCCGACGCGGGTGACCTCCACCGACTTGAAGCGCTTGCCGAGCGGGAAGCCGGGCGCGAGATCCTGGTGCGTGTCTGATCCGACGATCATCGACGGGCCGTACTGGGTCATGAACCCGGAGGGGAACTCGGCGGTGGCGAGGTAGTAGGTGGCGAGGTCCTGCGGGTCGGTGATCTCGTGCGGCTTGCGGGCCATCAGGCTCGACCACTCCCGGTCGAAGTCGATGAGCTGCTGTGCGACCGGCCGGCGCTCGGCGGCGTACGTCTCCAGGATCGTCTCCGGGCTGCGGCCGGTGAGCACGGCGCCCAGCTTCCAGCCCAGGTTGAAGCCGTCCTGCATCGACACGTTCATGCCCTGCCCGGCCTTGGCGCTGTGCGTGTGGCACGCGTCGCCGGTGAGGAACACCCGCGGCGAGCGGTCGGTGCCCCACGCGTCGTCGAAGCCGTCGGTGACGCGGTGGCCGACCTCGTAGACGCTGTGCCAGGCGACCTGCTTCACGTCCAGCGAGTACGGATGCAGGATCGCGTTCGCCCGGCGGATGATCTCCTCGATCGGCGTCTGCCGCACCCGGTGGTGGTCGTCCTCGGAGACCTCGCCGAGGTCGATGTACATCCGGCTGAGGTATCCGCCCTCCCGCGGGATGTGCAGGATGTTGCCCGCCTCGGAGTTGATGGCGCACTTGATCCGCCAGTCCGGGAAGTCGGTGTTCACCAGCACGTCCATGACGCCCCAGGCGTGCAGGGCCTGCTTGCCCACGTGCTGGCGTCCGATCGCCTGGCGCACCCCGCTGCGGGCGCCGTCGCAGCCGGCGACGTACTTCGCGCGCACGGTGCGCTCCTCGCCGGCCCGCTCCCCCGCGGAGTAGCGCACGCGCACCTCGACCGGGTACTCGCCCTCCTCGTGCACGGTCAGCCCGACGAACTCGACGCCGTAGTCCGGCGTGATGCGGCCGGGGCCGTGCGCGGCGGCCTCGGCGAAGTAGTCCAGCACGCGGGCCTGGTTCACGATCAGGTGCGGGAACTCGCTGATCTTCAGCGCGTAGTCCTCGGTGCGCGAGATCCGGGTGATGTTGCGCGGGTTCTCCGGGTCCGGTCCCCAGAAGTTCATCCAGCCGATGTTGTAGGCCTCCGCGACGATGCGCTCGGCGAAGCCGAAGGCCTGGAAGGTCTCCACGCTGCGCGGCTGTATGCCGTCGGCCTGGCCGAGCACCAGCCGACCCTCGCGCTTCTCGATGATCCGGGTGGACACGGTCGGGAACTGCGACATCTGGGCCGCGAGCAGCATGCCGGCCGGGCCGGATCCGACGATGAGCACGTCCATCTCATCCGGGAGCTCTGCGGGGCGGTCGACGCCCAAGCCGCTCGCCGGCAGCACGCGCGGGTCGCCGGAGACATAACCGTGGTGGTGGAACTGCATCGTCGTCGATCCCTTCCGGACCTCGTTGTTCGGGTTGCCCTCGTCCAGACCAGTGTTC
The DNA here is from genome assembly GCF_028472845.1 of Microbacterium sp. EF45047. Classification (NCBI taxonomy): domain Bacteria; kingdom Bacillati; phylum Actinomycetota; class Actinomycetes; order Micrococcales; family Microbacteriaceae; genus Microbacterium; species Microbacterium sp. EF45047. Next base: position 578,608 of record NZ_CP069429.1, on the reverse strand, counting down.
TATATTCGAACGGAACGTTCTACTATTGAACACGCTACGAGTGATCGTACGCGTGCTCCCCGATCGAGCGCAAGGGCGGACCATGGCCGGCACGGACGCACCCGCATCGCAGACCCTCAGCCGCGGCATCCGCATCCTCGAGGTGCTCGCGGATGCCCGGATCGCGCTCACCATCGACGAGATCGCGACCCGCCTGGGCGTGCACCGCTCGATCGCCTACCGGCTGCTGCGCACGCTCGAGGACCACGGCCTCGTCGGCCGGGACGCCTCCGGGGCGGTGAGCCTCGGCCCGCGGATGGCGTCCCTCGCCGCCGGCGTCGCGCACGATCTGCAGGCCGAGGCGCTGCCCGAGCTCACCGCGGTCGCCAACGATCTCGGCATGACCTGCTTCCTCGCGGTGCTGGACGGCGAGGAGTGCATCACGCTGGCGAGCGTCGAGCCGCGGCATGCGGTCGCGAGCGTCGCGCAGCGGCCCGGGGCGCGGCATCCGGTCACCCGCGGCGCGCCCGGCAAGGCGATCCTCGCCCAGCTGACGGATGCCGAGTGGCCTGCCGCCCCGCCGGAGCTGCACGCGGAGGTCGCCGAGGTCGCCGCCCGCGGTCATGCCACCAGTCACGACGAGGTGATCCCCACCGTGCAGTCGGTCGCCGTCCCGCTGCCGCTGCGCGGCCAGCGTCCCGCGGCGATCGCCGTCGTGCACGTCGCCACGCGCTTCACCGACGAGGAGATCGCCGCCCGGCTGCGCCGCTCCGCGGACACCATCCGCGAGGCGCTCGGCGGCTGACACGCGACGAGGCGCTCGGCGGCTGACACACGACGGACGCCCGGCGGCTGACACGCGACGAGGCGCGCCACCCCCGCGGGCGGCGCGCCTCGTCGTCCACAGCAGGTCAGGCCTTGGCGAGCCCGTGGATCGGGCTGCGCGCCTGCTCCGCCTCGTGCTCGGGCCCGAGCGGGATGCCGCTGCGGTCGCGCAGCAGCGCGCTGGCGAGGAGCCCGAGCAGCGTCATCCCGGCGAGGTACCAGGTCACGCCGCCGGTCGAGCCGGTCGCCGACACGATCGCGGTGGCGATGGTGGGGGCGAAGGCACCGCCGAGGATCGCGCCGATCGCATAGGAGATGGAGACGCCGGAGAAGCGGATGGATGCCGGGAACAGCTCGGCGTACAGCGCCGCCTGCGGCCCGTAGGTGAACCCGAGGCCGACCGTGAGGATCGCCAGGCCCAGGAACAGCAGGCCGATGTTCCCGGTGTTCACCAGGGGGAACAGGGCGAACACGCCGATCAGCTGCAGGATCCAGCCCAGGATGTAGGTGGTGCGGCGGCCCAGCCGGTCGGACAGGAAGCCCGCCGCCAGCGTGGACAGCAGCCAGGTCACCGCGGATCCGGTGACCGCCCAGAGCACGGCGCCGCGGTCGAGCGCCAGCGGACCCTCCGGGTTCGTGGCGTAGCCCTGGATGTACCCGCCGGTGGTCATGTAGCCCACCGCGTTGTTGCCCGCGAAGACGAAGGCGGCGATCAGCACCAGCAGGGCGTGCTCGCGGAACAGCTGGATGATCGGCATCCGCGCCTTCTCCTTGCGCTCGGCGAGCTCGGTGAAGACGGGGCTCTCCTCCACCCGGCGCCGCACGTAGTAGCCGACGAGGATCAGCACCACGCTGAGCAGGAACGGGATGCGCCAGCCCCAGGCCAGGAACTGCTCCCCGGGGGCGATCACGGTCATCAGCGCCATCACGCCGGATGCCAGGAGCAGACCGAGCGGCACGCCGATCTGCGGGGACGCGCCGAACGCGCCGCGCCGGCTCTTCGGGGCGTGCTCGACGGCCATCAGCACCGCGCCGCCCCACTCGCCGCCCGCCGAGATGCCCTGCAGGATGCGGAGCAGGACGAGCATCACCGGAGCGGCGATCCCGATCATCGGATAGGTGGGCAGCACGCCGATCAGCGCGGTGGCCGCGCCCATCAGGATGAGCGTCCACATCAGCACCGTCTTGCGGCCGAGCTTGTCGCCGAAGTGGCCGGCGAGGAAGGCGCCCAGGGGGCGGAACAGGAAGCTCACGCCCACGGTGGCGAACGCGATCAGCGCGCTGTTCTTGCCGAGCGGGGCGAAGAACAGCTGGCCGAAGACGAGGCCGACCGCTGTGGCGTAGATGAAGAAGTCGTACCACTCCACGGTCGTGCCGACGATCGTGGCGAAGACGACGCGTCGCCGGTCCGCCGGGCTGGCGATGGTTCCGGTGGGGGTGAATCCGGGTGAGCCGGGCTGGTCGCTCATGATGCTCCTTGACGTCGTTGTCCGGTGGGACTTTTCGGGTGTTGTCACCCGCGTCGCAATGATATACGATTTCGGATACAACGCACCAGAGCACCGGCCCCGGTGCCCGTTCGCGCGAGGAGGCGCCCGTGACCGTTCCGCTCCGTCGGCCCGGAAAGATCATCGCGATCCACCTGAACTACATCTCCCGCGCGGATCAGCGCGGACGCCGCCCGGCCGCCCCCTCCTACTTCTTCAAACCGTCCAGCTCCGTGGCCGGCACGGACGGTGTCGTCGAGCGGCCCGCCGGCACCGAGCTGCTGGCGTTCGAGGGCGAGATCGCACTCATCGTCGGCACCGCCGCGCGGCACGTGTCGGTCGAGGACGCGTGGTCGCACGTCGCCGCGGTGACCGCCTCGAACGACCTCGGCCTGTACGACCTGCGCGCCAACGACAAGGGATCGAACGTGCGCTCCAAGGGCCGCGACGGGTACACCCCGCTCGGTCCGGAGCTGATCGACGCGGCCGCGGTGGACCCGTCGGCGCTGCGCGTGCGGGCCTGGGTCAACGGCGAGCTCAAGCAGGACGACACCACCGCGGGGCTGCTGTTCCCGCTCCCCCAGCTGGTCGCCGACCTGTCCCAGCACTTCACCCTGGAGCCCGGCGACGTCATCCTCACCGGCACGCCCGCCGGGTCGTCCGTGATCGTGCCCGGCGACGTCGTCGAGATCGAGGTGGACACGATCGCAGGCCCGCACCGCACATCGGGGCGGCTGCGCACCACGGTCGTCCAGGGCGAGGTCCCGTTCGATCCCGCCCTCGGCTCCCTCCCCGCCGTCGACGACGTCCAGCGCGAGGAGGCCTGGGGCTCCCGCGAGGCCGCCGGCCTCCCGGACCCTTCGACGGGCTCAGGGTCCGGAACCTCGGACGCTGAGGGTGTCGAAGCGTCCGCCCCTTCGACGGGCTCAGGGTCCGCCGGCCTGTCCCCCGCCCTCCGCGCGAAGCTGGAGGCCGCGCCCACGGCCGGGCTGTCCAGCCAGCTGCGCAAACGCGGGCTGCACTCCTGCTTCATCGACGGCGTCTCCGCGAACCTGCCCGGCGCCAAGATCGTCGGCACAGCGAAGACGCTGCGCTTCGTCCCCGCCCGCGAGGATCTCTTCAAGAGCCACGGCGGCGGCTACAACGCGCAGAAGCGCGCCTTCGACGCCGTGGCCGAGGGCGAGGTCATCGTCATCGAGGCCCGCGGGGAGTCCGGCACCGGCACCCTCGGCGACATCCTCGCCCTCCGCGCCAAGACCCGCGGCGCGGCCGGCGTCGTCACCGACGGCGGGGTGCGCGACTTCGACGCCGTCGCCGAGATCGGCCTCCCGGTGTTCTCCCGCGGCGCGCATCCGTCCGTCCTCGGCCGCCGCCACGTCCCGTGGGAGGTCGATGTCACGATCGCCTGCGGCGGCGCCACCGTGCAGCCCGGCGATGTGATCGTCGGCGACGGCGACGGCGTGATCGTGATCCCGGCGGATCTCGCCGAGGAGGTCGCCGACGAGGCGCTCGGGCAGGAGGAGGAGGACGCCTGGATCGCGGAGCAGGTGGCCGCCGGGCACCCGGTCGACGGCCTGTTCCCGATGAACGCCGAGTGGCGGGCGAAGTACGAGGCCGGCCGCGAGGAGCGGGGATGACGCTGACGCGCGAGGGGAGCAAGTCGGAGCAGGCGTACGCCTGGATCCGCGCGCGCATCGCCTCGCACGCGTTCGGGCCCGGGTACCGGCTGGTGCTCGGCTCGATCGCCGACGAACTCGGCATGAGCGTGGTGCCCGTGCGCGAGGCGATCCGCCGTCTCGAGGCGGAGGGCCTGGTCACCTTCGAGCGCAACGTCGGCGCCCGCGTCTCCCTCGTCGACGAGAGCGAGTACGCGCACACCATGCAGACCCTGGGCCTGGTGGAGGGGGCGGCGACCGCGCTGTCCGCACCGTTCCTCGACGAGGACGCCCTGGCCCGCGCCGAGCGGATCAACGACCGGATGACCCGCCTCCTCGAGCACTTCGACGCGCACGCCTTCACGAACCTGAACCGCGACTTCCACTCGGTGCTCTTCGAGCCGTGCCCGAACCCGCATCTGCTCGACCTCGTGCACCGCGGCTGGGCGCGCCTGTCCGGCATCCGCGACACCACGTTCGCGTTCGTGCCCGGACGCGCCCGCCACTCCGTCGAGGAGCACACCCGCATCCTCGAGCTGATCCGCACCCACGCCGACCCGCTCGAGATCGAGCTGGCGGCCCGAAACCACCGCTGGCGCACGATGGACGCGTTCCTCAACGCCCGGCATCCCGAATCCACACCCACCAGAGAAGGACGATGATGACCGACGTGTACGTCCCGGCAGACCTGCCCGAGAAGATCCAGCACTACATCGACGGCGAGTTCGTCGACTCCGCCGACGGCGACACCTTCGAGGTGCTCAACCCCGTCACCAACGAGACCTACGTCCGCGCGGCGGCCGGCAAGAAGGCCGACATCGATCGCGCCGTGGCGGCGGCGAAGCGCGCGTTCCAGGAGGGCCCGTGGCCGCGGATGCTGCCGCGCGAGCGCTCCCGCGTGCTGCATCGCATCGCCGACATCGTGGAGTCGCGGGACGCCCGCCTGGCCGAGCTGGAGTCCTTCGACTCGGGCCTGCCGATCACGCAGGCCCTCGGGCAGGCGCGCCGCGCCGCGGAGAACTTCCGCTTCTTCGCGGACCTCATCGTCGCGCAGGCCGACGACGCCTTCAAGGTGCCCGGCAAGCAGATGAACTACGTCAACCGCAAGCCGATCGGCGTCGCGGGCCTGATCACGCCGTGGAACACCCCGTTCATGCTCGAGTCGTGGAAGCTGGGCCCGGCCCTGGCCACCGGCAACACGGTGGTGCTCAAGCCCGCCGAGTTCACCCCGCTCTCGGCATCCCTCTGGGCCGGCATCTTCGAGGAGGCCGGGCTCCCCCAAGGCGTGTTCAACCTCGTCAACGGGCTCGGCGAGGACGCCGGGGACGCCCTGGTGAAGCATCCGGACGTCCCGCTGATCTCCTTCACCGGCGAGAGCCGCACCGGGCAGATCATCTTCGGCAACGCGGCACCGTTCCTGAAGGGCCTGTCGATGGAGCTCGGCGGCAAGAGCCCGGCCGTCGTCTTCGCCGACGCCGACCTCGACGTGGCGATCGACGCGTGCATCTTCGGCGTGTTCTCTCTCAACGGCGAGCGCTGCACCGCCGGCTCCCGCATCCTCGTCGAGCGGTCGGTGTACGACGAGTTCGTCGAGCGCTACGCCGCGCAGGCGGGGCGCGTCAAGGTCGGGCACCCGCACGACCCGGCCACCGAGGTCGGCGCGCTGGTGCACCCCGAGCACTACGACAAGGTGATGAGCTACACCGAGATCGGCAAGACGGAGGGCCGTCTCGTCGCCGGCGGCGGCCGGCCGGAGGGCTTCCCGACCGGCAACTACGTCGCCCCGACCGTGTTCGCCGACGTCTCCCCGGACGCGCGCATCTTCCAGGAGGAGATCTTCGGGCCCGTCGTCGCGATCACCCCGTTCGACACCGAGGAGGAGGCGCTCGCCCTCGCCAACAACACCAGGTACGGTCTCGCCGCCTACATCTGGACCAACGACCTCAAGCGCGCGCACAACTTCGCGCAGGCGGTCGAGGCCGGCATGGTGTGGCTGAACAGCAACAACGTGCGCGACCTGCGCACCCCGTTCGGCGGCGTGAAGGCATCCGGCCTGGGACACGAGGGCGGCTACCGCTCGATCGACTTCTACACCGACCAGCAGAGCGTGCACATCACGCTCGGCGCCCCGCACAACCCCACGTTCGGCAAGCAGGACGTCCACGAGCCCACGGACCTGGACGACCCCGACCCCCGCTGACGCACAAAGCAACGAGCAAGGACGCTGACATGACCAACCGCGACGACATGACCCTCACCTCCTCCGGCTTCTACGTGAGCCAGGAGGCGCCGATCCACCCCGACAACCCCACCCCGACGCCCAAGTCGACCCCGCCGGACGTGCTGCGCTGCGCGTACATGGAGCTGGTGGTCACCGACCTCGCGGCATCCCGCGAGTTCTACGTCGACATCCTCGGGCTGTACGTCACCGAGGAGGACGACGAGGCGATCTACCTGCGCTCGACGGAAGAGTTCATCCACCACAACCTGGTGCTGCGCAAGGGCCCGATCGCGGCCGTCGCCGCGTTCTCGTACCGGGTGCGGACTCCGCAGGACCTGGACCGCGCCGTCGAGTTCTACACCGAGCTCGGCTGCGACGTCCGCCGCAACCCCGACGGCTTCGTCAAGGGCATCGGCGACTCGGTGCGCGTGGTCGACCCGCTCGGCTTCCCGTACGAGTTCTTCCACTCGACCCAGCACGTGGAGCGGATGTCGTGGCGCTACGACCTGCACAAGCCCGGGGAGCTGGTCCGCCTCGACCACTTCAACCAGGTCACCCCCGACGTGCCGCGCGCGGTGAAGTTCATGCAGGACCTCGGCTTCCGTGTCACGGAGGACATCCAGGACGAGGAGGGCACGGTGTACGCGGCGTGGATGCGCCGCAAGCCCACCGTGCACGACACCGCGATGACCGGCGGCGACGGCCCGCGCATGCACCACGTGTGCTTCGCGACGCACGAGAAGCACAACATCCTCGCGATCTGCGACAAGCTCGGTGCGCTGCGCCGGTCGGATGCCATCGAGCGCGGTCCCGGCCGCCACGGCGTCTCGAACGCGTTCTACCTGTACCTGCGCGACCCGGATGGGCACCGCGTCGAGGTGTACACGCAGGACTACTACACCGGCGACCCGGACAACCCGGTGATCACCTGGGACGTGCACGACAACCAGCGCCGCGACTGGTGGGGCAACCCGGTGGTGCCGTCGTGGTACACGGATGCCTCGCTCGTGCTCGACCTGGACGGGAACCCGCAGCCGGTGCTCGCCCGCACCGACTCCTCGGAGATGGCGGTGACGATCGGCGCCGACGGGTTCTCCTACACCCGCCCGGACGAGGGCGAGGCGTCCATGCCGGAGTGGAAGCAGGGCGAGTACAAGCTGGGTCACCAGCTCTGACCCGGGCGCTCTGACCCCCGGGCGTCTGACCCCCGGGCGTCTGACCCCCGGGCGTCTGTTTGTGCCGGGAGAACGCGGAACACTGACACAGGAGGAACGGATGCTGTCGCAAGAGACGATCGCGCAGCTGGCGGCGGAGCTCGCCGAGGCCGACCGCACGCACGGCGTGATCCCCCGGATCACCGCCCGGTACCCAGAGGCCACGGTCGAGGACTCGTACGCCATCCAGGGCGTCTGGCGCGACGCGCAGATCGCGGCCGGCCGCCGCCTGGTCGGCCGCAAGATCGGCCTGACCTCGAAGGCGATGCAGCAGGCGACCGGGATCACTGAGCCGGATTACGGCGTGATGTTCGACGACACCGTGTACGAGTCCGGGGCGGAGATCCCGGTGGAGCACTTCTCCAACGTGCGAATCGAGGTCGAGCTGGCGTTCGTGCTGAAGCAGCCGCTCGAGGGTCCGGACTGCACCCTGGAGGACGCCCTCGCCGCGATCGACTACGCGGTGCCCGCGCTCGAGGTGCTGAACTCGCACATCGAGCTGGAGGGCCGCACGATCGTCGACACGATCGCCGACAACGCCGCCTACGGCGCCATGGTGCTCGGCTCGGAGCGCAGGCGGCCGGACGAGATCGACCTGCGCTGGGTGCCCGGCGTGCTGTCCAAGAACGGCGAGATCGAGGAGACCGGGGTCGCGGCGGGCGTACTCGGGCACCCGGCGACCGGCGTGGCGTGGCTGGCGAACAAGTTCCACCAGCACGGCGCGCGGCTGGAGGCCGGGGAGATCATCCTGGCAGGATCGTTCACGCGCCCGATGTGGGTGTCGCGCGGAGACCGCGTGCTGTGCGACTACCGCGAGATGGGGACCATCGAATGCCGCTTCGTCTAGAGCCCACCTTCCGCGACCGTCTGGCCGACGCCGACCGCGCGCTGATCGGCATGTGGCTGAGCACCGGGTCCCCGCTGCTGGCGGAGATCTGCGCCGGGTCGGGGATCGACTGGCTCCTGATCGACATGGAGCACGGACCGAACACCATCACCACGGTGCAGCAGCAGCTGCAGGTGATCGCCGCGTATCGGGTGCCGGCGATCGTGCGGGTGCCGTTCAACGACCCCGTGGTGATCAAGCAGGTGCTCGACACCGGTGCGCAGAACGTGCTGGTGCCGATGGTCGCCTCGCCGGAGGAGGCGCGAGCCGCCGTCGCCGCCGTGCGCTACCCGCCGGCGGGCATCCGCGGGGTCGGGTCGGCGCTGGCGCGCAGCGGCCGCTGGGGCCGGGTGGAGCGCTACGTGCAGGATGCCGCGGAGCACGTGTCGCTGTTCGTGCAGGTCGAATCCGGCGCGGCCGTGGAGGCGGCCGCCGAGATCGCGGCTGTGGACGGCGTGGACGGCGTGCTCGTCGGACCGGCGGACCTCGCGGCGTCGATGGGTCTCCCCGGGCAGCAGTCGCACCCGGAGGTGCTCGCCGCCGTCCGACGGGTCTTCGAGGCGGTGACGGATGCCGGCAAGAAGGTGGGCGTGAACGCCTTCGATCCCGCCACCGCGGACGCGTACCTCGCCGACGGCGCGCACTTCCTCTCGGCGAGCGCGGACGTCACCATCCTCGCCCGCGGGTCGGAGGCGCTGGCGGCACGGTTCATCAAGAGGTCGGGCGATACGGCCGCCGAGACGTACTGATTTCGCGGCGACCCGGGCCGCCAGGGCCACCGCGACGTCCTGACACCGCGTCCGGCATGTGCTGACACGCCGTCTGGACCTCGGTCGGCACGCAGACGCTCGCCTACCACAACTACGACGCGAAGGGCGGCGGCAGCTTCACCATCCGCCTCGCGCTCTGCGACGGCGTGCCCGCGTGCGAGGAGGAGCGGGCGGATGCCGACGCCACCGCCTCCGTGGTCCGCAACGCCATCTCGGTGACGCCGATCGGCTGGGACCGCACGTACGGCTACAAGGAGGATGGTCAGCGCGAGCTCGCGAAGATCGAGAGCTTCGTCGAGCACGACGCCCCGCGTCCGTGACGGGGTGCGGATGCCGGAGCGCCACGGCCTCCGGCATCCGCGCACCCGTCCGCGGCGCGAGGCACAGCCGCATCCGCCCTCCCCGCGTCCGCAGCTGCCACGTGGAGGGGATTCATGGCGACACTGGTAAGACTGAAGGCATGACCTTCGCAGACCTGACCTCGCTCGCGGACCGCGCCGCGCTGTTCACGGCCCTCCGGCAGGATCAGCTCGCCGCCGCCACCGAGGCGCTCGGCGAGCACCGCTGGGACGTGGACCTCGCCGCGGGCCGCTTCACGTTCACCGCCGAGTCGGATGCCGGCCGCACCCTCACCGCGCGCCCGCACCTGGTCGCGTCGATCGCGCCGGGACCGCGCTCGCTGATGTGGGCCTGGGCGCTGCCGCAGGGCGACCCGTCCGGCGTCGCCACGCGCCTGCGGGAGTACGGCGAGCAGCACGGCATCCCGGAGCTCACCCAGGGCGAGGTGCCGTTCCCCGAGGACACCGGGGACGACCTCCAGGAGTGGATCACCGGTTTCGCGCACGTCATCGGCGGGGTCGCCGTCGAGCTGAGCGGCCTCTCCCCCTACTACACGGCATCGACCGGCGGATCGCGCGTCGTGCTGCTCCTGGACGCCCCGCTCGAGCCGCTCACCGTGTCCGCCGCGGCCAGCGCGCTCCCCCGCATCCTGACCGGGCTGGCGCTGCCGGATGCGCGCACCTCGGTGTGGGATCTCGCCCGGTTGGCATCCTGGCAGCTGGAATGGGCGGATGCGGACTACTCGGCCGCGACCGTGACGGATGCCTCGGGCTCGGCCACGTTCTCCTTCGACGAGTACGCCCGCATCACCGACATCCGGAGCCGGCTCGGCGGCTGACCGGCAAGGGCCCCGGTTCGGGTCAGGCCGCGTTCGCCGCCCGCTCCGCGGCCTCGACGACGTTCGTCATCAGCAGCGCCACGGTCATCGGCCCCACCCCGCCCGGGTTGGGCGAGATCCAGCCGGCCACCTCCGCCACATCCGGATGCACGTCGCCGAAGACCTTCGACTTCCCGGTCTCCGGGTCGTCCTCGCGGGTCACGCCGACGTCGAGCACGGCGGCCCCGGGCTTGACGTCCTCCGGGCGGATGAGGTGCTTCACGCCCGCACCGGCGACGATGACGTCGGCCTGGCGGAGGTAGGGGGACATGTCCGGCGTGCCGGTGTGCACCTGGGTCACCGTGGCGTTGATGGCGCGCCGCGTCAGCAGCAGACCCATCGGGCGCCCGATCGTCACGCCGCGGCCGACGACCACGACGTGCTTGCCGGCGAGGTCGTAGTCGTTGCGCAGCAGCAGCTCGATCACGCCGCGCGGGGTGCACGGCAGCGGCGTGTGGATCGGCCCGTTCACGTTGAGCACGAGCCGGCCCAGGTTCGTCGGATGCAGCCCGTCGGCGTCCTTGGCGGGGTCGATCCGCTCCAGGATCGCGTCGGTGTCGATGTGCTTCGGCAGCGGCAGCTGCACGATGTAGCCGTGGCAGGCCGGGTCGGCGTTCAGCTCGTCGATCAGCGCCTCGACGTCGGCCTGCGTGGCATCCGCCGGCAGCTCGCGCTGGATCGAGTTCATCCCGATCGCCTCGGACTGGCGGTGCTTCATGCCGACGTACAGCTGGGATGCGGGGTCGGCGCCGACGAGCACCGTGGCGATGCCGGGGACGATCCCCCGCTCCTTCAGCGCCGCGACCCGCTCGGTGAGCTCGGCCCGGATGGCGGCGGCCGCCGCCTTGCCGTCGAGGATCTGTGCCGTCATGTCGTTCCCTTCAGCGAGACTTCCCTTTCTGCACGAGACACGACGAGCGGCGTGCCGTCTCGTGCGGAAGGAGAAGTCTCAGCGCGTGCGGATGCTGCGGAGGCGGTCTTACTGGGCCAGGCCGGGGTACAGCGGGAAGGCCGCGGCGAGCGCATCCACGCGGGCGCGCAGCGCCTCGACGTCGGCGCCCGGCTGCAGGGCGAGGGCGATGACGTCGGCGACCTCGGTGAACTCGGCGTCCCCGAAGCCCCGGGTGGCCAGCGCCGGGGTGCCGATGCGCAGCCCCGAGGTGACCATCGGCGGGCGCGGGTCGTTCGGCACGGCGTTGCGGTTCACCGTGATGTGGATCTCGTGCAGCAGGTCCTCGGCCTGCTTGCCGTCGATCTCGGCGTCGCGCAGGTCGACGAGCACGAGGTGCACGTCGGTGCCGCCGGAGCGGACGGCGATGCCGGCATCCTTCACGTCCTGCTGCGACAGCCGGTCCGCGATGATCGCGGCCCCGCGCAGCACCCGCTCCTGGCGCTCCTTGAACTCCGGGGTCCCGGCGAGCTTGAACGCGGTCGCCTTGGCGGCGATGACGTGCATGAGCGGCCCGCCCTGCTGGCCCGGGAACACGGCCGAGTTGATCTTCTTCGCGATCTCGGCGTCGTTGGTGAGGATGAAGCCGGAGCGGGGGCCGCCGATCGTCTTGTGCACCGTGGAGGAGACCACGTGCGCGTGCGGCACCGGGTTCGGGTGCAGCCCGGCGGCGACGAGCCCGGCGAAGTGCGCCATGTCCACCCACAGCAGGGCGCCCACCTCATCGGCGATCTCGCGGAACTTCGCGAAGTCGAGCTGACGCGGGTACGCCGACCAGCCGGCGATGATGACCTTCGGCTTGTGATCGAGGGCGAGGCGGCGCACCTCGTCCATGTCGATGGTCGAGGTCTCCGGGTCGACGCCGTAGGCCACGATGTCGTACAGCCGGCCGGAGAAGTTGATCTTCATGCCGTGCGTGAGGTGGCCGCCCTGGTCGAGCGAGAGGCCGAGCAGCGTGTCGCCGGGACGGGCGATGGCGTGCAGCACGGCGGCGTTGGCGGTCGCGCCGGAGTGCGGCTGCACGTTCGCGAACTCCGCCCCGAACAGCTCCTTGGCACGGGCGATCGCCAGCTCCTCGGCGACGTCGACCTCCTCGCAGCCGCCGTAGTAGCGGCGGCCGGGGTAGCCCTCGGCGTACTTGTTCGTGAGCACCGAGCCCTGCGCCTGCAGCACGGAGACGGGCACGAAGTTCTCGGACGCGATCATCTCGAGGAACGTCTGCTGGCGCTTCAGCTCGCGGTCGAGGACCTCGGCGATCTCGGGGTCGACCTCGGCGAGCGGCGCGTTGAAGTACGGGTCGGTCATGGCGTTCTCCTCTGATGTCAGAAGGCGGGTTGCTGTCCGCGGCAGCGGACGTGACGAAGCTCTCATCGGCCCAGGCGCGCGGTCGATTTCCGTTCGGGTCGCTCCCCGGTGGTGACCCACCCAGACGCCAGTCGCGACGCAGGAAAGCATAGCGGAACGGGCTCGGCGGTCGTCACCGGAAGACGCGCGCGGACCGTCCCAGCTCGGCGGCCAGGGACAGGATGTCCTCCGCCTGGGACGCGCGGACCACGACGAGCGGGCAGGCGTCGGGCTCCTCCTGGAGGTACAGCAGCCGCAGTCCGGACGGGGCGAGCAGCTCGTCCGCGCGCGCGATCGCGGCGGGCAGGTCGCCGTCCACGTCGCCGATCTCGTCGAGGTCGACGCCGGAGCGGATCGCGCGCGGCACCCCGGACAGCGCCTCGGCGAGCTCGATCCCGGTGTCGTCGCGGTCCATGTACGCCAGTGCGCCGGCGTCATCCAGCCCGTCGATCAGCACCAGCCATGGGTCGACGTCCTCCGGCGAGGCGATGCCGCGCGTGTGGAGCGCGTCCGCGTGCGCGTCGACGTAGCCGTCCGGGTCGGCCACCGCCAGGCGGACGTCCGCACGTAGCTCGGGGTCGTCGTCGAGCAGTTCACACAGCCGCTTCCAGGCGTCGATCCTGGTCTCGTCATCCACGGACCCATTCTCGCCCGGACGTCCCCGGCCGTCATCCTTGGCGCACGTCCCGCCGGCCGATAGGTTTTGTTCATAGTCTTTACGCATCCCCTTTCGCTGGTGCCGCTGCCCCGCTCCGCGACCGTGCAGGACGGGTGCGCCCGAAGCCGGGGACGTCGTGCTGCGGATCGAGGACGGCGGTCCGGCGGAGGGGCACCGGCTGACGGTCGCCGAACGCGCGGAGGTCGTCGGCGCGGATGCCGCGGGCCTGTTCTACGGCGTGCAGACGCTGCGGCAGCTGCTGCACGCAGACGGGCAGGAGCAGGATGCCTGGGGCGTACGGCGCGCGACGATCGAGGATGCGCCGCGGTTCGCCTACCGCGGCGTGATGCTCGACGTGGCCCGGCACTTCTTCCGCGTCGACGACGTCAAGGCCTTCATCGACCGCGTCAGCGCGCGAAGTTCAACCACCTGCACCTGCACCTCACCGACGACCAGGGCTGGCGCCTGCAGATCGACTCCTGGCCGCGGCTCACCGAGCGGGCCGCGGCGAGCTCCGTCGGCGGCGAGTCGGGCGGCTTCTACACGAAGGACGACTACCGCGAGATCCTCGCCCACGCCGCCGCCCGGCACATCACCGTGGTTCCCGAGATCGATCTGCCCGGGCACACCCACGCGGTCGGGGTGGCCTACCCGGAGCTCGTGGAGGAGCCGGTGCTGAGCGAGGATCTCGTGCGCAGCGCCGAGGCGCTCGGACAGGCGCTCCCCGCCGCCGGGGAGCCGTACACCGGCTGGGGCGTCGGGCACTCCAGCCTGCGCATCCGCACGGCGGACACCGAGCGCTTCGTCCGCGACGTGCTCTCCGAGCTCGCCGAGCTCACCCCGGGGCCGTGGCTGCACATCGGCGGCGACGAGGCGTTCGGCACCGACCCGGCCGATTTCGCGTCGTTCATGGCGCGCACGACCGCGCTGGTCGTCGAGCTCGGGAAGACACCGGTGGCCTGGCACGAGGCGGGCTCCGGCCCGGACATCGCGCCGGGGACGGTCGGCCAGTACTGGGGAAGCCGCACCCCGCAGGGCGCGCACGCCGCCGAGGCGTCGCGCTTCGTCGAGCGCGGCGGCCGGCTGATCATGTCGCCCTCGGACGCCGCGTACCTGGACATGAAGTACGACGAGCAGTTCCCGCTCGGGCTCTCCTGGGCGGGCGTGGTCGATGTGCGCACCGCCTACGACTGGGAGCCGACCGCGATCCTGCCGCTGCCGGCGGCCTCGGTGCTGGGCGTGGAGGCGCCGCTGTGGACCGAGACCGTGCGCGACCTGCGCGACGCCGACCGGCTGGTCTTCCCGCGCGTCGCCGCGATCGCGGAGATCGCCTGGTCACCCGCAGCGGCGACGGAGCGCACCTGGGAGTCGTTCCGGGAGCGGGTCGGGCGGCTCGCCCCGCTGTGGCAGTCTGAGGGCATCGATCACCACGCCGCCGAGGAGATCCCGTGGAGCAGCCGATGACCCCCGAGCGCCCGAACGAGCAGCCCCCCGGAGGTGCCGGCGACGCCGCAGGAGGGGCCGGCGACGCCGGGAATCCGGCGGCCGCCGCGGGCGTCACGACCGGGACGCGCGGCAGCCGGGTCATCCACTCCGCCCGGCTGGTGGACGGCGGCCGGGTGACCGAGGACGCGTGGGTGCGGATCGAGGACGGCGTCGTCGTGGCATCCGGCACCGGCGGAGACTGGGAGCCCGCCGACGAGGTCGTGGACGCGACCGCGGTCGCGGGACCGGACGCGCTCCTCACCCCCGGCTTCATCGACATCCACGGCCACGGCGGCGCGGGCGCCGCCTTCGACGACGGCCCCGAGGCGATCCGCACCGCCCGGGCCATGCACCGCGCGCACGGGACGACCCGCGCCGTGGTGTCGCTGGTCACGGCATCCGTCGACGACCTCGCCCGTCGCGTCGCCGAGATCGCCGACATGGTCGAGACGGACGCCGACATCCTCGGAAGCCACCTGGAGGGCCCGTTCCTCGACCCCGGTCACCACGGCGCACACGAGCCCACGCTGCTGCGCCACCCCGATCCCGACGACGTCCGCCTCCTCCTCGACGCCGGCCGCGGGACGGTACGCCAGGTCACGGTCGCCCCGGAGCTGCCGGGAGGACTGGACGCCGTCAGGCTGATCGTGCAGGCCGGGGCCGCCGCCGCGGTCGGGCATACGGATGCCGACGCCGCCACGGCGGTCGCCGCTTTCGAGGCGGGCGCGTCGATCCTCACGCACGCCTTCAACGCCATGCCCGGCATCCACCATCGCGCACCGGGCCCGGTGCTCGCGGCCGCCGCCGACCACCGGGTGGTGCTGGAGGGCATCGCCGACAACGTGCACCTGCATCCGCACGTCATCAAGCTGCTCTTCGACGCGGCTCCGGGGCGGGTCGCGCTCATCACGGATGCCATGGCCGCGGCCGGCAGCGCGGACGGCGCGTACGATCTCGGCGCGGTCACCGTGACGGTGACCGACGGCGTCGCCCGCGCCGACGACACGGGGTCGATCGCGGGGTCCACGCTCACCCAGGACGTCGCCCTGCGACGTGCGGTCGAGGCCGGCGTGGGGCTGGCGGATGCCGTCCGGGCGCTCACCGAGACGCCGGCCGCCGCGATCGGATTCGGCGGCACACTCGGCCGCCTCGCCCCCGGGTACGCCGGCGACGCCGTGCTGCTGGATGCGGCACTGGCCGTGCGCGGCGTCTGGGTGGGCACGCGCCCCGCCCGCTGAGACGCCTGCGGGCATCCGGAAGGCCTACCCGGAGACAGGGTGGAGGGCCGCCGCGCCTCCCCGACGCGTGCGGCCCTCCGCATCCCCAGTGTGAGCGGACCGGCCCGGAAGCTCCTCCCCCGAGGCACCGGGCCCGGCCCTCGCCGGTATCCCCACCGGCCCCGTCGTGACCGCATGCCACGGCTCGACGGGATCGCTCTACTGATGAGACGCGGCCCCGGCCGATTCATCACGCGAGTCCCGGAGATTTCTTTCCTCCCTCGCGTTCGGGGCGGATTCTCACCCTTGGGGCGGCACTCCGACGCCCCGAACGCAGGAATCCGCCCCGAACGGGGAAAGAGGTGGCCGACCGGAGGGAATCGAGGGAGAATGAGTCGATGCGCGTGATATTCCGGACCGTCACGCGTCTCTTCTTGTAAGGGCGCCATCGCGCCCGGCGACCGGAGGATGACTGTGCACGACGAGACCGCCGACGGGCCTGCGGATGCGGCCCTCGTGCTGCGCACCCGCTCGGGGGACGCCGGCGCGTTCGGCGAGCTCTGGCGGCGGCACTACCCGGCCGGCATCGCCGTCGCACGGTCGGTGACCTCGTCCATCGATCCGGACGACCTCGTGCAGGAGGCGTACGCCCGCATCTACCAGGCGATCCTGAAGGGCGGCGGGCCGAACGGCTCGTTCCGCGCCTACCTCTTCACCAGCATCCGCAACACCGCGGCCGCGTGGGGCCGTTCGCAGCGCGAGACCGCGATGGACGAGCTGGATGCCGTCCCCGATCCGCGCACCACCGACGAGGCCTCCCTCGAGGCCCTCGACCGCGGGCTGACCGCGCAGGCGTTCCGCAGTCTCCCCTCCCGCTGGCAGGAGGTGCTCTGGTACACCGAGATCGAGCAGATGAAGCCGGCGGAGGTCGCACCGCTGCTGGGCATGAAGCCGGGGGCGGTGTCGCAGCTGGCCTTCCGGGCGAGGGAGGGCCTGCGCGAGGCGTGGATCCAGGCGCACCTGCGCAGCGCGGCCCCCGGGTCCGACTGCCAGTGGACGATCGAGCGGCTGGGCGGATACTCCCGCGGCAATCTCGGCACGCGCGACCGCAAACGGCTCGAACAGCATCTGGAGGACTGCGCGCGCTGCATGATCGTGGCCGCCGAGGCCGAGGAGGTGTCGCGGCGGCTCGCGTTCGTGCTGCTGCCGCTGGTGCTGGGCACCGCGGGCGCCGGCGGCTATCTCGCCGCCCTGCAGGGCGGCGGCACCCCCATCGTCGCGCTGGCCGCGATGCCCTCGAGCGTCATCGAGGGCGCCGTGGTGGCCGGGACGGGAGCGACCGGGGCCGCCGGCGCGACCACGGGCGCCGTGGGCGCCGTGGCCTCGGGTTCCGTGCCCGCGGGTTCCGTGCCCGCGGGCACCGGTGCCGGAGGCGGCTCGGCGGGCGGCGGCTCGGCGGGCGGAGGCTCGGCGGGCGGAGGCTCGGCGGGAGGCGGATCCCCGCTCGGAGCGCTCAGCGGGATGGGTGCGCTCGTCGGGGCAGGCTCCGCGGCGCTCCTGGTCGCCGGGGTGGTCGCAGCGGTGGCGGTCGCACCCGGCATGATGAACGCGGCACCGGCGACCTCACCGCCCAACGCCGGGGAGGACGACCCGTCGTCGATCGCGTCCGAGGTCGCACCGGACTCGTCGATGGCGATGGACCAGCCGATCGTGATCGAGACGCCGCCGACCGCGCCGCCCCCCTCGTCGCCCCCTGCGGACGAGGCGCCGGAGCCCGCACCGCCGCCGGCGGCGCCCGTCGCTCCGCCCGCCGCTCCCCCGGCGCTCGCGGCTCCGCCGGTCGCGGCACCGCCGCCCGCGGACGAGCCCGCAGAGGAGGACCCCGCCGAGGACCCCGCCGAGGACCCGGGTGAGGATCCGGGCGAAGACCCCGGAGAGGACCCCGGCGAGGACCCGGGCGAGGACCCGGGCGAGGACCCGGGCCCCGAGCTGCCTGCCGGAACCCCCGAGGTCGGCGCCGCCCGTGTTGTCATCGACGTGCCGACCCGGGACGTGTACTTCGCCATCCCGGTCTCCGGCGCCGAGGGTGCGACCGTCGAGGCCGCCTACGTGGCCGGCGACGTGCTCGCCGACGACGTCGTGCTCGGCGACGACGGCCTGGGCGAGCTGCAGCTGCGCCCCACCTGGCGTCAGATGTGCGACGACGCGGAGATCGCCATCGCGTATGTCGCCGGCGACCTCACGGGCGAGCCGTTGCTCACGACTCTGCACGAACTCACCGACACCCGGCCGCCGCACGGTCTGTGCCGGCTGACCGCGGACGATCCCGCCGAGGACGCGCCCACGGACGAGGCCCTCCCGGCCGATGCCTCCGCGGCATCCGACGATCCCTCGCCCCTCGACGCCGCGACCGCAGAGCCGGCGACAGCGGAGCTGGCGACCACCGACCCCGTCACCGACCCGGAACCCGCTGACGCCCCGGCCTCCGATCCGCTCCCGAGCACGATCCCGGCGACCATCCTGGAGGACGACCCGGCGACCCTGGCGCTGGGCCCGGCCGCCGCCGCCGGATAGACCCTTCCGCCGCCGGATGGACCCTCCGGCCGCCGAATAGACTGGGAGCATGCCCCAGGAATCCGCCGCCGAACCGGGCGTGAACCGTCCGGCCATCGGCCCGCTCGACATCGTCCGCGCTCTCGTCCTGGTGGCGTCCCTGGCGATCCTCGCCCTCTGGGGCTTCGGCTCATGGCCGCTGCCGTGGAACGTCGTCGCCGGGCTGGGCGCACCGCTGCTGGTGCTCCTCGCCTGGGCGCTGTTCCTCTCCCCGCGGCCGGTGCTGCACCTGCATCCGTTCCTCCGCGCCGCCGTGGAGCTGCTCATCTACGCCGGCGTTACCCTCGCCCTGTGGTCGCTGGGCCTGGCCTGGGCCGGTCTCGCCTACGCCGTCGTCGCCGTCGTCACCGGGGTGCTCACCGGCCGGCGGGCACTGTCGTGAGCATCGTCGACCGGCTCCGCGCCGCCCTCGGCGAGGACGTCGTCGACACCAGCGCGGAGGCCCTCGAGAGCGCCCGCGCCGACCGCAGCGGCCATCGCGCCCCCGGACGTCCCCTCGCCGTCGTGCACGCGCGCTCCGTCGAGGACGTGCAGACGACCATGCGGCTGGCGACCGAGACCCGCACGCCGGTCGTGGTGCGCGGCGCGGGCACCGGGCTGGCCGGCGGCGCGAACGCCGGCACCGGCGAGCTCGTGCTCTCCACCGCGCGGATGACACGCATCCTCGAGGTGCGCCCCGACGACCTCATCGCCGTCGTCGAACCCGGCATCATCAACGCCGACCTGAACGCGCACCTCGCCGGCCACGGCGTGTGGTGGGCGCCCGACCCCGCCAGCCGCGACATCTCCACCGTCGGCGGCAACATCGCCACCGGCGCCGGCGGACTCCTGTGCGCCAAGTACGGCGTGGTCCGCGACGCCGTCCTCGGCGTCGACCTCGTCCTCGCCGACGGACGGATGCTGCGTCTGGGCCACCGCACGGTCAAGGGCGTCACCGGCCTCGACCTCACCTCCCTCGTGATCGGCTCCGAAGGCCGCCTCGGCGTCGTCGTCGGCGCGACGCTCAAGCTGCGCCGGCTGGTGGAGGGCGCGGTCTGCACGCTGATCGCCTCCTTCCCCACCGTCCGCGACGCCGCCGCCGCATCCGCCGCCGTCACGGCGTCCGGCGCGCAGCCGGCGATCATGGAGCTCATGGACCCCCGGAGCCTCAGCGCCGTGCATGCGCTGCTCGGGCTGCCGGCGCCTGCCGCAGGCGCCGCCCAGCTCACCCTGCAGACCGACACCCCCTCCGCTCGCGCCGACGCCGAGCGGATCGCGGCGGTGCTCGAGGCGGCCGGCGGCACGGTGACGCTCACCGACGACCCCGAGGAGTCGGAGCGGCTGCTGCGCATCCGCCGGTCGATGCACGCCGCCCTGGCGAGCCTGGGCACCTGCCTGATCGAGGACGTCGCCGTCCCGCGCAGCGCGATGCCGGCCATGTTCGACGAGATCGCGCGCATCGAGCAGGCCTACGGGGTGAGCATCCCCACCGTCGCGCACGCCGGCGACGGCAACCTGCACCCGAACTTCAACTTCGAGGGCGAGGAGGTGCCCGAGATCGTCTGGGAGGCGGCGGGCGAGCTGTTCCGCGCGGCCGTCCGACTCGGAGGCACGCTGACCGGCGAGCACGGCATCGGCACCCTGAAGAGCCGCTGGCTCGCCGAGGAGCTCGGCGAGGATCAGTGGCGGCTGCAGCGACAGATCGTGGAGGTGTTCGACCCGCTCGGCATCCTCAACCCGGGCAAGGTGTTCGCCGATGCCTGACATCCACGTCAGCGCGGCCGTGGTCGTCGACCGCGCCGGACGCGCCCTCGTCGTCCGCAAGCACGGCACGCGGCGGTTCATGCAGCCCGGCGGCAAGCCGGAGCCGGGCGAGACGCCCGCGCAGACCCTGATCCGCGAGCTGGACGAGGAGCTCGCGCTCACCGTCACCGAGGACGACCTGCGCCCGCTCGGCACCTTCGTCTCCACCGCCGCCAACGAGCCGGGTCATCGGGTCGTCGCCACCGCGTTCGCCGTCGCGGCCGAGCCGTCCGACGTCACGGTGCAGGCCGAGCTCGCGGAGCTGCGCTGGATCGGGCCCGACGAGGCGGATGCCGTCGAGCTGGCGCCCCTGAGCACCGAGCACCTGCTCCCGATCGCCTGGTCGCGCTGACCGGCGCGTGCACTTCGCTCACCCACGCGTGCGCGTCGCGTGACCTCCGCGTACGCCTCACGCGGAGAAGTGCGCTTCACGCGGACGGATGCCGGATTCCGGGCCGCGCGAAGCGCACAACACCGCGGCTGCGCCCGCCCGCGGCGCGGCTTCGGCACAGTGGCTGCGCCGGGCGGGCGCCGCACCCGGCCCGGCAGCGGAGCTCAGATGCCCTGCCAGGCAGGCTTGTTCGCGTACGTGTAGCGGTAGTAGTCGGCGAGCGTCAGCTTCGACGCGGCGGCCCAGCCCCTGCGTGATGCAGTGCCGGGGCACATCGTCGACGGAGTCGAAGAACCGGGCGTTGTCCTCGCGGGTCTGCTCGGTGAGGGTCTTCACGCGCGTGCGGGAGGCGAACGACGACCCGGGCTCGTTGAAGCCGATGTGCCCGTCCGTGCCGATGCCCAGCAGCTGCAGATCGACCCCGCCCGCCGCCGCGATCGCCGCCTCGTAGTCGTCGCCGGCCTGCTGGATGGTCTCCGCCGCGCCGTTCGGCACCTGCACCCGCCGCGGGTCGAGACCGAGCGGTTCGACCACCTCGCGGGCGATCACCGACCGGTAGCTCTCCGGATGCGCCGGGTCCAGCCCGACGTACTCGTCGAGCGCGAAGCCGCGAACCTGCGACACGTCGCGGCCGCGCAGCCGCTCCGCGAGCGCCCGGTACACCGGGAGCGGCGTCGACCCGGTGGCAAGGCCCAGGACGAGGTCCGGCTTCGCGTCGAGCAGGCGCACGATCTCGCCGGTGACGAGTTCGCCCGCCTCCGCGGGGTTGGCGACGATGACGACTTCAGCCATGAGCGGCGACCTCCAGTTCGGGGGCGAGGAACTCGATTCTCGCAGTGCGGCCCGTCGGGCGGATGCCCGGCAGGCGGATGCCCGCGCTGCGGACCATCAGGACACCCCCAGCTGCGCCGAGAGCACCATCACGGCCGCGCCGCGCAGCACGATGTCCACCTGCTGCGTACGGCGGATCACGACGTCCTCGAACACCCCCTCGAGGGTGCGCTCGTGCAGGGCGCCGGTCGCTGCGTCGACCAGGGCGCCGTCCAGCAGGTCCGCGGGGCCGGCCAGCACCACCTCGGACAGGTCGAGAGCCGCGACGATCGGGGCGATGCCGATCGCCAGCCGGGTGCCGGCGTCGCCCAGCACCTCCTCCCGGGCACCGGGCCGGGCGGCGATCTCCCGCTCCAGCCGCGTGACGCTCAGCCACGCCTCCAAGCACCCTTCCTTGCCGCAGACGCAGCGGGGTCCGCCGTCGGTGCCGACCACGACGTGACCGATCTCCCCCGCGGCGAAGCGGCTGCCGAGCAGCGGCTGGTTCGCCGTGATCAGCCCCGCTCCGACGCCGCGGCCGATCCGGATCAGCATCAGGTCCGCGTGCGCGTCGCCGAAGGTGTACTCGGCGAGCACGGCGGCGTTGGCGTCGTTCCGCACGATCACGGGCAGGTCGAGGTCCAGCGCCAGCCGGGCCTCCAGGGGGAACGAGTGCCAGCTGAGATCCGGCGCGCGGAGCACGACGCCGGCCGGGTCGACGACGCCCGGCGTGCCGACGCCGACCCCGAGCAGCGGCCGGGTGGAGGCCGCGACGAGTTCGCGGGCCAGGTCGACGGCGGCGCGGTAGGCGCTGTCCCCGTCCCGGTCCTCCGGGCGCGGCGCAGTGCGCCGCGCCACGACGTCGCCATCCAGGCTCATCACCGCGCCCTCGAAGGCCGCCGGGCCGGACAGGTCGAGCCCGAGGATCTGGTGCCCGCCGCGATCGATGTCGATGAGGATCGCCGGTTTGCCGGGTCCCGCACTCGCGCGCACGCCGATCTCGGTGATGATCCCGTCGGCGATGAACTCCCCGACCAGGTCGGAGATGGTGACGCGGGTCAGCCCGGTCTCCCGCGCCAGGTCCGCCCTGCTCATCGCCCCGCGGTGGTACAGCGTCTGCAGCACCAGGGCCCGGTTGTGTCCCCGCGCCTGTTCCGGCAGCACCTTCGCCCGGGAGCGGAGCCGCCGGCTCGCGCCGAAGGCGTGGGCCGGCGGGGCGATGGTCCCGGTGGGCGGGCGCGGCGCATCCGAATCAGGCATGTTTGTTAGTACATCTTACGAATGGGCGTCGGCGCAACCCGGCATCCGTTCCGCGCGCGTTACTGCCGCCTTCTGCCGCCGCCGCGAGGGCCGGCCGAACGGGAATGGCGAACTTTACCATCCCGTTATCTCCGTCCCGTACCATGAGGAGACACGGACACGCTGAACAAAGGGGGGTGAGTTCGTGACCGATCTGATCTCCGCACCGACCGCGGGCACGGACAGGACCGAGGTCCTGTCGACGAGCACGAACGAGACCACCCCGCCGGGTGACGGCGGCCGGCGCCTGGAGTGGGCGCCGATGGAGCCGGCACCGAAGAAGCGCCGCCTCGGCCTGTGGCTCGGTCCCGGGGCGGGCGCGCTGCTGCTCGCCGCCGGTGGCGCATCCACCCTGCTGATCGCGCCGGGCACCACCGTCGCCGGCATCCCGGTCGGCTGGATGACCCCGGGGATGGCCACGGAGGCGATCAGCGCCCACCTCGCACGCACCGAGGTGGTGCTCACCGGCACGGACGCGACCGTGAGCGGCGCCGATCTCGGCGCAAGCCTCGACGCTTCCGCCCTGGCGGAGCAGGCCTTCGCCGAGCGCCCGATGTGGAACGTGACCGCGTGGATGGGCGAGCCGATCGACGCGGAGATCACCCTCGACCCGGAGGCCGCCGAGCACACCCTGCGCGCCGCGCTGCCCGGAAGCTACGAGGCCGCGGTGGACGCCACCGTCGTGTTCGACCCGGCCGCCGGCGCGTACACCACGACCGCCTCGGAGCCCGGCACCGGCATCGATCTCGAGAAGCTCACCGCCGCGTTCGCGGACGCGACCGCCGCGGGCCAGACGTCCTTCGAGTTCCCCGGCGCGCCGACCGAGGCGCCTGCCGCGATCACCGACGAGGAGGCCGCCGAGACCGCGGCACAGCTGAACTCCATGCTCGCCTCGATCGGCTTCTACGTGGGCGAGGAGCGCACGGTGCCGATCGCGCCGGACGTCGCCGCGAGCTGGCTCTCCGTGGAGGCCGTGGACGGCGAGCTGGAGATCACCGCCGACGAGACCGCCATCCAGGCCGTCGTGGACACGCTCCCGGGCCTGGTCAACCGCGAGCCGGTGAACGCCAGGAACATCGTCGACTCCGACGGCACGGTGCTCAAGGAGCTCACGCCCGGTCAGGACGGACGCGTCCTCGGCGACACGTCGAACGCGGCGTCCGAGTTCGCCGCCCAGCTCAGCGCCGGAGACGCGGCGTATCCGCTCGCGGTCACCTCCACCCCGTTCGAGACCACCGCCCTGTTCCGCCGGATCGAGGTCGACCTCAGCGAGCAGCGCACCTACCTGTTCGAGAACGAGCAGCTCGTCCAGTCCTGGGCGATCTCCTCGGGCACGGCGGCCACGCCGACCGACACCGGGCACTTCAAGGTGTACGCGTACGTGCGCATCCAGGACATGCGCGGCACGAACGCCGATGGTTCGAAGTACGTCACCGAGGACGTGCCCTGGGTGTCGTACTACAACGGCGACGAGGCGTTCCACGGCACCTACTGGCACGACAACTTCGGCACCCCGATGAGCCACGGCTGCGTGAACATGACCTTCGACGCCGCCCAGTACGTCTACGAGTGGTCGACCATCGGCACGGAGGTCTGGGTCCACAACTAAGGTTCGAAACGTGGGAGGGGCGGATGCCGTCGGCATCCGCCCCTCCTTTGTCGATGTCAGCGCAGAGCGTCGATGATGGCGTTCAGCGTGGCGGACGGCCGCATCACGGCGTCCACCTTCTCGGCATCCGGGCGATAGTAGCCGCCGATGTCGGCGGGCGAGCCCTGCACCGCGTTCAGCTCGCCCACGATCTGCTGCTCCTTGGCGGCCAGCTCCTCGGCGACCGGGGCGAACGCGGCGGCGAGCTCGGCATCCGCGGTCTGCGTCGCCAGCTCCTGCGCCCAGTACAGGGCGAGGTAGAAGTGGCTGCCGCGGTTGTCGATCGTGCCGAGGGCGCGGCCGGGCGAGCGGTCCTCCTCGAGGAAGGTCTCGGTGGCGGCATCGAGCGTCTCCGCGAGCACGCGCGCCTTGGCGTTGCCGGTGTGGTCGGCGAAGTGCTCGAGCGAGGCCGCGAGGGCGAAGAACTCGCCCAGCGAGTCCCAGCGCAGGTAGTTCTCGGCGACCAGCTGCTGCACGTGCTTCGGCGCGGAACCGCCCGCGCCCGTCTCGAACAGGCCTCCGCCGGCGAGCAGCGGGACGATGCTCAGCATCTTCGCCGACGTGCCGACCTCGAGGATCGGGAACAGGTCGGTGAGGTAGTCGCGCAGCACGTTGCCGGTCACCGAGATGGTGTCCAGGCCGTGACGCATCCGCGCGAGCGTGTAGCGGGTGGCCTCCTCGGGGGCGAGGATCGTGATGGTCACGCCCTGGGTGTCCAGCAGCGCGAGGCCCTGGTGCACCTTGGCGATGATCTGCGCATCGTGCGACCGGTTCGCGTCGAGCCAGAACACCGCCGGAGCGCCGGTCGCGCGGGCGCGGGTGACGGCGAGCTTCACCCAGTCCATCACCGCGATGTGCTTCGTCTGCGTGGCGCGCCAGATGTCGCCGGTGCGGACGTGGTGCTCGATGAGCACGGCGCCCTCGCGGTCGAGGATCTGCACCACGCCGTCGGATGCGATCTCGAAGGTCTTGTCGTGGCTGCCGTACTCCTCGGCCGCCTGCGCCATCAGGCCGACGTTCGGCACGGTGCCGATGGTGGCCGGGTCGAGCGGGCCGTTCGCGATCACGTCGTCGATCACGGCCTGGTAGACGCCCGCGTAGGAGGAGTCGGGGATCACCGCGATGGTGTCGTCCTCGCCGCCGTCCTTGCCCCACAGCTTGCCGCCGTTGCGCACCAGCGCGGGCATCGAGGCGTCCACGATCACGTCGCTGGGCACGTGCAGGTTGGTGATGCCCTTGTCGGAGTTCACGTACGACAGGCGCGGGCCCTCGTCCATGGCGCGCTCGAAGGCGGCTGCGATCTCGTCCCCGCCGGCGATGTCCTTCAGCCCGGCCAGGATCGACCCCAGGCCGTCGTTCGGGCTGAGCCCGGCCTCGTCGAGCTGCTCGCCGTACTGCGCGAAGACGTCCTTGAAGAAGGCCTTGACCACGTGCCCGAAGATGATCGGGTCGCTGACCTTCATCATGGTGGCCTTGAGGTGCACGGAGTACAGCACGTCGTCGTTCTTCGCCGCCTCGAGCGTCTCGGCCAGGAACTCGTCCAGGTGCGCCGCGGACATGAAGGTCGCGTCGATGATCTCGCGTGGCAGGACCTTCAGGCCCTCTTTGAGCACGGTGACGGTGCCGTCCTCGGCGATGTGACGGATGCTGAGCACGTCGTCGTGGGCGGCGACCCAGGACTTCTCGTTGGAGCGGAAGTCGTCGTGCCCCATGGTCGCCACGCGGGTCTTCGAGCCCGGCGCGAACGGCTTGTTGCGGTGCGGATGCTTCTTGGCGTAGTTCTTCACCGCGAGCGGGGCGCGGCGGTCGCTGTTGCCCTCACGCAGCACCGGGTTGACCGCGGAGCCCTTGATGCGGTCGTAGCGCGCGCGGATGTCCTTCTCCTCGAGCGTCTGCGGCTCGTCGGGGAAATCGGGGATGTCGTAGCCCTTCTCCTGCAGCTCGGCGATCGCGGCCTTGAGCTGCGGGATGGAGGCGGAGATGTTGGGCAGTTTGATGATGTTGGCCTGCGGCAGCGTGGCGAGTCCGCCGAGCTCGGCCAGCGCGTCGCCGACCTGCTGCTCCGGGGTGAGCTTCTGCGGGAACGCGGCGAGGATGCGCCCCGCCAGGGAGATGTCCCGCGTCTCCACCTCTACTCCCGCCTGACCGGTGTAGGCCTGGATGATCGGGAGGAAGGAGGCGGTCGCCAGCGCCGGCGCCTCGTCTGTGTAGGTGTAGATGATGGCGTCGTCGGTCACCGGAACTCCGTTCGCGAGGGCTTTTATCTCGATACCAAGATACCCGGATGACCTCGCGTGTCTCGGCCACTGCCGCGAACCGGCGGCGAGGCATTAGCCTGGGTCCATGTCGAAACTGCGCGTGGAAGAACTGTCCGCGGCGACGATCGTCGCCGTCAACAACCTGTCGCTGAAGCCGGGGCAGGAGCAGTTCCTCGCGCCCGTGTCGTACGGGATCGCCGCCACCGTGATCAATCCGCGCACCTCCTGGCAGCGCGTGGTGCTCGACGGCGATGAGGTGGTCGGCTTCATCAGTGCGAGCTTCGATGCGGATGCCCCGGAGGAGTACTTCCGCAACGTCCTCTGGCGCATCAACGTGGACGCCGACGACCAGGGTCGCGGCATCGGACGCTTCGCCGTCGAGGCCCTCCTCGACGAGGCGCGCCGGCGCGGCGTCGACCACGTCAACGTGATCTACGAGGCCGGCGAGGGAGGCCCCGAGGCGTTCTTCCGCCGGGTGGGCTTTGAGCCGGTCGGTGAGACCGAGTACGGCGAGGTCATCGCCGAGATCCGGCTCACGGACTAGACCGGCGGCGGGGCCTCGGATCCCCTCCCCCACCGAGACCCCGTCGCCCCCTCCTCGGCGACGCCGCCGGGTCAGCTGCGCCGACGTCTCACCCACGCATCGGCCGCGATCCGCAGCGCACCCGCGCCGCGCTCGATCGCGTGCTGCGCGGCGTCCTGCCAGGCCGGACGAACCGGGGGTGCCGCGCCGGACGCCTGCTCCGCCGCCGCGAACGCGCGTTCCAGGTCCTCCACCGCGTCGCGGTACGCGGCGAACCCGGCGGGAGTGAGGCGCTTCGCGCCGGCATCCGGCCGGGCATCCGCCGCTCGCGCCCGCGCCGCGTGGAAGGCGGCCATCTCGGGGGCTCGTCCGTCGCTCATCCGCGGGAAGGCGATCAGGCGGGCCGGGTCGGTCTCGTACTCCATCCAGCGGGCCAGCACCGCGTCATGGGCGTCGCGCACCCGGGCCACCGGGTCGGTCTTCGCCGCGTACTCCGCCCGTGCGGCGCGCAGCTGGGCCCGCCGCACGCGCACCTGGGCGGCCGCCGACCGGCATCTGTCCTCGGCGTCGCGCACACCCGCGCGTGCCTGCGCCAGCTCACCGGCTCCGGCCCGCTCCGCCACGGCCCGATCGAGGCGGGCCCGCGCCAGCCGCAGTCCGGCATCCGCGGCCGCCGCGTCCCGCCGCGCCGCCACGAGATCGCTGCGCGCCGCGTCCACGGCGATCCGCCGCTGCCGCCCTCGGTACCGCATCCCCGCGACGCCCAGCCCGGTCGCCCCGGCCGCCGCCGGCGCGATCCACCAGAGCTCTGCGAGCAGGAACGGGTCCACCCCCTCATGCTAACCACGCGGCGTCGGCGCCGGCCGCGGCATCCGGCCTCCCGCCGCCGTCGCGACCTAGACCAGCGTCTCCTGCCAGGCCGCGTGCAGCTGGGCGAACTTGCCGGTGCCGCCGATCAGCGCCTGCGGGGTGTCGTCCTCGATGATGCGGCCGTGCTCCATCACCAGCACCCGGTCGGCGATCGCGACCGTCGACAGGCGGTGCGCGATGATGATCGCGGTGCGGTCGGCGAGCAGCGTCTGCAGCGCCTCCTGGATGAGCCGCTCGGACGGGATGTCCAGCGACGCCGTGGCCTCGTCGAGGATCAGCACGGCCGGATCGGCGAGGAACGCCCGCGCGAAGGAGATCAGCTGCCGCTGCCCGGCCGACACGCGCCCGCCGCGCTTGTTCACGTCGGTGTTATAGCCGTCCGGCAGAGACGAGATGAACTCGTCGGCGCCGACCGCGCGGGCGGCGGCGCGGATCTCGTCCAGGGTCGCGTCCGGCTTGCCGAGCGCGATGTTGTCCGCGACCGTCCCGCTGAACAGATACGCCTCCTGGGTGACCATCACGATCGCCCGGCGCAGATCCTTCGGGTGCAGCATCCGCAGGTCGACGCCGTCGAGCGTGACCCGCCCCTCGGTCGGGTCGTAGAACCGCGACACCAGCTTCGCGAGCGTGGACTTCCCGGCGCCGGTGGTGCCGACCAGCGCGACGGTCTGCCCGGCCGGAATGTCCAGCGAGAAGTTCGGCAGCACCGTCTTCTCGCCGTTGTACCCGAACGTGACGCCCTCGAAGCGGATCGCGCCGCGCGACTCCCACAGGTCGACCGGCTTCTCCGGGTCGGGCACCGTGGGCTGCTCCTCGAGCACGCCGGACACCTTCTCCAGCGCCGCGGTCGCGGACTGGTACGAGTTCAGGAACATCGCGATCTCCTGCATCGGCGCGAAGAAGTTGCGTACGTACAGCACCGCCGACAGCAGCACGCCGACGCCCAGGGCGCCGGTGGAGACGCGG
Organism: Microbacterium sp. EF45047; assembly: GCF_028472845.1. Taxonomy (NCBI): domain Bacteria; kingdom Bacillati; phylum Actinomycetota; class Actinomycetes; order Micrococcales; family Microbacteriaceae; genus Microbacterium; species Microbacterium sp. EF45047. The sequence continues at coordinate 549,542 of NZ_CP069429.1, read as the reverse complement.
ATGCCGCCCCACAGCACCACCAGGGCGAGGGTGAGCGCCGCGATCCCCATCAGCCCGGGCTCGAACGTGCCGTACAGCAGCATCGAGCGCCGGTTCACGTCGCGGTAGTCGCCGGCGAGCGTGCGGAAGGTCGCGTCGTTGCGCGGCTCCTTGCGGAACGACTTCACCGCGCGGATGCCGGTCATCGTCTCCACGAACTGCACGATCACCTTCGCGCTGATCACGCGCGATTCGCGGTACACCACCTGTGAGCGGGTGTAGAACCAGCGCATCAGCAGGAGCAGCGGGATGCCGCCGATCGCGAGGATCACGCCGGACTGCCAGTCCGCGATCACCAGGGCGATGAACGTGAACACGCCGAACAGCACACCGGAGACGAGGTTGTTCAGGCCGCCGTCGAGCAGTTCGCGGATCGAGTCCAGGTCGCTGGTCTGGCGGGAGATGATCCGCCCGGACGTGTACGACTCGTGGAACTCGAGGCTGAGCCGCTGGGTGTGCAGGAAGATCCGCTTGCGCAGGTCGAGAAGCACCGCCTGGGTGATGCGGGCGGCGAGCACGACGTACCAGCCGATCAGCGCCGATCCGGTGATCCCGGCGAACAGGTAGGCGACGGTGAGCACGAGCGCCGGCGTCCAGTCGGTGTTCTCGAGCACGAGCGGCAGCGCCCGGTCCAGCGCGACGCCGATGAGGATCGGCCCCGACACCTGCAGCGCGGTGGAGACCACCAGCACGACGGCCGCCGCGACGATGCGCAGCCGCAGCGGGCGGATGAGCGATCCGAGCAGGCGCAGCGAGCGCGCCCGGATCGCGCGGCTCTCCTCCCTGGTGTAGTTCGAGCGGTCCTCGCCCTGGGTTCCGGAGATGGTCATGCCTGCACCTCCTCTTCGATGTCGGATGCCGCGGACGCTGAGCCCGTCGAAGCGTCCTCCCCCGCGGACGCTGAGCCCGTCGAAGCGTCCTCCCCCGCGGATGCTGAGCCCTTCGGAGCGTCCCCGCTCGCGGACACGACCGGGATCGACCCCGTCCGCGCCGCCTCCTCCGCCTCCAGGCTGGAGATCACGTGCCGGTAGTGGGCGCTGGAGCGCAGCAGCTCCGCGTGCGTCCCCACCGCGGTGATCCGCCCGCGCTCCAGCAGCGCGACGCGGTCGGCGAGCGCCACGGTCGACGGCCGGTGCGCGACGACGAGCGCCGTCGTATCGGCGAGCACGTGCCGCAGCGCCTCCTCGACGAGCGCCTCGGTGTCGACGTCGAGCGCGGACAGCGGGTCGTCGAGCACGAGCACCTTCGGCTTCGCGGCGACCGCGCGGGCGAGCGCGAGACGCTGCCGCTGCCCGCCGGACAGGCTGAGCCCCTCCTCGCCGATGATGGTCTCGACGCCCTCGGGCAGCGACTCCACGAACCCGGCCTGCGCGACCTCGAGCGCCTCGGCGAGCACCCGGTCGGCCTCGGGGCTGTGCAGGTCGAGGTCGGCGCGTCCCAGCAGGACGTTCTCGCGGACGGATGCCGAGAACAGCGTGGCGTCCTCGAAGGCCATGGCGATGTGCCGGCGCAGCTCGGACAACTCCAGGTCGCGCACGTCCACGCCGTCGAGCGTGACCCGCCCGCCGGTGACGTCGTACAGCCGTGCCGGCAGCGTCGTCAGGGTGGTCTTCCCGGAGCCGGTCAGCCCGACCAGCGCCATGGTCTCCCCCGGACGCAGCACCAGGTCGATGCCGTCGAGCAGGTCGCGCTCGGAGGCACCGGCGTCCTGGTAGCGGAAGTGCACGTCCTCGAACGCCAGCTCGCCGCGCGGCTCGGCGATGCGCACCGGGTGCTCCGGATCGGTGATGGTGTTCGTCGCCTCGAAGATCTCGAACACGCGGTCGGTGGCCGTGCGTGCGTCGAGCATGAACGAGAACAGGAACCCGATCGACTCGATCGGCCAGCGCAGCACGGTGGCCATCGCGAAGAAGGCGAACAGCTGCGGCAGCTCGATCGCCCCCTGCGCGATCAGCCAGATGCCGGCGATGAGGCTGAGCCCGAAGGCGATCTGCGGCATCAGGTCGAGCCAGAACCAGATCTCGCCGACCGCGCGGGCCTTGCTCAGCTCGGTCTCCCGCAGCGTCTCGGCCTGGCGGCTGAAACGGCTCAGGGCGTGCTTGCCGCGCCCGAACGCCTTCAGCACGCGGATGCCGTGCACGCTCTCCTCGACGCTGGTGGCGAGGTCGCCGGCCTGGTCCTGGCTGCGCCGGGTGAGCTGGCCGTACCGCTTCTCGAACAGGTAGCCCTGGATCCACATCGGCACGCCGGTGACGAGGAAGATCGCGCCCAGCAGCCAGTGCCACTGGAACAGCATCACCGCGCCGATGATGATCGTCAGCACGTTCACCACCAGAAGGATCAGCCCGAACGCCAGCCAACGGCGGATCAGGTTGATGTCCTGCATCATGCGGCTGAGCAGCTGACCGGACTGCCACCGGTCGTGGAACGCGACCGGCAGCGTCTGCAGCCGCGCGTACAGGTCGGATCGCATCCGGTACTCGACCTCGGTGGCCGGGGTGAGCACGAACCAGCGCCGCAGCCACACCATGGCCGCCTCGCCGAGGGCGAGGGCGAACACCGCGAGCGCCCCGACGGCGATCGCCCCGACTACCCCGGTCTGCAGGGGGCCGCGAACGATCTGCTCGAGCGCGATGGGGATCAGCAGCGCGATCACCGCGGCGGCGAGCGCGCTGAGCGCACCGCCGATGAGGCGGCTGACGATCGGGGCGACGAAGGGCTTGAGCCGCCAGAGTGCGGCGACGGTGGACAGGGACGACGACGAAGTGGAGGTCATGACTCTCAGAGGCGTGGCGAGCGGACGGCGAAGAAGACGAAGAGCGGATGCCGGTGGCATCCGGAGCGAGCGGCGGGGGCGACGATGCTCCTATGGATGTCAAGTGGTGAGGGCGGTGTAGATCTCGCGGGCGATGAGGCGTTTGAGGCAGCGGATGATGTCCTTCTTCGAGAGGCCCTCGGTGGTGCGTCGGGCGGCGTAAGCGCGGGTTCTGGGATCCCAGCGGAGCCGGCAGAGCACGATGCGGTAGAGCGCGGCGTTCGCGTGGCGGTCGCCGCCGCGGTTGAGGCGGTGTCGGTGGGTTTTGCCTGATGAGGCGGGGATGGGCGCGACGCCGCAGAGCATCGCGAATGCGGCTTCGGAACGGAGCCGGCCGGGGTTCTCGCCAGCGGTGACGAGCAGTTGCCCGGCGACATCGGCGCCGACCCCGTTGAGGGCGAGCAGCCGCGGGTTGATGTCCGCGACGAGAGGGTCGATGAGTGCGTCGAGTTCGGCGATCTCGGCGGTCAGCGACTGGTGGCGGCGTGCGAGAGCGCGCAGCGCGATCTTCGATGCCTGCTCGGGTTCGTCGGCGCGTGTGGTGTCGGGACGTGCAGCGGCACATACCTCGATCAGCTCCCGGTCTGACAGCCCCCGCAACCGTTCGCGGAGCGCGTCGGGTGCGGTGACGATGATCGCCTTCATCCGGCGTTGACAGTCGGCGCGCTGGGTCACGGCGCTGCGCCTGGCGATCCGCAGATTGCGGAGCGCTTCCACCTTCCCTGCTCGGTCCTTCGGGATCCCCGATCGTGTGCCTGCCAACGCTGCCCGGGCGGCAGCTTCCGCGTCCAGCGGGTCGGACTTACCGGCAAAGCGCCGCGACTTCCGGTCCGGTCGGTCCACTTCCCGCAGCTCGACACCCGCAGCGCGCAGGTGACGGGCAAGACCGGCACCGTATGCGCCGGTGCCCTCGATCCCCGCGATCACGAGCACACCGAACGCACACGCCCAACTCAGCAACGCGGCATAACCGGAACGATTCGCGGGGAACTGCGCGCTCCCGAGCAGCCGGCCGGTGGTGTCGATGACCGCCGCGGTGTGGGAATCGCCATGCGTGTCGATACCCGCCACGATCATGACCTGGTCCTGCTGCTCTTCTCGTGCGATGGTGGTCATCGCCGTCCCTTCCTCTCAACTCTCCGATCGGACGGCACGCACCATCCGAGAGCGAGCGGACAAGACAGTGATGGGTGCCTGCTGGCACAGGCTCCTATGAGGTCACAACCCTCGCACGGTGAGTGCATGGCAGCCCCGCAGCGATCGAACGACAGATCGCGTTCAAGACCCGTAGTCAGTCAGTCGCTGAGTCAGGACAACCGCTGCGGGGCTCCCACCACCATCATCACTGTCAGTCGCGCGGGAGCACCGCGCGCGAGCCCGGGGCGAAGAACGGAGTGACGATCGTCGTGGTCATGGTGTCCCCCTCAGGCTCGGCTTCATCGGCCGGTCGACAGCCCACCAGCCTATTGCGGGCAACCGGCCGAGGGCAAGCGGTATTCCGGTTTCCGGTCAGCGCTTTCCCGTGCGCCTGACAGTGCCGCCCGGCGGCCCCGGGCGACCGCGCCCGCCGGCCGTCGGTGCCTCAGGCCAGGACGCGGGCGGCCTCGCGGTCCAGCAGGCTCCGCTTCACCTCGAGCCCCCATGCGAAGCCGCCCATCGTGCCGTCGCCGCGCAGCACGCGGTGGCACGGCACGAACAGCGCGGCGGCGTTGCGCGCGCACACGGATGCCGCGGCCCGGACCGCCCGGGGGCTGCCCAGCGCGATCGCGAACTCGGTGTAGGTGAGCGGGGCGCCGGGGGCGATCCGGCGCAGCGCGTCCCATCCGGTGCTCTGCATGTCCGTGCCGTGCTGCACGACCGGCACCGCGTCGATCGCGGTGAGGTCGCCGTCGTAGAACGCGAGGGCCGCGGCCGCGGCATCCGTCTCCCCGTCGCGGATGCCGGCGGGACGCCGTGCGGGGGCGAGCCGGGCGAGGATCGCGTCCCGCGAGTCGGTCCATCCCGAGGCGAGCACGCGCTGCCGGGCGTCGGCGAGGATCGTGAACGGCCCGTCCGGGGTGGCGATGGTCTGCAGGACGGCCTGGTCGATGGCGGTCATGAGGGCTCCTTCGTGAGCGCGGCGGCGGCCGCGGAGGATCGAGGGGTGCGCTTCGCGGGCGCCGAGCGCCACAGATGCGCGGTGAGGTAGCTGCGCCAGGGCGCGGTGCGCTCGGCCCAGGCCGCGAGCCCGGCCGGGTCGGCGGGGAGGCCGGTGGCCGCCGCGCCGGCCCGCACGGCGACGTCCCCGGGGAGCAGGACGTCGGGGTCGCCGAGCACGCGCATCCGCACGTAGTCGGCGGTCCACGGCCCGATCCCGGGCATCGCCAGCAGTGCGGCGCGCTGCGCGGCCGCGTCGTCTCCGACGGTGAGGACGAGCTCTCCCGCGGCGAGCGCGGCGGCGGCGCCGGTGATGGCGCGGATGCGGGCGGCGGGTCCGCGCAGCACGGATGCCCCGTGCTCGGCGATCGCGGCCATGGTCGGGAACAGGATGCCGGAGTCCGGGGTCGCTGCCGGTGCGGCCGCATCAGCGGGCCCGGTGGTGTCGCCGACCCGCTCGCCCAGCGCCTCGACGAGCGCGGTGAGGGCGCTGCGCGCGGCCACGACGGTGATCTGCTGACCGACCATGGCGCGGATCAGCATCTCGTGCGGGTCCGCCGCTCCCGGCACCCGGATGCCGGGCGTGCGCGCCACCAGCGGGGCCAGCGCCGGCTCCGCCGAGAGCGCCTCGTCGATGGCGACCGGGTCGGCATCCAGGTCGAACAGCCGGCGGGCGGTGGCGACCAGCGGCGCGAGATCTCCGAGGCGGGTGACGCGGGCGCGCAGCCGGAGCCGGTGGCGCTCGTCCCGGGCGACCTCGAACCAGGCGGGGCCGCCGGGCATCCGCAGGTGACGGGCGAAGGAGCGCTCGCCGGCGCTCTCCACGCCGGGCAGCGCACGCGCGGCCATCCATGCGAACACGCCGGCGGCGTCCAGCGGCGGGCGGTGCGGCAGGAGCAGGTCGATCACCCCGGGGACGGGATCGTGCCCGGCCGCGTCCCGGGGACGGCGGGCGCGCAGGTCGCCCGGGGTCATCCCGAACACCTCGCGGATGGTGTCGTTGCACTGCCGGATGCTGGTGAAGCCGGCCGAGAAGGCCACCTCCGAGATCGGCATGTCGGTGCCCACCAGCAGCATCCGGGCGCTGTGCGCGCGATGCGCACGGGCGAGGGCGAGCGGGCCGGCCCCGAGTTCGGCGGTGAGCAGCCGGGTGAGGTGGCGGGAGGAGTATCCCAGCCGGGCGGCGAGACCGGGGACGCCCTCGCGTTCGACGATGCCGGCCGCGATCAGCCGCATGGCGCGGGCGGCCACATCACCGCGGACGTTCCACTCCGGCGAGCCCGGCGCGGCCTCGGGCAGGCAGCGCTTGCAGGCGCGGTAGCCCGCCTCGTGCGCGGCGGCGCTGGTCGGGTAGAAGGTCACGTTCTCCGGCTTCGGCGTGCGTGCCGGGCAGCTGGGACGGCAGTAGATGCCGGTGGAGCGCACGGCGGTGACGAACTGCCCGTCGAAGCGGGTGTCGCGCGCGCTGATGGCGCGATACCGCTCGTCGAAGGTCATCACCGGGAGGCTCATGCCTCCACTCTGTCACGCCCCCGGGCATCCGGCTGGCGGAAATCGGACATCACGGTGCCCCCTCCCCCTTCCCCCCGTCCCCTTCCCGGGTTTGGGGCGGATTCTCGACTTCGGGGCGGCGCTCCGCCGCCCCAAACGCGAGAATCCGCCCCAAACGCTCAGGAAGGAGGGCGGTCAGCCTGCGAGGCGTTCCCGGCGCACCGGCTTCCATCCGGCGCGCGGCACCGCGGCGCGCAGCGCGCGCGTGTACGGATGCACGGGCTCGGCGAGGATCTCGGCGGTCACCCCGGCATCCACCACCCGGCCCTGCTCCATCACGATCATCCGGTCGGAGATCTGGTTCACCACCGCGAGGTCGTGCGAGATGAACAGGTAGCTGACCTTCCTCTCCGCCCTGATGTCGCTGAGCAGATTCAGGATCTGCGCCTGGATCGACACGTCCAGCGCCGCGACCGCCTCGTCGAGGACGATGACCTCGGGATCCGCGGCGAGCGCCCGCGCGATCGCCACCCGCTGACGCTGCCCGCCGGACAGCTGGTACGGGAACTTCTGCCAGAACCGTTCCCCCAGCCCCACGCTCTCCAGGATCCGCTGCGCGGTCGCGCGGTGCGACCTGGCGCCCTGCGACGCCGTCGCGTGCAGCGCCACGGATGCCGCGATGATGTCCACGATGCGCTGACGGCCGTTCAGCGAGGAGTACGGATCCTGGAACACGGGGTCAGTGGAAGAAGTGGCGCTCCCCGGTGAAGAACATCGTCACGCCGGCCTTGCGCGCGGCGTCGATGACCTCGTCGTCGCGCACCGAGCCGCCGGTCTGCACGATCGCGGTCACGCCGGCGTCGATGAGCACCTGCGGGCCGTCCGCGAACGGGAAGAACGCGTCGGATGCGGCGACCGAGCCCGCAGCGCGGTCACCCGCCCGCTCCACCGCGAGGCGGCACGAGTCGACCCGGTTGACCTGGCCCATGCCGACGCCGACGGTCGCGTTGCCCTTGGCGAGCACGATGCCGTTCGACTTCACCGCGCGGCACGCCTTCCACGCGAAGATGAGGTTCTCCATCTCCGCCTCGTCGGGCTGCTCGCCGGAGACGAGCTTCCAGTCCTTGGCGACCGAGGCGATGTCGTCCGGGAAGCGGTCGGCGTTCTGCAGCAGCAGACCGCCGGAGACGAGCCGCACGTCCATGCGCTCCTGCTGCCAGTCCGCCGGCAGCTTCAACAGCCGCAGGTTCTTCTTCGCGCGGAACACCTCGAGGGCTGCCGGCTCGAAGTCGGGGGCGACGATGACCTCGGTGAAGATGTCCTTCAGGTTCTCCGCCATCTTCAGGGTGACGGTGCCGTTCGCGGCGATCACGCCGCCGTACGCCGAGACCGGGTCGCACTCGTGCGCGCGCAGGTGGGCGCTGGCGATGGGGTCGAGCGCGTTCGGGGCCGTGGTGGCGATGCCGCAGGGGTTCGCGTGCTTGATGATGGCGACCGCGGGCAGGATCATGTCGTAGGCGGCGCGCAGCGCGGCATCCGCATCGACGTAGTTGTTGTAGGACATCTCCTTTCCCTGCAGCTGCGTCGCCTGGGCGATGCCGTGACCGCCCGCACGGGTGTAGATCGCGGCGCGCTGATGCGCGTTCTCGCCGTACCGGAGCGTGGCCAGCCGCTCGGCCTGGATGGTGAGGTGGGTCGGCAGCGACTCCTCCTCCAGGGTGCCCTCCGCGAACCACTGCGCCACGGCGGAGTCGTACGCGGCGGTGTGCGCGAAGGCGCGGGCGGCGAGCTCCCGGCGCTGGGTCAGCGTGGTGCCGCCGGCGCGCAGCGCCTCGATCACCGACGGGTACGAGTCGGGCGAGACGACGATCGCGACGTTGGCGTGGTTCTTCGCCGCCGCACGCACCATCGCCGGTCCCCCGATGTCGATCTGCTCGACGACGTCGTCGCCCTGCGCGCCCGAGGCCACGGTCTCCACGAACGGGTACAGGTTCACCACGACGAGCTCGAAGGGTTGGATGCCCAGGTGCTCGAGCTGCCCCTCGTGGTCCTCGAGGCGCAGGTCGGCGAGCAGGCCCGCGTGCACCGCCGGATGCAGCGTCTTCACGCGGCCGTCGAGGGACTCGGGGAACCCGGTGACCGCCGAGACGTCGGTCACCTCGTGCCCGGCCTCGCGGATCGTCGCCGCGGTCGAGCCGGTGGACACGATCTCCACCCCGGCCTCGGCCAGGGCATCCGCGAGCTCGCGCAGACCGGTCTTGTCGCTCACCGACACCAGTGCGCGGCGGATCGGGACCGTGTCGCGGTGACGGTACAGCGAGGGGTCCTGGCGGGGACCGGCCATGAGGGTGCTCCTTCTTTCGTGGCGGTGCGGGTCAGGTCAGCACGAGCTCGCCGGTGGCGATGCGGCGGACGACGTCGATCAGCAGCCGCCGTTCGACGGGCTTGATCCGCTCGTGGAGTTGGTGCTCGGTGTCGCCGGGGAGCACCGGGACGCGCTCCTGGGCGAGGATGGGTCCGCTGTCGACGCCCTCGTCGACCACGATGACGCTGGCGCCGGTCTGGCGGACGCCGGCCGCGAGCGCGTCGCGCACGGCGTGGGCGCCGGGGAACTCGGGCAGGTACGCCGGGTGGGTGTTGATGATGTTCGGCGCGTAGCGGTGGACGAGGGATGCCGGCAGCAGCCGCATCAGACCGCTGAGCACCACCAGGTCGGGGGCCCAGACGTCGAGCTGGCGACCCAGCTCCTCGCCCCAGTGCTCGCGGCTCTCGTGCAGATGCCAGGGCACGGTGAAGCTGGGGATGCCGAACTCCTCGGCGTGCGCGAGACCCTCGGCGTCGCGGTCGGCGCCGACCACGATGACCCGGGCGGGATAGTCCGGGTGACTCGCGGCTTCGAGCAGGGCACGGAGATTCGAGCCGGTGCCCGAGATGAGTACGGCGACCGTCAGCACCCGGTCAGTCTACCGGGGTGGTGAGGCCCGACATCTCCGCGTTCCAACGGTCGGTGCGCTCCTCGGCCAGCTCGTCTCGGTGCCTTGGCGACAGCAGCAGGATCGCCGCCCCGATCAGCACCTCGATGCCCACCGCGAGGGCGACGGGGCCCGCGGCGGGGCCCGCTTCGGCGAGCCGCCCGGGACCGATCGAGCCGGATGCCAGCGCAGCGGCGAGCGCGGCGACGCCCGCGGTGAGCCCGGCGATGCCGACGGCGATCGCCGCCCGCGGCCCGAGGCCGGCGGCGGCGCCCTCCCACACCAGCCGGGAGCGGATCATCCATCCCGCGAGCGCCCCGGCGCCGATCGGGACGATCAGGCAGACCAGCATCCAGATCGAGGAGTGCTCCGGGAGCAGCCCCAGTACGGGGATCCCGGGGACGACGCCGAGCTGCGTGCCGGCGGGCGAGACCGACGTGCCGGCGCCCACGGCGAAACCGGGTCCGGCCAGCCAGGCGACGGCCCACACGATCAGCGTCGGCAGGTAGGCGAGGTGCCCGAGCGTCAGCATCGCACCGCCGAGGACGTCCACCCGCGCCGCCTCGAACAGGGCGATCACCTCACCCCCGCGCAGGACCACCGCCACCGCCACCGCGACCGCACCGGCACCGGTGAGCGCCACCACCGCGACCGCCGCGCCGCGCACGGCCTCGGCCGGCACGGGTGCCCAATCCCCCCAGCCGTCGACGATGTCGTGCACCCGGTCGACGAGCCCGCCGTCCCCCTCCGACCAGGCGTGCCGCACGGCGCCGGCGAGGAGACCGGCCAGGTAGGCGGCGGCGGGGAGGAGGATCGCCGCCCAGAGCGGGGTGCGCACGGCATCCGCCTGTCCGGTGACGGCCACGACCGAGGCGAGCGCGGTGAACGCCGCCGCCCCGGCGGCGACGCCGACGCCCCACGCCCCCGCGGCGGCCGCGCGGCGTCCCGAGCGCGCGGCGAAGAGCACCGTGAACAGCAGGACGATGAGCGGCGGCAGCGACAGCGTGAAGCGCGCGGCCTCGGCCGGGATGCCGACAGCGACGACGATGTCGTCGGGGATGACGACCTGCATCGGAACCGCGTGTGCGAACTGCCAGAGTGCCGCGCTCGTGCCCCAGAGGGACCCCCAGTCGGCGGACAGGCCGAAGGCGAGCATCCACAGCACCGTGAGCGGTGCAAGCATCGCAGCCACGCCGACGGCCGCGGCGATGGCGGCGTCGAGCGCGGCGAGGAGCGCGACGAGGAGGCGTTGCATGACGCATCGAGCCTACGACGGCACCCTGTGCCCGCCCTCCCGGCCACGCGCGCCGGGAGCGACGCGATAGGTTTTCTGCGGAGGTTCCCCCATGACGACTGCCCCTGCCCGCCCGCGGACCGCGCACGAACCGCAGAACCCGCTCGACCGCTTCTTCGAGATCAGCCGGCGCGGGTCGACGTTCGGCGCCGAGATCCGCGGCGGACTCGTCACCTTCGTGACGATGGCGTACATCGTGATCCTGAACCCGATCATCCTCTCCGGCAAACCGGATGCCGCCGGGAACGCGCTGGAGTTCGGCGCCGTCGGCGCCGCGACCGCTCTCACCGCCGGCCTGATGACGATCCTGTTCGGCGTGATCACCCGGCTGCCCTTCGCGTTCGCCGCGGGCCTGGGGATCAACGCGTTCCTCGCCTTCAGCGTCGTCGGTCAGGTCACCTGGCCGGAGGCGATGGCCCTGGTGATGATCAACGGCGCGATCATCGTGCTGCTGGCGGCAACCGGCCTGCGGAAGCTGATCTTCGACGCCGTGCCGTTCCAGCTGAAGATCGCGATCACGGTCGGGATCGGCCTGTTCATCGCCTTCATCGGCTTCGTGAACTCCGGGTTCGTCACCGCCACCGGCGCCTCCTCCCCGCCGGTCGGCCTCGGCATCGACGGCTCGGTGGCCACCGTGCCGAGCCTGCTGTTCGTGATCACCCTGATCATCACCGGCATCCTCGTCGCGCTGCGGGTGAAGGGCGGCATGCTGATCGGCCTCGTCGCCGGCACCGTCCTGGCCGTGATCGTCGAGGCGATCTGGCACCTCGGCCCCAAGGTCGGCGCCGACGGCGAGATCGCGAACCCCGGCGGCTGGGGGCTCACGGTCCCGGCGCTGAGCGGGTCGCCGGTGAGCATCCCCGATCTCAGCCTGATCGGCGCCGTCGACTTCACCTTCGACTTCGGCCGGGTCAGCGCCGTCGCCCTGGTGATGATCGTGTTCACCCTGCTGTTCACGAACTTCTTCGACGCGATGGGCACGATGACCGGGCTCGCGAAGGAGGCCGACCTCGCGGATGCGAACGGCGACTTCCCGAGGATCAAGTCGGCCCTGATCGTGGAGGGCGTCGGCGCGATCGCGGGCGGCGCGACCTCCTCGTCGTCCAGCACCGTGTTCATCGAGTCCGGCGCCGGGATCGGCGAGGGCGCCCGTACGGGGTTCGCGAACGTGGTGACCGGGGTGATGTTCCTGCTGGCGATGTTCCTCACCCCGCTGACCTCGATCGTGCCGACCGAGATCGCGGCGGCGGTGCTGGTGATCGTCGGCGCGCTGATGATGGCGCAGATCCGTCACATCGACTTCGCCGACTTCCGGGTGCTGATGCCGGTGTTCCTCACGGTCACCGTGATGCCGATGACCTACTCGATCGCGAACGGCATCGGGGCGGGCTTCGTGAGCTGGGTGCTCATCCACGCCTTCTCCGGCCGCGGCAAGCAGGTCAGCCCGCTGCTGTGGGTGGTCGGCGCCGGCTTCGTGATCTTCTTCGCCAGGGAGCCGATCGAGCAGCTCTTCGGCGCCGCGCTCTGACCCCGTCCCCTTCCCTCCTCGTCTCCGTCTCCCCCCGTTCTTTCCGGGTTCTTTCCCGACCTCCCCGGGATTGGGGCGGATTCTCGCGTTCGGGGCGGTTCTGCGCCGCCCCGAACGCGAGAACGCGCCCCGGGCGCATGACGGCCGTTCCCTCCGGCCCCTCAGCCGTTGTATCCACGGTGCTAGAATACATACACAACGTACGTAACAGGAGAGGAAGCACGGATGCCCCGCGCCAGCGCCGCCGACGCCGCCGAGACCGCCCGCCGGGTTCTCGATGCCGCGCTTCACCGGTTCGCCGCCGACGGGTTCGCCGGGGCATCGATGGACGACATCGCCGCGGATGCTGCCGTCACCCGGGGCGCGGTCTACCACCACTACGGTTCGAAGGCCGGGCTGCTCGCCGCAGTGGTCGCCCAGCTGCAGCAGTCGGTGGCGGATGCCGTGGTCGCCGCCGCCGGCGATGCGCCACCCGCCGCCGCACTCCGTCTCGGCAGCCATGCGTTCCTGGACGCCATCACCGCGGACGGCCGGGCGCGCGTGCTGCTCGTCGACGCGCCCGCGGTCCTCGGCTGGGAGGCCTGGCGGCGTTCGGATGCCGAGGCCTCGGCGGTGCACCTCCGGGAGGCGCTCGCCGACGCCGGCACGCCGGAGGAGACGCTCGGCGCGCTGACCGCCCTGCTCTCGGGGGCGATGAACGAGGCTGCTCTGTGGCTGGCCGAGCGCCCCCGGCACGCGGCCTCCCGACGTGTCGCGCACGAGGCCCTCGACCGGCTGCTGGATGCCGTCGCTCCCTGACCGGCCCCTCTCCCCCTCCTCCCCCTCCTCCCCCTTCCTCCCTTTCCTCCCCTTCCTCCCCCGTCCTCCCCGTCTTCCCCCGGGTTTGGGGCGGGTTCTCGCGTTCGGGGCGGTTCTCCGCCGCCCCGAACGCGAGAACCCGCCCCGGACGCACCGGTACCACGCCGGCGCCTGTGCCCGGGAACGGCGAGGGCCCCGGACCGTGCGGTCCGGGGCCCTCGCCGTTCGGGTCAGAGACCCTGGATGATCTCGCGCATCAGCGCGGCGGTCTCGGACGGGGTCTTGCCGACCTTCACGCCCGCCGCCTCGAGGGCCTCCTTCTTCGCCTGCGCGGTGCCGGCCGAGCCGGACACGATCGCACCGGCGTGACCCATGGTCTTGCCCTCCGGCGCGGTGAAGCCCGCGACGTAGCCGACGACCGGCTTGGTGACGTTGGCCTTGATGAAGTCCGCCGCCCGCTCCTCGGCGTCGCCGCCGATCTCGCCGATCATCACGATCGCCTTGGTCTCGGGGTCGGCCTCGAAGGCCTCCAGCGCGTCGATGTGCGTGGTGCCGATGATCGGGTCGCCGCCGATGCCGATGGCGGTGGAGAAGCCGATCTCGCGCAGTTCGTACATCATCTGGTAGGTCAGGGTGCCCGACTTCGACACCAGGCCGATCGGGCCCTTGCCGGTGATGTTCGCCGGGGTGATGCCGACGAGGGACTCGTCGGGCGTGATGATGCCCGGGCAGTTCGGGCCGATGATCCGAGTCTTGTTGCCCTTCTCCTTGGCGTGCGCCCAGGCCTGCGCGGTGTCGCCGACGGGCACGCCCTCGGTGATCACGACGAGCAGCGGGATCTCGGCGTCGATGGCCTCGATCATGGCGTCCTTGGTGAACGCCGGCGGCACGAAGGCGATCGACACGTCGGCGCCGGTCTTCTCCATCGCCTCGGCGACGGAGGCGAACACCGGCAGCTCGATCGGGTTGCCGTCGGCGTCCTTGTGCAGCACCGTGGTGCCGGCCTTGCGGGCGTTCACGCCGCCCACGATGTTGGTGCCCGCCTTCAGCATCAGCGCGGTGTGCTTGGTGCCCTCACCGCCGGTGATGCCCTGCACGATGACCTTGGAGTCCTTGTTCAGGAAGATCGACATATCTGTTCCTCAGTTTCGGTCTCTGAGCCCGACGGGTCAGGCGTTGGCGAGCTCGGCGGCCTTGTCGGCGCCCTCGTCCATCGTGGTGGCCAGGGTGACGAGGGGGTGGTTGGCCTCGCGCAGGATGGCGCGGCCCTCCTCCACCTTGTTGCCGTCCAGGCGGACGACGAGCGGCTTGGTCGCGGCGGAGCCGAGCTCGGCCAGCGCGCCGACGATGCCCTTGGCGACCGCGTCGCACGCGGTGATGCCGCCGAACACGTTCACGAACACGCTCTTGACCTGCGGGTCGCCGAGGATGACGTCGAGGCCTGCGGCCATGACCTCGGCCGAGGCGCCGCCGCCGATGTCGAGGAAGTTCGCCGGCTTCACGCCGCCGTGGTTCTCACCGGCGTAGGCGACGACGTCGAGGGTCGACATGACCAGGCCCGCGCCGTTGCCGATGACGCCGACCTCACCGTCGAGCTTGACGTAGTTGAGGTCGTTCTCCTTCGCCTTCGCCTCGAGCGGGTCGGCGGCGTCCTTGTCCTCCAGAAGCTCGTGGCTGGGGTGGCGGAAGTCGGCGTTGGCGTCGAGCGACACCTTGCCATCGAGAGCGATCACCTCGCCCTCCTCGGTGAGGACGAGCGGGTTCACCTCGACCAGGGTCGCGTCCTCGCCCTTGTAGACCTCGTAGAGTGTGACGAACACGTCCGCGACCTTCTCGACGAGCTCCTCGGGGAAGTTCGCTGCCTTCGCGATCTCAAGAGCCTTCGCCTTGTCGATGCCCTTCAGCGGGTCGACCTCGATGCGGGCCAGGGCCTCGGGCTTCTCGACGGCGAGCTGCTCGATCTCCATGCCGCCCTCGACGGAGCACAGGCTGAGGTAGGAGCGGTTGGCGCGGTCCAGCAGCACCGAGAAGTAGAACTCCTTGTCGATGCGGGCACCGGCGGCGACCATCACGCGCTTGACGATGTGGCCCTTGATGTCGAGCCCGAGGATCGCCTTCGCGGCCTCGTACGCCTCGTCGGGGGTCTTGGCGACCTTGACGCCGCCCGCCTTGCCGCGGCCTCCGGTCTTCACCTGCGCCTTGACCACCACGACGCCGCCGAGCTTCTCGGCCGCTGCCTTCACCTCCTCCGGGGTGTCGGCGACGATGCCGGCGAGCACCGGCACTCCGTACTTCTCGAAAAGGTCTCGTGCCTGGTACTCGTAGAGATCCACAGTGTGCAGTCCTTCGCTGGTTGCGACTTCCGGGACGCGACAGGTTCTGTCGGGCGTCGATGTGATTCGACCCGGTTCCCCAGCCTACTACCGCTCTCACGCGCGGCCCGACGGGCGGTCTAGGCTTCCGGTATGCAGCAACCGGCTCAGCTCCGCACCGGCGTCGTCGCGGCCGCCCTCGAGCTGTTCGCCCGTCAGGGATTCGAGCAGACCTCGGTCGAGCAGATCGCGAAGGCCGCGGGCGTCTCGCGCTCGACGTTCTTCCGACAGTTCGGCGGCAAGGAGGACGTGGTCTTCGCCGATCACGAGGCGCTCATCGACGAGCTGCGCGCGTTCCTCGCCGAACCGCACGACGATCCGTGGGCGGCGGTGTGCGAGGCATCCGAGCACGTGTTCGCGCACTTCGCCCGCGACCCGGAGATGGCGCGGCGCCGCTACCAGATCGTGCGCGAGGTGCCGGTGCTACGCGAGCGCGAGATCGTCACGGTGTTCCAGTACGAGCGCCTGTTCGACGAGTACCTGCGCACGGCGCTGCCCGGCATCGCGCCGATCGACGCCGTCGGCTTCTCGGCGCTCGTCACGGCGGTGCACAACCACATCCTGCGGCAGCTGCTGCGCGGCAAGCGCGTGCCGGTGTCGGCGCTGCGCAGCGCGCTCGACGACGTCCGCCGCCGCTACGGCGTGCTGCCCGAGCCGGCCGAGCCGTCTCCGGACGACATCGTGGTGGCCGTGTTCCCGCGCGCGATGCCGGTCGCGGAGATGTCGCGGCGCGTGCAGGCGCAGCTCACGCCGGAGCAGCACTGACGGCATCGTGTGACACCGGGTCTCGGGGAATGTGAGACTCGGTCCGGGATGCGGGTAGAGTGCCCTCATGAGCAGCGCAGCCCCCTTCCCCGGCGAGCCCGTCTTCCCCGGGGAGACGGTCGAGCGGTACGACGTGACAGACCCGCGTGACACCGACTACTACGCCGTCTTCGCCGACATCCCCGAGGCCGACCGCGCGGTGTGGGCGCGGGCACGCGCGTACGTCGCCGAGGTGGCGCCGATGATGCGGGATGCCTGGGACCGGGCGGAGTATCCGCTCGAGGCGGCGCGCCGGCTCGGCGCGTACGATCTGGTGACCGACGGCATCGACCATCCCGCGCTGACGAAGCTCTCGCCGCTCGCCGCCGGCCTGGTGAACATGGAGCTCTCCCGCGGCGACGGCTCCCTCGGCACGATCCTCGCGGTGCAGGGCGGTCTCGCGCTGCGCACGCTCGCCCTCTTCGGCAGCCCCGCGCAGCAGGAGCGCTGGCTGAAGCCGGTGGCGGATGCCTCGGTGCTGGCGGCCTTCGCGCTCACCGAGCCGGATCACGGCTCCGACTCCGTCTCGCTGGAGACGACCGCCCGCCGTGACCCTTCGACAAGCTCAGGGTCCGGCTCTGGGTCCGCGACCGGCTCAGGGTCCGCGACCGGCTCAGGGTCCGCGACCGGCTCTGGGTCCGCGACGGACGGGGCCTTCGAATGGGTGATCCGCGGCGCGAAGAAGTGGATCGGCAACGGGGCATCCGGCGGCATCACGCTGGTGTGGGCGCGCGTCGACGACGAGGGCACGGAGGACCACGGCGCCGTGCGGTGCTTCCTCGTCGAGCAGGACGCCCCGGGCTATCAGGGCACGGTGATCGAGGGGAAGGGGTCCCTGCGCGGCATCCATCAGGCCCGCATCCGCCTCGACGACGTCCGCGTGCCGGCGGATGCCGTGCTGCCGGGCACCCGCAGCTTCAAGGACGCGTCCACCGTGCTCTACGCCACCCGCTCCGGTGTGGCGTGGTCGGCGCTGGGACACGCCACCGCCTGCTACGAGGCGGCGCTGTCCTACGCGCTGCAGCGGGTGCAGTTCGGCAAGCCGCTCGCGAAGTTCCAGATGGTGCAGGAGCGCCTCACGCATATGCTCGAGGACCTCACCGCGATGCAGCTGTACTGCCGGCGCCTGGCCGATCTCGAGTCCGCGGGCGAGCTGCGTCCGACGCAGGCCTCGCTGGCGAAGTTCCACAACACCCGTGCCGCCCGCCGCATCGCCGCGGTCGCCCGGGATCTGCTCGGCGGGAACGGCATCCTGCTGGAGAACGGCGTGATGCAGCACATGGCCGACATCGAGGCCATCCACACCTACGAGGGCACGGAGAGCATCCAGGCCCTGCTGCTCGGCCGCGACATCACCGGCATGAGCGCGTTCGCCTGACCACTTCGCCCGTTCTGTACCGGTCCCCACAGCTTTCGAATCGCGCAGGCCTCTGCCGAACACCGCGAGGATGCCGAGCGCGAACGCGATGTCGGTCGCGGTGGGGATCGCCCAGCCGTGGAGCGCCGCGGCGTCGCCGGTCGCGAGCACGATGCCGACGAACACCATCGCTGGCACGAGCATGCCGCCGACCGCCGCCACGATCGGCACCGCCGCCTCGCGGGGACGGCGCAGCGAGCCGACCGTGAGCTCATGCTTGAGCTCGACGCCGATGACGAGGAAGAAGATCGCGAGCAGGCCGTCGGAGGCCCAGTGCGCGACGCTCAGGTCGAGGTGCAGCGCCTCGGGGCCGAGGTGCGTGCCGGCGAGCGCGCCGTACGCCTCGGCGAGCGGCGAGTTGGCCAACGCGAGTGCGAGCGCGGCGGCGACGATGAGCAGCACGCCGCCGGTCGTCTCCTCGCGGGCGAGGGCGGCGATCCTACGGGTGGCGCGGCGGATGGGCATGGGGTCTCCTCGTCATCGCACGAGCGGATTCGCTCGTGGCCGACCAGGCTTCCCGGCGCACCGCCTCCAGCCTAGCCGCACGTGGCGAGACGACCGAGGGGCCGTTCACCGTCTCGACGTCGGCCAGTCACCTCGGGGACACCCATGCCTCGCCGCCGTGCGGTAGGTTCGCTCCCACGACGGAACCCGGACATGAGAGGCGCCATGTCGACCGACAAGACCACGACCGTGCAACGCTCCGAGCGTCGATTCCTGGGCGACGACCGCTGGTGGCACGTCGCGTTCGGCCTCATCCTGGCCATCACGCTCACGGTGTTCGTGCTGTGGTCGTTCGGCGTCGTGGACGAGGGCGCCAATCGACTCGTGCTCGTCACCGCCATCGGATTCGGCCTCTTCATGGCCTTCAACATCGGCGGCAACGACGTCGCGAACTCGTTCGGCACGAGCGTCGGTGCAGGCACGCTGTCGATGAAGCAGGCGCTCATGGTGGCTGCCGTGTTCGAGGTCGGCGGCGCCGTGATCGCCGGCGGCGAGGTCACCGATACGGTCCGCAGCGGCATCGTCGACCTGTCTGGCGTCGCGATCGACCCCATGGACTTCGTCGTCATCATGATGTCGGCGCTGCTCGGCGCCGCCGTCTGGCTGCTCATCGCGACGCGCATGGGCTGGCCCGTGTCGACGACGCACTCGATCATCGGCGGCATCGTCGGCGCCGCCGTCACGACCGGCTTCCTGACCGGCACCGGCGGGTTCGAGATGGTGCAATGGGATCAGATCGGCCAGATCGCGATCTCGTGGGTGCTCTCGCCCGTGCTCGGCGGTGCCGTCGCGTGGCTGCTCTTCGGCGGCATCAAGCGCTTCATCCTCGTCTACAACGAGCGAGCCGACCAGCGCATGCGCGAGATCAAGCAGCGGAGGATCGAGCACCGCACATCGCATCGCACGCGATTCGAGCGACTCTCGGAGGTGCAGCAGCTCGCGTACACGAACGCCATGGCTCGGGACGCCGCCGCGTGGGGCGATGACGTCGACCCCGACGAGCTCGAGTCGGAGTACTTCAAGGAGCGGTACGCGCTCGATCGCGAGGCGAGCGCGATCGACGCGCACCGGGCGCTCGAGACCGGCGTGCCCTTGCTCGCCGCGTTCGGCGCGATCGTCATCACGTCGATGCTCATGTTCAAGGCGCTGCACCTCGACATCGACTCCGCCGGCACGTTCCTCATCATCGCGATGATCGGCGCCGCGGTGTGGCTCGCCGTGTTCATCTTCGCCAGGACCCTCAAGCATCGCGACCTCGAGCGCTCGACGTTCCTGCTGTTCAGCTGGATGCAGGTGTTCACGGCATGCGCCTTCGCGTTCAGCCACGGCTCGAACGACATCGCGAACGCCATCGGCCCGTTCGCGGCCGTGCTCGACGTGCTGCAGTCCGGTGAGATCGATGCAGAGGCTCCTGTGCCGCCGCAGGCGATGCTGGCGTTCGGCATCGCGCTCGTGGTGGGGCTGTGGTTCATCGGGCGCGCGGTCATCAAGACCGTCGGCGAGGGCCTGACGAAGATGCACCCGGCCTCCGGGTTCGCCGCGGAGCTCTCCGCCGCCGGCGTCGTCATGGCCGCGAGCCTCCTGGGCCTGCCCGTCTCGAGCACGCACATCCTCATCGGCGCGGTGCTCGGGGTCGGCCTCGTGAACGGCGCAGCGAACTGGCGGCTCATGCGGCCGATCGGGCTCGCGTGGGTCATCACGCTGCCAGCCGCCGCGGCCATCGGCGCGCTCGGCGTCGTCGTGCTGCCGCTCGTGCTCGGCATCTGAGCGGCCAGGCAGGGTCAGATGGCCGCGACGAGCACGAGCGCGCCGAGCACGACCTGGCCGATGACGCGCGGCACGAGCGGCACCGCGACCCTCCCGAAGCGCTCGGGATCGCGCGCGACGTAGGCGTTCGCGGGGAACACCGCGATGAGCAGCGCGATGAGCCACACGCCGGCTGCGAACCGCACCTCGGGGACGGGCACGAGCAGGCCGAGGCCACCGATGATCTCGGCGACGCCGGAGACGGTCACGAGGCTCACGGGGGAGAGGACGCCCGTGCCGCGCAGGCCCGGCGGGATCATCGCCGTCATCCTGTTGCGCACGCGCGGCACGAGGTGCAGCACGCCCATGCCGACGAAGACGATCGCGAGGAGGGCGCGCACCACCCACTGGATGACGAGGAAGAGGTCCATGCTCCCTCCATCATCCCAGCCCGCGCGGGCCGAATCGCTTGATCTGCTGTGTTCCGGGCCGTTCGGCAGCCGATCACGCGATTCGAAACCGGTGCAGACCCGGGCCGGGCGGCCGGTCGGGCCGGGCGGCCGGGGAGTCAGTCGCAGCCGCAGTTGCCGGCGGCGTTGCGCACCATGAAACAGACGCCGCAGACGCCGTAGTCGCGCTCCACCGGCTTCGGGATCCGCGGGGTGCGCGGCTCGGCCGGCTTCGACGCGGATGCCGCGCGGGCGCCGGCGGTCCGCTTCGGACGGGCCGGCGATGCCGGGTACGTGCTCGGATGCGCGACGTAGAAGTACGGCGCCCGGCCCTCGCTGGGCTGCAGGCGCAGTGGGGCGCCGCCGACGGTGATGCGCTCGTCCTCGGTGAAGCCGTTGGTGTAGGTCTTCCCGATGTGCAGGGGCGCGCCCTCCCCGCGGCGGATCGCCTCGATGTAGCGGCCGCGGTCGATGAAGGTGGTGACGCCGACGGCGTCGACGATCGCCGCGATGAACTCGTGGTTCTCCTCGGGCACGCGATGCGCGCGGAGCGCCTCGGCGAGGGATCGGTAGGGGCGGGAGGTTCCGGCGGGGGTGGGGCCCTGGACTTCGTTCATCCCCTCCAGGATCGCACGGCCGGAGCGCCCGTCGCACCGGGCGCTGAGCGCCCGGCATCCGCCCGCGAACCCGGCATCCGCCCCCGCATCCGAGCGTGACACACTGGGGGACATGGCACGCGCGACGGTGATCGGCAGCGGACCCAACGGGCTCGCCGCGGCTGTGAGCCTGGCGCGCGCGGGCTACGACGTCGAGGTGCTGGAGGCCGCCGCTACGATCGGCGGCGGGGTGCGCACGCTCGAGGGCCCGCTCCCCGGATTCCACCACGACGTGTGCTCGGCGGTGCATCCGGCCACCCTCGCCTCCCCGTTCTTCCAGGCCTTCGGCATCGCGGAGCGGATCGACTGGGTGCGGCCGGAGATCTCGTACGCGCATCCGCTCGACGGCGGCCGCGCGGCCGTGGCCTGGCAGGACCTCGAGCGCACCGCGGAGGCGCTCGGACCGGATGCCCGGGAGTGGCGCGCGCTGCTGCGCCCGCTCGCGCGTCGCATCGAGGGCGTCGCGGACTTCACCGGGCACGCGCTGCTGCGGATCCCCGGGCATCCGCTCACCGCTCTGCGCTACGCGCTCCGCGTCGCCGAGCAGGGCACCGCGCTCGCGGCGCGCGTGTTCCGCACCGCGGAGGGGGCGGCGCTGCTGGCCGGGGTGATGGCGCACGCGAACCGGCCGCTGCCGTCGCTGAGCGGCGCCGCGGCCGGCCTGCTGCTGGCCGCGCACGCCCACGCGGGCGGCTGGGCGTATCCCCGCGGCGGCTCGCAGCGCATCGCGGATGCCCTGCAGCAGGACCTGGAGGAGCACGGCGGCCGCATCCGCACCGGGGTGCACGTGCGCGACCTGGGCGAGCTGGACTGGGGCGATCCGGCGCGCGGCGATCTGCTGATGCTCAACAGCACGCCGCGGCTCGCCCTGACCCACCCGGACGTTCCCGCCCGGTACGCGCGGGCCCTGCGGTCGTACCGCTACGGACCGGCGGCGGCGAAGGTGGACTTCGCGGTGGACGGGCCGATCCCGTGGGCGAACCCGCTCGTCGCCCGGTCGCCGACCGTGCACATCGGCGGCACGCGCGAGGAGATCTGGGACAGCGAGAACGCCGTGGCGCGGGGGCGCGTGAGCGAGCGCCCGTACGTGCTGGCGGTGCAGCCGTCGGTGCTCGACCCGAGCCGCTCCCCCGAGGGCACGAGCGTGCTGTGGGCGTACATCCACGTTCCGGCGGATTCGACGCTGGACGTCACCGAGCTGATCACCCGGCAGGTGGAGCGGTTCGCCCCGGGGTTCCGGCAGCGGGTGCTCGCCGCGCACGCGATCCCCGCATCCGCGCGGGAAGCCGTGAACCCGGCGGAGATCGGCGGAGACATCCTCGGCGGGACCTTCACCATGCTGCAGGCCGCCCGGCGTCCGATCCTGTCCCCCACGCCGTGGCGCACCCCGATGCGGGGCGTGTACCTCGCCTCGGCCGCGACGCCTCCCGGGCCCGGGGTGAACGGCATGGCCGGCTGGCTCGCCGCGCAGGCGGCGCTGCGGGATGCCGGCACGCCGGCGTCGCTGGCGGACCTGTTCCGCTGACCTCCCGACCCGCCGTTCGCGCCACATTGTGTCCCGAAGTGCCGGTCGGCCGAGCTCCGACCCGCAGCTCACGACACAATGTGGCGGGTGGTGCGGGGTCGCCCAGTGGCTCAGGATGGAGCCATGTACGACATCCCGGCACCCATGCTTGCCAAGGCCGCGACCACGGTCCCCGATCCGGCGAAGTTCGCGGGCGGGCTGCTGTACGAGCCGAAGTGGGACGGATTCCGCGGGCTGGTCGCCTGGGACGGCGAGCGCCTGGAGATCGGATCCCGGGGCGCGAAGCCGCTGACCCGGTACTTCCCGGAGCTGGTGGCGAGCCTGACCGAGATCCTGCCCGGACCGTGCCTGCTCGACGGGGAGATCGTCGTCGCCACCGGCGAGCCGGGGCGGCAGCGGCTGGACTGGGAGGCGCTCAGCCAGCGGATCCATCCGGCCGAGTCCCGCGTGCGCAAGCTCGCCGCCGAGACGCCCGCGATGTTCATCGCCTTCGACCTCCTCGCCGACGGCGACGAGCTCCTCCACGACCGGCCCTTCCGCGAGCGCCGCGACCGGCTGGAGGCGCTGCTCGCCGGCGCCCGGCATCCGCTGCACCTGACGCGTACGACCGAGGACCCGGATCTCGCCGGCCGCTGGCTCGCCGAGTTCGAGGGCGCCGGGCTCGACGGCGTCGTCGCGAAGCCGCTGGACCAGCCGTATGCCCCCGGTAAGCGCACCCTGATCAAGGTGAAGCACGCGCGCACCGCGGACGTGGTCGCGCTGGGCTACCGGGTGCACAAGAGCGGGTCGGGTGTCGGCTCGCTGCTCGTCGGCCTGTACGGGCAGGACGGGGTGCTGCACCAGGTGGGCGGCGTGGCGGCGTGGAGCGACGCCATGCGCCAGCGGCTCGTCGAGGAGCTGGATCCCCTCGTGGAGCGGGATGCCGAGGGGCGCGCGGTCACCGGGGAGGGCGAGCGCTCGCGGTTCACCGGCGCGAAGGACGTCTCGTTCGTGCGGCTGCGCCCCGAGCGGGTGCTCGAGGTGCGGTACGACCAGCTCGAGGGGATGCGGTTCCGGCACACCGTGCAGTTCGAGCGCTGGCGCCCCGATCGGGATGCCCGCTCCTGCACCTTCGACCAGCTCGACACGGTCGCCGGCTACGACCTCGCCGACGTCCTCACCTGACCCGCGCCCGGCGCCGACTCCGCACCCCGCCCCGTCGCCCGCGCCCCGCCCCGTCGCTCGGCCCCCGCTGCGCTCGCCCTCCGTCGCCCGGCCCGCGAGCCGTCGCCCGGCCGCCCACCGCCCCGCGTCGGTGGTTCCGCGCCGGTCGTTCCGCCCGCACGGCACTGGTCCCCAGGAGAGGCACAGCGGGCCAGGCCGCCGCGGGTCCAGGGGCCGGAGGCCCCGCGGCCCGTGAAGCCCGGGCCCCGCGGGCCGGGAAACCGGAGCCCCAGGGGCCGTGAAGCCGGGGCCGGGGGCGGCGGTCAGTCCTCGATGCGGTTGCCCTCGGCGTCCCAGTTCTCGGCGACCTTCTTGCTCGGCTGCACGCGCGGGGGCTCCCCGGGCATCTTCGGGAACTCCGGCGGAAACGGCATCTCGCCCAGCCCGTTCTCGACGTCCCGCTCCCACCACTCCAGCAGCGTGTCGATGCGGCCCGGGTTCTCCTGCATCCGCTCCCACGGGTCGCCGACATCGGCGAGCCGCTGCGGCACCGTGAGCACCGTGAAGAGGCGCGGATCGACGTCGTCGAGCTCCTCCCAGTGGATCGGCGTCGACACCGGGGCGCCGGGCAGGGCGCGCGGGCTGTACGCCCCGGCCATCGTCCGGTCGCGGTTGGCCTGGTTGAAGTCGACGAAGATCCGCTCCCCGCGCTCCTCCTTCCACCAGCTGGTCGTGACCCGGTCCGGCATCCGCCGCTCCAGCTCCCGCCCGGCGGCGATCACCGCGTGCCGCACCGTGAGGAACTCCCACTCCGGCACGATCGGGCAGAACACGTGCAGCCCGCGGTTGCCGCTGGTCTTGATGAACGGCTCCAGCCCCGCCTCGCGCAGCACGGCGCGCAGCTCGTGCGCCGCCGGGATCGCCTGCGCGATGCCCGTCCCCGGCTGCGGGTCGAGGTCGATGCGCAGCTCGACCGGGTTGTCGGTGTCGTCCGCCCTGGACGCCCAGGGGTGGAACACGATCGTGTTCATCTGCACCGCCCAGACCAGCGCGCTCGGCCGGTTGAGCACGATCTGCGGATGCCGGCGGCCGCTGTTGTACGTGACCGTCACGGCGTCGACGTAGTCCGGCGTGCCCTTCGGCGGATTCTTCGAGAAGAACCCCTCGCCCTCGATGCCGTCCCGGAACCGCTCCAGAGACACCGGCCGGTTGCCGTTCGCGGCGAGGAAGGGACCGGCGACCTGCTGGGCGTACTCCGCGTACTCCGCCTTGGTGATGCCGTCGCCGGCGCCCTCGGCGGGCGGCCAGACCACCCGGTTCGGGCTGGACAGCACGACGTCGCGCTCCCCGTCGGGGTCGGACACGGTCAGCGTGATGCGCTCGGAGGCCATGTTCCGACCCTAGAACGACGGATGCCCCGCGCGACAGCCTCCCTCGATCCGCACCGGCTCGCCGGCGATCCCCCGAGCACCTCTGGACAGACTGTCGAGCGAGCGCTGCGGCATCCGACAAATCCTCGACGCCGGCGCGCGGCCCCGGGTTCTAGCGTTGCCCCATCCGCGCCCGACCCCTGAGGAGCCATCGGGTACCAGCATCCGAAGGTCGTGGCGGCGATCCAGGAGCAGGCCGCCACCCTCGCCACGATCGGTCCGGCCGTGGCGAACGAGACGCGCGCGCAGGCGGCCGAGCGCATCCTGGAGCTCGCGGGCGCCGGCTTCGAGAAGGTGTTCTTCACGAACGGCGGTGCGGATGCCGTCGAGAACGCCATCCGGATGGCCCGCCTGTACACCGGGCGGGACAAGGTGCTGTCCCGGTACCGCTCCTACCACGGCAACACCGGGGCGGCGATCGTCGCGACCGGCGACTGGCGGCGCATCCCCAACGAGTACGCCCGTGGGCACGTGCACTTCTTCGGTCCGTATCTGTACCGCTCGGAGTTCTGGGCGTCCACCCCGGAGGAGGAGTGCGCCCGCGCCCTGCACCACCTGGAGCGGGTCATCCAGCTCGAGGGTGCGGAGACCATCGCCGCGCTGCTCCTGGAGACCATCCCGGGCACGGCCGGCATCCTGACCCCGCCGCCCGGCTACCTCCCCGGCGTGCGCGAGATCTGCGACCGCTACGGCATCGTGCTGATCCTCGACGAGGTGATGGCCGGGTTCGGCCGTACGGGCGAGTGGTTCGCCTTCGACGCCTTCGACGTGCGACCCGACCTCATCACCTTCGTCAAGGGCGTCAACTCCGGCTACGTCCCGGTCGGGGGCGTCGTCATCTCCGACCCGATCGCGCACCACTTCGACGAGCGGGTCTTCCCCGGCGGGCTCACCTACTCCGGGCATCCGCTCGCCGCGGCGTCGATCGTCGCGACGATCGACGCGATGCGCGAGGAGGGCATCGTCGAGGGCGCGAAGCGCATCGGCGCCGAGGTGATCGGGCCGGCGCTGGCCGAGCTCGCCGAATCGCAGCCCCTCGTCGGCGAGGTGCGCGGGAGCGGGGTGTTCTGGGCCATCGAGTTGGTCAGCGACCGGGCGGAGCGCACGCCGCTGACGCCGGCGCAGATGGGACGCCTGAAGTCGGATCTCATCGCACACGGCCTGCTGCCGTTCACCGCTGACAACCGCATCCATGTGGTGCCGCCCGCGGTCGTGACGGAGGAGGATGCCCGACGCGGCATCAGGATCATCGCGGACGCGCTCACGCGCTTCACGCTCTGATCCGGGCGTCGGCGGCCGAGTGTCCGGGGGGTCGGTCTCAGTCGCCGACGTCGACCGCGAGGACGAGCAGCGGCGCGAGGGCGTCGCGGTCCACCGCGATGGACGGGCCGGCGACGTCGACGATCACCCCGGCGATCTCCTCGTGGCTGCGCAGCACCTTCGCCAGCTGCTCGGGCGCGAACGGCATCGGACGGTCGCCGCGTCCGAGGGCGACCACCTCGAGCGGGTGCGAGAACACCTGCAGGTAGCGGCGCCCGTCGGCGGTGCGCGCCTCGGCGATGCCGACGGCTTGGCCGTTGGCTCCGTCGTTGACGGCGACCCAGGTGCGGCTGCGGGCCAGCGCCTCCGCCACGCGGGACACCGAGTCCGGCTGCCGGGGCGCGGCGAGCACGGTCTTCAGCGTCATCTGCTCGTCGCCCTGCTCCAGGGTCTTCTGCAGCAGCTCGGTGGGGAAGACGGCGCGGTGCGGGGCGGAGCTGTTGTCGATGATGAGGCCGGTGAAACCGCCCTTGACCACCTGCTGGTACACCGAGGTCACCGGCTGGGCGATCGCCGACGTGTTCGCCGCCTCGGCATCGCCCTGCACGGATGCCCGCAGTGCGGCGCCGGAACTGTACGCGAGCATGAACGACCGCTCGCCGTCGCGGACCACGCCGACCGAGAGCGGCTTGCCTTCACTGATCTGCTGCCGCGCGTCGCCGTGCACGCGCAGGTACAGGTGCCCTTGCAGCGACTGGCGCAGCACGCCGAGCAGCTGCTCGTTCGTCGCGCCCTCCTCCAGCTGGGCGAGCGCCTCGCGCAGGAGGACGTTGTCGTTGAGCCCCTCGACGGTGCGAGTCTGCGCGGGCGGCTGGGCGGGTGCGAGGGGCAGCTTCGGGGGTGCCTGCGGAGTGTTCGCGGCGGCGGATGCCGTGGGTGCGGTGGGGGCGGATGCCGGGGGCGCGGTCTGCGCCGTGGTTCCGGATGCCCCTGCGGCAACGCTCGTGTCGGAAGCCGGCTGCTCGGGCAGGCGGACCTCAGGCCCGGCCTCAGCGCCGACGCCGCGGAAGGCCTGCACCGTGATGTTCACCTCGGGGACGGGCTCCGCCGGAGCGGTCTCGGCGGCGGCCGAGTCGGCGCGGTCGGGGGGACCCGATGCCTCGGTCTCGACGGCTTCCTCGGCGAGCGGCTCGACGGCGGTGTCGGCCGGCTTCTTGCGGCGGGAGAACAGGGCCATATGTGCCAGCCTAACCGGCGACCCTGGTCGTTGAGCGAGCGCAGCGAGACGAAACGCCCCACCAGAGGCAAGCGCCCCCTCTCCCCCTGGTCGTTGAGCGAGCGCAGCGAGACGAAACGCCCCGACGAGGCAGAGCGTTTCGTCTCGGTCGGCTTCGCCGTCCTCGCTCAACGACCGGAAAGAAGGCCGCCCCCGGTCGTTGAGCGAGCGCAGCGAGACGAAACGCCCCGACGAGGCAGAGCGTTTCGTCTCGGTCGGCTTCGCCGTCCTCGCTCAACGACCGGAAAGGTTCGTCTCGTCGCTGCGCTCCCCGCTCAACGACCGGAAAGAAGGCCGCCCCCGGTCGTTGAGCGAGCGCAGCGAGACGAAACGCCCCACCCCGGTCAGAGCTTGACGATCGGGGCGATCTTGATGAGGAGCTTCTTCTGGCCCGCGGTGTCGAACCGCACGTGTGCGATGCGCTTGGCTCCGTCACCGGTGACCGCCTCGACGCGTCCCTCTCCGAAGTCGTCGTGCCGGATGCGGTCGCCGGCGGCCAGCTCCAGGTCGCCGTTGTCGCGCACCTTCGAGGTGACCTTGTTCGCGAACTTGTCCATCGCGGTCGACAGCGGCTTGAGCTCGCTCTTCGGCAGCGGCTTCGCGCCGAAACGGTCGCCGCCGGATCCGAAGCCGCCGCCGGGCCGTCGCGCGTTCAGCGCGCGGGACTGCATGCCGCCGCGGGAATTGACGTCCTCGGGGGACTGCCGCCAGTCGATCAGCTCGGCCGGGATCTCCTGCAGGAACCGGCTCGGCATCGCCACCGACACCTCGCCGAACTGCGCCCGGGTCATCGCCAGCGACAGGTGCAGGCGCTTGCGCGCTCGCGTGATGCCGACGTAGAACAGCCGGCGCTCCTCCTGCGGCCCGCCCGGTTCGCCGGCGGAGATCCGGTGCGGGATGAGGTCCTCCTCGACGCCGGTGACGAACACCGCGTCGTACTCCAGGCCCTTCGCGGTGTGCATCGTCATCAGCGACACCGCCCCGGACGCGTCGTCGAGGTCATCGGCATCCGATACGAGCGCGACGTCGGTGAGGAAGTCCACGAGCGCACCGTCCGGGTTGTTGCGGGCGAAGTCGCGCGCGACGGCGACGAATTCGTCGAGGTTCTCCAGCCGCGCCTCGTCCTGCGGGTCGCGGCTGGCACGCAGCGCGTCGAAGTACCCGCTCTTGGACAGCAGCAGGGTGAGCCCTTCGGCGACCGCCGTCGCCGGAGGCACCTCCCCGGATGCCGGCGTCATCACGGCAGCGGCCTCGGTGAGCACCGCGTCCAGCTGGGCGATGGCCGCCTGCAGCTTGGGGCCGACGCCCAGCTCACCCGGATGCGCCAGCGCCTGACGGAAGCTGATGCCGTGCTCCTCCGCGAATCGCGCGATCGCCGTCTCGGTGACCTCGCCGATGCCTCGGCGCGGCTTGTTCAGGATGCGACGCACCGCCATGTCGTCGGCCGGGTTCGCCACCGCGACGAGATAGGCCAGCGCGTCCTTGATCTCGGCACGCTCGTAGAACTTCGTGCCGCCCATGATCTTGTACGGCACGGCGGCGCGGATGAAGATCTCCTCCAGTGCGCGGGACTGCGAGTTGGTGCGGTAGAACGCCGCCATCTCCGAGTACGGCATCCCGGCGCGGTGCAGCGCCTCGATCTCGTCCGCGACGAACTGCGCCTCGTCGTGCTGCGAGTACCCGGTGAAGCCGACGATCTTCTCGCCCGGGCCCTTATCGCTCCACAGGTTCTTCGCCTTGCGGTCGAAGTTGTGCCCGATCACGGCGTTCGCCGCGGAGAGGATGTTCTGCGTGGACCGGTAGTTCTGCTCCAGCAGCACCACCTTCGCGCCCGGGAAGTCGCGCTCGAACTCGGTGATGTTGCGGATGTCCGCCCCGCGGAAGGCGTAGATGGACTGGTCGGAGTCGCCGACGACGGTCAGCGAGGCGCCGTCCTCGGGTCCGCCCGGCTCGGCACCGGACGGCTCCGGCTCGAAGATCATCATGCCGTTCATGGCATACGGCTCGGGTGCGGCCGAGGATGCCCCCGACACCGGGCGGGTGAGCTCGTGGATCAGGGCGTACTGGGCGTGGTTGGTGTCCTGGTACTCGTCGACGAGGATGTGCCGGAATCGGCGCCGGTAGGTGTCCGCGACGTGCGGGAACGCCCGGAACAGGAACACCGTCTGCGCGATCAGGTCGTCGAAGTCGAAGGCGTTCGCCTTCTGCAGCGCCCGCTGGTAGTCGCTGAAGATCTCCGTGAAGATGCGCTCCGCCGGGTCGCTCAGGTTCGCCTGACGCGCGTGCCCCTCGGCATCCGTCAACTCGTTCTTGAGCTTCGAGATGCGCCCCTGCACGGATGCCGGGGTGAGGCCGTACGCATCCCCCTCGTGCTCCTTGACCAGACGCTTCAGCAGCGCCCGCGAGTCGCCGGAGTCGTAGATCGTGAAGGAGCGGGTGAAGCCGAACTGCTCGGCCTCGCGCCGCAGGATCCGCACGCAGGCGGAGTGGAAGGTGGAGATCCACATGCCGCGCGCGGAATCCCCGACCAGCGCCTCGACGCGCTCGCGCATCTCGCCCGCGGCCTTGTTGGTGAAGGTGATCGCCAGGATCTGACTCGGCCACGCCTCGCGCTGTCGCAGCAGCAGCGCGATCCGCCGGGTGAGCACGCTGGTCTTGCCCGACCCGGCGCCGGCGACGATGAGCAGCGCCTTGCCGCGGTAGGTGACCGCCTCGAGCTGTTGGGGGTTGAGCCCGGCGAGAAGCGGGTCGCCGCCCTGCGACGGGGCGGATGCGGGAACGGTGAGGGGCGCGTCGATCATGTCCTCACGAGTCTAGGCCGGGCTTCGGACGTCGAGGCTCGGCGTGCATCGGCCTGGTGCCGGGCGCCGGTCCCCGCCCCGGCTGCCGACCCCGCCCCGGCTGCCGACCCCGGCCCCGGGGCCGACCCCGACCCCGGGCCCGACCCCGAGCCCGGACGGGAGGGGTACGATCGCAGAGACCGAAGGAGGTGCCGCGATGATCACCGAGCTGAGCGAGCAGCAGTGCATCGAGCTGCTGGGCACCACGACCGTGGGCCGGCTGGGCTTCGTCCATGAGGGCCGGGTGCATGTGATCCCGGTGAACTTCCTCCTCGACGGCCATGACATCGTCGTGCGGACCTCGCCGGAGGGGCCGATCAGCGAACTGCCCGACAGCACCGAGCTCGTCGCGTTCGAGATCGACCATCACGACGACCTGAGCGGCGGCGGCTGGAGCGTGCTGCTGAACGGCCCGGTCACCGTGATGTCGGACGAGGAGCTGGCGGCCGTCCCCGGCACGCGTCGCGTGCAGCCCTGGGCCGGCGGCGAGAGGTCGCTGGCGCTGCGGCTGCGGCCGGAGCTGGTGTCCGGCCGCCGGGTGCAGCGCCCGCGCCGCTGACGCCGCCGCCGCGCGCGTCCCTCCCCGCGGCCGCGCGGACCCTCGACCCTGCCGCCGCCTCCGCCCGGTCACTCCCCGCGGAAGAACGCGACCCCGAGATCCGGGTGGTCCACGAACACCCCGTCCACGCCCGCCCTGGCGATGGCCGCCCACTCCGCCTCGTAGTCCCCGAACGCCGACTTCTTCCCGGTGCTGCGGAACTCCGGGGCGAGGAACGCGTTCTCGGGCCGGCAGGTCCACGTGAACACCCGCAGGCCGCGGGCGTGCGCATCGGCGGCGATCGTGCTGCCCTTCGCGAGCAGCATCCGCTTGTTGACGCTGATCCCGTCGACCGAGCCGGCGAGCTCGTCCAGGCCCTGCGGCGTCACCGCGTCGCGGTACGCGGGCGCGGCGCGGCCGAGCGCGGCGACCATGTCGAAGGGGCGCCCGGTGGCCTCGACGAGGTACACGTACGAGGCGGCGATGCCGCGCTCGCGCAGCCGGTGCAGCACCGTGGACTCGAACGCCTCGACGATGAGCGGGAGCTCGCCGTCCGCCCAGCCCGTCGCCCGCAGGTCGCGTTCGATCATCGGCACGAGGTCGAGCCCGATCCGCTCGAAGTAGGTGGCGTGCTTGATCTCGAGCACGACGCCGATCTCGCGACCGTGCTCCTGCGATCCGCGGCGCACCAGGTCGAGCACGTCGGTCAGCCGCAGCACCGGCTGGGTGTCGTCGAAGCTGGCGCTCGAGGCGCGCAGCTTCGGCAGCCGCTCCCGGCTGCGCAGGGTGGAGAGCTCGGCCCAGGTGAAGTCCTCGGTGAACCACCCGGTCAGCGCGACGCCGTCCACCTTCTTCGTGGTGCGCCGGTCGGCGAACTCGGGCCGGTGGGCGACGTCCGTGGTGCCGGAGATCTCGTTCTCGTGCCGGACGACGAGGACGCCGTCCTTGCTGGCGACGATGTCCGGCTCGACCGCATCCACCCCCATCGCCAGGGCCAGCTCGTACGAGGACCGGCTGTGCTCCGGGCGGTATCCCGGCGCCCCGCGATGACCGATGACGAGCGGGGATCTCCTGGGCACGCTCACAGCGTAAAGCACCCCCCTGCGAACCCCAAGCGGGTATCGTTGAAGAAAGCGTTGACCGATCCCTCGGGAGTAGAGGCCACCATGAGCAACTTCGCATTCAACAACCCGGCGTTCCAGCAGCAGGATCCGCGCAACGTCGCGACGTACCCGGGTGGGCCGCAGGCGGGCGCGCAGACCGCCTCGTTCCAGCACGCGGCGACGGATGCGGCGGTGAACGCGCAGCTCGAGGGCATGTACGCCGCCCCGCCGGCGGGTGCCATCGAGACCGACCGGATGACGGTCGAGGACACCGTCTGGAAGACCGCGGGCCTGTTCGGCATCCTCCTCGCCACCGCGGCCATCGGCTGGGTGTGGACCGCGTCCAGCGCGATGACCACCGGGCAGCCGAACCTGCTGCCGTGGATGGTGGGCGCCCTCGGCGGCTTCGTGCTCGCCATGGTCATCACCTTCACCTCGCGCAAGAAGGTCCGCCCCGGCCTGATCTGGGCGTACGCGGCGTTCGAGGGCCTCTTCGTCGGCGCCATCTCGGCCTTCTTCGAGTTCATCTGGCCCGGCGTCGTGATGCAGGCCACCCTGGCCACCGTCGCCGTCGTCGGCGTGACCCTCGCCCTGTTCGCGAGCGGCAAGATCCGCGCCTCCGCGAAGATGACGAAGATCGTCATGATCGCGATGTTCGGCTACCTCGCCTTCTCGGTGCTGAACCTCATCCTGATGTGGACGAACGTGCTCCCGCAGGACGCCGCGTTCGGGCTGCACAGCATGGAGGTCGCGGGCATCCCGCTCGGCCTGATCATCGGCGTCCTCGTCGTGTTCATGGCGGCGTACTCGCTGGTGATGGACTTCGACCAGATCCAGCAGGGCGTGCGCAACGGTGCTCCGCGCGTGTACGGCTGGCTGGGCGCGTTCGGCATCATGGTCACCGTGGTCTGGCTTTACGTCGAGATCCTGCGCATCATCGCCATCCTGCGCGGCAACGACTGACACACCGCTTCGACGGACCTACCGCTTCACGAAAGGCGGCCGCTCTCCCCGGAGGGCGGCCGCCTTTTCGCTGCGCGCCAGGGATCCTCGGACGCGCACCGGCGCCGCACTCTGGCACAACGGACGGGCTCAGCGCAAGGGCCTACGCCGCGAGGGCCCGCCACGGGCATCCTGAGAGCCGGGACGACAACCCGTCGTCTGCGGAACAGAACGGAGACTCCCATGGGATTCCTCGCTTTTCTCCTCCTCGGCCTCATCGCCGGTGCGATCGCAAAACTGATCCTGCCCGGCAAGCAGGGCGGCGGATGGATCGTCACGCTTCTGCTCGGCGTCGTCGGCGCACTCCTCGGCGGATGGCTGGGCTCTGTGCTCTTCAACGCGCCCCTCGAGGAGTTCTGGAGCCTGCAGACCTGGCTGCTTGCGATCGGCGGTTCGATCGTCGTCCTGCTGATCTACGGCCTCATCGTCGGACGCGGAGATCGCAGCCGCGCCTGACCCGGCCGTCAGCCTCGGGCCTTGAGCTCGAGCAGAGCACGTTCGCGGTCGTTGCCCGCCAGTCGGGCAGCGGCCGCGAACTCTGTGCGGGCCTCATCCACCCGTCCCAGCCGCAGCAGCAGCTCCCCGCGCGTCGCCGGCAGCAGGTGGTAGCCGCGCAGCTTTCCGCCGGTGACGATCTCGTC
Organism: Microbacterium sp. EF45047; assembly: GCF_028472845.1. Classification (NCBI taxonomy): domain Bacteria; kingdom Bacillati; phylum Actinomycetota; class Actinomycetes; order Micrococcales; family Microbacteriaceae; genus Microbacterium; species Microbacterium sp. EF45047. The sequence goes on along the minus strand of NZ_CP069429.1, from coordinate 515,763 downwards.
GACGATGCGGAGAGCGGATGCCGGGCCGGTGGCCATCGCCACCGCCGCGGCCCGGTTCAGGTCGATCACCGGTGACGGCGTGAGCCGCCCCAGTGCCTCGTAGAGGATGACGATGCGGTCCCAGTCGGTGTCCTCGACGGATGCGGCCACCGCGTGGCATTCCGCGATCGAGGCCTGCAGGGCGTAGCCGCCGCGCCCCCGGCCCAGGGCATCCGCCCGCGCCAGCGCCGCCCGGCCACGAGCGATCGCGCCGCGGTCCCAGCGGGTGCGGTCCTGGTCGGCCAGCAGGACGGGGTCGCCGTTGGCATCCGTCCGTGCCGGGAAGCGCGCCGCGGTGATCTCCATCAGCGCGAGCAGGCCGTGCACCTCGGGCTCCCGCGGGACCAGGCCCGCCAGCACCCGGGTCAGCCGGATCGCCTCCCGGGCGAGGTCCGGCCGCATCCACTCCTCGCCGCTGCTGGCGGCGTGCGCCTCGTTGAAGATCAGGTACAGCACCGAGAGCACCGCGCTCAGCCGCTTCGGGAACTCTTCGCGCGGGGGCAGTTCGAACGGCGCGCGGGCGGCGCCGAGCGTCTTCTTCGCCCGGACGATGCGCTGCTGCACCGTCGCGACCGGCACCAGGAAGGCCCGGCCGATCTCCTCGCTGGTGAGACCGCCCACCACTCGCAGCGTCAGCGCGACCTGCGCCTCACGCGAGAGCACGGGGTGGCAGGCGATGAAGATGAGGCGGAGGACGTCGTCGTCCACGGCATCCGGATCCCACGGCGCAGCATCCGTCGCCTCCGCCTGCTCGCGCTCGAGGTCGTGCGCGAGCACGGCGAGGCGCTCGTCGTGACGCTCGCGCCGGCGCCAGGCGTCGATCGCCTTGCGCTTCGCGACCGCGGTGAGCCACGCGGCGGGGTTGCGCGGCACGCCCTCCGCCGGCCACTGCTGCAGGGCGTCCACGAGCGCCTCCTGCGCGAGGTCCTCGGCGAGGCCGAAGTCGCCGACGGTGCGGGTCAGGGTCGCGACGATCTTCGCCGACTCGATGCGCCACACGGCCGCGACGGCGCGCTCCGCGAAACCCGGACCGGATGCCGCGGGGCGCGCCGCCTCGTCGGGGGACATGTCAGACCGTCTCTCCGCGCGCAGCGGCCTCCTCGAGCCACTGCTTCTCCTTCTGCACCCACTCGTTGTCCTCGGGGAACTCGTCGATGCCGGGGATGCGGCGGATCTCGAGCTTCGAACCCGGGCCCAGCGGGCAGCGCTTCGCCCACTCGACGGCCTCCTCCTTGGACGAGACCTCGAGGATCCAGAAGCCGTTGAACAGCTCCTTCGTCTCGCCGTAAGGGCCGTCGGTGACCAGCGGCGGGTCGCTGGAGAAGTCGACGACGACACCCTCTTCGGCGGGGGCGAGCCCGTCGCCGCCGGCCATCACGCCGGCCTTGATGAGCGACTCGTTGTAGCGGCCCATCGCCTCGAGCATCTCCTCGAACGGGATCTCCTTCGACGCCTCGAGGGCCTCGTCGGTGGCGCGCATGATCAGCATGAACTTCATGGTCTCTTCTCCTCGATATGACGGGGTCGCCTCTCGACCCTCTCACTGAAGACGTCGAACGGGAAGACGCCGGATCGACATCCGCCGCAGAAAAAGTTCCGCGCCTCCCCCGTCAGGGGGACGGGGCGACTAGACGCAGAGGGCGGGGCGGTGGTCGCCCGTCGGGACGGGCGGCGCCCGGGCGGTGGCGGGGCGGGGTCAGCGGCGGGGCGGGGCGGGGTCAGCGGCGGGGCGGGGCGGAGAGGGCGGCGCGGACGGCGGCGGCGAGAGCGGTCATCGCGGCGTCCGCGGACCAGGCGGATGCCGCGGGGCGGGCCTCGCCGGACAGGCGGGCGCGCAGCCCGGCATCCGTCAGCACCGCGTGCAGGGCCTCTGCGAGCGCGCGCTCGTCGCCGTCGGGGACGAGCACTCCCCCGCCATCGCGCAGGATGTCACCCGGGCCGTAGCGGATGTCGTACGCGATCACGGGGCATCCGACGCGCAGCGCCTCGACGATCGACAGCCCCTGCCCCTCGAAAGCCGAGGACGACAGCAGCACGGATGCCCGGCGCAGCACCGCGTCCGGGTCGGTCGTCGCGCCCATGAGGCGCACCCGGTCCGCCGCGGACCGCTCCCGGATCAGCCCCTCGAGCCGCTCCCGCTCCGGCCCATCGCCCCAGATCTCCAGCACCGCGCCCGGAACGTCGGCGGCGAGGAACGCACGGATGCCATGGTCGATGCGCTTGCCCGGAGCGAGCCGCGACAGGCTGACGACCAGACCCGCCTCGCGTGCCGCGTCGTCCGCAGCGGCGTCGGGCATCGGGACGCCGTTCGGCACGACCAGGTGCCGCCCGCTCCCGTCGAAGCGGGCCACGACGTCGTCGCGCTGCGCCCGGGTCGGCCACAGCACCGCGTCGAACCGGTCGGCGATCGCGAACCAGCGGGTCCACAGCGGGTTCAGCGGCGCGTCCGGGGTGAACGGCGGCTCCAGGTGGATGGTGTGGATCGTGTGCAGCAGCCGCACCCGCTCGCTCCCCCACCCGGCGAGCAGCTCCCCCAGCTGCCGGGATTCGCAGACCACGACGACGGGCCCGGTCAGCCGTGCCACGACGTGCTCCAGCCATGCCCGGTACAGCGCCCCGAACCCGGGAAGCTCGCCGATCGCATCCCCCTCCGGCCCGTGCACGCGCACGGCGGCCGTGCTGAGGTGCCAGTCCGGGTTGCCGCGGATCACCGGCAGCGACACGAACGGCCGGCCCGCGGCATCCGTCAGCACACGGTGCTCGTCCGCCTGCGCGCCCGGGGTCGGCGCGGATGCCGCGGCGGCGCGCACCCACTCGGCGGCACCGCCGTCCGGAGCGACGGCCTCATCGAACAGGTTGCGCAGCGGGGTGTCGGGGCGGAGGGCGCCGCGGGCGGCGAACTCCGCGCGGTGCGCGGCGTGGGCCTCGGCATCCGCCGGGTCGACCGTGAGCAGCTGCACCCGCGCGCCGCGCTCGGCCATCTGCCCGGCGCGCGCGAGGGTCGCGATCGTGTACCCACCGTCGAGGTCGGGGATCAGCCGGCTCGACAGGATCAGATAGTCCGCGTCGGGGAACGGTCCCTGCGCGGCATCCGTCACTCCCACCGCACCGCCCGCGCGGCGCGGTGCCACGCAGTGCCCGTCGCGAGTGTCCGTGCCGGATGCTGACGCATCCGTCACTCCCACTCGATGGTCGCCGGCGGCTTCGAGGTGACGTCGAGCACCACGCGGTTGACCTCGCGGACCTCGTTGGTGATGCGGTTCGAGATGCGGGCGAGGACGTCGTAGGGCAGGCGCGTCCAGTCCGCGGTCATGGCGTCTTCACTGGAGACCGGGCGCAGCACGATCGGGTGACCGTAGGTGCGGCCGTCGCCCTGCACGCCCACCGAGCGGACGTCGGCGAGCAGCACCACCGGGCACTGCCAGATCTGCTGGTCGAGGCCGGCCTTGGTGAGCTCCTCGCGCGCGATCGCGTCGGCTTCGCGGAGCACGTCCAGGCGCTCGCGGGTGACCTCGCCGATGATGCGGATGCCCAGGCCGGGGCCGGGGAACGGCTGGCGGGAGACGATCGCCTCCGGGATGCCGAGCTCACGGCCGATCGCGCGCACCTCGTCCTTGAACAGGGCGCGCAGCGGCTCGACGAGCTCGAAGTCCAGGTCGTCGGGCAGACCGCCGACGTTGTGGTGCGACTTGATGTTCGCGGTGCCGGCGCCGCCGCCGGATTCGACCACGTCCGGGTACAGGGTGCCCTGCACGAGGAACTTCACCGGCGCGCCGCCCTCGGCCTTCGCCTCCTCGACGAGTTCGCGCTGCACGCGCTCGAAGGCGCGGATGAACTCGCGGCCGATGATCTTGCGCTTCTCCTCGGGGTCGGTGACGCCCTTGAGGTGTTCGAGGAACACGTCCGCGGCATCCACCGTGATCAGCCGCACGCCGGTGGACTCGACGTAGTCCTTCTCCACCTGCTCCCGCTCCCCCTTGCGCAGCAGGCCGTGGTCGACGAAGACGGCGGTGAGCTGGTCGCCGATCGCCTTGTGCACGAGCGCCGTGGACACGGCCGAGTCGACGCCGCCGGACAGCGCGGAGATCACGCGGGCGTCGCCGACCTGGGCGCGGATGCGCTCCACCTGCTCGGCGATGACGTTGCCGCTGTTCCAGTCGGCGGGCAGGCCCGCGCCCTTGTGCAGGAAGTTCTCGATCACACGCTGACCGTGGTCGGAGTGCTTCACCTCGGGGTGCCACTGCACGCCGTAGAGGCGGCGCTGCTCGTCGGCGAACGCGGCGACCTTGGTCGCCTCCGTGGTGGCGAGCACCTCGAAGCCCTCCGGCGCCTTCGCGACCTGGTCGCCGTGGCTCATCCACACGTTCTGCTCGGCGGGCTGATCGGCGAGCAGGGTGCCGCCGTCGCCCGAGATCCGGGCATCCGTCGCACCGTACTCGCGCAGACCGGTGTGCGCCACCTCGCCGCCGAGGGTCTGCGCCATGTACTGGAACCCGTAGCAGATGCCCAGAGTCGGGATGCCGAGGTCGAAGACCTTCGGGTCGAGCTGGGGGGCGCCCTCCTCATACACCGACGAGGGACCGCCGGAGAGGATGAGTGCGACCGGGTTGCGCGCCGCGATCTCCTCAGCGGATGCCGTGTGGGGCACGATCTCGCTGTAGACGCCGGCCTCGCGCACGCGACGGGCGATCAGCTGCGCGTACTGCGCGCCGAAGTCGACGACGAGCGCGGGACGCTGCTGGGTCTCGGACTGGGCAGTCTCGGACTGTTCGGTCAACGGGCACCTTCCGTGGCGGGAACGGAGGCGGCGGCCGCCTCGCGGGAGTCGAGGTAGCTCTTCACGTCACGCGCGACGCGGGTCTCCATGAAGAACGACAGGAACGGGATCACACCGCCGAGCGCGAGCATGATGAAACGCAGGAACGGCCAGCGCATCAGGCTCCACACCCGGAAGCAGGCGAACAGGTAGACGACGTAGAACCAGCCGTGCGCGATGAGGATGCCCAGGGAGAGGTTCACGCCGTCGCCGGTCGACTCCAGGCCCTCGGGCCCTTCCACGACCTCGGCGAGCCAGAGGAAGCCGCCGGATCCGCCGAGGAACAGCTCGCGGTGGATCGGCGTGTACTTCAGCACCATCTCGGCGACCAGGAGCAGCAGCATGACTCCGGTGATGATCGACGCGATCTGGTAGAACTTCAGCGCTCCGCGGATCGCCGGGAAGCTGGCGACTCTGGGCTCGGGCATGCGTCCAGTCTAGTCGGACGCTCTCTCACCGGTCGCTGAGCCGGGGAGCGCCCCGGTCGTTGACCGAGGAGCGCAGCGACGAGACGAAACGCACCACCCCTCCCGAAGAGGCACCGCGTTTCGTCTCGCTCCGCCTGCGGCGGTGCTCGCTCAACGACCGGAAAAGGCCCGGATGCTAGGCGCGACGGCGGGCGGCGACGATGGCGAGGCCGAGCGTCAGCAGCAGCGCGCTCAACACCGCGTACGGCACCGGGTCGGCGCCGGTCGATGCCAGATCGCCGGAGCCCGAGCCCGAACCGGCACCCGCCCCCGGCTTGCCGTTCCCGCCGCCGCTCTGCGCGGCGGTGACGACGAGCGGTGCGGTCGCCTCGGCGCCGTCTGGCTGGACGGCCGCCAGCGTGTGCCTCCCGGGAGCGGTGTCCTTCGGGATCGCGACAGTGACCGAGAACCGGCCGTCCTCACCGGTCGTCACCGTTGCCAGCCGCACCGGGTCAGAGCGCAGCTCGAGCACCAGCTCGATGCCGGCGTCGAAGCCCTCGCCGGTGACCGTCACGGATCCGCCGGCCGCGACCGTGAGGCGGTCCAGCGAGATCGTCCCGGCCGCGGCCGGGGCATCCGCGAACACGATCGGCACCCTCGCGGCGGTGCCGGTGCCGGCGACCGCGACCTCCAGGGTCTGCGGGCCGTGCACGCCCTCCGGAACCGTGAACGTCAGCGACGCCCGCCCGACCTCGTCCGTGGCGTCCACCACGGTCGGGTCGATCTCGGCCGACGCGAGCTCGGTGCCGTTCAGCGACAGCGTCACCGGGCCCGGCGCCGGCTCCCCGGCGCTGAAGGCCAGCGACGACAGCGAGACCGTGACCTGGTCGCCGGCGCTGTAGCCGTCGGCATCCGCCGGGCTCAGCACCACCCCGACGGCGCGCTGCGCGTAATCGGGCGAGGCGGTCTTGTTCTCGGCGAACCAGTCGACCATCGACTGCAGGTCGACCTTGCCGGTGTCCTTCTTGTTCTCGCCTTCGGCGAGGGTGACGAAGTTGTCGCCGCCGGCTGCGAGGAACGAGTTCGCCGCGACCAGGTACGTCGCCTCCGGGTCGACCGGGGTGCCGTCGAGCGTGATCGCGGTGATCCGCGAGCCCTGCGCTGCGGTGGGGTCGTAGGTGTACTCCAGCCCCTTCGAGACGCCGAGCTTCAGGAACGGACGGCTCGCGCCCTCCGGCTGCCACTGCTCCTCGAGCACCGCCTTCAGCTGGGCGCCGGTGAGCTCGAGCGTGACGAGCGTGTTGGCGAACGGCTGCACCGTCGCCGCCTCGCGGTAGGTCACGTTGCCGTCGGGGTCGCCCTCGGCGCTGGACGCGTAGCTGAGGTTGGCTCGCAGCCCGCCCGGGTTCATCAGCGCGATCTGCGCCCCGGTCGCCCACTTCTGCACGTCGGCGACGAAGTTGCCGATGGTCGACTCCCCGCCCCGGTTCTCCGTCTTCCCGTCGCTCTGCCGGGCCCGGTTGAAGTCGGCCGTGATCTCGCCCACCTTCACCGCACCGAGCTCGTCGGCTTCGGCCTTCGCCGCGTCGACGATCGCCTGCACCTCGGGGACGGCCGGGTACAGCGGCTTCCCGCCGGCGGTGAGCGGCTTGATCTCGTTGACGATGGACAGGATCTCCTTCGTCTCCGGGTCGACCTGGATGTTCATCAGACCGAGGTTCTCGCCATACTGCCCGGCCGAGACGACCGGGCGGCCGTCGATGACGTGGTTGTAGGCCAGGTGCGTGTGCGCCGAGACGATCGCGTTCACGTCGTCGTCCACGCCGTAGACGATCTCGCCCAGTGGCGAGTCCGGCGTGATGCTGGACAGCTCGACCGTCTCCGCCCCCTCGTGCACCAGGAGGATGATCACATCCGCTTCACCGTTGGCGGTGTCGCCGTCGCGCAGATCGTCGGCCACGGCGTTCACCGAGTCGACGATGCTGCGCACCTCGAGTTCCCGGATGCCGTCCGGGGAGACCAGCGTGGGCAGGTCCTCGGTGACGGCGCCGACGAAGCCGACCCGCACGCCCTGCAGCTCCTTCACCCAGGCGGGGGCGAGCGCGGGCTCGCCGGTCTCGGTGAGGAAGACGTTCGCGGAGATGTACTCCCAGTCCGCCCGGTCCTGCACGCGGTCGCGGAGGTCGGCCCAGCCCTGGTCGAACTCGTGGTTGCCGGCGGCGCTCACGTCGAGGCCGGCGGCGTTCAGCGCGTCGATGGTCGGGTTGTCGTCCTGGATGAACGAGGTGAACGTCGACGCGCCGATGAGGTCGCCCGCGGCCGCGAAGATCGTGTTCGGGTTCGCCTCGCGGAACTGCTGCACCGCGCCCGCCATGACGGCGGCGCCGGCGGATGCCCGGTCGGCCTCGATCCGCCCGTGGAAGTCGTTCATCGTGACGACGTCGATGCTCACCGGCGACTGCGCCGCGGACACCCCGACCACGATCGGGTCGTGGTCGCTGGAGCGGTACGGCGTGCCCGACTCGGTGGCCGCGTACGCATACCCGCGGTCGCTCCACTCCGGCGAGTTGATGCTCCACACCCCGGCGCCGGTGACGGATGCCGCGAGCGACGGCGAGGCGATCACGTGGTCGAGCGAGCCGAGCTCGCCGTCGAACGTGTACGTGTACTGGCCGTCGGTGCGGTCGGCGACGAGATCGCTCCAGCCGGCCGAGGTGAACACCTCGATCGGGTCCTCCTCGCTGTACGCGTTGAAGTCCCCGATCAGCAGCAGGTCGGAGCTGCCGGATGCCTCGGTGAGCTGCTCGGTGAAGCCGAGCAGCGACTGCGCCTGCGCGACCCGGTCGGCGTTGAAGAAGCCCTGGCCGTCCGTGGGCTCCGGCGTGCCGTCCTTCGGGTCGGACTTGGACTTGAAGTGGTTGGCCACCACGGTGATGACGCGGCCGTCGATGTCGAACGCCTGTGCGATCGGCTCGCGCGCGTTGTCCCACACGGCCTCGTCGGTGATGGTCGCGCTGTCGCCCTTCGGCGTGACCGCGTCCTTCTTGTAGATGATCGCGTTCGTGATGACGTCGGTGGTGGCCGGGTCGTGCAGCGCGGCGGGCGTGGGCACGTACGCCCACACCTCGGCGCCGGCCGCGGCGTTCAGCCCCGACACCAGGTCGGCGAGGGCCGCGTCGACCGGCTTGCCGAACTCGAGCGAGTTCTCGATCTCCATCAGCGCGACGATCTCGGCGTCCAGCCCGTTGATCGCGGCGACGATCTTCGACTTCTGGATCGCGAACTGCGCCGCATCCGCCGCACCGCGGGCATCCGGGTTCTCACTGCGCAGCGTCGTGAAGTAGTTGTAGACGTTGAACGACGCCACCTGCACGTCGCCGCCCACGGCGGGCACCGCCGGGCGCGGATTGCGCGATTCGAAGGCGACCTTGGCTTCGGCGGGGCTGGTGTCGTCGATCGGGGTCACCGGCTGCAGGCGCCAGTCCTCGAAACCGTACTGCAGCACGTAGCCCTTGCCGCCGAAGTCGACGACGTCGCCGTTGCGGACGACGGCGTCCTTGGTGAAGTACGGCTGGCCGTTGGGGTGGTTCTTGTTGCCGACCTGGATCGACCAGCCGTCGTCGAGCAGGATGCGGTCGGCGCGGTTGGCGGCGGCGATCGCGTCGGCCTCGGCGCCGGGACGCGTCGTCTCGGTGCTCTTGACGTTCAGCTCCTCCGGGTTCAGCCACAGCGTGCCGAAGTTGTAGAGCTGGTGGCTGGATGCCAGCGCGTAGCTGCCGGTCGGCGCGACGAGCATGCTCTCGAACGCCTCGCGGTCCGCGCCGACGACGGAGGTCGGCAGGGGGGTGAGCGGCGGCGCGCCGGCACCGGGCGTGACGACCTCCACGTCGGCGAGCGCGGCCGGGGACACCTGGGTCTGGCCGAAGTACTCGCTCACGGTGCCGGTCACGGAGACGAGGTCGCCGATCGCGAGGGTCGGGGCGAGCGCATCGAGGTACACGAAGACGCCGTCGGATGCCCCTGGCGTGGCGTCCTCGGCTCCGCCGGACCCCTGCGTCTGGATGACGACGCCCTTGTACCCGCCGGTGCGGTAGTCCGCGGTGACGACGCCCTCGACGGTGACGACCTGGCCGTTCACCGGCGACACGTCGCCGGTGCCCTGCACCTCGGCGATGGTGTGCGTGGCGGGGCGGGACGCCACGGTGGCCTCGGCGGCCGCCGGTGCCGTCGTCTCCTCGGCGGTGCCGGTCGCGGCGGAGTCCGCGCCCGCGGCGTCGGCGCCCGCGTGGCCCGTCGCCCCGGCATCCGTCTCGGCGCCATCCGCGTCTGCGGGAGCAGCGGTCTCGGCCGGCGCTTCTGGCGCGACGGTCTCCTCCGTCGCCGGGTCCTCCGGTGCGGCGGTGCCGGTCGGCGCCGGCGTCTCCGCGCCGGTGGAGGTGGCCGCGGCCGGGGTCTCCACCGCCTGCGGCTCGGCGGTCTCCTCAGCGCCGGCGGGCGCCGCGGCCAGGGAGCCGAAGCTCAGGGCGACGGCGGTGGTCATGGCGAGGGCGCCGATGCGTCCCCTCGTGCGACGGTGCGGGACGGGAACCGGGCGGTTCCCGTCCTCGGGGGCGGACATCATCGGTGCTGTCTCCTCGGTCAGGTGAACGACGGCCCTCGTGAAACCGTCGCCGAGCGCGCGCCGAGCCCGGTCGGGCATCGGGCACACGCATCTGCAAGTGACCCTAGAGGGGGCCGGCGACGTTCCTCAAGGGCGTTCGCCGATCGGTCACCGGATGGTCACCGCCCGTGCCGTCGCGGATGCCGCTTCACTCGTCGGCGACGGCGAGTTCCTCGAGTTCCCGCTCCCAGGCGTCCTTCGCGAGGCGGTACCAGAGGTAGAAGGCGAAGCCGGCGAACACGGCCCATTCCGCGGCGTAGAAGATGTTCAGCCAGTTGACCGGGGACTTCTGCTCGGGTGCGGGCGAGACGATGTCGACCAGGCCCGGCGGCGCCGCGGCCGAGGCGAGGTACGGCCGGTACACCGACAGCTGCTCCACGTCGTGCCAGCGTCCCAGCAGCGCAGCCGGCGACATCCGGGTGAGCTCGTCGGGGTCGGACCGCGGCGGCACGGTCACGCCCTCGTCGTCGATGAGGCGGCCGGTGATCCGGGTCTCGGCGGCACCGGCATCCGTGAGCCGCGCGGCCGCGGCATCCGCCTGCTCCCGCGTCGGCGCCCAGCCGAGCGCGACGGCGATCGAGGTGCGCTCGGCGACGCGCAGCTGCCCGGTCACCCAGTATCCCTCGGCGCCGTCGTTGAACCGGGAGGAGACGACGATGAAGTCCTCCGGCACCCAGGTGCCCGAGACGGACACGCGCTGCCCGCCCGATGCCTCGCCGAGGTACTCGCCGGGCTGAACGACGTCCTCCAGGGGACGCACCTGCTCGGTCGCGCCGGGCGGCGGCGGGTCGGTGTCGACGGCGCGGCCGAGCTGCCACTGGCCGAGGAATGCGAACACGCCGGCGACGATGAGGCACAGCGCGAGCATCCCCAGCCAGCGCGGACGGAGCATCACCTCGCGCAGCGTCGGCGGAAACGGCACGGTGTCGCTCACGCCGGCCGTCTCGTCAGGTCCGGATGCGGTCATCCCTGCTCGTAGGGTGCGAGCACCACCTCGACGCGCTGGAACTCCTTGAGGTCGGAGTAGCCGGTCGTGGCCATCGACTTGCGCAGCGCGCCGATGAGGTTGGCGGTGCCGTCGGCGACCGGCGCCGGACCGTACAGGATCTCCTCGAGCGTGCCGATGCCCTGCACCGCCACGCGGCGGCCCCGGGGCAGCTGCGGGTGGTGCGCCTCGGGACCCCAGTGGTAGCCCCGGCCCGGGGCATCCGTCGCCCGCGCCAGCGCGACGCCGAGCATCACCGCGTCCGCGCCCATCGCGAGGGCCTTCACGATGTCGCCGGAGGTGCCGACGCCGCCGTCCGCGATCACGTGGACGTAGCGGCCGCCGGACTCGTCGAGGTAGTCGCGGCGCGCGGCGGCGACGTCGGAGACCGCGGTCGCCATGGGGGCGTGGATGCCGAGCGTGGCGCGCGTGGTCGACGCCGCTCCCCCGCCGAAGCCGACGAGCACGCCGGCCGCGCCGGTGCGCATCAGGTGCAGGGCCGCGGTGTAGGTGGCGGCGCCGCCGACGATCACGGGGACGTCGAGATCGTAGATGAACCGCTTGAGATTCAGCGGCTCGGCGACGCTGGAGACGTGCTCGGCCGACACCGTGGTGCCGCGGATCACGAACAGGTCGACCCCGGCGGCGACGACGGTCTCGTACAGCTCCTGGGTGCGCTGCGGGGTGAGCGAGCCGGCGACGGTGACGCCGGCCTCGCGGATCTCGGCCAGGCGCTGCTTGATCAGCTCGGGCTTGATCGGCTCCGCGTACAGCTGCTGCATCCGGGCCGTCGCGCGGTCGTCGGGCAGCGAGGCGATCTCGTCGAGCAGCGGCTCCGGGTTCTCGTACCGGGTCCACAGGCCCTCGAGGTCGAGCACGCCGAGCCCGCCGAGTCGGCCGAGCATGATGGCGGTCCGCGGGCTCACCACGGAATCCATCGGGGCGCCGATCACCGGGATGTCGAAGGGGAACGCGTCGATCGTCCACGACGTGGACACGTCCTCCGGGTTGCGGGTGCGACGCGAGGGCACCACCGCGATGTCGTCGAACGTGTAGGCACGACGGGCGCGCTTGCCCCGGCCGATCTCGATCTCCATGGTCACCGCTCCAGACTACCCGCACGGTCCGACGCTGACAGACTGGGCGCCAGGAGGAGGCGTGGATGATCGAGGAGCCGGTGGAGATCGCCGTGGTGGGCGGCGGCGCGATGGGAGTTGCGGCGGCGTGGGAGCTGACCCGGCGCGGGCGGCGCCCGGTGGTGCTGGAGCGTTTCGGACGCGGGCACACGCACGGCGCGTCGCACGGGGCCACCCGCAACTTCAACAACGCGTACGCCGAGGACCACTACCTCGACCTGCTGATGCGCTCCCGCGAGGGCTGGGACGCGCTGGGGGCGCGGGGCGGCGAGCCGCTGCTGCGCCTGCACGGCCTGGTCACGCACGGCGGGCTGGGTGGGGCGGGTGCACAGGCGGCGGGTGCGATGGATGGGGCCGGTGCGCGCCGCCCGGCTCGAGCGTGACGATGCGGTCGGCGGCGCGGGCGAGCAGCTCGCGGTCGTGTGAGACCAGCAGCACGGTCTTCGGCGTCTCGCGCAGCCGCTCCTCCAGCCAGCGCTTCGCGGGCACGTCGAGGTAGTTGTCGGGCTCGTCGAGAAGCAGCACATCGTCCGGGCCGCGCAGCAGAGCCTCCAGCGCCAGGCGCTTCTGCTCCCCGCCGGACAGGGTGTCGAGGTCGCGGAAACGGGCGCGCTCGTACGGGATGCCGAGGGCGGCGATCGTGCACTGGTCCCACACCGTCTCGTGCTCGTAGCCGCCGGCGTCGGCGTACTCGGCGATCGCCGTGGCGTACGCCATCTGGGTGCGCTCGGTGTCTTCCTCGATGAGGGCGTTCTCCGCCGCCTCGAGCGCCTCGGCGGCGGCACGGATGCGGCGAGGGGCGACGCCGACCAGCAGGTCGTGGACGGTCGCGCCGGGCCGGCCGTGGCCGACGAACTGGTCCATCACCCAGAGCGCGCCGTCGATCGTGACCGCGCCGTCGTCGGGCGTCAGCTCGCCGCGGATGATCCGCAGCAGGGTCGACTTGCCGGCCCCGTTCGGCCCGATCAGCGCGCTCGTCGACCCGGCGCCGACGCGGAACGTCACCTCGTCCAGCAGCGGGCGGCCGTCCGGCAGGCTGAGCGTGACGGCATTGATGTCGATATGGCCCACGGTGGCGCATCCTTCCGCCCGCTGCGCGGCGAGCCGACCAGGCTATCAGCATCCTCAGCGCCGGGTTCTCGTCGGCACCCCCGGCATCCGTCGTGCCGGTATCCGTCCCCACCCGGCGTCCGCCCGCGCCCGGCATGCGTCCGCACCTGGCATCCGTCCGCGCGTCGACGCGCACCGAAGACGGCGCCGCCGGATGTCGGCGAGGCGACGGACCGCCTCGGATCAGGCGGCGTAGCGGCCCGAGGCGACCGCGCGGGCGCGGGCCTTCGCGGCCTCCTCCTCGCGATTCTTCGGCGGGCGGGTGGCGACGAGGTCGTTCAGCAGGTGCTGCGTGGCGTGCGCGATCTCGGCGACGGCGCGGTCGAAGGCCTCCTGGTTGGCCTTGGACGGCTTCGTCGTCCCGGCGATCTTGCGCACGTACTGTAGCGCGGCGGCGTGCACCTCCTCGGAGGTCGCGGCCGGCTCGAAATTGTGGAGGGTGTGGATGCTGCGGCACATACTGGCACGGTACGCCGCGTCACCGGCATCCGGAACCCTCCCCTCACCCTCCCCACCCGTTTGGGGCGCATTCTCGCGTTCGGGGCGGAGGATACCCGCCCCGAACGCAGGAATCCGCCCCAAACCCGGAAAAGGAACCCGGAATGGACCCGGAAAGGAACCCCGAAAAGGCAGCCGGGAGGGACCCGGGCCGGGGTCAGCGCTTGTAGTTGGGGGCCTCGACGACGATCTGCACGTCGTGCGGGTGCGACTCCTTCAGCCCGGCCGGCGTGATCCGGACGAACTTGCCGCGCTGCTTGAGCTCCTCGATGGTACGCGCGCCGACGTAGAACATCGACTGCCGCAGACCGCCCACCAGCTGGTAGGCGACCGCGGACAGCGGGCCGCGGTACGGCACCTGTCCCTCGATGCCCTCCGGGATCAGCTTGTCGTCGCTGGGGACGTCGGCCTGGAAGTAGCGGTCCTTCGAATAGGACGTCTGCTTGCCCCGGGTCTGCATGGCGCCCAGCGAGCCCATGCCGCGGTACTGCTTGAACTGCTTGCCCGACTGGAAGACGATCTCGCCCGGCGACTCGTCCGTGCCGGCGAGCAGCGAGCCCAGCATCACGGCATCCGCACCGGCGACCAGCGCCTTGGCGATGTCGCCCGAGTACTGCAGCCCGCCGTCGGCGATCACGGGGACGCCGGCCGGCCCGGCCGCCAGAGACGCCTCGTACACGGCGGTGATCTGCGGCACGCCCACGCCCGCGACCACGCGCGTGGTGCAGATCGAGCCGGGGCCGACGCCGACCTTCACGGCGTCCACGCCCGCGTCCACCAGCGCCTGGGCGCCCTCACGGGTCGCGACGTTGCCGCCGATGACGTCGATGCCGTCGAAGGAGGAGTCCGCCTTCAGCCGCTTCACCAGGTCGATGACGCCCTGCGACTGGCCGTTCGCCGTGTCCACGACGAGCACGTCCACACCGGCATCCCGCAGCGCCTCGGCGCGCTCCCACGCGTCGCCGAAGAACCCGATCGCGGCGCCCACACGCAGGCGGCCCTGCTCGTCCTTGGTGGCGAGCGGGTACTTCTCGCTCTTGTCGAAGTCCTTGATCGTGATCAGCCCGGCGAGCTTGCCGTTGTCGTCGATGAGCGGCAGCTTCTCCACGCGGTGCTTCGCGAACAGCGCGATCACCTCGCCCGCGGCCAATCCGACCGGGGCGGTGACCAGGTTCTCGCTGGTCATGACGTCCTTGACCAGGGTGGACTGGCGCTCGAACCCGGAGACGAAGCGCATGTCGCGGTTGGTGACGATGCCCACCAGGCGTCCGTCGGCGTCGACTACCGGCAGGCCCGAGATGCGGTAGCGGGAGCAGAGCGCATCGACCTGCTCGATGGTGGCGTCCGGCGTGGTGGTGATCGGGTCGGTGATCATGCCCGACTCGCTGCGCTTGACGCGGTCGACCTGCGACGCCTGATCGGCGATCGACAGGTTGCGGTGCAGGATGCCGAGGCCCCCCTCACGCGCCATCGCGATCGCCATCCGCGCCTCGGTGACGGTGTCCATCGCGCTGGAGAGCAGGGGCGTGGCGACCGAGATGCGCTTGGTCACCCGCGACGACGTGTCGGCCTCGCTCGGGATGACGTCGGTGTGCCCCGGAAGCAGCAGCACGTCATCGTAGGTGAGTCCGACGAAACCGAACGGGTCGTGCTGCTCCATGGGAGGCTCCTCTGCGCCCGGAGGCGCGGTCAAGTGGCGGATGCGCGGGGACGGCGGGTGGCCGGAGGACGGGGCGGGGGCTTCCGTCTGTACCGATTCTAAACGTCGTGACGTACCTGTTATTCCGCAGAACCTGTGCGGATGGTGCGAACCGCGGGACCGCGGGATACGCTCAGTGCGACGTCCATCACCCGAACGGCGCCACCCGGGCCGGCTCGGCATTGCACTCGAAGTGGAGGATGCGTGGGACCCAGATCGACGACGCTTCGGCGTCCCCGAAGCGGGCTGATCGCCCTGCTCGCCGTGCTCGCGACCCTGTTCCTGCTGCTCCTGCAGCCGGCCGGGGCCGCGTTCGCCGAGACCACCGACGACGGGCAGGAGGTCACGGACTACTACTTCGGCGGCAACATCACCTTCGAGGGTGAGCCGGTCGAGGGCGTCACCATGCAGATCGAGGGCGGCGGATTCGAGGCCGAGACCGAGACGGATGCCGAGGGCAAGTGGCGTCTGTACGTGCCCGAGAAGGACACCTACACGCTCACCGTCGACGAGGACACCCTTCCCGAGGGTGTGATCGTCGACGCCACGCAGCTGCCCGAGGGCACGCAGCCGATCGCCGGCACGACCGCCTCGTTCGAGGTGGAGTTCGGCCTGACCGGCACGAAGATCGTGAACCTCTTCCTCGGCGAGGGCGAGCGCATCACCACCTCGTTCATCGACCAGCTGCTCTCGCGCCTGGTCGGCGGCGTGAACTTCGGCCTGCTGCTGGCGCTGGCGTCGATGGGCGCCGCCCTGATCTACGGCACCACCCGGCTGTCCAACTTCGCGCACGCCGAGATGGTCACCTGGGGCGGGCTCGTCGTGATGGTGATGAGCTCGTTCTGGCACCAGCCGCTGTGGCTCGGCATCGCCGCCGCGGTGATCGGCGGCGGCCTGTTCGGGTGGGCGATGGATGCCGGGCTGTGGCGCCCGCTCCGCCATCGCGGACTCGGCGTCGTGCAGCTCATGATCGTCAGCATCGGCCTGTCCCTGGCGCTGCGCTACGTGTTCCAGTACTTCATCGGCGGCGCGACTCGTCAGCTGCCCGGCGCAAGCCCCACGCCGATCCGGTTCGGTCCGGTGGCGCTGTCGTACATCGACCTGATCGGCATCGGCGTCAGCGTCGTCGTCATCCTGGGCGTGGCGTACTTCCTCACCCGCACCCGCATCGGCAAGGCGACCCGGGCCATCTCCGACAACCCGCAGCTCGCGGCCGCCTCCGGCATCGACGTGGACCGGGTGATCCGCTACGTGTGGATCCTCTCCGGCGTGCTCGCGGCGATCTCGGGCATCCTGTGGGCGTACTTCCGTCCCGGCGTGAAGTGGGACATGGGTGGGCAGATGCTGCTGCTGATCTTCGCCGCGATCACGCTCGGCGGTCTCGGCACCGCGTTCGGCGCCCTGGTCGGTTCGCTCATCGTGGGCATCGCGGTGGAGATCTCGACGCTGTGGATCCCGTCGGATCTGAAGTACGCGAGCGCACTCGTCGTCCTCATCGTCATCCTTCTCGTCAGACCGCAGGGACTGCTCGGACGCAGGGAAAGGCTGGGCTGATTCACCATGGACTTCGGAAGCATCTTCTCCAACACGGCCGTCTACCTGTTCAGCCCGGTCACCCTGGCGTACGCCCTGGCGGCCACCGGCCTGGCCGTGCACTTCGGCTACGCGGGGCTGCTGAACTTCGGCATGGCGGCGTTCATGGCGCTCGGCGGCTACGGATACGCGATCTCGGTGCTCACGTTCGGGGCGCCCTGGTGGGTGGGCATGCTCATCGGCCTCGCCGGCGGGGCGCTGTTCGCGATCCTGCTCGGCATCCCGACCCTGCGGCTGCGCGCCGACTATCTCGCGATCGCGACGATCGCCGCCGGCGAGATCGTGCGGCTGCTGTTCACCACGCAGCTGTTCGACGAGTGGACGAACTCGGCCGACGGCCTCGCGCAGTACAACGGCGGCTTCCGCGACGCCAACCCGTTCCCGGTGGGCACGTACGGGTTCGGCCCGTGGACGTACACCGCGAACGACCTCTGGAACCGGGTGTTCGGGCTGATCGTCCTCGTCCTGGCGATCCTGCTGGTGTGGGCGCTGATGCGCAGCCCCTGGGGCCGCGTGCTCAAGGGCATCCGTGAGGATGAGGACGCCGTGCGGTCGCTGGGCAAGAACGTCTTCGCGTACAAGATGCAGGCGCTGATCGTGGGCGGCGTCATCGGCGCCGCGGGCGGCATCGTCTTCGTGCTGCCCAGCGCCGTCGTCCCGAGCAGCTACACCACCTCGCTCACCTTCTTCCTGTGGACGATCCTCCTGCTCGGCGGTGCGGCGACCGTGCTCGGCCCGACGCTCGGCGCCGTGCTGTTCTGGCTCGTGTTCGCGTTCCTGGCGAACCTCCTGCCGCAGATGGCGCAGAACGGCTACCTGCCCATGTCCGACAGCCAGGCGGCGACGCTGGTGAACGTCTTCATCGGCATCGCGCTGATGCTGCTCGTGATCTTCCGCCCCCAGGGCATCCTCGGCGACAAGAGGGAGATGACCTTTGTCAAGTGAGAGCACCCCCACCCCGAGCGCGCGCCGGCCGAAGACGACGGGGCTGGCCAAGGGACCCGGCGCGCCCGGCGTCGCCAAGGTCGACCCGATCCTCGTCATCGACGGCGTCCAGCGCCGCTTCGGCGGCCTGACCGCGGTCGACGTCGACCATCTCGAGATCCCGCGCGGCGCGATCACGGCCCTGATCGGGCCGAACGGCGCCGGGAAGACCACGCTGTTCAACCTGCTGTGCGGCTTCGACAAGCCCAACAGCGGCTCGTGGACCTACGACGGCACCCAGCTCGCCGGCATCCCCTCGTTCAAGGTTGCCCGCATGGGGCAGGTGCGCACCTTCCAGCTGACGAAGTCGCTGTCGCTGCTCACCGTTCTCGAGAACATGAAGCTCGGCGCGAAGGATCAGCTCGGCGAGAAGTTCTGGCCGAGCCTGCTGCCCTTCCTCTGGCGCAGGCGCGAGGCAGCGATCGAGCAGCGTGCCCGCGAGCTGCTGAAGCGGTTCAAGCTGGACGCGAAGGAGCAGGACTTCGCCGCCTCGCTCTCGGGCGGTCAGCGCAAGCTGCTCGAGATGGCCCGCGCCCTGATGAGCGAGCCGACGCTGGTGATGCTCGACGAGCCGATGGCCGGCGTCAACCCCGCCCTCTCCCAGTCGCTGCTGGACCACATCCTCGACCTGAAGGAGCACGGCATGACCGTGCTGTTCGTCGAGCACGACATGCACATGGTGCGGCACATCGCCGACTGGGTGGTCGTGATGGCCGAGGGCCGCGTGGTCGCCGAGGGTCCGCCGGAGACGGTGATGGAGGACCCGGCCGTGGTCGACGCGTACCTGGGTGCGCACCAGGACGTCGACCTCGGTGCCGTGACCGGCCGGATCCCGGTGGTGTCGGATGCCACGGCGACGAAGCTGCGCGAGAAGATCGAGACCGAGGCGGAGGCCGAGCTCGAGGCCTCGAAGGAGGACGAGTCATGACGGATGCCACAAACCCGAGCGTCCCCGCCGGGGGCGGGGACGTCGTCCCTTCGACAGGCTCAGGGCAGGCGACGCCGAGCGTCCCCGCCGAGGGCGGGGACGTCGTCCCTTCGACAGGCTCAGGGCAGGCGACGCCGAGCGTCCCCGCCGAGGGCGGGGACGTCGTCGTCGAGCTCACCGACGTCCACGCCGGGTACCTCCCCGGCGTGAACATCCTCAACGGCGCGAACCTCGTCGCCCGCAAGGGCGAGCTGATCGGCATCATCGGCCCGAACGGCGCCGGCAAGTCGACGCTGCTGAAGGCGATCTTCGGCCTGGTGCAGGTGCGCGCGGGCGACATCACCGTGAACGGCGAGAGCATCGTCGGGCTGAAGGCCGACAAGCTGGTCAAGCGCGGCGTCGCCTTCGTGCCTCAGACGAACAACGTGTTCCCGTCGCTGACGATCGCCGAGAACCTGCAGATGGGGCTGTACCAGAATCCGAAGATCTATGCCGAGCGGCTGGAGTTCGTCACCGGCATCTTCGCCGAGCTCGGCAAGCGGCTGAACCAGCGCGCCGGCTCGCTGTCCGGTGGCGAGCGCCAGATGGTCGCGATGTCCCGGGCGCTGATGATGGACCCGTCCGTGCTGCTGCTCGACGAGCCGTCGGCGGGGCTGTCCCCGGTGCGTCAGGATGACGCGTTCATCCGCGTCTCCGACATCAACAAGGCAGGCGTGACGACGATCATGGTGGAGCAGAACGCCCGCCGCTGCCTGCAGATCTGCGATCGGGGCTACGTCCTCGACCAGGGCCGCGACGCCTATGAGGGCTCCGGCCGCGATCTGCTGAACGACCCGAAGGTGATCGGCCTGTACCTCGGGACGCTCGGCACCGACGCCGCCTGAGCCACGAACGGCGGCGCCTGAGCCACGAACCGCGCACACGACGAGGGCCTCCGGATGCGGCATCCGGAGGCCCTCGTCGTGAGTGGGATCAGTTGATCCGCTCGTAGGTGTTGTCGGCGCCGTACTGGAACACGCCGATCGCCGCGCCCTTCGGGTCGCCGTTCTCATCGAACGTGATCTCACCGGAGTAGCCGTCGTAATCGGCGGTGCCGCCCTCGTTGATGATCTTCGCGCAGTCGGCGAAGCTGGTGCACTTCTCGCCGTCGCCGGAACCGCCGGAGACCTCCTGCATCTTCTCGGCGATGTCGACGCCCTCGGTCGAACCCGCCGCGAGCGACGCCAGGGCCATCAGCACGACCGCGTCGTAGGCCTCGGCCGCGTAGGTGAAGTCCTCCACCTCGCTGTTGCCCTCACCGGTCCAGTACTCCTGGAGTCGATCGGTGAAGTCGTCCTCGAGCGCGGGGCCGGGCTTGGTGCCCTTGGCGCCCTCGAGCTTGACCGCCGGGAGCTCGGTGTCGTACGTGTTCGACAGGTTGCCGTCGACGAGGTAGAACTTGCTCGGGTCGAAACCGGCGTTCACCAGCAGCGGCGCGATCGTCTTGAACTCGTCGTAGGAGACCACCGCGATCGCGTCGGGGTTGGCCGCCATGATGGTCGACACCTGGGCGTCGAACTGCGCGTCGCCGATGTTGAACGACGCGTCCGCGACGACCTCGCCGCCGGTGCCCTCGAACGTCGTCTTGATGGCGTCGAACAGACCGGTGCCGTAGGCGTTGTTCTGGTAGATGATGCCGAGCGACTTGTGCCCGTCCTCGGCGATCAGGTTGCCCAGCACCTCCCCCTGGAGCAGGTCGCTCGGCGCGGTGCGGAAGTAGAGGCCGTTGTCGTCCCAGGCGGTGAAGTCCGGCGAGGTGTTCGACGGCGAGATCGTGATGATGCCGGCGCCGACGTTGCCGTCGAGGATCAGCTTCGACACCGCCGACGAGGCGGCGCCGACGATGCCGGCCACGCCCTCGCTCTGCAGCTTGGTGATCGAGGTCTCGTAGGCCTTGGTGTCGGTGTCGCCCTCGTCCTCGGAGTGCATCTCGATGGTGACGCCCGCGTCGGCCTCGTTGATCTCCTGCACGGCGAGCCCGACGCCGGACTCCATCGGCGGGCCCAAGAATGCCAGGGATCCGGTCTGCGGAAGCAGTGAGCCCAGCTTCAGGGTGAGGTCCGCGGCCGGCTTCTCGCCGCCGCCCTCGTTCGGCTCCTCGGCCGGCGTGTTGCTGCAGCCGGCGATCACCAGTGCGGAGGCGCTGATCATCGCTGCCCCGGCGAAGATCCTCGCGGTGCGCGAGCTTTTCAGTGCGTTCATGTTGCTCCCTTGCATATACGAACGGGGTCATGCCCCACCGATGCCTCTTACCCTAGGCGGAAGACACGCCGGAGCGAGGGCATTTCTGTCTCGGTCGCCTAACGATCCGGCAGGCCGGTTCCGCGGCTGCAGCGCGGGTGAGCGGATGCCGCGGACAGGGGCGAGCGGAAGCCTCGGACAGGGGCGAGCGGAAGCCTCGGACAGGGGCGAGCGGATGCCTCGGGCAGGGGCGAGCGGATGCCTGTCGATGCGTCCGGCCGGGGCGCTCAGACGAGTTCGGCGGGCGCCTCGCGGCGGCCGCGTCGCGCCTGCGCGATGAGGTCGGCGACGAAGACCGCGATCGCGATCCAGACGAGCAGGAAGCCCGCCCAGCGCTCCGGCGGCATCGGCTCACCCAGCAGCGCCCAGCCGACGAGGAACTGCATGATCGGCGTGATGAACTGGATCATGCCGACCAGGCTCAGATCGACCCGGCGAGTGCCCGCGGCGAACAGCAGCAGCGGCACGGCCGTGGCCACGCCGGCGAACGCGACCAGCGCGGTGTGCGCGGGCCCGACCGCGCCGAAAGTGACATCGGTGGTCTGTGCCACGACGATGAGGGTCACGACGGCGATCGGGATCAGCCAGAACGACTCGAGCGTGAGCCCGCTGACGGCGTCGACCGCCGGGCCGATCTTCTTCTTGACCAGGCCGTACACGCCGAAGGACGCCGTGAGCGACAGCGCGATCCACGGGAACGCGCCGTACGCGACGATGATCACGACGACGGCCACCACGGCGATGGCGATCGCGGTCCACTGCAGGCGCGTGATCCGTTCGCGCAGCACGAAGACCCCGAGCAGCACGGTGAAGATGGGGTTGATGAAGTAGCCGAGGCTGGTCTCCACGATGTGCCCGGTCAGGGTGCCGATCAGGAACACCTGCCAGTTGACGTAGATGAGCAGGCCCGCGAGGGCGGTCCAGCCGAGCAGCCGGGGCTGACGCACGATCGCCCCGAACGCCGCCCAGCCGCGCGTGACGGCGAGCAGCAGCAGGCAGAATGCGAACGACAGCAGCACCCGCCACGCCACGACCTCCCACGGGCCGGTCGGCGTCAGAATGAGGAAGTAGAGCGGCAGCACGCCCCAGATCAGGTAGGCCGTGACGGTGAAGACGATGCCGCTGGTCTTCGTCCGATCAGGCACTGTGCTCACCGATCAACCCTACTCCTCGGGATGTTTCTGCTCGGGCGGCGGGGCCCGCCGCGGACGACGCAGGGCCCGGATGCCGTGGCATCCGGGCCCTGCGGGCCGACATGTCGGAAGGATCAGCGGACGACGACCGCCAGGACGTCGCGGGCCGACAGCACGAGGTACTCCTCGGTGCCGAACTTCACCTCGGTGCCGCCGTACTTGCTGTAGAGCACGCGGTCGCCGACGGCGACGTCGAGCGGAACACGGTTGCCGTTGTCGTCGATGCGGCCGGGGCCCACGGCCACGACCTCGCCCTCCTGGGGCTTCTCCTTGGCGGTGTCGGGGATGACCAGACCGCTGGCGGTGGTCTGCTCGGCCTCGACCTGCTTGATGACGATGCGGTCCTCGAGCGGCTTGATGGAAACCGACACGGTGTACCTCTTCTTTCTGTACGGAGATCAGAAGACTCGTTAGCACTCTCGCACCGAGGGTGCTAACGCCAGTCTAGGCGGTCGGCTGGCACTCACGCAATGCGAGTGCCAGCGCCTCCCCTCCGGTTGTCGAGCGCCCTTCGACAGGCTCAGGAACCGCACCGCCCAGGCGGAGCGAGACGAAACGCCCCAGCCCGCCAGCTGCCCCCGCGTCGATGGGAGCTTTCCGCACCCCGAACCGCCCCGCGCGATGCGCTTCTCTCCCAGCGACGCCGACGATGACGGCGGACGGGAGATTCCCGCATCCCCCAGCGCCCCAGAGATGCGCTTTCCTCCCGGCGACCGCGACGGCGACGCGGACGGCGACGCCCCTCCCTGCCGTTGAGCGCCCTTCGACAGGCTCAGGAACCGCACCGCCGCAGGCGGAGCGAGACGAAACGCATCGCGCGGGCCGCATAGGCTTGCCGGGTGCAGATGTCCGAGCTCAGCGCCCTGCTCACCCGTGAGGGCCTCGCCCTCCTCGACGAGCTCGGCCCCGTCGGCTCCGCGTCCGACGTCGCCAGGGCGGTGTCGCGGCTGCGTGCGGCCGGCCACTCCCCCGACCTCGTCTCCGCCGTCGTCGGCCAGGCGCACCTGCGCGTCAAGGCTCGCGACAAGTTCGGCGAGTTCGCCGAGCGCATGCTGTTCACCCGCGCTGGTCTGGAACAGGCCACCCGTCTCGGCGTGGCGGCCCTGCACGCGGTCCGGATGCGGCAGGCCGGCATCGCCCGCGTCGCCGACCTGGGCTGCGGCATCGGCGGGGACAGCCTCGCGTTCGCGGCCGCCGGCCTGCGGGTCGATGCCGTCGATGCCGACGAGGTCACCGCCGCGATCGCCGCCTACAACCTCGCCCCGTTCGGTGACGCGGTCACGGTGCGGCACGCGGCGGCGGACGCGGCGCCCGCCGGCGACTCGGCATCCGCCGTGTGGCTCGACCCGGCCCGACGCACCGCCGGCCACAGCGAGACCCGGCGGGTCGCGGCATCAGACTACTCCCCCGCCCTGGACTGGTGTCTCGACCTCGCCACACGGATGCCGACCGGCATCAAGCTCGGCCCCGGCCTCGACCGCGACCTCGTCCCCTCGGACGTCGAAGCCCAGTGGGTCAGCGCCGACGGCAGCGTCGTCGAGCTGGTGCTGTGGAGCCGGGAGCTCGCGCGCGAGGGCATCCGTCGCGCGGCGCTGGTCGTGCACGGCGATCGCACCGACGAGATCACGGCACCCGCGGATGCCGAGGACGAGCCCGTGCGCCCGCTGGGCGCGTACCTGCACGAGCCGGACGGCGCCGTCATCCGCGCCCGGCTCATCGGCGAGGCGGCACGGATGCTGGATGCCGGCATGCTCGACGAGAGCATCGCCTACCTCACCGGTGACGCCGCCCTGACGAGCCCGTTCGTGCAGTCGTTCCGCGTGCGCGAGACGATGCCCGCCCACGTCAAGACCATCAACGCGGCTCTGCGCGCCCACGATATCGGGCGGCTCGAGATCAAGAAGCGCGGCATGGATGTCGACCCCGCCGCGTTCCGGAAGAAGCTCTCCCTGCGGGGATCGCAGCAGGCGACGCTGATCCTCACCCGGACGTCCGGCGGGCGCGTCGCGATCCTCGCGGACCGCGTCTGATCACTGGTACTCGCCGGTGGTGTCGTCGATCGTGGCGCACTCACCGGTCTCGGGGCTGCACACCTCGGTCGGGGCGCCGCGCACGACGGTGAGCATCCGCCCGCGGTTGGGCGTCTGCCGCAGCTCGTAGGTCGTGCTCCCGACGGTCAGGTTCAGGTCTGCGGTGGGCCCGGAGCCATCGCAGCTCTGATGAACCGCTGTGCCGCTCACGACCGCAAGGCACCACTGGCCGTCGCGGAAGCCGAACCACACCGGCGACGCGTCGTCGTATCCGACCAGCTGAAGCCCGGGCCCGTCGAAGCCCGCCGCCACGAGGATGCGGGCGTGCACCAGCTCGTCCTGGCTGTACATCGACTCCCATCCCGTGTCCGGCCCGTCGGTGATGACGTGCCGCTGCATGATCAGCCGCTGCCGTCCGTCGACGTCCGTGACGAGGGCGGCCCAGAGGTCGACGAGCTCGCCGTCCTGGCCGAGCTGCAGCCCCGTGCTGAGGCCGAAGGACTCGTCCACCTGCTCACTGCGGAGGCACTGGGACTCGCGCTGCCCGCCGGCGTCGATGACGAGACACTGCTGCGTTCCGTCCTGGGTCGTCGCCTGCCAGACGGTCGCGCCGTGCTTCTCGCCGCGATACACCACCGACCCGGGGTCGAAGTTCTCGGAGTTCTCCAGCTGCGCCCAGACCTCCTCGTGCTCCGCGGGCATCGAGGGAGGGGCGTCGCCCCCGCCGAACAGCAGCCGGCCGGCGCCGAGACCCAGCACGAGGGCGAGGGTCGCGACGGCGGCGAGGATCATCGGCAGCCGGCTGCGGGTCGGCGCCTCGGGATCGGGACGCTCAGAGACCGGGACGGAGGTGTCCGCGGATGCGGAAGGCGTTTCGTCTCGCTCCGCTCGCTCAACGACCGGTGCGGGGCCGACCGGGGAGGGGCCGACCGGGACGGGTGCATCCGCGGATGCGGAGGGCGTTTCGTCTCGCTCCGCTCGCTCAACGACCGGTGAGGGGCCGACCGGCGAGAGGTCGACCGGGGAGGGGCCGACCGGGGAGGCCCCGGCCTCGAGCCGGCGGAGCTCCTCCGCCTCGGCGGCGTCGAGACCCCCGCCGCGCCCCCAGGCGCGTCGTCGGAGCTCCCTCAGCCGATCCGGGTCGGCGGGCCCGGGCATCCCTACCCCATGCTCTCGAACTGCATGGCGGCCCAGATGAGCCAGCCGAGGCTGAACACGGTCGCGGCGATGCCGAGCACCAGCGCCCACATCGCGATCGCGCGGTTCTCGACCGGGCGCCGCAGCGACATGATCGCCGCGATCACCGAGACGACGGCGACCGGGATGCCCCACCCGACGAACATCGAGGTCGCCAGCGCGACGATGGCCGCGAAGAGCGCCCACGGGGCGAGCTTCGCGTCGTCGACAGGCTCGTCCTGCGGCGCACCCTCGACGGAGCGGAACGCGTCGGCGTCGGTCTGAGGTCCACGGGCGATCAGCGCCTCCGGGAGGCGGTACTCCGGCATCCGCCGATACGCGTCACCGGATGCGCGCCGCTCATCGCCGGCCCCGGACCGCGCGACCGGATCCCCCGGCGCGTCCACCTCGGGGCTGACGCCGTCGATGTGCGGCGACGGCTCGGTCATGCGGCACTCACCTGGATCTCGGTGACCGGCAGCGTGGAGTCGGCGCCGAACCCGAGGGTCGACGGCCCGCGGCCCGCGGCGATGAGCTGCGCGGCGAGCGCCGCGATCATGGCCCCGTTGTCGGTGCACAGCGACAGCGGCGGGATGCGCACGGCGACGCCCGCGGCCTCGGCACGCTCGAGCACGACCTCGCGCAACCGGCGGTTGGCGATCACGCCGCCGCCCAGCAGCAGCCTCGGCACGCCCAGGTCGGCGCAGGCGGCGAGCGCCTTCGTGGCGAGCACGTCGACGACCGCCTCGCGGAAGCTCGCGGCGACGTCGGCCACGGGCACCGGATCGCCGTGTGCTTCGGCCCGCTCGATCCAGCGGGCGACGGCGGTCTTCAGGCCCGAGAACGAGAAGTCGTAGCGGTGCTTCGCCATGTCGGATGCCCGGGACAGGCCCCGCGGGAACCGGATCGCGTCCGGGTCGCCCTCGGCGGCCGCGCGGTCGATCTGCGGACCACCCGGATACGGCAGCCCGAGGATGCGGGCGACCTTGTCGAACGCCTCCCCCGCGGCGTCGTCCACCGTCTCGCCGAGGAGCTCGACATCGGTGGTGAGGTCGCGCACGTGCAGGAGCGAGGTGTGCCCGCCGGAGACGAGGAGCGCGATCGTCGGATACTCCAGCGGCGGGGCATCCGGGTCGAGGATGTCCGCAGCGATGTGCCCGACGAGGTGGTTCACGGCGTACAGCGGCTTGCCGAGCGACACCGCCAGGCCCTTCGCCGCGCCGACGCCGACCATCAGGGCGCCGGCCAGTCCTGGACCGCTGGTGACCGCGACGGCGTCCAGGTCTTCCAGCCGCACCTGAGCCTCATCGAGGGCCCGCTCGATCGCGGGCTGGAGTGCCTCCAGGTGGGCGCGCGCGGCGACCTCGGGCACGACGCCGCCGTAGCGGGCGTGCTCGTCCATGCTGGACGCGATCGTGTTGGACAGCAGCGTGCGTCCGCGGACGATGCCGATCCCGGTCTCGTCGCAGCTCGTCTCGATGCCGAGCACCAGGGGTCCGGTCATGCCGTCGCCTCCTCGCGCGAGGTGCCGCCGTCGGACGTGCCCGCCGCGACGGTGCCCGCCGGGTTCCTGTCCGCCGCGACGGTGCCCGCCGGGTTCCTGTCCGCCGCGACGGTGCCCGCCGGGTTCCCGTCCGCCGGGACGGTGCCCGCCGGACTCCTGTCCACCGGAACCTCGTCCGCCCGGGAGGAGTTCTCTCCCTCGGGAGGGGAATCCTGGCGGATCGTTCCTCCCGAGCGTGAGTTCTCCTCCCGAGCGCGAGCGGGGACAGCGTGGCCAGCGGCGTCAACGGTGCCGGCGGGGTCAACGGTGCCAGCGGCAACGGCGCGGTCAACGGTGCCGGCGGGAACGGCGGGGTCAGCGCCGGTGACGGTCGTGCCCTCCCGGGCACGAGCGGCCCACGCCCTCAGGTCGAGCTTCATCACGATCGCGTCGACGTCGTCGGGCTGGTAGTACCGGGGCCGGCGCGCCAGCTCGGCGAAACCCTCGGAGAGGTACAGTCCCTCGGCCCCCGGGTTGTCTGCCCGCACCTCCAGGAACACCTCGCGCGCGCCGCGCTCCGCCGCCTCGGCGAGAAGGGCGCGCAGCAGTGCCCTGCCGCGCCCGGCACCCCGGTGCTCGGCGTCGAACGCGATGGTCTGGATGTCGGCATCCGCCGCGCCCCGCAGCGCGCGCAGGCCGCCGTAGCCGATGACGACGCCGTCCTCCTCGTCCACGAGGTAGTGGTTGTGGGCGCTCGTCAGCTCGGTCGCCATGGTGTCCTCGCTCCACGCGTCGGTCGGGAACGAGCGCCGCTCGATGCGCATGATCGCGTCGAGGTCGTCGATGGTGGCGGTGCGCAGGGTCATGCGCTCACCTTCTTCGGCGCGCCCGGCTGCACGACGTCGGGCGAGCGCAGATACAGCGGCTCGCCATCGGTGAGGATGCGGCCGGCGGCGATCGCCCGTGCGCCCACGCGCGCCAGGTCCACCGCGGACAGCTGCGCAGCCTCGACGACCGGGAGGTCGAGGCCGGTTCCCTGAGCCACGAGGTGCGCCGGTTCGGTCAGACGAGGGATGCCGTCGGCGTCCGTGCCGTCGAAGACACTGACCGCGAGCTCCCGGCGGCGGGCATCCGTCACCACGGCGAAACGCGTGGCACCGCCGTCGAGCGCGGCCAGCGCCGGGGCGAAATGGCTGGGGACGGCGACGACCGGGATGCCGCGGCCGAGCGCGACCGCGCGCGCGGCGGCGATCCCGATGCGCAGCCCGGTGAAGGGACCGGGCCCCATGCCGGCGACGACGTGGGTGAGGGATGCGTCGCGGACGACTTCGGCGAGGAGGTCGCCGATCACCTCGGCGTGGCCGAGCGGGTCGGGGCTGGACGCCTCGGCGACGACGCGGCCGTCGTGATCGATGACGGCGGCGGCCGTCCCGAGTGAAGTGTCGACGGCGAGGATCACACCTCAAGGGTAGTCGGCGCAGGGGCGGCCGGCCGCCGGACGGGTCCGCCGGCGCCGAGGACCCTGAGCTCGTCGAGGACCCTGAGCTCGTCGAAGGGTCCGGATGTCAAGGGGGACGCTTCGACGGGCTCAGCGTCCGCAGGGCTCAGCGTCCGCAGGGCTCAGCGTCCGCGGGGCTCAGCGTCCGCGGGGCTCAGCGT
Organism: Microbacterium sp. EF45047; assembly: GCF_028472845.1. Taxonomy (NCBI): domain Bacteria; kingdom Bacillati; phylum Actinomycetota; class Actinomycetes; order Micrococcales; family Microbacteriaceae; genus Microbacterium; species Microbacterium sp. EF45047. The sequence continues at coordinate 487,087 of NZ_CP069429.1, read as the reverse complement.
CCGCAGGGCTCAGCGTGCGGCGCGCTCAGCGTGCGGGGGAGCGCTCCACGCGGGTGATCGTGACGATGCGGGGCGCGTCGGTGTCCAGGTCCTCGTCGCCGAGGTCGTCGTCCCCTCCCCCGACCGGGCGTTCGAGCTCGATGTCCCACCAGTCGTCGGCCACGGCATCCGCCATCGGCCGACCCCACTCGATGACGACCACCGACCGGTCGAAGGCGATGTCGAGGTCGTCCAGCTCGGCGGCCGACGACAGCCGGTACGCGTCCACGTGCACGAGCGGGGCGCCGCCGACGAGCGACGGATGGGTGCGGGCGATCACGAACGTGGGGCTCTGCACCGGTCCGCGCACACCGAGCCCTTTCGCGAGACCGCGCGTGAACGTGGTCTTCCCCGCGCCCAGCGGACCGGTGAGCACGAGCAGATCGCCGGGACCGAGCGACGCGCCGATCCTCCGGCCCAGCTCCTCCATGTCGGCCGCGGTCGCGATCTCGTGGCGTCCGGCCAGCTCCGCATCCAGCGTCATGACACGCTCCGCCGCGGCACGCGCGCCCCGATGCGCGTGACGATCTCGTAGTTGACGGTGCCCGCGGCATCCCCCCACTCCGTCGCCGACGGATGCCCCAGTGTCGGGTCGCCGAACACGATCACCTCGTCACCCACCGCGACCTCCTGGTCGCCGACGTCCACGACGAACTGGTCCATCGCCACGCGACCGGCGATGGTGTGGCGGCGCCCGCCGATGAGCACCGGCCCGCGCCCCGAGGCTTGCCGCGGGATGCCGTCGGCGTACCCCAGCGGAACGAGCGCGAGCGTGCTCTCCCGCTCGGTGCGGTGGTCGTAGCCGTACGACACGCCGGCCCCTGCCGGCACCCGGCGCACGGCCGCAACGGCGGCGCGCAGCGTCATCGCCGGCCGCAGCCCGAGATCCGCCGAGCTGCGGTCATTGAACGGCGACAACCCGTAGAGACCGATGCCGATCCGGACCGCGTCCAGGCGCGTCTCCGGCAGGTCTATCGCGGCGGCGGTGGCGGCGAGGTGCCGGATCTCCGGGCGGATGCCGGCCGCCTCCGCGGCATCCGTCCCCTCGAGGAACCGTGCGAGAGCGGCCCGGTCGTCCTCGGGGCTGGTGTTGGAGAGGTGGCTGAAGAGGCCCACGATGCGGATGCGGCCGATCCGCTCGAGCCGCGCGGCCTCGGCGAGCACGCGCGGCCAGTCCTGCGGCGGGACGCCGTTGCGCGACAGCCCGGTCTCGAGCTTGAGGTGCACCGCGGTCGGGGCGGCCACGGATGCCGCATCCGCCGCGGCGAGCAGCTGCGCGAAGGAGGAGATGCCGAGTTCGATGCCGGCCTCGGCGGCGTCGTCGAACCGCCGGCCGGGCTCGTGCAGCCACGCCATCAGCGGCGCGGTCACGCCGGCGCGGCGCAGCGCCAGCGACTCCTCGATCGTCGCCGTCGCGAGCCGCGACGCGCCGCCGGCGAGCGCCGCCGTGGCGGCCGCCGCCGCGCCGTGCCCGTAGCCGTCCGCCTTGACGACCGCGATGACCGGCACCCCGGTGAGCCGGCGCAGGTGGCTGACGTTGTCGGCGATCGCGTCGAGGTCGATCGTCGCCTCGCGGAACGGGGTCATGCCCGCCCCTCCCCCGGCCGAGACCCCGTGCCGTCGTCGAGATCCCGCCCTGCGGACGTCTGGAGCACGGGGTGTCGACGCGAAGACGGGGTGTCGGCGGATGCGGCGGCGGCGGGTGCTTGGGCGGCAGCGGGGGCATCCGTCCGCTCCGCGACGACGAACGCGGCGGCGAGACCGGCATCGTGCGTCAGTGTGAGATGCAGCGTGGTGATGCCGCGCTCCGCGACGACGGCGGCGGTCGACCCCGACAGCACGAAGCGGGGGCGGCCGGATGCCTCGGACGCGATCTCGATCTCGGACCAGTGCACCCCGTCGCTGCCGCCGAGCGCCTTGATCAGCGCCTCCTTCGCGGCGTACCGCGCGGCGAGGGAGCGCAGCCGCAGCGTCCGCTCCGACGGCGTGAACAGACGCTCGAGCAGTCGCGGCGTGCGGGCGACGCTCCGCTCGAACCGCGCGATGTCGACGAGGTCGATGCCGGTCCCGATGATCACCGGATCAGCCTACCCGCGGCATCCGCGCGCATCCGCGCGCATCCGCGCGCATCCGCTCGTGCGTCGGTCTCCCCGGCGCAGGAGTACTCCCCGGATGTCCCGGCGAGACTTCCTGTCCTCGGGAGGCGCGGATGCCCGGCTGCGGGCGTGTGCGATCACCCCACCGCTCCGACCGCCCCGAAGACGCGGATCGCCCCGAGGCACGCGGCCCCGGGGCGATCCGGACGGACGGAACCCGTCACTCCACGGTGACGGACTTCGCGAGGTTGCGGGGCTGGTCGACGTCCAGGCCCTTCGCGGTGGCGAGCGCCATGGCGAAGATCTGCAGCGGGACGACCGCCAGCACCGGCTCGAACATGGCCCCGGCGAGCGGGATGTGGATGACCTCGTCCGCGTACGGCAGCACCGCGGCGTCGCCCTCCTCGGCGACCACGATCACGCGGGCGCCGCGGGCGCGGATCTCCTGGATGTTCGAGACGACCTTGGAGTGCACCAGTGCCGAGTGGCGCGGCGACGGGACAATCACGAACACCGGCTGTCCCGGCTCGATCAGGGCGATCGGGCCGTGCTTGAGCTCACCGGCGGCGAAGCCCTCGGCGTGGATGTACGAGATCTCCTTGAGCTTGAGCGCGCCCTCGAGGGCGATCGGGTACCCGACGTGACGCCCGAGGAACAGCACCGAGCGGGTGTCGGCCATCCAGTGCGCGAGCTGGCTGACGTGCTCCTGCTCACCCTCGATGACCTTCGCGACCTTCTCCGGCAGGGCCTGCAGGTCGGCGATCTCGGCGGATGCGTGCGCGAACGTCCCGCGGACGCGGCCCATGTGCAGACCGAGCAGCAGCAGCGCGGTGATCTGCGCCGAGAACGCCTTCGTCGAGGCGACGGCGACCTCCGGGCCGGCGTGCGTGTAGACGACCGCGTCGGACTCGCGCGGGATCGTGGCGCCCTGGGTGTTGCAGATCGACAGCGTCCGCGCGCCGCGCTCGCGCGCGTACTTGACGGCCATCAGCGTGTCCATGGTCTCGCCGGACTGGCTGATCGACACGACGAGCGTGTCGCCGCCGATCACCGGGTCGCGGTAGCGGAACTCGTGCGCGAGCTCCACGTCCACCGGCACGCGCGCCCACTGCTCGATCGCGTACTTGCCGACGAGCGCGGCGTACGAGGCCGTGCCGCACGCGGTGATGATGACGCGACGGATGCCGGTGAACAGCTCGTCCATGCCGTCGAGCTCGGGGATGACGACCTGACCGTCGCTGATGCGGCCGCGGATGGTGTTCGCCACGGCTTCCGGCTGCTCGGCGACCTCCTTGGCCATGAAGCTCGACCAGCCGCCCTTCTCGGCGGCGGCGGCGTCCCAGGACACGTCGAACGGCGCGGCCTCGACGGAGTTGCCGTCGAAGTCGGTGACGGTGACGGCATCCGGCGTGATCGCGACGATCTGGTCCTGGCCGATCGCGAGCGCCTTGCGGGTGTGCTCGACGAAGGCGGCGACGTCGGAGCCGAGGAAGTTCTCGCCCTCGCCGAGGCCGATCACCAGGGGGGAGTTGCGGCGGGCGCCGACGACGAGGCCCGGGTGGTCCTGGTGCATGGCGAGCAGGGTGAACGCGCCCTCGAGGCGGTTCACGACCTTGCGGAACGCCTCCTGCAGATCGCCGCCGGTGGCGCGGTACTCGCGTCCGAGGAGCACCGCGGCGACCTCGGTGTCGGTCTCGCTGCGGAAGGTGTACCCCTCGGCGGCGAGCTCGTCGCGGAGGGCGGCGAAGTTCTCGATGATGCCGTTGTGGATGAGGGCCAGCTTGTCGTCATCCGCCAGGTGCGGATGCGCATTGACGTCGGTCGGTCCGCCGTGGGTGGCCCACCGCGTGTGGCCGATGCCCGTGGTGCCGTCGCCGAGGGCGGCGTCCTTGAGGGACTCGCGGAGCATGCCGAGCTTTCCGGCCTTCTTGCGCATGCCGAGGGTGCCGTTCTCATCGATCACGGCGATGCCCGCGGAGTCGTAGCCGCGGTATTCGAGACGGGCGAGCCCTGCGAGCAGGATGTCCTGGCTGGGGCGAGGGCCCACGTATCCGACGATTCCACACATGGGTTCAAGGGTACGGGGACCCATTTGCTAGGCATCCGTACGAATCGCCTCTCTCCGTTTCGAATCGCTTGATCGGTCGCCAACCGGGCCGGATCACAGCCAGTCGCGCGATTCGAAAGCGGCGGGGTGTCAGAGCTTGCGGAGCAGCACGCTCTCCACGGCGTGGTCGGCGCCCTTGCGCAGCACCAGGGTGGCTCGGTGCTTCGTGGGCAGCACGTTCTCGAGCAGGTTGGGCATGTTGATCTCGCGCCAGTAGCCGAGCGCCGTGGTGACCGCCTCCTCGTCGGTGAGGTGCGCGAACACGTTGAAGTACGACGACGGGTTGCTGAACGCGCCCTGCCGCAGCGCCAGGAACCGGTCGACGTACCAGCGCTCGATGTGCTCGGCGTCGGCGTCGACGTAGATCGAGAAGTCGAACAGATCGCTGACCGCCACGTCGTTGGGCGCCGGCGGCGGCTGCAGCACGTTCAGCCCCTCGACGATGACGACGTCGGGCCTGCGGACCACGATGTGCGCGTCGGGCACGATGTCGTAGCGCATGTGCGAGTAGAACGGCGCCCGCACCTCCTCGGCCCCGCTCTTCACCTCGGTGAGGAACGTCAGCAGCGCGCGCCGGTCGTACGACTCCGGAAAGCCCTTGCGGTCCATCAGCCCGCGCCGCTCGAGCTCGGCGTTCGGATACAGGAAGCCGTCCGTCGTCACGAGCTCCACGCGCGGCGTGCCCGGCCAGCGGCTCATCAGCTCGCGCAGCAGGCGCGCGATCGTCGACTTCCCGACGGCCACGGATCCGGCCACACCGACGACGAACGGCGTGGTGGTGTCCTCCTCCTGCAGGAACTCGCTCGTCGCCGCCCCCAGCCGCTTCGTCGCCGTCGCGTACAGGCTGAGCAGGCGGCTGAGCGGCAGGTACACCTCGCGCACCTCGGCGAGGTCGAGTCGGTCGCCGATGCCGCGGATGCCGACGACCTCGGTCTCGCTGAGCGGCTGATCCAGGTCGGCCGCCAGCCGCGCCCAGTCGGCGCGGTCGATCTCCCGGTACGGCGAGAGCGGCAGGGTCGGGTCGACGGCGGTCACGGCTCCCATGGTATCCGCGGGCGGGATGCCGTCGTCCTCGTGCCCACGGCGGTCACGGCGCCGGCTCGAGCGGCAACGGCAGCGGCAAGGGCAGCGGCAGCGGCAGCGTGGGTTCGGGGCTCGGCTCCGGCGTCGGCTCGGGAGACGGCTCCGGATCCGGAGACGGCTCGGGCTCGGGCTCGGGCTCGGGTTGCGGCTGCGGATGGGGATTGGGATTGGGCGCCGGAGCAGGCGGGGGTGCCGGCGAGGAACTCCGACCGTGCCGTGCGGAACGTCCGGTCGAGTTCGAGCAGCTCGGATTCCGCCCGATATCCCCGAGAAGCTCCTCGGCGCGCTCCTGCCGGTCGCGGACGTTCCGCCGGGCGGCGGCGACGGCATCGGGAGCGAGGTCGCCGGCCCTCGCGACGTACGGGGCGGGCACCTCGGGCAGCTCGACGCCCTGCACGTCGTCCCGGTACGTCGCGACGGCCGCGAGTGCCGCGGTGCGGGCGGGCTCGTCGGCGAAGCCGGCCAGCGACGCGAGCATCGCCTCCGTGCGGTCCGCGTCCGCGATCCCGCGCTCGATCGCTTCGGCGACGCGGGTATGCGCGCCGTCCAGCGTCCGCTCCGCGCTGATGAGCTCCCGCTCCGCGGAGGCGAGGGCCGCCGCGGGCTCCGAGCGGGAAGACCCCTGTCCCATCACGACGCCGACGGCGACCACCAGCAGCAGGACCGCGACACCGATCGCGCGGACCATCGGCCGGCGCAGGGGCGACCGCGACGCACGTGCACCCGCGGCCGCATCCCCAGTCCCATCCTCAGCGTCAGGCACCTCCGCAGTCGCGCGCGTGTCCGCCGCCAAGAGCACGTCCGCATCGGCAGACCCGTCAGCATCCGCAGCCCCGTCAGCTTCCGCATCGGATGCCGGACCCGTCCCGCCGGCATCGCCGCGTCCCACGGACTCGCCGCGCCCCACGGACTCGCCGCGCCTTTCGGACTCACCCCGGTCCCCCGACTCGCCACGTCCCTCGGACCCGCCCCGGTCCTCGGGCTCGTCACGGTCCTCGGGCTCGTCGAGACGGAACAGCTCGGCGATATCCCGGCGGCCCCCGTCCTCCCGGCCGGCCCCGTCGCCGTCGTCGCCCGCACCGGGCGCCGGGTGCTCGGGCACGCCGAACAGATCGGCGAGCGACCTCTTCGACTCGCTCATCGCCCCCTCGGCAGCCTCCGCCGGGGCAGCCCAGTGCGTCATCGCCGGTGCGCCGCCCCAGCAGGCGAACCGGCCGGACCGGACGGTGTCCGGCACCGATCCGGCACTATCTCGCACGCATACCGGATGCCGAGGGCAGGCGACGGAGAATATCGGCACACCGGATCCGGGCCGGCGCGTCGAGCGCCACCGCGAGCGCGAGTAGTCTCGTCCCGTGCGCCTCGGAGTCCTCGACATCGGCTCGAACACCGTCCACCTGCTCGTCGCGGATGCCCGGCCCGGCGGCCGCCCGCTCGGCACCACGAGCGATCGCACGGTCGTCCGCCTGATGCGCTACCTCACGCCCGACGGAGCGATCGCCGAGGACGGGATCCGCGCCCTGGAGGACGCCGCACGCCGCGCGCGCACGATCGCGGATGCCGAGCGCATCGACACCCTGCTCGCCACCGCGACCAGCGCCGTGCGCGAGGCCCGCAACGGCGACGAGGTGATCGCCCGCATCGAGGCCGCACTGGGGCAGCCGCTGCAGGTGCTCGACGGCGAGGAGGAGGCCGCGCTGACGTTCCTCGCCGTACGCCGATGGTTCGGCTGGTCGGCGGGTCGCCTCGTGCTGCTGGACATCGGCGGCGGCTCGTTCGAGTTCGCGGGCGGATCGGAGGAACTGCCCGAGGTCGCCGCATCCGCTCCCCTCGGCGCCGGCCGGATGACCGTGCAGTTCCTCCCCGACGACCCGCCCGGCGAGGCCGCGGTGGCGCGGCTCCGCGCGCACGCGGCGACGACCCTGCAGCCGATCGCCGAGCGCTTCGCCGCCCTCCCCAGCCCCGATCACGTCGTCGGCTCATCGAAGGCGATCCGCTCCCTCGCCCAGCTCGTCGGCTATCCGGCCCCGGGGTGGCCGGGCAGCGATCGGATGCTGCTGCCGCGCGCCTCCCTCGGCTCGTGGATCCCCCGGCTCGCGCGCATCCCGGCATCCGCACGGCAGGAGCTGCCCGGCATCACCCCCGACCGCTCGCTGCAGATCGTCGGGGCCGCGGTGGTGCTGCACGTCGCGATGGAGCTGCTGGGCGTCGACGAGCTCGAGGTGTCGCCGTGGGCGCTGCGCGAGGGCGTGCTGCTCCGCTACATCGAGCAGCACGGCTGACGGCCGGCGCAGAGCCGACCGACCGCGAAGACGACGCACGAGAACGCTGGACCGCGCGGCCCGCCGGAGTCCTAGGCTGTCCCCATGCACGAATCGCATCGCTATGCGGCGCGGCTGGGGATGACGCGCCGACAGCGACGAACGGCTCATGCAGGGACGGCACCGGATGCCGCTCCGCAGCCGCGATCCCCGCTCTCCTCGCTGTTCGAAACCGCGCCGTCACCGGACCGTGCGCTCGGCGGCGCGCCGTCGCTGCTGGTCATGTGCACGGGCAACGTGTGCCGATCGCCGCTGGCCGCGCTGCTGCTGCGCTCCTCGCTGCGCGACCTGGGCGTGGTCGTGCACAGCGCCGGCACGCACGCACTGGTGGACGAGGCGATGACCCCGGAGGCCCTGCAGCTGGCCCTCGCGAACGGTGCGGATGCCGACGACGCCGCCCGACATCGCGGCCGTCTCGTGCAGGAGCGGATGCTGATCGAGGCCGACCTCACGCTCACGATGACCCGCGAGCACCGGGCCTTCGCGGTGCAGCTGGCGCCGAGCCGCCTGCATCGGGTCTTCCCGGTGCGGGAGTTCGCCCGGCTCGCCGCGACGATGACCGATGACGAGCTGCTCGACGCCGCCGAGGGCGACGGCGACAACACCCGCGCTCGCCTGGGGTCGACCGTGATCGCGATCTCGCACCGCCGCGGGCTGACCGCCGGCGGCACGGACGAGGACGACGTCATCGACCCGTACCGGCGCTCCGCCGAGGTGTACGAGCGGTCGGCGCGCGAGCTCGTGCCCGCGCTCGCGCAGGTGGAGCGGGTGGTCAGGCTCGCCCTGTCCTGAGCACGCCGTCATCCGAACACCACCGTCTTTCACCCGTTTGGGGCGCGTTTTCGCGTTCGGGGCGGGCCACGCCCGCCCCGAACGCGAGAATCCGCCCCAAACCCGGTTGAGAGCCCGGGTTGGACGGGGCGGGACGTTGGGCGGGGCGGGACGTTGGGCGGGGCGGGATGCCCGGGCGGGTGACGTCGGCGGTCAGGAGATCAGCGACAGCTCCCGCAGCCGGCGCAGCACGGCGTCCACGTCGTCGGCGATGTCGCCGGCCTGGACCGCGAAGCTCTCGGCGAGCACCTGCAGCAGCTCGTCGCGGGTGATGCCGTCCGCGTCGGCGATGGTGTGCCAGATCGCCGCGGCCGACCCCTCCAGCGCCGTCGGGGTGGCCGCCGGGTCGGCGAGGTCGAGCACGACGACCCGCTCCGGGCCGCTGGACACCCAGGCGACGTCGCCCCCGATCCGGTGCGCCTCGGCGGTCATCGCTCCCCCACCACGAACCCGGCCTCGGCGAGCTCCTGCATCGCGTGCCGCACCAGCGCGGCCGGGTCGCCCGACGGCGGCGCCCCGTGCGCGGCCACCACGGCCGCGACGATCGCCTCCTCGCCCTCGCCGGCGTGTCGCAGGATCGTGGGGGCGATGCCGTCCAGCACGCGCAGCGTCCGCCCCGCGAGCACCACGATCCGGTCGCCGTCGTCGACGGCATCCGCCGATGTCACCTCGCCCTCGGGGCCGAGCACGGGCAGCTGCCGCGCCGTCCCCGCATCGGATGCCGGGCCGGGCGCGAGGATCCGTTCGATCGCGGCCGGCACCTCGGACGCCTCCGCGTACCGCAGCCGCCGGACGCCGCCGGCGCGGGCGCACAGGTCGGCGAGCGCGCTCACCGTCCCCGGCAGCTCGGTGAGGTAGCTGGTCTGCGCGACGAGATCCGGCGCCGCGTCGGCGAACGGCACGTGCTCGACGGTCACTCCGGAGGCGCCGGGATCGCGGTCGAGGACGACGATCGCCGCGAGCCGCAGCGGGACGCCCGGCAGGTCGCGCAGCCCCGCGTCGGCGGGGGCGATCTGGTCCTTCGGCATCCCGTGCCGGATCACGGAGAGCGGCTTCCGGTACGGCAGCACCCGCAGCTCGTCGTCGAAGGCGATGGTCTCGTCCGAGACGTAGCCGAAGTGCCGCGCCAAGTGCCGGCTCAGCGTGGTCTTGCCGCGCCCGGACGGTCCGACGAAGGCGATCACCCGCCCGTCCTCGAGTGCCACGCCCGCGGCGTGCAGCATCAACAGGCGGCCGCGGTTGTGCGCGAGCGCCTCGAGGGTCACGTCGGTGGACAGCTGCTGCAGGAACGCCTCGGGGTCGGACACGGCCGGCACGTCGATGCGGGCGTCCTCCGCCGCATCCTCCTCCGCCGCATCCACGCTCGCCCCGCTCCACGCGTGCGCAGTCCTGGCGACGACGTCGGCCGGGACGTCGTCCCCGAAGACGATGCGGATGCGGGCGCCCAGGGCCCCGACCGTCACCGAGCGCGCGGTCACGGCGCGCTCACGCCGCCGACTCGCTGCGCCGCCGCGGGCCCTCGACCCGTTCGGCCTCCTCGGCCTCCGACCGGTAGTAGTCGCCGTGGTACTGGTAGCCGTAGTACGCAGCCCCGCTGCCGCGGCGCGGCACCCGGTTCAGCACCACGCCGAGCGCCCGGGCGCTGGCGCGCTCCAGGTTGCTGAGCGCCTTGCTGAGCACCTCGAAGGTGGTCCGGCCGACGGTGGCGACGACGATCGCCCCGTCCGCGTGCTGGGTGAGCACCGCGGCATCCGTCACCGGGATCAGCGGCGGAGCGTCGACGATGATGACGGCTTCGCGCGAGACGGCGGCGAGCATGTCGCGCATGCGCGCCGAGCCGAGCACCTCGCTCGGGTTCGGCGGCAGCTTGCCGGCGGCGACGACGACGAGGTTCGGATGCCCGGGCACGCGCTGCGCGATCTCGGCGATCTCGGCGCGGCCGACGAGCACGTCGGACAGGCCCACGTCCTCGACGAGGCCGAAGATGGTGGCGATCATCGGGCGGCGCAGGTCGCCGTCGATGAGTACGACGCGCTCCCCGTTGGCGGCGAGCGTGATGGCGAGGTTCGACGCGGTGGTCGACTTGCCGTCGCCGGGGAGCGGGCTGGTGACGACGATCACGCGCGGCGGGTTGTCGACGTCCATGAACTGGATGTTGGTGCGCAGCTCGCGCATCGCCTCCGCCACGGCGAAGAGGTGGGCATTGCTGCTGCGGGTCGAGGTGGCGCCGTCGCTCGGGATCAGCCGGTTGTCCGCGGTGAAGCTCTTCTCCTCCGGGATGGTGCCGACCACGGCGATGCCGAGCTCCCGCTCGACCGAGTCCACCGAGCGGATGCGGCGATCGAGCGTGTAGCGCAGCATGGCGTACCCGAAGGCGAGGGCCACGCCGATCAGCCCGCCGATCGCGAGCGCGAGCCGGGTGTTCGGCGATGCCGGCGCGCTCGGCAGCAGCGCGGAGTCGATCGGCACGAGGTACACCGACCCGGGGGTCTCCTCGTCGCCGGTCTCCAGCAGGTTGACCTCCGCGGCCATGCCGCGCACCCACGCCTCGGCGATGTCGCGGGCCTGCTCCGGGCTGGACGCCTGGGCGGTCACCTTCAGCGACACGGTGTCCAGCGGGTTCGTCACGGTCACCTGCGAGACCAGCCGCTCGGGCTGGTGTCCAGTCCGAGCTCCTCGATCACGCGCTCGGCGACGGAGCGCGAGGTGCCCAGGTTCACGAAGGTCTTCACGCGGGAGTTGGCGAGCTGGTTGCCCAGCGTCTTGGCGCCGAGGTCGTCGCCGGATGCCGTGGCCTGCACGATCGCCGTGGTGTCGGCCGCGTAGATCTTGGGCTGCAGTAGCGTCCAGCCGAAGGCGACCACCAGCGCGCTCACGACGAGGATCAGCAGCCCCAGCCAGTGCGCACGGAAGATACGCAGGTAATGGCGCAGATCCATTGAGTCGCTCTCTGTTCCCGGTCGCGGCACCCCAGGCCCCCCGATGCTGCTGAATATCCTCACCAAACTACTACAGTGCGCCTGCGCCCCCGGGCCGTCCGAGTAGGGTGAGACGCGTGAGCGCCGAAGAGTCCGGGAGCGCCGAGGCGCGGCCGCTGCGCGCGCGGATCACCGGGAGCGTGTGGTTCCACCTGGTGCTCGCGTTCGTCACCGCCGGGCTGGCAGACCGTGAGCTGCTGCACCGAGGACGGGCGCATCCTGGTGGACGGCGAGCCGCTGGACGAGCCGTACGTGTTCGAGGACCTGCCGTTCGACGCCGCCGGCCTGAACTGCACCACGCAGCCCGCCTCGAGCCGCTGCTTCGCGGAGGTGGTGGTGCCCGAGGACTCGTACCTCGTGCTGGGCGACCACCGCTCGTCGTCCTCGGATTCCGCCGCCGAATGCCGTCACGACGGCGGCGCGGATGCCGGATGCTGGCGCTGGGCGAAGCGCGACCAGATCGTCGGCCCCGCCGTCGCGATCCTCTGGCCGATCCCCCGCTGGTCGGGCCTCTGATCCCTTCGGACCCTTCGACGCGCTCAGGGTCCGGACGCCCTGCGGATGCTGAGCCTGTCGAAGCGTCCGCACACCCGCGGACGCTGAGCCTGTCGAAGCGTCCGGACCGCCCCTACCGGAAACGCCGGTTCGGGGTTAGACTCCCCACAATTCCTTCGTCTGGGGACGGAGGGAGTCAGCGCCTTCGTCTGGGGACGGAGGACACATCTGGGGACGGGGATGACGCACCGCCTGTGGGAGGCGGTGAGGGGACCCTGCGACTGCAGGAATTACTGGGGTGCTCGTCCTCTGGGGAGGGAACGTGGCGTTATCTGGGGACCTTGTCCTGCCGGGCCGGCGGGGCAGGACGATTCGGGCTGTCCGCCCGACGACGGAACGGCTCTCGCCGGCATCCGTCCCGCTGTCCGTGCCGACGCCCGCCGGGATCGTCCGCTGGCAGCGCGGCTATGCGCGCCGCCTGATGCTCACCGACACCGTCATCGTCGTGGCGGCCGTGTTCGGCGCGCAGGCGCTGCGCTTCGGTCAGACATCCGCCGATCTGCACATCCCGGGCGTCTCCGGCGACGGGTTCGGCGTGGCGTACACGGTCGTCTCGGCCGTCTTCATCGTGGCGTGGCTGCTCGCCCTGCGCGTGCACGGCACCCGCGACGAGAAGACCATCGGCAGCGGATGGCAGGAGTACCGGCAGGTGGCGGATGCCAGCATCCGCGTGTTCGGCGTGCTCGCCATCGCCGCGTTCCTGCTGCACATCGAGGTCGCCCGCGGCTACCTCCTCCTCGCTCTCCCGGCAGGGGCGGGGATGCTCGTCGCCGGTCGCTGGGCCTGGCGGCAGTGGCTGGGCGCGCAGCGCGCGCAGGGGCGGTGCCTGGCGCGCACGATCGTCGTGGGCGAGCACGGCAAGGCGCAGCACATCGCGCGGGAGCTCCAGCGCGACCGCACCGCGGGCATGGTGATCACCGGTGCGGTGACCGAGTTCGGCACCGGGCGGATGCTGCTGCCCGGCATCCCCGTGATCGGTGATCTGAGCGACGTGGTCGAGAGCCTCGAGCGCGCGGACGCGGATGCCGTCGTCTACGCAGGCTCCGACCTGATCACCCCCGCCAAGCTGCGGCAGTTCGGCTGGGATCTGCAGACCCGCAGCATCGACCTCATCGTCGCCGCGGCGCTCACCGACGTGGCCGGGCCGCGCATCCACGCCCGCCCGGTCGCTGGCCTCTCCCTCATCCACGTGGACTATCCGCAGTTCACCGGCTCGCGCTACGTCACCAAGCGGGCGTTCGACATCGTGGTGTCCGCGCTCGCCCTCCTGGTGCTCGCCCCGGCGATGCTGATGATCGCCGCGATGGTGCGCACCGACGGCGGGCCGGCGCTGTTCCGGCAGTCCCGGGTCGGGCAGGACGGCCGCGTGTTCTCGATGCTGAAGTTCCGCTCCATGGTGGTCGGCGCCGAGGACATGCTGCCGCAGCTGCTGCCGACCTCGGACGGCAACGGGGTGCTGTTCAAGATGCGCGACGACCCGCGGGTCACCCGGCTCGGCCGCATCCTGCGCCGGCTCAGCATCGACGAGCTGCCGCAGCTGCTGAACGTGCTCCGCGGCGAGATGTCGCTGGTCGGACCGCGCCCGCCGCTGATGAGCGAGGTGGAGACGTACGAGGAGTGGGTGGAGCGCCGGCTGCTCGTCAAGCCCGGCATCACCGGCCTGTGGCAGGTCAGCGGCCGCTCCGACCTGTCCTGGGAGGACAGCGTCCGCCTCGACCTGTACTACGTCGAGAACTGGTCCCTCACCAGCGACCTGGTGATCCTCTGGCGCACGGCGCGCGCGGTCCTCAAGCGCCACGGAGCGTACTGAGCGCGCCTGGGGCGTCCGCCCGCTCTCGGGGAGTCCACGGAGTGCTTCCCTACGATGGGGGGCACCCTCCTTCGCAGCTTCCGGTTCTGGGTCCCGGTCGGGATCGTGCTGGTTCTGCTGGCGGTCGCCGTCGTCGGATGCGTGGTCGGCAAGGGCGTCTACGACCGGGCGATGGCGGCGCGCAGCGCACTCGTGCAGGCCGTCCCGCTCGCGTCGACGGCCAAGGAGCAGATCCTCGCGGGCGACTCCGAGCGCGCGAAGGCGACGGCCGCGCAGCTGGCCGAGCTGACCGGTGAGGCGCGCGCGCAGACGGACGACGAGACCTGGAAGAACCTGGAGTGGCTGCCGGTCGTCGGCCCGAACCTGCACGCCGTCCGCACCGCGGCCGCCGTCACGGACGACCTCGCCACCCAGGCACTCGCCCCGGCGACGGCGCTGTCGCTGGAGGCGCTGAAGCCGAAGGACGGCGCGATCGACATCGCGGCGATCACGGCGATGCAGGGCACGGTCGGCCAGGCGGCGGATGCCGTCGCGAAGGCCTCCTCCGACCTCGAGGGCATCGACCGCGAGGGGTTGATCCCGCAGGTCGACTCGGCAGTGACGACGCTGACGGATGCCGTGGACGAGATCGAGCCGATGCTGGCTCCCGCCAAGGAGATCCTCGGCATCCTGCCGACGGCGCTCGGCGCGGAGGCGCCGCGCAACTACCTGATGATCTTCCAGAACAACGCCGAGTCTCGTGGCACGGGCGGCAACCCGGCGGCGCTGGTGCTTCTCACGGTGGACAAGGGCAGGATCAGCATCACGCAGCAGGCCTCCAGTACGGACTTCAAGAACGGGCGCCCCGACCCGGTCATCCCGCTGAACCCCGAGACCGAGGCGCTGTACGGCGACAAGGTCGGGCGTTGGATCTCGGATGCCACGATGACGCCGGACTTCATCGAGAGCGCCGCCCTCGTCCGCGCCTGGTGGGCGGAGGAGTTCGACACGCGCGTGGATGCCGTGGTGTCCTTCGATCCGGTGGCACTCAGCTACCTGCTCGCGGCCACCGGACCGACGGTGGTCCCCGCGGAGCCCGTGGAGTTCCGCGGTGAGATGGTCCGCGTGCTCGACGAGCCGGTCACGATCACGAGCGAGAACGCGGTTCCGCTTCTTCTGAACGAGGCGTACTGGCGCTTCCCGGACGGGCGGCTTCAGGATGCGTTCTTCGCGGCCGCGGCCCGCTCGGTGTTCGACGCGCTGACCCGCGGCGATGCACAGCCGAAGCCCCTGCTCGACGCCCTCCTCCGCGCGGTGGATGAGGACCGCCTCCTCTACGCGCCGGCGACCGAAGCCGAGGCGGCGCTCGTGGCGGAGTCGGCGTTGTCCGGCCGGCTCCCCAGCACCAACGAGGCGTCGACGGTCCTCGGCGTCTATGTCAACGACGACACCCAGAGCAAGCTCGACTACTACATGCAGCTCGACGTGGCGGGCAGCTCCACGCAGTGCACGGCACCGGACAGCCCGACCTTCACGGCGACGGCGACACTGACCAACACCGTCACGCCCGAGCAGGCGCCGGACCTCCCGTATCACATCGCCCCCGCGCGCTACTACCCGAAGGGCGACATCTCGACGCACCTCGTGCTGTACGGCCCGGTCGGCTCCACTCTGACCTCGGTGACGATCGACGGCCAGCCTGTGAGCGTCTCGGGGACGCAGCATCTGGGTCGCGGGGCGGTCAAGGTGCCGATCATCAACAAGCCGGGTCAGACCCACACCGTGGTCGCGCAGTTCAGCGCCCCCGCCGGGGAGTTCGGCCCGCTCGAGGTGCGGCACACGCCGATGGTGCGTCCGGTGCCGGCCACGGTCGAGACGCCCGGCTGCGGCTGACGTGCCTACGCCCCGGCCGGGGACTGCGGCGGCCGCGCCCCGTGCAGGATCTCGTAGATGTCGCCGATGAACGCCTCGATCTCGTCGTATCCGCTCACCGGACCCCCGGCCAGGTAGCCGTCGGCACCGACGAGCACCGCGGCCGGGGTTGCCCAGTCGGCGATCGAGCTGCGGACGTACCCCGGTCGGTCGTGCAGCGTCTGGGGTTCGGTGGTGTCAGCGAGCCGGCTCACGGCGGGGTCGTGCGTGAGCAGGAAGCGCACGCTGACCTCAGGCAGCAGAGCCCGCCACCGCGGCATC
This sequence comes from Microbacterium sp. EF45047, assembly GCF_028472845.1. Taxonomy (NCBI): domain Bacteria; kingdom Bacillati; phylum Actinomycetota; class Actinomycetes; order Micrococcales; family Microbacteriaceae; genus Microbacterium; species Microbacterium sp. EF45047. The sequence goes on along the minus strand of NZ_CP069429.1, from coordinate 471,095 downwards.
GCCTCGATCGCGGGCACGCACGATCCGCACGTCTCGCTGACCGCAAGCAGCAGCAGCGGGCCGCGAGCGGCGAGGTCGCGCAGGTTCACGGTGCGGCCGTCGGCGAGCGTCACCGGCACCGCGGGAGTGCGGGTGCGGATGTAGTCGGCCGGGTCGTCGGCATCCGTCCTCACCCCGGCATCCGCAGACGTCGGCATGATCGGCACGCCCGCCCCGACGCCGGCCGTGGCGGGCTCCCCCACCGACAGCCAGACGGTGAGCGCCGCAGCCGCGAGCGCGGGCATCCACACCCAGGAGGCGCCGAGCGCGACGACCGCCCCGCCGAGCAGCGGCGCCGCCCCGACGACGCCCAGGGCCGCGAGCGCCAGCAGCAGGAACCAGGCGTTCCGCACCACGGTGACGGCGGTGATCGGGCGTCGGCTGCCGAAGCAGCTGCACGACGCCCCGGGGCTCTGCCGGAAGCTGCGCACCACCAGCACGAGATACGCGACGAAGAGCAGCACGGCCGCGGCCGCCGCGAGCACGCCCAGCCACGCACCCGTGCCCAGGAGAAGGGCCGCGAGCAGGATCTCGCCGACCGGATGCAGTCGACGCAGCCATTCGCGGCGGAGGAAGTCGGGCACGCCGAGCTCCGCCCAGCCGGCGAGCGTGTCCGGGGTGCGCAGCTTCGCGATCGCCGCGGCGAGCAGCACGCCCGCCAGGATCAGCGGCGCCGCCATCAGAACCTCACGCACGGGCATCCTCCTCGACGATGAATCCGGCTTCGGCGAGCGCGGCGGTGTAGCGCTGGATCTCCGCCGCGTCCGCCACGACCGCCGCGGCATCCGCCGGCTGTGATCCGACGGCAGCCCGCCAGGCGGTCACTGCCGGCCCGTCCAAGATCACGACGGGTCCCTCGGGAAGCCCGGCGACGTACACCCTCTCCCCCGCGTCGAGCACGCCGACGTCGCGCGCGATCCGGTAGCGCCTCATCCGCGCCTCCCGACCAGCGAGCGGATGCCGGCGCCGAACCGCCGGAGCGTCGCCGTGGCCATCTCGAGGGCGGTCGGATCGCGGCCCAGCTTGTGGGCGAGCATCGACCGGTTGGCCAGAGGCGCCCGCAGAAGGGTCTGCATCGCTTCGAGCGGGTTGCGCGCGGCGAGGACGCGCCCCCACCATTCCGCACCCCGGCTGCCGCCCTCCGCGATCGTCTTCCACAGCAGGTGCTCACGTCGTCCGCGTAAACGGTCCAGCTCCCCCATCGTGACGGCGAAGGGCACCTCCGCGCGCAGTTCCCGGATCAGGGCCTGCCTGCGGGCGCGCTCCTCGGGCGACTGCGCCTGCCAGACGCGTCGCCCTTCCGCCCCCACTGCACGCACGTCGCGCGCGGCATTGAGCATGAGCAGCACCACCTGGACGTCCAGGGAGGGCACCGCGCAGGGCACACCGACGGCGTCGTGCACGCCGTGACCCGCCCACAGCACCTCGAACGCCCGGCGATCGGGCAGGCGGATGCCGGGGAACCGGCGGTGCAGATCGAGGTAGCCCCAGTCCGGGTGATGGTAGGTCTGCGCGTGCCCGAACGGCGAGCCGTCCAGGAAGGTGCTGTACACCCGCCAGCCGTGCCGCACGAGTTCGGCGTGCATCCGCGGGACCGCGACCGGGTCGATGAGCACGTCCACGTCCGACCCTGCGCGGACGTGCGAGCGGATGCTCGGGTCGACGGTGTCGCCCTTGATGTGCAGCAGCCGGATGCCGGAGCGCTCGGCGATCACCTGGACGGAGGCCCGGGCGAACTGCAGGCGCACGCCCAGGGGGATCGCAGACGTCCCCGGTGCTTCCACGAGGTCAGCCTATGCCTTGACGGGCATCCGCCGGCGGGTCGCGATTTCCCGGTAGATCTCCGCGTGGGCGCGGGCGACCGCCGCGTCGTCCAGCAGTCCCGGGGTCCCCGGAGCGGCGGATGCCAGGCGCTCGCGCGCCGCGGCATCCTCGACCAGCTCGCGCAGCACCTCGGCGAGCGCCCGCGGGTCGCGCGGCGCCACCCGCCTCCCGTTCTCCCCGTCGGTCACCCACTCCCGCGGCCCGCCCTCGTCCGCCACCACGGTGACCAATCCTGCCGCGAGGTACTGCAGCACGTTCTGTCCGAGCGGCTCGGCGCGCGTGGAGTACTGCACCCCGACGTCCCAGCGCGCCAAGGCCTCGGGCACGTCGTCGACGTGCCCGAGCAGGCGCACCCGGTCGGCGATGCCCAGTTCGGCCGCGCGCGCGGCGAGCCGCGCGGCGAAATCCTCGTGCTCGAACGGCGCGCCGCCGGCGAACTCGAGTTCGGCGTCCCCGTGCCGACAGGCGACGGCGAACGCCTCGAGCAGCTCGGCCTGCCCCTTCCATGGGTCGATGCGGGCGAGCATCCCGATCCGCAGCGGTCCGGTCCGCGGCGGCCGTGCAGCGGCGCGGGTGAGGCCCGCCGCGCTCGGGATGACGGCGGTGATCGCGTCGTCGCGCAGGAACGGCCGCGCGGTCGACAGCGTGGTGTGCGAATTGGCGATCACGCCGTCCGCCCGCGGCAGCACGAGCCGCGTCATCACCCGGTGGCCGAAGCCGCCCAGGCTCTCCTCGTCCACCATGTCGCGCAGGTGGACCACGAGCGGCGTGCGCGAGCCGAGCAGCGCCACAGCGGCGTACGCGGCGGCCCGCGTGCTGTTCGCCGCGACGACGTCACACGTCCGCACCAGCGGGTTCAGCCGGGTCTCCACCGCCTGCACGACCAGCCGCGCGGCGAGGACCGCGAGCCGCAGCGGTGAACCCGCGCTGCCGCCCGGGCCCTGCGCGACCCCGGCGGTGCGACGCAGCACGGTCGGCGGCAGCGCCGCGAAGGCATCCGCCTCGTCGACCGCCGGCACGAGCACGGCCGGCAGCCAGTCGCCGCCTGCTCGCAGCAGGCGCACCAGCGCGAGCTCCGCGCCCCCGCGCGCCGTCGTGTGATCGAGATGCACGACACGAGGTGCACTCGTCCCCAGATATACCGCTCCCACAGCGTCTCCCCAGACCCGTCGCCGGGGCCTCCCCAGGCCTGTGTCCGGCGACTATGGTTGGTCACAGCATATCTGGGGAGGCCGCGTGCAGGTGCTGCGGATTTCGCACAGCGCCACCGTGTCCGCTTGGCGGGGCCGGGAGCAGGCGCTGCGCGGCGAGGGCGTGGATGTCACGCTCGCCGCAGCCCGGAACTGGCACGCGGGCGGGGTGCCGGTGAGCCTCTCCGCCGCGGCGGACGACCCGGTCACCGGCGTCGCGACCATCGGCCGCCATCCCGCCCTGTTCCTCTACGATCCGCGGCCGCTCTGGCGTCTGCTCGGCGAGCGCTGGGACCTCATCGACGTGCACGAGGAGCCGTTCGCGCTGTGCACCGCCGAGATCCTGCTGCTGCGGGCGCTGCGCCGCAACCGCGCGCCGTACGCGCTCTACACCGCGCAGAACCTGCGCAAGCGCTACCCGTTCCCGTTCGGCCTGCTCGAGCGGCGGGCGCTGCGCGGCGCGGCCGCCGTTTCGGCGTGCAACCGCGAGGCCGCGGCGATCGCGGAGGCGAAGGGCTTCCCGGGCCGGGCGCGCGTGATCCCGCTCGGTGTCGAGCTGCCGGGCACCGTGCCGGAGCGGCGGGCGGATGCCGGCACGATCACCGTCGGGCTGCTGGGCCGCCTGGTGCCGGAGAAGGGCGTGCATATGCTGCTGGACGCTCTCGCACGGGATGAGCGGCTGCATGCCCGCATCGCGGGGGCGGGTCCGCTTGCGGAGACGCTGCAGACGGATGCCGCGGCGCGCGCGGTCGCCGACCGCGTGAGCTTCCTCGGCGCGATCCCGCCGGACGAAGTCGCGGAGTTCTACCGCGGGATCGACGTGCTCGCGGTGCCGTCGATCCCGACGGCGCGGTGGACGGAGCAGTTCGGCCGCGTCGCGGTCGAGGCGATGGCGCACGCAGTGCCGGTCGTGTCGAGCGATGCGGGGGCGCTGCCGGACGTCGTCGGCGATGCGGGCATCGTCGTGCCGCACGGCGACGCGGCGGCGCTGGCGGATGCCCTGGTGAGGGCGCATGAGCGCCGCGAGGAGCTGCGGGACGCCGGCCTCCGGCGCGCCCGGGAGTGCTCCTGGCCGGCGGTCGCCCGGCAGTACCTGGCCATGTACCGCGCCGCTCTCGCCAACCGGACGGACGCTGAGCACACGGACGCTGAGCCCGCGGACGCTGAGCACACGGACGCTGAGCCCGCGGACGCTGAGCCCGCGGACGCTGAGCCCGTCGAAGCGTCCCCCCGCACACCCGGCCCTTCGACACGCTCAGGGTCCGGCGGTTCGACACGCTCAGGGTCCGGCGGTTCGACACGCTCAGGGTCCGGCCCTTCGACACGCTCAGGGTCCGGCGGTTCGACAGGCTCAGGGCCCGTGGAGGTCGTCGTCGTCGCGTACGGCGCCCCAGAGCTCGTCGAGCGCGCCCTCGCCCCGGTGGTCGCCCTGCCGGTCACCGTCGTGGACAACTCCTCGATGCCGGAGATCGCAGCCCTCTGCCAGCGCCTCGGCGTGCGCTATCTCGACCCGGGTGCGAACCTGGGCTTCGGCGCCGCGGTGAACCGCGCCCTCGCCGACCGGCTCGCGCCCGGCGCCGACGTGCTGCTGCTCAACCCGGACGCCCGCATCGACCCGGCCGGCATCTCCGCCCTGCACCGGGCGCTGCACGCGGAACCGCGCCTCGCCAGCGTCGGCCCGGCACAGGTCGACGAGCGGGGACGCGAAGCGCGCGTGGAATGGGTGTTCCCGTCCCCCGGCCGCGCCTGGCTGGAGGCCCTCGGCCTCGCCCGGCTGAACCGCGGGCCGCGCTATGTGATCGGCTCGGTGCTGCTGCTGCGCGCGGAGGCGGTCGCCCAGGTCGGCGGGTTCGACGAACGCTTCTTCCTGTATGCCGAGGAGGCCGACTGGGCCTACCGCGCCCACCTGCTGGGCTGGCAGCATCGGGCCGTCCCCGCCGTGCGCGCCGTGCACACCGGCGCGGGCACCAGCACCGACCCGCGACGCCGTGAGGCGCACTTCCACGCCGGCCAGGAGCGCTACTACCGCAAGCACTTCGGCGCGACGGGCTGGGCTGCCGCCCGGGCCGCGCAGTGGATCGGGGCGACCGCACGCGGCTGCGTCCTCCGCGGTGATCGCGCACGCGACGCCCGACGCCGCGCGGCCCTCTACCGCCTCGGCCCGATGCGGGTCGAGCAGCAGTGGGCGCGGAGCCGCTGATGCACATCGTCCAGATCGTCTCCCGCATCGGGCCGGGCACCGGCATCGGCGGCGTGGCGTGGAACCTGGAGCGGGAGTTCCTCGCCCAGGGCCACACCGTGGAGCGGTTCTCCGCCGTCGACGCGCTCGGCCCCGCGCGCAGGGCGCGAACGAGGTTCCGCCACCTTCTGCGCACCGCGTGGAGGGAGGTTCTGCTCACGGTCGTCGGCACCAAGCGGGCCCGCCGCTTCCTCGCCGACCGCCCGGATGCCGTCGCGCTGAGCCACAACGCCGTGATCGCCGGCGCCGTCTACGTGGATCACGGCATCCCCCTCGCCGCCGTCCTCGCACGCGGATCCGGCGTGCTGCGGGTCCTGCGCAATCCCACCCTCTGGTTCGGGTGGCTTCGCGACAGCATCCGGTTCCGGCTGCCGACGCATCGCGCGATCGTCGTCCCCTCGCAGCAGGAGTCGTCGACGCTGCGCCGCGTGTACGGGCGGGTCCGGCCCGAGATCCGGGTGATCCCGAACGGCGTCGATCTCGACGCCTTCCGCCCTCCGGATGGCGACGAGCGGGCCCGGGCACGCGCGGCGCTGGGCCTGGAGCAGCATCACCGCGTGGCGCTGTTCATCGGTCACGAGCTGCGCTGGAAGGGGGTGCCGCTGCTCATCGACGCGCTCGGGCGGGCACCGGATGTGCTGCTCCTCGTCGTGGGCGGCGACGGCACGACGATCGCGATGATGCGGAGCCGTGCGGAACGGCAGGGCGTGGCGGAGCGCGTGCACTTCGCCGGGCCGACGCCCCACGTCCTGCCGCTCTATCACGCGGCCGACATGTTCGTGCTGCCCAGCGGGTACGAGTCCTTCTCGCTCGTCATCGCCGAGGCGCTCGCCTGCGGCCTGCCGGTCATCGCGACCGCCGTCGGCTGCGCGCCGGATCTCATCTCCGAGGGCGTCTCCGGCTACATCGTGACGCGCGACCCGGCCGAGATCGCGGATCGGATGCAGCGCGTGGCCGGCACGCAGGTGGACGCCTGGCGCACCGCATGCCGGGAGTCCGTGACGTCCCTGGCCTGGCCGGTCGTCGCCGCGCGCTATCTCGACCTCCTGGCGGAGCAGCCGGGAACGGCGCGCTGATGCGTATCGTCCACCTGGTCTGCTCCTCGAACTACGCGGGGGTGGAACGCTACGTGCAGCGCCTGGCCCTGGCCCAGGCCGGCGACGGGCACGACGTCACCGTCCTGGGCGGCTCACCCGCCGGGATGGAGCCTCCGCTGCGCTCGGCGGGGGTCCGGTGGGCGCCGGCCGAGCGGGCGGCGCCGGCGGCGCGGATGCTCAGCCGGCTCCGCCACGTGGATGTCGTGAACTCGCACATGACCGCGGCGGATGTGGCAGCGGCCGTCTCCGGCATCCGCACCCGCGTGCCGGTCGTCTCGACACGGCACTTCGCGCAGCCGCGCGGCCGGATCGGCCCGGTCCGGATCGACACGCTGCTCCACGGTCGCATCGCCGCCGAGATCGCCATCGGCCAGGCGGTCGCCGCCACCATCCGGCGCCCGAGCACGGTCGTGCACACCGGCGTCGAGGATGCTCCGGCCGCCGCTCCCGGCGACAGCCGCACGATCCTGATGGCTCAGCGCCTGCAGCCCGAGAAGCACTCCTGGCTCGGGGTGCTCGCGTTCGCGGCATCCGGGCTGGCGGAGCAGGGGTGGCGGCTGCGCATCGCCGGCGACGGGCCGGAGCGCCCCCAGCTGGACGCGCTGCGGCGCGACCTGGATGTGGCGGACGCCGTCGAACTGCTCGGCTTCCGCCCGGACGTGGGAGAGCTGCTCGCCTCCTCCGCCGTGCTGCTGGCCACGTGCCCCCGGGAGGGCCTCGGGCTGACCGTCCTCGAGGCGATGTCCCGCGCCGTGCCCGTGGTCGCCGCCGCGGCAGCCGGTCACCTCGACCTGCTGGACGGCGCCGACCCGCTCCTGCTGTTCCGCCCCGACGACGAGGCGCAGGCCGCGGCCCGGCTGCGCGCCCTGGCCGATGACCCCTCGGCTCGCACGGATCTGGGCCGGGAGCTGCAGCGACGACAGCGGCAGCGCTTCACCGTCGCCGCCCAGGCCGCGGAGACCGAAGCCGTGTACCGGGAGGCGGTGGCGCGATGGCGGACCTGATCGTGATGTCCCTGGAGCGCTGGGACGATGTCTGGCGGCGCAACCAGTACCTCGTCGCGGGCCTGCTCGACACCGACCCCGACCTGCGCGTGCTCTTCGTCGAACCCGCCGACGATCCGGTGCACGCGCTGCGCTCGCGGAAGCGCCCGGAGTTCGGTCAGCGGCTCCGCCGCAGCCGCGATCGACTGTGGACGTTCCGTCCGGTCAAGGCGCTCCCGCGACGACTGGACCCGCGCGCCGACGAACGCCTGGCGCGATCGGTGATCCGCACCGCGCGGACGCTGGGCATGCGGCACCCCGCCCTGTGGATCAACGACCCCGGGGCGGTCGCCGTGGCGCGGATCACCGGCTGGCCGACGCTGTACGACATGACGGACGACTGGCTCGCGGCCGACCGTCCGGCGGCGGAGCGTGCCCGGATCGCCTCCGCCGAGGAATGGCTGCTGGCGCATGCGCGCACGGTGGTCGCCTGCTCGCCCGAGCTGGTCCGGCGCAAGCGGGCGGGGCGCGCCGACATCCGGCTGGTGCGCAACGCCGTCGACGCGACGCGGTACACGACCCCGCTCCCCCGCCCCGCCGACCTGCCCGACGAGCCGGTCGCCGTGTACGTGGGGACGCTGCATCGTGACCGGCTGGACGTCGACCTCTGCATCCGCACCGCGGAGAGGCTGCGGCGACGCGCTCGGCTGGTGCTCGTCGGTCCCGACCTGCTGCCCGAGCGCGACGCTCAGGCGCTCACGGACGCGGGCGTGCTCCTGCTCGGCGGGCGCCCGCACGAGACGGTGCCCGCCTATCTGCAGCACGCCGACGTGCTGGTGGTGCCGCACGTCGTGTCGGAGTTCACCGATAGCCTCGACCCGATCAAGCTGTACGAGTATCAGGCGGTGGGACGGCCCGTCGTCTCGACTCCGGTGGCAGGGTTCCGCGACGCGGCAGGGGTCACCGTCGCGTCAGGCGCGGCGTTCGCGGATGCCGTCGCGCACGGCGTACCCAGCGCGACGGCCTTCCCCGCGGGGGCGAACCCGGATGCCGCGGACTGGTCGGCTCGGGTGATCGAGTTCCGTGCGGCGCTGCCGCTGTCGTGACGGTCGGATCAGCCTTTCGGCGGGCAGTTCGTCCCGAACATCTGCACGCAGGGGTTCGTGCTGTTGAAGCTGAACGGGATGTCGTAGATCCAACCGTTCTCAGCCGGGTTGTCGACGTTCTCCCAGTAGGCGTCGACCAGTCCGCTGCCGGAGGTCTGCTGGCTGGTGCGGTTGTTGTCGAGGCCGATGCCCACCCGCTCCGTCCCGTTGGCGCTGACCACGACGACGTCGTTGAACAGCGTCCAGGTGCCCGTGATCCCTGCCGTCATGCGCAGGTTCGAGAAGGTGACCCGGATGGCGTCGGTGTGCGTGTTGCCGATGTCGAAACCGACGACGTAGCCCTTGTTCCAGGCCTGACAGTTCTTGCCCGAGCCGGGCGACTTGCACGCCCCCGCGTTCGAGATCGTGATGGTGCCGGAGCTGGCGTAGGCCGGCACCGGTGCGGCGACGGCGATCGCCGGCACGGCCCATGCCATCGCCTTCGTGACGGTCCTGCGGGTGACGCCCGTGTTCTGGCTCTCGCCGATGTCGACCATGATTGAACCCCCAAAGTTCACGTCTGTCCACCAGCTCGCTCTCCCACAGAGCTCTTATGGACTGGTGTGACCCGGCCAATGCTAGCGTATGAGCACCCCGAGCGATTGACCGGGTTGAGCCCGGGGGGAGGGGCCGATGTCACGCGAGAGAACGGGTCGCATCCCGGGCCTCCGCCGCCTGCTCGAGACGACCGGCGCGGCGCCGGGCCGCTGGATCGCGACGACCGTGCTCGTGTCCCTCCTGCTGGCCGGCCTCGACATGCTCGGCGTGTTCGCGATGCTGCCGCTCATGCAGCTGATCACCGACGGCGGCGTGCGGGGGCCGTTCCTGGAATGGGTCGCCGGACTCGTCGGCTCCCGCGATGTCGCCACCGTGCTGCCCGTGGTCGCCGCCATGGTCGTGCTGACGTTCCTGGTGAAGAGCATCGGCGCCCTCGCCTTCCGCTGGTGGCTGCTCGGCCGCACCACCCGGGTCTCCGCGCTGGCGGCCGCCGAGCTCATGCGACGGTACGTGCTCGCCCCGTACGGCGCACATCGCAAGCGCAGCGCGAGCGAGATCTACCGCAACGTGAACGACGCGACGGGGCAGGCCTCCAGCGTGCTGCTGGCGGTCATCGGCATCTGCACGGACGTGGTGACGATGGCGGGGATCATCGTCGTCCTCGCCTGGAGCTCGCCCCTGGCCACCCTGTTCGCCGCCATCCTGTTCGGCGTGATCGTCTTCGGCGTCCAGCGCCTGCTGCGGCGGCGCCAGATCGGGCTCGGCGAGTTCACCGCGACCGCATCCCTGAAGGCGTGGCAGGCGCTGATGCCGGGCATCGAGGGCTTCCGCGAGACGCGCCTGACCGGCAGCGCCGAGCTCTTCGTGAACCGGTTCCGGGCGGCGAAGCTGGAGGCCGCGCACGCGCAGCGTCTGATGGCGATCCTGAGCGACATCCCGCGGTACATGCTCGAGATCGCGTTCATCCTCGCCATCGCCGGGATCGCCGCGATCCTCGCGCTCACCGGCGAACGCGACCAGATCCTCGTCGTCCTCGGCGTGTTCGCGGCGGCATCCGTGCGCCTGCTGCCGACGCTGAACCGCATCACCGCGAACGTCGCGACGATGCGCGCCGGCAACGCGGGGCTGCGGATCATGGTGGAGGCGCTCGATCAGCTCGAGGCCGAGGGGCAGCACAACCACGCCCCGGCGCCGGGCCGCCTGCCGATGGGCGACATCACGGTCAGCGACGTGTCCTTCCGGTTCCCCGACTCGAGCGAGGATGTGCTGCGCGGGGTCACCCTGACGATCCCGCGCAACCGGACCACCGCCTTCGTCGGGGCGAGCGGCGCCGGAAAGAGCACCCTGCTCGACCTCCTTCTCGGGCTCCTGTCGCCGACGAGCGGCGAGATCCGGTGCGGCTCCACCCCGATCGCGACCGACCTCGCCGGCTGGCACGCGGGCATCGGCGTCGTGCCCCAGGAGGTCTTCCTCTCGAACACCACGCTCATCGAGAACATCGCGTTCGGGCGCCGCAGGGAGGAGATCGATCGCGAGCGGGTCGAGGACGTGGTGCGGATGTCGCTGCTCGAGGAGCTGGTGGGCGAACTGCCCGAAGGGCTGGACACGGTCGTGGGCGACCGCGGGGTGCGGCTCTCCGGCGGTCAGCGCCAGCGGGTGGGCCTCGCGCGAGCGCTCTACCGGCAGCCGAACGTGCTCGTGCTGGACGAGGCGACCTCGGCCCTCGACAACGCGACGGAGTACGAGATCGCGCAGACCCTGCAGCGGCTGCAGGGTTCGATGACGATCATCGTCGTCGCCCATCGGCTCTCGACCGTGCGGCACGTCGACCAGCTCGTCTTCCTGCATCGCGGACAGGTGGCCGCCACGGGGACGTTCGACGAGGTGCGCGCCGCCGACGCCGAGTTCGCCCGGCTGGTCGAGCTCGGATCGCTGGATTGACAGCCGCGGCCTGAGGCTATGCTTTCGCTCGTGCCGACCACGCCCGCCCTGGCCACTCGCGTCGTGCGCCACCTCGCCTGGCGCGCCCGCCGGATGCGCATCGCGATGGTCGATCTGCTGCGCCGCGGCGACCGGACGGTGATCCTGACGCCCCCGGCCGGGCTGCGGTTCGGGAACTGGCTGTACCTCTGGCTCGACGCCCATCAGGAGACGGCGCTGGGCAGGCCCACCTTCGTGCGCGAAGTCCCCGGCATGGCGGAGTGGTTCGACGTGTTCCCCCGGCTGCGGGAGCTGACCGTCTCGGAGCCGGAGATGCGCTTCCACGACCGGCGGGTGTGGGAGCCGAAGGGGTTCCGCCAGCGCTTCGGCATCGACTACTCCCGCGAGGCGCTGCACGCCTTCGCGCGCGACGTGCTCGCGCCGAGCATCCCGCCGGGGCCGCCGGATCGGCTCGTGATCAACGTGCGCCGCGGCGACTACTACTCCACCGCGCAGAAGCGCGAGGCGTACGGCTTCGACCAGGTCGGATACGTCCGCGCCGCCCTCGCGCTCCTCGACGACGTCGACGACGTGCTCGTCGTCTCGGACGACGACGTGTGGTGCCGCGAGAACGTGGACGCCGTGATCCGCGATCGCACCTCCCGCGTCGAGTACGCGCGCCCGGACCCAGCCGCGAACTTCCTCGCCGTGGCCGGCGCGCGCCGCATCATCGGCATGAACTCGACCTTCACGTACTGGGCGGCGTACGTCGCGGATGCCACGCACGACGCCACCGAGATCATCATGCCGAGGTTCCACGCGCGCCTGGGCGGCAGCTCGGCCGCGGATCAGCTCGACCCGTCGTGGACCGCCCTGGACGGGTTCGCCTGACCCGACCGAACCCGCTGCCGCGCGCGGCGGGCCCGTGCGAACACCGCGCGCACCGAGTCCAGGGGCACGTGCCGGATGCCCCACCAGGAGATCCGCAGGGCGTAGCCGCGCTCACGGCGCCGGGTCGCGCTGAGGAACTCGCCGAGGTTCTCCGCCGCGGCGTACCGCCGGAACGCGCGGCGATGGCGGCGCAGCAGGGCCGCCAGGCGCGGGTCCTCGGCGGTGGCCAGCAGGTCGGTCAGGACGCGGCGGTTCGCCTCCCGCCCGGCGAGGCCGCGCTGGGTGACGTTGCCCCGATGACGGCGGTAGCCGACCAGCTGCCGGTCCACGCACGCGAACTCACCGATCTGCAGGAGGCGCTGGATGAGGTCGTTGTCCTCCGCGGGCTCCATCGCCGTGCGGCATCCGCCCACCCGGCGGTACGCGTCGCGACGGATCAGCAGCGTGGTGATCCGCGGCGGCACCGCGTCGTACGCGATCATCCGCTCCGCTGTCGCCTGCGGCGCTCCCCAGCCGTCGCCGAACCGCACCCCGTCGGCATCCATGTACCAGCCGCCGGTGCACGAGGCGATCGCCTCCGGCATCGCGTCGAGCGCCCGCTGCTGGGCCGCGATCCGCTCCGGATGCCAGACGTCGTCGTCGTCCAGGTAGGCGATCCACTCCCCCTCTGCGTGCTCGGCGCCGTTGTTGCGCGCGACCGACAGCCCGGAGGCCTCCTGCCGCAGGTACCGCAGGCCGAGCCGGGCGGCGGTGTGCGCGAGACCGGGCGCGGGTGAGCCGTCGTCGACGAGAAGGATCTCGTGCACGGGCGAGGTCTGCGCGCGCACGGATGCGACCGCCTCCTCGAGGTAGGCGCCGCCGCGGTTGGTCGGGATGATCACGGTCACCGAACGGTCCATCCTGCCCCGCACCTCCCCAGGCCGATCCTGCGGCGAGCCTACAGCTGATATGTGACTGATCCCTGTCAAGTGGCAGGGGAAAGAGCACCCGGAGTGATCGAGCTCCGGGTGCTCTTTCGTTGGGCCGGCGGCGTCGCGTTCGAGGGTGACGAGCGTGTCGTTGGCGACGCGCGGTCAGACTGATATGCGCGGGTTGGTTACCGCAGGACGTGCTTTTCGGCTGGAGCGGGACCGCTTGTCTAGAGTCGAGCGTCGCCTGTCGGGGGCTGCTCATAGCTGTATCGCGGGTCGCTCCTCGCGGTGCCGTCATCGTCGTCCACGGCCGCCGCCGACCGGTCGGGTCGGCTGTCAGTCGGGCATGACGGCCAAGGACCAGCACCAGCCTGCGAGTTCGCGGGCGACGGCGACGTTCGCGATCACGGGACGCTTCTTGCGGGTGGTGAACTGTTGCCACTTTCGATGCAGCCGATGGTTGCCGGCGTCCCCGCGAGCGACGGCGATGCTGGGGGCTTGGGCCCATCGGGTCTGCATGACCGCGCCCGGACGATACGGTTTGCGGTGATGCCAGGCCGCTTCGACGAGCAGCCGGCGGGCGTGGGTGTTGCCGGTCTTGGTGATCGAGCCCTGCACCCGAGACTGCCCGGAGGAGTACTCGGACGGCACCAGTCCGAGGAACGCGCCGATCGTTGAGCCGGTGAATCTGTCCCAGTCGCCGATCTCGACCGCCAACGCGAACGCGGTCAGCGTGGATATCCCGCGCAAGCAACCCAGTCGTCGCACCACGCCCGAATACTCGCTGCTGGCCGCCATCTGCTCGATCAGCCTGTCCAAGCGATCCTTGCGCGCTCCGACCTGCTGGACGGCCTCGTAGTCCGCGTCGAACGCCGCCTGCAGACCGGGGTGCTCGAACCGGTGTCGACGCAACCATGCGTCGTGCGCGCCCGTCCACGCTTTGCCGTCGTAGATGATCCCGTGACGCAGCAACAGCTTCGAGAGCCGGTGTCGAGCAGCCATCAGCTCGCCGCGGTTGTCCTCACGGGCGCGGACCAGATCTCGCGCGGTCTCTTGCTCGATCGAGGGCACGCGGACCGCGACGATCTCGTCCAACCGCAGCAGCCGCGCCAGATGCAACGCGTCCCGCGCGTCCGTCTTGACCCGGTCACCGGTCGGTCGTTGCAGCTTCGACGGCGCCGCGACCAGGCATGTGATCCCGGCCGCCTCGAACAGCCGCGCCAACGCGAACCCGTCGGACCGGCCTCGTAGGTCACCGTCGTCGGCTGCGGCAAGGAGCGCACCCAGGCCACAACGCCGGCAGGGTCGTACCCGAATCGTCGCCGGATCACCTCACCAGTCCGCTCATCGATCGCGGCTGCGAACACGCTCCGCGCGTGCACATCCAGCCCGACGCTCGTACGCTGAGAAATCAACTGGGGCCTCCATTCGCCTGTCGGATAGGCCAGCCCCCACAGGCTGGCAACCCACGCTTACGCGAATCGAGGCCCCAGCCTCAAGAGGACCGAAGGCTCATATCGTCTAGGCTGAGCCTCATGTCGGCCCCGTGTGCTCTCAGCGTCTGCGTCGTCACCTACGAGCGGCCGGCCTTCCTGGTGCGCTGCCTGGCGTCGCTGGCCGCCGCCCTCGGCGACGGCCACGAGGTGATCGTCGTCGACGCCTCGGCCCACCACGACGGCGCTGCGGCCGAGGCGGCGTTCCCGGGGGCGACCTATCTGCACCGGCCCGGGCTCGCAGGATGGATGACCCGCTCCCGCAACGAGGCGCTGCTGCACGCCCGGGGGGACGTGATCGCCTTCCTCGACGACGACGTCGTCGTCGCGCCCGGCTGGGCCACCGCGCTGCTGGCGGCCTATGCGACCACGCCCAGGCCGGATGCCGTCGCCGGCCGCACCCGCAACCTGCTGCCCGGCGAGGAGCGGTACGACGCCCCGATCGGGCGGCTCCGGGACGACGGCACGCTGACCGCCGGGTTCGCGGCCCTCTCCGACGGCATCGTCGAGGTCGACCACGGCATCGGGGCGAACATGTCGTTCCGCCGCGAGATGCTGGCCCGGCTCGGCGGGTTCCGCGACGACTACCCGGGCACCGCGATGCGGGAGGACACCGACATGTTCCTGCGGGTCAAGCGCGCAGGCGGGCGGACCGTGTTCGTCCCGGACGCCGTCGTCGATCACCTCCCCGCCCCGCACGTGAAGGGCCGCCGCTTCGACACGCGCTACAAGCTGTACGGCCGCCGCAACCACATGGTCATGCTCGCCCGGCACGACGGTCTGCGCTCCCCTCTGCTGCGCCGCTGGATCGGCGCCGAGCTGCGCGCGATCGGCGACGCCGGGGGCGTCGTGCGCCGCCTGCAGAGGCTGGGAGTCACGCTCCTCGGCATCGCGTGGGGAGCGGGCGCCGCGATCCGGCAGGCGCGGTTCGGTCCTCTCCCGCCGGAGCGGAGCGGGCGGGAGGCCGACCGCATCCGTGCCGCGCTCGGCGGCGGCTCCGCGCCCTCTCGCTGACCCCGCGCAGCGGTTCGCGCACCCCTTGCCGGCCGGTGCGCTGGACATAGACTGTGCCCGGGGAGGAGCATCGATGACCGGAACGCTGGGGTTCGTCATCCCGGTCTATCAGACCGACGGCGCCTACATCGACGAGTGCCTCGCCTCGGTCCGGTCGCAGAGCGTGGCCTGCCCGATCGTCGTGGTCGACGACGGGTCGACGGATGCGGGGACGCTCGCCGCCCTGAAGCGGTGGGCGGAGCGCGGCGTGCGGGTGATCCGGCATCCCGAGAACCGCGGTGTCAGCGCGGCGATGAACACCGGCATCGAGGCGCTCGAGACCGAGTACGTGATGCCGGTCGGCAGCGACGACCGCATCCTGCCCGGCCTGGCTGCCGAGGTCGTCCGGGTGCTCGACTCCGACCCCGGGATCGGGGTCGTCTCGATCGACCTGCGCTTCTTCGGACGTCTGGAGGCGGTCCAGCGGCTGCCGGAGGTCGACGGCGTCGTCGACCTCCTGTTCGGCAACGTCATCCCCGGGGCATCCGCCTTCCGCAAGGAGGACTGGGCCGCTCTCGGGGGATTCGACACCGACATACCCTTCGGGGAGGACTGGGAGTTCTGGGTGCGCCTGCTCGCCGCCGGCCGGCGGGCCGCAGTCGTGCACCAGCCGCTCTACGAGTACCGCCGCCACCGGGGGCAGGTCACCGCACGCACCTCCCCCGAGGACAGGATCGCGCGCGATCTCGATGTGGTGCGCCGGAACGCCGGCATCTGGGGCGCGCACGTCGAGGAGATCATGGCGAGGTACTGGCGGGTCCGGGCGGAGCGCGACCAGCACGCCGCCCGGCTCGATGTGCTGGAACGCCGCTTCGGCGGGCTGAACCGGCTGCTCGGTCGCGCGGCGCGGATGCTGCGACGGCTGCGGCCCGGCCGGCGATCATGAGCACCCCGCGGCTGAGCATCGCCACGATCGCCACGCCGACGCCGATGGGCGCGCAGGCGTACGAGCGTCGGATCATCGCCCACGCCGCGGACGCTCTCCGCGAGACGTCCACGGCGTCCTGGCGGGTGCGGGAGCTCGTGGTCCGATCGCTGCGCTCCCCTCTGCCCGGTACACGGCGCCTGCCGATGCGTGTCGTCGCCCGCGCCCCGGTCGCCGTGCGCCGCGAGATCGGGCGGATGCTGTTCGCCGGCGACGCCGTCTCGCACCGGATGGGGCTCGAGCTGCCACCCTCGCCGCACGCCGACGTGGTGACGCTGCACGACGTCGTGGCGTGGCGGTTCTCCGACGAGTCCACGCCGGTGCCCGCCGCCGTCGAGGAGCTCCGTCGGGCCGCCGCCGTCATCTGCGTCTCGGAGTTCAGCGCCCGCGAGGCCGTGGAGGTGATCGGCATCCGGCATCCGCATGTCGTGCACAACGGCGTCGATGCGCGCTACTTCGATGCGGCTCCGCTCGACGACGACGCGCTGGCGCGACTGGGCGTGCGGCGGCCGTACGTCCTGCACGCGGGCGGCGCCGCCGAGCGGAAGAACCTCGGCGCGCTCGCGGAGGCGTGGCCGCGCGTGCACCGGGAGCGCCCCGAGCACACCCTGGTGCTGGCCGGGCCGCCGCACCCGCGCCGCACCGCGCTCTTCGAGGGCATGCCAGGGGCCGTCCTGCTCGGCCGCGTGCCGGACGACCTGATGCCAGGGCTGGTCGCCGCGGCGAGCGCGGTCGTGGTGCCCTCCCTGTATGAGGGATTCGGCCTGCCCGTGCTCGAGGCGATGGCGGCGAACGTCCCGGCGGTCGTGGCGAACACGAGCAGCCTCCCCGAGGTGGCATCGGGTCACGCCGTCATGGTCGAGCCGGATGCCGCATCGATCGCGGCCGGCCTGATCGACGCCACCGCGGACCGCGCATCGCTGGCGGGGATGCTGCGGGATGCCAGGGAGCACGCGGGCGCCTTCACGTGGGAGCGCAGCGCCCTCGCCCACGCCCGCATCTGGGACTCCGTCTGAGCACGAACCCGCGACCGGCCCGACGAGCCCGCCGCCGGCCGCATAATGAGTGCATGGACGCCATGATCACCTCCGCCCCGCGCACGGAGCACACCGGCGACCGGGTGCGGGTGATCGCGGATGTGAGTGGCCGCGCACCGCTGTGGTTCGCGGTGGACGAGGTGCATGCCCCTCTGCTGGGCGATCGCGCCGACCACGTCGCCATCGGACTGCTGATGACGGCGATGAAGGAGGGGCGCGACCTGCACGTCGGCGGCACGATGACCGACAGCCTGCTGCATCAGATGAACGGCGACCTGCAGCGGCTGCTCGCGCTCGTGCACCCCGGGCTGCACCGCATCCGCGTCGCCGCCGACGAGACGGCCCCGCCGGCCGCGCCGGCCCCGGGGGTGGCCGCCGGGTTCTCGGGCGGAGTGGACTCGTTCGCCACGCTCGCGGAGTACCACTGGGCCGACGACGTGGCGCCGTCCCTGAGGCTCACCCACCTGCTGAACAACAGCGTCGGGGCGCACGGCCGCGACGGCGATGCGCTCTGGCGCGCCCGGTGCGCGCCGCTCGCCCGCGCGGCGGCCGAGATCGGGCTGCCGTTTCTCACCGTGGACAGCAACCTCGACGAGCACTACCCCCGGATCGGGTTCATCCAGTCCGTGACGATGCGCAACGCCACCGTGCCGCACCTGCTCGGCGCCGGCATCGGCCGGCTGCACCTGTCGTCGGCGGTGGCGTTCCCGGACGTGCGCCTGGATGAGAAGATCGAGATCATCAACGTCATGCTCGTGCCGCTGCTGTCCACCACGGCGGTGACGATCGGCTCGGCGGGATCCGGACTCACCCGTGTGGAGAAGACGCTGGCGCTCGTGGGCAGGCCCGAGGCCCGCTACCTCGACGTCTGCACCGACGACGACCCGGAGCGGGTGCGCAACTGCTCGGCGTGCCCGAAGTGCGTGCGCACGATGCTCACGCTCGAGATGGCGGGGCATCTGCACGAGTTCGTGCCGGCGACGTTCGCCCTCGAGCCGTACTTCGCGCACCGCGACGCCTACATCGCGAAGGCGCTGGTGTCGGATGACGCGTTCGACCGCGAGATCCGCGAGTACGCGGCGCGCATCGGCTGGCACTGGACCGCGTCGGACCGCGCCCGGTCGGTGGTGGCGCGAGCGCGTGCGGCGGGAGCGCAGCTGCGCCGGGCCGCGTCCAGGAACCCGGTGGCGCGGGCGGCTTGGCGCGCTCTGCATCGCTGACCGCGGTGCGCTGCTGACCGCGGTGCACTGTGGACGCTGGCGCGTCGGCGTCAGCGGCTGCGCAGTGCAGCGGGGATGCCGGCGGGGAACGGCCTCTGGCCGAGCGGCAGTCCGCGCACCCGGGTGATCGCCGCCTCCAGGCCGTCCGACAGGGCCGCCACGGCGGCGGGGTCCACGGGCTCCGCGCCGTCGAGCGTATCCTCCAGGGAGCCGCCCAGCGGCCGGTACCGCGTCCGCCCCGGGGTGAGGGCGGCCTCGTAGTCGCGGAACTTGAAGTCCCCGCCGCCGAGCGGCGGGTCGAGGGTGGTCCACACCGCGGGGATGCCGTAGGCGTCGGCGGTAACCAGGCCGTGCAGCGAGGTCGTCACGACGCCGCGGGAGGCCGCGATCTCCCGCACGGCGGGTGCGGCGCGCTGGTGCACGTTCACGACCCTCGCGCCGTCCCCGGCCGCGGCGACGAGCGCCGCGAGCCCCGGGTGCGCGCGGTGATGCCCGTGCGGCACGACGGCGATGCGGCCGTCGCCGGGCGGGCGCGGCAGGAGGCGGCCGACCAGCAGCCCGGGATCGCCGTAGGCGGGTGCGGAGCTCAGGCCGATCCGTTCGGCGGTCAGCGGCCCGCGGACGGCGAGCACGGTGGCGTGCGGCAGCGGATGCCGGACGTCACCCATCAGTCCCGAGCCCCAGATCGCCCCGCTGTAGCCGCCCGGGAGGAATTCGAGCAGACTGCCCACTCCCACCAGGCGGGCGGTGCGCGGTTCGCGGTAGAGAGGCACGATGCCGTAGCGCGGCAGCAGCCACGGCGTGAGGTCGTCGCCGAAGTTCGGGTGCCCGTCCCACCAGAACGTCGGCACGATGACACCGCCGGATCGTGCCGACGGCTGCCCCAGCGCCTCGGCGAGCCGGCGCAGCTGACGCCCCCTCCGCCGCAGGCCGCCGTGGTAGGGCGGCGTCCACGGGCGCGTCACGCGCGGCCGCCGACGACTGCCGCACGCCCGCCCGGGGAGCCGGCGTGCGCGCGCACCTGCAGCATGATCCGCTCGTACTCCTCGGCGATCCGGTCCCAGCCGAACGCGCCGACACGCTCCGCCCCGCGCCGGGCGAGGGAGAGCCGGCGCTCCTCGTCCGTCATCACCGAGCGGATCGCCGCGGCGAGCGCCGCCGTGTCCGTGGGGTCGACGAGGACGGCGTCCTCGCCGTCGCGGACGAGCTCGGCTCCCCCGCCGCGAGAGGTCATCACCAAGGCGGCGCCGCCGCGCCAGGCCTCCAGCGCCGCGATCCCGAACGCCTCCGAGCGGCTGGGCACGACCACCGCCGCCGCCTCGCCGATGCGGCGGGCCACACCGGCGGCATCCCGCTCGCCGACGAGACGCACACGGTCGCCGAGGCCCGCCGCCTCGATCCGCCGGTGCAGCGCGTCGCGTTCGGGGCCGCCGCCGATGATCTCCAGGCGCACGCCGGCGAGACCGGCCTGCGCGAAGGCGTCGATGAGCAGGTCGAACCCCTTCATCCGCCCGAGCCGGCCGACCGCCAGCACGAGCCGCTCGCGCGGGGCGTCGGGTGAGCGCACGCCGAGGGCGGGATCGACGCCGTTCGCGACGATCCGTCCGAGCCCCGGGGCCAGGCCGAACCGGGCGCGGAGGTCGTCGAGCACGTAGCGGCTCGGGGCCGTCACGGCCGCGGCCCGGCCGAGTGCGACGGTGAGGCTGCGTCGCAGGAACGCCGATCGGTAGGCGTTGTTGTCGTCGCCCAGCGTCTCGCCGTGCGAGCTGATCATCAGCGGCGTCCCGGTCGAGCGGTGCAGCGCCGACGCGTAGACGCCGTTCGGTCCGAAGCACTGGACGGCGAGCACCTCGGGCGCGAAGGCCCGGCACACGTGTCGCCACTCGCGCCACGCGCGGGGCATCGACCACACCGTGCGGACCGCCCCGTCGAGACTGCGCGCGGGTAACGGCGCGGGCAGGTAGTGCACCGGCACCGGGAACGGCCGTGAGGAGCGCATGCCGCGGTCCACCGTCCAGACCTCGACGGCGTGCCCACGGTCCTGCAGGCGCTGCGCCACCTGGGCGACGTGGGTCTCCACGCCCCCCACGTGCGGGATGAACGACGACGCGATCAGCGCGACGCGCAGCGGCGCACGCGGATCGACGCCGGCCCTCGGACCGGCGATCGACTCAGTGCGCGACGTCACGCCGGCCGCCCGTGGTCCGTTCCGGTGCCGTCGTGGGGACGGGCTCGTCACCGAACAGCTCATCGAGCGTCGACTCGTCGTCCAGGTGCTCGATGGCGGGCAGCTCCTGTCCCACGGTGCGGGGACGTTTCGGCGGGGTGCGCTTCGCACCGCGACCTCCCCTCGCCTTCGGCTTGGCGGGCGCCGGCGTCTCGGTCTCGGATGCTGCGGCCGATTCCGGCTCGTCGTGGCGGGAACGGTACTCGTACGCGTAGTACTTGGCGCCGGCGCTGGTGAGGGGCACCCGGTTGAGGACGAGGCCGAGCACGCGGCCGTTCACCTTCTCCAGCGCGGCGGTGGCCTTGTCGACGAGGTCGTAGGTGGTCTTGCCGACCGTGACGACGATGATCGCGCCATCGGCCTGGTGCGTGAGGATGACTCCGTCGGTCACCGGCAGCAGCGGCGGGGCGTCGATGATGACGATGGCGTGCTGCGCGAGCTCGTCGAGGACGGCGCGCATCCGGTCCGACCCGAGCAGCTCGCTCGGGTTGGGCGGGATCGTACCGGCGCCCAGCACGATCAGCCCCGGGGTGTGCGGCGCTCGCTGAAGCACCTCGATCAGCTCGGCCCGGCCGGCCAGCACGTCGGTGAGTCCCGCGCCGGGCACGAGCCCCATCGTCGCAGCGACCGTGGGGCGGCGCAGGTCGCCGTCGATGAGCGCGACGTGCTCGCCGTTCGCGGCGAGCATCGCGGCGAGGTTCGCGGCCACCGTCGACTTCCCGTCCCCCGGCAGCGCGCTGGTGACGACGATCCGCCGGGGCGGATGGTCGACGTCCATGAACTGCAGGTTGGTGCGCAGCGTGCGCAGAGCCTCGGTGATGGCGAAGCCGGCCTTGGTGTGCCTCGCGCTGTCGTCGATCAGCTGGGTACCGGGGTCCATGCCGCTCACCTGCGGGATGCTGCCGAGCACGGGGATCCCGATGCGCTGCTCGACGTCGTCGTTCGGCCGGATGCGGCGGTCGGAGAGCGCCCGCAGCACGGCGAACGCGATGCCCGCGCCCAGGCCGAGGAGGCCGCCGACCAGCAGTGAGGTCTCGGTGTCGGGGAAGACCGGCTCGGTCGGCAGCGACGCCGACTCACCGAGGAGGATCGTCACCGGGGCGGACCCCTCGGTGCCGTCGCCGTCGCTCGCGTCGATGGTGGCGATGAGGCCCTTCGCCCACGCCTCGGCGAGGCTGCGAGCGGATTCGGGCGTCGGGCCCTGCGCGGTGATCCGGAGGATGGGCGTGCCCGGGGGATTCGTGACCTCGATCCGGCGCACCAGATCCTCCGGCCGAGCCTCGATGCCCATCTCCTCGGCGGCGTACTCGGCGACCGTGCGCCAGGTCGCCATGTCGAGGAACGACTGCACCTTCGAGCGGGCCAGGCTGTCGTTGCCGGCGGGGGAGATCTGGTCGCCGGTCTCGGTGATGGTGTCACGGGCCTTCGCGAAGCCGCTGGCCGACGCCTGGTAGACCGGCGTCTGCAGCTGAACCCAGCCGTACCCGGCCCCGAGCCCGACGAGCACCAGCAGCACGATCGCAATTCCGTGGCGCCGCAGCGCCAGGAAGTAGTCGCGGATCTCCATCTCCACCCCCGTGTGTATTGCGGTTGATCTTACGCCCGCGCGTGTTCCGGTAGTCGCTCGATTCGCCGCGAGAGACGGCGAGCGCCTGCGCTCCGAGGCAGATGCCGGCGATCACGAAGGGGATCGACACCTGCGCCGACACCCAGAACAGGTCGAACTGCGCCTGCACGATGCGGGCGAGAACGGATCCGAGCGCGAGCATCCCGAACCGCGGGTCGAGTCGCCAGAGGACCACGACGATTCCCAGCCACATGATGCCGAAGCCGAGCAGCCCCACCAGGCCGGCCGAGGCCACCACCTCGAGCTCGGCCTGCGGCGGCTGGAAGGGCGAGGTGGGGGTGACGTACCAGTAGCGCAGTCCGTGCCCGAACAGGGGCGACTCCTTCCAGAGCGCGTACACCTGGCGGATCCACTCCAGGCGCTGGTTCGCCGAATTGAAGCGGTTCTGCGATTCGATCTGCTCGACCACGCTCTGCACGATGAGGACGACGCCCGGCACTGTGATCGCGCTGATGAGCACCCAGTGCTTCGCCGCGCCCTGCCGGACGACGTGGATCAGCAGGGCGACGAGGAGGCCGATCATGGCCTGACGCGACTGGGTGAGCAGCAGCCCGACCGCGGCGAGGATCATCGACGCGCGCGCCCAGCGCTTCGGCAGCGCCGCCCAGTCCGGGTTGAGGTACGCGAGGAAGGCCACGAACGCGAGGGCGCCGCCGGCGAAGTTCTTGTGCATCGGCCAGGGCCACTGCGGATACACCCCGGTGAACTCCCAGGCCGCGACCATCGGCACGGCCGCGATCAGCACGCCGACGGCGATCGTCGCCGCAACCAGGTGCATCAGCACGAACGCGATTCGCGCCTTGCCCGCCCGGCCGATCGCCCAGCCGGTGATCAGCGCGCCGGAGATCAGCAGCCACGCGTGGACCCATTCGATCGTGTTCTGGACGAACGGGTTCACGATCACCGTGAACAGCGTCGCGAACTGGTAGACGAGGTTCAGCCGCAGCAGCGCCTTCATCGGGGGGCTGAGATCGCGGTCGCCGAGGAACACGGCTGTGGCGCAGGCGGCCGCGAGCGCGGCATCCGACACGGTGAGGTCCCCGCCGCCCAGCCCCATCCGCTCGACGACGAACAGCGCGGGCGTGGCGATCAGCGGGATGGCCATCGGCTGCGCTCCGGTCAGCACCAGGCCGATCAGCAGCACCCCGATCGCGGCGGCGGTGACGGCGCCGTTCGCGATGCCGCGATCGAGCAGCAGGTAGGCGCCGGCCGCGACGCCGCCGGCGAAGAGCGTCCACTGCCACACGTGCGACCAGGCATCCGCGAGGCGCGGCGAAAGGGACGTGCGCGTACCCAGCCCCATCCCCATGTCCGCCCCCTCAAGCGTGAGTTCAGTATGACACCCGCACGCTCGCCACGAACAGGAGAGGGGTCCAGATCGTTCACCTCCGCGTCGCACGCATGCGCCATGATGAGACTACGGTGTCCCTGGGGGAAGAGGAACGATCGTGCGGCTCTCTGTCATCGGGTGCGGCTATCTCGGGGCCGTGCACGCCGCGGCCATGGCCTCCATCGGGCACGACGTGGTCGGCATCGACATCGACGAGGGCAAGATCGCCGCGCTCTCCCGCGGCGAGGCGCCGTTCTTCGAGCCCCGCCTGCAGGAGCTGCTCGCCGAGGGCATCCGCTCGGGCCGGCTGACCTTCACCACCGGCATCGCCGCCGCCGCGGGCGCCGACGTGCACTTCGTCGGGGTCGGCACCCCGCAGCAGCAGAGCGGCCACGCGGCCGACCTCAGCCACGTCGATGAGGCCTTCGACTCCCTGCTGCCGCATCTGCGCCCGGGCGACGTCGTCGCCGGCAAGTCCACGGTGCCCGTCGGCACCGCCGCGGTGCTCGCCGAGCGCGTCGCGGTCACGGGCGCCACCCTGGTCTGGAACCCGGAGTTCCTGCGCGAGGGCTGGGCCGTGCAGGACACGATCGACCCCGACCGCATCGTCGTGGGCGTCCCCGACGGCGACGAGGGCGAGCGCGCGGCATCCGTCCTGCGCGAGGTGTACCACCCCGCGATCGCGAAGGACACCCCGTTCATCGTCACCGACTACGCCACCGCCGAACTCGTCAAGGTCGCCGCCAACGCGTTCCTGGCCACGAAGATCTCGTTCATCAACGCGATGGCGGAGATCGCGGAGGTCACCGGGGCGGATGTCACGCTGCTCGCCGAGGCGATCGGGCACGACGCCCGGATCGGCCGCAAGTTCCTCGGCGCCGGCATCGGGTTCGGCGGCGGATGCCTGCCGAAGGACATCCGCGCCTTCGCTGCACGGGCCGAGGAGCTCGGCCGGCGCGAGTCGGTCAGCTTCCTGCGGGAGGTGGATGCCATCAATCTGCGCCGCCGCGATCGCGCCGTGCAGCTCGTGATCGACGGCCTGGGGGGAAGCGTGTTCGGCAAGAAGGTGGCGGTGCTGGGTGCGGCGTTCAAGCCGTTCAGCGACGACGTGCGCGACTCCCCCGCTCTGGATGCGGCGGTGCGGCTGCGCGGCCTCGGCGCCGACGTCGTCGTCACCGACCCGCAGGCGATCGAGAACGCGCGGCGCCTGCATCCGCAGCTGACGTACGTGACGGAGCGCGACGAGGCGCTGCGCGACGCGGATGCGGTGCTGCTGGTGACCGAGTGGGACGAGTACCGCCGACAGCTCACCCCCGAGCACGCGGCGTCCCTCGCGCGCGGTCGGGTCGTGGTCGACGGCCGCAACTCGTACGACCCGAAGGCCTGGCGGGCCGCAGGCTGGACGTACTTCGGCATGGGGCGCCCGTAGTGCCCGGACTCCTCGTCCACGAATGGATCGAACCGTCGGGCGGCGCCGAGCAGGTGCTCGAGGCGATGGCGCGGGCGTTCCCGGATGCCGGCATCCGCTGCCTGTGGGACGACGCGCCGGAGCGCTTCGGGGGTCGCGCCCGGGAGAGCTGGCTGGCGCGCACGCCGTTGCGCCGGCACAAGGCGCTCGCGCTGCCGTTCATGGTCCCGACGTGGCGCCGGCTGGCCGCCGACCCGGAGGCGGAGTGGATGCTGGTCAGCTCGCACCTCTTCGCCCACCACGCCCGGATGCCGGGCCGCGACGTGCCGAAGTACGTGTACGCGCACACTCCCGCCCGGTACATCTGGAATCCCGAGCTCGACGAGCGCGGCGACCGGCCCCTGGTGCGGGCGGCGGCGCCGGCGCTGCGACGGCTCGACCGCCGCCGGGCGCAGGAGGCGACACGGATCGCGGCGAACAGCGCGTTCGTGCGCGACCGCATCCGTCGCGCCTGGGGGCGGGGCGCCGAGGTGATCCACCCGCCGGTGGCGGTGGACCGCATCCTCGCGCGGGACGACTGGCGCGCCGAGGTGAGCGCCGACGCCGAACGGCGGGTGCTCGACGAGCTGCCCGAGGCCTTCGTGCTGGGCGCCTCGCGGTTCGTGCCGTACAAGCGGCTCGATCTCGTGATCGCGGCGGGGGCCAGGGCAGGGCTGCCGGTCGTGATCGCCGGCAGCGGTCCGGACGAGCCGCGGCTGCGCGCGCTCGCCGAGACGGCGGGCACGCCGGTGCGGTTCATCATCGCACCGTCGGACGCTCTGCTGTATGCGCTGCTGCAGCGGGCCTCCGCATTCGTGTTCCCGGCGGTGGAGGACTTCGGGATCCTGCCGGTGGAGGCACAGGCCGCCGGCACCCCGGTCGTCACCGGACCGGTGGGCGGCCAGACCGAGACGTACACTGCCGGGGTGAGCGGGGTGACGGCAGACGCATCGGATGCCGGGGCCCTCGCCGCCGCCATCACCGCCGCGATCGCCCTGCCGTGTTTCGACGCGGAGGCCGCCGTGGGCCGCTTCCGCGAGTCCGTCTTCACCGCCCGCATCCGCGAGTTCGTCCGATGACCCCGGCCCCTGAGCCCGCCCCGGACCCTGAGCCTATCTCGGACCCTGAGCCTGTCGAAGGGTCCGACTTCCCGGACGCTGAGCCCGTCGAAGCGTCCCGCCCGCACCCGGACGCTGAGCCCGTCGAAGCGTCGTCCCCTCCCCGCCGCTCCGCCACCCTCGACCCCCTCCGCTTCCTCCCCCGCCTCGTGCTCGCCCCGTACTCCGTGGTGCTCCTCCTGCTCACCTGGCTGCCCGGCGAGCAGGCCGCCGTGGCCACCGGCATCGTGAACCGTCTGGCGCGCTTCCTGGCCGCCCGCGACATCGTCCCCTACGCGCTCGGCTACCCCGTGCTCGAGTTCCTCGCGAACATCGCCCTGTTCGTGCCGCTCGGGCTGCTGCTCGCCGCCGGCTGGCCGCGACTGTCGGGCTGGGCCATCGCCGCCACCGGGCTCGCCACCACCGTGACGATCGAGGCGGTGCAGATCCTCCTCCCGAGCCGGTATCCGTCCTTCTCCGACCTCGTCGCCAACACGCTCGGCGCCGTCGGCGGCTGGGGGCTGGTGGCCGGCGCCCGTGCACTCCGCGACGAGACTCGCCGTACCCTGGAGGGATGAGTGACCCCGACGGCGACACCCTGCCCCGCCTGAGCCGCCGCGAGCTGCGGCAGCTGCGCGAAGCCCTGCCGGACGCTCCCCCGCTGCCGCCTCAGCCGACCGGTCTGTTCCCGCCCGCCCAGCCGGCATCCGTCGCGCCTGCGACCGCGGTCGCCGAGGCGACCATCCTTACCGTCTGCACCGGGAACATCTGCCGCTCGCCGATGGCCGAGGTCCTGCTGCGCGCCCGCCTGCAGGGGCTGGGCGTGCGCGTGCACAGCGCCGGCACGCACGCGCTCGTCGGCCACGGCATGACCGAGCCGGCGGCCGCGCTGGCCACGCGCTTCGGCGCGCTCGAGACGGATGCCGCGGGCCACGCCGCCCGGCTGCTCACCGAGGGCATCCTCGGCGAGAGCGACCTGGTGCTGACGATGACGCGCGAGCACCGCTCGCCCGGCCGGCTACTACGTCCACCTGCGCGACATCAAGAACTTCATGTTCGGGAACACGTACACGTACCCGCCGAACACGCCGATCGAGAAGTTCCGCACCATGCTCGACGCGTGGTTCCTGCCGTGGTGGATGCCGCTGCTCGCCGTGCTGGCGGCGCTGCTGCTGATCGTCGGCGGATTCTGGGCCGGGCGGCGCAACGGCGCCGGCATTCCGGTGCGGGTGCGGGCGACGACCGCGGCGACGGTGGCGGGCCTGGCGAACTACCTGGGCTGGTGGTCCCTGTCGTCCGATCTGCCGCTCTGGGTGCGGCATCCGGCACCGGGGATCTTCGCGTTCGTCCCGATCCTCGCGGCGGTCGCGGT
Source organism: Microbacterium sp. EF45047 (assembly GCF_028472845.1). Classification (NCBI taxonomy): domain Bacteria; kingdom Bacillati; phylum Actinomycetota; class Actinomycetes; order Micrococcales; family Microbacteriaceae; genus Microbacterium; species Microbacterium sp. EF45047. Next base: position 443,530 of record NZ_CP069429.1, on the reverse strand, counting down.
GTGGGGGGCACGGATGCTGTGGCGCGCCGACCTGCGGCCGGCCGGGGCGGCGGTGCGCGGCGGTGTCGCCGTCGCGGTCGGCGTGATCGGGCTGACCGCCGCGGCGGGCGACGTACTGCACGCGCAGCGCCCGTTCATGCCGCAGGAGACGCTGGCGGCGCAGCGCGCGGTGGTGGAGCCGATCCGCGAGTAGGTCGAGGAGTCCGACACCGAGTGGCTGGCGGCACAGCCCTGGGGCGCGCCGGTGTCGGCCGTGTTCCTGTCTGGCGCGCACATCGGCCTGTTCGACGCCCCCGGTATGGCCGAGACGCCGCGCCTGACGCACGACCCCTGCACCACCGAGATCCTCGTCGACGGGCCCGTCTTCCGCGTCTGCGCCGCCCCTCCCGGTCCCTGAACCGCCCGTCACCTCCCGGTCGTTGAGCGAGCGGAGCGCCCTCCCGGTCGTTGAGTGAGCGCAGCCGCCCCTCCCGGTCGTTGAGCGAGCGCAGCCGCAGGCGAAACGAGACGAAACGCCTCTCCTCCACACAGAGCCGCTGTGGCGAGTCCTCCACAGCGGCCAGCGGAGAGGCCGACGCGCCTCGGCACGGGCGTTACCGTGGGCTGACAACCCCGATCAGGCCGCGTCACAATGGAGGCATGTACATGTCCGAGGAGCTCGTCACGATCATCAGCGCGCTCGTGACACTCGGAGTCGGTATGTTCGCGGGCTTCGCATGGGTGATCCACCGGATGGACGCCAGGTTCGCGTCGTTCAATGACAAGTTCACTGCCGAGATCAAGTCCGTCGACGAGAAGCTCACCGGAGAGATCCGGGCACTCGACGAGAAGTTCACCGGACGCTTCGACGCAGTGAAGGACGAACTCACCGAGGTGAAGATCGCCGTGGCGCGCATCGAAGGGCCGCCGCGACATCTGATCACGGCGCGCTGAACCGGCGAGCTCGTTTCGTCTCGCTTCGCTCGCTCAACGACCGGGAAGGGGCCGACCCGGGAGGAGCGCGCGTTTCGTCTCGCTCCGCTCGCTCAACGACCGGGAAGGGGCCGACCCGGGAGGAGCGCGCGTTTCGTCTCGCTTCGCTCGCTCAACGACCGGGAAGGGGCCGACCCGGGAGGAGCGCGCGTTTCGTCTCGCTCCGCTCGCTCAACGACCGGGAAGGGGCCGACCCGGGAGGAGCGCGCGTTTCGTCTCGCTCCGCCTGCGGCGGTGCTCGCTCTACGACCGGCGGGCGAGGGTCAGAGGGCGAGGCGTTCCTTGACGATCGTGGCCAGCCGGTCGACGTGCAGCTGTGCGGTCTCGGCATCCGCTGCCTCGACCATGACGCGCACGAGCGACTCCGTGCCCGACGCGCGCAGCAGCACCCGGCCGGTCTCGCCGAGCTCCTGCTCGCACTCCCGCACGGCCGCCATGACGAACTCGTCGTTCACGCGGGTCTTGTCGACGTCCTTCACGTTCACCAGCAGCTGCGGGTACACGGTCATGATCGACGCGAGCTCGGCGAGCGTCTTCTTTTGCCGCGCCATCTCGGCGACCAGGTGCAGGCCGGTCAGCAGCCCGTCACCGGTGGTCGCGTAGTCGCTCATGATCACGTGCCCGGACTGCTCGCCGCCGAGCGAGTATCCGCCGGCGTTCATGTCCTCGAGCACGTACCGGTCGCCGACCGCGGTCTGGCGCACAGTGATGCCGTGCTCGCGCATCGCGACGTGCAGGCCCAGGTTGCTCATCACGGTCGCCACGAGGGTGTCGTGCTTGAGCTTGCCGCGCTCCTTCATCGCGACCGCGAGGATCGCCATGATCTGGTCGCCGTCGACGACGTTGCCATCGGCATCCACCGCGAGGCAGCGGTCCGCGTCGCCGTCGTGGGCGATGCCGACGTCAGCGCCTACGCGCACGACCTCGGCCGCGAGCTTGTCGAGGTGGGTCGAACCGACGCCGTCGTTGATGTTCAGGCCGTCCGGATCGGCGCCGATGACGGTCACCTTCGCGCCCGCGTTGCGGAACACCTCGGGGGACGCTCCGGATGCCGCGCCGTTGGCGCAGTCGAGCACCACGTGGATGCCCTCCAGCCGGTGCGGCAGCGAGGCCAGCAGGTGCATGACGTAGCGGTCCTCGGCATCCGAGAAGCGCTGCACGCGGCCGACGTCACCGCCGGTGGGCTGCAGCTTCGGGCCGGACATCGCCTGCTCGATGCGCTGCTCGACGATGTCGGGCAGCTTCACGCCGCCGCGGGCGAAGATCTTGATCCCGTTGTCGGGCGCGGGGTTGTGGGACGCCGAGATCATCACGCCGAAGTCGGCGTCGATGTCCGAGATGAGGAACGCCGCCGCGGGGGTCGGCAGCGTACCGGCATCCAGCACGTCCACTCCCGACGATGCGAGACCCGCCTCGACGGCCGCGCTGAGGAAGTGACCGGAGATCCGCGGGTCGCGAGCGACGACCGCGGTGAGCCGCTTGCCGGCGGCGCGACGCGCCTCGGCGATACGGCCCTGGCCCAGGACGACAGCAGTCGCCTGGGCCAGGTTGAGCGCAAGCTCGGCGGTGAGGGTGCCGTTCGCCAGCCCCCGCACCCCGTCCGTACCGAACAGTGCCATGTATGGAACGGCGTCGATCAGCGCTTCGAGTACTGCGGGGCCTTGCGGGCCTTCTTGAGACCGGCCTTCTTGCGCTCCTTGACGCGAGCGTCACGGGAGAGGAAGCCGGCCTTCTTCAGGGTCGGGCGGTTGTTCTCGGCGTCGATGTTGTTCAGCGCGCGGGCGATGCCGAGGCGCAGAGCGCCTGCCTGGCCCGAGTCGCCGCCGCCCGAGATGCGGGCGATGACGTCGTACGCGCCGACGAGGTTCAGCGCGGTGAACGGGTCGGTGATCAGCTGCTGGTGCAGCTTGTTCGGGAAGTAGTCCTCGAGGGTACGGCCGTTGACCGTGATGACGCCCGAGCCGGGGATCAGACGCACGCGGGCGATGGCCTGCTTGCGACGGCCCACGGCGGCGCCGGGAACGCTCAGCACGGGGCGGGGAGCGTTCTCCACGACCTCTGCCTCAGGGGTCGCGGTGGAGTAGTTCTGCGGGAATTCGGTGGTGTCCTGGATGTCGGCCACGAGTATGTCCTTAGTCTGAGCGGCGCTTACTGGGCGACCTGGTCGAGCGTGTACGGCGTGGGCTGCTGAGCGGCGTGCGGGTGCTCGGCACCGGCGTACACCTTCAGCTTCGACAGCTGCTGGCGGCCCAGGCTGTTCTTCGGGAGCATGCCGCGGACGGCCTTCTCCACGGCGCGGACCGGGTTCTTCTCGAGGAGCTCGGCGTAGTTCACCGACTTGAGGCCGCCCGGGTAGCCGGAGTGGCGGTAGGCCAGCTTCTTCTGGAGCTTCTGACCGGTGAGCGCGACCTTGTCGGCGTTCACGATGATGACGAAGTCACCGGTGTCGATGTGGTTGGCGAAGGTCGGCTTGTGCTTGCCGCGCAGGAGTGCGGCGGCGTGCGAAGCCAGACGGCCGAGGACGACGTCAGTGGCGTCGATGACGACCCAGTCACGCTGGACCTGCCCGGCCTTCGGGGTGTAAGTGCGCGTCACGATAGTGCTGCTTTCTTGTCGAACGGAGGTGTTCGTGAATCCCACTCCGGGGTGGTTCCCGATCATGACCCTTCGACAAGCTCAGGGTCCGAGCGGGAACAGCGCCAGTGGAGGGCTCACGTTCGCGGCACCCGGCAGCCGGGCACCAAAGGTCAAGCTTACGGCATCCGGCATCCGCGGCGCAAAGCGAGGGTCACTGCGCGGCGTCCGCCCGCGGGAACAGCGCGTCGCACGACGGATCGATCGTCACCGGAGTCTGAGTGACGGTGGGCGTGTACCGCACTGCGAGCGGAGCGGCGGCGTCGGCCGGCACGGTCGAGGTGAACGAGACCGTGCGCGACTCGCCCTTGGGCACGGCGATGAACAGGCTGCGGGTCTCGCGGCCGTTGTACACGCCGCTGCGGTCCCACCCGTCGCGGTCGCCGCTGGCCGGATCGACACCGACGAGCTGCCCGCCCGGCAGCGCCATGCCGATCACATCGAGCAGCATCGTCGTGCGCGGGAAGCCCCAGCTCGGGTTCCGGTGGCCGAGGGTGTAGGTGCTCAGGTCGCCGGTGGGCACGGAGTTCTGCATGGTGAGGGCGGTGGTGACGGTCCGGTTCTCGGCGGAACACGTCACGGTGACGGCGTTGGACAGGTAGTACTCGAGCTTCGAGTACGACGAGTCGTTGAGGTAGACGCCCACCTGCGTCTCCTCCGCGTTCGTCGAGGCGACGTGCCCGTCGATGCCGAGTTCGACCGCCATCGCCTGCTGGGCGGGGTCCGCGAACCACGCGTAGATGCGCTGCTCGGACGCCGCCTTCTTCAGCTGCTCGAGCATCGCCAGCGGATCCCAGCCGCCGCTCATCACGGTGGAGAAAACCGCCGACGACACCTTCGCGAAGTACGCGTCCGCGGCCGGACCGTCGTTCCCGAAGCGCTCGTAGGTGTCACTCAACAGCAGCTTGACCGCATTGTCGGCGGTCACGGGCGTCGCCTCCCCCGGTACGGTCACCGGACCGGCGACGCTGAGCATGTACGACAGCACGACGGGGTCGAGTGCGATGATGCCGTCGGGGCGGCCGCCGATGGTCTGCGCCCACAGACCGTTCACCATCGTCGCGGCATCCGCGAAGTCCGGGGGCCGGGTGTAGTTCTGCGAGTAGAACCAGGTGTCCTCCTCGAACAGCGCCATCTTCTCCGGGGAGTCCAGCCCCACCCGGTAGCGCCCGGTCGGGCCCTCGTTGACGAAGATGCGCGCCTGCGGGTCGTCGCGCATCGTCACCCTGCCGTTGTCGACGAGCAGGATGGTGCCCGCGCCCGGGTTGCCGCCGGTGGCGCGGATCTCGGCGTTGTTCTGGAACAGCAGGGCGTACGTGCGGGGGCCGTCCGCGCCGAGCACGGACAGGACGAGGGGCAGGTGCTTCTCCGCGAAGGCGAGAGCGGGCGCCGCATCGTCGATCACGTCGACGATCTGCCCGATGTTCTCCTCGATCATCGGGTGGATGGCGTCCCGGTCGATCCGGTCGACGTGCGACTTCGCCTCGTCGAACACCGCGCGCAGTGCCGGGATCTGCGGTTGCGCGGCACGGAACGGCTCGAGGTTGATGCCGCCGCCCTCGACCTTGATGTTGCCGATGTCGGCGACCTTCATCAGGTCGAGCATGATCGGCATGGCGTCGCGCACCAGGATGTGCGTGGCCTGGGTCGTCTCGCTGACGGCGGTGACGTTCGCGCCCACCCAGGGCACCCGGCTGGCGAACGTCCACAGATCGTTGCTCGCGGTGCGGTCGGCGGATGCCGTCAGCTCGAGCACCTCCGCGGAGACCTGGTCGATCTTCGCGGTGTCGCCGGCGCGCACGAGCGGCACCAGCTGGGACATCTTCGACTTCGCCGCCTGCAGATCGTCGCGCACCTGCATCGCCTGGTTGACGAAGACCGCACCCGCGATCGCGGCGGCGATGGCGAGCAGGATCAGGACGAGGAGGGTCCACAGGATCGCGGCGCGCACCGGATGCCGGCGCTTACGGCGCGGCGGGCTCTCGTCGCCGGAGTCGGCGGCGAACAGCTGCTCGACATCGTCGACCCCGTCCGCGCGTCCGTCGTCATCGCCCCTACGAGATGCGGACCGCACACCCATGGCATCCTCCCCCGACGCTGGACTGTTCGCACAAGGATACTGCCGGGCGTGCTCGCGTCCTATGGCTGATCGCGAACTTCGTCACGCGGGACCGGGAGGCGTTCACGGGTCTGGACGGCCTGGTCCGCATCGAGGTGCGCCGCGGCTACGCCGCCTCCGCCGTCACGAGGATCGGCCGGTGGTCGCTGGTGCCCTGCGGCAGGGTGCGGATGCTGTCGATGTGGAACCCGACCGAAGTCGCGAAGTCGTAGTGACCGCGGAACACCCGGTAGCGCGTGTAGGTGTGGTCGTCGCTGAGCGTGAGCGCGTAGCCGTGCTCGCGCACGGTCTGCCCGAGGTTCTCCTTGAAGACGGGGTAGTTGTAGTCGCCGACCATGAGCACCGGGAGCCCCGGGCCCATCGCCTCGAGCTCGTTCAGGGCGGCCCGGATCTGGTTGCGGCGCAGGGAGTTCAGCGCGGTGAGCGGCGCGGCGTGAAAGGAGGCCACGATCAGCCCGCGCCCGCTGTCGATCTCGTGCATCCGGGCGCCGAGGACGCGTTCATGGGCGGGTTTCAGCATCCGGTCGTGCAGCGACTTCTTCAGGCCGATGGTGCGCACGTCGTCGATGCGGAAGGTGTTGGCGCGGGCGTACATCGCCAGCCCCAGGCGGTTGCCGGCGGTGGCGCGCACGAGCGTGAGGCCGTCGACGGCGTCCGGGAGGGCGGTGGTGTCGCATTCCTGCAGGCAGAGGATGTCGGGGGCCTGCGCGGCGACCAGCTGCGCGAGTTCGCTCGCGGCCCGGTGCTTACGCAGGTTGTACGAGATGACCCTCATGGCGCCCACGCTAGTAGCCCGTCCCGCGGATGACGCAAGGGGCTGGACGGTGTTACGACGAATCACCACCGGCGAGTTGCTTCGGAAAATCCGGACGAACCGGCGCCCGCCCGGCGTGTCCCGGCCCGACACGCCGGCGGCACACCGACTGATCTCCGTTTTCCGGATGCCGGGCGGGCAGGGGTTCCGGATGCCGGGCGGGCACAGGTTCCGGATGCCGGGCGGGCAGGGGTTCCGGATGCCGGGGAGTGCCGGTCACTCGTCGTCGACGGGGTCCATCCCGGGCACCGAGCCGTCGCGGTCGCGGCGGGCCCTGGTCTGCTCGGCGCGGGCGGAGAGCAGCTCGTCGGCCGGGTAGCCGACCTCGGTCAGGGTGAGGCCGCGGGCGGCGAGCACCTTGAACTCGCTGGTGCGGGTGAGCGCGTCGCGCAGGGTCACCAGGTCGTCGACGTCGAGGCGCCCCTCCCCCACCGCCGCGCACGCGCCGACGAGGGCGCGGACCATGCTGTGGCAGAACGCGTCGGCCTTGACCTCGGCGACGAGCACGCCCTCCTCGTCGCGGTGCCAGCGGTAGTCGAGCAGCGTGCGGATCGTGGTGGCGCCCTCGCGCCCCTTGCAGTAGGCGGCGAAATCGTGCAGGCCGATGAGCGTGCGGGCGGCGGCGTCCATCGCGTCGACGTCGAGTTCGCCACGGATGCTGGTGGTGTCGTTCCGGCGCAGCGGGTCGTAGCCGCTCACGGCGTCGGCGAGCCGGTACCGGTACCGCCGCCAGACGGCGGAGAAGCGGGCGTCGAACCCCTCCGGGGCGAGGGAGCTCGCGGTGACGGTGGCGTCCGCGTAGGCGCCGAGCACACCCCGCATCCGTCCCGCGATCGATCCGGCGGGATCGTGCGCGGCGCGACCGTGCCGCGATTCCACGCGGGCCCACTGCGCGTCGTCGAGGTCGACGTGCGCGACCTGCCCGGTGGCGTGCACCCCGGCATCCGTGCGCCCGGCGACGACGAACTGCACCTCGGAGCCGACGATGCGGGCCAGCGCCGCCTCGAGCACCCCCTGCACGGTGCGCAGGCCCGGCTGCTTCGCCCAGCCGCGGAAGTGCGTGCCGTCGTAGGCGATGTCCAACCGAATGCGCACGGATTCAGCCTATCGGCGCGGCCCCTTCGCGCCGGGCCGCCGCCAGTGCAGCGATGTCGGCGGGGTCAGTTGCTGCGTGAGTCGCTCCACGTTTCGGGGTTACTGGAGATCTTCTCGAAGCCCAGAGTCCGTAGCAACCGAGATCCAGTGGCTCGATCCAGACCAAAAACCGGTCGAACTCCGCACGCGTCCACTCTCGCTCAGAGCAGACGGCTTGCCGAAGTTCCATCGGGGGCTGATCGTCGGCTCCGCCATCTACCCATGCCTGGGCAGCGAGACGCTGCCTCTTTGTGCGCGCGCGATCAAGTGCGCGCGTGACTGCACGCCCGCCCTGTACGAGTGTCGCGATTGTCAGACCCGCCTGCACCACGTCCCACACCAGCGGAATGAAGTCACCGCCGCGGCCATGCACATCGACCTGCAGGACCTCACCGTCGGCCAGCCGGGCTGCATCTGCGAGCGTCACATCGTCCGTGATCACTCCCACCCAATAGCGCGTCGCGCGGCCTTCCCGGACGACCACCGACGGACTCTGAGACAGCGGACCGAACGTCCTTGTCAACGCGTGTATCAGCGCCTCGGTGGGTTCACCCGCGATGAGCGCTTCGCGAGGTTCAACCCCGTCCTCCGTACCCGTGTCGCCGTCGAACCAGACCCGAACCTCTACAGTGTCGCCCAGGACAGAGCCGTCCCTTCGGCGTTGCTCCGCGGTGATCAAGAATCGCACGATCGCACGAAGTTCCGGAACACGGGTTGATGCCGCTGTCCAGACGACGTCATCGTCGACCGTCGCGTATCCATGGGCGAGAATGTTGCGGAGTCCGATGATGCGATTGATCTCCGGAATCTGGTCAGCCATCTCGGGATCGAGTCTTCGAAGACGGTTCAAAGCTTCCCCGATGATCTCGAGCTGGCGTTCCACGGCCGACCGCCGGAGGCCATCCGCGAGGTATGCGACCTGATCAAGCCCTTCGATGAACTCCGCGATCTGCTCAGACGCCGCCCGCACATCCCACAGCAGCGCGAGCAAGTCAGGCCGCATAGATCTCCTGAGCTTCGCCCGCCGCTCGGGCGCGGAAATACGGATTCCGGACAGCACTCGCCATCACGAGGTCGACAGGCCTTCCGAGCACCTTCTCAAGGTCTTCCTTCAAGCCGAAGTAGGCGTCGAACGGATCCTGGACGCCGGCGTGGAACTCAACGAGGACATCCACATCGCTCTCCTCGCGGAACCGTGACGTGGTCGCGGATCCGAAGACGTGCAAGCGTTGAACAGCGTGCGAACGCGCGATACGCGCGATCACTTCACGATCCAGGTCGACCTGCAGTCCCATGGCCCGAGTTTAGCCCTGCAGCGCTCCTGCCGGAGCCGGAACGCAGGGCCGCCGCCAGTGCAGCGATGTCGGCGGGCGTGGTGCGGCAGCATCCGCCGATGAGTTTCGCGCCGCGCTCGCGCCACTGCGGTGCGAGGTCGGCGAGCGAGGCGGATGCACCGCCACCGGCCCAGCGTTTGGCGACGGGGTCGTAGCTCTCCCCGGAGTTCGGGTAGACGATCAGCGGCAGCCAGGTGTGCCCGGCGAGCTCCTCGAGCGCGGGAGTGACGAGGTCGGCGGGGACGCAGTTCACCCCGATCGCGACCACGCTGGGGCGGCCCTCGAAGGCGCGCGCGACGTCGGCGAGGGGCGTGCCGTCGCTGAGGTGACGCGCGTCGCGCAGGGAGAACGAGTACCAGGCGGGGATGCCGAGTTCGTCGGCGAGCGTGGCCACGGCGAGCGCCTCGGTCAGCTTCGGCAGCGTCTCCACGGCGAGGACGTCGGCGCCGGCCTCTGCCAGCGCGGTCGCGCGCGGACGGTGGAACGCGATGAACTCGTCCCGGGTCAGGTCGTAGTCGCCGCGGTACTCCGAGCCGTCCGCCCGGTAGGCGCCGTACGGGCCGACGGACCCGGCGACGAACAGCGGCGGGCCGTCGGGGTTCGCGTCGAGGGCCGCCTCACGCGCCGCCTCCGCGAGGAGCACGCTGCGCGCGATGAGGTCGAGCGCGGTCTGGCCGTCGATGCCGCGAGCCGAGAATCCCTCCACGCTGGCCTGGTAGCTGGCGGTGGTGGCGCACTGGGCGCCGACCTCGAAGTAGTCGCGGTGCACCTCCGCGATGACCTCGGGCTACTCGACGAGCACCTTGGCGGACCAGAGCGGGTCGGCGAGGTCGCAGCCGCGACGCTCCAGCTCGGTGGCAAGAGCGCCGTCGAGGAAGATCTCGTTCCCGTTCGCCAGGTGCTGGATCAGGTCGTGACGGGCGGGCATCGGGTTCCTTCGGGTCGGGCTCCGGCAGCCTATCGGGCGGTTCGACGGGGTCCGGGGATGTGACACGGGATCGACCCGGGAACGACGAAGCCCCCGGCGAACCGAGGGCTTGATCTGCGTAGCGGAGGCGGGACTCGAACCCGCGACCTCACGATTATGAGTCGTGCGCTCTCACCAACTGAGCTACTCCGCCGCGATGCAACCGGCTCGCGAGAGCGGATGCCAGAGCCCCGAGTCAGGATTGAACTGACGACCCCTTCCTTACCATGGAAGTGCTCTGCCACTGAGCTATCGGGGCGTTGCTGCCCTGTCCGGGCAACCAGTCGAGAATAGCATCTCGACGGCCGAGTTACGAAACCGGGGCGACCCCGTCGTAACGACCGGCGTTCTCCTTGAGCCACGGCATCGGGTCGATGGTGCTTCCGTTGACGATGAGCTCGAAGTGCAGGTGGGCGCCGAACGAGCGGCCGGTGTTCCCGACCAGTCCGACGGTGTCGCCGACCTTGACCTTGTCGCCGGCCTGGACGCGCAGCGAGCCGTACTGCATGTGCGCGTAGTGGCTGGTGATCACCTGGCCGTCGATGACGTGGTCGATGTACACGCTGACGCCGTACGCGCCGTCGGACTCCGTCGCGGTGCGGACCGTGCCGTCGGCGATCGCCTGGATCGGGGCGCCGGAGCCGGGGGTGAAGTCGATGCCCTCGTGCAGGCGGCCGTCGCGCATGCCGTAGCCGTAGCTCATCGACGTGCCGACGATGAACGGCCACTGGATCGCGGCGTCCGGGTCGTTGGTGAAGACGTCGGTGGAGTAGTTGATGCCCTCCTGGGCGGCCACCTCGGCGAGCGAGACGGTCGAGTAGTTCTCGGACCGCGCCAGCTGCTCGGTCTGCACGTCGGAGGAGGCCACGAACGCCTGGATCTCGTCCTCGTCGACGGCGTTCGCGCCGGTGCCCTCCTTCTGCGGGGCGACCAGGCTGGTGACCGTCTGGGCACCCGGGCCCTGCGCCGCGGCGACGGCGCCGGCCGGCAGCGTCATCGAGACGGTGAGGAGGCAGGCGACGCCCATCACGCCGACGCTTGCGCCGCCGGCGAGGATGTTGCGCAGCACGCGCGGCCGACGGGAAGCGGCGGGGGTCGACGCGGCGGATGTGGCGGCGGCAGGTGCGGCCGTGACGGTCTGCCGCGCTGCGCCGGTCTCCCGCGCTGCGCCGGTCGCCGTCTCGGAGTCCGCGTCGGCGTCGAAGCCGAAGGCCTGGGCGGCCGCGGTGAAGGCGTCGCCCTCGAGGACGACCGTTGCGTCGTCGTTCACGCGGGAAAGACGCTCGGCCGCGCGGGGAAGCTCGCTCGCGCGGGGGAGGTCGTGCGGTGCGGCGGTGTCGCACGAGGGCATCGGGTCGTCGACCCCGTGGGATTCCTCCACCGCGGATGCCGCGACGCGGGACACCGGGATCGTGTCCTCAAGGTCCGGGAGGCGGGAGGACATCACCGTGCGGAGCGCGTCGTCTGCGTCGCCGGCCGGCTCGGCGAACATCTCGGCCAGGGAGGCCTCGGCCGCGGGGCGGGTCGGGTCGGCGTCGACCGACTCGACGCCGGCCGGGGCGTGCGCGTCGTGACGAGCGGGGGCGTGACCGTCGTGACGGCGGGCTTCGACAGGGGTCGGCAGGTGCGCTTCGTGCCGGCGGGTCTCGACGCGAGCCTCGGTGCGACCGGGCGCGGGGGCGTCGTGACGGGACGGCGCAGACTGGGCCGACTGGCGGCGGGCGCGGCGGGTGAGCGGGGCCGGCGCGGGGGCGGAGGCCGTCGCGGCGGACGCCGGAGCAGCAGACCGTGCCGAAGTGGAAGACGGTGCCGGAGCCGAGGCGGACGGTGCCGAGGCGGACGGTGCCGGAGCCGAGGCGGAGGGCGAGTCGGCTGCAGAAGACGGTGCGGAAGTCGTCGCCCCGGCGTCGTTCGTGACGAAGAACGAGGAGCCGGAGGGGGTCTGACGCGGGTCGGCGTCGGTGACGGGCGTCGACGTGCCCCCGACCGCGGGCGCGGTGCGGAGACGGTTGGAGCGTCGCGTGAGCGCGGGCGCAACCGGGGGGAGTTCAGCGGGCAAGTCGGGGTTCTCTCGGGTTGTTCAAGCTGGGGAGGGCTTGGTCACTTCGGTTGTTCGGGCAACGAAAGTAACGATCGGGTAAACACTACCGGTTCAGACCTGGGAATGCCATGAACCGGTCACCCTCCGTCATCCGGAGGAGGGTCGCCGGCGACGAGTTCGCGCAGCCGGTCGTGCACGGCGCGGCCGCCCGCGACGAACAGGGGCCGCCGGGAGTCGGTGTCGAAGCGGCTGACGACGCCGCCCGCCTCCTCGATGAGCAGCGCCCCGGCGGCGAAATCCCAGGGCTGCAGACCGCGCTCGAAGAAGCCGTCCAGGCGTCCGGCGGCGACGTAGGCGAGGTCGATGGCCGCCGACCCCATCCGGCGCAGGTCCCGAGCCATCGTCATCGCGCGGCGCACGGTCCGCAGGTCGCCGTCGTGGGTGGCCGGGTCGTAGCCGAATCCGGTGCCGAGGAGGGCGCCGGCGGGCTGCTCGGTGGTGACGGCGAGACGGATGCCGTCGAGCCACGCACCCTCGCCGGCGACGGCGGTGAAAAGCTCGTCCAGGCGGGGAGCGCAGACGGCCGCGGCGACACCGCGCCACTGCTCGGGCGTCGGCTCGCCGGCGACGACCGCGATGCTCACCGAGTAACCGGGGATGCCGTACGCGTAGTTGACCGTGCCGTCGATGGGGTCGACGACCCAGGTGTACTCCGTGGCGCCGCGCTCCGCTCCGGACTCCTCGCCGAGGAACCCGTCGCCGGGGCGCTCCCGGCGCAGGCGTCCGCGGATCAGCTCCTCCACCTCGCGGTCGGCTTCGGTGACGATGTCGGCCAGGGTGGACTTCGTCGCGGCGAGGGGGACGCCGGCCTCGCGTCGGCGGCGGGCGAGGTCGCCCGCTTCGGCGGCGATGTCCGCGGCGAGCGCGCCGAGCTCTGCAGCCGTGGTCATCGCGGAGCCTGCGGGGCCTGCGGCGCGGTCGACGGATCCTGCGGCGGTTGAGGCGGCTGTGGCGCCTGCGGCGCGGTCGACGGATCCTGCGGCGCGGTCAAGGGATCCTGCGGCGCTTGAGGCGGCTGTGGCGTCTGCGGCGCGGTCAAGGGATCCTGCGGTGCGGCGGGCGGCTCCGGCGCCGCAGCGGGCGGGGACTGCGGCGCCGCGGGCGGGGGCGGCGGGAATCCGGGCGACGGCGGCCCGGCGTACGCCGACGAGGCACCGGCGAAGGTCTGCGCTTGCGGGTGCCCCGCGGTCTCGGCCGCCGGCGTCGCCGCCGGGGCGGGCGACTGCAGCGGCTGCTGCACAGCCGGGTAGGTGGGGTAGCCGGTGTAGTAGGCGTTCCAGTCCGGCGACCCGTCCGGCATCACCGGAAGCGGCGTCCGACCGTCGGCATATGTGGGCCAGGCGGCCACCGTGGGTGCCGCGGCCGGCGCGGGCTGCCGCTTGGGGGCGAACAGCGCGTTCAGCAGCGGGATCAGCGTCGTGCCGACCGCGACGAGGATCGTCACGGCGACGACGATGCGCCAGTAGAACTCGCCGTACTCGAAGGTGTGCGGGAAGGTCAGGGCGAACACCAGCAGCGCCACCAGCACGCCCAGCAGCACCAGGGTGCCGATGACGATCCCGCGCGTGAACGCGGTCACATGCCGCCGCGCGGCCTTGAGGTAGAGGCGCACGTGCAGCAGCGCCAGCTGCAGGATGCCGACCACGAGCAGGAACTGCAGGAAGCGCGCGGCCTCCAGCCCGTAGTACTCCTCCTCCGACTCCGGAAGCCAGATCTTCACCGCCCCGACGAGGAGCGCGATGATCCAGGTGATCATGCTGGTCAGCGCCAGCCAGTCCGGCCGGTTGGGCGCCAGACCGGTCTCGGCGATTGCGACACCGGCGAACGCCGCGAGCAGGAAGATGGTGAGGAACGCCCGGCCGACCAGGCCGTCCTGGTCGCCGATGAGCACCCACACCACGCACACGAACGCGGCCGCGATGAGGGCGCCGATGGCGATCCAGATCGCGCCGCGAAGCAGCAGCGAGGTGTTCGGCCGATTCGGCGCAGTGGTGGGGGCGTCAGACATGATGATCCTCTCGTCGGCGTCGTGGTCTCATCCTGCCATGCGCCGCATCCGCCGCCCGCTCGGGGCCCGGGAGCGGTGGACAACTCCGCGGAGGGCGTCGGCTAGGGAGAGCGAGTCAGCGCGCGGCGCGCTCCGAGGCCGCGGCGAACGCGGCGATGCCCGCCTTGGCGTCCTCGGTGTCGAAGGCGGCGCCGATCGTGCGGGCCTCCTCCTCCAGCTGCTCGGCGAAGCCGCGCGCCGGCTGCGACCGCACCAGACGCTTCGCCTGGCCGTAGGCATCCGTCGCCCCGGCGAGCCAGAACCGGGCGATCTCCTCGGCACGTGCGCGCACCGCATCCGCCTCGGCCGCGGCATCCGCTCCCTCCACGACCTCGGCGACGAGCCCCCACTCGCGGGCCTCGGCGGCGGTGAGCAGCCGGTCCTGCAGCACGAGCTGCAGCGCGCGGCGCTCCCCGATCGCGCGGGCGAGCTGCGCCGAGACGGACAGGTCGGGGGTGAGCCCGATGTTCGCGTAGAGGCTGCCCAGCCGCGAGCGGGCGCCCACGACGGCGTAGTCGCTGCAGAGCAGGATGCCCAGCCCTCCCCCGGCGGTCGTACCGTGGGCGGCCGCGACGACGGGGATCGCCGACGACGTCAGCGCGAGGATGCCCTCGTTGATCACGCGGGCGAAGGCCGTGATCTCCTCCCCCGAGCCCATCGTGCGCGCCATGTCGATGACGTCGCCGCCGGCGCAGAAGGCCGGGCCCGCAGCGTCGAGCAGGATGGCCTTCACGTCCGCGCGGGCGACGGCCTCGGTGGTGACGTCCCGCCACGCGTGCGCGAGCTCGGCGTTGAACGCGTTCAGCCGTGCCGGACGGTTCAGCGTGAGCCGCGCCAGTCCCTCGTCGACCGTGAACAGGATGGCGTCGCTCATGGCTCTCCCTCGATGCCGGATGCTCGAATGCCGCCGCGCGACGGGCTCGCGCGCTTCGGTGAATCCATCCTAACCGAGCGCGACGTGGCTCAGGACTCCCCGACGACCCGCGCCACGAACGCCTCCATGCGCCGACGGGTGCCGTCCAGCCGCATGTCGGCCTGCCCCGGGGCGCGCACCTCGTTCGGGGCGAGCGGGTGCGCGAGGCGCACGTTCTCGTGGCAGGACAGATCGGCGCAGATGTAGGTGCCTGCGCTGTCGCCGCGGGCCCCGCGGGCTCCGGTGCGGCGCGCGGTGAAGAGCGCCACCTGGTTGCCCGGCTGCAGCGTGTGGCAGATGTTGCACATGCCGGAGCGGGCACGGCCAGGGTCGGTGGAGCGCAGCAGGATGCCCACGGGATGCCCCTCGTGCTGCACGACCACGCACCCGCGGCGGCTGGAGACGGTGTCGCGCCAGGCGAGGAAGTCGAGGTAGTCCCAGTCGATCAGGAGGAAGTCGTGCGGCATCCCGAGCTGGGCGATCTCCTCCGGCTCGGCGTTGACGATCGACGCGCGGACGTCGGCCTCGGTGAGCGGTCGCATCGTCCCAGTCTAGGAAGGCGCGGCCGGCGCGGGTTCATCGCGCTCGCTGACGGTCGATGAACGCACGGTGCAGCGCTTCGATCTCGTCGGCGAGCTCGAGGGCGGGTCCGGTGACAGCGATCCCGGGAGCGATGACGCCGATCGGCAGCCCCGCGACCGGCCCGGGAGCCACGCCCCACGCGGCGTGCCATTCCGCGAGCTGCGCCGAACTCGCCGCGTACACGATCCGGCCGAGCCCGACCCAGGCGTGCGCCGCGCTGCACATCGGACAGTGCTCGCCGGAGGTGTAGACGGTGGCGTCTCGCCGCTCCTCGGGCGTCAGGTGCGCGGCGGCCCAGCGCGCGATCTCGAACTCCGGATGCCGGGTGCGGTCGCCGCCGGCGACCCGGTTCCGATCCTCGAAGCGGACCGTGCCGTCCGCGTCGACGAGCAGCGATCCGAACGGTTCGTCACCGGCCTCCAGCGCCTCGCGGGCGAGCTCCAGGCAGCGGCGCAGGCGCAGCAGGTCCTCGGGATCGGTGACGGGCGCGGGTGCATCGGCCATGACGGGCTCCTCTCTACTCCGCGTACATCCGCTCGATCCCGCTGGAGCTCGAGGAGGCGGCGCGCGTGGACGGGGCGTCCACATGGCGGGTGTTCTGGCAGATCATCTTCCCGCTGCTGGCGCCGATGAACGCGACGGTCGGCATCCTCACCTGCGTGTGGGCGTGGAACGACTTCATCCTGCCGCTGGTGGTGCTCACCGATCCCGGTGCGCGCACGCTGCCGCTCGCGCAGTACGTGCTGCAGGGGCAGTTCAACACCGATTACACGGTCGCGTTCGCCTCGTATCTGATGGCGATGGCCCCGCTGCTGATCGTGTACATCTTCTCGCAGCGCTGGGTGATCTCCGGCGTTACGCGCGGCTCGATCAAGTAGGACGGATGCCCGGCCGGGCGCCGGCGCTGCGGGGGCCGCTGTGCCGGCGCTCGGGCGTGCGGCGACGGGCGGCGCGGGCTGTCACGGGCGGGGCCGCGGGGCGGCGCGGGCTGTCGCGGCGCGGCGGCGGGAGGTGAGGGCTGTCAGGGGCGCGGGCGGCTGGAGGTGAGGGGTGCCGCGGCGAGCAAGGGGTGCCGCGGCGGGTGCGCGGAGCCTACCGTGGTCGCATGGCACTGTTCCGGGTCGGCCGCGCCGCGGCATCCGTCGCCCTCGTCGCGGCGCTGGTGGTGCTCGCCGGATGCACGGCCGCGACGGATGCCCGGCCGCCGAGCCCCTCGCGGCCGGCCGTTCCGAGCGCGAGCGCGGAGCCGGCGCCGCCCGGCCCCACCGGCCCCACCGGCCCGGCGACGGTGATCGCGGAGGGGCTGGACGCGCCGTGGTCGATCGCGTTCCACGACGGGACGGCGCTGATCAGCGAACGCGACACGGCGCGGATCCTGGAGCTCGGCGGCGACGGCGCGGTCCGCGAGGTCGCCGTGATCGACGGCGTCGCGCCGCGGGGCGAGGGCGGACTGCTCGGCATCGCCGCGCACGAGGGCCGGCTGTACGTGTACTCCACCGGCGAGGACGGCAACCGCGTGCAGCGGTTCGAGATCCGGGGCGCGCCGGGCGCGCTGGCGCTCGGACCGGCGGAGACGCTCATCGACGGCATCCCGTCGGCGGGCATCCACAACGGCGGGCGCATCGCGTTCGGTCCCGATGGGATGCTGTACGCGACGACCGGCGATGCGGGCGACACCGGCAACGCGCAGGACCTCGACAGCGTCGCCGGGAAGATCCTGCGGCTGCGGCCGGATGGCGGCATCCCCGAGGACAACCCGTTCCCCGGGTCACCGGTGTTCAGCTACGGGCACCGGAACGCGCAGGGCATCGCGTGGAGCGCGGACGGCACGATGTACGCGAGCGAGTTCGGCCAGAACACCTGGGACGAGCTCAACGTGATCGAGGCGGGCGGGAACTACGGCTGGCCGGAGGTCGAGGGCATCGCCGGCCGGGACGGCTTCATCGACCCGGTGCAGCAGTGGACGCCGTCGGATGCCAGCCCGAGCGGGATCGCCGTCACGGGCGGCGCGATCTACATCGCCAACCTGCGCGGCGAGCGGCTGCGGCAGGTGCCGGTGGCGGATCCGTCCACGGCGACCGAACATCTCGTGGGCGAGCATGGCCGGCTGCGCGACGTGGTCCCGGCACCGGACGGGTCGCTGTGGATCCTCACGAACAACACCGACGGGCGGGGCGACCCGCGGGAGGGCGACGACCGCCTGCTGCGGCTTCCCCTCGGGTGAGCGGCGGTCAGGACCGGATGCCGCGGAGCTCGGCCTGCCGCAGAGCGCGCAGCTGCTCCGCCGGCGGACGGTGGCGGCCAGGGATCGTGGAGAAGCGCCCGATCGCGCCGATCCCGGCGATGGTCGGACGGACGAACTCGCCCTCGAACCGGACCAGGTTCATGTCGGCGAGGGCGTCCAGCCGGTGGCGCAGCCGCCGCATCCGGAACGGGCCGATCAGGGGCTCCTCGGCGAGGAGCGCCTCCGTGGTGAGCGGCTCGAGGCGGGCCAGCTCGTGATCGACCAGCACGGAGAGCACGTCGCTGAGCGCCTCCGGGAGCTCGGCGGCCCGCGCCTCGCCGCGACCGAGCTCCTCGTCGATGCTGAGATCCAGAGCCACGCGCCGCTCGAGCCGGCTGTGTGCCTGCGGGGCGCGCGTGGACGCACGCTCGTTCTCGAGCCTGTCGCTGGCCGTCATACCTGTGAGACGCGGCAGGCGCCCGTTCATTACGCGAGAACGCCCACTCCCTCCCCGGTCGTTGAGCGATCGAAGCGACGAAGCGCCCCGGCGAAGGCGCGTTTCGTCTCGCTCCGCCTCCGGCGGTGCTCGCTCAACGACCGGAAAAGGGCGTTTCGTCTCGCTCCGGCGGTGCGGTTCCTGAGCCTGCGAAGGGCGCTCGACGACCGGAAAGAGGGGTGGGAACGGCTGAAGGCCCCCGCTGGGCGGAGGCCTTCAGACATTCGGTGGCGAGTGAGGGATTCGAACCCCCGAAGCTTACGCGGCTGATTTACAGTCAGCTCCCTTTGGCCGCTCGGGCAACTCGCCAGTGCACACCCGTCCAGCTTGTTCAGCCAACCGGGGGCGCGAAGTACAAGCATACTCTCCGCGACCGGGGCGCGAGAAATCGGCGGTCAGCTGCCGCGGACGCCGCGATCCGCATCCACCAGCGACTCCGGCGTGCGCAGCAGACCGCCCTCCGCACGGCATGTCGCGGCGGCGATCGCCATGGCGCGATCCAGCAGCGCCTGCCACTCGGCATCCGATCCGGGATCCCCTTCCGCGAGCCCCGCAGCGACAGCGGCGAGCGTCGCATCCCCGGCCCCGACGGTGTCCACGATCGACCCCGGGAGCTCCGCGATCGGCGCCGTGAAGACGCCGGCATCCGAATCCAGCACCGCACCCCGCGAGCCGGCGGTCGCCAGCACCGCCGAAACCCCGAGACCCCGTAGCCGCTGCCGCAGGGCGTCCAGGTCGCCGTCGTAGAGCAGCGACGCGTCGTCGGCGCCGACCTTCACCAGCGCGGCCCGGGCGGCGAGCCGCTCGAAGCCGCGGACGAACTCGTCCCGGTCGCTGAGCATGCCCGAGCGCGGGTTCGGGTCGATCGCGACGCGCGCCTCGCCGAGGGCGTCCGCCAGGGCGTCCACCTCGGCCGGGACGTCGAACGGGAAGCAGCTGATCGCGACCACACCGGCATCCGCGATCGCGGCACGCGCCTCGTCGTCGTACCGGATGCTGCGCCGCTGCGCCGCCTCGTTGAAGACGTACTCCGGTTCGCCGCTCGCCGATCGCGTGACGATCGCGCGCGACGACCCGTGCGGCGCCGGGCTCGAGATCAGCGCGACGCCGTGGTCCTTCAGGTACTCGCGGATGTGCGCGCCCGGCTCGTCGTCGCCGACCATGGCGATGAGGGTCGTCGGCACCCCGAGCCGGCGCAGGCCGACGGCGACGTTCAGCGCCGCACCGCCCACCAGCTCCCGGATGCCCGTCGCGTCGCGGATCTCGTCGATCAGGGCGTCGCCGATCACGACGGCGCTCTTCGGCTTCTCAGCGGTCATTCGCCCATTCTCGCGCAGCATCCGACCTGCGCATAACGGATGACACGGCGGCCGCCGCCCTCGCTATCCTGTTCCCACTCTGATGACGGGAGGGACCCATGTCCGACGAAGCAGTCACCCTCTTCGCCGAGTTCACGGCTCTGCGCGGCTGCACCGAGGAGGTCGACGCACTGCTGAGAGGCCTCGTCGCCGATGTGCGGCAGGAGCCGGGCAACCTGGTGTTCGACGCCTACCGCCTCACCGAGGAGCCGGACAGGTTCTTCGTGTTCGAGGTGTACCGCGATCGCGCCGCGTTCGAGGAGCACCTCGCGGCACCGTACGGCGTCCCGTTCAACAAGCGGCTGCAGGAGCTCATCGTGGAGGATGCCTCGCAGCTGACCTTCCTGTCCCGCACCGCCGAGCCGTAGAACGGGTGAGGCCCCGGATTCCGAAGAATCCGGGGCCTCACCTCACCGAAGGCGCGTCAGTTGTACGAGCCCGGGGTGATGTCGTCCGTCGAGAACGCGTCGAAGTCGACGTAGCCGAAGTCGCCCTCGGCGTACGCGCCGTCGGATGCGAAGATCCGGTTCGGGTAGCGCTCGCTCTTGGCCTCCTCGGTCGCCTCCACCGTGATGTTGCGGTACTTGGCGAGACCGGTTCCGGCCGGGATGAGCTTACCGATGATGACGTTCTCCTTGAGACCGACCAGCGGGTCGCGCTTGCCCTCCATGGCGGCCTGCGTGAGCACGCGGGTCGTCTCCTGGAAGGACGCGGCCGACAGCCAGGACTCGGTCGCCAGCGAAGCCTTGGTGATACCCATCAGCTCCGGACGGCCCGAGGCGGGGCGCTTGCCCTCGGCCACGGCCTCGCGGTTGATCTGCTGGTAGCGCTTCAGGTCGACCATCTCACCCGGCAGCAGGTTCGTGTCGCCGTGGTCGACGACCGTGACCTTGCGCAGCATCTGGCGCACGATGACCTCGATGTGCTTGTCGTGGATCGGCACACCCTGCGAGCGGTACACGCCCTGCACGCCGCCGACGAGGTACTTCTGCACCTCGCGGGCACCCATGACGCGCATGACCTCCTTCGGGTCGAGCGTGCCGACCTGGAGCGGCTGACCGACGGTGACGTGCTGGCCGTCCTCAACGAGGAGCGTCGCACGCTTCAGCACCGGGTAGACCACCTCCTCGTCGCCGTTGTCGGGCGTCAGGATGACCTTCTTCGACTTCTCGGTCTCCTCGATCGTGATGCGGCCGTCGGCCTCGGCGATCGGGGAGGCGCCCTTCGGGGTACGCGCCTCGAAGAGCTCCTGCACACGGGGCAGACCCTGGGTGATGTCGTCCGCCGACGCGGAACCACCGGTGTGGAAGGTACGCATCGTCAGCTGGGTGCCGGGCTCACCGATCGACTGGGCGGCGATGATGCCGACGGCCTCGCCGATGTCCACGGTCTTGCCAGTGGCGAGCGAGCGGCCGTAGCACTGCGCGCAGACGCCGACGGCCGAGTCGCAGGTCAGCACCGAGCGGACCTTGATGTTCTCGACACCCAGGGCGACCAGCTTGTCGATGAGCACGTCGCCCACATCGTCGCCGGCGGATGCCAGCACCTCGCCGGCCTCGTTCACCACGTCCTCGGCGAGCGTCCGGGCGAACACCGAGTTCTCCACGTTCGCGTCGCGCACCAGCTCGCCCTGCGAGTTCGGCGCGGCGATCGGCAGCTCGAGGCCCTTGGTCGTGCCGCAGTCCTCCTCGCGGATGATGACATCCTGCGAGACGTCCACCAGACGACGGGTCAGGTAACCCGAGTCGGCGGTGCGCAGAGCGGTGTCGGCCAGACCCTTGCGGGTACCGTGCGTCGCGATGAAGTACTCCGCCACCGACAGACCCTCGCGGTACGAGGAGATGATCGGACGCGGGATGATCTCACCCTTCGGGTTGTTCACCAGACCGCGCATACCCGCGATGTTGCGGATCTGCAGCCAGTTACCACGGGCGCCCGAGGACACCATGCGGTTGATGGTGTTGTCAGCCGGGAAGTAGGCCTTCATCGCGGCCTGGACCTCGTCGGTCGCCTCGGTCCAGATCTTGATGAGCTCCTGACGACGCTCAGCGTCGGTGGTGAGACCCTTCTCGTACTGCGCCTGGACCTTCGCGGCCTGCTTCTCGTAGCCGGCGACGATCTCGGCCTTGTTCGGCGGGGTGAGGATGTCGCTGAGCGCGACGGTCACACCGGAACGGGTGGCCCAGTAGAAGCCGGCGTCCTTGATGCGGTCCAGCGTGGCGGCGGTCTCGACCTTCGGGTACTCCTCGGCGAGCTTGTTCACGATCTGCGACAGCTTGCTCTTGTCGGCGACGCCGCGCACGAACGGGTAGCCCTTCGGCAGCGCGTCGTTGAAGATCGCCTGGCCGAGCGAGGTGTCCACGAGGCCGTGGCGCTCGTAGCCCTCGGGGGCTTCGCCCTCGAGGAACGTCAGACTCGGGATGCGGATGCGGACCTTCGCCTGCAGGTCGAGGGTGCCCTCGTCCTTGGCGAGGATCGCCTCGGACACCGAGCCGAACACGCGGCCCTCGCCCTTCGCACCCTCCTTCAGGGTGGTCAGGTGGTGCAGGCCGATGATCATGTCCTGCGAGGGCAGGGTCACCGGGCGGCCGTCGGACGGCTTCAGGATGTTGTTCGAGGCGAGCATCAGGATGCGGGCCTCGGCCTGCGCCTCCACCGACAGCGGCAGGTGCACGGCCATCTGGTCGCCGTCGAAGTCCGCGTTGAACGCCGCGCAGACGAGCGGGTGCAGCTGGATGGCCTTGCCCTCGACGAGCTGCGGCTCGAACGCCTGGATGCCCAGGCGGTGCAGGGTGGGGGCGCGGTTCAGCAGCACCGGGCGCTCGCGGATGATCTCCTCGAGCACGTCCCACACCTCGGGGCGGGTGCGCTCGACGGCGCGCTTGGCGGCCTTGATGTTCTGCGAGTGACCGAGGTCGATCAGGCGCTTGATCACGAACGGCTTGAACAGCTCCAGCGCCATCTGCTTGGGCAGACCGCACTGGTGCAGCTTCAGCTGCGGACCCACGACGATGACCGAACGGCCCGAGTAGTCCACGCGCTTGCCGAGCAGGTTCTGACGGAACCGGCCCTGCTTGCCCTTGAGCATGTCGCTGAGCGACTTCAGGGCGCGGTTGCCGGTGCCGGTGACCGGGCGGCCGCGGCGGCCGTTGTCGAACAGCGCGTCGACGGCCTCCTGCAGCATCCGCTTCTCGTTGTTCACGATGATCTCGGGGGCGCCGAGGTCGATCAGACGACGCAGACGGTTGTTGCGGTTGATCACGCGACGGTACAAGTCGTTCAGGTCGGAGGTCGCGAAGCGGCCGCCGTCCAGCTGCACCATCGGACGCAGCTCCGGCGGGATCACCGGGACGACGTCGAGGACCATGGCGGCCGGGCTCATGCCGGTCTCCAGGAAGGAGTTGACGACCTTCAGTCGCTTGATCGCGCGGATCTTGCGCTGACCCTTGCCCTCGGCGATCTGCAGGCGCAGCGACTCGGCCTCGCCGGCCAGGTCGAAGGACTCGAGGCGCTTCTTGATCGCCTCGGCGCCCATGTGCGCCTCGAAGTACTGGCCGAAGCGGTCCTGCAGCTCGTGGAAGACGTCGTCCTCGGGACGCAGCGCGCCGACCTCGAGCGTGCGGAAGTCCTCCCACACGCGCTCGAGCTTGGCGATCGCCTCGTCGGCGCCCTTGCGGATCTGCGCCATCTCCTTCTCGGCGGCGTCCTTGACCTTCTTCTTGGCGTCGGCCTTGGCGCCCTCCGCCTCGAGAGCGGCGAGCTCCTCCTCCAGCTTGGCCAGGCGGGCGGCGATCTTCGCGTCGCGGCGGTCGCCGAGCGTCTTCAGCTCGAGGCGGATGTTGTTCTCCTGGGTGGCGAGGTCGCGGTGACGCGCCTCCTCGTCCACCGAGATCACCATGTAGGCGGCGAAGTAGATGACCTTCTCGAGGTCCTTCGGCGCCATGTCCAGCAGGTACCCGAGGCGCGACGGGACGCCCTTGAAGTACCAGATGTGGGTGACCGGGGCGGCGAGCTCGATGTGGCCCATGCGCTCGCGGCGGACGGAGCTCTTGGTGACCTCCACGCCGCAGCGCTCGCACACGATGCCCTTGAAGCGGACGCGCTTGTACTTGCCGCAGGCGCACTCCCAGTCGCGGGAGGGGCCGAAGATCTGCTCGCCGAAGAGCCCGTCCTTCTCGGGCTTCAGCGTGCGGTAGTTGATCGTCTCGGGCTTCTTGACCTCGCCGTACGACCATCCGCGGATGTCGTCAGCAGTGGCAAGGCCGATTCGAAGCTCATCGAAAGTGGTTGCGTCGAGCACTGGTTCTCCTGGGTAGAAAGATCTCTTGAGGCCGAGGGTCAGATCTCGTCGATCGACGCGGCTTCGAAACGGCTGGAGATGTTGATGCCGAGCTCCTCCGCGGCGCGGAAGGCCTCGTCGTCGGTGTCACGGAGGTTGACCGCCGTGCCGTCGGCCGAGAGCACCTCGACGTTCAGGCAGAGCGACTGCATCTCCTTCATGAGCACCTTGAACGACTCGGGGATGCCCGGCTCCTGGATGTTCTCGCCCTTGACGATCGCCTCGTACACCTTGACGCGGCCGAGGATGTCGTCGGACTTGATGGTGAGGAGCTCCTGCAGCGCGTACGCGGCACCGTAGGCCTCGAGGGCCCACACCTCCATCTCACCGAAGCGCTGGCCACCGAACTGGGCCTTACCGCCGAGCGGCTGCTGGGTGATCATCGAGTACGGGCCGGTGGAGCGCGCGTGGATCTTGTCGTCGACCAGGTGGTGCAGCTTCAGGATGTACATGTAGCCCACCGAGATCGGCGCCGGGAACGGCTCGCCGGAGCGGCCGTCGAACAGCGTCGTCTTGCCGGACGAGTCGATCAGGCGCTCGCCGTCGCGGGTCGGCAGCGTGGAGTCGAGGAGACCGGCGATCTCCTCCTCGCGGGCGCCGTCGAACACCGGGGTCGCGACCTTGGTGTTCGGGGCGACGTCGTACGCCTCCTTCGGGAGCTTCGCAGCCCACTCCGGGTTGCCCTCGATCTTCCAGCCCTGCTTGGCGGCCCACCCGAGGTGGGTCTCCAGCACCTGGCCGAAGTTCATGCGGCCCGGGATGCCGAGCGGGTTGAGGACCACGTCGACCGGGGTGCCGTCGGCGAGGAACGGCATGTCCTCGACCGGCAGGATCTTCGCGATGACGCCCTTGTTGCCGTGACGGCCGGCGAGCTTGTCGCCCTCGGTGATCTTGCGCTTCTGGGCGATGTAGACCACGACGCGGCGGTTCACGCCGGAGCCGAGCTCGTCGTCGCCGTCCTCGGCGTTGAACTCCTTGACCGCGATGATCGTGCCCTGCTCACCGTGCGGCACCTTGAGGGAGGTGTCGCGCACCTCGCGGCTCTTCTCGTTGAAGATCGCGCGGAGCAGGCGCTCCTCGGCGGACAGCTCGGTCTCGCCCTTCGGCGTGACCTTGCCGACGAGGATGTCGCCGGGGCGGACCTCGGCGCCGATGCGGATGATGCCGCGCTCGTCCAGGTCCTTCAGCAGCTCAGGGCTGACGTTGGGGAGGTCACGGGTGATCTCCTCCTTGCCCAGCTTGGTGTCGCGGGCGTCGACCTCGTACTCCTCGATGTGGATCGAGGAGAGGGTGTCGTCCTTCACCAGCTCCTGGCTGAGGATGATCGCGTCCTCGAAGTTGTGACCCTCCCACGGCATGAACGCCACGAGCAGGTTCTTGCCGAGCGCGAGCTCGCCGTTCTCGGTGGCGGGGCCGTCGGCGATGACCTCGCCGACCTCGACCCGCTCGCCGGCGGAGACGATCACGCGCTGGTTGTAGGAGGTGCCCTGGTTGGAGCGGTCGAACTTGCGCAGGTGGTACTCCTGCGTGCCGCCCTCGTCGAGCATGACCACGACGCGGTCGGCGGAGACCTCGCTGACCACACCGGCCTTCTCGGCGGTGATCACGTCACCGGCGTCGATCGCGGTGTAGCCCTCCATACCGGTTCCGACCAGCGGGGACTCCGAGCGCAGCAGCGGCACGGCCTGACGCTGCATGTTCGCGCCCATGAGCGCGCGCTGCGCGTCGTCGTGCTCGAGGAACGGCACGAGCGAGGTCGCCACCGACACCATCTGGCGCGGGGAGACGTCGATGTAGCCGATCTCCTCGGGGAGGAACAGGTCCACCTCGCCGCTGCCGCCCTTGGGGCGCGCGAGCACGTGGCTCTCGCGGAAGCGGCCGTCCGCGTCGAGCGGGGCGTTCGCCTGCGCGATGTTGAACTCGACCTCCTCGGCCGCGGTCAGGTAGTCGATCTGGTCGGTGACCCGGCCGTCGACGACCTTGCGGTACGGCGTCTCGATGAAGCCGAAGGCGTTGATGCGCGCGAAGGTCGCGAGCGCACCGATCAGACCGATGTTCGGGCCTTCCGGCGTCTCGATCGGGCACATGCGGCCGTAGTGCGACGGGTGCACGTCACGGACCTCGACGCCGGCGCGGTCACGGCTCAGACCACCGGGGCCCAGAGCCGAGAGGCGGCGCTTGTTGGTCAGACCCGCGAGCGGGTTGTTCTGGTCCATGAACTGGGACAGCTGCGAGGTGCCGAAGAACTCCTTGATCGCCGCCACGACGGGGCGCACGTTGATCAGGGTCTGCGGGGTGATCGCCTCGATGTCCTGCGTGGTCATGCGCTCGCGGACGACGCGCTCCATGCGGGACAGACCGGTGCGGACCTGGTTCTGGATCAGCTCGCCGACGGCGCGGATGCGGCGGTTGCCGAAGTTGTCGATGTCGTCGGTGGCGAGGCGGATCTCGGTCTTCTTGCCGCCGCGGATGCCTTCGAAGGTCTCGTCGCCGCGGTGCAGACGCACCAGGTACTTGATGGTCGCGACGATGTCCTCGACCGTGAGCACCGACTCGGTGAGCGGGGTGTCCAGGCCCAGCTTGTGGTTGATCTTGTAGCGACCCACCTTGGCCAGGTCGTAGCGCTTCGGGTTGAAGTAGAAGTTGTCCAGCAGCGCGCGGGCGGCCTCGGCGGCGACCTGCTCACCCGGACGCAGCTTGCGGTAGATGTCGCGGAGCGCGTCCTCCTTGGTGAGGATGGTGTCCTTCGCGAGGGTCTCCTCGATCGACGGGAACCCGGCGAACTCGGCGAGGATCTCCTCGCTGGTCATGCCGAGCGCCTTGAGGAAGACGGTCACGGACTGCTTGCGCTTGCGGTCGATGCGCACGCCGACCTGGTCGCGCTTGTCGATCTCGAACTCGAGCCAGGCGCCGCGGCTGGGGATGACGCGGGCGGACACGATGTCCTTGTCGCTGGTCTTGTCCGGGGTCTTGTCGAAGTAGACGCCGGGCGAGCGCACCAGCTGCGAGACGACGACGCGCTCGGAGCCGTTGATGATGAACGTGCCCTTGTCGGTCTGCAGCGGGAAGTCGCCCATGAAGACCGTCTGCGTCTTGATCTCACCGGTCTGGTGGTTCATGAACTCGGCCTCGACGTACAGCGGGGCGGCGTACGTCTTGCCGCGCTCCTTGCACTCCTCGATGGAGTACTTCTCCGGCTCGAGGTACGGGTTCGTGAACGAGAGCTGCATCGTCTCGCCGAGGTCCTCGATCGGGGAGATCTCCTCGAAGACCTCACCCAGACCGGAGATCTCGGAGACGTCGGTGCGGCCGGCGGCCTTGGCCTCGGCCACGCGCGCCTTCCAGGCGTCGTTGCCGACGAGCCAGCCGAAGGACTCGGTCTGCAGGGCGAGGAGGTCGGGGACCGTCAGCGTGTCGGAGATCTTGGCGAACGAGAGGCGGGATGCTCCGCGTCCGTTCTTGGGGGTGGTGGTGGATGTGGATGCGTTGCGAGCAGCAGCCAAGGGAATAACCTCCGTGAGCCCGGGCGGGGCTCTTCGATTCCGTGTCGTCGGTGGAGCGCGCGCTCGAATCCACCTCGCATGCACGCATCGCTCGGAGAGCGGGGCACACGACGACTGCCGACCACCATATGAGGGCAGGGAGAAACGAACGCAAAGTATCACTATAGACGCTCCGACGCGCCATGTCCACCAAGGTGCTTGACGATCGCGCCCGGCTGCGGTATCGGCCCTGAGCCTGTCGAAGGACCCTGAGCCTGTCGGACCCTGAGCCTGTCGGACCCTGAGCCTGTCGAAGGGTCCGACGCTTCGACGGGCTCAGCGTCCGACGCTTCGACGGGCTCAGCGTCCGATCGGACCCCTCAGTGCATCACGTTGCCGCGGCAGGCGTCGCCGGGGCTCGGCATCACGGCCTTCATGCCGGCCCGCACGTACTGTCCGTAGCTCTGCACGTGACCCTCGGTGATCATGTCGTCGTCGAATCCCGGCGGGTTCATCTCCACGTCGTCCGGCACGTCGTGTACTCCCCCGCCATCGCCGTGCCGCTGCTGCCGAGCACGAACACCAGCGCGAGCGCAGCACCGATCGCTGTCTTCTTCATGTCGCTTCCCATCCCCAGAGGAATCCCGGGCGCGTCCCACGGCGCCCGCGCGCGGCCGATTGCCGCACAGCACCGTTCTAGACCTGCGGATGCCCCGGCACAAGGGCTTCCCGATCCCGGCGGTGCCGGCCGCTGGGCCCGTCGACGCCGTCAGGACGCGATGCCGAGTTCGTTGCCGGGGATGGACGCGAGCAGCCGGCGCGTGTACGGGTCGCGGGGGTTCGTGAAGATCTCCTCGGAGCTCGCCGCCTCCACCAGCGCGCCGTCCTTCATCACGCAGACGTAGTCGCTGATCAGACGCACCACGGCGAGGTCGTGCGAGATGAACAGGTAGCTGAGCCCGTACTCGCGCTGGAGGTCGCCGAGGAGGGTGAGGATCTGCGCCTGCACCAGCACGTCCAGCGCCGATACCGGCTCGTCGCAGACCACCAGGTCGGGCGAGAGCGCCAGCGCCCGGGCGATCGCCACCCGCTGACGCTGCCCGCCGGACAGCTCGGACGGGTACCGCTGCAGCATCGACTGCGGCAGCGCGACGTCGTCGAGCAGCTGCCGCACGCGCGCACGCCGCTCGGCCCGGCTGCCCCGCTTGTAGAACTCCAGCGGCTCGGCGATCAGCCGCTCGATCGTGAACATCGGGTTCAGGCTGGAGTACGGGTCCTGGAACACCGGCTGCACGCGCTGGCGGAAGTCGCGGGTCTGCGCCCGGTCGAGGGCGAAGATGTCGCGGCCCTCGAAACGGATGCTGCCGGCGGTCGGCTCGATCAGCTTCAGCAGCATCCGTGCCGTGGTGGTCTTCCCGGAGCCGGACTCCCCCACGATCGCCACCGTCTCGCCGCGCGGGATCGCGAGGGAGACGTCGTCGACGGCCACGAAGTCCTCGCCGCGGCCGCGGACCGGGTACACCTTGCGGAGGTTCTCGATCTCGACGATGTTGTCCGAACTGCCGGACGCCGAGCCGTCGGACGCTGAGCCGCCGGACGCTGTGCCGTCGGACGCTGAGCCCGTCGAAGCGTCCCCCGCGTCTGCGGAGCGCCGGTACGCCTCCGGCCGCAGGCGCACGGCGGCGATCGAGGGGGCGGCCTTGACCAGGCTCTGGGTGTACGGATGCTGCGGGTCGTCGAGGATCCGCCGCGCCGGGCCCTGCTCGACCACGCGGCCGCGGTGCATCACCACCACGCGCTGGGCGCGTTCGGCGGCGAGGCCGAGGTCGTGCGTGATCAGCAGCACCGCCGTGCCGAGGTCGCGGGTCATCGTCGCGAGCTGGTCGAGGATGGTGCGCTGCACGGTGACGTCAAGGGCGCTGGTCGGCTCGTCGGCGATGAGCAGCCGCGGCCGGCAGGCCAGGCCGATCGCGATCAGCGCCCGCTGCCGCAGACCGCCGGAGAGCTCGTGCGGGTACTGCTTCGCCCGCCGCTCCGGGTCGGGCAGGCCCGCGGCGGCGAGCGCCTCGATCACCTTCTCGTGCACGTTCTGCCGGTTCGCGAGGCCGTGCGCCAGCAGCGTCTCGGCGACCTGCGTGCCGATCTTCGCCACCGGGTTGAGGTTCGACATCGGGTCCTGCGGGACCATCCCGATGTCGCGGCCGCGGATGCTGCGCAGCTCGCTCTCCGGAATGCCGACGAGCTCGCGCCCGTCCAGACGGATGCTGCCGCCGGCGACCCGCCCGCCCGAGGCGAGCAGTCCGATCACGGCCATCGCGGTGGTGGACTTGCCCGACCCGGACTCGCCCACGATCGCGACCGTCTCGCCGGGGGCGATCTCCAGATCGACGCCCTCGACGGCGTGCACCACGCCGTCGATCGTGGTGAAGTCCACGGCCAGATCGCTCACCTGCAGCAGCGGCTGCGCGGTCACGGTGTCGCGCTCGCTCATCTCTGCGCCTCCTCCTCGCGCGCTCATCGCGCCCTCGTCCGCGGGTCCATCGCCTCGCGCAGCGCCTCGCCGAACAGGGTGAAGCCCAGGGCGGTGACCGCGATGCAGATGCCGGGCAGGAACGCCAGCCACGGGGCGATCGCCAGCTCGCTCTGGGCGTAGGTCAGCATCCGTCCCCACTCCGCCGTCTCGGGACGCCCGCCGCCGAGACCGAGGAACGACAGCGCCGCCGCGTCGATGACCGCGGTGGCGAGGGTCAGCGTGCCCTGCACGATGACCGGGCCGATCGCGTTCGGCAGCACGTGCGTCATCGTGATCGCGCCGCGGCCGAGACCCAGGGTCTGCGCCGACAGCACGTACTCGGAGGTGCGCTGCTGCAGCATCGACGCGCGCAGCAGGCGGGCGAAGATCGGCACCTGCGAGGCGCCGATCGCGATCATCACCGCGGACGGCGTCTGGCCGAGGATCGCCGCGATCGACACCGCGAGCAGCAGGTTCGGCACCGACAGGATGATGTCCACGAGGCGCATGATGAGGGTGTCCACCCAGCCGCCGAACGTGCCGGCGAGCAGGCCCAGCAGCATCCCGCCGACGAGGCCGAAGGCGGTCGAGACGACGCCGACCATGAGCGACGCCTGCGCGCCCCAGATGAGCTTGGAGAGCACGTCGCCGCCGAAGCGGTCGAGGCCGAGGGGGAACTCCGGCAGCTCCCCGGGCCCGGGGATGTGCGTCGGGGTGATGTCGCTGGCGCCGGGCAGCGCGGTCTCCGGGTACGGGGCGATCAGCGGCGCGAGCGCCGCGACCAGCAGGAACACGCCGACGATGGCGGCTCCGATCCACGCGGTGGGGTTGCGGCGGATGCGGCGGAACACGTCCCGCCAGAAGCCGCCCGGTCCCTTCTTCAGGCCGGCCTGCGCCACCGCGACGGTGTCGACGACCTCGCCCTCGGCCATGGGCCCCTGGGCCGGTGGGAGGACTGCGCTCATCACTGCACCCTCACTCTCGGGTCGATCAGGCTGTACGAGATGTCCACCGCGAGGTTGATCAGCGCGTACGCGATCGCGATGAAGATGATGAAGCCCTGCAGCACCGGGAAGTCGCGCGCGAAGATCGCCCGCGCCAGGAACGATCCGATGCCGGGGAAGGCGAACACCGTCTCGGTGAGCACCGCCCCCGAGATCAGCAGGCCGGTCTGCAGGCCGATCGTGGTGATCACCGGCAGCATGGCGTTGCGCAGGATGAACCGGCTGCGCAGGGTGCTCTGGGTCACGCCCTTGGCCTTGCCGGTGCGGACGTAGTCGGCGTTCTGCACCTCCAGCACGCTGGCGCGCGTGATCCGCACGATGATCGCCAGCGGGATGGTGCCGAGGGCGAGCGCCGGCAGGACGAGGTGCAGGATCGCGTCCCACGCGGCGTCGAACTCTCCGGTGATGATGCCGTCCCAGACGTAGAACCCGGTGACGTGCGTGGCGTCGATGCGCGGGTTCTGCCGGCCGTCCGACGGCAGCCAGCCCAGCTCCACCGCGAACACGTACTTCAGGATGAACGCCAGGAAGAACACCGGGATCGTGATGCCGACCAGGCTCAGCACCACCGCGGAGTGGTCGCTGAACCTGCCGTGCCGGCGCGCGGCCCAGTATCCGAGGGGGATGCCCACGCCGACGGCGAAGATCAGCGCGAGCACGCTGAGCTCGATCGTCGCCGGGAAGCGGCGGAAGAACTCCTCCACGACGGGGCGCGAGGTCACGATCGACGCGCCGAAGTCGCCCTGCAGCAGCCGTCCGATCCACGTGACGTACTGCTCGATCAGGGGCCGGTCGAAGCCGTAGAGCCGATTGACCCGCTCCACGGCATCCGGCGTCGCCTTCTCGCCGAGAAGCGCGACCGCGGGGCCGCCGGGCAGGGCCCTGACCCACGCGAACAGGAGGATGCTCAGGCCGAAGAGGGTGGGGATGAGGAACAGCAGTCGCCTGCCGATGGTGCGCAGCACGAAGTATCTCCGATCGTCGCCACGGTCCCCTCTCCCGGCCGGAAGGCGACCGGGAGAGGGACGCGGCCGGGCATCACTCGGTCAGGACGATGTCCGTGAACACCTCGTCGTTCACCGGGCTCGCCGGGTAGCTCTTCACCCGCGGCGAGAACGCCAGGGTCGGAGCCGGGTGGGCGAGCGGAACGCCCGGGATGAACTGCGCGACGTCCTCGTTGATCTCCTCGTACAGCGGGGTCTGCTCCTCCAGGCTCGAGATGCCCCGGGCCTCGGTCAGCTTCTGGAACAGCTCCGGGTTGTCGAAGCCCCACTCGGAGCTGGGCTGCCCGAAGAAGACGCCGACGAAGTTGTCGGTGTCGTTGTAGTCGCCGGTCCAGCCGAGCAGGTGGATGCCGTGGTCGGGGGTGCCGGTGATCTTGTCCAGGTAGTCCGGGCTCCAGGCATCCGTCTCCGGCGTGATCTGCACCCCGACCTCCTCGAGCTGCTTCGAGAGGACGGTGAAGATCTGCTCCGGGTTCGGCATGTACGGACGCGACACGTTGACCGGGTAGTTGAAGGTCAGGCTGAGCGGGTTCTCGGCGGTGAAGCCGGCCTCCGCGAGGAGAGCCTTGGCCTTCTCCGGGTCGTACTCGTACGTGGTCACGTCGGGGTTGTAGCCGTTGACGACCTCGGGGACGAACTGCGTCGCCTTCTGCGTGCCCTCAGGGAGCACCTGCTTGATCAGCGCGTCCTTGTCGATCGCGTGCGACAGCGCCTGCCGGACGCGGATGTCCTGCAGCTCCGGGACGGCCTGGTTGAAGCCGAGGTACAGGATCGTGAACGGCGGGCGGGACACCATCGTGAACCCGGCCTCCTCGAGCGCCTTGGTGTCGGCCGGGCCGACCAGGTCGTAGCCGTCGATGTCGCCGGCCTCGAGCGCCTGCCGGCGGGCGGTGGGCTCGCCGATCACCCGGAAGATGATCTCCTCGATCTGGCCCTGCTCGCCCCAGTAGTCCTCGTAGGCGGTCAGCGTGACGTTCTCGCCCGTGCTCCACGACTCGAACTTGAACGGGCCGGTGCCGACCGGGTGCGCCTTGGCGTACTCGGAGAGCACGGGCGCCTCGGCGGTGCCGCCCACCTCGTCGGCGCCGAACTCCTTCAGCGCGGACGGGCTCTGCATGCCGAACGCCGGCAGCGACAGGGAGGCCACGAACCCCGCGAACGGCTTGTTCAGCTCGATCGTCACCGAGTGCTCGCCGTCGGGCGTACAGGACTTGTAGACGGCGTCGGCCGGGTTGGAGGCGTAGCCCTTGAACAGCTTGTTGTAGTAGTAGCCGAGCGCCTCGGAGGCCAGCAGCCCGGTCCAGTTGTACCAGCGGTCGAAGTTGTAGCAGACGGCCTCGGCGTTGAACGGGGTGCCGTCGTGGAAGGTGACGCCCTCTTTCAGGGTGAAGGTGTGGGTCATGCCGTCCTCGGACGACTCCCACTCCTCGGCGAGCAGCGGGGCCGGGTCGGCCGTGCCGGGCTTGGTGCCGACCAGGCCCTCGAAGATCTGGCGGGAGACGCGGAACGTCTCGCCGTCCTGGGCGATGGCGGGGTCGAGGCTGGCCGGGTCCGCGGATGCCGCGAACACGAAGGTCGTGTCGACCTCGGCGGCGCCCTCGTCGCCGTTGTCGTCGTCGCGCTGGCTCGCGACGCATCCGGACAGCAGCATCGCCGCGACGGCGGCTCCGGCGACGGCGATCAGCCGTCCCCGACGCGTGGGTGAGTAGTGCATGGTGTGCCTTCCCTTGAACGCTTCATTGCGCGCATCGGATGCGGCGTCGCATCCGCACACGTGATGAAATCGACGCTACCCACGACCGCGTGACATTCCAACTCACCACGGTTGCGATCCGGTATCGGCTTCCGCGCTCCCCGGTCCCTCCCCGGCCGTCCCGGGCACTCCCGGTCGTTGAGCGAGGACGGCGAAGCCGACCGAGACGAAACGCCCCGCCCCCGCCGACCCCGCCCTTCCGCGTACCCTCATCTCATGGGACGAGCACGCGGCCGGGACGCCGAGCACCCCCGCATCCGCCTCGATCATGGCGGCGTCGTCGAGATCGCCCCGTCCGAGTTCACCCGCGGCTTCGAGCTGATCGTCGACGGCACGCCCCAGTCGCACGTCGACCTCGACGACCCGACGCACCTGCATTTCGAGTACATCGTCCGGATGGGCGCGGTGATCGACCAGCTCGGCGAGCCCGGGCAACCGCTCACCGCGGTGCACCTCGGCGCCGGAGCGCTCACGCTCCCCCGTTACATCGAGGCGACCCGCCCCGGTTCGCGGCAGCAGGTGATCGAGCTCGAGGCCCCGCTCGTGCAGCTGGTGCGCGAGGAGCTCCCCCTGCCGCGGGGCGCGGCCATCCGCACCCGCATCGGCGACGCCCGCGAGGGTTTGAAGCGCCTGCCGCCCGCGCTGAAGGGGCGGTGCGATCTCGTCGTCTCGGACGTCTACTCCGGGGCGCGGACACCCGCGCACCTGACCAGCGTCGAGTTCTACCGCGAGCTGTCCGCGCTCCTCGCGCCGCCCGGCGTGCTGCTCGTGAACGTCGCCGACGGACCCGGCCTCGCCTTCGCGCGCCGCCAGGTCGCGACCGTGGCGGCGGTGTTCTCCGACGTGGCGCTGCTCGCCGACACCCAGGTCCTCAAGGGGCGTCGGTTCGGGAACCTCGTCATCGCGGCATCCGCCACATCGCTGCCGACCGCGTGGCTGCCGCGGATGCTCGCCGCCGGGCCGCACCCGGCGAAGATCGCGCAGGGTGACGAGATCGCGGCGTTCGCCGAGGGAGCGCGCATCGTCACGGATGCGGATGCCGTGGACTCGCCGCGACCGGACGCCTCGGTGTTCCTGCGCTGAGCCGCCGGAGCGCCCGGGGGCGTGACGCGGGAGACGGCGGATGCGGCACGCGCCGGGCGTGCCTCAGAGGGTTCCCGGGTCGGCCAGGCAGACTGGAAAGGACGTCGCGGAGAGAGGAGCCACCGGTCATGGGTTTCATCAAGGGTTACGACCCCGAGACGCTTCGTGAACTGGTGGACCCCCGGGAGTGCGCCGACCGGCTGGCCGAGATCGAGCAGCAGCGCAGCATCCCCGCCCTGCTGGAGCGCGTCTGGCTGCTGAAGGTGCTCGGCCGCCTGGACGACGCGCTCGTGCTGGCCGAGGAGACCGTGCGGCAGGCGCGCATGGCCGGCACCCGGAAGGATGTGCTCCGGGCCAGGGTGCTGCACGCGACCGTGCTGCAGTACCGCGGCGCCCACGCCGCCGCCGAGCAGGAGCTGGCGACGTGCGCGAACGAGGCCGAGGGACAGCGCTGGGCCGGCATCGCCGCGTTCGCCCACCAGCACCATGGCAAGAACGCGTACGACGCCGGCGACTACGAGCAGGCGCGCGAGAGCTTCAAGCGCTGGCTGTTCCTGCGCCGCGAGTCCGGTGCGGACGACAGCGAGCTGGAGACCGCGCTGCTCGCGATCGAGGCCGTGGAGCGGCGCCGCACGTCCGAGCCCGTCAGCGTCTGACACCCTTTGCCCCCGCTCGCTTCCCCGGTCGCCGAGCGAGCAGCGTTTCCCGGTCGTTGAGCGAGCACCGCCGCCGGGAGAATCCCGCATTCCCCAGCACCCTCCGCGGTGCGATTTCCTCCTCGCGACGCCGAGCGCGATCACCGCCAGGAGAATCCTGCGCCCCACAGCCCCCTCCGCCGTGCGGTTTCCTCCCGGCGGCATCCGCTCCGCCGCGCACCCGGGCCTCTCCTCGCCGTCGTTGAGCAAGCGCGCCGCAGGCGGAGCGAGACGAAACGCGCCCGATGTCGGAGATCCGTTCTAGTCTGAGCGCATGGCAGATCTGGACCGGGTGCGCGTCTGGGGCGAGGCACTGATCAGGCTCCACCTCGACGAGTCCTGGTCGTTCGGCTTCGACCACGCCAAGCGCCGGGCCGGTGCCTGCCACTACCAGACCAAGACGATCACCGTCTCCCGCTACCTCGCCGCCCGGTTCGACGACGACGAGATCCACCAGGTGCTGCTGCACGAGGTCGCCCATGCGCTCGCCGGTCATGCCGCCGCACACGGTCCCGCGTGGAGGCGGGTGGCCCGCGAGCTGGGCTACGTCGGCGGAACGACCCACACCGGGGAGACGGCGGTGGAGCTCGCGCCGTGGATCGGTCGCTGCCCGGCGGGCCACATCGCGTACCGGCATCGCCGTCCCACGCGTGCCACGTCGTGCGCCAAGTGCTCGCGGCGCTTCGACCAGCGCTACCTGTTCGAGTGGACCCGCCGCGAGATCACGCCGGCCGACCGACTCGCCGCCATGCGTCCACGCTGACCTTCTCCCCGAGGCGGCACCGCCGCCCGCCCGCAGCCACAATGTGTCACGTCCGACCACTGCGGACAGCCGAAACCGACCGATGGCGCCACAATGTGGCGGGGAACCGGCCGCGCGCCGTCAGGGCGTGGGAGCGGTGGCCGACCTGCGGCGGACGACGGATGCCAGGGCCCGCCACCCGAGCAGGAGCACCGCGAGCGTGAGCGTCGCCACGATGACGAACGGCAACTGCGCCGTGGCGCCGGATGCCAGCCGCAGCAGCATCCCGCCGACGACGGTGACGACCCACACGACGGCGCCCCACCTCAACGACCAGGGTCGGCGCGGGCGCCCCGGCAGGAGCGCGGCCAGGAGGTGCCCCGCGGCGAGCGCGGCCAGGAACGGCCAGGCGGTGAGGAGGAATCCCGACGGATCCTCGGCGTGAGATGCTCGCCCGATCACGGCGAACACGAGGACGAGGGCGGCGTCGACGATGAGCGCGGGGAGGTACCTCATAGCGCTGACCCTACGCCGCGGCATCCGGGAACGTCGGCGGCGCGCGAGCGATCAGGCGAAAGCGACGAAGACGCCGTCCCGCAGCACGGGTACCGCGTCGACCGCGTCCAGTTCCGCCGCCTGCGCGACGGTGACGGGATGGATGCCGGCGTCCGCCATCCGCTCCGTGGACGGAACGCCCTCGGCGAGCTCCCTGCCGGAGCCGCCGGCTGACAGCAGGTGCCGCAGCGCGCGCCGCAGTGCCCGGAACGACTCGGATGCGGCGGCGGCCTCCGGCGAGCTGTGGTCGATGCCGAGATCCGACAGCGCGGCGATCACCGCTCCAGCGCCGAGCTGGTCCTCCACCGCGAAGCGGAGCGTGTCGTCCGGTGCGCGTTCTCCGGCCGCGATGACGGCGACCGATGTGCGGGCACCGCGGCGCTCCTGCTCGGCCATCACCGCGCGAGCCGTCGCCGCCGCGTTGCGGAGCGAGCCGAGCAGCACCGTCCCGGCATCCGCTGCGGCCGCGACGGCGGCACCGTTGATCGACCACGGGATCGCAGCCTCGAGCTCGACGGTGCCGCCTGCGGCGACGAGGTCGGCGACCGTCGACGAGAACCGCAGCACGTCGACGACCACGACGACGTCGGCCGGAGCGAGCCGGGCGAGGCCCTCGGCGCCCCATTCGAAGCGCACCTGATACGTGGACTGGTCGAACGGGGACGGCATCCGTCCAGCCTATGCGCGGATCCCCGCGAGGCGGGGAACCCGCCCGGGCATGCGCGTCGGGGCGGATGCGGGAATCTCCCCGCGACCAGGACGTCCCCCGCCGCAGGGAGAAGAACGCACCCCGCCGGGCATCCGCAGGTGCGGGAACCTCCCCGCGACGAGGGAACCCGGCCCCGCCCGCGGCCCACCCGCCTCAGTCCGCGGCGAGCGCCTCCACCGGCGATACCCGCGTGGCGAGGCGGGTCGGGGTGACCGCGGCGACCACGGTGAGCACGGCGGTCGCGGCGACGATCACCGCCACCGGAATCCAGGGCACCGCCGGCAGCACGAGTCCGGCGGGCTGGAACTCCGGCAGCGTCGGCACCGACCCGAGCAGCGACTGCGCCGCGATCCAGCCGTACGCGATTCCGAGCACGAGCCCGGTGAGGGTCGACGCCAGGGTGATGTGCAGCGCCTCGAGCAGCACCATCCGGCGCACCTGCCCCGCGGTGAGGCCGATCGCCCGCAGCAGCCCGAGCTCCCGCTTGCGCTGCACCACCCCGATGGTGAGCAGGTTCACCAGCCCGACCGAGGCGATCACGGCCGACACCGCGACGAGCACCATCATCACCGAGGCGAACCCGTCCATCGGCGCGATGAACGCCTGTGCCATCTCGTCGGACGACATCTGCCCCTCCATCTGCCCCATCATCAGCGCCTTCGTCGTCTCCAGCGCCACCGCGAACATCGTGACGAGCGTGACGCCCATCACGACGCCGATGGCCATCCGGCTCGAGCGCTCGGGGTGACGCAGGGCGTTCTCGGCAGCCAGGCGCGCGGTCGCGCTGTCGCCGAGCATCCGTCCGACCAGGCGCAGCACCGGCGGCATCACGAGCACCGCGCCGGTCGCCAGGCCGGTGAACGACAGGATGCCGCCGAAGAACGCGACCACGACGCCGAGCGGCGTCACAAGGCCGAGCGCCATCCCCGCCGCGAGCAGGCCGATGCCCAGCAGCAGCAGGATGAGGGCACCGACGTGACGGGCCGGGCGGGTGGCGACCTCCTCGTGCGAGCGCTCCACCGAGCCGCCCAGCGCCTGCAGCGGCGTGACCGTCAGCACGCGGCGCGACCCGACCCAGGCCGCCAGCCAGGTGGTGACGGCGACGCCGACGACGGGCAGCACGAGCGCCGGCTGGGCGAGGGTGAACGTATCCGGGGTCCGCTCGAGCAGCCGCTCCCCCACGAGCACCCCGAGGGCCGAGAGGCCGAGACCGGATGCCAGCCCGACGGCTGCGCCGATGATCCCGACGACGAAGCCCTGCCCGGCGACCTCGCTGCGCTGCGACCGTGCGGATGCCCCGATCAGGCGCATCAGCGCGATGCGGCGCGTCCGTCCGGCGATGATCGTGGAGAAGGTGTTCGCGGTGACGATCGCCGCGACGTACATCGCGACTCCGGTGAGCAGCACGGACAGGATCGCGACGACCGCGGCGAGCGTCCCGCTGTCGCCGATGAACGGGTCGGACTTCAGCAGGTCGCCCGTGTAGACGGTGACCTCGACGAGGAACACGCCGAACGCGGAGGCCAGCGCGGCGACGAGGATGCTGGCACCCATGCCGCGATCACGCAGCCACGCCAGCCGCGCCGGCCGGGGGCGCTCGAGGATCGCCTCGGCCACCAGCGCGGTCACGCCGCCACCTCCGCCGCGAGCATGTACGAGGCGATCTGCTCCGCGGTCTGCCGCGGGTGGTCGGCCACGATCCGGCCGTCGCCGAGGAACAGCACGCGGTCCGCGTGACTCGCGGCGATGGCGTCGTGGGTGACCATCGCGATCGACTGCCCGTGGTCACGGCTGGCCGCGGCGAGGAGCTTCAGCACCTCGCGTCCGGTCGCGGAGTCGAGGTTGCCGGTGGGCTCGTCGGCGAAGACGAGGTCGGGCGCGGTGGCGAGGGCGCGGGCGATCGCGACCCGCTGCTGCTGCCCGCCGGACAGCTGGTGCGGGCGGTGCCTCAGCCGGGCGCCCAGGCCGAGCGTATCGACGAGGTCGTCGATCCGCGCCCGCTCGATCGCGCTCGGTCGGCGGCCGTCGAGCTCGAACGGCAGCAGGATGTTCCCCAGCACGTCGAGGGTCGGCACGAGGTTGAAGGCCTGGAAGATGAACCCCACGCGGCGGCGGCGAAGGATCGTCATGTCCAGGTCGCCGAGGCCGGTGATCTCGGTGTCGCCGATCCACACCCGCCCCTCGGTGGGGGCGTCGAGCCCGGCCATGATGTGCATGAGCGTGGACTTGCCCGAACCGGACGGCCCCATGATCGCGGTGAACTGGCCCCGGCGGATGCCGACGCTGACGTCGTCGAGCGCCCGCACCCCCGCATCGCCGGTGCCGTAGGTCTTGGTGAGGTGCTGGACGCGGGCGGCGAGCCCGAGGCCCGAGGTCGTGATCTCCATGCCTCCGACGCTATTTTCCAGGCCCCGCCCGACACATCGCCCCGGGGATGCATCCGTCGTACATCCGCAGGATGATCATCCCCCTCGTGACGCCGCCCCGCATCCACATGAACAGCCACATCGTGTCGCGTTCCGCAGGTGCCCGCCACGGCAACCCACCCGAACGGACACATTGTGTCCCGATCGGCGGGTGACCTTCGCAACCCACCCGAAGCGACACATTGTGTCCCGATCGGCGGGTGCCGGGCGTGACAACCAGCAGGAAGGGACACAATGTGTCGTGTCTGGGGGGTCAGGCCAGTCCGTGCTCGAAGGCGAAGACGACCAGCTGCACGCGGTCGCGCAGTGCCAGCTTGGTGAGGATGCGGGAGATGTGGGTCTTCACGGTCGCCTCGCTGAGGAACTCGCGCGCCGCGATCTCGGCGTTCGACAGGCCGCGCGCCGCGAGGGCGAAGATCTCGCGCTCCCGATCGGTGAGGTCGGCGTACTCCGGCGGAACCGGCGTCGTCTGCGCCGTGAAGTGCGCGAACAGCTCGCGGGTGGCGGATGCCGCGATCACGCTCGATCCGGCGTGCACCGTGCGGATCGCGGCGAGCAGGAACTCCGGGTCGGCGTCCTTGAGCAGGAAGCCGCTCGCACCCTGCTGGATCGCCCGCGCCGCCGACTCGTCGAGGTCGAAGGTCGTGAGCATCACGATCCGGGGCGCATCGGGGGCGGCGAGGATGCGGGAGGTCGCGGTGAGGCCGTCCATCACCGGCATCCGGATGTCCATGAGCACCACATCCGGCCGGGTCGCCGCGACCACGCCGAGCGCCTCCTGCCCGTCCCCGGCCTCGCCGACGACGTCCATGTCGGGTTGGGACGCCACGAGCATCCGGACGCCGGCACGGAACAGCGCCTGGTCGTCCACGAGCACGACCCTGATCATGCGTTCCTCCTGCTGCGGCGCGGCAGCGCCCTCGATGGTGTATCCCGGCGCGACAGTGCGCGCGGTGCGGCTCGACGGCGCCGCGGACGGTCGACGGCCGCGGTCATGGCCCGACCGGCGGCACGATGGGTAGCGTGGCGCGGACGATGAACCGCCCGGCATCCCTCCCCGCCGTCAGCGTACCGCCCACGAGCTGCGCGCGTTCCCGCATGCCGATCAGCCCGTGGCCGCCCGGCGCCGGCGCGGCGGATCCGGCCACCCCGTTCGCCACCTCCAGGTCCACCCGGTCCGGCCACCACGACAGTCGCACGTCGACGTCGCCGGTCCCGTGCCGGAGGGCGTTCGTCAGCGCCTCCTGCAGGATGCGGTACACCGCCAGCTGGATCGCCCCGGGCGGCTCGCCGGGAGGGGTCGGGGCGACCGTGACCCGCGGCTCGACGCCGGCTTGCCGCACCTGCGCGAACAGCGCCTCGAGGTCGGCCAGCGTCGGCTGCGGGCCGTCGCCCTGGCGGTGGCGGAGCTGGGTGAGCAGCATCCGCACGTCCGACAGCGCCCCGCGCGCCGTCTGTGCGATGGTGCCGAGCGCTTCGGACGCGACGGCGGGGTCGGATGCCGCGGCGTACCGCGCCCCGTCGGCCTGGGCGATCACGGCGGCGAGCGAGTGCGCCACGACGTCGTGCATGTCGCGGGCGATGCGCACCCGCTCCTGCTCCTCGGCGGCGACCGTCTCCGCGCGCAGCTGGGCCTCGCGGGTGGCGCGGCCGCGCAGCACGACGCGCCAGAGCACGCCGGCTCCCCAGGACAGCACCAGTGCGAGGACGGCGCTGGTGCCGATCAGCCCGCCGACGGTCACCAGGCGCAGCCCGGTCGTGGTGTCGACCACCGTCGGCCCGAACTGCAGCAGCGCGATGTAGAAGCCGGCGATCACGCCGCCGGCGACCGCCGACCCGGCACCGACCCACATCAGCGTGCGGCTGCCCCAGGCGGCCGTGGCGAAGAGCACGCCGAACACGGCGATGTCGAACACGGCGGCGGGGAAACCGCAGGCCATCTGCACGATCGCCGCACCCCAGGCGATGAGCAGCGCCAGGCTCGGCGAGGTCCGGCTGATCGCCGCGGCGCCCCACATCACAGCGCCGACGAGCACGAACAGGGCGATCGCGACGC
Organism: Microbacterium sp. EF45047; assembly: GCF_028472845.1. Classification (NCBI taxonomy): domain Bacteria; kingdom Bacillati; phylum Actinomycetota; class Actinomycetes; order Micrococcales; family Microbacteriaceae; genus Microbacterium; species Microbacterium sp. EF45047. The sequence goes on along the minus strand of NZ_CP069429.1, from coordinate 401,475 downwards.
TCTCCGGCGCGACCCATGCGCTGGGCGAGCCGACGGCGAAGGCGAACGACAGCGGCATCGTGATCGCGAAGCCGAGCACGCTGCCGACGATGTCGAGCACGAGCCAGACGCGGGGGACGGAGCGGATCACTCCCCCACGCTACGGGAGCGTCGCGCGGCCCGGCATCCGTCGCGAGATGTATCCCGGTCCGCGGATCCGCACCCGCGGCGGGCCCGAGCGGATCAGACCCGGCGATTCAGACCCGGGCGAGGATCTCCCCGTGCGGCAGCAGGAACCAGCCGTCGTCGTGCCCCGCCCAGGCGCGCCAGCCGGCGCTGATCCGCCGCAGATCGGCGGTGCCGGCCAGGCCGGTGTCGACCAGCTGCCGCGCCAGCGCCGACTCCAGGATGCGGTCGGCCCACATCCCGCCCCACCACGCCCGCTCCTCCGGCGTGGCGTACAGCCAGGTGGAGGCGGATGCCGTGACGTCGGCGAGCCCGGCGGCGTGCGCCCAGGAGAGCAGCCGGCGCCCGGCATCCGGCTCCCCGCCGTTGGCGCGTGCCGCCGCCTGGTAGAGCCGCATCCACTCGTCGAGTTCGGGCAGCAGCGGGTACCAGAGGAAGCCGGCGTAATCGGCGTCGCGCGCGGCGACGAGCCCGCCGGGACGGACGACGCGGGCCATCTCCCGCAGCGCCTGCACCGGATCGCCGACGTGCTGCAGCACCTGGTGCGCGTGGGCGATGTCGAAGGCGTCATCGGGGAAGCCGAGCGCGTGCACGTCCGCCACGGCGAACGCGATGTTGGTCGTGCCGGTCCGGGCGGCGAGCGCCTGCGACAGCGACAGCGCCTGGGCGTCGATCTCGGTCGCGGTGACGTGCGCCACGCGGGAGGCGAAGTCGATCGTGATCGTGCCGGGGCCGGCGCCGACGTCGAGCAGCCGCTGGTCGGGGGCGAGGTGCGGCGCGAGATAGGCCGCGGAGTTCGCGATCGTCCGATTGCTGTGCGAGCGGAGCACCGAGTCGTGGTGTCCGTGGGTGTAGACGGCCATGCGGCCAGTCTGTCAGGCGGCGTGGCCTGCGGATGCGGACGGGCAGCGGTTCAGTCCGTCCGGCGCAGCTCCGACACCAGCCGGCGGACGGCCTCCCGGTCGGGCTTGCCGGAGGGCAGGGCCGCCAGCTCGTCGACGAGGATGAGCCGGGCGGGCCGGGCGTGCCGGCCGATCTCGGCCGCCACGGCGTCGCGGGCGCGTTCGAGCTGCTCGGCCTCGCTGCGCCGGAGCTCCTCCCCGCGCGCGGCGACGATCACGGACGCCTCGCCCCACCGCGGATCCGGGATGCCGACGACGACCGCGCCGGCGAACCCGGGGATGCGCCGGACGATCCGCTCCACCCGGTCGAGGGAGACGTTGATGCCACCGGAGACGATGACGTTGTCGGCGCGGCCGTGCACACGGACGACGCCGTCCTCGACGAGTCCGAGGTCGCCGGTGCGGTACCACCGGGTGCCGTCCGCGTCGCGGAGGAAGACGCGGGCGGTCAGCTCCTCGTCGCCGAGGTATCCGTCCGCGAGCATCGGCCCGCTGATCCGCAGTTCGCCGTCGACCGCCCGCACGGTGACGCCGTCCAGCGGGAGGCCGTCGTACACGCATCCGCCGCTCGTCTCGCTCGACCCGTACGTGCGCACCAGGCGGATGCCGGCGTCCGCCGCCCGATCGCGCAACGGCTCCGGCAGCGCCTGCCCGCCGACGAGCACGGCCCGGTACGCCCGCAGGGCGTCGAGGACGCCGGTATCCTCAGCCGCCGCGTCGAGCAGCGTCGCCAGCTGCGCCGGGACCAGGGAGGTGTAGAGCCCGTCGCCCCCGCCGGCCGCGGCCCGGGTGGCCTCGGCGAACGCCTCGGGGCGGAACCTGCCCTCCAGCATCACCGGGTCGGTGCCGGCGAGGAGGGAGCGGACGAGCACCTGGAGGCCGGCGACGTAGCCGGCCGGCAGCGCGAGCAGCCAGCGTCCCTGCCCGATCCGGGCGGCCGTGGCGCGCGCACTGGCCCGCAGCGCACCGGCGCTGAGGACGACGCGCTTGGGGATGCCGCTCGACCCGGACGTCGCGATCACCGCGGCGGTTCCGTCCGGCGCCTCCGCCCGCACGTCGTCGAGCATGCCCAGCCCGAGGGCAGGTCCGCCGTCGAGGGCGTGACGGATGCCGTCGAGCACCGCCCTCGGGTCGTCCCCGGAGAGCCCGATCAGCCGCGGCATCCGTTCCTCCCTCGGGTGCGGCTCAGAAGTGCCAGGGGAACGGCGACCAGTCCGGCGCGCGCTTCTCGAGGAAGGCGTCGCGCCCCTCGAGGGCTTCGTCGGTGCCGTACGCGAGGCGCGTGGCCTCCCCGGCGAACACCTGCTGGCCGACCAGTCCGTCGTCGACGGCGTTGAAGGCGAACTTCAGCATCCGGATCGCGGTGGGCGACTTCGTCAGCACCGTCCGCGCCATCCTCAGCGCCTCGCGTTCGAGGTCGGCGTGCGGGACGACCCGGTTGACGGCGCCCATCTCGTACGCCCGCTGAGCCGAGTACTCCTCGGCGAGGAAGAACACCTCGCGGGCGATCTTCTGCCCGGTCTGGCGCGCCATGTACGCGGATCCGTATCCGGCGTCGAAGCTGCCGACGTCGGCATCCGTCTGCTTGAACCGGCCGTGCTCGGCCGAGGCGATCGTCAGGTCGCACACCACGTGCAGGGAATGCCCGCCGCCGGCCGCCCAGCCCGGGACGACGGCGATGACCACCTTCGGCATGAACCGGATCAGCCGCTGCACCTCGAGGATGTGCAGCCGGCCCGCCCTGGCCTGCGCCTCGGCGGGAACGGCGGTCTCGTCGTCGGAGTACTTGTACCCGTCCCGGCCGCGGATGCGCTGGTCGCCGCCGGAGCAGAACGCCCACCCGCCGTCCTTCGGACTGGGGCCGTTGCCGGTGAGCAGCACGGCGCCGATCCGCGGATCCTGGCGGGCGATGTCGAGCGCCCGGTACAGCTCGTCGACCGTGTGCGGCCGGAACGCGTTCCGCACCTCCGGGCGGTCGAACGCGATCCGCGCGACGCCGCCGTCGCGCGAGATGTGCGCGGTGATGTCGGTGTAGTCCTCCGCACCGGGGGCGAGCACCCACTCGGCCGGGTCGAACAGGTCGGAGACGAAGGCGTCGGTCACGGCGTCCAGCCTAGTTCGGCACGGCCTCGCGGCGGGGAGCCGCCGGCGCCGGCGACCGGGCGGACAGCGCCTTCCGCCACCCGTCCACGATGTCCCACAGCGCACCGCCGACGATCACGACGCCGACGATGACGGCGACCGTCGCGACGATCCCGCCGGCGGACGCTCCGGCATCCTCCGCACCGCTCTCGACGAGGTACCGGACGAACTCCGGGTTCACGATCCGGCCCTGCAGCAGCAGCACCATCACGGGGACGGCGACGGCGAACGCCAGGACCGTGTTGACCACGGCCAGCGGAACCGTCCAGCGACCGGCGAGATACACGCGGATCGCGAGTGCGGCCTCCGCCACGAGCAGCACGAGCAGAGCCGTCACGCCCCACGGCCACAGCGCCGGGTCGAGGATCGGCATCGCCTCGCCGTCGACGCGCACGAAGCCGCGGACCGCGTCCCACAGCACCGCGCCGGCGGCGATGGCGAGGAACACCAGCGAGCCGATCAGGTCCGTCCGGCCGGTCGCGTTCTGCGGCGGCTCCGGCAGCCGGTCGATGTCCCACGTGACGCCCGTCTCCGCGCCGCGGCGTTCCAGGAGGACGAACACCAGCGTCGTCCAGAAGGCGATGTGCACGATGACGCCGATGCCGGTCGTCACCGAGGCGGCGATGGCCTCCCCCGCGGTGGCGTCGGTGAGCAGCCGCGCCAGCAGCACGGCGCCCATCGCCAGCGGGGTGACGATCCACAGCAGCAGCCTCAGCAGACGCCACCACACCAGGTAGTACCGGGGTCCGATGAGGTGCAGCGGCCGGTCGGCGTAGCCGGCGGCGAGGACGGCCGGGTCGCCGAGTCCGCTCAGCACCGCGCGCTCGGCGTCGGTCGGGCTCTCCCCCTGCTCCACACGCGCCTCCACGGCGTCGGCGATGGACGCCTCGAGCTCGGCGCGCACGTCGTCCTGGGCGGACGGCGGCAGGCTGCGGATGGTGGCGGCGATGTACCGCTCGGTGAGGGTCGTGGGCATGATCACTTCTCCTTCTCGGCGCGGGTCTTCTCGGCGCCGATCGCGTCGGCACCGGTGTTGTCGGCACCCCGGCGGGTCGTCTCGGCGAGCGCGGCGGATGCCGATGCGATGGCCGCAAGCTCCCGGGTCAGGGTCTCGGCGAGGCGGATTCCGGACGCCGAGGTGCGGTAGAACTTGCGGGGTCTCGCCTCGTCCGTGTTCCAGGCGCTGTCGAGGTACCCCTGCTTCTCGAGCCGGCGCAGCAGCGGATAGAGCGTGTTCGCGTCGGTGGGGAAACCCGCCGCGCTGAGCTGCTCCAGCAGCCCGTAGCCGTACCCCGGCTCGCGCAGCAGCTGGAGGCTGGCCAGCACGATCGTGCCCCGCCGCAGCTCCTGCAGGTGTCCGTCGAAATCCGCCTCTTCCATGTTCGTCACTATAATGTGTGCCACACACTATTGTCAACGACGCATGCGACCGGGGTATCGGCGGGCCCGGTCGGGCGACGCGCAGGACTCCAGACGCGGCTGGCTCCCGGGGGAGCGCACACGGCGGGGCATGATGGACGCATGACGCCCCCGCTCGCCGACCTCCTCGCCACGGCGCACGTCGTCGCGCTCCCGCTGCACACCCGGTTCCGCGGCGTCGACGTCCGCGAGGCGCTGCTGTTCGAGGGCCCGCAGGGCTGGGCGGAGTTCTCGCCGTTCCCCGAATACGAGGACGCCGAGGCGGCGACCTGGCTGGCGGCGGCGATCGACTTCGCCTGGAACCCACAGCCGGCGCCGCTGCGCGACCGCATCCCGGTGAACGCCACGGTCCCGGCCGTCGACGCGTCGCGTGTACCCGAGGTGCTCGCCCGCTTCGACGGATGCCGCACCGCCAAGGTCAAGGTCGCCGAGCGCGGCCAGACGCTCGCCGACGACATCGCCCGGGTGCGCGCCGTGCGCGCCGCGATGGGCCCGGAGGGCCGCATCCGCCTCGACGCGAACGGCGCGTGGAACGTCGACGAGGCCGAGCACGCCACGCACGCCCTCGCCGAGTTCGACCTGGAATACCTGGAGCAGCCGTGCGCGACGGTGCCCGAACTCGCCGAGCTGCGCGCCCGCATCCGCTACATGGGCATCCCGGTCGCCGCCGACGAGAGCGTGCGCAAGGCGACCGACCCGCTCGCGGTGGCGGATGCGGATGCCGCCGACCTGCTCGTCGTCAAGGCGCAGCCGCTGGGCGGCGCCCGCCGGGCCCTGGAGATCGTCTCCGCCGCGGGTCTGCCGGCGGTCGTCTCCAGCGCGCTGGACACCGCGGTCGGCCTGGCGCAGGGTGCGGCCCTGGCCGCCGCACTGCCCGAGCTCGAGTACGACTGCGGGCTCGGCACGGCCTCCCTCTTCGCGGACGATGTCGCCGAGGCGCACGCGGTCGCCGGCGCGATCCCCGTGCAGCGGGTGGTCCCGGATGCCGCGGCGCTCGACCGCCTGGCCGCGACGGACGACCGCCGGGACTGGTGGCTGGGCCGCCTGCGCCGCTGCCACGCCGCGCTCACCGCGGCCGGCTGAGACTACGGGCGGGACGTCGCCCGGCCCTCGGCGACCATGAGCTCGACCATCCGGCCGAGCTCCTCGCTGCCGGAGCGCCGCAGCGCGTCGGCATCCATCCCCGCCATCGCGCCGCGCACGGTCATCCCCTCCCACACGATCATGAGCGTGCGCGCGGCGGTCTCCGGGTCCAGGCGCAGGGAGAGCTGCCCCGAGGCGACGATGTCGGCGATGATCTCGGCGATGCTCGCCACCATCTCACGCTCCTGGGCGAGATACGCGGCCCCGAACGCGGGGTCGCGGAGCGCCCGGATGCGGATCTCGCTCATCAGCAGGACGCCCAGTCGGTCGTCCCCCGCCGAGTCCATCACCTGCTGCACGAGGTCGACCGGATCGCAGTCCTCGAGGGCGCCGTCGCCGACCATCTGATGCACCCGCTCGCGCACCGCGGCCACGCGTGCCGAGCCGACCCGCGCGGCCAGCATGAGGAACAGCTCGTCCTTGGAGTCGAAGTTGGAGTAGAACGCGCCGCGCGTGAAGCCGGCCCGCTCGCACACCGCCTCGACGGTCGCCCCCTCCAGGCCGAGCTCGGCGAACACCTGCGCGGCGGCGTCCAGCAGCCGCGTGCGCGTGTTCTCCCGGCGCCGGGTCGCGGGTGTCGTCATCGAAGCCTCCTCCTCCACTCTTCCAGATCGGATGCCGGGCCGCTCCTCCCGACCCGATCGGGTGCCCGCCGTACTGTCCGTGCGGATGCGGTGACCGCCGGTTCCCACCAAGCACACAGCATCCGTGCGGTGCCGTCCGATTACGATACATCTACGTATCCGATACATCTGTGTATCCAAATGGGGAGGCCGCGTGTCCACTCTGCTCTCGTCGCTCGGGCGCTGGTCCTTCCGGCATCCGTGGCGCGTGCTCGTCTCCTGGCTGCTCGTGCTCGGGATCGCCGGCAGCGGGGCCGTGCTGCTCGGCACCGGCACGGACAACACCTTCTCGATCCCCGGCACCGAGTCCGAAGCCGGGCTCGAGCAGCTGTCGCGCACCTTCCCGCAGGTGAGCGGGACCAGCGCGCAGTTCATCGTCGTGGCCGCCTCCGGCGCGGAGGTCTCCGACGCCGCCTACCGCGACGAGATCGAGGACGCCGTGGACGCGCTCGGCCGACTCGACGGCGTGCTCGCGGTGACCTCCCCGTTCGACGAGAGCGTGGACGGGATGGTGAACGACGACGCCACCGCCGCCATCGTCCGGATGCAGTTCGACGGGCAGGCCAGCGACGTGCCGGACGCGGTGAAGGAGCAGCTGCAGGACACCGTGGACGACCTCGCCGCGGCGCTCCCCGAGGGCGCGCAGACCGCGCTGGGCGGCGACCTGTTCGCGATGTCGATCCCGACGGTGACCCTCACCGAGGCGGTGGGCCTCGCGATCGCGCTGCTCGTGCTGATCGTCACCTTCCGCTCCTTCGTCGTGGCGGGGCTGCCGCTGCTCACGGCGGTGCTCGGCGTCGGGATCTCGATGGCCGGGATCTTCGCCGCCACGGCCGTCGCCACCGTGTCATCCACCACGCCGCTGCTCGCCCTCATGCTCGGCCTCGCGGTGGGCATCGACTACGCGCTCTTCATCGTCGCCCGCCACCAGGATCAGGTGCGCGACGGCGTCGACCCCGAGGAGTCCGCCGCCCGTGCGGTCGGCACCGCCGGGTCGGCGGTCGTGTTCGCCGGGGTCACCGTGCTGATCGCGCTGATCGGGCTCGGCTTCGCCGGCATCCCGTTCCTGACCACGATGGGCATCGCCGCCTCCGTGGCCGTGGCGATCGCGGTGGCGGTCGCCGTGACGCTCACCCCCGCGCTGCTCGGGTTCGTGAAGGGCCGGGTCGCGGGTCGCGTCCGCCTCACCTCCCGCGCCGAGACCCCGAGCCCTCACCGAGACCCCGTCTCAGCGACGCCCGCACCACGGGGTGTCGGCGACAGCACGGGGTCTCGACGCACCGCGCCGGCTCGGCGACCGGGGTTCGCGCGGCGCTGGGTCGACGGCGTCACGCGGCGCCCGGTGCTGGCGACCGTCGCCGTCGTGCTCGGCCTCGGCGTCACCGCGATCCCGGCGCTCAGCCTCGACCTCGCTCTGCCGAACGCCGGCGTGCTGCCGAAGGGCAGCGAGGCGCGGCAGGGTTACGACCTCACCGCCGAGCACTTCGGTCCCGGCTTCAACGGACCGCTCATCCTCACCGGCACCATCGTCACCTCGACCGACCCGCTCGCCCTGATGCAGGACCTCGGCGAGGAGGTGGAGGCGCTCCAGGGCGTCCGGGAGGTCGCCCTGGCCACACCGAACGAGGCCGCCGACACCGGGATCGTGCAGATCATCCCGGAGACCGCCCCGGACGACCCCGCCACCGCGGACCTGGTCCGCGAGCTGCGCGCCCACCACGACGAGTGGCAGGAGGAGTACGGCATCGACCTCCGCGTGACCGGCTTCACCGCGGTCGCGATCGACATCTCCGACCGTCTCGGCGCCGCGCTGCTGCCGTTCGGGATCTTCGTGATCGGCCTGTCACTGATCCTGCTCACGATCGTGTTCCGCTCGGTCTGGGTGCCGGTGACCGCTGCGGTCGGCTACCTGCTGTCGATCGTCGCCGCCTTCGGCGTGGTCGCCGCGGTCTTCGAGTGGGGATGGTTCGCGGACGCCCTGCACGTCGCCCGCACCGGCCCGGTGATCAGCTTCATGCCGATCGTGCTGATGGGGGTGCTGTTCGGCCTGGCGATGGACTACCAGGTCTTCCTCGTCTCGCGGATGCGGGAGGACTACGTCCACGACCCGGCATCCGGCCGGGAGGCCGCGGTCCGCGCGGTGCGCACCGGTTTCGCCGGCACCGCGCGCGTGGTGACGGCCGCCGCGCTGATCATGTTCGCGGTGTTCGTCGCGTTCGTGCCGGAGGGCGACTCCTCGCTCAAGCCGATCGCGCTGGGGCTGGCGGCGGGCATCGCGATCGACGCGTTCCTGGTGCGGATGACGCTGATCCCGGCCGTGATGGCGATCCTCGGCGAGCGCGCGTGGCGGATCCCCCGCGGGCTGGAGCGGATGCTGCCGCACGTCGATATCGAGGGTGAAGCGGTCGAGCGGGAGCGGGCACTGGCCGAGTGGCCTGGTGACGGAAGCGTCGTCGCGGCCGACGGGCTGGCACTGACGGATGCCGGCATCCACGACCTCCGGCTGCGGGTGGCGCCCGGTGCGGCGGTGATCGCCACCGGGGCGGCGTCGGGCGCGCTCCGCGCCCTGGCCCTCGCGATCGCCGGCCGTCTGACCCCGGATGCCGGGCGCCTGCGCGTCGCCGGGCACCTGCTGCCCGGTCGTGCCGCGTGGGTGCGAGGACACGTCGGGGTGGTGCGGGCGGAAGCCGTGTCGGCGGACGGCCTGGACGCGGAGCTCGCCGAGGCTCTGCGCGGCGCTCCGCAGATCGTCGTGATCGACGGCGTTGACCGGCTGTCCGGACCGGGACGCGAGGCGGTCCTCGCGCGGCTCCGCAACGACAGGGAGCGGCGCGGCGACGCCCCCGTCGCGGTGTTCGCGACGGCCGCGGACGCGGGCGCCGCGGAGGCGGTGCTCACGGATGCCGGGTACGCGGCATCCGTCCTCGACCTCGCCGACGCCCCGCCCTCCCGTCCATACCCCGCTGAATCGACGCCCGCAGCCCGGGGTGTCGACGCCGACCCGGGATCTCAGCCCGACGACTCCCCCGCCACCCTCCCCGCCGAACCCGCCGAGGTGAACGCATGACCCTCCCCATCGAATCCCGCCGATCGCGCCGCCTGCTGTCGATCCTGGGCGTGCTGCTTCTGCCCGCGGTGATCGGCGGCATCCTGGTCGCGGCGCTGCAGAACCCGACCCAGCGGCTGGACGCGATGACCGCGGCCGTCGTCAACCTGGACGAGCCGGTCACGATCGACGGACAGTACACGCCGCTCGGCCGGCAGCTCGCCGCCGGGCTGGTCGACGGCGCCGACGAGCTCGACTCCAACCTCACCTGGGTGATCTCGAACGAGGACGACGCCCGCGAGGGGCTCGCCGACGGCACCTACCAGGCGATCGTGACGATCCCGGCGGACTTCTCCGCCGCCGCGACCTCGGCCGGCACGGCGCTCACCGGCGGCGACGCCGACGACGCCGAGCGCGCGGAGATCACGGTGACCACGCCGCCGGACGGACGCGTGGCGGACGACCTCATCACGCAGCAGATCGCGTCGGCGGCGGCATCCGCTCTGGGCACCGCCGTGTCGGAGGCGACCGTCGACAACGTGCTCGTCGGCTTCGCGACGATCGGCGATCAGATCGGCGCGGCGGCGGACGGCGCCGCCCGGCTCGCGGACGGCGCGGATGAGGCCGCGGCCGGGGCGGGTGAGATCCCCGACGGCGCGGCGCAGCTCGCCGAGGGCGCCGCTTCGCTCCGCGACGGCGGCGGACAGCTCGCCGGCGGGCTGGACACGATCGCGGGCAAGGCGCGCGAGGCCTCCGGCGGAGCCGGCGCGCTCGGCGACGGACTGAGCGGCGGGGCCGCCACCCTGGAGCAGGACGGGCTGGTGCCCGAGGAGCTGTTCGCCGCCGCCCGCGGAGCGGCGGACGCCACGAGCGGCGTGGCGTCCGGCGTGGGAGAGCTGGCCACCGGCGTCGACGGGCTGGTGGCGCTCTGCCAGACCCGCACGCCCGGTGTCGACCCCACTGGCGACCAGGTCTGCGCAGGCCTCGGGGGGCTGCAGCAGGGACTGCCCGACCTTCGCGCCGGCGCAGATCTGGCGGCACAGGCCGCCGCAGGCACGTCGGACGGCCTGACCCGGTTCGACCAGGCCGCGCCGGGTCGGATCGCCGGGCAGATGCGGACGGCCGCGGACGCCGCGCATCAGCTCGGCGCCGGGCTCGGACAGCTGGCCGACGGCGTGGACCAGTCCGCCACCGGTGCGCGCGAGCTGTCCGGCGGGGCGGGCCGTCTCGCGGACGGCGCCGCCGAGCTCGGCGACGGGGCATCCGCTCTCGCCGACGGCCTCGACGGCCTCGCGACGGGCGCGGACGAGCTCGCCTCCGGCCTCGACACGGCGGCCACCTCGCTGCCGTCGTTCAGCGACGAGGAGTCCACCTCGCTCGCGTCGGTCATCGCGGATCCCGTGGCGGCGGATGCCGGGCCGGCGACCCTCTTCGGGCCCACCGCCATCCCGCTGCTGGCCGCCGTCGTGCTCTGGTTCGGCGCGCTGGCCACGTTCCTCACGCGCCGCGCGATGCCGGGGTCGGTGCTCACATCCCGGAGGTCGGCGGCCGGTCTCGCGGTCCGGGCGTTCTGGCCGGGCGCGGTGCTCGGTGCCGGGCAGGGGCTTCTCGTCGCGCTGGTGGTGCAGCTCGTCGCCGGCTACGACGCGGCCGCATGGTGGGGCTTCGCCGGCGTCGCCGCCCTGGCCGGGATCGCCTTCGCCGCGGTGAACCAGACGCTCGTCGCGGCACTGGGCGGCGCCGGTCGCTGGGTGAGCGCCCTGGTCGGCGTGTTGGCGCTCGCGACGGGTGTCATCTCCACGGTGCCGGGCTGGCTGGCCGGTCTCGGCGCGGCGATGCCGACCGCCCCGGCGCTCAGCGGACTGATCGCGCCGAGCGGCGCCGCCGTCGCCGGGCTGGTGGTCTGGACGGTGCTGTCGCTGGGGGTCACGACGGTCGCGGTGGCGCGGCGGCGGACCACGTCGGTCCGGGCGGTGCTCGCCGCGGCGTGACCGCCGGGCGGCATCCGTCGCGCGCGCCGGAGGAATCTCCTGTTCCCCGGAGACAGCCGTGGCGGTCGTGCGCGCCGCGCGGTGGGGGTCAGCTCAGGCCGGAGTACGCGTGCAGGCCCTTGAAGAAGACGTTGACGATCGTGAAGTTGAACAGCACGGCCGCGAATCCGGTGATCGACAGCCAGGCCGACGGGGTGCCGCGCCAGCCGCGCGTGGCGCGCGCGTGGATGTAGCCGGCGTAGAGCACCCAGATGATGAACGTCCAGGTCTCCTTGACGTCGAAGCCCCAGTACCGGCCCCACGCGTCCTGCGCCCAGATCGCGCCGGCGATGAGGGTGAAGGTCCAGAAGATGAACCCGACCACGGTGAACCGGTAGGCGAGGTTCTCCAGCCGGGCGGCATCCGGGATCGTCCGCAGGAATCCGGGCCCGGTCTTCGCGGCGCCCTCGGCGATCAGCCGCTCGCGCCGGGTCTGCATGAGCTGCATCACCGACAGCGCGAACGCCAGGGCGAGCAGCGCCGTCGACAGCGAGGCGACGAAGACGTGGATGATCAGCCACACCGACTTCAGCGGGTCCATCAGCGGCACGATCGGCACGTAGAAGTTGGTGGACGACAGGCCCAGCAGCACGACGATGAGCCCGACGATGAAGGTGCCGAGGTAGCGCAGGTCGAGGCGGGTCAGCACGGCGAGGAACACCGCGACGACCAGCAGCGTGCCGATCATCGCGAACTCGTACAGGTTCGCCCACGGCACCCGGCCGGCCGCGATCCCGCGGGTCACGGTCGCTCCCAGGTGGAACAGGAACCCGAGCACGGTGAGCGAGGTGCCGATGCGCGCCATCACGAGGCGCGGCCTGGGCTGGTCTCCGGATGCCGGGGCGTCGCCACCGGCCTCCGCGCCACCGCTCGCGGCCGTCGCACCCGCGGCGACCCCGGCGCCCACGAGCGCGTCCGCGCGCGCGGTCTGCGCGGCGGAGCGAGAGGCCAGGTCGAAGGCGAAGGCGACGAACGCGGCGGCGTAGATCGCGATCGCCGTCCACAGCAGCAGGACGGAGAGAGAGTCGAGTTCGGGCATGTCATGCTCCCTTCGCGGGGGTGTCGCGGCGCGGCGCCACCCCGTCGAGCAGCCGCTCGTGCCCGCGGACGAGATCGTCCACGGCGGCGGCCAGGGTCGGGTCCTCGCCGCGCGCGAGGCCGGCGTACTCCAGGCGGATGCCGTCGTCGGATGCCGTGGCCTTCACCCACATCCGGCGACGGGGCACGAACAGCGCCAGCCCCAGCCCGGCGAGCGCGAGCAGCGCGAAGCCGAGCACCCACGGGGCGGAGGCGTCGTGGTGGATCTGCAGCGACACGTAGCGCTTCACGGACTGCCGCAGATCGGTGGCGCCCTCGGGCGACTCGTCCTCGAAGGTGACCGTGCCGCGGCCGCCCGGCAGCTCTGCGGTCTCCCCCGGCTCCAGTTCGAGGGAGTCCACCTCGGTGCCACGGCCGGTGAGCTTCGTCAGCGATCCGGTGTCGAGCACGTAGACCGACCGGGGCGTGCCGTCGTCGATCCCGAGGTCGCCCTCGTACACGTCCAGGGTGAGCAGCGGGCCGTACAGGTCGCCGTAGGCGGAGGTGTAGGCGCCGGATTCCAGCTGCGCCGCCGTCGGGTAGAAGAAGCCGGTGAGGCCGAGCTGCTCCGGCATCCCGTCGGTGATCTTCACCACGCCGAGCGAGGTCATGTTGTTGTCCTGCGGCAGGAACTCCACCGGCTGCCGGAAGACGACCTCGCCGTCGGGGTTGCGCACCGTGATGGTCGGGGCGTAGCCGTTGCCGAGCAGGTAGATCTGGTCGCCGCCGACGCGCAGCGGGTGGTTCACCCGCACGGCGCCCTCCCACTCGGAGCCGTCGACGTCGCGGACGGTGACGTTCGCGGAGAAGTTCCCGGCCTGCCCGGCGCCGGCGCTGCCGATGTCCTCGTAGGTGACGTCGAAGGAGTCCAGGGTGAGCGCGTAGGGGGCCAGGGCCGTGTCGGAGACGAAGCGGCCCCGGTTGATCGAGTTGTAGTCGATCAGCGTGTTCACGAAGGTCGAGCCCTCGACCACGACCTTCTGCCCGGTGTAGGCGAAGCCCCCGCCGACGCCGACGGTGACGAGCACGCCGACGAGCGCGATGTGGAAGAGGAGGTTGCCGGTCTCGCGCCAGTAGCCGCGCTCGGCCGACACCGACCAGGTGCGGCCGCGGTCGTAGCGGGCGACCCGGTAGCCGAGCGCCTTGAGCTGCTTCTCCGCGACGTCGACGGCCTGCGCGGCTTCGGCCGCAGCATCCGTCGAAGCAGCGTCCGTCAGCGGCCGCACCAGCTCGCGGTGGTCCTCCAGCCGCGACAGCCGGGCCGGCGTCCGCGGCGGCTGGGCGCGCAGCGCCTTCAGGTGGTGCCGGATCCGCGGGACGATGCAGCCGATCAGCGACACGAACAGCAGCAGGTACACCGCCGAGAACCACGGCGACAGGTACACGTCGAACATGCTCAGCGCGTCGAGCGCCGGGAACAGGTCGGGGTTGTCGGCCTTGAACTGGGTGACGCCGTTCGGGTCCGCCATCCGCTGCGGGAAGATCGAGCCCGGGATCGCCGCGATGGCGAGCACGAGCAGCAGGATCAGCGCCACCCGCATCGAGGTCAGCTGTCGCCAGCCCCAGCGCAGCCACCCGGCGAACCCGAGCTTCGGCTGGTTCGGCTCGAGGTCGTCGGCCGCGTCGACGTGGTCGGAGGGGCGGAGCGGGTCGGTCGCCGAGAGATCAGAGCGGGAGTTCGACACTCTGCATCACCGCCCCCACCGTCGACATGAGCTGCGTCCACAGGCCCGTGACCATGAGCACGCCGAGCAGGATCAGCAGCGCCCCGCCGACGATGTTCACCACCCGGATGTGCCGGCGCAGGAACGCGATCGCGCGCGAGGCCCAGCCGAAGCCGAGCGCGACGAGCAGGAACGGGATGCCGAGCCCGAGCGAGTACGCCACGCCGAGCAGACCGGCGCGCCACGGGTCGCCGAGCGTCCAGCTCACCGCCGTGATCGCGGCCAGGGTCGGGCCGATGCACGGCGCCCAGCCGATGCCGAGGGCGAATCCGAGCAGGGGCGCGCCGATCAGGCCGGTGGCCGAGTTCACGTGCATCCGCATCTCGCGCTGCGCGAAGCCGAACAGGCCCAGGAACACGAGCCCCATCGCGATGATGACGAGACCGAGGACGCGGGTGATCAGGTCGCCCCATTCGAGGAAGAAGACGGATGCCGCGCCGCCGATCACCGTGTACGCCACGAACACCACGGTGAACCCGGCGATGAACAGCAGCACCCCGAGCACCAGTCGGCCGCGGGTCGCCGTGGCCACGGGCGCTGAGCCCGCCGAAGCGCCCGCCGTTCCGGACGCTGAGCCCGTCGAAGCGCCCGCCTTCGGCGCCACCGCTCCCCCGATGAAGCCGAGGTACCCCGGCACGAGGGGCAGCACGCACGGGGACAGGAAGGAGACCAGGCCCGCCAGCATCGCCAGCGGGATCGCGACCCAGAGAGCCCCGAAGCCGATGACGTCCTGGGGGCTCACGCGCTCTCCGCGAGCGCGTCCCGGACGAGCGTGGAGAGGATCGACGTCCCGTCGATCGGGCCGATGATGCGCGCGGCGACGCGGCCGTCGCGGTCGAGCACCAGGGTGACCGGAGGCGCCTGGATGGGGGTGACCTTCGCGAAGGCGAGCTTGGCCTCGCCGCTGTTCGCGTCGATCAGGCTGGGATAGGTGACCCCGTAGCGCTCGGCGAACGCCTTGGCGGTGTCGGCCTGGTCGTAGATGTTCACGCCGATGAAGGCGACCTCGTCGTCCTGGTGCTCCTGCCAGACCGCCTCGAGGTCCTCCGCCTCGATGCGGCACGGTCCGCACGCCGCGTACCAGAAGTTGACCACGGTCACCTTGCCGCGGACGTCGTCGCTGGAGAACTGCGCGCCGTCCTCGGTGACGCCGCCGAACTCGACCGGCTCGCCGCGCTCGTCGGCGGGGATCTCCGTCACCCGGAAGTCGTCGGCCGTGTACGCCTTCTGCTCGCCGTTGCGGTACGACTCGGTGAGCGGGTCGGGTGCGCAGGCGGCGAGGCCGACGGCGAGCACCGCGGCGAGCGCGGCTCCGGCCGCACGCAGAGAGCGGATGCGGCGTCGGGGGCGCCCGCTGCGGACAGGGCGAACCGTCGACGCGAGAGGCACGGTTGCCAGTGTACGTCCGGGTTCCTATGCGTCCGCCGGAAGATGCCGCCCGGCCGATGCAGCGGATCCGGCATCCACCGGGCGGCGATCGTCACACCGCGCCGAGGTCGACGCCCCCGGCGGCGGGCTCCGCGTAGCCGACCTCGTGCCAGCCGTCGTCGTCGCGCACGAACGAGGTGACGCTGGAGAGCGCGCAGCGCCGGGTGCGGGGGTCGTGCCGCAGCGGCAGACCGGCGACCGCCAGGTGGGTGATCCAGATCGGCGCCTGGTGGGACACGAAGACCAGATCGCCCGAGGGCACGGCATCCCACCGCTCGTCCATCACCGCCCGCATCCGCGCCACGATCGACGCGTACGGCTCGCCCCAGCTGGGGATCGACGGGCGCCGCAGGTGGCGCCAGTTCCGCGGATCGCGCAGCGCGCGCCGCATCCGCGTGCCCTCGAACACGTTCGTGGGCTCAAGCAGACGCGGGTCGAGCACCGCCTCCATGTGCAGCGCATCCATGAACGGCTGCACCGATTCGCGGGTGCGCTCCAGCGGGGAGGTGCGCAGCTCGGCGATCGGCCGGCCGAGCCCGAGCACGTACTCCGCCGCGGCCTTCGCCATCAGCTGCCCGGCGGCGCTGAGGTGGTAGTCCGGCAGGCGGCCGTAGAGCACCCGGTCGGGGTTGTGCACCTCGCCGTGGCGGACCAGATGCAGGCGGGATGCCGGCACGCTCAGGCCTGACGGTAGCGGGCGTCGCCGAAGCCGAGGATCAGGTATCCGATGAACGGCAGCAGCCAGAGCAGGAAGAACGAGAACACGCCGCCCTTGCCGAAGCGGGCGCCGAGCTTGAAGGCGACCACGATCGAGAACACGATGTTGATGATCGGGATGAGGTACAGCAGCGCGGCCCACCCGGTCATGCCGGCCACCTTGACCAGGAAGACGACGTTCACGATCGGGATGATCGCGAGGATGCCCGGGTACCCGGCCTTCGTGAACACCTTCCACAGCGCGATGGCGACGACCACGTAGAAGAGGAAGGCGATCACACCGCTGGTGCCGGTGAAGAGGCCCCGGTAGAGGTCTTCGAGTCCGTTGGTCGCGGAGGGGACGAGTGCGGTGTTCATCGGGATGCCTTCCGGGATCGTGTCTGTGGGCGGCCATCGCGAGTCTACTGAGGGCCGCGAGGACGGCGGCGGAGGCGCCGCAGGTGCGCCCGTAGAATGGCCGGGTCCGTCTTTCCCCCGATCAGAAGGAATCCTCCGTGCTCCGCACACACACGGCAGGCTCGCTCGATGCCTCGCACATCGGTCAGACCGTCACCCTCACGGGCTGGGTCGACCGCCGCCGCGATCACGGGGGCGTCGCGTTCATCGACCTGCGGGACGCGTCGGGCATCGCGCAGGTCGTCATCCGTGACGAGGAGGTGGCCCACCCGCTGCGCAGCGAGTTCGTGCTCAAGGTCACCGGCGAGGTCTCCCGCCGCCCCGCGGGCAACGAGAACCCGAACCTGCCCACCGGGGAGATCGAGCTCATCGCGGCCGACGTCGAGGTGCTGAACGAGTCGGCTCCGCTGCCGTTCCCGGTCTCCTCGGGACTCGCCGACAGCGACCCGGTCGGCGAGGAGGCGCGCCTGAAGCACCGCTACCTCGACCTGCGCCGCCCCGGTCCCGCGGCGGCCATGCGGCTGCGCTCGCAGGTGTACAAGGCGATCCGCGACGTGCTGCATGCCCGCGACTTCGTCGAGGTGGAGACCCCGACGCTCACCCGCTCCACGCCGGAGGGCGCCCGTGACTTCCTGGTGCCTGCCCGCCTGCATCCCGGCAGCTGGTACGCGCTACCGCAGTCGCCGCAGCTGTTCAAGCAGCTGCTGATGGTGGGCGGCATCGAGAAGTACTTCCAGATCGCGCGCTGCTACCGCGACGAGGACTTCCGCGCCGACCGTCAGCCCGAGTTCACCCAGCTCGACATCGAGATGAGCTTCGTGGACCAGGAGGACGTCATCGAGATGATGGAGGACGTCGTCACGGCGATGTGGGCGACGATCGGCGTCGAGGTGGACACCCCGCTGCCGCGGATGACCTACGCCGACGCCATGGCGAAGTACGGCTCCGACAAGCCCGACCTGCGCTTCGGCCTCGAGCTGGTCGAGGCGACCGAGTACTTCAAGGACACCCCGTTCCGCGTGTTCCAGTCGGAGTACGTGGGAGCGGTGCGGATGCCCGGCGGCGCCTCGCAGCCGCGAAAGACCCTGGACGCCTGGCAGGACTGGGCGAAGCAGCGCGGCGCCCGCGGCCTCGCGTACGTCCTGTTCAACGAGGACGGCACGCTGGGCGGGCCGGTCGCCAAGAACCTGTCCGAGGCGGAGCAGGCCGGCCTCGCCGAGCTCGTCGGCGCGGAGCCGGGAGACTGCGCGTTCTTCGCCGCCGGCGAGACGAGGGCCAGCCGCGCCCTGCTGGGCGCCGCCCGCGTGGAGATCGGACGCCGGCTGGGCCTGCTCGACCCGGACGTGTTCGCCTTCACCTGGATCGTGGACGCGCCGATGTTCGAGCCGGCGTCGGATGCCGTGGCCTCCGGCGACGTCGCGGTCGGCGCGGGTGCGTGGACCGCGGTGCATCACGCGTTCACCGGCCCCAAGCCGGAGTTCGAGGACACCTTCGACACCGACCCGGGCTCGGCGCTGGCTTACGCGTACGATCTGGTCTGCAACGGGTCGGAGCTCGGCGGCGGATCCATCCGCATCCACCGCGAGGACATCCAGAAGCGCGTCTTCACCGTGATGGGGATCACCGAAGAGGAGGCCGAGGAGAAGTTCGGCTTCCTGCTCGAGGCGTTCAAGTTCGGCGCTCCCCCGCACGGCGGGATCGCGCTCGGCATGGACCGCGTGCTGCAGCACCTCACGAAGACGGACTCGATCCGCGAGGTCATCGCCTTCCCGAAGTCTGGCGGCGGCTTCGACCCGCTCACCGAGGCGCCCGCCCCGATCACCCCGGAGCAGCGCGCCGAGGCGGGCGTCGACGCCCCGGCCCCTGACCTCGTCGAAGGCTCCTGAGCCCGTCGGACCCTGAACCGGTCGGACTTGAGCCCGTCGGACCCTGAGCCCGTCGAAGGGTCCGACGGGCTCAGGGTCCGGAGAACAGCGGCACCACGTTCTCGGCCCAGACGTCGACGCCGAGCTTGCCGATCAGGGCGATCACGATCACCAGGAACACCACCCGGATGAACGTCGATCCCCGGGCGATCGCCATCCGCGACCCCAGGTAACTGCCCGCGACGTTCGCCACCGCGAGGATCCCGCCGAGCAGCCAGAGCACCGCCCCGTGCGGGATGAACAGCAGCAGCGCCCCGGTGTTCGTGGCGAAGTTCACGATCTTCGCCTTCGCGCTGGACTGCAGAAAGTCGTAGCCCATCAGGGCCACCAGGCCGATCACCAGGAACGTGCCGGTCCCCGGTCCGATCAGCCCGTCGTAGAAGCCGATCACGAGCCCGGCCGCCCCGGCCATGATGTGGTGCCGGCGCCCGGAGAAGCGCAGCCGCGTGGCCGCTCCCATCTCGGGCCGGAAGGCGGTGAACAGGGCGACGGCCAGGAGCGCGACGACGATGATCGGCTTGAACGCGGCGGCGGGCAGCAGCGTGGCCACGGCCGCCCCGCCGAAGGACCCGGCGAGCGCGATTCCCGCCATCGGCAGCGCGGTACGGATGTCGGGCTTGGCACGGCGGTAGTAGGTGATGCTGCTGGTCGCGGTGCCGAACACCGAGGCGAGCTTGTTGGTGGCCAGCGCCTGCACGGGCGCGATGCCCGGGATGAGGAGCAGGGCGGGCAGCTGCAGCAGGCCGCCGCCGCCGACCACGGCGTCGATCCATCCGGCCGCGAACGCGGCAAGGACGATGAGGATGAGCGTTCCCCAGGTGAGCTGTTCCAGACCGAGGAGCGCGCCGATGTCCATCCCCTCAAGGATGCCAGACGCCGACGTGCGATCCGCGACGACGACGATCCTGTGCCCCACCCCATGGCGCGACCCCGGGCAGATGCCGAGACCCCGTACTGCCGGCGTCGGCAGCACGGGGTCTCGGTGATGAAGCGGGTGTCGGGGTCAGAGCACGCGGGACAGGAAGTCCTGCGTGCGCTGGTGCTGCGGGTTGGCGAGCACCTCGCGCGGGTCGCCCTGCTCGAGGATGTGCCCGCCGTCCATGAAGATCAGGCGCGACCCGACTTCGCGGGCGAAGCCCATCTCGTGCGTGACGACCAGCATGGTCATCCCCTCGTCGGCGAGCTTCCGCATCACCTGCAGCACCTCGCCCACCAGCTCCGGGTCCAGCGCCGAGGTCGGCTCGTCGAACAGCATCATGTCGGGGTTCATGCACAGCGCCCGCGCGATCGCCACGCGCTGCTGCTGACCTCCGGACAGGTGCCCCGGATAGGCATCCGCCTTGTGCGCCATGCCGACCCGTGCCAGCATCTCGTGCGCGATCCGCTCGGACTCCTCCTTGGAGCGCTTCTTGACCCGGCGCTGCGCGATGGTGAGGTTGCCCAGCACGCTCATGTGCGGGAACAGGTTGAAGCTCTGGAACACCATGCCGATGCGCGTGCGCACCCGGTCGATGTCGGTCTCCGGGTCGGTGATGTCGATCCCCTCGATGAGGATCTTCCCGTCCGTCGGCTCCTCGAGCAGGTTCACCGACCGCAGCAGCGTCGACTTCCCCGAGCCCGACGGGCCGATGATGCAGACCACCTCGCCGGCGGTGACGGTGAGGTCGATGCCCTTGAGCACCTCGTTGTCGCCGTACGTCTTCACCAGACCCCGGACCTCGATGGCCGGGGCATGGACATCGATCAGATCGGTGATCATCGCTGCCTCGCCATCCGACGCTCCAGCCACGCGGTGTAGCGCGTGAGCGGGATCGTCACGATCAGGTACAGGATCGCCGCCATGATCAGCGGCGTCGCGTTCGTGTTCTGCGTCGTCGCGTCGCGGGCGAACGTCGTGAGCTCCTTCGACCAGATGAAGGTTCCCGCGACGAACAGCAGCGACGTGTCCTTCAGCAGCAGCACGAACTCGTTCGTGAGCGGCGGGATGATGATCCGGAACCCCTGCGGCACCACGATCCAGAAGGTCGTCTTCATCGGCGACATGCCGAGCGAACGCGCCGCCTCGGTCTGCCCCTTCGGCACGGCCTGAAGGCCGGCGCGGATCGTCTCCGCCATGTACGCGGATGCGACGAGGATGAGACCGATCAGCCCGAGCACCACCGGACCGCCGAGCGCCTGCCCGCGGACGCCGGTGGCGATCGGCACGATGAAGGCCACGCCGAAGATCGTGAGCACCGCAGGAAGACCGCGGAACAGCTCGATCCAGGCCGTCGCGATCCACCGGAACGGCCCGATGCTCGACATCTTCAGCAGGGCCAGCACGATGCCCAGCAGCAGGCCGCCGAGGAAGGCGACCGCCGTGAACCACAGCGTGTTCACGAGCGCGGTGGTGATGATCCCGGGGAACAGCTTCGCCGCCACCGCCGGGTTGAAGAACAGCGGCCCGATCCTCGCCCAGTTGGTGCTGAACACGATCCAGACCAGGAGCGCGATCAGCAGCGCGTAGACGGTGTACCGGTAGAGCTTGGTTTTGGTGCTGCGCCTCAGCGCCATGGTGAAGGTCCTTCCGACCGCTCTGCGTGTCTCCGGCTCACTTCGCGGTGAAGTACTCGTTGTAGATCTTCTCGTACTCGCCGCTCTCGCGGAGCTCTGCGAGCGCCTCGTTCACCGCCTCGAGCAGGGCGTCCTTCTCGCCCTTGGCGAAGGCGAAGCCGTAGGACTCGCCGGTCTCGTACGTCTCGACGATCGTGTAGGCGGAGTCGGCCTTCTCGTGCTCGAGGTTCACCGGCTGGTCCTGCAGGATCGCGTCGATCTGCCCGGCCTGCAGCGCCGGCCACAGCTCGCCGTCGGACGGGTACTGCACCAGCTGCGCGTCCGGGGCGTGCTCCTGCGCGTAGGCCTCACCGGTCGTGCCCTGCTGCACGCCGACGTTCTTGCCGGCCAGGTCCTCGATGCTCTCGATGCCGGAGTCGGCGCGGACGAGCAGCGACTGCAGCGAGTCGTAGTACGGGTCGGAGAAGTCCAGGTTCTCCTTGCGCTCGTCGGTGATCGTCATGGCCGACGCGCCGATGTCGCAGGTGCCGGACTGCAGGGTGGTGCCGGACTGCAGCGCCTCGAAGCCGACGTCCTGAACCGCGAGCTCGAGGTCGAGCTTCTCGGCGATCGCGTCGAGGAGGTCGATGTCGAAGCCGGTGTAGCCCGTGCCGTTGTCGCCGCCCTCGAACTCGAACGGCGGGTACGGGATGTCGGAGCACGCGGTGAGCGTGCCCGGCGTGACCAGCCCGTACTCGTCTCCGGCGTCGCCGCCGGACGTGTCGCCGCCGGAGCATCCGGCCAGGGCGAGCGTGGCAGCGGCCGCGACAGCGGCGAGGGGGAAGAAGTTGCGACGTTGCATTTTCACTCCAGGTTCTGACGGGGTACGGGCGGCCCCGGGTCGATTCAGGAACTCATCCTGACACGGGACCCGCTGTCGCGACGAACCGAGGCGGTCTCAGACCGGTCACGGTTTCGTTGCAAGTGCGTGAACGGCTCAGATCTCGAAATCGACGGCGACGCGGGAGGCCACCACCGAGCGGATGTAGATCGCGACCTCCTCGTGCGCGGGATGCACCTGGTACGCGGCGAGGTCGTCGAGCGAGTCGACGTCGGCGACGAGCGCGACGTACCAGTTCACGTCCGGGTGGGCGACGTTCGCGCCGGCCGACACCGACCGCAGCTGCGGGACGACCCCGTCCAGGGCGTTCAGCCGGCGGGCGACCTCGGCGGCCTGCTCGGCGCGCACGGCGGCGTCCTCGGCGGCGAGCTTCCACATCACGAGATGGCGGATGGTCATGCCGGCTCCTTCTCCTCGTCCGCGACGGCGGGGCGCGCAGCATCCGTGCGCAGGGACTCCTCGAGAGCGGCGCGGAGCCGCTCGGGGGCGACGCGCCAGTGCGCGTGCAGCCTGCCGTCGATGAGGATCACCGGGATCTTCTCCCACCACAGCTCGTGCAGGGCGGGATCGTCGGCGATGGACGCCTCGACGACCTCGATCCGCTCGGCAGCGGCGTCCGGCAGCTCGGCGACCACCGCGTCGACGACCTCGCCGGCGACCTCGCACAGGTGGCAGTCCGGCTTGCCGATGATCGTCAGCGTCGTCACGGACGCTCCACCGGATGCCCCTGGGCGACCCATTCCGCGGTGCCGCCCTCGACGTTGGTGACGTCGTAGCCGCGCGCTTCGAGCGCCTCGGCGACACGGGCCGAGCGCCCGCCGACCTGGCAGATCACATCGAACGCCTCCGCGGGAAGCTCGCCGAGCCGGTCACCGAGCTCGGACATCGGGAGGTTCACCGCGCCGGGGACGTGCCCCGCCGCGAACTCGTCGCGCTCGCGCACGTCGATGAGCGGAACGCCCTGGCGCTGCGCGAGCTGGGCGACGGTGATCGACTTCATGTCATTCCTCCTGCGGCGCAGACACGAAGCGCCCCGTCGACCGCAGTCGGGGGCGCTCGGTGTCGTGCCGCTTACTTCTTGTTGCGGCGCTGGTGGCGAGTCTTGCGAAGCAGCTTGCGGTGCTTCTTCTTCGCCATGCGCTTGCGGCGCTTCTTGATGACAGAACCCACGGAAACCTCACTACGTCAGGGGCTGGGTGCCACCGGAACGGGCACCCGGGTACGGGCAGGAAAAATGCCTCGGACGAGTCTAGCAAACCGCCGAGGCGCGACCGTCACGGGGCGACGAAGGGCACGGAGTCGGCTCAGCGCGCGAGCGGCTCTGCGTGCGACCGCGCGGCCGCCCGTCAGCCGGCGTCGGCGATCGGCCGCTGCAGGGCCTCCGCCACGGCGGACTCCGGCACGCGATAGCTGCGCCCGAATCGAATGGCCGGCAGCTCCCCGGAGTGCACCAGACGGTACACGGTCATCTTGGACACGCGCATCAGCTCGGCGACCTCGGCCACCGTCAGGAATCGGACGTCTTGGACATCGGGCATCCCCCGTCCCCCTTTCTGCTGATGCACACTCTGATATGTAGTGCCTTGTTGTCAAGAGGGCATGGCGAGGCGCCGTCCGGGATTGCCCCGGGCGGCGCCTCTTGCTTCGTGGTCGGGCTGGCGGGTGAGCGTGTCGTTGCGACGCGCGGTCAGTCTGATATTCGCGGGTTGGTTACCGCAGGACGGTTCTTCGGCAGGAGCGGGACCGCGTGTCTAGGAACGAGCGTCGCCCGCATGATGCCGAGCTGCTCATAGGTGTTTCGCGGGTCGCTCCTCGCGCTGCCACCGGCCGTTGAGATCGCGAAGCAGCTCGAGGGATCAGTCGTTCATCACTGCCAGGGACCAGCACCAGCCGGCGAGTTCTCTCGCGACGGCGACGTTCGCGATCGTGGGTCGTTTGCGTCGTTCGATGAACCTGACCCACCGGTCGTGGAGGCGCCTGTTCCCGAGGTCACCGCGGGCACGAGCTGCGGCGGAGGCTTGTTCCCAACGCCCGTGCATGACAGCGCCGACGTGATAGCGCGGACGATGATGCCAGGCGGATTCGACGAGCAGCCGACGGGCATGGCCGTTGCCGGTCTTGGTGATGGGCCCCTGCACCCGGGATTGCCCGGACGAGAACTCACTGGGCACGAGTCCGACGAACGATCCGATGCTGTTGCCGGTGAACCTGTCCCAGTCGCCGATCTCCACGGCCAGAGCAAACGCCGTCAGCGTGCTCACTCCACGCAGACACCCGAGCCTGCGCACGACCGGGGTGAACTCGCTGTCGGCGGCGAGCTGCTCGATCGCCCGGTCGAGCCGATCCCGGCGTGCCTTGATCTGCAGCACCGTCTCGTACTCCGCATCGAACGCCGCCCGCGACGCGGCACCGACCAAGTGCTGCTGGAGCAGCCACCGGTCGTGCTTGGCCGTCCACGCGGCACCATCGTCATAGACGATCCCGTGTCGCAGCAGCAGTTTGCTGAGCCGATGCCTCGCGCGCATCAGATCGCCACGACAGTCCTCGCGTGCGCGCACCAGATCGCGTGCGGCTTCCTGATCGGCGGACGGCACCGAAACCGCGGTGATCTCGTCCAGCCGCAGCAGTCTCGCCAGATGCACCGCGTCCTTCGCATCGGTCTTCACCCGATCCCCCGACGGACGCTGCAACTTTGACGGCGCCGCGACCACGCACCGAACACCTGCCGACATCAGCGACCGGTGCAGCCCGAACCCCGTCGGGCCGGCCTCATACGCCACCGCGACCGGACCGGGAAGCCCGCGCACCCACTCAACGATTCGATCATTGCCCGGCGGCAACTTCGCCTGGATTAGCTCGCCTGTCACACCATCGATCGCCGCTGCCGCGACGGAACGGGCGTGCACGTCGAGCCCAACACTCGTACGCTCAGTAAACACGGGGCCTCCCACAACTGTCGGATAGGCCGGGCGGACCACCTCCACCCGGTAACCCACGAGCTTTGCGAGTGAGGCCCCGTCCCGCGACCCCCTCACCAAAAGAGGGCTACTACATACCGTCTAGGGGTTGCGTGCGACACGTGTAAATCTCTGTGGCGTGTGTGAGCGCTGTGACTCACAGCGCCGCGGATGTTCAGGCCTCGCGCCGTCCTCGCGCCAGGCGCTCCCCGGCCTCCCTGCGGGCCTGACGCTCGAGCCTGCGCGCGTCCCGCAGGGCCTTCTGCGCCTCCCGCACCGCCTTCTGCGCTTCGCGGTAGCGCTTGTCGGCGAGCAGGGCGAGGTCCTCGGTCGCCGCCCACTCGGCCGGCTCTGCATGCGGAGCTCCGCCGTCGAGCTCCGCGACGTACGCGGCCACACCGTCCAGACACCGCTCCAGGCCGAAGCGGAACGGATCCGCATCCGACGCGAACACGCCGGCGTCGACGGCCCGGCGCAGGGCCGGGAACTCCTCGGCGGAGATGAGGGCGTCGTAGAGCCCGGCCTCCTCGGCGGTGATGGCATCCGGATGCTGCCCGCTGCGCCGGACGCGGTCGGAGTAGCCGGCCAGCACCATGCCGCAGAACCGGGCCTGTCCGGCGATCAGCAGCGCGACAGCCACCTGCTCCTGCTCGCTGAGCGCGGTCGGCGCCAGCGCCTCCAGTGCGGCGTCCAGCCACGCCGAGCTGTTCGGGGTGACCGGCGTGCCCTGGATCGGCAGGGAGAGCACCCACGGATGCGCGACGAACATGGCCACCTGCGCCGTGAACAGCTGCACCAGCCGTGCACGCCAGTCGGCATCCGGCTCCGGCTCGGGCGGCAGCCCGATCGCCTGCTCCTGCATCAGCAGCAGCAGGTCGTCCTTGGCGCTGACGTAACGGTAGAGCGACAACGTATACAGAAAGGATCACGGATGCCTCTCGCCATCGACGTCCGCGGGCTCTGCAAGAGCTACCGCGGCCGCCCCGTGCTCGACGGTCTCGATCTCGCCGTCGAGGAAGGCCGCATCTTCGCCCTGCTCGGCGCCAACGGCGCCGGGAAGACCACGACGATCGGCATCCTCACCACGCTGGTCCGCCCGACGGCGGCCGCGCCCGCGTGGCCGGTCACGACGTCGCCGGCGCGCCGGAGGAGGTGCGGCGCCGGATCAGCCTCACCGGTCAGTCCGCCGCGGTGGACGATGTGCTCACCGGCGCCGAGAACCTCGTGATGTTCGGACGCCTGGCGGGTCTCGGCCGCCGTGCCGCCGCCGAACGTGCGGACCAGCTGCTCGAGCGCTTCGACCTCGCCGACGCCGCCGCCCGCCGGGTCGGCACGTTCTCCGGGGGCATGCGCCGCCGGCTCGACCTCGCGCTCAGCTTCGTCACCGCGCCCGAGGTGCTGTTCCTGGATGAACCGACCACGGGGCTCGACACCCGCAGCCGCCGAGCCCTGTGGGACGTGATCCGCGGACTGGCGTCATCCGGCACCACGGTGTTCCTCACCACCCAGTACCTCGAGGAGGCCGACGAGCTCGCGGACCGGATCGCGGTGCTGGACGGCGGCCGGGTGGTCGCCGAAGGCACCGCCGCCGCGCTGAAGGATCGCATCGGCGGGACGGCGGTGCAGCTGGTCGACGAGGCGGGCGGCGTGCGACGCAGCATCTCGACCGACGGCAGTCTCGCCGGCATCCGTCGCGCGCTCGACGAGATCGACGCAGCCGGTGCGGACGCGCCCGGTGCGGGCGAGGTGCGCCTGCACCGGCCGACCCTCGACGACGTCTTCCTCGCCCTCACCTCCGGCCCGGCGCCCGCCTCCGCCGCATCCGCCGCACCCGCCACCGCATACGCAACCCACGCGAAGGAGCTCGCATGACCGACCCGACCCTCGTCCGCCCGCGCCTGCGGGGGCTCACCGCCGAATCCGTCTTCCTCGGGCGGAACCTGCGCCATTCGTTCCGCGACGGCGAATCGCTGCTGATGGCCGTGATGCTACCGGTGATGCTGATGCTCATGTTCACCTGGATCTTCGGCGGGGCGATCGACCCGACCGGGGGCTACGTCGACTACGTGGTGCCCGGCATCATCCTCACCTGCGCCGGCTTCGGCGCCTCCTCCACCGCCCTCTATGTCGCCGGCGACATGGCCTCCGGCATCGTGGACCGCTTCCGCACCATGCCGCTGCGTCCGAGCGCGGTGCTCACCGGTCACGTCGGTGCGAGCCTGGTCCGCAGCCTGTGCGCGACCGCGCTGGTCGTCGGCGTCGCCCTGCTGGTCGGCTTCCGCCCGTCCGCCGGCGTCGGCGCGTGGCTGGCGGCAGCGGGCCTGATCGCCCTCTACATCCTCGCGCTGACGTACCTGTTCGCGGCGATCGGCATGGCGGCCGGCAGCGCCGAGGCGGCAGCCGGCTACGGCTTCATCCTG
This sequence comes from Microbacterium sp. EF45047, assembly GCF_028472845.1. Taxonomy (NCBI): domain Bacteria; kingdom Bacillati; phylum Actinomycetota; class Actinomycetes; order Micrococcales; family Microbacteriaceae; genus Microbacterium; species Microbacterium sp. EF45047. The sequence goes on along the minus strand of NZ_CP069429.1, from coordinate 373,928 downwards.
CTGTTCCTGCCGTACCTGTCCAGCGGCTTCGTGCCCGTCGACACCATGCCGGAGTGGCTGCGCCCGGTCGCGGAGCACCAGCCGCTGACCCCGATCATCGACAGCATCCGTGCGCTGCTGCTCGGCAGAGACCCGGGGACGGCGCCGCTGTGGGCGGTGTGCTGGTGCGTCGGCATCCTCGCCGTCGCCGTCCTGTGGGGATCCGTGCTGTTCCGGCGCCGCTCCGCGCGCCGCTGAGCCGGGCCGGGCGGAATCGGCTCAGTGGTGCGGGCACCACTGAGCCGGGCCGGGCGGGAGCGGGTTCGCGGCGCGGGCGGGAGGAGCGGATGCGGGATGCCATGTCCGGTTCCCCCGCCCGCGATGCGCACCGCGGCCGGGCCGTCGGGCATCCGGCATCGTGCTCGGCATCCTGATCGTCCGCACCGCGACGGCTGAGCGCGGGCCTCGCCCGCCCGGATCGGGTCTCAGGCGCCGAGGCGCTTGAGGGCGGTCGCGACGACGTGCTTCGCGGATGCCGCGGCGCGGCCGACGACCTCGGCCGCGTGCGCCGCGCCGTCGGGCAGCGGGATGTGCGGGTGCTCGGCGCCCTCGTCCTCGTCGCCGAACGCGTCGACAAGGAACGGGAACAGCCAGTCGTCGACCTCTTCCAGGGGCGCCACGGCGAGGCTGTAGTAGCGGCGCTGACCGTCTTCGCGGACCGTGACCAGCGACGCCTCGCGGAGCACCTTCAGGTGCTTCGAGACCGTGGGCTGGCTGATCCCGAGCTCGCTGACGATCTCGGTGACGCTCGTGCCGGCGGCTCCTTCGTTGCCCCGGCGCAGGAGGAACTGCAGGATGTCCCGCCGCGTGCCGTCCGCGATCACGTCGAAGATGTCGGTCATGACATCAGGGTAGTCGCCGCGCGAGCGGAGTACCATGACGGAGCGTCGCCGAACGCCGGCGGCCGCGGGACTGCGAGGGAGGGCGATGTCGGGCATCCTCGCCGCCGCTCCCCGCCGTGGACTGCTTCGGGTCGGCGGGTTCTTCAAGCGCCTGATCACCTCCTCGCCATCACGCCTCGCGATCGTGGTGTTCGCCGCCCTGATCCTGCTGTTCACCGGCATCCTGTCACTGCCGATCTCCTCCGCCGACCGCACCGTGACGCCCCTCAGCGACGCGCTGTTCACGGCGATGTCGACCATCTGCGTCACCGGCCTGACCACGGTGGACATGGCCACGCACTGGTCGCCGTTCGGGAACGTCGTGATCTTCATCGGCGTGAACATCGGCGGCATGGGCGTGCTCACGCTGGCGTCCCTGCTCGGCATGGTGATCTCGCGCCGCCTGGGACTGCGCGCCAAGCTTCTCGCCGCCGGCGACACGAACCCGCTGCGCGCGCACGGCGGGCCGGTCAACGAGAGCCAGACCGTGCGCCTCGGCGAGGTGGGTCAGCTGCTCACCACGGTCGCGTTCTCGACCCTGCTCATCGAGACCGTGGTGGCGCTGCTGCTCTATCCGGGTCTGGTGATGGCGGGCATCGACCCGCTCGTGGCGCTGTGGGAGGCGCCGTACTACGCGGCGATGTCGTTCACGAACACCGGCTTCACCCCGAACGCCGGCGGCGTGACGATCTTCGCCGACGACTACTTCGTGCTCACCGTGCTGATGATCAGCGTGTTCCTCGGCAGCATCGGCTTCCCGGTGATCTACGCGCTCGCCAAGCACACCTGGCACGTCAAGCGGTGGTCGCTGCACACCAAGCTCACGCTGATCACCACGGTGCTGCTGTTCTTCGCCGGGGCGGCGGTGATCCTCGTGCTCGAGTACGACAACATGCGCACGTTCGGCTCGATGGACGCGGTCGACACGACGGTGCAGGCGCTGTTCCTGTCGTCGATGACCCGCTCCGGCGGATTCAACGTGATCGACATGGCCGACCTGAACGGGTCGACGATGCTCGCGGTCTGCATGCTCATGTTCGTCGGCGGCGGCTCGGCGTCCACCGCCGGCGGCATCAAGGTCACCACGCTCGCCGTGCTCGCACTCGCGGTGTGGTCGGAGGCGAAGGGGCGCCCGTCGGTCGAGGCGTTCGGCCGCCGCATCCCGAGCGACGTGCAGCGTGTGGCGCTGTCGGTGGTGGCGTGGGGTGCGACGATCGTCGCCGTCTCGACGATCATCATCGCCCAGATCACGAAGGCCGACATCATCGACGTGCTCTTCGACGTCATCTCCGCATTCGCGACCGTGGGGCTGAGTTCGGGGCTCACCGCCGAGCTGCCCGACTCCGCCTCCTACGTGCTGGCGGCCACCATCTTCATGGGGCGCGTTGGTACAGTGACACTCGCCGCGGCGGTCGCCGCGACGTCCCGATCGCAGCTGTATTCGCTGCCCGTGGAAAGGCCGATCGTTGGTTGAGATGGTCAGGGGCGACGCCCCGGTGCTCGTCATCGGACTCGGACGCTTCGGCGCGGCATGCGCCGGTGAGCTGGACCGGCTCGACCGCGAGGTGCTCGCCATCGACGACAACCTGGAGCTCGTCCAGAAGTGGTCGGAGCGCGTCACGCACACGGTGCAGGCGGATGCCCGCAACATCGACGCCCTGCGCCAGATCGGCGCGCAGGACTTCCAGGTCGCGGTCGTCGCGGTCGGGTCGCTGATCGAGGCATCCGTGCTCATCACCGCGAACCTCGTCGACCTGAAGGTGCCGCAGATCTGGGCGAAGGCCGTGTCGCAGTCGCACGGCAAGATCCTCGCCCGGGTCGGCGCGAACCACGTGATCTACCCGGAGCGCGAGGCGGGTGAGCGTGTCGCGCACCTCGTCAGCGGCCGGATGCTGGACTTCATCCGCTTCGACGACGACTTCGTGCTGGCGAAGATGTACCCGCCGAAGTTCATCCGCGGCGTCGGCCTGAACGAGTCCGGCGTGCGCACCAAGTACAACGTCACGGTCGTCGGTGTGAAGAGCCCCGGCAAGCCGTTCCGGTACGCCGAGGCGAACACGGTCGTCACCAACCACGACCTGATCATCGTGTCCGGGACGAACAGCGACATCGAGCGCTTCGCGGCTCTGGACCGCTGACCCGCCCTCCCGTCCCTCCCTCCCCGTCTATTTGTGCCAGACTGCGGTTTCCGGCCCCGGGTTCCAGCAGTTCGCGACAAATAGACGGGTGCCGGAGGATCGACGGATGCCGGCGGATGGACGGATGCCGGCGGAGCTCAGCTTCCGGCGGCGAGCTCCTTCGCGCGTGCCAGCGCGGCCGCCGTGGCACGCGCGAACACGTCGTCGAGACGCGCCTCCTGCAGCACCGCGATCGCGCGCTCGGTGGTGCCCTTCGGGCTGGTGACGCGGCGGCGCAGCTCGGCCGGGTCCTCGCCGGAGGCCTCCAGCAGCGCGGTCGCCCCGATGAAGGTCTGTTCGGCCATCAGCCGGGCATCCGCTTCGCTGAAGCCCATCCCGATCGCCGCCTTCGTCAGCTCCTCGATGAGTAGGAACACGTACGCCGGCCCGGAGCCCGACACGGTCGACAGCGCGTCGATCTGCTCCTCGGGCACCTCGATCACCGCGCCCACCGTCTCGAACAGGGCGCGCACGACCGCCATGTCCTCGGCGCTCGCGCTCGGCCCCGCGGCGAGCCCGGTGACCGCCTTGCCGACCATCGCGGGCGTGTTCGGCATGGAGCGGATGGTCCGGACGTCGCCGCCGAGGGCATCCGCGAACGTGGCGAGGGTGACGCCGGCGGCGAGGCTTACGACGATCGCGTCCTCACGCAGCACCGGAGCGATCTCGCGCAGCAGATCCGGCACCATGGCCGGCTTCACGCCGATCAGCACGATGCGCGCGGATGCCGCGGCATCCCGGTTCCCGTCGGGCCGGTCCTCCAGCGCGATGCTGGTCACGCCGTCGATGCCGGCGAGGGCATCCGCCTTCTCCCGGCTGCGGTTGGTGGCGACGATGCCGCCGTCGACGGTCGCACCCGAGTCGACGACGCCGTGCAGGATCGCGCCGCCCATCGAGCCGGCGCCGAGGAACGCGAGAGCGGGAAGAGTGTCAGCCATGCCGTCATCCTACGAGCGCCGGAGGGCCGACGTAGACTCGTGCCATGAGTGCATCCGGTGGCGGCAAGGCGATCATCGCGGCGTTCCTCGCCAATGTGGGCATCGCGATCGCGAAGTTCATCGCGGCCGCGCTCTCCGGCTCCGCCTCGATGCTCGCCGAGGCGATCCACTCCGTCGCCGACTCCGGCAACCAGCTGCTCCTGCTGCTCGGCGGGCGCAAGGCGCGCAGGGCCGCGGACCGTTCGCATCCGTTCGGCTACGGGCGCGAGCGCTACGTGTCGGCGTTCGTGGTGTCGATCATCCTGTTCTCCGTCGGCGGCCTGTTCGCCATCTACGAGGGCATCGGCAAGCTGCGCGACCCGCACGAACTGGACCCGGTGTGGTGGTGGCTGCCGCTCGTGGTGCTGGTGATCGCGATCGCGCTCGAGTCGTTCTCGCTGCGCACCGCGGTGAAGGAGAGCAACCTGGTGCGCGAGAAGGGGCAGTCGTGGACGTCGTTCATCCGGCGCGCCAAAGCGCCCGAGCTGCCCGTCGTGCTGCTGGAGGATGCCGGTGCGCTGACCGGCCTGATGTTCGCACTGGTCGGCGTGGGGCTGACCGTGATCACCGGGAACACGGTGTTCGACGCGATCGGGACGCTCGCGATCGGCGTCCTCCTGATCCTGATCGCCGTGGTGCTGGGCGTGGAGACCAAGAGCCTGCTCGTCGGTGAGGGCGCGAACCCGGCGGACGTGGACCGGATCGTCGACGCCATCGGCGAGGGCGACGAGGTGGAGAAGCTCATCCACATCAAGACGCTGCACCTCGGCCCGGACGAGCTCATGGTCGCCGCGAAGATCGCGCTGCGCTCGGACAAGACCGTGCGTCAGGCCGCGGACGACATCGACGCGATCGAGAAGCGGATCCGCGCGGCCGTGCCCGCGGCGAGGGTGATCTACCTCGAACCGGACATCTACCGTCCGGCCCTGGACCCGGAGCCGTCGACGGACGCCTTCGTGCTCAAGTCCTCCGACTGACCCTCACTTCCCGACACACCCTCACTTCCCGACACACCCTCACTTCCCGACACATTGTGTCGCCACGTGAGGGTAGTGCGCCGGCCGACCCGCAGTTCCGGACACAATGTGTCCATTCGGGTCAGGGTCCATACGGGCCAGTCCGGGTCAGCGGCGCTGCTCGAAGAAGTCGCGGAGCAGCGCGATCGCGGCATCCGACTGGATGCCCGCGACGACCTCGGCGCGATATGGCAGGCGACGATCGCGGAGCACGTCGTACATGGAGCCGGCGGCGCCGGCCTTGTCGTCCCACGCGCCGAAGACGACACGGCTCACCCGCGACTGCAGCACCGCCCCGGCGCACATCACGCACGGCTCCAGCGTGACGACGAGAGTATGCCCCTGCAGGTTCCACGACCCCAGCGCGTCGGCCGCCTGGCGCAACGCGACGACCTCCGCATGGGCGGTCGGGTCGTGCGTGGCCTCGCGGAGGTTGCGGCCCTCGCCCGCCATCCGCCCGTCCGGATCGAGCACCACGGCGCCGACCGGGATCTCCCCGGCCGCGGCCGCCTCGGCGGCGAGCGCGAGCGCCCGCTGCATGGCGCGTTCGTCGGCGGCTGTCATGCGTCCTCCCGTCGGTCGAGCCTAGTCTCCGGCATCCGTCCCCGCCGGATCCCGGATGGAACGGGCCCGTCCTCGCGAGACGACGCGGACAAGTAGCCTGTACGCATGCGCGTTCACGTGGCCGACCACCCCCTGATCACCCACAAGCTCACCGTGCTGCGTGACGAGCGCACGCCGTCGCCGGTGTTCCGCCAGCTCACCGAGGAGCTGGTCACCCTCCTGGCGTACGAGGCGACCCGCAATGTCAAGGTGAGCCCGATCGAGATCCAGACGCCGGTCACGAAGACCACCGGCGTGAAGATCTCCGAGCCGCGGCCGATCGTCGTGCCGATCCTGCGCGCGGGGCTCGGGATGCTCGAGGGCATGGTCAAGCTGCTGCCGACCGCGGAGGTCGGCTTCCTCGGCATGGTCCGCGACGAGACGACGTTCGAGCCCACGACGTATGCGGAGCGGCTGCCCGATGACCTCAGCGACCGCCAGTGCTTCGCGATCGACCCCATGCTCGCGACCGGGGGATCGCTCGGTGCGGCGATCCAGTTCCTCTTCGACCGTGGGGCCAGGGACGTCACCGCGATCTGCCTGCTCGGCACCCCGGAAGGCCTGGCCGCCATCGAGCAGCTCGTCGGCGACCGCGACGTGACCATCGTGCTGGGCGCTCTGGACGAGGGGCTCAACGAGAAGGGCTACATCGTCCCCGGGCTCGGCGACGCCGGCGACCGGCTGTACGGCACGGTCTGACCGGACGGTCCCTGGGCGCGCGTTCGCACCGCCCGTGCCGCTCGCGCGTCAGGCGACGTCGAGGACGTAGCCGCGCTCGTCGCCGTAGTGCGCGAAGCCGGCGCGGGCGAGGATCGGGGCGGAGGTGCCGATCCGTCCCTTCACGAGCGCGGTGATCGCCCCGAACTCGGCGCCGATCCGCATCCGTTCGGCGAGCACGGCCCGGTAGGCCCCGCGGCCGCGGGCGTGCGGCAGGGTCGCCGCGCCCCAGAGGCGGACGAAGCCGTCCACGATCGTGCATCCGCCGGTGCTCACCGCATCACCGTCGAGCCGCGCGATCACCCGGGCGTGGATGCGGGCCGCCAGCGCCGCGGAGATCTCGTCGAGCTCGGCCCGCAGGCCGTCCTCGTCGAGGGGCTCCTGCTCCCACACCGGAACGTTCACGGCGTCCATCTCGCGCACCTGCTGGAGGGTGCGCACGACCTCGACCGAGACGTCCTCGGGGGCGGCGACGGGCTCGCCGGCGACGGGCCGGGCGAGGACGGCGACCGTGTCGATGTGCTCGGCGCCGCGAGCGCGCAGCTCCGCCTCGAGGTCGGGGCGGTCGGACTCGTTGGTCCAGAACGTGAGCTTCGTCTCGCCCCAGGCGCGCGTGCGCTCGATCGCATGGTCGAGCACGGATGCCGCGTCGAGGATCGAATCGACCTGGGAGGCCCGCACTCCCCCGCCGAAGCGCGACGGGTACCGGACGAGTTGCAGTTCCGTCTTCTCCTCGTCGCTGTCACGCGGGAACCAGACCCAGGATGCCGAGGCGCGCAGGATGTCGTCGACGGAATGCCTGCTCGCCACGCTAGCAAGAGGATCCGACCCGGGGGCGCGGCGGCCACGCCGTTGGCGCCCGCCTCCGCCAGAAGAGAAACGCATCGCGGAACACCCCGGCGGATGCGCGAACCTCCCCGCGACGGGAACGACGCGGGGCCTCCGCGGCGCGGCGTCGCTCGAGCGCGGGGCGCCGAACAGCCGGGGCGCCGAACAGCCAGCGCCCGCGCCACGCCGAACCGCCAGCGCGCCCGGCGCGGCGGGCGGCGCCGGTGGGCCTCAGTCGCGGTCGGCGCCGACGAGGCGGGCGAAAGCGCTGAGGCGGGCGACGCCTTCCGGGGTGTGCGGCAGGTCGTCGAGCAGGGCCGGGGAGTGCACCAGGTAGGCGACGCTCTTGGCTCGTGAGATCGCGACGTTCAGGCGGTTCTGCAGCAGCAGGAACTCCGGGCCTCGCGGGGCGTCGCGTCCGCTGGAGGCGGCGAGCGAGGTGATCGACACGACCGCCTCCTTGCCCTGGAAGTTGTCCACCGTGCCCACCGCGACCTCACCGAATCCGGCGGCGGCGAGCTCGTCGTGGATGAGCTGCTTCTGCGCGTTGTACGGCGCGACGACGATGATGTCCGCCTGCTCGAGCGGGCGCGGCGCGGCATCCGTCCCGCATCCGTCGACGTAACGGCGACCGACGAGGTCCCGCACGATCGCCACGACCGCGGCGGCTTCCTCCGGCGACTGCGTCGCGTTGCCGCGGTGCCGCACCGGCACGATGTGCAGGCCGGGCTCGACGCCCTCCACCACGCGGGTCTCGGTGCCCGGGGCGGATGCCAGCTTGCCCGCGTACGCGAGCCGTGAGACCGGTGCCGCGACAGCGGGATGCATCCGCCACGACGCGTCCAGGAAGTAGCCGTAGGCCGGATCGATGACCGCGTCGCCATCCATCACCCAGCCGAGCGCCGAGGTGTCCACGGGTTCCGGGTGCGCCCCCTGGCTGACCTGCGGCAGCTGCTGCGGGTCGCCGAGCAGCAGCAGGCGCTGCGCGCCGGCGGCCACCGCGATGGTCGAGGCGAGCGAGAACTGCCCGGCCTCGTCGATCACGAGCAGGTCGAGGCCGCGCCGGTCGACGCGCCGCGTGTTGCTGAAGTCCCACGCCGTGCCGCCCACCACGAACCCCTGGTCCGCGTGCTCGGCGATGAAGCCCGCCATGCCGTCCTTGCGGATGACGGTGAAGCACGGATCGGCATCCGGGTCCTTCGGCGCCTTCGCGACCTGCGAAGCCGGCACGCCGTCGGCGACGACCCGCTCCAGCAGGTTCTCCACGATCGCGTGCGACTGCGCGACCACGCCGATCCGGAATCGGTGCTCGCGCACCAGCCGCGCGATCACCTGCGAGCCGGTGTACGTCTTGCCGGTCCCGGGCGGGCCCTGCACCGCCAGATAGCTGCGGTCGAGGTCGAGGACCGCCCGCACGATGGCGTCGATCCGTTCTTCACCGGCGGCCGGGATCGGGCCGCCGGAGCGGGTGCGCGGCGGGATGCGGCAGAGGATGTCCGAGGCCGGATCCTCCGGGAACTCCGGTGCGGCGCGGTGCACGGCATCCGCCCATTCCTCGATCGCGGACTGCTGCGAGGCGACGTTCGGGGGCGCGGCCGGGGTGAGTGCGAGCGGCAGCTCGTCCCAGGTCTGCCCCTGCACGGCCCGTTCGCGCACGAGGTAGCCGTCGTCGAGCACCTCGAGCACCTCGACCTCGTGCGGGATGTGGATGACCCGCGAGGGCGCGTCCACGTCGAACGGGGCGGGTGCGGCGTACAGCGCGAACGGCCGCGCGCCCGCCCCGACCGTGCTCCCCGGCGCGACCTCGCCGCGCAGCCGCACGACCCGCGTCTGGATGCGCCGGCCCTCGTCCACCGCCCACGGCTCGTCGACGCCGCTGCGGTCGGCATCCACCCGCAGCACATCGCGGGTCGACTCCCACAGCGACACCGGTTCGCGCAGCCGCTGGAAGTGCGCGACCCAGAAGCTCTTCGCCTCGCGCGGGTAGTAGTCGATCGCGGCGGCCGCCACCCGGTGGCACTCTCCGTTCCCGCCCTCGCGCTCGACCCGCAGCGCCTCGGCCTGCAGCGCCAGCGACAGCGGCGACGGCTCGTACACCCGGGTCTCGGGATCGTCCGGTGGCGCCGGAAGCACCCCGGTCTCGCGGGCCAGGCCGATCAGCCAGTCGCGCAGCCGCCGCGTGGAGACGCAGTCGTACCGGTTGTAGTCGGCGAGGTCGTCGAGGATCGCCTGCGCCTCGGCATCCCGCCCGGCCGCGGCGAGCGCGCGCGCCTCGACGTACTGGACGATCGACTCGTCGCCCTTCTGCACGTCGCTCTCGCGCACCTCGTCGCCCATGTACAGCGGCTCGAGCTTCTTGATCGAGTAGGACCGGGAGCCGACCCGCACCGAGCGCAGCACGATCGGGTACAGGTCGACGAACACGCCCTCCCGCAGCAGCCGGTCGACGTCGGCCTCGCCGACGCCGTGCCGCGCGGCCATCGCCGCGAGATGCGCGGTCTCGTACGGCGCGTAGTGGTAGATGTGCATGTCGGGATGGGTCTGCCGGCGCAGCTTCACGAACTCGAGGAAGTCGAGCAGCGCCTGCTTCTCCTCGGCGAACGTGTGCGCCCACAGCGCGGAGTACTGCTCCGCGTTGTCGATCCATCCGAACAGGTAGTCCAGTCCCCAGTGCGGGTTCTCGGCCTGCTCGGTGTACAGCGGGTCGCCCTCGAAGTCGAAGAAGATGTCGCCGTGGCTGGGCCTGGGCATCATGCCGATCGCGTGCGGCGACACCAGCTCGAAGGGCGGCGCGGCCCCCGGCTCCGCCGACGCACCGGCCTGGAGGCGCGCCTGGGCGCGCAATGCGGTGAAGGTGTCACCGTTCATTCCCTCGGGCGCATCCGTCGCGACCGCCAGCTCGTCGATGGTGCGGATGCCGGCGGCGCGCAGGCGCTGCCGCTGCACCGGACGCATCCGGGCGACCAGCAGCAGATCGCGGTGCGCATCCACCTGCTCTTCGCAGGTGGCGCAGCGCCCGCACGCCGTGATCTGAAGGTCGCCGCGATCATCACCCCAGGCGAGCGGCTCGCCGGCGGCGCCGGTGTCGATGCGGCGGTCCGCGATGAGCGCACGGAGGCGGGCACGGCGCACGTGGAACAGCGGCAGCAGGTCGTCGACGGCGTGGGTGCTGATGGTGCCGTCGCCGAGGATCAGATCGACTTCGTCGGCGCGAGGGATGCCGAGCCGGTCGAGCTGGTCGACGTATGCCGCCAGCTGCATGAGCGCGGTCACCCGGGCGGTGCGGGCGAGCTTGGTGTCCTGGACGCGCCAGCGCCCGTCGGGGTCGCGGAGCAGGAAGTCGGCGAAGCCCACGAACTCGGGCGTGGCGAAGGCGGCCTGGAAGATGACGGATGCCGCGGAGCGCAGCGCGCGTCCGGTCTCGGCGACGGCGGCGCCGAGGGCATCCGCATCCGCAGAGGAGACCTTCGGCAACGCGACGACGCCGGCCTCGCCGCCCTCGCCGAAGCGGGCGATGTACTGTTCGAGGACCGCGCGCTCGTGCACGTCGCCGAGCTCGGCCGCCCGTGCGAGCGTGGCGTCCTCAGGTTCCTCGACCGCGGCCACCCGCCCGAGTTTGGCGTCGAGCGCCCGCGCCCACGCGAACTCGCACTCGGCGGCGAGCTTCAGATCGCTCGCGCTCCAGACGACGCGGGGCGGGCTGTCGGTGGTGACGACGCGCACGGATGCTCCTTCTCCGCGGCCTTCGGGAGCCGCTCACTCGAGACTATCCGTGGCCTCCGACACCCCCTCCGCCCTGCCCCTGCCCCCCAGCGGAGCGCGGGGATGCCGCGAGCGAGCTGGCACCGGGCCGTGCGAGGGCATGCTCGCACGCGGCATCCCCGCGCGGAGCGTCCCTACCGCCACCACCCGTCCTGCGGTGTGACCGGCAGGTGCCGCTTGTGTCGGGTGGCGAGGTACTTCGCCTCGATGCGCTCGGCGACGGCGGGATCGACCTCCTTGCCCTCCAGGTAGTCGTCGATCTGCTCGTAGGTGAGGCCGAGCTCGTCCTCGTCCGGGCGGCCGGGCTGCCCGTCGAGCAGGTCGGCGGTCGGCACCTTCAGGTACAGCCGCTCCGGGGCGCCCAGCGCGCGCAGCATGGCGCGCCCCTGCCGCTTGGTGAGGCCCGACAGCGGCAGGATGTCGGCCGCCCCGTCGCCGAACTTCGTGTAGAAGCCGGTCACGGCCTCGGCGGCGTGGTCCGTGCCGATCACGAGCATCCCGTCGTGCCCGGCGATCGCGTACTGCGTGACCATGCGGATCCGCGCTTTGATGTTGCCGCGGTTGAAGTCCGAGATGTCCGAGCCGAAGGCCTCCTCGATGTCGGCCTCGATCCCGTCCACCCCGTGCTGGATGTTCACCTCGACGGAGCGGTCGGGGGCGATGAACTCCAGGGCGGCCCGGGCGTCCGCGGCATCCGCCTGCACGCGATACGGCAGCCGGACGGCGAAGAACGACGCCTCGCCCCCGTACTCGCGCACGCGCTCCACCGCGAGCTGCGCGAGCCGGCCCGCCAGCGTCGAGTCCTGACCGCCGGAGATGCCGAGCACGTAGCCCTTGGTGCCGGTGGCGGTCAGGTAGTCGACGAGGAACTGCACGCGTGCCTCGGTCTCGGTGGTCGGGTCGATGTCGGCCTGGACTCCCAGGGCCTCGGCGATCTCCTGCTGCATCGTCACGGTGTCCTCCTTCGCTGGTACCAGTGTCCACCTGACAGGATGGATGCGTGAAACTCCTCGTCGCCGCCCTCGAATCCGAGCTGCAGGCGTTCCCCGCAGAGATCCCCGGTTTCGACCGGCTGGTCACCGGTCCCGGCAAGCTCAAGGCGGCGTACGGGCTCACCCGCGCCCTCGACGCCGGCGACTACGAGGAGGTTCTCGTGGTCGGCACCGCGGGCGCGGTGGAGGAGGACCTGCCCGCGGACGTGTACGAGGTGAGCGCGGCGATCCAGCACGACGTGCAGGACCTGGACGGGATCGTCGGTCAGCACGTCTCGCTGCCGCCGCGCGTGGAGACGGGACGCGAGGGGCTGACGATCGCGACCGGCGACATCTTCGTCGACGACGCGGATGCCGTGGCCCGCATCCGCTCGCTCGGCGGCGTGCTCGTCGACATGGAGACCTTCGCGTTCGTCTGGGTGGCACAGCAGTTCGGGGTGCCGATCCGGGTGCTCCGGGCGGTGTCGGACCGTGCGAAGGACGGCGCGACCACGATCTGGGACGACATGGTCGCGGCGTGCAGCGCCCAGCTGTGGGCCTACGTGAAGCGCGAGTACGGCCTCGAGGACGCCCCGGAGGTCTCGAACACGCGAGAGCGCTAGGACGTTCGGAACGCCGCTTCGACCACGCTCGGCCCGTCCGGCAGGGTGCGCACCGTCAGCTGAGCGGGGATCTGCTCCTGCATGGCCTCGACGTGGCTGATCACTCCGACGGTGCGCCCGCCCTGCCGTAGCTCGTCGAGGGTGCGCATCGCGATCTCGAGGGTGTCGGCGTCGAGGGAGCCGAAGCCCTCGTCGATGAACAGCGTGTCCAGCCGGATGCCGCCGGCCCGCGCCGTGACGACCTCGGCGAGTCCGAGGGCGAGTGCGAGCGAGCTGAGGAAGGTCTCGCCGCCGGACAGCGACCTGGCGGGGCGGGTCTGCCCGGTGTACGCGTCGTGCACGACGATGCCGAGGCCGGAGGCGGCGCCGCGGGCCGCGAGGGCGTCCGAGTGCTGCAGCCGGTACCTCCCCGACGACATCTCGCGCAGGCGCAGGTTCGCCGCATCGACGATCTCCTCGAGCTCCGCGGCCAGGACGAAGGTCTCCAGGTTCATGCGGTGCGTGTTGCCGGAGCGGCCGGCGACGGCATCCGCGAGTCCGCGGATCGTCTCGTAGTCGGCCGTGTCGGCCGCCGAGACGCGGTGTTCGGATGCCGCGCCGTCGATGGCCGCGGCGAGGGCGGCGTTCACGCCGTCGATGCGGCCGGCGGCCTCCACCGCTGCGATCCAGGCGGCGCGGGCCTCCGCGGCTGCGGCCGTCGCCGGCGCCAGGTCGATCGGCTCCTCGGGCAGGGTGAGCAGCTCCAGTTCGAGGAGGATGCCGCGTTCCTTCTCGCGCTGGACGGCGTGCTGGGTGATGCGGTCGTCCAGCCGGGCGATCTCCGCCGCAGGCAGCAGTGCGGCCTCGACCTCGGCGGTGTCCCCGAACGGGGACGTCTCCAGGGCCGCCGCGAGATCGGCGTCCGCGTCGGCGGCGGCGGTCTCACGGACGAGCCGGTCCTCGATGGCGTCCGCGGCGCGGGTCGCGGCGTGGATGTGCGCGCCGGCCTCGGCGAGGCGGTCGGCGACGGTGGCGTGCGCGCCGCGCGCGGCGGCGATCGCCCGCTGGGCATCCTCGGCCGTCTGCCGGAGGAGGGCGAGCCGCTCCCGCGCCGCGGCCTGCTCCTGGGCGGCCTCCGTCTGCCGGCGCTCCACGTCCTCGGCCTGAGCGGTGCACCGGGCCAGGGCGGCGTCCAGGGCGAGGGCGCGTTCGGCCGCGGCTTCGGCCTCGGCGTGCGCGGCGGATGCCGTCTCGAGCACGGCCTCCGCCGCGGACGGGCTGAGGCCCCGTGAGCGCTCCGCGGCGGCCGCGCGCTCGGCGCGCCGCTCGCCGAGCCTGCTCTCCGCCTGCCGTTCGGCCCGGGCGGCGTCGTCGCGGCGCGCCTCGGCGTCCGCGATGTCCTCGGCGGAGACGGGATCGGCGTGCTCGGCCGGGGACGGATGCTCGGTCGCCCCGCACACGGCGCAGGGCTCACCGGGGACGAGCGCGGTGGCGAGCTCGCCGGCGAATCCGTCCAGCCGCCGCTGGCGCAGGCGGGCGAGCGCGGTCTGCGCCTCGGCATGGGCGGTGGTGAGCTCGGCGAGCCGTCGCTCGGCCGCCGCGATCTCGTCGTCCAGGCGCGCCACCTCGGCCGCGGCCGCCCGGCAGGTGCGGGCGTCCTCGACCGCCCGGGCGAGGTCTTCGGCACGATCTCCGGCGCGCCGGGCGGCGTCGCGCTCCGCGGTCAGCTCGGCGATGCGGCCGGGGAGTTCGGCACGCTCGGCCTGCAGAGCGGTGATCCGCTCCCCCGCCGCCGCGGCCTCCTGCTCGGCCTCGGCGAGCTCGCGCTCACGGTCGGCGCTCCGCTGCTCCAGTTCGGCGGCGCGCTGCCACGCTCCGCTCTCCCGTGTCAGGTCCGAAGCGAAGGCGCGCAGCCGGGTGACGTCCCCGCTCCCCTCGGCCGCCGGCGGGAGGTCGCCGTCGGTCTCCGTCTGCCGGCACGCCGCCGCCACCGCGGCAGGCAGAGCGTCGCGGGCCTCCGACTCGCCGCGCTCGGCGTCGGCGAGCGCGGCCTGCGCCCTCCGCGCGGCGGCGATCACACCGCGCAGCGCCTCGGCGGCCCGGCCGAGGTCGCGGCGCCGCCGGTCCGCGGCGATCTCGTCGGCCTGGGCGTCGAGCGCGGCGAGAGCCGCGCGCGCCCGGTCGCGCTCGGTCTGCGCCTCCCGCTGCCGGGTGAGCTCGGTGAGCGCGGCATCCGCGGCCTCCAGCCGCTTCTCGGCGTCGGCGCGCTCGGCGGCGAGCCGCTCCGCCCGGTACTCCGCCCGGGCGAGGGCACGCTGCAGCGTTTCGAGCCGTTCCTCGGTCGTCGCACCGCCCGCCGCGGGGCCGGAGTCGCCCCACAGCTCAGCATCCGTCGCGATCCGCTCCGCCTCCTCGAGCCGGGCCTCGATCGTTGCGCGCCGGGCGGCGAGGCTCTGCTCGGCGAGGCGCCGCCGCTCGTCGAACCGCTGCTGGTAGTCCTCGAAGCGCTCGGTGCCGAACAGCCGGCGCAGCAGCTTCTGCCGCTCCCTGCTGTCGGCGAGGAGGAAGTCGGCGAAGCGGTTCTGCGCCAGCAGGATCACCTGCAGGAACTGCTCCTGCGACAGCTGCAGGATGTCGGCGAGCTCGTTGGCGACGTCGACGACGCGCGCGGCCCGGCCCACCCACCCGGCATCCGTGAGCTCCTCCAGCGAGGCGGACGGCGCCTGCGTCGTCATGCCGCCCCCGCGCTTGGCGGGCCGCTCGTAGGAGGGCGAGCGCGTCACCCGGAACCGGCCGGCGACGGTGCTGAACTCGACTGCGACCGAGGTCGGGTCGTCCGGTTCGCAGTGGTCGCTGCGCAGCCGCTTCTCGCCGCCGTCGTAACGCGGGACGCCGCCGTACAGGCCGAAGCAGACCGCGTCCAGGATGCTGGACTTGCCGGCGCCGGTGCGACCGCCGATGAGGAAGATGCCGTCGTCGGCGAACGCGTCGAAGTCCACCACCTGCCGGGACCGGAACGGGCCGAACCCCTCGACCTCGAGTCTGTGCAGTCGCATCCGCGTCCCTCAGATGAGCGCCTCGGCGCGCACCCGGTCGTCCAGCACGTCGCGGATGAGCTCCGCCTCCCGCTCGGTCGGCCCGGCGCCGTCGCGCACGTGCACCAGGAACGCCTCGATCCGCTCGGTGTCGGTCACGGCGGTGCGCAGGCGCTGCGCATACGACCGCTCGTCCGCCGCCGGCCGGGCCGACGGCTGGTGCTGCACCATGGCGCAGTACGGGAACCGTTCGCGCAGCCGGCGCATGGGCTCGTGCTGCGGCAGCGCGTCGGTGTAGACCGCGCACACCCAGCTCTCCGCGTGCGCGTCCGCGTTCGCCGCGGTGAGGATCTCGTCCAGCGTGCCGGTGAGCGTCACCAGCGCCCGCGGCACGGGCAGCGGAAGCCACTCGACGCCGGCCAGGCCGTCCGCGTCGAGCTCGACCAGCCACGACCCGCGCTCCTTGTGCTGTTCGCCGAAGCTGTAGTGCAGCGGAGCCCCGCAGTAGCGGACCCGGTCACTGACCTGCTGTCGGCCGTGGATGTGCCCCAGAGCGACATAGTCGGGGCCATCGAAGGCCGCGAGCGGGACGACGTCCAGCCCGCCCTGCCGCACCTCGCGCTCCAGCCCGGCGGTGGCGTCCACCCCCGCCGCGAAGCAGTGCGCGATCGCGACGGCACGCCCCGGATGCGCGTCCATGCCGGCCCGGACCAGGTCCATGGCGTGCGACATCGTCTGCGCCTGTGTGCGCAGGACGGGGCCGTCCTCGCCGTGCGCCCAGTGCTGGCGCACGATCGACGGCTCCAGATACGGGATGCCGAAGAAGTGCACCGGCCCGTGCTCGTCGGCCACGGTGACCGGGGTGGCGATGGTGCGGGGATCGGTGAGGACGTGGATGCCGTCGCGCAGCAGTCGCGAACGGAAGCCGAGCCGCGCAGCGGAGTCGTGGTTCCCGCTCGTGACGATCACGGTCGCCCCGGTCTCGTGCAGCGAGGCCATCGCCTCGTCGAGCAGCGTGTAGGCGGCCGCCGCGGGCGTGGCCGAGTCGAACACGTCGCCGGCGACGACGACCACGTCCACGGCGTGCTCGCGCACCTGCTGCACCAGCGCCTCCAGCACGACGGCGAGCGCGTCGAGCGTGGAGTGCCCGTGGAACGTGCGGCCGATGTGCCAGTCGGAGGTGTGCAGGATTCGCATGCCCTCACGGTACGGACCGCCTCCGACATCGCCGCCGAGGCGTGCCGCGAAGGCCGGACACCGGGCATCCGTCACCCCCGCGACGGCGCCGACGGAGATCCTTCAGCCGCGACGGAGCAGGTGCCGGTATTCGGGGTGATCGGCGAACCACTCGGCGACGTACCAGCACACCGCATCCACCGTGCGGTCCCCGCGCGCCGCGATGTCGGCGACCGCCCCGGCGACCACCTGCGCGGCATACCCCTTGCCGCGGTAGGCGGGGATCGTGAACGCGCGCGTCAGGGCTACCGTGCGGCCGTCGTCGCGGTAGTCGAGCACGCTGACCAGGACGCCGTTGCGCATCAGCGTGTAGCGCGAGGCGTCCTTCTCGTCGGTGACCACGAATCTGGTGTCGTCGGCGGGCAGGCTCACGCGACTACGTTACGCCGGGTTGCGGCGGCAGGGCCCGCGCCGGGCCGTCACGTTTTGACACGGCGGGTCACGATCCGACATAATCCCACCCATGACCACCAACGCACGCCCCATGTCCGCCCAGGAGGCGAACGGGACTGCCGGCATGATGATGGCCGGCCGCGTTGGCATGTGTTGCCGAATGTGTTGCTAAGGCGCAACCTCCCCGCCCGACTCATCCCTCCCCGCATCTCTGGGGAGTGAGTCCCGAGCACCCACCCTGTGCTCCTCTCCCACCGGCTCCGCCCGGTCATTCGTGCAACGCATTCAGAGCCCGACGGCTCGACCTCCCCTCCAAGGACCCATCATCATGTCGAACACCGCTCTCCTCGACCGCCCCGCCACCGCTCCCGTCCGCGCCGTCCCGGTCCGCCAGGTCACCGACCCGCAGAGCGCGGATCTGCCCTCGGTCCGCTCGCCGCGAGGCTTCGCCCTGTACGTCGGCATCGACGAGATCAAGGCCGCCGAGGCCGGCGTGAGCCTCCCGCTTCTCGTCGACGCCCTGCGCCGCACGCTCGCCGAGCTCGCGCCGAAGGCCGAGACGCACGCGACCGTCGCCCTCGCCCCGCACGGCTCGGGTGGCCGCGACCTCGACGTCGTGCGCCTCGCCCTGCAGGAGCCCGGCGCGATCGCCCGCGCCAAGGCCGCCACCGTCGAGGAGAAGGACGAGGAGTCCGGCGTCGTCGTCGACATCTCCCGCAAGCGCGTGCTGCTGGACGGCGAGTCCGCGTCGTTCACCTACAAGGAGTTCGAACTGCTGCAGTACCTGGTGCTGCGCGAGGGCCGCACCATCGAGCGCTCCGAGCTGGTCGCCGCCCTGTGGCAGGCGTCCGACGAGGAGGCCCCCGGCGAGCGCACCATCGACGTGCACGTGCGCCGGCTGCGCGCGAAGCTCGGGCGCTACGAGGACATCGTCCGCACCGTGCGCGGCGTCGGCTACCGCTTCGACCGTCACGCGGACGTCGTGATCCGCTACGGCCACGGCACCCCCTCGCCCGACCGGTTCTGATCCCGCGGCGACGGCAGCACGGGGTGTCGACGTCGCCCGGCAGGCGATGCCCGCGCGGACGATGCACGGGATGTCGCTCGCGGCGCGTAGGGTGAGCGCATGACGTTGATGGCGGATGCTGCGCCCCAGGCAGCTGCGCCCTCGGATGCTGCGCCGCGGGCCGTGACGCCCGCACGCCACGCCGTCTACCGCCCGCCACATCCGGTCGATCTGATCAGCACCGTCGGGAGACTGCGACGCGGCGGCACCGACCCCACGATGGTGATCGACGGCCCCGCGATCTGGATGGCGTTCCGCACCGCCGCCGGCATCGCCACCCTCCAACTGCGCGCCGCGCGCGGCGAGATCCGCGCCATCGCCTGGGGTCCCGGCGCCGGCGAGGCGCTGGATCGCGTGCCGCGCCTGTGCGGCGCCGACGACGATCCGACCGGATTCGACGTGTCCCGGCATCCGCTTCTCGCTGACGCGGCACGGCGGAACCCGGGGATGCGGCTGGGCCGGACCGACCGTGTCTTCGACGCGCTGGCCTGCTCGATCCTCGAGCAGAAGGTCACCACCATGCAGGCGTTCGGCGCGTGGCGCCGGCTCGTCTCCAGCTACGGGGAGCGCGCCCCTGGGCCGACGCCGCGGCCCCTGTTCGCCGCACCGGCACCCGAGGTCTGGTACCGCATCCCGTCCTGGGCGTGGCATCGCGCCGGGGTGCAGCCGCCGCAGTCGCGCACCCTGACCGCCGCCGCGATGCGCGGACCCAGCATCGAGCGCGCGGTCCGCGCGGCCGCGACCGGCGAGGAGCGCGACCGCGTGCTGACCAGCCTGCACGGCATCGGCCCGTGGACCTCGGCGGAGACGCGGGTGCGCGCTCTGGGCGACCCGGATGCGGTGAGCGTCGGCGACTTCCATCTCGCGCACCAGGTGGGCTACGCCCTCACCGGGCAGCGCACCGACGACGCCGGGATGCTCGAGCTGCTCGCCCCGTGGAAGGGCCACCGTCAGCGGGTGATCCGGCTCATCCTGGCATCCGGCGTCTCCGAGCCCCGGCGCGCGCCCCGGCTGGCTCCGGAGGACCACCGCCGCCGCTGAGCGCGACTCAGTAGTACACCGCGAGCGGCCCCGACGGCCCCTCGACGACCCGCACCTCGGTGTCGAAGACGCGGGTGAGCACGGCATCCGTCATGATCTCCTCCGGCCGCCCGAACTCGACCACCCCGCCGTCCTTCATGGCGCAGATGTGATCGGCGTAGTGCCCGGCGAAGTTGATGTCGTGCAGCACGATGACGATGGTGCGCCCGAGCTCCTCGGCGGCCCGGCGCAGGTGCTTCATCATCTGCACAGCGTGCTTCATGTCGAGGTTGTTCAGCGGCTCGTCCAGCAGCACGAACTCGGTGTCCTGCGCGAGCACCATCGCGACGTACGCCCGCTGCCGCTGCCCGCCGGAGAGCTCGTCCAGGTAGCGGTCCTCCAGCTCACGCAGGTCGAGGAAGTCGATCGCGCGGCTGATGATCTCCTCGTCGGCCCGGTTCAGCCGCCCCTTCGAATACGGGAAGCGCCCGAAGCCGACGAGCTGGCGCACGGTGAGGCGGGTGATGAAGTGGTTCTCCTGTCGCAGGATCGAGACGATCTTCGCCAGGTCCGCCGACTTCGTCGAGGTCACGTCGTAGCCGGCGATCTCGATGCTGCCGGCGTCCATCCCCATCAGCCGGCCGATCATGGTCAGCAGCGTCGACTTGCCGGCGCCGTTGGGCCCGATCAGCGCGGTGATGCCGCCGGTCGGGATCCTCAGGTCCACGGGACCGATCGCGACCTCGGTGCTGTAGTTGCGGCGCACGCCGTCGATGGTGATCACAGTCGCCCCTTCCGGAGGATGACGATGAGGAACACGAGGCCGCCGACGAGCTCGATGACGATCGAGACGACGCCCTGCGCGGAGAAGATGGTGCGCATCACGACGTACGCGCCGGCGATGATCGTGAACGCGATGAGCACCGCGACCGGGAACACCAGCCGATGGTCGTAGGTGTCGGCGACCTGGTAGGCGAGCGTCGCGACCAGGAAGCCGAGGAAGGTCATCGGGCCGACCAGGGCGGTGGAGGTCGCCATCAGCACCGCCACGAGGAACAGCACGATCATGAGCTCCCTGCGGTGGTCGACGCCGAGGGCCCGGGCGGTGTCGGCCCCCAGCGCCATGATGTTCAGACGCCGCGCACGCATCCACAGCAGAGCGGATGCCCCCGCGCAGAGCGGGACGGCCAGCGGCAGGAGGGAGGCGTCGGCGTTGGAGATGTTCCCGAACAGGCGCGCCGCGAGCACGTCGAACTCGCTGGGCGTGAGCAGCCGCTGCATGAACGTGGCCACCGCGCCCAGGCCCCCGCCGAGGACGATGCCGATCAGCAGCATGATCTGCAGGTTCGCGTAGCGGCCGGACAGCAGCCAGCCGTAGAGCAGCATGGCCAGACCCACCATGAGCGCGATCTGCAGCCCGAACTGCCACAGGCCCTGGATGGCCACGAGGCCGGCGACCCCGAAGAAGTACACCGACGAGGTCTGCACCGCCCGGTAGAGGGACTCGAAGCCCATGATCGACGGCGTGATGATGCGGTTCGTCGTCACGGTCTGGAAGCTGACCGTCGCCACCGCCTGGCAGACGGCGACGATCGCCATCACCGTCACGTTCGTGAGCCGGCGATGCGCGATGCGCCAGAAGCCCTCCGAGCCGACCGGCATCGGATTGTCCCCGGCGAGCAGCGCGAACGCGAAGCCGGCGGCGGCCAGGATGAGCACGGTGAGCACGAGGGCGTAGCGCCGTCGCGCTCCGGGCGCGGAGAGCGGGCCGGATGCCCGCGCGAGGACGCCGGACGGAGCGAGCATGCCGGTGGCGGTGACGGGCCTAGGCACGACGACGCTGCCTCAGCAGGAGCAGGATGAACACGGCGGCGCCGACGACGCCGAGGATCAGGGACACGGGCACCTCGAACGGCATGATGATCGTGCGGCCGATCAGGTCGCACACGGTGACGATCGCGATGCCGAGCAGGCAGACCCAGGGCAGGTTGCTGCGCAGGTCGTCGCCGCGGACCATCGAGACGATGTTCGGCACGATCAGCCCGAGGAAGGGCAGGTTGCCGACGACGACGGTGACCACCCCGGTCGCCACCGCGATGAGCACGGTGCCGAGCAGGATGATCCGGTCGTAGTTCAGCCCGATGCTGGTCGCGATCTCCTCGCCGAGGCCGGCGACGGTGAGCCGGTCGGCGACGACGAAGACGACCGCGCCGGCGGCGGCCACGATCCACAGCAGCTCGTACTGACCTCGCAGCACCGAGGTGAAGCTGCCGGCGAACCAGATGCCCAGGCTCTGCAGCGTGTTGGTGGCCAGGGCGAGGTAGGTGGAGACCGCGCCGACGACGGCGCCGAGCATGATGCCGACGATCGGGACGATCAGGGAGGAGCGCAGCGACACCCGGCGCAGGAACAGGAAGAACACCATGGTTCCGAGGAAGGCCGCCAGCACGGCGCCCGCCATCCGGAGCGGGATCGACGGCTGCGGGACGAGCACCATGACGGCGAGCAGCCCGAGGCCCGCCCACTCGGTGGTGCCGGTCGTCGTCGGCTCGACGAAGCGGTTCTGCGTGAGCAGCTGCATCACGAGCCCCGACATCGCCATGGCGGCTCCGGCGAGGACGAGGGCGATCGTGCGCGGGACGCGGGTGATCTGGAACATCTCCGCGCCGTCCGCGGCCCCGGCGATGTCGTACACGCCGGTGAACAGGGAGAGGACGAGGAGCGCGGCGACGACGAGGACCCCGACGAGGAGCCGGGCGTCGACGAGCCGCCCGGTGCGGCGGGACGGCGATGCGGTGGTGGCGGTCATGCTGAGGACGCCGCGGCGGCGGCATCCGGGGCTGTGCCGGATGCCGCCGCCGGCGGGATCACTTCTTCTTCGCGGCCTTCTCGAGGGCGTCGGCGAAGTCGTTGAGGAACGTCGTGTAGGTCTGGATGCCCTCGTTGAGGTAGGTGTCCGTCGGCATGTACACGATCTGGCTCTCCTGCACGGCGGTGACGGATGCGAGTGCCTCGGTGCCTTCCAGGATCTCGGCGGCCTGCACGTAGTCGGGGGTCTCATCGGCGAAGACCGCGTCGCGGTCCATCACCAGGATCCAGTCCGGGTTCGCCTCGGCGATGGCTTCCACGGAGATGTCGTCGCCCTGGTGGTCGTCGGTCGCTTCCGGCACCTCGAGCGCCGGGGTGAGACCGAGGATGTCGAACACGGGGCCGAGGGTGCGGCCGACCGCGGGGGCGATGTAGCCGATCTGCCCGCCGGAGGTGGTGACGGCCATGACCGTGTCGGCGTCGTCGTACGCCTTCTTCGCACGCTCGATGGCGGCCTCGAAGTCGTCGACGAGCCTCTTCGCCTCGTCCTGCTTGCCGAAGATCTCACCGAGCACGGTGACCTGCCGCTTCAGCTCGGCGTCGAACGGCTCGCCCTCGCGGGGGTCGAGCTCGAGCACGGTCGCGTCCGGCACGAGCTCCTCGAAGTCGGCGTGGTACTGGGCGAAGCGCTGCCCGTTGATGATGAGGTCGGGGTCGGCGGCGACGACGGCCTCGAGGTCGGGCTCGTTATGCGTGCCCAGGTCGACGATGCCCTCGTCGTCGACGTAGCCGACGGTGTCCGGCATCAGCGAGACGGCGGCTGCCGAGAGCTCGATGCCCCAGTCGGACAGGGTCTGGAAGGTGCGGTTGTCGGTGGCGACGACGGATGCCGGGGGCGCCGCGATCTTCTGCGTGCCGTTGTTGTCCTCCACCGTGACCGTGCCCGCCGCGGGCGTGCTCTCTTCGGGTTCGGTGGCCGCCTGACCGGAGCAGCCGGCGAGGGCGAGAACGGTCACGAGACCGAGACCGGTGGCGGTGAGGATTCTGGGCACGGACATGGAGAGACTCCTGTTCTGCTGTGTGTTGGTGCGCGAAGAGCGCCGATCGAGCCGGTGCGAGGCGACCCCGCCGCGACTCGAATGTAGGTTAGCCTTACTTTATGAGATCCACGAAATCCGGCTTCTCGCTCGAGCGCCGCGGCCTCGATCTCCGCTTCCGCTCCGTGGCACTGGGCGCACGGGAGTGGCTCGCGCCCAACTACGTGCGCGTCCAACTGACCGGACCGGAGCTGGCGGGCTTCGCCTCGCTGGGCGCGGACGACCACATGCGGCTGTTCTTCCCGGAGGGCCCGGTGTCCTCGATCGAGGAGATGCGGGCCGCGCCGAGCCGCGAGTACACCCCGCTCGCGTGGGGCGAGGACTGGCTCGACGTCGAATTCGCGGTGCACGGCGACGAGGGCGTGGCCGCACGCTGGGCGGCCACGGCGGAGATCGGCTCCGTGATCGGCGTGGGCGGCCCGCGCGGCTCTGCGGTGCTGACCGGCACGCCCTCATCGTGGCTGCTCGTCGGCGACGAGACGGCGATCCCGGCGATCCGGCGCTTCGCCGCGCTCATCCCCGCGGATGCCCCCGCGCGCATCGTCGTGGAGACGGCGACTCCCGCGGACGAGGTCGACATCGACGCCCCGGTCGCGATCGAGTGGCTGCACCGCGGCGACGCGCCGGCCGGCTCGGCGCTGATCGCCTTCCTCGAGGGGCTCGGCGCGACGGATGCCGTCGGCGCGGACCCGTTCTGCTTCATCGCCGCCGAGCAGCAGATCGTCAAGCCGGGGCGTGCACTGCTGGAGCGCTGGGGCGTCGACCCGGCGAATGCGGTCGTGAAGGGCTACTGGAAGCGCGGCGAGGCGGAGTACCACGCCCCGCACTGAGACCCGCTGCCCGCGCCAGGCGAGACCGCCAGGCGCGGCGGTTCCTCCCGCGCCCGGGGGATCGCGCAGACTGGATGCATGGCGCTTGTGGATCATCTGGGCATCACGGTGGACGACATCGAGCGGGGACACGCGCAGTTCGGCCCGGTGATCGAGGCTCTCGGGTACACGCTCGGCACCGAGGAGGAGGGCGGGATCTCGTGGCACTGCGGCGACGAGACCGAGATCATCATCTACGCCCCGCGCGAGACAGACTCCGGACCGCACCGGCACGGACGGGTCGGCTGGCAGCACCTCGCGTTCGCGATGGACTCCCGCGACGAGGTGGACCGTCTGCACCGGGTCGCGGTCGACGCCGGCTGGCACGTGGTGCGCGAGCCGAAGCCGTACCCCCGGTTCTCGGACCGGTACTACGCCTCGTTCGTCGAGGACGACAACGGCATCCGCATCGAGTTCATGCACAACCCGCCGGCCGAACTCCGCGAGTAGCCCGCGCACCGCCCCGCCGACGAGACTTATCTTTCAGCACGAAACCTCACGGCTGTCGTGCAGTCTCATGCCAGGACAGTAGTCTCGATGGATGGCGGCGTGAACAACGGCTCCGCCGGACCCGGATGCGGCGGCGACGAAGGGTTGCGCCGCCCCGCCCCCGGGATGAGACTGAGCGTGCCGCGACGGCCTGCCGCGGCATCCGTTCGTCGAAGGAGCCCGACGTGCCCACCCTCAACCCCTACCTCACGTTCCGCGACAACGCCCGCGTGGCCCTCGAGTACTACCAGAACGTGCTCGGCGGCTCGCTCGACATCATGACCTTCGGCTCCATGCCCGACATGGGCTACGACCCGAGCGAGAGCGAGCTCGTCATGCACGGACAGCTCACCACCGACGACGGCATGGTGCTGATGGCGTCCGACACGCCGGGCGGCATGGAGTATCGGGAGCCGCAGGGCGTCTCGGTGTCGGTCAGCGGATCCGAGAGCGACCGGCTGCACGCGATCTGGACCGGGCTCAGCGACGGCGCGACGGTGACCCTGCCCCTGGAGCCCGCACCGTGGGGCGGCGAGTTCGGCATGCTCGTCGATCGGTTCGGGATCGCGTGGATGATCGCGATCGACAACTGACGCGAGAGAACCTGCGCCTGACGCCCGACGCTCCGGTTCAGGCGTGCGCCTCCGCCGCTCGCATCCGCTCCGGGGCCCGCTCGGCGAGCTCCCGCGCGGTGCTGACGAGGACGCGGTGCATCGCGGCGGCGGCCCGCGTGGAGGTGATGTCCGACCGGTGCGCGAGGCTCACGGTGCGGGTCAGCGTCGGCTCCACCAGCCGCACCGACCGGAGCCCGGGCCGGTCGAGGAGCACCATCGCCGGCACCACCGCGACGCCGAGACCGCGCTCGACGAACCGCAGCACGGTGTCCATCTCCGCACCCTCGACGACGATCGACGGGGTCAGCGCGGCCGCCCGGAAGACGGCATCCGTCACGGCGCGCAGCGCGTAACTTCCGGGGAACGCGATCAGCGGCAGCCCGGCCAGGCGCCGGAGGTCGACGGTCTCGCCCTCGGCCACGGGCGGCTGGGCCGCGGACGAGACGACCACGAGCTCCTCGGTGAGCAGCGGCACGCGCACCAGCGCCGTCCCGGATGCCGGCATCCCTGCCGACGCGGTGATGAGCGCCAGGTCCAGCACGCCGCCGGCGAGCTGTTCGATCAGCAGATTCGACCCGCCCTCGGTCAGCTGCAGATCCACGCCCGGATGCGCCGCACGGAACGTGCTCATCGCCTCGGCGACCAGGCTCACGCACAGCGTCGGCGGGGCGCCCAGCCGCACGCGGCCGCGCTGCAGCCCGGCGAGCTCCGCCATCTCCGCGCGGATCGCGTCGGCATCCGCGAGCATCCGCTTCGCCCGCGGCAGCAGCGCCTCGCCTGCGGCGGTCAGCCGGATGTTGCCGCGCGCCCGGTGGAACAGCTCCGAGCCGAGCTCCTGCTCCAGGGTCGAGATCTGTCGGCTCAGGGAGGGCTGTGTCACATGCAGCAGTTCGGCGGCCCGGGTGAAGTGCCCGAGGTGCGCGACCTCGACGAAGCTCCGCAGCTGCTCCAGGTTCATGTCGATACCATAGCCGTATCGTCACCAGTGGCACAATTCATTGGAGTTATCGAAACGCGGTTCCTAGCTATTCTTCCCCGCGAGGACGACGGGCGCATCTCGCAGCGCTTCTTCGGGGCGCACACCTACCGCCGCACCGCGTTCGCCGGCGACTACACCGGGCTCGAGATCCAGCGCACCCTGGTGCGCCGGGCCGAGCACCTGGGGGTGCCGATCCTCGACGGCGTCTACATCACCCGCATCCTGGTGCGCGACAACGTGGTCTTCGGGGCGTACGGCTTCGACCAGAGCGACGGCACCCGCCTCCTCATCCACGCGGATGCCGTGATCCTCGCCGCGGGAGGGCACAACCGGATCTGGCGGCGCACGTCGTCGCGCCGCGACGAGAACACCGGCGATTCCTTCCGCCTCGCGGTCGACGCCGGCGCCGGGCTGCGCGACCCGGAACTGGTGCAGTTCCACCCGTCCGGGATCATCGAGCCGGAGAACGCGGCGGGCACGCTGATCTCCGAGGCCGCCCGCGGCGAGGGCGGGATCCTGCGCAACGCGCTCGGCGAGCGCTTCATGGAGCGCTACGACCCCGAGCGGATGGAGCTGTCCACCCGCGACCGCGTGGCCCTCGCCGCGTACACCGAGATCAGCGAGGGGCGCGGCACCGAGAAGGGGGGCGTGTGGCTCGACGTCTCGCACCTGCGGCGCGAGACGATCATGAACCGGCTGCCGCGCGTCTACCAGACCATGCTCGAGCTGCAGATGCTCGACATCACCGCCGAGCCGATCGAGGTCGCCCCGACGGCGCACTACTCCATGGGCGGGGTGTGGGGTGCGCTCCGAGGACCACGGCACCGACGTCGACGGGCTCTACGCGATCGGAGAGGCCTCCAGCGGGCTGCACGGTGCGAACCGGCTCGGCGGCAACTCTCTCATCGAGCTGCTCGTCTACGGCCGGCTCGTCGGCCGGGCGGCGATCGAGCATGCGGCCTCCCTCGACGCGCAGCGCCGCTCGCCCGCAGCCGTCGCCCAGGCGCGGCGGGAGATCGACGACCTCCTCGCCGCCGACGGCCGCGAGAACGTGCGGGCGCTGCAGCGCGCGATCCGCAACACGATGACCGCGCACGCCGGCGTGGTCCGGTCCGAGGAGGGCCTGCGGGCGGGGCTCGCCGAACTGGACGCGATCGAGGAGCGGATGCACGACATCGGCATCCATCCCGACATCGCGGGCTTCCAGGACCTCGCCCACGCGTTCGACCTGAAAGCGTCCGCGCTGGCCGCTCGCGCGACGCTCGCGGCCGCGCGGGAGCGGCGGGAGACCCGCGGATGCCACAACCGCAGCGACTTCCCCGACCTCGACCCGCAGCTGCAGGTGAACCTCGTCTGGTCGCCCGCCACCGGCGTCACCCGTGAGGAGATCCCCGCGGTGCCGGAGGAGGTCGCCCGGCTGGTCCGCGAGGTGGACACGGCGGGGAAGCTCGTCGAGTGATCCGCTCCCCCGCGCCGGCTCACTCCCTGACGTAATGCAGCAGCAGCTCGCTCCCGGCCCGCAGCACGGATTCCAGCCGCATGCCCACCGGGGCCGCGGGGCCGTGGTCGGTGATCCGGCGCGTGGTGGCACCCTCAAGCCGGGGCGCGAGGGTGAGGTGCAGCGCGTCGACGACGCCGGCGTCGAGGAAGGAGCCGAACAGGCTCGGCCCGCCCTCGCTGTGCACGTGGCGCAGGCCACGATCGGCCAGCTCGTCGAGCAGCCGCCGGGGGTCGACGTCGTGCTCGCCGGTCTCGATGAGGTCCGCGACCTCCGCGAGCGCCTCCCGCCGGTCGGCCGGCGCGGTCGGCACCGTGCACACGATCGGGCGCACCGGGGCGTCGGCGAAGACCGCCGAATCCGGGTCGAGGTCGAGCCGGCGCGAGACGAGGGCCAGCACCGGATGCGGCGGCATGCCGCGCTCCCGCCGCCAGCGCACCGCGGGCTCGTCGAGCCGCAGGCCGCCGTATCCCTCGATGCGTGCCGTCCCGGCCCCGAGGAGCACGACGTCGGCGGGCCGGCGCAGCAGGTCGAAGAGCCGGCGGTCGGCCGGGTCGCCGAGCCCGCCGGAACGTCCCTCGTGGGTCGCGGCGCCGTCCAGGCTGGAAATGAAGTTCATCCGCACCCAGCGCCGCCCCTCCGGCATGCGGGTCTGTGCGAGGAGGTCGTCGTCGCTCAGGTCGGATGCCGGGTCGGGCCAGATGC
Source organism: Microbacterium sp. EF45047 (assembly GCF_028472845.1). NCBI lineage: Bacteria > Bacillati > Actinomycetota > Actinomycetes > Micrococcales > Microbacteriaceae > Microbacterium > Microbacterium sp. EF45047. The sequence continues at coordinate 345,546 of NZ_CP069429.1, read as the reverse complement.
GGTCGATGTGCGTCATGTCGCTCCTCTGCGGGACGGTTCGGTTCTGCGGGACGGTTCGGTTCTGCGGGGCGGTTCGGACGTTGCGCTCGGGATCGTTCCGAGGTCCCCGGCCTTCAGACGTTGCGCGTCGGATGCGTGTTGTGCTCGAGCCGCACCGGCGGGCGCAGCCCGAGGATGGCCTCTGCCATGCGCGCCGCGTCGACGGCCTCGGCGACGTCGTGCATCCGCACGATCCGCGCACCCTTGAGGATGCACGCCGTCATCGCGGCCAGCGACCCGGCCAGCCGCTGACCCTGCGGGCGGTCGATGGACTCGCCGATGAAGTCCTTGTTCGACACCGCGACGAGCAGCGGGAGCCCGATGTCCGCGATCTCGTCGAGCCGGCGGGTGAGTTCGAGGGAGTGCAGCGTGTTCTTGTCGAGGTCGTGCCCGGGATCGATGATGAGGCGCTCGCGCGGGATGCCGGCAGCCTCGGCGCGGGCGACCCGGTCGGTGAGGAAGGCTCGGACCTCGGCGACGACGTCGCCGTAGTGCGCGGCGGGCTTCTCCACCCGCGGCGGGCCGACGCTGTGCGTGATCACGACGTGCGCCCCACCGTGGGCGACGACGCCCGCCATCTCCGGGTCGCCGAGTCCGCTGGTGTCGTTGATCACGCCGGCTCCGGCCGCGATCGCGTGCCGCGCCACCTCCGCCCGGTTGGTGTCGACGGAGACGACCAGGTCCGGCCGCTCCCGCGCGATGGCCTCCACCACGGGCACGACCCGGTCGATCTCCTCCGGCACCGACACCGCGGGGCCGCGTCCGAACGGCACCCCGCCGACGTCGACCCAGTCGGCGCCGAGGTCCGCGGCGCGCAGCGCGCTGCCGACGGCCCGGTCCAGCGCGAAGGTCGCGCCGCGGTCGTAGAACGAGTCCGGCGTGCGGTTGACGACCGCCATCACCGCCACCTGACGCGCGAAGTCGAAGTCGCGCCCGCCGATGCGGGTCGCGCTGACCGGGCCCGTCGTCACCGGTGCGTCCCGATGCTCTCGCGGATGGCGTCGGAGGCGTCCCAGTCGTTGGCGTGCATGGCCGCGCACACCGTCCCGTCGGCGATCCAGTACGCGCGGAAAGCGCCGCCGTGGGCCACGTCGGTGTCCCCCTCGATGTCCACGCGGTCGTATCCGGACGGCGGGACGCTGCCGACGTACTCCATGCCGAGATCGTACTGGTCGGTGAAGAAGTACGGCTGCCGCGTGTACGGCTCCGCGCCGCCGAGCAGGTTGCGCGCCGCCACTTTGCCCTGTTCGATCGCGGTGTCCCAGTGCTCGACCCGGATGCGGCGGCCGAGCACCGGGTGGTCATGGTTCGCGACGTCGCCGATGGCGTAGATGTCGGGGTCGGAGGTGCGCAGGGTGGCGTCCACGAGCACGCCGCCTGCCACCGCGAGCCCGGCCGCCTCGGCGAGCGTGGTGTCGGGGACGGCCCCCACGCCGACGACGACGAGGTCGCCGCCGGCGAGATCGGATGCCGTGACCTTGCTGCTCAGGCGCAGGTCGACCCCGTGGTGCCGGTGCAGGTCGGCGAACACGGCGGCCACCTCCGGCCCCAGCACGCGCACCAGCGGGAGCTCCGCAGCCTCGAACACGGTCACGTCGGCGCCGGCGTGCCGGGCTGCGGAGGCGACCTCGAGCCCGATCCAGCCGGCGCCCACGATCACGACGCGGACGCCGGGACGCAGGCTCTCCTTCAGCCGGATGCTGTCCTCCATGGTGCGCAGGTACACCGGGTCGCCGGTCTCGTCGGCCAGGGCGAAGCGGCGTGGTGCGGACCCGGTCGCGAGGAGCAGGCGGTCGTACCGCTGCTCGCGGTCGTCCGGCCCTGCGGTGAGGGTGTGCGCCGCCGGATCCAGGCGCGTCACCCGGGTGCCGAGTTCCAGGCGCACGTCGTGGTCGCGGTACCAGGCGGCGTCGTGCACGCTCGCGGCGTGCAGGTCGGCGTCGCCGAGGAGGTAGCCCTTCGACAGCGGCGGGCGCTCGTAGGGCAGGTGGTTCTCCGCGGCGTAGAGCACCAGCTCCCCCTGATACCCCTGCTCCCGCAGCTCGGTGACGGCGGTGGCGGCGGCGAGCCCGCCGCCGACGATGGCGATGGTCATGTCCTGTCCCTTCTCGAGCACGGCCTCAGCGCGTGCGTCCGTCGACGAGCGCGAAGAACTCCGCCCGCGAACGGGCGTCCTCGCGCAGGGCGCCTCGCACCGCGGAGGTGCTGGTCGCGGTGCCCGCGGCTCGGGCGCCGCGCAGCGTCATGCAGCTGTGCACGGCCTCGACGATCACCCCGACGCCGCGCGGCTGCAGGTGGCCGGCGAGGGCCTCCGCGATCTCCACGGTCAGCCGCTCCTGCGTCTGCGGGCGGCACGCGCAGTGGTCGACGAGCCGGGGGATCTTGGAGAGCCCGACCACGCGATCGGCGGGGAGGTAGGCGACGTGCGCGATGCCGGTGAAGGGCAGCAGGTGGTGCTCGCAGAGCGAGCGCACCGGGATGTCGCGGACGAGCACCATCTCGTCGTAGCCCTCCCGGTTCGGGAACGTGGTGAAGTCGAACGGCTCCGGGCTGAGCAGCTCCGCGTAGGCGGCGGCGAAGCGGTGCGGCGTGCGGGCCAGGTCTGGCGCGTCCGCGGCATCCGTCTCGATGCCGAGCGCGCGCAGGAACGCGCGGCCCGCACGCTCGGCGGCGGGGAGGTCCACCGGATGCGGCGCCGCATGGATCCGGACCCGGTCCGGGCCGTCGGGGAGCGCCCTGAGCGGTCCGTCCTCGTCGTCGATCCCGTTCTCGTCGAAGGCCAGTGGCATCGTCATGGCGACCTCCTCGCGTCCGCTTCCATTACAGGCCTGGCCGCGTTCTAAAGTCAAGGGTTATCTCTTTTAGACCTGAATGCGGATGCCGGACGCGATGCGGGCGGGGCGCGGGATCAGGCGATCGCCGCTCCCAGCCCGGCGAGCCAGGCGTCGACCGTCGCCATCGGCACGGGCGCGAAGTCCCAGGCGTCGACCCCGACGTGGAACTGGCGCAGGTTCGGGCCGTGGTCGCGCGCGTGGATGTGCCCGTGCAGCAGCGGGGTGCCGTCGTCGACCGGGCGGCACCGGCGGAACCGGTCCTCGCCGTGCGAGTCGCCGTAGTACGGGTAGTGGCTCGCCGCGAGACGGATGCCGCGGCGCCCGCCGCGCAGGGTCTCGGGCAGCACCGTCCACCCGGCCGCCTGGTACACCGGCGTGAAGCGGGCGATCGCGGCCCTGGTCTGGGTCGCGGTGGAGACCCGGTCGTGGTTGCCGGGCACGAGCAGCTCGGCGTCCATCTCCTCGACGGAGCCGAACGGCCGGTCGCACAGCTCGATGATCCGCGCGTGCCCGAAGTGGTGATCGGAGGTGACGAACCCGACGTCGTCGAAGTCGAAGTCCATCGCGCCCTCCGCTCGCCGTCAGTGCCGAGCGTGCGTCTCGATGTATCCGCGCAGCGCCGCGGCGTCGTCCGGCATCTCCACCACGCGCTGTGGAGCCTCCAGCATCCGCTGCAGCTCGGGCGAGAACTCGAGATCGACGCCGATGGCTTCGCGGATGGTGTCTGCGAATTTCTGCGGCTTGGCGGTCTCGAGGACGAGCATCGGCACGTCCTGCTCCACGAACGACCGCGCCACGTGCACGCCGTCGGCGGTGTGCGGGTCGATGATCTCGCCGGAGGCCTCGTGCACGGCGCGGATCGTGGCGAGCCGGTCGGCGTGCGTGCTGGTGCCGCTGACGATGCCGAACTCGGAGGCGAAGCGCGGCTGCTCGGCGGAGAAGTCGACGTGGCCGCGGGCCTCCAGGTCGTCCCAGACGGCGACCATCCGCTCGGGGTCGCGGCCGACGAGCTCGAACAGGAACCGCTCCAGGTTGGACGCCTTGGAGATGTCCATCGACGGGCTGGAGGTCGCGAGGGTCTGCGCGGCGCTGCGCGGCCGGTACACGCCGGTGCGGAAGAACTCGTCGAGCACGTTGTTCTCGTTCGCGGCGAGCACGAGCCGGCGGATCGGCAGGCCCATGCCCTTGGCGAAGAAGCCGGAGAGGATGTTGCCGAAGTTGCCGGACGGTACGGTGAAGGAGACCTCGAAGCCGGCGCGGAAGTCGGGCTCCACGGCATCCGTCACCCGCAGCCAGGCCCAGAAGTAGTACACGATCTGGGCGGTGATGCGGGCGAGGTTGATCGAGTTCACGGCGCCCAGGTGCTGACTGCGCTTGAACTCGAGGTCGCCGGCGAGGCGCTTGACGAGGTTCTGGCAGTCGTCGAAGACCCCGTCGACGGCGATGTTGTGGATGTTCTCGTCCTGCAGCGAGTACATCTGCGCACGCTGGAACGCGCTCATCCGGCCCTGCGGCGAGAGCATGAACACCGAGACCCGGTCCTTGCCGCGCAGCGCGTGCTCGGCGGCGGACCCGGTGTCGCCGGACGTCGCGCCGAGGATGTTCAGCACCCCGTCGTTGCGCTCGAGCACGTACTCGAGAACCTGGCCGAGGAACTGCATGGCCATGTCCTTGAACGCGAGGGTCGGCCCCTCGGACAGCCCGACGAGGGTGATCCCGTCCCCGATGGACCGCAGCGGCACGACCTGCTCGGGGAAGCCCGCGTACGCCTCCGCGCACATCCGCGCCAGGTCGTCGCGCGGGATGTCGGTGGCGAACAGGGCGAGCACCTCGGTCGCCAGCTGCGGATAGCTCAGGCCGCGCCACGACTCGAGGGTCTCCGCGTCGACGCGCGGCAGCTGCTCGGGGACGGCCAGGCCGCCGTCGGGCGCCAGTCCCTCGAGCAGCGTCTCGCTGAACGGCTGCGGCTGCATGCCGCCGCGGGTGGAGATGTACTGCACGTGGCTCCTCCGGGGGTCAGGACTCTCCATTCTCGCAGGCTCGCCGCGTCGGGGTGGCGCGGATGACGGATGCCGCGGGGCAGGGGATCCGGGCGCGGCGGCCACCCGCGTGTGCCGCAGCCCCGCGCCGGCGCTGCTCAGCGGGTGAGCGCGGCGACCGCGTCGGCGAAGACGAGCGTCTGCCCGATCTCGGTCGCCCGGTCGTACCGCTCGCCGTGCAGCACGACGAAGACCGCGCCGACGACGTCGACGAAGCCGGCGATCCGGTCGCCGTCGCACACGACGTAGCGTTCGGATGCCACGCGCTCCCAGCGCACGACCCGGCCGGGGTCGGGCTCGCGGCGCGTGATGCGGGTGGGGAGCTGCTGCAGTGCGGGCAGCGCCTCGGCCGCCACCTGGTGAAGATCGGCGAGAACCACGGCCCCTCCTTGACGTCAGAATCCCCCACAGCCCACCATGCCCCCTGCGCGGGTGTCCGTCTCGGGGGTTGACGCGGGGCGCCGCGACCCACTAAGAGGACGGGGGGCCGGCGTCATCGCGGCGGTCGCCGTCGTGGCCGTGGTCGTCGGCGTGGTCGTCGTGGCCGTGGTCGTCGCCGTCGCGGTGCCGGCGGGCCCGGCGCAACTCGCGGCGCTCCTCGCCGACGGTGAGGGAGGCGTCGCCCGAGGCGGTGTGGTGCGGGTCCTCGGGACCTCGGTGCTGGATGCGTCCCGGCTCCAGCGTGCGGGTGACGTCGGTGGCGGTGACGACCGGCGCCTGCTCGGTGGCGGTCTCGTACCACTCGGTCAGGGCGGGTCGTCGGTGTCGATGCCGGCGCCGGCGCCCTCCTCCGTGGCGACCTCGGTCGCCCCGAACACGAAGTCGTCGCCGTGCTCGCTGATTCCCCGGCGCACGCCCTGCGCGATCGCGGCCCGGGCGAACCGGCGTCGCAGCATGTAGGGGTCGGTGTGCAGCTCCGTGGCCCACGCGAACATGATGCCGATCACGACGAGGGCGAACGGCAGCGCCGAGACCACCATGATCGACTGCAGCCCCGACAGCGCCGTCTCACCGCCCGCCAGCAGCAGCGCCAGGGCGGCCGCGCCCAGCAGCACGCCCCAGGTGATGGTCACCCACGTGGACGGCTCGGGCTTGCCGCGCTGGCTCATCGAGGCCATCACGATCGACGCGGAGTCGGCGGAGGTGACGAAGAACAGCACGATGGAGATCATCGCCAGCACCGACAGCACGGTCCCGAACGGCAGCTCGTGCAGCACGGCGAACAGCACGGCCTCGGGCGGTCCGGCCTCGCTGATCGCCCGCCCGGCGTGCTCGAAGAACATCGTCGTGCCGCCCATGATCCCGAACCAGACGACGCAGACGGCGGACGGGACGCGCCCGCGCCGGAAACGGGATGCTGGGGCACGTGAGCACGCTCTTCGCCTCCTTCCGCCGGGCCTCCGGGGCGCCCGCCCGGGCATCCGCGGGGGCCACGCCGGCATCCGCCGACGCCACCCGGGCCGCCGCCGGAGCCGGCAGACGCCGCGGGCCCCGCCACCTGCTCGCGGGGCTCGTCGGCCTGGTCCTCAGCGCGGCACTGGCCGGCTGCGGCCTCTCGATCCCCACCGACCCCGACGGCACCCTGGACCGCGTGCGCGGCGGCGAGCTGCGCGTGGGCGCCTCCCCCGAGAAGGGGCTCCTCGAGATCGACGACGGCACGCCGACCGGCAGCCTCGCCGAGCTCGTGACCGGCTTCGCGGAGTCGATCGATGCCGAGGTCGAGTGGACGCCGGGCAGCGAGGAGACCCTGGTCGGGATGCTCGAGCACGGCGAGCTCGACCTCGTCGTCGGGGCCTTCACCGATCAGACCCCGTACCGGATCGATCACTGCGACGACTCGGTCGCCCAGGGAGCCCATGCGGCCAAGACTCTGTTGCACGACCTCGGCCTGGAGGACGATCCCGGCATCTACCTGCCGTCTTCGCCGTTCTCCGCACGCGTCCACGGACACACCCTGGTCGGAGCGGGGTATCCCGCTTTGGGGTCCAGTACGCAAATCGTCTCCGCCGACCCCTTGCTCACGGCGCACTACCTCGGAGATACCCTCGTCGCTCTCACAGGGATTGACGCCACCGGCCTCGTCCGCGACTGGATACCTCGGCTGCACCGGCGAGCACCGACTCGCCCCTGATCGACAAGCCGGATCGCGGGCGCCTCGGCAAGCACGACGCGCCGGTGGCGGGCGGAAGCATTCGTTCCGCCCGCCACCTGCGCGCTTATGCGGTGCGCACACAGGCGCACTGGGACGCCGCGAGGGTGCCTTCGGCGGCTTCGGTCTCCTCACGGAGCACCAGGTCACCGACCGCGCCTTCTCCGGTGGCATCGGCGGCCTCGATAGTCTCAGTTTCCTTCTCGCGGGGCCAGAGCATCTGCGCTGTGACGGCACCGCCGATGGCGAGAGCGGCAAGGATCGACCAGGCGAGAGTGAAGCCGGACGCTGTGCCTACCCATCCCGCGATCGGGTAGGTGACAAGCCAGGCCAAGTGAGACAGTGAGAATTGTGCCGCGAAGGCCGCCGGGAGCTCGCGCTTCGCGACCGAACCTCGGATGACGCGTCCGGTGGGCGTGACGATCAAGGCCATGCCGCCGCCGATGACCACCCAGATCGGTGCCGTGATCATCCAGGAAGCCGCCTGGATGGCGGTCATCGCGACGGCCGCCAGCACGCCAGCAAGCAGAACTGCGGCACCGGTCATCATCACGACCCGCTCGGCGATCCGATCGAGCACGCGTGGCAGGAACAAAGCGACCAGCAGTGTGCCGCCGCCGGAGGCTGCAAGCATCCAGGCGACGTCGGCCTGCGTGCCGCCCAGTTGATCTCGGACATAGTTGACCGTATTGACCACCACGATCGATCCGGCTGCGGCGACCACCACGTTCAGGGCCATGACGCCGCGCAGACGAGGAGTCGCGAAGAAGACCTTCACGCCCGAGGTGACCCGGTTCCACGCATCCGCGTGCCCGCTTGGTGCCGCATTGGGGATGCGAGTCGAGAGCACCAGGACGGCGGAGAGCACGAAACCTACCGACGTGCCGACGAACAACCAGTTGAACGTCATGAACGTCAGAGCGACCGCCGCGAGCACCGGGCTGAGCAGGCTCTCCATCGTGTAGGCCACCTGCGACGCGGACAGCGCCCGCGTGTAGTCGGACTCCTCGACCACGATATCGGGGATGACCGCCTGGAACGTCGGCGTGAACGCAGCAGAAGCCGCCTGCAGTACCCCGATGAGAACGTAGATCTGCCAGATCTCCGTGACGAACGGCAGAGCGAGCACCACGGCCGCGCGCGCCACGTCGAGCAGGGTCAGGAACATCCGCCTCGGGAGCCGGTCGGCATAGGCCGCAGCCAACGGCGCGATCAAGACGTACATGACCATCTTGATCGTCAGCGCCGTCGCAAGCACCGCCCCCGCGCTCGGACCGGCGAGCTCGTAAGCGAGCAGACCGAGGGCGACGGTCGCCAACCCCGTCCCGAACAGGGCGATGATCTGCGCACTGAACAGGTGACGGAAGTCGCGGATCGCGAACACACGCATAGGGCTCTCCTGACCTTCGTGGAAACTCTCCACCATCAATCTAATACCCCATAGGGGTATTCCCGTCAGTCTGGGCACGGCCGAGTGGGAAGCTGCTCGGCCGGACGCGGAGCCAGTCGACCTCGGCCGCGCCGATCGCTCCCGCCGTCGGCAGATGCACATCGGGGGCCGGTAAACTGCGGTGTATGGCGGTGACGGCGGCAGCGCAACCCGGGAGGGGTCTTCAGGGCTTCCTCCGGCGTGTGATGCTCGGAGGGTTGCTGGTGGCAGCGATCGTCCTCGGGCTACTGGCCATGCATACGCTGAACCTGCACGGCACCCCGGCCGCCCACGCGCCCGCCACAGTCTCGGTCGCCGCCAGCGACGCCGTGGGCGCCCATCACAGCGCGGCGGGCGCCCATGAGTCCGGTGGCACGGCCAGTGACCTCGGTGGTACGTGTGCGGACTGCGGGGGTAGTGACCATCTGGGCATGGCGATGGCATGTGTGCTCGCACTGCTGCTCGTCCTTCTCATCCTGGCGCCGCCTCAACTTCTGCCGGGATGGATGCACACCGCGCCCCGGCCGCTCCTCGTGGCGCGGTTCATCGACCAGCTCCGATCTCGGGCGCCGTCGCTGCACGTTCTCTGCATCAGTCGCACGTGATGGATCGGTGAACCAGGCGCACATCAGCGTCGACGGTTCCCCTCTCCCATTCACGCGGTGCCCTCTCGGGGTGCCGCGCCACTGAAGCGACTGTTGATATTGGAGAACACTCATGAAGTTTCGTACCGCGGCGACCGCCGCACTCGCCCTCACTGCTGCCCTGGTCCTGGCCGGCTGCTCGGCCGGAAGCGACAACGAGGGCTCGATGCCGGGCATGGACCACGGCTCGTCCGAACAGACAGCCGACGCCAACGACGCGGACGTGATGTTCGCCTCGATGATGATCGTGCACCACGAACAGGCCATCGAGATGAGCGACATCGTCCTCGCCAAGGAGGATGTCAACCCCGAGGTGATCGAACTGGCCGAAGCGATCAAGGCCGCCCAGGCGCCCGAGATCGAACAGCTCCAGGGGTGGCTGGACGACTGGGGCGTCGATTCCGAGGAGCAGCAGATGGACGGCATGGACCACGGCGACGGCATGATGACCGAGGACGACCTGGCCGCCCTCGAATCGGCCGACGGACCCGAAGCATCGCGCCTGTTCCTGGAACAGATGATCGCCCATCACGAGGGAGCGGTCGAGATGGCCCAGACGCAAGTCGATGACGGCAGCAACCCCGACGCCATCGAGCTCGCGCAGACCATCATCGACGCGCAGACCACCGAGATCCAGCAGATGCAGGACCTCCTGGCCACCCTCTGATCGACCATCAGGGTCGGTGCCGCGGCGAAAGCGCCCGGCACCGACCCTTCCGACACTCTTGAAGGATCGCACCATGCCCCACCCCGCCGCGCCTCACCGGCGAAAACCGATCGTCGCCGCCGCCGCGACGCTCGCCGCCGCCCTCGTCCTCACCGGATGCGCCACTGCACCCTCGCACGAACCCGCGTCGCCCTCGACCAACAGTCAGGCCGTCGACACCGGCTTCCTGGCGGACCACGACCTTGACGGCCTGGACGCCGCACAGGTCATCGAACGGCTCGACACGATGCCCGTCGCCGACCGACCCACTGATCTGATCGCATCCGTGCAGCCGGATGCGCTCGTGCTCACCGACGACCACAAGCGCGAGACACGTCTGCCGATGCCCGAAGACGAGGTGTACATCTCGGTCGCCCCCTACCGGGAACAGACCCACGACTGCTACTTCCACAGCCTCACCACCTGCCTCGGCGAACTCGCCAACACAGCAGTCCAGGTCACCCTCACCGGCGAAGACGGAGACGTGCTCCTCGACGAGGTTCGGCAAACCTACGACAACGGGTTCGTTGGCATCTGGGTGCCCCGCGGCATCAAGGCAACGCTCACGATCGAACATGAGGGTCGGACGGGCACCGTGACCATTTCAACGATGAACGAGGATGATGCGACCTGCATCACCACGCTGCAGCTGACCTGACAGCTCGACGGCCCGAATGTCCGGAGACACCCAGTCCTTCGTAATGTTTCAGAAGGTGAACGTCCCCCACGGAGCCGTAGTTAGAGGCTAGAGCGCAGTGGGCATTCTCGGAGCTGCACCGACAGTAGAACGCTGCCAACGTCGCTGCGATGTGGTCCCTACGCGGTGGTCCCTCGCATAGAGACTGACACCCACCACTGAGTGCTGCGTCGCTGCCCGTTCCGGCTCTGCCGTTATGACAACTCGATCGAGACCGCTGTTCCCAGACCGCTGCTTCTCCACACGGTTGGCACTAAGAGTGCGAGCCGCGCGCTGCGCGCGCACCTGACCCCCGAGATCGCCCCTCCCGTGACGATCTCGGGGAGGGGCCATCGTGGTAATGACCATCCGGGTCATGTCGTCCGGCAAGGCTACGAATACCGGACACGCCGGGGCGAGTCAAACGAAACCCAGGATGCTTCTATGTGTTGTCAAGTCCGCTCTGCTCGCTGAGGCGGCGGTAGAGCTGGCGGGCTATGTATCGCTTGAGTGAGCGGCGGATTTCCTTGGTGGTGCGTCCTTCGGCTCGTCGGCGTTCGACGTAGGCGCGGGTCGGCGGGTGGTGCGACATTCGGGTCAGCGCGATCGACGATAAGGCTCTGTTCAGACGCCTGTCGCCTCCTCGGTTGAGGCGATGACGGGTGGTGTTTCCGCTCGAGGCGGGCACGGGACTGACGCCGGCGAGCACGGCGAACGCTGCTTCGGAGCGGACCCGGCCGGGGTGTGACCAGGCGGCGATGATCACGGCCGCGTTGATCGCGCCGATCCCGGGCTCGTCGAGCAGGATTGCGGCGTCGCTGGCGGCGACCAGCGCGGTGATCTCGTCACGGTTAGCAGCGAGGTCCTCATCGCAGACGGCAACCCGTCGGGCCAGCCGGATCGCTTCCCGGCGGGCTGTCGCGGTCGCGAGGTCCTCCTGTCGCGTGCGCCAGGACTCGATCGCCGCGAGCTGCTTCTTGGTGAGCGAGGCGCGGGCGTCGATGCCGAGGTCGACCGTTCGAAGCAGCGCGGTCAAGGCGTTGATCGACCTGGTGCGTTCGAGGTTGATGAGGTCGCGGGCGCCGATCAGCACCCGCAGCGCCGCGCGGACTCCCGCGTCCTGACGCGGATCACGGAGGTTGTCGGCATCGACGCCGAGCACGGAGCGGGCGATCAGTTCCGCGTCGATCTCGTCGCTCTTGCCTCGTCCGCGACGTTCACGTGCCGCTGTCGGGAACGACTCCACGACCCGGTAGCCGGCGTCCTGGCATGCTCTCGCGAGCCGGGCGCCATACGAGCCGACGCCCTCGATCGTTACGAGCACATCGGCCAGCCCGCTGGTGCGCCGAGCGATCCACGCGACCGCGCGTGATAATCCCGCCGGCGTCGTCGGGAAGGTCCGAGTGTCCACTCTGGCGCCAGTGCGCGCGTCGAGCACGGCGAGAGTGTGTGTTCTGGAATGGGTGTCCGCGCCGATGACATACGCGAACGTGTTTGCGACGATGGTCATGGTGACCGTGATCCTCTCCACTGGGTTGACGTCACTGCTGGCGTCGACCCGGGAATGGTCACTTCGAGGCAGGCCTGTAATGGGCCACGACCGCCGTGAACGGTCGGGCAAGCTTCTGATCAAGCCATCGGAGTGGGCAGGGTCGGCGCCGGCACCCACCCGGCCGGACAGATCCTGGGAAAGGCACCCCGCCGAAGCGGGAGGCCAGGCGATTCAAGAGTCACGACCAGACGGAGCACCAGCACCCACCCTGCCCCCCGTGCGTCAGGATGGGGTGAGACACCAGCACTGCTGACCTTCGCACTGCACGGGGCGAGAACGGACCAATACTGAGATGACGATGACGGTTGCTGACGTCGGCACCGATGATGGGGCTATGGCTCCTCGTGCTGACCGGCCCAAGAGGCGGACGTTCACCGCCGAGTTCAAAGCGGCGATCCTGGCCGAGTACGACGCCGCGGACCGCTCTGGGCGTGGGGAGATCCTGCGCCGGGAGGGCCTGTACACCTCCCACATCATCGAGTGGCGCAAGGCCGCGGCCGCCGGCTCGCTGTCCGGGCTGGGCAGCAAGCCGCGGGACCGGCGCGAGCGGGAGCTGCAGGCGCTACGGGCCCGGGCGGAGAAGGCCGAGGCCGAGCTGGCCAAGACCAGGGCGGCGCTGGACCTGATGGGAAAAGCACACGCGCTCTTGGAGACGCTCTCCGAGAGCGCGGACAAGCCGCCGCGGTCGCCGCGGTGATCAACCCGGCCGTCGACGGGCTGGCCGAGCACGTCGGCACCGCGGCTGCGTGCGCGCTGCTGGGTCGCTCCCGCGCCAGTCACTACCGGGCCAAGAACCCGCCACCGCCACGTCCACGGACACCGCGGCCGGCACCGGCGAACAAGCTGTCCGCCGCCGAGCGGGCCCACGTGCTGGCCGTGTTGACCAGCCAGCGGTTCGCGGACAAGTCGGTCGCCCAGGTCTGGGCCACGCTGCTGGACGAGGGCACCTACCTGTGCTCGATGTCCACGATGCACCGGATCCTGCGCGAGCACGACATGGCCGGGGAACGGCGCCGGCAGGCGAGCCACCCGCCCCGGACCCGGCCCGAGCTCGTCGCGACGGCGCCGGGGCAGGTGTGGAGTTGGGACATCACAAAGCTCAAGGGGCCGGAGCGGGGCGTGTACTACGACCTGTACGTCGTGCTCGACATCTTCTCCAGGTTCGTCGTGGGCTGGACCATCGCGGCCCGCGAGGACGCCGAGATCGCCAAGAACCTGCTCGAGCACGCCATGGGCATCCATGGCGTGCCGGAGGCGATCCACGCCGACCGCGGGACCTCGATGACCTCCAAACCGGTCGCTCAGCTGCTCGTCGACCTCGGGGTGGCCAGGTCGCACTCCCGCCCGCACGTGTCGAACGACAACCCTTACAGCGAGGCGGCGTTCAAGACGCTGAAGTACGCCCCGGTCTTCCCCGAGCGCTTCGGGTCCCTGGCCGACGCCGGCGCGTTCGCCGAGCAGTTCTTCGCCTACTACAACCACGAGCACCGCCACTGCGGGATCGGGCTGCACACCCCCGCCAGCGTCCACTTCGGCACCGCCGGGCAGGTCCGCGCCCAGCGCCAGGCCACCCTGGACGCGGCCTACGCCGCCCGTCCCGAGCGCTTCGGCCACCGCCGACCCCAGGCGCCCAAGCTGCCCGAGGCCGCCTGGATCAACCAGCCCTCACAGGAGGCCCTCATACAGACCGCCTGACGGAATCTGTCTCACCCGCCTTGACACTTTCCGAAGCGGGAGGCCAGGCGATTCAAGAGTCACGACCAGACGGAGCACCAGCACCCACCCTGCCAGCCGACCCCAGGCCAGCCACTTCAGAGACTTACAGCCGATTCAGACGGATTCCGTGACCAAACCGTTGCATTCGTTACCTCGTCGTTATACAGTGATCGCACGGTGAATGTTTGCTGTGGCATCCACCGCATGTGATTGCAGGACACTCTTGGTGCAAGGGACAAGGGCCGGTCGGGAGCCTCTCCGACCGGCCCTTACTGTGCGCCGACCACTGACGGTGCGTCGGACCGCCGGCGCTCCCCCGCCGTTACGCTGGGATCCATGACCGACCGCGAGCTCGCGCTGCAGGCGTGGGAGAGCCTCTTCCGCGCTCAGCACGAGCTGTTCACCGCGATGATGAGCGACTTCGACGGCGCCGAGGTCAGCCAGGCGGAGTACGACGTGCTGCTCACCGTCACGCGCGCGCCCGAGATGACCGCCCGGCTCCGCGACATCACGGCCAGAGCCCTGATCAGCCAGCCCAGCGTGTCGCGTCTGGTGGACCGGATGGTGGCGCGCGGCCTGCTCACGAAGTGCCCGGATCCGCAGGACGGGCGCGGCGCGCTCGTCAGGGCGACGGATGCCGGAGCGCGCGCCTTCCGCGCGGTCGCCACCGTGCACGGCCGCTCGATCGCCAAGCGGATGTCGCGGCTCACCGACGACGAGCTGCGGGCGCTGCGCGACCTCGCCGAGAAGCTCCGCAGTCCGGGGCACTGACGATCGGACGCCGCGGAGCGCACCGTCCGTGGCATCCGTCTGAGAGGTGCGGTCGGTGCCACGGCCGGCGGCATCCGGTCACGGCATCCGGTCACGGCATCCGGTCACGGCATCCGGTCACGGCATCCGGTCACGGCATCCGTTCTCAGCGTCCGGTCGCGGCATCCGGTCGCGGCATCCGGTCGCGGCATCCGGTCGCGGCATCCGGCTACGGCGTCCGCCGCCGCAGCGTGAGCGGCGCGAGCACGAGGAAGACGACGGCGAATGCGCCGACGATGAGGAGCGGTTCACCGACCTCCCACCCCTCGTCGCCCGCGGCGACCGCCTGGATGGCGTCGATCGCGTGGCTGAGCGGCAGCCAGTCCGAGACGGCGTGCAGCACGTCGGGCATGTCCTCGCGCGGCACGGAGAGTCCGCCGAGGATGATCTGCGGGAACACGAGCAGCGGCATGAACTGCACCGCCTGGAACTCGGTCTGCGCGAAGGCGCTCGCCAGCAGGCCGAGTGCCGTGCCGAGCAGGGCGTCGACGACGGCGACGAGCCCGAGCTGCCAGATCGGGCCGTCCACCTCGAGGCCGCACACGCCGACGGCGAACGCCACCGTGACCACGGCCTGCAGGATCGCCATCATCCCGAACGCGAGGGCGTAGCCGAGGATGAAGTCCGCCTTGCCCAGCGGCGTGGTCATCAGCCGCTCCAGCGTGCCGGAGCGGCGCTCGCGCAGGGTCGTGATCGAGGTGAGCAGGAACATCACGATGAAGGGGAACAGTGCCAGGATCGGCCCGCCGAACCGGTCGAACACGCCCTCCTGATCCGCGAACAGCCAGGCGAACAGGCCCACCAGCAGGCTCGGTGCGACGAGCATCAGGGCGATCGAGCGCGGGTCGTGGCGCAGCTGGTGCAGCACGCGTCCCGCCGTGGCGAGCGTGCGTCGCGGGTTCATCGCTCCTCCCTCCCTGCGCGAGCGGCGCGTTCACGCCGGGGCTGTGCATCGCGAGGCCGGGGCGCGTCGCGGCCGGTGAGGGCGTCGCGGCCGGTGAGGGCGCTGCGGCCGGTGGGGGCGCTGCGTTGCGCGGCCGTGTCCCGGGCGATCAGGGCGAGGCACGCCGCCTCCGCGTCCCGCTCCCCCGTCTCCTCGAGCATCGCCTGCGGGGTGATGTCCGCGATGATCCGGCCCTCGCGCATGAGCAGCAGCCGGTCGCACCAGCGCCGGGTCGACGCCGGCGCGGGCGGCGATCGCGCGGATGGTGGCGGGCTCGTAGCCGTGCTCGCCGAACTCGTGCACGGCCGCCGCGGCGATCCGCTGGCGCGCGTCGGACTCCCCGCGGGGCCGCCCTCGTCCGCGCCTGGTGGTCATGACGTCAGCCTACGGCGCGGCCGGCCGGGCGGGTCAGCACTCGATGACGTTGACGGCGAGGCCGCCCTCGCTCGTCTCCTTGTACTTGGTCGACATGTCCAGGCCGGTCTGGCGCATCGTCTCCACGACGGCGTCCAGCGAGACGTAGTGATGGCCGTCGCCGCGCAGCGCGAGCCGGGCAGCGGTCACCGCCGTGGACGCCGCGATCGCGTTGCGCTCGATGCACGGGATCTGGACCAGTCCGCCGATCGGGTCGCAGGTGAGGCCGAGATGATGCTCCATCGCGATCTCGGCCGCGTTCTCGATCTGCCGGTTCGTGCCGCCCATCACCGCGGTCAGCCCGCCCGCCGCCATCGCGCAGGCGGAGCCGACCTCGGCCTGGCATCCGCCCTCCGCCCCCGAGATCGAGGCGTTCGCCTTGAACAGCGAGCCGAGCGCGGTCGCGGTGAGCAGGAAGCGGCGGATGCCCCGCCGGCGATTCGCCTCGGCCCGCTCCTGCGCCGAGAGCGCGGCGTCGGCGACCTCGGCCGCGCTGCCGCGGAACCCGAGCAGGGCGCTGCCGACCAGCTCGCCGTAGGGGGTCACCGCGTTGCCGGCCCCGAGGCCGGAATCGGCGAGGAACCGCCACCAGTACATCGCCACCGCGGGCAGGATTCCGGCCGCGCCATTGGTCGGGGCGGTGACCACCCGCCCGCCCGCCGCGTTCTCCTCGTTCACGGCGAGCGCGAACGCGCCCAGCCACTCGCCCGGCAGCTCGCGGTGCCCCTCCGACTCGGACGCCTCCAGCTGCGCGCGGATGTCGGATGCCCGCCGCTTGACCTTCAGGATGCCGGGCAGCGTGCCCTCGGTGTGCAGGCCCGCCTCGACGCAGGCCGCCATCGCGTCCCAGATCGCGTCCAGCCCGGCGGCGACCTCCTCCTCGCTGCGGAAGGCGGTCTCGTTCTTCCGCGCGAGCTCGGCGATGGACAGCCCGTGCTCGTCGCAGAGGGCCAGCAGCGACGCCGCGTCGTCGTAGGGGTAGGGCAGCTCGGCGCGGGCCAGCTGCGGCTCCTCGCCCTCGCGCCGGATGAACCCGCCGCCGATGGAGTAGTACGTCTCCTCGGCCAGGGTCGCGCCGTCGGCATCCGTCGCGCGCAGCGTCATCGCGTTCGGATGCCCGGGGAGCCGCGTGCGCGGCGCGAACACGATGTCGTCCTTCGCGAAGGCGATGGGGCGGATGCCGGCGAGCCGCAGCGGCTGCCCCTCCGGCCAGTCCGTCCAGGCGGCGCGCACGTCGGCGGGGTCGCAGGTCTCGGGCGCGAGCCCCTGCAGGCCGGCGACGACGGCATCCGGGGTGCCGTGGCCGATCCCGGTCGCACCGAGCGAGCCGTACAGGTCGCACGTGACACGGGCGACCCGGTCGAGGACGCCGCTCGCGCCGAGGCGCGCGGCGAAGTCCAGGCCGGCCCGCATCGGGCCGACGGTGTGGGAACTCGACGGTCCTACCCCGATGGAGAACAGGTCGAAAGCCGAGACGTACACTGTCACCTCACCAGCCTACGGCCGCGTCCGCGCGGCGGGCGCGCCGAGGAGCAACCCGTCAGCCCTCCGCGGTGACCAGCGGGTCGGGCGCCTGCCGGACGACGCCGTCTCCGGTCTCGAACGGGAACCCGTTGCGGACCCAGTACTCGTAGCCTCCGAGCAGCTCCCGCACGTCGAGTCCCGCCGCCAGCAGCACCCGCGCCGTCGCCGTCCCCCCGTTGCAGCCGGGCCCCCACCCGTACACGATCAGGGTGCGGTCGCGCGGCAGCGTCGGGATGCGCTCCTCGAGCGCGCTCTGGGGCAGATGCAGGGCCCCGGCGATGTGGCCGTGGTCCCACGACTCGCGCCGGCGGGTGTCCACGAGCACCGCGGCGCCGGCGGCGACCGCCTCGGCCGCGGCGACCACGTCGATCTCGTAGGCCAGGCGCGCATCGACGTGAGCGAGCCGCGCGGCGATCGTGCTCATCGGGCGTCCGCCCGGCGCAGGAGCGCGGCGAGCCGGGGCAGCTGCGCGGGATCCTCCAGCGCCGATCCCACGGCGACGACGCGGGCACCCGCGTCGAGGTACTCGGTGGCATTGGCGGCGCTCATGCCGCCGGTCGCGACGAAGCGCACCTCAGGGAACGGGCCGCGCATCGCGTGCAGCCACGACGAGCCGAGCACGGATGCCGGGAAAGCCTTCAGCCACGTCAGGCCGGCCTTCCGTGCGAGCTGCACCTCGGATGCGGTGCCCACGCCCGGGAGACCGGACAGCCCGGCGTCGTGCGAGGCGCGGACGACCTCGAGGTCGAGGCCGGGGCTGACCGTGAAGCCCGCTCCCGCGGCGGCGGCCTGTGCCACGTGCTCCGCGGAGACGACGGTGCCCGCCCCGACGACCTTGCCGCGCGCGGCCGGCGGCGGCCACGACGCGCAGCGCCTCCACGTCCTCGGCGGTCTGGATCGGCAGCTCGACGACGTCGATACCGAGGTCCCACTTCGCCGAGTTCAACGAGGCGTACCAGGAGTTCTTCACGCCGCCGTACCCGGTCCGTACCACGGTCGGCTCGCAGCTGGCGGACATCCTCGTCGAGATCGACGTGGTCGCCGCGCTGCCGCAGCGCTGATCCGCCGGCCGTCGCAGGGCCCGTGATCCCGGCACCGCCCGGGGCCACGGGCCCTCGTGGTCCGCTGGTCACGACCGCGCACGGCCACGCGCGCCACACACGACGGCCAACACGACGACGCCCGCCGCACACGACGAAACCCCCGCCGCTTCCGCGACGGGGGTTTCATCTGCGCGCCCCGAGGGACTCGAACCCCCAACCTTCTGATCCGTAGTCAGATGCTCTATCCATTGAGCTAGGGGCGCACGACCCGCTCAGCGGGCCGACGACCAGCCTACAACACGATCGGCGAGGACGCGAATCGAGCGGACGGCGACCGCGATCAGCCCTTCCCGGCCGCTTTCGCGGCGGCCTTCTCGGCCGCCTTCTGGCGCTTGCGGCGGGCGCGGCGGTCGGAGGCCAGGGCCTGCAGATCGACGAGCTTGAGGGCCTGCATCCGCGCCTCGCGCATCGTCTCGTAGTCCGGATCCTGGTCGGGGCGCATGCCCTCGACCCGCAGGCGGCGATCGAGGTTGGAGCGGACGTCCTCCCAGGCCGCCTGGCGCGCCGACTCGACCAGCTCGCGCAGGGCCTCGGGATCCTCCGTCATCTCGCGCAGGCGGCTGGCGACGCCCTGCGACTGCTTGGCCCGCTTCTTCAGATTGCGCACGTCGCGGTCGCGGTAGTCGTGCGTGCCGGAGGGGTCGGAGTGCCGGCCTCGGGCTCGCTTCCGCAGCTGCTCCAGGTGCTGGGCGGCCTCGTCGGATTCCTTCGCCATCGCGAGGAGCGCCTGCCGGGCGTCCTCGGCGTACTTCTCCATGTCGAAGACGCCGCCCTGGGCGATGGTGCCCACGAGGATGTGGTTCTTGACGGCGAGGCGCGCCGCGGACGTCGCGATGGCCACGCCTTCCGCGATGGCGTCCGCTGTCCGTCCCACGCTGACCTCCCTCATCGAGAGTACCGGGAGGGTGCGGCCGAGCGCACGGCGTACCCGCGTGTGCAGCGCGGTCATCCGGCTGTTCCCGAGGCGGCGCCGGGAGGCCCGTGATCGGCATCCGGAACCGCCCCGCGGGGACCGGAGCGCAGACGGCGCTCGGCGGCGACCCGCCCCGCCCGCAGATGCCGCGGGAGGAGATCCCGAAGGGCGTCCACGTCCCGCGCGATCAGGGCGTCCAGGATGCGCATGTGGTCGTCGATCATGCCCGGCACGTCATCGTGCTGGCCGAACAGCCAGCGCAACCGCGGCGCGAACACCCGGGCGATCTCGGTGAGCATCTGGTTGTCCGCGAGCACGACGGCGTAGAGGTGGAACTCGGCGGACGCCCGCCGCGCGGCCTCGACGTCGCCGGCGGCGGCCTCCTGCTCCCGCGCCACGATCGCCCGCATCCGCGCCGCCCCGGCCTCGTCATGCCGCTGCGCGGCGAACACGAAGGTGAGCGTCTCGACGACCTCTCTCACCTCGGCGAAGTCCTGGATGTCGCGCACGGTGAACTCGCGCACGACCGCCCAGGTGCGCGGGCGGGCGACGACGATGCCCTCTGCGACGAGGATCTTGATGGCCTCCCGCACCGGCAGCCGGGATACGTTCAGCGCCGCGGCGATGTCGCGCTCGACCAGGCGGGAGAGCCGGGCTGACGGCGGCCGAGCAGGATGTCGTCGCGCAGAATGCGCGCCACCCGCGCCGATTCGAGCTCGGCGGGTTTCACCCCCGTCATGACGGGATTCACGCACGTGCCGCGGACGTTGACCAGGCCCCGCGCCGGGCCGCCGTCCGCGGATGCCGCGCGCAGGGCGCGGACGGATGCCGCGCGCGGGGCCGTGGACGCATGCCGCGTACGGGCCTGCGGAGGTCAGGGGATGAAGCGGCACACCGCCAGGTACACCCGGCGGTTGCGCAGGCGCCCGGCCTCCGTGCCGCTCTCGTCGACACGCATCGACGCGCCGTGCGGCGACACCACGACGGCGATGTGCGGGAGCTCCTCCCAGCTCGCCGGCCCCGGGTCGAGCCAGTCGCGGCGGATCATCGCCAGGATCTCATCGAACGCGCTGTTGGCCCGGGCCTTGCTGATGTCGCTCTCCTGCTCGAGCGCGACGGCGTGGCTCTCGCCCGAGTCGATGCGATCGGCATGGCCCTGGATCACCAGCACCGCGCCATCGGTGCCGTTGACGAGCGGGCTCATGATCTTCTCATCCACCTCGTCGCGCACCGACTGGTCCGACTCCGCGAGCCGGCGCGCGAAGTCCACCTCGCCCGTGGCGTAGCCGTCCACGACCGCGAACGTCCATTCGTGTTGCATGCTCCCCGCTCCTTCCCTATGGTCCGCCGGCCGCCCCCGCGGCCAGGTCACGTCGGCCCGACCCGCACGGGGGGACGGGCCGCGCCGAACGGATCGCGCAGCGCGACCGCGGCCGCCGCCCCGCCCGGCACGTCGAATTCGGCCGTCTCGCCGCTGACCTCCCGCTGCTCGTACTCGATGAGCGCGGCATCCGCCCCCTCGCGGTACACGACGGCGGTGAACGCGCTCGATCCCTGCGCGATGAGCGGCAGCCCGTCGACGCTGACGCGGATGCCCGCGGCGGATGCCTCCGAGCGGATGCTCGGCTCGGCGCCCGGCACGTCCAGGGTCACCGGCGCGGACAGCGGTCCCCACGGCGAGACGACGTCATCGGGCGCGCCGCCGGACGCGGTGAGGTCGGGCGTGAGCACGATGTCGGCATCCGGCACGACCATGTCCTCGGCGGCGTACCGGGCGGACGCGGCGAGGCGGATGCGCGCCCACCGCGGAGCCGGCAGCGGTGCGGAACCCGAGAACACGCCGCTCCCGGCGTCGACGAGCGTGAGCGTCTTCACCTCGGGCCAGTAGAACGGCTCCGTGCCCGGGATCGCCTCGACCAGCCGCGCCTCCAGCGCCCCGGGCAGCCGCGCGAGCGTGTTCGCGGGCACGCCGCTCACCTCGACCCGCACCGTGACCGTGCCGCCGTCGTCCACCTCGGCCGCGACGCGCGGCACGGGCGGCACCTCGACCGAAGGCACCACGATGTAGGCCGGTGCGACCGTATGCGGCGGAGCTTCGACGCCCTCCGCGATCTTCCCGTAGGCGTCCAGCGCACCGGTGACCGGCACCGCGCGCACGAGCACGAGGTCGCTGTTCGCGCTCGGCAGCAGCAGAGTCGCGGTCGCCGTGCCCGCGACCACCGGCACCGCCTGGGCGAGCGTGAACCCCTCGCGCGGCGGGAGCCCCCGCGCGAGCAGCTCCTGGGCGCGCACGGCCCGCGGTCGATTCCGGAACGCCGTGCTGTCGAGGCCGGGGAACTGTGCCCGGACGGTTCCCTCCGATGCCGTGTAGAACCGGTACAGCGCGGCACCCTCGACGGCCCGGATGCTGAGCGTGACGGCCACCTCGGGTGCCGGACCCGGGCGGCCGGCCGGCAGCAGACGCGGCGAGACGGTCGGCACCGGCACCGGCCGGGCATCCGAAGCGGTGATCACGACGGGGTCCGCGTGCGGCGAGTCAGCGGAGGAGGCATCCGTGATCCACCCCTCGACCCGGATCGTGCGCGATCGACCCGGCAGCGTCGCCGGTACGACGTGCTCGTGCACCGCGATGCCCGTGCCCGCGGACAGGTCGGGCAGGGTCAGCGCGACCGGTGCCCCGTCGATGCGTACGGATGCGGCCGTGACGGGCAGCGCGCCGGGAGCCGAGGGCGGGGCGATCACGAGTTCCACCCGCACGACGCCGGGCGACGCGGCCGCCTCACCGGTCACCGGCGTCCGGACGAACGTCGCGCGCAGGACCGGCTTCGCCGGGAGCGCGGGCGACGGCGGGGCCACCTCGATCTCGGCGGGGTCGCCCCACCGTCCCATCCAGTCCTCCAGGCGCACCTCCCAGCGCGCCGGAACCGCCTCGCCGGGGGATGCCACGGCCTGCCGTCCCCGCACGGTGGCGTCGCCGGCCGGCGGCACGCCGGGTGCGGCCGGCTGCGGCCACGCGGGAAGCAGCGGGCTGGCGACGGGGCCCTCGGCGTCATGCATCGTGGTGCGCTCGGGGTCGGCGAGGGCGCGGCGGAGTCGAACGAGCGAGACCGGGCCGAAGGGAGCCGTGCCGCCGAGGGCGATGGACTGCTCCCATCCGGTGGTGCGCGCCAGTTCCGCACCGGCGGCGCGCTCGACCGTCCATTCCGCGCGTCCGAACACGCGCAGCTGCGGCGTGAGCGGCAGCGCCGGCGGCGCACCGAGGACGAGCGGCATCGGCAGCGCGAGGACCTCGACGCTCAGCGGTGCCTCCGGGCTCGCTCGTCGGGCGAGCTCGTCGCGAAGGCTCGACAATCCGCCGCCGAGCACCTCGTCGTACACCTCCGCGAGCTCCGTGCGCTCCGGCGCCTGCCCCGGCACGATGACCGGCATCAGCGCCATCGCCAGCGACGGCCGATCCTCCTGCCATCGTGCCGGCGGGGCCGGGAGCATCCCCTGCCGTGCGAGCCAGCGTGCGACGCCGGGGTCCGCTGCCGCGACGCCCAGCGCCGCAGCGGGCGAGTAGCGCAGCTCCTGGTCCGCCCCCACCGCCTCGGCCAGGTACCGCGAGCTCTCGTCGCCGAGGGCGGCGGCCAGCGCCTTGTGCAGCCAGTCGAGCACGATACCCTCGCGTTCGACGAGCTCGGCGACCCGGCGGAGCTCGTCGTCGGCGGTGTACTCGGGCCACGGATGCCGCGGGGCGTACGGCAGCGGGACCAGCGGAGCACCGGCGAGAACCCGCTCGGTACTGGTGTCCGCACCCGCCTGCGGGTAGGCGTAGCATCCGTCCAGCCGGTCGATCACCGCGGTGTCGAGCGAGGCGATCTGCAGGACCTCGAGCGGCCGGCCGGTGTCGCGCGGGATGTGCAGCGCCTCCGCCTCGTGCACGCGCCCCTCCCCCGTCACCCGCACCCGGGCGATGTCGGAGGAGGCCACGATCCAGGGCTCCTCGTCGCGCGCGGTGATCTCGATGTCGGCGCCGTTCGGTGCGAGGCGATCGGCGATCACGGCGACCCGCAGCCGCCCCTCGCCGCGGATGCGCACCCAGCCCGCCATCCGATCCGGCGGGACGTCGATCAGGAGGAGCAGGGCGCGGCCGGGGGCGACGTCGCCGAGGGCGTCGCCCGGCCGGTCGGTGCGGATGCCGGTCATGCTCGGGTCCGCGGCGGCGTCGCAGACGACGATCGGCCCGGCCGGCACCGTGCCGGATGCCGGGATAACCCGCCAGTGCACGCCTTCGGGCACCCGGTCGTCACCGTGCGACGGCAGGCCGGCGACCAGGTGCGCGGCTTCCGCGTAGCCGCGGGTGTGGTCGGCGAGGACGCTCATGTCGTGCTCCTTCCCACGATCGCGGAGCGCGCAAAGGCAGGCTCGACGGGGAGGGTCATCCGCATCCAGAACGGCGCGCCGCGGTCGGTGACGCGGATGCGCAGGCGCATCGGCGCCGTCGGTCTCAGCGGCTGCGGCAGCAGCCAGAGCGCGCGCGTGCCGCTGCGGTCGCGCCGGCGGATGCTCAGGTCGCGGCCGGCGACCCGCCCGTCGCCGATGTCCATCCGGCGTCCGCCGTCGCGCACCAGCGGCTCGCTCGCCTCGAGCAGGATGCCGAGGACGGACCAGCCTCCGTCGGCGGCCCGCGTCCACAGGGCGCTGCTGCGGCCGGCGCCGCCGGTGGGCGGGACCGGCAGCGGCGGCAGGGGCGGCAGGCCGAGCGCGGCCAGCGCCGCTTCGAGCGCGTCGTCGACCGCGAGCAGACCGGATGCCAGACCGGGTGCGGCGGTGACCCGCAGGTGCCCGGTCGGTACGGCGGCGGCGATGTTCCCGGCGAACACCGAGCGGGTGAAGCCCAGCGAGGCCACGAGCGCTTCGGGATCCGGGAACGCGCTCGTGCTGAACGTGATGCCGTGCAGCTGCGGCGAGGAGCGGGTGGCCTTGGTGCCCTTCCGTGGCAGCGCCACCGCGAGCTCGTACGGGGTGCGCGGGCGCAGCCGCAGGGGCCAGCGGATGCCGACGCTGCGCGGCGGCATCGGGCATCCGTACTCCTCGGCCGCGGTGGCGATGGCATCCGGGATCCCGAGCGGGCCGGACAGCGCGACGAGGCGGAGGTGGCGCCAGATCGGGTCCTCCACGATGTCGGTGCGGCCGAGCAGCAGGCCGAGGTCGCGTCTGTAGGCGGCGGCGAGCGCGGCCAGGTGCGGCGCCGTGAATCGAGCCCACGGCCGGTCGCCGGTGAAGACGAAGGATTCGTGGTCATCGATCGAATAGTCCAGGAAGTAGCGCTCGAGGTACTCGGGTCGGAAGGTGTCGACGGTCAGCGTCATCTCGGGCACACCCAGCAGGGACGCCTCCTTCCACGGCGCCCCGCCCGTGGCGGCAGGCGGTCGCGGCGCGACGCGGAAGAACCACGTCGCGGTGCGGGTGGTGCCCGCCGTCCTGGTGATCGTGCCCGTGCCCTCGTCGGTCCACCGTTCCCACTGCAGCGACACCGTGATCCGATACGAGCTCCCGGGTTTGAGGATGGTCCGCTGCGCGGCCGGGTCGGCGGATGCCTTGGTGCTGGCCTCATCCGCGGCGACGGCGGCCTGACGACCGGCCTCCGCGGCCGCCGCCGCCGCGGCATCCGCCGTCGCCATCGCGTGGAGACCGAGCACGTCGACGGTCGCCTGCCAGGGCAAGCCCCACGCGATCGCGGTCGCGCCCTTGCCGGCCGGCACGGTCACGCGCACGAGCGCATCACCCGGCCCGGCATCCGGCGCGGGCGACGGCCCCACCTCGACCGCGTCGATCGGCTCGCTGCCGCCCGGCCACTCGACGCGGAAGGACCGCCGCGCAGTGACCGCGAAGTTCTCGATGCCGTGGTGCTCCATCTTCCCCTGCAGGCGCATCTGCAGCAGCAGATCCCCTGCCTCGACCGGTTCGTCGAATTCGACCCGGCAGCCCAGGTACGCGCCCTCGTGATCCCACACGACGCTCTGCGGCGACCGCAGGCGCAGGGCACCGGCGAACTCCTCCTCCTCGGCGGCGCCGTCGACGGGAAACGACGTCGGCACCGAGGAGGCGTAGGCGATCGGACCGCTCGGCCAGTCCACGCCGGCCACCCTCGGCTGCCGCTCGATGCGCACGGGCGCCGGCACGCGGAAGCCCACCCCGCGGGCGTACGAGCGGAGCGGCGAAAACGAGAGCGCGTCGGAGCGGCGGGCGACGTGCCAGTCGTCGGCGGTGCCGGGAACGCGCTGGGCATCCATGCCGTAGGTCCAGCTCCGCCCGGCGGTGAACTTCAGGCCGCAGAGGCCCGCGACATCGCGCAGCGGCTCGTCGGGCGCGGATGCCCCGCCGTCGGCGTGCACCTTGGTCAGCCAGCGGTTGCGGGTGAGCAGGGCGAGCTGGCGCGATGTGGACACGGCTCCGGCCGTCGCGGACACGCCGGCGGGCGGCTGCCAGGCCGCTCGGCTGAGTTCGACCTCCGCCACATCGGTCCCGTCCGGCTTCACCTCGTGCAACTGCAGCGCGGTCATGGCCCACTGGAACCGGGTCTTCCCGGCGCCGGACATGCCGTCGTTGTTCTGGCCGTTCTCGGGGGTGAGGTCCTCGCCGGTGGGCGAGGGCGGGATCTTCTGCACCGGCGCGACCGGGAAGGTGAGCAGGGGGATCGCATCGGCCCAGACACGGGGCGTCTTCGCCCAGGATTCCGGCGCCGCGATGCCTGATTCCCCGTCGCCGCTCGTGCGCTGCGGCGGTGTGAAGGTGGCGTCGTCGTTCACGGGCAGCATGCGCCCGAGCCCGTCGGCGAGGACGACGGTGGGCCACGGCCAGTCCTCGTCCCGCGGCACGATCGCCGGCGCGGCGGCGGGGTCGATCGCGCCGAGCTCGATGCATCCCTCAAGCGTGGTGAACCACAGGTCGACGGACGCGCAGACCTTCAGGTGGAAGTCGAGCCGGCTCTGCTCGGGGACGAACTGGATCTTCAGCAGCGCGTCGAGGCCGAGGCGGAAGGGGCCGATGCCGACCTCCCCGGCGAGACGGCCCTGCGCCCAGACGACGAACGGGGACGTGCCGATCGCGGCGACCAGGCTGGTCGTCGCGCGCGCCCAGAGCACGCCGACGACCCCGAACGTCTTCGTGAACCCGACGCCCAGGGCGACCGAGAACCCGGTCGGTGAGATGCCGAGACCGGCGACGTCCGGGATGCCGTTGCCGGCGATCATCAGGAAGGCCCAGCCGCCGCTCTCGAGCGCCGGGATGCCGGGGAAGACGGTCGCCTGCAGAGGACCCGGTGGTCGCTTCACCGGGCTCAGGTCGCCGTCGCTGCCGGCGTTCAGCCACCAGGAGTGGTCCGCGAACGGGAAGTGCCCGCTGACGGGGATGCGCACGGTCACCACCGACGGGATCTCGTACCGCCCCTCGATCCCCAGGTCGATCGCCGCCGAGGTCGCCGACAGCCCGCCGAGGAGAGACAGGGTGTTCTCGGTCGCGGCGCCGTCCCGGACCAGGTCGGCGAGCAGGAGTCGCTGGGTACGGAAGAGGGAGGCGTTGATCCCCACCCGCAGCGTGAAGTCCGGGACCGTGAGCCCCAGCACGCCGAGCGCGCTGAAGGTGAGGCCGGCGTCGGGGACGGTGCCGATGATCACACCGGCCCCGATCGTGATGTCGCCGCGGCTGACCTCCAGCCCCTCCCAGGGCTCCTGTCTGCGCAGCGAGCCGAGCGGATCGGCCGGGTCCAGCGGCTTCAGCGCGGCGTTCGAGCCGAAGGAGGCGGCGACCGAGTAGAGCCCGAGCCCGGTCGGGCCGAGCGGCACCGCGACCGGCAGGTCGAGCCCCAGGCCGAAGGAGTGCATCGTCACGCCGCCCACGGTCTTCAGTTCGAAGCGGAGGAACCCGCCGACGCTCAGCGGGATGAGCGTGCCCCACAGGGCGATGTCGATGCCCTGGCCGCCCGCGGTGGAGCCGAGTTGGAACCGCCCGCCGCCGGAGACCACGCCCGGCAGGTCGATCCGCGCATCGAATCCTCGGATGCCGAAGGTGGGCGTCGCCCCGCCGTCCCAGGTGCCGCGGACGGTGGCGCCGGAGATCTTCACCGGTCCGAGGTCCATCGTGAACCGCAGGTCCACCTCGATCCAGGTGGAACCGGCGCCCGACCGGGTGCCGACGATCTGCAGCACGTCCTTCGGGATGCCGGTGGTCTCCACCTGCCACCCCCCGGGGTCGACGACCTCGGCGTGCGACGACCGGAAGTCGAGGTCGAGGGCATCCGCGGGGTCATCGCCGGCGGCGAGGCGGGAGAGGTCGACGGTCGCGGCGATGTCGCGCCAGCGCACCCGCAGCGGGCGGTCGTCGTCCATCGTGATGGTGGCGAGCCCGAGGTCGATGTCGGCGATGCCGACGGCGGCCGACACGTCGAGCCGCGCCAGGAGCGTGCCGTCGTCGCCCGAGGCCTGCAGCGTCACCCCGTGCACGGTGTAGTCGCCCATAGTCGCGAAGAGGTCGGCGAACGCCCAGGCCGCCCCGAACAGCGCGCCGAGCGCGACGGGGCCGCCGTCCCCGGCCCGCGCGGTGAGTGCCGGACCGACTGCGACGGTCATGGCGAGCGCGCGCTCGCCGCGGGACGTCCCGCCGCCGCCGAGGAGCCCGTCCGGATGGCCGGATTCCGCGCTGACGGCGACGGCGAGGTCGCCCGGTGCGCCGGGTGGACGGGTGATCACGGCACGGATGGTGACCGCCTCGTCGATCACCGGCCCGTCCGCGCCGAGCGGCGCGGTGCCGGACGGCAGGGCGAGCGCGACATCCGCCGCGACCGGGACGAGGTCGGCGAGGGCAGCGCCGTCGGGGAGCTGGAAGGCGAGCGCCCCGGAGACCCGCGGGTCGGCTCCGGCGGGCGGCAGCGTGACGCGGAAGGCCGCCGCCTCGCGCCGGATCGTCACGGCGGCCGACAGCGGCAGTCCGCCCAGGAGCGGCACGGTCGCGGGCAGGACGAAGCGCACGGTGCCGAGCTCGGCCACGTCGTCCGCGACGGTGAAGCCGGCGGGGAGTCCGAGGGCGAACCCGCCGGCGAGGACGACGTCGGAGGCGCCGGGGGCGACGGTGAGCTGCTCCAGGGTCACGCGGGCGCCGGTCGCGCCGAGGTGCACGGCGACGGTGCCGGAGACGCCGAGGGACACCGGGGCGCCGGTCGGCGTGACGCGGAGCCGCCTGTTCGCGCCGGCGCCGGTCTCGGAGACGGCCCCCGCGGCGGCATCCGGCACGGGCGCGGTCGTCGTCCCGGCGGGGAGCGTGAGACGCAGCACGGCGCCGTCCGGGGCAGCTTCCAGGCGCCAGCCGACCGTCGTCCCCGACGGCAGTGCCGCACCGAGCACGACCGGGACGCCCGTGTTCGTGGTGAGGGTCCCCGACACCGGGAGAGGACCGGCGGGCGCCGGCCCGATCGGGTCGAGGGCGGCGAGGAAGGCGGCGGTGCCGTCCAGCAGCACGACACCGTTCAGCACCCCGAGCGTGTTCAGCAGCGGAAGCATTGACATGGCAGTCCCCGGTCGTGTCGAGGTCGATGCCGCCGCTCCCGTCCCCCGCGTCGGACCGGCCTGAAACCGTCACGCACACGGAGAAACCATCCACCGAAACACGCTGGCCGCCCGCTGTGAGGGCGGTCCCACTCACCCCTTGCCCATGCGCGTGGACTCATTATCGACCCGGCTCCTCGGTGGCGCAAGGCCGACTTGCGGCGCACGGCGGCTCCGGTCAGGAGACGGAGCCGTGCAGTGATCCCGGTTCGGCGCCCCGGCCGATCGCCCGGTCGAGGAAACCGGTCACCGCAGCGGCGACCTCCTCAGGGGCCTCCTCCGCCATGTGATGACCGGAGTCGATGGCCCGTCCTTCGACGACGTCCGCCCATTCCCGCCAGATCTCCCGCGGGTCGCCGACGAGCTCCTCGAGATCGTCCCGCTGCGACCACAGAGACAGCACGGGCATGGTGAGCCGGCGGCCGGCGGCGCGATCGGCACGTTCGAGTTCGGCGTCCACGGTCACCCCGGCGCGGTAGTCCTCGAGCATGGCCCGGATCACCTCCGGGCGATGCGTGGCGGCCCGCCATTCCGCATGGTTCTCCTCGCCCATGATCGCCGGGTCGCCGTGATGCCTGCTCTGATACCAGGCATCCGGGTCCCGGCCGATCACCCGCTCGGGGATCTCGGGCTGCGCGAAGAAGAACCAGTGCCACCAGCGCAGCACGAAGCGCGTGCCGCCTCGGTCCAGGTGCTCGGTGAGAGGAACGCCGTCGAACACGCCCAGCGCGATGACCCGGTCGGGGTGGTCGAGGGCCAGCCGGAACGCGACGTAGCTGCCGCGGTCGTGCCCCATCACGGCGAAGCACTCGTGGCCGAGGTGCGACATCACCCGCACCATGTCGAGCGCGACCGCGCGTTTGGAATGCGGACGGTGATCCGCCGCCGGTGCCGGGCCGACGGATCGGCCGTAGCCGCGGAGGTCGGCGCACACGACCGTGAAGCCGGCCTCGACCAGCAGGGGTGCCGCCCGGTGCCAGGTGGCCGAGGTCCGCGGATGCCCGTGCAGCAGAAGCACGGCCGGCCCCTCGCCGCCGTGACGCGCGAAGATGCGGGCGCCGCCGGTGTCGATCGTCTCCTCGGCGAATCCTTCGAACACGGGCACCTCCCCGGATGCTGGCGAGCCCCGGTACCGACGATGAGCCCCGTGCCGACGTTACCCACACGCCCGCTGAGCCACCAGCAACGCAAAACGGCTGAACCCCGGAGACCGGGGGTTCAGCCGTTCACGATGTCGTGCGACATCACAGGGCGGAGACGGAGGGATTCGAACCCTCGGTCCCCTTAAAGGGGACTCCACCTTAGCAGGGTGGTGCACTAGGCCTGACTATGCGACGTCTCCAGGCGTCCAGCCGAGACATGGACGCGTTCACTCATCATAACCTTCCCCGGCAGCCGCGCCTAACCGCGGTCGATGCGCTCAGTCGAGCAGGGCGCGCTCGAGCTCGCGTCGATAGAGGTCGTAGCGCTCGTCCACGGAGCGCGAAGGCCGCAGCAGCGCGAGCGAGCCGACTCGGCGCTTCGGGGCCCGTCCGAGCGTCCGCAGCGCCAGGTGCGCCGCCCCCAGCGCCGTCGCGTCCCGCGCCTCGGAGACGAGGAGCGGCCTGTCCAGTGCATCCGCCAGGAACTGCCGCACGCGCGGGTCGGCCGTTCCGCCTCCCGCGACCTGCACCGGCCCCCGCCCGACGGGCAGCGCCTCGAGCGCCCGCCGGACACCGAACAGCACAGCCTCGACCGCCGACGCCGCAAGCAGTTCCCGTCCGCCGTGGGAGGACAGCCGTCGCCACGAGGCACGTCCGCCGGGCAGCGGGTCGGGAAGCCGCTCCGCCGCGAAGAACGGCAGGAACACCGGGTCGTCGGGGCCGAGCGCATCGAACGGCGAGGCGTAGAGCTCCGGCCATTCGATGCCGAGGAGCGTGCAGACCCGGGTGAGGGCGAGACCCGCGTTCGTCGACGCGACCATCGCGTAGCGACGGTCGTCCGTGCCGCGGTACGTGTGGTGGCGGGTCGCGGACGATCGCTGCGGCACCACGCCCATCGCGACTGCCTGAGCGCCGGTGCCGAGGACGACCGTCGCGACGGCATCCGGGTCCTCCACGGCGAGCATCGTCGCGGCCACGTCGGCGCATCCCACCGCGACGGGGATCCCCTCCGGCAGCCCCCAGCTGCGCGCCACGTCACCGGGGATCCGCCCCGCCTCCGCGTCAGACGGCCACACCTCCGGAAGGAGCTCGACCGGAAGCCCTGCCTCCTCGAGGAGAGCGGTGCACCAGTCGTTCGCGAAGACGTCCCACATCAGCGTGGCGGAGGCGTCGGATGCATCCGTCACGAGCGATCCCGGAACGAGTCGCGAACGCAGCCAGTCCTTCGGCGAGAGCGCCCGTGCCGCGCGCGCGACAGCATCCGGCCGGTGCACCTGCAGCCATCCGAGAACGGGCCCCGCCATCCCGGCGGCGAGCGGATTGCCCAACGCCGACGCCACGGCGGGCGAGAGCGACCGTCGCCACTCCTCGACGATCCCGGTGGCGCGTCCGTCCGGCCACAGCACCGCTGGATGGACGGCTTCACCCTCGCCGTCCACCAGCACGATGCCGTGCATCTGACCGTCGATGGCGACGGCCGCGACACGGGCCGACGGGTGCGATGCCCGCAGACGGCGCACCGCCGCACGAGCCGCCGCCTCCCACACCGCGGGATTCGTCTCGGCCCATCCCGGCCGCGGCACGTCGTACCCGTAGGTCTCGGAGGTGGATGCCAGCGTCTCGCCCTCCCACCCGACGAGCACGGCCTTGAGCCCGCTCGTGCCGAGATCCAGTCCGAGCACGCACTCCATGACACTCCCCTCCCCGCGTCGTGTCGTGTCGTCAGACGAGCGTGTAGCCGCCGTCGATGAGAATGCTCTGACCCACCACGTAACGGGACGCGTCCGACGACAGGTACACGACGAGCTCCCCGAGCTCGTGCGGCTCGCCCATGCGCCCGGCCGGGATCCGCCGCATCCATTCGTCCGCCATGGTGGGATCGTTCGCGACGGCGTCCTTGGTCATGTCCGACGCGAAGTACCCCGGCGCGATGGCGTTGACGCGCACGCCGAGCGGCAGCCACTCGATCGCGAGGCTCTTGGTGAGCATGGACACACCGGCCTTGCTCACGTTGTACGCCACCTGCTGCTGCGGCACGTTCACCACGGTGCCGGACATCGACGAGATGTTCACGATGGTGGCCGGCGCCTCGGCCGCCACCGCGCGGCGCGCGAACTCCTGGGCGCACAGGAACGTGCCCGTGAGGTTCACGTCGATCACCCGCTGCCACTGCTCGCGGGTCACCTCGAGGGCGGGCCCCCAGTGCGCGATGCCCGCGGCGTTCACGAGCGCCGTGGCGGTGCCGAGCGCCGACCGGGCAGCCTCGAACGCCGCCTGCACCGATGCCGGCTCCGTGACGTCGATCCGATGCCCGAACGTCCGCACGCCCTTCTCCGCGGCCAGCGCGGCGGCGGCATCCGACACGGCCGGCAGGATGTCGAGAAGCGCCACGTCGGCGCCGTAGTCGGCCAGGGCCGCGGCCATCGCCAGGCCCAGCCCGCGAGCGCCGCCGACGACTACGGCGACCCGGCCGGAGAGCGTCGTCGATTCGGTCATGGTGTCCTCCTTGATATGCAGGGCGGATGGGCGGCTGCGCCCGGTCCGGATACGGCGGGCCTCGCGGCCTCTCCCGCTACGCTCGAACGCGGACGGCGCGACGGCGCCGCGGAAGCGCGGAGGTGCGGGATGACGGCAGAGCTCAGGGACCTGACCGGCGACGTGGTCGTCGTGACCGGTGCCGGGTCGGGCATCGGGGCCGAGACCGTCGGCCAGCTCCTCGAGGCGGGCGCCCGGGTGATCGCCGGCGACATCGACGAGGCGAACCTCGACCGCCTGCGCGCCCGGCACGAAGGCGCGCCGTTGGCGGCCGTGGTCGCCGACGTCGCCGACCCGGCGGCGTCCGCCCGGCTCGTCGCGGCAGGCGTGGATGCCTGGGGTCGGGTCGACAGCGTCGTGGCGAACGCCGGGATCGGATACTTCGGCGGCGCGCTCGACGCGACCGATGCGCAGATCCGCACCATGGCCGACGTGAACTTCCTCGGCACGGTGTGGCTGGCACGGGCGGCGCTGTCGCACTTCCGCGAGCGGGGCGGCGGCGGGGACGTCATCGTGCTCGGCTCCGTCGCAGGGCTCGGGACCGGGGGCGGCGGCGAGGCCGTGTACGCCGCGACGAAGGCGGCGCAGATCCAGTTCGCCACCTCGCTCGACCGCGAGGTGCGGCACGAGGGCATCCGGGTCTCCGTCGTCGCGCCCGCCGCGGTCAACACCGGCTTCGCAGCGGCGACCGGGCGTTTCGGCGACCGGACGCCGGAAGAGGCCGACTTCCTGCGCCCCGGTGACATCGCGTTCGGCATCCTCACCACGCTGCGCCAGCCGCGTCGCATGCGCACGGCGCTGTGGAGCATGTGGAGCCTCGCCGAGGCGAACGGCTGACCGCATCACGGGCGGCCATCACACCTCCACGACGACCTTGACCTCGGCGCCGCTGGCGGAGAGCCGGAACGCCTCCGCCACCTGCTCGAGCGGCAGGCGCCTCGTGATCATATCCTCCGCGCGCACCTCGCCGGCGCGCAGGATCTCGATCGCGGTCGCGTAGTCCTCGGGCAGGTACGTCGCACTCCCCTGGATGCGGATCTGGTGGTCCTGGATGATCGGCAGCGGCACGGTGACGTCGCGGGCCGGCACACCCACGATCACCACTGTTCCCGCCTTGTCCGCCAGGGCGATGGCCTGATCGACCGTGGGCTGGATCGCCACGCAGTCGAACACCACGTCGGCGCTCTCGCCGAGGGCGTCGCGGATCTGCGCCACGGCGTCCGCGGACGCGGCGTCCACCACGGCGTCCGCACCGAGCCGCAGCGCGCGCTCGCGCTTGTCGGCGAGCATGTCCGTCATCACGATCGTCCGGGCGCCCGCGTGCCGTGCGGCGGCGAGCACGAGCAGGCCGATCGTGCCGGCGCCGATGATCACCACGGCCTTGCCCGCCACGTCCCCGGCGAGGCGCACGGCGTGCACGGGGGTCGACAGCGGCTCGATGAGCGCGGCCTGCAGATCGTCGAGGTCGTCCGGGATGCGGTGCAGCCGCGTCGCCGGGATGGTGAAGAAGTCCGCCATGCCGCCTTGTTCGTACCCGCATCCGAAGAAGCGGAGGTTCTCGCACAGGTTGCTGCGTCCGGTGGTGCACATCTTGCAGCCGCCGCACGGCAGGGTGGGCTCCACCGTGACCCGGTCTCCCGCCGCCCATCCGTCGACGCCCTCGCCCACGGCACTCACGACACCGACGACCTCATGGCCCGGCGCGTACGGGAGGGGAACGAACGGATGCCTGCCGTGGGCGGCGTGGGTGTCCGAGCCGCACACACCCGACACGGTCGTGCGCACCTGCACCTCACCGGGGCCCGGCTGAGGCACGGGTGCCTCGGTGAGCACGAAGGTGTCCACGTCCTGCACGATCACTCGTCGCATGTTCTCTGTCATCGCATCTCTCCAGATCCTCCGGTCGCCCATCGACCGGTCACGAAAGGTCGGCGGCCGGCGCTTCGCCGATCACCGTGAGCAGCCGGGCGACCTCGCCGGCGGCCGCGTCGCGCCCGGGGCCGAGGTAGGCGCGCGGGTCGGTCATCCGACCGTCGGACAGGAGCGCCTCGCGGACCGCGCGGGTGAACACTCCGTTGACGTGCGTGGCGATGTTGATCTTGCGCATGCCGTGCGCGATCGCCTGCTGGATGTCGGCATCCGCGACCCCGCTGGACCCGTGCAGCACCAGGGGCACCGGCACGGCGCGCGCCAGAGCGGCGATCAGCCCGAAGTCGAGCCGCGCCGTGCGCTCGGCCATCGCGTGCGAGCTGCCGACGGCGACGGCCAGCGCGTCGACGCCGGTGTCGGCGACGAACCGCGCCGCGTCCCCCGGGTCGGTGCGGACGCCGGGCGCATGCGCGCCGTCCTTGCCGCCGATCTCGCCCAGCTCGGCCTCCACCCAAACCCCGCCGGCGTGCGCGCGCTCGGCCACGGCGGCCGTGCGGCGACGGTTCTCGGCGTCCTCGCTCTTCGAGGCGTCGAACATCACCGACGGGATGCCGAGGTCGATGGCCTGATACACGAGATCCTCGCGCTCGGCATGATCGAGGTGCACGGCGATCGGCGTCGGGGCGTCCGCGGCGATGCGCAGCACCGCGAGCGCTATCGGGGCCAGCCCGCCGTGGTAGGCGGCGGTGTTCTCGGAGATCTGCAGGACCACCGGGAGTCCGGTCCGCACGGAGGCGGCGGCGATCGCCTCGGCGTGCTCCAGCTGGATGACGTTCACGGCCGCCACCCGCCCGTGCTCGGCGATGATGCGACCGGGTGAGACGACGGTCATCGGGATGCTCCTCGGATCATGGCGCCGGTTCCGGCGCGGGGGCGGAGGCGGCGGGGACCACTGTCAGGTCGGCTCCGGCGCCGGCGAACTCTCTTCTCGTCGCGTCGTCGAGGCGGTCGTCGGTGAGGATGTGCTCGAACTCGTCGAGCTCGGCGAAGCGGCAGAACGACACCTGCCCGAACTTCGACGCGGTGACGGCGAGGACGCTGCGATCGGCAGCGTCGATCATCGCGCGCTTCACCGCCGCCTCCGCCGGGATGGTGGTCGTGGCGCCGCTCTCGACGGTGACGCCGTTGGCGCCGATGAGCGCCCGGTCGACCCGCAGTCCGTCGAGTCGGGCGCGGGCCGTCTCGTCCACGGTCGCCTGGGTGAGCCGGCGCACCCGACCGGGCAGCGTGAGCACCGTGAGTCTCTTCTTCGCCCCGAGCAGGCGGGCGGCAGGCAGATTGTTCGTGACCACCATCAGCTCGCGGTCGTCGGGGAAGCGCTCGGCGACCGACAGCATCAGCGCACCCGAGTCGAGCAGGACGACACCGTCTGCGGGGAGCAGCCGCACCACAGCGTCCGCGATGCGGCCCCGCTCCTCCTGCTCCGTCGCCGTGCGCACCGGGAGGGACAGTTCGAAGGGCAGGGTGCGCACGAGCCGGGCACCGCCGTGCTGCCGGCGCAGGAGCCCCTCTCGCTCGAGGTCGTCGAGATCGCGACGGATGGTGGCGTACGTCACCCCGAGATGGGCGCTCAACCGGGCGACGGAGACCCTGCCGTCGCCGGACTGCGCTTCGGCGAGGATCGCCCTGCGGCGTTCAGCGGGATACATGGGAGCCTGCATTCTTCCGGATTCGCGGCCCGAAGTGACTGATTGCTCAGTTCTTGATGCCCGAATCATGACTGTTTCTCGAACATTATGCCCGAAAGTGTTGCATCGGATGCGAGTTCGCGCAAGACTGTCTGCCAACAACCCGATGCCTGTTCCGAAGCGCAACGGTCGCACGACGCCGTGAAGCCCGCCCGGAACGAGTCGATGATGAAAGGCACACCATGGAGACGTTCTCCCGCAGCAAGAGACTCGTCCTGTCCGCAGCCGTCCTCTCCGCCTCCGCGCTCGCCGTCAGCGGCTGCGCGGGGGCAGGAGCGCCGGCCGGCGGCGGAGACGGGGGCAAGACGACCCTCACGCTCGCCACCGTGAACAACCCCCAGATGAAGGACATGGAGGAGCTCAAGGGCGAGTTCGAGAAAGAGCATCCGGACATCACCGTCAAGTTCATCCAGATGGAGGAGAACGACCTGCGCGACGCCGTCACCAAGGACGTGGCGACGAAGGGCGGGCAGTACGACATCGTGACGGTGGGCAGCTACGAGGTGCCGATCTGGGGCCAGAACGACTGGCTCGTCGATCTCACCGACCGAGCGGCGGACACCGAGGGCTACGACGTCGGCGACATCCTCCCGCCGGTGCGTGAGGCGCTGACCGTCGACGACAAGCTCTTCGCCGTGCCGTTCTACGGCGAGAGCTCGTTCCTGATGTACAACAAGGAGCTGCTCGGCGCGGCCGGCGTCACGCTCTCCGACCACCCGACCTGGCAGGAGGTCGCCGACGCGGCACGGGCCGTGAAGACCGACGACGTGGCCGGCATCTGCCTGCGCGGCAAGCCCGGCTGGGGCGAGCTGTTCGCGCCGCTGACGACCGTCGTGCAGACCTTCGGCGGCAACTGGTTCGACGAGGACTGGAACGCCCAGGTCGACGGCGAGGGCTTCACCGAGGCGGTGCAGTTCTACACCGACCTGGTGAAGGAGGCCGGTCAGCGCGACCCGGTGTCCACCGGCTTCACCGAGTGCCTGAACCTGTTCACCCAGGGCAAGGCCGCGATCTGGTACGACGCCACGTCCGCCGCAGGTTCGGTCGAGTCGCCCGAGCTCAGCCAGGTCGCCGGCAAGGTCGGCTACGCCCACGCGCCGGTGGTCGAGACGGAGGAGTCCGGCTGGCTGTGGTCGTGGAACCTCGCCATTCCGAAGACCTCCAAGAAGCAGGACGCCGCGTGGGAGTTCGTCAGCTGGGCGACCAGCAAGGAGTACATCAAGCTCGTCGGCGAGAAGCTCGGCTGGAGCCGCGTCCCCCCGGGGTCCCGTGAGTCCACCTACGAACTGCCCGAGTACCAGCAGGAGGCCGGCGCCTTCGCCGAGCTCACCCGCGACATCATGACCTCGGTCAACCCCGAGCAGCCGGGCGTCGCCCCCCAGCCGTGGGTCGGCATCCAGTACGTGACCGTGCCGGAGTTCCAGGACCTCGGCAACCAGGTCTCCCAAGAGATCGCCGAGGTGTTCGCGGGGCGTGCCACCGTCGAGCAGGCTCTCGCGAAGGGCCAGGAACTGGCCGAGGCCGTCGGCGAGGCCCAGAAGTAGCCGCACGGGGAGGCGGGCCGGCTTCACCGGCCCGCCTCCCGCACCGGTCCAGGAGGATCCCATGACAACCGCACTCATCACGAGGCCGCAGAGCCGCACCCGGCGCGTGCGCGCCGCCGCCCTCACGACGCGCGACCGCCGCGAGCTGCGACTGGCGCGCGCCCTGGTCTGGCCCGCGCTGATCGTCTCGATCGTGATCACACAGGTGCCGTTCCTGGTCACCATCTACTACTCCCTGCAGCGGTGGAACCTGCAGCGGCCCGGCGACCAGGCGTTCGTGGGTCTCGACAACTACGTCCGGGTGCTGGGGAACCCCGCGTTCCTCGAATCGCTCACCGCCACGGTCGTCATCACCGGCGGCTCGGTGCTGTTCTCGGTGCTGCTGGGTCTGCTCCTGGCGGTCCTGCTGGACCGGAAGTTCATCGGTCAGGGCATCGCCCGGACGCTCCTGATCACGCCGTTCCTGATGATGCCCGCCGCGGCGGCGCTCGTGTGGAAGTGGTCGATGCTGGACTCGAACGTCGGCATGGTGAACTGGGCCCTGTCCCTGGTCGGCATCCCGCCCGTCGCCTGGAACACCGACCTGCCCGTGGTGACGATCATCATGGTGCTCACCTGGCAGTTCACCCCGTTCATGATGCTGATCATCCTGGCCGGCCTGCAGAGCCAGGATCCGTCCACTCTCGAGGCGGCGGCCGTGGACGGCGCCGGGCCGCTGCGCTCGTTCGTGTTCATGACGCTGCCGCATCTGCGCACCTACATCGAGCTGGCGGTGCTGCTCGGCACCATCATGCTGCTGCAGGTGTTCGACCCGATCGCGATCATGACCCGCGGCACCGGCGGCACGAAGACGCTGCCGTACCTGCTGTACGAGCGGGCGTTCATCGGCCTCGAGATCGGAGAGGCCGCGGCGTACGGCGTGCTGACGGTCATCCTCACCATCATCGTCGCGACGATCGCGCTGCGACTGCTGTTCAAGATCTTCCGCAACGAAGGAGCCCGCTGATGTCCGCTCCCCGCCCCGTCCGCAAGGTCCCTGTCCGCAAGCGCGCCGTCGGCGCCGCGATCACCCTCGTCACCTGGGTGATCGTGCTCGGCTTCTTCTTCCCGGTGGCCTGGATGGTCTTCACCGCCTTCAAGTCCGAGTCGGCCGCCGCGACGAGCACCCCGACGTTCTTCACCGAGCTCAGCCTCGACCGGTTCCAGGCGGTGCTCGACCGCGGGTTCGCGGCGTACCTGACCAACTCGCTCACCGCCAGCGTGATGTCGACGGTGATCGTGCTGCTGCTGGCCATCCCCGCCGCATACGGACTGTCCGTGCGCCCTCTGATCAAGTCGACGGATGCCCTGTTCTTCTTCATCTCGACGCGGTTCATGCCCGTCGCCGCGGCCATCATCCCGATCTACCTGGTGCTGCAGGGCCTCGGCGCGCTGGACAACATCTCCGCGCTCTCGATCCTCTACGTGGGCATGAACCTGCCCCTCGCGGTCTGGATGATGCGCTCGTTCTTCGCCGAGGTGCCGCTGGAGATCATCGAGGCCGCACAGATCGACGGGGCGCGCTTCTGGACGGAACTGGTGCGGGTCGTCCTGCCGATCGTCGCCCCCGGCATCGCGGCCGCCGCGCTGATCTGCTTCATCTTCGCCTGGAACGAGTACTTCCTCGCGAACCTCCTCACCTCGACCGTCGCCCGCACCACCCCTCCGTTCCTCGGCAGCTTCGTCGACGGCCGTGGTCAGTTCCTGGCCGTGCTGTCGGCGGCGGCCACGCTCGCGGTGCTCCCCGTCGTGATCGCGGGATGGCTGGCGCAGAAGCGTCTGGTCCGCGGACTGGCGATGGGGGCGATCAAGTAGTGGCGGACGCGGCCCCACTGGTCCTCGGCATCGACGTCGGGCAGACCGCCGTGAAGGCGGTGGTGCACGACGGCGATCTGCGGCCGATCGCGGTCGGCCGCAGCGTCAGCCCGGTCGACCGGCCGGCCCCGCACCACGCCGAGCGCAGCCACGACGCGCTGTGGGGTGCGGTGCGGTCGGCGATCGCCGCTGCCCTGGCGCAGACGGAGCGCGATCGGATCGCCGCCGTCGCGATCAGCGGACACGGCGACGGCCTGCACCTGGTCGATGCGGCCGGGCGGGGAGTGGGGCCCGCGATCACGGCGATGGACGGCCGCGCCTGGAGGGAGGCCGAGGAGATCGCGACCGACCCGGGCCGGTCGGCGACGATCCTGCAGGTCTCCGGGCAGGCCGCCGGCGCATCCTCGCCCGGGGCGCTGCTGCTGTGGACGGCGCGGAACCATCCCGATCGGATCGATGCCGCGCACGCGATGGTGTTCTGCAAGGACGCCGTCCGGCTGCGGCTCACCGGCGAGATCGTCACCGACTACTCCGACGCGACGGCGTCGTTCCTGGACACCGGCAGCGCCGACTGGAGCCCGGCCGTCCTCGACGCGTACGGGGTCGGAGGGCTCTCAGATCTGCTCCCTCCGCTGCAGGAGAGCGCGGCGACCGCGGGCGGGGTCGGACGGGCCGCCGCCGCGCAGACCGGCCTCCCCGAGGGCATCCCTGTCCTCACCGGCCTGCACGACGTGCATGCCAGCGCGATCGGGATGGGCTCGCTGCTGCCGGGGCGCCTCGCCTGCGTCGCGGGGTCCTTCAACACGAACGGCGTCGCCACGCGGCGCACGGATGTCGATCCGCGCTGGCAGTCGCGCCTGTCGGTGACCCCCGATCTGCGCATCGCGATGTCGACCTCGTCGACCGCGTCCCCCACCCTGGACTGGGCGCTGCGGCTGCTCGGCGCCCAGGATCCCGTGCGCCGCGACCGGCTGTTCGCCGAGGCTGCGGCGCTGCCGCTGGACGACGACGTGCCGACCGTGCTGCCGTTCTTCGCCGGCTCGCCGCCCGGGCTGGACGCCTCCGGATCGCTGTCGGGGCTGCGCGGCTGGCACGGCCCCGCCCATCTGATCCGCGGTGTCCTGGAGGGCATCGCCCTGATGCACCACTGGCATGTGTCCGCGCTCGCCGAGGCGTTCGCGTTCGAGGGTCCCGTGGCGCTCGGCGGCGGCATCGCACGCTCGGGCTACTACGCCGAACTGGTCGCGCAGGCCCTCGGCCGCCCGGTCCGCGTCTCGCTCGAACAGGAGCCCGGCGCCTTCGGCGCCGCGGCGCTGGCGGCCGTGCACCTCGGCCTGTACGAGGACCTGGGCCATGCTCAGGCACAGGCGCGGCTCGGGCCTGAGATCGAGCCGTGCCCGGATTCGGCCGCGTACTGGGAGCGGGCACGTGAGCGTTTCGCGTCGCTCGCGGCATCCCTGCTGCCGTGGTGGAAGGAGCGGGCCAATGACGCCTGACGCACACGAACGACCGGACAACGCGGGTTCGCGCCGGCTCTCCGCGGAGGCGCGGCACCGCGAGATCCTCGCCGCCCTCGACCTCGACGGACGGGTCGAGGTCGGAGAGCTGGCCGCGCGGTTCGGGGCGTCCGAGGAGACCATCCGACGCGATCTTCGAACCCTCGAGCAGGAGTCGAAGCTCATCCGCGCGCACGGCGGCGCCGTCCGGGTGCAGCCGGTCCATCTGCCTGTCCCGGAGCGCGGCGACCGGGCCCTGATCGAACGCGTGCTCGCCGAGATCCCCCGGGAAGGGGCCGTGTACCTCGACGGAGGGCGCCTCGCCGAACAGCTGGTGGCGCTGCTCCCGGAGGACCGGAGCCTCGATCTGATCACGCCATCGCTCGACGTCGCCATCGCGGCGAGCACCCACCCGGCGGTGGCGGTGCTCTCCCTCGGCGGTCAGGCGGACGCCGACGGCATCCTGTCCGGGGAGTGGGCGCGCGCACTCCTGGAGACTCTGCGGCCCGACACCGCGATCTTCTTCGCCAGCGGATGCACGGATGCCGGCGAGCTCACCGCCCGTCCGGCAGATGCCGCCCTGCGCGCCCTGGCCCTGCGCAGGTCGCGGCGCTCGGTGCTCGTGCTCGAAGAAGGGGCGACGGATGCCGCGCACTACGCGGTCTACGCGCGCCTCGGAGAGGTCGACGTCGTGATCGCCGGCGAGAGCACCGCGCAACGGCTCACCACGCCCCTGGAGTCCGCCCGCACGCTGATCGTGGCGGGTGCCGCATGACCGGCGTCGTCACGGTGACCCCGGCGGCGGCCGTCGACCGCACCTACCGCGTCCCCGCTCTCGTCCCCGGCATCGTCAACCGTGCCGAGGACGATCATCACGAGCTCAGCGGCAAGGGCGTGAACGTCGCCCGCGCCATCGCGCAGACGGATGTGCCCGTTCGCGCGGTCGTCCCGCTCGGTCCGGCGGACCTGGCCGGGGTTGCCGGGGACCCGGTCGTGGTGCCCGTGCCCATCTCGCGCGACGTGCGGGTGAACACCACGGTGATCGAGGCCGACGGGCGCACGACGAAGGTCAACGCGCCGCCGACGCCCCTGGAACCGGCCGAGTGGGACGCGCTGAGCGCGGCGGCGGTCGACGCCTGGCACGCCGTGGGGAGCGGATGGATCGCGATCTGCGGCAGCATCCCGCGGATCGCCGGAACCGGCGCCCTCGCGCCGTTCGAGGAGCTGATCGAGCGTGCAGCGGATGCCGGCGCCCGGATCGCCCTGGACTCCAGCGGCGAGGCGCTGCAGCGCGCGCTCCAGGTGGGCGCGCGCATCGACCTGATCAAACCGAACACGCACGAGCTCGCCGAGGCCACCGGGCAGGTGCTGCGCACCGTCGGCGACGTGGTGGCCGCGGCGCAGCAGATCCGCGAGGCCGGAGTGCGCACGGTGTACGTGAGCATGGGGGCGGACGGCGCTCTCGTGCTGGACGCCTCCGGCTACCGCGTCGCCGTCGCCGCGGCGCCCGCGCTGGTCAACACCGTCGGCGCGGGCGACGCGTCGCTCGCCGGCTTCCTGGCGCAGGCCGCGCGCGGCCGCGGCCTCGACGACGCCGCGGCGGCCGCGGCGTCCTGGGGTGCGCTCGCCGTCTCCCAGGTGACGACGATCCTCGCCGGCCCGGCATCCGCTCCCCCCGCTCGGGTCTCCATCCCGGCCGAGGACACCCCCCTCTCCGAACCCGCCCTCACCCTCAGGGAGGCATCATGACCGCTCTCACCGCATCCGCACTCCGTCTCGCCGCATCCGCCGTCGCCGTCCCGGAGTACGACCGCACCGGCCTCACCGCGGGGATCGCGCACTTCGGCGTCGGAGGCTTCCACCGCGCCCACCAGGCGCTCGTGATCGACGAGCTGCTCCGCACCGGGCGGGCACGGGACTGGGCCATCATGGGGGTCGGCGTGCGCCCCGAGGATTCCCGGATGCGTGCCATTCTTCGCGCA
The DNA here is from genome assembly GCF_028472845.1 of Microbacterium sp. EF45047. Lineage (NCBI taxonomy): Bacteria > Bacillati > Actinomycetota > Actinomycetes > Micrococcales > Microbacteriaceae > Microbacterium > Microbacterium sp. EF45047. Next base: position 302,301 of record NZ_CP069429.1, on the reverse strand, counting down.
CAGGACGGGCTGTACACCCTCGTCGAGAAGCACGCCGACGGAACCCGCACGGCCCGGGTGATCGGCTCGGTGCTGGGCATGCTCACGGTGCACGACGACGGTGCCGGGGCGGTCCTCGACCTCCTCACCGCGCCGACCACGCGGATCGTGTCGCTGACGGTCACCGAGGGCGGCTACAACATCAACCAGGCGACCGGGGAGTTCCTGCTCACCTCCCCCTACGTCGCCGCCGACCTGGAGGACGGCGCCGAGCCGCGCACCGTGTTCGGGCTCATCGTCGAGGCGCTGCGCCGGCGCCGCGATGCCGGCGCCCCGGCCTTCACGGTCATGAGCTGCGACAACCTTCAGGACAACGGCCGCATCGCCCGGCGCGCGATCCTCACCTTCGCCGAGGCCAAGGATCCCGAGCTGGCGCGGTGGATCGACGCACAGGTGCGGTTCCCGAACTCGATGGTGGACCGGATCACCCCGGCCACCACCGCCGAGGATGTGGCCGACACGGCGCGGCTGACGGGGCTCTCAGACGAATGGCCGGTCGTGTGCGAGCCGTTCTTCCAGTGGGTGCTGGAGGACACCTTCAGCACGGGCCGGCCGCCGTACGAGCGGACGCGGGTGCAGGTCGTGGACGACGTCGAACCGTACGAGCTGATGAAGCTGCGTCTGCTGAACGCCTCGCACCAGGCGCTGTGCTACTTCGGGCACCTCCTCGGCTACCGGCTCGTGCACGACGCGACGCGCGATCCGCTGATCGCCGATCTGCTGCGCCGGTACATGGCGGAGGAGGCGACCCCCACGCTGCGACCGGTTCCGGGCATCGACCTCGCCGCCTACCGGGACGAGCTGATCCGCCGTTTCTCGAACCCGGAGGTGCGGGACACGATCGCACGGCTGTGCGCCGAGTCCAGCGACCGGATCCCGAAGTGGCTGGTGCCGGTGATCCGGGAGCGGCTGGACGCCGGCGGCGACGTGCGCCGGGCCGCCGCCGTCGTCGCATCCTGGGCGCGCTACGCCACCGGCGTCGACGAGCAGGGTGAGCCGATCGAGGTCGTCGACAACCGCAGGGAGCAGGTGATGGCCGCCGCGAGGGACGACAGCGATCCGCTCGCGTTCGTCCGCGATCCAGACCTGTTCGGCGACCTCGCCACCCGTCCCGGTTTCACCGAGCCGTACCTGCACGCCCTGCGCGTGCTGCGCAGCGACGGCGCGCGGGCACTGCTGACGCAGCTCGCCGGGGACGCTTCCTGACCGTCGCCACCGTGAGCATCCGCCCCGCCGAAGCGCGAGAACGCTGACGTCGCGGGCCGGGCCGCGCCGACGGCGTCAGCGCACGTTGCCGTTGGACGGCGTCAGCGCACGTTGCCGTTGGAGCAGGTCAGCTGCGCCGCGGAGTTGCCGCGGATCGTCGACGGCAGCGCGACCGCGTCGTCCGGGGTGGCGCTGGCGTCGGGCGCGGGCGTCTCGGTGGGGGCGCCGGCATCGGGCGCTTCGCCGTCCGGCGCGGGCACGGCCGGGTCGGCGGTCCCCTCCTCGAGCACGACGCCGTCGTTCTCGGTCGCCTCGTGGGTGATCTGCAGCTGCTTGTTCGCCTTCACCGCATCCCACAGCGCGGTCGCGGCCTCCTCGTCCGGCACCACCTTGTTCGGGTCGTCCGGGTCGGTGTAGGTCGGGTACTGCACGAAGACGATGTCCTCGAACGGCACGTCCTTGACGGCGAGAGCGATCTGCACGATCTTCATCGGGTCGGCGAGCGACGTGCTCGGCTCGACGTTCTTGATGCCGGTGTCGGCGAGCTTGAGCATCGTCGGCACGTTGCCGAGCACCTCGCCGCTGATGAGCTTGCGCACCAGGCGGGTCATGTACTGCTGCTGGTTGCCGATGCGGCCGAGGTCGCTGCCGTCGCCGACGCCGTGGCGGGTCCGCAGGAACTGCAGCGCCTGGTAGCCCTGGATGGTGTGAGTCCCGGCGGCCATGTCGAGGCCGGTGTGGTAGTCCTTGATCGGCGAGGCGAGGCACACCTCGACACCGCCGATCGCGTCCGTGATCTGGATCACGCCGCCGAAGGTGACGGATGCCGCGAACTCGATGTCCTCGCCGGTGAGCTCGGAGATCGTCTTGGTGACGCAGTTCAGCCCGCCGTAGCCGTACGCGGTGTTCAGCGGCTGCTTGCGCATCGGGCCGCTGGTGTTGCCCTCCTCGTCGGTGCACTCCGGGATCGGCAGCATCAGGTCGCGCGGGAAGCTCACCGCCGTCACCCGGCGCGGCTCCTCGGAGACGTGCACGAGCAGGTTCACGTCGTTGAGGGTGCCGTTGGCGTCGGGGCCGCTGCAGCGATCGCCGAAGAGATGCGCGATCTCCGCCTCGCAGGTGTCGACGCCGCTGAGAAGGATGTCGAATCCGCCCTTGTACGCGCCGATGTCCGGCGGCAGGTCCTTCTGCCCCTCCAGCTCCACCGCGTTCGCGTTGACCGTGTTCGACCATCCGGCCACCACGAACCCGACGACGCCCAGACCGCTCACGAGCAGCACGGCCAGGCCGATGCCGATGAGCTTCATCAGCTGGGATGCGGCGCTCGGAGTGCGCTGCTGGCCGTGACGGGCGACGGGATGCCTGGTCGACTCGCTCACTCGGTGCCTTTCGGATCTGCGGAGGGTGTGGGATTCGAACCCACGGGACATCTCTGCCCACTGGTTTTCAAGACCAGCTCCATCGGCCGCTCGGACAACCCTCCTCGGCCGGCATGCGCCGGACGATCAGTGGTCGAGTCTATCCGGTCCCCTGCGGACGCCCGATGTCCCTGCCATTCTCCCGGATGCACCTGGGCAAGCCCTGGAGGGCGGCGCCGGCACCGCCGTCAGCGGGCCGCGGCGACGAGTCCGGTGAGCACGGTGGCCAGCCCGCCCTCCTCGACGTGGCCGGTGATCTCGCCGGCGGCATCCCGCACCTCGTCCGGGGCCTGCCCCATCGCGATGGCGCGGCCGCCGTTGCGCAGCGCCCAGCCGAACATGCCGATGTCGTTGCGTCCGTCGCCGGCGACGAGCACCTGGTCCGCAGCGATGCCGAGCTCCGCACGCACCCGCTCCAGCGCGGTGCCCTTGTCGACGCCGTCCGGGGCGATGTCGAGCCACGCCGTCCAGCCGATCGCGTAGGTGACCTCGTTCAGGCCCACCTCCGACACCAGGCGCTTGAAGTCCTCCTCGTCGTGCTGCGGCGACACGACCACCACACGCGACACCTGCTGCGCGATGAGCTCCTCGAACGGCACCTGGCGGCCGCCGTCGAGCGTCCAGTCGTCCAGCATCGCGGTGTACAGCCGCTGGCCGGTGCCGAGCTCCACCATGTACCGGGCCTCGGGCAGCCGCTCCCGCAGCATCGACAGCACCGGACCCGGGTCGAAGGTCTCCACGTGCCAGCGCTCCCATTCGCCGCCGCGGCGGCGGAGCGTGACCGCGCCGTTCGAGCACACCGTGAAGTCGCTGGTGATGCCCAGCAGGTCGACGAACTGCGCGGTCGCCGCCCAGCTGCGCCCGGTCGCGAGCAGCACCTCGTAGCCGGCGTCCCGCACCTGCGCCACGGCGTCGGCCGCGCCCGGGCTCAGCGTCTCGTCCGGCAGGATCAGCGTGCCGTCGATGTCCAGGGCGACCAGGCCGCGCGCCGTCATGCCGCCGACACCGGCCGGAGGACCTCGAGCCCGCCGAGGTAGGGCCGCAGCACCTCGGGCACCGTCACCGAGCCGTCCTCGCGCTGGTGCGTCTCGAGCAGGGCGACGATCCAGCGCGTGGTCGCCAGCGTGCCGTTCAGCGTGGCGACGTGCTGCGTCTTCGCCGGCGCGGCGGATGCCTCCTCACCGGCATCCGCCACCTCCGGCCGGTACCGGATGTCGAGCCGGCGGGCCTGGAAGGTGGTGCAGTTCGACGTGGAGGTGAGCTCGCGGAACGCGTTCTGCGTCGGCACCCACGCCTCGATGTCGTACTTGCGCGCGGCGCTCGAGCCGAGGTCGCCGGCCGCCACATCGATCACGCGGTAGGCGAGGCCGAGCGACGTCAGCATCTCCTCCTGCAGGGCGACGAGGCGCTCGTGCTCGACCTCGGCGTCCTCCTGCGTGGTGTAGACGAACATCTCCAGCTTGTTGAACTGGTGCACCCGGATGATGCCCCGGGTGTCCTTGCCGTACGAGCCGGCCTCGCGGCGGTAGCAGGTCGACCAGCCGGCGTAGCGGAGGGGCCCCGCGGACAGGTCGAGGATCTCGTCCTTGTGGTACCCCGCCAGCGGCACTTCGCTGGTGCCGACGAGGTACAGGTCGTCGTCCTTGTCGAGGTGGTACACCTCGTCGGCGTGCTCGCCGAGGAAGCCGGTGCCCTGCATGATCTCCGGCCGCACCAGGGTGGGGGTGATCAGCGGCTCGAAGCCGTTGCGCAGCGCGGTGTCGAGCGCGAGGTTCATCAACGCGATCTCCAGGCGCGCGCCGACGCCGCGCAGGAAGTAGAAGCGGGAGCCGGAGACCTTCGCCCCGCGCTCCATGTCGATCGCCCCGAGCAGCTCGCCCAGCTCGAGGTGGTCGCGCGGCTCGAACGGGAAGGCCGGGATCTCCCCCACCCGGCGCAGCTCGACGAAGTCCTCCTCGCCGCCGGCGGGTACGCCCTCGATCACCACGTTCTCGATCCGGGCGAGGGCGGATGCCGCGGCATCCGCCGCCTCGTTCGCGGCGTGCTGCGCCTGCTTCACCTTCTCGGCGAGCTCCTTGGCCTGAGCGACCAGGGCGGGCTTGTCCTCCTTGGGCGCCTTCGCCACGACGCGGCCGAACGCGTTCTGCTCGGCCCGCAGCTCCTCGTAGCGGGTCAGCGCGGCGCGCCGCGATCGGTCGGCCTCGATCGCCGCATCGACGGTCTCGGGCGCGTTCCCGCGCGCGATCTGTGAGCGTCGGACGAGCTCGGGCTCGTCGCGGAGAAGGGCGAGATCGATCATTGGTCAAGTCTATCGACGGCCCGTGACACGCCCTGCCGGCGGCGGCCGCCGTAGAGTTGCGGGCATGGAGAGCACCGGGCACGAGGGGTCGCACGCGGCCCTCGTGTACAACCCGATCAAGGTGGAGCAGATGCGCCTGCGGGCCGCCCTGCTCGCGCACTCGAAGCAGCACGGCTGGGCGCCGCCGCGGTTCTACGAGACGAGCGTGGAGGATCCCGGGCAGGAGGCGACGCGCGCGGCGCTCCGCGACGGCGCGGCCGCGGTGCTGGTCGCCGGCGGGGACGGCACGGTGCGGGCGGTGTCGGAGGCGATGGCGGGAACGGGGATCCCCCTCGCGGTGGTGCCGAGCGGCACCGGCAATCTCTTCGCCCGCAACCTCGGCCTCCCGCTCGCCGGCCCGGAGGCGATGATCGAGGCCGTCTTCAGCGGCTTCCGCCACCCCGTCGACATCGGCTGGGTGACCCTGGTCCGCCCGGACGGCTCCTCCTCCGAGCACGCGTTCGTCGTGCTCGCGGGGGTCGGCCTGGACGCCGACATGATCGCGAACACGAAGGCCGAGTTGAAGCGCTCGGTGGGCTGGGTGGCGTACATCGACGGGGCGGCGCGGTCGCTGCCCGGTGCGCGCCCGTTCCGCATCCTGTACCAGGTGGACGACGGGCGGCTGCACTCCACCAAGGTGCACAGCGTGCTGTTCGCCAACTGCGGGTCGCTGCCGGCGGGCATCGCCCTCGTGCCGGACGCCTCGCTCGACGACGGCACCCTCGACATCGCGGTGATCCAGCCGACCGGACCGCTGGGCTGGCTGGGCCTGTGGCGCAAGATCTGGTGGGACAACTCGGTGCTGCTGCGCACCCGGGCAGGCCGGCGTGTGCTGGAGCGGCGCGGCCGGGACGCCTCGATCCACTACCTGCGCGGGCGGACGGCCGAGGCGGCGATGCCCACGCCGGCGTCGATCGAGCTCGACGGCGACGAGTTCGGCGAGGCGGTGCGGATGCTGTGCCGCATCCAGCAGGGCGGCCTGACCATCGTGCTGCCGCCCGGCCACGACACCACCCGCTTCTGACCCCGAGGCACCCCGCCCCGTCCTCCTCCCCGACCCGTCCCGACCCGCCCCCCGACCCGTCCTCCCCCGACCCGTCCTCCCCGGGTTTGGGGCGGATTCTCCCGTTCGGGGCGGTGCTGTGCCGCCCCGAACGTGGAAATCCGCCCCAAACGAGTGAGGTGAGGAGGGGGAGGGGGAGGGTGAGGTGAGGAGAGGGTGGGGTGGGGGTGGGGTCAGGGGAGGACGGGGACCTGGCCCTCGAGGCCGCCGCCGCGCAGGGCGAGGGCGAAGGGACGGTCGTCGTCGGTCTCGAAGGGGATGGTGAGGATCGTGGTGCGCGGGGCGTAGTCCATCGTGCAGACGCCGTCGATCTCGGCGAAGACGACCGCGGCCCCGGCATCCGTCTGCTCGATGCTCTCGACGACGGGCGTGCACGAGGAGGACCCCCAGGTGAGCAGCACGATGCCGCGGTCGTCGAACCGGCCCGCGGACGGCTCGTGACCCGCCGGGCCGGACGGGGCCTCGGCGAGCGCCTCGAGGTCGGCGTCATCCGCGACGTCGCCGTAGGTCACGCGCAGCTCGACGTCCTGCGTCGGGTCGACGCCCTCGGGCAGGGCGGCCGGCGTCGCGCGCGGCGCGAAGTCGGCGGTGCAGACCTGGTCGGCCCCGGCATCCGCCAGCACGACGTGCACGGTCTGCCCCTCCGCCCGGACATCCTCCGCGTGCGGCACGCATCCGGACGATCCCCACGTCACCACCGCGAACTGCCGGCCGCCGGCGAGCCAGGCGGCCTCGACGTCCCCGGCGTCACGGTCCTCGGGAGCAGCGGAGCCGGCGCCGTCCGTCGGCGCTGCCGACGGTTCGGCCGTGCTCGTCGGCGACGGGGATGCCGGGCCCGACGAGCATCCGGCGGCGAGCAGCGCCACCGCCGCGAGCGCGAACGCAGAGCGAAGAGGTCGGAATCGCATACTCGATAGTGTCACGGCGGCGCCGTCCGTCTCAGCCGGCCCGGACCCCCGGAGTCGGCACGCCGGCCCCGATGCCCGGAGGCCGGCGCTCCGGCTCGGATGCCCGGAGGCCGGCGCTGCTACTGCAGCGCGGAGGTGAGCCGGGCAAGGTTGTCCAGCACCGTGGAGCGCAGCGGCTGCTTCAGCCACTCCTCCAGGGTGAGCTCGCGACTGAGCGCGCGGTACTCGTCCTCGACGGCGCGCACCTCCCGCACGAACTCCTCCCCGCGGACGAGCATCGAGATCTCCATGTTCAGGCCGAAGGAGCGCATGTCCATGTTGCTGGAGCCGATCACCGCGACCTGGTCGTCGATCGTGAGGCTCTTGGTGTGCAGGATGTACGGCTTGCGGTACATCCAGATGCGCACGCCGGCGCGCAGCAGCGCCTCGTAGTAGCTGCGCTGCGCGTGGAAGACCATCGCCTGGTCGCCCTCCTCCGAGACGAACAGCTCCACCTGCACACCCCGGTCGCAGGCGGCCGTGACCGCCTGCAGCAGCGCCTCGTCGGGCACGAAGTACGGACTCACGATCATGATCTTCGACCGCGCCGCATACAGCAGGGTGAGGAACAGCCGCAGGTTGTTCTCCACCTCGAATCCGGGGCCGGACGGCACGATCTGGCAGTCCAGGTCGCCGCTGCCGGTCTCCACGCGGGTGATGTCGATCCCCTCGGGCACCCGGTCGGTCTCGGCGTAGTAGTCCGACAGGAACACCGCGTTGATGCTGGACACGACCGGCCCGTCCACGCGCACCATCAGGTCCACCCAGTGCAGGCCCCTGCGGATGTTCTTCGGCAGGTTGTAGGAGGAGTCGGTGATGTTCTGCGAACCCAGGAAGCCGACCCTCCCGTCCACGACGAGGAGCTTGCGGTGGTTGCGCAGGTCGGGGCGCTGGATGCGGCCGCGCAGCGGCTGCACCGGAAGCATCAGATGCCAGTCGGCACCCATCGCCTCGAGGCGGCGGACGGTCTGTCGGTACTTCGGCTTCCAGCGGTTGGCCCAGTAGTCCAGCAGCACCCGCACCGGGATGCCGCGGGCCGCGGCGTCCTCCAGCGCCTGGAAGAAGCCGTCGGTGGAGGCGTCCGCCTGCAGGATGTAGAACTCGACGTGCACGTACTCCCGGGCGCGGCGGATCTCCTCGGCCATCGCGTCGATGGACGCCTGGTAGTCGGAGATGAGGCGGGCGCCGTTGTCGCCGGAGAGCGGCAGGGCGCCCATCGACTGGTTCATGTGCACGAGCGGCGGGAACCACTCCGGGGCGTCCGGGCGCAGGGTGCCGAAGTGCAGGTGGCGGGCGGTGTCGGCGATGTAATCGTTGATCCGCTCCTGCTTGCGGCGGCGGGCGCGGGGCAGCTTCGGATTGCCGATGAGCAGGAACAGCAGCACCCCGAACACCGGGATGAAGAAGATCGCCAGCAGCCAGGCCATCGCGGCGGTGGGGCGGCGGTTGCGCGGGATGGTGACGATCGCGACGATGCGGACCGTGATGTCGACCACGGCGTAGGCGAGGACGACCCACCAGGGCCAGGTCGAGATGTCGAACACCGTCGCCCCCTCCCCCGCGTCGCGGTTGCCTCACCTGGGTTCAGCGTAGCCGGATGCCCGGACAGCGCCGTTCGGGCGGGGCGGATGCCGTCAGGAGGACTTCGGGGGCAGGCCGCGGGCCGCGCGCTCCTCGGCCTCGATCCGCGCGTGCGCCTTGCGCTCGGTGCGGTCGAACCGGAGGATGCCGCGGAGCACGAACACGAACACGACCGAGACGACGAGCGTCGGCAGAATCGACCAGAGCGCCGCGACCCAGAAGTTGTCCACGCCTCCATGGTACGCGGCCCGGCTGAGCGGCGGCCCTGCGCCGACCCGATCGTTCTGCACCGACCGGCATCTGCCCCGAAGTCATCCACAACGGCCCTTTCCGGGCCCGCGGGCCGGGCGGCTCCGGCACACTCTCCGGGCATGAGCACGATTCTGCACGCCACCGATGCCGCCGAGCTCCTCGGCCTCGTCCCCTCCCTCGCCGGGTTCACGCCCCGGCAGAGCCTCGTCCTGCTGCCGTTCCGCGGCCGGCGGACGCACGGCGCCCTGCGCGTCGACCTTCCCGATCCCGACGTCGACCCGGACGAGTTCGCGGATGCCGCGATCGAGCTCGTCGACCGCATCGGCGGCGTGGACGCCCTCGCGCTCGTCGTGTACACCGACGAGGAGCCGCTGAGCACGCCGGACGGACCGCTGCTGCCGCAGCTCGCACTGGCGGAGTCGCTGCTGGATGCGGCCGACGACGCGGCGCTGCGGATCGTCGAAGCCCTGTGCGTCACACCCGGCGGCTGGGGCGACTACCGCGACGACGAGCCCGAGCTCCACCCGCTCGACGGGATCCCGACCGCCCCGGCCGTACCCGGCGTCGGCGACGTCTCCGGCGACCAGCTCGCCGGAGCCGCGCTCCCGCCGAGCGACCTGGCCGAGACGGAGCGCGTCGGGCGGGCCCTCGCCGACCTGTGCACGGTGCTGCAGCGCGAACGGCGCGGCGCCTGGGTCCCCGGCCCGGAGGAGAATCCGCAGGCGCTGGCAGCCGCGGTGATGCTCGACGACGTGCCGGCCTTCGCCGAGGCGGTGCTGGAGAGTCCGGACGATCTGCCGCCGTTCGCGTGCGCCGCCCTGCTGTGGTGTCTGAACCGGCCGGTGTTCCGGGACGCCATCATCGTGCAGTGGGCGACCGACGCGGCCTTCGGCACCCGCGCCCTCGCCGCGCAGCTGGCCTTCGCCGACGCGGGCTCCACGGTGCCCGACGACGTCGGCGAGGTGTTCCTCGGGCGCGGAGCGCGCCCCGACCCCGACCGCCTCGGGTGTGCGCTGTCGGTGGCGCGGCGGGCGGCTACCTGCGCGCCGCGCGCGGCCCGGCCCGGCGCGCTCGTGGCGGCCGCCTGGCTGGCGTGGGCGCTGGGCCGTTCCTCTCACGCCGCCGAGTACCTGCGCCAGGCGCTGGAGATCGACCCGCAGCACAGCATGGCCTCGCTGCTGCGCACCGTGCTCGCCGCGGCGATGCTGCCGGAATGGACGCTGAGGCGGGCGTGAGCCCGGTGCGGGAACGCGCGGGCGTGAGCCCGGTACGGCAACGCCGGGGCGTGAGGGGACCCACGCCCGGTCGCCGGGCCGGTCCGCGGTTACTTCACCAGCGGGAACAGGATCGTCTCGCGGATGCCGAGGCCCGTGATCGCCATCAGCAGCCGGTCGATCCCCATGCCCATCCCGCCCGACGGCGGCATGCCGTGCTCGAGCGCGCGCAGGAACTCCTCGTCCACGCGCATCGCCTCGACATCGCCCTTCGCCGCCAGCTTGGCCTGCTCGACGAACCGCTCGCGCTGGATGACCGGGTCCACCAGCTCGGAGTATCCGGTGGCGAGCTCGAAGCCGCGCACGTACAGGTCCCACTTCTCGACGACCCCGTCGATGGAGCGGTGCTCGCGCACCAGCGGCGAGGTGTCGACCGGGAAGTCCATCACGAAGGTCGGCCGCTCCAGGCCGCCCTTGACGAAGTGCTCCCACAGCTCCTCGACGAGCTTGCCGTGGGTGACGTGCTGCGGGATCTCCACGCCGTGCTCCTCGGCGAAGGCGATCAGGTCCTCCACCGAGTCCTTCGGCGTGACGGTGCGGCCGGACGCCTCGGACAGCGAGTCGTACATCGAGATGCGGTCCCACTCGCCGCCCAGGTCGTACTCGGTGCCGTCGGCCCACGTCACCGTGGTGGACCCCGCCACCGCGATCGCGGCGTTCTGCACCAGCTCCTGCGTCAGCTCCGCCATCTGGTGGTAGTCGCCGTACGCCTGGTAGGCCTCCAGCATCGCGAACTCGGGGCTGTGCGTGGAGTCGGCACCCTCGTTGCGGAAGTTCCGGTTGATCTCGAACACCCGCTCGATGCCGCCGACGACGGCGCGCTTCAGGTACAGCTCCGGCGCGATCCGCAGGTACAGCTCGGTGTCGAACGCGTTCGAGTGCGTGATGAAGGGACGAGCGGATGCCCCGCCGGGCTGCACCTGCAGCATCGGCGTCTCCACCTCGAGATAGTCGTGCGCCGCGAACGTCGACCGGAGGCTGGCGTTCACCGCGGCACGGGCGCGCACCGTGGTGCGGGCCTGCTCGCGGACGATGAGGTCGAGGAAGCGGCTGCGCACCCGCGTCTCCTCGTTCAGCTCGGCGTACACGTTCGGCAGCGGCAGGATCGCCTTCGACGCGATCCGCCAGTCGTCGGCCATGATCGACAGCTCGCCGCGCCGGCTGGAGATCACCTCTCCGTGGACGAAGACGTGGTCGCCGAGGTCGACCAGCTCCTTCCACGCCGCCAGGGACTCCTCGCCGACGTTCGCGAGCGAGATCATCGCCTGGATGCGAGAGCCGTCGCCGGCCTGCAGGGTGGCGAAGCACAGCTTCCCGGTGTTCCGGCTGAACACGACGCGGCCCGCGACGCCGACGATCTCGCCGGTCTCGGCCCCGGCCTCGAGGTCGCCGTACTTCTCGCGCAGCTGCGGGATGCCGTGCGTCACGGGCACCCCGACCGGGAAGGCGCCGCCACCGGCATCCGTGCGGCTCGCGATGAGCTTCTCGCGCTTGGCCAACCGCACCGCCTTCTGCTCGAAGACGTCCTCCTCGGCGGAGGCGGAGGGCGTCGAAGGGTCGGCGGGGGCGGCGGTCTGCGCAGGCGCGTCAGTCATGAGTGGGGGCTCCTCGGAAGTCCCGTCCAGTCTACCGACCGCCGCTCCCCCGCCTGCGGCTGGTCACGGGGCGGCCAGGGCCTCGGTCGGCGAGAGGCGGGCGGCGCGCGCGGCCGGATACAGGCCGGCGACGATACCCACCAGCACGGTGGCGGCCAGGACGGGGAGCGCACGGCCGGCGCGCCGGGCGTCGGGCTGGGGCTGTCGATCGTGCGCGCGATCGTGCAGGCGCACGGCGGCGAGGTCGCGCTCGCGTCCCGGCCCGAGGGCGGCCTCGTCGTGACGGTGACCCTGCCCGGCGAACGGTACGACCGCGCCGGCTAGCCTCGAACGCGGAGGCCCCGGATCTGCACGCCTCCGCGGCTGGGCGCCGCTGCCCGTGGCCTCAGAGCCCGGTCGGAGGGCCCAGCGGGTCGGAGGCGTCCCGGAGCGCCTGCTCGACGGTGGACGATACGAGCGCCGAAAGGTAACCGCCGGGGTTGTCGATCCCGATGCCGCGGAGCAGCCCGGTCGCCTGCCCGATGATGGAGCGGGAGAACGTCGTCGCCGTGGTGATCGCCTCGGCATAGGCGGCGCGGTCCGCCTCCGCGATCACGACCGGCTCGCAGCCGAGCTCCACGGCGAGCGCCTGCGCGATCGGCAGCACCGGGGCGGGCGCGGTGACCGCCGCGAACGCCGCCCTCAGCTGCCGGAGGTCGATCGACGTGCCGGTGAACGCGATCGCCGGGTGCACAGCGAGCGGGATCGCGCCTTTCTCCGCGGCCGCCCGGAGCACGTCCGTGCCGAACGCCGGGTCGGTGTGCAGCACGAGCTGCCCGATCTGCCAGCCTCCGGCATCCGCGATCCCCCTGACCAGCCCCGGCAGCTCGTCGTGCGGCACCGCGATCACGACGAGCTCGCTGCGGCGGACCACCTCGAGCGCGTCGAGCACGGGCACCTCGGGCAGGATCGCGGAGGCGCGCTCGTCGTCGGAGCCGCTCGTGATGCCGGTGATCGCGTGCCCGGCACCGGCGAGCGCGGCACCGATCACCGGCCCCACCCGACCCGCGCCGATGATGCCGACGCCGAGGCGCGCACCCGCCGCCACGTCAGGACCCCTCGGGACTCGAGGCCGGCGACTCCCCGCTCAGGTCGCGAAAAGTGCCGCTTTCCCCGCCGGATACCGGCACATTCTGCGACCCGAACGCGGCAACCGCGTCCCCGTTCGCGCGCCAGCGGTGGGTCTGATCGCGGGATGCCGCGGCGACGGCGGCCCGGCTCACGCCGTCCAGCAGCGCGATCGCGTCCTCGCGCTCCAGCCCGGAGACGACGCCCGACACCGGTCCTGGCACGGTGTGCGCCTGCCCCTCGGCGACTCGCTGCGCGCGGTCGATCGGTCCCTGCGAGATCGAGACGCCCTGCAGGCGCGCGAGCGGGAAGATCGCGAGCTTGCGCCACACCGTGCCGCGCCGCAGCAGCAGGCCGTACTGAGTGAGCGCGTAGCCGTGCCGCTTCCACGACACCGGCCGGCGCCACCAGGCCCGCGGCGGGATGGTCCGATACGGGTCGCCCGGCACCGGGCCGAGGATCCCGTGCTCCCAGATCAGCGGGATGTCGGCGGCCGGCACGTCCGGCAGGATCAGCCCGAGCACCCGCTCCACGTCCGCACGGTTGCCCACCGGCAGCACGACGTTGAACTGCTGGGCGCTGCTGGACTGCTGCTGCGCGGCGCTCTTGCCGCTCATCCGGTTGATCCGGATCGTCCACCAGCCGAACGGCCGCCACAGCAGCGACTGCGACACCTCGACCGCGAAGATCCGGCCCGGCGGCAGCGTCTCGGTCACGGTGGTGAGCAGGCCGTAGGTGATGCGCACCCCGTCGGGGGTCGGCGCGATCGCGTACCGCAGCGACTTCGAGATCTGCGCCCAGGCGATGGCGATGCTCGCCAGCAGCAGCGGGATGCCCATGCCGAGCCCGGCGGTGAGCACGATGAGCCCGATGGCGGTCTCCCCGTCACTGACGGCGCCGATCACGATGCCGCCCAGCGCCAGCGCGAAGATCACCGCGAAGAACAGCAGCCACAGCGCGCCGACGATCAGCTGCGAGCCGATCAGGCGCCCGGTCGGGATCTTGACCACGCTCTCCGGGGCGACGTCGGCGAGGTCGACGCCCTCGATCAGACCGGCGACCCCGGCGTTCACCGTCTCCAGCAGCGGCGTCGTGCCGGCGGGCGCCCCCGGCCGCATCCCCTCGGCCCGCGCCTGAGCCTCGCTGCGCGCGGCCCGGGCTCCGGAGGCGAGACGGAGGATGTCGGCCCGCACGGATTCGGCCGTCCCGGTGGACAGGTACTCGAGGGCGACGTTGGCGTCGGTGCCGGCGCCGACGACCTCGAGCTTGCCCAGCCCGATCAGCCGGGCCGGGAAAGGCCTGGTCAAGTTCACCCCCTGCACCCGGTCGAGCGGTGCGCGCCGGTGGGCGCGGAACACGATGCCCTTGCGCACCTCGACGTGGTCGCCGGTGATGCGGAACTGGTGGAAGCGCCAGACCAGCCAGAACGCGATCACCAGCACGACGACGACGGCGAGCAGGATGCCGAGGGCGAGCAGGATGAGGTCGTTCGCGAGGACCCAGTCGAACGGGTCGCCGCCGTACTCGTACTGCGCCTCCTCCGGCGCGAAGAGGTTGACGAACCAGGCGATCAGGCGGTCGCGCATGTTCGCGATCGCGATGCCGCCGACGATGAGGAGCACCAGACCGCCCTTGAACAGCGGGGTGAGCGGATGCATCCGGTGCCATTCGCCGTCCGCCAGCGACGACGAACCGCCCTCGGGCAGGCCGGCCGGCGCCGCGAGGGTTCCGGGCTGCCGCTGGTCGCTCACAGTCCGGTCCGGCGGGTCTCGGCGACCTCGATCAGGGTGTCGCGCAGCGCCTCCGCGGCGGTCTGGGTGAGCCCGGGGATCTGCACGCCCGTGGTCGCGGCCGCGGTCACCATCTTCAGCTGCGAGATCCCGAAGGCGCGGTCGAGCGGCCCCTGGGTGATGTCGACCAGCTGCATCCGCCCGTACGGCACCGCGACCATCCGCTGCCACAGGATGCCCTTGCGGAAGACGATGTCGTCCTCGCGGAGCATGTACCCGATGGCCTTCGCCTGCCGCGGCAGGATCGCCAGGGTGACCAGCGTGATCACGACCAGCGCGGCGCCGGGCAGCCACGCCCAGGTCTGCGCGAAGAAGACGTGCAGCACCGCCGCGGCGGCCACGACCGCGACGAGGAACAGGATGTTCTGCACGACCTGCGACACCACGTAGCGCGGGGAGATCTGGTGCCAGGTGCCGTCCAGCGCGATGGCGCCGGGGCTGCGCGGCGTGCGCAGCTGCGTGTAGGTGCCCTCGTCGAGTCCTGCGGGCGCGGGTGCGGCGGGGACGGATGCTCCGGGGGCGGGCGCCTCGGGGACGGATGTGGCCCGGACGGGCGGCGGAGGCGGCACCGGGGTGCCGAAGCCGTTCGGATCACTCGGAGGGGTCGTCGGGCTCTCGGTCATCGGAATCCTTCGGCAGCGTGCAGAACTGTTCGGCGACGAGCGCGGCCCCGATCAGCACCAGCGCGCTGACGATGAGGGCGAGCATCGCCACCGTCGACCCTACCGGCGGTGGGACGGGCCGGGTCACGAGGAAGCCCAGCAGGCCGCCGGCGAACCCGGCGAGGATCGCGCCGAGCAGGCTGGACGCCCGCGCCAGGGTGGCCGCCCGGAGGGCGCGGAACGGGTCGATGCGGATGCCGTCGCGCACGCTGCGCCGCACCGGCCAGGCCAGGCCGACCACGACTCCGGCGAGCAGCAGGAGCAGCACCGGCAGGAACACCGAGGGCGTGAACGTCGCCCGACCGGTGATGGTGAGCAGGTGGTCGAAGCCGAAGCCCGCGACGGCGCCCAGCAGCGCGAGCACGAGCAGGACGCCGGGGCCGGTGCGTTTCATCGGCGCCGCTCCCCGTCGGCATCCGACCCGGCATCCGCATCGGGCGAACCCGTCCGCAGCGACCGCACGAGGTCGGCGACCCGCCCGTGTCCCGGGAGCACCGCGTGGGGGTCGAGGCTCAGCCACGGCTCGAGCACGAACAGCCGTTCGGCCGCTCGAGGATGCGGCACCTGCAGATGCTCCGCATCGCTGCGGAAGTCGCCGTAGGCGATGAGGTCGAGGTCGAGGGTCCGGTCGCCCCACCGCTCGCGGCGCACCCGGCCCTGCTCCTCCTCGACGGCGTGCAGCATGCCGAGCAGCACCGAGGGTGCCAGCCGCGTCGTCATCAGCGCGACGGCGTTGAGATAGCGCGGGGCATCCGGATCGGGACCGTCCACGCGCACCGCGATCGTCTCGACGGGCTCGGACATGCGCAGCTCGTCCACGAGGGGCAGCCGGCGCAGACGCTCGGCGGCGGCGCGCAGCATCTCCCCGCGGTCGCCCTCGTTCGAGCCCAGGGCGATCACCGCCACCTCCGGGTCTCGGCCCGGCCGCGGGTCGGGGAAGGCCGGTGGGTGGGTGAGCCGGCGGTCCATCACGACCGTCCCCGGTGGATCGTGACCGACACGTCCGAGAAGGTCAGCGGGATCGGCGCGTGCGGCTTGTGCACGGTGACCGTCACGCCCTCGACCCGGGAGTCCTGCAGCACGACGTCGGCGATGCGCTCGGCGAGGGTCTCGATGAGGTTCACCGGCTCCCCCGCGACGACCGCGGCGACGCGCTCGGCCAGTTCGCCGTAGTGCACGGTGTCGGCGACGTCATCGGATGCCGCAGCGGCGCGGAGCGACAGCCGGAGCGTCAGGTCGATGCGGAACTCCTGGCCGTCGCGGCGCTCGTGCTCGTAGACGCCGTGGTGCCCGCGGACGGTCAGTCCGGTGAGGGTGATCTCGTCGAGGAAGTCCATCAGGCTCCGTCCCAGGCTCTCTGCACCGCGAGGGCGTCGCGGGTGGAGGCGACGTCGTGGACCCGGACCGCCCACGCGCCGGCGCGCGCGGCCAGGACGCTGGTCACGGCGGTGGCGAGATCACGGCGGGCGAGGGGGATGCCGGCCTCGGACGCTGAGCCTGTCGAAGCGTCCGCGCCGTCGTTCGACGACGGGGCGGCGGCGAGGATCTCGCCGAGGAACCGCTTGCGCGACGTTCCGACGAGCACTCGGTGCCCGAGCCCGACGATCTCGTCCAGCCCGCGCAGCACCTCCCAGTTCTGCGTCCCGGACTTCGCGAAGCCGATCCCCGGATCCAGGATGACGCGGGCCGGGGCGATGCCCGCAGCTGCGGCCGCCGCGATCCGGTCGTGCAGCTCCGCGGCGACCTCCCGCGCGGCGCGGGTGTACTGGGCCCGCGCGTACATGTCGCTGGACGGTCCGCGCCAGTGGCCGAGCACCACGTCGGCATCGGTGTCCGCGACGGCGGCCAGCATCCGCTCGTCCGCGAGCCCGCCGGACACGTCGTTCACGTACCGCGCCCCGGCGCGCACGGCGGCGACGGCCGTGGACGCGTTCAGGGTGTCGATCGAGACCGGGATGCCGGCATCCGTCAGCGCCTCGATCACCGGCAGCACCCGACGCTGCTCCTCCGCCTCCGGCACCCGCTCCGCGCCGGGGCGCGTGGACTCGCCGCCGACGTCGACGACCGCCGCGCCCTGGGCGCGCAGCATCCGGGCGTGCGCGACCGCGATCCCGGGATCGAGGTAGCGGCCGCCGTCGCTGAACGAGTCGGGGGTGATGTTCAGGATGCCCCAGATGCCGGTCACCACGCGCCTCCGGAGGGGCCCGCTGCGGCATCGCCTTGCCCGGCGCCGCCGGGCCGCGACCCGCCGATGAGCGCGATGAGCTCGGCGCGGGCGGCCGGCTCGGCGAACGCGCCGCGGGCGGCGATGGTGAGCGTGGACGCCTCGGGCTGGCGACCGCCGCGCATGGTGACGCAGCCGTGCGTGGCGTCGAGCACGACGAGGACGCCGCGGGTGTCGAGGTTCTCGGCGATGGTGTCGGCGATCTGCTCGCCGAGGCGCTCCTGCACCTGCGGTCGCGCGGCCAGGATCTCGACCACCTTGACCAGGGCGCCCAGGCCGACGACCTGCTCGCCGGGCAGGTAGGCGAGGTGCGCGTGGCCGGCGAACGGCAGCAGGTGGTGCTCGCACACCGAGCGGAACCGGATGTCGCGCATCAGCACCGCCCCCGACGGCAGCGTCTCCGGCGCCGGGCCGCGGGCGACGCTGATGGTGCGCGCCAGCGGCGCGGCGGGGTCCTCGTGCACGCCGGCGAAGTACTCCGCGTACAGCTCCGCCATCCGCGCCGGGGTCTGCTTCAGGCCCGGACGCTCCGGGTCCTCGCCGATCGCCTCGAGGAGCTCACGGGTGAGCCGCTCGACGCGCGCCCTGTCGACAGCCACGTCAGGCCGTCGCCGGCCGGGCCCGTCCGCCGCTGGGCTGCGCGGTCGGCCGGGAGCCGGTGCCGGTGCTGGTCGTGGCATCCGCAGCGGTCTGCGCGGCGACGCCGGCATCCGTCCGCTTCGGGATCTCCACCGGAGGACGCAGCGAGACCGGACGGTCCTCGCTGGAGAGCCACTGCGGCCGCTCGGGCAGCTTGCGGACATCCGTGAAGATCTCGGCGATCTGGTGGTGATCGAGGGTCTCGTGCTCGAGCAGGGCGAGGGCGAGGCGGTCGAGGATGTCCCGGTTCTCGGTGAGCACCTGGTAGGCCTCGTTGTGGGCCTGCTCGATGAGGGCGCGCACCTGCTCGTCGACGGTCTCGGCGACCTTGTCGGAGTAGTCGCGGCCTCGGTGCATGTCGCGGGGCACGAACATCTCCCCGCTCTCGGAGCCGAGCTTGACCGGGCCGACCTCGGTGGTCATGCCGTACTCGGTGACCATCTTCCGGGCGATGCTCGTGGCCTTCTCGATGTCGTTCGAGGCGCCGGTCGTGGGGTCGTGGAACACGATCTCCTCGGCCACGCGCCCGCCCATCGCGTAGGTGAGCTGATCCTGCAGCTCGTTGCGAGTGACGGAGTACTTGTCCTCCAGCGGCAGCACCATGGTGTAGCCGAGGGCCTTGCCGCGGGGGAGGATCGTGATCTTGGTGACCGGATCGCTGTGGTTCATCGCCGCGGCGGCGAGAGCGTGACCGCCCTCGTGGTACGCGGTGATCAGCTTCTCCTTGTCCTTCATCACGCGGGTCCGGCGCTGCGGACCGGCGATGACCCGGTCGATGGCCTCGTCGAGGGCGCGGTTGTCGATCAGCTGGGCGTTGCTGCGCGCGGTGAGCAGCGCGGCCTCGTTCAGCACGTTCGCCAGGTCGGCGCCGGTGAAGCCCGGCGTCTTCCGGGCGACGACCTCGAGGTCGACCGACTGCGACAGCGGCTTGCCGCGGGCGTGCACCTCGAGGATGCGCTGGCGGCCCTTCAGGTCGGGGGCGTCGACGCCGATCTGGCGGTCGAAGCGGCCCGGGCGCAGCAGGGCGGGGTCGAGGATGTCGGGACGGTTGGTCGCCGCGATCACGATGACGTTCGCGTTCGGGTCGAAGCCGTCCATCTCGACGAGCATCTGGTTCAGGGTCTGCTCGCGCTCGTCGTTGCCGCCGCCGAGGCCGGCGCCGCGGTGACGTCCGACGGCGTCGATCTCGTCGATGAAGATGATCGCCGGGGCGTGCTCCTTGGCCTGGGTGAACAGGTCGCGCACGCGGGAGGCGCCGACGCCGACGAACATCTCGACGAAGTCGGATCCGGAGATCGAGTAGAACGGGGCGCCCGCCTCGCCGGCCACGGCGCGGGCGAGCAGCGTCTTGCCGGTTCCGGGAGGGCCGTAGAGCAGCACACCCTTGGGGATGCGGGCGCCGATGGCCTGGAACTTCGCCGGATCCTGCAGGAACTCCTTGATCTCCTGCAGCTCCTCGATCGCCTCGTCCGCGCCGGCGACGTCGGCGAAGGTGACCGTCGGGGTCTCCTTGTTGACGAGCTTCGCCTTGGACTTGCCGAACTGCATGACCTTGCTGCCGCCGCCCTGCATGGACGACAGCAGCCACCAGAACAGCAGGCCGAGGAGGACGAGCGGCAGCAGCAGCGACAGGAAGCCGTCGAACCAGGTGGGACGCGGGACGCTGTCGTTGAAGCCGTCCTTCGGGTTCGCGGCGTCGATCGCCTGCACGACCTCGTCGGCGCGGGCTTCGACGTAGTAGAACTGGACGGCCTTCGCGCCCTCGAACTCCTTGGAGAGCACCATGTCGACGCGCTGGTCGCCGTCGGTGGTGACGACCTTGGTCACGGTGTCGCCGGCGAGCAGCTCCAGGCCCTCCTGAGTGGTGACCTGCTTGGGTGCACCGAGGTTCGAGATCAGCAGGAAGCCGCCGAACAGCAGGAGCCCGATCAGCGCCACATAGATCAGCGGATTCCGGGAGATCTTCTTGACATCCATGATGCATTCAGCGTACCGCCCGGTCCCGAGGCGTCTCCTGTGCGTTCACCCACGGCGTACCGCCCCTCCCGCCCGCTCCTCCCGCCCCCGCTCCGCCGGCCGCCCCCGCTCTCTGCCCCCCGATCCCCGGCGTCTGTTTGTGGGGCGGGCGCGGGCGCCGGCGGGCGGGCGGAGGCGTCAGGTGTAGACGTGGGGGGCGAGGACGGCGACGTCGCGGAGGTTGCGGTAGCGCTCGGCGTAGTCCAGGCCGTAGCCGACGACGAAGTCGGTCGGGATGTCGAAGCCCACGTACTTGCAGTCGATCTCGACCTTCGCCGCCTCCGGCTTGCGCAGCAGCGCCAGAACCTCGATCGACTCGGCGCCGCGGGAGGCGAAGTTCTCCAGCAGCCAGCTGAGGGTCAGGCCCGAGTCGATGACGTCCTCGACGATGAGCACGTGCTTGCCCTCGAGCGCCGTGTCGAGGTCCTTCCGGATCTGCACGACACCGCTCGACTTCGTGCTCGCGCCGTAGCTCGACACCGCCATCCAGTCCATCGGCGCGTGGAACGGCAGCGCCCGCGCGAAGTCCGCCATGACCATCACCGCGCCCTTGAGCACGCCGACCAGCAGCAGGTCCTTGCCCGCGTAATCTTCGGCGACGCGCTGGGCGAGCTCGTCGAGCTTGGCGCGGATCTCCTCCTCGGTGACGAGGATCTTCTCGATGTCGTCCTGGATGTCCGCAGCGCGCATGGATCGATTTTAGGCGAGCGCCCGGATGCCCCCGTGACAGACCCTCGTGCCCGTGACGGTATGCCACAGACGGATGCCCCCTGTCCCCCTCCCCCGCGCACCCCCTGCGCGCTACTGTGAGCGGAGAGGCGGGCGGGTGCCCGCGGAGGGAGAGCCCATGAACCTCGACGAGATCCTGAAGCAGGTCCCGATCGACGACATCGCCCAGCGGTTCGGCGTCAGCCAGGACGTGGCGCGCCAGGCCGTGGCGGAGGGCAGCGCCGCCCTGCTCGGCGGTCTGCAGAAGAACGCCGAGACGCCCGAGGGATCCTCGGCGATCGAGCAGGCGCTGAACCGGCACGAAGGCTTCTCCGGCGCCTCGAGCGTCGACGACGTCGACCGCGAGGACGGCGAGAAGATCGTGAAGCACGTCTTCGGCGACAAGAAGAAGGACGTCGAGGAGACCCTCACCACCTCCGAGAAGACCGCGGGCGGCATCGACTTCGGCAAGCTGCTGCCGATCCTCGCACCGATCATCCTCGGCCTGATCGCGAACGCGACCAAGGGCAAGGGCGGCTCCACCGCCGGCTCTTCGTCCGAGGCCGGCAGCGGCGGCGGGCTCGGCGACATCCTGGGCGGTCTCGGCGGTCTGCTCGGCGGCGGCTCCGGATCGACCGGGTCCGGCAGTTCGGGCGGCATCGGCGGTGTCGTGGGCGACATCCTCGGGGGCCTGTTCGGCGGCCGCCGCTGAGCACCCCGCACCGCCGCGGAGCACCCCCACCGCCGCTCAGCGCGCCGTGAACACCACCCGCCCGCCGCGGCGCTCGGCGACGCAGCCGGGCAGGTCGATCGGCCCTTGACCGGACCAGTCGGTGACGAGCCGGGCCACCTCCAGCGTCTGCCGCCGGGTCAGGCTCACCCCGAACTCGCTGTGCACGACGAGCCGGATGATGCGGTTCCGCAGCGCCGCCGGGTTGGCCGCCAGCGCCGCCGCGCTCACCGAGATCCCCGCCTCGGCGTGCTCGACGATGTCCTCGATCGTCTCGTGGATCATCTCGTCGAACGCCTCGGCGTCCTCGCGCAGCTGCTCGGCGGTGCGGGCGAGCGCCTCGGCGATCCCCGGCCCGAGCTCGGCCTCGAGCACCGGCATCACCCGCTCCCGCACCCGCACGCGCGCGAAGCGCGGATCGGCGTTGTGCGGGTCCTCCCACGACTCGAGTCCGGATGCCGCGCAGAACGCCCGGGTCACCGCGCGGCGCACCGACAGCAGCGGACGCAGCCAGCGCACCCCGTCCTCGTCCTCGCGCACCGGCGCCATCCCCTGCAGGCTCGCCGCACCCGATCCGCGCGCCAGCCCGAGCAGCACGGTCTCCGCTTGGTCGTCGAGGGTGTGCCCGAGCAGCACCGGGGCTCGGTCCGCGGATGCCGCGCGCCGCAGCGCCGCATACCGAGCATCCCGTGCCGCAGCCTCGAGCCCGTCCGCACCCGCGACGACCTCGACCCGCTCCACGCGGGAACGGATGCCGAGGGCGGCGGCGTTCCGGGCGGCGGTGGCCGCGGCATCCGCCGACCCTGGCTGCAGCCCGTGGTCGACCGTGACACTCACGACCTCGAGACCGAGACCCCGCGCCTCGAACGCGGTCGCCGCGGCGAGCGCCAGCGAGTCGGCGCCGCCGGACAGCGCGACGATCACGGTCGAGCCGGCCGGCAACGTGCGGAGCGGACCGCGGACGGCGCGGCGCACCTCGGCGATGGCAGGATTCAGCGACGGCACCCCACCACGGTAGGGCACGCACCGCCCCGGCCGCCGGTCACCGGGCCGACCAGCCGCCGTCCATCGTGTAGCTGGCGCCGGTCACCATGGCCGCCTCGTCGCTCGCCAGCCACGCCACCAGCGAGGCGACCTCGGCCGGTTCGATCAGCCGCTTGATCGCACTCTCGGTCAGCATGATCCGGTCGAGCACCTCGGCCTCCGGGATGCCGTGGATGCGCGCCTGGTCAGCGAGCTGCTTCTCCACCAGCGGCGTGCGCACGTAGCCGGGGTTGACGCAGTTGCTGGTGACTCCGCGCCCGCCGCCCTCCAGCGCGGTGACCTTGGACAGTCCCTCCAGCCCGTGCTTGGCGGTCACGTATGCGGACTTGTACGGCGAGGCGCGCAGCCCGTGCACGGAGGAGACGTTGACGATCCGGCCGAACCCGCGGGCGTACATGCCGGGCAGCGCGGCGCGGACGAGCAGGAACGGCACCTCGACCATCAGCCTGAGGATGCGGCGGAAGTCCTGCGGGTCGAACTCCTCGATCGGGCTGACGCGCTGGATCCCGGCGTTGTTGACCAGGATGTCCACGTCGGCGAGCACCTCCGCCAGCCGGTCGTCAGCGACGGCCGCAGGGTCGAGCAGGTCGACGGTCCAGGCGGAACCGCCGATGGCATCCGCGGCCGCCTGGCATCCGTCGCGGTCCCGGTCGGCGACGACGACGTGGGCGCCGCGCGCTGCGAGCGCGTGCGCGACGGCGAGGCCGATGCCGCTCGCGCCGCCGGTGACGAGGGCGCGTCGTCCGGCGAGCGGCCTCCCCGACACGGGCACCGCGCCCGCCCCTGCGTCCGGCTCAGCGGATGCCATCGCCGACCCTGGCGGTGGTGAGCCCGTGCGCGCGGGCGTCGGCGTCGTCGACGTCCTGCAGCGCGATGCCCCGGGTCTCCTTCAGGGTGATCACGGCGACGGCTGTGATGGCGCAGGCGATCGCGACGTAGATCGCCACCGGCACCCCGGAGCCGTACTGCTGCAGCAGCGCGGTCGCGATGATGGGCGCCAGCGAGCCGGCGACGATGGAGGTGACCTGGTAGCCCAGCGAGACGCCCGAGTACCGCATCCGGGTGGGGAACAATTCGGCCATGATGGCGGGCTGACCCGCGTACATCAGCGCGTGGAAGCAGAGGCCGATGGTGACCGCGGCGATGATGACGAACGGGTTCAGGGTGTCGAACATCGGGAAGGCGAAGAAGGCCCACGAGGCGCCGAGCACCGCACCGGCGAGGTAGACCGGACGGCGGCCCAGGGCATCCGACAACCGGCCGACCTGCGGGATCACCAGGAAGTGGATGACGTGCGCGACGAGCAGCGCGAGCAGCAGCTGGCTGGTGTCGTACGCGTGCACGGTCTTCAGGTACACGATCGAGAACGACACGATGATGTAGTACAGGATGTTCTCCGCGAAGCGCAGGCCCATGGCGCCGAAGATGCCGCGCGGGTACGTGCGCACCACTTCGAGCACACCGTAGCGGGTGGCCTTGCCGGCCTCCACCTGAGCGCGGGCCTCGAGGAAGATCGGCGCCTCGCTGACGTGGGTGCGGATGTAGTAGCCGATGACCACGACGATGGCGGATGCCCAGAACGCGACCCGCCAGCCCCAGCTCTGGAACTGGTCGGCGGGGAGGATCCACGACATGCCGAGCAGCACGAGGGTCGCCAGCAGGTTGCCGACCGGGACCGCGGCCTGCGGCCAGCTGGACCAGAAGGCGCGCGAGCGGTCCGGGCTGTGCTCGGCGACCAGCAGCACGGCGCCGCCCCACTCGCCGCCGACGGCGAAGCCCTGCACGAAGCGCAGGATCACCAGCAGCACGGGCGCCCAGTATCCGATGGCGTTGAAGCCGGGCAGGCAGCCCATCAGGAAGGTGGCGACGCCGACCAGGATGATCGTGATCTGCAGCGTGTGCTTGCGGCCGAGCCGGTCGCCGATCTGTCCGAACACGATGCCGCCGAGCGGCCGCGCGATGAAGCCGACGGCGTAGGTGAGGAACGCGGCGATGATGCCGTCCAGCTCGGTGCCGGCGTTCGGGAAGAAGAGGGTGCCGAAGATCAGCGAGGCGGCGGTGGCGTAGAGGAAGAACTCGTACCACTCGACGACGGTGCCCACCATCGAGGCGGCCACGATCTTCTTCAGCCCTGAGGTCTCGGTCTCGGGCGGGGTCGTCCTGTTGACGCTCATCGATGCACTCTTTCGTGATTGCGCGGATGCCCTCGTCGGCATCCGCCGAGCGGTCCGGCAGCCCTCCTGAGGGCCAGCCTCCGTCAGTATGGGCACGACGCCGCGTGTGCATCAATGACCAGAGCGGCACATATCGAGTGCAGAATTGCACACATGGTTCCTGGAGCCGCCTCTCCGCATCCGGACGATCTGCTGATCCTCCTCGCCGTCGCGCGCACCGGCCGCTTCACCACCGCCGGCGAGAGCCTGGGTCTGAACCACACCACCGTCTCGCGACGTATCGCCGCCCTGGAGAACGACCTCGGCGGACGCGTCCTCGCCCGCGCCACCGGCGGCTGGGAGCTGACCGACCTGGGGCGCCGCGCGGTGCGCGCCGCGGAGGACGTCGAGGCGGCCGTCGCGACGATCCACGAGGGCGAGGAGGAGGCCGACCAGATCGCGGGCGTCGTGCGGATGTCGGCGACGGACGGGTTCAGCGCGTTCGTGGTGGTGCCGGCGGTCGCGGAGCTGCGGCGACGGCATCCGCGGCTCAGTGTGGAGATCGTCAACGTGACCCGCCGCGCCCTGCAGCACCGCTCCGGACTGGACCTGGAGGTCGTGGTCGGGCAGCCCCAGGTGCACCGCGCGGAGGCGATCCGGCTCGGCGACTACGTGCTGGGCATGTACGCCTCGCGCGACTACCTCGCCGAGTACGGCACGCCGTCCGGCATCGGCGAGCTCAGCCGGCATCCGCTGGTGTACTTCGTCGACTCGATGCTGCAAGTCGACGACCTGGACGCCCCGCGGCGGCTGGTGCCCGGGATGATGGACTCGCTCAGCTCCACCAACGTGTTCGTGCACGTCGAGGCCACCCGGGCGGGGGCCGGAATCGGCTTCCTGCCGTGCTTCATGGCCGACCGTCATCCCGACCTGGTCCGCCTGCTGCCGGAGGAGTTCGCGGAGCGGCTGCCGTACTGGATGGTGCTGCGGCCGGATTCCCTGCGCCAGCCCGCGGTCGCGGCGGTGGCGGATGCCCTGCGCCGGCGCACCGCCGCCGTGCAGGACGCGCTCCTCGGCCGCGGCGCTCACGCCGACTGAGCAGCGGGGACGGGTGTGACAGCACGTCGCCGGTAGGCTGGTCCCCGGCATCCGACCGATCTTTCCCTGAGGAGCACACGCATGGGCGCACACGACGCCGTCATCGAGATCCCGCGCGGCAGCCGGGTGAAGTACGAGGTCGACCACGAGACCGGGCGAGTCCACCTCGACCGCGTCCTGTACACGACGTTCGGCTACCCGGCCGACTACGGGTACTTCGACAACACGCTCGGCGAGGACGGCGACCCGCTGGACGTGCTGGTGCTGCTCGACCACACGATCTTCCCGGGCGTCGTGGTGAACGTCCGCCCGGTCGCCGTGCTGAAGATGAGCGACGAGGCCGGCGGCGACGACAAGCTCGTCGCGGTGCTGTCGAAGGACCCGCGCTGGCAGCACATCCAGGACATCGCCGACATCCCGGAGTACACCAAGAAGGAGATCGAGCACTTCTTCGAGCACTACAAGGACCTCGAGCCCGGCAAGTGGGTCAAGGTCGACGCGTGGGGCGACGCCGCCGAGGCGCAGCGCATCCTCGACGAGGCCATCGAGCGCTTCGGCTCGCAGGGCCACTGACCCCGCGGGACGCTGAGCCTGTCGAAGCGTCCGCCTCAACCCCGGACGCTGAGCCTGTCGAAGCGTCCGCCTCAACCCCGGACGCTGAGCCTGTCGAAGCGTCATACACACACGAAACCCCCGGTCACCGCCGGGGGTTTCGTCGTTCGGACGCGATCAGATCGCGCCGCGGTCGGCGAGGAACGGATACGGGTTGATGGTGCCCCATCCGCGGTACACCTCGAAGTGCAGATGGCATCCGTAGGAGCGGCCGGTATTGCCCGCCCAGCCGATCACCTGGCCGGCGGAGACCCACTGCCCGTAGCCGACGCCGATCGAGTCGATGTGGGCGTAACCGGTCGAGACGTCGCCGTGGTTGATCCTCACGTATTTGCCGTAGCCGCCGTTCCAGCCGGCGTAGGTGACGGTGCCGGATGCCGCGGCGAAGATGGGCGCGCCGCATCCGTTGGCGAAGTCGAGGCCCTCATGGAAGCTCGAGCTGCAGTAGCCGTTCGAGCAGTTCGAGGCGCGGGGACCGTATCCGGAGGAGATCCAGCCGCCATGCGGGCGGACCCAGCCGCTTCCGCCGCCGCCTCCTCCGCCGCCACCGCCGCCTCCGCCGCCGCCACCGCCACCGCCACCGGCGTTGTTGCGGGCGGCCTCCTCGGCCTCACGGCGACGACGCTCCTCTTCGGCCTTGCGGCGCGCCTCCTCCTCGCGGCGGATGCGCTCGCCCTCCTGGTAGGCGGCGACGGTCTGCGCCGTGGTGTCCTTGAGCGCGGCGAGCTGAGCCTCGAGGGTGACGAGGTTCGCCTGCTTCTCGGCGAGCGCGGCCTGCGCGGCATCCGCTGCCTGCTGCGCCTTGATCATCTTCTCTTCGGCGATCTTCTGCAGCCGGTCGCGCTCGTCGCGGGCGGCCGCCGCCTGGTCGCTGAGCGCCTGGGCGGAATCGCGCGCGGCGACGGCGTTGTCGTAGACCGAGCGGTTGAACTCGAGGAACTTGTCCATCGTGCCCAGCCGCGTGAGCAGGTCGTCGGCGCTGTTCGCCGAGCCGGAGAAGAAGAGCTCGAGTGCGGCGTCATCGCCGCCGTTGCGGTAGAGCTGCGTGGCGACCTGGCCGGCCTTGCGGGAGCTCTCCTCGGCGATCTTCGCCTGCTCGTCGGCCTGCGCCTGGAGCTCCTCGGCCTTGCGTGCCTGGTCGAAGTAGGCCTGCTGCGCCTCGTAGAACTCCTGTCCGGCGACGCGCGCGGCCTCCTCGGCGGCGGCGGCCTGCTCGGTGAGGGTCTGGATGAGTCCCTGGATGCGGGAGATCTCAGCGGCCTTGGCGGCCTCGTTCTGCATCGCCGCCTGCACCTCGTCCCAGCTCGGGTACGTGGCCGCGTGGGCGGCGCTGATGCCCGACGAGACGCCGAAGGCGCTGATCGCGACGGCGCTCAGCGCGCCGAGGGCGAGGGCGCCGCGGCGGCTGACCTTCGCGGTGTGCCAGAGGGCGCGTCGTTCGGCGGGGCTGGGCGCGCAGCCGCATTCCTCGGATGCCGTCGGGGCAGCATCCTTCGTCGCTTCGTCGTTCACTCGGCCCCTTCCGCCGGTTTCACACACGTAACAGTAACAACAAGCGTCACGTTTGCAACAGGAAGCGCACGATCCTGCCCGGCCGCGCGGACACACGTGCCTCCTCCATGGTGCGCCCGAAACGCCCGGGATGCGAGTAGCTGTGCGCTCGATTCGCGTTTCGCCGCACGGATCCCTTATGCTTGAGCGTCGGCAAGGGAAACCTTCACCGGGAACCCTGCGGCCCCATCGTTTAGCGGCCTAGGACGCCGCCCTTTCACGGCGGTAGCACGGGTTCGAATCCCGTTGGGGTCACTCATCCGATACAATTCAATAGTTCTGGCCCTGTAGCGCAGTTGGTTAGCGTGCCGCCCTGTCACGGCGGAGGTCGCGGGTTCAAGTCCCGTCAGGGTCGCTCCGAGCGACGGGCCTTCTTTCGAGGAGGCCTTTCGTCTAGGACGCGACAGGCTCGCCCGTCGCGCGGCTCTGTAGCTCAGTTGGTAGAGCGTTCGACTGAAAATCGAAAGGTCACCGGATCGATGCCGGTCGGAGCCACACCCTGAAACCCCCGGTCCGCCGGGGGTTTCCTCGTTCCGGGGCCGTCCTCCCCCGGTCGTTGAGCGCACGTAGAGACCGTGACCCTGCTCACTCCGGCACCCCCTTATCGCCGTGCTGCCCGGCGATCCAGCGGCAGATCGCCTCGACCACGTACTCCTTCTCCGCGGCATCCAGGTCCCGGCCGGCGGGGATGCCGTGCCATCTGCTCAGGCACGCGCGGCAGCACGTGGCGGTGGCGTGCTGAGCGACGAAGACCGGATGCCCGCGGTACGGCGTCTGGCGGCCGTCGTTGCGGGGCGCCGCGGGCGCGAGCCTGGTCTCGATGATCTCCGCGGCATGCCGGCGAACCGTCGCCATGCCGCGAAGATCGACGATGGCGCGGTCGCGCCCGTACAGCCGGAACTTCGCACGGAACGGGTGCTTCCCGATCCGGTGCAGCCGCGCGTCGAGCTCGTCCATCGCCACGTCTCTCACCCTAGGCACGACCGCAGACACACGCTCCCGGCCGCCCTGGTACCGTACCGGGAGCCGCCCCCCGTCCCCGCCAGGAGCCATGCCCACCGAACGCCGCCGACTGCTCGCCTCCGTGCACCGGGTGATCCGCACCGACCCGTCGCAGGTCGCCCCCACCCAGGCGCTGCCGGTGATCGACGACGTCCGCATCCTGAAGATCCTCGACCTGGCCATGCGCATCGGCGAATCGCTGTTCGCCGTCGGGGCATCCGCGCACGACGTCGCGTTCGCGATCACGCGCGTCGCCGACGCCTACCACCTGCACGGCGTCCAGGTCGACGTCACCTACAACTCGATCACGGTGTCGTACCACCGCGGCGACGAGGACCGCCCCACCACCCTGCTGCGCGTGGTGTGAGTCGCCTCCCCCGACCACGCGAAGCTGCAGCGGGTGCAGGCGCTGCTCGTCGAGATCGACGACGGCCTCGACCTGGATGCCGCACGGACGGCCTTCCGCGCCATCCGCCGCATCCCGTTCCTGTACCGGCCGGTGGTCGTGATCGTCGCCCGCGCGCTGCTCGCGGTCGGCGTCGCCCTGATGTTCGACGCCGCGCCCGTCATCGTGCTGCTCAGCTTCATCGCGGCGCTGTGTGCGGCGTTCACGCAGGCCGGACTGGCGCGGATGCAGGTGCCGTCGTTCTTCAGCCAGATCGCGGGCGCCTTCGTGACGACCGTGGTCGCGCTCATCGTCTCCGCGCTCGGCACCGCCGGGATCGAGCCGTTCACCGGCATCCGTCCATCCATCATCGTCGCCTCCGGGATCGTGCTGATGCTCGCCGGTCTCACCGTCGTCGGGGCGGCGCAGGACGCGATCGTCGCCGTCGCGGTCGCCCTGTTCAACGGCGCGGGCCTGCGGATCATCCTCGTCAGCGCGGCCCTCAGCCTGATCGCGATCGCCGGCTACAACGGGATGCTGCTGCTCGCGGTGCACGAGGCGGCGGCGAGCGCGATCGGCGCCCTGCTCGCCAGCTTCACCGGCATCGTCGTCGCGCGACGGATGCACGTACCCTCGGTCGCCGTGACGACTGCCGCCATCGTGCCGCTGGTCCCCGGGCTCGCCGTCTTCCGCGGGCTGCTCGGGCTGATGCAGTCCGACGGGACGGCGGAGGGGATGCTGGTGGGCGTCGGACCGCTCGTGCTCGCGGCATCCATCGGCATCGCGCTCGCGGCCGGCGCCTCGTTCGGGCTGTTCCTGGGCACGCCGGTGCAGGCCACCCTCTCCAGCGTCGCCAAGTCGCGCGCCCGCGTGCGGCGGTAAGGCGCCGACAATCAGCGACGCACGCGAGAATCAGTCCACCGGGCTGATTCCCGCGCCGGGAACTGATTCTCGGGGGTCGCCCGTCGCCGGGCCGCGGTTCAGACCACGTCGTCGTCCACCACGGTGCCGTCCACGGTCCTGCGGTTGCGGCGGACCAGCAGCATGATGATGCCGATCAGGAAGACGACGGCCCCCGCGCCCATCAGGATGTAGCCGATGAGGTCGAGGTCTGCCCACTCCACCTGCACGTTGATCGCGAAGGTGAGGATGGCGCCGATGACGAACAGGACGATTCCGGTGCCGATGCTCATACGAGTTCTCCTTCCGGGACGCGAGTCGCCTGCAGGCGCCGCACTCCCCACGATCCGCGAGAAGCGGCCGGGGAGGGAGGGGCTTGACACCCGCCCCCGAGACTTGCCGTTGCGCATGAGACGGCGCTGTCAGCACACTGTCTCACGCAGTGCGGCAGGTTTCCTCACGCAGTGCGGCAGGTTTCGCCGGCCGCCCCGCCGCCGGGGCGCGGTGCGCTACCTCCGCGCGGCCACCGGGGGCCGCAGCACCAGCACCACGACGATCGCCACCAGGATCAGCGCCGTGAGGGTCACCGGCAGCGGCAGGATCGGGTCGAACAGCACCAGCAGCGCGCCGAGCGGCACGACCGTGTTCACCACCCGGTCGGCGTTGTCTCGGATCGCGACGAACCAGACCGCGAGCAGGAACACCGCGATCGGCACCGACACCGTG
Organism: Microbacterium sp. EF45047; assembly: GCF_028472845.1. NCBI lineage: Bacteria > Bacillati > Actinomycetota > Actinomycetes > Micrococcales > Microbacteriaceae > Microbacterium > Microbacterium sp. EF45047. Next base: position 271,241 of record NZ_CP069429.1, on the reverse strand, counting down.
AACGACGCCGCGACCCCGTCGAGCTCGGAGGCGCCGGTCAGCCGCTCGATCTCCACCTCCACACCGGCGGAGAACGCGGCGGCCGCGGCGAAGATCAGATAGTGCGTGTACCCGTACCGCAGTGATCGCCGGAGGGTGGAGATGGCCCGGTGGTGCGGCGGCCAGAAGTAGATCCACCACAGTGCCGCCGTCGCCACCAGCGTGAGCACGGCGATCGAGATGAGCGGCCCGAGAGCGTCCACCTTCTCGATCGCCCCGATGATCGCGTTGGACGAGGCCAGCAGGCTCTCGCCCAGCACGATGAGGGTGAACAGCCCGTAGCGCTCGGTGATGTGGTGCGGATGCCACGGCGTCTGCCCCCGCAGCTCCGCCACCACCGGCACCGCGATCTCGACAAGAGCGAGCACGATGAACACCACCATCTGCGCCTCGGCGGGCACGAACAGGAATGCGATCCAGAGCAGCTGCGCGATCGCGATCCCCAGCGCGTACAGCCGGGCCGTGCGCCGCGTGGCATCCGACGCGCCCGAGGCCCGCAGCCACTGCACGATCATCGCCACCCGCATCACCACGTAGGCGAGCACGAGCACGGTGAAGTCGTGGTGGTGGAAGGCCGGGCCGATGCCGGCGGCAAGCACCAGCACGCCACCCATCTGCACGATGGTGAGCACGCGGTAGAGCCAGTCGTCGGTGCCGAACGACGTGGCGAACCAGGCGAAGTTCATCCAGGCCCACCAGATGCCGAAGAACACCATGAGGTACATCGACACGCCCTCGACCGGATGCCCGGCTGCCAGCTCGTGGTGCAGCTGCCCGGCCGCGGTGCTCACGGCGACGACGAACACGAGGTCGAAGAACAGCTCCAGGGGGCTGGCGGTGCGGTGCGGCTCGTGCGGGTAACGCGGTCGCATCCGGAGCAGGCGGAACCGCGCGGTGTCGGCGTTCTCGGTCACGGGCAAGGATAGCGAGGGCGCGTCCACGGACGCCTCCCGCGTCTGCGCTCACGATCCGACCCGCGTCAGAGCTCCCCCGGGCGCATCGCCTCGGCGTCGATCGCCTGCACGATCCGCTGGCCCGCCGTGACGACCGGCGGCTCCCCGGCATCCCGCCGTCGACGCGGCGCGTACACGACCAGCGCGTGGAACAGGAACCGCGCGAAGAACGCCACCACGAGCGACAGCGCGGTCGCCAGCACGCTCGAGATGTGCCAGGACTCCACCATCAGCGCCATCACCGGGATGCGCAGCGCCGCCTCGACGTTGTTGAAGGTGAAGGATGCCGCGAACCGCACCCACAGCCGCGAGGCATCCGCCCGCACGTCGTCGAAGACGAAGCGCTCCTGCAGCACGAAGTTGCCGATGATGGTGGCCTCGGCCCCGACGATCGCGGCCCAGATGTAGTCCACGCCCAGGCTGGTGAGCAGCCACATGATGCCGATGTTCGCGATCGCCCCGATGCCGCCGATGAGCGCGAACAGCGACATCTTGCCGAACCGCAGCCGTGCCAGGTGCGCGACGAACGTCGCCCCTTGACGGATGCTCGCCTTCGAGGTGCCGTGCCGGCGCTCCCCGAACGCCATCGGCACCTCGGCGACGCGCACGTCCGACCGCACCAGGATCTCCAGCAGGATCTTGAAGCCCTGCGGTCGCAGCGCGGCGAGGTCGAGACGGGAGCGGTCGACCAGGAAGTACCCGGTCATCGGGTCGGTGCTGCGCCACAGCCTGCGGGGGAACATCGCCCGCGCCAGACCGGTCGCCGCACGCGAGACGCCGAACCGGAGCGCCGTGCCCAGGCCCGCGGCGTTCCCGCCGCCGACGTAGCGCGACGCGGCGACGACGTCGGCATCGCCGCGCTCGTACCGCTCGAGCAGCTCGGGCAGGAGCTCGGGCGGATGCTGCAGGTCGCCGTCCATGACGATGCAGACGTCGTGCGCCGCCTCACGCAGGCCGACCACCACGGCTCCGCCCAGCCCGCCGGTGTTGACGTCGCGGTGGATGCCGCGGACGGGCAGCGGTGCGGATGCCGCGACCCGGGTCACCTCGCCGATGGTGCCGTCGCTGCTGTCGTCGACGAACAGGATCTCCGCCTCACGGCCCTCGAGCGCCGCCGTGACCCGCCGGACGAGCTCGGCGACGTTGTCGCGCTCGTTGAAGGTCGGCACGATCACCGTGACGGGTGCGCCCACGTGCTTCCCTCCCGATCCGCGTGCCGTGTCCGGCATCCATCGTTTCACGTCCGTCTGTGCGTCCGTCGCACTCGGCGCCCTCCCTGCCGGCACGTCCTACCCTGGATGTATGACTTCTCCCGCATCCGACACGATCACGATGTTCGGCGCCGACTGGTGCCGCGACTGCATCCGCACGAAGAAGCAGCTCGACGAGCTCGGCATCGAGTACACCTACGTCGACCTGGTCGCCGACCCGGCCGCCGCGGAGGTGGCGAAGGAGATCTCGGGCCGCACGAACATCCCGGTGGTGGTCTACCCGGACGCCTCGCACCACGTCGAGCCCTCGAACGCGGACGTCGAGGCGAAGCTGCGCGAGCTGTCGCTCATCTGACGGGCCGGCCCGCCGCGGCGAAGCGGTCGGTCGCCTCGCGGAGGGCGCGCGCGATGCCGGGCTCGGATGCCGCGTGCCCGGCGTCGTCCACGATGACCAGCTCCGCCTCGGGCCACGCCCGGTGCAGATCCCACGCGGTCATCATCGGCGTGCACACGTCGTAGCGCCCCTGCACGATGACGGCCGGGATGCCGCGGATCGCGTCGACGTCCTCGATGAGCTGTCCCTCGCGCAGCCAGCCGCCGTGCATGAAGTAGTGGTTCTCGATCCGCGCGAACGCGGTGGCATCCGCCGGCTGCGTCATCCGCTCGATGAGCTCCGCATCCGGCCGCAGCGTGATCGCCGTGGCCTCCCAGCGCGTCCACGCCTGCGCCGCCGGCACGTGCACCGCCGGGTCGGGGTCGAACAGCCGGCGATGGTAGGCCTCGATCATCCGGCTCCGCTCGAGCACCGGGATCTGCTCCTCGTACCCCGCCCAGGCGTCGGGGAAGAGAGCGGATGCCCCGCCCTCGTAGAACCACTCCAGCTCGTGCTTGCGGAGCGTGAAGATCCCGCGCAGGACCAGGTCGCTCACGGCATCCGGGTGCGTCTGCGCATACGCGAGCGCGAGCGTGCTGCCCCACGAGCCGCCGAAGACCTGCCAGGTCTGGATGCCGAGGTTCTTGCGCAGCAGCTCGATGTCGGCGACGAGGTGCCAGGTCGTGTTGTAGCGCAGGTCCGCGGCGGGGTCGCTGGCGTGCGGGGTGCTGCGGCCGCATCCGCGCTGGTCGAAGAGCACGATCCGGTACTTCTCCGGGTCGAAGAAGCGCCGGTGCCAGTCCGAGGTGCCGCCGCCGGGGCCGCCGTGCAGGAACACGACCGGCTTGCCGTCGGGGTTGCCGCTGCACTCCCAGTAGACGCGATTGCCGTCCCCGACGAGCAGCTCGCCCGTCTCGTACGGTTCGATCGGCGGATACAGGGCGTCCAGGTTCATTCGTGTCCCTCCCCGGCCCGGTGCCGCTGGGCCACCTCTCACCGTAGCGCGGCGGGCGCGGGCCCGCGGGCGACACGGCCTAGAGCTGGTCGGCGGGGACCGCGAACGTGTCGCACACGCCGAGGCCGTTCTTGTAGCCGTTCGCGAACCAGTACTGACGCTGCTCGCTCGTGCCGTGCGTGAAGCTCTCCGGGTTGACGAAGCCGGACTGCTCCTGGATGTGGTCGTCGCCGACCGTGAACGCCGCGTTCAGGGCATCCTGGAGCTGGGCTTCGGTGGGCGTCTCGAGGTAGGGCACGCCGTTCTCGTCGGTCAGCGTGGTGACATCGCCGAGCCACGCGCCGGCGTAGCAGTCGGCCTGCAGCTCCATGCGGACGCCGTTGCTGTCGGGCCCGGTGCCGTTGTTCGGATGCTGCTGCATGACGCCGGTGATGTTCTGGATGTGGTGCCCCCACTCGTGCCCCACGATGTAGAGCTGCGCGAGCTCACCGGCGCTCGCGCCGAACTGCTCGCGCATGATGTCGAAGAACGTCGGGTCGAGGTACACGCCCTCCTCGGGCGGGCAGTAGAACGGTCCGACCGCGTTGGACGCGGTGCCGCACTGCGTCGGCGTCTGGCCGTCGACCACCGTCATCGTGGGGGCGCGGTAGCCGTCGACGTGCTGCGCCCAGTAGTCGTCGAGCACGACCTGGGCTCCGGCCATGCGGCAGTCGTCGCGGGTGTTGGCGTCCTCGCCGGTCTTGCACTCCAGGATCGCCTCCGAGGTCGGCGCCGGCACCGGCGCGCCGCCGCCCCCGAGCAGTCCGGTGAGGTCGACCCCGGTGAACATGCTGATCAGCAGCACCGCGATGCCGCCCAGACCGACCACCCCGCCGCCGGCGATGGCCGCGTTGCGGCCGCGGCGTCGCGTCGAGTGGCCTGAGATGTCGGCATCCGGATTGAAGGTCATGTAGGAACGGTACTCCGCCCCTCCGGGCCTGTCGAAGGGCGCCGGTCGCGACGTACGCTCGAACCATGACGACGACGATCACCATCACCGGCGCGGGCGGGCAGATCGGCTACGCGCTGCTGTTCCGGATCGCGGCCGGCGACATGCTCGGCCCCGGCGAGCCCGTCCGGCTGCGGCTGCTGGAGATCCCGCAGGGCCTGGCCTCCGCCGAAGGCGCGGCCCTGGAGCTGCAGGACGGCGCGTTCCCGCTGCTGGACGACGTGGAGGTGACCGACGACGCGGCCGTCGGCTTCGACGGCTGCGACATCGCCCTGCTGGTCGGCGCGCGCCCGCGGGGGCCGGGGATGGAGCGGAGCGACCTGCTCACCGCGAACGCCGGGATCTTCGCCCCGCAGGGCAGGGCGATCGCCGAGAACGCCGCCCCGGGAGTGCGCGTGGCCGTCGTCGGCAACCCGGCGAACACGAACGCTCTCATCGCGGCCTCCGCCGCCGAGGGCATCCCCGCGGAGCGGTTCACCGCGCTCACCCGGCTCGACGAGAACCGCGCCCGTGCGCAGCTGGCGCTGACGCTCGGCGTGCCGGTCGCCGAGGTGCGGCGCGTGACCATCTGGGGCAACCACTCGGCGACGCAGTTCCCCGACATCTCGCACGCCACGGTCGGCGGCCGCCCCGCGGCGGAGGTGCTGGCGGAGCGCGTCGGCGACGTGCGGGCTTGGCAGGAGGAGACCTTCATCCCGCGGGTCGCGAAGCGCGGCGCCGAGATCATCGAGGTGCGCGGATCGTCGTCGGTGGCATCCGCGGCGAGCGCGACCATCGACCACGTGCGCGACTGGGTGCACGGCACCGCCGACGGCGACTGGACGAGCGCGGGGATCGTCTCGCGCGGCGAGTACGGAGTGCCCGAGGGGCTGGTGTCGTCGTTCCCGGTGCGGTCGGTCGACGGCCGGTGGCAGGTGGTCGAAGGTCTCGAGATCGACGAGTGGGCGCGCACCCGCATCGACGCGTCGGTGACCGAGCTGATCGAGGAGCGCGACGCGGTCCGCGAACTCGGCGTGCTGTGAACGGGTCCGCCCGCGCGGACCGGGCGTGAGCGCGGATGCCGGCGCCCTGCGGCATCCGTCTGCGGCGTCCGACGTCCCCGGACTCAGGCAGAATGGATGCCGGAGGTGCGACGATGAGCGATGCGACGACGACGGAGACCGGCGAGGTCGACGCCGCGCTGACGAGTCCGCTGCATCTCCCGCATGCAGCGGCGGAATGCCCCCAGTGTCTTGCGAACACCGAGCACGACTGGTGGTCGGCCCGGCCGGAGGGCGCACGTCTCGTGGGTCTGGTCGTGGCCCGTGAGGGCATGCCGTCGGTGGTGGAGCAGCGTGACGAGCTGGCGCGCTTCGGCGTGCCGATCGAAGGGTTCCGGCATCCCGCGCCGGAGATCCTGGAGAGCTGGAGCGACCGCCTCGCCCGGCTGATGGACACCCTGCAGCGCGGCGACGTACTGGTGGTCGCGAACGTGCATGCGCTCGGCCGCGACCTCGACGAGGAGACCCGCACCGTGGCGGAGCTGCGGCGCCGCGGCATCATGGTGAAGGTGCTCGGGCACAAGGCGCGCCACCTGGCGGACGCCGGACGCTGAGGTCGGGCCTCAGTCGCCGTCGGCGTCGCTCTGGCTGCGCAGCGCTTCGTCGTCGAGGAGCGGCAGGTCCGCGCGGGTGATCACCTGCGAGGTGACCGCGTATTCGACCAGCCGGGCGCGGCGGTTGGTCGCGAGCTTGCCGGGGCCGCCGCGGAGACCCTGCACCCCCATGCGGTCGAGCTTGTCGCAGACGTTGTCGAGCTTGCGGTTGAACTTGCTCATCGTCCAGCCCAGGCGCTTGGCGGCCTCGCTCGAGGACGGCAGCTCGTTCATGCTCACGCCCTCGCGGCGCAGCATCGGCTCGGCGAGGGCGACCATCAGCTGCTTCTGCATCGGGGTGAAGCTGACCGGCATGACCGTGGTCTCGCCGCTCATCGACGCCTCCACCTGGTGGGACACCTCGTACGGCGCCTCCTCGGTGTGCAGGCTCAGCTCGTAGGTGATCGGGCCGGCCGTGAACACGATGACGTTGCGCTCGAACACGAGCGGCATCCGCGCGCCCGGCGACAGCCACGACTGCACGGCTCCGCCTGCGCTCGAGATGGTGGCCGCGAGGCGCACGCCGATGTTCGCCAGCCACCACAGTCCGTCGCGGTGCTGCAGTTCGAGGAAGTGGCGGTGCAGATACGGGTTGTCGTCGATCTCGAGGTCGCCTTCGCGGCCGATGATGAACGGATGCCCCGAGGGCACGTCGAACCATTCGCCCGCGAACTCGAGCCGAAGCGGCGGAACCCGCTTCGTCGTCGTCGCGGAGCCCCCCTCGAGCCCGGTCCCGGAATTCACATCAGTCACGTCGCGACCCCCTCGGCACATATCCTGCCACGGGGGCCCGGTCGACGGAGTCAGTGGCCGATGACGCCCTGCAGGTCGACCGCGACCTGGATCGCAGGGATGGTCTCCCGCTTGTGCAGGTTCTCGACCTTCGCGGCGCCGCCCAGCGAGAGCAGCGGCACGAAGATGAACGACTGGTCGTAGGGCAACTCACCGTGCGCCGCAACAGCCTCCGGGAAGATCTCGGCCTTCAGATCTTCGAGGATCAGCTCGTCCTCGACCCGCCGGAACAGACTGCGGAAACGGCTTCCGAGTCCCACGGTGGTGCCCAGGCGGTAGAGGATGGCCGTCAGTCCCGGACGGCTGGGTTCCCACGTGATGAGGTCGCCGAGCCCGGTGACCATGATCGGGATGGCGATCCCGTCGCCCTGGGTCTTGCCGATGCAGTCGCCGACCTCGGTCTCGTAGAGCTTGGGGTCGATGATGCGCAGGAAACCGTCCGCGAAGGTACCGTAGCCGTACTTCTGCCAGACTTCGACGAGTTCGTCCGGAACGCGTCCCCGGTACTCCTCGACGATCTCGGCCGGAACCGGCGCGTGCGGAACGAAGTCAGCGATCTCAACCATGGTTCAAACCTATCGAAGGATGACGTTGATGAAGGTGTTGTCCAGATCCACGCCCGGATTCGCGTTGAGGTAGTCGATCACGGCCCGATCGATGTCGCCGACGCGGCTTCGCCACTGCGAACCGAGTGAGGAATTGATGCGGGCGTCTCCGACGCGTGAGATGTCGGTGACATCCCCGCCGGCGATTCCATCCAGCCGATGCAGCGCCGCCTGGCTCTTGAGCCATTCCTGCGCCTTCTTGGTCGCTTCGTCCTTGCTGAAACCCTGGTCTCGCAGGTCGTCATACATGTCTCGGAATGCGTCATCGCGCGCGTTCTGCTGCGCCCGGAGCGAGTCCGAGGTGCGCCCGTTCTCGAGATACTCGATCCGGTTCGCCAGCCAGTCGGACAGCGGCATCCTCTGCAGCGTGTCCATCTGCTCGTCGTACTGCCTCTGGTACTCCGCCGAGTCGTGCTTGCTGTTCCTCTTGAACCGCTTCAGCTTGACATCGACCTTGCCGTCGTAGTTGTCGAGGTCGCGAACCTGGCGCACGACAGTGTCGAGGTGGCCGTCGAGGTTCGCGGTGAGCTGGTGCAGCTTGTGGTCTGCGTGAGCGAACCCCTTCAGCGCGGCCTGCTTGAGTTCGCGGATGATGGGTTTGACCGCGCTCATCAGTCGTCCCCTCCGAAGTCGAGGGCGGAGAACTCCGCGAAGAACGTCGACGTCAAGGTCTGGATGTCCGCACCATGCACCTTCATCGTCGACTGCGCCTCCTCCAGCGCCTGCAGATCCGCGTAGAACTCATCCGAGTCCCCGGCCGTGGACTCCACCATCGGCGCATCCAGAATCGCGTCGATCACTGCCGGCAGCTCCTCCGCCAACGGCTCGATCGCCATCGGCGCGAGCTGATTGATCAGCTGCTCCACCGCGATGTCCACCGCCGCGTTCAACAGCTTCTTCTTGATCAACAGCATCGGCCCGGCGCCCGCCGCCGTGATCGGGTTCGTCAGCATCGCCACCAGCGTGATCATCGTCGACGTCACATCCACGATGACCTTGATCTTCAACGCCAGAATCGCATCCGCGGCGACGTCCATCGCCGTCGCCGCCGGCGGCATGATATCCACCAGCTTCTGCAGATTCTGCGACCGGTTGGCATTCCACGCGCTCAACGTCGCCGGCCCCGTCTGCCCGCGCATCGCCGCGCCGATGTCGCCGTTCATCTTCCGGTCGACGGCCTGGATCACACCCTCCAGATCCGACCCGAAATTGCGCACCAGCGTCGCACCCTTGCGGACCTCGTCCTCATCCACATCCGGCCACTCGAACCCGAGCTTCTCCATCACCCAGACGAGCTCGTTCGGCAACATCATTCCCACGGCGCCACCTCCTGAATCGAGGGTACTTTCCGGTCATCGAGGCCACCATGGGTAGCACTTCCCACCCGCACAGCTCCGCCGGCCCTCGCCATCAGTCCCCGGGGACGTCGAACTCGATGCTCACGAACCGCGAATCGGGGATGGTCTTGATCTCGACCTTCGCGCCGTCCAGCGCGCCCGGCGGCAGGTCGAATCGCGTCTCGAGCTCGGCCTGGCTGAGCGCGCTCAGGGCATCCGCTTCGCCGGCGGGGGCGAGGAAGCTCATATCGCCCGCGCTCTTCGCCCCGTACTTGTCCGGGCTGTCCTGCCCGATCGCGTCCTCATAGAGCTCTTCGACGAGCTGTCCGGGCACCTTCTTCGGCGTGCCCTTCACCTCGTCCGCGATGTCGCCCGGCAGCGACCTCACCTCGTTGCCGACGGAGCGGCCGAGATCGCGCGCCAGGTCGTAGTCGGGGTTGCGGTGCCGCGGCTGGTACCCGCGCAACTGCGCGTCGACCCCTCGGCTGACATCGCGCAGGACGTGGTACTCCTTGGCATGGGAGGTCGGCTTCTTGCCGTCTCCCCGATGCTTCGGCTCGTAATCGGCGTTGCGCCTGTCGAGAGCGCGGATGGCGTCGGCATCCGCTCTGTGCTTGCCTCCGCGATTGCGGAAGGCGCCGGCGAAGCCGCGTTTGAACTCGTGCCCGGCGCCGTCGACGGCGTCGATGACGTCGCGGATGAGCTTCTTCATCGACATGCGTCAATCTCCCGAGATCTGCAGGTTGGCAAGGTCGGCGAGCAGCCGATCGGTGAGCTCTTCGACATCGGCGGCGTGCGCATCCATATCCGACGCGGCCTGGTCGAGTGCCATGAGGTCGGCGTAGAACTCGTCCACATCGCCCACCGCCCCCTCGACGACCGGGGCGTCGAGCATCGCCGCGACCAGTCCCGGGACCTGCTCGGCGAGCGGCTCGAGCGTCAGCGGCCGCGGTCCGGGAGGTCGCGCGCTGTCGAAGACGCCTCAGTCCTCGGATGCCCGGGGAGGATCCCCCGGCACGAAGTACCGCAGCGGAGAGAGCCCGGTGCGCACGACGGCGTCGCCTGCGGCATCCAGGAACTGATCCATGGTCGCGACGCTGAGCGCGCCCGACGGGTCGGCGATGATCACGTTGTCCACGACGGGGAGGAGCGTCGCGGTCCCCTTGGGCCATGCCGCGAACGTCGTGGTGACCCCGCCGTCCAGCACCCGGATCTTCGGATCCGCCAGGTGCACGTCCGGTCGCTGCAGCGCGACGGACTGTGCCTCGTACGCGCGAACGGCGAACAGCCTCAGCACCCGCTCGAAACGCATCTCCAGCGACGGATGCCGCTCGCGCCACGGGTACGGAGCCCAGGCGCCGTCCGAGAGCACCACTGGATGCGCGCTCACCAGTCGCCCGCCCTCGTCGTAGAGCTGCTCCGCCAGGTCCAGCACACGGGCGATCCCCGTTTCGTCGTCCGTGCCGACGATCGCGAGCCGCTGCCGGGAGAGCGCGAAGACGACCGGTGATCCGGTCACGTCGCCGACGTCGATCCGGGACGGTTCGACGAGCACGGATGCCGCCACCTGCTCGTCCTCGATGAGGATCACCCCGTCCACAGGGTCCGGAACGGAACCGGCGGATGCCACGGCCGCCGCGACCATCTCGGCGAACGGCTGCGACCAGGCTTCGGCCTGCCCTTGCGTCACCGCGGACCCGTCGCGCTCGTCAAGACCCACGAACAGCTCGCCGCCGACGTACTCGACGCGCGGATGCGCGTCGCCAGGGGCGGTGATCGCGAGCACTCCGAGCTCACTCGCGCCGTAGACGCGCGCGACCGCGTCCACGGTCAGGTTCCCGAACGTGCCTGTCATGCGTCCCGCTCCTCTTCCTCTGCCGCCAGACTACCGGCGGCATCGGCGTCCGCTCCTGCCGCGTCCGGCCCGATGCCGGTCCGAGCCGCGTAGAGGTTCACGACCTCGTCCCAGGACCAGTTCACGTCGATTCCACGGACCGCCTTCCCGGCCCGTCGTTCGGTCACCCAGCCGGCCGGCACCACATGCATGGCCAGCGACATCGTGCCCTCCTGCTCGACCCCTGCCCACACCAGCGCCAGCCCGACGGTCTCCGAGTACGTCCAGAAGTTGACGCGCTGCGCCCCGGCCGCATGGAGCGCCGCCGTGTACGAGCCGATGCTGTCCCCTCGATGCCCACGGAGATCGTCGAGAACCCGCCAATTGCCCGCCCAGTACATCGCTGCGGACTGCACCTGGGACGCGAAGGCGGCGATCTCCTCGGTGGAGACGCCCGCCCCGCCGGCTTCCCCTCGCCATGCCAGCGGCAGGATCCGGGCCTGACCGCGCACCAGTATCGGGTTGCTCGGCGCGATCCAGCCATCGTCCTCGGCGTCGAAAACGGCCGAAGGCAGGCCGTCCGGACCCAGCATCAGCGTACGACCCTCGTACGGAAGCAGCGCTCCCGCAGTGACAGACGCGGGGCCGAAGGCTGCCGCATCGTCTCTCTCCAGGTCCATGTCCAGGTTCACGCGCGCCTGCCTAGATGCTGAACTCTCGCGGGCTTCCCGGCCACTGCGAGGGCATGTACTCGCCGTTGCGCAGTCCTCTCGCCGTCTCCGGGATGTCGATCACGGCCTCCGGGATGCCGGTCGGGAGATATCCTCCGGGGATCCATTTCTCCGTGTCGGTACCGCCTTCATTGCCGGACGGCATCCGCAGGCCGTCCAACTCGTGGGGCGCGAAGTCCCGCAGTTCCACCTCGGCACCCTCGAAGAACCCGTCGGGCAGCCCCAGCGCCTCAGCAAGCTCAGCGGGGCTGTTGACCTGCTGCATCAGGGTGTTCAGCTGATCCGTGGGAAAGACGTACGTGGTGTTGTCGTTCCCCGGCCCGTAGTTGTCGAGGCTGTCCTTCTTGTAGATCCGCGTAGCGCCGTCCGCGAACTGGTCGAGGTGCTTCGCGATGTAGTCGGCGTCCAGATACTCGTGCGGGTCGGGTCGGTTGCCTTTCCCCCAGGCGACGACCTCGTTCGGCTCCCACTTGCCGTCCTTCTTCCAGCCGTCCTTGAGCGGATGCACGATGTCCGGCGAGTCGAGGTTCTGCACCTCGCTCGTATTGCGGTGCTGCTTCTTGCCGTGCTTGCGGAACATCTCCGCCAGCTGCTTCACATGCACCGGAGCGTCATCCAGCGCGCGCAGCAGCGGCTTGATCGCTTCGTCACCGATGCTTCTGCCCATGTCTCAGTCCCCCGTGATGTTCAAGCTCGAAAGGTCCGCGAGCAGCCGCTCGGTCAGCGTCTCGACATCCGACGCATGCATCTCCATCTCGCTCTCCGCCTGCTCCAGCGCCTGCAGATCCGCGAAGAACTCGTCCGGGTCACCCGCGACCGCCTCCACGATCGGCGAGTCCAGCGCCGCCATCACGACACCCGGCAGCTCCTCCGCCAGCGGCTCGATCGCCATCGGCAGGAGCTGATTCAGCAGCTGCTCGATCGCGACATCCACCGCCGCATTCAGCAGCTTCTTCTTCAGGATCAGCATCGGACCGGCGCCCACCGCCGTGATCGGGTTCGTCAGCATCCCGACCAGGGCGATCATCGTCGTCGTGACATCCGCGATCACCTTGATCTTCAACGCGAACACCGCGCCCGCCGCGATGTCCATCGCCGGCGGCACCGGACCCAGCAGATCCACCAGCCGCTGCAGGTTCTGCGACCGGTTCGTGTTCCACGCGCTCACATACGCCGGGCCCGCCTTGCCCCGCATCGCCGCGGCCAGGTCGCCGTTCACCTTCCGGTCCATCACCTGGATCTTCGCCTCGAGGTCGTCGCGGAAGTCGCTGACCATCCCCGCACCCCGGCGCAGCTCGTCCTCATCGACATCCGGCCAGTCGAACCCGAGCTTCTCCATCACCCAGATGAGCTCGTTCGGCAACATCATTCCCACGCGAAAACCTCCGCCGACGACCCTATGCGCCGGCGGGATGCCGTCGCGATGGGGAGAACAGCCCACATCCGCCGCGTCACTTCACGGCCGCCCACTGCACGATGCCGTACGTGAGGGGCGCCAGAGCGCCGTTGCGGGCGGTCACGCCGGTCACGTCACGGTCGACGATCGTGATCCGCGGGTTCGTCGCGATCGGCAGGGCCAGTGCGGCGCGGACGATCGTGGACTCGATCAGCGCGCGGATGTCGCGCGCCTCGTAGACGTCGACCGTCTGGGCGAGCTGCGCGATGAGCGTGTCGCGCTCGGCATCCGCATGCCCGGTGACGGATGCCCTGCCCTGCGTGCCCCACTGCGCGGCGATCTGGGCCGGAGATTCCGGGATCGGCACCCGGGCGATCACCGCGTTCCACCCGCGCTGCGCCAGCGCACCGTCGACGTCGTCGCTGCCGCAGTCGGCGACGCCCCACCCGGCCTCGGCCGCAGCACCCCGCAGCGCGGTGAACGCCCCGGCGGCGAACTCGCTGCCGCGGTCGTACAGCACGCACACCCGGGTTCCCGGGCCCACACCGGCGGACTGGCGCTCGAGCGCCGGGTCGTCGCTCTGTGTGCCGAGGGTCTGGGCGAAGCCGGAGTCCTCGTTCACGATGTCGTAGGCGCGGGAGCCCGGGGCGGACACCATCGACGTGGTGGCGGTGTAGGCCGCGGCCCATTCACCCCCACCCGCTTCCGCGAGCGCCCGCACCGGAAGGGCGCGGAGGAAGGCGGAGCGGGCCCGCTCGTCCGCGAACACTCCGGCCGGGTTCAGCAGCACCGCCCAGACGGTGCCGTCGTGCGTGGTCTGCACGGCGAAGTCCCGGCGTTCGAGTTCGCGGATGACCCCGCGGTTGGACGCCACCGGGGTCACCTGGGCGATGTCCAGCCGGTCGCCGATCGCGCCGGCGGGATCGCTCCCCGGCGGGACGAGCTCGATCCGCGCGACCTGCGGGGTGACCGCCCCGCGATAGGACGGGTTGGGAACCAGCGTCACGCTCTGACCGGTCTCCTCATCGCGCACCCGGTCGACGAGGTAAGGGCCGCTGGAGATCCGCAGGTCCTCCGGGAACGCCTTCTTCTCGGGCAGCGCGAAGCCCTCGTTCCACACGGCGGCGAGATCGTCGAGAGCCCCCGGGTCCGCCTCCCGGATCGCGCGGATGACCGCCTGCTTCGCCTCCATCGCGTCGTCCGTCCCGAACGCCCGCCTGCCGGCGACGTGCGCGGGCACCGGAGCCGTCACCGCCTGCTGCCAGTCGATCGACGGCTGCGGGAAGGTCACCTCGATCGCGCGCGCGAACTCGTCGACCTCCGGAACCTCGAGGGCGATCTCAGGCGCGTCCGCTCCGGCATCCGCACCGTCCTCGTCCCGCTCGAAGAGACCGGATGCCCCGGCCCAGCCCAACAGCAGATCGGCCGCGTCGAGGGGGATGCCATCCGACCAGGTGGGCTCGGCGAGGTCGTACCGCACCGTGAACGGGTCCTCCGACACGATGCGGACCGTGCCGAAGCTCTCGTCCGGGACGAACTCGCCGTCGACGACGTCGCCGAAGTCGGCGCGGATCGCCTGGGCGATGTCGATGTTGCCGGGCGACGGCGACGCCAGGGCGTTCACGGAGGTGAACCCGCCGCTCCACCCCACGGCGACCTCCGTGCCGGGCACCACGGTCTGCGGCAGCGCCGGCGCGCAGGCGGCCAGGCCCGCCGCCAGCAGCACGACCAGCGGTGCCGCGATGCGGCGATGCGCTCTCATCGCGTCGCTTCAGACGAGGTCGGTGCCGTCGTCGCTCTCGGCCGCCATCTCGCGGAACCGCTCGCTCTCCTCGCTCTCGAGCCACGCGCGCGCGTGCTCCAGCAGGATGGCCGGCGACTCCTCCGCCTCCTCGGCGGTCGAGAACGGCCCGATCGTGTCCTCGGAGGGGCGCTCGTCCGCGCGCACCACCGACTGCGTCGAGAGGTTGTACCAGTAGTAGCTCTGCGTCCCGCTCATCAGCCCCGTGCTCCGATCATCTTCCCGATTCTATGCGCCGGCCTCCGCGCCCCGCGCCCATCACGGCCCGGGCGAGCGCCCGCCATGGCCGTCTCCCGCGGCCCCCGCAAAAGGAGAGGTCGCGACGCCGGTCCGTGACCGACGCCGCGACCTCTGCCGATGCGATGGCTCAGCCGCCGGCGAGCTCCGAGTCCTTGTCGCGGATGGAGTCGGCCATGCGGTCCAGAGCGTCCGCCATGTCGTTGACGGCCTCGGCGGCGTCGTCGAGCGACGACGTGAGCTCCTGGTAGGCCGTGTTGTACGCGTCCGAGGCGTTCTCGGTCTTGAACCCGTCCTGGACGAGCTCGTCGATGATGCCCTGGAGCTCCTTCAGGGTGTCGCCGATGGAGCTGCGACCGTCGCGGAGTCGCGCAGCCGCGCCCTCCATCTCGCTGTACGTTGCACCGAAATCGTGTCCGGCCATGAGAACCGCCTCCCGCGTTCGTCTTGTTCAGGCCCCTTCGGCCTCTCTCACGACGAGGTTAGCCAATCATCCCCACCCCGCAAACGGGGAGCGGTACCCATGCACCTCTACCCATTCGCCGGCGTCGCGGGGACGAACGGCACCTGCATCGTGATGGCGCGGCCCGCCTGCACGAAGATGCCGCGCCCGGCCGGGAAGTCCGTCCGCTTGACACGGCCGAACGGGGTCTTGAAGATCGCGTCGCCGTCGTAGGTGTCGGGCTTGAGCACGATCCCCTGCCGGCCGGTCTTCCACTCGCCGAGCACGCCGATGCTGCCGCTGGCGCGGCTGATCTCCGCCTCGCCGATGAGCACATGGTCGCTGTTGTTCATCGCCTGCAGCAGCGCCCGCATCTGACGGTCGGCCGGTCCGTCGGCCAGGTGCGGGATGTCCTCGATGACGATCATGATGCGCCCACCGGGGTTGTCGGCGACCACGAGCTCGGCCAGCTCCGCGGCCAGCTCCTTCTCGTCCTCGGGCCTGGTGGCGCTTCGCACCCACTGGCGGAAGTCCTTCAGCTCGGCACGGCGGCTGCCGAAGTGGTACATCCGCACGTTCGGGTCGAACCGCTCCATGGCCACGATCAGCGCCCGCAGCGTGTTCGTGCGGCCGGAGGCCGGCGGCCCGGTGATGACGAACGAGCCGATCGGCTCGAAGCCGTGCGGGGCGAGCGTCTCGTCGGCCACGCCGAACACCGGCATCCCGTCCACCTGGGCGGGCATGTCGGAGGCCGGCACCATGGTCGGCAGGGCGCCGATCTCGGGCAGGTCCCGCACGCCCTGCTCGCGGAGCCGATCGCCGAGCGCGCTGAGCGCCTTGGCCTGCTCCACCGCGTTCGACGTGCCGCCCAGCACGGCGATCTGCGCCTCGTGCCCGTCGATGACCGCGCGACCGGGCACGGACTGCTCGTCCAGGACGTCCCTGGGCACGCCCAGGAGCATGTACTGGCTGGCATCCCCCATCCGCAGCACCACGCGGCGCGAGATGTTCGAGGCGACCGCGCTGGGCACGGCGTTGCCGCGGTCGGCGGTGATCACGGTGTGCAGGCCCAGGGTGCGCCCCTCACCGAGGATCCGCATGAAGATGCGGTAGAACGGCCCGCGGCCCGGAGCGACCTCCCAGTCCTTCTTGAACTCGGGGTAGTTGTCGATCAGCAGCAGGATGCGCGGCATCCGCGGGTCCCGCAGTTCGCGGTACTCCTGCACGGATGCGGCGCTGGCCGCTGCGAAGGCGGCGGAGCGGCGGTCCATCTCGCGGTCGAGGGTGCGGAACAGCCGCTGGATGCGCTCGACGTCGCCGCCGTCGACCACCGAGCCGACGTGCGGCAGCGCGGACAGCGCCGACAGTGAGCCGGAGGCGAAGTCGAGGCAGTACACGTGCACGCGGCCGAGGTCGGGGCGCATGCCGGCGGCCGTGCCGATGGTCTTCAGCAGCGTCGACTTGCCCGAGCCGGACGTGCCGTAGATCACCAGCGAGCCGTCCCGGTCGGGCACGAACACGGCCGGCTCCTGCAGCTGCCTCTCCGGCACGTCGACCATGGCGATCGGGATGCGCGTGTCGCCCTCGTTCGGCAGGTCGCGCAGATCCACCAGCGGCGAGAGGTCGTCCAGCCAGGGGCGGCGGGGCCGCTGCAGCCGCGCGGCATCCGCGGCCCGGATCAGGGTCGACACGATGCGCTTCTGGTCGTTCGGGCCGAGGTCCTCCTCGTGGGCATCCGACTCGGCCGGACGATCCGGCTCCCATTCGCGGGTCGCACCGAACCGCAGCTCGGCGACGCGCACCTCGGCCGCGGCCGCGTCGTCGTCGGTGCTCCAGCCGCCCGTGTAGGCGGACTGGAACGGCACCAGACGGCCGGGACCGGTCTTCGCGATCGCCCGGCCCGGGATGGACGGCGGGAACGTCGCCGCGATGGCGTCATCCACGACGTCGCGGGAGTCGGACTCGTCCGCCATGCGCAGCGCGATGCGGAGGTTGGTGTTCGCGCGCAGGTTGTCCTTGATGACGCCGGCGGGGCGCTGCGTGGCCATGATGAGGTGGATGCCGAGGGACCGGCCTCGCTGGGCGATGTCGACGACGCCGTCCACGAACTCCGGCATCTCGGATGCCAGGGCGGCGAACTCGTCGATGACCAGCACCAGCGCCGGCGGGCACTCCGGGTCCTGGCGCTTCTCGAGCTCGAGGAGGTCCTTCGCCTTCTTCCGGTTGAGCAGGTGCTCGCGGTGCTGGAGCTCCGCGCGGAGGCTGGTCAGCGCGCGGCGGACCAGGTGCGGGCTCAGGTCCGTCACCAGGCCGACGCAGTGCGGCAGCTCGACGCAGTCGGCGAAGGCGGAGCCGCCCTTGTAGTCGACGAAGAGGAAGGTGACCCGGTCGGGGCTGTGCGCGGCCGCCATGCCGAGCACCCACGCCTGCAGGAACTCCGACTTGCCGGCACCGGTGGTGCCGCCGACGAGGGCGTGCGGTCCGTGCGTGCGCAGGTCCAGCGCCATCGCGTCGCTCGCCCCCTGCCCGATGATGGCGCGGAGCGTGCCCGCCTTCTTCAGCCGGGGCCGCGGCGCCGGCGTCCGATCCACGATGGTGTTGTTCTGCCGCCACCGCTCGATCACCACCTGCGGGTCTTCCGCGATGGCGGGGTCGACCAGCTGCAGGAACATCACCGAGCCGGGGATGTCCGAGGCGTCGTGCACTACGGTGCTGGCGTCCACGACCGGCGCGAGGCGGCGGGCGAGCATCTGCATGTAGGCGTTGGAGACGCCCTCGACCTTGACGTGCTCGAACTTCTCGCCGTTGCGGACCAGGCCGACCTCGGCGTCCTCGAGGCCCCCGGTGACGTCGATGTAGCTGCGGCAGACGGCCGGCAGCGACTCCACGGTCGGGGAGATGAAGACCGCGTGCACACCGCGATCCGCGCCGCGCTCCAGCACGTCGGTGAGCCGCCCGCGGTCGACGGGGGCGTCGCTGGTGACGAACACGATCACCGAGACCGGCGGGGTGTTCTTGTGCTCGCCGGCCGCGCGGGCGACGTCCGTGCCGTACAGCAGCGGATTCCAGTCCTCCTTGAACGGGCCGCGCGGCTCACCGCCGCCCTCCGGCCCCGCCCGCAGGACGTACTCCTCGAGGCTGCTCAGCAGCGCGGCGGCGGTCGGGGCCGAGTCGGCGAGGGCCATGTCGCGGAACGGGCTGCGCTCGCTGGAGGTGTGCGGCATCCACTTCAGCCAGTCCAGCTCCGGCGTCCACGCCGAATCCGCGAACGCGACGGCGACGACGTCGTTCGGCGCGTGCATCCCGAACAGCTGCACCGCGAGCCCGCGCATGGCGTCCGCGACCGGAGCGTGGGGTCCGGCGACGCCCACGGAACCGGCATCCGGGAGCGTGTCGAACACCGGCACGTCGTCGACGAACTCGTAGCGCTCGCGCAGCCGGTCGACGCGTTCGATGAACTCGGGCAGCCCGTCCGGGACGTCGGCGTCGTCGATCCGGTTGCGCGCCGGGAGCCGGCAGCTGCCGAGCCGCACGCCGAGGAAGTTCCAGTGCTCGGGGCGGCGCGTCCACAGCATCGGCCCCAGACGCATCGCGTGGTCGAAGACCTCCGCGACGGGGGGCGCCTCGGCGTTGCGGGCCTGCTCCTCCTCCGGCTTGCCGTGGAAGAGGTCCTCCTCGAGCTGCTCGAACTGCCGCTCGAAGAGCAGGAACTCGTGGTTCTGGCTCTTCTTGCTCTGCACCGACTGGTTGATCAGGTTGCCGAACGCCATCAGCGGCGTCATCACGATCAACAGCAGAGAGCGGGGGTTGCCGTTCATGGCGTACAGCGCCATGCCCATCAGGATCGGCGCGACCAGGATCGGCCAGGGGAACATCTTGCCGATCTTCTCGGTGGGCAGCCGCGGCGGCTTGAACAGCGTGCCCGGGTAGCGCACCTCGACCCGGGGGCTGCGGTTGAACAGCAGCCCCCCGCCGCGCTCGATGATCGGCTCCTCGGCGGCCGAGCCGTCGAAGGAGCGGGCCAGGCGGAGCACGAGCGTGGTGCCGCCGATGACGAACGGCTCGCCCTCCTCGATGCGGACACGCTGCACCGCGATGCCGTCCACCAGCACGCCGTTGGCGGAGTTCAGGTCCACGACTTCGATGTGCGTGCCGACCTCCAGGCGCGCGTGCCGCTTGGAGACCATCGGGTCGGAAAGGACGACGTCGTTGGAGGCGTCGCGGCCGAGGAACACGTGCCCGGACGCGATCGGGAACTCCTGCCCGGCGAGCGTCCCGCCCACCGCGCGGAGCACGCCGACGATCTGGCGCTGTCCGACGGACGCGTAGTCCGGCCCGTAGTTGAGAACGGATGCCGCAAAGCCGGAGCCGATCGGCGCTTCGCCGATCGGGACGTCGGGCTGCAGCGGCACCAGACGATCGCCGGTGGGCGGCGCCACCGCGAGCGTGAGGACATCGCCCTCGGCCACCGGCGTCGACCGCGTCGGGTCGGCCTCGGCGATGTGTCGCGCCACATCCCCCGCCGTGGCGGTGGAGTCGGTCGTGATCACGATGTCGACAGGGTCGCCCGCCTGGCGATGCAGGGTCAGCTTCAGCCTCATCCGTTGTCCTCAGTCACGCTCTGTTCGTCCGTCGTCGTCATCGTCCGCCGCTCGCATCCGCGCTCATGCGCACGACCGCCGCGACCCGGTCGCCGAGGCGGATCATGTCGCCCTCGGTGGTCACGATCGGCCGGCCGGCCGCGATGCCGTACTCGGTGCCGCCGCGGATGAGCCCCGAGCCGTTCGTGGACCGGCAGTCGACGACCTCGAGCCCGCCCTCCACCGGCCGCACCAGCAGGTGCGTCTTGGAGAGCGAGCGGGTCTCGTCGGGCAGCGGGATCGGGCGCGCGCCGGGGTGCTGCGCCGCATCGGGGTTGCGCCCGAGCAGGACCGGCTCGGCGATCGGGATGCTGTCGCCGGTGTCGAACCGCAGCCCGAAGCGCACGGCCGGCGCGCCTTGCGGGGCGGGAGTCTGCGCCGGCTGCGGGGCGGGGGCCTGCGCCGGCTGCGGGGCGGGGGCGGGCGCCGGCTGCGGGGCGGGGGCGGGCGCCGACGCGGGACTCTGTACCACGGCGGGCTGGGCTGCCGGTGCGGGCTGGGCGGCGGGAGCCGGCTGCGGCGCCGGCGCCAGCGCGGCGACGGGTGCGGCCGCCGGCGCGGATGCCGGGGCGGCGGGCACCACCGGCACCACGGGCGATGCTGGGGACGACGACGGCACGGGAGCCGACGGCCGGTCGGACGCCTCCCGTGCGCGCGGGTCATGTGGCCGGGCCACGCCGACGACCCCGGCGCTCAGCCGGCTGCCCGGCCGGTACTCGGGCTGCGCTCCCGGGTCCACCGGCGTCGCGAGCGAGGGCAGCGGGGCGCGCTCCGGCACCGGTTCGGCCTTCACGGCTTTGCGGGCCACCCGCATCCGCTTCTCGTCGTACGGGTGCAGCCCCTTGCGCACGTCCACGAGCCACACGTTCGTGGCCTTGTCGTGCCAGCCGCGTCCGCGGCCCTGCGGATCGAACGTGGGCGAGATCAGGAAGGCGGGGGCCAGCAGCGGGATGAGCCCGGCCGCGGAGACCATGAGGAAGCGCAGCAGCACGGGGCCGACGCCGGGACGCTCCAGCGTGCGCACGTTCACCGTCCGGATGCCGGCGACGGCCTTGCCCACGGTCACGCCCTTGCGGCCGTGCAGGATCAGCTGCACGACGCCGAAGACGAGGGTGAGCAGCACCGTGATGGCGGCCATCACGACCGCGAGCGTGAAGTCCGGGTGGTTCAGGAACCCGTACGGCGAGACCGCTCCGGTAGCGAGCTTGAGCAGCAGCGGGACCCCGCCGAGCCACAGCGGCAGCTGCAGCAGCAGCCAGATCGCGCCGTCGCAGGCGGCGGCGAGGGCACGGCGGCCGAACGGCGCGCGCCGCAGTCCGAGCGCAGCCGCGTACGCGGGGTCGGGTCGTCCCGCCGCGTCGACGCCCTCGATCGTCGGCTTCTTCTCGTCGATCTCCCAGATCTCCTGAGTCACTCGACGCATCCCCTGCTCTCCGGTGAGGCCCGCCCGTCGGCGCGCTTGAGGATGACCTCGATGCACGTGCGCTCCGGGTGCGCGCCGGGGAGCGTGACGGTGTTCTCGGTGGTGTTCGCGGGATCCCCCGGCCCGTCCAGCGTCACCTGGTACCAGATGTAGGAGTCGCCCTCCTGCGGATCGGGGTTGGTCCAGCGGAAGCTCACGGTCTCGCCGCTCCGGCTGCCGGTCAGCTCGGTCACCGGGGGCACGATCGCGGAGATCGGATCCTGCGGGTCGACCGGCTCGGCAGAGGTCTCCGCCGGTTCCGGCACGAGCATGTCGGCGAGGGAGCTGCTGAACCAGAGCACCAGGACGAGCATCAGCACGCCGAGGGCGGTGATCAGCCAGCCCCACCAGGGCATCCCCCTCGAGCGCTTGTGCTCGACGGATGCCGACGCCGGCGCGGCCTCGGTCGCGGCCGCCGCGGCCTGCGCCGCCGGGGCCTCGGGGGCGAGGATCGTCGGCGGGCGCAGGAGGGTGCGGTCGTCCTCGGCCGCCGGCGCGGGAGCCTGGCTCGGGGCATCCGACGGCGGCGGGGCGGCCGGCGGGGACGCCGGCGGCGCGTCGAAGCGCGGAATGCCGCCGGGGCCGGCATCCGGCCGCTTCCGCTCCGTCGCGGCGGACGGTCGCGTCGCCGTCTGCGCCTCCGGGCTGATCGACTGCACCTGCCGCACCCGCGTCAGTCCGTCGCCGTCGTCCTCGACCTCGTCCGGGTGCGGATGCTCGTCGACGATGTCGATCGGCGTGACCGAATGCGCCAGCTCGATCTGCACCTTCTGCAGCGCCCGCGCGAACGCGACCGCGCTCGGATAGCGGTCGTCGGGATTCTTCGCCATCGACCGTTCGAGCACGGCCTGCAGACTGTCCGGAGAGTCGGCCCGGTTCAGCCGCGGCAGCGCGGCGCGCTCGATGCGCTCGATGAGGTCGGCGCTGGTGTTGCGCTCACCGGGGCGCTCGAACGGCGAGCGTCCCGCGAGGAGGGTGTACAGGGTGGCGCCGAGCGCCCAGACGTCGGTGCGCGGGCCGCTGGTGGGCGGGTCGGCGAACGACTCTGGCGGCGACCACGGGATGGACATGCCGGATGCCTCGCCGGTCGCGCCCGTGGTCGAGGCGATCCCGAAGTCGGTCAGCGCGGGCCGGTTGTACTCGGTGACGAGGATGTTGGCCGGCTTGATGTCGCGGTGCAGCACCCCGGCGCGGTGCGCCGTCTCCACGGCACCCGCGACCTGGATGCCCACGCGCAGCGCCTCGGCCACCGAGAACGGCTCCCGACGGGCACGGATCTGCAGGTTCGGGCGCGGGCAGTACTCCATCACCAGGTACGGCCGGCCGTCCGCCGCGACGCCCGCCTGGTAGATCGTGACGATGGCCGGATGCGTGGAGAGCATGGCCATCACGTTCGCCTCGTCGGTGAACTCCTGCGCGGCTCCGCTGGAGATCCGCTCGGCGAGCAGCACCTTCACCGCCACGCGGCGGCGGGGCATGTGCTGCTCGTACAGGAAGACGTCGGCGAACCCGCCGGTGCCGAGCGGCTCGAGGTAGGTGAAGCCGGGCAGGTCCGGCGGCGGAGAGGGCGGCCGGTTCACGGCAGATCCTCGAAGGCGACTGTCACGCCGTCCCCGAGGTCGACCACGTCGCCGGACACCACGATGGTGGGCTCACCCGGGTGCAGACGCACCGGATCGGCGCCGGCGCGCAGCAGAGTGGAGCCGTTCGTGGTGTGCAGGTCGACCACCACGACCGTGTCGCCCTCGGGCCGGATCTCCAGGTGGCTGCGGGAGATGTCCTGCTGCGGGCTCTCCACGGCCACCAGGTGCGGCATGTTCGCCCCGCTCGCGCGGGTGGAGCGCGGGCGGCGGCCGATGATCACGGTGCGGTCGAGCGTGACGACCTGTCCGGTGGACACCCGGATGCGGCCCGACGGCGCGACCGGGATGACGGCGGTGGGCGCCTCCGGCGGCGCGGCCGGCGGAGCCTGACGCAGATTGCGGAGCTCGGATGCCGCGATGGTGGCGCCGTCGTGGTCGCCGAAGACCGGCGGTGCCGGAGCCGGCGAGACGGGAGCGGGCGGCGCCGGCGGCTTCGGCGGGGTGTGCACGGTGGCGCCGAAGAGCTGGTCGAAGTCGTCCTCCGCCGGGGCGTAGGTGACCTCGGTGGGCAGCAGGGTCACGCCGTTGTCGGCTGCGGGCGCCGCAGGCTCGGACTCTGAGCTCGTCGAAGGCTCCGGGGAAACAGGGGACGCTTCGACGGGCTCAGCGTCCGGCTGGGACTCGGACCCTGAGCTTGTCGAAAGGTGGGACGCTTCGACGGGCTCAGCGTCCGTCTGGGGCTCGGCGCCCGTCGCGGGGAAGACGGGCGGGGCGAGCGGGTCGGAGTCGGCGCGGAGGTCCGCCTCGGCGGAGGCGGCGAGCACGATGCCGCTCTGCAGCGGGAGTGCGGCCGGCGAGGCGGGCTCCTCGGCGGCGATCTCGACCCGCGTCGCGTTCGCGGCGAAGCGCTCGCTCCAGGTGGTGACGTCCGCTCCCGACACGGTCTCGCTGCCGGCATCCGCGGTGACCGTCACCGCGACCTCGCCGCGCACGGCGACGCGCACATCCTCACCCTCGGCGATCGCGGCGGCGAACGAGGGCATGCCGGTGAACGATCCGGCGCCGCCCGCCAGCACGTCGATCGCGGTCGCCAGGCTCGGCTTCTCGGCGAGCCGGTCCCACAGCGCGCGGACGATCTCGCCCTCCGCCTCGGCGGGCACGGTCACGAGCACGCCCGGCATGGCGATCAGGTACCACGATCCCGGTCGGTAGGTCGTCTGCATCAGCGGGTCCCTCCTGCTGCGATCTCACGCCGGTGCGTGTCCGCGTCGATGTCCGTCTCGTCGTCCGCCTGCATCGGCGTTCCCGGTCGCGACGCGACCGCGACGGCGTCCACCACCACGACGGTGATGTTGTCCCGTCCCCCCGCGCGCAGGGCCTCGTCCACCAGCGCCTGTGCGGCGGCCTGAGGATCCGGCTCGTCGTAGAGGATCTCACGGATCCTCGCGATCGGCACCTCGGACGACAGTCCGTCCGAGCAGATCAGCATCCGGTCGCCGAGCTCGGCGGGGAACAGCCAGTAGTCCGCCTCGCCGGTGCTGCTGGCGCCGATCGCCCGCGTGATGATGTTGCGGCGGCGGTCGGTGAGCGCCTCCTCGGCGGTGATCTCGCCCGCCTCGATGAGCTCCTGCACGACGGAGTGGTCGACCGTGATCTGCTCGAGCTCGCCGTCCGCGAGGCGGTAGGTGCGCGAGTCGCCGATGTTCAGCGCGAGCCAGTACCCCATCCCGTCGACGGAGGCGATCACCACTCCGCTCAGCGTGGTGCCGGCCCGGCCGTCGAGGGCGCTGGAGAGGCTGTCGACGGCGGCGTGCGCGCGGGCGACGGCGAGCCGCACGTCGTCGAGCTCGAGCGCGGTGCGCCCGATGAACGGGAGGAACTCGGCGATCGCGGTGGCGCTCGCACGCGCGCCCGCCTCGTGTCCGCCCATGCCGTCGGCGACGAGGAACACCGGCGCGCTGGCCAGGTGCGCATCCTCGTTCACGGAGCGGCGGACGCCGGGGTGGGTCGCCGATCCGGGCGCGGCGACGAGGGGAAGTGTCATGCGTAACCGCCGATCGTCACCACGCGATCGCCGATCTCGATCGCGTCGCCGAGCCGCACCGGCACCTGCTGCCCGGCCGGACAGGCGATGCGCTGACCGTCGCGGACGATCGTCATGCCGTTCGTGGAGTGCAGGTCGCGCACCCACCCGCCGGATGCCTCGGCCGCCGCCTCGAAGTGCGTCTTCGACAGCGACAGGGTCTCGTCGCGGACGGCGACGGCCAGCGCCCCCGGCTCCGCGTTCGGGTTGCGGCCGAACACCGTGCGCCGCGAGACGGTGACGCGGGTGCCGTCGTCCCAGGTGAAGACGAGGCGATGGCCGGGGACGCTGATCCGCGTCTCCTCGATGTCGTCGGCGGCATCCGCCGCGGATGCCGGGGCCGCCGGAGCCGGGACCGCGGGAGGTTCGACGGCCGGCGCGGGCACGGCGGGCGGCTCGACCGCGGGCGCCGGCTCGGCCGGGGTGGCGGGTTCCGGCACCGGGGATGCCGGCGGCGCGGGCGCCGGAACGGCGGGCAGGTCCGGCCCCGGGGCGGCCGGGGCGGCGGGCGGCGGCACGGCAGGACCGGTGGGTGTCTGCGGTGCCGGCGGGGCGTCCGCGCGCTGCGGCGGGCCGTCCTGGGTGACGCCGGGGACGAACGCGATCAGCCCGGCATCCGGCGCCGCGCTCGGCGCGGGACGGTGCTGCAGCTGCGTCTCCTCGATGTCGCTCACCGGCGCTGCGGCGGCCGGGGCTGCCGGCTCTGGCAGCGGCGGGCGCGGCGGCGCGGGGAACGCCGGCTGCGGGAACGCCGGCTGCGGGAACGCCAGCGCCGACGGGGCCGGATCGGCGGGCTGCCGGGAGGCCGGGCTCGCCAGGTCCGGGCGGGCCGGTACGGCGGAGGGCGGCGTCGGGAACCCGGGCGGGGGCGTCCGCTCGAACGCGGGCTGGGGAAGGGCCGGCGACGCGGGCGCGGTCATCGCGTCGGGCGTCCGCGCGGTCCTGGCGTCGAGCATGAGGGAGCCCGCCACCTTGTCGTGCCAGCCCTGGAATCGGCCCGAGCCGTCGAACAGCGGCGTGAAATAGCCGACCACGATCGAGGCCGCCAGGCCGAAGATGACGTTCCGCAGCAGCGTACGGCCGAACCCCAGCGGTCCGCCGTCGTCGGCGCGCACCAGGCGCAGACCCTGCGCCCGCATCCCGATCGACCCCGAGCGGGACTGCATCAGCGTGTACACGACGAACCAGCCGAGCATCAGCAGGCTGATCAGGGGGGCGCCGAGCGCGAGCGTGGCCAGCATCCCCTCGGGCGAACCGGAGAGCGTGGCCGCGACCACCAGCACCGTCCCCAGGACGATGCCGAGACCGGCGGCGATCAGGGCGTCGATGACGTAGGCCACGGCGCGCCGTGAAACCGGGGCGACCTGCCCGAACGCAACCTGTGTCATGACGTCGTCTCGCTCTCCGCTGGGGTGGATGTGGTGGTCTCGATGCTGGCACGTCCGCCGCGCACGCGCGCGGCCGCGGCGTCCTTGAGCTCCTGCAGGCGCCCGCTGATCGCGCTGCCGCCGAGCACCGAGCGCAGGTTCAGCCGCGCCTTGGTGCGCTTCCAGAAGCCGGCCTGCGCGCCAAGGCCGGCGACGATTCCGTCGACCTCGTTCCAGAACGCGTCGACCTCCTCCGGCGTGGGCTCGGCGGGTCCGAACACCTCGGCGTCGGCGCGGTCGGCCAGCGCGGTGACGGCGGGTACGGTGAATGTCTCGGCGACGCGGGCCGCCTCCTCGGTGCGGGTGGCGCCGGCAGGCAGGCGCGCGCCGTAGTCGATGGCGCGGTCGGTGAGCTCGTCCCAGCCGCCGCTGATCCGGTCGGCGGTACGCTCGGCCGCACGGCGGGCGCGCCGCTTCGCCGCCTTCCAGGCGCCGATCACGATGAACGGGGATGCCAGCAGCGCGAGGATCGCGAAGGAGATCCCGGTGATCGCCAGGATGGTGCCGATGATGCCGAGGATGTTCAGCGACTCGTCCTCGGACTCGCGGTCGTCCGGCAGCGTGGGCGGCAGGTCGACCGGCTCCTGCGGCGGGGGCGGCGGCTGCAGCACCTGCGGCTTCGGGTCCACCCGAGGCTTGGTGTTCTGGTCGTTGGGCACCTTGTCCTCGGGCGGCGTCGGGTTGAAGGTGAGCCATCCGAAGCCGGCGAAGTTGATCTCGGTCCAGGCGTGCAGGGTGTCGCCGGTGGCTTCGAAGACAGCCTGGTCCTTCTGCTCCTCGTCCGGGTAGAAGCCCATCACGACGCGCGCCGGGATGCCGACCTCGCGCGCGAGCAGCGCCATCGCGACGGCGTACTGCTCGTCGTCGCCGATCATCTGGTCCCCGCCGAGGAGGGTGGAGATGCGCTCGGAGGTGTGGCCGGCCCGCGAGATCACCTCACCCTCGAGGCCGTGGCTGAAGAAGCCACCCTCGGCGAGGAAGGTCTCCAGCGCCCGCACCTGCTCGATGGGCGTCTCGGCGCCGGCGACGATCTCGGATGCCAGGGCGGAGAGCTCCTGCGGGACGTTGCTCTGCTTGGGCATCGGCACCTTGCCGAAGTCCGCGTCGCCCAGCCGGTCGTCGTCGGGAGTGGCCGGGATGATCGTCTCCACCGTGTAGGCGTCGCCGCGGGCGAGCTTCGAGGTGGCCACCGCGGTGCCGGTGGCGGGGTTGTAGTAGGTGCTGCGGCGCAGCTCCTCGGCGCGGTCGCCCTGGAAGCGGATCGCCGAGACGTGCCCGGCATCCGGCACCCACACGGCGTTGTACTCCGCGATCTCGATCTTCAGCGTGGCGGGCACGCCCTCCGCATCCGGCGCCATGTTCGAGCGCAGCGGCGTGAACGCGCTCGAGGATCCCGGTCCCCCGTCGGTGACGTTGTAGACCATGCCGTCGAACTGATCCATGGTGCCGATGCGGATGCGGGCGTCCTCGGGGAGTCCGCGCACGGTGAACAGCGTCTTGTTCTTGTGGTCGCGGACGTGCTTGCGGAACGACTGCAGCGGGCTGGGGTAGTCGCGGATGTCGAACGGCGGGATGATCACGTCCCGGAACACGTGCCGGGGCTGCTGCGGGGTCGCGAACGCGCTCGTGGCGACGCCGGCGCCGCCGGCGATGACGAGCACCGCGGCGCCGGCGACGATCCGCCGCATCCGCATGTGCGCGGCGCGCGCCGGGTCGACCTCGCCCACCGACACGGCGGCGTTGCGCGGCGCCCAGATCTGCCGCACGGCGAGCCAGACGATGGAGAGGACGGCCACGAGGAGCCCCTGCGCCACCGGCATCGCCGGCTCCGGGGTGCCGAGGGCGATGACCAGCGCGAGCGTCGCCGCGACGGGCAGGAGGGCCCACACGACGCGCTCCAGGCGCAGCGCGAGGGACGCGGTGACGGAGCTCGCGACGAGCGCGAGCAGGAACGGCACGATGAGGTGACCGTCGGCGGCCGACACCGGAGCCACCGTGGTGAGGAGCTGCTTCCAGGAGGTCACCACGCCGAGCGCCAGCAGCCGCAGCGTCTCCAGGCTGGGGAGGAACCCGAGGAGGGCGGTGTGCGGCAGGGCGAGCGCGCCGCCGAACACGAAGTAGGCGGCGATGACCAGCCCGGTGACGATGAGCACGCCCCATCGGCGGAGGGTGCAGACGGCGGCGATGGCGAGGCCGAGCAGGATGCCGCCGACCGCGGCCGGCAGGTAGGACGGCCCCGCGAACGTGGGCAGGAAGCCGACCATCGCGACGCCGATGAGCAGCGCGGTCATGCCGAGATCGAGGATCCAGCGGCGCGGGGCGAGAGTCATGCGAGCACCTTCCGCAGGGCGAGCGGGATCTGCTCGAGCGCACCGACGGAGACGACGTCGGCATCGCCGATGCGGCGCAGGGCGGGCAGGTCGACCGACGTGTCGGCGACGACGACCATCACGCGGGCGCCGAACGGCAGCCGCGAGCAGGCGAGGCGGAGGTCGTCCGGGGACACCTTCGACCCGCAGACGAGCACCACCACGCTGGCCAGGGGCATCGTCGCGGCGACGACGCCGGCCAGCTCGGCGACACCGCCCTCGCGCGGCCTGCTGCTCTCCAGCGCGGAGAGCGAGTCGAGCATCTGCTTGCCGGTGCGAGCGGGCAGCTCCCGGCCCTGCACGCGCAGGTCCACGCGCTGGGAGTCGCGGAGGGCGCGCAGGCCGATCGACCCGGCGGCCGAGATGCCGAGCTCGAAGTCGTCATCGGAGGCGTAGTCGCCGGTGGAGCGGGACAGGCCGATCACGAAGTGCGAGCGCCGGGTCTCCTCGAACTGGCGCACCATCATCACGCCGGTGCGCGCCGTCGAGCGCCAGTGCACATGGCGGAGGTCATCGCCCGGCTGGTATTCGTTGAGCGCGTGGAAGGACACGTCGTCGCGGGACAGGTCGGTGGCCGGCAGCCCCTCCAGATCGCGCAGGTAGCCGAGGGACTGCCCCTCGAACAGGATCGTCCGCGGGTGCACGTACAGGTCGACCGGATCGTCGCGGCGGTGGGCGCGTTCGAAGAGGCCGAGCGGATCGCCGCGCACGACGCTCACCGGCCCGACCTTGACCACGCCGCGCCTCTGCGTCGGGATGGCGAACAGCTCCTCGGCCTCCTCGCCGGGGGCGAGGCGGCCGATGCCGAACTCGCCGCGTCCCGACCCGACGGGCAGCACGACGCGGGAGGGCAGGATCGCCCGGGTGCCGCGGTTGGCGAGGGTCAGGGCGCCGACGGCGCGCTCCCCCACCACGACGCGGGTGCGCGCGAGGTCGAGGGACACGTCGTACTCGGTGCGCCCGATGAGGAACAAGGAGCACAGCACGAGGACGATGGCCATGACGGCCGCGGCGACGGTGAGCTCGACCCATCCGAGCAGCTGCCCGGTGATCCAGAACAGCGCCGTGGTGCCGATCAGCACCCACGCCAGCGGACGGATCACCGCGGCGATGCGGCGGAGACGCTCGAGGACGCGCACCCCGATGACGGCCGCGATGTCACGCCACCCGGCGTCTCGCTCCGTGGTCGCGGGAGCCGCCGGAAGCGTCTCCGCCGTCATCAGGCCGCCGCTCGGGCCTGCGGTGCGGCGACGCCGTCGAGCACACGGGCGATGACGGCGTCGGCCGTCGTGCCGGCGAACTCCGCCTCAGCGTCCAGCAGCAGGCGGTGCTGCCAGACCGGGCGGGCGAGGGCCTTGATGTCGTCGGGCAGCACATAGTGCCGTCCGTGCGCGGCGGCCCACACCTTCGCGATGCGGATCATCGCGATCGCCCCGCGGACGGAGACGCCCAGGCGGATGGCGGGATCGGTGCGGGTGGCCTCGGCGAGCTCGGCGACGTACCGCAGCACCGCTGCCTCGACGTGTGTGGTGGCGCCGAGGTCGGCCATGTCGGCGACGGCGCTGGTGGTGATGATCGCCGACAGGGATGCGGACGGGTTGCGGTGCGACGCGCCCCGAAGGATGCTCTCGGTCACCTCGAGGTCGGGGTAGCCGATCGAGGTCTTGATGAGGAAGCGGTCCAGCTGAGCCTCCGGCAGCTTGTACGTGCCGGCCTGCTCGATGGGGTTCTGCGTGGCGATCACCAGGAACGGACGTCCGGTCTCGTGGGTGACGCCGTCGACGGTGACGCGGGATTCCTCCATCACCTCGAGCAGCGCCGACTGGGTCTTCGGCGAGGCGCGGTTGATCTCGTCGGCGAGCACGATCGACGCGAAGATCGGGCCCTTGTGGAACTGGAAGCGGTGCGACTGCTGGTCGTAGATCGTGACGCCGGTGACGTCGGACGGCAGCAGGTCGGGCGTGAACTGGATGCGGGAGCTCGTGCCCTGCACGGTGGCCGCCAGCGCCTTCGCCAGGCTCGTCTTCCCGGTGCCCGGGGCGTCCTCGAGCAGCACGTGCCCCTCGGCGAGCATCGACGCGAGCACCAGGCTCACCACGTCGCGCTTGCCCTGCACGGCCTTGTCGACGTTGTCGACGAGGCGGTGGAAGGTCCCCTGGAACCAGGCGGCCTGTTCGGGTGTCATCGTCATCGGTTCATTCCTCTTGTGTGTTCCGTCCGTCTGCTGGGCACGGCTAGGGCCGTGGCCAGAATCTCTTCTCGGTGTCGACGTCGTCCCCCCAGCCGGCGATGTCGACCCAGACGTCCACGCCGTCGCGACCCTGCCAGCAGGAGATCTGCGTGGATCCGCTGCCGTCGAAGTTGACGGTGTGCGAGCTGCTGCCGATGGTGCCGTAGGCGCTGGACTTGCACCACACCTGCTTGGACCCGATGTTCAGGTTCTTCCAGTTCACGACGAACATCCGGCATCCGTTCACGCAGCTCTCGGGCGCGGGGTCGCCCTGCGTGACCCACACCTCGGGGGCGGGCGGGGCATTGGTGGTGGCGGATGCCGACGCGACCGGCGTCCACTGGCCAGCGGCGTCCTGCGCGCGCACCTGGATGCTGTGGGTCTCGTTGTAGCCGTTGCCGCGGACGACGGACCCCTCGATCGCGGCGTCGCGCCAGCCGTTGCCGTTGATGTTGATCTGGGTGAGCACGATCGCACGGCCGTTGTCGGAGACCCGGGCGTTCCAGCTCAGTTCGACGCTGGTACCGAGGTTCCGGGCTCGGGCGACCGGAGCGTGCGGCGGACCGTACGGGATCTCGGAGATGGCGTTCGAGGGCCCGCTGGCGTACGCCGATCCGCCGACGTTCGACACCGCGCGCAGCTCAACCGTGTACCGGGTGCCGTTGGTCAGGCCGCCGATCACCTGGTTCCCGGGCAGGCCCGCCCAGCCGCCGCCGTTGAGGCGGTACTGGTAGCTGACCTCGGTCGTCCGGGCGCCGTTGCGGTCGCCGGGGGTGTATTCGATGCCGAGAGCGCGGTCACGGGCGTGCACGGCCGTGAGCCTCGGCGGGTCGGGTGCGATCACGCCGCGGCGCTCCGCGGACGGCGGGCTGAACTCGCCCCAGCCCGCCTTGTTCTGCGCGCGGATGCGGTAGGTGTACGCCGTCTCGGAGGTGTCGACCACGACCGCCTGGCTGGTCGCCCCGGCCGCCGGATAGAGCGTGTCCACCACGGTGCCGCCGCGGAGCACATCCAGCTGGTAGCCGTCGATCGCATCGCCGTTGCTGTTCGGAGCGACCCAGTTGACCTGCATCTGGGCGCGGTCGCCGACCGGCGCGAGCTCCTGCGTGGTGGGCGCGGCGGGCTGCAGCGGCGGCCCCGCGGGGATCTCCGCGGTCGACCAGGCGCTCCAGCTGGAGGGCTCGGGGGCGCGGTTGTGCGCCTGCACGCGCACCTTGTAGCTGGTGCCGTTCTCCAGACCCTCCCAGACCAGCGAGTTGCCGGTGGTCTCCTTCTGCGCGATGCCGGACGGCGGCACCGGGGAGATCTCGAGCGTGTACCGATCCACCGGCGACCCCGGAGTGGTCGGGGTGGTCCAGGCCACCTTCAGCGACTTGTCGCCGAACGCCAGGGTGGGCGGGTTCGGGGTGTCCGGCCGGGCATCCGGGCGGGCCGGTTCGGATGTGCCCGACGGCTCCGACTCGCCGACGCGGTTGGTGGCCGTCACCTGGAAGGCGTACTCGACGTTGTTGGTGAGCCCGTCCAGGGTGCATGTCGTCGAGGAACACTGCTTCGAGTAGGGGTTCCCCTGCACCGAGCGCACCGTGTAGTGGGTGATCTCGGCGCCGTTGTTGGACGGCGGCGTGAACGAGACGACCACGGTGCGGTCCTGCACGCTGGTGACCGACGGGGTGCCGGGAGCCTCCGGCACGCCCTGCACCGTGACCACGATCTTGCCGTTCGCCTCGCGGTCGGGGTCCTCGGTCGCATCCTGGATGCGGTAGGCGACGACCAGCGTGCCCACGAACTTCGCGCCCGGCGTGACGACAACCTCGTCACCGCGCACGTCGACCCGGCCCTCGCCGGATTCCGTCGCGGCCGACAGGATCTTCAGCGGCGTCTCCGGGAACGGGTTGAAGTCGTTCGCGAGGACGGGGACGGTGATGGACTCCCCCTGGTCGGCCTCGGCGATGGTGTCGGTGTTGGCCGCCGGCATGGCACGGTTCGAGGCTGTCACCCGCACGGTGACGGTGCCCTCGATCGGCTCGGTCTCGCCGTCGCTGATGCGCAGCGTCAGGGTGACGCCGGTGCCCTTGCGGGCGTTCGAGGATGCCTGGACCGACAGCTTGTCTCCGTCGATGCTCGCCGAGACGCCGCTGCCCTCGCCGTCGACCAGCGTGTAGCGGTGCTTGCCGGCGTCCTCCGGGTCGGGGTCGGTGGTGAGCTTGCCGAGGTCGAGCACGGTGGCGTCCTCGCCCGGCGACACGTTCACCTCGCCCGAGACGAACGTCGGCTGCTGGTTGTCCGGCGGCAGCACGGTGATCGGGATGGTCAGGGTCGCCTTGCGCCCCTCGGGGTCGTCGGGCCCGGTGCCGTCGGTCACCTCGAAGGTCAGACCGTCTTCGCCGAAGTATCCGGGCGCGGAGGTGTAGACGAGGGTGCGTTCGTCTTTGACGAGGTTCGAGCCGTCCGCGTGCGCGGCGGTCACTTTCGCGTGCTCGGTGATCACCACGGACCCGCCCCCGGCGACGGTGACGTAGTCATCCAGCGGCAGCTCCTTCGTCTCGCCGCTGACCACCTCCACCGGCTTCGTCGAGGTGAGCGTGGGACGCAGCCCGTCCACCGCGGGGACGAAGATGAACGCGGATGCCGCCAGCCCGTCCTGATCGGTGAGGGTGTAGCGGATCAACTGCATCTCCTCGCGGACGGTGACGCGCACCGTGCCGTTCTTCTGCACCGTCGCGCCCTCGCCCACCTCGAGTTCCAGCGCCTCGGTGGTGCCGTCGGGGTCCTCGTCGTTGCCGAGGATGTCGATCTCGGCGACGAGTGAGTCCTCGGCGATGTCCGTGGGCAGGACGCGATCGTCACGGGCGATGGGCGCCTGCAGCGGCACGTCCTCGTCGACGGTGATCTGCAGCACGGCGGTGGCGGTGGCACCCCGGCTGTCGGTGATCGTGTACTGCAGCGACGTCTCGACGGCGCGGTCCGGTGCCTGCACCAGGACCCGGTCGCCCGAGACGCGCGCCGACAGGCCGCCGACCTCCGGCGTCTCCAGGCCGTTCTTCACGAGCGCGACCTGATCGCCCTCGGGGTCGGAGTCGTTCTCCAGCACCGGCACCGCGATCTCCCGGCCAGGGCGCACCACCACGGCATCCTTCACCGCGTACGGCGCCTGATTCGCCTGCTCGGCCGGAGCGATGCCGACCCGGATGGTCGCGGTGCCCTCCTTGCCGAGCCGGTCGCGGACGCGGTAGGTGAACGTGTCGACGCCGCTGGAGTCGTCGAAGGCCTCGTAGCTGAAGTAGTTCTGGGCGGTCTCGGTGATGCGGCCCTTGGTGGGGCTGGAGGCCAGGCCGAGCAGTTCGACCGAGTCGCCGTCCTCATCGATGCCGTCCAGCGGCACGGCGATGTTCACCTCGGTGCCGGCGAGGGCGCGCGCGGTGATGTCCCGCGGCCGGGGAGCGGCGTTCTTCTCCTCGTTCACCGGGAGGATCTGGATGGTGATGTAGCCGGCATCCTTCTGCTGCCGCGAGTCGACGACCTCGTACGTGGCGTAGACCGTCTTCGCCTCGGGGCCCGCCTTGAATCGCACGGTGTCCTGCGAGACGAACGCCTCGCCGTCCTCCGGGTCGACGAGCGGTTCGATCAGCTCGGGGGCGACGTGCATCGCGTCGTCGTTCGGGTGGGTGTCGTTGTCGAGCACGGGGATCGTCACGACGTCCCCGGCACGGACGACGACCTGGTCGTCGTTGGCGACCGGCGGCAGGATCTCGTCGGGCGCGGGGATCGGGATGACCACCACCTCGCCCTCGGCCGACTGGGCGCCGTTCGAGATGCGGTAGGTCAGCCGCACCTGCTCGTCGAGCGCACCCTGGTCGGTGATGCGCAGGGTCTCGTGGTTCAGCACCGAGACCGAGATGCCGCTACCCGGTTCGACCGTCACGGACTGGACGACGAGGATGCCGCCCGCCGGGTCGGTGTCGTTGCCGAGCACCCCGATGAGGACGTCGCCGCCGATGGGCAGCAGGGCCACGTCGCGCACCGCGACCGGGGGCTGGGTCTTGTCGGCGGCCTCGGTGACGTCGACCCGGACGATGCCGCGGCCGTTCTTCGCCCCCGCCGTGACGAGATACTGCACGTAGTAGACGCCGGGTGCGGGGGCGCTGAAGGTGAAGGTCTTGTTGGCGAAGTCGGCCTGCACGGTGGCACCGGGGACCTCGTCGACGCGGGCGAGGCGGAGGGGTTCGCGGCCGCTGCTGGTGTCGTTCGCGAGCGGCGAGATCGTCACCTGCTCGCCGACGCGGGTCACCACGTGGTCCGCGTTCGTCTTCGGGTCGGTCGTCCCGGGCGGGCGGACGTCGAGGACGATCGTGCCGGTGGCCGTCTCGCCGAGACCGTCCGCCACGGTCACCTGGACATCCTTCCGGCCCTGCAGGCTGGCCACGGCGTGGTAGGTGATCTGGCCGTCGGTGGTGAAGTCGACCTCGTCGCCGGGAGCGGCGATGACCTCCTTCAGATAGATGTCGTCGCCGTCCGGATCGATCCAGTCCGGAAGGATGTTGTACGACACCGTCCCACCCGACTCCACCGCCAGCGTGGTCTTCCGCTTCGGAACCGGTGCACCGTTCTGATCCCAGTCGTGCACCGAGACCGTCACCGTCGCGGTGTCCTTCCCACCCCGACCATCATCAGCCTCGTACCCGAACGACGCCGACCCCGACGCATCCTCCTCCACCGCCATCTGCAACGACGCCCCGTTATGGATCGGCTGCACCGACCCCAGCGACGGCCCCTCCCCCGTCACCGTCGCCACCAGCACGTCACCATCCGGATCGTTGTCGTTATCCAGCACCGGCAGCACCGCCGTGCCCCCCGGACGCACCCCGAACGAATCATCCTCCGCCACCGGCGGAGTGTTCACCTCACTGCGCTCAGGAAGAGTGGTCTCCACCGTCTCCTCGGTGGTCTCCTCCTCGTTCTCCGTCTCCCCCTCCGGCGGAGTGATGTCATTCCAGTTGTCGACCCGCTGCAGACTCTCATCCGCCGTCCACGCCGCACCACCGACCGCATCGTTCAGGATGATCACATCCCGATTCACCCGGAACGTCAGCGACGACGCCCCCTCCGCGCCCTCGATCCCCGCGACCACATCACTGGACTCCCCCGGGCACTCCCGCACGAACATCGCCGACCCGGCCCACGCCCCATACACGCAGCCCCGCAACGACACCGGCACCGCCGGCGACCCCGACCCCCCGGCATCCGTCACCTGCGGCTCCCCGCCATCCAACGGCACCCGCACCAACGACGACCCCGTCGCCACCGCCACCGCATCCCCCGGCGCCGACGCGTACTGCAACACCGCATCCTCCGCCGCACCGATCTCCGTCCGGAACCCACCCGGCGTGGTCACCACACCCGCCGCATCCAACACCACCGGCACCCGACCCACGGCCGTCACCTGCACCGGGCCCTCAAGCTCCCCCACCGACGACACGGCCGGCTCCAACGGAGCACCCTCCGCATCCACCGGCACCGTGACGACCTCACCGCGCGACCCCGACACCCCGAACACCGTGCCATCCCGCGCCACCACGACATCCGAAACCTCGCCCAACTCGGCCACCGGCTCGGCGCCCTCGATCTCGAAGCCCGCGATGCCCTTCACCGGCACCACCCAGAGCTCGCCCGACCTGCGGTCCAGCACGGCCACGGTCTCGTTGCCCAGCGCCACCTCCGCAGACCCGGGGACCCCCGTGCTGTCACCGAGCGCGACCCGCGCCGGATCCACGGCCGTGATCGCGGCATTGCCCTTGTCGACGACCACCACATTGGTGCCGTCCTGCAGGATGTCGAAGTCCTCACCCGAGGTCCGCAGACCCCCGTCGAGCACCGTCGACTCGTTGTTGAAATGCCCCACCAGCAGGCTCGACGACTTCGTGATCCACACACCGCCATCGTGCAGATCCACCTTCGTCGTCGGGAACCCGTCATAGCTGAACGCCATCGTCGTGATCGCGACCACGCCCGCCGTCACGCCCGCGGCGGACGCGAGCGTCTTCGGGCGCGCCCGCAGCCACGACATCGCCTTCATTCCCGGTTCCCCCTGTGGGATCGCTCTTCATCGGAGTTCACGCCGCCCCGAGGATGGGCCCACGACGCACCGGAACATCCTAACCGGGGCGTTCGCCGGGCGCCGATGGGGAGATATGCCCCAATCCCCGCTCGGTCCGTACATGGTCGTGACGGCGGCGGTGTTCACGATCGTTGCGCCGCGCGCGAGCACCGGGTCGGGACGCTGCTCGACGCTCCAGTCGTTCAGCTGCGCGGACCAGTGCGTGTGGCTGTTCAGCATGACGACGTTCGGGTTCTCCGCCACCAGCGCCGCGAACCGCTCGGTGTCGGCGCCGAAGTCGTTCGCGTAGAAGCGGGCATAGGTGCCCGACACCGAGTACGGCAGCACGTGATGGGAGAAGAGGAGCACGGGCTTGCCCTGCTCGCGCCAGTGCGCGAGTCGACCCTCGAGCCAGGCGAACTGCTCGTCGGACAGCTCCACGAACGGCCCGGCGCCGGTCTTGGCGGCGTAGTCGTAGAACTCGCTGCCGATCCAGAGTAGCGGCAGTTCGCCGTCGACGAGCACCTCGCCCCAGAGTCCGCCCTGGCCGCCTACCCCGCGCATGCCGGTGCGGTCCAGGAACCGGTCGAGGTATACGTCCGACCCCTCCCAGCCGTAGAACTCGTGGTTCCCGGCGGTCGAGACGACCGTTCCGTACTCGTCGCCACCGCCCGCGCGGAACGCGCTCAGATAGGCGTCGTAGTTCGCGGTCGCGCCGTTGCTGACGAGGTCGCCGTTCACGACGAGGGTGTCGGCCGGATGCGGCAGCGACCGCAGCCCGGGAAGCACGAGGTCGCGCATCCGGGTCGTCGCGCCCTGGATGTCGCTGAACACGTCGACGGTCGCCTTCGGCGCCTCGTCGTCGGCCAGGGGCCGGAGGGGACGGACCACCTGGACGTCGTCGATCATCCACGACCCGGCGGCGCCCTCGGTGCGCAGCTCGAAGCGGATCGTCATCGACTTCGCACCGGCCGGGACGACGACGCGGAGCCGCGGCTGCGCGGACTCCTCGTCGCTGCCGGCATACTGGCGCAGCACGACCGGGGCACCGCGGTCGAAGGCGACGGTCACCGTGCCGGTCTGCGCCGCGCCGCGGGCACGGTAGTGGCTGTCGAAGCGCAGCTCCAGCTCGTCGCCGCCTTCGACGGCGATGGGGCTGCTCGTCAGCGAGCCGGCGAGCGCGGCATCCGTCGCCTCGGCCACCGCGATGGTGCCGGATGCCCGGGTGAACGCCTGCCGGCGGTCGGTGCCGTGAGCGGCGACCACCTCGGAGAGGGTGGAGCGCTGCCAGGCGCCGTCGACCGTCCACGGGTCGGTGGCGCCGTCGAAGCCGTCGAACCAGACGAGCCGCTCGGTCGTGACGCGGGACGCGGCGGTCGGATCGGTGCCGGCCGCCGCGGCCGCGGGCGAGATCACGGCGGTGACGAGCAGGGCGGCGGATGCGGAGATCGCGCCAAGGGTGCGTCTGGGTGCCATCACTTCTTCCTGGGAGTGAAGGGGAATGCGTCGCCTTCGAGCATGCGAGGCGGTGAGAAGTGCAGACAACTTCCCGCGCGGATGTTCGCGCGGAAGTCACCGGGGCCGGTCGTCGCGCGGTGACGGCACAGTGAAGGAACGGTGCAGTGAAGGAACGGTGCAGTGAAGCAAGGGTGCAGTGAAGAGGAACTGTGCACCGATGTCAGCCGGCCGCGGCCGCCCGCCAGCACCCTTCGACGTGGTCGTCGACCATGCCGGCCGACTGCATCAGGGCGTACATCGTGGTCGGGCCGACGAACCGGAAGCCGCGGCGGCGCAGCTCGCGGCTGAGGGCGTCGGATGCCGGGGTGACGGCGGGCACGTCGGCGAGCGTGCGCGGCCGCGGCCGCTCCGAGGGGTCGGGGGCGAACGACCACATCAGCGCGTCGAGCTCCCCCTCCGCCATGCCGGCGACGAGGGAGGCGTTGGCGATGGTGGCCTCGATCTTCGCCCGGTTGCGGATGATGCCGGCATCCGTCATCATCCGTTCGACGTCGTCCGCGCCGAAGGCGGCGACGGCGACCGGGTCGAAACCGGCGAACGCCTCACGGAAGCGCGGGCGCTTGCGGAGGATCGTGATCCAGGACAGCCCCGCCTGGAAGCCCTCGAGCGCCATCTTCTCGAACAGTGCCCGGTCGCCGTGCAGCGGGGTGCCCCACTCCTCGTCGTGGTACCGACGGTACTCGGCGTCGTCGCCCACCCAGGCGCAGCGGGCGCGGGCATCGGGGCCGGTGCGGAGGGATTCCATCCCGCCACGCTAGCGCCGGCGCCCCCCGGTCGTTGAGCGAGCGAAGCGAGACGAAACGCCCCGACGGAGAAGGGGCGCGCCACCCCCGGTCGTTGAGCGAGCGAAGCGAGACGAAACGCCCCACGGAGCAGTGCGTTTCGTCTCGGTCGGCTTCGCCGCCTCGCTCAACGACCGGAAAGACGCTTCTTCAGCTGCTTCTCGGTGATCGGGGCGTTGCCGGAGGCGCGGAGAGCGGCGTAGTGGGCGCGCGCCTCGTCCTGCCGCTGCTCCTCGATGCCGGACGCGATCGGGGCGCGGACGTGCTCGGGCTCGTAGCCGAACGCGGCCACCAGATCCAGCGCGTGCGGACGCAGCCGGGCACACAGCCGGTCGATGTACCGCGACACGGCGGCTGCCCGCTGCGTCGACAGCCGCCCGTTGATGAGGTACCAGGCCAGGTGCTTCTCGATGACGTGCAGCCCGAACAGATCCCGCAGCCAGGTCAGCACCTGCTTCGTGCCGGCATCCGTCGTCTGGTGCACGACATCGGTGAACGCCTCCCACTGCAGCAGCTCGCCGTGCGCGCGGGCGGCCTCGATGAGCTCGGCCTGGTTCTCGTTGAACAGCCTCTCGCCGAGCACCCTGTCCTTGCCGGCCGCGCGCAGCCGGCCGGCGATGTCGGCGACCATCTGCTGCACGCGCTCGGTGAGCAGCTCGTGCTGCTGCTCCTCGCGCAGCCCGAGCTCCACCGAGCGCGACACCTGGCCCAGGTCCGCCACGGCCTGGCCGAGCGCGCGGAGCCCGGCACCGTGGAACACCTTGCCGGCGGTCTGCCCGACCGCGTAGGCGGCGAGCGCCCGGGCATCCTTCCCCTTGAACTGCGCCGCGAAGTCGGAGAGCAGCCGCTTGCCGACCAGCTGCAGCAGCACGTTGTTGTCGCCCTCGAAGGTGACGTAGATGTCGAGGTCCTGCCGCAACCCGACCAGCCGGTTCTCGAACATGAACCCGGCGCCGCCGCACGCCTCGCGGCACTCCTGCAGCGTGTCGAGGGCATGCCAGGTGGACAGCGGCTTGAGCGCGGCGGCGAGCGTCTCGAGGTCCTCGCGGTCGTCGGGGGTGTCGGTGCGGCCGGAGAACACGCCGTCGAACTTCTGCAGGAACTCGTCGTGCGCGAAGATCTGCGCGTAGGTCGTCGCGAGGCGCGGCAGCAGGCGCCGCTGGTGCTTGCCGTAGTCGAGCAGCACCGTCTCCTGCCCGTCGGCGCCGTCGAACTGGCGGCGCTGCGTGGCGTAGGTGATCGCGATGTGCAGGCCGAGAGCGGATGCCCAGGACGCGGCGCCGTCGAGCGATACGCGGCCCTGCACGAGCGTGCCGAGCATGGTGAAGAAGCGGCGGCCCGGGCTGTCGATCGCGCTCGAGTAGGTGCCGTCGGGGGCGACGTCGCCGTAGCGGTTCAGCAGGTTGGTGCGCGGGATGCGCACGTGGTCGAAGCTGAGCCGGCCGTTGTCGATGCCGTTCAGGCCGCCCTTGAGCCCGTCATCCTCACGGCCGATGCCGGGCAGGTCCGTGCCGTCCTCACCGCGCAGCGGCACGTAGAAGCAGTGCACGCCGTGGTTCACGCCGTTCGTGATCAGCTGCGCGAACACCGTGGCGGCCACGCCATGCAGGGCCGCGTTGCCGAGGTACTCCTTGGTCGCGCCGCGGAACGGCGTGTGGATGACGAACTCCTCCGTCTCCGGGTCGTAGGTCGCGGTGGTGCCGATGGATGCCACGTCCGAGCCGTGCCCGATCTCGGTCATCGCGAACGCGCCGGGGATGGAGAGGTCCATGATGCCCGGCAGCCACCGCCGGTGGTGCTCCTCCGTGCCCAGCTGCAGGACGGCGGAGCCGAACAGGCCCCACTGCACCCCGGACTTGATCTGCAGGCTGGGGTCGGCGACGACGAGCTCCTCGAAGCCGGCGATGTTGCCGCCGTTGTCCTCCTCGCCGCCGAACGCCTTCGGGAAGGCCCGGTGCACGGCGTTGTTCTGCACCAGCAGGTGCAGCTGCGACAGCACGCGCTCGCGGTGCTCGTCCTTGCCGAGCGCGTCGTCGCGCCAGAACGCCGGGTCCTTGATCATCTCGCGGGCCTTGCGGCGGGTGTCGGCCCACGTGCCGAGGAGGCGCTCGGTGACCTGAGCGACGTCGATGCGGATGTCGTCGTACTCGGCGGATGCCGGATCGGGGCGGACGGCGGCGTCGACCATGGCGGTTCCTCTCGAAGGATGTCGGGACACCCTCATGGTAGGACTGCCACAACGGCCGTCGAAGTCGACTGTGGAGTCGCGCCAACCGCGGGGAGGGACCTCCTCCGCCGCGATTGTCGCGACTCCACAGCCCTCCGGGTCAGATGCTCAGGCCGTGCCCGAACCGGAACAGCGGGTCGGCGGTGTCGAACGGCACGTCGGGCCGGGACTCTTCGACCGCCGCCATGGACCGCGGCAGGTCGAAGGGCAGTCGTCCCTTCGCCTCGGCCGCGCCGGTGAGCACGTCGAGCAGGGCCGCACCGGACGCCCCCCAGTTGACGGTGATCGCGGAGGCGGAGCTGACGAACGGCGTGAGGATCGCCGGGCGGTCGCACAGCACGTCGACCACGGTGGCGACCTGGTCGGCCACCGCGCGCACGTGGGCGACGACGTCCTCGGGGAAGTCCAGCGAGCCCGCGTGGAAGAAGTTCTCGAACGCCGTCGCACGCTGCTCGTACGGCGCGTGCAGCCGGATCACCGCGAGGTCGGCATCCGCCGGGGAGGAGACGACCTCGCCGTACGCGGCCGCCACCTCGGGCTCGATCCCCTCGACGTACAGGCGGCGCCCGCGAGCTGCGGGGAGCACGCCGTCGTTGGTGAGCACCGTGATCGAGGCGCGCTGCGCGGCCTCGCCGGCGGCGCGGAAGTCGGCGCGCCCGACGATCGCATCCGCGGCGTCCTCGTCCACGTACGGATTCTCGAACAGGCCGAGCGCGCGCATCCGGACCGCGCCGCCGACGCGCTGCGCGAGCTGCCCGCGGACGCCGAGGAGAACGCGGCGAGCGAGGCGGGGCTGATCGAGGTGTACGCCGTGCTGTCCTGTGAGGCGGTGCCCGCCGGGCATCCGGCGCACGACTACTTCGCCGGGCGGTTCACCCGCACGATCGAGCACTTCGCCGAGCTGTTCCGGCTCGCCCAGCGGGACGGCGACCTGCCCTCGCACCGCGACCCGGAGCAGGAGGCGGTGTGGCTGGTGGCGCTGTGGGACGGCCTGCAGTACCGCTGGCTGTACGACCGGGACGCCGTGGACGTCGCCGCCCACCTGCGCGCGCACCTCGACGACGTGCTCCCGCGCTTGTGAGCGACGGACCGCAGTTGCTACGGTTTTCGCTACGCGACGGAGCGAACCGGCCTCGCCGCACACGTGTCCATGAGACGCGGATGTCCGGCCACCGACTCGCGGCGTCCCGTCGCCTCGTCATGGGAGCACCCCCGCTCCTCCCCGCCGCGCTCGCGCGGTGACCCGGCCGGTCATTCGTCAGGATCGGCCGCGAGCCGAAGCGGTCCACGAGCATCCCGCCGAAGACCGCGCCGACGACGGAGCCGACCATGATCGCGGCGTTCACGAAGCCGGTCATCAGCGGGTCGAGGCCGAACTCCTCCTTGACGGCCGTGATGCCGAAGGCGAGGGAGGAGAAGTCGTAGGCGTCCATGAAGATGCCGCCCAGG
The DNA here is from genome assembly GCF_028472845.1 of Microbacterium sp. EF45047. Classification (NCBI taxonomy): domain Bacteria; kingdom Bacillati; phylum Actinomycetota; class Actinomycetes; order Micrococcales; family Microbacteriaceae; genus Microbacterium; species Microbacterium sp. EF45047. The sequence goes on along the minus strand of NZ_CP069429.1, from coordinate 228,050 downwards.
GCGAGGATGATGATCGCCTTGGTCCGCGTGCCCTGCGATCCCTTCTCGGCGAGCAGGGCGTGCACGTCGCGGGAGGTGCGGATGACGGTCGGCGCGGTGACGGTCGCGCGGGTACTCATGGGCTCGGCGTTGCTCATGTGCGCCCACACTACGGCCTGTCATGACATCTCGCCGCGCGGGATGTCACATCGCGAAACACGGATGCCGGAGCGCTTCGGCGGCGCGGAGCCTGCCGCGGATGCGGCCAGGTCAGGCGCCCGCGCCGGCGATGACGGCGAGCACCGCCTCGCCGTAGGCCTCGCGCTTCTTCTCGCCGATGCCCGTGATCCCGGAGAGCTCGGCGACGGACGCCGGCCGGTGCGCGGCGAGCGCGCGCAGCGTGGCATCCCCGAACACGATGTACGCGGGGACGCCCTGCTCGCGCGCGGTCTCGGCACGCCAGGCGCGCAGCGCCTCGAACACGCCGCGGTCCGCCGCATCCACCGTGTCCGCCGCCGACGCCTCGCGCACGCGTCCCGCGCTCACCCGGCCGATCGAGTCGCGCCGCAGCGGCACCGCCGTCTCCCCGCGCAGCACGCCGGCCGCGCCCTCGCCGGGCGCGAGCGTGCCGTACTCTCCCTGCGCGACGAGGATGCCGCGGGCGAGCAGCTGCCGGATGACGCTGCGCCAGTCCTGCTCGGACAAGTCGGCGCCGATGCCGTAGGTGGCGATCCGCTCGTGCCCCATCTTGCGGATGCGGTCGGTGGACGAGCCGCGCAGGATGTCGATCAGGTGGCCGGCGCCGAAGGCCTGATTGCGCTCGCGCTTGAGCCGCACGATCGTGGAGAGCAGCTTCTGGGCGGGGATGAGGCCGTCGAACGTCTCCGGCGGCTCGAGGCAGGTGTCGCAGTTCCCACAGCGGTCGACGGCGTCGGCGCCTTCGCCCGCGGATCGGGTTCGGTCCAGGCTCTGCCCGAAGTAGTTCAGCAGGTTCTGCCGGCGGCACTGCACCGTCTCGCACAGTGCGAGCATGGCGTCCAGGTGCTGGCCCATCCGCATCTTGAAGGTGCGGTCGCCCGGGCTCTGGTCGATGAGCCGCCGCTGCTGCACGACGTCGCCGAGGCCGTACGCCATCCAGGCGATGGACGGCTCGCCGTCGCGGCCGGCGCGTCCGGTCTCCTGGTAGTAGCCCTCGACGGACTTCGGCAGGTCGATGTGAGCGACGAACCGGACGTCGGGTTTGTCGATGCCCATGCCGAAGGCGATCGTCGCGACCATGACCACGCCGTCCTCGCGGAGGAACCGCGCCTGGTTCGCCGCCCGCACCTCGGCCGGGAGCCCGGCGTGGTACGGCAGCGCGTCGACCCCCTGCGCGACGAGGTGATCGGCGGTCTGCTCGACCGACTTGCGGCTGAGCGCGTAGACGATTCCGGACGGCGCGGCCCCCGCCGGCGCGTCGGGCAGCAGTTCGGGCACGCTCCGGATGAACGACAGCAGCTGACGCCGGGGGTCGACCTTCGGCACGATCCGGTACTGGATGTTGGGCCGGTCGAAGCTCGCCACGAAATGCTTCGCGTCGCCGAGCTGCAGGCGCTCGGTGATCTCGCGGTGTGTGGCCTTGGTCGCCGTCGCCGTGAGCGCCATCCGCGGCACCCCGGGGAAGCGCTCGGCGAGATCGCCGAGCGCGAGGTAGTCGGGGCGGAAGTCGTGCCCCCACTGCGACACGCAGTGCGCCTCGTCGATGGCGATGAGGCTGAGCACTCCGCGCTGCAGCAGGCGCGTCGTCTGCGGGCTGGACAGACGCTCGGGGGCGACGTAGAGCAGGTCCAGCTCGCCGGCGAGATAGGCGCGCTCGGTGTCCGCCCGTTCCTGCGGCGACTGGGTGGAGTTCAGGTACGCCGCGTTCACGCCGTTCGCGCGTAGCGCGTCGACCTGGTCGTGCATGAGCGCGATCAACGGGCTGATCACGAGACCGGTGCCCGGCCGGACCAGCGCGGGCACCTGGTACGTGACGCTCTTGCCACCGCCGGTCGGCATGAGCACGACGGCGTCGCCGCCGGCGACGACCTGGTCCACGATGGCGGCCTGGTCGCCGCGGAACTCGTCGTACCCGAACACCGTGCGCAGCGCCTCGAGCGGCGTGGCGTACCGGGCGGGTGCGGCCGTCGGAGTCTGCGGCACGTCGCGGGCGGGCGCGGCAACGACGCGGGTCGCCGCGGCGGCGGGCGCCGGGGGCGCGCCCCAGTCGAGCGGGGGCGCGTATCCGTCGTCCGGCGGAACCCAGTCCATGGGCTCGGGCGCGCCCTGATACGGATCAAGGAGGGGATCGCCCCACGGCTCGTCGTCGTACGGCAGATCCTCGTACGGATCGCGGGAGGCCTGCGGCATCCCTCCACCCTAACCATCGCCGACGACGCCGGGACCCGCTCTCCACAGCCCGGGCCGCCGTGTGCGGGCGTAGGTTGGACGCGTACGCCGGAAGGAGCCGCCTTGGCAGACATCACCGTGACCCGCAACGACGACGCGTCCCGCTACGAGATCCACCACGACGGCACGCTCGCCGGTTTCGCCGAGTTCGACCGCCGTCCCGGCGAGATCCGGTTCACGCACACCGAGGTCGATCCCGCCTTCGAGGGCAAGGGCCTCGCCGGCCGGCTCGTCCAGGACGCGCTGGCGGATGCCGTGGCATCCCGCGACACGATCGTGCCGTACTGCCCGTACGTGCGGAGGTACCTCGAGACCCACGACGTTCCCGGCGCCGACGTCCGCTGGCCGAAGCGATGATCGGCCGGCACCGCGTCCTGCTCGAACCGCGCGAGGTGCCGCTCGGCGGGGTGCGGAACATGCACGTGCTGCGCACGCTGCCGCACCGGAACCTCCCCACCATCGGGGCGTGGTGCTTCCTCGACCGCTTCGGACCCGCGCAGGTGCGGATGCGTCTGGAGCCGCATCCGCACATCGGACTGCAGACCGTCACCTGGCCGCTCGTCGGGGAGATCCGGCACCGGGACAGCGTGGGCAGCGACGTCGACCTGCGTCGCGGCCAGCTGAACCTGATGACCGCCGGGAACGGCATCGTGCATTCCGAGTACTCCGTGGGCGAGGATGCCGGACCCCTCGACGCCCTGCAGCTGTGGGTCGCCCTGCCGGAGGGTGCGCGCACGCACGCGCACGGCTTCGAGCAGCACACCAGCCTGCCCGCGGTGCAGCTGGCCGCCGCCGAAGGCGAGGACGCGACCGCGATCGTCGTGCTCGGGCGATTCGCCGGCGTGGACTCCCCCGCCACCGTGCACACCCCGATCGTCGGCGCGGAGGTCCGGGCCACGGCCGGGTCGCGGGTGGCGCTGCCGCTGGATGCCCGGTGGGAGCACGCGGTCCTGCTCGTGGAGGGCGACGCCGAGGTGGACGGGCATCGCCTGGACGTGAACGGCATGCTGTATCTCGGCGACTCCCGGGACGACGTCGAGGTGTCGACGGATGCCGGTGCCCTGCTGTTCCTGCTGGGCGGGGAGCCGTTCGCCGAGGACCTGGTGATGTGGTGGAACTTCGCCGCCCGCAGCCACGACGAGATCGTCGAGGCCCGGGAGGCGTGGGAGGCCGCCGGCGCCTCCGGCTCGGACCGCTTCGGGCACGTCCCGGGGCACGGGGAGGAGCGCATCCCGGCCCCGCCGATCCCGCCGGTGCGCCTGCTCCCCCGCATCCGCAAGCTCTGACCCGAGCCGCCGGCCCGCCGCCGCCGCCCTCTGCCGCACCGCCGCCGTCACCCCGCCGGGAGAAGAACGCACCGCGCAGCGCCCCGCGGATGCGGGAAGCTCCCGCCGACGGAGAGGGCCGACCCCGCCGGGAGAAGAACGCATCGTGCAGCGGCCCCGCGGATGCGGGAAGCTCCCGGCGACACAACGGCGGCGAGCGCCGCGGGCGGGGCCGGAGACGCGGGAAGGCCGGATGCCCGGCGAGGGGCATCCGGCCTTCCGTGGCGCGTCAGCGCGCGTCGACCGTGACGATCGTGCGCACGTCGGAGTCGCCGTACTGCACCACGCCGAGGTGCTTACGGGCGTCCAGCCCCGACCAGCTGAGGTCGTAGCTCGTCGCCTCACCGCGGGTGACGGTCAGCGGGTTCGGGGTGGCCGTGAACCCGCCCTCCCCGGCCGGCTGCACGTTGGCGTAGGTCATGTCCCACGTCATCGGGCCGGTGGTGGAGTACATGTTCGCGACGACGAGGTACGTGCCCGCCGTCGGCGACGGGATGGTCACCTGCTCGTCCGCCGCACCGGTCGCCGACTGCCAGCGCTCGTAGTAGCGCAAGTCCTCCGGCGACACCACGCGGTACACGGTGAGGTCGAGGTCGCTGCCCTCGTCGTCCGAGGAGTCGAGGTCGAACCGCGAGAGCGTGGTGCCCTCGGGCACCTCGACGATCCACGACACGTCCTTGTTCTCGTCGCCGGACTTCTCGTTCCCGGAGTGCCCGGGCACGGGGTTCGCCTCGTCGACCAGCAGCTCGAACGGCGTGAGACCGCTGAGGTTCAGCGGCAGCTCCCCGTCGACGCCGGGGGTGATCTCCACCGTCGTGGAGCCGTCGGCACCCGTCGCGGCGACCTCACCCGGAGCGGCGGCCGTGACCGGGAACACCGCGATCGGCGAGCGGACGTCGCCGCCCTCGCCCTTCCAGGTGAGCATGCCCGTGGCCCACTGCTCGGCCGGGGCGCCGGCGTTGTCGAAGGTGACCGTGAAGGTCTGCGACTCGCCGGCCTCCGAGAACGTCAGCGTCGACGGCTCGACCGTCGCGTTCACACCCGGCACCGACACCTCGGCGGTGTAGGTGCCCGGCGCGGTCGCGGTCACCGTGCGGGTGACCGTCTGCGCACTGGCGAGCATGCCGATCGAGATCGATGCGCCGTTCAGGTCGCTGCCGTCGATCGGCTCGATGCCGTCGAAGTCCGCCAGGCCCTTGCCCTCGATGAACGCGGCCCAGTCCGCCGGTCCGCTGAGATACAGCAGGCCGGGCTCGAAGTAGCGCGTCGGGTCGACCTGGCCGGCGCCCTGCGCGAACGGGTCGGTGTTCGCCGAGCCGTCGGCGTCGACCGTGTCGCACGCCGTGGTCATCAGCGCCGACTTGATCTCCGCCGGCGTGGCATCCGGGCGCTCCCCGAGGTACAGCGCGGCGAGGCCCGCCACGTGCGGCGAGGCCATCGACGTGCCGGACAGGATGCCGTAGGTCGGCTCCCCCTCCGCGGCGTTGTGCGTCGCGGCGAGGATCGCCACGCCCGGTGCGGCCACGTCCGGCTTCATGATGTCGGAGCCGTCCGCGTTCATCGGGCCACGGCTGGAGAAGCCGGCGACCTGCGGCACCGGCGTGGTCTCACCGGTCACGTTCTCGCCGATCAGCGTGATCGGACGGTCGGCGCCGCCCTGCACGTACGCCAGCACGGCGTCACGGTGCACCGAGGACAGGTGCACGGTGGGCACCGCGTGGAAGTCGTTGTCCAGCGAGTCCGCACCGCCGGGCACGTTCACCAGGACCATGCCGATGCCTCCGGCATCCTTCACGACCTGCGACTTCTCGGCGCGCGCGTTGCTGCCGCGATCGCACACCACGATGTGCCCGGCGACCTTCGCCGCGTCCAGCGTGCCGGGCAGGCACAGGTTCGCGCCCTCCGCCGCGGCGGCGTCGCCGGCGTAGATCGAGGGCCCGGTGACCTCCTCGCCGAACGGCACGCTCACCGAGGCGCCGGCCTCCTCGAAGCCGTCGAAGCGGACGGTGCCCTCCCAGGTCGGGATGGTGGATGCCGCGACAGTGGTGTACCAGGGCGAGGCGTGGTCGGCCGTGGCCGGGTCCGGGCCGCTGTTGCCGGCGCTCACGGCGACGAACACGCCGGCCGCCGCCGCGTTGAAGAACGCGATGTCGTCGGGCTCAAGGACGCTCGTGGCCGCCCCGCCGCCGATCGAGTAGTTGATCACGTCGACGCCGTCCGCGACGGCCGCGTCGATCGCGGCGACGAGGTCGCTCAGCGCGCAGATGTCGTCGTCGCTGACGCTGGTGTCCGGGCCGACGTAGCAGGCCTTGTAGGCCGCCACCTTCGCCGCCGGCGCGACGCCGGAGATGGTGCCGAAGTCGACGCCGTTGACGGATGCCGGAACCCCGAAGTTCCCGGCCGCGGTGCTCGCGGTGTGCGAGCCGTGCCCGTCGCCGTCGCGCGGGGACAGGTAGTCGTGCTGGAAGTCGAAGCCGGCCGCCTGAGCGCCGGTGTGGAAGTACCGGCCGCCGACCAGCTTGGTGGAGTAGTCGTTCTTGTTCCACTCCTGGCCCCGCACGATCGGGCTGCGGAAGGTGCCGCCGTCCGCCTTCTGGTAGACGACGTGGTCGCCGTCCGCGTACGGCTGCCCCTGGGACTTCTTGTGGTCCTTCTTCTTCAGGCCGTGCCCCGCGAAGGACGGGCTCTCGGGGGCGATGCCGGTGTCGATCACGCCCACGACCACGCCGTCACCGGCGGTGCCGACGCCGCCGATCTCCTCCCAGACGCCGCCGGTGCCGTCCACGTCGGAGCCGAGGCCGAGGAAGTCGGTGGACGACTGCGCCTGCGGATGCCGGATCTCGTCGGGGAACACGCCGAGGACGTCCTTGGATGCCCGGAGCGCGTCCACCTGCTCACCAGTGAGCTCGGCACTGAAGCCGTTCAGGGTGACCTGGTAGCTGGCGTCCGGGGTGACGCCGGCCTGCTGGGCGAGCTTGCGCTGCTCGTTCTTCAGGTGCGCGATGTACTTCTGCGAGTTCTCGGAGTGGGCGTCCAGCTGCTTGCCCTTCTCCGGCTTCGTCGCGCGGAGTCCCTTCGCGTCGCCGTCGTAGGTCGCGAGCGGGTCGCCCTTCAGGACCACGATGTAGTGGCCGGGGGTGCCCTCAACCGGCGCGGGGTGTGTCACCCCCTCGTCCGCGAATCCTGCTGTCGCCGTCGATCCGATGAACAACACGGCCAGGGATGCGGCCGCTGTCGCCCTGAGGGGTGTTCGTCTCATGAGCTCTCCCGATGTGTCCGATGCGGCGTCGTCGCCACAACGTCGCTCAACCTACCCGGCATCGCGGACAGCACGCCACCGCACACGGCGGACGCCGCAGATCGGCCGCGTCGGACCCCCGCCGATAGGCTGAACCGGTGAGCACCCGCACCGTTCTCAGCACGCGCGCGCTGCTCGTCTGCGCGGCGATCGGCGTGGCGACGGGCATCCTGGGCGGCGTCGCCGGGCTGCTCACGGTGCCGGTGATCGCGGGGCCGCTCGCGTTCCTGTACGGCCTGGTGCTGGGGGTGCACGTGCTGCCCGGCATCGTCGCGCAGGAGGTGCTGCGCCAGCCGCTGGTCGCCCTGGTCACGCATGTGATCGCCGCGCTCATCTCCAGCGCGTTCAACCCCGCCTGGACGGTGCGCTTCATCGGCACGGCCCTGCTGTTCGGCGCCGTGCAGGAGGGCGTGGCGGCGCTCACCCGGTACCGGTCCTGGGGCGCCTGGCGCTTCTTCGTCTCGGCGATCGTCATCGGCGGCCTCATCGGCGTGATCGTCTGGTTCGCCGTCGACCTGGAGCGCTTCCCCGCCTGGGCGCAGCTCGCCTATCTCGCGTTCTCGCTCGTCGGGCCGGTCGCCTGGACCGCGGTCGGGCTCGCGACCGGCTCAGCGCTCACGCGCGCGGGCGTCACCCGGCGCTGACCGTCCGCCCCGCCGGATATCGTGGAGGGCATGTCCCGCATCCTCGTCCGCCGTCCCTCGCCCCGTCTCGCCGAAGGCGAGCTCACCCACATCGAGCGCGTCCCGGTGGACGCGGAGCTCGCGCAGCGGCAGTGGGAGCAGTACGTCGACGCGTACCGGTCCCGCGGCTGGGACGTGGTCGAGATCGAGCCGGCGGATGCCCACCCCGACGGCGTCTTCGTGGAGGACACCGTGGTGATGTTCGGCGACCTGGCCGTGCTCACCCGCCCCGGCGCCGACTCGCGTCGCGGGGAGATCGACACCACCCGGGCGGCGCTGGAGCGCGCGGGCATCCCGTTCGAGCGGATCGAGGAGCCGGGCACCCTCGACGGCGGCGACGTGCTCAAGGTGGGCCGCACCGTCTACGTCGGACGCACGCTGCGCACCAACGATGAGGGCATCGCCCAGCTCGACGCGCTGCTCTCGCCCCGCGGCTGGACCGTTGTCCCGGTGCCGGTCACCAAGGTGCTGCATCTGAAGAGCGGGGTCACCGCGCTGCCCGACGGCACCGTGATCGGCTACCCGCCGCTGGTGGACGACCCGTCGATCTACCCGGAGTTCCTGCCGGTGCCCGAGGAGCACGGCACCGCGGTGGTCGTCCTCGACGACGACACCGTGCTGATGTCGTCCGACGCCCCGCAGAGCGCCCAGCTGTTCCGCGACCGCGGCCTCACCGTGATCGAGACCCCGATCAGCGAGTTCGAGAAGCTCGAGGGCTGCGTCACCTGCCTGTCCGTCCGCGTCCGCGACTGACAGTGCGCGGCGCACGCGGCCCCGACATGACGGTGCGGGTGCGCGTCATCCGCTGACGCGCACCCGCACCGCTTCCGTTCAGCGCCCGTCGGCGACCGGGGCGCCCTCCTCCGCGGCATCCGCGAGCTCCGCCGCCGCCCGGCGGGGGACGATGACCGCCGGGACCGGCGAGTGCCGCACGACCTTTGTCGCGTGCGACCCGATGAAGACCCGCGCGAGCGGTCCGAGCGTACTGGAGCCGACGACGAGCACATCCCCAGCGCGCCACTCCACGTCCTCCAGCGCGGTGGCCCAGGAGTCGCCCAGGCCGACGACGGCGCCCTCGAGCCGGGGCGGGCGCGGCAGCGCCGCGACGTCGTCGAGCAGGGAGCGGACGTGGTCCTCGATGTCGCGCACCCACTCGTCCGCGATGCCGCGGTCTGCCGAGCGGCCGACGCCCGCGGTCACGCTGCCGGAGGGCGTCACGGCGAACGAGGCGATCCGCAGCGACGCGCCGATGGTCCCCGCGACGACGGCGGCTCCCCGCACGACGTCGGCGGCCGCATCCGAGCCGCCGTAGGCGGCCGTGACGCGCGTGACCCGCGCGGCACCAGACGCCCGGAAGCCGCGGGGCGCGATCGCGACCGGCACCGGCGACGCGTGCAGCAGCGCGTCGCTGACCGAGCCCAGCGAGATCTGCCCCAGCGACCCGGCCGAGGACGAGCCGAGCACCACCAGGTCGGGCTTGTGCTCCTCGATCAGCTCGAGCAGGCCCTTGTGCGCGGAACGGGCGGTGTGCTGCACGAACGTCGCCTTCACGCCGACGAGCACGGATGCGGCGTGGTCGAGCACCACGTCGGCGGACTGCCGCACGTGATCGCGCCACTCGCGGTCGGTGTTGTGGGTGAGCGGCGACCACGACTGCGGCAGCACCGCGGCGACGACCAGCGGGGTGTCCAGCGACCGGGCCAGCATCGCGGCCAGGTGCATCACCGAGGTGGAGCGCTGCCCCGGGCTGACCCCGACGAGAATGCTCATCGGTCGGCGTCCTTCGGCTGCACCACGGTCGAGGTGAACGGCACGTCGGCCGGCTCGGGGGCGCCGCCGAGCACCGAGTGCCGGCGCCCGTAGAACCAGTAGAACACCAGCACCACGGCCGTCCAGACGACGAACACGATGATCGTGATCGGGCGCAGCTGAGAGATGATCCAGAGGCAGCCGAGGATGGACAGGATCGGGATCAGCGGGTGCAGCGGCAGGGTGAAGCCGCGCTCCATGTCCGGCTCGCGACGGCGCAGGATGATCACGGCGACGGCGACGACGAGGAACGCCACCAGGGTGCCGATGCTGGTCATCTCGAGCAGGAAGTTGATCGGGACCAGGGCCGCGAGGACAGCGATCACGGCGGTGACGATCATGGTGTTCGCGGCCGGCGCCAGGGTGCGGCGGTCGACGCGGGCGAACACCGGGGGCAGCATGCCGTCGCGCGACATCGCGAACAGGATGCGGGTCTGCCCGTAAAGGGTGACCAGGGTGACGCTGAAGATCGAGATCACGGCGCCGGCGGCGACGACGGTGCCGGGCCAGGACGATCCGATGATCGCCTCGAGGATCGCGGCGAGGCCGGCGCTCTGGCCTTCGAACTTCTCCGGCGACTGCGCGCCGACCGCGGAGATGGCGACGGCGACGTACATCACCACGACGACGAGGAGGGCGAACAGGATCGCGAGCGGCAGGTTGCGCTTCGGGTTCTTCGCCTCGCCACCGGCGGTGGACACCGCGTCCAGGCCGATGAAGGAGAAGAAGATGAGACCGGCGGCGGCGACGATGCCCTGGAACCCGGCGGGCGCGAAGTTCGCGAAGTGGTCGGCGTTCCAGCCGGTGAGCGCCACGGCGACGAAGAACAGCAGCACGGCGACCTTGATGACCACCATCACGGCGTTCGCGGTGGCGGACTCGCCCGCGCCGCGCAGCAGCAGCAGGCCGCAGAGCACGATCACGATGACGGCGGGCAGGTTGATGATGCCGCCCTGCTCGGGGGCGTTCGACAGCACCTCGGGGATGCGGAAGCCGAAGAGGTTGAACAGCAGCTGGTTCACGTACTGCGACCAGCCCACCGCGACACCGGCGGTGGAGACGCCGTACTCGAGCAGCAGGCAGGCCGCGACGCCCATCGCCGGCGCCTCGCCGAGGGTCGTGTACGCGTAGGAGTAGGTCGATCCGGACACCGGGACGGAACCGGCCAGCTCCGCGTAGCAGAGCGCCGTGACGCCGGCCACGGCCCCGGCGATCACGAACGACCAGACCACGGCGGGTCCGGCGATCGGGACGGCTCCGGAGAGGACGTAGAAGATGCCGGTGCCGATCGTGGCGCCGATGCCGATCATCGTGAGCGCGAACAGGCCGATGCTGCGCTTCAGATGCGAGTCCTCGACCCCTTCGAGCGGGGCGGGTTTGCGGCGGAGAAGCTGGTGACGCACAGAGGTCATGAGTGTTTGCTCCCGGGTATACAGCGCCGGTCCGCGTTGACCGACCGGTCGATGGTACCCGCGATGCGAATTTTTGACAATTGCGTCAAAGATCGCGGGCGAGCAGCTCGTCCCAGGTCTCACGGCGTACCACGGCCCTCGCCTCGCCGTCCCTGGCGAAGACCACAGGCGGACGCCGGGCGCCGTTGTAGTTGTTCGCCATGGTGTGGGTGTAGGCGCCGGTGGCCGCCACGACGAGGAGATCCCCCACCTTCGCCTCCGGCAGACGGATGCCGTCGATGAGCACGTCGCCGCTCTCGCAGTGCCGCCCGACGACGATCGTGTCCTCCGTCGCCTCCTCGGTCATGCGGGCGGCGAGCGCCGCCTCGTAGCGCTGGCCGAACATCGCCACCTCGAGGTTGTCGCCCATCCCGCCGTCGACGGCGACGAAGGTGCGTGCGTCGCGCTTGACCGTGGTGACCGTGTACAGCGTCGCGGCGGTGGCGTTCACCATGCTGCGTCCGGGTTCGATGATGAGCTCCGCGGATGCCGGCAGGTGGGCGCGGGCCGCGTCGATCAGCGCGTCCAGGTATGAAGCCACCGAGGGCGGCTGCTCGGCGTACGTGTACCGGGCGCCGAGCCCGCCGCCCAGGTCGTACACCGGGAACTCGCCCATCGCCGCGAGCGGCTCGATCGCCGCGGCGAGCTCGGCGGGCTCAAGGATCTGCGAGCCGACGTGGGCGTGCACGCCCCGCATCCGCAGTCGGTCGCTGCGCTCGATGCGCGTGATCAACGCGCGGGCGGCATCCGGCGTGAGCCCGAACTTCGACCCGAGCTGGCCGGTGGCGACGTGCGGATGCGTGGACGAGACGATGCCGGGCACGATCCGCACCAGCACGTCCTGCCTCCGCCCTGGCGGCACGATCGCCTCCAGGCGGTCGACATCGTCGGCGTTGTCGACCACCACGAGCCCGGCGCCGATCCGCACCGCGTACTCGATCTCGTCCGTCGACTTCGCGTTGCCATGCAGCACGATCAGGGCCGGGTCGACGCCCGCCTTGACGGCGCTGCGCAGCTCCCCTCCGCCGGCGACGTCGAGCCCGAGTCCCTCCTCCACCATCACCCGCTGCACCGCCGTGGCGGGGAACGCCTTGGACGCGAACACCACCCGCGACCGCGGCCAGCGCGCGGTCAGCCCCTCCCGGTACTCGCGGGCCCGCGCGCGCAGCGCCGGCTCGGCGACGACGATCGCGGGGGTGCCGAACTCGCGGGCGAGGTCGTCCACGCGGCATCCGGAGATCCGGAGCACGCCGTCCTCGACGTCGGAGCCGGGCGGCAGCAGGGACAGCAGGTCGTTCATGGCGCTCCTTCGGGTGGGCGGCTTCACTCTAGCGGCGCCCAGCCGCGGCACGAGGGGAAGCGTCGGATGCCAGGTGAGGTTGGGCTAAGTTAGGTGTGCCGGCGCGCGCCGGCAGCCGCACCGAACCGGGTTCTCACCGTGCACTCCTCCCCGCCTCTGCTCCGCGTGCGTGACCTCAGCGTCACCCACGCCGGTGCCGCGAGGCCCTCGCCGCAGGCGGTGTCCTTCGATGTGCATCCCGGCGAGGTGGTGCTGCTGCTCGGACCGAGCGGATCGGGGAAGTCCACGCTCACGCTCGCGCTGAACGGGCTCGTGCCGCAGTCGGTGCCGGCCGAGCTCTCCGGCACCGTCGTCGTCGCCGGGCGCGACACCCGGTCGACCCCGGTCGCACAGCTGAGCACGGATGTCGCGATGGTGTTCCAGGATCCGGACGCACAGCTGGTCACCGGCACGGTGCTGGACGAGGTGGCCTTCGCGCTGGAGAACCTGCTGCTGCCGGTGCCCGAGATCCTGCACCGCAGCGAGCAGGCGCTGCGGCAGGTGGGCCTGTGGGAGCGGCGCTCATGGAACCCGGATCTCCTCTCCGGCGGCGCCCGTCAGCGGCTCGCGATCGCCTGCGCGCTCGCAATGCGCCCGCGGGTGATCGTCCTCGACGAGCCGACCGCGAACCTCGACCCGCGCGGCATCGACGACGTGTACGACGCGCTGTCGACGCTGGTGACCGATGCCGGCAGGGCCGTCGTCCTGGTGGAGCACAACCTGGACGCCGCGATGCGGTTCGCGACCCGGGCGATCGCGCTCGACGCGGAGGGCCGCATGGCCTTCGACGGCCCGGCGGCGCAGGTGATCCGCGAGCACGCGGAGGAGCTGCTCTCGCTCGGGGTGTGGCTGCCCTCGAGCACCCTGGCCGCGTTGCGGCTGCGCGCTCTCGGCGCGTGGAGCGGACCGCTGCCGGTCACTGCGGAGGAGTTCGCGGAACGGATGCCGGGGACACGGCGGGGTCCGGGCGGGGCGCCGGCCGACGCGGAGCGGTCCGCGGCCGGGCACTCCGCGGCCGGGCCCTCCGTAGCGGAGCGCTCCGCGGGGGAGCGCACCGAGCCGGCCGTCGTCGTGCGCGATCTCGTGGTGCGCAAGGGCGGGACGAGCGTGCTGACGGTGGAGTCGCTCGACATCCCACGGAGCGCGTTCACCGCGGTGATCGGCGTCAACGGGGCCGGCAAGACCACCCTCATCCAGGCGCTGGGCGGCGTCGCGCCGCCCCCGCGAGGCACGGTCCGCGTGGCCGGGATCGACGTCGGCGCGGCCTCACCGCGCCGGCTGGTCTCGCGGATCGGGTTCGTCTTCCAGAACCCGGAGCACCAGTTCATCGCGCACACCGTGCGCGATGAACTGGCCCACGGCCTGCGGCTGCAGCACCGCCCCGCCGCCGAGATCGACGCCCGCGTGGATCAGATGCTCGACCGGTTCGGTCTCGCCGGCAAGGCCGGCGTGCATCCGTTCCTGCTGTCGGGCGGGGAGAAGCGGCGGCTGTCCGTGGGCACGGCGCTGATCACGCAGCCGGAGGTGCTGGCGCTGGACGAGCCGACGTTCGGTCAAGACCGCGCCCGGGCCGCCGAGATGCTCGAGCTGCTGACCGGACTGCGCGCCGACGGCACCACGATCGTGATCGTCACCCACGATCTGCAGCTCGTCGCCGAGTACAGCACGCACGCCGTCGTCCTCGCCGGCGGCCGGCTGCACGCCGCCGGCGAGACGGCGCGGCTGCTCGCCGACGAGGCCCTGCTGCACGGCGCCGGACTGCGAATGCCGCCCGTGCTGCGGATGCTCAGCGCCGCCGGAGCCGCCTCATGACCGGCACGCCGCCGCCGGAGGCGAGGATCGGTCGGGGCTCGGAGGCGGGGACCGGACGGCAGCCGCTGGCGGCGGCCGGCCGGGACCCGTACGCGGAGATCTCCGCTCCGGCATCCCGCTTCCTGCACCACCTCAACCCGCTGGCCAAGGTGGGCGCCGTGCTGCCGGCCATGGTGCTGCTGGTCTTCACGCGCGACCTCGTCGCGCCCACCGCGTTCCTCCTGCTGGCGTACCTGCTCGTGCTCACCGGAGCGCGCCTCACCGCTCGCGCGCTCGCGCTGCTGCTGCTCGGGATGCCGATCGCCGTCGCCGTGGTGACGGTCGGGTTCGCGATCTGGGTCGACCCCGCTCAGGTGGCGGACACGCCGGCGGTGCTGACGCTCGGCGGGTGGACGCTGCATCAGGGCGCCCTCGCCGTGGGACTGGCCACCGGGCTGCGGCTGGCTGCGATCCTCGGCCTGGCCCTGATCGGCGGGCTGAGCACCACCGGCCCCGATCTGGTGCGCGCCGCCGTGCAGCAGCTGCACGTGCCCTACCGGATCGGGTATACGGCTCTGGCCGCCTATCGGTTCGTGCCGCGGTTCCGGTACGAACTGTCGGTGATCCGGGCGGCGCACCGAGTGCGCGGCCACCACGGCGGACGCGGACCGTTCGCGCGGCTCGCCCGCGGCTGGGGGTACATCGTCCCGCTGCTGGCGAGCGCCATCCGGCACGCCGAGCGCGTCGCCCTGTCGATGGACTCCCGCGCCTTCGGCGCCCACCCCACCCGCACCGAGCGGCACCTCGTGCCCTTCCAGATCCGGGACGTCGTGTTCATCGCGGCAGTGCTCGCGGCATCCGCGCTCATCCTCGCGCTCACCTTCCCCTGGCAGCTCCCCTGACGCTCAGCGCGTGCTCAGCGCTTGCCCGCGATCTGGCGACCGACGATCTCGCGCATGATCTCGTTGGTGCCGCCGTAGATGCGGTGCACCCGGGCGTCCAGGAAGGCGCGGGCGATCGGGTACTCCATGATGTAGCCGTATCCGCCGTGCAGCTGCACGCAGGTGTCGAGCACCTCCCATTCGCGTTCGGTGGCCCAGAACTTGACCTTCGCCGCCTCCTCGGCGGAGAGCCTGCCGTCCTTGTAGGCCATCAGCGCGCGGTCGATGTACGCCCACAGCGCGTCGACCGTGGTGGCGACGTCGGCGAGCTGGAACCGGGTGTTCTGGAAGTCGATGATCCGCTCGCCGAACGCCTCGCGGTCGCGGGTGTAGGCGACCGTCCAGTCCAGCGCGGCCTGCGCGGCGGCGGCGCCGGCCACCCCGATCGACAGGCGCTCGAGCGGCAGGTTCATCATCAGCTGCACGAAGCCCTGACCCTCGGTGCCGCCGATGAGGTTCTCCGCCGGCACGAACACGTCGCTGAAGCTGAGCTCGGCGGTGTCGTGGCCGTGGAAGCCCATCTTGTGCAGCTTCTTTCCGTGCTCGAAGCCCTCCATGCCGTTCTCGATGAGCAGCAGGCTGAACGCGTCGGGCCGGTTGCCCTCGCCGGTCTTCACGAAGGTGACGACGAGGTCGGCGGTGGCACCCGAGGAGATGAAGGTCTTGGCGCCGTTGACGATGTAGCCGCCGTCGACCTTCTTCGCCGTCGTGGTGATGCCGCGCAGGTCGCTGCCGGCGCCGGGCTCGGTCATGGCGAGGGCGCCGATCACCTCGCCCGTGGCCATGCGGGGCAGCCACTTCTGCTTCTGCTCCTGCGTACCCATGTGCACGAGGTAGGGCACCGCCAGGTCGTCCTGGATGCCGAAGGCACCCGCGAGGGATCCCGCGCCGGCGGCGATGACCTCCTCCATCACCACGGTGCGGAAGCGGTAATCCTGCAGCATGCCGGCGCCGCCGAACTCCTCCGGCACGGACAGCCCGATCAGGCCCGCCTCGCCCGCGGCGCGCATGGTGTCCCGGTCGATCTCCCCGTCGGCATCCCACTTCTCGCGCGCCTCGTTTGTGACGTGGCGCTTGATGAAGTCCTTCACCAGGTCGCGGAAGGCTTCGTGGTCCTCTTCGTAGATGTCCCGTTCCATGGCATCCTCTCGCCTGAAAATGCGTCGTCGCACCCGCGATTCTAGGTCTGCGCACGCCGCACCGGCAGTCGATTGTGGGAATGCATCCCACAATCCGTGACACTCGGTTCCGACGTTGTGGGATGCCTCAGGACCCGGTCAGAACGGGTAATCGGGTGCCGGCGGCAGGCCGAAGAAGTCCTCCAGGCTGCGGTATCCACCGTGATGGTAGGCAGCCGCGAGCTGGGGACCGATGTAGCGCAGATGCCACGGCTCAGGGGCGTAGCCCGTCGTCCCGGTGGCGCCGCTCTCGTAGCGGACGATGAAGCCGAACTCCCACGCGTGCTCGGCGACCCAGCGCCCCTGGGCGGTGCCGCCGAAGTCGTCGAGCCCGCCGCATCCGTCGTCGCAGGCCACCAGGTCGACGGCGAGGCCGGTCTGGTGCTCGCTGTGCCCGGGTCGCGCCGAGCCGGCATCCGCCTCCTGCTGGCCGAGATCGCGCACATAGTCGGCGTACGTGCTCTGCTGCAGCCCGTAGGAACGGTAGCCGTTGTTCGCGCCGAGCACCCCCGCGCCCGCACCCTGCGAGGCCGCCGCCATCGCGGCGAGCGCCTGCGCCACCTCGGGCCGGACGTCGTCGGAGGGGGATGTGGAGCGCACTTGATACGGCTGGAGGGAGGCCGGCACGAAGTCGACCGGCGACAGCGGTCTGCCCTTGTTCACGACCACCCAGAGCCGCGCGGGGTCGGAGAGGGAGATGCACGGCGCGTTGCCCGTGGTGACTGCCGCGCGGAACGCCTCGCCGCCGCCGAACGCCGCGATCGCCGCCTCGTCGTCGCCGGAGGCCAGCGCCGCCTGCACGCCGGCATCCCCACAGGGATCGGCGACCGGCTGCTGGGCGACGTCGGGGGCGGGCAGGCGCAGCGCCGCAGCGGGCACGGGCGGCGTCACCGGCTCGGCGACGGGCGCCGCGGCGAGCGCGCCGAGCGAGGCGGCGGCCGTGAACAGCAGTCCGAGCGGGACCGCCACCGACAGCGCGGCGGGGCGCGACGCAGCGTGCCGGGGCTGCGTGACGGGCATGGTTCCATTGTGCCCCGGATGCGGGGCGTTTTCGATGGTCGTAGAGAGATTCGATGAGAGCTTGACTTCTGTTCGATTCTTTGTTCGACTGTGAGCATGCGGTGGCAGGGACAGGCGATCGACGAGACGGATGGCGACGCGCTGCCCGGCCTTGAGAACCGCAGCGGCCTGGTGCGATCGGTGACGACGCCCGAGTTCGCCGGCGTCACCTTCCACGAGGTGCTCGCCCGGTCCGCGCTGAACCGGGTGCCCGGCCCGTCGCGGATGCCGTTCAACTGGACGATCAATCCGTACCGCGGCTGCAGTCACGCCTGCGTCTATTGCCTGGATCCCGCGACGCCGGTCCTCTGCACCGACGGCCGGCAGCGGCCGATCGGGGAGCTGGAGGTCGGCATGGAGATCATCGGCACGGAGATCATCGGCACGGAGATCATCGGCACGGAGATCATCGGCACGGAGATCATCGGCACGGAGATCATCGGCAGGGAGATCCTCGGCGCGGAGCGACGCGGCGCGTACCGCCGTTACGTGCGCACGAGTGTCGAGGCGAAGTGGTCCACGCGGAAGGCCGCCTACCGGGTGACGCTCGCCGACGGGACGACGCTGATCGCGAGCGGCGATCACCGTTTCCTCACCGAACGGGGGTGGAAGCACGTCGCCGATGCGCACGAGGGTCAACGTCCCCATCTGACGTCGAACGACCGGCTGATGGGGCTCGGGACGGGATTCTTGGCGGAAGCCGACCTGACCGGTCTCGAAGGAACCGCGGTCACCTCGGTCGCCGACCTGGTGTCGATCGAGCCGCTTCCAGGCGTCCGGGATCTGGTCGACATCACCACGGGTACCGGAGATTTCGTGGCCAACGGCGTGATCAGCCACAACTGCTTCGCTCGCGGGACGCATGAGTATCTCGATCTGGACGGCGGGGCGGATTTCGACTCGCAGATCGTGGTGAAGACCAACATCGTCGAGGTGCTGCAGCGCGAGCTGCGGCGCGGATCGTGGCAGCGCGAGACGGTTGCGCTCGGAACCAACACCGACCCGTACCAGCGCGCCGAGGGGCGGTACCGGCTGATGCCCGGGATCATCCGTGCGCTCGCGGACTCGGGCACGCCGATGTCGATCCTGACCAAGGGGACGCTGATCCGTCGCGACATCCCGCTGCTCAGGGATGCGGCCACGCAGGTGCCCATCGACGTGCAGATGTCGATCGCCATGTACGACGACGCGTTGCAGCACTCGATCGAGCCGGGCACACCGACGACGCAAGCGCGGCTCGACACGGTGCACGCGCTCACGGATGCCGGGTTCCGCGTCGGCGTCTTCCTCATGCCGGTGCTCCCCCATCTGACCGACTCGATCGCCGCGATCGACGACGCGCTGCGGAGGATCAAGGAGGCCGGCGCCGACCATGCGGTCTACGGTGCGCTGCACCTGCGGCCGGGTGTGAAGCCGTGGTTCTTCCAGTGGCTTCAGCGCGAGCGGCCCGACCTCGTGTCGTCCTATCGGGGGCTCTACCCGGGCGCGGCGGTCGAGGCGCCGAAGGCGTACCGGCAATGGCTCGCGAAGCGGATGCGGCCGCTCATCCGCGCCCACGGCCTGCACGCGCAGTCCGAGCAGGAGCACGACCAGGCGCGCAGCATCCTGCGCATGCGAACCGCGCCTCCCGCAGCGACGCCGGCCCCGGCTCCCACGCTGTTCTGACACCCTCCACCCGTTTGGGGCGGGATTTCACGTTCGGGGCGGGCCAGAGCCGCCCCGAACGTGAGAATCCGCCCCAAACCTCGGAGGGACCGGGAAGGTGTCAGGACGTGAGGGCGGCGTCGGTCGGCATCCGTCCGGCGATCTCCTCGATCACGTCGTCGCCGGGCTGCGCCGTCTCGAACGGTGCGTCGATCTCGGCGCGGTCGAGCAGGTCCTCCATGCGGCGACGACGGTGCCGGGTGATCAGCGTGACCACGCGGCCCTGACGCCCGGCGCGGCCGGTGCGGCCGGCGCGATGCAGGTACGTCTTGTACTCGTCGGGTGCGTCGGCCTGGACGACGAGGTCGATGTCATCGACGTGGATGCCGCGGGCGGCCACATCCGTCGCGACGAGCACCTGCACCTTGCCGGAGGTGAGCTTCTGCAGATTGCGCGTGCGCTTGGCCTGGTTCAGATCGCCGTGCAGCGAGACGGCGGCGATGCCGGCGTCCTCGAACTGCTCGGCGAGCATCTCGGCGTAGGCGCGGGTGCGCGCGAACACGAGCGTCTGCCCGTCCCGGTCGACCAGGGAGGTGAGCACCTCGGCCTTGTCGCGGTGCTCGATCACGAGCACGCGGTGGTCGATCGTGCTGGACTCCTGGGTCTCGCCGGCGACCTCGTAGACGGCCGGGTCGACCAGGAACTCGTCGACGAGCGCGGCGACCTCGCGGTCGAGGGTCGCCGAGAACAGCAGCTTCTGACTGCCCTCCCCGGTGCGGCGGAGGATCCGCTGCACCGGCTCGACGAAGCCCAGCTCGCACATGTGATCGGCCTCGTCGAGCACGACGATGCGCACCTCGGAGAGGTCGAGCTTGCCCTGGTCGATGAGATCCTCGATGCGGCCGGGGGTGCCGATCACGATGTCGACGCCCTTCTTCAGGGCACCGACCTGCCGCGCCTGCGGGACGCCGCCGTAGATCTGCGTCGTGAACAGGCCGACGCTGCGGGCGATCGGCTGCACCGTGCGGTCGATCTGCAGGGCGAGCTCGCGGGTCGGGGCGAGGATGATCGCGCGCGGCTTGCGTCCGATCTGGCGGCGGGTGCCCTTCTGCGAGGTCAGGATGCTCTCCACCAGCGGGGCGCCGAAGGCGATCGTCTTGCCCGAGCCGGTGCGGCCGCGGCCGAGGACGTCGCGACCCGCCAGGATCGGCGGGATCGTCGCGGCCTGGATCGGGAACGGCTTCTCGGCCCCCATGTTCGTGAGGATCTCGGTGATGTTCGAGCCGAGGCCGAGGTCGGCGAAGGTCACGTCCGCGACCTCGCCGGCCTGCACGGCCTGGGCCTCGAGCCGCTCGTGCACGACGTCCTCCGCCTGCTCGCGGGCTGCGGATGCCGTGCCGGTCCAGTCGCTCCGGGTGGGACGGGTCTCGCGGGCGGGACGCGCCGGGCGGTCGTCGCGGTCGGTCCGGGCGCGGTCGGCGCGCACGGTCCGCGGGCGGTCGTCGCGATCGAAACCGGGACGGTCGGCTCGACGGTCGTCGCGGTCGAAACGGGGACGCTCGGTACGGTCGCCGCGGTCGAAGCGCTGTCGGTCGTCCCGCTCGAACCGCGGACGGTCGGTGCGGGCGCGATCGTCACGGTCGAAGCGCTGTCGGTCATCGCGCTCGAAGCGGGGACGCTCCGCACGATCCGCGCGCTCGAACCGCGGACGCTCCGTCCGCTCGAACCGCGGACGCTCCGCCCGGCGGTCGCCGCGGTCGAAGCGCTGTCGGTCGTCCCGCTCGAACCGCGGACGCTCCGCCCGGCGGTCGTCGCGCTCGAAGCGCGGGCGCTCGGCTCGATGGTGCGGCGCTTCGCGGCATCCGCCCTCGGCGCGGTTGCGGATGCCGCGGGCCTCGTCGCGGCCGGCCTTCTCCGGCGCGGTCCAGCGGCGCTTGGGCGCGCCGGACTCCGTGTCGGCGGGTCGGTAGCCGCGGTGCTTCGGGCTGATCAAGCCCGGTCGGCGGTCACCGCCGAACGGCCGCCGCTCGCCGGCATCCGCCCTCTCGTCACGGCCGCCGGGACGAGGGCCGGCATGGCGGTCGTGGAACGGGGTCTTCTTCGCGCCGTAGCGGGGGTCGAAGTTGCGCGCGGGGCGTCCGCCCTTGGGCTTGCTGTTCTTGGGCATGGTGTTTCCTGACTGTCTCTGACACGAGAACAGCATCCGTCCGCGCAGAGCGCGGACCGCGCGCACAGAGCTCAGCGCGCGGCGGACATACCCGGGCATCCGTCGGCCGGGGCCATTCATGTGATGGTTGATGAACCATCGGCCCCTGGACTCACAAACGGAGTGCGCACACTCGCAAACGAACCGCCCCTCGAGGGGGCGGATGTCCGAAGCCGACCCGATCAGTCTACCGCCCTGACCTGGGAGACCTCCGGGTCGTACGATGGCGACGTGACTTCCCCCACCGGCATCCAGATCCACCTCCGGCGCGGCGACGTGACCGCGCAGATCGCGCAGGTCGGCGCCTCGCTCCGCCACCTGACCGTGGGCGGCGTCACCATCGTGCCGCCCTACCCGGAGGACGAACCGACGCCGATGTGCTCCGGTGTCGTGCTCGTCCCCTGGCCGAACCGCATCCGCGACGGGGTGTGGCAGGACGGCGAGACCACGCGCGCCCTCGCCGTCAGCGAGCCGAAGTTCCGCAACGCCAGCCACGGACTGCTGCGGTTCACCGCGTACGAGATCGCCGAGCAGACGGATGCCGCGGTCACGCTCGCCGCTTCCGTGGTGCCGCAGACGGGGTACCCGTACCTCCTCGAGACGTCGGTGCGCTATGCGCTGACGGATGCCGGGCTCGAGGTCGAGCACCGTCTCACGAACCGTTCGGCCGAGGCCGCGCCGGTGGCCCTCGGGACGCACCCGTTCCTGACGATCGGCGACGTGGACCCGCGACAGCTGGTGCTGCGGATCCCCGCCGAGACGTACTTCGAGACCGACGAGCGGATGCTGCCGGTCGGCGAGTCCCCGGTCTCGAGCGGCACGGACCTGCGCGCAGGTGTCCGCATCGGCGATGTGCAGCTGGACACCGGGTTCGCGAACCTGCGGCGGGACGCGGACGGGCGCGTGCGTTCCACGCTCACCGCCCCGGACGGACGCGCGGTCACGCTGTGGCAGGGCGAGGGCTTCGACTTCGTGCAGGCGTTCACGACCGACCGGTACCCCGGCCAGCCCCTCGCGGTCGCGGTCGAGCCGATGACCGCGCCGGCCGAGGCCTTCAACTCCGGACGCGGGCTGCGCCGCCTCGCGCAGGACGAGACCTGGCGGCTGCACTGGGGCATCGAGTTCGCCTGACCGGCGGGGTCAGCCCACGTCGCGACCCGGGCCCGCCGCGGTGCGATCCGCGCGGCGGGCGGCGCGGCGCTCCTTCGCGCCCTCGACGAGGTTGTACAGCGTCGGCAGGACGATCAGGGTCAGCACGGTCGAGGACACCAGTCCGCCGATCACGACGATCGCGAGCGGCTGGGAGATGAAACCACCGTGTCCGGTGATCCCGAGCGCCATCGGCGTGAGCGCGAAGATCGTCGCGAGCGCGGTCATCAGGATCGGCCGCAGGCGCTTCTCACCCCCGGCCATCACCGCCTCGGGCGTGGAGAGCCCCTTCTCGCGATACTGGTTCACGAGGTCGACCAGCACGATCGCGTTCGTCACCACGATGCCGATCAGCATCAGCACGCCGATCAGCGACGCCACTCCCAGCGGCACGCCGGTCACGATCTGCAGCAGGATCGCCCCGGTCGCCGCGAACGGCACCGACACCAGCAGCAGCAGCGGCTGCCGCAGCGACTTGAAGGTCGCCACCATCACGACGTAGACGATGAGGATCGCCGCCAGCATCGCCAGCCCCAGCTGCGAGAACGACTCGGCCTGCTGTTCGGCGACGCCGCCGACGGTCGCGCGGGCGCCGTCGGGCAGGTCGACAGACGCGATCGCCGCGGTCACCGCCGCCGTGGCGACGGCGAGGTCGTCGGATGCCGGCGGCACGGTGATCGTGGCGGTGCGCCGCCCCTGCTCGGTCGAGATCGAGGTCGGCCCTTCGCGCTGCTCGACCACTGCGATCTCCGCCAGCCGCACCGGGCCGGCGACGGTCGGCACGAGGAGCTCGCGCAGCTCGTCCACGGTCGCCGGCGGCTCCGCCGCGACCAGGTAGACGGTCAGCGTGGTGTCGTCGATCTCGACCGTGCCGAGCTGCTGCGCTCGCATCGCGTTCGACACGATCGACCCCACGGCCACCTCGGACAGTCCGCGCTCCGCGGCGGCGGCGCGGTCCACGACCACCGCGATGTAGGGCAGCGACGCGGCGAGGTTGTCGGTGACGACGCCGACGCCCTCCCGCTCGCGGAGGTCGGCGACGAGGGCATCCGTCGCCTGGCGCAGCGCCTGCGCGTCGGGAGCCGTGACCGTCACCTCGATGTCGCTCGACCCGAACCCGCGCGACCCGCTCACGGTCACCTCCCCGACGCCGTCGAGCTCGTCGATGGACCGCTGCACCCGGGCGCGCAGCGCCTCCTGATCCTCGCCCTCCGCGGTCTGGATCGAGTAGGTCACGCCCGCGCCGCCGGAGAACGCGTCGCGCAGCGCCGAACCGCTCGAGCCGATCGACGCCTGGACGTGCTCGATGCCGTCCACCTCGGCCAGCGCGTCCTCCACCTTCGCGGCGGCATCCGACTTCGCCTGCAGGCTCGCGGACGGGCCGAGGTCCTGACTGACCGTCATCGTGTTCTGCCCCGAGTCGCTGAGGAAGTTGACCTTCATCAGCGGGGCGGCCGCCAGCGTCGCGCCCAGCACGAGCACCGCGAGCACGACCGTGATCGCCGAATGCCGCAGCGTCCAGCCGAGGATCGGGCGGTACAGCCGCTGCAGCGGCGTCGGCGGCGCCAGCGGGCTCTCCGGATCGATCCGGCGGCCGTCGGCGTCGCGCAGCGGCCTGCCCGGCCGCAGGAACCAGTACGCCAGCACCGGCACGATCGTGAGGGCCACCAGCAGGGATGCGGTCATCGCGATCGTCACGGTCATCGCGAACGGGCGGAACAGCTCGCCGACCATGTCGCCGACGAACACGATCGGCAGGAACACGGCCACCGTCGTGATGGTCGACGCCGTGATCGCCGCGGCCACCTCGCGCACCGCGAGACGGATGGCCTCGGCCTTGTCGGCGCCCTCGACGTAGTGGCGCTTGATGTTCTCGATCACGACGATCGAGTCGTCGACCACCCGCCCGATCGCGATCGTCAGCGCCCCGAGGGTGAGCACGTTGAGCGAGTACCCGAACGCCTGCAGCCCGATGAACGTGACCAGCACCGAGGTCGGGATCGAGATCGCGGTGACCAGGGTGGAGCGGATCGACAGCAGGAACACCAGGATCACGACCACCGCGAACGTGAGCCCGAGCAGCCCCTCGGTGGCCAGCGTCTCGATGGACTGCTGGATGTACGGGGCCTGATCGAAGACGACCGTGAACTCGGCATCCGGGAAGGCGTCGGCGAGCCCGTCGAGCGCGGCGAGCACGCCGCTCGACACGTCCACCGTGTTCGCCGCCGGCAGCTTCGTCACCGCGACCGACAGCGCGTCCTCCCCGTCCACGCGCGACAGCGAGGTGACCGGGTCGCTCGTCCGCGCCACCGTCGCGACGTCGCCGATCACGGCATCCGTCCCCACCAGGGGCAGGGCGGCGATCTCGCCGACGGAGGTGATCTTCGCGCCGGTCTGCACAGTGAGCGTGCGGTCGCCCTCGGTGATGTCGCCGCCGGGGAACAGCGTGCCGTTCTGCTGCAGCGCCTGCGCGATGGCCTGGGTGCTCGCGCCCGCGGCGGCGAGCCGTGCCGGATCGGGGGTGATCGTGATCCGCTGTCCGGTGCCGCCCACGATCTGCGCGGTGTTCACGCCGTCGACGTCCTCGAGGTCGGGGATGACGACGCTCTCCAGGTCGGCCTGCGCGGATTCGGCGTCGTCGAAGCCGGTCACCGCGATCTGGATCACCGGGAAGTCGTCGATGGAGACGCTGAGCACCTGCGGCGCGACATCCGCGGGCAGCTGCCGGGCGATCCGGTTGATCGCCTGCTGCATCTTCTGCTCGGCGGTGGCGAGGTCGGTGCCGTACGCGAACATCGCCTGCACGACCGACGCGTCGGTCGTGCTGGTGGCGCTGGTCGACTCCAGCCCGGGCACACCCTGGATCGCGGTCTCGATCGGGGTGGACACGTCGTTCTCGACCACCTCGGGCGAGGCGCCCGGGTAGTTCGTCATCACCACCAGCGCCGGCAGCTCGAGCGACGGGATGAGCTCCTGCTTCAGGTCGGTGAGCGCGAGTCCGCCGAAGACGGCGGCGACGATCGTGATCAGCGCGATCAGCGCGCGGTTGCGCAGGCTCAGGATGGCGAGTTTCGACACCGACGTCCCCCGTTCTGCACGTTGGTACCCTACCGCCTGATTCAGGGCCTGAGTGCCGCCCCCAGCGCGAGCCCCAGCGCCGCCGCGAGGACCCCCAGCAGCAGCATGCCGAGCGCGTTGACCACGGATGCCGGCCGCTCCCCGTCCCGCCACAGCGCGACCGTGTCGATCATCGCCGTGCTGAACGTCGTGTAGCCGCCGAGGAACCCGGTGCCGAGGACGAACGCGGACCCCGGCAGCGCCCCGGTGAGGACGCCGAGCAGGAGGGAGCCGGAGAGGTTGATCACGAACACGCCCCACGGGAACCGGGTGCCGGCGAGCCGGGCGACGCCGATGTCCACGACGTAGCGCGCGGCGGCGCCGAGACCGCCGGCCGCGGCCGCCAGCAGCAGGACGAGCGGGCTCACGGCGCATCTCCTGCCCGGCCCTGCCCGGCCCCGCCGCCGAGCCGCAGCCCGGCCGCCGCGGCCGCCAGGCCGAGCGCGACGCTGCCAACCGCGTACGAGACGGCGAGCAGGGGCGCCGAGGTCCACAGTTCGACCGTGCCGACGGCGAGCGCGCTGTACGTCGTGAAGCCGCCGAGCACGCCGGTGCCGAACAGGAGCCGCATCTCTTCCGCCGGCACCCGCGCGGTGACGACGCCGAGCAGCAGCGCGCCGAGGACGTTCGCGACGAGCACATCCCACGGGAGCGCACCGGCGGGCAGGGCGAGGCCGAGCAGCATCCGCGCGGCCGTCCCCAGCGTCCCGCCGACGGCGACGAGCAGGACGCGGAGCGGGGTCACGCGGCCACTCTAGCCGCCGGGGGCCGGGTCCCCGATCCGTCGTCCGGGGACGGGGCCCGTCTTCCGGGACGACCTCGGCGAGGCGTTCCGTAGACTCGGCGGTGGGGGCGACCCGCCGAGCCGAGCAGGAGGACGACCCGCGCGTGATCACGAGAAGGGCCTTCGGCTGGGCGCGTCTGCTCACGGCGGCCGTGTGCGTCGCGGCCCTCGTCCACCGGCTCCTCTGGGGCCTCGGATCGCAGTCGCTGGCGAGCCAGAACTTCTTCGCCTACCTGACCATCCAGTCGAACGTCGCCTTCGCCGCGCTCGCCGTCATCGCCGGGATCATCGCCCTGCACACCCCCGAGGATCCGCCGTGGCTCACCACGGCCCGGGCGATCGTGCTCAGCTGGACGATCACCGCCGGGCTCGCGTTCGCTCTGATCGTGTGGCAGGCGGGCATGCGCGGCATCCCGATCACGGTGCCCTGGTCGGACGTGGTGCTGCACTTCGTGCTGCCGGCGTGGACGGTCGTGGCGTGGATCCTCGGCCCGGGGCGGCGGGCGGCGTCATGGCGGATCGTGCCGTTCGTGCTGCTGTACCCGATCGGATGGGGGCTGTTCACGATCTGGCGGGGCACGCTGATCGGCTGGTACCCGTACTACTTCCTCGACCCGCGGCAGGTCTCCGGCATCGCGGAGCTCGCCGCGACCTGCGCCGTCGCGCTCGCGATCTTCGCGCTCGTCGCGACCGGCCTCGTGGTGCTCAGCCGGGTCTACCCGACGGTGCCCGCCGAGAACGGAGGCTGAGCGACCGCCCCTGTCGTTGAGCGAGGACGGCGCAGCCGACCGAGACGAAACGCACTGTGCGACCGCCCCTTCGGTCGTTGAGCGAGGACGGCGGAGCCGACCGAGACGAAACGCACTGTGCGACCGCCCCTTCGGTCGTTGAGCGAGGACGGCGCAGCCGACCGAGACGAAACGCACTCCCCCGGACCCGGCGTTTCGGCTCGTCAGGCGGGGTCCGGGGCGACGAAGGCGAGCGAGGCGCGCGCCGCATCCTCGGCCTCCCGGTCACCCAGGGCGGCGAAGCCGACGGCATCCGGCCCGCCCACGAGGCCGACGAGGATCGGCTCGCCGATCGCGATCTCCAGGTTGAGCCACGTGCGGATCGGCCCGTCCCCGCCGACGATGTGCCAGATGGCGGCACCGGCGTCCCAGAACGGCTCGTCGAAGCGCAGCCACACCGTCTCCACCGCGCCGGAGGCGAGCAGCGAGATCGCGCTGCGGTGCTCGAACGGCAGCTCCGGATCGAACTCGATGCCGTCCGTCTTCAGCACCCCGAGCGGCACGGTGACGATCACGCGGTCGAACGACTGCGACTCCCCCGTGCCCAGCCGCAGGCTGACGCCCTCCTCGTCGTGGACGATCCGCACCACCGGTGCGCCCAGCGCGACGTCCAGATCCTTCGCCGCCTCGGCGACCAGGGCGCCGACGTCGCCGTCCGCGCCGGTGAGCGCGGGGGCCAGGAAGGCGGGCGGATGCCGGGTGGACGCCCGCGAGGCATCCGCACCGGTCGTCGCCTCGAGCCAGGCGAGCGCCGCGACGAGCGCCGGATCCTGCAGGTCGGCGCCCACGGCGATCAGCGCGTCGGTGAGCGGGGAATCCGCGGGCTGCTGCTGCGCCTGCGCGATCGCGCCCTCGAGCACCGCGCCGTCCACCGGCGGGACGGGACCCTCCGCCGACCAGCCGGTCGCCGAGTCGAACGCGATCTCGCCGATCCCGAGGTCGAGCAGCCGGTCGCGCAGCGCGTCCGCCTGACCCTGCACCGTGAGCCAGGCGCCCAGCTGCACCGGCAGCGGCCAGTCGTCGTCGATCACCGAATGGATGCGGCCGCCGATCCGGTCCCGCGCCTCGAGCACGGTCACCCGGTGCCCGGCGTCGGCGAGCACGCGCCCGGCGACCGCTCCGGCGACCCCCGCACCCACGACCGCGATCCGCTCCTCGTCGCCGGCGACCTCGATAGCCGCCTCGGCGGCCCGGCGTCCGGAGTCCACGGCCCCGAGCACGGTGGCCGGGCGTCCGGCATCCGTCGCCTCCCCGGCGAAGAACAGGCGGTCGCCGACGGGCGCGGCGAGCGCTTCGCGGTGCTGAGGGTCGCCGCCGGCCGGGATGTAGCTCATCGACCCGCGCGCGTACGGGTCGGCCGACCAGCGGCTGCGCGCGAGACCGGCCGGCCGGGGGACGGCGCCGGGTGCCGGCGGGGGCGTCGGGCCCGGCGAGGACGTCCGGGTCGCGGTCGGCCGGGGGCTCGCCGACGGCGCCGGCTCCCCGGTGCACGACGCGAGCAGCACCGAGACGGCACCGACGCCGGCGCCGACGAGCAGAGTGCGGCGCGTGATGCTCATCGTGCTGCCAGACTAACCCCCGCCCGGCCCGAACGCGCGCCCCGGCCGTCCGGAACGGAAGCGACCGGCGTCAGCCGCCCGCCGCCTCGGGAGGAGAACGCGCGGAGGGGAGGAGCCTCAGCCCGGAAATCACCTCCCGAGCGTGAGAACTCCTCCCCTCCGTGTGTGCGTCAGCGGCCTACAGGTTGGCCTCCGCATAGATGCGGAGCGCGTCGCGGACGAACTCGGCGCCGGCCGTGCCGCCCTCGCTCGTGGCGTAGTTCGCCCCGAAGCGCGGGTCGGCGACGTACATCTCGCCGAGGCCGATCACGTAGCCCTTGACGTCGCCGCCCGGCGCCGCGGCGGGCGTGCCGCCGATGCCGGTGAGCCACTCGACGTGACGGCGGGCGAGCGCCTGCGCCTCGTCGGATGCCGGGTCGACGCCGCGCTCGGCGGCGGCGATCCAGTCGCGGCCGAGGTCGGAGGCGCGCTGCTGCCAGGCGGCGCGCTCCTCCTCGGTCATCCCGCGCCACCAGCGGTCGCCGTCGGCGTAGGCCTTCTTTCCCCAGCGCTCCTCCACCTCGTCCTTGTACTGGGTGTGGTCGAAGCCGTCGAACATGTTCTCTGCCATGAGGGGTCCCCCTCCTTTCAATGCGGTGATGGTGTTCTCGACGGAGGCGATCTGCCGGTTCAGCCGGTCCTGCTCCTGGCGCAGCCAGGACAGGTGCGCCTCGAGAGCGGATGCCTCGCTGCGCTCGCGGTCGATCACCTCGGCGATCTGCGGCAGCCCGAGTCCGAGCTCGCGCAGCAGCAGGATGCGCTGCAGGCGCACGAGCGCGGCCTCGTCGTAGTGCCGGTAGCCGTTGTAGGCGATCCGCGAGGGCTTGAGCAGCCCGATGTCGTCGTAGTGACGCAGCGTCCTGCTCGTGGTGCCCGCGATCCGGGCCACCTCCTGAATCGACCAGTCCATGGCATCCCTCCTCTCGTTCCGTTGATGCTCGTTCCGTCGCTGAGTCCACCGTAGAAGTTGACGCAACGTCAAGGTCAACTCCTCCCCCCGGGAAATCTCCGTGCGAATCCGGCCTCCGGTCGCTACGGTCGAACCGTGCCCGAAGACGTCACCCACCCGCTCGCCCTCGCACCGGTGATCGCTCCGCCCGCGACCGTCGACGGCTTCGTCGCCGAGTTCCTGCGCAACCTGAACTTCGATCGCGGTGTTGCCCTTTCCGCCTCGACGCCGAACGACCGCTACCTCGCTCTGGCGTACACCGTGCGCGACTACCTGATGTCGCGCTGGCTGGAGGACCAGCGGCACCAGATGCAGACCCAGGCGAAGGGCGTCTGCTACCTGTCCGCCGAGTACCTGCTCGGCCGTCAGCTCGACAACAACCTGCTCGCCAGCGGGCTCGCCGGGGTCGCCGCCGAGGCGATGTCGGCCTGCGGCCTCGACCTCGACGAGCTCCGCGAGCTCGAGATCGAGCCCGGCCTCGGCAACGGCGGCCTCGGTCGCCTGGCGGCATGCTTCGTCGACTCCCTGGCCACGCTCGGCGTGCCGAGCATCGGCTATGGCATCCGCTACGAGTACGGCATCTTCCGGCAGACCTTCGTGGACGGACAGCAGGTCGAGCAGCCCGACACCTGGCTCGATCTCGGATCGCCGTGGGAGTTCCCGCGGCCCGAGCACGCGCAGCTCGTCTCCTTCGGCGGGCGCACCGAGACCTACGACGACGCGGGCGTCACCCGCAGCCGGTGGATCCCGGCGTGGAGCGTGCGCGCCGTGCCGTACAACTACATGGTCCCCGGCTTCCAGAACGGCCGGGTGAACACGCTGCGGCTGTGGAGCGCGGAGGCGACGGATGCCTTCGACCTGCGCATCTTCAACTCCGGCGACTACGAGGAGGCGGTCCGGGCCCGCACCTTCGCCGAGAACATCTCCAAGGTGCTCTACCCGGAGGACTCCACCCCGCAGGGCAAGGAGCTGCGGCTGCAGCAGCAGTACTTCTTCGTCGCGGCATCCCTGCACGACTTCCTCGACCACATGCTCGCCGAGGGCTACGACCTGGAGGCCCTCCCCGAGCGGGTGATCTTCCAGCTCAACGACACGCATCCGGTCATCGCCGTGCCCGAGCTGATGCGCGTGCTGGTCGACGAGAAGGGCATGGCGTGGGATGCCGCGTGGCGGGTCACCCAGGGCTGCTTCGCGTACACCTGCCACACCCTGCTGCCGGAGGCCCTCGAGGTCTGGCCGGTCGAGCTGCTCGGGCGCCTGCTGCCCCGGCACCTCGAGATCATCTACCGGATCAACGAGGAGTTCCTCGACCGGGTGCGCGAGCGCTTCGGCGAGGACGAGCGCCGCATCCGGGACATGTCGATCATCGCCGAGTCGCCGGTGCGCGCGGTGCGGATGGCGCACCTGGCCACCGTCGCCGGCGCGCGCGTGAACGGCGTGGCCGAGCTGCACTCGCAGCTGCTGCGCGACACCGTGCTGCCGGATTTCGCCGCGTTCGCGCCCGAGAAGTTCACGAACGTCACCAACGGGGTCACCCCGCGCCGCTTCCTGCGCCTGGCGAATCCGGGGCTGTCCGAGCTCATCACGGCGGCGATCGGCGACGGCTGGATCACGGATCTGGAACGGCTGCGCGAGCTGGAGCCCTTCGCCGACGACGCGGACTTCCGCGCCGCGTTCGCCCGTGTCAAGCACGACAACAAGCGCCGTCTGCGCGACGTGCTGCAGGCCAGGGACGGGTTCGAGGTGGGCGACGGGCATCTGCTCGACGTGATGGTGAAGCGCCTGCACGAGTACAAGCGGCAGCTGCTGAAGGTGCTGCACGTGGTCAGCGCGTACGAGGGTGTCGTGTCGGGCCGCGTCCCAGCATCCGCCCTCACGCCGCGGACCGTGATCTTCGGCGCGAAAGCCGCGCCGGGGTACGCGATGGCGAAGCGCATCATCCACCTCATCAACGCGGTGGGCGCGGTGGTGAACGCCGACGAGCGCCTCGAGGGGCGATTGCGGATGCTGTTCCCGCCGAACTACAACGTCACCCTCGCTGAGCGCGTGATCCCGGCGGCCGACCTGTCCGAGCAGATCTCCCTCGCCGGCAAGGAGGCCTCCGGCACCGGGAACATGAAGTTCGCGCTCAACGGCGCCCTCACGATCGGGACGGACGACGGCGCGAACGTGGAGATCCGCGAGCTCGTCGGCGACGAGAACTTCTTCCTGTTCGGGATGCGGGAGCCGCAGGTCGCCGAGCTGGCCCGCCGCGGCTACCGCCCGCGCGACTTCTACGAGAGCGACGAGGGTCTGCGCCGCGCGATCGACCTGATCGCCTCGGGTGCGTTCTCGGGCGGCGACGCGGCGGTGTTCGCGCCGGTGGTCGCGAACCTGCTCGACGAGGACCGGTTCATGGTGCTCGCGGACTACGGCTCCTACATCGCCGCGCAGGAGCGGGTGGATGCCGCATACGCCGACCCGGATGCCTGGACCCGCTCGGCGATCCTGAACGTCGCCCGGTGTGGCTTCTTCTCGTCCGACCGTTCGATCCGCGACTACATCGACCGCATCTGGCACACCCCGCCGCTCGGCTGAGACCCCTCCCTGACGGCACCCACCCTTCCCGGCACATTGTGTCGCGTCGTGCCCTTCCCGCCACATTGTGTCACGTCGTGCGGGTTCGATGGTGGCTCACCCGCACGACGTGACACAAAGTGACGGAACTCGAGGGTTGACAAGGTCGAGATATATCGTGTTACGCTCGGTGCAACGCGATATATCTCGTTATCGCGGAACAGGAGAGAGCAGACATGACCGAGAAGTGGCTCATCGCCCCGGGCGAGGAACGCGTCATCGACATCGCCGCCGCGTCGCGCCTGAAGGTCGGGCTCGTCGGCGGGCAGGTCGACATCGTCGCGCACGACGAACCCGGCATCCGCATCGAGGTGCGCGGCGTCACCATCAAGGACCTCCGCGTCGAGTCCGACGGCAGCCAGGTCGAGATCGACCACCCGCAGCTGGGCTGGGACAACTTCCTGGAGGTGTTCCGCAACTTCGGCTCCGGCGGCCCGCGTGCCGAGGTGAGCGTCGCAGTGCCCCGCGGCATCGCCCTCACCCTCGGCGTCGTCAGCGCCGGGGCGCTGGTCTCCGGCATCCGCAACGACGTCCGGCTGAACACCGTCTCGGGCGAGATCATCGCCGACACCCTCGCCGGCGACCTCACCGTCAACTCCGTCTCCGGGGACGTGCAGATCCGCGGGCTGGTCGGCTCGATCAACGCCAACAGCGTCTCCGGCGACGTGGCGGTGACCGGCTCGCTGCGCAAGGCGACCATCGACACGGTCTCCGGGGCGATCCTCGTGGACGCCATGGGCGACGTGAACACCATCAACCTCAACGCCGTGTCCGGCGCGAGCACGATCCGGCTGGACGAGAGCCTCGCCGCCAACTACGTGCTGCGCTCGCTCAGCGGCAAGATGCTCGTGGACGGCGTGGAGCGCTCCAGCGGAGGCCCCAGCTCGTACAGCGGGCAGACCGGCGAGCTCGCCGGCAGCTTCGTGGATGTCCGGGCCAACTCGGTCTCCGGCGCCATCACCGTGCTGCGCCGGCCGCAGACCTCGGTCGCCGACGACGCGGAGTGGGAATCATGAGCCCCGCGGTGTTCTCGCACGGCGACCTGCGCCTGTACCTGCTGTCGCTCCTCGCCGAGTCGCCGCAGCACGGGTACGGCATCATCCAGGCGCTCTCCGACCGCACCGGCGGCACGTACACGCCGAGCGCCGGCACCATCTACCCCCGGCTGGCGAAGCTGGAGGAGGAGGGCCTGGTCACGAAGACCATCGAAGGCCGCACCACGATCTATGCGATCACGGATGCCGGCCGCGCCGAGCTCGAGGCGCGCCGCGGCGATCTCGCCGGGATCGAGGAGGGCCTCGCCGACTCGGTCCGCCTGATCGCGAACGAGGTGCGCCAGAGCGTGCAGGAGGCGATGAAAAGCCTGCGGGCCGATCTCGCCGCGGCGGCGCACGAGGAGAAGCGGTCGGCGTCGCGGGCGCGCGCGGCATCCGTGCGCGACGAGGCCGTCGAGAGCCGGGAGAACCTGCACCGGGCGGATGCATCGATCAACGCCTTCCGGGCGCGCGTGCGCGCGGACCTGCGCACGCACGTCGCCCGCGGCGGGAGGCTCCCGACGTCGGTCGTCAGCGCCCTCGAGGACGCGATGGATGCCGCCGCCCGCGCGGTCACGGAAGCGCTGGCGGATCCGGGTCGCTGACGCGTTTCGACTCGCTCCGCTCGCTCCACGACCGGGCACCCGCTCACCGGTCGCCTCGATCCGCTCGCTCCACGACCGGGCACCCGCTCACCGGTCGCCTCGATCCGCTCGCTCGACGACCGGGCACCGGCTCACCGGTCGTTGAGCGAGCACGCCGAAGGCGAGCGAGACGAAACGCCTATTCGGGCCAGAACCGCCTATTCGGGCCAGATCTCCTTCTGGTCGTCCGGCACCAGGTCGTGCTGCGGCACGACGAGGATCGACCGGTGCTGACGGTGCGCGAGCCGCGCGGCGACCGATCCGGTGAAGAACTCGCGGATCGACTCGCCGATCCCGCGCTTGCGGGTGCCGATCACGATGAGCTGGGCGTCGAGCTTGTTCGCGAGCTGCTTGATCGCCAGGGCGGGGTCCCCGACGAGCTGCCGGGCCGTCCAGGTGAGGCCGCTGTCGCGCAGCTTCGCCTCCGCGGCCTTCTGCACCTCTTCGAACTCGGCCACGCCCGCCTCGATGTTCAGGTCGATGGGCGCCGAGTGCACGTAGCCGTCCGGGTCCTCGTAGGTGACGAAGCGCGTGACGTCGACGTGGACGACGACGAGCGGCGCCCCGAGGAGTCGGGCGTAGCGGACCGCCTCGTCGAGCACGTGCTCGGGCTGGCCGGGCTGGACGCCGACGATGACGGCCTTCTGCAGGGCGGCGTTCTGGGCCGCTTCTTCGGATGCTGTGGGTGCGGAATCTGTCATGGCGATCGTTCCCTTCACCGGGCTGGAGGACGGCTTCGGCCTCTGGCGTGCGTGGTATCCTGAATGCTACTCTTACCGGCCGCGAGCCGGTGCCATGAATAAGCATCGGGCCCCGCACAGCCCGCTGCTGAACTCGTAAGGGGGTCTCGCGCATGGGGCGTGGCCGTCAGAAGGCGAAGCACACAAAGATCGCTCGCGAACTCAAGGCGTACAGTCCTGAGGTGAACTACGCGGCGCTCGAGCGAGAGCTCGCGCACCCGAGCACCGAGGACGACCCGTACGTCGACCGCTGGGCCGACGAGTACGCCGACGAGGACGAGGACGAGCTCGAACGAGCCTGATCCCGTTCCCGAGGCGGACGACACGGGCCGGCATTCGCCGACCGCACAACCGCACAACCGCACAACACAGCAAGGAGCCGCCGGGTCACCGCCCGGCGGCTCCTTCGCGTCGGGTCACGCCCAGCGGATGGACGAGGCCCGGTTCCGCCACGACCCCATGTCGCTGCTGTAGCTGTAGTACCCGTAGTAGGCGCCGCTGAAGCTGGTGTGCTCCCAGACCCGGGTGGCGCAGCCGTTGTAGCTCCGGAACGAGTCGATGTCGTCGTTCCAGCCGATGCTGCCCAGGTTGGAGAAGCTGTACGAGTAGCCGGCGCTGCACGGGTTGCTCGCGGTCGCGGTGTAGGAGCGCCCGCCGTACCCCGGGTACGAGTAGATCGTCCCGAGCGCGTAGCTGGCGGCCGCGCTGACGGATTCGTCGCGTTCGCGGAGGATCAGTGCGCCACGCTCTGGCGCGTCGGCATCCTCGCCGAGGGCGACGCCGCCTCCGCTGCACCCGGCGGAGGGCACGACGTGCCGACGCTGTTCACGTGCGTCCTCGCGGACGGACGCCTGGGCGTCTTCCCGGTCGAGGGCGCCGCGACCTGCGACCGACTCGGACTGCGCGAGCCCTGACCGCGGTCCTCACCACGGCCCGTGGCGGCGCTCCCACTCGTCCTCGACGGTTCCGCGGCGGCCGGCCATCATGCCCGCCGGGATGGCGCCGAGGAGCAGGGCGACGATCACCAGCAGCGGCACAGCCCATCCGCCGGTCGCCTCGTGCAGCACGCCGACGAGCACCGGGAAGATCGCGGCCACCGTGTATCCGACGCTCTGCACCAGGCTGCTCAGCAGCACCGCGCTCTCGGCGGTGCGCGAACGGATGCTGATGAGCACGAGGCTCAGCGGGAAGAGCAGACCGGCCAGGCCGTAGAGCACCACCCAGAGCCAGAGCAGGGCCGGCGTCGGAGCGATCAGCAGGCCGACGAGCCCGCCGGCGCCGCCGAGCGCGCCGAGCAGGAACAGCGGCCGTGTGGCCTGGAACCGCACCACGAGCACCGGGACGAGCATGGATGCCGGAAGCCCGATGAGCGCGAACAGCGACAGCAGCAGGCCGGCGGTGGCGGCACTCACCCCGGAGACGTCGATGAGGATCGCGGGCAGCCAGGCGAAGGCGACGTAGGCCATCGTCGCCGAGGTGCCGAACGTGACCGCGAGGGCCCACACCAGTGGGAGGCGCAGCAGCCGGGCGAACAGCCAGCGGTTCTCGGGTGAGGTGGCGATCGGGCCGGTGGCGGTGACGTCGGAGCGCGGATGCGCCGGCGTCTCGTCCTCGCCGGCCGGGCGCGCGCCCGGCGACGCCGGAGCGACGACGGACTCGGCCGACGACGACGCGGCCGCGCCGCCGCGCTGCTGCACGAGCATGACGAGCCAGGGGATCACCCCCGCCACCGCGAAGACCGCCCAGAGCGCGAGCGAGACGCGCCAGCCCGCGGCATCCGCCACCGGCACCGCGACCAGCGGCGGCACGAACGTGGAGACCGCCATCGCCGTCGTGTACAGCGTCATCATCACGCCGATGCGGTCCGGGAAATGCGCCTTGACCAGCGGAGGCAGCAGGATGTTGCCCATCCCGACGCCGGCGAACACGAGAGCCGTGGCCAGCAGCAGCGTCGTCGCGTCACCGGCGAGGCCTCGCAGCAGCAGACCCGCGGTGATGGCGGTGAGGGCGACGATCGTCAGTCGCTCCAGGCCGAGCCAGCGCTCCAGGATCGGCGTCAGCAGGCCGAAGACGGCGAAGCACACCGGCGGCAGCGTGCCGATCACGCCGACCACGGCGGAGGGCAGCGGGAAATCCGCCGCGATGTGGTCGATCACCGGCGACAGCGAGGCGACCGCTGAGCGCAGCGAGAATGCACAGAGCAGGATGCCGAGGACCGCGAGCGCCCGCCCGCGCCAGAGCGGTCGGCCCGTCGACGAGCTCGGGGGCCGACCCCCGCTTATGACGACTGCGACCTCTCCACCCAGTCCAGGTATTCGTCGGTCACGGTGCCCGTGACGTACCGGCCGTCGAAGCAGCTCATGTCCAGGTCGGTGAGCGAGGAGCCCTCGATGATCGCGGCCTTGAGGTCCTCCACCTCCTGGTAGACGATCCGGTCGCAGCCGAGCTCCTCCGCGATCTCGGGGATGGTCCTCCCGTGGGCGACCAGCTCGTGACGCGAGGGCATGTTGATGCCGTAGACGTGCGGATGCCGCACCGGCGGCGCCGCGGACGCGAAGATGACCGACGTGGCCCCGGCATCCCGCGCCATCTGGATGATCTGCTTGCTCGTCGTGCCGCGCACGATCGAGTCGTCGATGAGGAGCACGTTCTTGCCGCGGAACTCCGACGACATCGCGTTCAGCTTCTGCCGCACGCTCTTCTTGCGCACCGCCTGCCCGGGCATGATGAAGGTCCGGCCCACGTAGCGGTTCTTGTAGAAGCCCTCGCGGTACTCCTTGCCGAGCTTGCGTGCGACCTCCATCGCCGACGGGCGCGACGAGTCCGGGATCGGCATGACCACGTCGATCTCGTCCAGCGGCACGTGCTTGGCGATGGTGTCGGCGAGCCGCTCCCCCATCCGCAGCCGGGACTCGTACACCGAGACGCCGTTCATCACCGAGTCGGGTCGCGCGAGGTACACGTACTCGAACGCGCACGGGGTCAGCTGCGTCTCCTCGGCGCACTGGCGGGTGAACAGCTCGCCGTCGTTCGTGATGAACACGGCCTCGCCCGCCTCGACCTCGCGCACGATCTCGTAGTCGCCGTTCTCCAGCACCAGCGACTCGCTGCTGACCACCCACTCGTCATGCAGGGGCGTCGCGGGGGACGCGGAGCCCGTCGAAGCGTCGGCGCCTCCGGCGTCCACGGGCGTCGCCTTGCGGCGCCCGAGGATCATCGGACGGATGCCGAAGGGGTCGCGGAACGCGAGCAGGCCGTAGCCGGCGATGATCGAGATCACCGCGTAGGCGCCCTCGATGCGCTTGTGCGTGCGGGAGACCGCCTCGAAGATGCGCTCCGGGTCGAGATCGACGGTGGAGGTGGTGGCCTGCAGCTCGTTCGCGAGCACGTTCAGCAGCAGCTCGGTGTCGCTGGACGAGTTCAAGTGCCGGCGGTCGCGCCGCTCCATGTCGGCGGTGAGCTCACGCGTATTGGTGAGGTTGCCGTTGTGCACGAGCACGATGCCGTAGGGCGCGTTCACGTAGAACGGCTGCATCTCCTCCTCGCTGGAGGCGGTGCCCTTGGTGGCGTAGCGGACGTGCCCGAGGCCCACGCTCCCGAGCAGCGACCGCATGTCGCGGGTGCGGAAGGCCTCGCGCACCATGCCGCTGGCCTTCGCCATGTGCATCACGCCGTTGCGTTCGGCGGTCGCGATGCCGGTGGCGTCCTGGCCGCGGTGCTGCAGCAGCAGGAGCGCGTCGTAGATGTCCTGGTTGACCGGGCCGTTCCCGACCATTCCGACGATGCCGCACATGGAGTGTTATGTCATCCGTTCTTTCACTGGCCGCGGGCGCTGTCCGGGTACGCGCCCACCAGGCGCACCGCGCCGCCGTCGACGCCCTTGGCGCCCTCTTCGAAATCCCCGTCGGGCCGCGCTCCGGTGTGCACCGTGGCCACCTGCCACGCCGGGATGCCCTCCGCCTGGGTCGCCGCGATCGCGGCATCCTTCCGGTCCTCGGCGACCACGGCGAGGAAGCCGATGCCGAGGTTCCAGGTGCCCTCGGTCTGCTCGAGGGGCGTGCCGGAGACGTCGGCGAGCACGCGGAAGACCGCGCTCGGCGACCAGGTCGACCGGTCCACCTCCGCCCAGCTGCCGCGGGGCAGCACGCGGGCGAGGTTCGCGGCGATGCCGCCGCCGGTGACGTGGCTGAGGGAGTGCACGCCGCCGGGCACCGCGTCCAGCAGACGCAGCAGCGGCGTCGTGTACAGGCGGGTGGGCTCGAGCAGGGCCTCGCCCCACGTGGTGCCGAAGTCGGGGGCGTTGTCGCCGTAGGAGATCCCCGCGTTCGCCACGATGTGGCGCACGAGCGAGTAGCCGTTGGAGTGCAGGCCGCTGGAGGCCAGGGCGATGACGGCGTCGCCGTCCTGCACGCGGTCGGCGCCGAGCACGGCATCCGCCTCGACCACGCCGGTCGCCGCACCGGCGACGTCGTAGTCGCGCGGGCCGAGCAGGCCGGGGTGCTCGGCGGTCTCCCCGCCGACGAGCGCGGTGCCGGTGGCCGCGCACGCGTCGGCGATGCCGCGGACGATGTCGGCGATGCGCTCGGGCACCACCTTGCCGCACGCGATGTAGTCGGTCATGAACAGCGGCTTCGCGCCGACCACGACGATGTCGTCGACGACCATGCCGACCAGGTCCTGCCCGATCGTGTCGTGCTTGTCGATCGCCTGCGCGATCGCGACCTTGGTGCCGACGCCGTCGGTGCTGGTCGCCAGCAGCGGGCGGGCGTAGCCGCGCAGGGCGCTGGCATCGAAGAGGCCGGCGAAGCCGCCGACGCCGCCGAGCACCTCGGGCCCGTGCGTCGCCCGCACGGAGGTCTTCATCAGTTCGACGGCGAGGTCGCCGGCAGCCGTGTCGACGCCGGCCGCGGCGTACGGGTTGGTGGGGGATTCTGCCACCAGACAAGACTACCGGGCGTGTCCGCGACCCGGCGCCGCGCCGGCGGATGCCCCGGCACCCCCGACCGACCTACGATGGGGCCATGGTCGACAAGCCGCAGTGGCTGATCCGCGAGGACGCGAGCACGCCGGTGCTGGTCGCGCTCGCTCTGCGCCAGCTGCTCGGCGTCCGCGCCCCGGACGACCTGCCGGCCCTGCGCGGCCTGGAGGTGCGCGCACCGGACGCGGCGGAGGCGAACCCGGCTGTGGAGCGGCAGTGGCGCGACTTCTGGGACATGACCGTGGAGCCGCGCGCGCACCGCTCCGATGTGCCGCTCGAGCTGGTGGACGGCTTCGACACGCTCGTCGCCCTGCCGGCGACCGGGGCCGAGGAGCTCCGCGAGGCGATCGTCCCGCACGCGGAGACCGCGCTGCGGTACGCGCACGACGCGCGCCGCCGGTACGTGGACTCGGTGAGCTCCGCCGGCGACGCGTACCGCGCCTACGCCAGCGCGATCGCCGAGTTCGAGCGGGAGGTGGGCCGGCGCGCTCACTCCTTCGAGCTGAACGTGCAGGTGCTGCCGTTCACCCAGCGCGGCATCTGGTGGATCGGCGCGCTCACGGTCGCCGTCACCGACACGCTCCGGCGCGACGTGGTCGCGTTCGACGTGGCGATCCGCCCTGTGATCGGCGAGCTGGCCTGACGGCGCGGGCTCGTGGCGGCGAGGCTCAGTCGGCGTCGGTGACGCGCTCGTGGTCGACGCGCACCACGCGGGCATGCTTGCGCGAGGCGCGGTCGAGCATCAGCGCGACGATCCCGCCCGCGGCGATGCCGATCGGCACGGTCCACAGCAGCGCGAACCCGAACACCTGGCCCGGCGGGTAGACGACGTCGAGCGCCTGGGACGGCTCGTAGCTGCCGACCGCGGTGAGGATCGCCGCGGTGATGATCCCGAGCACGACGCCCAGTCCGATGAACACGCCGTAGCGCGGGACGGGACGGATCCGCGCCTCGACGGTCTCGTGGGTTGCGTTGCGGGCCATGCCTCCATTGTCCCACGACCCGCGCGCGGTGTCCCGGGTCGGTCGGGGGGCCGCGCCCCGGCCCGGGCCGGGGCCGGCTAGGGCCGGAGGGGCAGCAGGTCGGACAGATCGGCACGGATGCCGGATGCCCGCACGCGGCCTGCGGCGACGGCATCCGCCCACTGCTCGGCGCCGGTGGCGAGGGCGATCCAGGTCGCGGCATCCGTCTCGACCACGTTCGGCGGCGTGCCGCGCGTGTGCCGCGGACCCTGCACCACCTGCACCGCACCGAAGGGCGGCACGCGCACCTCGACGCTGTTGCCCGGCGCCTTCTCGTCGAGCAGCTGCAGCAGGTAGCGCACCGCGGTGGCGGTGTCGTTCCGCGCAACGGTGCCGGCGGCCACGGCGGCGAGCGCGGCACGGCCCTGTGCGACGTCGATCCTGCGGGCGGGCATGGCATCCAGGGTACTTTCCGTGCTGTGTCCTCGGCGCGGCGAAGCGACGTAGGCTCGACAACGATGAGCCCTGCAGCCGAGACGCTCCGCGGAGCGCGCGCCGAACTGGCCGCCGCGGCCGGGCGCGCGGAAGACCTGCCGTCGCGCTTCGCCCCCGTCGTCGGGCCTTCCCGCCCGGCGGCGGTGCTGATGCTGTTCGGCCGCCTGGACAGCATCCCGGCCGGCACCGATGAGAGCACGGTCGCGGCCGACCTCGACGTACTGCTGCAGCGACGCTCGGCGACCCTGTCCTCGCACGCCGGCCAGGTCTCGTTCCCCGGCGGACGCCGCGACCCGCAGGATGCGGATGCCGTCGCGACGGCGCTCCGCGAGGCGCGGGAGGAGACCGGCCTCGATCCCGCCGGAGTGGAGGTGCTCGGCGTCCTCCCCGACCTGCCGGTCATGCCCAGCCGCTACATCGTCACCCCGGTCCTCGCCTGGTGGCGCTCCCCCTCCCGGGTCGCCGCGGTCGATCACGCCGAGACGGTGGACGTGTTCCGGGTGCCCGTCGCGCAGCTGCTCGAGCCCGCCAACCGCTTCACGTCCACGGTGCACCGCGTCGGGCGCACCTTCCGCGGGCCCGCGTTCGATATCGACGGCACGATCGTGTGGGGCTTCACGGCGATGGTCCTGGACGGCCTCTTCGACGCGGCCGGGTGGACCCTCCCGTGGGACCGTTCGGTGGAGCGCCCCCTCGAGCCGTGATCCCGCGTGGTCATCGACGGGAGCGGTGACCGCCCTGCTCGGTAGGCTGGCGGCATGAAGATCCTGGTCCTCGGTTCCGGCGCGCGCGAGCACGCGATCATCCTGTCGCTGCGGTCGGAGCACACCGCGCACGAGATCTTCGCGGCCCCCGGCAACGCCGGCATCGCCCAGGATGCGACGCTCGTCGACGTCGACCCGCTCGACGGCGCCGCTGTCGAGGCCTTCGCGAACGAGCACGCCATCGACCTCGTCGTCATCGGCCCGGAGGCGCCGCTCGTCGCCGGCGTCGCGGACGTGCTGCGCGAGCACGGCATCCCCGTCTTCGGACCCGGCCGGGCCGCGGCGCAGCTGGAGGGCTCGAAGGCGTTCGCCAAGCGGATCATGGAGGCGGCGGGCGTCCCCACCGGCCGGGCCGTGCGCGCGGCATCCGTCGCCGAGGTCGAGGCGGCCTTCGACGAGCTCGGCGCCCCCCACGTGGTGAAGGCCGACGGCCTCGCCGCCGGCAAGGGGGTCATCGTCACCTCCGACCGCGCCGAGGCGCTCGCCCACGCCGAGCACTACCTGCCGTCGGGCCCGGTGCTCGTGGAGGAGTTCCTCTCCGGCCCGGAGGTGTCGCTGTTCTTCCTCAGCGACGGCGACACCGTGCGCGCGCTCAGCCCCGCGCAGGACTTCAAGCGCGCCCATGACGGTGACGAGGGCCCGAACACCGGCGGCATGGGGGCGTACTCGCCGCTGCCGTGGCTCGCCGAGCAGTTCGGCGGGGAGGACGAGTTCGTGGCGCACGTCACCGAGCGGATCGCGCTGCCGGTGATCCGGCAGCTGGACGCCGAGGGCACGCCCTTCATCGGGCTGCTCTACGCCGGCCTCATCCTCACGCCGGCCGGGGTGCGGGTGATCGAGTTCAACGCCCGGTTCGGCGACCCGGAGACGCAGGTCGTGCTGCCCCGGCTGCGCACGCCGCTGTCGGAGCTGCTGCTGGCGGCGGCATCCGGCACTCTCGAGGCCCAGCCGCAGCCCGAGTTCTCCGACGACGTCGCGATCACGGTCGTGCTCGCGAGCGAGGGCTACCCGGAGGCGCCGCAGACCGGCCGGCTCATCGAGGGCCTCGAGGAGGCGGCATCCGTCGAGGGCGTGCGCATCGTGCACGCCGCGACCGGCGGGCCGGATGCTCCCGGCGGCGCCCTGGTCGCGACCGGCGGCCGCGTGCTGAACGTCGTGGCGACG
Source organism: Microbacterium sp. EF45047 (assembly GCF_028472845.1). Classification (NCBI taxonomy): domain Bacteria; kingdom Bacillati; phylum Actinomycetota; class Actinomycetes; order Micrococcales; family Microbacteriaceae; genus Microbacterium; species Microbacterium sp. EF45047. The sequence goes on along the minus strand of NZ_CP069429.1, from coordinate 185,138 downwards.
GGTTCGGACTTCGCGGATGCCCGGGACCGGGCGTACCGGGCGATCGAGCGGATCCGCCTGGACGGCGCTCACTTCCGCCGCGACATCGCCGCCCGCGTCGCCCGCTGATCAGCCCCGGCGTCCCGGCACCGGCGTGTCGTTGCTGGGACGGATGCGGGTCAGAGCGCGATCCAGTAGCGGCGGAGCGCCGGATGCCCGGCATCCGCGGCGTCGATGACGTCCTCGAGCAGGCCGCCGGCGCCCTCGATGGTGCGCGCGGAGCCGACGTTGTCGTCGTCGCAGGTGAGCATGACGCGGTCGTGCCCGGCGGCGCGGGCCCGGTCGAGCACGAGCCTGAGGGCGGTGCGGGCGATGCCCTCGCGGCGGCGCGACGGCCGCACCGAGTAGCCGATGTGCCCGCCGACGCGGCGCAGATGGTCGTTGAGCTCACGGCGGAACGCGATGAAGCCGACCACGCGGCCGTCGTCCGTGATCCAGTAGTGGTCGCACGGGACGTGGCCCTCGGGCAGGTCGGCGCCCGGACGGCTGTACAGCGCAGCCTTCGCGATGAACGCCTCGCAGCTGAGCCGGTCCGGGCGCACTCCGCGGTCGAGACCGGCGCCGTCGATGTGCACGTCGCCGAACTCGGCGACCGTCTCCGCCCAGGAGTCGAAGAGGTCGAGGGAGGGGGATGCCAGCGCGATCGTCATCCGCTCAGTCAAGCACGGGTGCCGCCGGTGTCCTGACGGTACCGCCCGAGGAACAGCGACGCGATCAGCGCCAGGGCCAGCACCGCGGCCGGCAGCAGCATCGCCTGGGCCATGCCGGCGGAGAAGCCCTGCGCCACGGCATCCGGCAGCGTCCCGCCCCCGAAACCGGTGGGCGCCTCGGCCAGGCCGGGAAGGTTGGCCTCCAGCCGGTCCTGCATGAACGCGGCGATCGCGGCGGAGCCGACCACCGAGCCGATCGTGCGCGTGGTGTTGTAGATGCCCGCGCCGGCGCCGGCCTGCCGCGGCGGCAGCTGCCGGGTCGCGGTCGTGGCCAGCGGGCCCCACATGCCGGCGTTGCCGACGCCGAGCAGTGCGGACGGGAGCAGGAACATCCAGACCGGCGTGCCCGGGTTCATCAACGCCGCGTTCCAGAGCACGCCGCCGGCGACGCACAGCAGCCCGGGGATGAGGATGAGCCGCGGGTCGATCCGGTCGAGCAGCTTGCCCGCCAGCGGCGCGAGCCCGCCGGAGATCACCGCCATCGGGATCATCAGCAGCGCCGCCTGGGTGGGCGTGAGGCCGCGTGCCAGCTGCAGGAAGAACATGAACGGCAGCGACATGCCGGTGACAGTGAAGCCGACCGCGGCGATCGCCACGTTCGCGCCGGAGAAGTTGCGGTCGCGGAACAGCTCCAGCGGCACCAGCGGCTCGCTGCGGGTCACCGCCTGCTGCGCCACGAACACCGCGAGCACGACGACCCCGGCGATGATGAGCCCCCACACCGAGATCGGGCCGGCGATCACGCCCCAGTCGTACTTCTCGCCCTCCTGCAGCCCGAACACGATGAGGAACAGCGCCACGGCGCTGAGCACCACGCCGACGACGTCGAACCGGTGCGCGTGGGTCTCCAGCCTGGGCACGAACAGCCACGCGAGCACGAACCCGGCGATCCCGACCGGCAGGTTGACGAAGAAGATCCACTCCCAGCCGAGGGCGTCCACGAGGAAGCCGCCGAGCAGCGGCCCCACCAGCGTCGCGACGCCCGCGGTCGCGCCCCACAGCCCCATCGCCGCGCCGCGGCGCTGCGCGGGGAAGGTGCGGGTGATCACCGCCATCGTCTGCGGCGTCATGAACGCCGCGCCCAGCCCCTGCACCGCCCGCGCCGCGATCAGCCCCTCGAGCGTCGTCGACAGACCGCACCAGAGGGACGCCGCGGTGAAGACGGCGAGGCCGATGAGGTAGATGTTCTTCGGCCCGAACCGGTCGCCGAGCCGCCCGGTGATCAGCAGCGGCACCGCATAGGCGAGCAGGTAGGCGCTGGTGACCCAGACGACGTTGTCGAGGTTGTTGGTGTCCGGGTCGAGCGCGGCCTTGATGGCGGGGTTCGCCACCGACACGATGGTCGTGTCCACGAGGATCATGAAGAACCCGATGACGAGCGCCCACAGCGCCGGCCACGGGCTCCGGACGGTCGTCTCGGATGCCGCGGGAGAAGTCACCCGGCCACGGTACACCCGGCATCCGACGACGCCCGCGGACGCCGAGCCCCGCGGACGCCGAGCCCGTCGGACGCCGAGCCCGTCGGACGCTGGGCCCGTCGAAGCGTCCGGCCCCCGGCGATGCGATGATGTGGGGGTGAGCACTCCCTCCGAGAACCCCGCACCGAGCATCCCCGGCTGGCGGCACATCTACTCCGGCAAGGTCCGCGACCTCTACGCGTCGGAGGATCCCGGCGACACCCGCATCCTCGTGGTGGCGTCCGACCGGGTGAGCGCGTTCGACCACGTGCTCTCCCCCGGCATCCCGGAGAAGGGGGCGCTGCTGACCCGGCTCAGCCGGTGGTGGTTCGACCGCCTCTCCGACGTCCCGAACCACCTCGCCGACGGCGAGCCGCCCGCATCCGTCGCCGACCGCGCGATGCTCGCGCAGTCGCTGGAGATGCTGCCGATCGAATGCGTGGTGCGCGGATACCTCACCGGGTCCGGGTGGGCCGAGTATCGGGCATCCGGCACCGTCTGCGGCATCCCCCTGCCGGCCGGACTGGAGAACGGCGACCGCCTGCCCGAGCCGCTGTTCACCCCCGCATACAAGGCCCCGATGGGGGAGCACGACGAGAACATCACGTACGAGCGAGCCGCCGAGCTGGTCGGGCCCGAGCGCGCGGCCGAGCTGCAGGAGGCGTCGCTGTCGATCTACCGTCGCGCGGCGGAGATCGCCGAGGCGAAGGGGCTGATCCTCGCCGACACCAAGTTCGAGTTCGGTCTCGACGCCGACGGCACCCTGCGCCTGGCGGACGAGGTGCTCACCAGCGACTCGTCACGGTACTGGGATGCCGAGGCGTGGCGCACCGGCGCCACCCCCGAGGAGCGGATGGCGAGCTTCGACAAGCAGATCGTGCGCGACTGGCTGGCCTCGCACTGGGACAGGCAGGGCGAGCCGCCGGCGCTGCCGGACGAGATCGTGGAGCGCACCGCCGACCGGTACCGGGAGCTGATCGACCGGCTCACCGCCTGACGGCATCCGCCACGCGGCGGCATCCGCCCGGCATCCGCCCGGCATCACGCACGCCGAACCACGCGCTTCACGCGGAACCACGCAATACGGGCGAAACGGGCGGTTCCGCGTGAAGTCCGTGGTTCCGGGCGGGGGTGCGGATGCCCGGGGCCGTGGTTCCGGGCGGGGGTGCGGATGCCCGGGGCGCGGGCGATAGGGTTTTCCACGGTCCAGAACCCCACCCCGGAGGAGCCCCCATGCCGTTGTGGCAGATCCATGGCGACGGCCGCACCGTCGCGCCCGGCCAGGTCGTCAAGCCCGAGGAGCGGCTGAGCTGGCCGGCGACGATCGCGATCGGCGCCCAGCATGTCGTGGCCATGTTCGGCGCGACCTTCCTGGTGCCGATCCTCACCGGATTCCCGGTGTCGACGACCCTGCTCTTCTCGGGTCTCGGGACGCTGCTGTTCCTGCTGCTCACCCGCAACCGGCTGCCCAGCTACCTCGGCTCGTCGTTCGCGTTCATCGCGCCGATCACGGCGCTGAACGCCGGGCAGGCGCTGGAGACGGGCGAGCAGATCGCCCAGGCGCTCGTCGGGGTGGCCGCGGCCGGCATCCTGCTCGCGGCGATCGGCTTCCTGGTGCAGGCGGTCGGCACCGGCTGGATCGACCGGCTGATGCCCCCGGTGGTGGCCGGCTCGATCGTGGCGCTGATCGGGTTCAACCTGGCGCCCGCCGCGTGGAACAACTTCAAGGCGCAGCCCGAGCTCGCCACCGTCACGCTCGTGGCGGTGGTCCTGTTCAGCGTGCTGTTCCGCGGGTTCCTCGGCCGCATCTCGATCTTCCTCGGCGTCGTGGTCGGCTACCTCGTCGCCGTCGCCACCGGGCAGGTCGACTTCTCCGCCGTCGGGGATGCCGCGTGGATCGGGTTCCCCGACTTCCATCTCGCCGCCGTCGCCGACCCCGCGGCGTGGGCGCTGGTGCCGATGTTCCTGCCCGTCGTGCTGGTGCTCATCGCCGAGAACGTGGGACACGTGCGCGGCGTGGCGACGATGACGGAGGACCCCTCGATCAACCGCCGCACCGGCCGCGCCCTCGTCGCCGACGGCCTGGCGACCACGATCGCGGGCGGCTTCGGCGGATCGGGCACCACCACCTACGGCGAGAACATCGGCGTGATGGCCGCGACCCGGGTGTACTCGACGGCGGCGTACTGGGTGGCCGGCATCGTCGCGATCCTGCTCGCGTTCTCGCCCAAGATCGGCGTCATCTTCAACACCATCCCCGCCGGCGTGCTCGGCGGGGTGACCACCGCGCTCTACGGGCTCATCGGCGTGATCGGCATCAAGATCTGGGTGGACAACCGGGTCGATTTCTCCCGCCCGGTGAACCAGTACACCGTGGCGGTGTCGTTCGTCATCGCGATCGCCGGGTTCGCGATGGGCTGGGGAGCGTTCCAGCTCGGCGCGATCGTCCTCGGCACGGTCGCCGCGCTGCTGATCTACCACCTGGGCAACGCGATCGCCCGGTGGCGCAGGACCGGCGCCGACGACGGCGGCCCGATCCCCGCGGTCGGCCCGCTCGGCGGCGACCCCGAGTAGCGCACCCTCTCTACGGCCACACACCCTCCCCCTACGGCCACAATGTGTCCCGTCCTGCGGGTTCGCGGTGCGACCACCCGCAGAACGGGACACAATGTGGCGCGAGTCAGGGGAAATCGCTCAGCGCCGGATGATGCGCTGCTCGATCGCTGCGGCGACCGCCCCGGCCCTGGTGTCGACGCCGAGCTTGGCGTAGATGTGCGAGAGGTGCGACTTGACCGTCGCCTCCGACACGAACAGCGCCTTCGCCAGCTCGCGGTTGCCCAGCCCCTCCGCCAGCAGCTCGAGCACCTCCACCTCGCGCTCGGTCATCCGCGGCTCCGGCGACGCGGCGCGCCGCATCAGCACGCCCGCCACGGAGGGGGCGAGTGCCGGCTCCCCCTTCGCCACCGCACGGATGCCGGCGAAGAGCTGCTCCGGCGGGGCATCCTTCAGCAGGTAGCCGGCGGCCCCAGCATCCAGGGCCCGCAGGATGTCGGACTCGCTGTCGTACGTGGTCAGCACGAGCACCGCAGGGGCGGGGTCGAGCTCGCGCAGCCGCGCGGTCGCCGCGATGCCGCCCACGCCGTCGCCGAGGCTCAGGTCCATCAGGACGACATCCGGATGCCGCTCGGCCACCACCCGCACGGCCTCGAGCGGAGGCCTCCCCGACCACCTCGAGGTCGTCGCTCGACTCGATCAGCGCGCGCACCCCGGCGCGCACCACCGGGTGGTCGTCCACGAGCACCAGCCGCAGCGTCATCCGGCCTCCCTCCCCCGCGCCGGGAACACGGCCGACAGCGTCGTCCCCTCCCCCGGCGCGTTCTCGATCTCCAGCGTGCCGCCGACGGCGGCGATGCGCTCCGCGATGCCGTCCAGCCCGCGGCCGCGGCCCTGCGCGCGGCGCTGCGCAGCGGCCTGTCGCATCGCCGGCTCGCGGGCGTCGAATCCGATCCCGTCGTCGCGGACGTCCAGCCGCAGCTCCTCCGGCTGAGCGGTCAGGCTGACCACGGCGCGGTGCGCGCGCGTGCTCGGCGACGTTCGCGAGGGCGCCGCGGGCGGTGCGGATGATCGCGGATGCCACCGGCAGCGGCACATCGGCCGGCGCCCCGTGGCTGCGGAACTCGACCGGAAGGCCCTGCTGCGCGGCATCCGCCACCACCTTCTGCAGAGCTGCGGGCAGCGACCCGGCGGTGCCGTCGAGCTCGCCCGGGGCGAGATCGCGCACCATGCGGATGCCGGCATCCGACGTCTTCGTGAACGACGTGATCATCGGCCCGGACGGCGCCGCCTACTTCACCGACTCGAACGACCCCCGCATCTACCGCGTCGCGCAGACCGACGGCGCGTGGACGGCGACGGTGTGGGCGGATGCCGCCGGCACGATCACCCGCCAGCAGGGCTTCAACCTCGGCGGCATCGAGGTGGCGACCGACGGCAGCGCGTTCATCGTCGCGCAGGGGAACGTCGGCAAGCTGTGGCGGTTCGGCATGGACGGCAGCATCGCCGAGATCCCGACCGGCGGGGCGAACCTCGTCAATGCCGACGGGCTCGTGCTGCAGGGGACGACGCTCACGGTCGTCCGCAACTTCTCCCGTGTGATCACCGAGCTGCGGGTCGCGGCCGACGGGTCAGGCGCGAGCCTCATCGCGGAGACCCCGAGCTCCCCGACGCGGGTGCTCACCACCGCCGCCGAGCTGCGCGGCGAGATCCTCTACGTCGACAGCGAGTTCGGCCCGAACCCGCCGGTGCCGCCGTACGAGGTCGTCACGAACCCGTTCAGCTGAGGCGGCGGCGTCGCCGTCGGGGTCGCCCGCGCGCGTCGCGCCTCCAGGACAGGACGTCTCGCCGGGACAGGAGGAGCCGCCACGGATCGTCCTGCACCCGCGAGACTTCCTGTGCCGGGGAGCAGGCGGATGCCGGGGAGAGGGCGGATGCCGGTGCGGGTGGCCGTCGGGACGGCATGGCGGTCAGACGATCCGGGCGATCACGGCATCCGGGGCGACGGTGGCGCCGACCTCGACGGCGTGCGCGAGGACACCGGAGCGGTGGGCGGTGACCGGGGTCTCCATCTTCATGGCGTCCAGCACCGCCACCGCGTCGCCCTCGGCGACCTCGGCCCCGTCCTCGACGAGCCAGCGCACCAGGGTGCCCGGGGCGGGCGCGCGCAACGCGGCCGGGTCGGATGCCGACGCCCGCCCGGCATCCGACGACGAGGCATCCGCACCTCCCGCACCGAACGCACCAAGCCCGCCCGCACCGAACGCGCCGGCAGCGGCACCCGCCGCGAACCCCCGCAGCAGGCTCACCGGCAGCCCGAGCGTCACCCGCCGGCCGTCGATCTCGACCGGGAACCGCTGCAGGCGCTGCTCGTCCTCCGGCGCCGGGCGCAGCTGCGGCTCGAGCCGCGGCAGCAGGGCGCTCTCGATCCACTGCGTGTGCACCGCGAAGCCGGTGGTCGAGAACTCGGGCTGCGCGATCGCGAGCCGGTCGAACGGGACGACCGTCGCCGGGCCGTCGATCCGCAGCTCGCGCAGCGCGCGGCGAGCGCGCACCAGGGCGGCGTCGCGCGAGTCGGCGTGCACGATCAGCTTGGCGATCATCGAGTCGAACGCCGGCTGCACGGCATCCCCCGCCTCCACGCCGCTGTCCCACCGCACCCCGGGGCCGCCGGGCACGCGCAGGTCGTCCACGCGGCCGGGGCTCGGCAGGAAGCCGCGGCCCGGATCCTCGGCGTTGATCCGGAACTCGAACGCATGCCCCCGCGGCTTGGGCGTCGCGGTGAGCGAGACCCCCTCGCCGAAGGCGATGCGGAACTGCTCCCGCACGAGGTCGACGCCGGTCACCTCCTCGGTCACCGGATGCTCGACCTGCAGCCGCGTGTTCACCTCGAGGAACGAGATCGTGCCGTCCGCGGCGAGCAGGAACTCGACCGTGCCGGCGCCGCGGTAGTGCACCTCGGCGCAGATGCGACGGGCCGCGTCGTGGAGGCGCTGGCGCTGGTCGGGCGTGAGCCCCGGCGCCGGCGCCTCCTCGATGAGCTTCTGGTTGCGGCGCTGCATCGAGCAGTCCCGGTCGCCGACGACGATCACATCGCCGTGGCCGTCGCCGAGCACCTGCACCTCGATGTGCCGTGGGCTCTCCAGGAACCGCTCCACGAAGCACTCGCCGCGCCCGAAGGCGGCGACGGCCTCGCGGGTGGCCGCGTCGAAGGCATCCGCCACCTCGGCCCGGTCGCGGACAACCTTCAGGCCGCGGCCGCCGCCGCCGTACGCGGCCTTGATCGCGATCGGGAGGCCGTGCTCCTCGGCGAACGCGACCGCCTCGGCGGGGCCTGCCAACGGACGGTCGGTGCCGGCGGCGAGCGGCGCCCCCACGCGCTCGGCGATGCGCCGCGCGGTCATCTTGTCGCCGAGGGCGTCGATGCTCTCCGGGGTGGGGCCGATCCAGACCAGCCCGGCGTCCTCGACCGCGCGGGCGAACGCGGCGCTCTCGGACAGGAACCCGTAGCCCGGATGCACCGCGTGGGCGCCGCTGCGCTGCGCGGCGTCGAGGAGCGCCGTGATGGACAGGTACGTGTCGGCGGCCGTCGTGCCGCCCAGGCCATGGGCCTCGTCGGCGAGACGCACGTGCAGGGCATCCGCGTCCTGGTCGGCGTACACCGCGACCGACGCGTACCCCGCCTCGGCGCATGCGCGGATGATGCGCACGGCGATCTCGCCCCGGTTGGCGATCAGGATCTTCGTCATGTCAGGCCTCTCCGGTGATGCGGAAGCGGATGCGGGCGCCGGGCGGCAGCTGCCCGGCCAGATCGAGGCAGCGGTCGGTGACCGCGCCGATGATCGGATACCCGCCGGTGAGCGGGTGGTCGGGGAGGAACAGCACGGGCTGCCCGTCCGGAGGCACCTGGATGGCACCGGTGACCGCCCCCTCACTGGGCAGCTCGCCGGTGATCGCCCGCTCCAGCGGCGTCTCGCCGTGCAGGCGGATGCCGACGCGATCGGAGCGCGGCGTCACCTCCCAGTCCTGCCCGGTCAGCGCGGCGAGCGCCGCTTCGGTGAACCAGCCGTCGCGCGGCCCGAGCGTGATCTCCAGTTCGACGGTGTCACCGGATGCCGGCAGGGGACGCGGCAGCGGAAGCGGATCGACCGCGTGCGGGGCCGTGCGCGGGTCACCCGTCGCGACGACGTCGCCGGCACGCAGCGGCGCGGGCCCGAGACCGGCGAGCGTGTCGGCGGAGACGCTGCCGAGGGCCGCCGGGGCGCGGATGCCGCCGCGCACGCCGATCACGTAGCGCAGCCCGCGCGACGGATGCCCGAGCAGCAGCTCGTCGCCGTCGGCGACGGCGAACGGCTCGCCCTGACGGATGCCGCGGGCGAGGCCGTCACGGTCGGTGAGGGTGAGGTCGCCGAGCGCCCCGGTCACCGCGGCGACGCCTTCGCCGTGGAAGCGCAGCAGCGCGCCGCCGACGCTCTCCAGCACGGCGGCGTCGGGGCGGTTGCCTACCGCGCGGTTCGCGTCGCGCAACGCGGTGCGGTCGGCGGCCCCGGCCGCGGAGACGCCGAGCGCCGCATGACCCGGGCGACCGAGGTCCTGCACCAGCAGCTGCAGCGAGCTCCGGACGACCTCGACCGAGCCCTCCCCGGAGGGTTCGGACGCTGAGCCCGTCGAAGCGTGCTCCGTGGAGCGGGGCTCTGACGGACGGCGCGTTTCGTCTCGCTCGCCTTCGGCGTGCTCGCTCAACGACCGGGAGGGCGCGTGCTCCGTGGAGCGGGGGCCTGACGGACGGCGCGTTTCGTCTCGCTCGCCTTCGGCGTGCTCGCTCAACGACCGGGAAGGGGCGGCGTGCTCGCTCAACGACCGGGAGGTGGGGCGGGCGGATTCGAAGCGGACGGCGGTGCCGGGGGCGAGGAGGGCGGGCGGGTCACGGTCGATGTCCCACATCCGGGCGTCCGTGCGCCCGATGAGCTGCCATCCGCCGGGACTCTCCCTCGGGTACACGCCGGTGAAGTGCCCGGCGAGCGCGACCGCCCCGGCCGGCACCCGCGTGCGCGGTGACGGCCGCCGCGGCACGTCGAACAGCGGATCGTCCCCGACGAGGTACCCGAATCCGGGCGCGAACCCGGCGAACGCCACCCGCCACTGCGCCGCGAGATGCCGGGCGATCAGCTCGTCGACGCTCACGCCGAGCAGCGCGGCGACGTCCGCGAGGTCCTCGCCGTCGTAGGTCACCGGGATGGTCACCTCCCGCGTGTGCGGCGCGTGCGCGGCATCCGTGCTCGTCGATGCCAGCTCGGCCGCGAGCTCCCGCGCGGAGACGCGCAGCGGGTCGAACCGCACGAGCACCGTGCGCGCGCCGGGGATGAGCTCCTCCACGCCCCGCACGCCCGCCCAGGCGAGGTTCAGCCGCATGGCCTCATCGAGGTCGGCGGCTTCGACGAGGAGGGCGCGGTCGGAGGCGGTGAGGATGCGCATCAGACCACGTACTCCGCATCCGGCACGTCGGTGACGAACATGTACCCCGGTGCGTGCGTGACCGCGAACGGCGGCTTCGACGCCATGATCGCCGCCTGCGGGGTGACGCCGCAGGCCCAGAAGACCGGAACCTCGCCCTCGCGCACCTCCGGCGGGTCGCCGAAGTCCGGTCGCGACAGGTCGGCGATGCCGAGGGAAGCCGGGTCGCCGATGTGCACCGGGGCGCCGTGCACGGCGGGCGTGCGGCCCGAGATCCGCACCGCATCCGCGACCCGCCCCGCCGGGATCGGCCGCATCGACACCACCATCTCCCCGCGGAGCCTTCCGGCCGGCGCGCACGGCACGGTGGTGCGGTACATCGGCACGTTGCGGGCGAGCTCCTGGTGCCGGATCGGGATGCCCGCCTCGGCGAGGCCGGCCTCGAAGGTGAAGCTGCATCCGATCAGGAACGCGACGAGGTCCGGATGCTCCGCCCAGGCGTCCCGCGCGTCCGTCTGCTCGGAGACGAGCTCGCCGTCGCGCCAGATGCGGTAGCGGCCGATATCGGTGCGGATGTCGCTGCCGGGCGCGAGCGCGGACGCGACCTGGCCCTGCTCGATGACCTCGAGCACAGGGCACGGCTTCGGGTTGCGCTGCGCGAACAGCAGGGTCTCGAACGCCCAGTCCGCGGGCACGGCGATCAGGTTCGCCTGGGTGAGCCCGGGGGCGACGCCGCTGGTCGGCTCGGCGACGCCCTGCCGGTACGCGGCGCGGGCGGCGCGGGCGGCGGCCAGCTGCTCGGGTGTGGCGCGGACGGGCACGTCAGACTCCCGCGAACGGCGCGATGGTCACGCCGGCATCCTGCAGCATCCGCTTCGTCTCCGCCGCCATCGCGACCGAGCCGGGACTGTCGCCGTGCACGCAGATCGACTGCGCCTGGACGCGCACATCGGTGCCGTCGATCGCGCGGATCACGCCCTCCTGCGCCAGTCGCACCATCCGCTCGGCGACCGCGGCCGGATCGTGCAGCACCGCGCCTTCCTGAGCGCGGGAGACGAGCTGCCCGTCCGGCTGGTAGGCGCGGTCGGCGAACGCCTCTGCGGCCACCGTCAGACCGGCCCGCTCGGCGATGTCGAGGACGACGCCGCCCGCGAGGCCGAGCAGCACCAGACCGGGGTCGACGGCGCGGATGGCGGTGACGACGTCCTTCGCCTGCCGCTCGTCCCGCGCGATCGTGTTGTACAGCGCACCATGCGGCTTGACGTACGCGACGGTGCCGCCGACCGCCGTGGCGAGGGCGGCGATCGCACCGAGCTGGTACTCGACGTGGGCCTGCAGGGTCGCCGAGTCCACATCCATCGGGGTGCGGCCGAAGTTCTCGTAGTCGCGGTAGCCCGGGTGTGCGCCGATCACCACGCCGCGGGCGACGGCGGCGGCCAGCGTGGCGCGGATGCCCTCGGGGCTGCCGGCGTGGAACCCGCACGACACGTTCGCACTGGTGACGATCTCGAGCATGCTCTCGTCGTCGCTGACGATCCGGTCGGGGACGTTCTCGCCCAGGTCCGAGTTGAGGTCGATGGATGCCATGTCACGCTCATCCGTTCGTGATGCTGTCACGCGCCGACGCCGAGGAAGGCGAAGATCTGCGTGAACGAGGCGAAGCCCATGTACCAGGTCAGGGCGGTGATCAGGGTGCCCGCGATCAGCAGCCACAGCGGGTACTTCCGCGCCCCGAGCAGGTCGCGGCGGAACCAGCCGATGTACATGAACACGGTGAGCCCGAAGGGAAGGATGAGTCCGTTGAATCCGCCGACGAACACGAGGATCGCCGCCGGCGCGGTGCCGACCGAGACGTACACGATGAGCGAGACGACGATGAAGATCACCGTCGCCCACTGCAGCGACCAGCCGCCGAGGAACCGCTTGTGGAACGTGGAGAGGAAGGTCGCCGAGGTGTACGCCGCGCCGATGACCGAGCTGATCGCGGCAGCCCAGAAGATGGCGCCGAAGATGCGGATGCCGGTCTCGCCGAGCACGGCGCCGAACGCCTGCCCGGCCGGGTTCGCGGCCTGTCCGGAGAGGTCGAGCGTGACGCCGGAGGCGACCACGCCGAGGATCGCCAGGAACAGCACGTAGCGCATGACGCCGGTGACGACGATGCCGTTCGCGGCGGCGCGCATGACCGGTCCGGCGTGCTCCGGTCCGACGTGGCCGGAGGCGAGGTACCGGTGCGCGCCCGAGTAGGTGATGTACCCGCCGACCGTGCCGCCGACGATCGTCGTGATGGTGGCGAAGTTCAGCTCGTCCGGCACGAACGTCTGCCGGATCGCCTCGCCGACCGGCGGCTGCGCGATGAACGCCACCAGCAGGGTCATCCCGATCATGCCGATGCCGAGGATGATGAGCACGACGTCCATCACCGGCCCGGCCTTCTTGACCAGGAAGATGACGATCGCCAGGGCGGCGGTGAGCAGCCCGCCGAGCTTGGTGTCGATGCCGAGCAGCGCGTTCAGGCCGAGCCCGCCGCCGGCGATGTTGCCGATGTTGAACGCCAGCCCGCCGATGATGACGAGCACGGCGATGACGTGGCCGGAGAACGGGATGGCGCTGTTGGCGAGCTCGCCGGCGCGCTTGCCCGAGGAGGTGATCATCCGCCAGATGTTCAGCTGCACGGCGATGTCGATGATCACCGAGACGAGGATCGCGAACGCGAAGGCGGCGCCGAGGGTGGCGGTGAAGGTGGCGGTCTGGGTGATGAAGCCGGGGCCGATGGCGGAGGTCGCCATGAGGAAGATCGCGCCGATCACGGCGCTGCGGCCGGCGCGCTTCTTCGCGGCGGCCAGCCGAGCCTGGTCTTCGGCGGTGACGGCAGCGGGGGTCTGCTCGGACATGAGGTGTCCCATCGTCGTTGGTGGGTGTCGGATGCACCGAGTGTAGAACATCTTCGGTCGAATTGTTCAACAATCTTTCGGCTGCCTGCGGCGAGCCGGTATCGTCGCGGGCATGGACGACGTGGCACAGCTGAGCGATCTCGCGCGCGCCCGCGGTCTGCGGGTGGCGGTGGCGGAGTCGCTGAGCTCGGGCAAGCTCGCCAGCGCCGTCGGCGCGGGCGAAGGGGCATCCGACTGGTTCGCCGGCGGGATCGTGGCCTATTTCACCGAGGTCAAGGAGCGCGTCCTCGGGCTCGCGCCGGGGACGGACCCGTTCTCCGCGGAGTGCGCCGAGCAGCTGGCGTCCGGCGCGCGCGCGCTCTTCGACGCCGACCTCTGCGTCTCGACCACCGGCGTCGGCGGGCCGGGCCCCGAGGGCGGGCATCCGCCGGGCACCGTGTACCTCGGCTGGGCGACGAGGACGGATGCCGGGCACCGTCATCTCGCTCTCGACGGCGATCCGGCTCAGGTGCTCGACGACACGGTCGCCGCGGCCGTGCGGCTGCTCGCGTTCCACGCCCGGGGCTCGGAGTGATCCACCAGGCCGTGCTGGCCGATGTGCTGCGGCAGCGGATCATCGACGGCGACTTCGCGCCGGGGTCGCGGCTGTCGGAGTCGGCCCTGGCGGAGCAGTTCGAGGTGTCCCGGAACACGCTGCGCGAGGCGTTCCGGGTGCTGGCGGAGCAGGGCCTCGTCGAGCACGTCCCGCATCGCGGGGTGTCGGTCGCGTCGCCGACGATCGCCGACGTGGTGGACATCTACCGCGCCCGGCGCGTGATCGAGTGCACGGCGCTGCGGCAGGCGGAGCCGGAGCATCCGGCCGTGCAGCTCATGCGCGACGCCCTGGCGGATGCCGAGGCGCACCTGCCCAGCGAGGAGTGGCGGCGGGTGGGCAGCGCGAACATGGCCTTCCACGACGCGATCGTCGCGCTCGCGGACAGCCCTCGGCTGGCCCGCGCGTACCGCAACGTCGCCGCCGAGCTGCGGCTGGCGTTCCTGGAGATCGACGAGCCGCGGGCGCTGCACGAGCCGTTCGTCCGGAGGAACCGCGCTGTGCTCACGGCGCTGCTCGAACAGGGTCCGGAGGCCGCCGCCGAGGAGCTCGAACGCTACCTGATCGCCTCCGAGCGGACCGTCCTCGGCGCGTTCGCCCGGATGGGCAAGCACTGACCCGGGCACCCTCCGGTCGTTGAGCGAGCACCGCCGCAGGCGGAGCGAGACGAAACGCACTGGCACGATAGAGCGTTTCGTCTCGGTCGGCTCCGCCGTCCTCGCTCAGCGGTTCCCTCCGGTCGTTGAGCGAGCACCGCCGCAGGCGGAGCGAGACGAAACGCACCGACTCGGATGGAGCGTTTCGTCTCGGTCGCGCTTCGCGCGTCCTCGCTCAACGACCGGGAGGGGCTCAACGACTGGGGAGGGCGCGGGCGGCGATGATGCGCTGGTATTCGCGGCCGGAGTCCTTCACGATCCGCTCCTGCGTGTCGTAGTCGACCCGCACGATGCCGAACCGCTTCTGGTAGCCCCACGCCCATTCGTAGTTGTCCAGCAGCGACCAGGCGAAGTATCCGCGCACGTCCACGCCCTGCTCGATCGCGTCCAGCGTGGCGGCGAGGTGGTCACGCAGGAAGGCCGTGCGCTCGGCATCCGGAACCCGCCCGTCCTCCACCACGTCGTCGTAGGCGGCGCCGTTCTCGGTGACGTACAGCGGCACCGCACCGGCGTACTCGTCGGCGACGCGGCGCAGCAGCCGGGTCAGGCCCTCCGGCTGCACCTCCCAGCCCATGCCGGTGCGCGGCAGACCCCGCTCCACCCAGTGGATGCCCTCGTGCGACGGGAACGGCGACGCGGTCTCGCGCTGCTGCCCCTCGGCCTCGTGCGGGTTGCCCTCGGCGTCGCCCTGCGGATGCCCGGAGAGCAGCTCCCCGTGGTAGTAGTTGATGCCCAGCGCGTCGAGCGGGGTGGAGATCGCCTCGAGATCCCCGGGCTGCACGGAGTCCTGCCAGCGCAGCATGGCCTCGGAGTCGACCTTGCGCAGATCGCGCACGACGTCGTCGGGGTAGGCGCCGCGGAAGATCGGGTCGAGGAACCAGCGGTTGAACTGCCCGTCGATGCGGCGGGCGGCGTCCAGGTCGGCGGGGTCCTGCGGGTCGGCGGGATCGGCGACGGTGAGGTTCAGCGTGATCCCGAGGTCGAGTTCGGGCGCCCGCTCGCGCAGCGCCTCGACCGTGCGGCCGTGTGCGAGCAGCAGGTGGTGGGCGGCGAGCAGGCCGTCGGCGACGTCGACGCGGCCCGGCGCGTGCACGCCCGCGGTGTAGGACAGGAACGACGAGCACCACGGTTCGTTCAGCGTGGTCCAGTGCTGCACGCGGTCGCCGAGCGCGTCGTGCACGGAAAGGGCGTACTCCGTGAACCGGTCGACCGTGTCGCGGCTGGTCCAGCCGCCGCGCTCCTCGAGCGCCTGCGGCATGTCCCAGTGGTACAGCGTGAGCCACGGCACGATACCGGCCTCGAGCAGGCCGTCGACGAGGCGCTGGTAGAAGTCGACACCCTTCGGGTTCACCGGGCCCCCGTCGGGTCGCACCCGCGACCACGAGGTCGAGAACCGGTACACCTGCAGGCCCAGCTCGGACATCAGCGCGATGTCCTCGCGGTAGCGGTGGTAGTGGTCGCAGGCGACGTCGCCGCTGTCGCCGTTCACGACGGCGCCGGGCACGCGGGCGAACGCATCCCAGATGGATGCGGTGCGGCCGTCTTCGAACGCCGCGCCCTCGATCTGGTAGGCGGCCGTGGCCGCACCGAACAGGAAGTCCTCGGGGAAGGATCGAGTCATGGGGGCCATGTTCTCATCCGGACCCCCGGTGCGCACCGGTCGTCTTCCTCGGTCTGCGGCGCGCCGGCGCCCTCGGGTAGCCTTGCCGGGTGCATCCCGAACTCGCCCGTGCGGAGACCCTGATCCGCTCGATCCCCGATCACCCCGAGCCGGGCATCCTGTTCCGCGACATCACGCCGCTGCTGGCGGATGCCGCGGCGCTGCGCGCCACAATCGACGCCCTGATCGCGCCGTTCGCCGGCGGGTTCGATGTCGTGGCCGGGATCGAGGCGCGCGGGTTCCTCCTCGCCGGGGCCGCCGCGATGGCGGCCGGCGTGGGCCTGGTGCCGATCCGCAAGGCCGGCAAGCTGCCGCGTCCTGCGGCATCCGTCGACTACGCCCTGGAGTACGGCACCGCGACGATCGAGATGCACGACGACCTGCCCGCCGGGTCGCGGGTGCTGCTGATCGACGACGTGCTCGCCACCGGCGGCACGCTCGCCGCGGGACGGCACCTCCTCGAGCGGCTCGGGCACACGGCCGCCGGGGTGGCGGTGCTGTTCGAGATCGACGGCCTCGGCGGCCGAGACGCGGTGGGCGAGCTGCACACGGTGTTCCACTCGGCCTGAGCCGGCCGACGCCGACGGACCCTTCACCCGTCGCCGTCGGTCGCCCGGATCGCGACCGCGGTGTGCGCCATCTGATTCATCGCCACGAGGACCCGGTTCTGCGCGGCCGCGGCGACGAGCAGGTTGCGGGCGACCTCGTCGAGTGTGCCCTCGGGGTGGATCGAGTCGATGTCGTCGACGGCGATCGGCTCCAGCATCCGCGCGTACCGCACGAGATCCTCATCGGTGTACGCGTAGCCGACCCGCGCCGACCCCTCCAGCGCCACCGCGAGGGCGCGGGCTGCGGCGCTGTCGGCCCCGCCCCAGCCGACCCGTTCGGCGACCGTGCGGATCTGCTCCGCGAATGTCGGGTCCGCGTCACCGACCGCGAGCCCGGTCGCGAGCAGCTGGCAGTTCTCCATCACCTCGAGCGGACTGACCGCCGGGTCGTCGATGAGCGCGGTAAGGGCACGGATGCGGTCGATCGAAGCGTCGAACTCGGCCCGCAGCGTCTGGATGAGCGCGACCCTGTGCAGATGCTTCCGGCCGTATACCGCCGTCGTCTGGTTGCGCAGCTCGCCGGGCGGGAGGATGCCCTCCCGCATCCAGAACTTCAGGCTCGCGATGCTCGCTCCCGTGACGCGGGACAGGTCGCTCAATCTCACGGCCGCTCCTTCGCGTGGGGCATCGGATAGCGGATCTGCTCGCCGCTATCCAGGATGCACAGGTTGGATAGCGCCCGTATCTTATCGAGCATGGACCTGCACACCGCCCTCATCGTCGTCCACGCCGTGGCCGCGTCGTTCGTCATCCTCGTCGGGCCCGTGAACATCCTTCGCCGCCGCAAGGACGCCGCGCACCGTCTGCTCGGACGCACCTTCGCGCTCATGCTCTACCTGGTGTGCGTCTCGGGGATGTTCATCTACTCGGCCGGGTTCTCGGTCTTCCACGCGTTAGCGATCTTCACCTTCATCACGACGACGCTCGGCATCCTCGCGATCCGCCGCGGCAACGTGATCGCGCACCGCGCCAACATGATCGGCTCCTGGGCGGGGACGGTGACCGCCGGCGTCTTCGCGGCGACGATCCCGGGGCGGGCCATCCCCGCCCTCGCCGTCGACGAGCCCGCCCTGTTCTGGGCGATCGTCGCCAGCATCATCGTCGCCGCGATGGCCTGGATCGCGATCGTGCTGTCGCCCGCCTCGCGCCGCCGCCTGGATCGTGCCCGCCGTCAGCGCGGCGGCGGCGCAGCGGTCGAGGGCGGGGCATCCCCGCGCTCGATCGCCGCCCGCACCGACATCGCAGCGTGAGCCAGATGGCTGATGGCCAACAGCTGCTGGGCGCGGGCGCGCACCGCGATCAGCATCCGCCGGGCGACGACATCTGCTGAGCCGTCGGGACCGAGCGCGGCAATGTGCCGGTGGGCGAGCGGCTCGAGGGCATCCGCGTACTCCATCAGCTGCTCCACGCTGTAGTCCAGCCCGACGGCCGCGGCCTGGGCGAGCGCGTAGGCCAGGCCCTGCTCGGCCGCGCTGGGATAGGCGTGCCAGTCGCGGATCCGCATCAGCTCGTGGGTCCGCTGCCGGTAGGGCTCGTACGCGGGGTTCGTCGCCACATCCTCCGGCGCTCCGATCACGAACGCCTGACACGCCCTCATCACGTCCAGCGTGGTGGACGCCGCGTCGTCGATGAGTGACGTCAGTGTGCGGATGGCCGCGATCGAGGCGTTGTAGTCCTCGCGCATGGTGCGGATCAGCAGCACGCGGTCCACGTGGCGCTGCTCGTACTCGGCGGTGGTCTGGTTGCGCAGACGACCCCCGGGGAGGATGCCCTCGCGGAGCCAGTGCTTCAGCGTCGTGATGCCGACACCGGTGGCGCGGGAGAGCTCGCTCAGCTTCACCGGATCTCCCCCCTTGGAGAGTGCAACGCTCCGCTAATCTCCAGGATGCGCGTCTCGCCCTCCGACTCTAGCCTGAATGCCTGGGGATCTCGCCGCGTCGCCACGGGCCTCGGCGATGCGGCGGCCGGGTCATCGGGGGACGACCTGGCCGTCCGGGCGGAGGGACTCCGGAGGGGGCCCACCCACCCCTCCGCCCGGACGTCGATCCGGCCGCATCCGGCCGGGCGATACACTGATACCGCCCCCTCCCGCGACTTCCGGAGCCTCGAATGCCCACCATCGTCGTCGACGTCATGCCCAAGTCCGAACTGCTCGACCCGCAGGGGAAGGCGGTCAGCGGCGCGTTCGCCCGGCTGGGCGTCGACGCTTTCAGCGATGTGCGCATCGGCAAGCGCTTCGAGCTCACCGTGGACGGCGAGGTCACCGAGGACGTGCTCGCCGAGGCGCGCCGGATCGCCGACGAGGTGCTCTCCAACTCCGTGATCGAGGACGTCGTCGGCATCGAGGTCGTGGAATGACCGTCCGGATCGGGGTCATCACCTTCCCCGGCTCGCTCGACGACGTCGACGCTCGCCGTGCGGTGCGTATCGCCGGCGCGGAGCCGGTCGCCCTCTGGCACGGCTCGCACGATCTCGAGGGCGTGGACGCGCTCGTCCTGCCCGGCGGCTTCAGCTACGGCGACTACCTGCGCTCGGGCGCGATCGCCGCGCTGTCGCCGATCATGGCCGAGGTGAAGGATGCCGCGGCGTCCGGGATGCCGGTTCTGGGCATCTGCAACGGCTTCCAGATGCTCGTCGAGGCGCACCTGCTGCCCGGCGGCCTGATCCGCAACGACCACCAGCACTTCGTCCGCCGCGACCAGCGGCTGACCGTGGAGAACAACGACACCGCCTGGACGAACGTGTTCTCCCGCGGGCAGGAGATCATCATCCCGCTGAAGAACGGCGAGGGCGGGTACATCGCCGACGAGGAGACCCTGGACCGCCTGGAGGGCGAGGGCCTGGTGGCGTTCCGTTACGCCGGCGTGAACCCGAACGGCTCGCTGCGCGACATCGCGGGACTCACGAACGAGGCCGGGAACGTCGTCGGCCTGATGCCGCATCCGGAGCACGCCACCGAGCCCGGCTTCGGCCCGGACACGCCGGCCGCGATGCGCAGCGGCGTGGACGGCCTCGGCTTCTTCCAGAGCGCGATCAACGCCGTCGCCCGCCTCGCCGCCTGACGCCTCCCGCCCGGGCATCCGCCCCCGGCGTCGACCGACGCACTCGCTGCGCCGGATCACCTCGTCCACGACCGCGGGGCCCGCACGTCGGCGGCGCCTCCACGGCGATGAACCCGCGCATCGCCCGCCTCGTGCGCCGCCAGATCGAGCGGATGCTCGCCGGCGAGCCGCCGGTGAACATCGTGCTCCCGGCCTCCTGATCCGGTCGAATCGCTCAACGGGCGGAAATCCGGCCCGAACACAGCGAATCAGGCGATTCGTACCCGGAGAGCGGTCGGACTGTAAGCGTTTGCAGTAGCCTGTTCCCCATGGCACAGCTCGAACAGCTCGAACAGTCCGCAGCCCCCGGCTCGGAGTGGTGGCGCACCGCCGTCATCTACCAGATCTACCCCCGCTCCTTCGCCGACGCCTCGGGCGACGGCATCGGCGACCTGCCCGGCATCACCGCCCGGCTGGACGCGCTGAAGGACCTCGGCGTCGACGCGATCTGGCTGAGCCCGTTCATGGTGAGCCCGCAGAAGGACGCCGGATACGACGTGGCCGACTACCGCGACGTCGACCCGCTGTTCGGCACGCTCGCCGATTTCGACGAGATGCTCGCGCAGGCGCACGCCCGCGGCATCCGTGTCATCGTCGACCTCGTGCCCAACCACTCCTCCGACCAGCATCCGTGGTTCCAGGCGGCGCTGAAGGCGGGCCCGGGCAGCAAGGAGCGCGCCCGCTACGTGTTCCGCGACGGCCGGGGGGAGAACGGCGAGCTGCCCCCGAACAACTGGGAGAGCGTGTTCGGCGGCGGCATGTGGGAGCGCGTCACCGAGGCCGACGGCACCCCCGGCCAGTGGTACCTGCACATCTTCGACGCCACCCAGCCCGACTTCGACTGGACCAACGAAGAGGTCAAGGAGGAGTTCCGCAGCATCCTGCGGTTCTGGCTCGACCGCGGCGTCGACGGCTTCCGCGTCGACGTCGCCCACGGCATGGTCAAAGAGGCGGGGCTGCCGGACTACGCCCCCGTGGCGGATGCCGACTCGATGGGCGGCGGCGAGGAGAGCGTCCCGTACTGGGGCCAGGACGGCGTGCACGACATCTGTCGCGACTGGCACGAGCTGCTCGCCGAGTACGACGGCGACCGCGCTCTGTGCGGCGAGGCCTGGCTGCCGACGCTCGCGCAGACCGCGCTGTGGGTGCGGCCGGACGAGATGCACCAGACCTTCAACTTCCCGTACCTGATGACGCCGTGGGACGCCGAGTCGCTGCGCGACGTCATCCGCGAGTCGCTGGAGGCCTTCGGCGGCGTCGGCGCCCCGAGCACGTGGGTGCTCTCCAATCACGACGTCGTCCGACACGCGTCGCGCCTCGCGCTCACCGCGGAGAACCCGCAGGGCGAGGGCATCGGCCCGAAGTCGCCGGGCAAGCCCGACCCGGTCGTGGGCCTCGCGCGCGGACGCGCCGCCACGACGCTGATGCTGGCCCTGCCCGGCTCCGCCTACCTCTATCAGGGCGAGGAGCTGGGTCTGCCCGAGGCGATCGAGATCCCGGACGAGTTCCGGCAGGACCCGACCTGGTTCCGCACCGGCGGCAAGCGATACGGCCGTGACGGATGCCGGGTGCCGATCCCGTGGCAGGCGGATGCCCCCGCCTTCGGCTTCAACGACACCGGGAAGTCCTGGCTGCCGCAGCCGGCGGAGTGGGCGCGCTTCGCGCGCGACGTCGAGGAGAAGGACGACGCGTCCACGCTGAACCTGTACAAGCGCCTCATCCAGCTGCGTCGCGAGCACGCGCTCGGGTCGGGGTCGCTGGTGTGGGAGGATGCCGGGGAGCAGGCCGTCGCCTTCCGGCGCGGCGACCTCCACGTGATCGCCAACCTCGGCGAGGAGCCGATCGAGCTCGGCGATGTGGAGTTCGTGGTGCAGAGCCGGCCGTTCGCCGGCACGGCGCTGCCGCCCGACACGGCGGCGTGGTACCGGAAGGCCTGAGGATGCGATGAGACTCGCCGTTCTGCGTGAGACAGGGTCGAGGACGCCCTGCCTCATGCGGAACGACCAGTCTCGGAAGGGAGAGGACACGACATGGTGAGCATCGACGAGGTCGCCAAGCTCGCCGGCGTGTCCACGGCGACGGTGTCGCGCGCGCTGAGCGGCCGCGGCCACGTGTCGGAGGCGTCCCGCGAGCGGGTGCGCGTGGCGGCCGAGACGCTCGGATACGTCGTGTCGTCGCGGGCGTCCAGCCTGGCATCCGGCCGCACCCGTAACATCGGCCTGATCGTGCCGTTCCTCGACCGCTGGTTCTTCAGCACCGTGCTGTCCGGGGCGTCCACCGCCCTGATGCGGGCGGGCTACGACATCACGCTGTACAACATCACCGCCGACGCCGATGTGCGTCGGGAGGTGTTCAGCACCTTCCTGCGCCGTCAGCGGGTGGATGCCGTCATCGCCGTGTCGATCGAGCTGGATGAGGGCGAGACGGAGCAGCTGCTCGATCTCGGGCTGCCCGTGATCGCGATCGGCGGCCCGAACCCGCGCCTGAACACGCTCACCGTGGACGACACCGCGGTCGCCGAGCTGGCCACCCGGCACCTGCTCGGCCTCGGCCATCGCGACATCGCCCACATCGGCGCGAATCCGGAGTTCGACCTCGACTTCCACATCCCGACCCAGCGCCGGCTCGGCTTCGAGCGGGCGCTGGCGGATGCCGGGATCACCCCGAACCCGGCCTTCCTCGAGCCGGCGGACTTCACCGTGGACGGCGGCTTCCGGGCCACCAAGCAGCTGCTCGGCCGGCCGGGTCCGCGGCCGACCGCGATCTTCGCGGCATCCGACGAGATGGCGATCGGCGCGATCCTCGCCGCCCGCGACCTCGGCTTCCGGGTGCCGCAGGACCTGTCGGTGATCGGCATCGACGGGCACGAGCTCGGCGAGTTCTTCCAGCTCTCCACCGTCGACCAGTTCCCGATGGGGCAGGGCGAGCGGGCCGCGAACGCGGTGCTCGCGCAGCTCGAGGGGACGACGGATGCCGCGGCAGCGGCCGCCGAGCTGCCGTTCGAGCTGATCGTGCGAGGGTCGACCGCGCGCGTCTGAACCGGTCCGTCATACTGGGGCGATGGACCTGATCAACCAGTTCGTGCTCGACGCCGGCGACAAGCTGTGGACCTGGATCGTCTTCCCGATCCTCGCCGTGCTCGGGGTGTACTTCACGCTGCGCTCAGGAGTCGTGCAGTTCCGGCTGATCCCGGAGATGTTCCGCACACTCACCGACCGCACGCCGACGGATGCCGACGGCCGCCCGCAGTCGGTGTCGGCCTTCCAGGCGTTCACGATCTCGGCGGCATCCCGCGTCGGCGTCGGCAACATCGCCGGCGTCAGCACCGCGATCGCGATCGGCGGCCCGGGCGCGGTGTTCTGGATGTGAACGATGGCGTTCATCGGCGGCGCCTCGAGTTTCATCGAGTCGACCCTCGGCCAGGCGTTCAAGGTGCGCGACCGGGACGGCTTCCGCGGCGGCCCGGCCTATTACATGCAGCACGGCCTGAAGGCGCGATGGATGGGCATCCTGTTCGCGGTCGTGCTCATCCTGTGCTTCCCGTTCTCGTTCAACTCCCTGCAGGCCAATACGATCAGCGCCACCGTCTCCGGCAGCTTCGGCGGCGAGGTCGGCTGGATCCCGTGGGCGGTCGGGGCGGGGCTGGCGGTGCTTACCGCGCTCGTCATCTTCGGCGGCCTGCGCCGGATCGCGTCGGTGTCGCAGGCGGTGGTGCCGCTGATGGCGCTGCTCTACCTGATCCTCGGCCTCATCGTCGTCGGCCTGAACGTCGAGCGGCTGCCCGAGGTGTTCGTCTCCATCTACACTCAGGCGTTCGGCTTCAACGAGGTCGTCGGCGCCACGCTCGGCACCATCATCATGGTCGGCGCGAAGCGCGGCATGTTCTCCAACGAGGCCGGCCTCGGCTCGGCGCCGAACGCCGGCGCGACGGCCGCCGTCACCCACCCGGTCAAGCAGGGGCTGGTGCAGACCCTCGGCGTGTACTTCGACACCTTCCTGGTCTGCTCCATCACCGCGTTCATCGTGCTCGTGGCGACACCCGACCTGGCCGGTGCGGAGCGGGGCATCGTGCTCACCCAGAACGCCCTGGTCGGGTCGCTGGGCACCTGGTCGAACGTTGCCCTCAGCGTGATCATCTTCCTGCTGGCGTTCAGCTCGATCATCGGCAACTACTACTACGGCGAGTCGAACATCGAGTTCATCAACGCCAAGCCGGCCGTGCTCACCGCGTACCGGGCGCTCGTCGTGGTCGTCGTGTTCCTGGGTTCGATCGCCTCGGCCGACCTGATCTGGAACACCGCCGACGGCATCATGGGCGTGATGGCGATCATCAACCTCGTCGCGATCGCGCTGCTGTCCGGGGTGGCGTTCAAGCTGCTGCGCGACTACACCGAGCAGCGCCGCGCGGGCCTGGACCCGGTGTTCACCCGGGCCCGGATGCCCGAGGTCACCGGCATCCAGTGCTGGGAGGACGAGCTCTCGGTGACCGGCCCGGTGCCGATGGCGGGGCGCGGCGCCGCGCGGCGCTGAGCGCGCTCACGCCCCCCGGCATCCGCCTCCCCCCGGACGTCCGTGAGGATTCCGTCAGGAGATCCCGCGCAGCCGTAGGGATTGCGTGAGGAACGTCCGTGCGCGCCCGCACCGCGCGTAGCGTCTCTCGCCGTGGATGCGAAGGATCTCTCGGAAGCCCCGCAGCTGGCCAAACGGCTGATCATCGGCGAACCGCTCACCACCGAGCAGGTCGACGAGCAGCTGCTGCGCAAGCGCATGGCCCTGCCGATCTTCGCCTCCGACGCGCTCAGCTCGGTCGCGTACGCGCCGCAGGAGCTGGTGATGATCCTCGCGCTCGGCGGCCTCGCGTTCCTCAGCTTCGCACCGTGGGTCGCCGCGGCGGTCGTGCTGCTGCTGACGGTCGTGGTGCTCAGCTACCGGCAGCTGATCAAGGCGTACCCGTCCGGCGGCGGCGACTACGAGGTGGCCTCGAAGAACCTCGGCGAGATCCCCGGTGTCACCGTCGCCGCGGCCCTGCTCGTCGACTACGTGCTCACCGTGGCCGTGTCGGTCGCCTCCGGCGTGGACAACATCATCTCCGCCGTGCCGCAGCTCGACCCGGTCCGCGTCGAGCTCGCCGTCGGCTTCGTGCTGCTGATCGTCGTGATCAACCTCCGCGGCGTGCGCGAGGCGTCGCTGGTGTTCGCCATCCCGACCTACGTGTTCATCGGCTCGGTGGGCGTGATGATCGTCACCGGCATCGCCCGCACCCTGCTCGGCGACCCTCCGGTCGCCTCCAGCGCCGCCTTCGGCATGCACGCCGAGGACCTCAGCCAGGCGGCGGTGATCCTGCTGGTGCTGCGCGCGTTCTCGAGCGGATGCTCCGCGCTCACCGGTGTGGAGGCGGTGTCGAACGGCGTCCCGGCGTTCCGCGCCCCGAAGGTCCGCAACGCGCAGCTCACCCTCACCATGATGGGCGGCATCGCGATCGCCCTGTTCTCGGGCCTCACCGCGCTGGCCCTGATCTCCGGCGTCCACTACGCGGAGAACCCGTGCGCGCTCGTCGGCTTCGACTGCACCACCCCGCAGCCCAGCCTGATGGCCCAGGTCGCCGCCGCGACGTTCGGCGGCAGCAGCATCCCGTTCTTCATCATCCAGGCGGCGACCGCGTGCGTGCTGCTGCTCGCCGCCAACACGGCCTTCAACGGCTTCCCGCTGCTGGGGGCGGTGCTGGCCCGCGACGGCTATGCACCGAAGGCGCTGAACACCCGCGGCGACCGCCTGGTGTTCTCGAACGGCATGATCCTGCTCGGCATCGCCGCCATCGCGGTGCTGATCGTGTTCCAGGCGCGGCTGACCACGCTGATCCAGCTCTACATCATCGGCGTGTTCGTCTCGTTCTCGCTCGGCCAGATCGGCATGGTGCGGCATTGGCGACGGATGCTCCGCGCCACCGCGCCCCGCGGGCCGTCGCTTCGGGCATCCGAGCGCCGCGCCGCGCTCACGGGCCTCGCGATCAACGCGATCGGCGCCGTGTTCACGGTGCTCGTCCTGGTGATCGTGACGATCACGAAGTTCACCCACGGCGCCTACCTGGTCTTCTTCGCGATCCCGTTCCTGGCGCTGCTGATGGTGGGCGTGAAGCGCTACTACCGCGACGTCGAGCACGAGATCCGTGTCGACGACGCCGTGCACTTCGGCTCGAGCGGCGACCTCGCCCTCATCCTCGTCAACCGGCTGCAGAAGCCGGTGCTGAAGGCGATCGACTATGCCATCGCGGCCGAGCACGACACCACCCTCGCGATCCACGTCGCGCTCACCCCGGAGGACGGCGAGCAGCTGCAGCGCGAATGGGCGGAGAGACGGATGCCGGTGCCGCTGGTCATCCTGGACTCGCCGTACCGCTCCTACGCGCAGCCGGTGGCGGAGTTCATCGAGAAGTACCGCGAGAAGCACGGGTCGAGCGTCGTGACCGTGTACCTGCCGCAGTACATCGTCGGGCACTGGTGGGAGGCGCTGCTGCACAACCGGCGCGCCCGGCGGATCGCCGGCCAGCTGATGCTGGTGCACGGCGTCTCGATCACGCTGGTGCCGTGGCTGCTGGACTCGTCCGAACTGATCTACGGCCGGCGGTCGCGACCGGTGCCCGGGCAGGAGCGGGCGGGGCGGCCGGTCGTCGCCACCGGCCGGCGGGCGCAGCGACCGGCGGGTCCCCCGGACGCCGCCGTCGAGGCCGGCGCGGGACGGGGAGTCTAGGATGCGAGCGGGAGGGGACATGACCGGTGTCAGGAAGCCGGCGGCCCAGGCGATGAGCGACGGTCGCATGGGCACGGTGCTGCCGCGGATCGCCGGCGGCGCCCTCGGCTGGCGACGGCAGGTCGCCGGGTTCGCGGTCGCGCTGATCGGCGGACCGCTGCTCACCTGGGTCCTCTTCACGCTGCGCAGTCCCGAGTCGATCACCGCGGAGGTGCTCTGGTACCAGCTGCTCGTGGTGGTGGTCGCCCTCATCGGCGGGCTGTTCCCCGCCGTGTTCGCGGCCGTGCTCTCCGGTCTGACGCTCGACCTGCTGTTCGTCGCGCCGCAGTTCTCGATCACGGTGGAGCATCCGCTGCACGCGGTCGCGCTCGGCCTGTACGTGATCAACGCGGTGCTCGTCAGCCTCATCGTCAGCGCCGCGGCGCGGCGCGGCCGGGCCGCGATCCGCGCGACCGCGGAGGCGGAGCTGCTCGTGTCGGTCGCCGGCACGGTGCTGCGCGGCGAGAACGCTGTGCAGGCGCTGATCTCCCGGGCCCGGGAGGCGTTCGGCCTCAGCGGGGTGCGGCTGCTCGCACCCGACGGCGAAGTCATCGCCCTCGACGGCGAGCCGGTGCGCGACGGCCGGTTCACGCCGGTGCCGGTCGGCCGCGACGACGCCGGCCACCCGCGGGCGACGCTGGAGCTGCACGGCGGGCCCCTCGAGCCGCCCGCCCGCCGGCTGCTGGACGTGATCGTGGCGCAGCTGGCGGCCGCCCTCGAGCACACCGACCTGAGCGCGACCGCGAAGGAGGCGGAGGCGCTGGCCGAGACCGACCAGGTGCGCAGCGCGCTGCTCTCGGCTCTCAGCCACGACCTGCGCCGGCCGCTGGCCTCGGCGATGGCCGCCGTCGGCGGACTGCGCGCCGCCCACGACCTCTCACCCGCCGACCGCGACGAGCTGATCGCCACCGCGGACGAGAGCCTGTCCACGCTGTCGGCCCTGATCACCGACCTGCTCGACGTCAGCCGGGTGCAGGCCGGCGTGCTCGCGGTGTCCCTCACCGCGACGGATGCCGAGGACACGGTCCTCGCGGCGCTGGACGAGCTGGGCCTGACCCCCGAGGACGTCGAGCTGGACCTCGACCCCTCGCTGCCGCCGCTCCTCGCGGACCCCGTGCTGCTGCAGCGCGTGCTGGTGAACGTGCTCGCGAACGCGCACCGGCACGCCCCGGCGGGCACCACGGTCGTCGTGGCGACCGCCCGGAGGGGAGGCTTCGGCGAGATCCGCGTGATCGACCACGGCGCCGGGGTGCCTCCGGAGCGGCAGCGCAGCATGTTCGCCCCGTTCCAGCGGTTCGGCGACACCGACAACACCACCGGCCTCGGCCTGGGTCTCGCCCTCTCGAAGGGGTTCACCGAGGGGATGGGCGGCACGCTCGCCCCCGAGAGCACCCCGGGCGGCGGGCTCACCATGGCGATCTCGCTGCCGCTGGCCCCGGCATCCGCTCGTCCGGACACGACCGGGGAGGACGCCTCGTGAAGCTGCTGATCGCCGACGACGACCCGCAGCTGGTGCGGGCGCTGCGCATCACCCTGGCCGCGCACGGCTATGAGGTGGTCGCGGCGGCCGACGGGGCGGAGGCCGTGACGATGGCCGCGCAGACGCATCCGGACATCATCCTGCTCGACCTGGGCATGCCGCGTCTGGACGGCGTCGAGGTGATCCACGCACTGCGCGGCTGGACGCGCGCGCCGATCATCGTCGTCTCCGGCCGCACCGGTTCCGCCGACAAGGTGGACGCGCTGGACGCCGGCGCCGACGACTACGTCACCAAGCCGTTCCAGGTGGACGAGCTGCTCGCCCGGCTGCGCGCGCTGGCCCGGCGCACCGCCCCGGATCCCGCCGCCGGGGCGGCGGTGGTGCGGTTCGGAGACGTCGTGGTCGACCTCGCGGCGCGCCTGGTCACCCGCGACGGAGATCCCGTGCACCTCACGCCCACGGAATGGCGGATGCTGGAGCACCTGTGCCGGCATCCGGGCGCGCTGGTCACCCGGCAGGAGCTGCTCCGCGAGATCTGGGGCACCGATCAGGTGTCGGACTCCGGGTACCTGCGGCTGTACATGTCCCAGCTGCGCAAGAAGCTCGAGCGCGAACCGGGCGCCCCCGTGCACCTGCGCACCGAGGCCGGCATGGGCTACCGGCTGGTGCTGTCGTGAGCGCCGGTGTGATGGCGCCGCGCACCGGCCGCCACCACCCGCTCGCCCCCGCCCAGGCCATCGCGACCGGATTCGGCACGACCATCGTGCTGGGGGCGCTGGTCCTGATGCTGCCGATCTCGTCCGCCGGGGCTCGCTGGACCGGTCCTGTCGAGGCGCTGTTCACCTCCACATCGGCGGTCTGTGTGACCGGCCTCATCGTCGTCGACACCGCCGTGTACTGGAGCCCGTTCGGCAAGATCGTCATCATGCTGCTCATCCAGCTGGGCGGGCTGGGGATCATGCTGTTCGCGGCGCTCGTCGGCATCGCCCTGGCGCGACGGCTGTCGGTGCGCTCGCGCCTGATCACCAGCACCGAGACGAAGTCGCCGGATGCCGGGAACGTGCGCCGGCTCGCGGCGGGCATCCTGGCCACCACCCTCGTGATCGAGGGGGTCGTCGCGGTCCTGCTGTTCCTGCGGTTCACGACCGGCCACGGGTACGACCCTGCCCGAGCCGCCTGGCACGCCGTCTTCCACGCGGTGTCCTCGTTCAACAACGCCGGGTTCGCCCTGTACAGCGACAGCCTGATGGGCTTCGTCACCGACCCGTGGATCACCCTCCCGCTGTGCGCGGCCACCATCCTGGGCGGTCTCGGCTTCCCGGTGCTGCGCCAGCTGCGCCGCGAACTGCGCCGCCCGCTGCACTGGACCATGAACACCAGGATCGTGCTCGTGGGCACCGCCGCGCTGCTGGCGGTCGGGATGCTGAGCGTCACGGTCACCGAGTGGGACAACCCCGGCACCTTCGGCGCCCTGGACCCGGCGTCGCGGCTGCTGGCCGGCTTCGTGTACTCGGTGCAGGCCCGCACCGCCGGGTTCAACTCGGTGGACATCGCGCAGCTGCACGACGAGACCTGGCTCATCACCGACGTGCTGATGTTCATCGGCGCCGGGCCCGCCGGCACCGCCGGCGGCATCAAGGTCACCACGTTCGCGGTGCTGTTCTTCATCATGTGGACCGAGCTGCGCGGCGGCGCGGCGGTGAACGTGTTCGGCAAGCGGCTGTCCCGCGCGGTGCACCGCGAGGCGATCACGGTGGTTCTGGTCGCGATCGCCGCCGTGATGGCTGGCGTGATCGCGATCCTCGCGATGACGGAGCTCGACCTCGACAAGGTGCTCTTCGAGGCGGTGTCGGCGTTCGCGACCGTCGGCCTGTCCACCGGCATCACCGCCGACCTGCCGGCGGCGGCGAAGCTCATCCTCGTCGCGCTCATGTTCCTCGGCCGGCTCGGCCCGCTCACCCTCGGCTCCGCCCTCGCCCTGCGCGAGCGGCGCATCGCCTACGAACTCCCCAAGGAGCGTCCCGCGATCGGCTGATCACGGATGCCCATCACGAAAGGATCCGCCCGTGTCCACCTTCCTGTCGTTCGGCCATGACGCCCGCCGCATCGCCGAGGCCGACTCCGTCGCCGTCATCGGGCTGGGCCGCTTCGGCACGTCCCTCGCCCTGGAGCTGATGGCTTCCGGGACCGAGGTGCTCGGCATCGACGGCGACGAGGACATCGTGCAGGCGCTGAACGGTGAACTCACCCAGGTGGTCCGCGCCGACTCCACGAAGCTCGAGGTGCTGCAGCAGCTCGCGATCGGCGATTTCGATCGCGTCGTCGTCGCGATCGGCAGCGACATCACCGCCTCCATCCTCACCGCCTCGCTGCTGCTGCAGCTGCAGGTACCGGTGATCTGGGCGAAGGCCGTGGACGAGCGGCACGGCGCCGTGCTCGAGCAGCTGGGCGTGCACCGCGTCATCTACCCGGAGAAGGATATGGGCCGCAGAGTCGCCCACCTCGTGCGCGGGGCCGCCGCGGACTACCTGGAGATCGACAAGGGGTTCGCCATCGTGAAGACGACGGCACCGCGGTCTCTGCACGGCGTGACCCTCGCCGACGCCGCGGTGCGGGCGTCCCACGGTGTCACGGTCGCCGCGCACCGCTCGGAGGAGGGCTCGTGGACCAACGCCTCCCCCGAGACCGTCCTCGGTGCCGGGGACACTGTGCTCGTGGTCGGCCCGATCGCGAAGGTCGAGCGCTTCGCGCAGCTGCGGTGAAGCGGAGGACCTGCATGCGCGGCCGCGGCTCGGCAGACGACAAACCGGCCGAACCCCGAAGGATCCGGCCGGTTCGAGTCGCAGGGCGCTCAGAGAGCGCGGATGTTCACCGCCTGCATGCCCTTGGGGCCGCGCTCGGGGTCGAACTCGACCTTCTGGTTCTCGCGGAGCTCCTTGAAGCCCGACCCGGCGATCGCCGAGAAGTGGGCGAACAGGTCGTCCGAACCGTCGTCCGGAGCGATGAAGCCGAAGCCCTTCTCCGAGTTGAACCATTTCACAGTGCCAGTGGCCATGTGCTTCTTCTTTCTGTTAATCGGGCCGCTTGCGCGACCGGGGGCGCCGCGCCGGAACTTCCGGCGGGCACGATGAGGGGTCTGGGAGCGGGAGGCCACGGCGGCGGCATCCGCTTCGGGGTCGAAGGCGGCGACAGCGGCCTCGGCATCCGGGAGGGAGTCGAACCGGCCGAGCCGCTGACCGCGCGGACCGTGGGCGAAGACGCCGTCGGGGTCGACGACGACATGACCGGCGTACTCGCCGGATCGGGTGGCGACCCGGACATCGATGTCCGCGTCACGCCAATGAACGAGGCCGGGGGCGCATTCCCCGCAGCCGACTGCGTAGGTCAAGAAGTGTGCTTTCGGTGGATCCGTGCCGAACAGAAGCGCAGAGATCGGATCCTGGGTGTTGATGCCGCACACGTCGCGGGAAGCGATCGCGGGCTGTGCTGAAAAGTAGGCCTCCGGTGGGAGGGACGCTTCACCATAGCACGCCGACCTGGGGATCCCTACCCAGCCTTCACCGTCGGCGCGGCGGTGCGCGCGAGCGCGTCGGCGACGAACGCCGCATCCCTGCCCGCGCCGCCGATCAGGGTCGAGGTCAGACCGAACTGGAACGGCAGGCCGAGGAAGGCGAGGCCGTCCACGTCGGTGGACAGCCCCCGGATGTGCGCGGGCAGGCCCCGATCGTCCACCGCGAGACCTTCGACCCAGCCCAGGTCGGACCGGTAGCCGGTCGCCCAGAGCACGGCGTCGCACTCGACGACCCGCCCGTCCTCGAGCACCGGCAGCCCGCCGGAGACACCGGTCATCCGCGGTCCGCGCGCCGCGCCGGCCTCGTCCAGGTCCCGGGCGGTGATCCCGATCAGGGGCGCGCCGGCGTAGGGCGCCCGGAGCGCGGCCTTCCGTCCGATCGGCGTCGCCCGGGTGAGCACCCGGTGCAGGAAGGCGAACCAGGCCGTGCCGGCGACGGCGAGCAGGCGGCGCGGGATGCGGGGCCTCGGCCGCCCGGCGACCGTGACATCCCTGCCGGCGCGGGCGAGCTCGACGCCGAGCTGCACGCCGGAGGTGCCGCACCCGACGACGAGCACCCGCCGCCCCGGCAGATCGTCCGGCCGGCGGTACTCCGACGTGTGCCGCTGCCGGATCCCCGGGTCGAGCTCGGCCGCCGCAGCCGGAACGCGGGGACGGCTGTCCCCGCCCGTGGCGATCACGACGCGCCGGCTGCGCCACGAGCGCTCCGCGGTGCCGACGACGAATCCTCCAGACGGGTCGGCGGTCACGCGGGCGACCCGGGTGCCGGTGTGCAGCGGGACGGCGGCGCGCTCGGCGTAGTCGTCGAGGTACCCGGCGAACTCGGCCGCCGTCGGCCGGTGCCGGGGCGGCGCCGGGAACGGCATCCCCGGCAGGGCGTCGAACCGCGCCGGCGTGAACAGGCGCAGCGAGTCCCAGCGCCGGCGCCAGACGTCCCCCGGCGCGTCGTCGCCGGTGAGCACCTCGTGCGCCACGCCGCGGTCGCGCAGTTCGCGGCTGAGAGCGAGGCCGCACTGACCTGCGCCGATGACGAGGACGTCGGTGTCCATGACACGCTCCTTAGAACGTGATTCCATTTGATAGAACGCTGTTCTAAGAACATGGAGCAGGCCACGGCAAGACCTTCTCGCCGGCACGCGGCGCAGGCGGCGACCGGCGCGGCCATCGTGGACGCCGCCGACCGGCTGTTCCGGCAGCACGGCTACGTCGCGACCACGATCGGCATGATCGCGCGGGAGGCCGGCGCAGCCGTGCAGACCGTCTACATCACCGTCGGCGGCAAGGCCGCCGTGCTCTCCGCCGTGCTCGATCGCAGCGCGGCGGGCACCGAGGACAGGCCCGTGGTGGAGTTCCTCGCCGACCGGATCGACCGCGCCGGCGACGCCCGGGCGGTGATCGCCGTCCTCGCGGACTGGCTGGCCGAGGCGAACGCGCGCACCCACGCCGTCCACCGGGTGATCGCCCAGGCCGCCGCGGTGGACCCTGAGATCGCCACCCTGCAGACCCGGCGAGCGCAGCAGCGGCTGGAGCGCTACGGCCGCGCCGCCGTCACGCTGCGCGAGCGCGGCGGTCTGCGTCCCGAGCTGTCCGACGCCGAGGCCGCGGCGACCATCTGGTCGATCGGGTCGCCGGCGACCTGGGAGGCTCTCGTGCTGCAGGCCGGGTGGAGCACGAAGACGCACCGGGACTGGATGGAGCGCACCCTCCGCGCAGCGCTGTTGACGGAGGCGGCCGGCTGACCGATCGGCTCCTCACGCTGCGGAGCATCCGGTGTTGTCCTCTGCCTCGATCCCTGTCAATATAGACGCGGATCAAAACAGGACCGCCCGTGAGCGCGGCGGCGACAATGCGGGAGCTGATCGCATGACGAGCACGGCACTCGCCGATGAACCGGTGTGCACGCCGACGGCCGCGCACGCCATCGGCGCCGAAGCGGCAGCCTCGGTCGCGAGCGCGCTCAAGGCGCTGTCCGAGCCGCTGCGGCTGCGGATGCTCTCCGCCATCGCCGCCGACCCCCGCGGCGAATGCTGCGTGTGCGACCTGGCGGCCCTCGCCGATGTCTCGCAGCCGACCGTGTCCCACCACCTAAAGGTGCTCAAGGAGGCCGGCATCCTGCGCTCCGAGCGCCGCGGCACCTGGGTGTGGTACCGCATCGAGCCGCGGCGGCGCGCCGCCGTCACGGCGCTGCTCGAGGCGTTCGCCCCGGCCGCCGTGGGGACGCCGGATGCCGGCGAGCCGCACGCCGCTCGCCTGCCCGACCTCGACGGCCGCGTGACCCGCCTCGCGGAGCAGCTCGCCGCCGAGACGCCCGCGTTCGCCCCGGATGCCGTGCTGCAGATCGTCCGCGAGTCGTACACCTCGCTGGCGCGCAGCGCGAGAGTGACCTCGGCGCTGATCCCGCTGACCGAGCGCTTCGCCCGCCAGCGCCTCGCCGATCTGCGCCGCGCGGGTCTCGGCCCCGATCGCGCGGCATCGGCTCCACAGGTGCTGTTCGTGTGCGTCGCGAACGCCGGCCGGTCGCAGCTGGCCGCCGCGCTGGTGAACAGCATCAGCGGCAGCCGCGTGATCGCGCGGTCGGCCGGTTCCCAGCCCGCGGACGCCGTGCATCCCCACGTGCGCACGCTGCTCGCTGAGATCGAGGGGGACGCCGCGGCCGAGCGCTTCCCCAAGCCGCTCACCGACGACGCGGTCCGCGCCGTCGACGTCGTCGTCACGATGGGCTGCGGCGACGTGTGCCCGGTGATCCCGGGGGTGCGCTACGAGGACTGGGCCGTGGGCGATCCCGCCCTGGCATCCGCCGAGGGCGCCCGCGCCATCCGCGACGACATCGCCGGGCGCGTCCGCGCTCTGCTCGCCACCCTGGACATCCCCGAGGAGACCCGATGACCGACGCCAAGCCCTCCGTCCTCTTCGTCTGCGTGCACAACGCCGGGCGCTCGCAGATGGCCGCGGGGTTCCTCCGCGAACTCGGCGGCGGACGCATCGAGGTGCGCTCGGCCGGCTCGATGCCGGCATCCGACATCAACCCGGTGGCCGTCGCGGCGATGGCCGAGGTGGGCATCGACATCGCCGGCGAGCAGCCGAAGGTGCTCACGACGGATGCCGTGCAGGCCTCCGACGTCGTGATCACGATGGGCTGCGGCGACGCCTGCCCGTTCTTCCCCGGCAAGCGCTACGAGGACTGGAAACTCGACGACCCCGCCGGTCAGGGCATCGAGGCGGTGCGGCCGATCCGCGACGAGATCCGCCGCCGCGTCGAGGAGCTCGTCGCCGACCTGCGGGGCTGACGCCGGCATCAGCGCGGTGGTACCGTCGCCGCATGGACGCCGTCTCGCTCGGCCCGATCGGCCAGATCTCCCGCTCCGTCGACGACATCGCGGCCGCCGAGGCGTGGTACCGGGATGTGCTCGGGCTGCGCCACCTCTACACGTTCGGCACGCTGAGCTTCTTCGAGTGCGACGGCACGCGACTGTTCCTCTCCCAGGGCGACGGGCCGGTGCACGAGGAGTCGATCCTGTACTTCCGGGTGCCGGACATCGAGCGGGCGCGGGCCGACCTCGGCGAGCGCGGGGTCGTCTTCACGCACGAGCCGCAGCTCATCCACACCCACGAGGACGGATGCCAGGAGTGGATGGCCTTCTTCACCGACCTGGAGGGCCGCCCGCTCGCCCTGATGGAGCAGCGCCGGCCGGAGTGACGTCGCGGGGTTCCGCACGCTTCCGCGGGCCATCCGGACGACATCCGCCCGGCGTCCGGGGAATGACCCTCGCCGTCCCTAGGATCAAGGCGTGACCCTCCCCGCTCCGCGCCCCCGCCGGTACTCCCGCCGGCGGCGGCGCCGTCTGACGTTCACCGTGATCGGCGCCGTGGCGCTGGCGGGTGCCGCCGTCGCCGCGTTCGCGCTGATGCCGGCCCTGCGCGGAGAGCAGTCCCCGGCATCCGGCGAGCGCACGGCGGCCGGCGCGCCGACGCCGACGCCGACACGGCGCACGACGAGCTGGACGCGTTCGTCGACGGGCGGCTGTACCTTCCGCCGCGGTCCGTGATCGTCACCGACGACGACGCCGACCCGACCTGGTTCGACCTGGCCGTGCCGGTGGTGGTGAAGCACAAGGTCCTCACGACGTCGTTCGTGATCACCGAGTACCGACAGGACCCGTCGCCGTCGCCCTACGTGCTGCAGCGCTCGCACACGCACGACATGCACGAGGCGGGCGAGAACGGCCGCGGCCGGATGACGAACTGGTCCGCCGAGCAGATCGCCGCCGACCTGGAGACCTCGGCCGCCATCCTCGGCGCCAAGGAGGTCGTCGCGTACCCGTTCGGTCACTACACCGAGACCACGAAGGAGGGCACCGCGAAGGCCGGCTTCACCTTCGGGCGCACGATCGAGTGGGGCTACGTCACCCCGGGCACCGACAAGCTGGCGCTCCCCGTGATCCGGGTCAACTACGGCGACTCCGTCGACGCCCTCGCGTCCTGGATCGGCTGACGGCGCGCCTGGCCCCCAGCCCCACCCACCCGGAGCCCCATCCATCCGCAGCCCCACCCACCCGTCGCGACACATTGTGTCCGTACCTGCGGGTGCCCGTCGGGACGACCCACCCCTCGGGACACAATGTGTCAGAACGTGCGGGTGGACGCCGAGCCGTCGGAGCGTCACCGCTCGCTAGGCTCACCCGTATGGCCATCGACCTCGAAGCGCTGTACACCGACCTGCACCGGCATCCGGAGCTGTCGTTCCAGGAGACCCGCACCGCCGGCATCGCCGCCGCGCACCTGCGCGACCTGGGACTCGAGGTGCACGAGGGCGTCGGCGTCACCGGCGTGGTCGGTGTGCTCCGCAACCCCAAGCGCGGTCAGGGCGGCGAGCCCGCCCAGGCATCCGGCCCGGTCGTCTGGCTCCGCGCCGACATGGACGCCCTCCCGGTGAAGGAGGACACCGGCCTGCCCTACGCGTCCACCGCGACCGGCGTCGACCCCGACGGGCACACCGTGCCGGTGATGCACGCGTGCGGCCACGACATGCACGTCACCGCGATGATCGGCGCCGTGGAGCGCCTGGTCGCCGACCGCGCTGAGTGGCACGGCACCGTCGTCGTGATCATCCAGCCCGCCGAGGAGTTCGGCGCCGGGGCCCGCACCATGCTCGACGACGGGATGCTGGCGCGCTTCCCCCGCCCGGACGTGGTCCTCGGGCAGCACCTCACCCCGCTGCCCGCCGGCGTGATCGGCGTGCGCCCGGGGCCGCAGATGTCGGCATCCGACGGCATCCAGGTGGTGATGCACGGCCGCGGCGGGCACGGATCCCGGCCACACGCCACCATCGACCCGATCGTGATGGCCGCCTCCACCGTGATGCGGCTGCAGACCGTTGTGTCGCGCGAGGTCGACCCGCGGGAGCTGGCGGTGGTCACCGTCGGGGCGATCCACGCCGGCACCAAGAACAACATCATCCCGGCGGATGCCACGCTGCAGCTCAGCCTCCGGTACCCGGACGAGGCGCTGCGCGACAAGGTCCTCGAGAAGGTAGAGCGGGTGATCCGGGCGGAAGCCCTGGCATCCGGAGCCGAACGGGAGCCGGAGATCTCGACCCTGCACACCCTCCCGGCGACGATCAACGACCCGGATGCCACGGCGCGGGTCGTCGCCGCGTTCCACGAGGAGTTCGGCGAGCACGCCGTCGTCGACCCGGGGCTGTTCACTGGAAGCGAGGACGTGTCGTGGTTCGCCCGCGACGCCGGCGCGCCGCTGGTGTTCTGGTTCTGGGGCGGCATCGACCCCGACGACTACCGGGCCGCCGCGCGGGCGGGGACGGTCGACCGCGACATCCCGACCAACCACTCCCCGTTCTTCGCGCCCGTCCTGCATCCGACCATCGACGTCGGCGTCACCGCGATGACCACCGCCGCCCGCACGTTCCTGGGCTGATCCCCCCGGCGACACATTGTGTCGCGTCGTGCTGGTCCGGGGCGCGACAACCCACCTCACCGGACACAATGTGGCGGGAAGGGCAGGTCGTCCCGGGAGTCAGGCCTCCAGAGCCCGCTGGTTCACGGCGTGCGCCTCGTGGTGCAGCCGCTCCATGCGCAGGTCGAGCTCACCGGCGGCCTCGGCCGCCTCGGTGAGGCTCTGCACCAGATGGCTCGGCACCTGCCCCTGGAACTTGTAGTGGATCTTGTGCTCCAGGCTCGCCCAGAAGTCCATCGCGATGGTGCGGAACTGCACCTCGACCGGCACCGGCACCGGTCCGGTGGAGAGGAACACCGGCACCTCGACGATCGCGTGCAGGCTGCGGTAGCCGTTCGGCTTCGGCTGGGCGATGTAGTCCTTCACGATCTTCACGGTGACGTCGTCCTGCTGGGTGAGCAGCTGGAACAGCCGGTACACGTCGGAGACGAAGCTGCACGTGACCCGCACCCCGGCGATGTCGGTGATCTCGCGACGGATGGTGTCGAAGTCGGGCTCGATGCCCTTCCGCGCAACCTTCTCGACGATGCTGTCCGGCGACTTCAGCCGGCTCTTCACGTGCTCGATCGGGTTGTACGCGTGGTTGTGGGTGAACTCGTCGCGCAGGATGGAGATCTTGGTCTCGACCTCCCGCATCCCGAACTCGTACTCCCGCAGGAACCGTTGGAACGCGTCTCGCAGTTGCCTGGCCTCCGCGATCGCGGCGGCGTCGACGGGAACCGTGGTCATGTCTTCGACGTTACGCACAGGTGATCGGAATCGCCTGGGCGTTCGCGGCCGGCGGACGGATGCCGTCGCGGCACCGTGATCGGATGCCATCGGTCACACCGCGATCGGATGCCATCATCACACCGCGATCGACAGCGCAGCCGTGTAGCCGTCGTCGACGCTGCCGGTCATCGTCGCCAGCTGCAGGATGCCGCCGTCATCGCCGAACACGTTGTCGCCGGTGAGCGTCACCCGCGAGGCGTTGCGCACGCTCGACTCGTACCCCGAGGTCGCGTACACCTTGGCGTTCGTCTCCTCGGGCAGGGCGATCTGCGAGGTCTTCACGATCGGTCCGGTCGCGACCGCCGTGGCGACGTCCTGATACACCTCGAAGTGGATGTGCGGCCACCGGCCGGAGTAGCACGCCGGGTAGATCGACCGGAAGCGCACCGTGCCGGTGTCGTCGGTCTCCTGCACGCCGCGCAGGTAGTTCTCGTTCTTCGCGGCATCCGAGTACAGCGAGTAGTTGCCGTCGCGGTCACAGTGCCAGAGGTACACGCCGGCACCCGCCATCGCCGCGCCCGTGGTGGCGTCGCGGACGGTGAGCACGATGTCGAGCGGGACGCCCTCGGCCGTCGTGGCCGACGAGCCGAAGCTGGAACGGATGTCGCTGC
Source organism: Microbacterium sp. EF45047 (assembly GCF_028472845.1). NCBI lineage: Bacteria > Bacillati > Actinomycetota > Actinomycetes > Micrococcales > Microbacteriaceae > Microbacterium > Microbacterium sp. EF45047. The sequence continues at coordinate 146,228 of NZ_CP069429.1, read as the reverse complement.
GCACGATGCCGGAGTCGTCGAGCACGTTCACCCCGTTCGAGCCGTCGGCCGGGTAGGGGCCGGCGGTCTCGTTCGGCACCTCCCCCTCGAGGAGGTCGCTGTTGTCCTGTCCGGTCGGAGCGCCGCCCTGGCCGCCGTCGGGCGGGGCGGGGCGACCGTCGGTGCCCGTGGTGCTCGTGCTATTCGCGCCGGTGTCGGAGGGCGGTGCGCACGCGGCGAGCAGCGCCGTCGCGGCGATCCCGCCGAAGATCCCGAGCGCCCGCCGGCGGTCGATGAGCGTGCGGATGTCGTAGACGAGGCCGCGGTGGTCCTCATCGATCTCGTGGCCGTTCGCGTCGAGCCAGCGGGGGTCGGTGGAGTTCATGGTGTCGTCCTTTCCCAGGGGAAGAGAACACCACGTGCGTCTGGGGCGCGTCGATGCCCCGGCTATGCGGATGCCCAGAACGCCGAGCGTTCGCGACTCGCGCTGTTGCCCGCGCGCCGCGGGGAGGATCCCGCACGCGCGACGACCTCCCGCGATGCGGAAAGCTCCCGGCGACCGGCATCCGCCCGACCGCCGGGAGAATCGCGCACCCCCAAGGCCCGCGGGAGGTGCGGCGGGCGGGCCGCCCGCTCCGGGCTACGCGTCCCGCGATCTCCAGAGGAGCCAGACGAAGTACGGGGCGCCGAGGAGGGCGACGACCAGGTCGGCGGGCAGCTGGGCGGGGGCGAGCACGGTGCGGCCGATGGCATCCGCCGTCCCGACGAGCACGGCACCGAGCAGCACCGCCACCGGGATCACTCGCGTGTGCCGGGCGCCGACGAGGGCGCGGGCGGCGTGCGGGGCGACCAGCCCGACGAAGCCGACCACGCACGCCTGGCTCGCCGGCGAGGCCGGCACCATCACCGCGCTGCGCCGGCACCTGGTGCGCGACCTCGGCGTCGACCGCCGCTCGGTCGCGTTCATGGGCTACTGGCGCGCCGGCCGAGCCGAGAGCGCCTGACCCGGGGCGCCTGCCCCGGCGACTCCGGCGGGCGCCGTCAGTTGCGCCGTCGCATCTCCTCGGCGAGCTCCGGGTTCCCGCCCTCGACGTGCCGGATGATGTTCTCGCGCACCTCGGGCGTCTTGTTCTGGCTGAGCTTGGCGCGCGTCGAAGCGCGTCACCCGCATCCGCAGACCCACCGTGCCGCGGGCGATGCGCCGTGTGCCCTCCTCGTCCTCGGCGAGGCTGCGTCCGCCGGGCCGGCCGTGCTCGAAGTGATCGGTGAGACGCGAGAGCATGGCGTAGTTCTCCTCGAACCCGAGGATCTCCGGCACCCCGTACAGGTGCGCGGTGAGGTGGTTCCAGGTCGGCACGAGGTCGCCCGGGGCGTACCAGCTGGAGGACACGTAGTCGTGCGGCCCCTGCACGATCACGAGGATCTCGTGCCTGCCGAGCTCGTGCAGCTCGTCGTCCGGACGCCCGAAGTGGCTCACGATCGTGATGCCCTCCCGGTCCTCCTCGTCGATCAGGATCGGGTAGTGCGAGGCGACGAGCCCGGTGGACGCCGGCGAGACGAACGTCGCCCACGGATGCCGGCGGATCAGCTCCCTGACCTCGTCGACGTCGTCCATGATGTAACGCGGCGTGTGGCGCATGGATCACCCCTTCCGGTGCTCTCGGGTCCCGTCCGAGTCAAGCACCTCCGCCGAGCGACGTCACGTACGCGAGCGCTTCGCGCACCAGTGGCGTCCACCGGGCCAGGGTGCCGTCGCGGTCGGCGGCCGCGGGCACGGAGATCCACTCGCGCATGGTCCGCTTCCCCATCGTGACCTCGGATGCCTCGCCGGCGGCGATCAGCTCGAGGGCCCGCTCGCGCGGCACCTTCGTGATCATCCGGTCGTCGGCGCCGAGGAAGGCCACGATCTTTCCGTCGGCGCGGATGCCCGGCCGGCGGAACATCGTACCGATATCGAGCATCCCGTCGTGGTCGAGCATTCCGGCGATCTCCTGCAGCAGCTCCTCGTCGGCGATCATCGCCGCTCCTCCCTTTCGGCGACCCTCACGGCCTGATCGCTCACGGTGGCAGTCTAGGGCGGGGCCCCGGCATCCGTTCGGGGCCCGGGCCGTCGGCGTCCGGCCCCCGGCATCCGTTCGGGAGGAGTTCTCACGCTCGGGAGGAGGAATCCGGCCCGGCGATCCGCCGCTGGCCGAGTTCTCCTCCCGAGCGTGTGCGCCGGTCAGCGGAACCGGCGCAGCCGCAGGCTGTTGCCGACGACGAAGACGCTCGAGAACGCCATCGCGGCGCCGGCGATCATCGGGTTCAGCAGGCCCAGGGCGGCCAGCGGCAGCGCCGCGACGTTGTAGCCGAAGGCCCAGAACAGGTTGCCCTTGATGGTGGCGAGGGTGCGGCGCGACAGCCGGATGGCATCCGCCGCCGCACGCAGGTCGCCGCGGACGAGGGTGATGTCGGATGCCTCGATCGCGACATCCGTGCCGGTGCCCATCGCCAGGCCGAGGTCGGCCTGCGCGAGCGCGGGGGCGTCGTTGACGCCGTCGCCGGCCATCGCCACGACACGCCCCTCCTGCTGCAGCCGCCGGACGACGTCGACCTTGTCGGCCGGGAGCACCTCGGCGATCACCTCGTCGATGCCCACCTCCGCGGCGATGTGCCGCGCGGCCGCCTCGTTGTCGCCGGTGAGCAGCACCGGGGTCAGGCCCAGGTCGCGGAAGGAGGCCACCGCCTCGGCGCTGGTCTGCTTCACCCGGTCGGCGACGACGATCACGCCGCGGGGTGCGCCGTCCCAGGCGACGAGCACGGCCGTCTGACCGGCGGCCTCGGCACCTGCCTTCGCGTCGAGGAGGCGCGTCGAGGGGTGGATCGCCCAGTCCTCCAGCAGCGACAGCCGCCCGACGAGCACGGCGCGTCCCTCGACGACACCGCTGACGCCGCGGCCCTCGGTGTTCTGGAAGGACTCGACGGGAGGGAGGGTTCGGGAAGCGGAACGCGTTTCGTCTCGGGCGGCTCCGCCGTCCTCGCTCAACGACCGGGAAGTGCCGTCCTCGGTGGACGACCGGGGCGCCAGGGCCGCGGCGGCGACGGCGCGGGCGATCGGGTGCTCGGAGGCGTGCTCGACCGCGCCGGCCAGACGGAGCAGCTCCGCGGCATCCGTCCCCTCCTCGGGGATGACGTCGACGACGCTCATCCGCCCCTCGGTCACCGTCCCGGTCTTGTCGAGCACGATCGTGTCGACGCGACGCGTGGACTCCAGCACCTCCGGGCCCTTGATCAGGATGCCCAGCTGCGCCCCGCGCCCCGTGCCGACCAGCAGCGCCGTCGGCGTGGCGAGACCCAGCGCGCACGGGCAGGCGATGATGAGCACGGCGACCGCGGCGGTGAACGCGGCCGAGAGCGGGAATCCGGCGCCGATCCATGCGCCCAGCGTGGCGACGGCGATCGCGATGACGATCGGCACGAACACCCCGGAGACACGGTCGGCGAGGCGCTGCACCTCGGCCTTGCCGGTCTGCGCCTCCTCGACCAGGCGCGCCATCTGCGCGAGCTGCGTGTCCGCGCCCACCCGGGTCGCCCGCACGACGAGCCGCCCGCCGGCGTTCACCGTCGCGCCGGTCACGGCGTCCCCGGCGCCGACCTCGACGGGCACCGACTCGCCGGTGATCATCGACCGGTCCACCGCGGAGGACCCGGACACCACGACCCCGTCGGTCGCGATCTTCTCCCCCGGGCGCACCACGAACTCGTCGCCGACGTGCAGCTCGGAGATCGGGATGCGGGTCTCGGCGCCGTCCCGGATCACCGCGACGTCCTTGGCGCCCAGTTCGAGCAGGGCCCGCAGCGCGTCGCCGGCGCGGCGCTTGGCGCGCTTCTCGAAGTAGCGGCCGGCGAGGATGAACATCGTGACGCCGGAGGCCACCTCGAGGTAGATGTTGCCGGCGCCGTCGCTCGGGGCGATGGTCCACGAGAAGCCGTGGATCATGCCCGGCTGCCCGGCGGTGCCGAGGAACAGCGCGTACAGCGACCACAGGAACGCCGCCGAGGTGCCGAGGCTGATCAGCGTGTCCATGGTGGCGGAGCCGTGGCGCAGGTTCAGCCAGGCGGCGCGGTGGAACGGCCACGCCGCCCAGACGACGACCGGTGCCGCGAGGGTGAGCGACAGCCACTGCCAGTACGGAAACTGCAGCGCGGGGATCATCGCCAGCAGGATCACCGGCACCGACAGCACGATCGATCCGATCAGCCGCTGCCGGAGGGTGCGCAGCTCGGGGTCCTCGGCGGAATCGTCGGACGTGCCGTCGGTGTCCGCGGGCGGGGCCGGGAGCGTCGCGGTGTACCCGGCGCCCTCGACAGTCGAGATGAGCAGGGCCGGATCGACGGGTCCGTCGGCGGTGACCTGCGCCTTCTCGGTGGCGTAGTTGACGGTCGCGGTGACCCCGTCCAGCTTGTTCAGCTTCTTCTCGATGCGCATGGCGCAGGAGGCGCAGGTCATCCCGCCGATCTCGAGTTCGATCCGGGTCTGCTCTGCGGTGCTCATGATGCTCCTCGACGTGGTGTTCGTGGTGACGGATGGGCGGGCTCAGTGGCTGTGGTCGCCGGAGCCGGTGTCGTCGTGGCCGGAGTCGCCGCCGGTGTCGCCGCCGTCGTCATGTCCCGTGCCGCCGTGACCGTGCCCGGCGTCCTCGCCGCCGGACGCGGCCGCTCCGACCGTGTCGACGACGAACGGCACGGACCGCACGACGCCGCCGATCTGGAAGTCGAAGTACAGCAGGTACCGGCCGTCGGTCGGGACGGTGGCGGCGAAGCGCACCTCCGGCCCGGACGTGTCGCCGGGCTCGGGCTCGTCGCCCTCCGGGTGCACGTGCGCGTAGCCGAGGTCTCCCTGACGGAGCGCGACGAGGTGGCCGAACGCACCGAGGTACGGCTCGAGCTCGGTGACGGGCTCTCCGCCCCGCGAGACCGTGATGGTGAGCTCGGATGCCGCGCCGGCGGCCAGCTCGCCGCTCAGGTGCAGGTCGTAGCCGTCGACGGTGGCGTGCGCGGTCGGCTGCGGGTCGACGGGCCGCAGGTCGCCGGCGACGTCGATCGTGCGGGCGAGGGTCACCGGCTCGGCGCCGGAGGCCGTGAAGTCGGCGAACAGGCGATAGCTGCCCGCCGCGTCCCAGCTCCACGGCAGCGACCAGGTGCCGTCGGCCGCCCGCTCGGGATGCACGTGCCGGAAGTGCGCGCCGTCGGTGCGGACGACGATGAGGTGCAGCTCCTTCTCGTGCGCGACGTCGTACGCGGTGACCGGTGCGCCGTCGGCGCCGAGGATGCGGAAGCTCAGCGACCCCTGCTCCCCGACGGATGCCGGAGCCGCGACGGCGTCCAGCACGAACCCGCCGTCGGCGAGCGCGAGGCCGCCCAGGTGGCCGGCGCCGTGCCCGGCATCCGCTCCGGCCGAGGCGCCGTGTCCGGCGCCGCCGTGTGCGTTGTGATCCTTCATGTCCTGCTCCTCCTGCGAAGCCGCGGTCTCGGTGGCCGCGGGGGTGGCGATGCCGTCGGGCGCGAGAGCGCCCGCTGCGGCTGCGGCGAGGCCGAACACCGCCACCAGCCCCACGCCGAAGAGGCCGAGGCGTGCCGCGGCGTTCATCAGGCGGACTCCGCCTGGTAGCCGGCCTCGTCGACCGCGGCGATGACCGCGGCGGGGTCGACGGGCGCGGACGAGGAGACGACGAGCCGTCCGGTCTGCGCGCTGACGTCGATGCTCTCGACGCCGGGGACCTTCGCGACCTCCTCACGAACGGACATCTCGCAGTGGCTGCACGTCATCCCGGTCACCTGGAACTCGGTCGTGGTCATGTTTCTCACCTTCCTGTTCGCGATACCCCTCTGGGGTGTTCACCAGGGTACAACAGATACCCCACTGGGGTATTCCCGCAAGGTGTCGTCGGCGAGGATTTCAGCACGGCTGCCGCTGTGCCGGACGCGTTCTGCCGGTTCTCAGGCGCCGACGCGGCGGGTGGCGGCGACGGCGGCCTCGGTGCGGGTGGTCACGCCGAGCTTGCGCAGGATCGCCGAGACGTGCACGCTGACGGTCTTACGCTGATGAACAGCCGTTCGCCGATCTGCCGGTTGCTCAGCCCCTCGGCCAGCAGGTCCAGGACCTGGCTCTCGCGCGCGGTCAGCTCGGCCAGCGCGGGTGCCGCGGGTTCGCCGGAGAGGCCGGATGCCAGGGCGAGCTCGTCCGCCTCCTGCTGCAGCCGGGCGTTGCCGATCGCGGCGGCGATCTCGCGGGCGGCCGACAGCGCAGATGCCGCTTCGGCGCGCTCCCCGTCGTGGATCAGCCGTCGCGCGAGGTCGAGGCGCACGACGACCCGGAATGCGGCCGGCATGTCGTCCTCGTCCGTCACCGGCAGCGCGGCGCGGAGCACGTCGGGGGCGCCGTCGAGCAGGGCGGTGAGCACGACACTCCAGCCTTCCGGGCGCAGCCCCGGCGGCAGCGCCGCCCAGGCGGTCCGGACGGATTCGGCGAGCGCCGCGGCATCCGGCATCCGCCCGTCGGCGCGCACGGCGCTGACGACCCACCCGGCCTCCAGCAGCAGCCGCGAGGCGTGCCCGATCAGCGGCCCGTCGGCGGCGAGGAACCGGCGGATCACGGCGGCGGCCTCCTCGGCCTCGCCGGCGCCGAGGTGGATGGCGAGCTCGGTGCTCAGCAGGGAGTACTCCACCTGGCGCTCGAACGGGGCGACGGCGGCCATCGTCTCCCGCCATTCGGCGAGCAGCGCCCTCGCCTCGGCGATCCGTCCCCGCCAGGCGAGGACCCGCATCCGGGTCGCCATCGTGTACACCCGGAAGATGCGGTGGGTGCGGAAGGTGAGGTCGCGCGCCAGCAGCTGCTCGGCCCGATCGACCTCGCCGAGCTGCAGCAGCGGTTCGGCGACGTTCTGGGTGAGGATCGAGCCGGTGGTGCGCTCCACGCCGAGGGTCCGTGCGCGGGCGATCCCCTCCTCGGCGACCCGCACGGCCTCGCGGTGCCGCCCGAGGTGGTGCAGCACGTCGGAGTAGTTCACGTAGTAGCGCAGACGCGCGGAGTCGTCGGTCGCCCGCTGCCAGGAGAGCCGGTAGTCCTCCAGACCGCCCTCGACGTCGCCGCGGTGCACCCGCGACGCGGCCCGCGTGTTCGCCGCGATCGACATCTGCGAGTGGTCGCCGAGCCGCTCGGCGATCCGGTACGCGGCGTCGGCGGTCTCGATGGCCTCGTCGATGCGCGCGGCGACCATGTGGCGCCCGGCGAGCAGGTTCAGCACCGAGGCCCGGAGCCGGTCGTCGTCCAGGCCGTCCATGGCGGCGAGCGCCTCGGCCAGCAGCTCCGCCGCGCCGGGCCGGCCGAGGTTCTGCAGGTACAGCGCCTTGTCGCGCAGCAGCCGCACGTAGACCCCGCGGTCGGACGTCGCCGGGTCGACCTCGTCGAGCGCGAGGTTCACCACGGCGAGGGCGCGCTCCCCGTCGCCGGCGTTGCGCAGGATCGACCCGAGCCGGCGCAGCAGCGAGACCCGGTCGATGCCGGCGGCGGCCGCGGCATCCGGCACCTGGTCCCACAGCTCGAGCGCGAGCTCGCCGAAGCGGGCCGCGGTCGAGAACGCGTAGCTGGCCTTGGACCGCTCCATCGCGCCGATGGACGCGGCGAGCGCACGAGGAGCGTCGTGCGCCTGATGCCAGTGGTAGGCGAGCGCCGACTCCAGGCAGGCGCCGGGCGCGGCGGCCCGGATCTCGAGCGCCTCGGCGTAGGCGCGGTGCAGCCGGGCGCGCTCCCCGGGGAGCAGGTCGTCGTGCACCGCTTCGCGCAGCAGTGCGTGCCGGAACCCGTACGAGTCGTCGGGCCGCACGGCGAGGATCGCCGCCGCGGCGGCCTCGCGGATGCCCTCGTCGAGCCGCTCGTCGGGGAGAGCTGCGAGGTCGGCGAGCAGCTCGTGCGGAACCGGGGCGTCGGAGGCGGAGGCGATGCGCACCACGCGCTTCGCGTCATCGCCGAGCCGGTCGAACCGGGCCAGCAGCACGTCGCGCAACGACTCGGGCAGCGGGCCGAGGGCGTTGCAGGAGAGCTCCTCGACGAAGAAGGGCACCCCCTCGGACCGGTCGAGCAGGCGGGTGAAGACGGCGTCGTCGACGGGGCCGCTGAGCGCTTCGACCATCGCCCGCACCGCGACCGGGTCGAGCCGGCCGAGCGCGATGCGGTCGAGCAGACGCGCCCGCTCGGCCTCGACCAGGAAGCTGCGGACGGCGCCGCCGCGGCGCACCTCGTCGACCCGGCAGGTGAGCACGAACAGCACGCCGTGCCCGGACACCGCGCGGAGCAGGAACGACAGCATGGCGAGCGTGGCGTCGTCGGCCCAGTGCAGGTCCTCGATGAGGACGACCACGGGGCGGCGCGCGGCGGCGGCCTCGAGCAGGGTCGCGATGGCCTCGCGGAGTCCGTCGGGGGTGACGGCGGCGCGGTCGACCGGGCCCAGCTCGGGCAGCAGCAGTCGCAGCGCGGCCCGCGCGGGACCGGCGGCCTCGGCCGTCGTCTCTTCGCCGAGTTCGGCGAGCACGCCGCGCAGGATGGCCGGGAGCGGCGCGTACGGCGCGGGAGTCGCACCGTAGTCCACGCACCAGCCGGTGAACACCGCGGCACTCGTCTCGGCACGGGCGCGGAACTCGCGCAGCAGCCGGGTCTTGCCGATGCCGGCCTCGCCGGAGACGAGGACGGATGCCGTCTCGCCGGCTGCCGCGCGGCGCAGCGCGGCGTCGAGCAGACCCAGCTCGGCGTCGCGTCCCACCATCTCGGCGGTCGGTGCGATGAGAGGCATGCTCTCATCGTGCCACCGGCCACCGACATCGGGGCCGGTCCGGCCGAGGACCTCGGGGCCGTCGACCGGGCCCGGGGTGGGCGCGGGTGCCGGCAGGGATGCCCGTGCGGATGCCGGGGCGGATGCTCGGGCGCCGCGCCGCTCTCGCGGAAGCGTCATGCGGCGGAGGAGCACAACGCGGGCTCCGCCGCGGCGTCCTGGTGACCGGGCCGGTCCGCGTCCGGGACGGATGCACCCGCGGCAGCCGCCGGCGCGGCCGACCGGCCCGAGGCCTCCGCGTCCGCCGCCGGCGCCACCGCGCCCGCGCCCGCGGCATCCGTCACCGAGACGGCAGCGCCCGCGGCATCCGTCGACACATCCGCCCGCCCGTCCGCGACCGGCGCGACCGGCGCGACCGCGCCCGCGGTCCGACCGCGGAAGAACCCCCGCAGCCGGGTGGTCCAGCGCTCGCGCGGGATGAGGCGCTCAGGCTGCTCGAGGATCCGGCGACGGCGCTCGAGCTCGGCCTCCAGGCGCTCCGTCTCGAGGACGTTGATGCGGTGGGTGAGGTAGGGATGCTCGTACATGGGATCTCCTTCTCCGACACCCCTACGCTCCTCGCTGAGGCCCCCGGCGGGCATCGGGCGGATGCCCTATCTTCCCGGCCGGGGGCCTCAGATGCGCGCCGCTCACCGGCGGCGCGGGCCGCGGGTCAGGGGGTGTCGCCCACCGCGTGCGGACGCGGCAGGGTAGGTGAAGATCTGGTCGGACATCCTCGTCCCCTTTCGAACGGATGCGGCTGCCTCCGATGATGCCGCACCGGCCGCGGCGGAACCAGACGCCGCCCCGGCGTTCGTGCGTACGCTGTGAGTATGGCGGACGTCGCGGAGGTGCTCGGGGAGCTCGCGGCCCTCGAGGACCCGAAGATGCGGGCGGTCAACGAGCGGCACGGCGACGCGCACGGCGTGAACCTCACGCAGCTGCGCGGGGTGGCCAAGCGGCTCGGGATGGATGCCGGTCTCGCCCGGGCGCTGTGGGACTCGGGGGATGTCGCGGGTCAGCTCGTGGCGCTGCTGATCCTCAAGCCGCGTGAGGCGGATGCCGCGGAGCTCGATCGGATGCTGCGCAGCACCCGCAGCGCGAAGGCGCACGACTGGTTCGTGAACTACATCGCCCGGAAGTCGCCGCACGCGGAGGAGATGCGGGTGCGCTGGCTGGACGATGCGGATGCTCATGCCCGGGCAGCCGGCTGGTCGCTGACCACCGACCGGGTCGCGAAGAAGCCCGAAGGGCTCGACCTCGACGGGCTGCTCGACCGGATCGAACGCGAGCTTCGCGATGCGCCCGCGCGGGAGCAGTGGGCGATGAACGAGACGCTTGCGACGATCGGCATCCATCATCCCGCGCTGCGCGACCGGGCGATCGCGATCGGTGAGCGGCTGCAGGTGCTCGCGGACTACCCGACGCCGCCGGGATGCACCTCCCCGTTCGCCCCGCTCTGGATCGCGGAGATCGTCCGCCGCCGCGAGAGCTGACCCGGCGCGGACGCCCGGGACGCTGAGCCCGTCGAAGCGTCCGCTGAGCCCGTCGCCCCGGACGCCGTGCCCGTCCGGACGCTGAGCCCGTCCCCCCCGGACGCTGAGCCCGTCGAAGCGTCGCCCGCCTCAACGCAGCGGCGAGCGCCGGGCCGACGGCCGCGAGGCATCCGGTGCGAGCACGCCGACCACCTGCACGAGCGTCGACAGCCACAGCAGCGCGAGGCCGGTGACGATGCTCTCCAGCACCGTCACCGAGTACACCCGCGCCATCGCCAGCGCCGCGGAGACGGCGACGAGCACGACCAGCCCGACGGTGACGGCCCGGAGCAGCCCGGGCGCCTCCGGCATCGCCGACGCGGTGAGCACGGCCGCGAGCACGAGCAGGACGACCGCGGCGATCGCGGCGATCGTGTGCACGGGGCGCAGGGTGTCGATCGGCAGCAGCCCGACCGCGGCGAGTGCCGCTCCGGAGGCCGCCCAGGCCGCCACGACGCCCGCGATCCGTGGGAGCGCGTCGTCGCCGAGCATCCGGTGCAGGTCGCGGCCGAGGTACGAGCCGACCGTGGCGACGAGGAGCCCGGCGATGATGAGCGTCCCGTTGAACGCCCACGCTCCGGCGCCGATGCCGAGCTGGGAGAAGTTGCGCTCCCACCAGCCGGGGTCGGTGGCGGTGATCATCGCGAACAGCGTGCCGATGACGAGGAAGCCCGACAGCAGACCGGCGATGTCGCGGGTGCGCAGACGGATGCCGGCGCGGAACGCCGGCCGCCCGCCGACGGCGGAGGCCACGCCGACGAGAACCCCTCCGCCGAGGGGCGGCAGCTCGAGCCCGTGCAGGCCTGCCGCGAGCACCTCGCCGGCGAGGAGCACGCCCAGCCCGGTCACCGCCGCGAACGCGAGCGTGAGGGCCACCGACGACAGGTCGGAGACGACGGCCTGCCAGGGCGGCATCGGGCCGGTCTCGCCGCGGCGGTGCATCAACGTGCTCGTGACGAAGGCGCCCGCCGCGATGATCCCGGCGATCGCGGCGGCCGGGATGATCACCGAGCCGTCGCCGGCGAACGGTCGGGCGGCGCCCCAGAGCACCGCCGTGCCGGCCGCGGCGCCGATCACGAAGCAGATGATCGTCGCCCACAGCCCCCGGCCCAGCTCCCGCAGCGCCTGCTCCCGCGCCTGCCCACCGTGCCCGTCCATCCCCTCCATCGAAGCACGGCCCGCCGACAGGATGCGGATGGCGGACCGGGAACGGCGCCGGCGCGGCGCCGGGAGGGTGCAAGGGAACTTCCGCGGCGCCGCAGCACGGGGCGCGGCGCGCCGGCCCGGCCCCCGCCCCCCGGGCATCCGCCCTGGGGCATCCGTCGCGAGCGTCCCTCCCCGGGCATCCGTCCCCGGGCATCCGCGCCCGGACAGCCGTCCCGCCTCGGGACCGGCCCGGCCGCGACTAGCGTGAGAGGCATGCGCATCCCCGCCGCGATCCGCACCACCCGACGGGCCTCGCTGCTGCAGGTCGTGAAGTCGGCGGCGGCGACGATCGCGGCCTGGCTGCTGGCTGGCTGGATCGTGCCCGGTCAGCTGCCGGTCTTCGCGGCGATCGCCGCGCTGCTGGTGGTGCAGCCGAGCGTGAACCAGTCGCTGGCGAAGGCGCTGGAGCGCAGCACCGGCGTCATCGTCGGCGTGGTGATCGCCGTCCTGCTCGGCCTGCTGCTGGGCTCGCCGAGCTGGATCGTGCTGCTCGCGGTCGTGGTGGCGATGCTCACGGCGTGGGCGTTCCGGGCCAGCCCCGGCACCGGGAACCAGGTGGCGATCTCGGCGATGCTGGTGCTCGCGCTGGGGTCGTCCAGCCCGGAGTACGCGGTGGCCCGCATCGCCGAGACCCTGATCGGCGCGCTGATCGGGATCGTCGTGAACGCGCTGATCGTGCCGCCGGTGCTGGTCGCGCCGGCCCGCCGGGACCTCGGCCTGCTCGGCGCCGAGCTGGCCGCGACCCTGGATCGGCTCGCCGAGGCGCTGCCGACTCCGCAGACCGCGGCCCGGCTGCAGGAGCTGATGCTGCAGGCGCGGCTGCTGCGGCCGATGCGGGATGCCGCCGAGGCATCCGTCGTCGCCGGCGAGGAGTCTCTCGCCCTCAACCCCCGCCGTTCCCGCCATCGCGACGACCTGGCCGAGATGCGCCGGCTGCTCGACATGCTCTCGCCGGTGGTCACGCAGGTGATCGGGATGACCCGGGCGTACTTCGACCACTACGACGACAGCATCGCCGACGAGCCCGCGGTCGCCGCGATCGCCGAGCAGCTGCGCCGGGCCGGGCACGACGTGCGTCTCGCGGTGCAGGTGGCGGACCTGTCCCCCGAGCCGGATGCCGTCACCTCGGCGATCCCGGCGCTCACCGCCCCGCTGGTCGTCCGGCCGCCGGCATCCGATCACTGGATCCTCATCGGTTCGCTGCTCGAGGACCTCCGCCGCATCCGCGGCCAGCTGCTGGGCGAGCGCTAGCGGCTTTCGAATCGCGCGAATGGCCCCGATTCGGGCCGAATCGGGGCCATTCGCGCGATTCCAACGGTGGATGAAAGGATCGGGGGATGACCGTCCTCGATCCGTCCGCCGTGCGCGGCGCCGATGCGGATGCCGTGTACGCGGCGTTCACCGAGTGGGCCGAGGGCACCGGCATCCGCCTCTACCCGGCGCAGGACGAGGCGCTCATCGAGATCGTCTCGGGCAACAACCTCATCCTGTCCACCCCGACCGGCACCGGGAAGTCGCTCGTCGCGGTCGGCGCGCACTTCGCCGCCCTCGCCGCGGGCCGCCGCAGCTACTACACCGCGCCGATCAAAGCGCTGGTGAGCGAGAAGTTCTTCGCCCTCGTGGACATCTTCGGCGCGGAGAGCGTCGGCATGGTCACCGGCGACTCGGCCGTGAACGCGGACGCCCCGATCGTGTGCTGCACCGCCGAGATCCTCGCCAACCTCGCCCTCCGCGAGGGGCCGGACGCCGACGTCGGGCAGGTCGTGATGGACGAGTTCCACTTCTACGGCGACCCCGACCGCGGCTGGGCGTGGCAGGTGCCGCTGCTGACCCTGCCGCAGGCGCAGGTGGTGCTGATGTCGGCGACGCTCGGCGACGTCACCGACCTGGCCGCGGACCTCACTCGCCGCACCGGCCGCGAGACCGCGACCGTCACCGGCGTGGAGCGCCCGGTGCCGCTGCACTTCTTCTACGCGACCACGCCGATCCACGAGACCATCGAGGAGCTGCTGTCCACCGGTCAGGCGCCCGTGTACATCGTGCACTTCTCCCAGGCGGCGGCGATGGAGCGCGCGCAGGCGCTCGCCAGCGCGAAGGTCGCCACGCGGGAGCAGCGGGACGCCATCGCCGAGCTCATCGGCGGGTTCCGCTTCACCACGGCGTTCGGTCGCACGCTGTCGCGGCTGCTGCGGCTGGGCATCGGCGTGCACCACGCCGGCATGCTGCCGAAGTACCGCCGTCTCGTGGAGCAGCTCGCCCAGCGCGGACTGCTCCGGGTGATCTGCGGCACCGACACGCTCGGTGTCGGCATCAACGTGCCGATCCGCACGGTGCTGCTCACGGCGCTCACGAAGTTCGACGGGCAGCGGATGCGGCAGCTGAACGCGCGCGAGTTCCACCAGATCGCCGGACGCGCCGGTCGCGCCGGCTACGACACCGCCGGCACCGTGGTGGCCCAGGCGCCCGAGCACGAGACCGAGAACCTGGCGGCGCTGAAGAAGGCCGGGGACGACCCGAAGAAGAAGCGGAAGATCATCCGCAAGAAGGCGCCCGACGGCTTCGTGTCGTGGGGCGAGCCGAGCTTCCGCAAGCTCATCGCGGCGGAGCCCGAGACGCTGACCTCGCACATGCAGATCACGAGCGCCATGATGCTGAACGTGATCGCGCGCGGCGGGGACGTGTTCGCGAATATGCGCGCACTCGTATACGACAACCACGAGCCGCGTTCGCGGCAGCGGCTGCTGGCCCTGCGGGCGATCGGGATCTTCCGCACCCTGGTGGAATCCGGGGTCGTGGAGCGCGACGGCGACGGCATCCGACTCACCGTCGACCTCCAGCCGAACTTCGCACTGAATCAGCCGCTGTCACCGTTCGCCCTCGCGGCCTTCGAACTGCTCGACCCGGACGACCCCACGTTCGCGCTGGACGCGATCTCCATCGTCGAGGCGACCCTGGACGACCCGCGGCCCATCCTCAGCCAGCAGGAGTTCCTCGCCCGAGGCGAGGCGGTCGCGGCGATGAAGGCCGAGGGCATCGAGTACGACGAGCGGATGGAGCTGCTCGAGGGGATCACGCATCCCAAGCCGCTCGAAGAGCTGCTCACCGCCGCCTTCGACGTCTTCGCGACCGCGCAGCCGTGGATCCGCGACTTCGAGCTGCGGCCCAAGTCGGTCGTGCGCGACATGTATGAACGGGCCATGTCGTTCGGGGAATACGTCGGGTTCTACAAGGTCGCCCGGTCCGAGGGCGTGGTGCTGCGGTACCTGTCGGATGCCTATCGCGCCGCCTCCCAGACCATCCCCGAGCATCTCAAGAACGACGACCTGCGCGACCTGATCGAGTGGCTCGGCGAGCTCGTGCGGCAGGTGGACTCCTCGCTGCTCGACGAGTGGCAGGAGCTCGTCTCCGGGCATCCGGTGTCCCACGCCGACGAACCGGTCGTGCCCCCGGCACCGAAACGGCTCACCACGAATGTCCGCGCCTTCCGCATCCTGGTGCGCAACGAGCTGTTCCGCCGGGTCCAGCTCGCCGCGCGCGACGACCTCGACGCGCTCACCGAACTCGACCCGTCGTTCGACGGCTGGGCCGACGCGCTGGACGCATACTACGCCGAGCATGACGAGATCCGCACCGGCCCGGATGCCCGCAGCTCGAAGCTCCTGATCCTCGACGAGTCGCCGCGGGCCGGCCGGGTGTGGACCGCCCGGCAGATCCTCGACGACCCGGCCGGCGACCATGACTGGGGCATCTCCGCGACCATCGACCTCGACGCCTCGGACGCGGCCGGCGAGGCCGTGATCACCGTCACCGCCGTCGACCGACTCTGACCCCGCGCGCCCCCGACCGTTTTGGGGACGGGCCGGGCCGGTCCAGTTCGGGGGTCGACACGCCAGATGTCGGACGGATGCCGTCGCCCGGCCCGACCGGTGGCGTGTCGACCCCCGGAGTGTGCACCCACGTGGGTGCGGGGCGGGTCAGGCGCGGGGCGCCGCGACGGAGCCGCGCGGGATCAGCTCCTGGGGCAGGGTGTGGACGGATGCCGGGGCATCCGACCCCTCGATCCGCTCGATCAGCAGCCGCGTCGCCATCGCACCGAGCTCCCGCTCGGGCTGCGCGATCACGGTGATGCCGGGGTCGGTCACCGAGGTCCACGGCGCGTTGTCGAAGCCGACGAGGGAGACGTCGTCCGGAATGCGCAGCCCGAGCTCGCGGATCGCCCGGAACGCCTCGATCGCGATCACGCTGTCGGAGGCGATGATCGCGGTCACGGCGCTCGGCCCGGTGATCAGCTCGGTGACCATCCGCCCGATGCCGTCCACGCCGGCGCCGAGGCGCACGAGCGCGAGCGGGTCCGGAACGCCCGCCGCCCGCAGCGCGGACGCGTACCCCCGGACGCGGTCGTCGATCACCGACGACACCAGGCTGGGCCGGAAGGTCAGTCCGTCGTCCTGCCAGACCGCCCGCGGCGCGATCGGATCCGGCTCGACCAGGGTCGACACGTACGCGATGCGCCGATGCCCGGCGTCCAGCAACACCTGCGTCAACCGGGCGGCGCCGTCGCGGTTGGCGGCGACGACGGCATCCGCATCGAACCCGTGCACGAGACGGTCGAAGAACACCACGGGCCGCCCCGCGTCGACGATCCCCTCGTAGTTCGCCGCGCGCAGCGAGGATGCCGGGGCGATGATCAACCCGTCCACCCGCTTGGCGAGCTGCACCTCGATGGCCTTGAGCTCAGCCTCCACGTCCTCGCGGGAGTTGGAAAGGATGAGGTCGTACCCCGCGGCCTCGGCGACGTCCGCCGCTCCGCGCGTCGCCTGCGAGAACGCGGGGTTCTCGATGTCTCCGACGATGATCCCGATCGTGTTCGACCGGCCGGTGCTCATGCTCCGCGCGACCTCGTTCGGACGGTATCCGAGCTCCGCCGCGGCATCCTGCACCCGCTGGCGCACCTTCGCGCTCACCGCGCCGTAGTCGCCCAGCGCACGGGCGGCCGTCGCTTTCGAGACCCCTGCGCGCCGGGCCACATCGGCCACGGTCGCGCCGCGCCGGTCGCCGTTTCCGGGGCGACGACCGTCCTCGCTGCCTGCGTTCGCGGCCACGGGCCGCCTCCTTCGCGTCGTCGTCCGACCCAGCCTATTGACGCCCGGGCCGGACGCATGTATTCTCCTGGAAACCCCGATTGAGACCGGTCTCAATCCTAGACGAGACCGACGAGGCCCGAAAGCCTCCCGACAACGCAGTCCCCCAAGAGAGGAGCCACACCGTGGCCAAGAAGTTCCTGTTCCGCCGTGTCGCGGTCGCCGCGGCGGTCGCCGGGATGCTCGCGCTCACCGCGTGCGCCCAGAACAACAGCACGCCGTCCGGCGGCGAGACCGCCGACGACAACCCCTACGGCCTGATCACCCCGGGCCAGATCCGCGTGGCCAGCCTCGGCGACGCCAAGCCCTACACCTTCACCGACGAGTCCGGCGAGTTCACCGGCTTCGACGTGGAGCTGTTCCGCGACGTGGCCGAGCGCATCGGCATCGAGGACGTGGTCTTCACCGGCCAGGACTTCTCCGGCCTGCTCGCCGCGGTCGCCAACGGCCAGTTTGACGTGGGCGTCGCCGCGATCGGCATCACCGAGGAGCGCAAGAAGACCGTCGACTTCACAGACGGGTACCTCGCCGGCTACCTCACCGTGATGGCCAGCCCCGACTCGGACATCTCCGACGAGGACAGCCTCGCCGGCAAGCGCCTCGGCGTGGTGCAGGGCACCCTGCAGGAGGCCTACGCGGTGAAGAACTTCACCGAGACCGAGCTGGTGCGGTTCCCCGACAACAACGCCGCCATCTCCGCGGTGAACAGCGGCGCCATCGACGCGCACTTCCTGGACTACGAGGCCGCCAAGGAGTACGCCGCCCAGTACGGCCTGGAGAACGCGATCGACATCCCGTCGTTCGACGCGCCGGCCGGCTTCGCGATCGCGAAGGGCAAGGACGAGTTCCGCGAGGCGCTGAACGACGCGCTGCACGACGCCATGGAGGACGGCACCTGGAAGGAGCTGTACCAGAAGTGGTTCCCGGGCTCCCCGATGCCTGAGCAGTACCTGCCCTCCGACGAGCAGACCGGCGAGCAGGGCGACTCCGAGCAGGGCGAGAGCGGCGAGTAATCGCCTCGGGATGCGGGGCCCGGGCCTGACTGACCGGGCCCCGCATTCCGAAGGGAGATCCTCATGGACTGGCTCGACAACATCATCAAGACGTTCTTCGATTTCGAGGCGATGCTGCAGGTGCTGCCGCAGCTGCTCGGAACCGGGCTCGTGAACACGCTGGTGATCTCGGTGTGCGCCACGGTGCTGGGCATCGTGATCGGCATGATCCTGGCGATCATGGGCATCGCCCGCAGCCCCTGGCTGCGCATCCCGGCCCGCGTCTACACCGACATCTTCCGCGGCCTGCCGGCGATCCTCACGATCCTGCTGATCGGTCAGGGCTTCGCCCGGATCAGCCAGCAGATCTTCGGCCCCTCCCCGTACCCGCTGGGGATCCTCGCGCTGAGCCTGATCGCCGGCGCCTACATCGGCGAGATCTTCCGCGCCGGCATCCAGTCGGTGGAGCGCGGCCAGCTCGAGGCCTGCCGCGCTCTGGGCATGACCTACGGATCCGCGATGCGCCTGGTCGTCGTGCCGCAGGGCATCCGCCGCGTGCTCCCCGCTCTGGTGAACCAGTTCATCGCGATCGTGAAGGACTCCTCGCTGGTGTACTTCCTCGGCCTGCTGGTCAGCGAGCGCGAGCTGTTCCGCGTCGGGCAGGACGCCGCCGTGCTGTCCGGCAACCTGTCGCCGCTGGTCGCGGCCGGCGTCTTCTACCTGATCATCACCGTGCCGCTGACGCACCTGGTGAACTACTTCGACAACCGCTTCCGCACCGGGCGCCGCAAGGCCACCCCGCCCAAGAGCGGCCTCGAGGAGGTCGCCGAGACCCTCAGCCCCACCTTCACCCGCGGAGAGAACACATGACGTACACCTCGCCCCAGCCGGTCACCGACGGCCGCTTCTACGAGGGCTCCCGGCTGCAGATCCAGAACCTCGTGATGGCGTACGGCGACGTCGACGTCATCCGCGACGTCTCCCTCACCGTCGAGCCCGGCACGACCACCTGCATCATCGGGCCGTCCGGTTCGGGCAAGTCCACGCTGCTGCGTGGCGTGAACCGCCTGCACGAGCCCAAGTCCGGCCGCATCCTGCTCGCCGACGACGACGCGCTGGCCCTCAAGCCCGACGTGCTGCGCCGCCGGGTGGGACTGGTGTTCCAGCACTTCAACCTCTTCCCCGACCACACCGCCCTGCAGAACGTCGCGCTCGCCCTGCGCAACGTCAAGCGGATGCCGAAGGGCGAGGCCGAGCGGATCGCGATGGCCCGGCTCACCGAGGTGGGACTGGCCGAGCGCTCCGACCACCGCCCCCGCGATCTCTCCGGCGGTCAGCAGCAGCGCGTGGCGATCGCCCGCGCCTTGGCGATGCAGCCCGAGGTGATGCTCTTCGACGAGGCCACCAGCGCCCTCGACCCCGAGCTCGTCAAGGGCGTCCTCAACCTGATGGCCGAGCTGGCCCAGCGCGGCATGACCATGCTCGTCGTCACGCACGAGATGGGCTTCGCCCGCAAGGTCGCCGACCAGGTGGTGTTCATGGACGAGGGCAGGGTCGTCGAGGCCGGCACCCCCGACCAGATCTTCGACGACCCGCAGAGCGATCGCCTGAAGCTCTTCCTCTCGGAGGTGCTGTGATGACGGATGCCGCAGCGACGCCGATCCGCACCGCGATCGTCGGGTTCGGCACGGCCGGCCGATTCTTCCACGCGCCGTTCCTCGCCGCCGACCCGGCGTTCCGGATCGACGTGATCGTCACCGGCAGCCAGGAACGGGCCGCGCAGGCGCTCGAGGAGCACCCGCAGGCTCGCATCCTCCCCGACGCGGACGCGCTGTGGGCGGATGCCGGCGACATCGACCTCGTCGTGGTCGCCTCGCCCAGCGGCACGCACGCCGAAGTGGCCGAAGCCGCGCTGCGCGCGGGCTGCCACGTCGTCGTCGACAAGCCGTTCGTGGCGGATGCCGCGGAGGGCGAGGCGCTGATCGCCCTCGCCGCCGAGAAGGGGCGGATGCTGACGGTGTTCCAGAACCGCCGCTGGGACGGCGACTTCCTCACGCTCCGCCGCCTGGTCACGGACGGCCGGCTCGGTGAGGTGCGCCGCTTCGAGTCGCGTTTCGAGTGGTGGCAGCCCACACCCAAGGAGGGCTGGAAGTCCACCGCATCCGTGGCCGACGCCGGCGGCATCCTGTTCGACCTGGGTCCGCACCTGATCGACCAGGCGCTGCAGCTGTTCGGCCCCGTGCGCGACGTGTACGCCGAGATCGAGACGCGCCGCGCGGGCGTCGCAGCGGACGACGACGTGTTCCTCGCCCTGGTGCACGAGTCCGGGGTGCAGTCGCATCTGTGGATGAGCGCCGTCGCCCCGGTGCACGGCCCGCGCTTCCGCGTACTGGGCAGCGAGGCCGGGTACACGTCCTGGGGTCTGGACGGGCAGGAGCCCGCGCTGCGCAGCGGCGGCCGCCCCGGTGACGCCGGGTTCGGCGAGACGCCGGAGGAGCGCTGGGGCACGCTCGGCGCCGGCGGCGAGAGCGAGCGCATCCCGACCGCGCGCGGCGACTACGGCGCGTTCTACGCGGGCGTCGCCGCGGCCCTCACCACGGATGCCCCGGCGCCGGTCGACCCGGCAGACGCGGTCGAGGGCCTGCGGCTCATCGCCCGCGCCCGCGAGGCCGCCGGACGCTGAGACCGTCGGCGGACGCTGAGCGGAACCCGGACGCTGAGCCCGTCGGCGGACGCTGAGCGGAACCCGGACGCTGAGCCCGTCGAAGCGTCGCCGGGCATCCACACGAATCGACTACGAGTAAGGAACATACGCATGTCTGCATCACGACCGGAGAACATCGTCGTCATCGGCGGCGGCATCCTCGGCGTCTCCACCGCGGCGCACCTCGCCCGCGCCGGCGCCACGGTGACCCTCGTCACGGCCGGATCGCTCGCCGACGGGGCATCCGGGCGCTCGATCGCCTGGCTGAACTCGTCCGGCGACCGCTCCGCCGCCTACCACTACCTGCGGCTGCTGGCCCTCGACCGCTACCGCACCTGGGCCGCGCGCCACCCGGAGAGCAGCGCCTACCTCCGCTTCGACGGCGCGATGAAGTGGGCAGGTCCCGAGGAGAGCTTCCGCGAGACCTTCGCGTTCGAGCGCGCCAGCGGGTACGACGCGGTGTGGATCGACCGGTCGCAGGTCGCGGCGCTCGCACCGGATGTGAACCCGGATGCCGTCGCCGAGGAGGGCGCGATCTTCAACCCGGGCGAGGGCTGGGTCAACCTGCCCGACCTCATTGCGGCGCTCGTCGCCGAGGCACGCGGCAACGGCGCGACCGTCGTCGAGAACGCCGGTGAGGCGCGCGTCGACGTGCGCGACGGCGTCGTGACCGGCGTGATCCTCGCCGACGGCTCGCGCCTGGACGCCGACCGCGTCGTGCTGGCGACCGGCCCGGCCGTGCCCGCGCAGCTCGCCGAGCTCGGCGTCACGGTGCCGGATGCCTCGCCCGCCGCCTTCGTGCTGTTCACCGAGCCGGTGGACGTCGAGGTGAAGACGGTGCTGAACACGCCGCGCGTGGCCGTGCGTCCGACGCCGGACCGTCGCCTGGTGCTGGACGCCGGCTGGGCGGAGGAGTCGATCGTCGTCGGTGAGGACGGCTCGATCACGGTGCCGGATGCCTCGGTGCAGGGCCTGCTCGAGGAGGCCTCCAAGGTGCTCGCCGGCAACCCGGTGCTCACCGCGAGCCGCGTCGGGGCCGGGTGGAAGCCGATCCCGGGCGACGGCGAGCCGGTCGCGGGCGCGGTCCCGGGCATCGACGGCCTGTACACGCTGTTCACGCACTCGGGCGCGACCCTGGGCCTCATCCTCGGCGAGCTGATGGCCGAGGAGGTGCTGACCGGTCAGCCCTCGCCGGTGCTGGCCTCGTTCCGCATCGAGCGCTTCGACGAGAACAGCACGCCGACCCAGGTCGGCACGGATGCCTGGGCCCCCGTGGCCTCCGGCCGCTGACCCCGCAACCCCGCCAACCCTCCACCCTCCCGACCACCCGGGTCGCCGGGGACCCGGCGACCCGGCCTCCCGCCGACCCGGCCTCTCCGGGTTTGGGGCGGATTCTCGTGTTCGGGGCGGTTCTCCCCCGCCCCGAACACGAGAATCCGCCCCAATCGGGTTAAGGGGTCTTGACGGGGCACCCGCCGCACCCTACCGTTGTCATTGTACGGAATGACTGTTCCGCATTCCGAAACTCAGATCCGGGCACGGGCCCGGCGACGGGAGGAGTCGACATGGCCGATCAGCACGATGCCACCACCGACGGCGCGGCGGCCCCCGTCATGCCGCTGTTCCCGAGCGTCAGCGTCGACCCGGACTTCCACCTCCCCAGCGAGCGCCGGGTGTGGGCCGAGGCCTTCCGCCACCTCTTCCCCCGCGCCTCCTGATCCTCCTCCCACCGCACAACCCGCCGGGAGGATCCCGCATCCCCCGCACCACTGCGCGGTGCGTTCTTCTCCCGGCGACGCCGACGACGCCGATCGCCGGGAGAATCCGGCATCTCCCAGCACCCCCGGCCATGGCTCAGGAACCGCACCGCCGCAGCCGGAGCGGGACGGAACGCCCGTCCAGAGCCTCGCCGCCCGGGCATCCGTGACATTGTCGGCACCCCGGCGTATCGTCTGCCGCAGAAGCGACGGAGGAGATGCATGACCGGACACCACGAGATCGAACGACAGGGCATCGTGCCCGCCTACCTGCTGGCACGACTGGCCGAATCGGACCGCTTCCCCCGCGCCGCGCAGGCCGCGCGGCAGACGCTCATCGCCGGGCGGCCGACCTTCCGCTCCGCGCTCGAGCTGTCCATCGACGAGAGCGGCGCGCTCGTCGCGGAGCTGACCTCCGCCCCGAACCGGACGATCTTCGACGCGCAGAACACGGAGCGCCTGCCCGGCGTCATCGTCCGCTCCGAAGACGAGCCGCCCGTGGCGGATGCCTCGGTGAACGAGGCGTACGACGGACTCGGCGCCACGTTCCGGCTGCTGCTGGATGCGTTCGAGCGCGACTCGCTGGACGGCGCCGGCGCGCCTCTGCACGCCACCGTGCACTACGGCGAGGACTACGACAACGCCTTCTGGGACGGCACCCGGATGGTGTTCGGCGACGGCGACGGCGAGGTGTTCCGCGGGTTCACCCGCTCAGTGTCGGTGATCGGCCACGAACTCGGCCACGGCGTGATCCAGAGCGCGTCGGGACTGGAGTACCAGGGGCAGGCGGGGGCGCTGAACGAGTCGATCGCCGACGTCTTCGGCGCGCTGACCGAGCAGTATCTGCTCGAGCAGACCGCCGACGAGGCCAGCTGGCTCATCGGCGAGGGCATCTTCACGGATGCCGTGCAGGGCCGGGCGCTCCGGTCGATGATCGAGCCGGGCACGGCGTACGACGACGACGAGCTCGGCAAGGACCCGCAGCCGGCGCACATGCGCGACTACGTCGAGACGCAGGAGGACAACGGCGGGGTGCACATCAACTCCGGCATCCCGAACCGCGCCTTCGCACTGACCGCACGGACGCTGGGCGGCAACGCCTGGGGCGACGCCGGCGCGGTCTGGTACCGGGCGCTGGTGAGCGACCTGCCGAAGCGGGCGACCTTCACCGAATTCGCCGAGACGACCCTTGCGGCAGCCCGGGACCTCGGGGATAACGTGGAGGCGGCGGTGCGCGACGCGTGGATCGCCGTCGGGGTGATCGAGGATGCTCGAGTACGAGAACGCCGCTGAGCCGGACGGCTCGGACCACGGGGACGCCGAATCGGCGGTCCTGATCGTCGTCGTGCGCAGCGGCGG
This sequence comes from Microbacterium sp. EF45047, assembly GCF_028472845.1. Lineage (NCBI taxonomy): Bacteria > Bacillati > Actinomycetota > Actinomycetes > Micrococcales > Microbacteriaceae > Microbacterium > Microbacterium sp. EF45047. The sequence continues at coordinate 122,709 of NZ_CP069429.1, read as the reverse complement.
GATCGCGGGGATGCGCCGGCGCTGGCTCGTGCGGCCGGAACCGCCCGAGGCCGACCGGTGGGTCGAGCTCGTCAGGCGCTGCCCGTGGGACGAGGCGCCGGGCGATGATCCCGTCGGGGCGGACCGCTACGTGTGGCGGATCTGGGTGCGGCTGCCGGATGAGCGCCGGGAGACCGAGATCCCGGACTCGCGGCTGGACGGCGCGTGGCGCGAGCTCGTCGAGGCGGTGCGCGAGGCCGGGCGGCCCACACCCGCGTAAGGCCCGACGCCCGCGCCCGTATGAAGCGGTCGGCCTCGCGGTGGTGGCCCCGGATGGCACGCGGTCCGCCAGGAGTGAGGACCGGAGAGAGCGAAGGAACGAAGACCGGAGAGAGCGAAGGAGAGCAGCATGGCGCAGAAGATCGTGCCGAATGTGTGGTTCCAGGGGTACGCCGAGGAGGGCGGCGCGTTCTACGCGGATGCCCTGCCGCGAACGGCATCCGACGTCGTCTCGCGCTACCCGGACGACGTGCCCCGCTGGCAGGAGGATTTCGCCGGGAAGGCGCTCACGGTGGACGTCGTGGTGGACGGATACCGGATCACGCTGATCAACGCGGGACGAGAGTTCACGCCGAACCCGTCGATCTCGTTCATCCTCAACTTCGACCCGCTGCTGTTCGACGGCGAGGAGGGCGCGCGCCGCGCACTCGACGACACGTGGGCGGCGCTCTCCGACGGCGGCGAGGTGCTGATGGCGCTGGACGCCTACCCGTTCAGTGCCCGCTACGGCTGGGTGCAGGACCGGTACGGCGTGAGCTGGCAGCTGATGCTGACCGATCCGGCCGGCGACCCCCGGCCGTTCGTCATCCCTCAGCTGATGTACACCGGCGCGGTGCAGGGACGCGCGCGGGAGGCGGCGGAGTTCTACATCTCGCTCTTCGACGACGCCGCGCTGGGCACGGTCGTGCCGCGTCCGGAGGGCGAGGCGGGAGAGGTGCTGTTCGGGGAGTTCCGGATCGGCGATCAGTGGTTCTCGATGATGGATTCCGACATCGCGCACGACTTCGGGTTCACTCCGGGGGTGTCCCTCGAGGTGCGCTGCCGCGACCAGGCCGAGATCGACCGGCTGTGGGAGGCGCTGTCGGCCGTCCCCGAGGCCGAGCAGTGCGGATGGCTCGCGGACCGGTACGGCGTGAGCTGGCAGATCGTGCCGGAGAACATGGGCGAGCTGATGTCGCGCCCCGGCGCCTGGGAGCGGCTGCTCGAGATGAAGAAGCTGGTCATCGCCGAGTTCTGAGCGCGGCGGCGACAGCCTCCGCGAGCCGCGGCCTCCGGCGGGGAGCAGAATGGACCGATGGGTGTCTTCTCCGAACGTCCCGAGCAGCAGCGCCAGGACTGGGCCGGCCTGCCCTCCGAGCCGTACGACGTGACGGATCCCCCGAGCGGCTGGACGAGGCACCCCGCCTCGCCCCGGACGACCTCGGGTTGGGTGCGCAGTACTCGAGCGTGGTGATCCCGGTCGCCCCGCCGGCGCCGGAGGCCGCGGATGCCTCGGACAGCGGCCCCGGCCACGGCGACGTCGGCCGCGGCGACGCCGACGGCGACGGCGACGACGAGCCGGAGCGCTGAACGGGAGCCGCGCTCAGCGCGGTTCGCCCGGCACCGGCCAGCGCCCCGTCCGCTCCCGGAACTCCATGGCCGCGAACAGCGGCGACATGTCGAACATCGCGGGGTTGAGGGTGAGCCGCGTGCCGTCGACGGATCGGATACGCAGGTTCGGCCGACCGCCCATGGTCCGCATCCGATACTCGACGATGTCGGCGTAGGCGATCCGCTTCTCACGACCGAGGAGGGTGCGGAAGCGCACGGCATCCGCGTCCGGCGCGACGTACCAGTTCCGGTACAGCAGCACGAGCAGGACGCCGCCCGCGAGGATCGCGACGGCGGCGATCCGCATCGGCAGCAGGCCGCGGTCGTCCACGGCCTCCGAGGCGTCGCCGGCGGTGAAGGCCGCAAGGCCCATCAGGATGCCGACAGCCACCAGCAGCCAGCCGATGACGGCGACGAGCCTGGGCATCCGGATGCGGTCGGGGAAGTCCTTCGCGCGGTTCGGATGCGTGCGGCCGTTCCACACCAGCAGCGCGATGAGCGCCAGGACGACGAGCACGATCGCGAGCTTGAGGACGAAGGCGGACACCCCACGACGCTACCGCGCGGGCGGTGGGGGCCGCGCATCGTACGGTGGAGGGATGACGATCATCGCCGCCGCCGACGGGTCCGCGCTCGGCAACCCCGGCCCGATGGGCTGGGCCTGGTACATCGACGAGAACCGCTGGGCGGCCGGCGGGTCGCCGCACGGCACGAACAACCAGGGGGAGCTGCAGGCGGTGCTGGAGCTGCTGCGCGCGACGGCCGGCACCGAGGAGCCGCTGCTGATCGAGTGCGACAGCCGGTACGTCATCGATTCGGTGACGAAGTGGATGCCGGGGTGGAAGCGCCGCGGCTGGCGGAAGTCCGACGGCGGCCCGGTGCTGAACCGCGAGCTTCTGGAGGGCATCGACGAGGCGATGCGCGGCCGCGAGGTCCGGTTCTCGTGGGTGAAGGGGCACGCCGGGCATCCGGCGAACGAGGCGGCGGATGCTCGCGCGAACGCCGCCGCGAAGGCCTACCAGCTCGGCGACGAGCCGCGGCGCGGACCCGGTTTCTCGACCGCGACGGATGCCGGTGCCGCACTCGCCGGCGCCGTCGCCGTCCAGGCCGCCGCGACCGCCACGAACGCTGCCCCCGTCACGGCCGCTCAGCCCGCCGCGGACGCTGAGCCTGTCGAAGCGTCCGCGCCTCGCCCGCCCGCACGCTCCGCCGCCCCGTCACGGACGTTGAGCCCGCCGCGGACGCTGAGCCTGTCGAAGCGTCCCCCCGCTCCTCCTCCGCCCCTCCCCTGTGGGCCGAGCCCGCCGATCTCCTCGACGCCTTGGACGCCGAGGCCGCGGCATCCACCCCGATCGAGCTGCGCGTCGCCCTCTCCCCCGAGGAGCACGCCCGCCTGCGCGACCGCGCCGACGCGCAGGGCGTGTCCCTCGAAGAGGCCCTCCGCCGCCTCATCTGACGCCAACACCGGAGGTCGAGACCCGCGGCATCCGGCGCGTCGGAGCTGGCGTGTTCCGGCCTCTCGCCGCTTCGTCATCGTCATACGCTGGTGACGGCCGTTATCCGGGGGGACCATGGCGTTCGGCGACATCATCTCCGTGCTCGCGCTGCTCTTGGCGCTGCTGAGCCTCATCGTGTCCGGATGGCTCGTCGTCATCGAGCACCGACGTGACGAACGGGCTCGGGAACGAGAGCGCCGGGAGCAGGCAACCCTCGTGCAGGCCTACGTCGCGGAGTTCGCCACGCCGGATGCGCCGAGGCGCTGGGGCATCGTGGTGATCAACGCCGGACAGTCCAGCGTCACCAACCTCCTCATCTGGACGCGCTCGAAAGTCGATCCGGAACGCCGCGCGAACGGCGAGCTGCCGACGGCCGGGCGATACCTCACGGTCCCGCCCGGTCGGTACTTCATCGAGAGGGCGGAGGCCGGTGCCGCCTATCCATGGCGCTTCCCGGTTGTCCTCCGCGACGACGAGCGTCCGCAGCCGATCATGAACACGCTGGATTGGCTGGTCGAGAAGTTCGAGTTCGCGGATGCCAACGGGCAGTGCTGGCGTCGGACCTATGATCCGACCGCGGTGGAAACCGGCGACCTCTCCGCCATCGACGGCTCAGAGTTGTCGAAGCCTCGCTTGGGACGACCCCAGCGCCGCTAATCCGCCTGCCAGACTCTCGTCATGTGGATCGGGTGGATCGAGTTCGACATCCTGCTGGGCGACGTGCACTCGCTCAAGGAGAAGCGCAGCGTGATCCGGCCGCTGATCGCCGACCTCAGCCGCCGCACCGAGGCGTCCGCCGCCGAGGTGGGTTCGGCGGATCTGCACCGCCGCACGCAGATCGGCGTCTCGGTCGTCGCCGCGCACGCCTCGCACGTCCGCGACGTGCTGGATCAGGCCGAACGGATGCTCGTCGAGCAGCATCCGGAGGTCACGCTGCTGTCCACCCGCCGCGGCCTGCACTCCAGCGAGGACTGACGGGACGACGCGGGGCCGGCCGACCCGCGACGGATCGGCCGGCCCCGCCCGATCAGACCGTGAGTACCGCCGACTCGAGGCGGCTGTACGAGGCTTCCATGCCGTCGGCCATTCCGGTGGCGAGGATGGCGTCGCGGGTCTCCGCGTCCGGGAACTCCATGAGCACGGTGATGAGTGTCGCGCCGTCCTCTTCGTAGAAGTTGATGTCGTTGAGCACGTCGGGGCCGTCGGTGCCCTGCATCCGCTCGAGCTGGACGGCGCGGCGCGGCGCATCGACGAGCAGCATCTCGCCCTCGAACCCGAACGGTTCGCCTTCGGTGTCGCCGACCGGCGCCCAGGAGGTGCGGTAGCGGTCGCCCGCGGCCAGGCCGACCTCGCACTCCGTCATCTCCCAGCCGTCGGGGCCGAGCATCCAGCGGCGAATGAGGTCGGGATCGGTGTGCGCACGCCACACCATGTCGCGCGGTCCGTCCACGAGCCGGGTGATCCTCACGTGCGTGTCGTCGAGCAGCTCGACCCGTGTGCCCTTGCCCTGGGCGTACTCGCGGAGGTCCTGCAGCACCGCGTCCAGCTGGCTCATCGCCATCCTGGTGCCCTCGACGGCGCCCATCGCGACAACCTGCTCGAGCGCGTCGATCGATTCGAAGTGGGTCTTCGTCACCATCCGGGTTCCTTCCGCGGCCGGCTCGAACGTGAACACCATCCGCATGGTGGGGAACTCGGTGGTGGGGTTCCCGTTCTCGTCCGTGAACCCGTCGAGCACTTCGAAGCGGTGCGGCTCCTCGATCGCGAGGAACTCCCAGTACCCGGAGGACCGCTCGCCGCGCGGGCCGGTCATCGTGTACGTCGCGCGGCCGCCGACGGTGTGGTCCCAGGCGGTGAAGGCGGCAGGCCACCCGGGAGGGCCCCAGAACCGTTCGAGCTGCCGCGGGTCGCTGTACGCGGCCCAGACCCGCTCGACCGGGGCGGCCAGGTCGGCCGTGACGGTCATCGTCAGGTTCTCGGTGTCGGTGGTGACGTCGGTGACAGGCATTGTCAGTCTCCTTCTTGGGTGCGTTCGGCGTTTCGTTCCTCGGATGCCGGCGGCTCCGCCAGCAGGTCGTCGAGGCGGGCGATGCGCGCCCGCCAGAGTTCCTCGTACCGGGCGAGCAGGGCCCGGGCGCGCGCGATCATGTCGGGGTTCGCGCGGACGAGCCGCTCGCGTCCCTCGGCGCGCTTGACGATGAGCCGCGCCTCCTCGAGCACGGCCACATGCTTCTGGACCGCGGCGAAGGACATGTCGTAGTCGCGCGCCAGCTCCGAGACGGACTGCTCCCGCTCGATCGTCCGGCGCAGGATGTCGCGCCGGGTCGCCGTCGCCAGTGCGTGGAACACACGGTCGATCTCCGCTTCACTGAGTTCACTTCGTACAACCATTTGGTTGTACGTTAGGACGCCGCGGATGCCGTGTCAAGACCTTCTTCCCGCGGTCACGCCGAGCATGGCTGGAGAGCCGGACCCTCTGCCCGCGGACGCACCGCCTCGGCGATCGCGAGGGCGACCGTGGCGGCCAGGATGACGAACGCCGCTGGCAGCGGCAGCATCATCGGACCGCCGGCCCCGACGAGGGCTGCTGCCGCACCCGCACCGATGGCGATGCCGCCGTTGAACAGCACCGGGATCAGTGCGCCTGCGAAGTCGCGATGACGGATGCCGGCGATACGCAGGATGAGCGTCTGGGCCAGCGGGGGAAAGGCTCCGGATCCCAAGCCCCAGAGCAGAACGACGAAGACCGAGACCATCGGAGAGGACGCGACGGAGGAAGCCGCCACGGCGAACGCCGTCACCGCGAGGGAGACGCTGAGGCCCTTGACCGTGCCCTGTCCGACACGGGCGGCGGCGACGAGCCCCGCCGCTGATGCCGCTCCGAAGACGAGCAGCACCGTGCTCATCCCACCCGGGAGCGCCGTCGCCGCGGGCGCGGCAAGCCGAGTGAGGAATGTGTAGGCCCTCGAACGGTTGCGGCCCTGCTCGGTGCGGAACTGGAGGGGCTTGAAGACCGGATCGCGTGCCTGGCCCGCAGCCGCGACACCATCCGCGAGTATCTGGCGCGGACCGAGGCGGACGCCGCGCAGGGCTCAGCTGCCTGAGCTCGTCCCGCCGATTCGGAGGGCGCGTCGCGCTGAGGCACGCGACCGCCTACGTCCACCTGAGCTGCACCCGCGGAAAACCCAGACGGACTGCCTGCCGCCCGGCGCGTCGCCCGCGCGACACGCCGCCTCGAGCACGAGTGGTCTGGGTTCTCCGAGAACGGCATCCTGTCCGGGGGCTCGCAACCGCCACCCGTCACGGATGCCCGACGCGCACCTCATCGACCACGGCCTGCCCGACCGGCTCCCCGAGCATCAGACCCAGCTCCACCAGCACGATCCGACCACACAGCCGCGGACCGTCGCCGCGGGTGAGACCGGTTTTCACCGCACCGAAGGTCACCGTGGTCTCGGCCGGCAGGACGACGCCATCCGACGCACCGGTGTCCGGGTCGAGCCCACTGGGCAGGTCGACGGCGATCACGCGCGGCCTCGCCGGCAGCAGAACGCCCACGGCATCCCGCGCCGCACCTCGCAGGCCACCGCGCGCGCCGATGCCGAGGATGCCGTCCACGACGAGGTCGTACGCCGCCGGCTCGAGGTCGGAAAGGGAGATCGGCGCGGCACCGGCATCCGTCGCCGCGGCGAGCGCCTCCTCGTGCAAGCGGTCCGCCGTACGCAGGACGTCGACCCGCACGCCCCGCTCGGCCAGTGCCGCCGCCGCGAACAGCGCGTCGCCGCCGTTGTCGCCGGCGCCGGTCAGCACCAACATCCGCTGCGGCGGATGCTCCGCGACCTGCTCGGGGATCGTTTCCGCGATCACCTCCGCGATCACCTCGGCAAGGGCGGCGGCCGCGCGGCGCATCAGCGGCACCCCGGCGGCGAGGAGCGGAGCCTCGGCCGCGCGCACCGCGGCGGCCGTGTAGGTGGGAGCGGACTCTGCCATGCGGCCACAGTAACGCCGGAGCGCTCAGAGCTCCGCGGTGAGCCGGCCGATCGCGTCGACCACCAGGTCGGCGAACCGGTCCTGGTCGATCCCGAGGGCAACGCGCGTGCGGAAGTCGGTCTGCCGCTGCGCCGAGCCGTCGCTGTGATGCATGCCCGGGACGTCCGCGAAGTTCACCACGGTCGTCCCGCGAGTCCACTCGCCCCGCAGCTCCACCCGGACGTCCGCCGCCGCGGTCGTGAGAACCGCCGGGTCGATGAGCGCGGCGATGCAGCACGCGTCGTGCACGGGAGGGAAGTCGAACTCGTACTGCCGCCGGTAGGCGTCGCCGACGAAGCCCCAGATGTCCAGCGCGAACCCGGCCACCGGCCCGCCGATCGCACGCACCCGCTCCTGGAGCTCGGCCGTGGCGAGCGCCTGATGCGTGGTGTCGAGACCGACCATCGTCACCTCCCAGTCGGCGCGGAACACCGCCTCGGCCGCCTCCGGATCGGCGTAGACGTTGAACTCGGCGTGCGGGGTGACGTTGCCGCGCGTGTGCGCGCCGCCCATGAGCACGACGGACTTCACCCGATCGGCGATGCGCGGCTCGGTGCGCAGCGCCAGCGCGATGTTGGTGAGCGGCCCGACGGGGACGAGGTTCACCGTGCCCGGCTCGTGCGCCATAACGGTGTCGATGATGAACTCGACGGCGTGCCGAGGATCGAGGTGGAACGCGGGCTCAGGAAGCACGGGTCCGTCGAGGCCCGTGTCACCGTGGATGTCCTCGGCGATCACCTGCGTCCCGACGAGCGGTCCCGCGGATCCTCGCGCGACGGGGACACGGATGCCGGAGACCGTGCACACCGACAGGGCGTTGCGGGTCACCTTCTCCAGCGTCTGGTTGCCGGCGACGGTCGTGATGCCGAGCAGGTCGATGGCCGGGTTGCCGGCCGCCAGCATGATGGCGATCGCGTCGTCGTGGCCGGGGTCGCAGTCGAGGATGACCTTCTCCATGGGCCCATTCTTCCCCAGCATCCGTCCAGTCCCGGCGCCGGACTCAGGCACCCGGCGCCGGCCCACGGGCAGCCGCCCGTCGCGGGCTCAGGCGCGTCCGCCCGGCGCGCCGAACACGGCGTGCAGCAGCGGCACCGCCGACGCGCACATCAACACGACCCCGAGCGGAGCCGCGGGCGCCAGCAGCAGCGCGCCGCCGATGAACAGCCCGGCGAACAGGACGGCCGACACCGCCCGCCGGCCGATGCGCACCAGCCGGTCGAGGCGGCGCTCGAGCGCGGTGGTGTCGAACGTGAGCGTACCGGCGTCGAAGCGGCTGATCAGCGAGTCCACGCGCTGCGGCAGCCGCCACAGGATGCCGGCGTTCGTGAGGGTCTGCCTGCCGAGGTCCTGCGCGAATCCGCCGCTCTCGTCGCGCAGCAGCCGCCCGGCGTACGGCTCGACCGGTTCCCAGATGTTGAAGTCCGGATCCAGCGAGCTGCACATCCCGGAGGTCAGCGAGACGGCGCGCATGAGCAGCAGCAGCTTCTCGGGGAACTGGACGGGCAGAGCCCGGACGGTGTCGCCGAACTCGACGGCGAAGTCGCGGAACTCGCGCGGGTCCACGTCGCGCAGCTGGTTGAACCCCATCCCGCCGAAGCGCGCGAACAGCACGGTGAGGGCCCGCTCGAGTTCGACGGTGTTCGCGGCGGGCAAGAGCACCCCGATCTGCCGGGCCGCGGCGACGAGACCGCGGCTGTCGCGCGAGGCCACCGCGATGACCAGGGTGCGCAGGCCCGCACGGATGCCGTCCGGCACCTCCGCCATCATCCCGAAGTCCACGAACGTCAGCCGCCAGCCCCTCCCGGCATCCGGCGTCACGAAGATGTTCCCCGGATGCGGATCCGCGTGCACGAACGAGTGGGTGAACACCTGGTCGAGCATCACCTCGGCGAACACCTGCGCGACCTCGGCGGGGTCGATCCCGGCATCGCGGAGGCCGCGATGGTCGTTGATCTTGATCGCGGTGACGTCCTCGAGCGTGAGCACGCGGCGCGTGGTGCGCTCCCACACGACCTGTGGCGCGCCCACGCGGGGGTCGCCCGCGAAGCACTCCGCGAAGCGCTCGGCGTTCGCGGCCTCGTGCAGGTAGTCGATCTCCTCGTGGCAGGTCTGCGCGAACTCCTCGACGAGGGCGGGGGCGTCGACGCGGTCGGCGACGATGCGGATGCGGCGGAGCCAGCCGGCCACCCGCCGCAGCGCGGCGAGGTCGACCGCCACGATGCCGTCGATGCCCGGTCGCTGCACCTTGACGACGACGCGGTCGAGCCCGGTGTCGGCGGCGTCGGATGCCGAGAGCGTCGCGCGGTGCGCCTGCCCGAGGGATGCCGCGGCGACCGGCACCGGCTCGAACGACGCGAAGGCGCGCTCCAGCGGCACGCCGAGCTCGGCTTCGGCGAGCGCCCGGATCTCCGGGAAGGGCACGGGCGGCACCTCGTCCTGGAGACCGGCGAGTTCGGCAGTGATCTCGGGCGGCAGCACGTCCAGCCGCGAAGAGAGGAACTGCCCGACCTTGATCATCAGTCCGCCGAGCTCGACGGCGAGGTCGCGGAACCGGCGGGCCAGGCGCAGCATCCGGGCATCCCGCGTGCCCTCGGCGAGACGCACGAAGCCGACGCGCGGGAGCACGAGCTCGAACCACCAGATCTGCACCAGCGCACGCGCCGCGAACGACAGGATGCGCCGGTACCGCGCCCGATGGTTCATCCACCCTCCCCCGTCCTGCCCCGCCTGCGGACGCTGAGCCTCTCGAAGCGTCCCCGCCACACCCGGACGCTGAGCCTGTCGAAGCGTCCCCGCCCGGCCACTGCCGGACGCTGAGCCTGTCGAAGCGTCGCCGGGCCCTTCGACAAGCTCAGGGTCCACACACCCGCACCCGCCCCTTCGGCAAGCTCAGGGTCCGAAACCGCATCCGGACCCTTCGACAGGCTCAGGGTCCGAGCCGGAGCTCGAACCCTCAGCTCTTGGCGAGGATCGAGTACAGCCTACGGCGGGCCTCGTCGATCACGGCGACGGCTTCGGTGACCTGCTCCGGAGTGCCGGTGCGGGCGACCTGCGCGGCCGCGGCCGCCAACTCCATCCCCGCCTTCGGCAGTGCGGCGATGTGTCCGCCCGGCCGCGACCCGAACGCCTCCCACGGCGCGGGCTTGCCGGCGCTCTCCGCCACGGCCTCGCGCCCGGCCTCGGTGAGCGTGTAGGTCTTGCGACCGTTCTGCTCCTCGGCGCTGATCAGGCCCTCGTCGGCGAGCAGCTGCAGGGTCGGGTAGACCGATCCCGCGCTCGGCTTCCAAGCCCCGCCGCTGCGGTCCTCGATCTCGTGGATGATCTGGTAGCCGTGCATCGGCTCCTCCGCGAGCAGCGCGAGCACGGCCGCGCGGACGTCGCCGCGCGCCATGCGCGAGGGCCCGACGCGCTGCTCGAACGAGTTCTTCAGCTGCTCCATCGCGTCCCAGATGGCGGCGCCCGGATTGCCTCCGAATCCACCGCCGCCGAAGCCGCGTCCGCCGAATCCCCCGGAAGAGAACGAACCGTCCATGGTGACCTCCTCGATCGAACGATAGTCAACGATATGTCGTCAACTGCACCGACGGAAGAGGGCCCTCACAGCCCTCCGCCGGCCCCGGGCCGGCCGAGCCGCGAGCCATCGCCGCCCGCCGCGCCCGGCCACGTCCCGTGAAGCTGGCCGCCCGCATCCGTTCACCTCACGGTGCCCCGCGGTTCACCAACCCGTCTTACTCTGGGTGCGGCCACGCGACCGCGCTTAAGAGATTTGCGTTTCTTTGTGCGTTGGCTACAAGAAATGGGTAGTGTCGGATAGGACACACCCTCGAAGGCGAGAAAGGACGACCATGGCCGACATGCGGAAGAGGCGCTGGACCCTCATCGGGGCGGCGACGATCACGGCACTGGCACTCACCGGCTGCACGGCTGCCGCGGAGCCGGCCGGCGAGGCCACGGAAGGCGGAAGCGGCGGCGACGAGGGCGGCACCCTCATCGTCTACACCAACTCCAACAGCGACGGTCGCGGCGAGTGGATCGTGGAGAAGGCCAAGAAGGCGGGCTTCGACATCGAGATCGTCGGGCTCGGCGGCGCGGATCTCACCAACCGCATCATCGCCGAGAAGAACAACCCGGTCGGCGACGTCGTCTTCGGCCTGAACAACATGTTCTTCGAGCAGCTCAAGGCCGAGGAGGCCATCACCGCCTACGAGCCGGAGTGGAGCGGCGAGGTGCCGCAGGAAGCCGGCGACGCGAAGGACGGCGCCTACTGGCCGCTGGTCGAGCAGGCCATCGTCACGGTCTACGACGAGAACCGGGTGACCGACCCGCCCGCCGACCTCGAGACGCTGTGGACCGACGAGACCTACAAGGGCCGCTACGAGGTGAACCCGGCGCTCGGCCAGGCCACCCCGCAGCTCGTGCTCGCCAGCATCCTCACCGAGAACCTCGACGAGGACGGCGACCTCGGTGTCAGCGACAAGGGCTGGAAGCTCGTCGAGTCGTACTACACCAACGGCTCCCCCGCGGTCGAGGGCACCGACCTGTACGCCCGGATCACCCGCGGCGAGGTCGACTACGGTGTGCTGCCGTCCAGCGGCATCGCCGCCCGCGACGCCGAGTACGGCACGAAGACGGGGATCATCGTCCCCGAGTACGGCGTGCCGTACGTCACCGAGCAGATCGCCCCCATCGCCGGCTCGGGCAACGAGGAGCAGGCGCAGGAGTTCATCGACTGGTTCGGCAGCGCCGAGGTGCAGGGCGAGTTCGCGGCCGAGTTCAACGCCATGCCGGTCAACGAGGGCGCCATCGACCAGGCCAACCCTGAGGTCGTCGAGCTGATGGAGAGCCTGCCGCGCCAGGAGATCGACTTCGACTTCGTCGGCGAGCACCTCGGCGAGTGGGTCGAGAAGGTCACGCTCGAGTACATCGGCTGAACGAGCTGAACGACGGAATGACGCGATGATCCGGTTCGACGACGTCGAGGTCGCCTTCGGCGACCACACCGCGGTCTCGCATCTGGACCTGGAGATCCAGGAGGGTGAGTTCTTCACCCTCCTGGGTCCGTCCGGATGCGGCAAGACCACCGCCCTTCGTGCGCTGGCCGGCTTCATCGAGCCCACCGGCGGCCGCATCCACATCGCCGGGCGCGACGTCACGCGCGTGCCGAGCGAGAAGCGCGGCGTGGGCATGGTGTTCCAGAACTACGCACTGTTCCCGAGCATGAGCGTGCGCGACAACATCGCGTTCGGGCTCGCCATCCGCAAGGTGCCCAAGGCCGAACAGCGCCGGCTCGTGGACGAGGTGGCCGAACGCACCGGGCTCGCCGCCTCCCAGCTCGACAAGAACGTCGCCGAGCTCTCCGGCGGTCAGCAGCAGCGCGTCGCGATCGCCCGCGCGCTCGTGCTGACTCCGCGCATCCTGCTGCTCGACGAGCCGCTGTCCAACCTCGACGCCAAGCTGCGCGTCCAGCTGCGCCAGCAGTTGAAGGAGCTGCAGCACCAGGTCGGCGTCACCACGGTCTACGTCACGCACGACCAGGAGGAGGCGCTCACCCTCAGCGACCAGATCGCGGTGCTCGAGTCCGGCCGGCTGCAGCAGGTCGGCACCCCCGAGGAGATCTACGACCGCAGCGCCACCGCGTTCGTGTGCCGGTTCATCGGCGAGAGCAATCGCCTCACCTCCGGCATCCTCGACCGGATCGCGGATGCCGGAGGGCTCGACGCCTCCGCCGAGAGCTACGTCCGCCCCGAGAAGCTGCACCTGGCCGGCGTCGACGATCCGAGCCCGGCATCCGCGGTGCTGGACGGCACCGTGACCGGCCGCACGTACCACGGCAGCCACAGCGTGTACACGGTGGCGGTGGCGGATGCCGCGCTGCGCGTGAGCGTCCCGGCGGGGGCGGGCACGCGCCGGTGGGACGCCGGCGACGCGGTGCGGATCGGCGTCGACCCGCGCTGGGTGCTGCAGTATCCGGCGGTGTGAGATGAACGACCCGAAGACCCCCGTCCCGCCGCCCGAGGCAGCGCTGCCCGGTGAGGCCGGCCTGCTCACCGGCGTCGCGGCATCCGACGTCACCCGCGAGCGCGACGGCGAGCGCGATGGCACCGGCGAGCGCGGCGAGCGTGGCGCCGCCCGCGCTCGGGGGCGAAGGACGCGCGGTTCGCGGAGCGGCAGCGCCGGCGGCATCCGTGCCATGCTCCGCTCACCCCTCGCCTGGGTGACCGGCGTTGTCGTGCTGTGGTTCGCGGCGGCGTTCCTCGTGCTGCCGAACGTCGTGCTGCTGGGCACCACGTTCTTCCCGGACGGCGAGTTCAGCCTCGGCGCGATCGAGAAGCTGCTGCGCAGCGAGAGGGCGATGCGCACCCTCGGCAACAGCTTCCTGCTCGCGGTGACCCTGTCGATCACGGTGAACGTCGTGGGCGTGTTCATCGTGCTGGTGACGCAGTACTTCCGCATCCGCGGCGCCCGCCTGCTCTGGCTCGGCTACGCGACCACCCTGATCTACGGCGGCATCGTGCTCGCCGCCGGCTACAACTTCATCTACGGACGGTTCGGGTTCGTCACCAACCTGATGGCGAACCTGAACCCCGACCTGAACCGTGACTGGTTCTCGGGTTACTTCGCCGTGGTGTTCGTGATGACCTTCGCGACGACCACGAACCACATGCTGTTCCTGTCGTCGTCGTTGGCGAAGGTCGACTACGCGTCGATCGAGGCCGCGAAGCTGATGGGCGCCTCGTCGTGGACGATCCTGCGCCGCATCGTGCTGCCGGTGATGAAGCCGATGCTGTTCGCCGTCACCGTGCTCACCTTCCTCATCGGCCTGGGCGCGCTGACCGCCCCACTGGTGCTCGGCGGACCCGACTTCCAGACCGTGGCGCCGCTGATCATCGACCTGTCGCGCAGCCCGATCACCCGCGACATCGCGGCACTGCTGGCGATCATCCTGGGCGTCGCGACGATCATCCTGCTGGCGATCATGAACCGCGCCGAGAAGTCGGGCGTGTACTTCTCGGTCGCGAAGGTGGCCACGCCGATCCAGAAGCAGCCGATCCGGAACCCCGTCGCGAACGTCGTCGTGCACGTGATCGCGTATCTGCTCTGGGTGATCTACCTGATCCCGGTGGTGCTGATCGTGGTGTTCTCGTTCGTCGACGCGCGCAGCATCCTGGCCGGGTCGATCACGCTCGACAGCTTCACGCTGCAGAACTACATCACCGTGTTCAGCAGTGCGGCGGCGCTGCGGCCGTTCCTGGTCAGCGTCGTGTACAGCGCGCTCGCGTCGGTGGTCGTCGTCGGCGGGCTGCTGTTCGTGGCACGGATGCTGCAGAAGCACCGCAACGCCGTCACCGCGTTCCTGGAGTACGTGCTGCACATCCCGTGGATCCTGCCGATCGTGCTGATCGCGCTCGGGCTGGTGATGGCCTTCGACAGGCCGCAGGCTCTGGTCGGGAACATCGTGCTCACCGGTACGCCGGTGCTGCTGCTGATCGCCTACATCAGCGTGAAGATCCCGTTCACGCTGCGGCTGCTGAAGGCGGCGTTCGCGTCGGTGCCGGACTCGCTGGAGGACGCGTCCCGCATCCTCGGAGCGCGGTCGCTGACCACGTTCCGGCGGGTGCTGATCCCGCTGGTGCTGCCCACGGCGGCGGCGATCACGGCGCTGAACTTCAACAGCCTGCTCGACGACTACGACGCGGCGATCTTCCTGTACCACCCGCTGTACCCGCCGCTGGGCGTCGCGATCCAGGAGAGCACGCGCGGCGAGAACAACCTCGACGCCATGCCGATCACGTTCGTGTACACGGTGCTGCTGATGGTCATCATGGGTGTCACGATGTACCTCGTGTATGGACGTGGTTCGCGCGTTGGGGCACCGCGGCGGGTCGCGCGGCGGGCGCGGTCGAGGGGGTCGCGCTCGGCATGAGCGATCCGCGTTCACCGCTGCACGTCACGATCAACGACGTCGCCTCCGCCGCGGGCGTCTCGCGGGCGACCGCCACGCGAGCGCTGAAGGGCGAGGGGCGGATCGCCGAGGAGACCCGCCGCCGCATCCTGAAGACCGCCGAGCGGCTGGGATACGTGCGCAACACGATGGCCGCCGAGCTCGCCGCCGGCCGCACCCGCACGGTCGGGCTGATGCTGCGCGATGCCAGCAACCCGGCGTACGGGCTGCTGTTCTCGCTGCTGCAGGACGAGGCGCACCGACGCGGGCTCGATCTCGTGACGGTGACCGTCGGGATCGGGGCCGACCAGCAGGGGGCGCGGCAGGTGGACGCCCTGCACCGGCTGCTCGGGATGCGCGTGGCCGGGCTGATCGTCGCGACCGGCGGGGTGACCACCGAGCAGCTGCAGCCGTTCGCGGATCAGGTGCCGATCCTGCGCGCCGGGCGGGTCGAGGCCGAGGGCCGGATCCACGCGGTGTACTACGACGAGCAGGCGCACGGACGGATGCTGGCCGCGCACCTGCTCGGGCTCGGGCACCGGCGGGTGGCCGTGCTCGCGGCGGGTCCGGAGTACTCCTTCACGGAGCAGCTGCGGGCGCGGGCGATGCAGGAGGCGCTGACGGATGCCGGGGCCGAGGTCACCATGATCGCCGCGGGCGCGCGGCCCGAGGACGGCGTGCCCCAGGCGCTCGACGCGCTGCGGGCCGGGGCGACCGCGGTGATGTGCGCGTCGGATCCGCGGCAGCTGGCGATGCTGCGAGCCGCGCGGGACGCCGGCATCGACGTGCCCGGCGGGGTGAGCGTGACCGGCTGCGACGGCGTGCTGCCCGGGGCCGATCTGCTGGGACTGACGACGGTGCGCATCCCCGTGGAGCAGGTCGCGGCCGCGGCCGTGGAGACCATGCAGCGGCTGCTCGGACCGGATGCCCCGGAGGAGACGGTCCGGCGCGGGTTCGCCGGCGAGCTCGTGACGGGGGCGACCGCTGCCGCGCCCCGAGCCGACCCATGACCCGACCGTGTCGGGAGACGACCGTGTCCGCACACCAGGAAAGAGCATGATCCTCACCGAGCATCCCCGCCCCTCGCACACCTTCGTGCACCTCTCGGACACCCACCTGCCCGCCGAGCGCACGCCGCTGTACGGCGGAGCGGACGCCGACGGCAACCTGTCGCTGCTGCTGGAGCGGCTCGTCGACAGCGGTCTGCGCCCCGACGCGCTGCTGCTCACCGGCGACCTCACCGACAAGGGCGACCGCACCGCGTACCGGCGGCTGCGCGGGCTGGTCGGCGAGGCCGCGTCCACCCTGGGCTGCCCGGTGGTGTGGGCGGCAGGCAACCACGACGACCGCGCCGCGTTCCGCGCCGAGCTGCTGGACGGCGACGGCGACGAGCCGATCGTGTCGGTGGACTGGTTCGGCGGCCTGCGCGTGATCGCGCTCGACTCGACCGTGCCGGGAGCGCACTGGGGCGAGATCGATGACGAGCAGCTCGCCTGGCTCCGCGGAGAGCTGGCGACGCCGGCGCCGGCCGGCAGCATCCTGCTCATCCACCACCCGCCGCTGCCGACCGTGCTCGATCTCGCGGTGACGGTCGAGTTGCGCGGCCAGGCCCGTCTCGCCGACGCGATCGCCGGTACAGATGTGCGCGCGATCCTGTCGGGGCACATGCACCATCCCTCGTTCGGCACGTTCGCCGGCATCCCGGTCGCGGTCGCCTCGTCGAGCGCGTACGGCCAGGACCTCGCCCAGCCGCCGGGCGCGACCCGCGGGCAGGATGCCACGCAGGGCTACAACCTCGTGCACGTGTACCGCGACACGATCGTGCACTCCGCGGTGGGGCTGGAGCGCGGGTCGGATGTCGGTGAGCCGGTGGCCCCCGAGGAGGCACAGAGACGGATCACCGGGGCGGGGATCGGCTGGCGGGACTGAGGCCCCCGGTCGCGCCCGGTCGCGCCCTGTCGCGCCCTCGGTCGTTGAGCGCCGCGCCCCCGGTCGTTGAGCGCCGCGCCCCCGGTCGTTGAGCGAGGGAGCCACAGGCGACCGAGACGAACGCCGGCGCGCCACTCCCGGTCGTTGAGCGAGGGCGCGCAGCGACCGAGACGAAACGCGCCGCCGCCAAGAGGCCGCGTACCCGGTCTCGACTTAGCCGGCCTCCCCCGTCTACCCGTGACCTCCATCGATCTCTGTCGATGCTCCGCGCGTACGGGCGTTGCGGTGGAAGATCTCGGACCTTCCGGTGCCCGCTTCTGACCGCAGCCTGCCGCCTGGCGAAGGCTGCGCGTTGGCTGACGTCATGTGATATCGAGGAGCTCTCGCGCCTGTCGGCCAACGGACCGAGCTAGACACCGCGCCTACCTATGCCGACACCAACTGCATGAGTTCGGCGTAGCTGGTGACCACACCGTACTTCACAGCCGCGCTGTTGTCGCGTTCGAGGGCTTCGAAGTACTTGCGGGCGCAGTCGATCTTGGCATTCTCGACGCCCTTCAGCTGCAGCGACGACAGAGACCCCTTGGTCTCGGCCACGAAGTACACGTGCTTGACGCTGCCTTCGGTGAAGGCGATCGCCCAGTCTGGGTTGTAGTCGCCGACCGGCGTCGGGATGAAGAATCCGCGCGGCAGCTTCGCGTAGACCGCGACTTCGGTGCTCGTATCGAGGGCGGAGACGAAGTCACGCTCGACCTTCGAATCGGTCACGACGTAATCGTAGACGTGGCGCTTGAGCCGCTGACCCGCCTTAGTGAAGTCCTGCGCCGTCTGGTTCTGGGTGAAGATCGTCGAGTCGAAGCGGTCCTCCAGCGTGTCGTACGTCAACTTGTTGACGATCAGCGTCGCCTTCTGCTCATTGATAATGCGCGCCGTCTCAGTTATGAACTGCTCCGGATTGAGCCGGAACTTCGCGAAGGTCGATGGCTTCACGTCGCGAAGAATCTTCGCGACGGTGCGCCGCGTGAGGTGGGTCTTCTCTGTGATCTCACCCAGCAGGTCGTACTTCACCTGTGACCTCGCGCTCAGCTCCTCGGTGTGCGTGCGCGTTTCCGACACGGTGAAGCCCGTGCCGCGTTCGAGCGCGTCGACATCCAACGCGTCGCGTTGACTGCCCGTCTGCACGACGTACTGCAGCGATGCCACGTGCAGCTGCGCATCGAGCGCGTCGACGCAGTTGTCGATCAGCTCGCTCGAGTCGAAGTCGACCTGGTACACGACACGGTGGTTGATGCGATTCCAGAGTGCCTGGAACTCCTTCTTCTCGAAATTCTCCCGGTTGAATGGGATCGGCTTCGGCTTGCGATCATTCCTGGGAACCGGCATGTCGAGGTACAGAGCGTCGACCAGCGGCAGGAGGAAGTCGACTACCGGCGCGAGTGCCTCGGGCGCCGGAGCGAGCTCTCCCACCTCACGCGCGTCCTTATACGCCTGTGTGACCGTGTCGTCGTCGCCGATGTAGTCGTTCTTGATCAGATACCGCACCAGCTGCTTCGCCAGCGCCTCGTCAACCAGCGCCTCGATGCCCGACCCATCGCGATAAGTGCGACCCGTGAAGTACTCTTCGGTCGCCTTCCGAGGCCGCGCGGAGAGCGAGGCGGCGATCTCGTTCTGCAGGCCGTCGACGAACTCCTGGTATGACTCGTCGCACACGACCGTGAGCTCGTTGATCTCGTGCACGGTGGCAGGATGATCCATCCGCTCACCGTGCTGGTTCACCGCGATGCGGAGGCCGCGCCCAACCTCTTGGCGACGCGACACCGAGTTGTCACTCTTCTTGAGCATCCCCATGACGAAGACGTTGGGGTTGTCCCAGCCCTCGCGGAGCGCGGAGTGCGAGAACAGGAAGCGCAGGGGAGTCGCGAGGTCGAGCAGCTTCTCCTTGTCCTTCAGGATCAGGTCGTAGTCGCCCGCCTCGGTAGCCTGCCCCTTCTCGTCCCCACGAGCGGCGATCCTCGGATCGATCTGGCGTCCCGTCTTCTTGTCGATCGAGAAGTACCCGCCGTGCACGTCGCGCGCGGCGTCGCGGCGCAAGTATTCCTGGTAGATCGCGAAGGCATCGTCCATCTCAAGCTCGGCGAGCACCTCGGCTCGGATCAGTTCGTACTCCTCCTCGAAGATTCGCGCGTAGTCGCCGAGCGTGTCCTCGCGGTCGTAGTCGCGGTACTTCGCGACCTCGTCAATGAAGAACAGGGAGAGCACCTTGATGCCCTGTGGATGGAGCGTGCGCTCCTTCTCGATGTGGGACCGGATGACCTCGCGTATCTGGATGCGACGTTTCTGCTCCTCGGTCACGTCGAGCGTGGCCTCACCTGCGTGAAGGACATCACCTGTTGACAGCTCGATGATGTCGCGCACTGCGTCGACATCGGTGACCACGAGATCCTTGTACGCCTCGACGCCGTTCGCCAGGTCGTGCAGCCTGCTGCCCTTGGTGACGCGCTTCACGAGCCGCCGGATGCCGGTGCCCGTCTGCACCTCCATCTCGATGCGCGCGGTGGGCGGCGCGCCCTTCTTCACCTCGATCGCGTCAAGGTAGATGTAGGCGGTGGAGCCGGCCAGGCCCCGCACGGTAAGGCCGCGCACGCCGATCTTCTTCACCAGCTTTGCGTTGTACGCGTCGACCGCGTCGAGTCGGTACACCTTGTTGTATTCGTGGAACGGCTTGTGCGTCGCGGAGTAGCGCAACACCATCAGCGGATCGAACTTCGCCAGCGCTTCGAGCGAGGCCGATGCCTTCTTCGGCTTGCCCTTGTTGTCGAACTCCTCGCCGAAGCGCTGGGGCTCGTCAATGATGACGATCGGTCGGTTGGCGCTGATGACGTCGATCGGCCTGCGGGACTGGAAGTCGTCGAGCTCGTCGTAGATGCGCCGCTGGTCCTTGCCGGTGGCATTGAAGGCCTGGATGTTGATGATCATCACCTGCACCCCGGCATCCGAGCTGAACCGCTCGAGTTCGTGCAGTTGCGCGGAGTTGTAGATGAACGCGCGCGGCTTGGTCTTGTACTCCTCCATGAAGTGCTCAGCCGTCACATCGAACGTCTTCTTGACGCCCTCGCGGATCGCGATCGACGGGACGACGACGATGAACTTCGACCATCCGTAGCGGCGATGCATCTCCATCATGGTCTTGATATAGACGTAGGTCTTGCCGGTTCCCGTCTCCATTTCGACTGTGAGGTTCGGCGCACCTGGCGCGGCCTTGCTCGTCGCGAGTTCGGTCGACTGATTCAGACCCTTGCCCGCCTGGATTGCTCGGATGTTCGCGAGCAGCTGGCTCGCCGAGAGTGCGATGGGGGCGTTGCGCAGACCGGGGCCGAGCTCGATGGTCGTCTGGCCATCCTTCGCACGACCGGGATCGATACGGTAAGTGACGCCGGCGTCCTTCAACTGGCCCGCGAATACGTCCACGACCGCGTTGACCGCGTCGGTCTGATAGTCCTGCGTCTTGAACTGAAGTTTCATCCGGGCCTCGTTCAGATGGTCTTGACGGAGGTGTCCGGCGACACCTCGGCGAAGACCTGCTCGGCGTTGATGCGCTCGGCGTCGGTCGCGAACCCGTCGTCGCGGAACACCGCGCGCACCGGCTGCCGCTCGGCAACCGCCCGCACGACTGCCGGCGTCACGCTCTCGTCGAAGCACGCGATGAGCCCACCGTCGTCGACCACGAACACCTCGCGCCCGTCAATCTGCTCCCGTCGAATCGGGAGGGTCAGTTCGAGGCCCCAGTCGAGGAGCACCTGGAAGAGGAGGTCCTCGCCCGTGCGGTCGGGCTTAATGCTTGACGCGCGCTCACCGAGGTCGAGCTGGTTCGTCTCGTCTGGTGTGCGGAGGACGTCCGCCATGTTGGTGGTGTCAATTCGGAATGCGCGATAACCCTGTGGTTGCGGCGAAGCCGCCTCAATCCGGCGCAGACGATCACGAGCAATATCAGCGATGGACCCGTAACCGGCCGCAGCCGCTGGGCTCCCCGCAGGTACCCGTTCCGCAATTTGCACGAGAATGAACCGCCTCGAGCTCTGTGTGGAGACATTCAGATCAATAACAGCGTGCGCGGTAGATCCCGACCCGCCAAAGAAATCGAGGATGATGTCGTCGGGACCAGTCAAATAGGCGATGAGCCTACGAAGATCTTTCCAGTTCTTCGGGTTGTCAAAGACGCGCCCGCCCATGAGTGCGTGAAACTCGACCGCGGCAGTCTGTGCATAGCTATAGTGAACTGACCCCATAACGAGACCTTCCGACTCAAACAGGTACCGTATTTGGCGAGGTAGGGTGGTCTCGTCGGGGCCGAAAACCACCCTTCCTTCAGCGACCGCCTTGTCGAACGATTCCTTCTTCGGGTAGCGCCAGCCGCCCTCGGGGACCTTGCATGGCTTGCCGGACACCGGGTGCAGCACAACATAACGTGGTCCGCCGCCACCAGGCCACGAGATGTTCCCATCGTCGCGGAAAGGGCCACGAGGTCCCACCTTACTAAAGCGCCCCAATTTCCGTCGCTCATCTGTCGCAGGGAACGATGATGTCCACTTGCGCCATCCAACCTGAATGGCATCCCAATCCTCGCCGTACTGGGCGCGAAGCTTGGAGTACTCGGCGCGAGCTTCCTCGATGCCCTGTTGCGGTTCACGAAGGCGCGTGCCCAGATCGGAGAGGACTTGCTTCGATCGAGCATACACAAGCATATACTCGTGCCCGACCGAAAAGAACCTTGCATCGTTCTTCCTGTTGCGATCCCACACCAAAACCGCGAGCTTATTCTCGGCGCCAAGGACCTCGTCGAGGAGAATCTCCATCGCGGAAAATTCAGCATCGTCGATACTGATTACGATGTAGCCGTCCTCGGTGAGTAGATTTCGGGCCAGCTTGAGGCGAGGATAGATCATGTCAAGCCAGTCTGAATGAAACCGACCATTCGACTCCGCGTTCGTCGCCAACCGCGCTCCCGACTCGTCAAGCATGCTAGACCGCGCCAGATACTCCGCCGTGGTCTGCGCAAAGTCGTCGTTGTATACGAAGTCGTTCCCCGTGTTGTACGGCGGGTCGATGTAGATGAGCCTGACCTTGCCCAGGTACGACTCCTGCAGCAGCTTGAGGGCGTCGAGGTTGTCGCCCTCGATGAAGAGGTTCTCGGTGGTGTCGAAGTCGACCGATTCCTCGCGCACGGGGCGGAGGGTCTTCGCGATGGGGGCGTTGGCTGCGAAAGCGGCGGCCCGCTTGCCGGGCCAGTCGAGCTGGTAGCGCTCCTGCGGGCCCTCGACGATGTGGTCGGAGAGCTCCTGCCGCAGGGCATCGAAGTCGATCGCGCGCTTGACCGCGCCGTCGGCGTCGCGGGTCTCGGTCACGACACTCGGAAACAGCTCGGCGAGCTTGTCGATGTTCGCCTGGGTGAGGTCGGGCGATGTCATGCGCAGTTTCTCCAAGGGGTGCTACCTCTGTGCTTCGAGCTCGCTCCGCAACGCAGTCAGCGCGCGGCGGATTTCGAGCTTGCGGTTGAGTTGGGGTTCGTTCCGGAGCCGGCGTTCGGCGGCGGCGACCTGTCGTTCGAGCTGGTCGATGCGCTTCAAGCGACCGGCCAGCTCCGCCGGGCTCTCGGCCGCGCGGCCGGCGACAGGGAGCAGCGGCTCGAGGATCGCCGCGTACAGCGCGGACAGGGTGATCGCGGTCGGCAGCGGCGCGCGCTCGTGGCCCGAGGGCATCCATCCGGTCGAGTGATACGTGCCCGACTTCTGCATCGCCGCGGTCATCCGGGTCTCTGCGTCGCTGCGCGCGATCTCGAAGACGAGCGGAAACGCAACCGCGTTGTCGATTGCGGCGAGCACGGCGGTCGACACGTCCTCGCCCTTGGCCGTAACGCGGAAGACCTGTAGCTCGGGTACCTCATCGTCGCCCGGCACGTTAACGGTCGACTCGGCGAGCTTGTACGCCCACTCGACGCTCGCCACTTCGTCGACGAAGCGCTCGCGCACGGCCGTGGTCACGGATCCGTGCGCGTAGAGCTTCTCCTTCGGCACGCGACGGCCGAAGGCGGCCGCCGCGGGCCACGCATACAGCACGTCAGCCATGCCGCGCCTCGCGGTCGACGACAGCGATGAAGGCGAGCAGCTCGAAGTCATCGAGCCCCGCGATGCCTTGCGTGAGCGCGGTCGTGGTGCCGGGCGTGAAGAGGCTGTCGATGTCTCGCTCGTCGGTGACCTCGATCATCGAGCGGATCGCGTCGGTCAGCAGGCCCGAGTAGGTCGCCATATCGACACCGTCACGCGTTGCCTCATTGAAAATCGCCGCGACGTCCGCCACGGGCTCGTCCACGCCGCGGCATCCGGCACGCAGCAGGTCAAGCAAGCGCTTCGCCTCCGTGTGGTCCGCCACGACCTGACCCTTATCGTCGAGGTAGACGAGGTAGTGCGGGTGCAGGCGGTTGCCCCGGTTGACGTCGTCCGGCGCGTTCACGTTGCGCAACGCGAAGATCGCGCCCGGCACGAGCCCCTTGGCCGGGTCCGCGGGGATCACCGCATGCAGGCCCTTCGGGCTCCGCGCGAGGTCGCCGTGCTCCTTGATGTAACCAAGCAGGTCCATACGGAAGTCGTTGAGGCCGAGGTCGGTGATTGAGACGCCAGCGCGCACGTCCTCGAGATCGATCACGTCGTCCTGCAGTCGCCGCAGCTGCTCGCGCCGGTAAGCAGCTTCGGCACCGCCGGGATCGAGCACGTTATCGTCTCCGGTACCCGCGATATTGGCGATGGTCATCCGGCCCTCTACGCGCTCCTTCAGATTGATGTACGCGTCGAGCGAGATGTCCGGCCAGAAGTTGACCAGCTGGATGACCTGGTTTATGGACCCGATCCGGTCCACGCGACCGAAGCGCTGGATGATCCGGACAGGGTTCCAGTGAATATCGTAATTGATCAGGAAGTCGCAGTCCTGCAGGTTCTGCCCCTCGCTGATCACATCGGTACCGATGAGCACGTCGATCTCTCGCGTCTCCCCGGGCATCGTGAGGTCGCGGCTTTTCGAGCGCGGCGAGAAGAGCGTCATCGCCTCCTGCGCCCCGAATCCGGTGCCGAGCGTCGTGCGCACACCGTGGTTGCCGCCCGTGATGACGGCGGTCTCTAGGCCGTGTCGTGCGAGGACGGGCGCGAGCTCGCGATACAGGTACTCGGCAGTGTCGGCGAAGGCCGAGAAAACTAGAACCTTGCGGTTGGGGCTGCCGTTGGGCTGAGTGTTGAGCGGGTTCGCGACCTTCTCCTCGATCGTCGTGAGCAGCCGGCGCAGCTTGAGGTCGCGGTCGGGGACGACGCGGTTCGCTTCATCGAGCAACCCGCAAAGCACCTCGCGATCGACCGCGAGATCGTGGCGCCACAACTCGGTGTCGATGTCGCGGAGCGCGATCTTCACGCCTCCGCCGACGAGGAACGCGCTCAGCTCGGCATCGTCCTGATCGTCCGTGTCGAGATCAAGCCCGGCATCCCCGACGCCCTCCACAGTTTCGCCACGCTCAATCTGGGCGAGCGTCGCATCGGTGATCCGGTCGATCCGACCGAGCGTGAGCCGGAACGCCTCGACAGAGCTCTCGAGGCGCTTGAGCAGGTTCACGGTCATGAGCTTCCGGATGCCTTCTTGACGCCCCTTCAGCCCCGCGCCACCGACAAACTTGTCGACGTCCTCGTAAATCGCTCGGCGGCTCGCATGGACGTAGTCGAGGGGTCGATAGACCGCAAGTGTGAGCAGTTGCAGGCGCTCGAAGATCTCGTCGAACTTCGGGACGTCGGCGATATCCGTCAGCGGTTCCCGGATCGCTTTGGGGGGCAGACGCTTCGGGAAGGCGCCGATGTCGGTCATGTCGTAGAACGCCTGGATGTGCTTGCGCGACCGGGCGATCGTGACGGCGTCGAGCAGCTCGAAGAAGTCGAAGTCGAGCATCTGCAGGATGCGATCCGTCGTGCGCTGCGCCGGATCGAGCTTCGACCAGTCGTTGAACGCGCGTTGCGCCTCGCGAAAGACGTTCTCGACAGTGGTCGAGAGCGTCAACTGCTTCGCGAGATCCTCGCTCTCGCCCTCGTAGGCGAGCTGCAACTGGTTCTTGAGATCGTTGAAGCGGTTGTTGACCGGGGTGGCCGATAGCATCAGCACCTTGGTCTTCACGCCCTCGCGGATCACCTGGCGCATGAGCCGCTGGTAGCGGCTCTCTCGCTCGTGCGCGTAGTCCGCGTTGCGGAAGTTGTGCGACTCGTCGATCACGACGAGATCGAAGTTGCCCCAGTTGACGCGGGCGAGGTCCTTGCCGAGCGACTCGCCGCGAGTTCGTGACAGGTCCGTGTGCGCCAGCACGGTGTAGCCGAAGCGGTCCTCGTGGAACAGGTTCGTCGTGTACGGCGAGTTGTAATTCGTCCAGTTCTCGGCGAGTTTCTTCGGAGCCAGCACCATCACGCTCTTGTTGCGCAACTCGTAGTACTTGATCACCGCGAGCGCCGTGAACGTCTTCCCCAGGCCCACGCTATCGGCCAGGATGCAGCCGTTGTACGTCTCGAGCTTATTGATGATGCCCGTCGCGGCGTCGCGCTGGAAGTTGTACAGGCTCTGCCAGATCTTCGTGTCCTGATAGCCGGTGCGGTCGTTCGGCAGCACGTCCTCAGTGATGTCGTCGAGGAACTCCGAAAACAGGTTGTAGAGGATCAAGAAGTAGATGCGCGCAGGGCTGTTCTCGGCATAGACGCTCGCGATGTGGGCTCGCACTGCCTCGGTGACGTCGATGAGCTGATCCGGATTGTTCCAGATCTGGTCGAACAGCGTCAGGAAGTGACGAGCTTCGTCCTCGCCTTCGAACTTTGTGACCGTGTTCGAAATCGCATCGCCGCGCTCGTACCCAAGATCTGCTGTGGTGAAACCCTGCAGCTGGAAGTAGGCCGCCGCGTTGTCGACAACCGCCATGCCCTGCATCGGCGCGCCCGTAGCGTTGGACCGGAACGTCACTCTGCGCCGAACCCATTCGGCGCACTCCCGGGCGATAGCGCGCTGGGTGAGCTTGTTCCGCAGCCGGATCTCGAACGCAGACCCATACAGTGTCGACTCAGCATGCGGGATGAAGAACTCTCTCCGCTCTCGACGGATCCGGTCGGTCGCCTTCTCCGCCATGAAGGACGGCGAGGTGAAGATGAACTCAAGCTCTTCGATACTCTCGAGTTCATCACGCAGCGCCTCGAAGGCGAAGATCGAAAACGCGGATGCGGCAACCCGTACCTTAGAGCGTGGCGCAAGCGTCGACTTCAGATCATCGCCAAGCAATATGCCGACGTTATCGATGATGCGCATCTCAGACACCCTCCCTCCCCGTCCACGACATTCAAACGGATCCGGTGTCGGATTCGCCGTCCTGAACGTTCGCGCGACAACGGCGCCGGTCTGCCGGCATGTCGACGATAGCGGCTCGGACAACGGCCGACAGCCAAGGCTTAACCATGTGTCTCCAAGCGAATCAAGCCGTGTGCTGACGCTGCCGATCCTATCTGCAGAACGAGGCGGTCTTGCGCTCGCCTGAAGGCGCACGGCACCGACCACATGACCTCGGCAACGCCGCTCAGGTAGCCCAATAGATCCGCGGTCACCATGGGCCGCGCCCAACTCGAATCCGCTCCGCGACGTCGAGTGCCACGTCGGCCGCATCGCCAAGCGCTGAAGGGGTTCTTCGAGCGCTTCTTCGGCCCCGCTGCGGTACTGGATTAGCGTTCAAGCATGGTGCACGTCGTTGGAGCGGTGATCGTCAAGGACGGCCGCGTGCTCGCGGCGCGGCGCGGCGAACAGATGAAGTTACCTGGCACGTGGGAGTTTCCTGGCGGGAAGCTGGAGCCATGCGAGTCAGAGCAGTCTGCCCTCATGCGTGAGGTTCAGGAGGAGCTCGGCGTCCACGCCCTGGTCGGGGAACACATCGAGACGACGGCACACGAGTATCCGTTCGGCAACGTAACGCTCAGCACGTACTACGCAACGATCACGTCGGGTGAGCCAGCCCCAACCGAACACGCAGAGCTGCGATGGTGCGCTGCCGACGAGCTTGCCGAACTGAATTGGGCTCCGGCCGACATTCCGACGGCACGGCGAGTCATTGCGCAGTTACGCTCGGCGCGGCAAGCTCGTAGTTGAATCCGTTGCCCTCCTTGAACACGAGACCGAGGTCAACCGACTCAAGGTAGTCACGTAGGTCCGCGCTCGGGCGGTCCGGAAGCAACACGGCGCACCTTAGACCGTCGAGATGTACATGGCGCCGGGTAATCCAGTCCCCGACTTTGAGGCGGAGCGGGTGAGCGGACATAAGCAAACTCTAGGGCTCAGGTGTCCAGGCGTCGCGCCGCGCTTCGAGTCTCGCAAGCGGCCACCCCGCTCGCGCGAAACTCAGCACCCAGCACGAAACGTGGCGCTGTGCGCTGATTCTCGTGCAGAAGGCCAAGTCTCGCGGCGATGCACCTCCCTCCCGCCTACGCTCGAAGACATGACACACGCGGACGTGACGACCCCGGCCGACGCCGACGCCCTCGCCGCTCGCATCCTGCAGCCGCGGGAGCGTCCGCTGGTGCTGGTGTCGACCGACCACGACGGCGGATACGCGTTCGACGTCGACCGGCTGCGCGCCGAACTCGACGGCATCGCCGACGTCATCACCCTCGCGACCGGCACGGCCTCGAAGCGCCTGGAGTCGCTCGTCCCGCCGAAGACGCAGGTGTTCAACGGCGCCGCCCGCTCCTACCCACCAGACTTCGGTGCGAACCCGAACTGGACGCGCTCGCACCTGCGCTTCCCCGGCCAGGCCGGCACCGACGACCTCATCCACGACGCCATGGCGCAGACCGGGCGCCGCACCGTCGAGTCGGCGCCGGGCCCCGGCATCCGTCGCGCCCGCGGCATCGTCCAGGGCTTCGTCGCCGACGGCACCCGCGCGATCGTGCGGCTCGACGACGGCACGGCCGTCACCGCCACCGCCACACTGCTCCCGCCGGACGTCCCGCTGATCGCGGCGCTCGTCGTCGGCGAGCCCGTCAGCGGCGTCCTCGAGGGCGGCGAGCTGCACCCCGAGCCCCTCGTCCCCGACCTCGACGTCTTCACCGACGGCGCGCACACGCTCGCGCTCGTCGTGAAGGTCACCGAGCTGCGGGCCACCGTGCAGCTGCATCCGCGGCTCCCCGTGGTGCTGCGCCGGCGTGACGTCGGCGCCGAGGACCGCCCGGTGAGCGACCTGCTCGAGGTCGGCGACGTCGTCCGGGTGCGCGTGCACCGCAAGCCCGGCGGCGAGATCGCACTGAGCGTCGCCGACGCCGACCCGGAGGCCCCGCTGGTCCCGCCTCTCGCGCTCGTCGCGGGCGGCGCGCCCTGGCTCAGCGAGGACCGCCCGCGTCCATCGGACTCGGGGACGGATGCCGAACAGCCGGCATCCGCCGCTCATCGCGACCGAGGCGCCGAACCTGCCACCCGCCACGACGTCGCCGCCCTGGCGCACGAGGTCGCGGCGCTGCGGAGCGACCTGCTCGCGTTGACGAACCTCGTCGCCCGGTCGAACGGGTCGAACGCGTCGAACAGCGGCGCGGAGTCGCAGCTGCGTGCCGAGAACGAGCGGTTGCGCGCCCAGCTCGCGCAGGAGAAGGCGGAGCGGGCGGGTGCGGAGGCGCGGCTCGCCGAGCTGTCGGAGGACCGCCGCGAGACCGGCCGCGCCCTGCGGGACGCCCGCCGCGCGGCCGAGCGCGCTCACGTGGACCCCACGCCCGAGGGCATCCGTCTCGAGATCGAGCGCACCTGGGGCATCCGCACGGCTCCCGGCGAGCGCACCCGCTGGCCGCTGCGCGAGTACTCGCTGGGTCCCGGGTTCATCGACTCGCTGGCCGGGCTGGACGAGACGCAGCTGAGCAAGGCCGTGCGCGCCTGCGTGGACGCCATCACCGGACGCGACCGGGAGATCCCCGCGCGCGAGCTGCACCGGCTGCGCACCGGCGAGGGCGGCGACGACGCATACGTGGTGCGGGCCGACGGCGGCCGCTGCTGGCGCTCATCGATCGAGCAGAACGCCCCCGGCGCGCGGCGGCTGCACTACTGGGAGCTGCCGGGCGGGGTGATCGAGCTCAGCCGCGTGGTGCACCACGACGACACCCGGCCGTGACGCGGCATCCGTGACTCCGACGGGGTCTTGTGGGCCGGAGCCGGATGGCGTTGCATGGGGAGCGTTCCGTCACGAAGGAGGATCGCCATGTCGGTCGCACGTGTCACCACCATCACCGCCCGCTCCACGGAGAGCTTCGAGGCCGCCATCCAGGAGGGCGTGTCGCGGGCGAACGAGACCCTGCGCAACGTCAGCGGCGCCTGGGTCAAGGAGCAGCAGGTCATCGTCGTCGACGGCGGGATCACCGAATGGCAGGTGACCCTCGAGGTCACCTTCGTGCTCGACTGACTCGTGCTCGACTGATTCCCTCGAGGGACGGATGCCCGGGGGCAGGGCATCCGTCATGAACCGCCGCGCGGTGAAGCGGGCGGCACACGCCCTCTCGGTTCAGGCGCGCTCGGGAGCCTCGGCTGCCTCGCCGGCGCCGCCCGACGCTGCGGACGCGCCCGGCGCTCCGGCCTCGTCGTGCTCGGCGTGCGGCGTGCCGAGGCGTCCCCGCGAGAGCTTGTTCACGATGAGGGCGATCGCGCCGTCGCCGGTGACGTTGGTCGCCGTGCCGAAGCTGTCCAGCGCGATGTAGGCGGCGAACATCAGGCCCACCTCGGCCTCGCCGAAGCCGAGCATCTGCACCAGCAGCCCCGCCGCGGCCGCGATCGCGCCGCCGGGCACGCCCGGGGCGGCGATCATCATCACCGCGAGCATGAAGATGAACGGCAGGAAGCTGCCGACCGTGACGTCGCCGCCGGTGATCAGCAGCACCGCCACCGAGAAGCAGGTGATCTTCACCATCGAACCCGACAGGTGGATGGTCGCGCACAGCGGGATGACGAATCCGGCCACGGCATCCGTCACGCCGTTGCGCTTGGCGGACTCGAGCGTCACCGGGATCGTCGCCGCCGACGACGAGGTGCCGAGGGCTGTGACGTACGCGTCGCGCATGCCCCACAGCGCCTTCAGGGGGTTCACGCCCGCGATCACCCCGGCGACGGTGTACTGGATCAGCAGCACGACCACGGTCAGCGCGAACGAGACGACCACGACGAGCAGGAACTTCGTGATGACGTCGACCGCCGAGCCGCTGTGCGAGAGGTCCATGAAGATGCCGAAGATGTACAGCGGCAGTGCGGGCACGATGATCCTACGGATGAGCGCCTCGATGATGGCGCGGAACTCGATCGCCCCCTGCAACACGACCTTGCTGCGCATGGCGGTCAGGCCGACGCCGATCACGAAGGCCAGCACGAGCGCGGACATGACGTCCATGACCGGGGCGAGCACGATCTCGGTGGCGCCGCCGTCCGGGGCCGCCACGACGGAGAAGTACGGCGCGAACGGCGACGAGCTCTCGTCGAACGAGATGCTGCCGGATCCGCTCAGGGACGCCGTGAACAGCCAGCGGCTGACCACGTAGGCGAGCAGCCCGGCGAGCACCGTGGAGACGTAGGCCATCACCGCGGTGAGACCGAGCCAGCGGCCGGCGCCGCGGCCGAGCTCGGCGATCGCCGGGGTGACCAGGCCGAAGATGATCAGCGGCACGGCGAATCCGAGCAAGCCCGAGAAGATCGAGTTGTAGGTGAGGAACACGTTGCCGAGCCAGAGCGGCATGATCGGACCGACCAGCACGCCGAGCACGATGGCGATGAGGATCCACCCCAGCAGCGGGATTCGCAGCAGCTTCATGAGCACCCTTCACGATGAGCCGGCCGGGACGTTCCCGGCCCCGGATCCGGGCGTGACCATGGGAGATCCGCCCGGGCCATGGTAGTGGATGCCCTCGCCAGATGGCGTGCCCGCGTCGGCGCGGGGATGCGGGTCGGTCCGTCCTGCGTCGCGGAGTGAGCCTTACTGCTTCGCCAACCGCACGGTCACGGTGGCGTCCAGAGCAGTGACGTTGTAAGAGATCTCACCTTCCGTGTACGTGAAGGTCTTCGTGTCGTCGCTCGACGCCATGATCGACGTGTTGGTCTTGCTCTTGTCGTTCACGGAGTCCCACGTGAATGTCGTTGAACCGTCCCGAGGGACGTCGACGGTGCCCGCCCAGTAGAGCGCGGACATGTCCGGTCCGTTCCAGTAGACCTCGATCGTCGAGCCTGTGATGGTCGCGGTCTGAAAGCTCTCCTCGGAGTTCGCGTTCGTCTGCTTCCATTCGCCGGTGAGGTCGACCGGCTCCGGCTTCTCGGTCTTAGCCTCCGGCGAGCCCGAATCGGCCGACGACTGCGACGCGGGCTTCTGCGCCGAGGGCGTTGCATCGCCCGAGCAGGCGGCGGTACCCAGCCCCAGGAGCGTGAGCAACGCGATGACGGCTACGGTCTTGTCGGCCGAGGATTTCATGATGTCCTTTCACAACTTCTGCGTGGGGTTACGCGGGTAGATGCCAAATCTTCGTCGCCCCGATACAGTGTGATCCAACCGATCCATGCGGATAACTAAGGGCCACGGAAGCATATCGTCGAGTACGCAGCAGCGAGACATCGAGCAGGCGCAGGACCGGTGCCTTCGGCACATGTCGCCGAGGGCGAATCGAGCGCTATCTCACGAGGAGGACAGAATGTCCGTTCCAATCCCTCCCACCGATGGGCCATCTCCACAGCTCCCGCCCCCAAGCCCGCCATCGGGCCCGCCATACGGTGGGCCATCTCCGCAGTTCCCGCCCTCGGCCCCGCCATCTGCTCCGCCGGCGCCATGGCGACTCGCAAGCTCCACCGCATCCGAGCCACCGTACGGTGTACCACTTCCGGCAGCACCAGATGGCCCGGTCGGTCCGCCCGACGAGAAGCCGAATGTTCTCGCCCTCATCGCGATGATCCTCGCCATCATCGGGCTCGTCTTCGCGTGCATCCCAGGCGCGCTTGTGGTCGGCTGGGTGCTTCTGCCGATCGCTTTCGTGTTGAGCATCGTGTCGCTATTCCTCAAGGGCAGCCGGAAGTGGATGGGTGTCGTCGGTCTGATCGTCTCGGTCGTCGGCACGGTCATCGGGTTCATTGTGTTCTTCGCGGTGGTCACCACGTCGTTCGATGACGCCTTCGGCAGCCCCGAGACCGCAGTAACCGAGCAGGCCGACGACGCAGAGACAGACACGACGTCTGAGACCGATTCACAGACGGCCGCGCCGGTCGATGCTCGGAAGGATCTGGTGCTCGTCGAGACAGCGTTCGGTCAGAGCAGCTACGACCCGACTGTCTGGTGGTATGTAGCCATCTTCGAGAACCCCAACCAGGATTACGTGTTCGCCAACACCGGCATCGATGTCGAGGCGGTGGACGCCGCCGGCACGATCCTCGATTCATCGAGCGACTACCGCACGATCTTGTCGGGTCGTTCAGCGGTGTCCGGAATGTTCTTCTCCGTCGGGGGCGGGCAGATCGCGAACATCGACGTGCGGGGACCGGCGGCAACCGAAGCGACCCGTTCCCCAGCTTCAGAAACCGGATCCTTCCAGATCACGGAAGTCGTGCCGACCACCGACGATTATTCGACCTCCGTCCATGGGAAGGTGACGAGCTCCTTCAGCGCAGATCAGGAACTCGTCCAGATCGTGGTTGTCGCTCGCGACGGGACCGGCAAGATCATCGGGGCTGAATCGGGATACATCGACCGTCTGCCGACTGGTGGAACGGCGCAGTTCGAAGTGAACTTCTTCGACCCGCTGCCGGGTGACACCCAGTACGAGGCCTACGCGATCCTCTGATACTCGTTTGCGGGGCGAGCGCTGTCGATCCGGCCACACTCGGCGGGGGACGATGTCGTGCAGTGAGCTGTTCGCCACGGTGGCATGCTGGTACTCAGCCCCGGCCGCCGACGCGTCCGCCGCGACGCGTCCGCGGCAAGGCGCGGATGAAGGGCACCGCGGAGATGAAGGAGGTCGCGCCGATGGCATCCGATGAGACGAGCGAGCCGCCGGCCGTCACCGAGGACCGCCTGCGACGGGAGATCGCGCGTGTGCTCGCGGATGCCGCGCCCGAGGACTGGACCGCGATCCGGTACACGGCCGCCACGGTCGGCGGGATCGCCGACGTCGACGTAGGACGCCCAGGTCCGCGAGTACGGCGATCTGCTCCTGCGCATCTGGGGCCTTGCCAGTCATGAGCAGCTCGCGATCGCGTTCGCCCTCGCTGCCTCCGCCACCCTCGAGGAGATCGAGACGGCGCTGTCGTCGGACGACGGACGGCCGCTGCTGGGCTGAGCTCGGACGCGGGTTCGGGTGCCGGGTCGGTGCCGCGGGTGTGGGGGATGCCGTCGGCCGGATGCCGCGGGCAGGCTTGCGGTGGGGCGCCGACTCGATCATCCTTGCGCCACGGGAGGAACGCGCATGGACACCGCACAGCCAAGGCCCCGCCCGCACTGGGCGACGATCCCGAACGCCATCACGCTCCTCCGTCTCCTGCTGATCGCACCGGCGTTCGTCCTCATCGTGCGCGGTGAGTTGCCGGGGCTGGCCCTGGCTCTGCTCGCCCTGTTCGGGACGACCGACTGGGTCGACGGCTTCCTGGCCCGCCGGCTCGGCCAGACCAGCGCGTTCGGGGCGCTGTTCGACCCGGTCGCCGACCGGCTGGGCGTCGGCGCCCTCGTGCTCGCGCTCGTGATCGGCGGACATCTCCCGGCCTGGGTGGTGCTCGTCATCGCCGGGGTCGATGTCACCCTCCTGATCGTGAGCGTCGCCACGCGCCTGCGGGTCACGCCCGCCAGCTCGCGGCTCGGCAAGCTGCGCACCGCGATCCTGATGGTCGGCCTCGTCCTCGTCGGCGTCGGCCTTCTCCCGGCGCTGGACGCCGTGGGCACGGTCGGCCTCGTCGTGACCTCGGTCGGGGCCGTGCTCCACATGGTGACGGGGATCGGGTACTTCCGCGAGATGGTCACCGGGGGACGAGAGGCGGCGTAGAACGCCGGGCACCGGCATCCGGAACCGCGCCGGTAGACTGGACCCGCCCCGCCTCCCTCTCCTCCAGGAGTCCGCGTGACCGCCGCCCCCGAAGCATCCGCCACCACCCACGTCCCCGACTCCGTCGAGAACGCGATCGCCACTCCGGACAAGGAGCAGCCGTACGCGGCCCTCGGTCTCAAGGACGACGAGTACGCGAAGATCAAGGAGATCCTCGGCCGCCGCCCCACGTCGGGCGAGTTGGCGATGTACTCCGTGATGTGGTCGGAGCACTGCTCCTACAAGTCCTCGAAGAAGTACCTGCGCCGGTTCGGGCAGAAGGTCTCCGAGGAGATGAAGAAGCGCCTCATGGTCGGCATGGGCCAGAACGCGGGCGTCGTCGACATCGGCGAGGGCTGGGCGGTGACCTTCAAGGCCGAGTCGCACAACCACCCGTCGTTCATCGAGCCGTTCCAGGGCGCCGCGACCGGCGTCGGCGGCATCGTCCGCGACATCATCTCGATGGGCGCCCGCCCGGTGGCCGTGATGGACGCGCTCCGCTTCGGCGCCATCGACCACCCCGACACCCCGCGCGTGGTGCACGGCGTGACCGCCGGCATCAGCTTCTACGGCAACTGCCTGGGCCTGCCGAACATCGGCGGCGAGACCGTCTTCGACGCCGTCTACCAGGCCAACCCGCTCGTGAACGCCCTCGCCGTCGGCGTCCTCCGCCACGAGGACCTCAAGCTCGCCAACGCCACCGGCGTGGGCAACAAGGTCGTCCTGTTCGGCGCCCGCACCGGCGGCGACGGGATCGGCGGCGCCAGCATCCTGGCATCCGACTCCTTCGACGAGAGCGGCCCGACCAAGCGCCCGGCGGTGCAGGTGGGCGACCCGTTCGCGGAGAAGGTGCTCATCGAGTGCTGCCTCGAGCTGTACCAGAAGGAGCTCGTCGAGGCGATCCAGGACCTCGGCGCCGCGGGCATCTCGTGCGCCACGAGCGAGCTCGCCGCGAACGGCAACTCGGGCATGCACGTGTCCCTCGACAACGTGCTGCTGCGCGACCCCACGCTGACCGCTGAGGAGATCCTCATGTCGGAGTCGCAGGAGCGGATGATGGCGATCGTCGCCCCCGAGAAGCTCGACGCGTTCATGGCAGTGGTGGACAAGTGGGAGGTCGAGACCAGCGTCCTCGGCGAGGTCACCGGCGACGGGCGCCTCGTCATCGACTGGAAGGGCGAGCGCATCGTCGATGTCGACCCGTCCACGGTCGCGGTCGACGGCCCGGTCTACGACCGTCCGGTCGCCTACCCGGCGTGGCTGGATGCGCTGCAGGCGGATGCCGCGGAGAACCTGCCCCGCTCGACCGAGCCGGCCGAGCTGCGCGCGCAGTTCCTGAAGCTCGTCGGCTCGCCGAACCTCGCCGACACCTCCTGGATCACTAACCAGTACGACTACTACGTGCTCGGCAACACCGCCCTCGCTTTCCCCGACGACGCCGGCATGATCCGCGTGGACGAGGAGTCCGGCCTGGGCTTCGCGATCGCGACCGACGCGAACGGCCGCTACTGCCAGCTCGACCCGTACGCCGGTGCGCAGCTCGCCCTCGCCGAGGCGTACCGCAACGTCGCCGTCACCGGCGCCGAGCCCACCGCGATCACCGACTGCCTGAACTTCGGCTCTCCCGAGAACCCGGAGGTCATGTGGCAGTTCGGGCAGACCGTGGACGGTCTCGCGGACGGATGCTACGAGCTGGGCACCCCGGTCACGGGCGGCAACGTGTCGTTCTACAACCAGACCGGTGACACCCCCATCCACCCGACCCCGCTGGTCGGCGTGCTCGGCATCATCGAGGACGTCTCGCGCCGCATCCCGTCGGGCTGGCAGGACGAGGGGCAGAACATCTACCTGCTCGGTACGACGTCGACCGAGCTGTCCGGCTCGGCCTGGGCCGATGTCATCCACGGGCACCTCGGCGGGCGCCCGCCGGCCGTGGATCTCGGCGCCGAGAAGCGGCTCGCCGGGCTGATCGCGGCGGCGCGCGACGAGTGGCTGATCTCCTCGGCCCACGACCTGTCGGCGGGCGGCCTCGGACAGGCGCTCGCGGAGGGCGTCATGCGCTTCGGCGTCGGCGCACGCGTGTGGCTGAACGAGATCATGGAGCGGGACGAGGTGGATGCCGCGACCGCGCTGTTCTCCGAGTCGACCGGCCGCGTGATCGTGACCGTCCCGCGCGAGGAGGACGTGAAGTTCCGCGGGCTGTGCGAAGGCCGGGGCTACCCGGTGCTGCGCATCGGGGTCACGGACTCGGTGCCGCAGCTCGAGGTGCAGGACCTCTTCACCGTCTCGGTCGAGGAGCTCCGCGAGACCTCCCGCGCCACCCTGCCCGCCGTCTTCGGCCCGACGGTGACCGAGCCGGCTCCCGGTCGTTGAGCGCAGCGAGACGGGACGCACCCCCGGTCATTGAGCGACGAGCGGAACGAGGAGACGAAACGTGACGGACATCCGCGATCCGGACGAGGACTACGGCGACCTCGGGGAACGCCGCACCCGCCGCATCCGCATCGTCGCCTGGGTGACGATCGTCGCCCTCATCGTCGTCGGCGGCGGCGCCACGGGTCTGAGCCTGCTCTTCGGCTGAGCGCGCCGCTCGGGCATCCGCGTCACCTCGCCCGATGCGCGCGCGGAACCGCGCTGTCCACGCGGAACCATCCTGTTCGAGCGAATTCGATGGTTCCCGGTGAAGACGGTGGTTCCCCGCGGCGGCAGCCGGGTTGCCCCGTTGGCTCTCCACAGCAAGCGGGTTCGAGCGATCTCTCCACAGGGGCCGTCCGCACCTGACTCGCGCGCCTCCTGATGAGGGTGGCTCTCCGAAGGATGTGTGACATCCGAAGGAAGGAGGCCACGATGACCGAGGCCAAGCTGGATCTCATCACGAAGCTGCTGGCGAAGGCGGAGAGCACGACGCCGGAGGAGGCCGAGGCGCTCACCGAACACGCGGAACGCCTGATGCTGAAGTACGGCATCGAGCAGGCGCGCATCGATGCGCGGCGTGCGGAGCGCGGGCAGCCGCAGGAGGAGATCGTCAAAGAACGGATGCTGTTCACGGGCGTCTACGCGCGAGACGTCCGCGAGATCGGCGCCGGGGTCGCGAATGCGCTGGACAGCATCCGTCCGCTGTACGGGGAGCGGCCCGGTGGAGGCATGCTGCTGTTCCTGGTCGGCTACGCCTCCGATGTGCGGCAGGCGAGGCTGCTGATCGAGAGTCTGCAGGTGCAGGCCATGGTCGCGATGCGGGCGTGGTGGGCGATCGAGCGCCACCGGTACTGGTGGGAGCCGGATGCCGAGAAGCGGAGGGCGCGGAGCGGATTCCTGCGCGGATTCGGCGTCGGTGTCGCGGCGCGGATCCGGGAGAACCGGCGGGCGATCGTCGAGGCGTCCGGCACCGGGACCGACCTCGTGCTGGCGTCGCGACGCGAACGCGTGGACGCCGTCGCCCGCACGATGGCCCGCGGGTACGCCCGGCGGCGCCAGGGTGCCGACGCCTACGCGTTCGCCCGCGGACGCATCTCCGGGAGCGAGGCGAACACCGGCGAGCGGGCCGTGCCGCCCGGCGGCGGCGAGATCCAGGTCTTCCTGAACGCCGGCATGGACGGCATCTTCAGCGACCACCCGGACATCGCCGCCACCGTCGGCTGAGTCCCTCGCACAGGCCCCGGGGCTGCTGCGTCCGCCGCAACACCCCGGGGCCCTCTGCTCCCCACCGGACGCTGAGCCCGTCGAAGCGTCGCCCCGCCCCACGGACGCCAAACCCGTCCAAGCGCCGTCCCGTGCCACGGGCCGTGTCCCCCACCCGGCGTATGCTGAGCCCGGAATGGAGGCGCCCATGACCATCCAGCCCATCGACCTCGCCCCCGACGCCAACATCGAGGGATACCTGATCGGCTCCCCGGTGAGCATCATCCGCGAGTTCACCGCCGCCGCCGGCGCTGGCCCGCGCCTGCACCGGCATCCGTACGCGGAGACCTTCATCATCCACCGCGGCCGCGCACTGTTCACCGTCGGCGAGGAGCGGGTCGTCGCCGTCGGCGGACAGATCCTCGTCGCACCGGCGCTGGTCGCGCACCGCTTCGAGGTCCTCGACGGCGGCACCTACGAGGCCACGCACGTGCATGCGAACGACCGCTTCGTCACGGAATGGCTGGAGTAGCCGGCCGCCATGGCTGACCGCCGCCGGGAGCTGCTCGACGCCATGCGGGCGGATGCCGCGGCGCGCGCCGAGGCCGCGGCATCCGCTCTCGCCGAGCTGGTGCGCGACCGGCAGGGCACGAACGACGACGACGAGCACGATCCCGAAGGCGTGACGCTGTCGTCGGAGTGGTCACGGCTCACGGCGCTGTCGGATGCCGCCACCGCCGAGCTGCGGCAGGTGGATGACGCGCTGTCCCGGCTGGAGGCCGGCACCTACGGCATCTGCCTCGGGTGCGGGAAGCCGATTCCGGTCGAACGGCTGGAGGTGCGGCCGTTCGCGGAGAGGTGCGTGCCGTGTGCGGAGGCGTCCCGGCGGTGAGGGTCTGCGGAGGGCGTTTCGTCTCGCGGCGGCTTCGCCGTCGCTCGCTCAACGACCGGGGAAGGGGAACGCCCGCGGGAAGGGGCGCTTCGTCTCGCGGCGGCTTCGCCGTCGCCCGCTCAACGACCGGCCCGGGAACGCGGGGCGGTAAGTTCGGAGCATGCGATCCCATGACCGCGCGGTCACCCTCCAGGACATCGCGGACCGCCTCGGGGTCTCCCGCTCCACGGCGTCGTTCGCGATCACCGGACGCGGCCGCGTGTCGGAGGAGATGCGACGCCGGGTCCTCGAAGTGGCCGACGAGCTCGGATACCGCCCGAACACCGTCGCCCGCAACCTCCGCGGCGCCCGCACCGGCATGCTCGCCCTGCGCCTGCCGCCGGACAGCACCACGATGGCGTACTACACCGAAGCCGCCTTCGGCGTCGTCGAGGAGGCCGAACGCGCAGGCCTCATCGTCTTCCTGCTCACCACGGAGCCGGAGCCGGAGCGCTTGCGCCATCTCCCCGCGGATGCCGTGATCATCCTCGACCCCGCGCTGGACGACCCGGTCGCGCGCACCATGCTCTCCGGCCGGATCCGGGTGATCACCGGCGAGCCGGTCCCGCACGGGCTGCCCGCCGGCAGCGGCGAGATCGTCAGCGACCACGCATCCGCGATGCGCGAGCTCCTCGATCACCTGGCCGAGCGCGGCGCACGCCGACCCGCCATCGTCTTCCCCGACCTGCAGAACCATTGGGCGTTCACGGTGCGCTCGGTCTTCGAGGCGTGGTGCGCGGAGCACGGCATCCGTCCCCGTGTGGCGGAGGTGGCGCATCCGGCCGGCTGGGCGCTGCTGCTCGACTACCTGTTCCTGCCGATGATCAACTACCTCATCATCGGCGATCGAGGCCGACGGCGAGTTGCCGGTGCGGCTGCGGCTCTCCCCGTGGTGCGAGCCGCACATGACGGATGCCGAGGTCGACGAGCTCATCGCGATGCAGGGCCGCGGCGGCCGCCGCTATCGGATCGAAGGCATCAAGCTGTTCATCGACGGCACGGTCGAGGGCGGCACGGCCTGGCTCGCCACGCCGGATTCGGAAGGCGAGGGACTCGCCTCCACGTGGCCGGATGCCGAGACGTACGCCGCCCGCATCCGCCGATTCCACGCGCACGGCGTGCCGACCGCCACGCACGCGATCGGCGAGCGCGGCATCCGTGTCGTCGCGGAGACCCTGGCAGGCCTGCCGGCGGGCGGGCCGCAGCACCGCATCGAGCACCTGGAATCGGTCGAGGACGACGTCATCGCGCTGATCGGCCGCAGCGGGATCGCCGCGAGCATGCAGCCCACGCACTGCACGCACCACGTCCGCCCGGACGGCAGCGACGACTGGTCGCGCCGGCTGGGGCGCACCCGCGCCGAGCGGGCCCGGCGCACCGGCGATGTGCGACGCAGCGGCGCGATCCTCGCGCTCGGCTCGGACTGGCCGGTCGCCGGGTTCGACCCGTGGGAGATCATGGCGGATGCCCGGGCGCGGCGCCCCGTCGCACAGCCCGCCGCCGAGCCGGTGCGGCCCGACCAGGGGCTCACCGCGCTCGAGGCGCTGGAGGGGTACACCACCCACGCGCACCGCGCGATCGGTGCCGAGGGCGGACGACTGGTGCCCGGGGCGCCGGCGGATCTCGTCATCGTGGACCGCGATCCGCTGGTGGCGACGCCCGAGGAGCTGCTGGGCACGCGGGTGCTACTGACGATGGTGGAGGGCGCGGCGACGGCGGGGGCTGCGTAGGAGCGCGTTTCGTCTCGGGTGCCTTCGGCTCCCTCGCTCAACGGCCGGGAGGGGGCAACGACCGGGAGGGGGACGGTCAGTGGGAGTCGGACTTGCGCGCGCCGGCTTCGAGGACGTCGCCGGCGGGACGCTCCTTATGACCGCCGAACTGCATCCGCATCGCGGAGAGCACCTGGTTGGCGAAGTGGTCCTCGTCGCGTGAGGCGAAGCGCTCGAAGAGGGACGCCGCCAGCACCGGCACCGGCACGCCGACGTCGACGGCGGCCTTGACCGTCCAGCGCCCCTCGCCGGAGTCGGAGACCCGGCCGGCGAGTCCCTCCAGCGTCGGGTTCTCGTGCAGCGCGGCGGCGGTCAGATCGAGCAGCCACGACGAGATCACCGAGCCGCGGCGCCACAGCTCCGCGACGGCGGCGGTGTCGATCGGGAACTGGTAGAACTCCGGCTCCTCCAACGGCGCGACCTCGGCGGAGTGCTCCGCCTCGCGCACCCCGGCATCCGCGTTCTCCAGCAGGTTCAGTCCCTCGGCGATCGCCGCCATGATGCCGTACTCGATGCCGTTGTGCACCATCTTCACGAAGTGCCCGGCGCCCGCCGGGCCGCAGTGCAGGAAGCCCTGCTCCTCGGGAGCCAGGTCGCCGGTCCGTCCCGGCGTGCGCTCGATCTCCCCGGCGCCGGGTGCGATCGTGCGCAGGATCGGCTCCAGGTGACGCACCGCGGCATCCGACCCGCCCACCATCAGGCAGTACCCGCGCTCGAGGCCGAACACGCCGCCGCTGGTGCCGATGTCGACGTATTCGATGCCGCGCTCGCGCATCGCGGCGGCGCGGCGGACGTCGTCGCGGTAGTTCGAGTTGCCGCCGTCGATGAGGATGTCGCCCGGTTCCAGCACCGCGGCGACCTCGTCGGCCACGGCTCCGGTGAGCGAGGCGGGCACCATCATCCACACCACGCGCGGGGTCTGCAGCTTGGCGGCGAGATCGGGGATGCTGTCCGCGCCGGTCGCCCCTTCCGCGGCGAGCGCGGCGACGGCATCCGCATTCACGTCGTAGACGACGCAGTCGTGTCCGTCCCGCATGAGGCGGCGGACGATGTTGCCGCCCATCCGTCCGAGTCCGATCATCGCCAGCTGCATGTCTGCTCCTCCCGAGGCGGGCGGCTCGCGCGGCGAGCCCGGTCGAGGGTCATCCTCGCATGAGCACGCGCCGCGCTCAACGCACCCGCGGGCGCCGGCTCGTCGCCGCTGGCGCCCTCCGGTCAGCGCGCCGCGACCGCGCCCGGGTGCTCGGCGAGGTGCGAGACCGCCGCGAGTCCCGTCCACAGCCGCTGCAGCCGCTCCACCATGTCGATCGAGCGATCGAGCAGCCACTGCTGCTGCAGCCCGTCCGCAGCCGCGATGATGAGGTCGACGGCGGCATCCACGTCGAGGTTCTCACCCAGCTCGCCGGTCGCCTGCGCGTGATGCACCGCCCGCCGCATCCGCTCGCGCACCCACGCGTACCGCTCGGTGAAGAACTCGTGCGCCGGATGCCGTCCGACGCTCGCCTCCGCGATGACCTTTCGGGAGGGGGATTCCCGGCTTTCCGAGAACACCCGTATTCCAACTCCCGAAAGTGACCGGCAATTACGAGACCGCCGGACCGCGAATGGAACGCTCGGTGAACGGATGGTGAGGCGGGTGGCCGGCCGGATGGATGCTGCGATACCAGCGCCTTCTGCGACCCGAACGCCTCGCTCGGACGACCGGCTCAGTCGGTGATGCGCACCTCGAAGCCGGCGTCGCGGAGCGCCTCGCGCTCTGCATCCGGGATGCCGGCATCCGTGAGCACCATCGGGAACAGGTCCGCTCCGCCGACCGCGGCGAAGGCCTCCACGCCGACCTTGGCGGAGTCGGCGACGATCACCGCGCGCCGGGCCCGCTGCGCCATGAGCCGGTTCACCGCAGCTTCGCGCTCGTCGTGCGTGGTCGCGCCGGCGGATGCGGAGAGGCCGTTCACGCCGATGAAGGCGATGTCGAGACGGATGCCGCGCAGCAGCTGCTCCACGAAGGGCCCGACCAGCTCGTAGCTGCGCGCGTGGATCACCCCGCCGGTGACGACCACCTTCACCTCGGGACGCATGGCGAGCTGGGCGGCGATGTTCACCGCGTTCGTGACCACGGTGAGGCCCTGCTCGGGCAGGTCCTCCCGCGCGGCGAGCGCGGCGGCGATCGCGGTCGTGGTCGTGCCGCCGGACAGGCCGACGACGCTGCCCGGGGCGACGAGGGCGGCGGCCGCGCGGGCGATGCGCTCCTTCTCGTCGGTGCGCTGGTGGCTCTTGTACCGGATCGGCAGCTCGTACGCCACGGACTGCGCGACCGCTCCGCCGTGCGTGCGGGTGAGCAGGCGCCGTTCGCTCTTATGATCGTTTAACGGCGGTACCGATCAGATTACCGCACCGACGGTTGCTGGCGTCTGAGGCGTTCCCGGCCGGTCGGCGGGGTGGGCTCTCGCCGGCGGGGGCCTTCCGCATCCGAAACACCCTCGCGCGGTGCGGAATGCTCCCGGCGGCATCCGCAACCGGCCGCACGCGCGGCGGACGCGGAGGGGACGGATGCCCGAGGCGCGGGATCACCGGTTCTCGGCGGCCTCCGAGTGGTGACGGATGACCTCGGCGAC
This sequence comes from Microbacterium sp. EF45047, assembly GCF_028472845.1. Lineage (NCBI taxonomy): Bacteria > Bacillati > Actinomycetota > Actinomycetes > Micrococcales > Microbacteriaceae > Microbacterium > Microbacterium sp. EF45047. The sequence goes on along the minus strand of NZ_CP069429.1, from coordinate 79,637 downwards.
CACGAAGTTGAACCACTTCTCGGCGAACTCCGGGTCGAGGTGCGCCTCCTCGGCGAGCGCGCGGAGGCGGGCGACCTGCTGCTCCTCGCGGGCCGGGTCGGATGGCGGCATCCGATGCTCCGCCTTGAGCCGGCCGACCTGCTGCGTGCAGCGGAAGCGCTCGGCCAGCATGAAGATCAGAGCGGCGTCGATGTTGTCGATGCTGGCGCGCAGACGCAGCAGCTCGTCGCGGGCGGCTTCAGCGGTCATGATCCTCCAAGGTCGGCGTAGCTACGACGATAGCGATCCGGCACCGGTGTGTGACGGCCGGCCGGGTGCCGGTCGACCGGGGACCGCGCGGTGTCAGGCGCCGTGCTCAGCGGACCGGCAGCACCTGGGTCGGTGTCGGCACGGTGGCGACGTGACGGACGTCGCGCGGGGCGCCGGTGCGCTCGTCCAGGTCGACGACGGCGACCGTGTTCGACCGCTGGCCCGACACCAGCAGCGTGCCGTCGTACACGAGGTGGTGCCGCGGCCAGTCGACGCCGGACTCGGTGACCGCGAACGGCTCGAGCGTCTCCCCCGAGCCGCGCACCCGCAGTGCGGCGAGGGTGTTGCTGCCGCGGAGGGCGGTGTACAGCGTGGCGCCGTCGCGCGAGCGGGCGAGCTCGGCGGGGAAGTCGGCGCCGATCTGCGCGATGGGCGTCACGGTCGTCGCGCCGACGAGATCCCAGCGCCCGTCGGGACCGGATGCCAGGGTGAAGACCTCGCAGGAGTACTCGGTGACCACGTGGAGATGGCCGCTGGGGTGCAGCACCATGTGCCGCGGCCCGGTGCCGCGCGGGAGGGCGACCTCGTGGTCGATCGCGAGGCCCGCGCCGCTCGGGCGCCAGATCCGCACCAGGTCGAAGCCAAGGTCGGTCGTGGCGATGCGCCCGTCGGGGAGGAACACGGCGGCGTGCGCGTGAGAGGAGCGGGGGTCCTCTCCGGCCGGCACCGGGTAGGGGTCGGATGCCGCCGCGCCGGCGCCTGGCCGAGCGGCATCCGTTCCGTCATCGCCGTCCTCGCCCGTGTCGCCGCCGAAGAGGGCGGTGCGCAGCGCGGCCGCGGCATCCGCCTGCGCCGGCACGATGCGGCCGTCACGGTCGAGGCCGTACCGGACGACGCGGCCGTCGCCGTAGCAGCTGGCGATCAGCATCCGTCCGTCCGGCGACACCGAGAGGTGGCACACGGCCTCGCCCGCCGGGACGGGATCGCCGAGCGGGCGCAGCGTGGCGGCATCCGTGCGGGCGAAGGCCTGCACCGATCCGGCTCCCTCGAGGGCCGCGTACACGATGTCGAGCACCGGATGCGGAGCGAGCCACGAGGGCGAGGCGACCGGCGCCGCGACGCCCCGGTAGGCGAGCGTCGTCGGACCGCGCCCCTCGTCGACCGCGAGGAAGCCGATGCCCTCGGCGTCGCCGTCCATGTCACTGCCGTACCCGCCGACCCAGAACCGCGTCATGCCCCCATCCTCCCCCGTCTCCCCCACCCCCCGCGTCCGCACGCCCCCGCGCCCCGCGCCGCGCGCCCCCCGCGTCTATTTGTGCTGTTCTGCTGCTTCAGCGCACGCTAGGCAGCAGAACGGCACAAATAGACGGAGAAGGGCCGGGGCGTTCTCAGTCGAGGAGGTCGTGGCGGACGATGACCTGGTCGCGCTCCGGGCCGACGCCGATGACGGAGATCCGGGTGTTGCTCATGCCCTCGAGGGCGAGCACGTAGTCCTGCGCGTTCTGCGGCAGGTCCTCGAACGTGCGGGCGCCGGAGATGTCCTCGCTCCATCCGGGGAAGTACTCGTAGATCGGCTTGGCGTGGTGGAAGTCGGTCTGGTTCACCGGCACCTCGTCGAAGCGCGTGCCGTCCACGTCGTAGGCCACGCACACCGGGATGCGGTCCAGACCGGTGAGGATGTCGAGCTTGGTGAGCACGAGGTCGGTGATGCCGTTGATCCGGGTCGCGTACCGCGTGATCGGGGCGTCGTACCAGCCCACCCGGCGCGGCCGGCCGGTGGTGGTGCCGAACTCGAAGCCCTGCTTGCGCAGCCACTCGCCGTGCTCGTCGAACAGCTCGGTCGGGAACGGACCGGAGCCGACGCGGGTGGTGTAGGCCTTGACGATGCCGACGATGCGGTCGAGCCGGTTCGGCCCGACGCCGGACCCGGTGGATGCCCCGCCGGCGGTCGCCGACGAGGACGTCACGAACGGGTAGGTGCCGTGGTCGACGTCGAGCATGGTGGCCTGCCCGCCCTCGAACACGACGACGTCGCCGCGCTCGAGCGCCTCGTCGAGGAGGAGGGCGGTGTCGGCGACGAGCGGACGCAGCCGCTCGGCATAGGACAGCAGGTCCTCCACGATCTCCTCGCACGTGATCGCACGCCGGTTGAACACCTTCACCAGCAGGTGGTTCTTCTGGTCGAGGGCGCCCTCCACCTTCTGCCGCAGGATGTTATCGTCGAAGAGATCCTGCACCCGGATGCCGACGCGGTTGATCTTGTCGGCGTAGGCGGGGCCGATGCCGCGCCCGGTGGTGCCGATCATGCGCTTGCCGAGGAAGCGCTCGGTGACCTTGTCGAGCGTGCGGTGGTACTGGGTGATGATGTGGGCGTTCGCGCTCACCTTCAGCCGGGAGATGTCCACGCCGCGGGCGGAGAGCGCCTCGAGCTCGCTGAAGAGCACCTCGAGGTCGACCACGACGCCGTTGCCGATCACAGCGTTCACGCCCGGGGTGAGGATGCCGGAGGGCAGCAGGTGCAGGGCGTACTTCTCGTCGCCGACGACGACGGTGTGCCCGGCGTTGTTGCCGCCGTTGTACTTGACGACCCAGTCGGTCCGCTCGCCGAGCAGGTCGGTGGCCTTGCCCTTGCCCTCATCGCCCCACTGGACGCCGACGATCACGATTCCTGGCATGGGTGGACCCCCCTGAAGCTGCCGCTGTTCGCCGGGTTTGCACCGGCCGATGAGCTGGCCCGAACGGGCGACCCCATCCTATCGGAGGCGTGTCGGCGCCCCGGTGCTCGAGATCCCGAGCCCGCGGCTCGCTAAGGTGACCTGCGGAGGCAGAAATGACCAGGTGGTGGCACCTCGCCCGGCTCGCGGCGGCCGCGCTCATCCTCGCGGCGATCCTCGCGCAGCTGCAGCGCACGCTCGGGATCGCCCTGCGGTCCGAGACGCCCTGGGGATCGACCGCGCCCGGCCCGCGCGACGATCTCCGCCCGCGCGACGATCTCGGACGGCGGGCTCAGTGGCCGGGCGTGAACCGGATCGGGAACCGCACCGGCCCGGTGTTCCCGGAGACCGGGAGCCACTCACCGGGACCGTCGGGCTCGGCATCCGGCATCCGCTGGGCGAGCAGCGGCAGCGCGACGGACATGTCGGTGCGCGCGACGAAGTGACCCAGGCAGTGGTGGATGCCGCCGCCGAAGCCGGAGTGCAGCGGGCGGTCCTCCACGCGGATGTCGAAACCGGGCTCGTCGCCCATCCGGGACGGATCGGTGCCGATCGCGTGCGACAGCACCTGCACGATGCCGCCCTTCGGCACGTGCAGGCCGTTCAGGTCGACGTCCTCGGTCGCCTCACGGGTCACCCAGGTCACCGTCGGGTTGACGCGCATCACCTCCTCGACGGCGCGGCCGCCGAGTTCCGGATGCTGCGCGAGCAGCGCCCACTGATCCGGATGCGCGAGGAACGTCTGCAGGGCGAGGCCCAGCTGGTTGCGGGTGGTCTCCATCCCGGCGAACGCGAGGAAGACGAGCGCCACGCTGAGCTCCCGGCGGCTGAGCTGGGACTCGGTCCCTGAGCCTGTCGAAGGGGTCCCTGAGCCTGTCGAAGGGGTCCCTGAGCCTGTCGAAGGGTCGTGGGCCTGCACGAGCGTGGTGACGAGGTCGTCCTGCGGCCGGGCGAGGCGGTCCTCGATCACCTCCTCGATGTAGCCGGTGAGTCCCTCGAGTGCCGCCTCGATGCGGGGCAGGTCGTCGCGCACGCGGATGCCGAAGGACTTGCCGAGGTCGTCGACCCAGTGCGCGACCTGCGGCCACTCGTCGTCCGGCAGACCGAGCAGGTAGCAGAGGATGCGGGAGGCGTACGGTTCGGCGAACTCGGAGACGAACTCGACGCGACCGCGCGGGGCGAACGCGTCGATGAGCTCGTTCGCGAGGGCCTGGAACCGCGGCCGCATCGCCTCGATGGTCTTGTTGCGGAACGCCGGACCGAGAAGCTTCCGCAGCCGCAGGTGGTCGGCCCCCTCCAGGCTCAGCAGCGTCTCGCCCCACCACTGCTGCCACGGCCCGTCGTGGATGCCGTTCTGCGCGGGCCAGCGTGCGTTCCCCTGCTGGAAGCGCCGGTCCTTGAGCAGCGCCGTGCCCTCCTCGTAGCGCAGCACCGCCCAGCCGTAGGGCGTCTCCGCGTACCAGCTGGTGTCGCGGGCCTCGTGCACGACGTCGGAGTTCACGTCGAAGGCGGTGTCGGCGAGGTCGAGGAACGGCACTGTTCGCATGCTCGGAGCATAACCGCGCGGAGCTCGGCATCCGGCGACGATGACACGGCGTGGGTGGTTCTCCCCATGTGCGCGGCGCCGCGCGCCCGGTTAGGGTGCTCGCAGAGGAAGTGCCGTACGAGGAGACCGATGAGCGCGATCAAACCGATCATCCGCGAGCTCAAGCAGGCCGCCCTCCGAGGTTTCGCCCACGCGGACCGCAAGCTGCACCAGGTCACCGCGAACATCGCCGATCACGTGGACACCGTGGTCCGGCAGGTGCGGTCGCAGGACCGCTTCGACGACAGGCCGGACACGCCGCGCACGCCCGAACCGGGCACGCAGCTGGGCCGGGGCGAGCGCGACGACCTCGCACGCGGCGGCCGCTACTCCGTCGTCTTCTTCGACGGCCGAGCGCAGCGGGACTACTACGAGACGGAGAACCCGACGCTCGGTGCGGAGGGGCGCCCGTTCTGGGTCATGCCGCTCGAGGACGGCGCACACGTCTCCAGCGCGTCCGACGCCGCACGCGCGACCGGCATGTCTCCGGCGACCATGCGCGCTTACACGGGGTACGAGATCGACTGGACCACGGGCGATCCGGACCTGTCCCGGCCGGTGACCAACCCGGACGACCGCGCCATCCACGGGATCGTGTTCCCGAACGACGCCGCACCGCCGCAGCGCACCGCGACCGCGGCGGACGCCGACGGCTGGGCGCACTTCCTCGAAGGAGGGCACACCGCCGTCAACACCGGGTCCGGGTACATGCTCAACGACGTGCGCGAGTTCGTCATGGACGGCGGATCGGTCGTACCGCCGGGCTCGTTCGGATTCCAGATCGGCCTCGACGGCTCCTGGAACGTCACCCGTGCCTTCTGACCTGCCCACTAATCTGGGAGACGGCGTGCGACGAGAAGTCGGGACGATCCGGCCGCCGGAAGTTCGGAGCGTGAGATGAGTGACCAGCGCAAGGCGATCCCGGCCGTGGAGCGGGCGATCCTCGGTGCGCGGCAGGGAACGCTGACGCCGGAGACGGCGCTGTGGGCCCTGGCGGCCGCCGAGGTGTACTTCCTCGCAGAGGACGAGCCGAAGGGCGCGAGCCTCCCTGAATCACCGGTGCTCCTGGAGCGCGAGGGCCATCAGTTCCTGGCCGTGTTCACGTCGGGCGACGCGATGACGACGTACCTCACCGGCAAGCGAGCGGCCGTGCGCATCAACGGATTCGAGCTGCTGCAGCGGATTCCGCCGTCGGTCGGCGTCGTGGTCAACCCCGGCGCCGACGCCGCCCTCGAGCTGCCCGCGCAGGGCCTGGCGGAGTTCGTCCACGACGTGCGGAACACCCCCGCTCCATGACACGGCACACCGTCATGGTCAGCCTGTGGCAGCGCGCGGAGCTGCTGGCCGAGGACGACGGATGGTCCATGGTGGTCGACGACCGCTGGTTCGAGCGCATCGACGAGGCGGAGGTGCTCGCGCGATTCGGCCGCGGCGCGCTCGACCGCCGGGCGGCGCGGGGATCGGATCGTGAGAGCGGCTACGACCGCCGTGCCCCGCTGATCGCTGAGAGCGTCTCCGAGGCGATCGAACGCCGCGGGTGGATGGTCGAGGCGAGCGACCGGCTGTCGTTCCGGGCGACCGCAGCGGGCGCGCGGATCGACGTGGAGGCGCAGCCCGGGCGGGACATCCGGGTCCGCGCGCAGGTGGGTGAGCTCACGGTGGACGAGCGGACGGAGGACGTCTCCGCCGTCGAGCAGAGGCTGCTCGATCTCACTGCCGGAGACCGCTGAGCGGCGCAGGGGCGGGTGCTCCCCCGGGGGCGCCCGATAGCCTGTACCGGGGGATCTGCGGTCGTGGCCGGTCCCCGACGCAGGAGGAGAGACTGAATGACCGATGTCCCGGTTCCCGGATCCACCTCGTCGGCGCCGCCCCCGCCGCCGGCGATGCGCACGCCTCCTCCGCCCTCGGCACCCGCCGCCCCCGCCGCGCAGGACGCGAAGGCCCCGCTCTCCCGCGACGAGCTGGTGCGCGCGCAGCGCATCCTGAAGATCATCTCGGATTCGTACTCGGTGAAGATGGTCGGCCAGGACCGGCTGCGCACCAGCCTGCTCGTGGCGCTCATCGCGGGCGGGCACATCCTGCTCGAGAGCGTCCCGGGTCTGGCGAAGACGACCGCGGCGTCGACGCTCGCCGACACCGTGAAGGCGAGCTTCAAGCGCATCCAGTGCACGCCCGACCTGCTGCCCAGCGACATCACCGGCAGTCAGATATACGAATCCGCCACCGGGTCGTTCCGCACCGTCCTCGGTCCCGTGCACGCCAACTTCGTGCTGCTCGACGAGATCAACCGCTCCAGCGCGAAGACCCAGAGCGCGATGCTCGAGGCGATGCAGGAGCGGCAGACCACGATCGGCGGCGAGATGCATCCGCTGCCCCGCCCGTTCCTGGTGATCGCGACGCAGAACCCGATCGAGCAGGAGGGCACCTACGAGCTTCCCGAAGCGCAGATGGACCGCTTCCTGCTCAAGGAGATCGTGGAGTACCCGAGCCCCGCCGAGGAGTTCGAGATCCTGAACCGGATCGACTCGGGCGTGCTCAACCCCGACCGGCACGTGCCGGGCGCGATCAGCCTCGACGACGTGCAGGACCTGCAGGAGATCGCCTCCCGGGTGTACGTCGACCCGGCCGTCCGGAACTACATCGTGCAGCTGGCCTACGTCACCCGCAATCCGGCGCCGTACATCGGCGAGGAGCGCGCCCGGTTCATCAAGTACGGCGCCAGCCCGCGTGCGAGCATCGCCTTCCTGCAGGCGTCGCGCGCCCTCGCTCTGCTCAGCGGGCGCACCCACGTGCTGCCCGAAGACATCCGCGCCCTGCGCCACCTCGTGCTGCGCCACCGCGTGCTGCTCACCTTCGAGGCCGACGCCGAGGGCATCCGCAGCGAGGAGATCATCGACCAGATCTTCGCCTCGGTGCCGACGCCCTGACACGTCGACAGGCTCAGTGACCACAGGCTCAGGAACCGATGACCATGCTGATCACGCAGGTGAAGAGCCGCCTCTTCATCCGCTCCACGCAGAAGTCGGTGCACGCGCTGGACGGCGCGTACGCCTCGCTGCTGCGCGGGCGCAGCCTCGACTTCGAGGACCTGCGTCCGTACGAGTACGGCGATCAGGTGCGCGACATCGACTGGCGGGCGACCGCCAAGCACGGCTCACCGCTGATCAAGCGGACCAAGGCGACCCGTCGGCACACGGTGCTCTTCGTCGTCGACACCGGCCGGGGCATGAACGCGCTGGCCGAGGATGAGCGGTCCAAGCGCGAGCTCGCCATCCTCGCGGTCGGTGCGCTCGGGTTCCTCACCGTGCGGCACGGCGACGACTTCTCCGTGGTCCACGGCGATGCCGGCGGCCGGCGCCGACGGGCCCCGGGCGGCACCGAGGGCGCGCTTGAGCACGCGCTGCGCGCGATCGACCGGGCCATCGCCGAGAGCACGGCGCCGAACGACCGCGAGTCGCTGCTCTCCTTCGTGGCGCGCACCATCGCTCGGCGCATGATCGTCGTCATCGTCACCGACGAGGCGCCGGTCACCGAGGAGACGGAGCGGATGCTGCGCCGGCTGCGCGTCCAGCACGACGTGCTCTGGATCACGCTGCGCGACGCGCATCCGGTGCTCGGCCGCAGCACCCGCACCCGCCGTGACGTGGACAGCGGCTGGGTGGTGCCCGACTTCGTGCACGGCGACGAGGAGCTCATCCGCGCCGTCGACGCGCAGGAGGCGGCCGACACCGCCCACCGCCACGACGTGCTGCGCCGCCTCGAGATCACGCACGCCGAGCTCACCGGCCTCGACGACGCCGTGCCGGCGCTGCTGGCCATGCTCAACCGGAGGTCGCATGCCCGCCTCTGACGAGCTCTATCCGCCGGTGCAGTACGGCTGGGGCTGGCTGCTGCTGGCCCTCGGCATCCTCGCCCTGCTCGCCCTCGCCACCTGGCTGGTGATCGTGCTCACCCGCCCGCGGCGCAGCATCACGCTGACCGGGGCGGCGCCGATCACGCTGCTCACCCCCGACGTGCTGTCGCAGCTGCGCGGGGAGTACCTCGCCGAGGTGCAGCGCATCGAGGACGCCTACCGCGCCGGCGCCCTCGACCCGCGCCGGGCGAACCTCGAGCTCAGCCGGGCAGTGCGCGCATTCGTCAACGAGTACTCCGGCCTGGAGGCGCCGGTGCTCGCCCTCGACGACCTCGTCGCCCGCGGCGTCCACCCGGCGCTCATCGACGCGATCCGGCGGCACTACTACCCGAGCATCTTCCAGCGCGGGCCGGCCATCGACCCGATCTACGGCGCCGAAGCCGCCCGGAAGGTGGTGACGACGTGGCACTGAACACCTGGTGGCTGGTCCTCGTCGCCGTCGGCGTGCTGGTCGCGGCGGTGGTCGTCGGCATCCTGCTCGGCCTGCGCGCGGGGCGGCGGGACCGGGCATCCGCACCCGTGCTGATCTCGCGGGCGGAACGGATGCGGGCGCTGCCCGCCTTCCGGCAGGCGGTGCGCCGACGGGTGACGCTGCTCGCGGGGGTGCTCGCGCTCGGCGCGGTGGCGGTGCTGCTCGGGGGCGTGGTCGCGGCGCGGCCGATGTCGGCGCAGACGATCCAGCCGGTGAACAACAGCCGCGACATCATGCTGTGCCTCGACGTCTCCGGGTCGATGTCGGACGTCGACGTCGAGGTGCTCGGGGTGTTCCTCGAGCTGCTGGACGGCTTCGAGGGCGAACGGATCGGGCTGACCATCTTCAACAGCTCCCCGGTGCAGGTCTTCCCCCTCACGGACGACTACGTCTTCATCCGGGAGCAGCTGCAGCGGATCCGGGAGAGCTTCGACTACACCAGCGAGACGCCCGAGCACTGGGTCGGCACCCTGAACGGGCCGGGCGCCTCGCTGATCGGCGACGGCCTCGCGGCCTGCACCATGCGCTTCGACCACCTCGACGACGAGCGCAGCCGCTCGGTGATCCTCGCCACCGACAACGAGCTCGCCGGCGCCTCGATCCTCACCGTGGAGGAGGCCGCCCTGTACGCGAAGTCACGGGGCGTCCGCGTGTTCGCGATCAACCCGGTGCAGGGCAAGGACGCGCAGGTGAGCGCGCAGCTGACGGATGCCGCCCGTCTCACCGGCGGGGAGTCGTACGCGCTCCGCGACACCACCACGGTCGGCGACATCATCACCGAGATCCAGAAGCAGGAGGCGACGGCGCTGAAGGGTCAGGCCCAGGTCGTGTGGGTGGACACCCCGAACCTGTGGATCGCGCTGACCCTCGTCGCCCTGCTCGCCTTCCTCGTGCTGGTCTGGAGGCTGCACCTGTGATCCTCCAGCCCGTCCTGCATCCGCTCCTGCTCGTGCTGCTGTGCGCGCCGGTGGTGTTCGTCGTCGTCCGGGAGATCGTGTCCCGGTCGTTGAGCGAGCGCAGCGAGACGAAACGCCCCGACCCTCCGACGCGCTCAGGCTCCACCCCGCGCTGGCTCTGGCCCCTGCGCCTGCTCATCGTGCTCCTCGCGTTCGTGATGCTGCTGCGTCCCGGCATCCCGGGCGGCACCTCGCAGACCCTCGCGACCGACACCGACATCGTGCTGGTCGTGGACAGCACCGCGAGCATCGTCGCCGAGGACTGGAACGGCGACGAGCCGCGGCTCACCGGCGTCCGCGCGGACGTGCAGGCGATCGTCGACGAGTATCCGGGGGCGCGCTTCGCCCTGATCACCTTCGACGCGTCGGCGCAGCTGCGCCTGCCGCTGACGACGGATGCCACGGCGCTGATGTCCTCGCTCGAGGTGATGCGCCCCGAGGTCACCGACCAGTCGCGCGGCAGCTCGATCGGCATCGCGAACCGGATGCTCGCGGACACCCTCTCCGCTGCCGCGAAGTCCTCGCCGGACCGTTCGCGCATGGTGTTCTACTTCGGCGACGGCGAGCAGACGGCGTCCTCCGAGCCGGAGTCGTTCGGCTCCAGCGCCAAGTACGTCGACGGCGGCGCGGTGTTCGGGTACGGCACCGCCGAGGGCGGGCCGATGATGAAGACGACCGGGCGCGGGGACGACGCTTCGACGGGCTCGGGGTCGGGCGGCGAGTACATCGAGTACCAGGGCGCGCCGGCCCGCTCCGTCATCGACGAGGACGCCCTGCGCACGATCGCCCAGGAGCTCGGCGTCGAGTACCAGCACCGCACCGCCGACACCGCTCCGCAGCTGCCGGAGGCGCCCACCAGCACCACCGACTATTCGTCCTCCGGCGAGGTGGGCAACGTCATCGAGCTGTACTGGATCCTCGCCCTCGCCCTCGTCGCCCTCCTCGCCGTCGAGCTCGCCCGCGCGACGATGCTGGTGACGCGGATGCGCGGCCTCGCGGCATCCGCCACCGAGGGAGGTGACCGATGACCGCCCCCACCCAGGCCGACGCCGCGGCCGCCCTGCTCGCATCGAATCGCCGCCGGCGCCGCATCCGTCGCTGGATCGCGATCGGGACCCTCCCCCTGACCCTGGCCGCGCTGTTCTTCGCCGGCAGGATCCTCAGCATCTACGCGTTCGCGCACCAGGCGATCAGCTCGTACATCGTCGGCGAGTACGCGGAGTCGGAGGCGGCCGCTCGCGGGCAGGACTGGCTGAACTGGTTCGAGCCGTTCAAGGCGCCGTACAACATCGGCACCGCGCTGGCCGGCGCCGAGAAGCTGGGCCCTGCGCGCGCCGAGCTCGAGGAGGCCCTCCCCCTGGCCTCGGGGCTCGACGTCTGCTACGTGCGGATCAACCTCTCCCTCGTCATCGAGCGCCAGGGCGACGCCGCGCAGGCCGACGGGGATGCGGCCAAGGCCGCCCAGCTGTACGGCGAGGCGCTGGAGATCACGATGGAGACCCCGGAGGAGTGCAACAGCGAGCAGGCGCAGGAGCAGTCGCCGGACCCGAACCGCGACATGAGCGACACTCTGGAGCAGAACGAGCAGCGCCAGCAGGAGAAGCAGCAGCAGAGTCAGCAGGAGCAGGAGCAGCCGCAGCAGGGCGAGCAACCGCCGCAAGAGGAGGAGCCGCAGCCCTCGCAGGAGCAGCTCGACGACATCGAGGAGCGCCTGAACCAGGGCCAGCAGGAGCGCGAGGATCAGCTCGGCGGCGGCGACGAGGGCGGCGGAGGAACGGACAAGCCGTGGTAGACAGGCAGCGTTCGCGATACGTCGGCGGCTCGGAGGGCGCGCCCCCGCCGCCCCCGCCCGGCGGGTACCGCGGGGCCAGGCGCACCGCCGTCACCGCCGGCCTCCCCGCCGGTGCTCCCGCGGCGCCGGCGACGCTCACGCACACCGAACCCGCGATCGCCGAGAAGCGCTCGGCGAACGTGCTGGGGCTCGTCGCCATCTCGGTCGTGGTGCTGTTCACGCTGACGCTGCTGCTGCTGATGCTCGCCGGCGGCACCGACGCGCTCTACGGCGTCACGATGATCACGCTGCAGCTGGTCGTGGTCGGCGTGGTCATCGCGGCCCTCGCCACGGCGCGGGGGCGGATGCTCGGCGCCATCGCCCTGGCGGTGACCCTGCTGTTCAACGTCGCCACCGTCGGCGCGATGGGGGCGCTGCGCGCCGCGGCCGTGCACGACTACGACGGCACCAAGACGGAGGAGCAGAAGCACGAGCAGGCGTATCCGGGCATCCGGGGCACGTCCTCGCGCGACATCCTCGACCAGCGCTCGCTCGAGCAGGTGCAGTCCGACGGCGACGCCCTGATGGCCGAGATCCGCGACCGGCTCACCGCCGAGTACGGCTTCAGCTGGGTGGAGTCGGGGGCGCGCGACATCAGCCCGGAGCGCAACGGCTACGGCGGCGAGTCGATGCTGAAGCGGTACACCTCCACGGTGTGGACCACCGCAGAGCCCGTCCGCGACAACGAGCGCAAGCGCGCCGTCATGCGCACGATCGACGAGGTGCTGCGCGCGCACGGCATGTACGACCTGTACGCCCTGAACGAGCCCGGCTCGGGGATCTCCGACGACATGGTCGCCAAGCTGTACGGGTCGGCCGATCCCGAACAGCAGCACACCTGGGAGTGGTACAGCGACGCCTACCCCGACCCGATGCTGCTGTACGTCACCGTGTACGACCTGTCCAAGGACCGCACCGGCGACCTCCTCGCCGAGCGCCGCAGCTACCACGAGGAGAACGGCGAGCCGCTCGAGGGCGTGCAGCTGGTGATCCACGCCCGCCAGCTGCTCGGCGAGGGCGACCGGGCCGAGTTCGAGGAGCGCCTGAAGGAGTACCCGGGGTTCTGAGTCGGGTGCGCCTCGGCCTCGAGAGGGTCCGCCGAGACCTCCCCTCGCCCTCTCGGGAGGAGGCGAGAGGGTCCGCAGAGACCTCCCCTCGCCTTTTCGGGAGGAGTTCTCGACCTCGGGAGGATGCTGTGGGGGCGGATGCTCCTCCCGAACGGGAGTTCTCCTCCTGAACGTGCGGCGCGCGGCAGGTTATGCGGCGAGCGCCGGCCCGGCCGTCGCCCCCGCCGTTCCCCGTCCCGCATCGCGATGACAGGATGATCGGATGCGACAGGGAGCGGTCGGGCACGTGCGGATCGTCGTGCGGGACGGGCGGCGACTGGTCGAGAAGCGCATGACCGATCCGGTGCGGCACGGCACGGAGGTGCGGGCGCTGCGGGCGCTGGCCGGCTCCGGTCTGCCCGTTCCGGAGATCGTCGCGGAACGGCCGGGATCGATCCTGATGACGCTGCGCCCGGGGCGGCGGCTGGACGAGCTCGACCCGGATGCCCGCCGCGAGGGACTGCGCGCCTCGGCATCCGCTCTCCGCATGCTGCACGCTCTGCACCCGCCCGCCGGGCTCTCGCCGGCGCCGGACGATGCCGCGATCATCGCCCGCTACCGGGATGCCGGCGGCCCGCCCCTCCCCCTCGAGGTGCCGCCGGCCTCGGGACGCGCGTTCTGCCACGGCGACTGGTCGGACGGGAACCTGCTCGCGACCGGCGCGCGGATCACCGGCATCGTGGACTGGGAGTCCGCACACGTCGGCGATCCGCTCCGCGAGCTCGCGCGCGCCGCCTGGGCCGCCGGCCGGAAGGACCCGCACTCGGCCGCCGCCCTCATCGACGCGTACGGCGCCGAGCCGGCCGCGGTGCGCGCCTGGTATCCGATCCACGCCGCCGAGCTGTGGCTCTGGTTCGCCGAGGCCGGGCCCGCGGAGTACCTCGACCGGCTCACGGCCGAGCTACGGGCCTGGCCGGATTGACCGCCGACGCACGGCCGGGGGCGCCGCATCCCCGCCGATAGACTGAGAGCCATGTCCAAGGTCCTCCAGTCCCTCCCCGTCGGCGAGCGCGTCGGCATCGCGTTCTCCGGTGGTCTCGACACCTCCGTCGCCGTCGCGTGGATGCGCGACAAGGGTGCCGTGCCGTTCACCTACACCGGCGACCTGGGGCAGTACGACGAGGACGACATCGCCTCGATCCCCGGCCGCGCCCTGGAGTACGGCGCCGAGAAGTCGCGCCTGATCGACTGCAAGACCGCGCTGGTCGAGGAGGGCTTCGTCGCCCTCGCCTGCGGCGCCTTCCACATCCGCTCCGGCGGCAAGACCTACTTCAACACCACGCCGCTGGGCCGGGCCGTCACCGGCACCCTGCTGGTGCGCGCCATGAAGGAGGACGGCGTCGACATCTGGGGCGACGGCTCCACCTACAAGGGCAACGACATCGAGCGGTTCTACCGCTACGGCCTGCTGGCCAACCCGCGCCTGCGCATCTACAAGCCGTGGCTCGACGCCGACTTCGTCACCGAGCTCGGGGGACGCAAGGAGATGAGCGAGTGGCTCGTCGCGCACGGCTTCCCCTACCGCGACTCGGCCGAGAAGGCGTACTCCACGGATGCCAACATCTGGGGCGCCACGCACGAGGCGAAGACCCTGGAGCACCTCGACGTCTCGCTGGAGACCGTCGACCCGATCATGGGCGTGAAGTTCTGGGACCCGCAGGTCTCGATCGACGCCGAGGACGTCACGGTGACCTTCGACGGCGGGCGCCCGGTCGCGATCAACGGCACCGAGTACACCGACCCCGTCGAGCTGGTGCAGGAGGCGAACGCGATCGGCGGACGCCATGGCCTCGGCATGAGCGACCAGATCGAGAACCGCATCATCGAGGCGAAGTCCCGCGGCATCTACGAGGCGCCGGGCATGGCCCTGCTGTTCATCGCCTACGAGCGCCTGGTCAACGGCATCCTCAACGAGGACACCCTCGCCACCTACCACGAGCAGGGCCGGCGCCTGGGCCGCCTGATGTACGAGGGCCGCTGGCTGGAGCCGCAGTCGCTCATGCTGCGCGAGTCGATCCAGCGCTGGGTGGGTTCGACGATCTCCGGCTCGGTGACCATCCGGCTGCGCCGCGGCGACGACTGGACGATCCTCGACACCGTCTCGCCCAACCTCTCCTACGCTCCCGAGAAGCTGTCAATGGAGCGCGTCGGCGACGCCGCCTTCGGCCCGGTCGACCGCATCGGTCAGCTCACCATGCGCAACCTGGACATCGCCGACTCCCGCTCGCGCCTCGAGCAGTACGCCGGCCTCGGGCTCGTGGGCGGTGCGACCGGCGAGCTCGTCGGCCGTGTCACCGCGGGCGAGGCGGGCGAGATCACCGAGGCCGTGCACGGCTCGGTCTCGGAGCCGGACGAGGCCTTGACGGATGCCGTCGACGCGGCATCCGAGGGCGCGGCCTTCGACTCCGGCACGGACTGATCCGGCGTCCTCCGCTGCACTTCGGGGGTCGACACG
Source organism: Microbacterium sp. EF45047 (assembly GCF_028472845.1). Taxonomy (NCBI): domain Bacteria; kingdom Bacillati; phylum Actinomycetota; class Actinomycetes; order Micrococcales; family Microbacteriaceae; genus Microbacterium; species Microbacterium sp. EF45047. The sequence continues at coordinate 64,356 of NZ_CP069429.1, read as the reverse complement.
CCAGATGTCGGACCGTTCCCACGGTTCGGTCCGACATCTGGCGTGTCGACCCCCGTTTCGTATCCGTGGAACGGATGCCCGGGGCACTAACTTGCACGGTCATGTGCAAGTTACGTACACTGGAGGCATGACCCCCGCCCGCCCGCCCCGCAGCGACGCCCGCGCCAACCGCGCCGGCATCCTGAACGCGGCCCGCCACGCACTCGCGAGCGACCCGCACGCGTCGATCGATGCGATCGCGCGCAGGGCCGGACTGTCCCGGCGCACGCTCTACGGGCACTTCGTCGACCGCGACACCCTGATCCGCGAGCTGATCGCCTCGGGCGCGCAGCGGTTCAACGCCATCGCGGCATCCGTCACCGACACGGATGCCCGGCTCGCTCTCGCCCGCCTGGCTGCACGGCTCTGGCGCGAGGCGGCGCACGTGCAGGTCGCGGCGGCGTTGGCCCTGGACGACGCGCACGTCGCCCAGACCGCGCAGGCCCTGGCCCCGCTGCGCCGCGCGGTCGCCGATCTCGTGCGCCGCGGGCAGGAGGACGGCACCTTCCGCACCGACCTCGCGGCGCCCACGCTCGCCCGGCTCATCGAGGAGATCGCGCGCACGGTCGTGGCGCGCACGGATGCCTCGTCCCCGGCCGCCGCCGATCTCGTCGTGCGCACCCTGCTCAGCGTCGCCGGCCTCTCCTGGCGGGAGGCGGATGCCGTGCTGCGCGCCCACCCCGACCTGCTCGACCCGGCCGAGGAGGACGCATGAGGATCGTGCTCGACCGCGTTTCGAAGGGACGCCGCGGCCAGGCCCTGCCGGAGATGTCGCTGAGCTACGAGACCGGTGAGGCCCGCTTCGTGCTCGCCGAGACCGAGCAGCGCCCGACAGTGCTCGGCCTCATCGCCTCCGGGCGGATGAGGCCATCCACCGGTCGTGTGACGATCGACGACGATGCGGATGCCGCGGCGCTGCGGCACCGGGTGGCGCTCGTCGACGCCCCCGACGTCAGCGATCCGCATCCGGACGTGACCGTCGCCGCCGTCGTCGGCGAGGAGCTCATGTTCGCCGGCCGTGCGGCCACCCCGGTGCACGCGCGGCGCTGGCTGGAGAACCTCGGCTTCCCGGACCTCGCCGACGCCCCGATCGGCACCGTCGATCCGGCCGCGCGGGTGCGGATCCTGTGCGAGCTCGCGGTGCTGCGGGAGGGCGTGGAGGGGCTGGTGCTCGTCTCCCCCGACCGGCACGGCGGGCGCCCCGACGGCTGGTGGCGCATCTCCGCCGAATTCGCCGAGCGTGGCTACGCCGTCCTGGTGATCGTCGGCGGCGTCGCCGCGGCTGTCCTCGCCTCGTTCCCTTCCCGGTCGTCGAGCGAGCACGAACCCTCTCGGTCGTTGAGCGAGCACGCCGAAGGCGAGCGAGACGAAACGCGTTCCGCGGGTCGGGAGGAAGGGACGACCGGAACGGAGGAGGAGGAGGAGCGATGAAGGTGCCGTCCATGATCGCGGCGGAGCTGCGGCGGCTGACCGCCAGTCCGATGGCGGCGATCGCCCTGGTGGCGCTGATGTGCGTGCCCATCCTCTACGGCGGCCTCTACCTCTGGGCGAACCAGGACCCGTACGGCCGGTTCCCCGACGTGCCGGTCGCGCTGGTCGTGGAGGACGCCGGAACCGACCCTTCGACGGGCTCAGGGTCCGGGGCCGAGGCATCCGCCCCCGAGAACTACGGGCAGAAGGTCGCCGACAACCTCCTCGAGGACGGCGCGTTCGACTGGCGCGTGATGACGGCGGCCGAGGCCGAGCAGGCGCTCAAAGACGGCACCGTCGACTTCACCGTCACCCTCCCCGCCGACTTCTCCGCGGCGCTCGCCTCCGCCGGGGGCGATCAGCCGCACCAGGCGCTGATCGAGCTCGAGACCAACGACGCCAACAACTACCTCGCCTCGACCATCGGCAGCCAGACGGTCGAGCGCATCCGCCGGTCGGTCGCCGAGATGGTCGGCTCCGAGGCCGCGGAGCGCCTGCTCACCGGCCTCAGCGACGTCCGCGGCAAGCTGTCCGAGGCCGCCGACGGCGCCACGCAGCTGTTCGACGGTGCCGGCACCGCGCACGACGGCTCCGCGACCCTGGCATCCGGGCTCGCCACCCTCGCCGACGGCACCGGCACCCTCGCAGACGGCGCCCAGAGACTGGCCGACGGTGCCGCGCAGGTGCGCGACGGCAACGCCCAGCTCGCGGATGCCGCGGGCCGAGCCGCCTCGCTCGCGCAGCAGGCGACCGACGCCCTGCCCACCGCGCGCGGGGATCTCGCGCAGGCGATGGCCGAGCAGGGCCTGACCCCGGAGCAGATCGACACCGTGCTGAGTCGGCTCGACCCGGTGGCCGACCGGCTCCGCGAGGGGAACACCGCCGCACAGGAGGCGGCCGGCAAGGTCGAACAGCTCGCCGAGGGCGCCCGCTCCGTCGCGGACGGCGCCCGGCAGCTCGCGGACGGCGCCCGCAGCGCCGCCGACGGCGCGGCATCCGCTCGCGACGGGGCCGGCACCCTGCGCGACGGCCTGGACACGCTGGGCGAGGGCATCGGCACGCTCCGCGACGGCCTCGCCCAGGGCGTCGACGCGATCCCGGCCTCCACCCCCGAGCTGCGCGCCGCCCAGGCCGACACGATCGCCGATCCGGTGTCGGTCTCGAGCGACAAGGTCGCCGCCGCGAAGGACTACGGCCAGGGCCTGGCCCCGTTCTTCGCGGCCCTCGCCGGCTGGATCGGCATCTACGCGCTGTTCCTCATCGTCAAGCCGATCTCGCATCGCGCCGTCACCGCCCTGCACTCCCCCGTACGGATCACGCTCGCCGGCTGGCTCACCCCCGCCGGGCTCGGCGCGCTGCAGATGGTCGGCCTGCTCGCGGTGCTCGGCTTCGCCCTCGGCTTCGACTTCCAGCACCCCGGCGGCTCGCTCGGGGTCATGGTGATGGCATCCGCCACCTACGCCGCGATCATCCTCGCCCTCAACGTCTGGCTCGGCTCGGTCGGCCAGTTCATGGGCCTGGTGCTCATGGTGCTGCAACTCGTCACCGCCGGCGGCACGTTCCCCTGGCAGACGCTGCCGGCGCCGCTGTCCACCCTGCACCACGTGCTGCCGATGGGATACGTCGTCGACGCCATGCGTCAGCTGATGTACGGCGGCGATCTGCACCGCGCGCTCTGGGATCTCGGGGTGCTCGGCGTCTGGCTCGTCGGCGCCCTCGTGATCGCCGCGATCGGCGTCACCCGGATGACGCACCGGCGCACCCTGCGGGACCTGCAGCCGAGCCTGATCGGGTGACCTGGCACCCACGGAGCGCACGCGACGGAGTACGACAGGAGCGAGTGGCATAGGATGCCAGGGCACGCGCGTGCCGACACGCGCACCCGGACTCCGTGAGACGGAGTCCCACCGCCCGACCCGGAGGTGTCCGTCCATGACGACCGAACCCGCGGCATCCGCCGTTCCCCGCCACCCGCTCAGGGCCCGCATCGGACGGATCGTGTTCCTCGTGATCGCGCTCGTCGTCGTCATGGCCGTCGCCGCGGCCTTCACCGTCACCTGGACCATCCACCGCTCCTTCCCGCAGACCGCCGGCGAACTGACGCTCGACGGCCTGGACGGCACCGTCTCCGTGCAGCGCGACGATCTCGGCATCCCCACGATCACCGCCGAGTCCACGCACGACCTCTTCTTCGCGCAGGGGTTCACGCACGCGCAGGACCGCTTCTTCGAGATGGACTTCCGCCGGCACGTCACCGCCGGGCGGGTGGCCGAGATGTTCGGCGCGTCGCAGGCGGCGACGGATGCCTTCCTCCGCACCCTCGGCTGGCGCGCCGTCGCCGAGCAGGAGGTGGAGGCCCTCGACGACACCACGCGCGGGTACTACCAGGCGTACGCCGACGGGGTGAACGCGTACCTCTCCTCGCGCTCCGGCGCGGACCTGTCGCTGGAGTATGCCGTTCTCGGCATCCAGAATCCGGAGTACGAGCCGGAGCCGTGGGAGCCGGCGGACTCCGTGGCCTGGCTGAAGGCGATGGCCTGGGACCTGCGGACGAACATCGAGGACGAGACCGCCCGCGCCCTGCTCGCCGCCGACCTGCAGCAGCAGACCGGCGACCCGGCCGCCGTGAACGCGCAGCTCGAAACGATGTACCCCGGGTATCCGTTCGCCGACAACCCCGTGATCGTGCCGAAGATCTCGAGCCTCCCCGCGAGCGGGACGGATGCCGCGCCCGCGGCGGCCACGACCGGCGAGAGCCAGGCATCCGACGCCCTGATGACCGTGGAGTGGCAGCAGGCATCGGATGTGATCGAGGCGGCGAGCCTGCTCCTCGGCTCCCCCGGCGAGGGGATCGGCTCGAACTCCTGGGTGGTCTCGGGCGACCTCACCGAGAGCGGGAAGCCGCTGCTCGCGAACGACCCGCACCTGGGCGCCTCGCTGCCCTCGGTCTGGTACCAGGTGCAGCTGAAATGCGCGACGGTGACCGCGCAGTGCCCGTTCGACGTCGGCGGATTCTCCTTCTCCGGGCTGCCGGGGGTGGTGATCGGGCACAACGAGCGGATCGCGTGGGGCTTCACCAACCTGACCACCGACGTCACCGACCTCTACATCGAGCGCGTGCAGGGCGACAGCTACTGGCGCGACGGCGCCCTCGTCCCGCTCGAGGTGTCCACCGAGACGATCGAGGTCGCCGGCGGCGACGACATCGAACTGACCATCCGCCGGACGGTGCACGGGCCGCTCATCTCCGACCTCACACCGGACATGACCGCGATCGCCGACGGTCCCGCCGTCACCGACGGGAGCGCGGGCGCGACCTCCCTCGCGGACGACGGCATGCCGGATGCGGAATACGCGGTCAGCCTGCGCTGGACCGCCCTCGACCCGGGCACCACGGCGAGCGCGGTGTTCGCGATGGCGACCGCCCAGGACTTCGAGGACTTCCGCCGCGCCGCAGCGCTCTTCGACGTGCCGGCGCAGAACCTGATCTACGCCGATGTCGACGGCAACATCGGCTACCAGACCCCGGGACGGCTGCCGGTGCGCGGGGCCGGGGACGGCTGGCTGCCGCAGCCGGGCTGGGACAGCGCCTACGACTGGACCGGGTTCATCCCGTTCGAGGAGCTGCCGGTGTCCTACAACCCGGCATCCGGGTACATCGTGACGGCGAACAACGCCATCGTCGACGACCAGTACGCGCACTTCCTGTCGCGGGACTGGGACCACGGCTATCGCGCGAACCGCATCGCGCACCTCCTCGAGCGCCGCGCCGCGGCGGCCCCGCTGACCGCGCAGGACATGCGCGACATCCAGGCCGACGAAGAGATGTGGATCGGCAAGCGCCTGGCGATGGCGATGGAGGGCGTGACCGTCACCGGCAAGGGCCCGAAGGCGGCCGTGGATCTGCTGCGCACTTGGGACGCGCAGAACGACGCCGACTCCCCCGCGGCCGCGTACGCGAACGCCCTGTGGGCGCACCTGGCCCGCAACCTCTTCACCGAGCGCGAGGTGCCGCTCCCGGTCGACGACCAGGGCAGGCTGTTCACGGTGGTCGCCGCCCTGCTGGACGACCCCACGCACCCGCTGTGGACGAACGAGCGGATCGACGTCGACGGCATGGAGGAGATGCTCTCCCGCTCCGCCGAGGACGCCTACCGCCAGCTGCGCGAGCTGCAGGGCGAGGACGTGCGGCTGTGGCGGTGGGGCTCGCTGCACGCCCTGCAGCTGCGCAGCGAGACGCTCGGCTCCTCCGGCATCGCGCCGATCGAGGCGCTGTTCAACCGCGGCCCGTTCCCGGTCGGCGGCGGCGGGTCGGTCGTGAACGCCACCGGATGGTCGCTCGGCAGCGGGTCGTACGCGACCGAGACGGTGCCGTCGATGCGCATGGTCGTCGACCTCGCCAACTTCGACGCGTCGAGCTGGAACCAGCTGACGGGCCAGTCCGGCCACGCCTTCCACCAGCACTACACCGACCAGACCGCGGACTGGGCCGCGGGCGTGCAGCGGCCGTGGCCGTTCACCGCGAAAGCCGTGACGCGGGCGGCCGTCGACACGCTGGTGCTGCGGCCGGCCGGATAGCCTGGGAGGATGCCGGAACGTCTGCTCGCCCCCGAGGGCACGCCCGCCGTCATCGAGGAGTTCACATCCGGCGGGGCCACCCTGGTGTCCGAGGACTTCGGCGTCGGCGACCATCCGATCGTGCTGCTGCACGGCATCGGCATGGGCCGCAGCGTCTACATCGACCTGGTGTCGCGGCTGAGCGGCCGGATCATCGGCCTCGACCTGCCCGGGTTCGGCGAGGCGCCCGAGCCGGAGCGGACGCTGACGATGGAGCGGCACGCCGACCTGGTCGCGGCTTTCCTCCGCGACCGCGGGATCACGGACGCCGTGATCATCGGCCATTCCATGGGCGCGCAGATCGCGGCCGAGGTGGCCGCCCGGCATCCGGACGTCGTCTCCGGCCTCGTGCTCGCCGGCCCGACCGTGAACAGCGCCTCGCGCAGCATCCGCGCCCAGGCCGGTTACCTGCTCTTCGACCTGCTGCACGAGCGCCCCGTGGTGCTCTGGCGCGGCGCCCGGGAGTACCTGCGCGGCGGGCCGCACCTGCTGCGCAAGATGCGCGCGACCATCGTGCACGATGCGAAGCGGGCGTACGGCCGGGTGCGGCATCCGGTGCTCGTGCTGCGCGGCCAGCGCGATCCGCTCGCGCCGATGAGCTGGTGCCGGGAGATCGTGGACAACATCCCCGGCGCCCGCTTCGAGGAGATCCCCGACCACGGGCACGGCACGCTGATCAGCGATTCCTGGGCGGCGGCCGAGCTCATCCGCCGGTTCGTCGCCGAGCTCTGAGGGCGCTCCGGCCGGCGACCTGCTACCCGGCGGCCGGGGGCGTCTGCTTCGACTCGGCGTACTCGTCGACGACGAGACCGCGCTGGTGGATGGTGCCGTTGCGGTACGCCTGGCGGCCGACCATGTGCGCCGACAGCGGTGCGGTGGCGAACTGCATCAGCACCACCGGGGCGACGATGACGAGGCCGAGCAGGATGCCGCCGACGCTGCGCTGCGAGAGCGCGATCGCCAGGCAGATCAGCAGCAGCCCGAGCACCTGCGGTTTGGTCGCGGCGTGCAGCCGGGAGGGCACGTCGCGGAAGCGCAGCAGGCCGATCGCGGCCGATAGGCACAGCAGCGCGCCGACGAGGATCAGCCCGAGCACGATCGCATCCAGCAGCGGGTCGGGGATCTCGAGTCCGAGCAGGGTCATGGCGTCGTGACATCCCTCCGGGCGACGTAGCGGGCGACGGAGATGGATCCGAACACGCCGACCGCGGCGATGATGAGCAGCACCGGGACGTTGCGGGTGTGCCCGTTGATCGCCATCTCGGCGCCGAGCACGCACATCACTTCGGTCAGCAGCACGTCGGATGCCACGGCGCGGTCGAGGATCGATGGGCCCCGGACGATCCGGATGACGGTGAGGATGGCGGCGACGCCGAAGACGACGAGGATCGCCGTGAGCAGGATGTTCATGGGCGGGCCTTCCGCTTGCCGGTGCCGAGCTCGTCGGCGCGCAGCGCCCGGTACTGGGCGGGCGTCCCCAGGGCGCGCACGATGCGCTTCTCCCAGCGCAGCACGCCCTCGCGCACGTCGTCGACGTCTTCGCGGCTGCGCACCCCGATCACGTGCAGGTACAGGATGCGGCGGTCGCGATCGGCCTCCACGACCAGCGATCCGGGGATCAGCGAGGAGGTGACGGCCACGTGCGTCATCACGAGGTCGTCGGCGTAGCGCAGCGGCACGGCGATGATCGCCGCGCCCGGCTGCCGACCGAGATCGAGCACCTGGGCGGTCACCCGCAGCGCCCCCATCACGATCGCGGCGAGGAACTGCACCACGTACAGCGCCGCGTACCAGAGGTTGATCCGGCCGACCAGCTCGACCGTCGGGAGCCGGAAGACCCGGGTGACCACCACCGCCACCACCAGGCCGGTCACCACCGCCAGCGGCGTGAACTGCTGCCAGAGCAGCATCCACAGCGCCACCAGCCAGAGCAGGAACGGCACCTGCAGGCCGATGTCGCGCAGGATGCGGCGGGTCGAGGCGTCCGGGCTCATCCGCCCACCTCCTCCTCGAGCTGCACCAGGCTGACCGGCTGCAGGAGCGCACCGCCGATGCGGTCGCAGAGAGCGTACAGCGGCCCCGCGAACACGGTCAGCGCGAGCGTCACCGAGACCATGCCGCCGGTGGCGATGGTCATGATCGCAGGGATCCGCCGCGTCTCCTGCCGCTCGTCGGCGGCGGGGGCCGTGGTCAGGTGGGCGACACGGCTCAGGTCGGCGTCGTCCTCCTCCTCTTCGCGCCAGAACGCGAGGTTCCACGCGCGCATCAGGGTGTACAGCGTGAGCAGCGAGGTGACGACGCCCCCGAAGATCACCACGATCATCAGCGGGGTGCCCACGCCGGCCGCCGCCTCGAACAGTCCGACCTTGCCGAGGAAGCCGGAGAACGGCGGCAGTCCGCCCAGGTTGATCGCCGGCACGAAGTACAGCACGGCCAGCACCGGCGCCGCCTTCATCAGCCCGCTGACCCGCAGGATCGACGTGCTGCCCGCCCGTCGCTCGACCAGCCCCACCGCGAGGAACAGGGTCGTCTGCACGACGATGTGGTGCACGATGTAGTAGACCGTCGCGCCGATGGCATCCGGCGTCACGATCGCGAGACCGAAGATCATGTAGCCGACGTGGCTGACGAGAGCGAACGAGAGGATCCTCTTCAGCTCGGCCTGCGCGACGGCGCCCAGGACGCCGATGATCATCGTGGCGAGCGCCACGATCAGCAGCAGCGTGTCGATGCTGTTCTCGGCGAACAGCTGCGTCTCGGTGCGGATCAGCGCGTACACGCCGACCTTGGTGAGCAGGCCCGCGAACACCGCCGTGACCGGGGCCGGCGCGGTCGGGTACGAGTCCGGCAGCCAGAACGACACCGGGAACACGGCCGCCTTGATGCCGAAGGCGACGACCAGGAGCAGGTGCAGCACGAGCTGCGTCTCCTGCGGCAGGGCGGCGACGCGCTCGGTGAGCTGCGCCATGTTCACCGTGCCGACGGCGCCGTAGATCATCGCGATCGCGGCGAGGAACAGGATCGACGACACCAGCGAGACGACGATGTAGACGGCCCCGGTGCGGATGCGGGACTCCGTGCTGCCCAGCGTGATCAGCACGTAAGAGGCGACGAGCAGGATCTCGAAGCCCACGTAGAGGTTGAACAGATCCCCCGCGATGAACGCGTCGAAGATGCCCGCGGCGAGGATCAGGTACGACGGGTTGAAGATCGAGATCGGGGTCTCGTCGACGCCGTCGGCGACGCCCTGGCCGATCGAGAACAGGAGCACGGCGAGCAGGACGATGCTGGAGACGAGCACGAGCAGCGCCGCGAACCGGTCGACGTAGAGCACGATGCCGAACGGCACCGGCCAGCCGCCGACCGAGACCGCCAGCGGCGACCCGGCATCGACGGCGACCAGCAGCACCGCGGCGATGATCGACACCGCGGCGAGCGTGCCCACCGAGACGACCATCTGCAGACGCGGGTTGCGCCCGAACACGAGGGTGACGGCCGCGCCGAGCAGCGGCAGGGTGACGATCAGCGGCACGAGGGCGGTCACGGGCGGCCCTCCTCGCCGCTGTCGTCGGGGCGGCTCGTCTCGTCGCGCTTGTCCCGCGCGACGTCGTGAGCGGATGCCGCCGGAGCCGGCGCCTCCCCCGCGGAGCCCCCGGACGCGGAGCCCCCGGACGCTGAGCCCCCGGGCGCCGGGCCTGCCGAAGCGTCCCCCGCGGCATCCGGATCCACCGGCAGGGGCGTCGCGACGCGCACCGTGACCGGCACCGTCTCCAGACCGACGAAGTCGGTCGTGGCGTCCTCGTCGATGAGCTCCGCCTCGTCGTCGATGACGTCCTCCTCGGCATCCGTCCGGGCACGCAGAGCGAGGTCGGCCTCGTCGTCCGCGACGGTGTCGGCCTGGCCGAGCTGCCACGAGCGGTAGATGAGGGCGAGCAGGAAGGCGGACACGGCGAACGTGATCACGATCGCGGTGAGGGTGAGCGCCTGCGGCAGAGGATCGCTGACCCGCGCGTCCTCGCCGTGGAACGGCGCCCTGCCCGGCACGCCCATCACGATGAGCAGCAGCAGGTTGGTGGCGTTCCCGAGCAGGAGGAAGCCGATCAGCACACGCGTCAGACTGCGCTCCATCATCGCGTAGACCCCGCACGCGAACAGCACCGCCATGATGAGGATCAGGGTCAGGGAGACGTCCATCAGGCATCCGCCCCTCTCCGCTGCCCGTGGCGCAGGGCCTGCGTCTGCCGGTCGACCTCGGCGCCGAGACTGCGCAGCACGTCGAGCACGAGGCCGATCACGACGAGGTACACGCCCACGTCGAAGAGCGTCGACGACACCAGTTCGAGGTGGCCGAGCACGGGAACGTCGGCCTCCCACACCGCGCTCTGCAGCGGCCCCAGTCCGAAGAACAGGGGCAGTACGGCCGTGCCGGCGGCGACGACGAGGCCCGCGCCGAGCAGGCGCCCGGCATCCGTCGGCGCCGCCGCGCCCAGCTCCCAGCGGCCGCCCGCGACGTACCGCATCACCAGCGCCATCCCGGCGACGAGGCCGCCGGCGAAGCCTCCGCCGGGGCTGTTGTGTCCGGCGAAGAGCAGGTAGATCGACACCACGATGATCGTGTGGAACAGGATCCGGACGATCACCTCGAGCAGGATCGAACGGTTGGCGGCTTTGACCTGCTGACCGCCGACGAGCCAGGCGCGCGGTGCGTCGCGGTTCTCGGGGGTCTGGAAGCGCACGCCCTCGGTGGTCTCCACCATCGGCCGGCGGGCGGTGGAGCGTCGCTTCGTGTCGGGCAGGTCGCGGGTGGCCGAGAGCAGGTCGGCGCGGTGGGTGACGAAGACGAGGGATGCCACGCCGGTGGCTGCGAGCACCAGCACCCCCAGCTCGCCCATGGTGTCCCAGCCGCGCAGGTCGACGAGTGCGACGTTGACGACGTTCTTGCCGTGGCCGAGTTCGTAGGCGAGCTCCGGGTAGGCGAGGGAGATCGGGTCGACGAACCGGGCCTGCGTGGCCACGATCGCGACGAACGCCATCACGACGCCGACGCCGACGGCGAGCAGGGCGCGCGGCACCCGGCCGGCCGAGGCGTTGTGCTCGCCCATGCGCGACGGCAGGCGCCGGAGCACGAGCGCGAAGGCGACCAGGGTGATCGTCTCGACGAGGATCTGCGTGAGGGCCAGGTCGGGGGCGCCGCTCGTGGCGAAGAGCACCACCATGCCCAGCCCGGTGACCGACACCAGGACCACACCGGTGTAGCGCTTCTCGGCACGCACGGCGAAGAGGCCGGCCGCCGCCATGATCGGCGCGACGACGAGCTGCACCGGTGTGTGCCAGCCGGAGAGCCGATGCTCGCCGAGCGCCCCTCCCCCGACGAGGGCCGTCGCCTCGGCGGCCACGAGCACGATGAAGATCGTGCCGACGTAGAGGGGCAGCGAGCCGCGTTGGGTGAAGGTCGTGGTCAGCACCGAGAGCCGGTCGATGCCGCGGACGACGGCATAGTAGGCATCGGATGCCGTGAACGGCATGAACCGGCGACGGCGGTCCCATCCGGTGCGGATCGTGAGTGCGCACAGGCCGACGCCGAGCAGGATCGCCGCGATCGAGACGAACAGCGCCGGCTCGAGGCCGTGCCAGAGCGCCAGATGCCCCGGCTCGCCGGACGCGGAGCCGGTCGCGGACGCTGAGCCCGTCGCGGACGCTGAGCCTGTCGAAGCGTCGCCTCCTGCCAGGCTGAGCGCGTATGGCTGCAGCGCCCGGTCCACCGCGGGAACGCCCAGTCCGAGGGCGATGGTGGCGCCCGCGAGCACGATCGGCGCGGAGAGGAACCCCACCGGCGGGTCGGGCCAGGCGGTGTCCGGCACGCGGCCGCCGGCATCCGTCTTCCGCGCGAACGCGCCCCACAGGAATCGGGCGCCGTACGCCGCCGTCAGCACCGATCCGAGGGCGACGCCGGCGAGGGCCGCGGCGCCCCATGCCGAGCCGTGCAGGGTCTCGTCGATGAGCGCCGTGAGGGTGGATTCCTTCGCGACGTATCCGATCGTGGGCGCGAGGCCCACCATCGAGGCGACCGAGAGGACCGCCGCCGTGGCCATCACCGGGGCCTGGCGGCCGACGCCGCAGAGCTCGGTGATGTCGCGGGTGGAGAGCTGGCGGTCGATGATGCCGACGATCAGGAACAGCGCCGACTTGAACAGGGCGTGCCCGATGACGAGGGCCAGCCCGGCGAGCGCGGCCGCCGGCGTGCCGTAGCCCAACACGATCGCGAAGAAGCCGAGCTGGCTCACGGTGCCGAAGGCGAGGATGCGCTTCAGGTCCGTCTCGCGCAGGGCCTGGATGCCGCCGAGAAGCATGGTGATGATCCCCAGCGTGATCACGATCGGCTGCCACGGCGCGGCGAAGGCGAAGATCGGGGCGAAGCGGGCGATCAGGTAGATGCCGGCCTTCACCATGGCGGCGGCGTGGAGGTACGCGCTCACCGGCGTGGGCGCAGCCATCGCTCCCGGGAGCCAGAAGTGCAGCGGGAACAGCGCCGACTTGCTCACGGCGCCGACGAGCAGCATCACGATCGCGGCATCGACGATGGGTCCGGTCGGCGCCATCGCGAGCAGTTCGCGGATGCTGGCGGTGCCGGTGTCGACGACGAGAAGGATCACGCCGACGAACATCACGAGTCCGCCGAGCGTCGTGATCAGCAGGGCCTGCAGCGCGGAGCGGCGGCTGGCGGCGCGGCGGTGGTAATGCCCGATCAGGAGGTAGGAGAGGATGCTGGTGAGCTCCCAGAACATCACGAGCATCACCAGGTCGTCGGTGAGCACGAGCCCGTACATCGCGCCGGCGAATCCGAGCAGCACGCCGGCGAAGGGCGCCACCCTGGATGCGTCGTCGTGGAAGTACCAGCGGCAATACAGCAGCACCAGAGCGCCGACGCCGGTCACGATCAGGGCGAGGACCCACCCGAGCACGTCCATGCGCAGGGAGAGGTGCAGGCCGAGCTGGGGGATCCAGTCGTAGCTGAAGAACGGCACGCGCTCGGGGTCGAGGACGTCGGGTGTGCGGGTGAGCGCGTGCACGAAGGCGGCGGCGGGGACGAGCGCGCCGATCGCGAAGGCCTGGGCTCCCAGCCAGCGGACCAGTGCAGGAAGGACGAGCGCCCCTGCGAGGAACACGGCGAGGAGCAACGGCATAAGCAGCTCCTCTGGCGCTTCGGGGCCTCTCGGCGCGGCGGGCGGTGTTCCCCATCCTATCGGGCGGTCTCCCCCGCCCTCCCGGCCCGCACTCCGCCGGCCTTCGCGCGCCGCGCCGGCCGGTCGCACCGTCGGACGCGGAGCCCGTCCACGGACGCTGAGCCTGTCGAAGCGTCCGCCCCGCCGCGCACCCCACCGCACCGGACCCGCCAGTGCCAGGCAACGGGCGTGCGACAGTAGTGCCATGACCCGCACGTCCCTCCGCGAGCTCGTCGGCTTGCTCGCGGCGACGGGGATCGCGATCGCCGTCACGGCGGTCGTCGCGGCCTCGCCCCGCGGCGAGCTGCTGTTCCGCGATGGGGACTCCCTGGCGGTCGCGCTGCTCGTCCGCTCGATGCTCGAGGGCGATCCGCAGGACTGGGCCTTTTCGAGCGTCCTGTTCATTCCGGAAGCCGCATGCTTCCTCGTGCTGAAGGCGGGCCTGCCCTTCCTCGATGTCGATGCGCTGCTCGCCGTGAACGCGGTCGTGAACATGGTCGCGCTGTACGGAGCGACCCGGCTGGCTGCCGGGCGGCGCGAGCCTGGCCGGTCGCCCGTCGCGTGGTCGCTTATCGCCCTCGGGGCCTTCGGCATGCTCGCCGCATCCGAGACGTCCGCTTCCCGCGATGCTCTCGAGCCGGCATCGCTGCTGTTGACGACGACGTACTACTCCGCGACGGTGATCGGCGCCGTCATGGCGGTGGGCCTCGTGCGCCGCCTTCTCGACACGACGTCGCGCAGAGTGCTGCTCGGCACGACGTTCGCGCTCGGTGTCACCACCGTTGTCTCGACCGTCTCCAACCCGCTCTTCGTCGCCTGGGCCGTCGCTCCGCTCGTCGTGATCCTCGCCGTCCGGGCCGTGCGTGACGACCAGCGAGTGCCTTCGCTGTCCGGAGTCGGTGCGCTTCTCGCCGGTGCCGCAGGCGGGATGATCGGCCGCATACCGCTGTCGGAATGGATCGCGAACAGCGGGACCGGATACGCACAGCCGGCGCTCTGGCAGGAGTCCATGAGCCACTACGCCGCGCTGGGGATCGAGCGTCTGGCGTCACCGCACGGTTTGGCGGCTGCGGTCCTCACGGCGGCGCTCATCGCGCTGTGCGTTGTTCGCAGCATCCGCGCCGGCGACGGCTCAGGTGTGATTGCGCTCTACGGCTGGCTCGCGCCGGCACTGGTCGTCCTGGGGGCGATCGCGCTGGGTACGCACGCAGCCCGCTATCTCGCACCGATCGCCTTCGCTCCGGTGCTGGGTCTTGTCGCCCGGCCGACCGCTCTGCCGTCGCCCCGGCTTGTTCGGCGGGCGGCGGCGTCCGTCGCCGCCGTCGCACTTGCAGCCGGCGTCGTGATCGGCATCCCGACCATCGGCGCCGCCGCCGGACGGCCCGATCCCGATCTCACGTGCGTCACCGACTGGGTGGACGGCTCCGGCCGCACGGGCGCCGGCCAGTTCTGGACTGTGCGCCTGCCGAAGCTGCATCTCGCCGAGCCCTCACGGCTCGTGCAGGTCGACCACCGGCTGCGCGGTTACGCATGGCTCGTCAACCGCACCGACTTCGCCGTCGGCGAGGTGACGTTCCTTGTTGAGGACGCGCAGACCGTCCCGTGGGACCTTCCCCCGCCTGGCGCCGTGCCGGACCGCGTCATCGAATGCGGCCGCTACCGCATCCTCGACTACGCCTCGTATCCGCTCCCCCTCGGCCCCCAGCGCTCCTGACCATCGCCGGGTTCGCCGGGAGAGAATCGCACCGCAAGGCGGCCTCGCGGATGCGGGAACCTCCTCACGGCTGGACACGCTGCGGCCGCCGGGAGAAGAACGCACCGCGGAACGCCCCGGGGCTGTGGGAGCCTCCCGGCGGCGGAGCGCGTCACTCTCGGCGGGAGAGAAACGCACCGGACACGGGCGTTTCCGATGCAGAAAGCTCCCGCCGACCGCCCCGCGCGACCGGCCCGCGCCCGGCGCGCGCACGCGGCGCCAGCGCCCGCGCCCTCACCGCCCCGCGGGCGGCGCCGTCGTCGTCCCCTCGCGGAAACGGCAGGTGAAGTGCACCGACTCCCCCGGCTCTCCGGCCAGCATCCGCGCGATCTGGGCGCCGGCGGCGCGCCCCTTCTCGATCGCGGGCTGCACGATGGTCGTCAGCCGCTGGTCACCGAGTCCGTCGACGGCGATCCCGTCGAAGCCGACGACGCTGAGATCCTCCGGCACCCGCAGGCCGAGATCCTCGGCGGCGCGCATCGCACCGACCGCCAGCAGGTCGCTCTGCGCGACGATCGCGGTCGGCCGTTCGGCATCCGGCAGCCGCTTCCCCGCCTCGTCGGTCAGCAGCGCTCGCGCGGCGATCATCCCCTCGTCGATGAGGTTCCCCGCGGCGCTGACCACCGGGGCGTCCGGGAACACCTCGCGGAACCCGGCGAGCCGGTCGAGCGCGACGTCGACGGTCGCGGCGCGCAGGCGCGCCGGCGTGACCGGTCCGCGCTCGCGCGCCGGCTCCATCGGCAGCGTGATCTCCGCCACCCGCTCATGCCCGAGGTCGCGGAGATGCCGCGCGATGGCCGCGCTGGCCTCCCGGTTGTCCAGGGTGACCCGGGGCACGCCCTCCCCCGCCGCGCCCTCGATGACGACCACGGGCAGCCCGCGCTGCCGCACGGTCTCGACCGCGGCGCGCGTGCGCGCGGAGCATCCGATGAGCACGACCGCATCCACCGGCGCCTCCGCGATCGGCGGTGGATCGTCGCCCTGCGGATCGTCGCGCAGGAGGAGGAGTCCCGCACTGGCATCCGTCAGCGCATCGGTGAGCCCGTCCATCATCGCCGTGGTGACCGGGTCGAGGAACGCATGGCGCAGGTGCGCGGACAGCACGACGCCCACGATCCCGCTGCGTCCGCGGCGCAACGAGGCCGCACGCGGGTCCGGCCCCGCATAGCCGAGCTCCGCGGCGGCGTCGAGCACCCGTCGGCGGGTCGCCTCGGCGACGTTCACCTTGCCGCTGAACACCACCGAGGCGGTCGACGTCGACACCCCGGCCGCCCGGGCGACGTCGGCGATCGTCGGCCGGCGCGGCTGGATCGTCATACCCCGAGGATAACCCGGAGTCGCTGCGCGGATCGAATCGATTCGATAGGGTGGGGGAGTGGAATCGACGCTCACCCGCTCCCAGTTCGTCCGCTGGCGCCTGGCGATCTTCGCGATCTTCCTCGCCAGCGGCCTCTCCATCGCGACCTGGGCCTCCCGCGTGCCCGGCATCAAGGAGGCGCTCGACCTCGACAACGCGCAGGTCGGCGTGCTGCTGCTGGGGATGGGCGTCGCCTCGATCCTCGGCATCTCCCTGAGCCCCGCCGTGATGGCCCGCACCGGCGCGCGCCGCGGCATGCTCCTGAGCATGCTGTTGTTCGCCGCGGGCATCGCCCTGATCGGCCTGGGCGCGAACGTGTTCGGCTCGGTGCCGGTCGTCCTGCTCGGCATGGCGCTGTTCGGCTTCGGCAACGGATGCGTGGACGTGATGATGAACGTCGAGGCCACCGCGATCGAGCAGCAGATGGGCCGGACCATCCTGCCGGTCTTCCACGCCCTGTTCAGCTTCGGCACCGTGCTCGGCGCCGGGGCGGGGGCCCTCGCGGCATCCGTCGGTCTCGACGTCGCCGCGCACGCCGGCGTCATCGGCGTCGTCATCGCGGTCGCGGCCGTCGTCTGCTTCTTCCAAGTCCCCGCCCGCGAGGCGGCGCTCGACCCGGTGGACGAGGAGAAGCCGCATTGGCGGGAACGGATGCACGTGGCGCTCGAGGCCTGGCGCGAGCCGCGCACCTACGCGCTCGGCGTCGTCATGCTCGGCATGTCCTTCGCCGAGGGCGGCGCGAACGACTGGATCGCGCTCGGCGCGGAGGAGGGTCACGGCGCCGCGCCCGGCATGGGCGCCGTCGCCCTCGCCGTCTTCTCGGTCGGCATGACGGTGGTGCGCCTCTTCGGCGGCCCCGTCGTCGACCGGTTCGGCCGGGTGCCCGTGCTCCGCGCGCTCGCGCTGACCGCGGCCGCCGGCATCCTGCTCTTCATCCTGGGACCGTCGCTGCCGCTCGTGCTCGTCGGCGCCGCGCTGTGGGGCATCGGGGCGTCGCTCGGATTCCCGATCGGGATGTCCGCGGCCGCCGACGATCCGGCGAAGGCCGCCGCGCGCGTGAGCGCCGCCGCGACGATCGGATACATCGCCTTCCTCGGCGGTCCGCCCGTCCTGGGCTTCATCAGCGAGCACATCGGCCTGCTGAACACCCTGTTCATCCTGGTGGGCCTCGTCGTGGCATCCGGTCTGTTCTCGGGCGCCGCCCGGCCGCTGCCTGCGGACGAGCTGACGGCGAGCGCGACGAAGTAGGCTCGACGGGTGCGTCTCGTCATCGCCCGCTGCTCCGTCGACTACACCGGTCGTCTCAACGCCCACCTGCCCCTGGCCACGCGCCTGCTGGTGCACAAGGGCGACGGCAGCCTGCTGGTGCACTCCGACGGCGGCAGCTACAAGCCGCTGAACTGGATGAGCCCGCCGTGCTCGCTCGCCACCGAGGAGCCGGGGGAGGAGGAGGCCGGCGCCGGCGTCGTCGAGGTGTGGCGCGTCACGCACAAGAAGACCGGGGATGCCCTGCGCGTGCAGATCTACGAGGTCATCCACGACTCGAACCACGACCTCGGCATCGACCCCGGGCTGCAGAAGGACGGCGTGGAGGCGGATCTGCAGCGCCTCCTCGCCGAACAGGTCGAGCTCGTCGCCGAGGGGGCGACCCTGGTGCGCCGGGAGTACCCGACCGCGATCGGTCCCGTGGACCTGCTCGTGCGGGATGCGGCGGGGGCGGCGATCGCGGTCGAGGTGAAGCGCCGGGGCGACATCGACGGCGTCGAGCAGCTCACCCGCTACCTGGAACTGCTCGGCCGGGATCCGCACCTCGCCCCGGTGCGGGGCGTCTTCGCGGCGCAGGAGATCAAGCCGCAGGCGCGCGTGCTGGCCGAGGACCGCGGCATCCGCTGCCTGGTGCTGGACTACGAG
Organism: Microbacterium sp. EF45047; assembly: GCF_028472845.1. Lineage (NCBI taxonomy): Bacteria > Bacillati > Actinomycetota > Actinomycetes > Micrococcales > Microbacteriaceae > Microbacterium > Microbacterium sp. EF45047. The sequence continues at coordinate 45,986 of NZ_CP069429.1, read as the reverse complement.
GAGATGAAGGGCCTCGAGTCGGGCGTTCCGCGGCTGTTCTGAGGGAGGAGGCGGGACCCTTCGACAGGCTCAGGGTCCTTCGACGGGCTCGGGGTCGGGCGACAGGCTCAGGGTCCGGGTGTCCGCCGGCGCGCGAGCGCGCAGTCGGCACCCGTAGGCTGGAGGGCATGCCCGCCTCCCGCTACTCCTGCATCCTCTGGGACGTCGACGGCACGATCGCCGACGCATCCGCGGGCATCCTTCCCCGACTGCGACAGGTGTTCGCCTCGTACGGCCTGCCCGAGCCCGCGCCCGAGGCCCTCGCCGCGTGGATCGGCCCGCCCATGTTCGAGTCGTTCCAGCTCCACGCCGGGATGACGCCCGAACAGGCCGAGGAGGCGCTGGGCCGGTACCGCGCCCTGGCCGCGGCCGACGGATACGCGGCATCCGTGGCCCTGTACCCGGGTGTGGCGGACGTGATCCGCGCGGTGTCGGATGCCGGCATCCCGCAGGCCACCGCGAGCACCAAGCCCGAGAACCAGGTCGCCGCGATCCTCGAGCACTATGAGCTGCTCGCCGCCTTCACCGCGATCTCGGGGGCGCGCCCGGGCCCGGAGGGCCGCAGCGACGGCAAGTCCTTCGTCGTCGCCCGCGCCCTCGAGCGCCTCGCGGATGCCGGCGCCGACGTCAGCTCACCGGTGCTCATCGGCGATCGGCATCACGACATCGACGGCGCCGCCGAGCACGGCATCCCGGTGATCTTCGCCGAGTGGGGCTTCGGGGATGCCGGTGAGGGAGCGGGCGCCGTCCATCGCGCCGCCGCGCCCGAGCAGCTGCGCAGCCTGCTGCTCGCCTGACACGGCCCCGGCGCCGACCCGGTCGCGCCGCGGACCCGCTCGCGCTACCGCCGCGCCTCCGCGATCGCCGCCGCGACGGCCTCCGGGTGATCCAGATGCGGGATGTGCCCGGCATCCGCGACCACCGTCACCTCGGCATCGGGCATCCGCCTCGCCAGCGCCTGCGCCGCGGACGGCGGCAGCAGGCGGTCCTGGTCGCCGAGCACGAGCCGGCGCACCCGATCCGGATGCGCGGTGGCGAACGCCGTGGCGACGAACCCGCCCATCGACCCGGCGACGAGGTCGACGCGGTCGAGCTCGAGCGCATCGAGGAGCGTCGCGACCCACTCCGCGGACTCCCGCCGGAATCCGCGCACCCGCACATCCCTCGGATCCGACAGGCCGAATCCCGGCCGGTCCGCGACGAGCACGCGCCCCGACAGCCGCCCCGCGATCGGCGCCCATTCGGCGGTGACCCCCACGCCGCCGTGGATCAGCAGCACCGCCGGCCCAGTGCCGTGGTCGAGGACGGCCGTCCGCCGTCCTTGTGCATCCGTGATCAGCCGCTCGGCGGCCGGGAAGCCGCGGCTCGCGAAGGCCGCCCTGCGCAGCGTCCGGAAGCGAGCACGCCCCTCCGGCTCTCCCCGCCGCTCGCCGTCCATCGCCGCTCCCCAGCCGCCGCACGCCTATCGTTACACCGTAACGTAACGCCGTTTCGGTATGCTGTCAAGCATGGGGCGACCACGGATGCATGACGAGGCGACCGCTCTGCGCCTGCTCGACGCGGCGGAGCGCCTGATCGAGTCCTCGGGTGTCGAGGCGCTCTCGATCCGCGCGCTCGCGGGCGCGACCGGCACGAGCACGCGCGCCGTGTACAGCACGTTCGGGTCCAAGCGCGACCTGCTGGCCGCTCTCGCCGGCCGGGCCTTCCGCATCCTCGAGCAGGAGGTCGCGGCCGTTCCGGAGACCGCGGACCCGGCATCCGACCTCGTCAACGCCGGCCTCGTCTTCCGCCGCCTTGCGATTGAGCACACGGCGCTCTTCCGGGTCGCCTTCCACGACAGCGAACCCGCCGAGGCCGCGTGGCCCGAGATCCGCCCGCTGCAGCGCTCGGCGCTCGCCCGGCTCCGCGCACGGATCGCCCGGGTGCTGCCCGAGGGCGCGCCCGCGTCCGCCCTCCGCGCGCACACCTTCGCCTTCCATGCGCTGTGCGAGGGGCTGGCGACGCTGCAGCTGCGCGGTGCGCCCGTGGGCGACGCGTGGGAGGGGTCTTTCCGCACGCTCATCGAAGGCATGCGGCGGACGGATGCCTGAGGCCGGCCCCCTCAGCACACGCCGAGCCCGCTCGTCGCCCGCGGGGCGCCCTCGACGCACGAACTCCCCGCCCCGGACGACATGGTCCGGGAACGGGGAGTCCGGTGAGTCCCGCCTCAGAGGGGGCGGATGTTCTCGGCCTGCAGGCCCTTGGGACCCTGCGCGACGTCGAACTCGACGCGCTGGTTCTCCTCAAGGGAGCGGTAGCCGGATGCCTGGATGGCGGTGTAGTGCGCGAAGAGGTCGTCGCCGCCGTCGTCGGGGGAGATGAAGCCGAAGCCCTTCTCCGAGTTGAACCACTTGACCGTGCCCTGGGTGCTCATTTACTGCCGTTCTGCTGATTGCCAAGCCGCCGCGGGCTGCGCCGACTGGTGCTAACGCTAGCCCAGGGCACGGATGCGGCGGTACGGGTTGACAGAAGGTGATCCAAATGTTGCAGAGGCCTGTCGCTACCCGTCGGTGCGATGCTCGGGGGCGGGCCGGGCGCGGCCCGCGGCATCCGCCGATGGACGTTGATGGCCCCCACCGCGGGGGGAGCGATGGGGGCCGGAAGACGACCGGAGGGTGCGTCGGATACCAGCGTACAACAGATCTGAATATTTTGTCCCCCATTTGGGGGACAAAATCGAGTTTCGGTGCGATGATGGTGCCAGAGGCCCCCGGAAGACTAGACGGTATGTAGTAGCCCTCTTTTGGTGAGGGGGTCGCGGGACGGGGCCTCACTCGCAAAGCTCGTGGGTTACCGGGTGGAGGTGGTCCGCCCGGCCTATCCGACAGTTGTGGGAGGCCCCGTGTTTACTGAGCGTACGAGTGTTGGGCTCGACGTGCACGCCCGTTCCGTCGCGGCAGCGGCGATCGATGGTGTGACAGGCGAGCTAATCCAGGCGAAGTTGCCGCCGGGCAATGATCGAATCGTTGAGTGGGTGCGCGGGCTTCCCGGTCCGGTCGCGGTGGCGTATGAGGCCGGCCCGACGGGGTTCGGGCTGCACCGGTCGCTGATGTCGGCAGGTGTTCGGTGCGTGGTCGCGGCGCCGTCAAAGTTGCAGCGTCCGTCGGGGGATCGGGTGAAGACCGATGCGAAGGACGCGGTGCATCTGGCGAGACTGCTGCGGCTGGACGAGATTACCGCGGTTTCGGTGCCGTCCGCCGATCAGGAAGCCGCACGCGATCTGGTGCGCGCACGCGAGGACTGTCGTGGCGATCTGATGCGCGCGAGGCATCGGCTCAGCAAACTGCTGCTGCGACACGGGATCGTCTATGACGATGGTGCCGCGTGGACGGCCAAGCACGACCGGTGGCTGCTCCAGCAGCACTTGGTCGGTGCCGCGTCGCGGGCGGCGTTCGATGCGGAGTACGAGACGGTGCTGCAGATCAAGGCACGCCGGGATCGGCTCGACCGGGCGATCGAGCAGCTCGCCGCCGACAGCGAGTTCACCCCGGTCGTGCGCAGGCTCGGGTGTCTGCGTGGAGTGAGCACGCTGACGGCGTTTGCTCTGGCCGTGGAGATCGGCGACTGGGACAGGTTCACCGGCAACAGCATCGGATCGTTCGTCGGACTCGTGCCCAGTGAGTTCTCGTCCGGGCAATCCCGGGTGCAGGGGCCCATCACCAAGACCGGCAACGGCCATGCCCGTCGGCTGCTCGTCGAATCCGCCTGGCATCATCGTCCGCGCTATCACCGGAGAACACGGGCAATAGCGGCCATTGCTTGCACTGCCGGAGGATCTACAGTGCCCAGCGCCGGTCTGCTGGCATTTCGTCGGCCCAGCGGCGAGGCATCACGGTGCGCGCCGCTGACCCGGAGACCGTGTGCAAGAACGGGCACTCTCGGACGCCTGAGAACGTAGGCCAGCATGGCCAGTGCAAGCCGTGCCGTAGAGATCACAGGACGAAGCGTCGCGCTGCTGGCAAGTCGTCCAGGCTGAACGCTGAGCACCGCGCCATTGTGGACGCCGTAAAGCGCCAGCCGTGCAGCGACTGCGGGCAGCGTTACGAGCCGTGCCAGGTAGATCTTGATCACCTACCAGGCGTGCACAAGGTGGCGAACGTGGCGTACATGGTGCACAACCCGGCCAAGTACACCATTGAGCAGCTACGGGCCGAAATAGCGAAATGCGAGGTCGTGTGCGCCAACTGCCACCGGCTCCGAACTGCCAACCGTGGCAAGTGGCGGGGGGTGACGGCATGACCGTCATGATCGGTTACCTGCGCGTGTCCACCGAGGAACAGGCCAGCAGCGGCCTCGGGCTTGATGCCCAGCGCGACACCATCCAGCGCTACGCAGACGCGCACGGCTGGGACATGCTCTGGTACGAGGACGCGGGCCTCAGCGCCAAGTCGCTCGCCCGCCCTCAGCTACAGGCCGCGCTCGACCGGCTGGACACCAGCCCCAAGCGCCGCGACGTTGACGGCATTGTGGTCGCCAAGCTGGACCGCCTGAGCCGTAGCGTGGCCGACTTCGCCCGCGTGCTGGAACTGGCCCGCTCGCGCTGCTGGGCGCTGGTCGCTATCGACCTGGGAGTGGACACCAGCACCCCGACCGGCGAGCTTGTGGCCAACGTGATGATGTCCGTAGCCCAGTGGGAGCGCCGCGTGATCGGTGAGCGCACCAGCGCCGCGATGCAGGCAGCCAAGCGGGCAGGCCGTCACATGGGGCGCGTGTCGGTGCTGCCCGAGGCGACCGGTGAGCGGCTGCTGGCGCTGCGCCGCACGGGCACGCTCGCCGCGACGGCTGCCGCGCTGAATGCCGAGGGGCACACCACGGCTACCGGCCTGCCGTGGACCGTCAACGGTGTGGCCAAGGCACAGCGTCGCCTCACATCCCGGCTGGTCGTCGTCGCCTGATGGCTTCCGGCGCACAGGTCGCCGACGTACTGAGTCAGCCGTGCGCCGCGCGTTCGCAAGCCGCCCGACACGGCCAGGTTGGACGCTACTTCTTCTTGGTCTTCTTCATCGAGAAGGAGCCGTCCTTGTGCTTGACCTTCTCATACCCACCGAAGGCGTTACTCTTGCCAGTCTTCTGCTTCAGGCGCTTCTTGCTGACCTTGGCCATGTATTCCCCATCCCTTAGCGCAAGCCGCGCTCATCGCGCTTGCTAAGCCACATCAAGTAGCCCCCTGTGGTCACGATGGTGAGCACGCTCGCGAGAATCGCGTCCAACTTCCACACTTCGAGCGTCAACCACAGCGTCAGCCAGAGTACCCCAACTAGCCCCAGCCACCTGATGAACCCCATGCGGCAAGTATGGACCACAGTCGCGATGTCCCGCGTCAAGTAGTTGGCAGGATTTCTTCTGTTTCAAAGGTGGGGGTGGTGGGGTCGGCCAGGCCGAGGTGCACCTCCAGTGGCCGGTTCCAGGCGATCGCCTCATGAGGGCGCTCGGTGTTGTACTCGACTCGGTAGTCCTCGGCCCGCTCGATGAGCGTCAAGGCGTCCGGGATCTCGTCGAGGAACAGCCGCTCGTACTTCAGCGTCCCGAACCCGCGTTCGCGTGACCCGTTCTGGCCTGGCGACTTCACCCGGGTGCGGACATGCCGAAGCTCGGGGTGACGCATGATGAACAACTCGAAGTTCAACGACCGGAACGGGCCGCCATTGTCCGTGACGATGGTGAGGACCGGCAGCAGCTCCCCGGTGTCCGCATCGACCTCACACTCGTCGACGAGCGGGTGCCCGAACAGACGCTCGTCCTCGGCCAAGGCGAGATCGATCGCGGCGATCGCGTCGTACTGGTTCGCCGTCGGCGACACATGGAACGGGTACTCGAGCTTCGAGAACCAGTCCCGACACCCCGCGATCCGCCAGGTCCCGCCCTGGGTGGTCTCGAACTCGCTGAAGTCCAGCTGCCACACCTGGTTCGGTCCGGTCGGGTTGCGAGCGAACGCTGCCTTCCGGTCCTTCGCCAACTCCCGACGCTGCTTCTGGTACTCCGACGGCAGGATCAGCCCGTCGTCACGCAGCAGCCGCAGCACCGTCGCCTGCGACACCTTGGGCCCGTCGTGCCGCGTCATCGCCCAGATCTTCCGGTGACCCCACGCCGGCTTCGCCAACGCATGCTTCACCACCAGCGGCCGAGCGGCATCCCTCGCCGGCTGCGGCCGCGGCCCCCTTCGGCGGCTGTTCCTGCCGCGCCTTGGCCTGCCAGCGTCGCCAGGTGCGTTCGGGCATGTCGATCAGCTTGCAGAACCTCGCGGTCGACATGCCCGCCTCGACGCGGATCACCTCGAGGTCCTCGAAGGGCCCAAGCGTCCCTCCGCGGACTTCTTCCATACCCGGATCTCGACCGCCGCCTCACCGAGCGCCTGGGTCAGCTCCGCGACCTCCGCCTCGAGCTGCTGCTCCCGGGTCGAGGGCCCGTTCTTGCCCGCCGCGAGACTCGTCTTCCCGGCCTCGAGGAAGTCCGCCTTCCACCGGCCGATCGACTGCTCGCTGACCTTCTCGCGCCTGGCCGCCTCGGCGATCGTCATCTCGCCGGCGAGGATGCTCAGCACGATCCTCGTCTTCTTCTCCACCGGGATCACAGGTGGTCTTCCCATGTCGAACTCTCCGCTCAGGACTCAATCAATGGTCCTGCCACAAAGTCTGACGCGCGACAGTTGCAACCGCTCACGACGACTGGCTCCATCACTACAATCACCACAGACCCCACACCGGGCTCGGAGGCTCCACCCCCGCCGAACGCGTTCACAACCTCACGGGGAAGAACACCTGATATGTAGTGCCTTGTTGTCAAGAGGGCATGGCGAGGCGCCGTCCGGGATTGCCCCGGGCGGCGCCTCTTGCTTCGTGGTCGGGCTGGCGGGTGAGCGTGTCGTTGCGACGCGCGGTCAGTCTGATATTCGCGGGTTGGTTACCGCAGGACGGTTCTTCGGCAGGAGCGGGACCGCGTGTCTAGGAACGAGCGTCGCCCGCATGATGCCGAGCTGCTCATAGGTGTTTCGCGGGTCGCTCCTCGCGCTGCCACCGGCCGTTGAGATCGCGAAGCAGCTCGAGGGATCAGTCGTTCATCACTGCCAGGGACCAGCACCAGCCGGCGAGTTCTCTCGCGACGGCGACGTTCGCGATCGTGGGTCGTTTGCGTCGTTCGATGAACCTGACCCACCGGTCGTGGAGGCGCCTGTTCCCGAGGTCACCGCGGGCACGAGCTGCGGCGGAGGCTTGTTCCCAACGCCCGTGCATGACAGCGCCGACGTGATAGCGCGGACGATGATGCCAGGCGGATTCGACGAGCAGCCGACGGGCATGGCCGTTGCCGGTCTTGGTGATGGGCCCCTGCACCCGGGATTGCCCGGACGAGAACTCACTGGGCACGAGTCCGACGAACGATCCGATGCTGTTGCCGGTGAACCTGTCCCAGTCGCCGATCTCCACGGCCAGAGCAAACGCCGTCAGCGTGCTCACTCCACGCAGACACCCGAGCCTGCGCACGACCGGGGTGAACTCGCTGTCGGCGGCGAGCTGCTCGATCGCCCGGTCGAGCCGATCCCGGCGTGCCTTGATCTGCAGCACCGTCTCGTACTCCGCATCGAACGCCGCCCGCGACGCGGCACCGACCAAGTGCTGCTGGAGCAGCCACCGGTCGTGCTTGGCCGTCCACGCGGCACCATCGTCATAGACGATCCCGTGTCGCAGCAGCAGTTTGCTGAGCCGATGCCTCGCGCGCATCAGATCGCCACGACAGTCCTCGCGTGCGCGCACCAGATCGCGTGCGGCTTCCTGATCGGCGGACGGCACCGAAACCGCGGTGATCTCGTCCAGCCGCAGCAGTCTCGCCAGATGCACCGCGTCCTTCGCATCGGTCTTCACCCGATCCCCCGACGGACGCTGCAACTTTGACGGCGCCGCGACCACGCACCGAACACCTGCCGACATCAGCGACCGGTGCAGCCCGAACCCCGTCGGGCCGGCCTCATACGCCACCGCGACCGGACCGGGAAGCCCGCGCACCCACTCAACGATTCGATCATTGCCCGGCGGCAACTTCGCCTGGATTAGCTCGCCTGTCACACCATCGATCGCCGCTGCCGCGACGGAACGGGCGTGCACGTCGAGCCCAACACTCGTACGCTCAGTAAACACGGGGCCTCCCACAACTGTCGGATAGGCCGGGCGGACCACCTCCACCCGGTAACCCACGAGCTTTGCGAGTGAGGCCCCGTCCCGCGACCCCCTCACCAAAAGAGGGCTACTACATACCGTCTAGTCGGAAGGGCCACTGCATGCAGGGATCGTCGAGGCACTGGGGATAGCCGCTCCGTCGCTGGGGATACGACGGCGGCGATCGATCTCCCGAGGCATGCCCCTTCACCATACGGGAGGGAACTCTCACCTGGGGGAGTGGCGAAGGGTTTCTCAGGGGGATCGCAGGTTCGGGAGGAGACGGACGCACAGCGAGGCACCGTCTCCCCCGAAACCGCGACAGCGCTCACGGCATCCGTTCATCGCCCGCCCCGCCGGGCCGCCTCCGTCACCATGGCCGCTCCACGGTCCGCCTCCGCCCCGCTCGCGGCCCGTTCCCGCTACCCTGCCCGCCGCCCGGCTGTCAATCCCGTCGCCCGTCGCCCTGCTCGGTGGCACAGTGGCATTCCACTCATCGAGGGGCGGCACACCGTCCCGTAACGAAGGGAGAGCGCTGTGGGAAGCATGGACAAGGCCAAGCACAAGGCGGAGGAGATGGTCGGCAAGGCCAAGGAGGGCATCGGCGACGCGACCGACAACGAGAGCCTTCAGGCCGAGGGCAAGCTCGACCAGGCGAAGGCCAACGTGAAGCAGGCCGGTGACGAGGTCAAGGAAGGCGTCAAGGACGCGTTCGACGACGACAAGTGACCCCTCTCCGCACGGGGTCTCGCTGAGATCCCGCCCCCTACCAGGCGGTGCGCCGTCGGCCCTTCGGGACGCCGGCGGCGCATCGCCCCTTTCTTCCTGGAGGTCCCCATGCCGCGATCGGTCCGCTTCGGCGTCGAGGAGGAGTTCGTGCTGCTCGACGACCGCACCCTGGTGCCGTTGTCCGCGGCGAGTGCGCAGCGGCAGGTGCTGCGCGCCGGTACCCCCGGCGGCAGCATCTCCAAGGAGTACCTGACCAGCCAGCTGGAGTGCGCCACCGACCCGGTCGCCACACTCGACGAGGCGTCGACGCAACTGGTCGAGCTGCGTGGCACCGTGGCGGCCCACGCCGCCAGGCTCGGCGCGATCAGCGGTCCCACCGGCACGCCGTTCACCCTCATCGGCGGTCCGGACGTCTCGGTGTCGCCGCACTACGACGAGGTGGCCGCGCTGCTGGGCGGGATCACCCGCGAGCACGAGGTGAACGGCCTCCACGTGCACGTCGAGGTGCCCGACGACGAGGAGCGGGTGCGCGCCCTGCGGCGCCTCCGGGTGTGGCTGCCGGTGCTGCTCGCGCTCAGCACGAACGCGCCGTTCGCGTATGGCGGCCCGTCCGGCTTCGCCAGCTGGCGCAGCATCCTCATCCGCCGGCTTCCGGTCTCGTGGTGCCCGCCTCGATTCGCGGATGCCGAGGACTACCACTCCATGGTCGAGCGCATGGTGCGCATCGGCCTGCTCCCGGATTCGTCCTCGGTGTCCTGGGCGGTGCGGCTGTCCGAGCGCTTCGACACCGTCGAGGCCCGCGTCACCGATGCGCAGCTGCGGGTCGAGGACACGCTCCTGCTGGTCGCACTCATCCGCGCCATCGCGTGCGCCGACGGCCTCGATGACGAGGCGCGTCACGAGGATCTCGACGCCTCGCTGTGGCTGGCCGCCCGGCACGGCATGCGCGCCCGCTTCTTCACTCCCGCCGGCGACGGGATCGAGGATGCCTGGGGCGCTGTGGACCGCCTGCTGGCCGGCATCCGTCCCGTGCTCGACGATCTGGGCGACGCGGCCTTCGTCGACGAGCACCTGGAACGCCTCCGCCGCGACGGCACCGGCGCGGAGCGCCAGCTGCGCGCCTTCGAGGCGGGGGGAGTGGATGCCCTCGCGGACCTCTACCGCACCGGCGTCGCCGCCGGCCCCGCGAAGGTCGCCTGAACGCTCCGCCGCCTCCGCCGGGCCCAGCGCTCCAAGGGCCCACCCTGAACACGAGACGGCCGAGGGCCCGAACCTTGCGGTCCGGGCCCTCGGCCGTTCTGTGCGCGAGGGGGGACTTGAACCCCCACGTCCGTAAGGACACTGGCACCTGAAGCCAGCGCGTCTACCTATTCCGCCACTCGCGCATGTCGTGTTCCGGAGAACTCAACCTCCCGAGGATATCACGTGCGCGGACCTCCTCTTGCACGGCATCCGTCCGGCATCCGACGCGAGACTTGCTTTCCGGCACGAGACTCAGCGCCAGGGACTGAGTCTCGTGCTGATGGCCACGTCTCGCCCCCGACCACCCGCCCCGTGACCACCCGCCCACCCGACCGCCCGGCCACCCGCACCGCGGCCGCGCCCGCTCCAGGCGACCCGCAGAGGCGGATCTTCAGGCGGGCTGGCTACGATGTGCGTACCGGTCGGCATGCCAGAGGAGCCCAGTGGGACTACTTGACAGCTTTGAGAAGGGTCTTGAGCGCGCGGTGAACAGCGCGTTCGCGAAGACCTTCCGCAGCGGCATCCAGCCGGTGGAGATCGCCTCGGCGCTCCGCCGCGAGGCCGACACGAAGGCCGCGGTGGTCAGTCGCGAGCGCATCATCACCCCCAACGATTACGTCGTACGCCTCAGCCCCGAAGACGCCGAGCGGATGCGGGGCCTCGGCCGCGCCTTGAACGAGGAGCTGCACGCGCTGCTCACCACGCACGCGAAGACCCAGGGCTACAGCTTCGCCGGGCCACTGTCGATCTCCCTCGAGGCCGACGACAAGCTCTCGACCGGGATGGTGCGCGTCAGCTCCGGCTCGGTCGAGGGACGCGTCTCCTGGCAGGCCGTCGTCGAGGTGGACGGGCGCCGGCATCCGCTCACCAGCGCCCGCACCGTGATCGGCCGCGGCAGCGACGCCGCCATCACGATCTCGGATGCCGGATCCAGCCGCCGCCACGCCGAGATCCTCTGGGACGGCGAGCGCGCGATGCTCCGCGACCTCGGGTCCACGAACGGCACCAAGATCGACGGGCAGAAGATCCGCGAGGCCGCCCTGCCGCCGGACACCGTCTTCACCATCGGCCGGACCGACCTGGTGTTCAGAGTGGTGCCGGTCGCGGCCGGCGGCGAGGACGCCACGCGAGCCTTCGGGGTCGCCCCGTGAGTGAACTGGTCCTCCTCATCCTGCGCATCGGGTTCCTGGTGCTGCTGTGGTTCTTCGTCTTCGGCGTCGTCTACTCGCTGCGCGCCGACCTCTTCGGCGTCCGGGTCCGCAAGCTCCCGGCCGAGCAGGCCGCGGCTGCCCCCGCCGCCCGTCCCGCGCCGGCCCCGAAGCCGAGCGCCCCGTCACCGGGCAGGACGCCGACCAAACTCGTCATCACCTCCGGCCCGAAGGCCGGGCTCGAGGTCCCCCTCGGCACCGAGCCGATGACGATCGGCCGCTCCAGCGAGTCCGGCCTGGTCATCCGCGACGACTACACCTCCAGCCACCACGCCCGCCTCGCCCTGCACGGCGGCGCCTGGACCATCCAGGACCTCGGCTCGACGAACGGCACCTTCCTCGCCGGCGAGCGCATCTCCGACCGTCCGCATCCGATCCCGATCGGCGCGCCGATCAAGGTCGGGGCCACGACCTTCGAGCTGCGGGCGTAACCCGGACCATGGTCTTCGAGGGCTCGAGCGCCGCAATCTCCCACACCGGGAAGGTCCGCTCCAACAACCAGGACTCCGGATACTCCGGGGCCAACCTGTTCGTCGTCGCGGACGGCATGGGCGGACACGCGGGCGGCGACGTCGCCTCGACCATCGCGATCCAGCGGATGGAGGGACTGGACCACGCCTACCCCTCCACCGACGACGCGCAGGCCGCCCTGCAGGCCGCCGCGACGACCGCCGCGGCCGACCTTGTCCGCGCCGCCAAGGAGCGCCCCGAGCTCGCCGGCCTCGGCACCACGCTGAGCGCGATCATCATGGTCGACGACTACGCCGTGATCGGCCACATCGGCGACTCCCGCATCTACCTCTTCCGCGACGACGAGCTCACCCAGATCACCACCGACCACACCTTCGTACAGCGCCTCGTCGACTCCGGCCGGATCACGCCCGAAGAGGCGCGCTACCACCCCCGGCGCTCGGTGCTGATGCGCGTGCTCAGCGACATGGACATCGACCCCGAGCTGGACATGTTCGTCATGCCCACGCTGCCCGGGGACCGCTGGCTGATCTGCTCCGACGGCCTGTCCGGCGTGGTGGACGAGGCGCACCTGCGCAAGGCGCTCCGCCTCGGACTGCCCCCGGGGCGCACCGCCGACAGCCTGCTCAAGCAGGCCCTCGACGGCGGCGCCCCCGACAACGTCACGATCGTCATCGTCGACGTCGGCGGCGCGCATCCGCTCTCCTCCGGCACCGCCACGATCGTCGGCGCGGCATCCAACCCGGCCGAGCTGCCGGTGCCCAGCCCGGCACCCGCGCGGCCCTCGCTCACGGGCTGGCTGCACCCGGTGCTGCAGGCGGCGAACGAGCCGACGCACTTCGAGCCGGATGCCGAGTACTTCGAGGAGATCATCGAGGAGGACCGCCGCCGGGCCCGACGCCGGCGGATCGCCTGGTTCGCCGCGTTCATCGCCGCCGTGCTCGCCCTCGTCGCCGGCGCCTGGCTGGCCTACAGCTGGACCCAGACCCGCTACTTCGTCGGCGCCGACGAGGACAGCGTGGTGATCTTCCGCGGCGTGCAGCAGAACCTCGGCCCGATCGTGCTCTCCACCGAGGTGCGCGACACCGGCATCCTGCTCGCCGACCTGCCGCAGTACCAGCGCTCGTCGGTGGAGCGCACCATCAACGCCCGCTCCCTCGCCGACGCGGACGCGATCACCGAGAGGCTGCGCGACAGCATGCTCCCGCCGGTGACCCCCGAACCCACGCCGACGCCGACCCCGCCGGCCACGCCGACGCCGACCGGAGCGCCGACACCATGACCGCCGTGACCGCAGACACCAGCGTCCTGAAGGCGCTGAAGAAGATCCGGATGCCGCAGAAGCAGCGCAACCGGGAGCTCGCCCTGCTCCTGTTCGCCTGCGCCCTGTCCGGTGCCGCGTTCAGCCTCGTGCAGCTCGGGGCGCTCGGCACCCTCGACCCGCTGATCCTCGCGATCGGCGGCGTGCTCGCGGTGCTGGTGCTCGCCCTGCACGTGGTGCTGCGCTTCGTGGCATCCGACGCCGACCCGTTCGTGCTGCCGATCGCGACCCTGCTCACCGGCCTCGGGATCGCGATGATCTACCGCATCGACATCGCGCAGCGGAACACCGGCTGGGACGCGTACTCCACCAAGCAGCTCGCCTGGACCGCGCTCTCGGTCGCCGGGGCCATCGCCCTCGTGATCGCGCTGCGCAACTACCGCGTGCTGTACCGCTTCACGTATGTCTCGGGCCTGGCCGGCATCCTGCTGCTGGTCCTGCCGTTCATCCCGGGACTGAAGGCGGAGGGCTCCAACGCCGACGTGTGGGTGTCGATCCCGGGCCTGTTCGCGTTCCAGCCCGGCGAGCTCGCCAAGATCTGCCTTGCTGTGTTCTTCGCCGGTTACCTGGTCCGCACCCGGGAAAGCCTCGCCTCGGTCGGCAAGAGGTTCCTCGGCATCACGTGGCCGCGGATGCGCGAGCTGGGGCCGGTCCTGGTGGTGTGGGTGCTGTCCCTCGCGATCATCGTCAGCCAGCGCGACCTCGGCACCGGCGTGCTGATCTTCGGCATGTTCATCGCGATGCTCTACGTCGCCACCGGCAAGACCAGCTGGGTGCTCATCGGCCTCACCGGCGTGGCGGTCGGGGCGTTCCTGGCCACCCGCATCCTGGAGTACGTCCGAGGTCGCTTCCGGAACTGGCTGGACGCGTTCAACCCCGAGGTGATCGCCGCGGACGGCGGCAGCTACCAGCTCGTCGAGGGCATCTTCGGCCTCGCGCACGGCGGTCTGATCGGCACAGGGTGGGGGCAGGGCCGGCCGTACGTGACGCCGCTCGCGCACAGCGACTACATCATCCCCAGCCTGGGCGAGGAGCTCGGCATCGTCGGGCTGTTCGCGATCCTCTGCCTGTACATGGTGTTCGTCAGCCGTGGCCTTCGGATCGGCCTGGCAGGACAGGACGACTTCGGCAAGCTGCTGGCGACCGGGCTGTCGTTCACGATCGCGCTGCAGGTGTTCATCATGGTCGGCGGAGTGACGCGGGTGATCCCGCTCACCGGTCTGACCACGCCGTTCCTCGCCGCGGGCGGCTCGTCGCTGATCGCCAACTGGCTGGTGGTCGCGCTGCTGCTGCGCATCAGCGACGCCGTCCGCCGTCAGCCCAGGGTGGTGATCGGATGACCAGGGAGCTCCGGCGTCTCAGCTTCGTGATCCTGGCGATGTTCCTGTCGCTGTTCATCGCGACGAGCTGGATCCAGGTCGTCGACGCCGACAACCTCGCCCAGAACGCCGCGAACACGCGCACCCGCCTGGACAGCTACGAGATCCAGCGCGGATCGATCGTCGTCGACGGCACCGCGATCGCGACGTCGACCCCGGTCGACGACCGCTACCAGTACCAGCGCGTGTACACGGATGCCGCGATGTGGGCCCCCGTGACCGGCTACTACAACCCGGTGCTGGACTCGTCCACCGGCATCGAGCGCGTGATGAACTCCGACCTCTCCGGCACCGGCGCGAACGCGTTCTTCGGCGAGATCGAGCGGATCCTGTCCGGCCAGCCGCAGCAGGGGCTGAGCGTGGAGCTGACCCTGAACCCCGCCGCGCAGCGCGCGGCCTGGGATGCGCTGCAGGGTCTGAAGGGCGCGGTCGTCGCGATCGAGCCGTCCAGCGGCCGCATCCTGGCCATGGCCTCCACCCCGGGCTTCGACCCGAACACGCTCGCCGGGCACGATCCGGATGCCGTGAACGCCGCCTACGACCAGCTCTCCGCCGACCCCGCGCATCCGCTCTACAACCGCGCGATCGGCGGCGACCTGAACCCGCCGGGATCGACCTTCAAGGTCGTCGTGGCCGCCGCGGCCCTGGCGTCCGGGAAGTGGACCATGGACAGCCAGCTGCCCAACCCGGCGCGGTACACACTTCCGGGCACGTCCACGGAGATCTCGAACGCGTGGGGCGGCACGTGCGGCGACGGGGCCACGACGACCATCGCGGAGGCGCTGCGGCTGAGCTGCAACATCCCGATGGCCGACCTCGCGTACCAGCTCGGCGACCGCACGATCCGCGAGACCGCCGAGAAGTTCGGCTTCAACGCCGAACTGGAGATCCCGCTCGCGGTCACCCCGTCCAGCTACCCGTCCTCGCTGAACGACCCGGAGACGGCGCTGACCGGATTCGGCCAGGGCCAGGTCACCGCGACGCCGCTGCAGATGGCGATGGTCGCCGCCGGGATCGCCAACGACGGCGTGGTGATGACGCCGCGCATGGTGGATGCCGTGATCGGCGACGACTTCGCCGTGCACCGCCAGTACTCCGACACCGTGTTCGGCGAGGTGCTCGACGCGGCAGGCGCCGACGCGATCACCGGCGCGCTGGTCGCCGGCGTCGATTCCGGCGCGGGCACGGGTGCAAGAATAGACGGGGTCGAGGTCGCCGGTAAGACGGGTACGGCGCAGAACGGCGGGTCGCGTCCGCACACGCTGTGGTTCACAGGTTTCGCCCCCGCGGAGAACCCGCAGGTGGCGGTGGCAGTCGTCGTCGAGGACGGCGGTGGAATGGGGCAGTCCGGATCCGGCAATGACATTGCCGCGCCGATTGCCAAAAAGGTCATAGAGGCGGTGCTGGGCAGATGAGGCCGACGCAGGGTGTGTCGTTCGGTGGTCGCTACGAGCTGCAGTCGCGGATCGCGATCGGCGGCATGGGCGAGGTGTGGGAGGCGACGGATCACGTCATCGGCCGCACGGTCGCGATCAAGATCCTCAAGGACGAGTACATGGGCGACCCGGGGTTCCTCGAGCGCTTCCGCGCCGAGGCCCGTCACGCCGCGCTCGTGAACCACGAGGGCATCGCCAGCGTGTTCGACTACGGCGAGGAGAACGGCTCCGCCTACCTCGTGATGGAGCTCGTCCCCGGCGAGGCGCTGTCGACGATCCTGGAGCGCGACGGGGCGCTGAGCGCCGACAAGACGCTCGACATCGTGGCGCAGACCGCGTCCGCACTGCAGGCCGCGCACGCCGCCGGCCTGGTGCACCGCGACATCAAGCCCGGCAACCTGCTGATCACGCCGGACGGCCGCGTCAAGATCACCGACTTCGGCATCGCGCGCATCGCGGACCAGGTGCCGCTGACCGCCACCGGCCAGGTGATGGGCACCGTGCAGTACCTGTCGCCCGAGCAGGCGTCGGGTCACGCGGCTTCCCCCGCCACCGACATCTACTCGCTCGGCATCGTGGCCTACGAATGCCTCGCCGGCAAGCGCCCGTTCACCGGCGAGTCGCAGGTCGCCATCGCGATGGCGCAGATCAACGAGCAGCCGCCGCCGTTGCCGGCGACCGTGCCGATCCCGGTGCAGAACCTGGTGATGGCGATGATTGCGAAGAAGCCGGCGGACCGGCCGTCCTCGGCCGCCACGGTCGCGCGCGCGGCGCAGGCGCTCCGCCGCGGCGACCTGAACTCCGCCGCGATCGCCGTGCCCGCCATCGCGGGTGCGGGCGTGTCGGATGCCGGCGACGCGACCCGCATCCTCACCGGCGTGGGCGATGAGCAGGCCACCCGGATGATGCCGACCACGGCCCAGCTGCCCACCGGGCAGCCGGTCGAGGAGGAGAAGCCCGAGAAGAAGAAGCGCAGCCCGTGGACGTGGCCGCTGATCGCGCTGATCCTGCTGCTGCTCCTCGTGCTCGGCGGCACCCTGTTCGCTCTGTTCGGGAACCAGGGTCAGAGCGGCGCCGACCCGACCGGCAGCCGCAGCTCGGCGCCGGTGCGCACCACGACCGCGCCGCCCCCGTCGCCCACGCCCGACGACCCGGAGCGCGTGGACGTCGACGCGCTCGGCCTGGTCGGCATGACCTGCGACGCGGCCCAGCAGACCGCCGAGAGCGCGGGTCTGGAGGTCACCTGCGTCACCGGGAACACGCCCGCGGAGACCCCCGAGCAGGTGGGCACGGTGCAGAGCGTGGAGCCGCGGGGCACCGTGGAGCAGGGCACGCAGCTCACCCTCACGCTGTTCGCGGAGCAGGTCCCGATCGGGCAGCCCCAGTCGGCACCCACGTTCTCCGGCACCATCCAGGAGGGCGAGCAGGCCACCGTGAGCTGGTCGGCGTTCTCCTGCCCGTCCGGCACCGGCACGGTCACGTCCTACGAGGTGGTGCTCACCAACGCGCAGTTCGCGGCCGGCGGCACGACGCGGGCCTTCGGCCCGAGTGACCGCCAGGCCCCGATCGTCGTCAACGACGGCACCGCCGGCCAGACGGTGACCGCCACCTACCGCGCGTTCTGCGGCGACCGCCCCTCGGAGATGTCGGCCGCCGGCCAGTCCTCGACGATCCTGCCCGCCGTCCCCGTCCCCACGCCGGGCACCGGGAACGGTGCGGGAGAGGGTCAGGGCGAAGGGTAACCTAAGCTAGTTCGTTCAGCCGTCGTCATCTGGGGGGTCGTTTCGTGTCCACGGAGCCGCGCATCATCGCGGATCGCTATCGCGTCGATGAGCTCATCGGGCATGGCGGCATGGCGAAGGTGTACCGCGGCTACGACCTGACCCTCGGCCGCGAGGTCGCGATCAAGATCCTCGACAAGGAGCTCGCGCGCGACACCGCCTTCCGCACCCGGTTCCGGCTCGAGGCGCAGGCGGCGTCGCGGATGTCGCATCCGTCGATCGTGCGCGTGTACGACGCGGGGGACCCTTCGACGGGCTCAGGGTCCGGAGGCTCCGGCTCAGGGTCCGGAGGCTCGGGCTCAGGGTCGGGAGGCACGGCATCCGGCACCGACCTCCCCTACATCGTGATGGAGCTCGTCCACGGCACCCTGCTGAAGGACGTCATCGCGCAGGGCCCGGTGCCGGTGCAGGATGCCGTGCGCTACGTCGACGGCATCCTCGAGGCGCTCGACTACTCGCACCGCGCCGGCGTCATCCACCGCGACATCAAGCCCGGGAACGTGATGATCACGCCGTCCGGCGCGGTGAAGGTGATGGACTTCGGCATCGCGCGCGCCGTCTCGGACTCGTCGTCGACGGTCGCGGAGACCACGCAGATCATCGGCACCGCCGCATACTTCTCGCCCGAGCAGGCCAAGGGCGAGCCGGTCGATGCCCGCACCGACCTGTACTCCACCGGCGTGGTGCTGTTCGAGCTGCTCACCGGCCGGCAGCCGTTCCGCGGCGACTCCGCCGTGGCGGTCGCCTACCAGCACGTGAGCGAGACCCCGGTGCCGCCCACCGAGGTCAACGAGCAGGTGCCGCGCGCGCTCGACGCCGTCGTGCTGCGCGCCCTCGCCAAGGACCCCTACCAGCGCTTCCCGGACGCCGCGAGCTTCCGCGCCGCGCTGGACGCCGCGGTCGGCGGGCGGGAGCCGAGCCGCAAGCAGATCGGGGCGCTCACCAGCGAGCTGTACGGACCGAATCCGCGGCACGCGCAGGAGACCGCCCGCACGCTCCGGCAGCTGAGCACCGACACGACCATGACCCGCACCCAGTCCGGCCCGCCGGTGGCATGGATCTGGGCCGGTGTGGCGCTCATCGCCGTACTCGTGGCATCCGTGCTGTTCTGGGTGGTCAGCCTCAGCATGCGCCCGCCGGAGGTGCCGAGCACCTCGCGCACCGTGCCCAACCTGATCAACATGACCTCCGACGACGCCGAGGAGGCGCTCGAAGAGCTCGGCCTGCACGCGGAGCTGCGCACCGAGCCCAGCGCGGACTTCGACGAGGACCACGTCATCCGCACCGAGCCCGGCACCGGCGCGACGGTGAACAAGGGCGAGGAGATCCTCGTCTACGTCTCCAGCGGCGCGCAGACGGTGTCGGTACCGGTGCTGGAGGGGCTCAGCCAGGAGGCGGCCAAGCAGGCGCTCGAGGATGCCGGACTGGTGTTCGGCACCGTGCGCCCGGAGAACGACCCGCTCACCGGCGAGGGGATCGTCCTCGAAGCCAGTGAGGAGGCCGGCGCCGAAGTGGAGCCGGGCACGGTCGTGAACCTCGTCGTCGCCAGCGGCCGCGTGACGCTGAAGAACCTCACCGGCTGGACGCTCGAGGCCGCCACGCAGGAGCTGGAGAGCCTGTCGCTCACCCCGGTGCCGGTCGCGGTGCCGGACTGCCCGGCCACCACGCCGCACACCGTGTCATCGATGTCGCTCGCCCCGGGCGACATCCCGATCCAGTCCACGGTCGAGTTGCGGCACTGCACCGGCACAGGCTGACCGGCGCCGCCGGCCGCCGCCGGAGCGGTCAGCGCCGCCCGGCGAGCTCCAGCCAGTTCGCCAGCAGCCGGTGCCCGCCCTCGGTGAGGATGCTCTCGGGGTGGAACTGCACCCCGGCGATCGGCAGCGTCTCGTGCGCGATCGCCATCACGGTGCCGTGCTCGGCGCGCGCGGTGACCCGCAGCTCCGGCGGCAGGTCGACCTCCTTCAGCGCCAGCGAATGGTAGCGGCCGGCGGCGAACGGCGACGGCAGTCCGCGGAACAGCCCGGACCCGTCGTGCTCCACCTGCGACACCATCCCGTGCATGAGCTCCGGAGCCGGCACGACGGGCGCGCCGAACGCCGCCCCGATCGCCTGGTGCCCGAGGCAGACCCCGAGCAACGGCATCCGCCGGTCCGCCGCGAGGCGCACCACGTCGATCGACGCCCCGGCGTCCGCCGGCGTGCCGGGACCGGGGGAGACCATCACGGCGTCGCAGCCGTCGAGCAGCGCGCCGCTCGCCGTCAGGGCCAGGGTATCCTCGGCATCCGCCTCGACCATCCGCACGTCCGCACCGAGCTCCCGCAGGTAGCCGATCAGGGTGTGCACGAAGCTGTCGTGGTTGTCGACCACGAGCACCCGCGTCGTCATCCCAGATCCACCTCGGCCGGGGTGATCAGCGGGCTGATCCACGGGAAGACGTGGAAGAACAGCGCATACAGCACCAGCGCCACCAGGATCAGCAGGATCAGCACCCGCACCCACCAGGGACCGGGCAGCAGGCGCCACAGCGCGGCGTACATCAGGAGACCCCCTCGGTCAGCGAGGCCGGCGGGCCCTCCGCCCGCGGCTGGAAGCCCTCGAACACCCCGTACGCGACGATCCGCTCGGCGAGGGAGTACATCGGCGAGCATGCCGTCAGCGTGATGAACCGTTCGCCGGTCTGCATCTCCGGCATCTGCGGCACGTCCAGCAGCACCTCGGTCTCGTCCGGGCGGACGTACTCGAGCGTGCGGAAGCGGTAGGTGTACCAGCCGACCTCGGTCTCCACGACGATGGCGTCGTTCAGCCGCAGCCGGTCGATCTCGTGGAACGGCCGGCCCCACGTGGTGCGGTGGCCGGCGACGGAGAAGTTGCCGATCTCGCCCGGCATCTTCGACTGCGTGTACACGCCGATGCCGATCCGGTCGAGGGTGCGCGCCCGCGTGGTGCCCCCGGCGATCGGGACGTTGTAGTCCGCGCCGAAGCGGGGCACGCGCATGGTCGCGAAGACCTCGGCGTCGTCCGGATGCTCGAGCACGGGCGGCTCGTACACCGGCGCCGGTCCGTCGGCGATCACGGGCGGCGGCTCCGGTACCGGCTCGGCGGCCCATCTCTCGGTGAGCTCGGTGCCGCGCTCGTTGTTCTGCGCGCCGATGATGACGTCGCCGATCCACATCTGCCAGGCGACGAAGAGCAGCACGAGCACGCCGGCCGTCAGAAGCAGCTCACCGAGGACGCTGGTGACGGTGGCTCTCGACCGCCGTCGCGCCGGGCGCGCGGGAGCCGTTGCCGTCATGAGGGAATTCTATGCGCCATGGCTAGACTGTCGGCATGGCACGAGACCGCAGATCTGAAGAGCCCGCCGTCGAGCGCGCGGAGGGCGAGGAGGCTCCCAACGCCGTCTGGTTCAAGCCGGTGATGGTCGGCTTCATGCTCCTCGGGCTGGTGTGGATCCTCGTCTACTACATCTCCGGACAGGCGCTGCCGATCCCGGGCATCCAGGCGTGGAACCTCGCGATCGGCCTGGGCATCGCCCTGATCGGGTTCCTGATGACGACACGCTGGCGCTGACCGGCATCCGTTCGCGGCGCCCTCTCACGCGGTGAGGGGGCGCCGTCGCATGTCCGGGCGGATGCCGAGCGGGGAATCACATGTGTGTAATTCTCCCCACCTGGGTACAGACCTGTGGATAACTTCGCGGGATGCGCGCCCGGCCGCGCGCGGGATGCGCGCCGGCGTCAGATCCGGATGCCGAGGACCATCGCCGGGACCAGGAAGGCGATGGCGAGCAGCGCGGCCACGAGCGCGGCCAGCAGCACGATCTGCCAGACCCGCTGAGCGGGTCGGCGGGTGCGGGCGTAGATGAGCCCGATCAGCGCGCCGATGGCGGCGCCGCCGAGGTGGGCCTGCCAGGCGATGTGGAAGCCGGGCACGAACCCGATCACGAGGTTGATGCCGAGCACGACGAGGATGCCGCGGATGTCCGCGCCGATGTGCCGGCCGATCACCAGCAGCGCGCCGAGGAGGGCGAACACGCCGCCGGATGCCCCGACGGTCGCGATCCGCGGGTCGAAGCAGGCCACGGCGACCGAGCCGCCGAGCCCGCCGATGAGGTAGAGCGCGACGAAGCGCGCGCGTCCCAGCATCGGCTCCAGGCTGCGGCCGATCATCCAGAGCGCGAGCATGTTCAGCAGGAAGTGCATGATGCCCGCGTGCACCAGCATGGCGGTGAGCAGCCGCCACGGCTGGAACGGGATGCCGGGAATGCCAGGGAGGATGTACACCCCGGCGAAGAGGAGCACCTCGGAGATCACCGGGACGAACAGCTGCAGCGCGCCGACGAACGCCGTCAGCGCCATGATCGCGTAGGTCGCCAGGGGCCGGGTGTCCGCCGCGACCGCGCCGATCCAGCGCCGCTGCGCACGGCGCTGCGCGGGCGTGCGGTTCCTGCGCATCTCGGTCATGCACTCGGGGCAGATCACCCCGACCGGTGCCTGGGTCTGGCACTCCGGGCAGATGGTGCGCAGGCACCGCTGGCAGAGCACGAAGCTCTGCCGATCCGGATGCCGGTAGCAGAAGTTGTCGCGGTTGCTCGTGAACTCTGGCGTCGTCATCCGGATCGGCTCGTGCTCTCGCCGATCAGGCCGCGACGATGTCGATCGAGTGCAGCACGACCGGCTCGATCGGGCGGTCACCGGCACCCGTGGGCACGGCCGAGATGGCGTCGACCACGGCCTTGGAGGCGTCGTCCGCGACCTCGCCGAAGATGGTGTGCTTGCCCTGCAGCCACGGGGTCGGGTCGGTGGTGATGAAGAACTGCGATCCGTTGGTGCCCTCGACCTGGCCGGTGATGGCGTTGCGGCGCAGGCCCGCGTTCGCCATGGCGAGCACGTACGGCTCGTTGAAGTTCAGCTCGGGGTGGATCTCATCGTTGAAGGTGTAGCCGGGGCCGCCGACGCCCTGGCCGAGCGGGTCGCCGCCCTGGATCATGAAGTTCGGGATGATGCGGTGGAAGATGACGTCCTTGTAGAGCGGACCCTCGCCCGGCTTGCCGGTGGCGGGGTCGGTCCACTCCTTGGTGCCGTCGGCGAGGCCGACGAAGTTCTTCACGGTGTTCGGGGCGTGATCGCCGAACAGGTTGATGACGATGTCACCGTGGTTGGTGTACAGGGTTGCGACGTGTGAGGCGTGAGGCATGCTGACATTCTCGCAGAGGCCGCCCGGGGACGGGCTGCGGATGCCGGAACGCGTATTGTGGCGCACCCGCAGCGGATGCGCCAGATCACTGCCCGCATCCAGCCTGATCTGGCAGGATGGGCCCATACGGACTCCGACCGACGGGAGAGCAACGTGAACCTCAGCCGCAAGCGTAAGAAGGAACTGCGCAAGCTTCAGGAAGAGGCCAGACGACTCTGGGAGTCGCAGCAGGTGCTCGTCGGCCACGCCGCCGACATCGCGCGGGAGGCCGGCCGCCAGCTCGGTCACCTCAACCGCGAGCAGGTGGTCCCCGTCGTGCAGGATGCATACAACCGCCGTCTCGCCCCGGTCGTCGACCGCGGTGTGAAGATCGGCCGCCACGTGGTGGACGACAAGGTCGTCCCCGCCGTGGGCGGCGTCGTCGGCTCGGCGCTGTCGGCCTGGGATGTCGCGAACGCCAAGCGCCACGACATCATGAACCGGTTCGCGCCGCCGCCGAAGAAGAAGGGCCCGGGCGTGGGCTCGGTGATCGCGATCGTGCTGGGTGCGGCCGCCGCCATCGGCGTCGTCTTCGCCGCCTGGCAGGCGTTGCGCGCCGACGACGAGCTCTGGGTCGCCGACGACCCGCTCTCGCCGCCGAACGCGTGACCTCCCCGTCCTCCCGGTCGTCGAACGAGGTCGCCGCAGGCGACCAGGGCGGTGCATCGAGCGAGCCGGCGGGTCGACGTGACGAAGAACCCGACCCGCACGCCCGCGTCCGCGCCGCCGCATCCGCTCGCGGCCTCGAGATCGAGATCGTGAAGCGCCCCGCGGCGCGCAACCTGCACGAGGCCGCCGCCCTGCTCGGGCTGCAGCCGTCCGACATCGTGAAGACGCTCGTGGTGAAGCGCGCCTCGACGAGCTCGGCACCCGAGGGGGAGTACCTGTTCGCCCTCGTACCGGGCGGGCGTGCGATCTCGTGGCCCAAGCTGCGCGCGGTCGTCGGCGTGAACAGGCTGCGCCTGCCCGAGCCCGAGCTCGCGTTCGCAGCGACCGGGTACGAGCGCGGCACGATCGTCCCGATCGGCAGCACGCACGACTGGCCGGTGTACGCCGACGAGACCATCGTCGGGCGCCGCATCGCGATGGGCGCCGGCAGCCACGGCTTCAGCCTGTTCACGGATGCCGATGCGCTCATCCGCGCCTACGGCGCCACGGTCGCGGACATCTCCGTCCCGGAATAGCACCCGCGCCCGCCGCCCGCCGCACGCACCACGGTGCCCGCCGTCAGCAGACGACGGGCACCGCGACCGCATCCCCAGCGCGGTCGGTGGGCGGGGTCAGGTCAGCGCGATGGTGACCGACTTCCCGCCGAACATCCCCGGCTGGAACTCCAGGGTGTGCGGCGCCGTGCCGGCCGGCAGGTCGAAGACGACGATGCCGCTGGCGGTGTTGCCGGGGTTGATCTGCTCGAAGGCGAATCCGGTGTCCTGCAGGTACAGCGACGCGGTGGGGTGCGCCTCGAACTCGCGGCCCTCGGCGTCGCGCACGGTGAAGCTCGAGGAGATGATCGTCTCGGCGGCGGTGCCGGTGTTCGTGACGTCGATGTGCAGCAGCGTGAAGGCGCCCTGCGCCTGCTCGGAGGCGTACTCGCCGCCGACGCTGGGCACGCCGGTCTCGATCGAGGTGACGGTGATCTCGAAGCCGTCCATCACGACCTTCTCGCCGATCCCGGGCATGGGCGTCTCCGCCGGCTCCTCGGCGGGCTGATCCTCGGCGGCGCCCTCGGCGGGCTGATCCTCCGCCTGCTTCTCCGCGGCCGGCGCGGATGCCGACTCGGGGGACCGGTCGCCGCCCCCGGCGACGGCCCCGACGACGCCGAGCACGACGACGCCGGCGATCACCCAGAACCACCAGCGGGTGAGGACCGACCTCTTCCGCTCGGGCGCCGGCGGCGGAACGGGGGCCGCGGGGGCGCCGTACGGAGCGGCCGGCGGCTGCGCGGGCGGGGTGGGGATGCTGTCGGACATGGTGCTCTCCGTTCGGACGTGGGGCGGCTGCTCGGTCGAGCGCCGCGGTCCTCTCACGCTAGGAACGGGGCCCGCCCGGCATCCTCCTCCCCCCGGCTGGACCTCGCCAGCCGATCGGCTGGATCGCACCGGCCGCGAGGCGGAAGCGGATGCGGGAGGCCGGCCCTACTCTCGGATGCATGCACCTCCCGTCCCGCGCCGACGCCCCGCACCGCACCGGCGTCACGCCCGCCCCCGGCGTCCCGTCCCGGATCGACGCCGTCGCCGACCGCGCTGTCGCCTCCGGCCGCCGGATGGTGGCGCAGGGGCTCCGGGCCGGCGGCTCGCTGGGTCTGTACGTCCTCGGGATCATGGTCACGGCGTGCGGCGTGGCGAACGTGCCGGGCGCCGCCCACCCCGGTGCCGGGCGGAGCATCGAGGTCACCGATCTCGGGACCGGTCTGTTCATGCTCGGCATGCTCGCCTGGGTGGCGGTCTTCTTCCGGCGTCGGCAGCCGGCCGTGCCGCTCGCCGCGGGTGCCGTGCTGGCTCTGGTGGGCATGGAGTACCTGCTGCTCCTGCTGGGCGCAGCGAGCGCGCTGCTGCGCTGGCCGGTGAAGGCACGGCGGATGGCGACCGGTGCCGCGGCCGCTCTGGTGCTGGTCTTCGTCCTGCGCGAGATGTTCACGCCGTGGGGCGACGCGGACATCCTGCTCACCTCGGTGGCGCGCAGTGCCGGTGAACCACCCTCGTTCGTGCTGGGCGCGGCCCTGACCATCGGCATCGCGGCGCTCTCGGTGGGCGCGGCCTTCGGTCTGGCGATCCTGGTGCGGACGCGGCGGGAGAGCCTGGCGCTGCGCAACCGCGTCAGCGTGGAGCACGACCGGGCTGAGAGCCTGACCGCCGAGGTCGGCCGGCAGGCGGAGCGCGAACGTCTGGCGCGCGACATCCACGATGCGTTGGCGCACCGGCTGTCGGTGATCTCCCTGCAGTCGGGGGCGCTCGAGGAGGCGGCGCGCTCGCAGGACCAGGCCGTCGCCCAGGCCGCGCAGACCCTGCGCCATCAGGCGCACGCCTCCCTCGAGGACCTGCGCGGGCTGCTCGGCGAGCTCCGCCGGGAGCCGGGCACCGCCGCAGACACCGATGCGGCCGTGCCCCCGTCGATGGCATCCATGCGCACCATCGGCCACCTCATCCGCACCGTGCGCCAGAGCGGGGCCGCGGTGGACGCGTTCGTGCTCATCGACGACGCCGAGCACGCCGGTGCGGCGCTGGACCGCACTGTCTACCGGATCGTGCAGGAGTGTCTGACGAACGCGCTCAAGCACGCGCCCGGATCCCCGGTGTCGGTGTACGTCGAGGCCGCGCCGTCCAGCGGGGTCCGCATCCGCGTGAGCAACCCGCTGCCGGGCGCCGCGGGTTCAGGCGTCGCCGGCGCCGGACGCGGCCTGAACGGCATCCGGGAGCGCACAGAGCTGCTCGGCGGCACGGCGTGGATCGGCGAGACGCAGGGGGAGTTCCTCGTGGACGTCACCCTGCCGTGGCCGCCGCGGACGTGACCGGCGAGCGACCTATATTCGTCGTATGAGCAGTCCCGACGGCGTCTCGCCCGCGATCCGCATCCTCATCGTCGACGACGACGCCCTGGTGCGGCAGGCGCTGCGCGGTATCCTCTCGGCCGCCCCAGACCTCGAGGTGATCGGGGAGGCGTCCGGCGGCGGCGAGGCGATCGAGATCGCCCGTCGGCATCGTCCCGACGTCGTGCTGATGGACGTGCGGATGCCGGGGATGCCGGGCGACGAGGCGACGACGGCATTGCGGGAGCAGCTGCCGGACACCCGCGTCATCGCGATCACGAGCTTCGACTCCGGGGACTACGTGATGCGGATGCTGGAGGCCGGCGCGCAGGGGTTCCTGCTCAAGGACGCCGAGCCCGCGGACTTCATCCGGGCGGCGCACGCCGTGATGAAGGGCGACGGCTTCGTGTCGCCGCGCAGCACCGCGCACCTGATCGCGCGGTTCGCCGCGGAGGGCGACGAGGCCGCACGCCGCATCGCCCGCGAGCGCTTCGGCGCGCTCTCGCCGCGGGAGAAGGATGTCGCCGTGCTCGCGGCCGAGGGCGCCTCGAACCAGGAGATTGCCGACCGGCTGCATCTTTCCGTGGCGACGGTGAAGACCCACCTGGAGGCGGCGCGGATCGCGCTCGGCGCGCGCAACCGGGTGCTGCTCTGCATCGCGGTGGAGCGGGCGGGCTTCGGGCCGGGAGCCTTCTGAGTCGCGGTGTTCTAGGCCGCCGCGTCCCCGCCCAGCAGTCCGGCCATCCGCAGGGCGATGTCCACCAGACGCACCCGCTGCAGGCCGGCGATCTCGTCGAGGGTGAACCAGCCGGCCATGTCGGTGGAGCCGTTGCGTTCGAAGCGCAGCGTGCCGCCGGTGACGCGCGCCCGGTAGACGATGCGGAGGGTGTGCAGCGGGGCATCCGCATCGTGCACGCGACGCCCGGCCGGGATCACCCGCGAGTGGATGCCGAGCAGGCCGGTCGACTGCACCGTGTACCCGGTCTCCTCGCGCACCTCGCGGCGCATCGCGACCTCGGGATCCTCGCCGGGCTCGAGCCCGCCGCCGGGCAGGGTCCACGCCACGCGGCGGCCCTCGGTCCAGCGCGCCAGGAGGACGCGGTCGTCGTCATCGGTGACGACCGCGTACGCGGCGACACGCAGATCCATGGATCCACCTTAGTGGCGGGCCGCGGCATCAGATCGGCCCGCACCGTCCGCGTCAGCTCGGCTGACCCTCGGACGGGGCGCGCTTCTCGGGGGTCAGCTGGATCCCGCCGCTGCTGTTCGCCGATGCGGCGAGCTCGGCCAGCCACGGCGAGCTCAGCTCGGGCGGCTCCGGCTCGTCGAACACGAAGCGGAGCGGAATGGACGGATGCAGCCAGAGCGTGGATCGCCCCCGGGCGTCCTCGCCGTCATGCCGCCACGACAGCGTGAAGCTCTCCTTGCGGCGCAGTTTCGTGGCGATGACGACCTTGAGGTGTGCCAGGGTGCGGTCGTCCATCTCGATCGGGTCGGCGAAGTCGCCGTAGAAGAGGAGTCCCATTTCGAGAGGACGCTACGGCACCGGCGACGCCGGACCGCGGGCCGGCACGATTCCGGTCCGCGATGCGCACACCTTCTTCGTCTCCGGTATCCGCCGGCGGCGTCAGCGTCGTTCGAGGGCTTCCCGCGGCGCGCCGCCGCCGGCATCCCTGACCGCCGCGTCGAAGAACGTGGACCGGAACGTGCTCAGGGTGGTCAGCAGGGCGTGACGCACCAGGCTCGACTCGATGAGGGGGTCGTCCCCGGCGGCCGCGGAGGCCGAGAGCAGGTAGTCGAAGGCCCGGTTCCAGTGGCGACCTGCGGTGCGGTCACGCGGCACCGCGTCGGTCAGCCGCAGCCGGAGCAGGTCGTCCCCGGTGATGCGCCGGGCCAGGCGCTGCGCCTCGGCGCGGTCGAAGACGAGCGCACTGACGTCCGCCGTGCCCTCCCAGTGCGCCTCGACCTGCGCGCCGTCGGTCGCCCAGGGCACCGAGGTGTCCAGGTGCGAGCGGCCGCTGCGGACCCATCCGTTCGGCGTCGTGACGCGGCAGGCGAAGAGCTGGTCCTCCGGCTGCACCGCCGAGTCGACGGTGGCGGTGAGGGCGTAGCGCACGATCGACATCCCGCCCAGGGACACCGAGCACCACTGGAAGCCGAACGGCTTCGGGTCGAGGTTCTGCACCCGCGCGGAGGGCACGTACCGCGTCCAGATCTCCTCGACGTCCGCCGCATCGCGCGAGGCCAGCCGCAGGACGTCTGCCATGCCGCCTCCCGTCACCTGAACGATCCAGCTTCCAGCGTACGGTCCCGGTGACGACCGGGCGCCGGCCGGCGGATCGATCAGGATTCGAGAAGCCGGCGTGCTCCGGCATCCGTAGCCTGAAGTCGTCGCCCCTCGAAAGCAAGGAGAGAGCCATGGCAGACCACGAGAAGAACTTCACCGCGGAGGAGCGCGAGGCCATGAAGGCCGCGGCGGCGGACAAGCGCAAGGCGCGCACCCGGGCGAAGAAGTCACCCGAAGAGGTGCGCGCCGAAGGCGAGGCCGATCTGAACGAGGCGATCGCGAAGCTCAGCGGGGACGACCGCGCCCTCGCCGAAGGGCTCCACGACCTGGTCGCCGAGGTCGCGCCCGACCTCGTCCCTCGGACGTACTACGGGATGCCGGCGTGGGCGAAGGACGGCAAGGTGCTGTGCTTCTTCCAACCGGCATCGAAGTTCAAGACCCGGTACGGAACCTTCGGCTTCGAGCAGCCCGCGAACCTCGACGACGGAACCCTGTGGCCCACGGCGTACGCCGTGCTCGCGCTCACGGAGGAGAACCGGGCGCACCTCGCGGAGAGGCTCCGGCGCGCGGTGAGCTGAGGTCCGGCGCGCCCCCGCCTCCGTCGCGCGGGCCGGGTCCGCGTCGGGGAGTCCGCCCTCAGCGTCCCATCGCGTCGAGGGCGGCTTCCAGACGCGCGACCGTGCCGTCCACGTCGTCGAGCTTGTCGAGACCGAACAGCCCGACCCGGAAGGTGGAGAAGGACTCCGGTTCGCCGCAGTGCAGCGGCACGCCGGCGGCCACCTGCAGACCGTGCTCGCGGAAGGCGGCGCCGCTGCGCAGCGCGGGATCGTCGGTGTGCACGACGATCACGCTCGGCGCGGCGAATGCCGGTGCGGCCACCGACGGGAGCCCTCGTGAGGCGAGCAGGTCGCGCACCCGCCCACCCAGCTCGAGCTGCGCGGCGCGGAGCACGTCGTAACCGCGGTCGCGCGTCTCGACCATCTGCCGCAGGTTCCGGGCGATCGTGTCTGTCGGCATGGTGGAGTGGTATGCCGCCGACCCGTCGCGGTATCCGTCGGCGATCGCGAGCCAGCGCGCGAGGTCGAGCCCGAAGCTCGTCGCGGTGCCGGATGCCACGGCCGCGCGCCCCGCCGGGCTGAGCATGACGTAGCCCACTCCGGGACTCCCGCTCCAGCCCTTCTGCGGGGCGCTGATCAGCACATCCACGCCGAGCGCCGCCATGTCCACGCGCATCGCGCCGGAGGCGATGCCGTCCAGCACCAGGACGCCGCCGACCTCGTGCACCGCCGCGGCGAGCGCGGCGACGTAGTCGTCGGGGAGGATGATGCCGGCGGCCGTCTCGACGTGCGGGGCGAAGACGACCTCGGGCCGGGCCTCGCGGATCGTGCGGACGACCTCCTCGATCGGGGCCGGACTCCAGCTCGCCTGCGCACCCTCACGGTCCGGGCGCGCCGCGCACACGGTCGTCTCCGCGGCGATGGCGCCGGCATCCAGGATCTGCGACCAGCGGTACGAGAACAGTCCGTTGCGCACGATCAGCACGCGCCGGCCGGTCGCGAGCTGACGGGCCACCGCCTCCATCGCGAGGCTTCCGCCACCGTTCACGAGCGCGACGCCGTCGGCGTTGTACGCCTCGCTCAGGATGGCGAGGGTCTGCTGCATGACCTCGACGAACCGGGCGGACATGTGGTTGAGCGAGCGATCGGTGAAGACCACCGAGTACTCCAGCAGGCCATCGGGATCGACATCGGCATGGGGAAGGCTCATGCCCCCAGCCTGTCACAGCCGACAGCGGACGACGCTCGCGAGGCCGCGTTCGATGATCCGCTCACCGGGTCGGTGGTTCGTCACAGGGAGCGGATCGACTCCCGCATCCGCTCCGCCTCGGCATCCGGCATCCCGTACGTGTGCTCGGGCGCGGGGTAGGCGCCGGTCCGCACGTCCTCGACGTAGGCGGCGACTCCCGCCTGCATCCGCTCGCGCAGCCCGTCGTACCTCTTCACGAACCGGGCGGCGGGGCCGTCGTAGATGCCGAGCAGGTCGTGGAAGACGAGCACCTGCCCGTCGGTCGCCGGCCCGGCGCCGATCCCGATCACCGGGATGCGCAGCAGGGGCACGAGCGCCTCGGTGACCGCGGCCGGCACGGCCTCGAGCACGAGCGCGAAGCATCCCGCGCCCTGCAGCGCCAGCGCCGCCCGGCACAGCTCCTCCGCCTCCGCGGCGGTGCGGCCCTGCGCGCGGTAGCCGCCGAGGGCGGTGGCGGTCTGCGGCGTGAGGCCGACGTGGCCCATCACCGGGATGCCGGCGCGGACGATGGCCCGAGCGCGGTCCACGGAGGTGCCGCCGCGCTCGATCTTGACGGCGTCGCAGCCGGTCTCCTTGACGAAGCGCTGCGCCGTGGCGACGGCCGTCTCGTCGGATGCCTCGTACGACCCGAACGGCAGGTCGGCGATCATCAGCGCCCGCCGCAGCCCGCGGCGGACGGCCCGGGCGAGCATGATCATCTCGTCGACGGTGACCGGGACGGTGCTGTCGTAGCCGAGCACGGTCATCGCCGCCGAGTCGCCGACGAGCACGGCGTCGACCCCGGCGGCATCCGCCACCTGCGCACTGGGATGGTCGTACGCGGTGACCATCGCGATCGGCTCGCCGGCCGCCTTCTTGGCGGGGAAGTGGGCCAGACCCAGGCGCGAGGTCGCCTCCGCGTGCGCGCTCATGCGGACGCCGGGGTGAGCAGGGTGCCGACGGCGTCGTCGACCGCGAGGACGGCGTTGCTCCGGTCGACGTGCACGACCACCGGCCGGTGGTTCTGCAGTTCGGCCCCGTCGTACTCGGCATAGGAGATGACGATGATCGTGTCGCCGGTGTGCACCAGACGGGCCGCGGCGCCGTTGACCTGGATCACTCCCGAGCCCCGCTCGCCCGCGATCGTGTAGGTCTCGAAGCGGGCGCCGTTGTCGACGTCGACCACATGCACCTGCTCGTGCTCGAGGATGTCCGCTGCGTCGAGCAGATCGGGATCGATCGTGATCGAGCCGACGTAGTGCAGGTCGCTGCCGGTGATCGTGGCGCGGTGGATCTTCGACTTCAGCATGGTGCGGCGCATCATGCGTCTCCTCTCAGCAGGGTGTTGTCGATGAGGCGGACGCCGCCGACGTGCGCGGCCACCGCGAGCAGAGCCTCGCCCTCGACGTGCGACAGTTCATGCAGGTCCTGGGCGTCACGGAGTTCGAGGTACTCCGGCTCGACGCCGGCGGCCGCGAGCTCGGCGCGGGCGGCGGCGATGAGCGCTCCGGCGTCGCGCTCGCCCGCCGCGGCGGCGCGTTCGGCTGCGGCGAGGGCGCGGTGC
The DNA here is from genome assembly GCF_028472845.1 of Microbacterium sp. EF45047. NCBI lineage: Bacteria > Bacillati > Actinomycetota > Actinomycetes > Micrococcales > Microbacteriaceae > Microbacterium > Microbacterium sp. EF45047. Next base: position 13,797 of record NZ_CP069429.1, on the reverse strand, counting down.
AGGGCGGTCGCCCGCTCACGCGATTCCGGATCGAGGCGGACGTTGCGCGAGCTCATCGCGAGGCCGTCCGGCTCCCGGACGATCGGGCACGCGTCGATCCGGACCGGGAGGTTCAGGTCGCGCACCAGGCGCCGCACCACGAGCACCTGCTGCGCGTCCTTGCGACCGAAATACGCCACGTCGGGGGCCACGATGGCGAAGAGCTTGGCGACAACGGTGGCGACGCCGTCGAAGTGCTCGGGTCCGCGGTACGCGCCGCAGAGCACCTCGGTGATGCCGGACACGTGGATGCGGGTGGCAAAGCCGTCCGGGTACATCTCGGCGGCGGAGGGGACGAACAGGATGTCGACGCCCTCGGCCTCGGCGAGCGCGGCGTCGCGCTCCTCGTCGCGGGGGTAGGTACTCAGGTCGTGTGCGGCGTTGAACTGCGTCGGGTTGACGAACAGGGAGACCACGACGAGGCCGTGCGCGGCGCGGGCGGTGCGCATCAGGGAGAGGTGTCCCTCGTGGAAGGCGCCCATGGTGGGCACGAACCCGACGGTGCGGCCCTCGCCGCGGGCGGCGGACACCGCGTCGCGCACCTCGGCGACCGTGCGCAGGATCCTCATGCGTTCTCCTCCCTGCTCCCGGGGGAGCGCGTGGCCGCGATCGCACGGGTGCGGATGCTGAGCGCGTCGAACAGCGGCAGCAGCTCGGGCAGCTCGGTCACGGCGGTCCGCTGGCGCGCCACGGTCTCCTCGTCGCCGCGGGCGATCGGGCCGGTCAGCGCCGCGGCACCGTGCGCCACCCAGTTCTCGACGGTGCGGCGCACCAGCGGGGCGAGCATGGCGCGCGCCTCGCGGGGACGGATGCCGGCGACCCCGGCCATCCGCTCGGCGGCGTCCTCGATGGTGACGAGGAAGTTCGAGGCGAAGGATGCGGCGGCGTGGTACGCGGCACGCGCGTGCGCGGGGAGGACGAAGGGCTGCGCGCCGAGCGTCACGGCCAGAGTGCGGGCGACCGCGAGTCCGTCGTCGTCGTGCGCGTCGATCGCGCAGGCGATGCCGTGGAACGCCTCGGCCGGTTCGCCGCCGGTGAAGGTCTGCAGCGGATGCCAGCCGAAGTCGACCGCGTCGAGCGGTGCGGCGCCAGAGGTGTGCCCGAGCAGCCGCGCGGAGGGCCGTGCCCGGGCCGCGACCGCGGGGATCGCGGCATCCGGCACGCACAGCAGCACGACCTCGGCGGGCGGAACCGGCTCACCCCGGCCGACCGGACCGTGCACCTCGACGCCGGCCGCGCGGAGCGCGCGGGCGAGGACGAGGCCCAGCCGGCCGGGTCCGACGATGCTCACGCGGGTGAGCGCAGGGGTGCGGGAGATGCTCATGGCGGTTCGCGCGGGGTCGGCGCGCGTGACGAGTATCCGCCCGAGGCCGGACACCGCACAAATCGAAGATCAATCCACCAAAGCAACGACGGTCAGAATACGCGGATTGCCGCCTTTCCAGGAGCCTGTCTTTGCATCCTGCTCCGGGCCTCGTCGCGCATCGCCGTCGGAGACAAGAAGACCCCGCCGGAGCGGGGCCTTCTCGAACTGTCTCAACACAGTGTGGAGCCTAGGAGATTCGAACTCCTGACATCTTGCTTGCAAAGCAAGCGCTCTACCAACTGAGCTAAGGCCCCGTGCGGCGCGGGACCGCGGGTTTCCGCGAACGGAGTGGGGCTACCAGGACTTGAACCTGGGACCTCTTCATTATCAGTGAAGCGCTCTAACCGCCTGAGCTATAGCCCCGTCAACCTCCAAGAGGTTACCGGATGCCGACGAAAAATCCGAATCGGGGCGTTCAGTCCTCCCGGTGCAGGTCGATGCTGCCCGCCGCGACGGTGGCGGTGATGGTCCGTCGGGCGTCCGGGGACGAGCGAAGCTCGCTGTCGATCGACCCGGCGGTGCGCTCCAGACGCACGTCGTACTCCTCGTCGGGCACGGTGAGATCGAGGGACCCGGCGGAGACCTCGGCGGTGACGGCATCCGGCGCCGAGGTGAGCTCGGCGCGCAGGCGGCCGGCGGAGACCCGGTAGTCCGCCTCGCGGACGCCGGTGAGGCTGATGTCCGCGCGGCCGGCGTTGACCTCGGCGTCGAGCGCGGTCGCGGCGCCCTCCAGGTTCAGCGACCCGGCGCCGACGTCGATGCGGACGACGCCGAACTCGCCCTCCGCATCGATCCGCCCCGCCTGCAGGTCGAGGCCGAGATCCGCGCCGGCCAGCTCGGCGGGCAGCGTCAGGGTGGCGGTGGTGCCACCGCGCAGCCAGTCCGGACCGAACCAGTTCCAGCCGCGGTCGGGCCCGTGCACGACGAGTTCGCCGCCGTCGGCGCGGAGCGACCAGCCCCGGGCATCCGGTCCGCTCACTTCGAGCCGCGCCTGATCTCCGTCGCCGAAGCGCACGGTCAGGTCGGCGCCGCCGACCTCGACGTCGATCGCCTCCACGCCGTCGACGTCCACGGCGCGCGTCTGGTCGGTGCTGCTCAGCTGGAACCCGGCGGTCACGGCCGCCGAGGCACCGGTGGTCGTGAGCACCGCCCCGCCCACGACGGCGGTGAGGACCGTGATCGTGGTGAGCCCGGCTCTGGTGGTTCCGGTCGCGTTCATCGCGTGCCTCCTGGAGTGGTCGGTGCGGCGCTGCCGCTGTTCTCGATGTGGGCGAGCGCCGCGAGCACCCGCCGGTTGCCGTCCTCGGGTTCGAGCCCGAGCTTCTGGAAGATGGAGGTGATGTGCTTCTCGACGCTGGCCTCGCTGAGGAACAGCAGGCCGGCGATGGCGCTGTTGGACTTGCCCTCGGCGATCAGGGCGAGCACGGAGCGCTCCCGCTCGGTGAGGCGCAGCATCCGCTCGTCGCGGTTGCGCCGCGCGAGCAGCTGGGCGACGACTTCGGGGTCGAGCACGGTGGCGCCGGCGCGGATGCGTTCGACGGACTCCACGAACTCGGCGACGTCGGCGACGCGGTCCTTGAGCAGGTAGCCGAGCGGCCCGGCCTGCGCGGAGATGAGGTCGGCCGCATACCGTTCCTCGACGTACTGCGACAGCACGAGCAGCGGCAGCCCCGGGTGCGCGGTGCGCAGTGCCAGGGCGGCACGGATGCCCTCGTCGGTGAACGTCGGCGGCAGCCGGACGTCCAGGATGCACAGATCGGGGGACTGGGAGGCGACCGCCTCGTCGAGCCCGTTCGTGTCGGGGAGCGCGGCGACCGCGGGCGACCTCGAACCAGGCCAGGCCGAACAGGCCGTACACCAGGCCGACGAGCAGGATGATGCCGATGCCGGCGGCGAGGATCAGCCCCAGGCCGAGGCCGAGGATCGCGGTGAACGCCGCCAGCAGAGCGGAGCCGATGACGCCGAGCGCGGCGAGCTCGAGGATCGTCAGCAGGATGCGCAGCCGCGCCTTCCCGCCCTCACGCCCTTCCGCGGGGACGGGCGACGGCGGTGCTTCCCCTGCGGGGGGCGGCATCAACGGCGTCGGATTCGTGGTCATGCCCCCACGCTACGACCGCCCGTCCTCCCCGCGACACCGCCCTACCCCCACACTCCCCCTCGGGTTTCCCCTACCCGAAGCGGCGGAGGGCCCCACTCTGCGAGCGGAGGGAAGGCGTCCGCCCCGACCCCCCGGAACCTGCGAGCGGAGGGAAGGCGTCCGCCCCGACCCCCCGGGGTCAGCGAAAGGCAGAAGTCAGTTCGACATGAAGCCCACGAGCAGCCCGCCCGTGACCTTGACCGCGAGGTTGTAGATGCCGGCTGCGACAGCGCCCAGGACCGTGAACACGATGAGGTTCAGAATGGAGACGACCGCCGCGAACGCCATCACCCGCGGCAGCCCGATCAGCGACGTGAGCTCGATCTCCCCCCCGGTCATGGTGCTCAGGAACTCGCTGGCCTGGGCCAGCACGCTCGTCGCCTGCAGCACGAGATAGATGAGGAAGAAGGAGACCATGGTGACGATCGCCAGCGCGACGGCGCCGAGGAACGACAGCTTCACAGCCGACCAGAAGTCGACGTAGACCAGGCGGAGGCGCACCTGCTTGCCGGTGGTCTTGCGCGTGGACTTCTTCGCCAGCTTGTCGGCTACCGTGCTCATGCGTCTGTTTCCTCAGGGGTCGGGGTGGTCTCGGAGGTCTCGGGGCCGGATTCCGCCTCGTCCTCTCCGAGGCCGCGCTCGGTGTTCCGCGCGATCGCGAGAATCCTGTCGTCCGCTGTGGTCCGGGCGAAGACGACACCCATGGTGTCGCGGCCCTTGGCGGGCACCTCGGCCACGGCAGAGCGTACCACCTTGCCGCTGGACAGAACCACCAAGACCTCGTCGTCCTCGGAGACGATGAGACCGCCCGCGAGCACCCCGCGATCGTCGTTGAGTTTGGCGACCTTGATGCCCAGTCCGCCGCGTCCCTGGACCCGGTACTCCGACACCGCCGTGCGCTTCGCGTAGCCGCCGTCGGTGACGACGAACACGTATCCGTCCTCGGTGGCGACGGATGCCGAGAGCAGGGTGTCGTCGCCGCGGAAGCTCATCCCCTTCACGCCCTCGGTGGCGCGGCCCATCGGGCGCAGCGCCTCGTCGGTGGCGTTGAAGCGCAGCGACATGCCGTTGCGCGAGATGAGCAGGATGTCGTCGGTCTTGTCGACCAGCAGCGCGCTGACGAGCTCGTCGCCCTCGCGCAGACGGATGGCGATGACGCCGCCCTGGCGGTTGGTGTCGTAGTCGCCCAGGCGCGTCTTCTTGACCAGTCCCCCGCGGGTGGCGAGCACGAGGTACTCGGCCGCCTTGTAGTCCGGGATGTCGAGGATCTGCGCGATCTTCTCGTCGGGCTGCAGCGCGAGCAGGTTCGCCACGTGCGTGCCCTTCGCGTCGCGGCCGGCCTCGGGCACCTCGTACGCCTTGGCGCGGTACACCCGGCCCTTGTCGGTGAAGAACAGCAGCCAGTGGTGGGTGGTGGTGACGAAGAAGTGCTCGACGATGTCGTCGGCGCGCAGCTGGGCGCCCTTGATGCCCTTGCCGCCGCGGTGCTGGGAGCGGTAGTTGTCGCTGCGGGTGCGCTTGATGTACCCCTCGCGGGTGACGGTGACCACCATCTCCTCCTCGGGGATGAGGTCCTCCATCGACATGTCGCCGTCGAAGCCGTGCAGGATGTGCGTGCGGCGCTCGTCGCCGAAGCGGTCGACGATCTCGGTGAGCTCCTCGCGGATGATGGCGCGCTGACGGGCCGGGTCCGCGATGATCGCGTTGTACTCGGCGATCTGCGCCTCGAGCTCGGTGGCCTCGTCGATGATCTTCTGCCGCTCGAGGGCCGCGAGGCGGCGCAGCTGCATCTGCAGGATCGCGTCGGCCTGCAGATTGTCGATGTCGAGGAGCTTCTTCAGTCCCTCGCGCGCGTCGTCGACCGTGGGGGAGCGGCGGATCAGCGCGATCACCTCGTCGAGGGCGTCGAGCGCCTTCAGGTAGCCGCGCAGGATGTGCATCCGCTCCTCGGCCTTGCGCAGCCGGAACCGGGTTCGGCGCACGATGACGTCGAGCTGGTGCTCCAGCCAGTGCATGATGAAGCCGTCGAGAGCGAGCGTGCGCGGCACGCCGTCGACGATCGCCAGCATGTTGGCGCCGAAGTTCTCCTGCAGCTGGGTGTGCTTGTACAGGTTGTTCAGCACGACCTTCGCGACCGCGTCCCGCTTCAGGACGACGACGAGGCGCTGGCCGGTGCGATCGGAGGACTCGTCGCGGATGTCGGCGATGCCGGTGATCTTGCCGTCGCGGGCCAGCTCGCCGATCTTCACGGCGAGGTTGTCCGGGTTCACCTGGTACGGCAGCTCGGTGATGACAAGGCAGGTGCGGCCCTGGATCTCCTCCACCTCGACGACCGCGCGCATCGTGATGGAGCCGCGGCCGGTGCGGTAGGCCTCGTGGATGCCCTTGGTGCCCAGGATCTGCGCGCCGGTGGGGAAGTCGGGACCGGGGATGCGCTGGATCAGGCCCTCCAGCAGCTCCTCGCGCGGGAGGTCGGGGTGCTCCAGCGCCCACAGCGCGGCATCCGCCACCTCGCGCAGGTTGTGCGGCGGGATGTTCGTGGCCATGCCGACGGCGATGCCCACCGACCCGTTGACGAGGAGGTTCGGGAAGCGGGACGGCAGGACGTCCGGCTCCTTGGTCTGCCCGTCGTAGTTGTCGGAGAAGTCGACGGTCTCCTCTTCGATGTCGCGCACCATCTCCAGCGCGAGCGGAGCCATCTTGGTCTCGGTGTACCGGGGGGCGGCGGCGCCCATGTTGCCGGGGGAGCCGAAGTTGCCCTGGCCGAGGGCCAGCGGGTAGCGCATCGACCACGGCTGGACGAGGCGGACCAGGGCGTCGTAGATCGCCGAGTCGCCGTGCGGGTGGTACTGACCCATCACCTCGCCGACCACGCGGGCGCACTTCGAGAACGACTTGTCGGGGCGGAAGCCGCCGTCGTACATGCCGTAGATGACGCGGCGGTGCACCGGCTTCAGCCCGTCGCGGACGTCGGGCAGGGCGCGGCCGACGATGACGGCCATGGCGTAGTCGAGGTACGACCGCTGCATCTCCGCCTGCAGGTCGACCTGGTCGATCCGGCCGTGCTCGTGTGCGGCGTTCGGGTCGGGGCGTTCTTCGTCAGTCATGTGTCCGTATCCGGTCGTTGAGCGAGCGGAGCGGGACGAATCGCCTGCTGCTCGCGGGCTGCAGGATCTTCGCTTCGTTCGCAGAGCGGGGGCCCCGGCGCTGACGCGCCACCCCGATGCTCACTCCGCGAAGATCCCTTCGCCCTCTGTTCTGTTCAAATGGCACTGCTCACGAGCAGCGGTGGTGTTTGTGTGTAGGGGTTGTCAGATGTCGAGGAAGCGGACGTCCTTGGCGTTGCGCTGGATGAAGGTGCGGCGGGATTCGACGTCCTCGCCCATCAGCACGCTGAAGATCTCGTCCGCGGCCGCGGCGTCGTCGATGGTCACCTGGCGGAGCGTGCGGGTGGTGTGGTCCATGGTGGTCTCCCACAGCTCCTTGGCGTTCATCTCGCCGAGACCCTTGTAGCGCTGGATGCCGGCATCCTTCGGGATCCGCTTGCCGTTCGCCAGGCCGTCGCGCAGCAGCGCATCGCGCTCGGCATCCGAGTACACGTACTCGTGCGGCGCGTTCGTCCACTTCAGCCGGTACAGCGGCGGCATCGCGAGGTAGACGAAACCGGCCTCGATGAGCCCGCGCATGTAGCGGAACAGCAGCGTGAGCAGCAGCGTCGTGATGTGCTGACCGTCGACGTCGGCATCCGCCATCAGCACGATCTTGTGGTAGCGGGCCTTCTCGATGTCGAAGTCCTCGCCGATGCCCGTGCCGAAGGCCTGGATCATCGCCTGGACCTCCTTGTTGCCGAGGGCCTTGTCGAGGCGCGCGCGCTCGACGTTCAGGATCTTGCCGCGCAGCGCCAGGATCGCCTGGGTGTGCGGGTCGCGGCCCTGCACCGCCGAGCCGCCGGCCGAGTCGCCCTCGACCAGGAAGATCTCGCTGATCGACGGGTCCTTGCTGGTGCAGTCCTTGAGCTTGTCGGGCATCGCGGCCGACTCGAAGACGCTCTTGCGGCGGGCGGTCTCGCGCGCCTTGCGGGCCGCGATGCGGGCGGTGGCCGCGTCGATCGCCTTGCGGATGACGTTCTTCGCCTGGTTCGGGTTGCGCTCGAACCAGTCGCCGAGCTGGTCGTTCACGACCTTCTGCACGAACGCTCGCGCCTCGGTGTTGCCCAGCTTGGTCTTGGTCTGGCCTTCGAACTGCGGTTCGCCGAGCTTGATCGAGATGACCGCGGTGAGACCCTCGCGCACATCCTCGCCGGAGAGGTTGTCCTCCTTCTCCTTGAGGATGTTGTTCGCACGGGCGTACCGGTTGACCAGGCTGGTCAGCGCCGCGCGGAAGCCCTCCTCGTGCGTTCCGCCCTCGTGCGTGTTGATCGTGTTCGCATAGGTGAACACGTTCTCGGTGTAGCCCGTGGTCCACTGCATCGCGATCTCGAGCGAGATGCGCCGGTCGGTGTCCTCCGACTCGAAGGCGATGACCTCGTCGTTGACCACCTCGGCATGACGCACCCGGTTCAGGTACTCGACGTAGTCGACGAGGCCGCGCTCGTAGAGGAAGTCGTCGTCCGGCTGCTTGAGGACGACAGTGCCCTCCTCCTCCACCTCGTACGCGGAGTCCGGACGCTCGTCGCGTAGCGTGATCCGCAGCCCCTTGTTCAGGAACGCCATCTGCTGGAAGCGGGTGCGCAGCGTGTCGTAGTCGAAGTCGACGGTCTCGGTGAAGATCGCCGGGTCCGGCCAGAACGTGATCGTGGTGCCGGTCTCGTCGGTCTCCTCCCCCTTCTCGAGAGACTGCTGCGGCACGCCGCCGTTCGCGAAGCTGTGCCGCCAGACGTGACCCTGGCGCTTGATCTCGACCTCGAACCGGGTGGAGAGCGCGTTCACCACGGAGGAGCCGACGCCGTGCAGACCGCCCGAGACCGCGTATCCGCCGCCGCCGAACTTGCCGCCGGCATGCAGGATCGTGAGGACCACCTCGACCGTGGACTTGGTCGGGTCGGAGGAGTGCGGGTCGACCGGGATGCCGCGACCGTTGTCGACGACGCGGATGCCGCCGTCCTCGAGGATCGTGACCTCGATGGTGTCGCAGTAGCCGGCCAGCGCCTCGTCGACGGAGTTGTCGACGATCTCGTACACCAGATGGTGCAGGCCGCGCGGGCCGGTCGAGCCGATGTACATGCCCGGGCGCTTGCGGACGGCCTCGAGGCCCTCCAGGATCTGGATCGCGTCGGCGCCGTACTCGCCGGGCACGCGCTTCGCGTTCGCCTCCGCGCCGTTCGCCTCCGAGCCCGAAGCCTCGGAGCCCGTCGCCCCGGAGCCCGTTGCCCCGGACCCTGAGTCCGTCGAAGGGTCGGGGGTGCCCCCGGTCGTCGATCCGTTGTCGTCAGCGGGGGTTTCAGGCGTCATCAGAAGGCGTTCTCCAGATCGTGGGGTGCCCGTCCATTCTAGTGGGTCGCGGGGGTCGGATGCCGTGCCAAACGCCTTGTGTGGCGTTCTGAGCGCGTCAGGGTGCCTTCGTGGTGCCCTACCCGTAGGTGTCCCGTGGACCCCGTCCGGGGACGACTCGCGGTCCCCACTTCCAGGACGGGACATCCGGTCCGATGAACCGAAGGTTCTCCACGCCGGCATCCGGATACCGCCTGCCGATCTCGGTGAGGATCACCGCCCGCATGAACTGCAGGTTCTTCGCCCACGCCGTCGAATCGCACTTCACGGTGAGGATGCCGCGCTCGAGCGACACCGGCTCGGAGTGCTTCGCGGTGTCGGCGCCGGCGAGTTCGGCCCACTGCCGCACCAGATCCTCGGCGGCGAGGGTCTTCTCCCATCCGGACTCCTTGGTGAAGGAGTCGAGGATGTCGCCGAGCCGGCCCGGGTCTCGGCCGGGGGTGAACGGCGCGTTCTCGTCGTCGTCGGTGATGCGCCGCTTGCGCTTCCAGTTCTTCGCGCTCGGCTTCAGCCCGCGCAGGCGCAGGTAGGTGGCGACGGTCTCGGGGGTCTCCGGCTCGGTCATCCCGCGTCCTCGCGCTCATCCGTGATCGTCCCGGCGTGGATCCGCACCACGTGGCGGTGCAGCGCGTCGGGGATGTCCTCCTCGACCGCGGCGGTCACGATCACCTGCTCGTACCCGGAGGTGAGGGAGGCGAGCCGGCGCCGCCGGTCGGCGTCCAGCTCGGCGAAGACGTCGTCGAGGATCAGCACCGGGTCGCCGGCCGGCGACTCGGCCCGGAGCAGCTCGGCGGATGCCAGGCGCAGCGCGAGCGCGACCGACCACGACTCCCCGTGCGAGGCGTAGCCCTTCACCGGCAGGTCGCGGACGCGGAGCACGAGGTCGTCGCGGTGCGGGCCGACCAGGGTGAGACCGCGGTCGAGCTCGGTGTCGCGCTTGGTGCGCAGGGCGCCGCGGAACAGCTCCTCGATGTCGCCGCGGACGTCCTGGGATTCGGCCGGCGCGTCCTCCTCGGGGTCGCCGCCGCGGACGGACAGCGCCCAGTCCAGCTCGGGACGGTGATCCGCGCCGGCGATCGCGGTGTAGGCATCCGTCAGCGGCTGCTGCAGATCCTCGGCGAGGTGGAGCCGCGCGTGGATGATCTCGGAGCCGAGCGCGATCAGCTTGTCGTCCCACACGTCGAGGGTGGTGAGCGCGTCGCCGCGGATGCCGCGGGCGCGCGCGGACTTGAGCAGAGCGGTGCGCTGGCGCAGCACCCGGTCGTAGTCGGCGAGCACTGCGGCCATACGCGGGGTGCGCTGGATGAGCAGCTGATCGGCGAACCGGCGCCGCGCGGACGGGTCGCCGCGCACGATCTGCAGATCCTCGGGGGCGAACAGCACGACGTGGGCGTAGCGGGGGAGCTCGTTCGTCTTCGCCGGCGAACCGTTGATGCGCGCCTTGTTCGAGCCCTGCCGGTTCAGCTGCATCTCGACGAGCACGGTGCGCTGGGCGTGCGCGAGCCGGGCGCGGATGACGGCGAACTCCTGCCCGTCGCGCACCATCGGGGCATCCGACGACACCCGGTGCGACCCGAGCATCGCGAGGAAGACGACCGCCTCGGCGAGGTTCGTCTTGCCCTGGCCGTTGCGGCCGACGAGCACGTTGGGGCCCGGATGCAGGCGGAGATCGGCGGTCGCATAATTGCGGAAGTCGACCAGGTTCAGGTGCTCCACAATCACCGCATCAGCCTACCTTCGGGCTCGGACGCTCCGGCCGGCGGCGGCCGTTGAGGAGCACCGCCGCAGGCGGAGCGAGACGAAGCGCGGTTCGGGTCAGCGCAGCAGCAGGTTCGGCTGCAGGAGGTACTTGAACGAGTCGGAGCCGGCCTGGTCCACCGAGGTCTGGCTCGTCACCAGGATCGGGCTGAGCTTGTTGGCGTTCTCCGAGGACGTGAAGGTCACGCGGACGAACTCGCTCTTCACGGCGCTGAGCGCCTCGAGCAGGTACTGCGGGTTCAGGCCGAGGGTGACCTCGTCGCCGCCGGTGAGGTGCGCGTCGACGGACTCGGATGCCCGGGCCTGCTCGCTGCCCGAGGCGTCCATGGTCACGGTGTCGGTGCTGAAGGTGAACTTCAGCGGGGCGGAGCGGTCGAGCACGAGGGAGACGCGCCGGACGGCCTCGATGAGGTCGGCGGTGTTGATCACCGCGTAGTGGTCGGTCTGCTCGGGGAACAGGCGCCGCACGGGCGGGAAGTTCCCCTTGATCAGCAGAGAGGTGACGGTCTTGTTGCCGGCGGTGAACGCGATGATCTCGCGGTCGCCAGCACCGGAGAAGGCGACCTCGATGTTGCCGGCGTGCGCGAAGGTCTTGCCGACCTCGGTGAGGGTGCGCGCCGGCACGAGCGCGGTCTGCTCCGCGCCCTCGCCATCCCACGGCACGTCGCGCAGCGAGACGCGGTATCGGTCGGTGGCGACGAGGCTCAGGCTGGTGCCGGAGACCTCGAGCTGCACACCGGTGAGCACGGGGGTGACGTCGTCGCGGGAGGCCGCGAAGGCGACTTGGGCGATCGCGGTGCCGAAATCCTCGGCGGGGACGACGCCGGTGGAGCCGGAGACCTCGGGGATCGAGGGATATTCCTCGACCGGCATGGCCGCCAGCGTGAACCGCGCGGATCCGCACGTGACCGCGATGCCGCCGTCCTCCTCGACCGCGACCTCGATGGGGGCGTTCGGGAGCCGGCTGGCGATGTCGGAGAGCAGGCGCCCGTGCACCAGGATCGTGCCGGGCTCCTCGACCGAGGCCTCGATGGTGGTGCGCGCGGATGCCTCGTAGTCGAACGCCGAGAGCGTCAGTCCCTCGGCGGATGCCTCGATGAGCACGCCGGCGAGGATGGGCTGCGGGTTGCGCTGAGGCAGCAGCTTGACGACGAAGGACACGGCTTCGCTGAACACATCGCGGTTGACCTGGAACCTCACGGGCGCTCCCTCGTTGTCGTTGCAGCGCAGTGGACCCACTGCAGGCCATCCCATGCTAGTCGTACGACGCGGAGCGCCCGCTACACCGCATCCGACCTGCATCGGACCCGCATCCGTCTCCGCTCCGACCCGGCATCCACATGTCTCTGGTCATCGGAGAGCCCTTCACCAGGGAGAGATCTCTTAACGGTGTTAACAGCTGTGGATTGTGTGGATAAGTCGGTGGATATCAGTCGCGAGTAGGAAACTACACGCGTGTGAGATGTGGAATCCCTGAGGAATCCGCGGGTTTCCGGGCTGTGTCCCGATCACGTCGCCGGTCGAGTTATCCACAGACACCGGTGATCGAGCGGGGGCGCGGGAGCGATTCTCCACACGTTATCCACAACACCTGTGGGCGGAGGCGCGCTCCCGCGTCAGCGGCGGCCGAGCTGGGTGGTGATCTCGGTCACCTGGTTGTAGATCGAGCGGCGCTCCTTCATGAGCTCGCTGATCTTCTTGTACGCGTACATCACCGTGGTGTGATCGCGGTTGCCGAACAGCTGACCGATCTTCGGAAGGGACAGGTTCGTGCGCTCACGGCACAGGTACATCGCGATCTGCCGGGCCGTGGCGATCTGCTGCGAGCGGCTGGAGCCGTACAGGTCGTCGACCGTGAGCTTGAAGTACTGCGCGGTGGCCGTGATGATGTCCGTCGGCGAGATGATGTTGTCCTCGGCCGTGTCGATGATGTCGCGCAGCACCGTCTGGGCCAGGGAGATGTCCAGCGACGAGCGGTTCAGGCTCGCGAACGCCGAGACGCGGATGAGGGCGCCCTCGAGCTCGCGGATGTTGGACGACACGACCGTCGCGATGTACTCGAGCACCTCGTCGGGGATGTGCAGGGCCTCGCTCTGCGCCTTCTTGCGGAGGATCGCGATGCGTGTCTCCAGGTCGGGCGCCTGCACGTCGGTGATGAGACCCCATTCGAAGCGGCTGCGCATCCGGTCCTCGAAGCCGGTGAGGTGCTTGGGCGCGACGTCGCTGGTGATCACGACCTGCTTGTTGTGGTCGTGCAGCTGGTTGAAGGTGTGGAAGAACGCCTCCTGCGTCTCCGCCCGGCCCTGCAGGAACTGGATGTCGTCGATCAGCAGGATGTCGACGTCGCGGTAGCGGGCCTGGAACACGGCGCCGCGGTTGTTGGCGATCGAGTTGATGAAGTCGTTCGTGAACTCCTCGCTGGAGACGTAGCGCACCTTGACGCCCGCGTACAGCGACTGCGCGTAGTCGCCGATGGCGTGCAGCAGGTGGGTCTTGCCGAGGCCGGAGTCGCCGTAGATGAACAGCGGGTTGTACGCCTTGGCCGGCGCCTCGGCCACGGCGACGGCCGCGGCGTGAGCGAAGCGGTTGGACTGGCCGATGACGAAGTTGTCGAAGGTGTACTTCGGGTTCAGCCGCGACTCGTGACGGATCGGCGTGGGCTGCTCGATCGGGGACTCGTGCCTCGCCGGCTCCGGAGAGGCGAAGTCGGGGACGGAGATGGGAGCGGTGGGCTGGTCGGCGAGCTCGTGGTTGACGACGGTCCGGTACGAGGTCACCTCGTCGCCGGCGTTGGACAGCGCCTCCATGATCGGGATGCGGAGGCGCTTGTTGATCTGCGCGGCGGTCAGGTCGTTCGGCACGTCGAGGTACAGCACGCCGCTCATCACCCCGGCGGGGACGACGAGGCTGAGGAAGCCGTGCAGCTGCGGGGTGACCCGCTCGTCCTCAGCGAGGCGGTCCAGAACCGTCGACCAGATGGGGACGTCGGGCTGGGCTGCAGAAGACAT